>CAVYEQ010000001.1:0-32225 GCA_963767675.1 uncultured Chloroflexia bacterium
TGATGTCATATTTCTCTGCCATATATGCCTCCACAACAAAACAGAGTCTGCCTAAAACCAACTCACTATTATACTCTCAAACACAAAGCTAAATTATGGATTCGGATATCTTGTTAGGGCAAAGAAGTAATGTCCTATTTGAGGTGAAAGGACATGCTGGAAAAGAGGACGCTAACAATGAGCATCAAAGAGGTCAAACGTTGTAAAAAAAAGAAGATGGCAAATGAGAAACAGATCACGCAAAGAGAGGGAGCGATGCGTATTGGTGTAAGTGAATGACACTTTCGACGTTTGCTATGCAGCTATCGAAAGAAAGAAGCAGAGGGGATCCTATCCGGTCATTGAGGGAAAGTAAGCAGCAATCGGATGTCACTAGGGAAACATAAAAAGATCTTGAATAAACTTACAGTAAACTATCAAGGATTTTGACCGACCCTGGCCAGTGAAAACTCCTCGAATATGAATATATCCACGGTCATGAGGGTGACCTTCTCTGGCTTCACCGATTTGTTCATTGTGGTGCAAATAAGGAAGTATCAAGCAGTGGATTTATTCAACTTGGAAGAAAATTTACCTCTTATGTGGGATAGAGTAGACGCAATATCCTCATCATTCCAAATTTTAATGATATGTCCCTCTGCGAATCAGTTGATTGCGCGTTCGACTATGCTAACCCAGGGTAATGTCAACCTGGTGCTCTTGACCGTCGTCAAGCAGGTGAATGAGGTGCGTTGACTGCCGCTCTCCATCAATGACGACTTCACCCACACCCCGGCCGTGATGCAGGGGGTTGTGCACCTGGATCTTGTAGAGAGCATTTCCATGGCGGTATTGGATGAGGAAACCATCCCAATTGGGCGGGATGACCGGGGCGATATGCAGCTTATCTCCCTCTTTATGGAAGCCGAGTAAGCTTTCAATCCCAAGGCGGTAGAGCCAGGCAGCTGAGCCGGTGTACCAGGTCCAACCTCCCCGCTGCAACCAGGGATCCTGGCTGTAAACATCAGCAGCACTGACGTAAGGCTCAACTCGATACTGGCGTGCACGGGATTGGTGATCGCTCTGGAAAATGGGGTTGAGGATGTCGTAAAGGTGCCAGGCGCGGATGCTATCGCCCATCTCCGCAAGCGCCCAACTCGTCCAGGTAGCAGCATGGGTATATTGCCCGCCATTTTCGCGCACGCCGGGAGGATAACTTTTAATATAACCGGGATTGCGATTGCTTTTATCGAAAGGGGGGTTGAAGAGCAGGCAGAGATTGAGGTCAGGTTTAACGAGGTGCTCCCAGGCTGCGTCCATCGCCTGCCGGCTGTGTTGCATGTCACCAGCACTGCTGATGAGCGCCCACGACTGGGCAATAGCATCGATCTTGCATTCATCTGAGTTTTGGCTGCCCAAGGGTGATCCATCATCGTAAAAAGCGCGCAGGTACCAATTTCCATCCCAGGCATGTTTTTCAACGGACTGGGCGTAAGCATGTGCTTGTTTGCGATAATATTGGGCAGCCTGAGCTTCACCGCGATTATCGCAGGCATCTGCAAAGCGTTTGAGGGTATCACAGAGGAACCATGCCAGCCAGATGCTTTCTCCCTGGCCTTCTTTGCCAACAAAATTAAAACCATCGTTCCAATCGCCAGCGCCAATGAGCGGCAGCCCGTGGCGTCCCTGGGTGCTGCCTTTTTGCAGTGCCCGTTGGCAATGCTCAAAGAGCGTATAAGTCTTAGAGGTGGTGCTGAAATGACCGTAGCGTTCGTGTTCATCAGGTTTGAGGGGCAGTGCATCAAGGAAGGGGATCTTTTCATCCCACAGGGAGGTGTCACCGCTGGTGGATACATATAGACAGGCAACGTAAGGTAACCATAAGAGGTTGTCCGAGATACGCGTACGTACACCTCGTCCGGATGGCGGGTGCCACCAATGCAGGACATCCCCTTCCTTAAACTGGTGGCAGGCAGCGTTAAGAATCTGTTCTTTAGCGATAGCAGGGTCGATGCTGAGCAGGGCCAGAACATCCTGGAGTTGATCGCGGAAACCATAAGCACCGCTGGATTGGTAGAATGCTGAGCGACCCCATATGCGGCATGAAAGTGATTGATACAGCCACCAGCGGTTGAGCATCAGGTTGGCGGCAGCATTGGGTGTCCCGACCTGGATGCGGTCCAGCAGGCCATCCCAAAAAACATGTGTCTGGCTGAGAGCATCCCCAACAGCAGAAGGATCCTGATATTTTTCAGCCAGAGATTGGACCTCCACCCGATTTTTCCCCTGTCCTAACACAAAGTAAATCTCTTCCGTCCCGCTTGGGAGCAGGTCAATGTGCAGCTGCATCGCGGCACAGGAATCAATGCCGACGGCAAGTTTTCCGGAGAGACCGATGCGTGAGAGTCCAATCGGGTGGGCAAGGTCGCCATCGATTCCCAGGAATTCCAGGCGGTCGGTGGTGAAGCTGTGCGGGGAGCGGTTAGCCATTAGGAATGCAACCCATTCACCCAATTCTGGGTGATATGGGTTGCGCATGGTGAGCATGCCATGCTCGGGATTGTAGTTGGGGATGAGATGACCAACACTTTCTGCGTGGGTTGTCCCCAGCACCCATTCGAGGTAACAGGTGGCGGTAATGCGGCGGTTGCTATTGAGGGTGTTCTTGATTCGCAGATGGTAAACTTTAACAGGGTCCTGGGGGCTGGCAAAGAGGGTCAGTTCCTGCTGCAAACCGTGCGATTCGGATTCAAAAATAGTATAGCCCGCGCCGTGGCGCACGCGGTAAGGCTGGGCAGGAGGGATTGGCTGCGGGGTGGGAGTCCACACATCGCCGCTCTCCTCATCACGCAGGTACAACACTTCACCAGAAGGATCAATAACCGGGTCATTATGCCAGGGTGTAAGTCGATTTTCGCCGCTGTTGAGTGCCCAGGTTGTCTGGCTGCCTGCCTGGCTGACCATAAAGCCAAAGTGGGGGTAACCAATCACATTGACCCAGGGGGCAGGTGTCGTTTTTCCGGGCGTGACGTTGATGACATATTCTTTGCCGTCCGGGCTGAAACCGCCATAGCCATTAAAAAATTGCAGCGCAGTTGTATTTTTCCCTTCCCAGGGTGCTGGACTAGGCAGGTACTGGCGGGAAGGCTGGGTGGGGGCGAGGTAGGGCAAATCTGAAAAGGGAACGGATTCAACCAGCAGCTGTTGTGTTAGCGTGCCTTGACTGCCGTGCAAGCAAACCCTGGCTGCGGCTTTGAGCAGGATTTGCTCCTCTGCTGTGATCTGGTCCGCGTATCGCACGAAGATACCACCACGCTGGTTCAGCCATTGGTCGGCGTTTGCCTGGTGGACTCTTCGCAGGATAAGGTCGTACAACTCTGAATTATATGCGCTTGCCTGCTGGTTGAGAACGACCAGATCAGTCTGGAATCCGCGCTTGCGCAGGAAGGACTGAGCCTGAACAGCCTCAAAAATCAGGTCAAGCTGCTCAGCATTATCGAGCATCAGCAGGATGATAGGGTAATCACCGGAAATACCAAAGCGCCATAGGCCAGCCTGATTAAGGCGGTTGGCAGCCAGGATTTCCGGTTTAGCACGCAGTTGGCTGTTGTAATATAGGAGCGCAGAAAGCAGTCGCAGATTCGTTTTAAACGCCTGGGTGTCCACTTTTTGCCTTCCCAGCCAGGCCAGGTTAGCATTATCGGCTTCCAGGAAAGCGCCCTCAATGCGAGACCAATGACTGTAGCGCTTTGCCAGGTCAAGTAGGCTTCTGCGGCTTGTGGCTGTGAAAGTAAGGAATGCCAACACACGGGTATCATGCGGTTGGAGGGTAAGTTCCCTGCCCAGAGAAAAGATAGGATCCAGAGTGGCACCACTGGTGCCTGATAAATATGCAGGGGATTGCAGTGCAAGCGGATTCCGCAGGGTGCGACCGCGGCCAATAAAGACTCGGCGGTCGGCTTCATGGGCAACCCTGAAATCTTCCCGGTTTTGTTTGCCTGTGTTTTTCAGCAACAGCATATGCCCTAAAACGACGGGTTGACCTTCATCACCATGTGGGCGGCGCTTGAAAATCTGCAAATTGAGTTCAGGCACATATTCAGATTCGATGAAAAGCTTATTGAAGGCAGGGTGGCGCACGTCGTTTGCTTGCTGGTTTAAGATGACCTCGCCATATGAAGTCAGACGCAGGTGGCGGGGGTCATTCTGGTTGTTGATCAGGGTAATACGGCGTATCTCGAGGGGGTCTTTGGCAGCTACGGTCACTTCCATTGTAGAAATGATGTCATTTTGTGTGCGGCGGAATACTGCCATGTGGGCAAAATAGCTAACCTGCACCAGATTTGGGGGAACAGGAATGGGCTGCTGGGTAGTTGACCAGGTGGGGTAGTTTCCGCTGGCAGCGTCCTTTTGCATATCCTGGATGTAAATCCAGGTACCCCAGGGATCAAGAATACCATCTGCACGCCAACGATTGAGGTCGATGCCTTTCCAGCGGCTGAATCCGCCTCCCCTGCTGGAAACCAGCGTGCTGAATGCACCATTGGAAAGCAGGTGCGTGCGGGGTGCTGTGGTGTCCACCGGTTCAGTCCAGGGTGTGATAACCACTGGGGCTTCATTGATGCGGCGGGTGCCTTTGATATCCTCTTCGCCTGGCTTGAGGAGCGGCACGCTGAAGGGCATCTGCTCCTGCAGAAGCAGTTCCACACTCTGGATCTGAGGGTCGGCATGCATGCGCTCAACCATGATGTCGTTTTGCAGGTAATTAACCAAAGCCATCATGATCATGCCCTGGTGGTGTGCCATATATTCCTGCACCACTTCAGCTTGATTACCAGCTGGCAGACGCTTTTCAGTGAAATCGATGGCTTCATAAAAGCCATAAAGACCGAATGTCTTTTGTACAATCAGCTTGAGAAGATTATCTTCCACTGCCGAGGGTGCCCATTTGATCGCAATCAGGGATGCGTAGGGAGCAATTACCAGGTCATCACCAAGGCCGCGTTTGAAACCCAGCCCGGGAACGCCAAAAGCACGGTATTGATAATTCTGATTGGCGTCAAATTGGTAGAAACCGGATTCGGAGATGCCCCAGGGAACTTCCTTGGTTTTGGCATACGCCTGCTGATGCCGGACCGCACCAATAGCGCTGGTATGCAGCAGGGTGTTGGGCTGGGAGCGCAGGTAAAGCGTCGGCATCAGGTATTCGAACATGGTTGCACTCCACGAAAGGAGGGCATAATCACCGTTAATCCGTGTGATCGGTCGGCTCAGGTGCATCCAATGGGATTGAGGTACATCTCCCTTAGCAATGGCAATGAGGGAGGCGATGCGCGCTTCAGACGCAAGCAGGTCATAATAATTCTTATCAAGTTGCCCGGTTTCAAGGTTATAACCGATGTGGAAGACCTTGCGGGAGGAGCTGTAGAGGAAGGTGAAGTCCATTTCTTCGATGAGCTGCTCGGTTCGGGTTGAAAAAGATTCAAACATGGATTGCAGCTGCTGGGCATGGATTCCCGCCGCTTGCAGTGCCTCCAATAGTGCCTGGAGCCAGGCTTGTGCTTCGCTTAAGGAAGACTGTTCTTTTTCAGAGAGGCTGGCAACTGACCACAGTCCATTTTGCAGCGCTTCGATGTGCACCTTGCCGGTTGTGCTGAGGGGCTCAATCTGGTTGAGACAGGGATTGTAGATCAGAACGTCACCCAGCTGGTCAACCAGCGCTTGGTAAGCTCTTTGTTTGAAGAAGTCGGGGATATTTTCCATGAAGGAGACCCAGGGGACAAGTTCATCGAGGACGCGTTGAACAGCGAGATGCTGGCTCTCTAATGGGCGTATGATTTCTTGTAGATGGTGCAGGTTGTCCAAATCCATACCAGCATGCACGCTGTTGACCAGTCGACTGAGGTTCTGTGAGAGGTCGGCCCAGAAGGTGTTGATAACGGTTTGGAAGAGTGCATACCACTTTCCAGGTTGCTCTTTAACCGCAAGGATGCGACTGTGCATGTTGCTGATGCTTTTTTGAATCGCATTTATGTCAGGGTCTTCTTGAAAGGATCCGATCTTGGAAAGGGTGTCGGAGAGGATGGTGAGATCATCAATGTATCCTTCCCACTGCTTCCACCGAAAAACCGGCTCTGCAAGCATCTGGCGGCTGGTTTGCGCCATGATGATGAAACTGGCTGCCAGGTTGCCGCTGTCCACTGTTGATACATAGCGGGGTTGGAGGGGTTCGAGAGTCTGAGTATTGTACCAGTTGAGGAAATGACCGCGATGACGCTCAAGGTGTTCCAACGTTTGAAGGGTGGTATCCAGGCGGGACGCCAGCGCTAATAGGTCCAGGTATCCCAGGTCATAGGCAGCAATTGCCGAGGTGAAGAATAAACCGATATTGGAGGGCGAGGTATGATGGGCGATGATTTCGATGGGTGCTTCCTGGAAGTGGTCAGGCGGCAGCCAGTGATCCTGGGGCCCCACAAAATGTTCGAAGAAGCTCCAAGTACGCCTGGTAATAGTTCGTAAAAGCCCCACTTGTTTGAAGGGTCTGGCGCTTTTCGGACTGGGAACTGGCCGATTGATCAGGATAACCAACCCGGAGGATAGGACCCAGAGCACGAAGATTGGTATTACCGGGGTGAGTGCCAGGGCGGAAGCGCTGTCCGTGATAATTGATCGTAATTGCGTGCCAAGCACGAACAAAGCTGAAAGAATGGCGGAAAGGCTGAGCTTGATCCAGGCCTTATTATGGGTGCCGCGAGATTTAAATCGGGCGGCAGTACGTTCTGCTGTTGTCCATGTGAGCAAGTTACGGCGGCTGATCAGGAGTCTGTAAAGGGTAATGATAATAGCGTCCAAGCAAAAATATGCTTCGTAAGGGAGAAAGATGAGTGCAAATAGCCAGCGCATAAAAATTGGCCACAGGGATGGCCAAATGGTCTTACGTCGTCTGCCGACAATGCTCTCAAAGATGTTCTTGAACACTGCGGTGGCAAGTGGGATGCCAAAGGCAACCAGCAAGATCAATACCCACAGCCATGCCAATTCAGGCAGGAAAGCCATCCCTAACAGAATGATTGTCAGCAGCGCTGGCGAAAGCAGCGAACGCATCAGGTTATGCATCATTTTCCAGCGGTCAATGACGGATAGCCTGGTGTTGAACTTGGCGGGGCGCATCAGCCAGGGCAGGAGCTGCCAATCCCCCCGGATCCAGCGGCGCTGGCGCATCACCTGTTCATAATAATTCCTCGGGTAATCCTCAATCAGGGTAATATCACTCACCAGTCCGGCGCGCCCCAGGATACCTTCAAGTAAATCATGGCTCAAAAGTGTGTTTTCAGGGATGCGTCCTTTAACGCTGCGCATAAAAGCATCCACATCATAAATGCCTTTACCGACAAAGGTCCCCTCACCAAAGAGATCCTGGTAAACATCAGAAACTGCATGCGTATAAAGATCCAGCCCAGTATCACCGGCAAAGATGCGCGTGAACCAGGTCAGGTTAGCGCTTCGCGGATGCACTTCCACGCGCGGTTGCAGAATGGTATACCCATATTGGACTCTGCCGCTTTTGGGATCAAACTCCGCCTGGTTAAGGGGATGTGCCAGGGTTCCGACCAGGCGCACCGCTGACCCGGGTGGGAGCACGGTGTCAGCGTCAGCTGTGATCACGAAACAAGTGTTTTCCAGTTCCTGCTGCACTTCTTCACCAGCGGTGATATCCAAGAAGCTGGTTTTTAAGCTGCCGCGCAAAAACTTGTTGAGCTCTTCCAATTTGCCGCGCTTGCGTTCCCATCCCATCCATGTAGCCTGTGAAGCGTTCCACTGGCGCCGACGATGCAGTAAAAAAAAGCGCTCCCCAATCTCATTGTTCACATATTTATGATCCAACGTAGCGATGGTTTGTAAAGCCTGCTTCAGCAGGTCTTCGTCTTCAGGTCGGGATTGACTGTCAGCATCGCTAAAGTCGGTCAGGAGAGCGAACTTGAGCCCGGGTTGAGGATTGCTAAGATAGTGTATCTCCAATTGACGGGTAAGATTTTCGATACTGCTGCTGTCGCTGATCATCCCCGGAATGACCACCAGCGTTTGAAATGCAGGGGGGATGGCTTCTTTGAAATCCATTTTGGGAAGAATAAGTGGCGGAACGCGTGCTGTCAGACCAGTATTGACCAGATTGCTGGCGGTAATAAAAGCAGTAGGAATCATACACACGCTGAGGAGGGCCATCAAGGCGATTTGGAATACTCCCATGGACGAAAATAAAGGTTGTGCATGAACTGTCATCAGGCTGAGAATAATGAAAATCAACGCGATAAAGGTGATACCACCCAAATAAAGCTTCTGATTATGAGCGGCTGCCCAGCGCTGGAAATGTGTGATCAAAGAAGGTTTAATATGCATGCGCTCCTGAAAGCGCCTGTGCCCCTCTCCGATGAGATAAGTGCCCACATGCATAGCTTTATTTTCTCGGGCATTAACCAGTGTGCCCCCCTGCAAGCCTTCTGCCGGGGCTGTTTCTTGGCAGAGCATCAGCAGTGCTTTTGCCACCTCGGTTTCGTCCTCACCGGAGACTAGGGCGAGGCTTTCGATTTCATTTCGGTAAAGGTTGCGCGTTTTGAAGTCCATCAGCGGGTAAATGCCGGCTCGGGTCCTTGTTCAGATGTGCCTCCACCAAGCTGATTTCTTCAAATACTTCATTCCAGTCTGTTTCTGAGATCAATCTCAAGCTGGGAATGATGGTGGCTACAATATCGGCATGATTATTGGCTGCTGCTGGTTCGCTGCTGTTATCATCAGTTGTAGGTTCTGCCCACACGGGGGGCAGGATGGGCAGTTCAGGCGGAATGGCGGGTTTGATTTCTTCGCGGAGGATATAAGCCAGTTTTTCCAGTAGACCGAATCGTAAGAAGATCGGGATTGCCCAGAGCTCACCCATGCTGAGAGACACATCTTCCTGGAATGCAGCCATAAACTCCTCAAGGTTATCCACGTCCAGCAGGAATTTCTGCCACTGTATCAGACAACGGCTGAGGGCAAAAATGCGCGGAAATCCTTCCTGGGAGGCTTGTGATAATTTAGGCAGCTTTTTTTGATATCCCAGCGGCAGGTCTACTTTTATCTGTGAAATAGCTTGTCGTATGATGTAATTATTATCAAGGATCCATTCGGCTGTAACCGTGATGGGACTGCCCGAATCGGAAATTTCCTGGAAGTAATGATAGGCATCCTCAAGCCAGTCCGCATATTTTTTGAGATCATGTTTGATCAGGTTATACGATGACTGACTGAAATTTTTACTCTCAGGACTCGTCACTGCATGGCATTTCTTCGCCAGGGAATACGCAAAATTCCGTGTTGATGTGTCTGCTGTGTTCTGTATTGGGTTTTCCACGGTGTTTTCCAAGATCATTCGCGACTCTTGGTTTGTTGTGAGACTTGTTCAACTTCTGAGGGTTTGACCTGTGTGCGGGGAAGGTCCTGGATGACAAGCACTGGCTGGGTGCCATAATCGATACAACTGCGCGCGACCATCCCGAAGGGACGCTCGATATCGCCGGTATAACCATGCGCGCACAGGATCAACAGGTCTGCTTTTTCCTCTTTGGCCAGGTTGAGGATCGCCTGGGAGACGCTCGCATTTTCAAGGACGTGGATTTCGTTATCCACAGTCAGCCTTTGAGACATTTCATCCATGTAATAGCGCAAAGCTTTATAATTGAGTGCCACAAGTTTTTCGCTCAGCGCTTGCATTTCCTGGTGGTAGGGCGCTATCTCTGGCACATCCGGCGGTTTGATCACAGATGTCAGAATAAGGAACGAGTGATTGCCTTCAGCCAGGGCAATACCGGCGTTGAGTGCGCATTCTGCCCGAAGCGAACAGTCAATCGGGATCAGGATGCGCTTATAATGCGGTTGCAGCAGGTCGGTTTCTTCGGAACGGTAACTACGGATGATGAGGATGGGGGAATAAACCAGGTTAATGACCTTGGCAATCACGCTGTTGAGGTTCCAGCGGCTCAATCCACCCGCTCCATGTGTGCAGATTACAAGCAAGTTAGTGGCTTCTTTTTGGGCAAAATCAACGATGCACTCGGCAACCTTGCCTTCCAAAATCGTCGCGTTAACGCGATCTGCCGCCTCATCCTGGGACAGGTTGAGTGCCTCGCCCACCCGCGCGGCGACGGTTTGTAAATAAAGAGTAGCTTCGGTTTTAAGCAGCTGCCATTGCAGTGGTTCAGAGAATTGTGATCTTTCAGTGCTTGTATTGGGTTTCAACACACGCAGCAGTTCAATCTTGCTATTGAAGATGCGCGCAAATGCTATCGCATGGGGGATGCTCGCGTTCTGCCAGTGCAGAACCATCCAGGGGTAACAATATTTTTTCAAACATAACTTGGTGCCTTCCGTTACAGAACCTATCCTGAACACTTAAAACCTACCCCCTATCAAAAGGTTATATGTCTCACCGCAAACCTGTTGTCATGCTACCTCTTATAATCGTATTATACCAAATCTGATTTCTACAGCTCTTACATGCTTTGACCCCCGACAGTTTTGTTAGTTGCCAACTGCTTAAGTGTGTAATATTAATAAGGTCAATATACTGAAGAAGTAAGTGTAATTACTCTACAGACTGTTAGGACCCCAAATTATAGACAAGAAAAGGACATGAGAATTAGTGTAACCTAAAGCGTTGAAAATTGGTGAAAGAGGCACTTTAAAACAAAATGTCATCATCGCAATGGAGCTCATGTAAGATGAAAAGAGTGTTTTTCCCGACATTCAAATAGGGTGGCAAGCTCCGTAATGATTCATGCGGTCTGATGGCGTTGTATTCTTCCATCCATGCTCCTGAAATTTCTTAGGCTTCTCTCAATGAACAAAAAAATGCACGCATCCAGCACTTCCCAATTCCCTCTCTCGTTATCTATTTAATATCCTCATAACTGGGGAGTATGACCGGAAAGAACATAAATTACCATCGTTGGAGGTTGGTAAAACGGAGCAAAATAGTACAAATTCACGTGCAGGTGATTGCCTGTTTTCTTTAAAATTTCAAGTTAGAAGATCAAATCAGGAGATGATGAGTGCAGAGTATCCAATCAAAAATATTCAATGGTTTCCTAAAACGTATTAATGTAAAAGAAATCATTTTCGAATTTAATAACTTGGTTTCAAACATTTTGTGCAACAACATTTTTGAAGACCTCATTTGGTTTATAAAAACTCAATGCTTTACGAGGTCGAATATTTAATTTTCTTTGAACCCCTTTGATCTCATTTTCTGACACTTGCGTGAAATCTGTTCTTTTCGCGAAGCATGTCTTTGGCAGGAAAATACTGTCGGATTTAGGCCATTGGTGTTTTCGTTCGTTCCTCTCTCCCATGGTGAATCAGGATGAGCAAAGAAAACCTGTATTCCAGTGTCAATTGTAAATTGTTCATGCTGACTCATTTCCTTGCCTTGATCATAAGTCAATGTTTTCCTCAGCTCTTCCGGAACGGTTTTGAATGCTTCTGTCTAGACCTCTCTCACGCTGAGAGCATCTTTCTGATCCCCTAATGGAACCCAGTATCGTAAAGCGGGTAGTACGCTCCACCAGGGTTCCCAGCGCACTTCGCTTGTATTTTCCCAAGATCAGGTCTCCTTCCAAATGTCCAGGGACCGCACGATCGGCGACTTCTGCTGGCCGTTCTTCAATGGAAAGCATATTGGCAATTTCCCCCCGATTTTCATCTGGTTTCCCTGCTTTATGCGTCCTGCGATACTTATGCTCTTTCAGGAGAGCTTTTATCAACATTTGCTTTAGATCTTCTATTGGAAGAACATAAATGTATTGGCCTCCTAAAAGGATATTGAACGAGAAGATTATAAACCTGCTCTTGATCATCCCTGGAGAAATTACGATCATCGGATCAATGGACATCCCGTTCAAGCACCAAATTAGGACATATTTACTTTGCTACAGAGTAGGACTCTTTAGCTTTGCCTTAACATGGTTTCGGGTATCTATTTGGATGAACTTAAATATAAAAACTGATTGCCGTCAAGGAGCAGCCGTCAATTGCAGACTATCAAGGATCATAATTTCATTGTAGGGGTAGCAGTTCTGCCGAATGATCAGTCTGACGCCCGTTGATTCTGTTATGTATGTGTAGTTAAGCCTAATTTTGAAGTCAAGCCATTCACCGGAGGTATCAACCTGAAGTTGTGTAGACCCGACAACACGACCGCTGTCACTGATCAGTTCAAATGTGATGGGGCTTTCAGATACGGGGGCAACACGACCTATGATGGAGAATTCACCGCCGCTTACCTCCTCCATGGGTTGGGGTTGTGTGATCTCTACCCAGGGTTCCATGGATACTGCAGGCACCAGAGCTGGCTCACCGGTTGAGGCCAGGATCACCAGGACAGAGCGGACAGCAATTGTTCGAAAATACGCATCCTGTACTGCCAGGGTCAACAGTGCTTCAGTTTGATCTGAGGGTATTTCAAACGCCAGATCTGTGTCGAGAACGAACAGAGATGTGCTGCTCGAATCCAACCGTATCAACTGCCGGGCAAGCAGATCGCCGCTTCGGCTGGTTAGGGTCACACGGATCATCCCTTCCGGGTCAGGTATGATTTCGGATGACAGCTTGATGGGTGACGTGAGAATTGAATTATCCCCGGGACTGAGGATGTTGATGCGGGGTTCAGGAGAGGCTGACCCATGCATGGGGGTAAGTAGGCATATAGCCAGGAGCAGGAGAAAGAAAAATCCGAGGTGACGCTTATTCAGCATGTGGCAATTATACATTTAATATTAGTTTAAACAATTCGGGCTGTTCTTTGAATGAACCGAACAGCCCGTAATTATGTTGCTAATTTTGATTAGAGATCGTAGATTTCGCCATACTTGGTCTTCAGGTACTTGATGTATGGCTCAGGAGTGATCTTGCTGCCCGTTGCCTTCAGCATGATCTCCTGCGGTTCGAATTTATTGCCGTATTGATGCACGTGTTCACGCATCCACCCCAGGATGGTGTCGAATTTACCCTGTGCAATTTCGTCCGGCACATTTGGATGCTGCGCTAGCAGGGTATCCCAGAGCTGGACAGATGCCAGGTTGCCTAATGCATAGGTGGGGAAGTAGCCGATCATACCGGCAGACCAATGGACGTCCTGCAGCACGCCTTGAGCGTCATCAGGAGGGGTAACGCCGAGGTATTCCTGCATTCTTGTGTTCCAGATCTCCGGGAGATCTTTCACTTCGATGGTGCCTTCCATCAGACCGATTTCGATCTCAAGCCTGAGCATGACATGCATGTTATAGGTTGCTTCATCGGCTTCCACGCGGATCAGGGATGGCTCAACCCTATTGATACCCCGGTAGAAATCTTCCCGGCCGACATTCGCCAGGAACTCTGGGAAAAGCATCTGCAGTGAGGGATAGAAAAATGACCAGAATTCTTTACTCCTGCCAACCAGGTTCTCCCACAGCCGGGATTGCGATTCATGGATGGCGAGTGAGGCTGCTCCGCTGAGCGGGTGACGTCTGTATTTTTGAGCGACACCTTGGCCGTACATGGCGTGTCCCGCTTCGTGCATGGTGCTGAAAAGTGCTGACCCAGCATCATCTTTGAGGTAGCGGGTGGTGATCCGGACATCGCCCAATCCAAATTCTGTGGTGAACGGATGTGGTGCAACATCGAGCCGGCCGCGATTCCAGTCGTAGCCAAAGCGTGAGATCACATAGCGACCGATGATTGCCTGATATTCCTCTTTATAATGCTGCTTCAGAAAGCTGTTATCAGGGGGTTCTTTTTCCATGATCGCATGGATGATCTCAACCTGCTGCGGACGCAGCTTATCAAAAATCTCTTTGACATCAGCCGTTTTCATGCCGGGTTCAAAATCATCCAGGAGAGGGTCGTAGATATGATCATAGGGCTTAAATAGGTCAGCATACTGCTTGCGAAGATCCACGATTTTTTCAAGATCTGGTTGGAAGATCGAGAAATCGGCTTCACCCTTGGCCTTAACCCAGGTTTCATTCGCCATCGTCGTGGTTTGAATGGTTTCCATCAGCAGCGGTAGGGGGACTTTGGTCTGTTTGTCGTAGGCGCGTTTGGATACTTTCACCATGCGGGCTTCGTCTGTTTCTACGTTCAGGTCTCCAACTTCATCAACAAGTTCGCTGATCAATTGACCGACTTCATCAGAGGTAAATTTTTCATGCATGATGCGGCCCAGGGCAGACAACTGAAGACCTCTTTCTTCTGCACCACCAGGGGGCATATAGGTCTGCTGGTCCCAACCCAGAACAGCGCCGATGTGGCTGAGGTCTTCAAGCTCTGCAGCGAGTTCAACCAACTTCTGCATTTTAGGGGAGTATTGTGTTTTTTCTGGCATATTATTCCTTTTTTCTAATCTAATTTTGCCTGTCTATCAGACAATCTTCCAACGTAAGGGATCTTTATCGAGTGCTGAAACAACTTCCGAGAGGATGTCGAAGCCAGCGCGCAATTGCGCTTCTTTGGTCTGTGCCCCGATATGTGGTGTGGCAACCACATTGGGATGCATTGGCAGGGGGTGCTCACCAGGAGGTTCAGTTTCAAATACATCCAGGGCAGCACCGGCGACTTTGCCGCTTTCCAGGGCAGCAAGTAATGCGCTTTCATCAATCACGCCGCCGCGCGCCGCACAGATGATCATCACCTGGTCTTTCATCTTGCTGAAAGCTTCTTCATCAAGCAGGTGATGTGTGGCTTTGATGTGGGGGATGTGCATGGTGATGATGTCGGATTGTCTCAGGAGTTCTTCAAAGCTGACAGGTTCTGCCCCTGCCGCTTTGATCTCCTCTGCGGGTCGGACAGGATCGCTGGCGATCACTTTCATGTCGAAAGCAAGTGCTCTTTTTGCGACCGTTTCGCCGATATGTCCAAAGCCGATCACGCCCAGGGTTTTCTGGAACAGCTCAGTACCACGCAGTTGCTTCTTGAGCCAGTTACCTGATTTCATCCCGGAATCAGCTTTGGTGACGCCACGGATCAAGCTGAGCATCAATCCCATGGTTAGTTCCGCGACGGATACTGTTGTAGCAACGGGGCAGTTTACAACGGTGACGTTGTGCGCTCGAGCAGCTTCCAGGTCAATATTATCCACACCAACGCCCATGCGTCCCACAACTTTCAAATTGGGTGCCGCACTGAGGACATCATCGGTGATTTTTGTGCGTCCGCGGACGATGACGGCATCGAAGTCTTTTATCTCTTCAAGTAATTCTTCAGCCGTGATGCCTTTTCTGTCAACCAGTTCCACTGAATTGAGCAGTCCTTGATCAAATATCTTTGATAGCCCGTCAGTCAATAAAATTTTCCATTTCATAGGTGGGTATCTCCTTAAATAATATTGGTGAGTGCTTGACTATTTTACCGTAGATTCGGTTTTGATTAAAAGTAAAAATTCTCCTTATCAGGGGAGAACCTAATTTTGAGATCTGTGAATTTTATAATTTATTATTTCGAACGTCTCAATATCCTGAAGTCGCCCTGCCTAAGCGTGACCCCCGTTTGATCCAAGTGATCCAGCACAGCGACAGCGTATTTTCGACTGGTGTTGAACATGTCCCGCAGCTCAGCCAATGTTATCTTCTGTTTACTTTGAATGTGGGATATGACTGCCGCCTTCATCTTCTGGAAAATCTCCGGGCGGAACAGCACATCTTCATTTAACTGCATGAGCTGCCTGGTTTCGATCATCGCGGTCAGGAGTATATCGCCAACTGCCGCCTGGCATTGTTTATTTGTGGGTGGGGCATAAGGCTGGGCTTTAAATTGACGGAGAAGGTTATCAATCCTGGCTTGCTGAGCTTCCGAGAAGCTTACATGATGATCCATCATATGAATTTCTGTGCCCTCGTCTTTTAGCGCCCTTTCGTCCTCCATCTGTTCAATGAGTGCATTGAAGATATTTGATTCAATGCCAGACTGGGATTTGAGCTGCTCACGAGGCATCCCCAAACGTAAAGGGAATGCCTGATGAAAATCGACCAAAGTATCTTCTATAATCTTTTTGCGTTCTTCAGACCAGGTTTGGGATATTAATAAACCCTTGCCATTCAGGTCAACCAGTTTATTTTCCTCTAGCAGCACCTCAAGCGCTTGTATAGCAGTTTCCATTTCCAGGCCAGACGCTTTTATTAGCTGATCCCGGGTACCAGGACCTGCTTTTTGAATGGCTTGAAGGAGAATATCTTCTGGTGTTCCCATCAATAGCTGCTCCAGTTCCGCAATGCGTCTGGTATTAAACCGTTTATGGCGGTTTTTGGGATGGGGATCAAGGAGCAACCCACCGGCTATGGTGCTGGGTGGGGAAGGGCGACGGATGATAAAGCGATCCTGACGAAGGGCGACGAGTGGCTCCTGTAGCATCAACTGGATGAAGGCGTCACCGCCAGGTTTGAGTTCATCAGTACCCAACAGGCGCACCCTTGCCATGACCTCAGCAGCACCAAGAAAGAACTTAATTTCGGTATTATGTTTGAGAGGGGCGTCAGCCTGAGGCAGCATAGTGCACCAAACATCAACCATTTTGGATGGCTGGTAAGTTCCAGGATGGACCACCACGTTTCCCCGATCGATTTGGTCAATACTTATCCCGGAGATATTGACTGCAGTTCGACTGCCCGGTAAGGCTTTTTCTTCCGCTTGTTTGTGGGTTTGCAGTCCCCGGATTCGACCGTCAATACCTAAGGGGAGGATTTCAACGGGTCCCCCACAGCCAATTTCCATCTGACAGGGTCCCGGTCACGACGGTGCCGAAGCCAGTTAAAGTGAACACCCGGTCCACGGGCAGACGGGGTCGGTGCAGGTCAGGTCGGTGAGGACGTTCTGTGAGGATGTCCTGGATTGACTCAACCAGATTTTTGAGTCCAGCACCGGAACGGGCACTAACCCGGACAATTGGTGAATCTTCCAGCACGGTTTCTGCTAATATTTCCCTGAGGTCTTCTTCAACCAGGTCCAACCACTCGGCGTCATCGACCAAATCGGTTTTGGTCAGAGCAACTACGCCGGTCGGGATTTGTAGCAGGTCGATGATCGCCAGGTGTTCCCTGGTTTGCGGCATGACGCCCTCGTCCGCAGCAACAACGAAAAGCACGGCATCGATACCGCTGATGCCAGAGAGCATGTTTTCAATAAAATCACGATGTCCCGGCACGTCAACAATGCCAACTTCCTGCCCGTTTGGCAGTGTCAGCCAGGCAAAGCCCAGCTCAATGCTCATCTCGCGATCCTGCTCAGCTTTGAGACGATCTGGGTTAATGCCGGTTAGTCGGTTGATCAGGGTGGATTTGCCGTGGTCGACATGACCTGCTGTACCGATGACTTGCACGCGATGAATCCTGATCTTGGGTTAGTCAATCAAAGTTGCGTTTTGATTGTCGATCCATTCTCTGTAAACGGCCAGAATATTCTGCATGCGCTTTAGATTATCCCTTCCAAGTTTCCGGAAATTTTCCTTGAGTATGTCCAGGTTGTCTTCCTGATTTGTGATGCGCTCTACCAGGCCGTCGATTGACTTGTTCATTTCTCGATGCTGCTCATCCTGGGATAAGGTGTAGTTAGACCAGCGCTTCTGGTCATCGGATTTGAATGTTGTCCACTCCTGCCGGAAGCGATCCTCATTCAAGCGCTGAACCTCGGTGATCTCGTTTATCCGCCGTCTGAACTGCTGGGTGATTTCATCTAATTCAGCCTGGGATTTTTTTACTGAGCGGTGGGTGGTTTCAAGTCCGGTAATTTCTTCTTCAAGTTCAGCGGTGATTTTCTCCATTTTTTCAAACCGCTCTGTCCATTGATTGAACAGCCGATCGCGTTCGACCTGGCCCAAATTGATTT
Source organism: uncultured Chloroflexia bacterium (assembly GCA_963767675.1). Taxonomy (GTDB): domain Bacteria; phylum Chloroflexota; class Anaerolineae; order Anaerolineales; family Anaerolineaceae; genus Brevifilum. The sequence goes on from CAVYEQ010000001.1 coordinate 17,866, forward strand.
TTTCGACGAATGCGGTCTGAGTTTGCCGTCTTTCAGATTCTGCGACAAGCAGGTTTTTAATCCTGCCGTCAATTTTGCGTATGCTGTCACTGCTCAGTTCCTGTTTGCCCCGGGTTTCATCCTGCCTTTTTCGAAGCGCAGCAATTTCACCCTGGAAATCAGTCAGTCGTTTTGAATCCTGGCGACGGTTTTCTTCAATGATATGAAGATGCCGTTTGTATTCATCATCAAATCGAGCGATTTCTTTGATCTGTGTTCGTAGTTCCTCAAATAAACTGGATAGACCGAATATCCTCCTCTTTTTGGTCTTCCAGGTTTGATTTGACATCATCATAATCAGCGAATTTATTACGATGTGAGAGGAAACTCGAATTAAGTGTTTCGATTTCTCTTTGGTTACTATGAGTTTGGCTCTGTATATTCTGCACGTCGTCTTTGAATCCATCCAGTTGACGGTTCGACTCCGCCTCAAGATTGGCAATATCCTTTTCAAATTGTTCCAGGCGGAGCATCAGCGTGTTTAAACGAGTGACATCACTTTGAATTTCCGACAATTGTTTACGGAGAGTGGTATTTTCGGAAGAAACTGCTTCAAGCTGTTTTTGCATTGACGCAATCAGGGATTTATCGTTGCGATGTTCATTGTCAAGCCATTCCAGTCGTTTTTCTATTTGTTGACTATCAAAAGGTTTATCCATGGTTTGCACCTATCTATATCCAGGTTACTAAGGAGGGTATAGGAATATTTGCAAACTATTCCTATTTCTATCTTATGAATTATAACCAATAAGACTCGATTTCATTCATTTGATTAATAAATATTATTGGATTTGACTTGCCCAATGTCTACTGCAGTTGGGGAAAAGCGGTCAAGGCGCTGGTGATGTTTTCAATCAGGTTGGGGAAAAGGCCGAGGATTACAAGGACCAGGATTATGAACACAATTGGCATGTATTCCCTCATTTTTTCTGATATGGTCCAGCCTTGTAATTCTGCTGCTCCTGGTTGATCTGAAGAATGAAGCCATCAGCCGGAAGGTGAAGAAGAATAAGCCAAAGCTGCCGAGGTAAATCCATATACCAATGCTTGTTCTATTTTTTATTGCTGCAGAAAGAATAGAGGCTTTTATCGGAAAGGTTGCCAGAATTGGCAGTCCAGCGATGGTTAGCTGCGCAATGAGAAGCCCGGAAGACAGGAAGGGGTAGCGCCTTGCGAAACCCTGTAATACTTTGAGGTCCATTGAGCCATTGTATTCTTCAATCAGTGACATTGAATAACCCCATAACCAGAAGCCTAAGGCACGGCCAGGTAGCAGCATAAGCAGCCACTCAAGGCCACCCTGGGAAAACAAACCAAGTGCAAGCAGGCTGTACCCTGCTTCAACCAGGACGTATATCCAAAAACCCGTTTTGGATTATTCTGAACGGCTGTCCAGATTCCTCCAATGAAGATCAAAATAGCACCAAGCTGGCTCAGTATGCCTTGCAGGTTTTGAAGGGTTCTGAGGAAGGTATAACGGTTCAGGAAATTCAAGCTGAATAAAACGACCGTTGATGGCAGCAGGAACAATAAAAAGCTGACCGCTGTGGGATGTGAATGCTGACTGATCATCGGCAGCCAGCTGTGGAAGGGAAAGCGCCCAACATGAGCGCAAAGCCAAGGCCCAGAATGATAGCAGATTGCCCGACCAATGGGCTGTCCACAGGGAGTGTTTCAACCCCTGAAAGCAGCCATCCTGCGAGGAGTAAGAAACGGCAGCGATAGTGTTTCCAGGATGAGAAAACGTAAGACGCCAGGCTGAGGTTTCTTCCCTTCGGGAGAAAGGATTGGCAGTGAAGCTAAAACAGCGGTTTGGATGAATAATGCAGCATACAGGAATGGTTCAACACCAAGTGCGGCAGTGAGCAGCGCGGAAATGACCAGGCTGATCGGTTGAAAAAACTTTGGAGCACTGGTGACATTACCGAGAAGGATCCACAGCCCTGCAGCCGCAAATGACAAACTGATTACAGGCATGATATTGATCGTTAAAGTGATGCTTCTTCCCAGGACTTCAAGGCTTTCCTCAAAAGCAACTGTAAGAGGTCCAATTTCTATCATCATTGCTTCAGGGAAGAAGGTAGCCAGCAGGGCTAATGCTAATGCTGTCAAACCTGTGAGAATGGTCACAAAAATCGTGCGGTTTGAAAATACGATCGCAACAGCAGCAACGATCAGAGGGAAGATCACAAAGAGGACGGGTGTGCTGAGGGTCATGGGGATTGGTTTTCACTCCCTTTCTCAGTACTGGATTGCGAAATAAAATAAACACCAACCAGCGCAAGGCCAAGATTCAGGACGACCAGCAAACCAGTCAGAAGCGTGGAACGTTCCAATGCTGCATAAAGAACATCAAAACCAGCCAGCAGGCTGAGCAGGCTGATGATGTTCAGATAAGGATCTGCACTGGTCCCCAACTGCATAAGTGACATCCCCATGAGCATTAAACCACTCTGAACGATGACAAGCTCAATATCAGGGAAGATGCTTCCCTGCAGTCCAGGTGCAAGGACGAAAATGACCAGTATAACAATGATGCCAGCCAAACCCCTGAAAACCAAACTGGCAGCCGGCTCAGAGGGAGGAGCATCTTTTCTTTGCCGCAAACTTGTCAGAGCGATTGCGGCTGTCGCCATCCAACCAACGATCAGCTTGATCACCGACAGTCCAACAGGCCAGGAAAGGGTAATGAGGTAAAAAGCTGCCAGGTATTGCACTGCCAGAGCAACCGCGTTGATCCGCCATTCACGAAGGATAAGGTTGACCATGCTTGTGATAGCGATAAAAATAAATGCTACAGTTGATAGTATCTGCATATCACCCGACTCCCAGTCCTGCCAGCAGGGCTATCATCAGCACCATCAGCAGGATCGTCCAAAGGATTCCACCTTCGCTCTCAAGAATATTTGAAAACCCACTTAGGATAAACCCAAGGAAATCTTTACCCCACCATAATAGTTTTTGTATCCACTCCAGACGGAATATCGGCTCTAAACGAGGAAGCAGCCAACCACTTACCTTTGCTAGCCTGCTGCTTGCAGGGAGTTGAATGTACGGAGGGCTGATCCCCAAACGCCAAACGAGAATGAACAGGATGATGATTATTAGGTTGCTGGCTAATCCCAACCACCAGGTTCCAACTGTCAGTGATCCCGGCCATCCGATCAAAGCCATTGCGACAATTGCCTGGATAAGGATGATGAATCCCAATGGATACACTAAACGAGCCCAGGATTCCAGGGCACCAACCTCACCACTTGGCTGTAAGACTCTTCTAAGGTAGCCAAGAACCATGATCGTATGAACAAGAGTGAACAGAACTGTCCAGACCGTCACGCCATTCGCTGCCAATCCAGCCCATCCGCTGGCGAGAGGCGTAAAAGGCCAGCCCATCAAGCCAATTAATCCAAAATGCAGAAGGAAATTCATGCGTTGAACACGCGGCGTATAAAGAAACAATAAACTTCCCGGAAGGATCAGGGCAGTTCCCCAGGCAAGACTAGCCTCTGGTGCACCGTTCAGGGCTGAGACTGCTGCCAAAGATGCCCAGGCGATAATCCAATAAGGACGCCCTTCGATCTCCTCTGATGCTGAGAACCAGCGAAAGGCAGCATACAGCGCTGAAATGGCAAGTAACCCCATTATAAGCGGCATCCAGGCCTGCAATTCACCTGTTAACAGGTTCGCAGGCAGCCGGGCTAGCAAACTCAGGCTGGTTATCACAGGCACCAGCTGGATGATATTCCCTGTGCCTCTATGTAAATTCGGCTCCTGAAGGATGCGTGGGTTCAGCGGCAGGATTCCTGTACGCAAGCCTGCAGCCAGAAGGAACAGGAAACCTGTCTGATCGGGAATCCCGGTCAGACTGAAGGATGCACTGCTTTGCCAGGTTTGGATGGCTGCTACCATCAGAAGCAGCACGGAGGTGGTACGGACGCCATAAGACAGAACGATAGCAGTGCGGTAGCGGTTGTCTCCTTTTTGGCGCAGGAGATAAAAAAGTTGTATGATGTCTACCAAAACCCAGGTGATCATCAAGGTCAGGGTGGAACCTGATTGAAGGGCAAGGAGTCCAAAAGCAGTGATCCCCAGGCTGGCTGCCCAGGAAAGGGGTGTGCTGTCGTAACGTGTGCGTGCTGCATCAGTCAGGATAACTGCCAGCGTGATTGTGATCAGTGAAAAAGCATAAGGCCAGTTATCATAATCCAGCAGGAAGGAGAACTGACCCACCAGGTTTGTTGTTGACCCTTCCCATGAGTGAATATTCAGCACTGTTGGAAGGCGCAGCCGCAGGAAAAAATAAGTCAGCCAGGCGATGAAGGATGCTGCAGATGCAATTAACCAGCTGGTTCCAAACTTTGGTTTAACCCGGTCCAGGATGCTGATCAGGAGGGCAGAAATAAGGAGGAGTCCAATCGGGATGAGCAGGATCATAGGTCAGTCCAGGACGTCAAGTCAGGATTTCACCTTCATGGCGGTGGAGGAAGCGGCCCATACCTGGTTTACCCAACCATTCCTCTCCATCCACGATCTTTTGTCCCCGCAGGAAGACCATCGTTGGGAAGCCCTTAAGCTGCCAGCCTTCGTAGAGGTTGTAGTCCGTGCGGTGTTTGGCAACATCCACACCATAACGCAGTTCCTTGTCAGGATCCCAGATGGCGATGTCGGCATCTGCCCCCGGGATCAATGCTCCTTTTTTGGGGTACAGGCCGAATATCTTTGCCGGGTTGGTGCAGTGCTGGGCAACAAACTGGTTGGGGGTGATGTGTTTGTTCCCAACCCCCTGGGTCCACATAATGGGCATTCGGTCTCCAAGACCAGGTAATCCGTTTGGTATCCTGGTGAAATCATCCTTGCCTAATTCCTTACCGGGAATGGCAATTGATTCCCCTTCGTAATCTATTGGTTTGGTTCCATCATAGAAGAAGGGGCAGTGATCGGTGGAAACAACCTGGATGGTGTTGCCTTCCAGCCCTTCCCATAAGCGGAGGTTGTCGGATTGGGTACGCATGGGTGGTGAGCAGATCCATTTTGCGGCATCTTCTCGTTGCAGGTCACCTTCTTCAAAGAAAAGGTATTGGGGGCAGGTTTCCCCCATCATATTCAGTCCATGCTCCCTTGCATAAGCCAGTTGATCAACCTCGCCGGCTGTGTTCATATGCACCAGGTAAAGGGGGGCATCTCCAGCCTGGGTTGAAAGGGCAGCCGCACGTAATGAGGCTTCGACAGCTCCCCAGGCAGGTCGGGTTTTGGCGTGAAAGTAGGGTGCCTTATTACCAGCAGCCAGCGCTTCGGCTACAAGGATATCGATCACATCGCCGTTCTCGGCATGCACCATGGTCAGCATCCCTGCTGCCCGGGCTAACCGCATCACACGAAAGATTTCGCCATCAGATAAGCGGAGTCGGCCGTTATATGCGGTGAAAACCTTCAGGCTTGTGATCCCCAGATCCGGTAGGGTGAAGATCTCTTTGGCAACATCCTGGTCGAAACGGGTGATATTCATATGAAAGCTGAAATCAACAGAGGCTTTCGGGTCAGCTTTGGCATGCCAGCGGGTGATGTTCTCTTCCAGGGAGCCTTCATCCTGGGGGACGAAGTCTATCATGGTGGTTGTGCCGCCAAAAGCTGCTGCTTTCCCGCCGGTGTAGTGGTCGTCCGATGAGGTTGTGCCAAACATGGGTAGATCGAGGTGGACGTGGGCGTCCACGCCCCCGGGTAGGACGTATTTTCCTTCAACATCATAGGTCTTAGCGTTGGGATGGGTCAAATCCTGGCCGATCTGGCTGATTTTTCCTCCCTCTACCAGGATATCTGCTTTAAACATCTCGCTAGCGGTGATCAGGGTGCCATTTTTAATTAGAAGTGCCATGAGAGTGCTCCAAATTCCCGAAATGACTGCCTGCTGTGTAAAATGATTTTAGCAGATTAATTATAAAAACGGATATCGGCTACAATTTTCTGCTTATATGAAAATTATGGACCAAGTAACAAAGCAAATTGACGTCATCCTGATCCCTAATCAAGGAATATGATGAGGTGAGGGATAATCCTGCGACCTTCGGGCTGTGCATTCGCAAGTACAAAAATAAACTATCTTTTGACACCTATAGTATTCAATAAAATACTAAAGGTTCTTGAATCTCATCAGTAGTTAAAAAGTTCTCCATTATTTATCCTAAATCTATTCATAATTGCTTCACAATTGATCGCCTATACTTATTTCAGATAATTAAACAAACTGCGAATACGCAGAGAAAAAGGAGTTATGACCATGAAGGTCAAAAAGAATATTTATAAAATCATTTTAGCTGTTGTGTTGATCGGTGCTATTGTTGCAGTGGGTGTTTTCTCATATCGTTCCGGTGTAGCTTATGGGATTGCGCAAAACATTGATGTTGAAGCCTTGCAAGAAGGCGCTGTGCCCTTCATGAGAGGGATGCACCCATTATGGAATGCACCCTGGTATGACCGGTTTCAAATCTGGCGGTTTTACCTTCATGCGCATTTTGGGTGGATTATTCTTCTTCTTTATCATCATTGGGTTGATTAGAAAGTTGTTCTTCCGCCGTTCTTTTGCCCATTGGCCCATGCACGCGCCTGGTAGCCGATTTTGCGGGAATGGGGCCTTTGATGGTGATGTACCATCCTATGTTGCAGAAATGCACAAGAAACTGCACGAAGATCTTAAGAAAGATGATGAACAAGATAAGTCAGGTGATGAACAGACATCCGCAGCCTAAAATCACATTTTCGTCAGAAAGCTGGCGTATAATAAGCCCGGATGGTGAAACAAACTATCCGGGTTGCTTTTTATGAAAAGAATCCTTGTTGTTGATGATGAAGTAAAGATTGTTGAACTTGTTTCAGATTATCTGAAACGTGCCGGTTATGATGTTTTGTCCTCCTTTGATGGCAAATCAGCCCTGGAAAAAGTTCGGCGTGAAAAGCCGGACTTGATCATTCTCGACCTGGGGTTGCCAAAAATGGATGGCTTAGATGTGACCCGTTCAATTCGGCAATCTTCGGTAGCGCCGATCATTATGCTTACAGCCCGTAGTGACGAAAGTGACAAACTGATCGGCCTGGAATTGGGTGCGGATGATTACATCACAAAACCCTTTAGCCCCAAGGAGTTGGTAGCACGGGTGAGAGTTGTTTTCCGGCGCATGGGAACTTACCAGGAACAACAAAGTGAAACGATCTCTATAAAAGGTCTAAGTTTGGATATCCCAAGAATGCGTGTTACTGCGGAAGCTCGCGAAATTGAAGAATTAACCCCAACAGAATTCAAGTTGCTCGCTGCATTGGCCAAATCCCCGGGGCGAATATTTACACGCGCTCAATTGCTGGATGTGATTCATGGTGTTGCATTTAAATCTTACGAGCGAGCGATTGATGCCCATATCAAAAATATTCGCCGGAAAATTGAGATCAACCCGCATAAACCGGAATATATACTCACCGTTTATGGTGTGGGTTATCGTTTTGTAGATCGGTGAGGTATTCAATGTCAGGACATAATTGGAAACATAAACCGGTTCGACCAATACGCAAGCCGCCCTGGTGGCCGGATAATGAACCCTGGCCGCCGCAGCACTCAGGCCGGGATATTCATAGGAATCGTTTCTTCCGAAAGTTCGGTTGTTCTTTTTTGTTTCTTGTGATCGCTGTGTGTGGATTTGTGATCGTTATTCTTGGAAAAATCGCAAGCGAAGTGGGATGGATTTCTATTGAACCGCGTATGCATTCAATTATGCCTTTTTGGTTCTTATTAGCGGCGCTTGCCATTATTGTGATGATCGTTTCAGCGAGAAGGTTTTTTCGTACAACACGTTATATCAACGAAGTATTGGAAGCAGCAGAATCTTTAGCAGAAGGGGATTACCAGGCAAGAGTGCAGTCCCGGGGGCCGGCTGAATTGCGTTCTTTAGGTCGAGCTTTTAACAATATGGCGGAACGTTTGGAAAAAAGCGACCAAATTCGCCGGAACCAATTAGCTGATGTTGCGCATGAACTCAATACACCGCTCACGGTGATTCAAGGTAATTTAGAGGCGATGATCGATGGGATCTACGCGCCGGAGGAGAAACGGTTATCCTCCTTATACGAAGAGACGGAAACAATGACCGCCCTGTTGGAAGATCTGCGTACGCTTGCTTTGGCAGAGAGTGGATCCTTGATCCTGAACAAGGAACCTGTGGATATCCCCGCTTTGTTGAATGATTTATTGCTTAGTTTTGAAAACCAGACAAAAGCAAAAGAAGTTCAAATCACCACGTCTATTCAGAACGCATTGCCAGCGGTAAATCTTTCTCCAGTTCGGATGCGTGAAGTGCTGCACAATTTATTATCAAATGCAATTCGATATACGCCAGTTGGCGGAAAAATTGAGGTGAGTGCTTTGATCGAAAATGAGCCTAGCTCGAATCTCAAAATAATAATTAAGGACAACGGGGAAGGCATTGCACCAGATGATTTAGAAATGATCTTTGAGCGTTTTTATAAAGCCAGTGACTCTGGCGGCATGGGCTTGGGCCTTTCAATTGCAAAGAAAATAATAGAAGCACATGGGGGTAGCCTAATTGCAGAAAGCAGTCCCGGTGAAGGAACAGCTATGACAATTCGTTTGCCCATTGAGGAAGAATATTAGGTTGCTTTTCTTTTTGCGCATCAATCATTGATCGCAAACAACAAAGATTTTTTTGCCCCTTGACAATTGTTTTTTTAATGGGTAGGATTATTGAGAAAGTGAAGTTAGTTGTTGGAAGTGATATGCTCGTCCAGACTTGCGGAGACTGGGCGATTTTTTTATATCTATTGAAGAAACTGGCTCACAAAAACAAATAATTAGAAACAAACAAAGGAAGTATTACGAAATGTCAGAAAAAGAAATTGGAACCGTAAAATGGTTCAACGATGCAAAAGGTTATGGCTTTATCTCTCGTCAAGTTGGCGATGATGTTTTTGTCCATCACACCGCTATCCTGGGTTCAGGATTCAAATCCCTTCGAGAAGAACAGCAAGTAGAATTCTCCGTAGAACAGGGTCCAAAGGGCCTGCAAGCCAAGGACGTCACACCCCTCTAGATCCTAATCTAAGATTAGAAAAAACACCGGCCAGGTTTCCGCAAACTGGCCGGTTTTGATTATCAAATTCCAGGGATTTTTGAAAATCCCTGGAATTTTGTATTTGATTTACCTTAGTGAAACAGTCAGGGCTTCACCCGAGGCCCTCCAGATATCCCAGGTAGAGTTCCCTTTCCTCTTTCATTAAATCGATCAGGTCATAATACATGGATTCTTTGGTCAGTTGTGAGAGGATCATGATGGAATGGTCAATCCAGTTGATCTGGTTTTCAAGCGCCAGCTTATTTTTTTCAAGATCCGGTCCAACCAGCGTATCCAGCTCACATTCGCAGCGCCGGTAATCTTCGGCAATGCTCCATTCCTGGAAGATGAGCTGTTCAAGGATGCTTTCGGTGTACTGCGTCCAGGGTTTGGAAGCGGCTTCCACATATTCCTTGCGTTTTTCCATCAATTTGGCTTCTGCCCGATCGCGTGATAGGATCAGCTGAGACCGGCGCATTTCCTTTACCTGGTCATTAGACGAACTGCGAATAGCTTCCGAAATCTTTTCTGCTGCTTTGAGTGAATAATAGCCTTCCCCGTGTTCAAGGGTGAGAAGGCTCCCACAGCTCGCACAGTTGAATTGGGTGACATTTTCTGGAAGTGAGATAGATGAACCACACGTTGGGCAGTTAAGATTTACGACTTTCATGGGATGTACTCCTGGTTGTTCCTATTTCGATTATAGCCAAAAACAAGTGTCAGATTCAAGTACCATCACAGGACCTGATTGAAGGCGAGAAGCCGTACAGATTGATAAGGATAAGTAAGAGATTGAAGGGGGATTATTTATCTGTGTTTACCGAAAGCCCCAAGCAAAGCCAGAATTTCCGGGTCAATGATGGCCTCAGGCAGGTCCTTTGCACGATATTCGTTGGCTTTTAAGGCACGTTCACGGAGGGTGTGCCAGAGGATTTCACGTTCATCCTGTGATTTGATAACCAGGTCATTTACTGTATGTGCGGTTTGGAAATGGTGGCCGGTAGTATAGAAAAATGTGATGCGTTTCCAATCCCCGGATGGCACGGGCTTGTTCAGACGCTCAAGAGGTCCGATTTGGAGCTTGAAGTATTCTTCATGGGCGCGGGGGTGGTCTGGTTCATCCCGGATAAGATCCCGCCTGTAAGTGAGTTCGTGTCCCAGGATTTCTGCCACATAGGCGATCTGCCAGCGTTCTGATTCGCCAAAAGCTTTGGTCTGGTAAAAAGCCAGGTAATCAACTGAGATGACCTTTGGTGCGCTTTTAAGTGGGATACGGTACCAGCCAAACAAGCGTGCGATATCAAAATCGCGCTGGGATGGCAGGATGGCAACCAGGATCAGAGCGGTATCAGGAAGGTTTTCCGGCAAGGTGACCTCTCATTGTTTGTGTTAAGGGAAATTCTATCATGGATTATTTTTGGTTGATGGTGTTATGTATTTCAAGGTGGATTATCCGCGGCAAGCCTGTCTTTTATTTCGAAGCTTTGCCTTTATTATCCTCAATCAGGATCAGGAGAAAGAAAAAACTCCCGGGAGTTTTTTCAAATCCCGGGAGTTAGTATTATTGTCTGGATAAGATAGGGGTTAGAGCAATCCCACTCTTTCGTTGAACTCATTGATCTTTTCATCGATCTCAGGGATCTGAGCGTGGAGTTCATCCCAGTAATCACGCTGATACCACTGTGCCTGGATCTCTTCATAGGTCTTGCCCTGCTGCTCAACCCAGGTAAAGTATTTGAGATTATGGACTCGTTTCTGCCCCATGTAGGTCAGGTCTTCCAGGTGGTCAGTTGTGATACCTTTCAGCCATCGTGCATCATCTGCCGCTGCTTGCTTTTCAGAATATTCACCCATCTCTTCACGCATTTCATGTAATCTGCTCTGGTAGAGTTCCATGGAATCAGTCAACATGGTTACTACAATGTCGTTTTCTGAAAGCTCATAATACTTGGCTGCTTTGATGGCAGATAACACGTTTGAGATGCCTGAGAAGCCTAACATATCCAACTTTTCAACGATTTCCATGGGTACTCCGGATTTGACCAAATGAGCCTGACCTTCAGGTTCATTGAAAACCCGGGCAAGGTTCACAACTGCATTGTCATCGATGGCAACCACAGTATCAGTATTCCTTGCGTTATGGATCCAGGGGACGTGCTTATCTCCGATGCCCTCGATGCGGTGAGCGCCAAAACCGTTGTATAGAAGGGTGGGGCATTGAACCGCTTCCGAGGCGACGACGTGACTTCCAGGGAATACTTCCTTCAAATAATCACCCGCGGCAATCGTGCCGGCAGAGCCAGTTGCAGATGCAACGCCCCAAAAGCTGTCATTGGGTCCGGCTACTTCATGGAATATTCTCTCCAGCGCTCGGCCGGTCAGGTAATAATGCCACAAGTGGTTGCCGAATTCATCGAATTGGTTGAAGATCATCAGGTCTTCACCCGTTGCTCGCAGTTCCCAGCACTTATCGAAAATTTCTTTGACGTTCAATTCAGAGCCGGGAGTACGGATGGTTTCACCTGCGATGGTGGCAAGCCAATCAAAACGTTCCTGGCTCATCTCTTCCGGCAGGATGGCGATTGATTCGCAACCCAGCAGGGCGGAGTCGTATGCACCACCCCGGCAGTAGTTGCCGGTTGAAGGCCAAACGGCTTTTTGCTGCGTGGGATCAAATTGTCCCGTCACTAAACGAGGAACCAGGCACCCGAAGGCTGCGCCGACTTTATGCGCACCTGTTGGGAACCATTTTCCTTCCAAAGCCAAAATACGGGCAGGCGTACCGGTTAGGCTTTCCGGGAATTCTATATAATTCAAGCCACCATAAAGACCGCCGCTTGGTTTTGGTTCATTGTGCCAGGTAATACGGAACAGGTTGCGTGGATGCAGGTCCCACAACCCGATTTTGGTGAGTTCTTCTTTGATCTTTGCCGGAACCTTGCTCGGATCAAGTTGCTGTTCAAAGGTGGGGATGATGATGTTGCGCTCACGGGCGCGTTTGACCGTGCGTTCAAGACGTTCTGGATACATGGTTAGATCGATTTTAGCCATAAATATTCTCCTTGGTTAATTGTCTGACGATTAATATCAGTTAGATTATAACTTCTTTTATTTGATTTGTAAGCTCCGTCAATTTTTTCATCATAACTCAGTGCTATCCTCTTTTTCAGGCGCTTCTGCTACTGTATATAGAGGGCGGCCTTTGGCTTCGTCATAGATGCGTCCGATGTATTCACCGATAATCCCGAGGCTGATCAATTGCACACCACCCAAAAAGAGCACCATGATCAGTGTAGTTGCCTGACCGATCAGGACAGTACCGGTTGTCCATCGCAGGATGGCGATGACCGGTATGGCCAGCACACTCAGACCAGCCGCGATAAATCCGACATAAGTCGCAAGCTGCAGGGGGAAATAGGAAAAGCTGGTGATGGCATTCAGGGCAAATTGGACCATCTTTTTTAGAGGATATTTCGAAGATCCTGCGTAACGTGGTTTGCGTTTATATTTCACACCAACCTGCTTGAAACCTACCCAGGCAGACATACCGCGCAGGAAGCGATGCCTCTCGCGCATGGTTTTCATCACATCAATGATTTTTTTATCTATCAAGCGGAAATCGCCAGTATCCAGGGGGATGTTTACATTGGTCACGGCCTGGATCAGTCGGTAGAAGATGCTTGCGGTGGTCCGCTTGAACCATGTCTCACCCTCACGCTCTTCCCGTTCCGCATAGACGACCTCGAAACCTTCTCGCCACTTCTCGATCAGGTCTAAGATCACCTCAGGCGGGTCTTGCAAATCAGCATCTATGATGATCACAGCATCCCCGCGGCTGTAGTCAATCCCCGCAGTAACCGCGATTTGGTGTCCAAAGTTCCTGGCAAAGATCACCGGTCGTACATGGTTGTCATTTTCTGCCAGTTTTCGGATAACGTCCGTGGAACCATCTATGGAGCCGTCATCTACCAGGATCAATTCCCAGGGTTCACCGGTTTGATCCATGACATCCCTGATACGGGGGTAAAGCTCAGGGATATTCTCCAGTTCATTATAGATAGGTGCAACAACCGAAAAGATTGGTTTTTCCATCAGAGTACCTTTTTCACTGCATCAAGGGTTGGTTCAATGATGGGTGCTGCGGTTACAGCCTGCATGGCAGCCTGGACGTCTTTCAAACCACTGCCGGTGCTCAGCACTAATACAGGATCATCTTCAGTCACAAGGGATTGTGATACGGCTGCTCTCAGCCCTGCATAGGCAGTTGCTGCTGCAGGCTCTGCAAAGACACCGATCCTGCCCAGATCAGCGATTGCAGTCAGGATGTCCTTATCCGGGACGATGATATAGGTGCCGTCGGTTTCACGGGCAGCGCGTACCGCGCGCACGCCGTCTCTCGGCAGATCAACAGCGATGCTGTCTGCCAATGTATCCGCCTGGACGGCTTTGATCTCTTCGCTGCCCCTGTGGAAGGTGTTGGCAATGGCTGCGGAGCCTTCTGACTGTACACCGATTATCCGGGGCATGTGCTCAAGCCAGCCCAGTGAATGCAGGTCCTTGAACCCTTTATGCACACCTGAAATGATATTTCCGTCTCCAACCGGGATGAAAATGGATAGTGGTTTTTTCTGATCCGGGATCTGGCTGATGACCTGCTCCCAAATTTCGAAAGCCGCGGTTTTTCTTGCCTTCAGCAGTGAACGGATTGAAACCTGTGTTGCGGTTGTACCAGCCAAAATGATGGGTCGCTTCAATGCTGAGGTCAAATGCCTGGTCATAGGTTCCGTCAACCAGGATCACCTTTGCTCCAAAGACAAGCAGTTGAGCGATCTTTGCAGGCGGTGCTGTTTTTGGTGCGAAAATGACAGCTTTGGAACCTACAGCCGCGGCCATGCCGGCCAGGGCTGCGCCAGCATTTCCAGTGGAGGCTGCGACGATAGTATCTGCATTGATCTGATTGGCTCGCGCCACGACAACAGCGCTGGCGGTCCTGAATGAGGCAATGGGGTTGGGATTTCGTCTTTGATTAAAGGTCTTCAAGCCTAACTGACTGCTAATCTATTTGACTTATAAACCGGCGTCCATTCAGCACGCCGCAGAGGTGTGCCATACCCGCCGGGATCTTCAACAGGCAGCAGGTTGAGGTAGCGCCACAAGGATGCTTCCGGCAGAGTTGAAAATTCGTCCCGTGTCAGGTGCTGATTGATTGAA
>CAVYEQ010000002.1:0-25272 GCA_963767675.1 uncultured Chloroflexia bacterium
TGACATCGAATTTCTCCACCATACAATCCTCCGTGTTAGTGTTATTTGTCTTTATAGCAACCTCACCATTTTACTCTCACAAGCATAGCCAAAAAATACTGGTTGTTGTGTCCAATTTTCACGGATCTGGTATGCAGAAGGTTATAAATAACAAAGAACCTTCACCACCAGGCGTGTTTTTAAGGCTTAGATTTGTATCTGATCATTCGATCCGATTCAAGGTGCGTTGAACTGCCTTCTGCCACTCTTTAAATTTAATCTCATGCAGTGGACTGTTTTCATCAGGATGCCAGGTTTTATCCATACGCCAGTTTGTGCGCATTTCATCTTTATTTTTCCAGAACCCAACGGCGAGACCTGCTGCATAGGCTGCACCAAGTGCTGTAGTTTCAGCTACTTCAGGACGAATAACCGGGACCTGCAGTACATCAGCCTGTATTTGCATTAAAAGGTCATTTTGAACCATACCTCCATCAACTTTCAAGACTTTTAATCAACACCTGAGTTAATCTTCATGGCATCAAGCACCTCCCGAGTTTGGAAGGCTGTCGCCTCCAGAGCTGCCCTGGCGATATGTCCACGGTTGATAAAGCGTGTCAATCCGACAATCACACCGCGGGCGTCAGAGCGCCAGTAGGGGGCAAATAAGCCGGAAAAAGCTGGTACAAAGTAGATGCCGCCGTTATCTTCAACGGTCTTCGCTAAAACCTCAATTTCACGGGCTTCTTTGATCAATCCAATGTTATCCCGCAGCCACTGCACCAGCGCGCCGGTGATGGCAATTGAACCCTCCAGAGCATAGGTTGGAGGTTCTCCTTCAAACTGGTAGCACAGGGTGGTCAGCAGCCCATTTTTTGAGACCACGATCTCTGGGCCTGTGTTGAGGATCATGAAGCAGCCGGTCCCGTAGGTGTTCTTGGCTTCCCCCGGGTCGAAGCAGGTCTGTCCGACCGTGGCTGCCTGCTGATCGCCAAGGTCGCCAGAGACTGGGATCACGCCTCCAAAAGGACCATCCGTCCTGGTGTATCCATAAACCTGGGAGGAGGGCGTGATCTCAGGCAGCATCTGGTTCGGGATGCCCATGATGTACAGATTTCTTCATCCCAATTCAGGGTTTTCAGGTCCATCAACATCGTGCGGCTGGCATTGGATACATCGGTGATGTGTAAACCGTCCTTCACGCCACCGGTCAAATTCCAGATGATCCAGGAGTCGATATTTCCAAAGATCGCTCTGCCCTGCTCAGCGGCTGTTCTGACACCTTCCACATTGTCCAGGATCCAGCGGATCTTCGGCCCTGAAAAATAGGTTGCCAGGGGTAACCCGACAAGCTGTTGAAACCGGTTCTGTCCGCCTTGTTTGGCAAGTTCCGCAATGATCTTGTCAGTACGGGTGTCCTGCCAGACGATAGCATTGTAATAGACCTCACCGCTGACCTTATCCCAAACGATCGTTGTCTCGCGCTGATTGGTCACGCCGACTGCGGCAATATCCTTGGCTTTTGCATTTACCTGGCGCATTGCTCCTTTGATCACAACCTGGGTGCGTGCCCAAATCTCATGAGGATCATGTTCCACCCAACCTGGTTTAGGATAGATTTGTTCGTGCTCTAACTGGTGGGTGCTGACGATCTGGCCGCTGTGATTGAACAAGATGCAGCGTGTACTGGTCGTCCCCTGGTCAACGGATGCGATAAATTTACCCATCATCCCTCCAATAGTAATTTTCTAAAAAGTATCGATAAGCCCAACGGCTGGGTCTTCTCCGCTGGGCTTTTTTACTTGAGTTGTTTACCTGCAGAATCAGCTTACTTAAGCCAAATTGTACCTGCAGTCATGAACCAGGTGGCAATGCTGGCGATCATCAAAGCGCCAAGGTAAATCTTGCCTGTCCGACGGAAGAACCAGGTGTGGAACCAGAACAGGATGATAAACTCGGGAATATAGACAAACAGCATCAGGGGCCACATTGAGGTGAACTGGGAGAGATCCATCTGGAAAAACGTAATCGTTTCAGTTCCAGGACCCGCACCACCAAGGAACCACGGAAGATACTGGAAGCACCACCACAGGAATAGGCCAGTCACCATGGCATACACTACCTTAAGCCACCACATCCACTGTGTTTTAGCGGGTTTATCATATTTCTTCATTCTTGCTTGGCCAAACAAGAAGATACCGCCGTTGACCAGGAAGAAGAGTAAAGCTGGGATCAAATAGATGAAGAAATACTTGACTCGTAATCCACTGGAGAACAAACGCATATACGGCCAGGCGAACCGGAACTCCTGCCCGATTGTGAGCTGGGATAAGCCAGTTAACAGGTACATCCACAGGAAGAGGATCACGGCAACGAGGACTGTTTTGCCGAGGATGCCCCAATCCATCTTGTTCTTTTCCTCACCATAGGTCACACCCATATCATACAGAGTGACGCCTTCCTTCTTTTTATCCCTGAACCAGAAAATGAATAAAATGAAGCACACCACTGCGTTAACCAGGAAGAAAGCTGCTACTCCATTAGCCATCTCCATTTTAGCCCATGGGAACCAGGTTTCGAGCTTTCCACCAATACCGCCATATTGGGTGGTCAGGGGGTAAAGGATCCCACCAATCAGCATGTTGATTGTCGCTAGTTTCCACCATTCTTTTTTACTGGCAACATAGCGTCCGGGAACGGGCTGCGCAACCGGTGCAAAGAATTTTGTCGAAAGCAGCAGGTTGGTGAGAGGCAGCATGGTAATCATTGTGCCAATTAATGTAACAAAACCAAAGATTTCCTTCCACATGAAGACCTGTTTGGTCGGTTCAATCCACATAGAACCACCATCGCCATCTTTCAGAGCCAGGCGGAACCAGTCCGCCGTTTCTGCCACTGATTTGTTCATCAAGGGCAGCAGGTGATGGTCCATATTGATGTAGGCCATCCTGCGAGCAGTGCCATCTGAAAAGCTGCCGTAAGTAGTATCCCATTCAAGTGGTGGGGTCAGACCCAATGCAGCTGCACGGGTCTCACTATCAACAATCGGTTCAGTGCGCAGCTGATTGTCGCGGAAACCACCGAACTCATCATAACGTGCTTGAAGCATCATCAGATTGGGTAGTTCCGGTGAACCTGGTGAAGAGGCTTGCTGTACAACCGCCTTGACATTTTCAGGGAACAGAGCTGGCAGTTTGACAGCGTTCATACCCCCCATAGAGTGTCCGGTAACACCGATGTATTCAGCATCGACGAAAGGTTGTTCGATCAGCCATGCGAGGGAGGTTTCGTTACCCATCACATAAGTAGGATCTGCGAACCAGGCACCAACGTTCAGACCGCCGCCGCTGTCACCATGTCCCAGTGAATCCGGTGCCAGGACTACAAATCCACGTCGGGCCAACTCTACAGAGAATGGATCCTGCACATTTTTGTCGTTCTGGTAGCCGTGCATATTCAGAACGGCAGGCAGTGGGTTGCTCGCGGTTGCTTCTTTAGGACGGAACAACTTAGCAACCACGATATTGCCATCTGGATCTTTAATTCTGACAATTGAAACTTCAGATTTTCCAAATCCGCTCTCGATTTGATCTGCCATGATCGCTGAAAAGGCGATAACGACCACCATGACGATCAGAAAGATCAAATTTTTCCGAACTTTCTTTTCCATAATATTATTCTCCTTATAAGGCATGTTATAAAATTTGTGTAAGTATAAAGGTCCAATACCCGCACGTTTTTTATTGTCTCTCACACAATCCTCTCGGCGGGGTCAACAAACTCATAACGTTTACATAACAACCTCCTCATTTGATATGAAGGGTGAATATTCGAAGATTTGATCAAAATATTGTGTCTTACCCAACAATCGACAATCAAGATGAACCAGTCCAAATAGTCTACATATTTAATTGTATATACAAAGTTCCTATATTGACCGTGTGCTTCACATAAATTGCACATATGTGCAAAACGGATATAATAAATTTAAGCTTTTCAATGACATATGTGCAGGATACATTCAACAATTATTACCTTAGTGAGGTGTCTTGACTTTTCATAACAGAATAAATGAAGCCATCAAGGTTGCAAGGTTGTATTATTATCAGGAAAAAACAACTAAGGCGATTGCCAATGAGATGAATGTCTCAAGGTCCACTGTTTCTCGAATGCTGAAGTTTGCCCGCGAAGAGGGCCTTATCAATATCAATATTGTTGATCCAGCCGAAGAACCCAGACTCATTGAAAAAAGGATTTCTGCTCAATTCAAAGGGACAAATGTTCATGTCGTCTCAGTTCCATCAATCGCAAGTGAAGATGAATGGCTCAACCGAGTAGCTCATTACACGGCAAGATTTATGAACACGGTGTTTGGTTCGAACATGACGCTTGGGATCGCCTGGGGGACAACCCTGACAGCCATATCCAAGTGTCTGATGAAGAAAACCACGCATAATTCTCAGATCGTTCAACTAAATGGTGCTGGGAATATCTTATCCATGGGCATTGAGTATGCGAGTGAGATTATTATGCGCTTTTCAGAGAATTATCAGGCTCGTGCGCACCTTTTCCCGCTTCCATGCTTCTTTGATTATCCAGAGACAAAATATGCCCTCTGGCAAGAAAGAAGTATCAAAAGATTGCTGGATATTCAAAAGCAGGCTGATATTCTTCTGTTCAGTATTGGGGCTGTTAATGCTGGCATCCCCAGTCATGTTTATAGTGGTGGTTACTTGAATCAGAAGGATTATGAAGAATTGAATAAATTAGATGTTGTGGGTGATATCGCCACCGTCTTTTTTAAAACAAATGGTGATTATAAAAACATTCCTTATAATGAAAGGGCAAGTGGACCTGAATTAAGTTTCTTCAGGGGAAAACACAGCATTTGTGTCGTTTCAGGATTGGCTAAGGTAAAAGGATTGTTTTCTGCTTTAAAGGGTGGCTACATTAAAGAACTGATTATTGACGAACCTACTGCGCAAGCACTTGTCCGAAATCACTTAATGTAATTAATTATGATGCTTCTGATCGATATGGAAAAATGTATCTGACAGACAGAAATGTATATTTAAATACTTTGTACCGGGATATGCTAACCAGAAATGGGTCAGGGGTTAACGATTAACTGGATGCTATCCAGTATGGCAATTTCATCATAGGGATAATGATTTTGTCGGATAATCAGGCGCACATCGGTTTTATCCCTGATGTACGAATAATATAAGGAGATCTTGAAATCAAGTTTTTCACCGGGGGTTTCGATTGGCAATTGAGAAGACCCAAGGACTCGGCCATTGTCACTGATCAATTCGAATGCAATGGGCCTGTTTGAAATGGGCATAACACTACCTACAATAAGGCATTCGCTGCCGCTGACCTCCTCCATGGGTTGGGGTTGTTGAATAACTGACCATGGTTCCATTGATGTGGGGGGTTGCAGCGATGGCTCACCGGTTGAGGCCAGGGTCACCAGGACAGAGCGGACTGCAATTGTTCGAAAAAACGCATCCTGTACCGCAAGGGTCAGCAAAGCTTCGGTTTGATCTGTGGGGATCTCAAAGGGGATAGCCTTATTAAAAACAATTGGAGATGAGCTATTCGTATCCAGGTGAATTAATTGCCGGGCAAGCAGCTCGCCGTTTCGGCTGGTGAGGGTCACGCGGATCATGCTTTGCGGGTCTGGCAAGATTTCGGCTGACAGCTTGATAGGTGAGGGAAGAATCGAATTATCCCCGGGGTTGAGGATGTTGAGGCGGGGTTCAGGAGAAGCTGCTCCACGCATAGGGGGGAACAGCCCCATAACCAGGAAAAGGATGACAATTATTCCTAAACGATGCTTGTTTGGCATGTGGCTATTATACATTTAATCCAATTTAAACAATAAGGGCTGTCCGGTTTATACAATGGACAGCCCGAAGTATTTTTACTAAATCTGATTAGAGATCGTAAATTTCACCATACTTGGTCTTCAGGTACTTGATGTATGGCTCTGGTGTGATCTTGCTGCCGGTTGCCTTCAGCATGATCTCCTGCGGCTCGAATTTATTCCCGTATTGGTGCACGTGTTCACGCATCCACCCCAGGATGGTATCGAATTTTCCCTGTGCAATTTCATCCGGCACATTGGGATGCTGCTCCAGCATGGTATCCCAGAGCTGGACAGATGCCAGGTTGCCCAACGCATAGGTGGGGAAGTAGCCGATCATACCGGCAGACCAATGGACATCCTGGAGCACGCCCTGGGCGTCGTCAGGTGGTGTCACGCCAAGGTATTCCTGCATTCTTGTGTTCCAGATCTCCGGGAGGTCTTTCACTTTGATGGAGCCTTCCATCAGCCCGATTTCGATCTCCAACCTGAGCATGACATGCATATTATAGGTTGCTTCATCAGCTTCCACGCGGATCAGGGATGGCTCAACCCTGTTGATGCCCCGGTAGAAATCGTCCCGGCCGACATTCGCCAGGAACTCCGGGAAGAGCATCTGCAGTGAGGGATAGAAGAATGACCAGAACTCCTTGCTTCTACCAACCAGGTTTTCCCACAACCGGGATTGGGATTCGTGGATGGCGAGTGAGGCTGCTCCGCTGAGTGGGTGACGTCTGTATTTTTGAGCAACACCCTGGCCGTACATGGCGTGTCCCGCTTCGTGCATGGTGCTGAAAAGTGCAGACCCAGCATCATCTTTGAGGTAGCGGGTGGTGATCCGAACATCGCCCAATCCGAACTCTGTGGTAAATGGATGTGGTGCAATGTCAAGCCGGCCGCGATTCCAGTCGTAGCCAAAACGTGTGATCACATCGCGGCCTACGATCTCTTGATATTCCTCCTTATAGTGCTGTTTCAGAAAGCTGTTATCAGGCGGTTCTTTTTCCATGATCGCATGGATAATTTCAACCTGCTGCGGACGCAGCGTATCAAAGATCTCTTTGACATCAGCCGTTTTCATGCCGGGCTCAAAATCATCCAGGAGGGCGTCGTAAATATGATCGTAGGGTTTGAACAGTTCAGCATACTGCTTTCGAAGGTCCACGATTTTTTCAAGATCTGGTTGGAAGATCGAAAAATCGTCTTCACCTTTGGCCTTTACCCAGGTTTCATTCGCCATCGTCGTGGTTTGAATGGTTTCCATCAGCAGGGGAAGGGGAACTTTGGTTTGCTTGTCGTAAGCGCGTTTGGATACTTTCACCATCCGGGCTTCGTCTGTTTCAGCGTTCAGGTCACCAACTTCATCCACAAGTTCACTGATCAATTGACCGACTTCATCGGAAGTGAATTTTTCATGCATGATGCGGCCAAGTGAAGACAATTGAAGGCCTCTTTCTTCTGCACCGCCAGGGGGCATATAGGTCTGCTGATCCCAACCCAGGACTGCGCCGATGTGGCCGAGGTCTTCAAGTTCTGCAGCGAGTTCAACCAATTGCTGCATTTTTGGGGAGTACTGTGTTTTTTCTGTCATATTATTCCTTTTTTCTGTTTTTAATTTTCCTGTCTTTCAGACAATTTTCCAGCGCAAGGGTTCTTTATCGAGTGCTGCAACGACCTCTGAGAGGATGTCGAAGCCAGCACGCAATTGGGCTTCTTTGGTCTGTGCCCCGATATGTGGTGTGGCAACCACATTGGGATGCATTGGTAGAGGGTGCTCGCCAGGAGGTTCAGTTTCAAACACATCCAGGGCAGCGCCAGCGACTTTTCCGCTTTCCAGGGCAGCAAGTAATGCGCTTTCATCAATCACACCGCCGCGTGCCGCACAGATGATCAACACCTGGTCTTTCATCTTGCTGAATGCTTCTTCATCAAGCAGGTGATGTGTGGCTTTGATGTGAGGGATGTGCATGGTGATGATGTCGGATTGTCTTAGGAGTTCTTCAAAGCTGACAGGTTCTGCCCCTGCCGCTTTGACTTCCTCTGCGGGTCGGACTGGATCGCTGGCGATCACCCGCATGTCGAAAGCAAGTGCTCTTTTTGCGACCGTTTCGCCGATATGGCCAAATCCGATCACGCCAAGGGTTTTCTGGAACAGTTCAGTACCACGCAGCTGCTTCTTGAGCCAGTCACCTGATTTCATCCCTGAATCAGCTTTAGTGATGCCGCGGATCATGCTGAGCATCAATCCCATGGTCAGCTCCGCGACGGATACTGTTGTGGCAACGGGGCAGTTTACAACGGTGACGTTGTGCGATCGAGCGGCTTCCAGGTCAATATTATCCACACCAACGCCCATCCGTCCCACGACTTTCAAATTGGGTGCAGCACTAACACTGCATCAGTTATTTTTGTGCGTCCGCGGACGATGACGGCATCGAAGTTTTTTAGCTCTTCAAGTAATTCTTCAGCCGTGATGCCTTTTCTGTCAACCAGTTCCACTGAATTGAGCAGTCCCTGATCAGATATTTTTGAAAGCCCGTCAGTCAATAAAATTTTCCATTTCATAGGTGGGTATCTCCTTAAAAAATATTGGTGAGTGCTTGATTATTTTACCGTAGATTCGGTTTTGATTAAAAGAAAAACTCTCCTTTTCAAGGAGAACTTTTTTTGAAATATGGGATTTTAAAAGTTTATTGTTTCGAACGCCTCAATATCCGAAAGTCACCCTTTCGAATCGTGACCCCTGTTTGATCCAAATGATCCAGCACAGCAACAGCGTATTTTCGGCTGGTGTTGAACATGTCCCGCAGCTCAGCCAATGTTATCTTCTGTTTACTTTGAATGTGGGATATGACTGCCGCCTTCATATTCTGGAAAATCTCCGGGCGGAACAGCACATCTTCATTAACTGCATGAGCTGCCTGGTTTCGATCATCGCGGTCAGGAGCACCTCTCCAACTGCCGCCTGGCATTGTTTATGTGTTGGTGGGGTATAAGGCTGTGTTTTGAATTGGTTGAGCAGGTCGTCAATCCTGGCCTGCTGAGCTTCCGAGAAGCTTACTTGATGTTCCTTCATGTGAATTTCTGTCCCCCCGTCTTTTAGCACCCCTTCCTCTGCCATCTGTTCAATGAATGCATTGAAGATATTTAATTTAATGCCAGACTGGGATTTAAGCTGCTCGCGAGGCATCCCCAAACGTAAAGGGAATGCCTGATGAAAATCGACCAAAGTATCTTCTATTGTTTTTTTGCGTTCTTCAGCCCAGGTTTGGGATATTAATAAACCCCTGCCATTCGGGTCAACCAGTTTGTTTTCCTCCAGCAGCACCTCAAGCGCTTGTACAGCAGTTTCCATTTCCAGGCCAGACGCTTTAATTAGCTGATCCCGGTTACAAGGACCTGCTTTTTGAATGGCTTGAAGGATAATATCTTCTGGGGTACCCATCAATAGCTGCTCCAGTTCTGCAAGGCGTCTGGTATTAAACCGTTTATGGCGGTTTTTGGGATGGGGATCAAGGACCAACCCACCGGCTATGGTGCTGGGTGGGGAAGGGCGGCGGATGATAAAGCGATCCTGCCGAAGGGCGACGAGTGGCTCCTGAAGCATCAGCTGGATGAAGGCGTCCCCGCCAGGTTTGAGCTCATCAGTACCCAGCAGGCGCACTCTTGCCATGATCTCAGCAGCACCAAGAAAGAACTTAATTTCGGTATTATGTTTGAGAGGGGCGTCAGCCTGAGGCAGCATAGTGCACCAAACATCAACCATTTTGGATGGCTGGTAAGTTCCGGGATGGACCAACACGTTTCCCCGATCGATTTGGTCAATACTTATCCCGGAGATATTGACTGCAGTTCGACTGCCCGGCAGGGCTTTTTCTTCTGCTTGTTTGTGGGTTTGCAGTCCCCGGATTCGACCGTCAATACCTGAGGGGAGGATTTCAATCGGATCACCCACAGCTAATTGTCCATCTGACAGGGTCCCGGTCACGACGGTGCCGAAGCCAGTTAAAGTGAACACCCGGTCCACGGGCAGGCGGGGCCGGTGCAGGTCAGGTCGGTGAGGACGTTCTGTGAGGATGTCCTGGATTGACTCAACCAGATTTTTGAGTCCAGCACCGGAACGGGCACTAACCCGGACAATTGGTGCATCTTCCAGCACGGTTTCTGCTAATATTTCCCTGAGGTCTTCTTCAACCAGGTCCAACCACTCGGCGTCATCGATCAAATCGGTTTTTGTCAGAGCAACTACGCCGGTCGGGATTTGTAGCAGGTCGATGATCGCCAGGTGTTCCCTGGTTTGCGGCATAACGCCCTCGTCCGCAGCAACAACGAAAAGCACGGCATCAATACCGCTGATGCCAGAGAGCATGTTTTCAATAAAATCACGATGTCCCGGCACGTCAACAATGCCGACTTCCTGCCCGTTTGGCAGTGTCAGCCAGGCAAAGCCCAGCTCAATGCTCATCTCGCGATCCTGCTCAGCTTTGAGACGATCTGGGTTAATGCCGGTTAGTCGGTTGATCAGGGTGGATTTGCCGTGGTCGACATGACCTGCTGTACCGATGACTTGCACGCGATGAATCCTGATCTTGGGTTAGTCAATCAAAGTTGCGTTTTGATTGTCGATCGATTCTCTGTAAACGGCCAGAATATTCTGCATGCGCTTTAGATTATCCCTTCCAAGTTTCCGGAAATTTTCCTTGAGTATGTCCAGGTTGTCTTCCTGATTTGTGATGCGCTCTACCAGGCCGTCGATTGACTTGTTCATTTCTCGATGCTGCTCATCCTGGGATAAGGTGTAGTTAGACCAGCGCTTCTGGTCATCGGATTTGAATGTTGTCCACTCCTGCCGGAAGCGATCCTCATTCAAGCGCTGAACCTCGGTGATCTCGTTTATCCGCCGTCTGAACTGCTGGGTGATTTCATCTAATTCAGCCTGGGATTTTTTTACTGAGCGGTGGGTGGTTTCAAGTCCGGTAATTTCTTCTTCAAGTTCAGCGGTGATTTTCTCCATTTTTTCAAACCGCTCTGTCCATTGATTGAACAGCCGATCGCGTTCGACCTGGCCCAAATTGATTTTTTCGACGAATGCGGTCTGAGTTTGCCGTCTTTCAGATTCTGCGACAAGCAGGTTTTTAATCCTGCCGTCAATTTTGCGTATGCTGTCACTGCTCAGTTCCTGTTTGCCCCGGGTTTCATCCTGCCTTTTTCGAAGCGCAGCAATTTCACCCTGGAAATCTGTCAGTCGTTTTGAATCCTGGCGACGGTTTTCTTCAATGATATGGAGATTTCGTTTGTATTCATCATCAAAACGAGCGATATCGTTGACCTGGGTTTTTAGTTCCTCCATAAACTGGAAAGACCGAATATCCTCCTCTTTTTGGCCTTCCAGGTTTGATTTGACATCATCATAATCAGCGAATTTATTACGATGTGAGAGGAAACTCGAATTAAGTGTTTCGATTTCTCTTTGGTTACTATGAGTTTGGCTCTGTATATTCTGCACGTCGTCCTTGAATCCATCCAGTTGACGGTTCGACTCCGCCTCAAGACTGGCAATATCCTTTTCAAATTGTTCCAGGCGGAGCATCAGCGTGTTTAAACGAGTGACATCACTTTGAATTTCCGACAATTGTTTGCGGAGAGTGGTATTTTCGGAAGAAACTGCTTCAAGCTGTTTTTGCATTGACGCAATCAGGGATTTATCGTTGCGATGTTCATTGTCAAGCCATTCCAGTCGTTTTTCTATTTGTTGACTATCAAAAGGTTTATCCATGGTTTGCACCTATCTATATCCAGGTTACTAAGGAGGGTATAGGAATATTTGCAAACTATTCCTATTTCTATCTTATGAATTATAACCAATAAGACTCGATTTCATTCATTTGAAATAAAATTATTGGATTTGACTTGCCCAAAGTCTACTGCAGTTGGGGAAACGCGGTCAAGGTGCTGGTGATGTTTTCAATCAAGTTGGGGAAAAGGCCGAGGATCACAAGGACCAGGATTATGAACACAATTGGCATGTATTCCCTCATTTTTTCTGATATGGTCCAGCCTTGTAATTCTGCTGCTCTGGTTGATCTAAAGAATGCAGCCATCAGGCGGAAAGTGAAGAAGAATAAACCAAAGCTGCCGAGGTAAATCCATATACCAATGCTTGTTCTATTTTTTATTGCTGCAGATAAAATAGAGAATTTTATCGGAAATGCTGCCAGAATTGGCAGTCCAGCGATGGTTAGCTGCGCAATGAGAAGCCCGGAAGACAGGAAGGGGTAGCGCCTTGCGAAACCCTGTAATGCTTCGAGTTCCATTGAGCCATTGTACTCTTCAATCAGTGACATTGAATAACCCCATAACCAGAAGCCTAAGGCACGGCCAGGTAGCAGCATAAGCAACCACTCAAGTCCACCCTGGGAAAACAAACTAAGTGCCAGTAAGCTGTACCCTGCTTCAACCAGGATCGTATATCCGAAAACCCGTTTTGGATTATTCTGAACGGCTGTCCAGATTCCTCCAATAAAGATCAAAATAGCACCAAGCTGGCTCAGTATTCCTTCCAGGTTTTGAAGGGTTCTGAGGAAGGCGTAGCGGTCCAGGAAATTCAGGCTGAATAAAATGACCGTTGATGGCAGCAGGAACAATAAAAAGCTGACCGCTGTGGGATGTGAACGCTGGCTGATCATCGGCAGCCAGCTGTGGAATGGGAAAGCACCCAACATGAGCGTGAAGCCAAGGCCCAGAATGATAGCGGATTGCCCGACCAATGGGCTGTCAACAGGAAGAGTTTCAACCCCTGAAAGCAGCCATCCTGCGAGGAGTAAGAAAGGCAGCGATAGTGTTTCCAGGATAAGAAAACGTAAGACGCCAGGCTGAGGTTTCTTCCCTTCAGGAGAAAGGATTGGCAGTGAAGCTAAAACAGCGGTTTGGATGAATAATGCAGCATACAAGAATGGTTCAACACCAAGTGCGGCAGTGAGCAGCGCGGAAATGACCAGGCTGATCGGTTGAAAAAACTTTGGAATACTGGTGACATTACCGAGAAGGATCCACAGCCCGGCAGCAGCAAATGACAAACTGATTATGGGCATGATATTGATCGTTAGAGTGATGCTTCTTCCCAGGACTTCGAGGCTTTCCTCGAAAGCAACTGCAAGAGGTCCAATTTCGATCATCATTGCTTCAGGGAAGAAGGCGGCCAGCAGGGCTAATGCCAATGCTGTCACACCTGTGAGAATGGTCACAAACATCGTGCGGTTTGAAAATACGATCGCAACAGCAGCAACGATCAGAGGGAAGATAACAAAGAGGACGGGTGTGCTGAGGGTCATGGGGATTGGTTCTCACTCCCTTTCTCAGTACTGGATTGCGAAATGAAATAAACACCAGCCAGCGCAAGGCCAAGATTTAGGACGACCAGCAAACCAGTCAGAAGCGTGGAACGTTCCAATGCTGCATAAATAACATCAAAACCAGCGAGCAGGCTGAGCAGGCTGATGATGTTCAGATAAGGATCGGCACTGGTCCCCACCTGCATAAGTGACATCCCCATGAGCATTAAACCACCCTGAACGATGACAAGCTCAATATCAGGGAGAATGCTTTCCTGCAGTCCAGGTGCAAGGACAAAAATGACCAGTATAACAATGATGCCAGCCAAACCCCTGAAAACCAAACTGGCAGCCGGCTCAGAGGGAGGAGCATCTTTTCTTTGCCGCAGGCTGGTCAGAGCGATTGCGGCTGTCGCCATCCAACCAACGATCAGCTTGATCACCGACAGTCCAACAGGCCAGGAAAGGGTAATGAGGTAAAAAGCTGCCAGGTATTGCACTGCCAGAGCAACCGCGTTGATCCGCCATTCACGAAGGATAAGGTTGACCATGCTTGTGATAGCGATAAAAATAAATGCTACGGTTGATAGCGTCTGCATATCACCCACTTCCGAGTCCTGCCAGCAGGGCGATCATCAGCACCATCAGCAGGATCGTCCAAGGATTCCACCTTCGCTCTCAAGAATATTTGAAAACCCATTTAGGATAAACCCAAGGAAATCTTTACCCCACCATAATAGTTTTTGTATCCACTCCAGACGGAATATCGGCTCTAATCGAGGAAGCAGCCAACCACTTACCTTTGCTAGCCTGCGCTTGCAGGGAGTTGAATGTACGGAGGGCTGATCCCCAACCGCCAAACGAGAATGAACAGGATGATGATTATTAGATTGCTGGCTAATCCCAACCACCAGGTTCCAACTGTCAGTGATCCCGGCCATCCGATCAAAGCCATTGCGACAATTGCCTGGATAAGGATGATAAATCCCAATGGATACACTAAACGAGCCCAGGATTCCAGGGCACCAACCTCACCACTTGGCTGTAAGACTCTTCTAAGGTAGCCAAGAACCATGATCGTATGAACAAGAGTGAAAGAACTGTCCAGACCGTCACGCCATTCGCTGCCAATCCAGCCCATCCGCTGGCGAGAGGCGTAAAAGGCCAGCCCATCAAGCCAATTAATCCAAAATGCAGAAGGAAATTCATGCGTTGAACACGCGGCGTATAAAGAAACAATAAACTTCCCGGAAGGATCAGGGCAGTGCCCCAGGCAAGACTAGCCTCTTGTGCACCGTTCAGGGCTGAGACTGCTGCTAAAGATGCCCAGGCGATAATCCAAAAAGGACGCCCTTCGATCTCCTCGATGCTGAGAACCAGCGAAAGGCAGCATACAGCGCCGAAATGGCAAGTAACCCCATTATAAGCGGCATCCAGGTCTGTAATTCGCCGTTAACAGGTATGCAGGCAGCCGGGCTAGCAAACTCAGCCCGGCTAACAGGCACCAGCTGGATGATATTCCCTGCGCCTATGTGTAAGTTCGGCTCCTGAAGGATGCGTGGGTTCAGCGCAGAATCTCTGTACGCAAGCTGAGCCAGAAGGAACAGCAAACAACTGTCGATCGGTATTCGGGTCAGACTGAAGGATGCACTGCTTTGCCAGGTTTGGATGGCCGCTACCATCAGAAGCAGCACGGAGGTGGTACGGACGCCATAAGACAGAACGATAGCAGTGCGGTAGCGGTTGTCTCCTTTTTGGCGCAGGAGATAAAAAAGTTGAATCACGTCTACCAAAACCCAGGTGATCATCAAGGTCAGGGTGAACCCTGATTGAAGGGCAAGGAATCCAAAAGCAGTGATCCCCAGGCTGGCTGCCCAAGAAAGGGGCGTGCTGTCGTAACGTGTGCGTGCCGCATCGTCAGGATAACTGCCAGCGTGATTGTGATCAGTGAAAAAGCATAAGGCCAGTTATCATAATCCAGCAGGAAGGAGAACTGACCCACCAGGTTTGTTGTTGACCCTTCCCATGAGTGAATATTCAGCACTGTTGCAAGAAGGTGCAGCAAAAAAAAGTCAGCCAGGCGATGAAGGATGCTGCAGATGCAATTAACCAGTGGGTCCAAATTTTGGTTAACCCGGTCCAGGATGCTGATCAGGAGGGCAGAAATAAGGAGGAATCAATTGGGATGACCAGGACAGAGGTCAGTCCAGGAATTGAAGTCAGGATTTCACCTTCATGACGGTGCAGGAAGCGGCCCATACCTGGTCACCTAGCCATTTCTCATTATCACGATATTCTGTCCCCGCAGGAAGACCATCGTGGGGAAGCCTTAAAGCTGCCACCTTCTAGAGGTTCTAAGCCGTGCTGTGTTTGGCAGCATCCACACCATAACGCATTCCTTGTCAGGATTCAGATGGGATGTCGCACTGGCCCCGGGATCATGCTCTTTTTTGGGGTGCAGGCCGAATATCCTTGCTGGTTGGTGACTGCCCGGCAACAAACTGGTTGGGGGTGACGTGTTTGTCCCCAACCCCTGGGTCCACATGATGGGCATTCGGTCTCCAAGACCAGGTAATCCGTTTGGTATCCTGGTGTAATATCCTTGCCTAATTCCTTACCGGGAATGGCCTTTCATTCCCCTTTGTAATCTATCGGTTTGGTTCCATCATAGAAGAAGGGGCAGTGATCGGTGGAAACAACCTGGATGGGTTGCCTTCCAGCCCTTCCCACAAGCGGAGGTTGTCGGATTGGGTACGCATGGGTGGTGAGCAGATCCATTTTGCGGCATCTTCTCGTTGCAGGTCACCTTCTTCAAAGAAAAGGTATTCGGGGTAGGTTTCCCCCATCATATTCAGTCCATGCTCCCTTGCATAAGCCAGTTGATCAACCTCGCCGGCTGTGTTCATATGCACCAGGTAAAGGGGGCATCTCCAGCCTGGGTTGAAAGGGCAGCCGCACGTAATGAGGCTTCGACAGCTCCCCAGGCAGGCCGGGTTTTGGCGTGAAAAAAGGGTGCCTTATTCCCACCAGCCAGCGCTTCGGCTACAAGGATATCGATCACATCGCCGTTCTCGGCATGCACCAAGGTCAGCATCCCTGCTGCCCGGGCTAACCGCATCACACGAAAGATTTCACCATCAGATAAGCGGAGTTGGCCGTTGTAAGCCGTGAAAACCTTCAGGCTTGTGATCCCCAGATCCGGTAGGGTGAAGATCTCTTTGGCAACATCCTGGTCGAAACGGGTGATATTCATATGAAAACTGAAGTCAACCGAGGCTTTTGGGTCGCCTTGGCATGCCAGCGGCGATGTCTTTTCCAGGGAGCCTTCATCCTGGGGGACGAAATCGATCAGGAGGTTGTGCCGCCAAAAGCTGCTGCTTTCCCGCCGGTGTAGTGGTCGTCCGATGAGGTTGTGCCAAACATGGGTAGATCGAGGTGGACGTGGGCGTCCACACCCCCGGGTAGGACGTATTTTCCTTCAACATCATAAGGTTAAGCGTTGGGATGGGTCAAATCCTGGCCGATCTGGCTGATTTTTCCTCCCTCTACCAGGATATCTGCTTTTAAACATCTCGCTAGCGGTGATCAGGGTGCCAATTCTTAATTAGAAGTGCCATGAGAGTGCTCCAAATTCCCGAAATGACTGCCTGCTGTGTAAAATGATTTATACATTAATTATAAAAACGGATATCGGCTACAATTTTCTGCTTATATGAAAATTATGGACACATTAATGACAAAGCAAATTGACGTCATCCTGATCCCTAATCCAGGAATAAGATGAGGTGTGGGGATAATCCTGCGACCTTCTGGCTGTCATTCGCAAGTACAAAAATGAACTATCTTTTGACACATTTAGTATTCTAATAAAATACTAAAGGTTCTTGAATCTCAATAGTAGTTTATAAAGTTCTCCATTTTTTATCCTAAATCCATTCATAATTGCTTCACAATTGGCTCCTATACTTATTTCAGATAATTAAACAAACTGCGAATACGCAGAGAAAAAGGAGTTATGGCCATGAAGGTCAAAAAGAATATTTATAAAATCATTTTAGCTGTTGTGTTGATCGGTGCTAATTGTAGCCGTGGGTGTTTTCTCATATCGTTCCGGTGTAGCTTATGGGATTGCACAAAACATCGATGTTGAAGCCCTGCAAGAAGGCTCTGTACCCTTTATGAGAGGGATGCACCCTTATGGCATGCACCCTGGTATGACCGGTTTCAAATCTGGCGGTTTTACCTTCATGCGCATTTTGGGTGGATTATTCTTCTTCTTTATCATCATTGGGTTGATTAGAGCGTTGTTCTTCCGCCGTTCTTTTGCCCATTGGCCTATGCACGCCCCTGGTCGCCGATTTTGCGGGAATGGGACCTTTGAGGGTGATGTACCATCCTATGTTGCAGAAATGCACAAGAAGCTGCACGAAGATCTTATGAAAGATGATGAACAAGATAAGTCAGGTGATGAACAGGCATCCGCAGCCTAACATCACGTTTTCGTCAGCAAGCTGGCGTATAATAAACCCGGATGGTGAAACAAACTATCCGGGTTGCCTTTTATGAAAAGAATCCTTGTTGTAGATGACGAAGTAAAGATTGTTGAACTTGTTTCAGATTATCTGAAACGTGCCGGTTATGATGTTTTATCCGCGTATGATGGCGAATCAGCCCTGGAAAAAGTTCGGCGTGAAAAGCCGGACTTGATCATTCTCGACCTGGGGTTGCCAAAACTGGATGGTTTGGATGTGACACGTTCAATTCGGCAATCTTCGGTAGCGCCGATCATTATGCTCACAGCTCGTAGTGATGAAAGTGACAAACTGATCGGCCTGGAATTGGGTGCGGATGATTACATCACAAAACCCTTTAGCCCAAAGGAGTTGGTAGCGCGTGTGAGAGTTGTTTTCCGGCGCATGGGAACTTACCAGGAACAGCAAACTGAAACGATTTCTATAAAAGGTCTAAGTTTGGATATCCCAAGAATGCGTGTTACTGCGGAAGCTCGCGAAATTGAAGAATTTAACCCCCACAGAATTTAAGTTGCTTGCTGCATTGGCTACATCTCCGGGGCGAATATTTACACGCGCTCAATTGCTGGATGTAATTCATGGTGTTGCATTTGAATCTTACGAGCGAGCGATTGATGCACATATCAAAAACATTCGCCGGAAAATTGAGATCAACCCGCATAAACCGGAATATATACTCACTGTTTATGGTGTGGGTTATCGTTTTGTCAGATCGGTGAGGCATTCAATGTCAGGACATAATTGGAAACATAAACCGGTTCGACCAATACGCAAACCGCCCTGGTGGCCGGAGAATGAACCCGGCCGCCACAGCATTCAGACCGAGATATTCATAGGAATTGTTTCTTCCGGAAGTTCGGTTGTTCTTTATTGTTTCTTGTGATCGCTGTTTGTGGATTTGTGATTGTTATCCTTGGAAAAATCGCAAGCGAAATGGGATGGATTTCGATCGGACGACGGATGCACACAATTGTGCCTTTCTGGTTTTTATTAGCGGCGCTTGCCATTATGGTGATGATCGTTTCGGCGAGAAGGTTTTTTCGTACAACACGCTATATCAACGAGGTATTAGAAGCAGGGAGATTTTTAGCAGAAGGAGATTATCAGGCAAGAGTGCAGTCTCAAGGGGCCGGCTGAATTGCGTTCTTTAGGTCGAGGTTTTAACAATATGGCGGAACGTTTGGAAAAAAGTGACCAAATTCGCCGGAACCAATTGGCTGATGTAGCGCATGAACTCATTGTTATGGCGATTCAAGGCAATTTAGAAGCGATGATCGATGGGATCTACGCACCGGAGGAGAAACGCTTATCCTCCTTGTACGAAGAGAGGGAGACAATGACCGCCCTGCTGGAAGATCTGCGTACCCTTGCTTTGGCAGAGAGCGGTGCATTGATCCTGAACAAGGAACCTACGGATATCCCTGCTTTGTTGAATGATTTAATGCTTAGTTTTGAAAACCAGGCAAAAGCAAAAGAAGTTCAAATCACCACTGTCTATTCAGAAATCAATGTCAGCGGTGAATCTTTCTCCGGTTCGGATTCGTGAAGTGTTGCAAAATTTATTATCAAATGCAATTCGACATACGCCAGTTGGTGGAAAAATTGAGGTGAGTGCTTTAATCAAGACGGACCTCGCCAAAGTCAATCAATAATTATGGACAACGGGAAGGCATTGCACCAGATGATTTTAGAAATGATCTTTGAGCGTTTTTATAAAACCAGTAATTATGGCGGCATGGGCTTGGGTCTTTCAATTGCAAAGAAAATCATAGAAGCACATGGGGGCAGCCTAATTCCAAAAAGCAGCCCCGGTGAAGGAACAGCTATAGCAATTCGTTTGCCCATTAAAGAAGTTTATTACGTTAATATTCTTCTTGCGTATCAATCATTGATCACAATGGGAGCGTAATACATGAACATAAAAGCGGCGGCAAGCAGTTCGATGATGGCGAATCGAACATGGAAAAGTTCGGCGTGAAATGCCAACTGAGACGTTACTCGACCTCGGGCTGTCATTCACAGAATAACAACTACGAATTTATTAAACTTGACGATAAAATAAATAATGGGTAATATTATTATGAAAGTGAAGGTAGTTATTGGAAAGGAAGTGATCGTCCACTTGCGGAGACTGGGTGGTTTTTTTATATCTAGTAAAATAGCTGGCTACAAAAATTAACATTTATTAGTAAAAACAAAGGAAGTATTACGAATGTCAGAAAAAGAAATCGGAACCGTAAAATGGTTCAACGATGCAAAAGGTTATGGTTTTATCTCTCGTGAAGTTGGCGATGATGTTTTTGTACATCACACCGCTATCCTGGGATCAGGATTCAATCACTGCGAGAAGAACAGCAAGTGGAATTCTCCGTGGAACAAGGTCCTAAGGGTGCAAGCTAAGGACGTCACACCCCTCTAGACCCTAATCTTAGATTAGAAAATAATACGGCCAGGTTTCCGCAAACTGGCTGGTTTTGATTTAATGTATCATTTTGGGTTTGGCAGCGCCTCCCCGAGGTCGTCCAGGTATTCCAATAAAGCGCCTTTTTCTCTTTCAGAGTTGATCAGGTCATAATAGATGGATTTTTTGGTAAGCTGTGAGAGGATCATGAGGGAATGATCGATACAGTTGATTTGGTTTTCAAGCGCCAGGTTGTTTTTCTCAAATTCCGGTCCATCCAGCGTGTCCAGTTCACGTTCGCAGCGCCGGTAATCTTCGGCAATGCTCCATTCCTGGAAAATGAGCTGTTCAAGGATACTTCGTGTGAATTGTGTCCAGGGTTTTGAGGCGCTTCCGCATATTCCTTATGTTTTTCCATCAGTTTGGCTTCCGCCCGTTGCGAGATTGGATCAGCTGAGTTCGGCGCATTTCCTTTACCTGATCATTTGACGAACTGCGAATGGCATCTGAGATCTTTTCTGCTGCCTTGAGCGCATAATTGCGTTCCCCTTGTAAAAGGGTGAGTAGGCTGCCCCAGTTGGCGCAGTTGAATTGAAACATTTTCAGGAAGTGAGATCGATGCACCACAGGTCGAGCAGTTAAGTTGTACGGCTTTCATGGGATTTCTCCAGATTGTTCTTAAGAAGATTATAGATGAAAACCAGTTTATGTTTCAAGTACTATCACAGCTCAGATTGAAGGGGAATTTCTGTTTAGATTGACAAGGATAAGAATGTTGATATTGAGTGGGGATTGTTGACCAGTGTTTACAAAAACCCCCAGCAAAGCCAGAATTTCCGGATGGACAACGGACTGGTAGGTCATTGGCACGATATTGGTTGGTTTTAGGGCACGTCACGGAGGGTGTGCCTAGACCTCAGTTCATCCTGTGATTTAATAACCAGGTCGTTGATTGTTTGTGCCTTGAAATTGCTCTCCAGTGGTATAGAAAAACGTGATGCGTTTCCAATCCCCAGCAGGTACGGGCTTAGTCAGCCGGTCCAGGATCCGATTTGGAGTTTGAAGTATTCTTCATGGGCACGGGGGTGGTCCGGCTCATCGCGGATCAGGTCTTTTCTGTAAGTGAGTTCATGGCCCAGGATTTCTGCCACATAAGCGATCTGCCAGCGTTCTGATTCACCAAAGGCTTTGGTCTGGTAAAAAGCGAGGTAATCAACTGAGATGACCTTTGGTGCGCTTTTAAGTGGGATACGGTACCAGCCAAACAAGCGTGCGATATCAAAATCACGCTGGGAAGGTAGGATGGCAACCAGGATCAGAGCGGTATCAGGAAGGTTTTCCGGCAAGGTGACCTCTCATTATTGTGTTAAAGGAAATTCTATCACGGAAAATTACGTGACGAAAACGTAAAGTATTTATAAAGCGTTTTATCCCCCACAAGCCTGTCTTCTATTTCAAAGCTTTGCTTTACTTTCCTCAATCAGGATCAGGAGAAAGAAAAAACTCCCGGGAGTTTTTTCAAATCTCGGAGTAGCTTATCTTCTGGATAAGAAAGGGGTTAGAGCAATCCCACTCTTTCGTTGAACTCATTGATCTTTTCATCGATCTCAGGGATCTGTGCGTGGAGTTCATCCCAGTAATCACGCTGATACCACTGCGCCTGGATCTCTTCATAAGTCTTGCCCTGCTGCTCGACCCAGGTGAAGTATTAAGGTTATGGAGCTTTTTGTCCCATGTAGGTCAGGTCTTCAAGGTGATCGGTTGCCATTCCTTTCAACCATCGGGCATCATCTGCCGCTGCTTGCTTTTCAGAATATTCACCCATCTCTTCACGCATCTCATGTAATCTGCTCTGATAGAGTTCCATTGGGTAGTTAGCATGGTTATTATAATATCGTTTTCTGAAAGTTCGTAATATTTGGCTGCTTTGATCGCGGATAACACGTTTGAGATGCCGGAGAAACCTAAAAGATCCAGCTTCTCAACTGTTTCCACAGGAACACCAGGATCTCACCAATATGCGCATTTCCTTCAGGTTCATTGAAAAACTCGAGCAAGGTTCACGACTGCATTGTCATCGATGGTTATCATGGTGTCCGTATTCCTTGCGTTGTGGATCCAGGGGACGTGTTTGTCTCCGATGCCCTCGATGCGGTGAGCGCCAAAACCGTTATATAGTAGGGTTGGGCATTGAACCGCTTCCGAGGCAACGACTTGGCGGCCAGGGAGATGCTTCAAATAATCACCCGCGCCGATGGTACCCGCAGAACCGGACGCGAGGCGACAGCCCAATGGGTGTCTTCAGGTCCGTCAATCATTGAATAATCTCTTCGGTGCCCGACCAGTAACGTAATAGTGCCACGCGGGGTTGCCGAATTCATCGAACTGGTTGAAGATACAATCGGGATTAACCCGTTCCCCGAATTTCCCAGCATTTGTCGAAGATCTCTTTAACGTTTGATTCGGAGCCGGGTGTCGGGATGACTTCCCCACCGATCTCTCCCAGCCAGTCGAATTGTTCCTTGCTCATCTCTTCGGGCAGGATCGCCATGGCGGTGCAGCCCAACAAAGAGGAATATGCGCCGCCCCGGCAGTAGTTACCGGTGGATGGCCAACGGCTTTGTGCTAGGTGGGATCGAACTGTCCGGTAATCATTCTCGGTACCAGGCAGCCGGGGCGGCCCACTTTATGGGCGCCGGTTGGGATCATTTGCCCTCTAAAGCGATGATCCGGGCTGTTACGCCGGTCAGGCCCGGGGAGCTCCATGGAATTTAAGCCGCCGTAAAGCCCGCCGCTTGGTTTGGGTTCATTTTTCCAGGTTATCCGGAAAAGGTTGCGGGGATGCCGATCCCATAAGTCCAATGGTTTTTAATTTTTCTTTTATTTTTGCCGGCACTTTGCTTGGGTCAAGCATCTGTTCGAAGGTTGGGATGATGATATTTCGTTCCTGTGCACGTTTAACAGTGCGTTCAAGACGATCGGGATACATAGTTAAATCTATTAAGCCATTAAGCGGTCTCTTTGTTATTGTCTGACAATTTGCGGATATCTGTTTGATTATAGCTTTTTTATTTGATTTGTAAGCTCCGTTAATTAATTCATCATAACTCAGGGTTATCCTCTTCTTCGGGCGCTTCCGCAACGGTATATAAGGGACGGCCTTTCGGCTTCGTCATAGATGCGTCCGATGTATTCTCCGATGATCCCGAGGCTGATCAGCTGCACACCGCCTAAAAAGAGCACCATGATCAGATGTGGTTGCCTGACCCATCAGGACGGTACCGGTCGTCCACCGCAGGATGGCGATGACCGGTATAGCCAGTACACTCAAACCAGCCGCAATAAATCCGACATAAGTCGCTAGCTGCAGGGGGAAATAGGAAAAGCTGGTGATGGCATTCAGGGCAAATTGGACCATCTTTTTTAGAGGATATTTCGAGGTTCCTGCGTAGCGTGGTTTGCGTTTATATTTCACACCAACCTGTTTGAAGCCCACCCAGGCGGACATGCCGCGCAGGAAGCGATGCCTCTCGCGCATGGTTTTCATGACATCAATGATTTTTTTATCTATCAAGCGGAAATCGCCTGTATCCAGGGGGATGTTCACACTGGTGACGGCCTGGATCAGTCGGTAGAAGATGCTTGCGGTGGTCCGCTTGAACCATGTCTCACCCTCACGCTCTTCCCGTTCCGCATAGACGACCTCATAACCTTCTCGCCATTTCTCGATCAGGTCTAAGATCACCTCAGGCGGGTCCTGCAAATCGGCATCAATGATGATCACGGCGTCACCGCGGCTGTAGTCAATACCCGCAGTGACTGCTATCTGATGTCCAAAGTTCCTGGCAAAGATCACCGGTCGTACATGTTTGTCATTTTCTGCCAGTTTTCGGATAACGTCCGTGGAACCATCTGTGGAGCCGTCATCCACCAGGATCAATTCCCAGGGTTCACCGGTTTGATCCATGACATCCCTGATACGGGGGTAAAGCTCAGGGATATTCTCCAGTTCATTATAGATAGGTGCAACAACCGAAAAGATTGGTTTTTCCATCAGAGTACCTTTTTCACTGCATCAAGGGTTGGTTCAATGATGGGTGCTGCGGTTACAGCCTGCATGGCAGCCTGGACGTCTTTTAAACCGCTGCCGGTGCTCAGCACCAATACAGGATCATCTTCAGTCACAAGGGATTGTGATACGGCTGCTCTCAGCCCTGCATAGGCAGTTGCTGCTGCAGGCTCTGCAAAGACGCCGATCCTGCCAAGATCAGCGATTGCCGTCAGGATGTCCTTATCCGGGACGATGATATAGGTGCCGTCGGTTTCACGGGCAGCGCGTACCGCGCGCACGCCGTCTCTCGGCAGATCAACAGCGATGCTGTCTGCCAATGTATCCGCCTGGACGGCTTTGATCTCTTCGCTGCCCCTGTGGAAGGTGTTGGCAATGGCTGCGGAGCCTTCTGACTGCACACCGATTATCCGGGGCATGTGCTCAAGCCAGCCCAGTGAATGCAGGTCCTTGAACCCTTTATGCACACCTGAAATGATATTGCCGTCTCCAACCGGGATGAAAATGGATAGTGGTTTTTTCTGATCCGGGATCTGGCTGATGACCTGCTCCCAAATTTCGAAAGCCGCGGTTTTCTTGCCTTCAGCAGTGAAGGGATTGAAACCTGTGTTGCGGTTGTACCAGCCAAAATGATGGGTCGCTTCAATGCTGAGGTCAAATGCCTGGTCATAGGTTCCGTCAACCAGGATCACCTTTGCTCCAAAGACAAGCAGTTGGGCGATTTTTGCAGGCGGTGCTGTTTTTGGTGCGAAAATGACAGCTTTGGAACCTACAGCCGCGGCCATGCCGGCCAGGGCTGCGCCAGCATTTCCAGTGGAGGCTGCGACGATAGTACCTCTGCATTGATCTGATTGGCTCGCGCCACGACAACAGCGCTGGCGCGGTCCTTGAATGAGGCAGTGGGGTTGGGACTTTCGTCTTTGATCCAAAGGTCTCTCAAGCCTAACTGACCTGCCAATCTATTTGACTTATAAACCGGCGTCCATCCCGCGCGCCGCAGAGGTGTGCCATACCCGCCAGGATCTTCAACAGGCAGCAGGTTTAGATAGCGCCAGAGGGATGCCTCTGGTAGGTTTGAGAAGGTGTCCGGC
>CAVYEQ010000003.1:0-1622217 GCA_963767675.1 uncultured Chloroflexia bacterium
TCTTTTATCATATCTTCAAAATGAATATCCTTTCCTTCGTCGATAAATGGATTTAAGAACGAAAGTAATTTATCCATCTGACTATAAAAGTATTCCATAAGAAGTGGAAATATTTGATAGTTCCAAACGAAATTTAGAGATGTTAACTATCTTCTGGATCAACGTTCGCAACCTTTAAGAAATAGCTATGTCCAATTTGATGGTTTCGATCAATTGTATCCGTGATAAACTCATTCAATTTACCAAGCAAATCACCTAAATTTAAGTCTAAATCTGATGAGGAAACCACCGATCCCTTTAACAGATCTATATCTTGGCATCATTTCGATGAACGTGAATCTACGACGCAGAGCAACATCCATCAAAGCAATGCTTCGATCTGCAGTATTCATCGTACCTATTATGTAAAGATTTTCTGGAACCGAAAAACTTCTCTTGCTATATGGTAAATCAACTTCCTTTTCTCGCTTATCGTCTTCTATCAAAGTAATTAATTCACCGAAAATCTTTGATATGTTCCCGCGATTTATTTCGTCAATGACTAAGAAGTAATCATTATCAGGATCATTTCTCGCAATAATACATATCTCTAAAAAAATACCAGGCTTTATTTCATAGATTAATTCCCACTTTCATCATCGCCGATTCTAGGTCGTATACCTTCAATAAAATCCTCATAAGCATAGGACTGATGAAATGTAATTGTACGGATAAAATCCTCAGGATGATGTTCAGTAATTTCTGTTTCATCCAAATCCTCAATGTAATCCATCAAATTTTGTTCCACATAATTTCTTCCTTCATCAGTTTAACAACCATTTGGAGTTCTCAACCTTATCAAATAAATAAGGTTCTGCTCTTCTGGAGTATTAACTGTTTCACTTGTAGGAGCAGTATAAGTTGCAAGAGCCCCCCAAATACTCTGCCGTGGGTGTTCAACTGGTCTATTCAGGGAATCTTGCTTGGATCAGACTATGGGCTTCAATTTCTGGAACTGACAAGCTCTATTATTGAACTTGTATACATCAAGAGCAATTAGGTCAGAAAATGTTAATTGTTCAGCAATTCGGATCTCTTTTAATTTTTTTCGAGGGGATTTTCTGAACTTGCAGATCAACAAAGTGCCTGGATATTTTCTCTGCCAAGTAAGTTTTCCCTGTTCCGAGGGCCAGACAGTATAATATTCTTTGTGAATTTAATGCATGAAAGATTTCAGTTTCTTGATAATCCAGTTTTTCAATCCCTCCCTCTGGGGGTTTAGTTCTTACTGGTGGTTGTTTGTTCGGTACCATTCATGCTGAAATGAATAAAATTCAAAAGGTTCTTCTGTATCCCAATTCTCTTGGATATTCTCTCTAATCTGAAATATTGCCTCATCAATATTATCTGAAGCAGGCAGAGATATTTTATTTGTGTAATGTTTTACAATATCTTGCTTGGCCCTTGAACTTATGATATCTTCGTATTTTTCGGAGAATTTCAGATACAGAATACAATGCCGCATATCATAAGGCGATAGCATTTCATGTTCTTTTGCCTTCTCAACCAAATCATCAAGAATTTTCTCAACAACTTTTTGATCAGAAAGCACCTCTTTGCTATTTTCGCAAGATTTTATTTCTATAGAAAATAATAGCAACAGATATATTTGACCGACTTTCATGTTGTAATGGTATCCCGTGGTACACCATCCTGATTTCAATGGATCCCAAATCGTGTCACTATCTGTCGGAAGACTAAAATTGGACATACTTGCAGCCCAGTCAATAAATCTGCGTTTACTGGTGTACCTCAACGAACCTGAAGGAAGAGCATATACATAATATAAATCAGCAAACAATCCCCACACTTCATTACTAGCATCCATCAATTGAATCTCAAATTTTTCCTGAAATGAATAATCCTTTCCGGGATCAGTCTTATATAACCTACTTTGGAGCTCATTTATATTTTCAAGAGTTCAAATTTGTTTTTCGGGCCAAAGCAAAGAGTTATTTCTTATTAAACAACGCTCCTCAAATAATGCAAAAGCATCATAGAGAATTTTCAAAGATTTTCTGTATGCCATATCAATTCCCTCCAAGAATAGAATACAAGACTGGTTAATCTCACTTATCATTTTACTGGGATTTTCAAGAGGTTGATGAAGATTTACAGTTTGAATATAAATTCTTGAGATCAAATCACCTTTTGTTATATCTAATTGTTTTTGAATTGGTAGAAGTAATGGTCGTGGGTAGAGTAAAATAATATTTTCAGTATTGAACACCAACGCTATAAGCCAACATTTGGTAAATATCATCTCTGCTTACACCCCAACCAGATTTTTGGGGATCTAGAATTTTATATTTTGTATCGATAATCAATCGGGGTATGGTTGAAAATGTAAAATCTAAGAATATATCAGGGTTTAATCGGAAATGACATTTACCATTTACAGGATCAATGGTTAAATGAGTTGTTTTTTGCGCCATCCGATGATTTATGTGTGGTTTATGAATAAAATCCTGAAAGATTGTCCGCTTATGTCGAATGATAAAGTTTTTAATGAAATTTTCAAAAATCACATTCATATCAAAGACAAAAGCGAATGAAGTGGTGTCACCGAACTGAACTGCAGACTTCTCCCTGAAAAGAATAACATGCTAAATTAAATGCAACTTCAAATCGT
Organism: uncultured Chloroflexia bacterium; assembly: GCA_963767675.1. Classification (GTDB taxonomy): domain Bacteria; phylum Chloroflexota; class Anaerolineae; order Anaerolineales; family Anaerolineaceae; genus Brevifilum. The sequence goes on from CAVYEQ010000003.1 coordinate 2,672, forward strand.
TTATTTTAACCTACCAAAATGTATTTCACATTTATTTATTTCTTCGGGATCTGTTATTAGATCTACTCCCGCAAACCTTTGTCGAATATACAAGAGAAGAGATATTGACTTCTTGTCTCTAGTACGGAGTAAAAGCAATTCTACGATATTTTTTTAAGACGGTTGATTATTATATTATCAGTAAAATCATCATAAAGAAGATCAAAACGATGCTTCTCGTATGCGTGTTTCTTAATTTGACTTGTGATATCCCATTTCCCGTGAATAAAGTTTTGGTTTTCTTCCTTTAGAAGGTAATTTCTTGTTAATCCTAATTCGATTTGTTGATAAAGTTCAATCGAAAAGGAACAAATCAAAAATTCCATACCAGGATCCTGACTGGGTCTCTAATGATGAGAGAGTATGTAATTCAAAATTAATATTATATGCATAGGATAACATGACTAAGAAATTACTAGAAGCAGAGCGAATTAAAATCCAAATCTAATTAGCTCCCAATGGATAATCAATCTTAGGCAATATTTCAAAAGCTACATCTCCAGCCTGAATTAATCCCACAAATTGAGTGGCTGAAAAATGATCTCTTCCAAACCTTAATAATTTATTCCCAGCTTCGTGATTTAGTTTCTCAATGATTAATTGAGTTTTATTGAGATCTCGAGTTTTTATCTCATCATATCGAATTGATGTATACTCGAAAAGGCTATGGGTTTGATCTAAAATTTTTCCACTCTGCAATCAATACTCGCTTGAAATTAATTATGAGTTTTCCAAACATAAAGACATGAATCTGTAATGGAAAAATCCCTATGTGGATCGCACATTATGAATAAAACCTGACTAATCAAATTAAAATTCTTTCCTATTAATGTTTATATTACTAAATTATATCAAATAGAGAGTCCAAATGATAAATTTTCTAAGTTGAAACTCGAGACAAAATCCCAAACCAATTTTCTTCTTATTTACTCTCCATCTTTTTGATAAATCGGCCAACCACCCAATTTGTCCCCTTGCGCCGAAATCATAATATTAGGATTAGACAATTACCCCAGAGCGCTGCAGAAAAAAAAGAAGCTTCAGGCGCTCATAATTAACACCTTTACAGGTAATTCGAGATTTATGGAAGACCCTTTACTTCGACCCTATAGTTTACTAGGCTATCATCCCCCAGTCCCTGCGGCTATCGTAGTTCAACCTAGTCAACTTCAACTGGTTGGACTATCATTATGAGAGGTACATATTTTGAGGTCAGGTCAGTTATATAGGCTTAAACAGATTGACTGGTAATTCTGTTACGATGTCCAAAATACCAGAGGAGGAATAGGAAATGGATGAAATGCAACGAAAAAGTGAATTACTTCAAGCGATGACAACAATCGAATTGGCACCAGCTGATGTTGAGCAGGAACTCGCCGTTCAGGTTATAGCAAACTGTCGCTGTCACGGGTTACGGCTCTTGGCACCGGACTGGAACCTATTGTTGCAGCAGTACAGCAAGTAACAAGCAGCGGAAGGGCTGAAAGTGGATATTACAAAGTTACCATCCCGAAAGGAACCCACTTGGCTTCTTTCAAAGATGGGACGGGATTCTTGGGAGCTGCTATGAACAATAGGGGGATTAAGGCACAGGGCAAGACTTAATCCTTTTGTCTGCAACCCTACTATGTTGTTTGTTGCAGCAGCCCTTGCTAATATCGAGAAAAAGCTGGATAGCATTCAAGAAACCCAGCAGGAAATGCTTGATTTCCTTGTTCAAAAAGAGAAATCCACACTGAAAGGTGACTTGGATTTTCTGATGGACATCTACAACAACTACAAGCACAACTGGAATAGTGAGAAATACAAAACTGCCAACCACATCAAGGTTTTGGATATTCGCCAAAATGCTGGTCGTATGATTGATTTTTACCGAGAGCAGATAAAAAAGAGGCTCAACAAAAAAGTATTCTTGCATAGCGATCAGGATGCAAGAAAACAAATAAGTCAAGTGCAGGAAGCATTCAAAGAATATCAGTTAGCCTTGTATCTTTACGGCTTCGGTTATTTTCTGGAAGTATTACTTCAGGAGAACTTTGATGCAGCGTACTTGGATTCTATTTCCAAAAAAATCGATGATATGTCATTCCATTATGGGAATTGTACACAGTCGCATATACTGATATTTAAGGATTATTCAAAATCCTCTTTGCAATCAAAACTCTTTGGCGGCCTTTCTGTTATGAACAAAGCTGCTGGTGAAGTAATTGCTAAAATCCCTGTTATCAGCAAATCACAGATTGACAAATCACTGATCGAAACAGGAAAAAAACTTGGTAGATATAAGGAAAAGCCGAACAACTGAAGCTATGCGCCAGTTAGTGGATCGTCAAAGCAGTTGTGTTCGACCTTTCATTGACAACATCAATATTGTAAATCAGCTTTACAACAACTCAATGACACTAATTTTCAACAATTAATCAATGTATCTTGGATCAAGGGTTTTGGAAGCATGATCCCCAAAGGGGACAACTTCTATGGCAGACAGAGAGAGGACAGAAATCATTTACAAAAGATTATCTGCAAGAATAATAATAGCAATGTAGTGCCAGCTGATGATTTGGCAAGTCTTCATTTTATTATCGTCCGGGGTGATCTATAGTTATGGCGTTTTTGTGATGCGTTGAAGGTTCTATGAGCAAGGTATATAGTTTTCAAATAATTGGTAAAAATCCTCGTGAAGATCAGGCAAGCGAAGTCATTGAAGGCTGGACGGCGGGGGGTATCCATTGCTGTATGTGATTGTGGAAGCCTTGTGACCTGACCCTGAAAACTGATCCGGGTACTGTGAGACCATTTTTGGTGAGGAATCAGAGATCAGGATTATCGTCACCGTTTTAATAGGACTATCATAAAGGTTGGTACATCTTATGGGGCCAGGTCACTCATTTCTTTCCTCACCTCGCATCATCCAATGTGTTAAAATCATTCCTATGGACTGGAACGAACATCTCCAGCAGGTGCTGGACACGCTCCCGGATAAGCCCGGCTGCTACCTGATGAAGAATGCCAAAGGGCGGATCATCTACGTGGGCAAGGCGATCAACCTGCGCCACCGGGTGCGCTCCTACTTCCACGCCTCCGCCCAGCATGACGACAAAACCCGCCGGCTGGTGCGGGAGATCGCCGATATCGAGTGGATCGTGGTGGGTTCCGAGCTGGAAGCGCTGATCCTCGAGATGACGCTGATCAAGCGCCACAAGCCGCAGTTCAACGTGCGCCTGAAGGACGACAAGCGCTACCCCTACATCAAGGTGCACTGGCAGGACCCCTTCCCCAAGGTGACCATCACCCGCCTGATGGAGAAGGACGGCGCACGCTACTTCGGCCCCTACACCAGCGTGTGGGCTGTGCACCAGACGCTGGACCTGCTGCGCAAGATCTTCCCCTACCTGACCTGCAACCGGGAGATCACCGGCGAGGACCGCCGCGCCTGCCTGTACTACGACATCAAGCTCTGCACCGCCCCCTGCATCGGCGCGATCAACCAGGCAGAATACCGCCAGGTGCTCGATGACCTGTGCCACTTCCTGGAAGGCCGCACGCAGCCCGTGGTGGACCGCCTGACCAAAGCAATGGAACAGGCTGCTGAGGACCTGCGCTATGAAACAGCCGCCACGATCCGCGACCAGCTTCTCGCCATCGACAAGATCGTGGAACGCCAGAAGGTGGTCAGCAGCGACCAGACCGATTCCGACGTGATCGCCATGGCCCGGGCGGATGGCGAAGCCTGCGTGCAGGTGTTCTTCATCCGGGGCGGCAAGCTGATCGGCCGGGAATACTTCGTGCTGGAAGGCACCGAAGAAGAAGCGGACGCCGAGGTGCTGAGCGAGTTCGTCAAGCAGTTCTATTCCCAGGCGGCTTTCATCCCCGAAAAGGTGCTGCTGCCCAGTGAGCTGGACGAGGTCCAGATCATCAGCACAGTGGCTCAACAGCCGCAAACCCGGCGAGTCAAGGTCGAGATCACCGTCCCCCATGAGGACCTGAACAAGGAGCTGGTGGACATGGCTGCGGAGAACGCGGTGGAAACGCTCAAAGCGCTGCGCACCCGCTGGGAAGCGGACACGAACCGCCAGACGATCGCCCTGACGGAGATCCAGGAAGCGCTGGACCTGCCGGAACCGCCCAACCGGATCGAGTGCTATGACATCTCCACCACCCAGGGGGTGGCGAGCGTGGGCAGCATGGTGGTGTTCGAACAGGGCACCCCCAACAAGAAGCTCTACCGGCGCTTCAATATCAAGAACGTCCTGGGGCAGGATGACTTCGCCTGCATGGAAGAGGTGCTCAACCGGCGCTTCCGGCGCTGGCAGGCTGCCCATGAGAACGAAGGACAGGTGGGCAAGAAACCCGACCTGGCCTTTTCGATCCTGCCCGACCTGCTGTTGGTGGACGGCGGCAAAGGGCAGCTCAGCCGGGCGGTCAAGGTGCTGGAAGCCTACAACCTGATGGAGACCGTCCCCGTGGCAGGGCTGGCAAAGGAAGAGGAAGAAATCTTCGTTCCGGGCGTGCACAACTCGATCTTCCTGGAACGCCATTCCCAGGGGCTTTACCTGGTGCAGCGCATCCGGGATGAAGCGCACCGCTTTGCCATCACCGCCCACCGCAAACGCCGGCAGAAGCAGGGACTGGCATCCAGATTGGACGTGATCCCCGGCATCGGCCCAGCCCGGCGGCGGCAACTGCTGCAAAAATTCAAATCGATTGACGGCATCAAGGATGCACCGGCAGAAGAAATCGCCGAGATCAAGGGCATCACGCTTGAAATGGCGCAGTCACTCAAAGTACAATTGGAATAATTGTATTATGAAAAAACCATCAAAAAAACGCATATACCAGATCGTAATGGCTGCATTGGCCCTGATCACGATCTTATCGATGATCGCCCTGGCAGTCCGCTTCTAAAAAGGACACCTATGTCTCCCCTTGGCTGGCTGGATGTCACGGATATATCCTTCAATGCCCTGCTGCTGCTGGAGCCGCTGCACCTGCGCTATCTTGCCCAGAAACAACCTTCGCAGGCGATGGGGACAGCCCTGGCGGCAAATCCGGCCGTTCAGTGGTACCTGCAGGCAAACTTATCCCCCCATCAGGGATTACGTCGAAGGCTGCCTGGCACTGGCACAATCCTGATCCAAACAGGGAAGAAGTCCGCGAAGCAGAGATCGCCGTGCTGGACACCATGCAGGACTGGCTGATCTACGTGCTGGATCCTGCCATCTATGACCGGCTGCCCTTCCTGGGCTGGGAGGATGACTCCCTGCTGAGCATGGCGGATTTCAAAGACAAAATCGTACTGGATATCGGTTCCGGCACCGGGCGGCTGGCGTTCTGCGTGGCACCGCTGGCGCGTGTGGTCTATGCCGTGGAACCCGTGGCCAACCTGCGCCGATATATTTACAAGAAACGGGATGCGTTGGGATTGAAAAACGTTTACCCCATCGATGGGACGATCACACAAATCCCGCTGGAGGATGATTTCGCAGATATCCTCATGGCGGGGCACGTGTTTGGGGATGATCTTGAGGAAGCCTACAGGGAAATGCGGCGTGTCGTGCATGACGGCGGGATGATCCTGCTGCACCCGGGCACCAACCTGACCTCGGAAGATCCAGCCCATCAATTCCTGATCAATAAAGGCTTTGAATTCAGCACCTTTGAAGAACCGGGTGATGGTACGAAACGGAAATATTGGAAAACAATCAAAAAATGATCGCATGCAAAGGAGAAACACAATGCTAAAAAATGACGGCTACGAATTCGTGGAACAAACCAAGTACTCACAACCTCAGCGATCCAGATCAGAGAGCAGGGAAAGCACAGCCTCCCTATGAAATCCCCTTGGAAGCAGGCAAACCCCTGATCGACCTGCCGGATCCCGAAGACGATTGACCTGGGCACATATGACCTGCGCAAGGCGATCGAAGTGCGCCGCTCCCTGCGGCGCTATACGGAGGATGCCCTTTCTCTGGAAGAACTCTCCTACCTTTTGTGGCTGACCCAGGGCGTGAAAAAGGTCGATGAGAAACGCCATGTCGCCTGGCGCACAGTCCCTTCTGCTGGCTGCCGGCACCCCTTTGAGACCTACCTGTCCATCAACCGGGTGGATGGTCTGGAACCGGGCTGCTACCGTTTCGTGGCCTCGCAGCATAAGCTGGTCGCGCTTGAGATCAGTGACACTTTCAACGAGAAGTTGACCGAAGCCTGCCTGAAGCAGCGGCACGTCGCCACCAGCGCAGTGACCTTCATCTGGGCAGCAGTGCCCTACCGTACAACCTGGCGCTATTCTGAACGCAGCTACCGCTACTTCTACCTGGATGCAGGGCACGTATGCCAGAACCTGCACCTGGCTGCGGAATCGATCAACTGCGGGATCTGTGCCATCGGTGCTTATGACGACGACGCAGGCTGACAAGCTGATGGGGTTCAATCCGCCTGAGATGTACGTGGTCTATCTGGCGTCCCTCGGCAGACGGGAATAAGCGTCCATTGGAAAATCAGATCGAATTCTGCATCATCATTTCTGCTGGGACGGAATGGCGCGCAATCCTGCCGCATTTTCCTGATGCAGCGGTCCAACCCTCCCCATTTGGAGATTGTTTCACAACGAAGATCAACGGGCAGAATACAGCCTTCCTGCACAGCGGCTGGGGGAAGGTAGCGTCTGCCGGGGCGACACAATATGTCATTGACAGATGGGATCCACGCCTGCTGATCAACCTGGGGACCTGCGGGGGTGTGGAAGGGTTGGTGGATCTGTATGATGTCATCCTGGCAGAGGAAACCGTGATCTATGACATCATCGAGGGTATGTCCAGCTATGAAGATGCGATTCAGCATTATGCTGTAAAGGCAAACCTGGATTGGCTGGGGGATGAGCTGCCATTTGAAGCAAAAAGGCTCAAGCAGTATTCCGGGGATCGGGATTTTCGTCCTGAGGATGTGTCTGGGATATTGCGGGATTTCGGGGCTGCGGTGGCGGATTGGGAATCAGGGGCATTTGCCTGGGTGTGCGACAGGAACAAGAGTGATTGGCTCGTATTAAGAGCGGTGACAGATCTTGTAAATGAACATGAGGCGGAAGCAATAGGAAATGCAGAAATATGGCGGCAAAGGACCAGGGAGGTTATGCCGAGGTTGTTGAAGCACCTTCCATGGTTGTTGGAACGTTACTGGAAAACGCATTAATTCCATGTAGGGTGCGGTCCGGTTTTGACCGCACCTTTTTTATTACACATTAATCAAATCGGATAGGATAATTATTCATTTTATCGGGGGAGATTATCGTGAAATTATCAAAACGGTGGGTTGGACTTCGCAACCCACCCTACAGAGATTCTTAAAGATATAACAAAACACATTAGGTATTGAGTGTGAGTGCCAACATCAAATTTTTGGAAGAATTTTGTATGGGAATAAAACACAGCACTGATAGATCAAGTGACAATATTAGCTAATGTATCAAGTGTGAAATGCGTTCTTAGTCAGAAATATCCCTCTTTTTCACTTTACTACTACTTTTTTTGAGTGCAGTCTGGATACGTTTTAGTGCTGTTGAACGAGTTAGGGTTTCATCTGATATGATCCACTCATTAATAAAAGCTTGTTTTGTTTTTTCTAATGTCTCTTTTTCGTTAAAGGAGAGTTTTAGATTCGATAACCTGCCGTGAAGATCTCGCAGCAATTTCAGCTCTGGACTCTAAATCCCCATTTAGCCAGCGATTGTGTATCTTTTTTTCCCGTGTTTTGTATGTTTCTGAAATAAGTTTAGGTTTCGTTGCCATCACGCTAAGTGCATCTTCAAATTCGCTTTTCGATCGTATGTGTTTAATGTGGTCTGAATCTTGATTTTCAATTGGGATCCAATAGGTTAAGTCATCCGTTGCGACTTCATAATATGTTTTCTTTACTAACCCTTTTTCAACGATGCTTTTGACTTTCCCTATACCAAGATAATAGTGTACGATCTGGTCACCAATATTGAATCGCATATTCTCTTTTGCAATCATATCGCTCCTTGCTAAAGTTATTTCAATATTATTTTGCTCAAAATCTTTGTGTAAATTGTTGTCAGTTTCAATAATGGTTAAAAATCCCCTAATCTTAAACCTTTACCAAGTGAAGCGTTAATTCGTTTAGTAATTGTACCATAAAGAGCATTGATCCCCTTCAATGTTATTCATTAATAATACTATTCACCCCACCCTTCATATCATTCTATTAAGAAATATCTATGGCTGAGCATCCGTATTCTCCTATATAATAGATTGAAGGTGATAACTGTTGGAAAATGATGATGAGCGATTTATCTAATGTTCTATGGATTGGGGGTGCTCCCTGTGCGGGGAAATCAACGATTGCTTCCATGCTTGGAAAACAATATGGATTTGGACGTTTATCATGTCGATGAGGCGTTTACCTCGTCACGCCCCACAATTTACACCCAACGAGCAGCCATGCCTTTATAAATGGACCCATTCATCCTGGAACGATCTCTGGATGCAATCGGATGAGCAATTGTTGGAAGAAGCCATTTGCTGCTATCGTGAGCATTTTGAAATTGCATTAGAAGACCTGATAGCCATGCCCAAATCAAGAAGAATTATCGCTGAAGGCAATGTCTTCATGCCAGACAAGGTGGTTGATTTCATTAAGCATCCCGAACAGGCAATCTGGATCATCCCCACAAGGTCATTCCTGTTCGACACGTACCGATCCAAAAGACCAGATATGGTCGAAGCCATAATAAGATCCTGTGATGATCCTGAGCAGGCTTATAAGAATTGGATGAATAGAGATGCGAATTTCAGTGAATGGGTAAAGCAGCGAGCTGAAGTTCACAATTTCCAGGTCATGACAGTCAATGGAGAACAGTCAATTCAGGAAATTGCGCAGACGTGTTGCGGGTTATTTTGGATTAGAGAAGGAGTAAGAGCGGTGGGTTGACGTTCGCAACCCACCCTACAAATCATTCATTTCGTAGGGTGCGGTGAGGGTTGCCTGCCCTGATTTGAGGGTTCACCGCACCGAAATATTAATTACCTAACCTGGCGCGTTCTTCTTCGACGATGCTGGCGTCCAGCTTCTTGAACAGCGGGAAAGGTTTATTGAAAGCCTTCCCGGGGATTAACTCGGTTGGCCTTCCATACATCGTCATCCCCAGCCGCCAGAGAATCACCCGACTCATACAGCATCACGGTGTGGGAACTCAGTTCATCTTCCACTTCCTGGGTAACCAACTCCCCAAACAATGATCCTTCATAGCCCAGATAACCATGCAGCTTCTCACAACTATGCGGGATGAAGGGTGAAAAGATGATCTTCAACCAATCAATCGCCTGCATGGCGGTATAAACAGATTTGGCTGCTTCAGCCTTATCGGTCTTGATCTCAAACCAGGGAGCAGAAGTATCCAGGTACTTGTTAACTTCTGCTGCTAACCGCATCGCTTCATGCACGGCGGCGCGCAGCTTCACTGATTCCAGTTTTTCCGCTACAAGCTCAAAGCCTGCTCGCAGCGTCTCCAACAAAGCCTTATCCCCATCACGAAGCTCGCCGGGTTCCGGCACCATTCCTTCCCAGTGCTTGTAGGTGAAGGATAAAACACGGTTGACCAGGTTGCCCCATGTGGCGACCAGTTCGTTATTATTGCGCTGATAGAACTCCTCCCAGTCCCAATCGGAATCACGGGTCTCAGGCATGTTGACTGTAAGGTAATAGCGCATCGGGTCCGGGTCATATCGTTCGAGGAAATCCAGCCCCCAAACAGCCCAATTCTTGCTGCCAGACAGCTTCCGTCCTTCGAGGTTCATGAACTCGTTGGATGGTACGTCATAAGGCAGCACAAGGGGTTTTGGTTCCTCAGCACCCATCAATTCATCAAAGGAGTCTCCCACCCCGATCAATTCAGCAGGCCAGATGATGGCATGGAATGGGATATTGTCCTTCCCAATGCAGTAGATGGTTTTCGATTTCGGATTCGTCCACCAGTTATGCCAGGCATCCGGATCACCATGCAGGCTGCCCCACTCGACCACACTGGAAAGGTAGCCGATCACGGCTTCAAACCACACATACATACATTTGCCTTCCCACCCCTCGACCGGAACGGGAATACCCCAAGCAAGGTCGCGGGTGATCGGGCGCCCATGAAGGCCTTCGGTTTCAATTTGACCCAGGGACTGTCTGATGACGTTCGGACGCCAGTAGTCCTGGCGCTCGCGGAGGAAGTCCGCCACCTCGTCCTGGGCTTTTCCAGGTCAAGGTAGAAATGGGTTGTTTCCCGCAGTTCTGGGGTTGAACCATCAATCTTTGTTATGGGATCGATCAATTTTTCTGCTTCCAATAGGTGTCCGCAGTTGTCGCATTGATCGCTGCGTGCGCCGGCTTTCCCGCAGAAGTAGCAGGTGCCTTCCACATAGCGGTCTGGCAGGAAGCGTTCCTGTTCGGTGGAATACCACTGCTTGGAGGTATCCGTGTACAGATAGCCATTCTCTTTCAAGGACGAGGAACAGTTTCTTTGCGACATCAAAATGGTTGCTGGTATGGGTGCTGGTGTAGATGTCATAGGTCAGACCCAGCTTCTGGAAGAGTTCAATGAATTCACTGTGAAAGCGTTTATAGACTTCCTCCGGTCCAAAACCATCTGCATCTGCCCGCACGGTGACAGGTGTCCCGTGTGAATCTGAACCAGAGACCATCAACACATCACGACCGCGCAGCCGGTGATAACGTGCCAAAATATCCGCAGGCAGATAAGCGCCGGTGATATTCCCAACATGGATATGTGCGCTGGCATAAGGCCAGGCAACAGCGATAAGGACTGGTTGTGACATCATTCACCTCGATCTTTCAATTCAGATGATCATTGAAATTTATTCATAATTGACAATAAAAAAGCTGGCTTCAGCCAGCGTGTTCTCCGGAAGTGACGCGTCACTTCATGTTATGCTTCTGGCAAGCATAACCTCGGAGAACTCGACATGCGCATGAGGAATATACTCTTTCTCATCGTAGACAAATTATACAGGATTTTGGGTTATATTTCAACAAGAATGAGAAGTAGGGTTGGGCGTGCCCAACCCCTACGGTTGGTTTTGTGGCCATCGCAAATTTTAATAGAGAGATAGTGATTTCACATCTCTATCAGGCTTACAAATAGGGGTAGGGATCTGTCCCACCCTACATGATATTCAAATAGAAAAGGGTAGACAAGGTCTACCCCTACAGAAAAACTTTCGACAATGGGTTGGGCGTGCCCAACCCCTACCGAATGATCTTGATATGCAACCCCCGGGATTTTGGAAATCCCGGGGGTTTGCTATTATCACTCCTCATCATTGGCGTGATGTTCGCAGGTCGTTTGATTCAAATTCACCCCACAAACCTCACACAGCCCCTTGCAATCCTCTTTACACAAACTCCGGATGGGAATACCCAAAATCATGAATTCCCGGTAAAGCTCGCTCAGGTCGATATAACCATCCGCTGGAAGAACCAGGTCCGTCTCCTCCCTGTACCGTGAAGGGAACTCATATAATTCCTCAAATTCAAAATGAACAGGTAAATAAAATTCTTCCAGGCAGGTGACGCAATTTGTCATGATCTCAGCGTCCCCCTTCACCTGGAATAACAGGCCTTCACGTGTTCGTGACAGGCGCACCAGACTCTTCAAATCTTTTGCGGAAACGTCTTCAATCTCAATCTGGTCAAAGTCTACCGGAATCTCACGGATCGTCCCGATTGGCTTATGATATAAATAGCCAACATTCAATCGCAGTGGTTTATCATTCTTGTTCATGGGAAATGTTTAGCATCACTATTGGGTAAAATTGAGTACGGCGAGATTATAACACGAGCAATATGGCGCGTCAACGCATTGAGGTAGCAATAAACGATGAAGAAAAACAAACTGCTGATCGCTTCAAATAATCCAGGCAAGATCAAGGAGATCAAAGCCATCCTGTCACAATTTTCCGACATCCTGCTTACACCAAAAGACCTGGGGTTGGATTTGAAGGTTGATGAAACAGGCGATACCTATGCGAAAAATGCTCAGCTGAAAGCTCAAGCCTTTCTCAAAGCTTCCGGCATACCTACACTTGCAGACGATTCGGGGCTTGAAGTGGCAGCGCTTGACGGCGCACCCGGCATCTTTTCCGCCCGGTTCTCACCCAAACCCAATGCCTCAGATGCGGACCGCCGATCCCACCTGCTCATGCAATTGATGGAAAAACAGCAGCCCTGGAAAGCCCACTTTCACTGCACCGCAGTATTAGCCCTCCCATCGGGATCCACAGTTGAAAGAACTGGACACTGCTTCGGAATCATCATCCGCCAAGAACGGGGAACTGGTGGATTTGGCTATGATCCCATTTTTTATGTCCCGGAGTACTCAGCCACCATGGCTGAACTCCCATCCGATGTTAAGAACAGGATCAGCCACCGGGCATTGGCCTTGTTCGCAATGATCCCAATCATTCAATCCCAATTATCCCCTGAATAGGGGAAAACTAAGGAGGGGTTTTGTTATTCCCCTTTGCTACCACTGGTTGTGATGGACTCTGTTTTCTTTATATCGGTCAACGGGCTCCGGTTGGGTTACTGGATGTCCTATCGCGACCAGACCAAAAGGGCGAATGTCTTTCGGTAGATTAAGCAGCTTCTGCATCCCTGCCACACGTTCTGCTTTCGGGAAGATCCCCAACCAGACCGCACCTAATCCTAATGCATGAGCAGCCAGCAAGATATTCTGCGTTGCAGCAGCGCAATCCTGGATCCAGCTTGCTCTCTTTTTCTCCAGCTTCCGATCACTGCAAACCTGGATGGCCAGCGGCGCATCAAGCAGCATCTTTGAGTATGGATGAAATTCAAGGATTGCGTGCAGGCGTTCCGGGTCATCAATCACAACAAAATGCCAGGGCTGTTCATTGCCTGCTGAAGGAGCCTGCATCGCAGCCCGCAACAGTTTCTCCATCATTTCCTGAGGTATTGGATCATGTTTAAAATTTCTCACACTCCGTCGTGTAAGAATCGCATCAAGTGTTTCCATAATTTCCTTTCATTCTATTCAAACAACATCGCTTCGACATAGGATTCGGTAAATCCTGGATCGGTAGTCAGCTCAATGTATGTCATATGCTCGATGATCTTTTCTGCTTCAAGCCGGTTGGGTTGAGAGATCAGCATTTGCTGCGCGCCAGCTCCAGCAGCGTTACCAATTTGCAGGTATCTATCTCGCGGTAATTTCGGGAACATCCCAATTCGAACGGCACTGTCAATGTCCAAATAAGTGCCAAAGGCACCTGCCACGATGAACTGATCAATCTCCTCGATTGATGTCCCGGTTGCACGCAATAGAGCCTCTATTCCAGCCCTGATAGCAGCTTTAGCAAGCTGGATTTCACGCACGTCCCCACGCTTTACCAGGATATCCTCACCTGTCCCAGATTTTTCACCCGGTACCAGCACAAAAGCGTCATCGTTTCCTTCACCAACCTTTCCGATGAGTTTCTCTGTAAATCGCCCTGTTTCATTGATCTGGCCGCTCTTCAATAATTCAGCAACCACATCCAGAATGCCTGAACCGCAAATACCTACAGGTGGTTGATTATCAATAGTGCTTATCTGCCACTTTCCCTCAGAAAAGTTGGCGCGCTCGATCGCTCCTGGCACAGCACGCATCCCTGCGTGGATATGCGCACCTTCAAAAGCTGGTCCTGAGGCACATGAACAGCATGTCAAGCGGCCATTCTTTGATAGACTGATCTCAGTATTTGTCCCAATATCCAGTGCTAACGTATTTCCCAGTTTAGACAGCAGGTGAGCAGCCAACAACATCGAAACATGATCTGCGCCAACGTATCCCGCAACATTGGGCGGCATGTACACCTTCGCCCCAGGTGCCCCTATTAATCCGATATCCCGTGCAGGGAATCGGATCGCCCCCTGAACCGCCGGGACATAAGGTGCCTGTCCAAGTTGATGAACAGGTAATCCAGCAAACAGGTGATGCATGGCTGTGTTCCCCACAACCACAAAATCCATGATTTGATCCCTATGTACACCAACCACATCGCAAAGCTCAGCACTGAGTCTATTCAAGCCTTCTGCCAGGCTCTGCTGCAGTGTTGCATAATGGGAGGGTCCCTGCGCAGCATACGCAATCCGGCTGACCACATCCTCACCGTATGCAATTTGAGGATTCATGATCCCTTTTCTTGCTGCTGCATTTCCATTTGTCAGGTCAACCAGAAACGCAGCCACTTTCGTTGTGCCAATATCAACAGCCAGCCCAAAATGGTTTTGGTTTGTTCTGATAAACCCAACCGGCTGCCGATCCTCTCCAAGGATCATCCTGCCCGTCCAGCCCCATTCCCTCATCTTCGATGAAAATTGAGAAAGAACGGGCAGCGGGATGTCCTGTTCTGGAATGATGTCACCTTCAATTGAATCTCTAAGCCTCTCCCAATCTGCACGCAGGTCATCCTGACCTGGTGGATCAATGGTGATATCCATGACAGAAACTGCAGGGGCTAAAAGCACATCACGTAAGATGCCCTCAATCTGCAGGCGTTGTGCTGCACTCAAGGACTCAGACGGTATATCGATGACCAAATCACTCTTTGGGAAAACCTGGCAGGCTAAACGCCAGCCTTCAGATAACTCCGTCTGGCTGAAAGTTTGGTCCTCTACAGACTGGACCTCCGACACTTCTCCTTGTATGATGCGAATTTTACAATCCGCGCAAGTCCCCACACCACCGCAGACAGCCGATAATGCCACACCAGCTGATTGGGCTGCTGCGAGTAAATGGATATCCTCAGCAATTTTCAATCGTTTCCCAACAGGTTGAAAATCAATTTCAAAAGTTCTCAATAAAACACCATAATTCGTCTGGCTGTATGATCGCAGATAATAAGTTTGAAGGATACGTGCTCTCATCTATCACGGATGAAGGAAATTATCCTCTATGATTTATATCCAATTTTGCGCAAGAAATCCTTTCGGCATGCAACGTCGTCCTCATCTTCTATACTCTTTGGCCGGTTGCCATCCGCCACACCCAGGATCGCACGACCATCCCCCACATCCATCACAACGACATTCGTGGGGTTGGCTGTTGCACAGAAAATCCTGCAAACCTCAGGTACTGCTTTGATCTGGTTGAGAACATTTATAGGGAAGAAGCCCTCTCCCAGGAAAATAATGAAGGAATGCCCTGCTGCAATCTCGTACGCATTCTTCTTCGCCAGTTCAATCATGGCTTCATCTGTCCCACTCCAGCGAACAAGGCATTTCCCCGAAGCTTCGCAGAATGCAAGGCCAAATTTGATCCCGGGAACACTGCCTACGAGGATTTCATGAATATCCTCAACCGTTTTAATGAAATGGCTTTGACCAAGGACAAAATTCACTGATTCAGGTTTCTCAATCTTGATATTCTTGATATCCACCGGACACTCTCCTTTCAATTCATGGTTAATTTTAACATACTTCCCCTGGTGAACTACCCTCATCCCTCACGTCGTACCTCCTCAGGGCAGGCCGTCACACCTTCGGTGTGCCAGTCGTTAATTGATAAATCCCCGGGATTTTTAGAAATCCCGGGATCTTGAAAACACTTCAGGGGACAATCGCAATACTTTTTTGGACAGCCTCTACTTGATTGACCAAATTAATGATGGATTTATTCTTGATGTGCAGGTGAAAGCGCACGAACCTGTTCGCCTGCGTGATAGGAGGATCGCACCAGGGGGGCACTCTCCACCCATTTAAACCCTAATGCCAGACCAAATTCTTCCAATGCGGCAAACTCATCAGGCTCATAATACCGCTGGATAGCCAGGTGTTTTCGAACTCGGCTGCAGGTACTGTCCAATGGTCAGGATATCGACTCCCCAACCAGCCAGATCCCGCATGGTGTCTTTGACTTCCTCAAAAGTTTCGCCCAATCCAACCATGATCCCGGATTTTGTGAGGACGTCCGGATCCAGTTTTCGGGCATGTGTCAGGATCGCTTCAGACCATTCATACCGATCCTGTGGCTGGACCTCTTTGAACAATCGCGGAACCGTCTCAACATTATGGTTCAAAATCTCTGGATGGGCAGCCATAACGATGCGCAATGCTTCAATACTGCCTTTGAAATCCGGGATTAGGACCTCTACAGAGCATCCAGGCTGTAATTGGCGGATGCGCCGGATAACCATCGCAAAAATCGGGGCACCGCCATCATGTCTCTCATCACGGTTCACACTCGTGATCACAGCGTGTCTGAGCTTCATATTCTTGACTGCTTGTGCCACCCGTTCCGGTTCATCCCAGTCCAAAAATCCCGGATGACCGTGCTTTAACATCGCAAAATCTGCAAGTGCGGGTGCAAACATCGCCAAGCATTAGGAATGTCGCTGTGCCACTTCCCCAACATTCACCCATATTTGGGCAGCCTGCTTCTTCACATACCGTATGGAGTGCTTTACTACGCATGAGATGCTGCAAATCAGCATAGCGTTCACCGCTGGGCGCACGTACTTTCAGCCAGCTTGGGCGGCGCTTTAATGTGGTGTCTATCTTATCTGGATTTACTCTATCTCTGGTAGGGTCTTTGGGCATTTTTCCTCCAGAGGGATTATACTACATCGAGATATGACACCTATTCCATAGATGTGGGATTGACCCAAAAGGTTGGGGTTGTCGTCTATTCAGATGGTGTGCCTTCCCTTGGGGGAAGGTGGCACACGGAAAGTGTGACGGATGAGGGGGTTAAATCAGATGATACATAAAACCCAAACAAAAACCAAAAAAATGTCAATAAACAGATTTTAACATTGAATGAGGCATACATCACAGGCTGAAATATCAGTCACTGACCCCTCATCAGTCAGCTTGTGGCTGACAGCTTCTCCCAGGAGAAGCCTTAAATGACATCATAGCAGGAATGATTGTCTCTTGGGACAGCCCCATTCATAATGAAATCGCTGAAACCCAGAAATGCCCAATCCCAAACAAGACAGATGCCCCTAACATCCACCAGGACTGAAGCAGATATGAGGAAAGCATCAAGAACAGAATCGGCAGGACCGGAATTACGATCCTGCCGATATTCATCTTGTCCTCTTTCGGAGCGCTCAACTCGGTAGAGCGAAGCTCAGTCCGCACCATTCGTAAATGGTGCCTTTCTAAGCATTACCTAATAAAGGTTAATCTCACTCCTCTTCAGAAGGTTCAACTTCAACCACAGGGGAAACACTATCAGTCTTCGGTGGAACGATCAACCACATCACAAGGTAGATCCAAACGCCAGCCAATCCAGCCAAAGTCAGAAAGGCAAATACCAGTCGAATGATGGTTGTATCGAAGTTTAGATACTCTCCTAATCCAGCACACACACCACCAATCATTGCTTCATCTAGGTTTCGATATAATTTTCTGTTTTCCATTTTAATTACTCCTTTCAATAACTATACGGATTATTCCAGAAAAAGTTGCAAAAATCAATCATTCCCACCATTCATTTGAAGTGGTATAAAATAGGTTTGTATGGAAAGCCTGAAAGCAAACAAAATGGACTTTGAAAAAACCACATGGCGGCTGATCCAACATGAACCAGCCCAGGGCGCCTGGAATATGGCAGTGGATGAGGCAATTCTTGAATTCGGTCTATGCAGGTGATTCCCCACCAACTTTACGTCTTTATGCCTGGCAGCCCGGATGCTTATCCCTGGGATATGCTCAGTCCTTTGAGGAGGTCAATACTGAAGCCCTTGCTTCACATGGCTGGGATGTCGTCAGACGTCCAACAGGAGGTCGAGCCATCCTGCATATTGATGAGCTGACCTATTCGGTCATTGCACCTGAACGCGAACCAAGGGTCAAAGGTGGTGTACTTGAAAGCTATTTACGGTTGTCACGTGCCCTGTATGAAATCCCTTACACTCTTGGGATTATCCCCACAGGCAAAAGAGAAAGAAGCCACCAAACATAAAGACAAACCCAATCCGGTTTGCTTTGAAGTCCCGTCCAATTATGAGATCACGGTGAATGGTAAAAAGCTGATCGGATCAGCACAGGCACGTCGGAAGGAAGGCGTGTTGCAGCATGGTGCCCTTCCCTTATTCGGCGATCTAACCCGGATCATCACAGCGCTTCGCTTTCCAGATCAAATGGCTCAAGAACGTGCGAAAAATAGACTGCTATCTCATGCCACCACAGTCAAGATTGAACTTGGTGAGGGCATCACCTGGGGGCAAGCCAGTGAAGCTTTTCAACAGGGATTTAAAGAAACGTTGAATTTGTCTCTTGATGAAACCGCTATCACCACAAAAGAGTGCGCTCGTGCGCAAGAACTGATAAAGGAAAAATATGACCACTCATCCTGGACAAAACGGATCTGACAAATGAGATGTAAAAAACCAAAGCTGACCGAAATCACCCTTCGTTTATTCATCATCAGCCTGCTGACGGCTGGATTGGCAGCATCCTGCAGCTCGAAACAACTCACACCCACTAGCACACCCACATCCACACCACAGGAAGCGACTGAAACACCTTCTAATCCAACCATGACACCAACAAAACAGCCAACAGCGACACCAACCTTACCTCCTGCTGGAGAACCCGGAAATCCGATCACAA
Organism: uncultured Chloroflexia bacterium; assembly: GCA_963767675.1. GTDB lineage: Bacteria > Chloroflexota > Anaerolineae > Anaerolineales > Anaerolineaceae > Brevifilum. Next base: position 21,347 of record CAVYEQ010000003.1, read on the forward strand.
TAGGGTTCGTCTTAGCACAGGATCAAACCGATGCCCTGGAAGCGGTAGAGGACCTGGTGTTTTTGATGAATGAAAAGAGTGGGATAAGCTTTGAATTCCGCCATCTATCCAGATTTTCAAAGCTTATCATCTTCTGCCATCAAAGGAAGCGTGGACCTGTTTTGGCTGGGACCGCTGGAATATCTTTATTTGAACGAGCAGGGTGCGGCACAGGTTGTGTTGATGACCAATCACCTTGGTGTTTATGCTTACGGCGTCCAGTTCATGACAAACATTGAGCAAGGTTTTACATCCTATTACGACACTGAGAATGGACATAGTATAGGAGATTCGATTTCAGCTCTGCAGCAGTTCTCAGGAACCCGACCCTGCTTTATCAGTCCCAACTCGATCCCGGGCTACCTTGTGCCAACAGGCTACCTGGCTAATGCCAGTACGCCCATACTCGAACCAGTCTTTACTTACAGATATACTTCCATGATCCGGGTACTATACGTCCAGGGCGTTTGCGATTTTGGCGTCAGCTATTCGTTGATCGGTGACCCACGCAACGCAAGCGATATCATCCAAAATCTCCCTGCTGCACAGACAGATGTGATCGTCATCTGGCAGTCGGAAGGGGTCATCCCAAACACCAACCTCTCAGCTTCTGCTGAGCTAACTCTAGACCTCCGCTATCGACTTCAGGAAGCCTTCCTGGACCTGCCACAAGACCCGGAAGGATTGACGCTGCTCAGCACGGCGTTGAACTTTGATGTTGAAGCATTGAAAGTGGTCAATGATGGATTTTATAATCCGTTGCGGGAAGTGCTAACACCGTTAGACCTGGATCTTCAAACTGTCACCCAACCTTAGACTTTTTATGAAGAAAATCCGAACGATCTTACGCATCCTCTCTCATATCCTGATTTACTCAGCAATTGGTGCGTTTCTAATCACAGGTGGGCTCAGGATCGGCATGCTTATCTTTGCCAGACCTCACACCTTTCTACCCGATTTAGCACCGAAAGCACCAGCAGCGCTTGTTCTAGGTGCCGGTCTCAATCGTGACGGCACACCAGGTATTGTCCTGCAGGACCGCGTCCGGGCAGCGGCAGAATTATATTTTGACGGCAAAGTTGAAAAGCTGCTGATGAGTGGGGACAATGTTTCTGAATTTTATGATGAACCAGGCGCGATGAAAGAATTCGCTCTATCATTAGGTATTCCAGAAGAGGATATCGTCCTTGATTTCGCAGGTCAGCGCACCTATGATAGCTGCTATCGGGCCAGTGCCATTTTTGGATTGGATCAACTGATCGTTGTCACACAAGCCTTTCACCTGCCGCGGGCACTGTATATCTGCAACGCCTTCGAGATTGATGCAAATGGTGTGCTGGCGGATGACTCAAATTACCGACGACGGTTTTATAATTTCTGGTGGTTCAGGGAGATCCTGGCTTCTGTTAACGCCTTTTGGGACCTGTACATCACCCATCCACAACCAATTCTGGGGGACCCGATATCGATCTTCGTTGAAGATTAATTAATTCCAAATCAATAGTTTAACTCAAAAGCTTGGCACCAATATTGCAACAGAAAGGCATAGAATGAATAGAAATGAAGCTCTGGCAATCGTTAACCAATACGTTAAGAATCCAAACCTGGTAAAGCATATGCTTGCTGTGGAAGCCGCCATGCGATTTTATGCAAGAAAATTGGGTGAGGATGAAGAAAAATGGGGCATCACAGGTTTACTCCATGATTTTGATTGGGAAATCCACCCCTCAATGGAAGAACATCCACTTGCAGGAGAACCAATTTTGCGTGAACACGACGTACCGGAGGATATCATTCGAGCGGTTCAAAGCCATGCTAACCACACAGGTATCCCAAGGGAAACATTGATGGAACGGGCACTCTTTGCATGTGATGAAATTACCGGTTTGATTACTGCCGTTGCACTCGTACGCCCATCACGAGCGCTCTACGACCTGAAGCCAAAATCGGTCAAGAAGAAATGGAAAGATAAATCCTTTGCAGCCGGGGCAAACCGGGCGGAGATCGAACAGGGTGCCGTTGAATTTAAGGTTGACCTCTGGGAACATACGGCCAATGTCATTGAGGCTATGAACGAAATTGCAGATGATTTGGGACTGACAGGTGATCAAAGTTAGATCAATAAGGATGTGAAGTATGACACTAACAGGGAAAGGTTATTATATCTGGCAGGTCAAACATTGTGAAAATGGCGACCCGGATCGCATCGCTGCACTGGCGAAAGAAGCCAACCTGTCGCATGTTCTGGTAAAGATTGCAGATGGCACGTTTCCATACAATATAGACCTTGATAATGGTTACGATTACGCCAGACCAGTGATCAACAAACTGAAAGCAAAGGGTATCCAGGTCTGGGGCTGGCAGTATGTTTATGGAGATTATCCAGACCAGGAAGCTGATATCGCTGTTTCCCGAGCTTTGGAATTAGGCGTGAACGGTTTCGTTGTCAATGCTGAGGGGCAGTACTCCTCAACCAAGAAAGCTCCTGCTGCCAGCAGGTATATGAGCATTTTACGAAATAACCTGGGCAGCATGCCCATTGCCCTGAGTTCGTATCGTTATCCCACTTACCATCGCAACCTGCCCTGGACAAATTTCCTCGAACGCTGCGACTACAACATGCCCCAGGTTTACTGGGTATCCTCCCATAATAATGCTGGTGAGCAGCTTCAGCGCTGCGTGAATGAATTCAAGAACATCCACCCATGGCGGCCTATCATCCCCACCGGTCCAACCTTCAAGGAAAGCGGTTGGATCCCCACCAAGGACGAAATCATTGAATTCATGAAGGTCGCTAAAAAGCTGAACCTTTCTGCGGTGAACTTCTGGTACTGGGAAGGATGCCGGAGATATATGACACAGTTCTGGGACCTTGTCCGGGATTACAAATATGATGCCCCCGCACCTGTCACCACCCTGTCCAGAAAAATTCATCGATGCTATCAACAACAAAGATGTCAATGCTGTGATGAACTTATATTCTAACCAGGCTGTTCATATCAGGGCAAAAGAAGCCGTCCAGGGGAAAAAATCGATCAAGAAATGGGCCACTTTATTGATCAATGAATTCTCTGGCAACAAACTCACGTTAATGAGCCAGACCAAAGATGACGCTGTGCAAAATTTCCAATGGACAGGAGCAAGCAAGGCGGATAAGCTGTATAGAGGTTTCAACACAGTTGGGATGGCGGATAACAAGATCAGCTACCACTATACATTTGTCAAACAGGTGGATTCATAAGCCTGAGAACAAAAGCTAAAACAATGACACCATGTCCAGGGGGATGGTCATTTCAAGGATTTCATCCTTTGTCTTGACATCAATAACCTTTGATCCCTTTTTGCATTCTGTTGGCACTTTTCGCGTCTGTGATGCGGACTAATCTGCTGGCAGCTTTCTTGAAGTGGAGCACACCATTGCGGGTCACCAACCCGGTCATTATCCCAATTACCTTTTCTCCGACAGGCAGCTTCCAGGTGATCACACCATAACCATAACGACCCTGTGTTGGGAATAATTCTGGCTTGATCCGTTTCCCATTTCCCCGATTGGTGATCAATAAGATTTCACCCCTCCGAGAAACAACCCCTGCCCCAATCACCACGTCATCATCACGCAGTTTTATCCCATTAACCCCAGCCGCCACCAAACCCATCGATCGAGCATCTTCTTCACTGAATCGAATGCCCATACCATTCCTGGTTGCTATTAAAATATCTTCATCACCTTTCGAGAAAAGCAGGGTGCATAGCTCATCACCTTTATTGATTTTCGTCACCTGGAATGAATTTGCTGATGGTCCAGGCAGGTCACTCAGCAGGGATCTTTTGACCATTCCCAGCCGGCTGACACTTGTGATATAGCCGCTATCCTCCTGGATATCCATTGGTACAGAAAAGATCATTTTTATTTTATAAGATGAAGATATCGGAGCGATCGCGGAGACTAATGGTCCCTTCTCTGGATCATCAGCGATGGGAAGCGCATGGACTGAAAGCGCAGCAGCTTCTCCATTCTCTGCTACAAGATAAATCGTTTGATGGGTCGTCGTTCGCAGCATCAGCTTTGGTGCACCAATCCCCCATTGACGGAAACTTTTATCATTATCGGTACGGGCGATATGGTTCTTCTCTGAGACTGCCACCCAAACTTCATTTTCCGGCATCACATCTGCTGTCGTGACCAAATCCACTGCCGTTTCACCCTCCTCCAACTGTATGATCTGGGTTCGTCTTGGATCTGCATACCGTTCTCTGACAGATTTAAGTTCTTCAATCACAAGTGTCCTCATTTTTTTCGAAGACTTAAGCAATGTTTTTAGATCCTTGATCCGTTTGGAAATAGCTTTATATTCATCCTCAATCTTCTTTCTTTCCAACCCGGCTAACCGCCTGAGGGGCATATCCAGTATCGCCTGCGCCTGAGCCTGATCCATATTGAATTTGCGCATCAGGTTGTTGCGAGCAGTCTCAACACGTTGTGATCGACGAATTGTCTCTATTACCGCATCCAGATTCCCAAGGGCGACTAAATATGCCCGTAAAATATGTTGACGCTCTTCTGATTTCTTCAATTCATATTGGCTTCGGCGCTTGATCACCTCGAGTCGATGATCTAAAAAGACCTTCAGAACCTGCTTCAAACTCAGCTTATGAGGCTGCCCTTTGACCAAAGCCAGCAAATTAATACCGAAGGTTGCCTGCATGCTGGTGCGCTTATAAAGTTTCTTGAGGACCTCATCAGGATCAGCATTTTTTGTCAGCTCGATCACAATCCGCATGCCGTGTCGATCAGATTCATCACGTAGATCACTTACACCATCCAATTTACCATCACGAACAAGCTCAGCGATCTTTTCAATCAATGAAGCCTTGTTGGTCAAATACGGCAGTTCGGTAACGATGATGCGTTTGCGTCCCCGGCTCATTTCCTCCAACCGTGCACGGGCTCGGATGCGGATCCGCCCCTTTCCACTGCCATAGGATTGAGATAATGTCTCTGTCTTATCATCCGTGATGATCAATCCTGCTGTGGGAAAATCTGGCCCTTTGATGAATTTCATTAGATCTTCAACGCTGATATCATCGATCTTTGTCCAGTTTTCTAGCATCATCACGAGGGCATCCACTACCTCACCCAGGTTGTGAGGAGGAATATTCGTCGCCATGGCAACTGCGATGCCTGATGCTCCATTGATCAATAGGTTTGGTACTGCAGAAGGCAGCACTACTGGCTCTTCAAGCGATCCATCAAAATTTTCCAAGAAATCAACCGTATCCATGCCAAGCTGCTGGATCAGGTCCATTGACATCTCTGTCAGCCTGGCTTCTGTGTATCGCATGGCTGCTGGCGGGTCACCATCGACACTGCCGAAATTGCCCTGCCCTTCCACAAGCATATACCGCTGAGAAAAGTCCTGCGCCATGCGAGCCATCGCTTCGTACACAGCCATATCCCCATGAGGATGGTATTTCCCCAACACCTCACCGACAATCCTGGCGGATTTCTTGAATGGACTGTTAGGGCGCATTCCCATATCATACATCGCATATAAAATCCGACGCTGTACAGGTTTCAGCCCATCTCTGGCATCAGGCAAAGCCCGCGATACGATCACGCTCATTGCATAATCAAGATACGATTGCTGCATCTCTTCATTGATATTGATTGGTTTTATCGTTCCTAAATCCATAAGGTCTCCTCCTGTCCAATATTATGATGTATTGTGACAGGCGTCAAGAAAGTTCGTTCAAGAACATTTGTTTCATTGTATCATAAAAAATCCCAAGGAGTTCCTTGGGATTTTGAATTGCTTTGTTTTTTTGTCGTCGATTTACGCGATATCTTCCTCATCGAGATCTTCTTCGATTTCCTCATCTTCCTCGACATCCTCATCCTCGTCCTCGTCTTCATCGACGTCCTCATCATCATCTTCTAATTCTTCATCGTCCAGATCAAGCAGGTCTTCGTCGAGTTCATCAAGATCATCGATTTCATCATCCATTAATGCCAGCTCATCAAATTCATCCTCGAAGAGATCAAGCACACGGCCTTCCAGCATTTCTTCAGAAGGTTCTTCGCCCGGTGTCTCATCCGCAAATTGCCCGGGTTCGAAACCTGTCCCTGCCGGGATAAGCTTGCCGATCATGATGTTCTCTTTTAGTCCAAATAATGGATCTGAATCCGAGGCTACAGCTGCTGCCGACAGCACCTTGATCGTGTGCTGGAATGATGAAGCTGACAGGAATGAATCAGTTTCCAGGGCTGCTTTTGTAACACCAAGCAGTACTTCAATGTAACGGGCAGGCCTCTTGCCTTCTGCTACAAGCTCTTCATTGATATGTCGAATTTTAAGACGGTTAACCAATTCCTGGGGAAGGTAATTCGAATCACCAGGTCGAATGACCTGGACTTTCCCTAACATCTTATGAATGATCACTTCGAAGTGTTTATCATTAATATTCTGTCCCTGGGTGCGATAGACCTTCTGGATTTCTTTCATCAGATAATGCTGGCATGCATCCTTACCCTTAATTCGCAGGATCGTGTGAGGATTTAAAGAACCTTCTGTCAAAGGCTGACCAGCTTCAATCTTGTCACCCTCGTGGACAATCAGACGTGATGTTGATGGGATGTCATACTCTCCAGAGTCCTTCACTTCATAGGAAACGATCACTTTATGATCATCCAGACGGACTCGACCAGCATGCTGTGCGATGATAACAGCTTCATCCTGGCTTGCCACAGTAATGCCGCTTTCAACCTCGTCCTCTTCTTTGACCTCAATCTTCCAATCCTCAGGGATGTCATACGCATCAGAAACCATTTCGCTTGCCTCAATACGAACAACCCGTTGGTCTGCATACTTCTCAGAATGGACCACATGGGCAGTACCGGAAATCGTGGCGATAATGGCCTCCCCTTTAGGGGTCTTCCGTGCTTCGAAAAGCTCTTCAACACGGGGTAGACCTGTTGTGATGTCACCTCCTGCAGCAACACCACCCGTATGGAAAGTTCGCAGCGTGAGCTGTGTACCGGGTTCGCCAATCGATTGGGCAGCAATGATGCCTACCGTTGATCCCAATTTGACCATATCCCCACGTCCAAGATCAATACCGTAGCACTTAGCACAAATACCATGGACCATTTCGCAAGTCAGTGGTGAACGGACCTTTACTTCCTGCACCTCAAGGCTGACGACCTTTTTTACATTTTCGTGGGTCAATACATCATTGTTTTCAAAGATGATCTCACCGGTCTTTGGATCAACAACGCGTTCTGCCAGGATACGCCCATAGATCCTTTCAGAAAAACTCTGACCTGCAATATCTTCATCCGCACGGATACAGACACCATTCGTCGTCCCGCACTCTTCTTCATTGACGATAATATCCTGGGCGACATCAACAAGCCGCCGGGTCAGATAGCCTGCATCCGCTGTCCGCAGAGCAGTATCAGCCAAACCTTTACGAGCACCATGGGTTGAAATAAAATATTCAAGAGCCGTCAAGCCTTCACGGAAGTTTGAGCGGATCGGCATGGGAATGATACGTCCAGCAGGGTCAGCCATAAGCCCTCGCATACCTGCTAGCTGGGCGATGGAATTGAACCCACCTTTGCTTGCACCACAAATGGCCATATTTGCCAGATCGCCCGTCGGGTCCAGCGTCTCTTCAACAGCTTTTTGGACCAGGTTGGTAGTTTTCTGCCAAACCTCAATCACTTTTTCGTCCCGTTCTTGTTCTGTCAGGAGACCTCGTCGAAAATCCCGGTTGATTACATCAACTGATTCAAGCGCTTCCTGAATGATCTCCTGCTTCATTGGAGGGACAGTGATATCCCCAACTGCAATGGTTGACCCAGAACGTGTGGCAAACTTGAAACCAATCTCTTTCACACGATCAGCGATCTTGCAGGTCTCTTCCTGACCACTAACTTCGTAAACATCGGCAATTAAATCTTTGATCCCACCCTTATCCAGGACAGCATTGAAGAATCTCGTTTTTTCGGTTAGCGCACTGTTGAAGATCGCGCGCCCGACTGTTGTGTCAATAACACGTGTCTCAGGTTCGGCAATACGCTGGTTGTTTTCATCAAAATATGTTTCCGCCTGGATTTTGATTTGAGCATGTAAATCGACCATTCCCAGCTCATAGGCCATCACAACCTCATTTATTTCTGAGAAAATGCGGCCATCACCACGGTGCTCCTGATCAACCTTCATAGTCAGGTAATAAACACCCAGAACCATGTCTTTTGATGGACTGATGATCGGTTCGCCGTTTGCTGGTTTTAGTAAGTTCTTTGTAGCCAGCATTAATTCACGGGCTTCTGTAACAGCCTTTTGGGAAAGAGGCACGTGAACAGCCATCTGGTCACCATCAAAGTCTGCATTGAAGGCGGTTGTGACAAGGGGATGGAGCTGAATAGCGCTGCCTTCGATCAATATCGGTTCAAACGCCTGAATACCCAGGCGGTGAAGAGTTGGCGCACGGTTCAACAAGACAGGCCGGTCCGTGATCACGTCTTCCAGGGTTTCCCAAACTTCTGGGCGGTTACGCTCAATGAAACGACGTGCACCCTTAATATTAGCGGCATAGCCCTGAGATACCAGCTTGGAGATCACAAATGGACGGTATAGCTCAAGTGCCATTGATTTCGGTAAACCGCATTGGTGCAATTTTAAGTTTGGACCAACCACGATCACTGAACGTCCGGAATAATCTACACGTTTTCCTAACAGATTCCTGCGGAAACGTCCCTTCTTCCCTTTTAGCATATCACTTAGTGAACGAAGCTCACGGCGTCCTCGACGTGATAAGGCTTTTCCTCTTTGTGAATTGTCAATAAGGGAGTCCACAGATTCCTGCAGCATTCGTTTCTCATTGCGCACGATGACATCAGGCGCACCCAGCTCAAGCAATCTCTTTAGCCGGTTATTTCGATTGATCACCCGGCGATAAAGATCATTCAGGTCTGATGTGGCAAAACGACCACCATCAAGCTGAACCATTGGGCGCAAATCAGGAGGGATAACCGGTAAAACGGTCATGATGATCCACTCAGGTTTATTCCTCGACCGTCGGAATGCTTCAATCACCGTTAAACGGCGCGTCGCTTTTATCCGCTTCTGTTTGCTGCGTGTCGTTCGGATCTCATCCCAGAGATCTTCCGCCATAGCGTCCAGATCAATCCGTTTCAGGATATCGTAGAAGGCTTCAGCGCCCATGTCAGCTCTGAAGACCTGCCCCCAGCTTGATTTCAGCTCTCGATAACGCGCTTCACTCAGAAAAGTGAAAGGCTCCAGATCATAAAGCTCATCACGAAGTCGAGTCGATTCCGTTTGGGTCTCTTCAGCCTGATCTTCCAGTTCAACACGGAGTTCTTCCATTTTGAGATCAGCTTCTGCTTTGATGGACTCTTTCTGAAGATTGAATTTTTCCTGGGCCTGTTCATGTTGTATCCGTAAATCAGCCTCAAGATCTTCAATCATCTCTTTAACAATCGTCTGTACTTCACCAAGGTGTGACCCAGCGACTACTGTTCCAACTTCAACGATGGTCGCTTCTTTATCAAGAGCCTTGAAAATGATCGCCTTGCGGATTTTCTTACCCATCCGTGTTTGAATCTCACTCTCAAGCCGCTGGCCTTCTTTAATGACAGGTTCGATCCGTTTTCCTACCTGCTCATCAAAGCTTCCCTGTTCAGATTCACGCTGGTCCTCAAGTTCTTTGAGTGCTGTGTCACGGTTTAATCTTAACTTCTTCAATTTGGGCATTGTTCTTTTCGCCAAATTCCCGATCAGATAAACTGATTTCATCTTCCAGTCTCTTGAGAGCTTTTTGGCGTGCATCCTCATCCACGTATGTGACAATATACTGAGCAAAATAAAGAACACGGTCTAAATTTCGTCGAGAGATATTCAGCATTAATCCCAGGAATGATGGAATCCGCCGTGTATACCAGATATGGGCTACAGGAGCAGCTAATTGGATGTGTCCCATTCTTTCACGTCGAACTGCAGAGCGGGTTACCTCAACACCGCACTTGTCACAAATGATGCCTTTATATCGGGGATTTTTATACTTCCCACAATAACATTGATAATCACGAGTGGGACCAAATATGGCCTCACAGAATAAACCGTCTTTTTCAGGGCGGAGTCGCCGGTAATTGATCGTTTCTGGCTTTAGAACCTCGCCGTAAGACCAACTGCGAATGACTTCTGGTGATGCAAGTCCGATCCGCAGTGCTTTTAATCCCTTTGTTTCCACAGGAACCTCCAATTTTTCGGAAATCGAGCGAATATTTTTTGCTTTAACGCGAGAAAAACCTTAAGAAATTTTCATTTCTCAGGTGTTTTTGTATAACACAACAATTTAAGATTATAGCAATTTTTTAGTGCATTTGTCAAGTTTTTCAAGGTGCGCATTCTACCATAGCTTCGATCAGAAGTCCATAGTATTTGGTGATGCCTTGGGACGTTGGGGAACCTGGATAGAGAATGTGCTGCCTCTGCCCAACTGGCTATCAACTGACACTTTTCCCCCATGGCGTTCAGCGATCGATTTAACAATCGCCAATCCTAACCCACTCCCGCTTTGTTCCTGTTCAACCTGTGTTTGTCCCCGATAAAATTTTTCAAAAATTGGCCTCTGATCCAGAGGCGCAATACCAATACCATTGTCTTTAACCGAGAACACCACATCACCACCCTGTTTTCGAATACCGATTGATACATCCCCACCCATTTTTGTGAATTTGATCGCATTTTCCAATACGTTTCTCAGTGCCAGCGTTAAGTAAGTGCGGTCTGCTTCTAATGGCACAGGCGATTCTGGCCTTTGATATCTAACCTGGATATTCTTTTGTTTTGCCTGTGCATCTAAATTATCCACAACTTTATTTATTAGATCTGATGCAAAGAAGTGAGTAATGTCTAAAAAATCTCCCTCATCAAGATGGCCAATATCCAATAGCTTTCTGACCAGGTCTTTCATTTCTTCGATGCCGTCAATAATGTTGTTTATATAGTCATCCTGCTGTTCGTTGAGGTTTCCTGTCAATTGCAGGATTTTTGCATAACCATGAATAAGGGCTAATGGTGAACGCAGTTCATGGCTGGCAGTGGTCACAAAGTCATTTCTTTTTGCGTCCTGAGCTCTTTGGCTGCTGATATCTGAAATGAGATACGCCTTTCCCAGCTGGCCTTTTTCTTCAATTTCGGTTTCGGATACTTTTAAGAATTTTCCATCAACCGTCTTGATTTCTTTTTCAGAGGAATTTCCTTGACTGGAATGTTTTGTCTTGATCGTCTCTGCTTCTAATAACAATGTAGAAAAAGGTATCGTTTGTGGATCATTGTCATCAAGATTGAACAGATCCATTGCAGCATCATTGCTGAAAACCAGATTCCCGGATCCATCCGTAATGGCGATGGCCTCCGGCAATAAATCAAGGAATTTCTCCAACTGAATTCGGATTCCTGTCGCACTATCCAATGTTGATAGATTCAGGATGGAAACCGATGTCTTTTGTGCCAGGTTTTTGAAAAACACGACTTCCTCATCATCAGGGAACCTGAGGTTCTGGTACGTGACCCACAAAACACCCGTCAAAGTAGATCCCTGGTTGATCGGTACGGCAATAATTGATGAAGGTGCTGGCAATCCTTCGTTCCAGCGCAGGGGATTTCGCTCCCTGAAATCCGACAAGATCAATATGCCTTCAGATTGAACCTGATCAAAAATCTGGTCATCCAATCCAGCATAATGATTATTTTGTTTACCCATTCCAAAACGCTTTGCAGTTGAATCCGACACCATGGAACCAGATTTTCCTGACAATATGATTCGAACCGAAGAAACACCATGAGCTAATGCTGTTTTCATGATGATCTCCATGGCAGCGTTGAAATTGTTCTGGCCTGATAACCGTTCATTGAGCGAAAGTAAATCTGATTGTTTTTGCCACTTATGGAGGAGGGAACTGACCATCTGATTATACGCATTTGTCAGCTGTGTCATTTCACCCAGGTTTGGATGGCGGTTTATTTTATAGTCGAATTTTCCAGCAGACACAGCTTCCATGCCATTCTTTACCTGTCTGATCTGTTTTGATGCTGGTTCGAAGGCAATCAATTCGATGAATATGACAACCAGGATTGTAATGAGTCCGAACATTGCCAGGTGTTTTATACTTTCCCATGCGACTTCATATTGGATTTGAACTGGAACAGAGGCGATGACAGCCCAATCAAGCTCGTTGACAGGATGAATATATTGCATCATCGACGGTCCGTCTTCTGATAAATATTCAAAATATGTCGGTGTGGAAGGAGCAGGACCCGCATACGCCGTCAAGACAAGTTTCGGATCGGAATGATACACATAAAGGTGCTTCTCATCCACGATCTGAAAGGAACCTCCTTGATGCTCAATTTCAGATACATCGTTCTTGAAGAGCTTGAAATATGGATTGGAAGAGATGTCAGTTGAGATCCAATCCTGCTCGGAGGAAATTATCATCGGAAGCCCTTCTGCTGCAGCAGAAGAAGATCCCATCAGGTTTGTGATCAATGTTTGTCGGGCTGTATCCACTTCGCTAAACCAAAGGATGGAAAACATTAAGATGTAAATGATCGCAAGGACTGAAATTGTAAGAGCAATGACCCGGAATTTGAGACTGAATTTTCCAGGTGGGTATTTCAGTGATTGTTTTGATCCCCATTTATCGTTGAAAGCAGCTCGCGTCACAACACAGACGAGGCCGCCAATCAACATCATTCCAACTAAGGGTAGCATTGCTAAGGGAACTTGCGCAAATGCTGCAGCAAGCCTTAAAGGAAAAGCGCCATCTATTCCAAGCATTATGGCAATAAATAAACTCGGAAAACTGATGACTGAACTGAAAATCACTGCGAAGAGAGGGAAACGCAGCAATTGATAGGGTTTAGTTCGGATCCTTTGTCTGACAGCCCAGCTGAAACTGGCGGAAGCTGTCATCAATATCAAAGGTGTAAAAATCGTATTGGTATCCAAATAGGCTAAGAGGAGACCAGACATCCCGGCCAGCACAACAGACGGCAGGAGTCCAAGTAGACCACCGGCCATCATCCAGGGAACTGCAGCAAGAAACATCCAATGCTGGATAGGTCGGGCGTCAAGGAAAAGATCATGTTCTAATGAGATGGGAACACCCAGGAATGGCGTAAACAAGAGAACCAGAATACTTAATACTGCCATCCATACGAGCATTTGTCGTCAAGCTTTACACCTCGATCCCTGAACCGGATAACGAACCAGAAGAGCAGACAAAACCAAACTAACCAACCAATGATAGCTATCGGATCATCCGGGAGGTTTATTAAATACTCATCGAAGTTAGGTGTTAGAAAATTTATCATCTCAAATTATTAAGTTGCATATAATCACATTATAGCATTACACAATCGATTTTCTGTTGAGGGTTATATCTCAAAAACCATCAAGAACATCATCATTTACGGTTAGGTCCGCGATCGCAATTCTTGCCAAAAATCACACTGCCGTCAGATGTGGCATTTCCTAATGCGACAAAAGTATCACACATTGTTGATCAGCTCCTTTGCCTTTTCCAGCACCTGGCAAATACCTAAGCTCTCAGTCTGGATTACAATCGCATCTTCAGCTATGGACAAAGGCGCAATATCGCGGCCCAAATCGATCGTATCCCGATTTTTCAATGAACTCAAGACCGCATCAAAATCAGCATCGTCCCCCCTCTCCAAAATCTCAAGGTATCTCCGCATTGCTCTGACCTCGACTGGCGCATCTAGATAGATCTTTAAATTTGCCTCAGGCATCACAACAGTCCCAATATCTCTACCAACCATGACAACATTATTTTCCTTGGCGATTCTACGCTGCTGATCGGTCATCGCTTCTCTAACAGCACGATATACCGACACATCCGAAACAAATGCGTTAACGATCTCCTTACGAATATCCCAGGTAACATCATCTCCATCCAACAGAACGTCATTTACCCGCCCATCATCAACACTTGGCGGTCGCACATCAATATGCACCTGCTCAGCGATTTCTCCCACTTGTTCCTCATCTTCGATGGGGACATCACGTTGGATAGCGGCTAATGTGACTGCCCGATACATGACCCCGGTATCAAAATAAAGATAACCAAGTTCATCAGCCAATAAACAGCCTAAGGTTGATTTCCCTGAACTTGCCGGGCCATCAATTGCGATTGTTGTGGGTTTGATCATAAATTACATTATCCAATCTCGTCATTCATTGTGACAGTTGATCATCAACCATCAAATCGGTTCGAACCCATAAAATGATTTGTTCTTTTTGGGTCGGTGTGTTCCTCGTAACCAACCAATTAATATACTGCATTGGTGTCATTTCTTTCCATAAGCTTTTTTGAGACCAAATCAAATCCTCTCCTCTGTAGCTGTTGACAAGCTCCGGGTGGCTTCGATCATCAGTAATGACAATCCCGGATTGGGATTGCGGGGATAAATACGGCACAAAATTGACCTCAACGAAGCCTCGAAGCGCCCATTCCAGTCCAGGCACTTCAAAATCACTCACTTCGATATCCACTGGTTCGCCACCGCCTTTGTTCCAATCTGAGATGCGGTCGATGGAAAGCATTAACCATTCTGTGGAAAGCTGAGGCTGATCTGGATACCAGAGATTTTCAGCATCTTTCGAACCTAATGTTGTTGTGTTCACAGTCAGCGAGATTAAGCCCAGAACATTGACGATCACTAACCAGATAACCAATCCCGAAATGGCTACCTCTCCTCCCCATCCAAAATAGACCAGCAGGAAAACAATGATAACCAGCGCAAGACCACCAATCAGGGCGATCAATGCATTTGTCTGATGTTGCTGCTCCAAATCCAGTCTGACAACCGTTCGTACTGCTATAAGCATAAAACCAGCTAATACGATCACAGCGACAACTGTAGCAATCACAACCAGTCGAGGCTTTTCAGGAAATCGTATGGATCGAAAAAGAAATCTGGCTGTAAGGAGCCAGAGGGAGACGGTCATCCATGGCAAGTATTCAGGCTGGCTACCAGGATATATAAGAATGAAGGCCAGGCTCACGATAAACCATACGAACAAAAAAGTATCGATTTTATCACGAGCGATCAACCCTCGAATTCCGCTCCAAACCCCAAAAACCAGGGCTGGAACGGTGTATGCAAGTAATGATAAAGGGAGTAGATAATAAGGATCAAGGTACTCATGACCATAACCCAGGACAAACGTGACCAGACCAGACATAACCCCACTAAGGCCTGCCGGTTCAAGGAAAAAGCTGGTACTGATGATCAGTAATGTCAAACCGAAAGCAGCACCGAAATGCAACCAGAACGATTTCTCACTAAAAAAATGGAAAAGGGAGTGAAGATCACTTTTTGGTGTGAGCCTTTTTGTGATCAACCAGCTGATCCCAAGAATGATCAAGCCCATCCAGAAGCCCGTTCCACTCATCAAACCCAATGCGAAAAAGATCCCCACAAAGATCGGCTTTCGGTTCACAAGAAACCCGAGCGACAGTAAGAGGCAAACCATTGCTGTCATTGGTGTGCCGACTAACCGTGACAGCCCAACCATTTCCGGTGTAATTGCAAGAAGATATGCACTGATCAATGCAGGCACGTGGCCCAATTTTTCCCTGAAAAGAACTGGAATGAATACGATCAAAGCACCAATGAAAGCTGACCAGAACCTGGCCAGGAAATTAGTGGAGGAAAATAGATAAAAATCAAGACCGGTCAAACCCACGATGGACATGAAGTCCCCGAATTCAGTTTCTGAGTTTTCAGCTACCGCCAGAGCTTGAAGTGCAATATCTGCTTCACGATCATCCAGAGGGGAATAGCCCAATCGCACAAGGCGAAAACCGAATGCAAGCACAAAAGCACCAATCAACAAGAGTATAGGTAATGCAGGTTTTTTTTGTTTCATTCGTTTAATCTATGTCCAGATGATCTAATTCCAAAAACGTGTGTAAGTCTTGTATGTTCTATATAGTAACGATCTTTTCCCTCAGGAAATTATTTGCCTTTCCTTATCAACCTTACTAGATAAATATACCCAATATTATAATGGCTATCATCTCTTGTCATGCTATTTCGTATTGTTTTCTCCTTAGAGAAACATCCTTTATCGACTAATTATCCCCCAAGATGCCCTGGTCTGATTTATACCACCCTGAAAACAAACGACAGATGAGTAATCATTCCTCAAAATAAAACCTAAATCGAATATTACAGGATCTTAGTCAAGCACTTTATAAATGATCGTCTCCCCTTCATGATATACCTCATCCCAAAGCTGACCCTCAAATAAATCAAACTTTTCTAATCCGGGACTTGGATAGAAGACACGTTCAAGCTGCCCAAGGACGATATAGGATACATCATATTCATCAATGAAGTTAACCACATCGGTTTTATCTTCGGTTGTATAGAAAAGATTGACATCATCAACCCTTTCCTGGACAACATTATTTCTCAGGATAGCACGCTGCTGGCGCTGGTGCCAGTTCCAACCCACAACGCCGGGTAAACCGGTATAGATCGTAAAACGATTGCCCCAACGATATTCATAAGCCTGACCTTCCAGAATAACCGGTGAACCTTCGATGTTATCCTGCATCCACCGGATGGCGTGGTAATCTTCTTCCAGCACCATCTCCTCACCCATATCATGATAGGTTGCGTATTGCATATATGTCATGCCATCCAAACCCTTTGGTGCATCCATCGTCATTCGGTCATTGATTTTATCCCGAGTGCCCATAACAGTGAAAAGGAGGGCAGCTGTCAGCAGGGAGAACAGAACAACCAGCCAGAGGGTTGCCAGACGGAAATGCCAGTACCTGATTGACTTAACCAGCCAGCCAAAACATACCCCTGCTGAAAGGGCAAACATGATCCAGGCTTGTAAATAAATCTTAAACACCGTGTTCATACGGCCAATATCCCCTGGCAAATAGATCAATTCCACAACCAGGGTCAGGATAAGCGCTGTCCCAATCAGAAACAGGAGGAAACGACGTCCATCAGACCGGCCCGGTCTGAACATTAATACAAGCGCCCAGACCGCCATTGGCATAATAACAATTGCCACGACCACACCCAGGGCAAGAAAACTAACCATCAGGATCACGAACAGGATCAGAAATGCCATAGATCCAGGTTTTATATTTATCAAGATCCTGCAGGGCTGATTTCGGCGTTGTTTTCATCCAATGATAGGTCTCCCAGCTCATCCAGCTGGCGATGATGAACAGGAACAGACCCCAGTGTGTCAGATAAGAATTTAATGGTGTTCGACTGCCCTCCCAAATTTCAATCTGTGTATATCCCTGACCAAACCAGAAAGAAAACGGCGCATAGAGCAACAAAGCCAACAACACCAGCAGGATAACAGCAGCTGCAGCTACTAGGAGTTTTTCAACCCAATCTCCCCCCTTGAATTTCATCTGCATTCGAGGTTGATAATGCTTCATCAATGAATAGATCAGGGTGGCTGACGCAAGAATGATGTAAGTGTAAAAATCCCAGGTATTCGTCGGTTTCAGTGCCCCGATCACCAGGCCGCCTAACAGGAATCCAGCAGTACAACCTATGACCTTGAGTCGGCCATCCTTCTCCCCCCACCTGCCTTTACCAAGCACAACCGAGAGCGCCCAGCTTATTGCGAAAACCGTGATTGGGAAGGCGATCAAATGGGCATGAGGATCCCCATAAATAAATGAAAAATATGGGAACTCTGTGATTGGTTCTCCAGGGATGACACGACTGGGATACCAATACCAATCACCAGGGTAAAATGGCATCGGTGTTCCCCTAAGAAACTCGATAAATCCCTGAACAGCCCAGCCGAACTTCTGGAATATGGATGCATCAGTAATTGCTGCGCCGCCTGCTGCAATTTGTTGATATCCGGAAATGATCAGTTTCACAGTTCCCAGGTTGCCCAGAACAGTTAGGAAAATAGCCGTCGCAAGGCCGACAGCAAATGCCATATTAAGAACTTTGCGATTGGTTGTTTTTTCATCCTGTAAAGCTTTTGATCTTGGGATGCCCTGATAGAAATTCCAACCGACAGAAAACCCACCCAGGATCATCAAACTGAACCAGATGGGAAGGATGATGTTATAAGCTGTTGCGGGGATGATCCCCAATAGTTTTATCGGGATACCTATGATCACAAATCCATAATAATAATAATTAATATAGCCACCTGCGAACCAGGGGTCATATGGTGGGAATGTGGTGCTTTTTATCACAGCATTGAGATAGGAGAAATCCATCGGCTTTTCGCCGCCCTTATATGGATGCCAGAGGTCTGGATTTCCAAGCCTTACAAGTAAGAAAAGCACGAATGCAACCAATGCAAGAACTTCAACAGAAAGGAAATAACGCCAGTTTGTACGTATCTCCTTCAGCAGCGAATGCCTTTGAAGATAGAACGCCAGGATTGCGAGACACACCATCCCACAAAGCACATACAGGATCGTCCTTGAAGTTACAGAAATTCCAATTGAACCCAGTATCCAGGTTCCTAATGCAAGAATGAGAAATCCTGCAAGCTTAGATAGGGGATAACCCCGGTCGGACAAACCAGGTAAGGCCAATCGCACAATCGGGTAACACAGGAATCCCAGGAACACAGTAAAGGCATAAAATAAGACTGCAGAGAGAGGTTGAGAAGTATTAATTAGGCTTGTTCGATCAAACAGGTCTGACCACGTACCGTCTTCTCTCTGTTCTTCCAATCGGTCCTCTGGCAGGTTCAGCGAATATTTGGGATCATTGATCTGATCTGGCTCGGGTCCCTGATAGCTGGCTGCATCGCCAGGTGTGAAATACACGACCTTGCTCAGGTCAACCGATCTTAGAACCTCTCGCATTTGCACCGGGTCATAGGCGTCAGTTTTCTTGAAGATCAACACCTTGGGGTGATCATAAACGGTGAACGCTTCTTCGGCAAACTGGGTATTGAATGAAAGGCTTCCAATGGAAGGATTGGACTGGAAGGTCTCAATTAACTCAAATCCAAGCCCTCCTTCAAAAATGCCGGGTTCTGCAACAGAATAACACCATTCGATATCAGCATCATCCGGGCAGCCCAAAAGATTACGATAATAAGTCGTTGTCAATAAATAACGTTCCGGCACCCGGGTTGTTGTGCCCCATTGTCGACTGGAGGTGATGAAGATGTAATCGGCTTGATCAAGGTTTTGCTCAAATTTATCCAGCTTCAGTGCGTTATCTGCCCAATACATCTCAAAATTCAGGTCACCACGATAAATGCCCCCTGTTTCGCTGTAGGGGCTGAAGCCATCAACAGGATAGGGAACAGCGTCATCCCAGCTGCTTTCATGGACAGGTGCTGGCGCATGCGGAACAAGCTGCACACCTTCAGTATCTGTGGTAAGGGTGACGTTTAAAGTTTGACCTTCCTCAACAACCATAGGAGAAGGCAAACTGAAAAAGTAGGAATCTCCCCTGACATCGAAAGAAGGTGAGAAATCCCCGGTTAGAACAGCTTCACCTTCGCTGCCCTCTGTATTGGTAGTTTCGAGGTTGAGGGTGAGGGTCTTTTCACCCTTTACGCCAGCTAAATCAACCAGGTATGGCACATAAACATCGGTAATGGCACCGCTTTCAACTACCAGGACACTCATATTGTACGGATCATCCACTTTGACACTCTGCATGATCCTGGGTAAAGGGCTTTCCAAATTCATCCCATCTGAGGTCAGGATTGAAAGCGAAGGGGATCCGTTCAAGAGAAAGGATGTTTCACCAGAGTCTGCATCAAGCTGAATGTAGTACAGAGTGTCTTTGTTAATTAGGATTGGTGCTTCAAAAATAAACTCATAAGCCCCCCCACGCCACTCATTTTCTAACGCTAAAAACGCACTTTCAACAAAGACTATCCCCAACACATCTGAGGAATCATCCGCAGAGGTGATTGAAAGCGAAAGCTTCTTCAGATCTGCGTTTTGGGATTCATCTAGAATATATGGGAATGAAATAGATGAGAGTGAACCATCTGCTATGGAGATAAACGGTAGGCGGAAGCTTTCTTCCGAATTAAAGGTATCTCCCGCCCGATATGGCAGCGGCTGCTGAAAATCACCATCTGTAGCCTGCATCACCAGTGTCAATGCCCCCGGGATATTCTGATAGATCCATCGGCTGGCAGCCACGCGGGTATGAGGGTTGGAATAGATGCTTGAGAATGAAAATGCCCAGACTGCCGTTGATGTGATGATAAAAATTGCGAGAATAATGCCCGTTATCCGAACCAATTTTGGTTTAAGTCTCAGGAATAAGCACTTGATTGACACCCGGGTTGACCACAACTCATAAAGACCCCATCCGGCATATAAAGCCAGAGTGGGATAGATCAGCATCTGATAGCGCATTGAACGCACCCAGGAGGTGGATTGCCAGATAAAGTACAGGCCTGTGAATGCCCAAATGGGAAGGTGGGTTCGCCAATGCCGCTTGCGCACGATTTGCCATCCCATCCCGATAAAGGAAGCCCAGGCAAACAACCCTAACGGCAATCCCAATCCCCAACGAACCAGGTTTTCCCCTGAAAAGGAGATCGGCCTGCGTGCCCATTGCAAGGCTGGTGGGAAATCAACCTCACCTGAAGATTGAGACCGCAAACTCAACAAACTCGACCACCAATTTTCATTGATCCCAAAATTGAAAAATCCAGGTCCGTTGAAAGCGTATGGTTGTCCAATGCGGAAGACAATGAAGCTAATAATTCCTGCGATAAGAAGGTTGCGTAAAATTGGCAGCAGTGCTTCCCGCCTCTGATCAGGCTCCATTCTGATATATCGCATTAATTCAACCAGCGGCAGGATGACAGCGATCACAACTGCATTGATTTTAGAAGCAGTCGCTGCCCCTAGTGCAACCCCAAATAAAATATACGGCGCTAGTTCAAAAAATATTTTCTGGATTTTTACGGTATCTAACCTGTGCCATTCTCCTGTTTTGTCTTCTTCAATCCTGTCTCCTTCGGGAATACTTGTAGGAATATTCGTTTTTCCTGATCCATCAAGCTCCCTCTTTAATGCCCATACAGCCGCATACACTGCCAGGAATGCAAACGTATTGGTGACCGTATCTACTGTCATGTAATGCGAAAGCTGGATAGGCAGGACAGCCAGAGCATAAAATAGTGCCCCAAGCAACCCAACCCATTTATGATACAGGCGTTTCCCTATGGCAAAAACGAGCAGTACTGTCACCAGGTCAAATATTGCAGAGACATACCTGCCAACGATGGTGATAGTATGGTAATCCGTTTTTCCTAAAACTTCCCCCGCATACCGAATGATGAAGATTGGCAGAGTTCCATATACGAAAAAGGTATAACCCCGGTTTGCAGGGTTCAAACTGGATGTTTCCGTGTTGTAGTACTCTGAAATACTTTCTACAGGAGTGATCGCGGCTTGAACCAGGCTGAGAAAACGTTCATCCGGGTGCATGTGCTGGTTCTCATCCCAATTCACTCCCCCCAGACGTAAATAAGCTCCCGCAGCGAGAATGACAACCAGGAGAATCAAGACCACGACCTGCCCCCAACTTAGATTTATTTTCGAACGCTGTTTATTGGAATTTTCAGCCATCATGGTGTTTCCCCTGCTGTTGGCGGCACAAAGAACACCATGAAATCCTTGTTTTCCACCTCGGAATCATATTGCCACAGGACACCTTCAGGATATGTTGTCAACAACAACTGCATATTTTCAGCATCATTCACATTCAGGAAAAACATCTTCGAGTTGGGGTTCTCTGTGGTTTGGGGAATCTGCTCCGGGAAGATTGCAAAATCCAGGCCTGTATAACCCGCGTTGATCGCGACCAGCCTCGAATCCACCCAATGCGGGTAACCCACAACATAAGTTGTCTCTGGGCTGCCTAACGAGTCAATGAACAGTGCAGCAGCACGTCCAATTTCTGTTGTATTCCAGCTGGATGCCCTGTAAATGGCATAATACTGATCGAAAACAAGGCTGTAATTATTACTTCCCGACCAAATCAACAGCAGGGCAGCCAACAAGCCAACAGCCGGTTTTCGAATTCTTTTTGATAATCGAATATAAAACGTGCGCAGGAAGGCTTCAAATGTCAACCCAATGACGATGAACACAGGTACGACCGCACCTGCCGTACGGTTCAGACAGGGATTTTCACCCGGGTACGCCAGAGAAAGAATGGATGGCATCAGCAGCATCGGGATAGAGACAAGCAGGAACAGATCCATCCAATTTCGATTGCGAATATAACGTATCAACAACCCAATAACACCAAGAAAATACAGACCGCCAGAAACAACTTCCAAAGCAGGTCTGCCAGGGATCGAATGTGCCCATATCCCACCGTTATCCCAGAAGAACATGATACTGGCTCTCCAGAAATTTTCTAAGAAAATGACTGCAGGATTCTTTTGAAAACCAACCTCCATCCCTGTCAAACGGGAAAAGGCACGATAGCCGAATAATTCCGGGTTCTCCATCCAGTATCGCAGCAGCGGAATAAAGACGATCAGCGAAATAACTGTGATCAAAGCTAGCATAAAAATCGTTGCAAGACGTCGAATTCTGCGCAGGACGATGCAGGATGTAGATCACAATCCCCAAAACCACAAAAATCGGCACGATCCGAAAAGGCGTATACCCGTGCAGCCCTAAACCTAAAAACAAACCGGCCAGCAGAATATCATTGATATTTTGACGGCGCAAACCCCGGATCATGAAATACATCACAGGCGCGACAAACAGGGGATAGTATGGAATTCGTAATGCCAGACGGGTGAACAGCAGCGGCCAATAAGCAATTCCGGCAAACAAAGCAGATGCCAAACCCACCCATTTATTTCCAATTTCTTTTCCAAGCAAGTAAATGAAGAATAATGTAAGTAAATTTGCGAATACAGCGACAACCTTCAGGTTCAGGAAAGAAACGTCAAGATTGAACAAAGCCATATAACCAGCTGTAAGATAAAAATGGATCACTTCCCGGCCTGTGTTGCGAGGGAAATAAACCGGTGTCTGACCATGAAGGATGTCATTGATATCCAGCAGTTTTTCTGCCTGGTCGCTGACCATTTCAGGGGGAACAGAATCTAACTGGTGAAAATTGAAAAACAGGATCACTGCGATAGCTGCAAGACAAATGATCCCCCAGCGTGTGAAACGTACCCGCCAGCCTTCACTATGAAGACTCTTCCAAAAAGTCATTAACCGGGAAAAAGGCTGTGGTTTTTGTCGCCAGAAGGCCAGGAAGACAAAAACGATGGACAGCACCCATAATGAGGTGTTCATGAACGAGAATTTTCCATTCCCGAATAACAAGAATGCCAGAATTGCCAGGATAAAACCAGTGAGTAAGAATTCAATTCTTAGCTTGAATTTGAGAGGCGACTCTGCATCAGGCTTCACCGCCTGGAGTGACCATTCTTTGCGAAATATTGCACCAACAAGGCAGCACAAAGCAAGGGCATATAACACAACTCCGGGCCAGGGTGTCCGGGTGGGTGAAGGTTCCAGGGTTATTTGAGCAATCAATGCCAGGATCAACGCCCCAAGTGTAAACCAGGGAAATTGTCTGCTCCGACCCTGCCGTGCATCCAGATCAGGTTCATTTCTTTTTGAAGGAATTTTGTTCCAAAACTTAATTTTTTCTACGAAATGGTCCCAAACACTTAGTTCTGAATTGGGATGATTGGTCTGGTTATCTACCATAATTCTTCCTGTGAAGACAATGAGAAATTATCTTCCTTCAAATGCGATTGTACTTTGAAAAATATCATACTCCAGGTAGTGTGTGCTGACAATGCACCAACCTTGTAATGAACAGCATGTGAAATGATGATATCTAATGAAAATCCAAACAGATCTCGGTGAGGTTTAGGATTGAATTATTCCTGCACTGCATAAAGGTAACCAATATGATCATGTACCGGGTTCCTGAATGTTTGAACCAGAAATCCTTGATTCTGCAAAAACCGGACCAGTCGACTGTGGCTGCGTTCTGAATCCAGATCATGGTATTCCATGATAATCCGGCCTATTTGTCTCAAAACTGAGGATGGTGCCTTCATTAGAATGTCATATTCCGCACCTTCACAATCCAGTTTAATCAGGTCCACCTTCCCTATCTCATATTTCTTCAGGATTGTGCTTAATGCGATGGTTTGCACAACATTCTCAGGATTGGGTTCGCCTGTAGAACCAAGCCTTTCACTCGTGATTTGTAAAGGTTCCTCTCCAGTACCATTAAGCAGCAGTTCGCTGTCTGAATGCCATACCGCCATTTGAGATGGGTGCACATTCTTATTATTGTTGAGAATTAAATTTCTTGTGAGTAATTCATAAGAACCAGAGAACGGTTCGAATGCATAGATTTTTGAATCTGGGTGTTTATATGCAGCATATATACTAAAATCCCCTATGCCGGCACCAATATCGATCACTGTCCAACCATTCTGGATCGGTACACCATATTTTAATGTAAAATTCGTCCAGGAAAGTCTCCTTGACAGACCAAACATCCATAGCGCTGCGGACCACAAAACGCAGCTTAGACTGCCTTAACCGGATCGTTCGCTGTTTCGAATTAGAATTTCTCGAGGTCGCGAAAAAAACAGGCAGCCAATGATCAATATGCCTGATGATTACCCAGGCGGACTTGCTGTAATATTTCAACCTGCGAAAGAAACTCATTCAGCCCTCCGGGCGATGAAGAATGAACACACACCCTGATCGGATTTTGGATGATCCATATACTTGCGTGTCCATATCCAGGGAAGAGCAAGACACCAGCGTTTGGGGAAAAGCACCCAACGATCAAATATTTTCTTTGAAATCAGATAGGGCAGCCCTAAGGGATGACCCCATTCCAGAACATACAATGCTTCAGGAGGGAAGTAATCCCAGGTATCAATCAGTTCCATTCCTGCACCTTCCAACCGGGTTTGCCAGACTGTTGGCGAATCTGTATGGGCATGCCTGGCGATGCGGTTGAAAAGACGACTATAAGAATTCCCTAATTGCTGTAATCCTAACGAATTGAGAACCATACGGCCCCACAGTTTCTCAGGGAAACGATGGTTGGGCACACAGAAAACAAATTTTCCACCTGGTTTGAGAATTCTATAAACTTCCCTCAAAACCGGATCGATTTCCGCGATATGTTCCAAAACGGATGTGCTTATCACGGAGCCAAAACTGGCAGTTGGAAATGGGATGGCGAGACCATCACCGAGTACCAGGCTTTGATATGCCTGTCTCCTTTTTGCTTCCAGGGTTGGTGCCGCCCATGGGTCCATACCTACATCAACTTTCTTCGAAAAGGCAACGGATGCAAAATGTCCATCACCCGAACCCAAATCAAAAACCGGTTCAGGCAGGTGAATATCCTGATAGAAACGATCCTCCACTGCCCTTAACATGGCTCGAAAATAAGGCAGGCTTGAGATGTGCCGCCAGAGGATTGCGTCTAATTGTTCGCTATCCATCCATCCTCAACAAACCTTGATACAGCTCAAGATACTCCCTTGCAACAGTCTCAGGTGAGTAGTGCTCCTTCAAGGCTTCAATCTCGTTAGTATCGATATGTGTACAATCCTCCATCACGTTCAGGATAGCTTCAGCCAGAGCTTCAGAATCCCTGATCGCAACGATTTGCCCCCTCCCAGTTTCACGCACCGGTTGACGTACACCAGGCAAATCAGTTGCCACAACAGGTGTTCCACAGGTTAAGGCTTCCACCTGCACCATTCCGAAAGATTCTGTGCTGTTGACACTGGGCAGCACAAGGACATCACAGAGATGAAGAAAAGCTGCTTTTTCAAGTTCAGACACGACACCCAGGAATGTCCAATGATGACCTAATTCCTCAATCATTGGGAGAAGCTTATCCCTATAGGCTGATTCACCAGGAACATTCTTATATTCCCCCACATACACAACTCTCGCGCGTGGCACAGATTGGATCACTCGAGGGATTGCCTCCACAAGGTATTCGATACCTTTCTCAGCACCCAATCGTGCGACCATCCCGATCACAACCTGGTCTTGGGTTATTTGATATTTCATTCGAAATCCCTGAATGTCATCTTGAGAGACAGGCTCAACGACAATTGGGGTTTGGATCACCACCAATTTTTTCAGGAAGCGTTTGAGAAAAGGTGAATGTTCTGCAAAGTCCCGGGTGTTATGGACAATCACTTCAGCCAATTTTGCAGATATGCGGTTTGATATCTTCGCAGCCCATCCGGCAAGCTGATTGATCAAACCTGAAGGCATCATTAGGTCGCAGTGATAGGTCAGCACTACTGGTTTCTTTCGCAGCTTCGCCAGGATGGTGACCAGGGCTGAATCAAGCTGTGGCACATGCAGGTTGATGATGTCTGATTCACCGATCAATTGATATGCTTTGATCGGCATTGCAGGCATCACCACACCTTTTGACATTCGAAACGCCACCGGCAGCCTGACGATCCTGACCCCATGATCCACTTCTTCAAAGGGTAACGAATCTTCGTATTGTGACGTCAGCACCGTGACCTGATGACCTGCAGCAGCCAAAGCCCTGGCTTGCCGTACAGCATAGATGGTTAATCCGGACTTGTAAGGCTGATAATAAGTTAGGACGATCAGGATACGCATCTCATCATCCCGCAGTGCGTATCTCTGTTGAACGGTTGAAAACTCGATTAATAAACGCAACGGCTTCTTCGCCTCGCAAGCGCAGTCCAATCAACCCAATCAGGTTGGAATAAATAAAAAATATTACATGGATCACAATGGCATGGGTGAATGCAATCCCGGTATCCACCCCCAAAAGCGCAAAAGCCCCGACGATCGCACCTTCAAAAACGCCCAAACCGGATGGCGCTGCTGGTAGTGCTGCGCCAAATGCACCGACTCCCAATATAAAAATCATCCACCAAAATTGTGGATCAGGATTTAGGCTTCGGAAAACGATAAAGTGTTCCCCAAATGCGATCACCCAGCTGGCAGCCAGGCAGAGAAATGCAAGCAGCAAAGCTTTCCAGTTCTTGAGTATCCTCAAACCTTCGAGCACCTGGTTCACCTTCGGTTCGACCCATGTGCGGATAAATCGTTTCTTTTCCCCCCACCTTCTTAACCACGATGTAATAGCATTCTGGAATCGAACAGCAAGAAATAAAAGAATTAATCCACCGATCGTTAGACCAAAGGCAATAAGAAATATTACCTGGTCCAAATCATCATTTACTACTCTAGGCAGCATGGACAGCACACAAACTGCAGCGATAAAGACATCAAAGATCCTCTCTACCAGGATGGTAGATAGCACTTCCAATGCGGATGGTCCTTGCGGGTCGTCAAGCAGCATTGCACGACCGATCTCCCCCAAACGAAAGGGGAAGATATTGTTCAATAGATAACCTGCTCCCATCGTGAAGAATACATCCCAATAGGCAACTTTCCGCTGTAACAGGATATACCAGCAGGCTGCACGACAAAAATAACTCACAAAAAAAGCCGCCGTCGCAATTACAAACACCTGTAAGTTGATTTTCTTTATATTCGCAACGATTTCCGATAACGGCAGCTTTCGAAAAATCAGAACAAAGGCAATGGCACTGATTGCCAGCGGGATCACCCAGCGCAGGACGTTCCCCATAAATTGACGTTGTTTCTCAACCTTCGTCACGATTGGTCCAGTCGGAGAATAGCCATAAAGGCTTCTTGTGGTATCTCGACATTTCCCACCATTTTCATCCGCCGCTTGCCTTTTTTCTGTTTTTCAAGCAGTTTCTTTTTGCGTGTAATATCACCGCCGTAGCATTTAGATAAAACATCTTTTCTAAGTGCTTTGACATTAGCACGTGAAATGACACGACCCTGTGCATATGCTTGAATAGGGATAACAAAGAGTTGCCTGGGGATTAATTTCTTCAACCTCGAAACGAGAGCCTGTCCTTTATGATAGGCATCTTCTTTGTGAACGATCGCTGTCAGCGCATCGACTGTTTCACTATTCACCAGGATCTCAAGCTTGACCAGGTTACCGGAACGATACTCAAGGAAATTGTAATCCATAGAGGCATATCCCCGGGTTCCAGATTTAAGCTGGTCAAAAAAGTCGACGATCAGTTCGGAAAGTGGTATTTCATAGTCGAGTTGAACCCGATTGGGAGACGGATAGTCCTGGGCTATAAAGATCCCACGTTTCTTCGTAACCAGTTCCATCACCGCACCATAATAATCTGTAGGTGTAAAAATGAGTTAAAGACATCCATGGTTCTAAAATTTCTTCGATCCGATCCTCATCAGGTAAATCGGCTGGTGAGGAAATAAACAGGGATTCACCCATCACAAGCCGGATATTATATTCAACAGAGGGAGCTGTGAAGACCACATCCATATCATATTCACGCTCAAGCCGTTCCTGGATGATCTCCATATGAAACAATCCTAAAAAACCGCATCGGAAACCAAAATTTAATGCTTCAGAAGTCTCCGGTTCAAAATCAAGTGAGGCATCATTTAACTGAAGCTTCTCAAGGGCGTCACGCAAATCCCCATAATCTTCACCATCAGTGGGGTAAACCCCGGCAAATACCATTGATTTTGCTAACTTGTATCCGGGTAGAGGGGTATCCACGCCGTTGGTGGCGTAGGTGACCGTATCACCAACACGGCATTCGGAGACAGTCTTGAATCCGGTAGCGATATATCCCACCTCGCCAGATTGGAGCGTGTCCACTGGCTTCATATTTGGAGCAAAAACGCCAACTTCAACCGGAAAAGTCCTGGCATTCGTGGACATCATCAGTAGTTGATCGGTACGAGTTATCTTGCCGTTAAAAACACGCACATAGGCAACCACACCCTTATAGGGATCATAATGTGAATCAAAGATCAAAGCTTCTAAAGGTGCGTCGCTCTCACCACTGGGAGGTGGGACAACCTCTATAATTCTTTGAAGAACCACATCCACGTTGGTGCCCTGTTTGGCTGAAATTTTAATGATCTGGTCAAGTGGTGTACCCAGTAAGTTGTGAATTTCCTCTGCAACCTCTTCAGTTCGCGGCAGAGATCAAATCAATTTTATTGATTACCGGGATGATGGTTAAGTTTGCTTCCAAAGCCAGGTATAAATTCGCTAGAGTTTGTGCTTCAATGCCCTGTGTTGCATCCACAACCAGTAGTGCCCCTTCACAGGCAGTAAGAACTCGGCTGACCTCGTAATTGAAGTCCACATGCCCGGGAGTATCAATCAGGTTAAATTCATATGGTGTTCCATCTGCTGTGTGGTATAGCATCCTCACAGCAGAGGCTTTGATCGTGACACCCTTCTCACGCTCCAGGTCCATGCTGTCCAGGACCTGATCCGTCATATCCCGATCCGCTATTGTATCCGTCAGCTGAAGCATTCGGTCAGCCAGCGTGGATTTGCCATGGTCGACATGGGCAATGATGCAAAAATTTCTGATGTGTTCACTCATGATTTATTATTTTTTTGAAATTTCTTTGTTATATATAGATATCTGATTAGCGGAAACCTGCCCTGAATTATACCAGCACGGTGTTTTCAATTCGAAAGATAAGACTATCCAGAATATAACAATAAATTATTTTTAATGTGGGGACAAACCTGTGCGTGTCCTGAAGCGTAGCGGAACACCTGTGAGGGGGCCCGTTTGGGACTGTGTCTGCCCAAGGCGATAAGTATTCTTTCTCTCATTTTGGACCGTGTCTACCCATTAGGATTTATTCCGGCATACCCTGAATTGCTTGCCGAATCATCCCATCAAAATCTGAGGAAACATCCTGTGGGTCAAGGGATAAATCCACTAAAAATTCCACATTCCCTTTTGGTCCCCGGATTGGGGATGGGATTAAACCCATAGGGTGAAATCCAAGTGCATTTGCACTGGATAGGGTTTCCTTCAACACCCGTTCATGGACAACAATATCCTTGATCACCCCAGCATGGACTGCTGCGGCTTTCCTGCCAGCCTCAAATTGGGGTTTGATTAGAGCGATGGTTCGACCTATATCCTCCTCAAACCAATCCCGGACCGCAGGCAGGATCAAGGCAAGCGAAATAAACGAGGCATCAATAACGGCCAGATCAATAAACTCCGGTAGTTCATCAAGATATCGGGCATTAATACGCTCCATCACGACGACGCGTGGATCCTGCCTGAGCTTCCAGTGCAGCACCCCATAACCGACATCTATGGCATACACTTTTGCTGCACCATTCTGCAGCAGGCAGTCCGTGAACCCCCCGGTAGAAGCCCCCACATCCGCACAGACCTTACCACTAATATCAACCTCAAAAGCATCAATGGCTGCCTCAAGTTTCAGCCCACCCCTTGAGACGAATTTCGGCTGTTGCTTGACTTCAATCAGTGCATCTTCAGCCACCTGCGTGGAAGACTTATGGATCATCTCGCCATTAACACGCACCTCCCCTGCCATCACAAGGCGCTGAGCGCGGTTCCGGCTTTCCGCCAGACCGCGTTCCACAAGCAGAAGATCTATGCGCTTCTTACTCATACTCTAATTTTATACCGAAACGAGGAAAATAAACTATCAGTTATTTCTCAGAAAACAACCCTGCAACCTCAGGATATTCGAGTAGAAAACAATCAACCAGATTATCATGAAGTGTTCTGTGATAAGATAGACCTATGAAGAATCAGCTCCAATATGTGATCAAAACCATGCGCCCAAAGCAGTGGCCGAAGAACGCATTCCTGTTTGCTGCCCTGGTCTTTGACAGGCAATTGTTCACCCTGGAATCCTTCCTGATCACTCTCCTTGCTTTTATCCTCTTCTGTCTGACATCAAGCCTCGTCTATATCATCAATGATCTGGCTGATATTGAAAAAGATCAGCAGCACCCTAGAAAACGGGAACGCCCTCTGGCATCAGGAAAGCTTTCAAAGAAGACTGCCATCACAACAGCAGTGGTTCTCAGCCTGCTTGTATTCCCGGCTGCCTTTATCCTTGATTTGGGTCTTGGATTGATCCTCTTCGGCTACCTGATCCTCATGCTGGCTTATTCCTTTTACTTGAAGAACCTGCCTTTGATCGATGTGATGATCATTGCAGCGGGTTTCGTCCTGAGGGTAGCTGCAGGTCTGGTCATTATTGAGACTGAACGCTTTTCCCCCTGGCTTTTCGTCACCACCACCTTCCTTGCGCTTTTCATCGCGCTTGGAAAGCGCCGAACTGAAATCCATCTTCTTGAATCTGCAGCTGAATCACATCGTCGTGTACTCAGTGGATATTCACTTGACCTTTTAGATCAAATGCTTACAGTCGTTCTGAGTGTCACCTTGATGACCTACTGCCTGTATACGTTTTCCGCTGAAATCCTACCGGGCAATCACAGCATGATGCTGACCATCCCCTTCGTGATCTACGGCCTATTCCGCTATCTATATCTGGTCAGGGTCAAGAACATTGGCGGTGCACCGGAAGAAGTTGTCTTAACAGACCACCCCATGCAGGCTGCTGTTGGTCTCTGGGCACTGACAGTGATTGCGATCCTGTACCTGTTCTGATCTGGAGTTTTGATGGCGATCATTTTCGGAAAAGCACCTGGCAAGATCATCCTTTTTGGCGAACATGCTGTTGTATATGGCCAGCCAGCTATCGCAATACCCGTTACAAAGGTCAACGCAACTGCCAGGGTGATCCCAAACCTTGAAACCAAATCGGGAAATGTTCAGTTACAAGCACCGGATATTCATCTCGACAAATTCCCTCTCCGACCTGGAAGACGATCATCCACTTGGGAATGCTGTACGACTTACTATCGATTCTATTGCTCCCAGGCATATCCCAGCCTTTACTCTCCATGTCACGTCCACAATCCCAATATCCGCTGGAATGGGTTCAGGTGCAGCCGTCTCCGTTGCCATCATTCGTGCCCTGTCTGCTTTTTTGGGAAAGCCCCTCTCAACCGCAGAGACCTCAAATCTTGCCTTTGAAGTCGAGAAAATCCATCACGGCACCCCATCAGGGATCGATAATACGGTCATTGCTTATTGGTAAACCCGTTTATTATCAGCATGGAAATCCAATCGAATTCCTTCAAACCAAACGTTCAACGCACTGGTTGATCGCTGATACTGGGGAAAAGACACCCACCCTTGAAACTGTCTCCGACGTGCACAGGCTATGCGAAGAAAAGCCAGATGTTTATGTTCCAATTATCAAGAAAATTGGGCAGCTCACAATAAAGGCACGAAATGTCTTAAAAGGTGGGGAAGTCAGTGTATTAGGCGAATTAATGAACAAAAACCACACACAACTAAGGTCTTTGCAGGTCAGCAGTCAAAAACTCGATCAACTAACCAGCGCTGCGAGAGGTGCAGGTGCTTACGGTGCAAAACTCTCGGGCGGAGGCCGCGGCGGCAGCATGATTGTTTTAGCAAACCCTGATAAACTTAAGTCAATTGAAAAAGCCTTACTCGATGCTGGTGCAAAAGCCATCATATCGACGATGTTAACTGCAAGCGAGGAAACATGAAATCAATCCAACCTGATCTTCCTGAAACTTGGCGGATCCCTGATCACCGATAAAACACGCCCTCTGACACCTCAAATCGATACCATTCAGCGTCTTGCAACCGAGATCGTGCAGGCATTCCGTGACAATCACACCCTGCAGCTTCTGATTGGGCACGGCTCAGGGTCCTTTGGGCATGCGGTCGCAGAAAAATACAAAACCCAAACAGGCGGAGAGAATTCAGCGTATTGGTTTGGCTTTATTGAGGTTTGGAGAGCTGCAAGGGAATTGAACCAGATCATTTATCGGCATCTCTCAGAGGCCGGTCTGCCCATTATGGCATTTCCACCCTCTGCTGGTGTGGTCGCTGCAGGTCAGGAAATTCATGCCTGGGATATCACATCCTTGAAAACAGCCCTTTCTCATGGGATCATCCCCCTCGTTCAGGGGGACGTGGTGTTTGATACAGAACTAGGCGGCACGATCCTATCCACTGAGACGCTCTTTCGATACCTTGCCAATCATCTTCGACCAGCAAAGATCATGCTAGCCGGATTGGAAAAGGGAGTTTATCATGATCCTGAAAATCCACAAGAAATCCATTCACACATCACCCCATCAACTTTCGGAGATATCGAACCTTCACTGTCTGGTTCACCCGCAGCTGATGTGACCGGTGGGATGGCCTCAAAGGTCAAACAGATGGTAGCCCTTGTGGAAGAACTTCCAACCCTGGAGGTGCAGATCTTTTCCGGTCTTGACGAATGCAATTTGCAAAAAGCACTGATCGGTCAACACCTGGGAACATTGATCACTGCATAACCTATCAACACAAAAATCAATACTTCTCTGATTACTTAGTACGTATATTTTTTCCGGTATA
The DNA here is from genome assembly GCA_963767675.1 of uncultured Chloroflexia bacterium. Lineage (GTDB taxonomy): Bacteria > Chloroflexota > Anaerolineae > Anaerolineales > Anaerolineaceae > Brevifilum. The sequence continues at coordinate 54,860 of CAVYEQ010000003.1, forward strand.
ATCTGGTTTCGATTAACAATCGGAGATTATCAGCATGATATTCACACGCCAACAGCTTGAGGAATTGGAAAATCAAAACCTTGCCCCTTATGGCATCCACAGCAGCAGCACCAAAGGACGCAAGCACCCCGAAGATGAACCGGAGTACCGCACTGTTTTTCAACGCGACCGGGATCGTATCCTGCACACCAGTGCATTTCGCCGGCTTGAATATAAAACGCAGGTGTTCATCAACTATGAAGGGGATTATTACCGCACTCGCCTGACGCATACACTGGAAGTTGCCCAAATAGGCCGCAGTATTGCCCGAGCACTTGGCGCGAATGAAGACCTGGTAGAAACAATCTGTCTGGCGCATGACCTTGGCCATCCTCCGTTTGGTCACTCTGGAGAAACCGCCTTATCCCGGTTGATGATGAACTACGGCGGCTTTAATCACAATCATCATTCCTACAGGATCGTGACTGAACTTGAAAACCGCTACCCGGAGTTCCCAGGCTTGAACCTGACACGGGAAGTGCTTGAAGGGATCATTAAGCATGAGACTGAATATGATGTTTCTGATGTCGGAGATTTCTCCCCTGAATTACGGGGGCACCTTGAAGCTCAGATCACCAATGCAGCGGATGAACTGGCTTACACCGCCCATGACCTTGACGATGGTTTACGTTCAGGCCTGATCACACCAAATAAGCTGGCAGGCGTGTCCCTTTGGGAAGTTATCAATGAAAGCATTGGGCGGAACCGATCAGAGATACTTGACGATCTCTCACGCCACCGTCTTATCAGGCGGTTAATTGGCATTGAAGTCACTGATCTGGTGCAATCCATTGACCGAATGATCCGCAAGAGCGGAATCCGTAATGTGGAAGAACTTCAACAGCTCCCCTACAACGTGGTCGGCTTCAGTGAAGACATGCATCGCCGGAACCGTGAAATTAAGGATTTCCTGTACAAGAACCTCTACAATCACTACCGAGTGGTTCGCATGGCGGTCAAAGCTGAAAATACGATCAACCGCCTGTTTGAAACATACCATAGTGATCCTTCCATCCTGCCCTCTCAATACCAGATAATGATAGATGAACGCGGTTTGGAAGAAACCATCTGTCTCTATATTGCCGGGATGACAGATCGCTTTGCCGTTGAAGAATACCAGAAATTATTTGACCCCTCTGTATTGCCCTGAACACAGATTTATAAAGAATAAGGAATTATGATGAATGATATCCAATATCTGACGCCTGAAGGTATGGAAAAACTGGCTGAGGAGTTACACGAATTGACCACGAAAGGCCGAAACGATCTTTCGGAGCGCTTAAAACACGCCATTTCAATGGGGGACTTATCTGAGAACGCAGACTATCACAAAGCGAAAGAGGACCAGGGTTTTCTCGAAGGACGAATCCAGGAAATTGAGGCCATTCTGCGAAATTCTGAAGTTATCGTAACCAAAGATAATTATTCCGAGGTCGCACTTGGCGCGACGGTCACCATCAGGGAAACGGGCTATGAACCTGAAACATATTACATGGTAGGCAGCAAGGAAGCCAATCCCCGGGAAGGCAAGATTTCTCACGAATCACCGATCGGGAAAGCATTAATTGGACATAAGGTAGGTGATCTGGTTTACGTGAGCCTTCCTGCTGGAGATAAAATCCAGTTTGAGATCCTGACCATCTCATAATCATCTGCTATAAAAATCCCCGGGATTTTGTTAAATATAAAGACCCCTGGTTTATCAGGGGTCTTTGATTTTAATATTGGTTGATGAGAATATGCTGGTTCTGCTTAGAATTGCGTTCTTGCTTTTGGCCACACAGCCATTTCCAGCGTCAGCCTTTCAAAGAAACTTTGATCTGGTGCAGGTCCTTCTCCATAAGCCATGTCCACAATCCTTGCCTCAAGCTGCAGGGTAGCTGTTTCCAGCAAAACCCGTTTGCCAGGTTCTGAGAGGATTGGTTCACCCTTTGATTCCAGGCGTAAACGGATCTTGTCGTCTGTATGTGCGTGAGCGCTCATGATCACTTTGGTTACTGTTTGGATGTCATTCTTATCAAACAGCCACACTTCAAAAGCCGCAACATGTTTGGGTTCACCGACGCCGACAATCTCAGAGATACCAACACCACATTCGCCCAGGAATTCGCCGGTTGCAGCATCAATGCTGAACGAATCATCATACAGGTCATCCCCAATCGTGTAGGTCGTCATGAACTGGGCTACTGGTTCCGCAGGGGTTTCCTCGATAGGCGGAGGTGCGGGTTCATCAGGAAAGTCCGCCGGAACTGCCATATCTTCACGCCCGAAGGTCTCCTTGATCCTTGAAACAACTTCCTTCCCTAACGTTTCCTGTCGTTTAGTTTTGGACGATCTTGTTCGGATCACCAGAAAGTAAAACACAACGCCTGCAATCAGGATCAAACCCAGGCACAACCCACCAAGCAGAAGCCATTTTGGACTTCTACCTTCCGGCTCTTCTTCCTGGATTTCTTGTAGAGCAGTTGTGGGGGTTGACTCCGGCATCCCTGCACCAACGATCGCCATAAAACTGGTGATCTGATCTGGCTGCAGGTATTTCGGATCTGCCTGAACTGCCTGTAATGTATCCTCGGCTGTATCCTCTAGTTCTGACCAGGCCTTTATTGCAATGGATTCATCTCCAGCTTTCGTGGTTGTATAGATATTCGTGCGGAGGTAATCTTCTCGCAGGTCTTGCCTGAGATGATATGGTGCCAGGTCGGTCCACTGCACCGGCCATAACCCCCAGCCAATCACCAAGCCCAGGATCAATCCCAGAACTACCCCAACCGGAATACTGATCCTGAAATCCGTTAATAAAGCCTTAATTTTTTCTAAATTCATCATCAACTCCCATCGTATACAAGAGAAATAATGCTTATAAACTATTGTAGGTTAGTTGCAGAAATTCTGCAACATCAACACTCAGAGAATTGATTGCAAGCTTTATGCCACTTCAGATTCCTGGAATATTTTATCCCGCAGGAAAGTTTCCTCACATGCCATACAGGCTAAATGCCTCTTGTTGGTCTTCACAAGGGTGCCGCCGCAGCTTGGGCAGGGCTTTTGCACAGGTTCCTTCCAGGAGACAAAGTCACAATCCGGGTACCTTGAACAACCGTAAAATGTGCGTCCCTTCCGGGTTTTCCGCCTGACCACATCTCCCTGATGACACGTGGGACAATCCATCCCGATCTTCTCCAGGTAGGGTTCTGTATAACGGCATTCCGGGAAATTGCTGCAGCTGATGAATTTCCCAAAACGTCCCCACCGGATGATCAAATCGTGACCACACTTTGGACAGCTTCTTCCCACCTTTTCCATTTCTGCTTTCCGTTCTGGCATTGCTTCTTCTGCATGTGCTAAACGTTTGGAAAAGGGTGTGTAGAACTCCCTTATCACATCGACCCAGGCTTGATTTCCATGTGCAATCTGATCAAGCTCATCCTCCATTCGTGATGTGAAAGCGATATCAACAATATTTGGGAAGAATTCCACCACCAGGTCATTGACCAGATATCCTGTTTCTGTCGGTTCAAGACGGTTGCCAGCCTTGACAACATACCCCCGATTTTGGATCGTTGACAGAATCGCGGCATAAGTTGAAGGCCTGCCGATACCATTCTCTTCCAGCAATTGCACCAATGATGCTTCAGTGAAGCGCGGCGGTGGCTGGGTGAAATGTTGAATTGGAATCACATCCTGCAGTATTTGCTTTTGATCTTCCTTGATATCATCAATAGGAATATGTTTGCTGTCACCTTCCTGCTCGTTTTTCCTGTCTTCGTCCTTACCTTCTTCGTAAATCACCAGAAAACCAGGAAATACAAGCTGGCTTCCTGAAGCGCGCAGCAAATAATTATGATCGTCCCCTCTTCCCTTTACTTCAACTGCAAGCGTTTTATAAACAGCTGGTTTGATCTGTGAAGCAACAAAACGCTCCCAGATCAATTGATAGAGGCGGAACTGGTCACGGGAGAGAAATTTCTTTATGTTTCTGGGGCCTCTCTTGATAGATGTTGGGCGGACAGCTTCATGGGCTTCCTGGGCTGAACGGGAACGAGTTTTATATCTCAGAGGTTTCTTTGGCAGGTAATCCTCACCAAAACGCTGTTTAATGTAGCCTCGGACTTCCTTCAGTGCAACTGGGGAAATGTTTGTTGAATCGGTGCGCATATAGGTGATCAAACCTCGTGTCCCCTGGCCGTCAAGTTCAACCCCTTCATAAAGCTGTTGGGCAATGCGCATTGTCTTCCGAGCAGAGAAACCCAGCTTTCGAGAGGCATCCTGCTGAAGGGTACTGGTGATAAATGGTGCCGGGGCCTTCTTCTTACGCGTCCCATGTTTAATGGCGCGTACAAAATAACTTGCTTTGTGCATATCGCTGACGATTGATTCTGTAACTGTCTCATCAGGTAAGTCTGGATCTACACCATCAACCTTGCTGAGTTTCGCCCTATAAGGAATTGAACCTCCATCAGGTAGAAAATCTGCTTTAATAGTCCAGTATTCAACAGGTTCAAAAGCTTCGATCTCACGTTCTCTTTCCACAATCAAACGAACCGCAACTGATTGAACCCGTCCTGCTGAAAGGCGGCTGCGCACTTTCTTCCAAAGGATTGGGCTGATCCCATAACCCACCAACCGGTCCAATATCCTGCGTGCCTGCTGGGCATTCACAAGATCCATATCAATACCGCGTGGAGCAACAAACGCCCTTTCTACTGCATTTCTGGTGATCTCATGGAAAACAACCCGTTTTACGCGTTCCCCTTCAATATCTGTGGATTCCATCAGGTGCCAGGCAATCGCCTCGCCTTCTCGGTCCGGGTCTGTAGCCAGGTAGATCTGCTCCGCTTTGTTTGCCAGGGTTTTGAGTTCCTTTACAACATCCCGTTTTTCATTCGGTACCCGGTAGCGGGGTTGGAAATCATTCTCAACATCAACAGACAATTTCGATCGCAGCAGGTCTCTGACATGCCCCACAGAAGCACGGACAGTGTATCCTTTCCCAAGGATCCGGCTGACGGTTTTTGCCTTTGCTGGGGATTCGACGATGACCAGCTTCCCTTTACGCTTGGGCTTTTTCTTCCTGGTGATCTCTGGCCTGGGTAGGCCTTCATGGGCTTCCGTTCGCCCCATTCGGTAGACCTTCGTCCCACAGACTGTACATGTCCCCTTTGTAACAGGCGCACCTGCGGCATTATAATCCGCCTGAGGTTCTTTTATCTCAGTTTTTTCACGACACTTCATACAATAAGCTTCCAAAATAATTCACTCCTACAAAAAACGTTCGCGACCGCTCTCTCTGAGAATTTTAACAACTTCCCGCACGCTTTGGGCTTGCTTCCGGTCGCAAACAAGCACTGTTTTTCCGGTATCCACCACAACCAGGTCCTTAACACCAATAGTTACGATCAACCGGTCTGGCAATTCTTCACAGATGAGTGTACCCGTTGTGTCAACTGGAACAATTTCTCCACCCATAAGAATATTGCCAGACGGGTCAATTTCCAGGGCATCAAAGAGAGAATCCCAACTCCCTACATCGTCCCATCCAAGGTTGAGGGAAGGAATGACAGCTACTTTCTTTGCATTTTCCATAATGCCGTAGTCGATCGTTTGCGGTTGGATGGTTGGCCAAATCTGGTTGAGCTTTTCATCCCGGTCAGGTGTTTCCCATTCAGCATCGATTTCTTTCATTTTTTTGGATAGATCAGGCATCTGACGCTCTATCTCTTCCATAATGGTTGACACCTGCCAGATGAACATCCCGGAGTTCCACACATGCTGTTGATCCGAAACCATAGCTTGAGCATGCTCAAGATCCGGTTTTTCCTTGAATTTCTTCACCTGATACGTTCTCAATCCCTGAAATTCCCCGATTTCAAGCCCTTTTTGGATGTAGCCAAAACCTGTGGCCGGGTAATCCGGTGTGATCCCCAGGGTAACAAGGAATGCCTCCCTGGCAGCAGTATATGCACCTTTGAGTAATTCCCGAAGGTGCGCATCATTCTTGATCAGGTGGTCTGCGGTAAGAATCGCCATAACGCCATCAGGTGAACGATGCTTGATCGCTTCAGCAGCCAGTGCGACAACAGATGCTGTGCCTCTTGGCATCGGTTCAATGATAAAGTTTTCCAAAGGTATTTCCGGGCAATCCTCCCTGAGGGAACCCACCTGTTCGGCAACTGTCACAACAAGGATACGGTCGTGGGAGAACAATCCTTCCAACCTGTCAACGGCATGCTGAAATAATGTGCGGTTTCCAGAAAGAATCAAGGATTGTTTTGGATGGCCTGTGCGGGAAAGAGGCCAGAGCCTGGTCCCGCTTCCCCCAGCCATGATCACGGCATAATAATCTTCAAACATCATCCTCTCCTCGATTTCATGGGATCTTCTGCACACCGGCATAACGCATCCCACCAACATGCTGGATCAAGCCTTTCAATTCCATCATCGTTAGTGCTGCGGTGACTTTTTCAATCGGCAGCCCTGTTTCGTTACATATATCATCGATATGGATCGGTTCATAATCCATGATCTGCAGGATCTTTGCTTCCGTTGTGTCCGCTGGCTTTATCGCTTGTTGGGTCTTCTTCGTTTCTGAGGCAGGTAAATCCAGTACGTCCAGGACATCCCTTGGAGACGTCATGGCGCAGGCTCCCTTTTGGATAAGTCGATTAGTGCCTCGGCTGGCTGGTGAGAGAACATTCCCCGGGACAGCGAAGACTTCCCTGCCCTGTTCAACGGCAAAATCCGCAGTGATCAATGCCCCACTTCGTTCACCGGCTTCAACAACGATCGTTGCCAGTGAAAGACCGGAAATGATCCTGTTCCTGGGGGGAAAATTAATACCTTCCGGTTTCGTTCCCATCGGGTAATCACTGATCACCGCACCATTCTCACTGATTGCTTCAGCCAATTTCCGGTGTTCAGGCGGGTAGATCACATCAACACCGCTGCCCAGCACGGCAATGGTTCGCCCACCTGTGTTGAGGGCATGCCGATGTGCCAGGCCATCTACACCTCTTGCTAACCCACTGACGATCGTCAATCCATGTGCTGCCAGGAAAATGCTTGTATCCCGGGTGACCTGCTGGCCATAGGATGTCAGACGCCTGGTCCCCACGATGGCGACCGCCAGGTCGTCTTCTGGGAGCAACCTGCCTTTGACATACAGCACAGGTGGTGACTGGTTAATTTCCTTCAATAAACGCGGATACGCCTCATCCTCAACGGTTAGAACCTGTACACCCTTTTTAAGGATTGAGCTATAGAGCCTGTCCAGGTCCACCTGCTTGCGCAGGTTGATCAAATTCCGCAGGGGACGTTCAGGCAAGCCTGCAGTGCGAAAAACCTCTTCAGGAGCCCCCCATGCGATCGAAAGGTCACCAAAAAAGGAGCGGATTTGTTGAAATCGAACCGCCCCGATCCCCCTCACAAGGTTGAAGCCGATCCAATACTTCTTATCTTCCGACATTACGTCCCCTCACCATACCATTCAATTCTGGAAACGATCATTCTGCCTTTTTCCAGCTCAATGCTTTGGATCACATCACTGATGGCAGGTATGAGTGTTTCTTTCCCATCTTTATCCCTGACGACGTACACATCATTTGCACCTGTTTCAAGGACTTCCTTTAAAACGCCAAGCAGTTGATCATCCTCATAGTAAATATCTAACCCGATCAATTCATGGTAATAGAATTCACCCTGTGGGAGGGGATCCATTTGAGTTGTATTGATGAATACAAGTTGATTGGTCAATTGAGAGGCGGCTGTCCTGTCAGAGATTCCACTGAATTTTAATAAAAGGAGTGGTTCTTTCCAGCGCGTTTTTTCTATTGTATACGGAAGATGAGCATCGCCAATAAACACTACGCTTCCTGGATTGAGCAGCTCCAGCATCTTCGAGTGGAGCTCCAATGGGATTTCTCCGTAGAGCCCGTGAGCACGCCTTAATTTCCCCAGTATTAGAAATTCAGGCTCGCGGTTTGACTGCGAGCCTGGTTTGAGCCTGTTTTCTTGAGGCATTGTCAATCTGATCGTGGCTAATGCGGTTCAACAATATCCAGATTAACACGATTGCCCTCACGTGCCGCAGCAACTTTCAGCAGCGTCCGGATGGCATTTGCTACCCGTCCACCTTTGCCGATCACTCTGCCCATATCCTCCTTGGCAACCTGTATATCTAACTGGACTGAATTCCCGCGTTCAAATTTTTTGACATTTACATTGGTGGGTTGATCCACCAATGATTGGACGATGAATTCAACCAAACTCTGCAGGTTTTCACCTTTCATATCTGCCTCACTATTTTCTATTCGATTTCTCTATGGATTGGTGCGTGGATCTGTTACCCTTGTCCTGTAAACTTCTTCTGCTTCTTCAACAAGCGCTTCGATATCCTCACCTGCTTTTGATCGTTCATAGCGATCCCATAATTTGGTTTGCCTGAACAGGCCATCCACTGCGTCGGTCGGCTGCGCGCCAACACCAAGCCAGTAGAAGATTCGGTCATCCTTCAATACAATCGTGGAAGGTTCTGTGCGTGGGTTGTAGTGGCCAACATTTTCAATAAAACGGCCATCCCGCGGACTTTCCTTGTCTGCGACGACCACACGATAACTTGCCTGATTCCGGGAGCCAACCCGGCGTAAACGAATTCGTACCATCGAAATAATTCTCCTGTTATTTTCTATTTACTTTTAAATTTTATCAGCCCAACGATAATTAAGGCGTGAGAGTGCGTAGAAGGGTACGCCTGCCTCTCTTTTCATCCGGCTATCCTATCAATCGGCCTAATCCTTTGCCGCCTGATTTCTGCAATGTTTTCATCAGCCGCTGTACGTCGCGAAAACGCTTCATGACCTGGTTCACGATCTGAACTTCCAGACCAGAACCCCGTGCGATCCGACGCCTTCGGCTGGCATTCAATAATTTCGGGTTGCGGCGTTCCTCAACCGTCATCGAGTTGATCACCGCTTCAACCTGCTTCAATTGATTTTCTGCATCCTGCGGGTCCACCTGCCGGGCAACCTGTCCCATCTGTCCGGGGAACATATCCATGATCTGCCCGAGAGGCCCCATCTTTCGCATCTGTTTCAATTGTTTGGCGAAATCCTCAAGTGAGAATTCACCTTTCATCAATTTCTCTGCTTGCTTCTCCGCTTCTTCCTGGTCAAGTGCAAACTCAGCTTTCTCGATCAGCCCCAGCACATCACCCATGCCCAGGATGCGGGAAGACAACCTGTGTGGATTATACTCCTCAATTGCATCTATGGACTCACCAACACCCAGGAATTTGATCGGAATCCCGGTCACGTCCCGGATGGAAATGGCTGCGCCGCCGCGGGCATCACCGTCAATCTTGGTCATGATCAATCCGGAGACCGGCAAATCCTTACGGAATCCTTCCGCAACATTGAGCGCTTCCTGCCCGATCATTGCATCCACAACCAGCAGGACCTCTGTGATGGGGACTCTATTTGCAATCGCTTTGAGTTCAGCCATCAAATCCAAATCCAATTGCGAACGCCCCGCGGTATCGAGGATGAGCACGCTCATCCCGCCCTTTCGAGCAGATTGGTACGCTGCTTTTGCTAGCTTGGGAGGCGTCAAACCATCCTGATAGAACACCGGCACATCAATCTGATCCCCAAGTATCTGCAGCTGCTTGACCGCAGCAGGACGGTAGGGGTCACCAGCTGCCAGCAGGACCCGTTCTCCCTGCTTGCGCAGTCGTCTGGCAAGTTTGGCTGCGGTCGTGGTTTTACCGGAACCCTGCAAGCCGACCAGCATCAGCACATAAGGTTTTTCACCTTTCAGGTTCAATTCACCCGGTTCACCCAGTGTGGCGATCAGCTCTTCATTAACAATCTTGACAACCTGCTGGGCAGGGTTGAGTGCTTTCGAAATTTCCCGCCCGACTGCGCGTGACTTTCACCCGCTGGGTGAAGGACTTGACCACGCTGTAATGCACGTCCGCTTCAAGCAGTGCCAGGCGCACCTCACGCATGGCGCCATTCACATCCTCCTCAGAGAGACGTCCATGCCTGCGTAAGTTTTCAAAAATCTTTGATAATCGTTCTGTTAGATTTTCAAACACGATTTACTAAAAAATCTTTTCTACTTGCCAAAGTTCAACCTGTGATTTTAGCGCTTATCCTGCCTTCGGTCAAGTCGAGGTGGACAGACTGTTGTTCGCAAATGACAGAATCTATCCATTGCACTGCATTTCCCTGCCTGAATTGAAGGTTCTTCCAATGCGCAACGATTATTGACTGTGTGGGTTAATCATAACAATTGAAACACAATTTATTTTAATTCAAAGGAAATTATTATGTCAAAAGTCGCAATTATCACAAATTCAACCGCCTATCTTCCTGAGGACATGGTCTCAGCTTATAAAATCACGGTATTACCCCTGGTCGTTATCTGGGGTGAAGAGGTGCTGCGGGATAATATCGATATCGGCCCCGATGAATTCTATCAACGCTTATCAACAGCCAAGACAATGCCCTCTACATCACAGGCAACCATCATCGCCTTTGCAGACGCATACAAACAGCTTCACTCCGAAGGCTATGAGATCCTGGCAATCGTTCTCTCCTCTGCATTATCAGGCACCATGGGTTCAGCCATTCAAGCAAAGGAGATGGTTCCTGAAGCAAAAGTGACTCTATTTGACTCACAACAAACATCGCTTCCACTAGCTTATATGGTTCTTTCTGCTGCCCGTGCAGCGAAGCGAGGGGCGTCTGTGGAACGCTGCCTGGAAATTGTCGAAACAATTCGTGAGAATACCAATGTTTTTTTCGCTGTTGATACACTTGAGTTCCTCCATCGCGGCGGTCGGATTGGTGGGGCTTCTCGCTACCTGGGAACGGCGTTGAAACTGAAACCTATCCTCACGCTTGAGGAGGGAAAAATCGAAGCCCTGGAAAAGGTCCGCACAACAAAAAAGGCCCATAACCGATTAATTGAATTACTTAAAGAAAAAGTAAAAGGTCATGAAAAAGTTTAATATGATTGGCGTTTTATCAGCCGCAGCAGCAGAAACTGCTTCAAATTTACTTAATAAAGTCAAGGAAGAATTCACACCAGATGAAATCCTCTTGGCAAATATCAGTCCAGTTCTTGGTACCCACACCGGACCCGGAACCGTGGGTGTCGCATACGTAGTAGGCGTGGATCAGGAATTGCTGGATAGTTAATCAAAAAACATTTTTAGCCAAAGACCACCAATTCCCTGGTGGTCTTTTTTTCTCAACATAGGGCTAAAATCCAATCTCAATACGTCCTCTTCACTTCATTACAAGTGCTTGCCCTTGGGTAGACACGGAGGTCTACCCCTACACAATATGCATCAAATAGATACTTATATTGAAGCTTGGACCTTCGTTCGAACTCACCTCGACATCAGCCATGATATGTAACGCTTTATTAGCTGGTAAAAAACCAACAAAATTCCATTTTTATACTTCCAATTCACAATTCACAACTCGCAATTCACAATTTTCTAAAATTATCAGTTAAAATAAATATCTCACCATAATGTAGAAAGGACTCTATGAAACAGGTGTTTGATATCGGTATAAGACGCCCCGATGTACTGCTCCCCAGGTCGGACATCGATCCCCAAAAATGGGCGGTCATCGCTTGCGACCAATTCACATCACAGCCAGAATACTGGCAGCAGGTTGAAGAAATTGTTGGCGACTCGCCTTCCACCTATCACATGATCCTGCCTGAGGTTTTCCTCGGCTCTCCCAAGGAAGAAAAACGCATCCAGAACACACAGGCAGCAATGAAATCGTATCTTCAATCCGGATACTTCCAACACATAAATGATTTCATCTACGTAATGCGTACAACAGGCGGTCACACTCGTCGTGGGCTGATAACCTGCTTGGATCTGGAGCATTATGATTACAATAAAGGGGCGCAAACGCTTATCCACGCGACAGAGGGTACCATCCTTGACCGTCTTCCCCCACGCATCCGCATCCGGGAAAAGGCAGCCCTGGAATGCCCTCATATCCTGGTGCTTTTCGATGACCCCCAGGACTCAGTGTTCAGCTTCATTGACGTACAAATCGAGTCTTACCCATCAGTATATGATTTTGAGCTGATGCTTGGCAGCGGCCATCTGAAAGGATTGGTGCTAAACGATGAAAAAACACAAGCACATATTTTTCAAGCACTGAATGAGCTTATAGACCCTGAGTATTTTGCCCAAAAATATGGCCTAAAAACCGGGCAATATGCACCAATCTTGTTTGCCATGGGTGACGGCAACCACTCTCTCGCTACCGCCAAAGCCATCTGGGAAAAAGTCAAACCCACAGTTGGGATGGATCACCCGGCAAGATTCGCGCTTGTTGAAATCGAGAATATCCACGATCGGGCACTGACCTTTGAACCCATTCACCGTTTGGTCTTTGACCTTAAGACAAAGCTCAAAGAGGCGATTTTTGACTATTGGGGAGAGAACCTTGTCCTGCGTAAGCTCCCAACCGTTGAAGATATGATGGCATCCATAGACAAAGTGTCAGGATCAGATCATAAAGTTGGCATGGTATTCGGCGATGAAAACTACGAATTATCCATATCCGACCCAGAATCAAATCTCGCAGTTGGCGCACTGCAAAAATTCCTGGATCAGTTCCTGGAAAATGGTGGTGCTGAAAGGATTGATTATGTGCATGGTACAGATATCCTGTTTGAGAAAGCCAAATCCGAGAATAACGCAGGATTTTATGTACCAGCGATGGATAAATCTGATCTATTTAAAACGGTCATCCTGGATGGTGCCCTGCCCCGCAAGACCTTCTCAATGGGCGAAGCAAAAGAGAAACGTTTTTACATGGAATGCCGGCTGATCCAATCCTGATGCGAAAGTTGATTTTCATCACAATGCTGTTGATGCTCCTTGGATGCACCCCCTTGCAGGGTTCTTCAGTACGCAGCACAGATACACCAACTGAGGTCATAACATCCACCTCAACTGCCCTGCCATCCCTTACTGCAGTCCTCACAGAAACACCATCCGCCACACCAGACATCCCCACGCCAACCCAGCAAGCTTATGAGGTTTGTGTCCCCCTGGAGCTTGAAACTTTTGACTCCCTCAAGCTGATCCTCAGCAAACCGCTTGACATCCCTGCATTTGGGGCAGATAACGGTCATCACGGTGTCGATTTCTCTTATTTCCAGCGCGATGACCGGAAATCAATTCAGGGGATTGAGATTTATGCCATCCTCTCCGGGAAAGTGGTCACACCGCTTGAAGATGATATCCCCTATGGCTACACCATCATCATGGAAACACCACTTTCAGACCTCCCTCAATCGCTCCACGATACATTGACGAGTGGATATCTTCCGGTTCCTGATGACCCCCACTACCGGCTTTACTGCCCTGATGTAACACCTCCAGCTCTGACGGGTGACCTGTCGGTTTACCACCTCTATGCCCACATGGAGGTCAAACCTGAAGTAGATACTGGAGACTATATCACTTGTGGTCAGAATATTGGTACGGTCGGGAACACAGGCTATTCCAGCAACCCCCACCTGCACCTGGAAACACGCCTGGGACCTTCAGGAGCTGAGATATCCAATATGGCTCATTACGAGTCATCTTATACACTGGATCAATTATCAACCTATTGTTTATGGCGCATGAGCGGGTATTTTCAGTTATTTGACCCATTTATTCTCTTTGAAGCAGACGATGGATCAATAACAACACCTTGACATACTGAACATTTGTGCTAAAATAGAAAAAGAAGGCTACCGTAATAATTGATAATCGTAAAACCAAACAACCTCTTCACGATCTGAGAAAGGGATAATACAATGGATGATGCAAAAAAAACAGTCTTAGATAAGGCATTAAAGGATATTATCAAACGTTATGGTGAAGGCTCGATCATGAAGCTTGGCCAAGCAAAGCACCTTGCCGTAGAAGTGATCCCGACGGGCTCATTATCGCTCGATATTGCCCTGGGCGTTGGGGGTATCCCAAAAGCCAGGATCACCGAGATATACGGACCGGAAGCCTCAGGGAAGACAACGATCTGCCAGCATATTGTCGCGGAATGTCAGAAAATGGGCGGCACTGCAGCCTTCATTGATATGGAACATGCACTTGACCCAGTGTATGCTGCCAAGTGTGGCCTCAACGTGGATGACCTGCTGATCTCACAGCCGGATACAGGTGAACAGGCACTTGAGATCACCGAGACGCTTGTCCGTTCTGGTGCAATTGAAATCGTGGTGATCGATTCCGTTGCAGCGCTCGTTCCCCGATCTGAGATAGAAGGGGACATGGGAGATCCAACCATGGGGACCCAGGCTCGCCTTATGTCACAGGCAATGCGAAAACTTTCCGGGGCGATCAATCAAACCCGGACATCCGTCGTTTTCACCAATCAGCTTCGTCACAAGATTGGTGTCATGTTTGGCAACCCGGAAACCACAACTGGCGGAAATGCCCTCAAATTCTATGCCTCAGTCAGGTTGGACGTCCGCCGCATCCAATCCATCAAGGTCGGATCCGAGATCCTTGGCAATCGCGTCCGCGTCCGGGTGGTCAAAAACAAGGTCGCCCCACCTTTCCGGACTGCTGAATTTGACATCATGTATAACGAAGGCATCTCCAAGGTCGGTGATGTGCTTGACCTTGCTGTTGATCTTGACATCGTTAACAAGCATGGCTCATGGTATTCCTATGGGGATATCCGACTTGGACAGGGTCGGGAGAATTCTAAAGAATACTTGAGGCAGAATTTAGAGCTTGAAGAAGAGATCGAGAAAGCAGTCAGGGAACAATCAATGATCCACGATCCATCATCACCCTGGTCAAACGAAATTGATGAGGAAGAAGATGAAAAATGATGGCCTTGCAGGCACCTAAAACAGGATAATCGTTCGTATACTAAAATCCAAAATCAATCAAAGGGACAGAATTAATATTTTGTCCCTTCATTCTTCCCATGTGGTTTTCTTAATATTTTCAATCACTAAGTTCCAGGTTATTGATAGATCCCAAAAATAATTTTGAGCCCTTGAAATAGAAATGATATAAATGGAAACAGAAAATCACACCTAGTCTGAGCTGCGGAAAATTGGAGGTGATAAATGGACAGCGGCATTACAAACGCTGTAATTAAATATTATCGTTTGGGAATACACGAATTTAAGAAATTATCTGAAGGCGAAGGTTGTAATTACAGTCTAGAAGATGAGGCTGGAAAGAAATATATACTGAAAGTATATGGAAATGGAGAAGGACCGGTATCCTTCACTAATGCAGTACTTAGTTGTTTAGAGGAATCCAGCATTAAAATCCGCTTTCCACGTCCCGTAAGTAACTTCAAAGGCATGAATTGGACTTCACACGGTGATAAAACGCTTTTGCTGTTGGAATGGATTGAAGGGACAACAATGGAATTTGTCAATCCTAAAATGGCGGAAGAGGTGGGTGAAGCCGTTTGTATATTGGATGATATGTTATTTGATTTTTTCAAGACTTACGAATTGGACTATCGCAAGTGTGAGGAAAGTATCTGGAGTGTTACGAATATTAATAGATACGATAAAACCTTGGAAACAATAAAACAACTCCTAGGGGACCATTATCGAATGATCAAAGAGACTATTGCGGATTTTAATGAACGCTATCCTACGTTTGATAATAGTTTACACAAATCTTTGATACACAATGACATCAATCCTGGCAATTTAATATTTGATCGTCACTCAAAATTAGTGGGGATTATTGACTTTGCTGAACTATCCCATACATATCAAATATGTGAAGTGGGTGTGGCTCTGGCTTATTTGATGCAAATAGGCGGTACTGATTACTTGAAAATCGGCCAAAGTTTTATTCAGGGATATGGAAAAGGTTATCGCTTTGGTGAGAATGAGAGAGATGTTTTACTGCTGATTGCGAAACTAAGATTATCCATGACCATTATGTACAATACAATGCATGTGTATTCTGGGAAAAAACCAACCGAAGGACAAGCGCAGTTTATTAAAAATGGAAAAAATTTATTAACTCAATTATCAGAAATTCCGAATAAGGATTTTCGAGAAAAGTTATTTCAGTCAGTTGATTGCTCATAGCGATAAATTGGATGCAGATTGCACTCAAGATGGATGACTATTATTATTTCCTATTGAGTTCACAAGTCATTGTTAAAACGACGAGGGAAGTATGATGAAAACCGAGTTTGTTAATCAGTATGGACATGTTTGGAGAGTTTTTGAAGGGTTAGTGAAGGATTTTGACCAGAATACCTGGATTCAGACAGGGCGGGGAACCAATACGCCAGTGCGTATTGCATTTCATCTCTTGCAGGGAGTCAAGTATTATCTCGAGGATATGACTACGATTGTTTTTGCATCGGGAAAATCCTTTGATGGGAATTGTTGGGAATTACCAGAAGAAAACCTCCCATCCCAAAATGACATACTGGTATGTGTTGATGAATTTAGGGACAAGACCGAGAATTGGTTGTGTAAAATGGAATTTGAAGCTAAAAACACTTCATTCGGGTGGGCAGGAAAGACCAAATTGGGTGTGGTCTTGTTCATGTTGCGGCACACTGTTTACCATTTGGGAGAGTTAAGCGCCCTATTAAATGAATGTAGAAATGGGAACGTGGAAGATAATTACGTGAAGGCGTTGTGAGTATTTACTTCCTTATGAGGGACAACAAAGGTTTCATAAAGTACAAAAAAAAGAGGTTATCTTATAAAAAGGTAACCTCTTCATTCATTATTCATTTGGTATTATTCAAATGTCATTCCCAACACCGTTGGATCCAATCTATGTACCTTCCCGCCAGGAGTTCAAGTATTTGACTTGCTGCTCAGTTAATGTATCAATATGGATACCCATCGACTCCAACTTCAACCGGGCAATTTCATGATCGATATCCTCTGGCACCGAATAAACTTTCTTCTCCAGCTGGTCAGCATTTTTCACCATATACTCAGCACTTAAGGATTGGTTTGCAAAGGACATATCCATCACGCTTGCTGGATGACCTTCAGCAGCAGCCAGGTTGATCAAGCGGCCTTCTCCCAGGATGTGGATCACACGACCATCAGGCAGTTCATACGCATCAACAAATGGTCGCACCAATCTTTTTCCAACCGCCATTTCTTCCAGGGCAGGGATGTTGATCTCGACATTGAAGTGACCTGAATTGGCAACAATAGCACCGTCTTTCATGTGCTCAAAATGATGCTTATCAATCACGTTGATATCGCCAGTCAGGGTCACAAAGAAATCACCGATTGGCGCTGCTTCCATCATTGGCATCGCCCTGAAGCCGTCCATGACTGCCTCAATCGCTTTGAGTGGATCCACCTCAGTGACAATCACATTCGCTCCCATCCCTCGCGCTCGCATCGCCAAACCTCGGGCACACCAACCGTAACCCCCTACAACAAATGTCTTACCTGCTAAAAGCATGTTCGTCGCACGGATGATCCCATCAATTGTGGATTGCCCTGTTCCATAGCGGTTATCAAAGAAGTGCTTGGTCATGGCATCATTAACAGCGATCACAGGGAACTTCAATTCCCCATCCGCAGCCATCGCACGCAGCCGGATCACCCCTGTGGTGGTCTCTTCTGTACCGCCAATGATCTCATCAAGCTGGTTGCGACGGTCCTTGTGCAGCGTGCTGACCAGATCAGCGCCGTCATCCATGGTCAGGTGCGGGTTATGATCCAGGGCAGCATCAATATGCTTGTAATAAGTTGTGTTGTCCTCCCCTTTGATAGCAAATACCGGGATCTCAAAATGTGAGACCAGGCATGCAGCGACATCATCCTGTGTCGATAACGGGTTGGATGCAGTCAGGACCACATCAGCGCCGCCTGCCTGCAGGGTACGCATTAGGTTGGCAGTTTCCGTTGTCACATGCAGACATGCAGACATTCGGATGCCTTCAAAGGGTCGTTCCCGCTTAAATCGTTCCAGGATGGAACGCAACACAGGCATTTCTCGTTCTGCCCATTCAATCCGCCGGCGCCCACCTTCTGCCAGGTCCAAATTCTTTACATCAAATTTCTTCATTAAAGCCTCCAAAATAATTCATGCCGTTGGATCGACATG
The DNA here is from genome assembly GCA_963767675.1 of uncultured Chloroflexia bacterium. GTDB lineage: Bacteria > Chloroflexota > Anaerolineae > Anaerolineales > Anaerolineaceae > Brevifilum. The sequence continues at coordinate 73,029 of CAVYEQ010000003.1, forward strand.
ACAAAAAAATATTAAGATAATAACCGATCCAACATCCTATCATCATCAAAATAGGAACGGAACCTTGTCACAAAATCCGATAATGTATAACGATGTGATTGCGTCCCCTCTGCTTCCAAACAGTAGGTTGCAGCCAGAGCCCCCATTTTTGCACATAATATCAGGTCAAATCCATTCAAGTACCCTTTAAGAATCCAGCACGATAGGCATCGCCCACACCGGTTGGATCTTGAATGTTTAGCTGTGGAAATACCGGCACTTCCCCAAGAAGATCTCCATCTTTGAAAACCCGGGACCCATCTCTTCCAAATGTGATCACGGCAAACTTCACCGCATTGAGGATGTCATGCGCCGTTAATCCGCTTTGATTCTGAAGGAGTTCAAATTCATACACATTGACAAACAGTGCATGTGCTCCGGTGATCCCCTTGATCAGTCCATCCTCATCCAGACGCACGATCTGCTGGCTGGGATCAAATATGTAAGGCACTTCCAGCTCCTGGCACTCGATCGCATACTTAATCATCGCATCAGGTGCATTTGGTGAGATCAGCACCAGGTCATCTCGAGACAAATCCTGATCTTTCATCGAGATCTGGATGGCATCCGCCATTGCCCCGGTGTAAAAGCTGGCGATTTGAGCGTTGGAAAGATCGGTGTTAGCAAAGAATGATGCAGTGAATTTCTCTTCTATGATCTTCACGCCAGAGGTATCCACGCCTGATTCCTCAAGCTGTTGGCGATACTCACCGAAATCAACCCCAGCGGTGGCAACCAACCGGGGTGATTTACCCAGTAGGCCAAGATTATAAGCAATATTCGCTGCAACCCCACCTGGATGCTTGACCATCTTGTCGACCAAAAACGACAGGCTGATATCCTCAAGATGTTTTGAGAGGATATGTTCTTTAAAATATCCGGGAAAGGACATTAAATAATCAAAAGCGATTGACCCCGTTAGGATAATACTCATTCTCAGTCCTCAACCTTCATTAATGTATGCAAATTCGACATGAAAGGTGGATAGACCACGCCTTTTTCTGTTATCCATCCTGAGATCAAGCGGTTGGGTGTGACATCAAAAGCGAAGTTCCTTGCGGAAGCACCTTCAGGCGGCACTTGTTTTCCCATCAGCGTCAGGGCAAGCACCTCTACTTCATCACGTTCCTCAATTGGGATCAGGTCGCCGCGTTCGAGGTTGAAGTCCACAGTTGAGATCGGGAATGTGGAATAAGCCGGGATGCCGTTATCATATGCAGCCAATGCGAGCATATAGCTGCCGATTTTATTGGCAACATCACCGTTCGCTGCCACTCGATCTGCCCCAAAAATGACTTTTTGAACCATCCCTTTTCGCATCAGGTATCCCGAGCTGCCATCGGTAATGATGTCGTATGGGATGCCGTATTGCTCCAGCTCCCAGGCAGTTAGACGCGCCCCCTGCAGTCGCGGTCGGGTCTCATCAACGAAAACATGAATGTTTTTTCCCTGTTCATGTGCCATGCGGATCACGCCCAGTGCCGTCCCGTAATCCACAGTTGCCAAAGCGCCTGTGTTGCAGTGATGCACGATATGATCCCCATCCTCGATCAGACCTGCGCCAAATTCTGAAAGGCGGATATTGGTGGCTACATCTTCATCAGCAAGGTCTTTCGCAAGCTGTAATAAATTTACCTTCAACTCACTCACAGACCCCTGAAAATCTTCAGACGCATCAAGCATCTTCTTGATTGCCCACGGCAGGTTAACAGCTGTCGGACGGGCATTATTCAAAACTTCTCCGGCAACCTTCAAATCCTGGAGTAAAACATCTATGGACGCAGCATTTGAGTTATGGGCGGCCAATGCCATCCCAAATGCAGCAGCGACTCCGATCGCAGGTGCACCTCGAACAACCATAGTGCTGATAGCATCTGCCACTTCTTCATAATGATCAAAGCTGAGGATCTCAAATTTCTCAGGTAATACGCGTTGATCGATCATTTTGATGACATTTTCGTCATCATGCCAGGTGATGGTTCGCATTTTCAGGCTTCCTTTTGTTCGTGAAAAAACGCCCTTAAGGGCGCAAAAATCGTTACGAAAACAGTCTACCATCCCTTAACATCTTTGTCAAAATACACGCTTTATGACTATAAATAGTCATGCGATTCGCTCCCATGAAATCCAAAACATCAGCGCGTTCTGACAGCTTATTCCCTGCTTAGATTTGTTATTTTTCCACATTCATGGTTTAATAAGAATTGGAAAATTTAGCCTATAATTGAACCCACCGCAAACGGCAATTCTTATCAATGAAGAATGCCCTTTGCCATCAGTTTCAAGCCTTTTCAGATGGGAGCTGTTCAGATGATCAATGGCATTTCAGATGAAACAATACATGCGATTGTCCAGCGGGTCGTCCGCAAATCCACGGGCAGCACAAACCCAACCAAAAATCTTTCAGCTACCGCTGAACCGGAAAGAACTGAAAAACCCCAACCAACACAAGAGAATAAACCAGACCAAAAAGTAGTTGCCGTCGGTGGCGACCATGGTGGTTTCGATTTAAAAGAAATCTTAAAGAAATACCTTGCTGAGAATGACTTCCAGGTGATCGATTGCGGAACGCACTCAACATCCTCCGTTGATTATCCGGATATCGCACTGTCTGTTGCAGAGCTCGTTTCCTCAGGGAAAGCCTGGCGGGGTGTGATCGTTGACGGTGCAGGCATTGGCTCCTGCATGGCAGCCAATAAAGTACCCGGTATCCGGGCTGCCCTGTGTTATGATTATGCCACTGCGGTGAACAGCCGTGAACATAATAATGCGAATGTCCTTACGCTTGGCGCAGGATTAATTGGCATTAGCCTTGCAAAACAAATTGTATCGACCTGGTTGGGGACTGAATTTGGTGGCGGCAGGCATGCCAGGCGGGTTGATAAGATTACCGCTATTGAGAATCAATTCCTAAAAGATGGGAAAAAATCATGAGTTTAGATCATAAAACTATTGAAGAACTTGTTGAAATCATCACACGTGAAGTCCTTCTGTCAATCGCCGAGGATCAGGAGAACCAGAAGCTGCCGGAAGGCGCGATTGTAAGATGGAAATTGCGGATGGTGTCAAGGTACAGACCTGTTTTGATAATGCAGGCTATGTGATCAGTGCCGGTGCAGAACGTCTCACATCCACTGTGGGAATCATCCCGGATGACAAATCACTGGCCGGTATGATCGACCACACCCTGCTCAAACCAGATGCCACTGCGGACAAGATCGCACAATTATGTTTTGAAGCGAAGAAACACCACTTTGCTACAGTGTGTGTCAATCCAACCAACGTCAAGTTATGTGCTGAACTGCTGCGCGGATCAGATGTGAAAGTCTGCACTGTGATCGGCTTCCCCCTGGGAGCCACAACCACAGAAGTGAAAGTTGCGGAAACCAAAAATGCCCTTGATAACGGTGCAACCGAGATTGATATGGTGATGAACATCGGCGGACTCAAAGCCGGTGACAACGAACTGGTTGCCCACGACATCCATGAAGTCGCCAAGACGTCACATGCTGAAAATGCGATCCTGAAAGTCATCATCGAAAATGCACTGCTGACCGATGAAGAAAAAACAGTCGCCTGCCTGTTAGCAAAGGAAGCTGGTGCTGATTATGTAAAAACCTCAACCGGTTTTTCCAGCGGTGGTGCTACCGCTCATGATGTTGCCCTGATGCGGAAAGCTGTCGGCCCCACCCTGGGTGTGAAAGCCGCAGGAGGGATTCATTCCCACGAGGAAGCAGAGGAATTAATTGCAGCAGGTGCCACCCGTATCGGTGCCAGTGCTGGAATAAAAATCATTCAGGCAGATAAGCCCGAAAAACCACAGAGTGCTGCTCCCGCAGTTCCCGGAAAATCCTATTGATAGGAGAAAATCCATGCTGATTGCCAAAGTGATCGGTACAACCGTTTCCACAATCAAAGATGAAAAAATCGTTGGACGTAAATTGCTCATTCTTCGTCAAACGGATGAGAAAGGTATCCCGATCGGTAAACCATACGTGGCAGTGGATACCGTCAACGCTGGTGTGGGTGACCTCGTCCTGACTGCACATGGATCCAGTGCCCGCCAAACCAAGATCACCGACAAACGCCCGGTGGACGCCGTCATCATGGCCATGATTGACTCACTGGAAGTAGATGGAGAAATAACCTTCGAGAAAGGTTAAACGACATGCCATCAATTGATAAAGATTTATTATCCATACAGGAAGCCAGGGATCTTGCGACACGCGCCTTCAATGCCTGGAAGATCTGGTCGAAAGCTTCTCAGGAACAAGTTGACCGTGTCTGTGCAGCGATGACAGAAGCAGCTCTGTCCGCTTCTGAACGCCTGGGAATCATGGCTCATGAGGAAACCGGGTTCGGTATACCGGAGCACAAACGGCTCAAAAATGAATTTGCAGCACGAAATGTATGGGAAAGCATCAGGAACCTGAAGACAGTGGGGGTGGTCAGGCATGATGTTGAAAATAAAATCTATGAGATCGCATGGCCAATGGGTTTGATCGCAGGGCTGACTCCAAGCACGAATCCAACCTCAACAGTGATCTATAAGATCCTTGTTGCGGTCAAAGCCAGGAATGCGATTGTGATCTCACCGCACCCTGCAGCTGCCAAATGCTGCCTTGAAACGACACGCGTCATGGCAAAAGCAGCGGAAGAGAACGGTGCGCCAAAAGGATTGATCGCCTGCATGCAGCATATCAGCTTAAAAGGCACACAGGAACTCATGCACCACAAATATGTCGCCCTGATCCTTGCTACAGGCGGCACCCCCATGGTCCGTGCAGCCCATTCCACAGGGAAACCTGCCATCGGGGTAGGGCCTGGCAACGTGCCTGCTTATGTCGATCGGTCTGCAGATATCGAAAAAGCAGCACAGGTATATCGTGGCGAGTAAAGCTTTCGATTGTTCCACAATATGTGCCACCGAACAATCGGTTGTAGCTGACAAGCCTATTGCTGGCAGGCTGAGATCTCTGATGGAAAAGGAAGGAGCCTACTTCACATCTCCACGTGAAACCGAACGGCTGGGTCAATTGGTTTTCCACCCTGATGGGAGCATGAATGTGGTTGTCGTCGGCAAACCAGCCGATTATGTTGCCGCTATGGCAGGAATCAATATCCCCAAAAATACACGTGTCCTGGTGACTCCCCTGATTAAAACAGGCAAAGATGAACCCTTATCAAGGGAGAAGCTGACGACTGTTCTCGCCTGGTATGTCGAAGATGGCTGGGAGGCTGGATGTGAACGCTGTATCAAGCTGATCCAGTTTGGCGGAAGAGGCCACAGCCTGATGATCCATGCCACAGATGAAGATGTCATCATGGCTTTTGGGCTTGAAAAACCAGTTTTCAGAATAGCCGTCAACACGATGGGGACTCTAGGTGCGATCGGGCTGACCACCGGTGTGGCACCTTCCCTGACACTGGGGGCCGGAGGTGTTGGGAGCTCTATCACAGGAGACAATATCACCTCCAAACACCTGATGAACACAAAAAGACTTGCTTATGCATTATCCCCACCGCCTGCAGCTGCGATGGTACCTGGAAAACCAAAGCCAGGCCCATCTCCACAGGAGATTGAAAAAGCAGTTCGCAATGCGGTGGACGAGTTGGTAAATCTTCAGTAATACACTGTTATCAATAGAAAGGATTAGAAAATGGCTCAAGATACAAAATTAATTGCACTCGGAATGGTTGAAACGAAAGGATTGGTAGGCGCGGTTGAAGCAGCAGATGCGATGGTTAAATCTGCTAATGTGATTTTAATCGGTTCAGAGTACGTCGGCGGCGGGTACGTGACCGTGATGGTCCGCGGCGACGTTGGCGCGGTGAAAGCTGCTACCGATTCTGGTGCTGCCGCTGCCAAACGCGTGGGTGAACTGGTATCAGTCCATGTCATCCCAAGGCCGCATGAAGATGTTGAAATGATCCTGCCTCAACAAGAAAAAGGCGCTATCGCCAAAGTGACAAGGTAGCTTCAGGTCTAACTGGTGCCGAGATCGGGTTGGAATGACCCGGGTTCTGACCCGGAGCAAGTGCTATCCCGTGCCGCTGAAGTCATTTCCCCAGACCTGAATGTCTTTTCACCTCACACCGCACGATCCCAAAATGGGGTGCTGCGTGTGGGTGTGGACCTGGGGACAGCCTATACAGTCCTGGTCGTCCTGGATGAAAATGGCGACCCCCTGGTCGGTGAATATCGCTTTTCACAGGTGGTTCGGGACGGACTGGTTGTAGATTTCATCGGCGCAACAGATTTGCTCCGTTCAATGAAGGACCGGGTTGAAAGCCACCTTGGCAGGCATATAACCCATGCAGCCAGCGGCTTTCCGCCCAATGTGCCTTTCGCAGAACGCCAGGCGACTGCCAATGTGGTTGAAGCAGCAGGAATGCGGTGCCGTTGTCTGGTTGACGAACCAACAGCAGCCAACAGCATCCTCCACATGCAGGACGGTGTGATCGTTGACATTGGCGGTGGAACAACTGGTTTGGCGATCATCGAAAACGGTAAAGTGGTTTATACGGCAGATGAGGCGACTGGTGGCGTTCACCTCTCACTGGTAATCGCAGGCGCAAATGATATCAGTCTTGAAGAGGCTGAAACGCTTAAAAAAGACACCTCACAGCAGTCCCGCTTATTCCCCACTGTTCGTCCGGTGATGGAAAAGATGGGCACAATCGTTTCAAAGCACGTTCAAGGCAGCGTCGCAAGATCGATCACACTGGTAGGCGGTACAACTCTCTTCCCAGGGATAGCCTCGGTGATTGAATTGGTCACAGGGCTGCCGACACAGGTTTCTCAGCATCCTCTCTTCGTCACCCCCCTGGGGATTGCGATGCACGATCAAGAGGAGAACGATATTTAAGGAGTAAATATGGCAGACAATTTCTCATTACGTTGTTATTGTTTTATTGACCGCATGCAGGCACAGTATTCCGCTTTCATCGGTACGGTTACACAGGGCGACCTGCCTGTGGAAGGCATGGCATCTCTATATGTTGAGATGGCACCCGGCAATGAGGTCTTCCGAGTGGTTGATATCGCGGTAAAAGCCACCGAAGCAAAACCTGGCGCTCAAATCGTGGAACGCGAATTTGGGATGTTCGAAGTCCATTCCCTCAACCAGGCTGCGGTCAAAGAAGCCGGACGTGTTGTGCTTGAACGCCTTGGCCTGAAAAAGGAAGACCGCATCAAACCCCAGGTCGTTTCCACACAGGTCATCACACGTGTTGATTCCTACCAGGCACAGCTATTGAACCGTTTCCGAAAAGGGAGCATCCTGGTTCCCGGTGAGACACTGCTTGTCCTGGAATGTGCCCCTGCCGCTTACATCAATTACGCTTGTAATGAAGCTGAAAAGAAAGCCAGCATCAAGATCATCCATGTCTCATCCGTTGGACGGTTTGGCAGGATGTGGCTTTCGGGCAGCGAAGCGGAAATCGTCACGGCCAAGAATGCAGCCGTCAGCGCACTGGAAAACCTGGAAGGTGTTCCTGCATAAGCCAGAATTCTGAAATTATTAGGAGAAAGATATGGCCAAACAATTTTTTACTGAACGAGACATCGAAGATATGGCTGCTCGGGGTGAATATTCCCTTAACGTCAATGATGATGTTGTCCTGACAGAATTGGCTTTTGAGAAAGCTCAAAGGCTGGGCGTAAAATTAGTCCATCCTCATCCACTGCCCCCTGCAGCCCCCATCCGTCCATACCTGTCAGAAGAGGTAAAACCAGCCTGGTCACAAGCAGCCGCCTCACCTGCTACTGAAGTGAGTGACCTCCGTCAGCGTATCCGGACTGCGGTCAAAGCAAAATTGGGAGATCAGGTTGATGATACGCTGCTCGAAACAATTATCTCACGGGTGCTGAACAATGTTGGGGTGAGTTAAGCAATGCTGTTTGGTAGAGTTCACGGCACAGCAATTTGTACTATCAAGTACACTGGCACCGAGGGATTGAAGCTGCTCATTGTGCAACCCCTCGACAAGAAGCTTGAACCTGTGGGCGCCCTGCAGGTTGCCGTGGATGTCGTCCAGGCCGGCATTGGGGACCTGTGCGTGATGGTGCGTTCACGGGAAGCTGCACTGTCTATGCCTGAGATCACCTTTGTCCCGGTGGACCTTGCCCTTGTGGGAATCGTTGACGAGTTGAATGTCCGGCCGCATGGAGAATTCGATTACACACTCAGACAAGGTGTGACTAAGTATACATGAGAGACAAGAAATGATCCTTGGAAAAGCTGTGGGGACAGTAGTCACCACCATCAGCCATCCGCATTATGACAACCGACGCCTGCTGGTCGTCCAGCCATTGGTGGGAGAAGAAGATGAGGATGAGCGTGCTTTCATTGCTGTGGACCACGCCCAAGCTGGCATTGGTGACACCGTGCTGGTCAACCGGGATGGGAATGGCGCACGAGATGTCTTGAACCTGGAAGGCGGCTGCATCATCTCTGTGATTGTGGGTATTGTGGATAGTGTGGATATTAGGGAATAGGGAATTGTGATTAGGGATTAGGTAATCAGATATCAGGAAATTTGCGGGGAATTGATCGTCAAATAAAACTGCTTTTACTCGAAAAAGAATTATACAAAACACAATAAATAATTATCTGTAATCGCGACGAGATCTGTAGGATCGAGGTCATCGTCTCTGAAGCGACGCGGGACTCCTTGTGAGTAGAAACAAAGCGAAATGGGAGGAAATCTCATCTTAACCAAAACACACTGCGCAATGGAAATGGCAGTGTGTTTTTGGTTGGGTAAGTTTACAGCTTAAATAAAGATTACGCCATTGGATTCATCTGAAGCCGCCAGCATGGTCGCCACACCGACAATCTCGATCCCATCAAGCAGTTCCTCCCGCTTGATGCCCATCAAGTCCATTGACATCTGGCAAGCCTGGATGCGAACACCATTATCCATCGCAGTTTGAAGCATCTGAGGCAACGAATCAACATTCTTCTGCTTCATGATGCCCTTGATCATGGCCGTTCCCATTCCAGCCATGTGCATCTGAGATAATTTTGCTCGCTTTGTTCCCCGAGGCATCATCCAGCCAAACATTTTTTCAATCAGGTTCTTTTTGACTTTGACTGATTCATTCTTTCTCAAAAGGTTCAAGCCCCAGAAAGTAAAGAACATCGACGCCTCATGCCCGGAAGCGATCACACCGTTGGCTATGATTGAACCGGCCAAAGCCTTGTCCAGGTCTCCGGAGAAGATCACAAGGGTTTTGTTCCTGCCCATAACCCCTTCTGCTGGCGCTTTTGGTGAGCCTTTCTGGATCTTGGCCACGATGACGCCGTCCTCAGAATCCAGTGAAAGTAAACGGTTGCCCGTGGACTGAGCCCAGGCTTCTACATCGCTCGTAAACCCATAATCGGTTGCCTGAACGGTGACAATGTCGCCCTCGTTCACTTCTTTGATCTTGTTATAAAGCTTCAGGATCGGACCAGGACACTGCAAACCGCAGGCATCCACGGTGACTTCATTAATCGTCCCGCTGGGCGTGGGAAGTATCTCTTTGATCTCTTCCCTGCTCGAGATCGTCACATATTCAAACACATCAAAATTGGATTGGCGTCCCACTGCGTGGGAATAAGTCTTATACCCGCCGGTCAGGTTGTATGCATCATATCCAAGCTGTTTGAGTATCCGGGCAGCAAAATATGACCGCTGACCAGACTGGCAGTAAAGCAGGATTGGGCGGTCTTTTGGAATCTCGTTTAGGTGCTGACGGATGCCCTGAAGGGGAATATTTCTCGCGCCGTCAATCATTCCCAATCCCAATTCCTCAGGCTGTCGGACATCAATGATCGCCACCTTGGTTCGATCAAGCTGGTTGATCTGATCCCAGTGCATCACCTTGGCATCCCCCCGAAGGATATTGCCTGCTGTGAATCCGACAATATTAACCGGATCGCGGGAAGAACCAAAGGGAGGTGCATAAGACAGCTCCAACTCCTCCATATCATAGACGCTCATCCCGGCCTGCATGGCGGTGGCAATCACGTCAATCCGTTTCTCCACACCTTCAATGCCCACTGCCTGTGCGCCGAAAATCTTCCCTTCATCGCTGAAGAGCAGTTTGAGCGCCATCGGTGATGCGCCGGGGTAGTAGCCTGCGTGATTGGATACATGTACGATCACATTCTGATGGTCTAAACCAGCTTCTTCCAACTGGTGCTTGTTCAATCCCACAGCAGAAACTGTCAGGTCAAAGACCTTCACAACTGAAGTGCCCACCACACCTTTGAATTCAACATCACGTCCTGTGATGTGATCTGCAGCGATGCGTCCCTGCCGGCTGGCAGGCCCAGCCAAAGCCAGGTTGGTAGGTTCCCCTGTGATCCGGTTGGTCACTTCAACAGCATCCCCCACTGCGTAGATTTCAGGGTCAGAGGTTTGCATGTGCTCATTGGTCTTGATCGTGCCTCGTACGCCCAAATCCAGCCCGGCTTCTTTTGCCAGCAGATTCTCGGGTCTGACGCCAATCGACAGGATCACCATCTGTGCATCAACCGTGCGCTCGCTGGCTAATCCTACTTTCAACCATCCATCTTCACCCCTGCTGATTGATGTGAAGCCATCGCCAAGTGCCAGGCGGATCTTCTTGAAGATCAGGTGCTGGTGTACCAACGCAGCCATCTCAGGGTCAATGGGGGCCATAACCTGGTTGAGCAGCTCGATCAGGGTCACCTGCATACCCCGATGCTGCAGGTTCTCAGCGATCTCAAGGCCGATGAATCCACCACCCACAACAACCGCTCTAAAGGGTTTCTTTTCATCCATAAACGCCATGATCCGGTCCATATCCGACAGGTTGCGCAGCGTGAACACCCCCGGCAAATCCACACCTGGTAATGGTGGAACGATCGGTGCAGCACCTGGAGAAAGCACCAGCTTATCATAATGCTCATCATAGGTGTTGTTGGCATTTAAATCCCGTACAGTCACTGTCTTCTCATCGCGGTTGATCTTCACCACTTCACTGTGTACCCGGGAGTCAATGTTCAGCATCGCTTTCAGTTTTTCAGGGGTGACGACCAGCAGTCGGTCCCGATCCTGAATCACTTCCCCGATATGGTACGGCAAACCGCAATTCGCAAAGGAGATATCAGGCCCTCGTTCCAACATAACGATCTCAGCACTCTCATCCATCCGCCGTAACCGTGCTGCCGTGCTGGCACCACCTGCCACACCTCCTACAATTACAACTTTCATTCTCTATCACTCCTTGAAATTACTACAAAATTTCTATTCATAATTAAGTGTAATTTTACCTCATATATCCTATTATGTTTACGCCATCAGAAGATTGGTTTCCTTTTTTTTACGACAAAGCCCCTTGGGGGATCTGAAATCCCCGTTCAGGTATCAGTATATCTCTCGAGGTGTTTTGGGAACTCTGATCTTTGATCAATTTTCTTTCCTGAAGTCCTTGCAAGAATGAAAAGCGCTGCAGGAAAAAGGATTGGCAGCCAGACTTGCCAAAAATCAACCAGGATCTTTCCGCTTAAGGACATGTAAACCATCTCGCGGGAAACAAGTGCTGTGACGGCAAGAATGCTTCCGACCAGCTCCCAACGCCATGCAGCCACCAAACACAGGGCAGACAAGCACCACAAGCCCAACAACAGCCAGTAGACCAGTGAAAGGTTTTCTCCCGGTGCTGCAAGCGCTGAGCTAACCAAAAGGGTGATGGTGAGGATGAAAATAACAATACTCAGGAAACGAGCAATCCCACGAATTCGTTTAATATTTTTAGAACGATGATTTTCTTTCATGATTGAATCCAAATTATTTTGTCAAAACGATCGCCTTGCCGAATAAGTTTTTGACATTTTTTCTTTCATTATTGGGATTGTATCATAAGGATGCAGGTAAGACACCCATATCTAAAGCTGGGTGGTAAGCCAGATCCAGGTATTTACAACAAGATTCATCCCAAAATTACTCCGATCTGCTATATAATTGTTTTCAAGACACATCCCAAAAACTCATCACAGCATCATCAAATTCACAAAATAGCCAGCCTGTAGCGAAGGGAAAGCCATGAAGCGAAGATCAAGTAAATTATCTCTTCTGTTCATCCTTGCCATCATTATTTTCTTCCTCACTTCCTGCAATATCCCAACCTCAAACCTGGATGACCGGATTGCCATCGGGGTTGCTCAAACCAATGTCGTCCAAACCCAGGATGCCGTTGACAGAAGCAATGCTGAACCCCCCTCAGGTAATGAGAATCAAGCCCCTGCTTCAGAAAATCAAGAACAACCCCCACAATCCCCTCCCGAACCCAGCCTCACGCATACGCTCAAATGGACACCCACGCTGACCCTTACCTCTACCATCACGCCGACAATAACGCTATCCGTCCCAATGGTGTCTGTCAGTCAAAACACAAACTGCCGCAAAGGTCCAGGACAGGCGTACAAAATACTGGGGGCTCTCCTCATAGGGGAACAGGCTGAGGTGGTAGGACGATCTGCTGACGGCCAAAACTGGATCATCAAGAACCCGGATGGTGCAGGTGAGTGCTGGTTGTGGGCATATTATGCCAGTGTATCTGGCCCAACTGAAAACCTGCCAATCATCACCCCGCCGCCTCAATTCGATTGGTCAGGAAAATGGGAGACCTTCGAAGGAAGACCGGAAATTTCTTTAGTAATATCTTTATGGTTGTGACAGTAAACAATAAAACCTTCACTGCGACCGGTGACCTTGGTGGTGGAAATTCTGTTTATCTAAATGGAACGATCAGTGATGATTACCTTTCAGTGAGTGGCAACGCAACAGCGCCTGTAGGCTTTAATTTAGATGGCACATTTACTTTCTTTGCCTTGGGCGATGATCAATTCCAAGGCAGCTTTCTGGAGAATAATCTTTGGACAACCGGTTGGTGTGGATATCGCAATCTTTCTGGTGCAGGACAACCCAACCCATGTCTTAAGCCATAATCATTCAAAAATATCAATCATATCATTTTTAGAATAACTATAGGATTATTCAGTCTGCAAATCTTAAGTTGTGACGTAGCTATTCCTCTTCGGTTTTTCAAAAAAATAATAACTTATACACAAACTTAGTGAATTATTTTTTTCAAAGTATGATTGTGGTCAGAGGTCCTTCATACATTCACAGGAGTTATTATTCAGCTGCTCGAAATTTCCTTTCCATACGCCAGGCAAGCAGGTACATGATAGCCGGTGGGATAAAGGCAACCCATATCAGCAGGAAGTTCAAAATCCACTCTTTATATAAAACCAGGTAAAGCAATTCTCGAAGGAATAATGCAATGATAGCGATCAGTGCACCTGGAAGTTCCCACAACCAGGCCAACATCAAGCCCACCACACTGAGCCCCCACATCCCCAGCATAAAGATCTCTCTAAGCGCAAGAGGTTCCCCTGTAGCGTGAGGGTCCGGTGAGAAAACCCTAAACAGCACAAAAACAAAAATAGCAAGGCTCCAAATTCGTGCAATCCACCGCATTATGAGGACCTTTCGAGGAAGCGATTTCTTTTTTTCCATCAATTTCTCCTTTCAAATCAGGGTGAAAGTTAGATTGGTTGTTTCCTGGATGATGAGTGGTGAATAATCTCTCAATATCTATCTTAACATACTATCAAGTTGGAAAATGAATATGGCATTAATAAATCAAATATTCATTATAATTAGTTTGTCATTTATCATTCATCAATTTTTTAGGAAGCGCAGTTCACCTATTGATAATCTTTTTGTGAAAAAAATCATCCATAGAAAGAACCTTATTATGAAGAATCCAAGAATAATGATTGTCTGCGGATTTGGTTTGGGAACATCCTTGGTATTGAAAATGACCCTGGATGATGTCCTTGAAAAAAAACAGATCGATGCGGAAACGTTCTGTTCTGATGCAGATACAGCCATTGGGCAGAATTTTGATCTTGTTCTCACCTCAAAGGAAATGAAAGAGATTTTTAAGGAAGAAAAGAAACCTGTTATTTTCATCAAGAATTTTCTCAGCTTTGATGAAGTTGAAGAAAAATCTATTCCCCTGATCCAAAAATTGATCAATGATTAACCTAATCATGATATTGCTTTTCGAAATCGAATAAAATCACAAAAAGTTCTTTTACAACTCACTATTCCTTTCACAAGGAGACATTCTCATGGATATTTCTGTCATTTTCAATATCGTCCCCCGCCTTTTACCAACTTTCATGTTGGGGTTAGTAGCCCTGATCGGCCTTCTGATCCAGAAAAAGAATTTCAGCGATATTCTCACAGGCACGATCAAGACAATGGCTGGAGTCTTGATCCTGTTCACAGCCGTCGACGTGCTCAGTTCGGTTATCGGATCCATCGCAACATTATTTGGTTCCGTATACACCAATCAAGGGCAGGCGACAACAGCTGATTGGACAGCCTTCCTGGGAGATTTTGGTTTGGAAATTGTACTGGTGATGATCTTCGGCTTCCTGGTCAACCTCCTCCTGGCTCGGATCACTAAATGGAAATACGTATACCTGACAGGCCATATCATGTTTTGGAATGCCTTCATGGTGGTCGCTGCGTTGACTGACAGCACTGGTATGACCGGTGTGGTGTTAATCATCATTGGCAGCCTGATCCAGGGGATTTTTTCCACCTTATTTCCAGCACTGATCGCACCATTTATCTTCAAACTCACCGGAAAGAAAGATTTCAGTATTGGCCATACGACCACAATCCTGGCTGTGATTGGTGCTTTGTTAGGGAAGTGGTTCGGCGATTCATCAAAATCAACCGAGGACATGGACTTACCGAAAGGTTTATCCTTTATCAAATCCATGACGGTGATGACCTCTCTGATCATGTTCATCATCTTCCTTGTAATGGGTTTCATCGTTGGTGTGCCAAAAGCTGCCGAGACGTTCACCGGCGGTGTGAACTGGATGTGGTTCTTATGGATCGTGATGCAGAGCGTCCTGTTTGGGGGTGGTCTGGTGATCCTCCTCACCGGTGTGCGCTTGATGTTAGCAGAGATCATCCCGGCATTCAACGGGATTGCCAGGAAACTCGTTCCTGATGCCATCCCTGCCCTCGATTGCCCAATGGTCTTCCCCTACGGTCAAAATGCTTTAACCATCGGCTTCCCAATCGCTTTGATCTCATCCATGGTAACACTCGTCATATTCGGACTGCTTGGCTATCCATACCTGCTCCTGCCTTTGATCGTTGCAGCCTTTTTTGACGTTGGACCAGGTGCCGTCCTGGCGAATGCGACAGGTGGACGAAGAGGTGTGGTGATCGCATCAATCGTTGGGGGCATACTGCTGATCGTTTTCCAGGCAATCTCCCTGCCCTTTGTGATGAACACTGCAGCCGGTTTTGTGAATGCTTTTGGCGGTAATGACTTTTCCATCATCGCTATCGTGGTTGGCGGAATCACCCGTCTGATCTCCAGCCTGTTTGGATAATCATTATCCTAAGGTTAGATCAAACTGAAAACGCCGTTGTTTCTAACGAGTTAATAATCTGTTTGACTGAGCTGATATTGGCGTGCAAATCGTCAATATCAGCTATTGTCATCCTATTTGTGTGGATGCGTTACCAATTTCACGGAATTTCTCTAATTATTCCCTGTGTGTTACACTTTTAACCATGTTTTTGACACCCAAACGATGCTTTCTCTTCATCCTGATCGCAGGTACCCTCTCAGCTTGCGCCGCTCCCACCATCTCTGTATCACTGGACAAGATCACGCCCACACTTTCATCTACCATTCAATCTGATGGCAGTCTGGATCAACCAACGGCTACAAGCACACCCACGCCCCTTCCCACCCCAACTCAATCTGAATTTGTAAGTGAAGGTGAATATGCATTATTTGCAGGGGATTATGAGACAGCTTTAACAATCTTTCAGACATCTTTGCGCACGACTACTGACACTTTGATACGTGCCCAAAGCCAGTTTGGTTTAGGAAAGTATTTTTTCATCCAGGAGAACTATGGGGCAGCTCGAGACCAGTTTGAAGAAGCTGCATTAGTCGAGGATAATGAACTGTCAGCTAGAGCCCACTACATGCTTGGACAGACCTACACCAACCTTGAACGTTACGATGAAGCCCTATCCGCCTATGCTGAATATTTAGAGCGAAGACCGGGATTGCTCGACTCTCACATCCACGAGCTGCGTGGTGACCTGCTTGCTGAAAAAGGGGATTATGGCCAAACGATCACCGCTTATGAAGATGCAATCCAGGCGGATCCTGATGACAGCGATGAAACACTGGCGGTTAAAATCGCCCTTTCCTATCAGAATATCGGTGATGTGGAGACAGCATTATCGAAGTACAGTGAGATCTTGACCAGCACCACAAATGACTATACGAAGGCGGAAATGGACCTGCGTATCGGCCGCATTTATCTTGAACGAGATGAACCTGAACAGGCTTACATTTACCTCCAGGATGCGGTCAATACCGCTCCTTTTACATATGATGCTTATACTGCCCTGGTGATCCTCGTTGACGCTGGCATGCCAGTCAATGAATACCAGCGCGGCCTGATCAACTACAATGTTGGCAATTACGCACTTGCCATCCAGGCTTTCGACCGATATCTTGCAACAGGTCCGGAGGTGAATGGGGATGCGGCCCTGTATTATAAAGCCCTGGCGACCCGCGCACTGGGTTACGAATCAGATGCAAGCCTGTATGAGGTGGCCATCTCACTCTGGGAGCAGCTGATCCTGGACTACCCGGTCAGTGATTATTACGTTGATGCCTGGGAGGATATCGAATACACCTTGTGGGCATATATGGATGAACCCCAGCGTGCTGCAGAAACCGCCCTGAAATATGTCGCTCAACGACCGGAATCTGCATCAGCACCAAATTTCCTCTTCCTGGCAGGACGTTCGTATGAAAGGGCAGGCTTGCTATTGGAAGCCGCTCAAACCTGGGAACGTATCGCAAACGAATATCCCCAATCTGCAGAGACATTCCGTGCGATTTATTTTGCCGGGATAGCACATGTTCGTTTATTAGATTGGGCTGGTGCTAAAGCCCTCTTCGACCGTGCTCTCGTTCTTTCCACGGAACCTGCGCAGGAAGCGGCTGCTTATCTATGGATTGGGAAGTGCCAGGAAGCATTAGGGGATATCAGCACTGCACTCGATACCTTGAAACTGGCCCAGCTCGCCGACCCCTTTGGTCACTACAGCATCCGAGCTGAGGACCTGTTGATCGGACGCGGTGTCCTGTCAGATCCAGACAGCTTTGCCCTGGAGCAAGACCTGACACCGTACCGGATGGAAGCTGAGGACTGGCTTCGCACGACCTTTAACCTGCCCCCGGACACCAACCTTGAAAGCCCCGGGCTGCTGGCAAATGACCCTCGCTATCAGCGTGGACTTGAATTCTGGGCTTTGGGAAATTACGAAGCCGGTAAAGCCGAACTGGAATCCCTGCGAATGGCACTGGCGGATGACCCAGCACAGACATTTCGATTGATTCCTGCTTTAGTGGAAATCGGGTTGTATCGCTCTGCCCTGGTAGCCAGCACCGAATTGCTCAAATCGGCTGGAAAGAGCGCTGCAGCAGCGCTGGAAGCCCCCGAATTTTTCTCGCGTATCCGCTTTGGGGCTTACTACCTCGATTGGCTGATTCCGGCTGCTGAGGCAGAAGGACTCTCAACCCTGCTGATGCTTTCGGTCATGCGCCAGGAAAGCACTTATGAAGGCTTCATCAGCTCAAGCGCAGGTGCACAGGGTCTGATGCAGATCCTACCATCTACAGGTGCACAGCTTGCAAAAACGATAGGTTGGCCTGAAGATTTCTCAACTGAAGACCTTAACCGTCCCTATGTCAGCCTGGTGCTGGGGGCTTCATACCTCCGGCAGCAGCGTCAGTTTTTCGATGGTAGACCTCTTCGCCATGCTGGCAGCCTATAACGGCGGTCCGGGCAATACGCTGATCTGGAAGGATTTAACCTCAATAGATGACCCGGATCTATTCCTTGAGGTTGTTCGGATTGAGGAAACCCGGAACTATATTCGCCTGATCAACGAGATCCACTATATCTATAAGTGGCTGTATGGGGGTGACCAGAGGTAATGGTCCATTTTAACATTTCGCTGAAAGTCTGAATTTTATCAGCTTACAACTCAGACTGATACTTTACTCTCTTTAAATATGCGCATCCAACCAGTCGGAGACATCCTGCAGCACCTGGGCACGTTCAGGTTCATTAAAGACCTCATGAGATAGACCTTCATAAATTTTCAACGTTTTATCTTGAGATTTTGCCCGTTCATATATCGCCTTAGCTCTAAGGGGGACTGCAAGCTTATCTACACTTCCTCCGACATAAATGAAAGGGGTCGAAATTTGCGAGATCATCTTCGTTTATTCGAATCATCGCCTTGAGCATCTCTGCCATCAGGCGAACTGTGGTTTTTCCTTGGAACACCAGGGGGTCTTCTAAATATACACGTACGACTTCAGGGTCACGGGAGATATCATTCGCGTCCAACTGCATCAACCCCATCTTGGGTGCCAGCTTGGATAAAATCTTTGCAGCTAAAAGGGTGCTCTGATTAAAGTGTTCTGGCACCGTGATTGAAGATGCAGAAATAACCGCCCCACGAAATGTGTCGGAATGGTCGAGTAGGTAATAAGTAGCGATCGTTCCACCCATGCTGTGCCCTAACAGGAAAAATGGTTTATCCGGCAGCCATTCTTTGACTAACCCGATGTACGTCGTAAGCGAGTCGGTGTAATCCTCAAAACCCTTAACAAACTCTCGCTCACCTTCAGATTTTCCGTGGCCGATCAGATCAAATCCGTATATTGCATATCCCCGCGGCACAAGATGGTTGACCACATTGCCATAGCGTCCACTGTGCTCCCCCAACCCATGCACAATCACAATCCCAGCCTTGACCTCACCCTCCGGCTGCCAGGTTTGATAGTAAAGCTTGCTGTCTCGCACACCTTTACAATACCCTTCTGTAAAATTCATTGACTCCTCATCTCATGTAATATTGTCATAACAAAATCTTCACTAATTCATTTGCCATTCTAAAGCACAATACCAAATTCGTCCAGAGAGGTTTACACTAATGTTGCATCAACTATTAGAAATAAGCTTTCGAAAATTACAATTCCCACCTTTTTTGATCAAATATTTTCGTAGAAATATTGAGGTTTTTGTACACAATTTCCTGATCGCCGAATACCAAATCCCTAATACCTGATACCTGAACCTGATCCCTCAGCATAATATCAAAAACCCCCAGCACAAGTGTTGGGGGTTTGATCTAATCTGTAAGTAATTTCAATCAGTCGTTCTTGATCTTCGCCTGCGCAGCGGCTAATCGGGCAACCGGTACACGGAAGGGTGAACAGCTGACGTAGTTGTTGCCAACCAGGTGGCAGAACTCGATCGAGCTGGGTTCACCACCATGCTCACCGCAGATACCAACTTCAAGGTCGGGGCGCACTTTGCGACCCTCGCTTACCGCGATATCCATCAGGCGACCAACACCGTTCCGGTCCAGGACCTGGAATGGATTCTTGGGCAGGATGCCTTCATCAACGTAGTTGATCAGGAAGTTGCGCTCAGCATCATCCCGGCTGTAACCAAAGGTCATTTGGGTCAGGTCATTGGTGCCGAAGGAGAAGAATTCTGCAACTTCAGCTATCTCGGCTGCTGTCAGCGCAGCCCGGGGGATTTCGATCATGGTGCCGAATTTATAGGAGAATTCAACGCCTTTTTCTTCCATAACCTTTTTCGCAATTGACTCTAGCTGTGGCTGCACATGTGTGAGTTCGTTGATATGTCCCGTCAGGGGGATCATGATCTCAGGATGGACATCAAAGCCGTTGTTTGCAGCATCGCTGGCTGCCTCAAAGATCGCTCGAACCTGCATGCGCATGATGTCTGGATAAACAATACCCAGGCGGATACCGCGCAAGCCCATCATCGGGTTGCTTTCATGCAGTTTCTCAACGGCAGCGAGCACAGCCTCTTTCTCTTTCAAACCCTGTGTTTCACCCTTTGTGCGCATCTGAGTGACCTCAACCAGTAATTCCTCTTGTGAAGGGAGAAACTCATGCAGTGGTGGGTCAATCAGGCGGATGATAACCGGGCAGCCATCCATCGCCTCAAACAAACCATAAAAATCTGAGCGCTGTGAGGGAAGTAGTTTTGCTAATGCACCTGTATATGCCTTTGCGGCTTTGGATGCTTCCAACTGCTTCTTCCCATCTGCTAGTTGAGCTGCAACCTCTTTACGTCCTTCCTCTGACATGGTACGACCATCCAGTTTGCCTGTCTTGACAGCGTGTTCCAGCCGTTCAATATTATTGATCAGGTTCTGGGCTGTTTCAGCGTTCAGGATCATTTCCTGAACAACGGGTAGTCGCTCTTCTTCAAAGAACATATGCTCAGTCCGGCACAAACCAATACCCTTTGCACCAAATGAACGGGCACGACGTGCGTCTGCCGGGTAATCAGCGTTTGCCCAAACCTGCAGACGAGCAATATCATCCGCCCAATCAAGCAGGGTCATCAATTCTGTTTGTTCCTCAATATCTGGGGTGGTCAATTCCAGTTTGCCAACATAGGCTTCACCAGTACTGCCATCCAGAGAAATCCATTCGCCTTCCTTGACAACCGTTTCACCGGCTTTCATCTGGCGTTTGTCCAGGTCAATCACCATCATGGAAGCACCAACAATGCAGGGTACACCAAACTGTCTGGCAACAACGGCCGCATGGGATGTGGCGCCGCCTTCGCTTGTCAGGATACCGTTGGAGGCCAACATGCCGTGAACATCGTCAGGCTTTGTAAATGGTCGGACCATGATCACTTCCTGGCCCTCTTCTTCTGCCATTCGTTCTGCGGTGTCAGCGTCAAAATAAACCTGTCCAATTGCAGCGCCTGGTGAGGCGTTCACACCGGTAGCAAACAGCTTTTTATCTTTACGTGCAGCTTCTGTGGTTGTTGTGTCAAACTGGGGATGCAGCATCTGATCCACATTTTCAGGGGAAACACGCATGATTGCGGTCTCTTTTTCGATAAACCCTTCATTCGCCATGTCAAAAGCAATCTTGATGGCCGATTTCGCAGTTCGCTTCCCGGTTCGGGTTTGCAGCATCCACAGCCGGCCATTTTCGATTGTGAATTCGACATCCTGCATATCTTTATAATGATTTTCAAGCTTCTGGGTGATATCCTGGAATTGCGCAAAGACCTCAGGTAATTCATCCTGCATCTCACGGATCGGTGATGTGTTGCGAATACCAGCGACAACATCCTCACCCTGGGCATTCATCAGATATTCGCCATATAAGATTTTCTCACCTGTGCTGGGGTTTCGTGTGAAAGCAACACCAGTGCCAGAGTTTGATCCCATATTGCCAAACACCATGGTTACGATATTCACAGCGGTTCCCAGATCATCAGGAATATTCGCTCGCTTGCGGTAATCAATCGCTCGTTTGGCATTCCAGGAGTTGAACACGGCTTTGGTTGCCAGTTCAAGCTGCTTGACTGGGTCCTGGGGGAAGTCAAAACCTTTTTCTTTCTTGACCACAGCCTTGAATTTCTCTGTTAATTCCTTGAGATCATCAGCGGTCAAATCCGTATCGCTTTTCGCACCTTTTTCTTCTTTTGTACTGCCCAACACATGTTCAAAAGCTTCATCATCGATATCCAGCACCACCGATCCAAACATCTGGATCAAACGGCGGTAGGAGTCATACACGAAGCGCTCATTTTCCGTCAAAGCGACCATGCCTTTTGCCGTCTCGTCATTCAAACCCAGGTTCAGGACGGTATCCATCATACCTGGCATGGACATCATCGCACCTGACCGGCAGGAAACCAACAAGGGGTTGGAAGGATCACCAAATTTTTTATTGGTTTGTTCCTCAACAACCTTCAAGGCTTCCAATGACTGCTCCCACATATTTTCAGGGAATGTAAAATCATCCTGGTATGCAATACAGGCTTCAGTGCTGATGGTGAATCCTGGGGGACAGGCACGCCAATGCGTGTCATCTCGGCCAGGTTTGCACCTTTCCCACCGAGAAGGCGGCGAACACCGTTCCAATCGCCCGCGTATTCCTCAGCCTGGTCAACCTCTTTGAATAAATAAACCCATTTCTTTACTGACATTCTTCCTCCAATTAAATCTTGTTTTTATCGCTATAAGCGTCAATTGCCATTCAAATGTATGATTTTACCATGTATGAGATTGATTCCCAAAAATGAAATACCGATAACAGGTTTGCATTGTTATGATTTATTTTTATTTCTATTGCGAAATGAGTTTCAGGTTTCGAATTTCCATCTCTTGTTTGGTGTCTGTTGGAGAGTATCCAAATCTGAGCTTTCCGTCAGGTCCAAATTGCATAAACTGGTTATCAATCCAGATCACCAAACCCAGCTTCCCATTTGGGCATACAGAGGTTGAAAAAACCTCCTGATGGTCAATCTCAAACTTTACACCGTCACTCTCCCATACCAGGCTGTACGTATGCCACGATCTAACACTGAATGATAACGATTGACCATCCTCCTTCACAAATTTCCTGGCGATTTTTCTGATCATCTTACTTGCTGCTGACCATAAGAAAAACGGCAGGACAGGAAGTGCCAATAAGGAAAAAATGGAAGGTAATCGAGGAGAGCGGAACACCTTGGCATGAAAACCTGTCGCTGGTTGGTTTTCAGTCAAAGAGAGATAGTTTTGGTCTGAGCCATAGAAGAACCATGCAGCATTTGGAAGAACAGGCACCACGCGGGAGATGCCCCCAGGGTTAATTCCAAAACTGAATGGGTCATTCCAAAATCCAAACCCCCAGGTCCCCGATAAAACCTCCCCTGATAAGCGCGCTTCCAATTCCAAACCGATAGGTGGCTGGTGGGGAAACTTCCTTCGCGACAGGTGCATATAATCGTCAATTTGTGCAAGCATATATCGCCCTACATGCATTTCTGGTATTTCGAGCCGCCATCCCTGGTCTCCCCTGGAGACGACGCTTCCCCCATTCACTTCCCTTGCAAATACATTTTCAGCCATCATAAGGTTCCAAAATCAATATTGGAAAGATGTATTGGGTTGTTTCATGCAGAACAACCCTGGAAGAAAAACCAGCGGTTTCCATTTTCTCGGCCATTTGTTTAATAAGGTCATGATCATATTTTCCCCAAATCCAGCTTGTCAATTTCTGCTTTATGCCAGATTTGAATTGCATCCCCAAACCCGCGATCACCCATCGACCCGACCCATGAAGAACACGATCAACTTCATCGCAGGTTCTTTTTGAGAAAACATAATTCGACGGAAAGGTGGACAGAACATTCGCGAACTTTCGGTTTGGAAATGGCATCGCTTCTGTGTTTCCCTGGACTCGCCTGATATTTAAATTGTATCGCTTGATTTTTCTACTTGCGACGCGGTGCATTTGAGGAGAAAGCTCCAAACCAATCACATCCAATCCCTGCTGGCTCATCTCAATCAAGAGCAATCCAGTCCCAAAACCTGTTTCTAAAATTATGCCTGGCGCCAGATAATTCAGTGAATCCAATCGCCATTGTGACCAGAATCCAAAGCTGACCAGCCTTGCAACGCCATCATATGCCCAGGCAAGGTGGTGGTACAACAATTCAGCCGCCCTCAAGTAAGCTTTCACAAAGCCTTTACGAAAGAATTCCCTCAGTTTTTTCATCCTTCTTTCATTTTAACATGGGGTGAATAACCTCAGTATAATTAGCATGAGGAGATTGATGAATATCAGAATTGAACCAATACAGGCTGAAGATCAGACCTTTATCTCAAACGTTGTCAGGCATGTGTGGGGGGATGAAATGATCATCGTCCATGGTGAAATTTTCCATACCACTGCATTAGATGGGATAAAAGCCATCATTGAAGGTCAAATAATCGGTTTCTTGCATTATCAATACTTAATCGAAGAATTTGAGATCATCACTTTCGCCAGCCTGAAAGAAGACATTGGCGTGGGAAGTGCTTTGATTGAAGCAGCAGAACAAACCGCCCATGATAAAGGCTGTAAGATTCTAAGCGTGATCACAACCAATGACAATTTACATGCGCTTGGGTTCTACCAGAAGCGAGGCTTCCATCTGGCCGCCTTATACCCTGGAATAGTTAATAATTCACGTGAGATAAAACCATCCATCCCGAACATTGGGGAAAATAAGATCCCCATCAGGGATGAAATTCGTTTGGAAAAAACCTTATCAAGGGATTAAACGACCAAAGATGATGAAGAAATCCATTCAACTCATCTTTACTTTCCTGACTTTGACACTTATCCTGTCAGCCTGTTACAGTTTGCAGCCTGATTCCAAAGACACAGAAAAGAGCACGACCACACTTACACCGATTGAGAAACCGGGATTAGTGATAGAAGAAACAAATTTATTCCAGCTTCTAACTGAAGGTCCCTTGCTGCTCCTCCAAACTGATATTGATCAATATGAATTCATCGACGTAAAGAACAGCCAGCGGATTCCATTTGATCAACCAGGAGCACACCAGCAGTACGACCTGAAAAAGAATATCTCCCCAGGCGGTTCTTTGTTGTTGTTCCAGACCAATGATGAAGAGGTTATCGTGAAATCGTTGGTCACCGGTAATGTGGTCACAAGCCTTGATATCCCATCCGCTTCAGCCTTGTTTTCCACCGAAATGGCAGCAGAAAATCTGCTCAATTCCTCTCCTGAGCTGAATATGACTGGAGAAGAATTACAGGCCGCTATCAGAAATTCGTATTATGCGTCCATATCTACCTTCAAATGGTCGAATAATGACCAGCACCTGTTTACAGCTTTACCCGGAAGTGAAACAAGCACCTGCCTCCATATCCATGACCTTCAATCAGGTTCTAGCACCCAGCTGGAATACGAAGACGGGATCGTTGAAGATTTCTGGGTAAGCCCTGATAATGATCACATCCTGCTCAAGAAAGGCTTTATCAGTGATCCACCTTACTGGCAGGATAACAGCTATTACCTTCTGAAATCTGAAAGAGGAGTCGGTTACGCCTATCAATATGCCAAACGATGTCGAGCGGCCTTCTGTGTTCTGGTTCTCATCCGGGTATATTGGCATCGTTCATCAACTCGAGCTTGTCGGGGGAAATCGTTTTTCACTGCTTGATATCCAGACAATGAAGTCGCATTTAATCATCCCAGAATCATTCAACGGACTGATTGATCTCGGAGGGAACCTTCTCAGCTTGCATCAGAATGATAAATCACAAACAACCCTATTCAAAACAAACAGGTTATCAGGAGAAATGCTCAGATCGAAGGAGTTTGATGGCGTTTGTCAAATAAGTACCGTTATTAACGTAAATGAGTGTCTGATTTCATGTGAGGATAGGAGTTTTCTGTTCGAGCTGGAAACTTTTTCAATTGACCACTTTGGAAATCCCATCCGGTTGGTTTCCTTCGATCCTGACCACGATCAATTCATATTCATCGATTACGATGATCAGGTCAGCCTGTGTCAAAACCCCCATGACAAATGCCAGGTACTCACTCTCGATAACGGACCAATTGAAATCCTCTGGCTTCCTGATTCTTCCGATTTCCTCTACCGTGCAGCAAACAGCCTCTTCTATTACGACATTTCCTCTCATTCTGAAAAATTGCTACTCACATCAGATAGCTTTGGTGATTACAGAAACTTGAATGCTGTCTGGGTGAATATCAGCAATCCCTAAATCAATATTCTGCTCATCGCACACCAAACACGCCAAAACTGCATGATGGCTGGGTATTGATATTTAGCAGAATGCAGACTGCATTGCGAGGGAAATCATCCGCAGAAAATAGCATTATGATATATACTTAACATCAAGAGGAAAACATGAAAATACTAATTTTAGGTGGCAAAAAATTCCTGGGAATTGCATTGGTCGAAGCAATGCTGGAGGCTGGTCACACACCAACCTTATTCAACCGGGGGAAAACAAATCCTGAGTTATTTCCAAATGTAAAAAACCTGGTCGGTGACAGGGAAAATGACCTGACCGCGCTAAAACGCAGGAAATGGGATGCCGTCATTGATACCAGCGGATTCGTCCCGAGCATTGTGAAGCAATCCGCAAAAATGCTTTCTAACAAATGCGGCAATTATGTTTTTATTTCCTCTGTATCTGTATATGAGGATTACACAACACCGGATATAAGAGAGGATTATCCCCTGGCCCAATTAGAGGATCCGTCTATGGAAGATTATTCAGGTGGGGCATATGGCCCGCTTAAGGCATTATGCGAATATGAGATCCAGCAGAATTTTTCTGGCAAAGTGCTGGCAATCCGCCCAGGCTTGATGGTGGGTCCGAATGACCCCACTGATCGATTTGCATACTGGCCGTGGCGGGTTTCTATGGGGGGGAATGTCCTTGTGCCAGCTCCACCCAGTGCAAATCTACAGTTTATCGATGTTCGTGACCTGGCCGCTTTTGTCATCAGGTTAATTGAAAATGAGACGGAAGGAGTATTCAACGTCACCGGGCCTAAGAGGCCTACCACCTTTGGTGCTTTAATGGTTGCCTGTCGTGAAGCTGCACTATCCGATGCAAGCTTTGTATGGGTCGATGAGCCTTTTCTGCTGAAAGAAGGCGTCACACCATGGAGTGATCTACCCCTGTGGGTACCCTCATCCAACCCTACTTTTTCCGGATTCTACACAATAAACATCGACAGAGCCCTAAAAGCCGGTTTGAATTTGAGACCATTATCGCAAACCGTAAGTGATACGCTTAATTGGCTTAAATTCAGACCAGAAAAATATCAATTCAAAGCGGGGATGGATATTTCAACTGAAACAAAACTATTAATGAAATTTAAGGAATTGAAAGATAATTGACCTCTTTTGCGGGTGGCCTAACCTAATAGCTCTGCCAGTGAACCCGTCCTGCATCGTATTGTGTACGTGATGGTTTTTCCTGATCCGGGTAGCCGACATAGATCACATTCAATGGTTTAACATGATCAGGCAATTGCAGAACCTTTGAAATGCGTTTCGTCAACACATGGATCGGGTGAACACCGCACCAGACCGTTCCCAACCCAAGACTGACAGCAGCTACCAAAATATTTTCTGTCGCTGCAGTACAATCCTGTACCCAAAATTGCCCAGATAACGGACGCCTGACGACTGAAAGGTTTCCGCATACGATGATTGCCACTGGTGCGTTGAACTTGCCAAACGTCATCGCACCTCGAACCTGATCCAGCGTTGAAGGTTCAGTAACAACAATGAATTCCCAGGGTTTACTATTTCTGGCTGATGGTGCAGCCATGGCTGCTTTGAGAAGAAGCTCAATCTTCTCCGGTTCCACAGGTTGTTCCTGATATTTACGAATACTTCGACGAGCGTAGATGGCTTCCATTGTTTCCATTTTTATTCTTTATTCCTTTTTTGAACGCTAAGGGTTATTAGACAATCTTGTATGAATGTTTTCGCTTCTTCTTTTGTCTTGACTTCACCGCTTGCCTGTGCTTGAATCAAAGCGGATAACAGCACACCAATTTGTTTTCCAGGGGATAGAGAAAAAAGAACCTGAAGTTCATTTCCATCCAATAGAGGTTGAGGCGAAACAACACTGTCATGCTCTTCCCACCATGATGACAATAAGACTTTGGAGACCCCAATTTCGTGCTGCCATTTAGACCTATTGAGAGTATCACCAGCCGTTGCCAGTGTATCTGCAAGAGAGAATATCACAACTGCAATACCTGTGCTGCCCGTATCATTGAAGAAGCGATGGATCGCACTTTTTGATTGCAATCCATCAGAATACATAAAGGAAACCAGGCGCATGTGATGCGCAACAAGCGTTCGCAGCCATTCTGTCTCTGCATTGCTTAGCATCATCTGCTTCCCCAATTCACAGGTGATTTCTGCTCCAAGCTTTTCATGACCGTAATAATGCAGACGACCGTCCTCACCTCTTGTCATTGTTGAAGGTTTGCCGATGTCATGGAGGAGTGCGCCCAAGAGGATCAGACCATGCTTTGATCGTCCCGGTGTGATCTCTTCCTGAAAATAAGTCCTGATCTCATCAGATAAGGAGCTAAAACCAGATAAAGTTTCCTCAAGCCACCAGTGATCCAAGGCCTCAGAATTTTCTCCAGAGGAAAGCGTTGTGATTAGACGATCACAATATTTGACAACTTTCAAGGTGTGTTCGAATAAAGAAAAAACATGTGGTGGAGATGGTGGGATCCCTTCAAGTTCTTTCAATGGCGGGAGCAGCGTATCAAAGACTTTGAATTCAAAACAATTTGACAAAGCTGAAGCCGGGTTGGGTCCGTCCAGGATTTTGAACAGCTCATCCCGCTGACGCTCAAATGATATCCGGGGGAGATGCTCTGCTGCAGTCCGCATCATTTCTTTTAAGGAGAATGAGTACTTGAATCCAAACTGCCAGGCTAACCGTACCCCGCGCAGTACACGCAGCGGATCGTCCAATAAAGAATGATTGGAGCACGGTTGCAGCAAACCAGCCCGGAGATCGCATTCCCCATTTAGGGGATCGATCAGTGTGTGGGGATCATGAATGGAAAAGGCCATTGCATTGACTGAAAAATCCCGATTCCTCAGGTCTGCATTCAGGTCCTCCCCTGTGAATTGTGCAAAATCGATAAAGAAATGATCATCATGCCTATTCTGATACAAAAGCCGTGCGGTGTGCCTGTCATCGTCCAGGGTGAAGTATCCCACCTTTAACCTTTTCGCCAGTTTTTTAACTAACCTGGTGGGATCTACTGGCAGCGTAAAATCTAAATCGTTGATTTCCTGTCCAATAAGGGCATCCCGCACAGCTCCCCCGACAAGAAATAATTCCTCCCCAGGATCCAGTTCACTGCGGATGACCTCCAGCAGTGAATTGATCTCATTGTTAAACATCATCCTCATATTTATCTAAGTCCACAACACCAATGAATGGCAGGTTGCGATAGTACTCATCCAAATCAAGCCCATATCCAAAAACAAACTTATCCGGGATATCAAACCCGCAGTATTTAATTCGAACGTCAACCTCGCGGCGTGAGATTTTATTAAGCAGCGTACATACTTCCAGGCTGGCTGGATTGCGAGTTTGCAGCATCTCTATGACCGCAGCCAAAGTATGTCCACTGTCGATAATATCTTCCACAATCAACACGTGCTGGTCAACAATACTGGTGGAGAGGTCCAGTTTAATGCGCACTTCACCCTTCGATTCACGTGAGCCAACACCATAGGAAGAGACACCCATAAAATCAATCGCAACGGGAGGGTCGATGTGACGGATGAGGTCTGTCAGGAACATCACTCCCCCACGCAGAATGCAAATTGCCAGGATCTTTTTTCCGACATAATCCCGGCTGATCTCAGCACCAAGTTCTTTCACTCGCCTCTGAAGAGCCGCTTCAGTGATCAATATTTCTTCTATGTAAGAATGATAATCTTGCATATGCCTCCTGAATGATCAATCTCTTGGAACCCGGTGATGTTTCCGACAGCGAGCTTCATAAAGCTCCTGGGCACCAACTACGACAACTGGATCATTAAAATGGGCAGGATGCCCATCGACTAATCGCTGTGTTCGGCTGGCTTCCTCACCGCAAACCATACAAATAGCTTGAAGCTTATCCACTACTTCTGCACGCGCCATCAACTGCGGCATACAACCAAACGGTTCTCCTCGAAAGTCCATATCCAGACCTGTAACAATCACCCTTATACCTTGTTCTGCAAGCTCCTCAACAACATTAATAATGCCATCATCAAAAAACTGAACTTCATCTATTCCAACAACAGTTGTGTCTTGCTCCAGCGCAGGGAAAATATCCTGTGAGGAATCGACCGGAAGCGCATCCACATCTATCCCGGAATGGGATGTTACTTTCTTGTGCTCGTAGCGTTTATCTATTGCCGGTTTGAACACCTGAACTTTCTGTTTGGCAATCCTTGCACGTCGTAAACGGCGGATCAATTCTTCTGTTTTTCCACAGAACATGGACCCACAAATCACCTCAATTGAACCATCATCATGTTTCATGAAATGCTCCCATATTGAATAAAAAAATAACAGGCAGATAAATTTGATCTGCCTGTTAAGTTTACTTTATATTTCCTTCGAAACGAGTTTACACGGTGATTTCTTCTGCTGCTTCTGGAAGTTTAAAACCCTGCTGACGCAAAGCTTTCTTGAGATCGATCAGGGATTTACGACCAAATCCACTGACGTCCAATAGGGCTTTCTCACCGCCTTCAAGCCGTTCGAGGACATCTGCAATTGTTATCAGACCTGCTTCTTCGAGTACACGATCAACACGTGTGCCTAATCCAAGATCTGTCAGGTTGCGATCCGGTGAAATTTTACTTTCTTCTTTCGCCTCCTGTTGTTCAAGATAATCCTGTCGAGCTTGCAGTCGTTTGTAGAACCGATCCACCTGGCCTTCTCGGTCAAGTATTCGCTGCTGTTGTCCTGTGTAAAACGGATGACAGTTAGAGCAAACCTCAGTGCGGATCTCTTTCTGCGTTGAGCCTGTGTTCCAGGTTGCGCCGCAAGAGCCGCAAATGACTGTCGCATCCGTGTAGTATTTGGGGTGAATATCTTTTTTCATTATCGTTATTGTCCTTTCAAAGCGAAATCGCTTTATTCGTCCTCAGGGATGGTAACGACATGAACTTTTTTCTTGCCTGTTGGCATAGTCTCAAAGTGAACGAGGCCCTTTGTTGTAGCAAAAAGTGTATGATCTCTTCCCATACCCACATTCCAACCAGGATGCACTTTCGTACCCCGCTGACGAACCAGGATATTTCCGCTGATTACGTACTCACCACCGAACTTCTTAACCCCAAGTCGTTTTGACTTACTGTCACGACCGTTACGTGATGCACCGCCGCCTTTTTTATGTGCCATGATTCTTACTCCAATTCAATTGATTTAATCAACAAACGTGTGTATTGTTGACGATGGCCTGATTTTACCCGATACCGCTGTCTCGGTCGATATTTTAGCACCAGAATTTTCCGGCCTTTGAAATGGTCAAGGACTTTTGCCTGAACCTTGGCGCCTTTGATGGAAGGCGTTCCAATTTTTACTTTCTTCTTATCGACTGACAGGAGAACATTTTCCAGGGTTACAGCATCTCCAACTTCATTTGGTAAACGATCAACCTCGATTGTGTCACCTTCAGAAGCACGGTACTGCTTGCCGCCCTGTTCGACGATTACAAATTTCATTATAAATCTACTCCAATCTTCACTTAACCAACCTCGCTTGCGTATCACCGCCAGGGATCGGGAAAGTTGGGGGTTACATGATACGACCCCAGCATAATCTTGCTGCCGGGGCAACGGACATAATTATATTCACCTCGCGCATGAATGTCAACATTATCCTGGAAAACATTGGAGGGTTATGATGATATAATAAGTTCAGGAAATTTAATATCAAGTCTTTGTTGTTGCAAATATTTGCATCACACCCTTCAGGAACCAGAATCCCCCATATTAACCATCATTTTCTTGATAATTCCAAAAATTAACACTTTGATTTTAACCCACAGGTACGATATACTGGTAGCACTAGTGGTTAAAAGTGGAGATTAGTGGGATGAAGTGGAGCGCCAGAGAGGTCTGGCGCGCTGTTGCATATAGGAGCAATAGAACAAATGTTTCTGGGTCGCTACGAGCATACCATCGACGAAAAGGGACGGATAACTATCCCTGCGAAATTCCGGGAGGGTCTGGGTGATTTCTTTTTTATCACTCAAGGATTCGATGGCAACCTGCAAGCATTTCCAGCCGACCTGTATGAAGCCATGTCCACAAAGGTACGCTCCGCAGGTTACCTGGACAGCAACAGCCGAATCCTCCGCCGCATCCTTTTTTCCAATGCTGAGATGGCCAAATTCGATAGTGCCGGACGCATTCTTCTCCCAGCTTTCCTGAGGAAGTTAGCTAACCTAACAGAGGTTGCTATGCTGGTTGGGAGTGGTGAATACTTCGAAATCTGGTCACCAGAAAATTGGCAGATGCAGCAAATTTCGCTGAACGATATTGAAGCGAACGAACAAAGATTCAGCGCCCTGGATTTCAATACCCTGCAATGAACAACATAATTGATGGTGGGGGAGCCATCGCTGGTATCCCTGGCGATCCTTTTCCCCACCAACCAGTACTTTACCATGAGGTCCTGGATGCATTGGTTCCGCAGCCAGATCAGATCTATCTCGATGGCACACTTGGCGCTGGAGGGCATTCTGAGGGCATCCTGACTCGCTCAGCACCCAGCGGAAGACTGCTTGGTCTGGATCTCGATCCAGAAGCATTGGCTATCGCTGAACACCGCTTGCTTCCTTATATGGAGCGTATCTCCATTCAGAAAGCATCCTACCAAAGAGCGCCCGAGATCCTTCGTGAACTCGGATGGTTCCCAGTTCACGGGATACTGCTTGACCTGGGCGTCTCATCCATGCAGTTGGACCATCCGGAGCGTGGGTTCTCCTTCAAGGTTGAAGGGCCATTAAATATGCGTTTCGACCAGGCAGCAAGACCAAATGCATCTGATATCGTCAACTCATACAGTAAGACAGCGCTATCAGAGATGATCTGGAAATTTGGTGAAGAGCGATATGCCCGAAGGATCGCCAAAGCGATTGTCGCTGCCAGGCCCATTGATGACACCAGGACACTGGCTTCAGTGATCAAGAAGGCCGTACCGAAGCATTCATCTCATATACATCCTGCCACCCGGACATTCCAGGCCATCAGGATCACAGCGAATAGAGAGCTTGAATTACTTGCAGAAGCATTGCCCGAATTGGTTGAAATCCTTGCACCTAACGGAAGGATTGCAGTGATCAGTTTTCACTCATTGGAAGACCGGATCGTCAAACAACTCTTTAAATTAGAGAGTCAGGACTGCATATGCCCTCCCGAGCAGCCGATATGTAATTGTGAGCACAAAGCCTCAATAAAAATACTCACTAAAAAACCTATCACTGCATCAAAAAATGAAATTGAAATAAACCCAAGAGCTCGCAGTGCAAAATTGCGCATTGCCCAGAAACTTATACAACCTGAAGAAAAAAGAACGAGAGAATGAAGAAGAAACCATTACAAGCTTACAAACAAACACCATGGCGGAGCCAACTGCAGTGGATTGGTTTGTTTTTGCTTGCGTTGATCCTCATAGCTGCGATCACGGGTGTTTACCTGAGTATTAATGCCAAGGCGGCGGCTACCGGTCGAAAGATCCAATTCCTTGAGAATGATATTGATGAGATCACTAACGAAATCGCAGAATTGAATACAGATCTTGCTTCCACACGATCAACACAAAACATGTTATCAAAAGCAGAAGATCAGGGCTTCAAGATGCTGGACACCAACCAGGCAAAATACCTGGAAATCCCAGGCTATGATCCAGGGACAGGTGTAATACTTGCGCCTGCCAGGGTGAACATCATCACCGAATCTCCTATTATAAAAAGCTCATACAAATCTTCGCTTTGGGATTGGTTTGTGAAGCAAATTTGGTACATCTCTGAAAATACGACCGATTCAGAAAGTGATAGCACGCCATGAAATCACAACCACATATCCGCTATATCATTATTGCAGTTATTTTTCTGATCATCGGATTGGCTATCATTGTGCAGTTAATTCGCATCAACTATACAACATATGCCCAGGAATTGATCACAAAATCTGAAGACTATTTAGGCGTCAGTAAAACGATCTATCCAGCGCGCGGTACGATATACGACCGATCAGGCAACATCCTCGCGACGAACAAGATCGGCTATGAACTCGGTATTGACCTCAAATATGTAACCGACCCGGAATCACTCGCCTTTGCAACGGCAAGCATTGTCGAAGACCTGAAATATGTTGATGTATTCGAGATCGCCAATACAGAGCACCGTGATACAGAAAATCGTTACTATACAATTGCCAGCTACGTTGACGAAGACAGGATCCGTGAGTTAGAGATTCTGGAAGAAACATACGCATTACGCCGAAGTGAGACGAAATCACCTACGCCGAATCTGAACGGGTTGGTGTGGACGCCCATGCAGCAACGTGCCTACCCGGAAGAAAAACTGGCCTCAAATGTCCTGGGTTTTTATAACTTTTTTTCCCGTGAAACAGCACAAGGTGTCTATGGTGTTGAAGAAGCATACAACAGGTTGTTAACCGGAAAACCCAAAACAGTTTACATGCCCAATGATCCTTACCTTGTCAAAGAACTACCCGAGATCACCCCGGGAGCCAGCCTGGTGCTCACGATCGATCGTGAGATTCAGCAGATGCTGGAAGATACGCTTGCAGAAGCAATAGATTGGGCTGGCGCCGAAGGGGGCACAATCATTGTGATGGATCCTGAGACCGGCGAAGTGCTCGGGATGGCCAGCACACCCTTCTTTGATCCAAACGAATATTGGAAATATCAAGAGACATTCCCTGGCATCACTCCCTACAACCGTGCAGTTGGAACCACATATGAACCAGGTTCAGTGTTCAAGATAATCACCATGGCAGCAGGGCTGGATAGTGGTGTCGTCACACCTGATTCAACCTATGAAGATTCTTCAGGAGTCTACTGGGTATCAAACACCTGGCCAATATACAATTGGGACGGGGGTGCCTGGGGGGAGCAGACAATGACGGGCTGCATGCAGCATTCACTGAATGTTTGCCTTGCCCATCTGGCTATCGATCTTCTGGAAGAAGACCTTTTCTATGACTATGTTCAAGCTTTTGGGTTTGGCAGGAGTACAGGGATAGATCTGGCCAGTGAAGCCAACTACCCTCTCAGGTTGCCTGCCAATAATCAATGGGTGGTCATGGACCTGGCGACTAATTCCTTTGGGCAGGGCATTGCGGTCACACCAATACAAATGGTAGCCGCTGTCTCTGCCGTTGCAAATGAAGGAAAAATCATGCTGCCGCATGTCGTCAAAAGTGTCATTGACCAGGGTCAGCAGTATAATGTGAAATCCCAGGTAGTGAATACGCCAATCTCATCTGATACTTCAAAAACATTAACCGATATGCTCACTATCGCACTGGAAGAAGAAGCATCGGTCGCACTCGTTGATGGATACAGTTTGGCAGGCAAAACCGGTACTGGAGACATACCAACTGAATTTGGTTATACAAGTGAACTGACGAATGCCTCTTTTGTGGGTTGGGGTCCTTCAGACGATCCGAAGTTCGTTGTGTATGTCTGGATAGAAAAACCAACCATCTCCAAATGGGGTTCCGTCGTTGCAGCACCCGTGTTCCACGATGTTGTCGAACAACTGGTTGTATTAATGAAAATACCTCCTGATAACGTACGACTGAGTTCCAAGAATGAGTGAAAGGAAATCTGTGTTATCCCTGCAAGACACCTTCACCGCCCTGACGGGTCATAGATCAACACAATCTGACATTCCAATCAGCAGTGTTGTAGTTGATTCCCGCCAGGCGACAGATGGCAGCCTATTCGTTGCCCTTCCTGGGGAAAGAGTCGATGGTCATGATTTTGTCCAAGCTGCCTTTGACCAGGGTGCTGTGCTTGCATTGATAGATCAGGAAATGCCTAAATCCTTCAATACCATTGATATACGTACCGGTGCAGACATCCCAGATGATTTGACTTTTTCACAACCAACCTGCCTGCGAGTTGATAATTCACTTGCTGCACTGCAGCGTCTGGCATCATACTGGCGGAAGCAACATGCTGTCCGGGTCATTGGCATCACAGGCAGTGTCGGAAAAACGACAACAAAAGAGTTAACAGCTGCACTGCTCTCACAAAAATATACAGTGCTCAGGAATCCTGGCAACCTCAATAATGAAATTGGTCTTCCACTGACAATCCTCAACCTTCAACCTGAACACGATTATGCCGTCCTGGAGATGGGCTTCTATGTTCCGGGTGAGATCCAGGAACTTTGTGACATCGCTTTACCGCATGTCGGTGTGGTCACCAACATCGGCACCGTCCATGCGGAACGGGCAGGGTCAAAAGAGATGATAGCTAAGGGAAAAGCTGAATTAGTACAATCTCTTCCCACCAGCCCGGAAGGGGTAGCCATCTTGAATATCGATGATCCCTGGGTACGATGGATGGTTGATAAGACAGATGCACAAATCTTTTCTTATGGGATCACCAATCAGGCCGACCTGATAGCCAGCGAAATAAAAACGCATGGCCTGGAAGGTGTATCTTGCACATTAAATTTCCAGGGTGAAGAACACCACATCCAATCTCCACTGCTGGGTCAGTTTTCTGTTTACACCATTCTCCGGGCTGTGATGGTTGCTCTGGTGGAAGGCATTGAATGGGATAGCATCACAGCTGGTTTAAAAACCACGAATATTGACTTGAGGATGCGAAGAATGGAACTAAAAAACGGCATCACAATCCTGGACGATACATATAATGCTTCACCGGCATCGACCAGCGCAGCACTCGAACTTTTAGAACAACTAAAAGGTCGCAGGATTGCCGTTCTGGGAGATATGCTTGAGTTAGGACCCTACGAAGAACAGGGTCATGAATCCATCGGAGAATTATGTGCCTCCTCAGCTGATGTGTTGGTGCTGGTAGGTCCACGTTCTAAGATCACGGCAAGATCAGCCGTCAAAAATGGTTTTTCAGAAGACCAGCTATTCTGGTATCCGGATTCTCAACAGGCTTCCAAGCCAGCAGCTGGCATCATCCAACCTGGAGATACTGTGCTAATTAAAGGATCCAACAGTATGCGTATGGATAGGATCAGAACTGCAATCGAGGAGATGGATTGATGGGAAACAATGCCGTCGCCATCGCGATAAGTGGTCTCAGCTTCATTATGACCATCATCTGGGGAGATCCATTGATCCGCCTGCTCACAACCTGGCGGATTGGGAAGGTCATTCGCGAGGATGGACCAGATCAACACACGGCCAAAATGGGGACACCAACAATGGGTGGGCTCATGATCCTGATCCCGGTCACCATATTGACGCTTCTGTTCAATGCTGTCTCTATCCTGGGTTTTAACCTCCTTGGTAGATCTGTTCTGTTGCCTTTGCTTACTATGTGGGCGTTCGCTGGATTAGGAGCGATTGATGATTGGGAAGGGGTGCGCGGTTCACGTCGAGGGTTAGGCATGCGAGCTATCACGAAATTTGCTATACAGGTCGCGCTTGCCACAGTCATTGCTTTTGCACTACGAGATATTCTGGTGGTGCCACAATTAATCTGGTTCACCGCTGAAGAACCATTAAGCCTGGGAGCATTCTTCATACCCATTGCTGTTTTTATCATCGTAGGGATGTCGAATGCGGTGAACTTTACGGATGGTCTGGACGGCCTTGCAGGATTGATCTCTGCCACAGCATTTGCTGCATTTGGATTTGTGGCAGTGTTTGAAGGGCACGATTACCTGGCTAGATTTTGTTTTTCACTCGTTGGCGCGTTGTTTGGTTTCCTGTGGTTCAATGTCCATCCCGCCAAATTATTCATGGGTGATACTGGGTCACTTTCACTGGGAGCCACTCTGGGAGTGGTCGCATTAATGACCGGTCGATGGATGCTCATCCCACTGATTGCGATCATCCCGGTCAGCGAAGTATTAAGTGTGGTCATACAGGTGCTTTATTTCAAGATCACGAAAGGCAAGCGGTTCTTCAAGATGGCTCCCCTTCATCATCATTTTGAACTAATTGGATGGAGTGAAACACAGGTGGTGCAACGCTTCTGGCTGGTAAGTTTGGTTTTCACGATGTTAGGTATTGCGATGGTACTGGTATAGCAAATGATTAACAATTGGGAAGGAAAGCGAGTGGTTATGATAGGTGCAGCCCGTCAGGGTACTGCTCTTTCACGCTACCTGGCTGAAAAGGGTGCTGACGTCGTGCTCAATGATCAGCGCTCCAATGAATCCCTTGCTGATATTCGGGAAGCGCTATCGGATCTCGATCTGACCTGGGCAACAGGATCACATCCGGTCGACATCCTTGATGGCGCAGACCTGGTGTGTCTGTCTGGCGGTGTGCCGGTTCAGCTTCCTCTCGTCCAGGAGGCGATCAAACGCAATATTCCTATCTCCAATGACTCCCAGATCTTTCTCGAAAAAGTCCCCTGTCCAGTTATTGGCATCACTGGATCAGCAGGCAAAACGACAACAACATCTCTGGTTGGAGAAATCGCAAAACGCCACTACAACCTGAGAAAGCCTGACGCTTCAGTTTGGGTGGGCGGCAATATTGGCACCCCATTGATCAATGATCTGGACAGGATGCACAAAGATGACATCGTCGTCATGGAGCTGTCAAGTTTCCAGCTTGAGATCATGAGTGCATCACCTCCTATTGCCACAATATTGAACCTGACTCCTAATCATTTGGATCGCCACGGGACAATGTCTGAATATGTTTCTGCCAAGTCCAACATCCTGGTAAATCAATCAACTGACGATGTGGCTATATTGAATCGTGATGACCAGAACGTGCGTGAGTTGTATCCAGAAGTCAACGGCAGGAAGATCACTTTTGGGATAAATCCTCCCCATGACAAACAGGATTTAACCTATCTCAAGCGTGGAAAAATAATTTTACAGGCCAATGGGCAAACAGCGAAAATCATAACGACCGACTTCATCAACCTTAGAGGCGAACATAACCTATACAATGTGTTGGCAGCGGTCACCATTTCAGCAGCAGCCCAGTTTTCGATTCAGGCGATTTATGAGGGGATCATTGCTTTCAAAGGTGTTCCCCACAGGCTTGAATTTGTCTGCTCACGGGGAGGGGCAGATTGGTATAACGATTCGATCGCAACTGCACCAGAAAGGGCTATCGCAGCGCTTGAATCTTTCAGTGAGCCTATTGTTCTGTTAGCAGGTGGACGTGATAAAAACCTTACCTGGTCTGGGTTTGGAAAAGCAATCCGTCAGAAAGTAGATCATCTGATCCTTTTCGGTGAGGTTGCAGACACAATCCAGGATGCTGTCGGTAAGGTCATGCCGGATTCACGACCATATACGGTTGATAAGTGTGAAGATCTGAAGAATGCTGTCCTGGCAGCAGCGAACAGGGTTTCACCAGGCGATGTTATATTGCTCTCCCCTGGTGGGACAAGTTTCGATGAGTTTACGGATTTTGAAGAACGAGGAAAGCGGTTTACACAATGGGTGAAAGAACTTTCGTAACCAAACGGACAGGAAAAGCTAACTTGAAGCGCTCTCTTAAGCTGCCTTTCGATGTCCCCATGCTTTTGATCGTGATCGTAATCCTGGTCTTCGGTCTGCTCATGGTTTATTCTGCCAGTTGGGACTATTCGCTTGCCATGGAAAAAGGACCCACTTACATGTTTGGCCGCCAGATCCTTTGGGTTCTGATTGGAATTGGTTGTGCGGTCATTGCCAGCCTGGTCAACTATCATCTTTACAGGAAAATACTTGTTCCAATGTGGTTCGGCACGCTCGCATTATTATTGGCTGTTCTGATTGTCAACGTACAACCTGGAACCCTGGACTCCCGCAATCTTATCAGAGGGTCCATACAACCTTCAGAGTTGGCCAAAGCTGTGATCATCATTTACCTTTCCTTCTGGTTATATCGCCGCCTGGATACGATCAATGATGTGCAAATTGCTTATATTCCCTTGGTGGCGATTCTTGGGATCACATTCGGATTGATCTTGCTACAACCTGACCTCAGTGCAGCAGTCACTGTCCTCTTGCTTGGTGTGATCCTTTTTTACCTTGCTGGTGGGGATTGGAAAGTTATTCTGATTGTCATTATAGCCATTCTAGTAATAGGTGTGCCGTTGATGTTGATATATCCGACCGGCAGGGACCGGATTAGCTCCTATCTCACCAGTTTGAACAACCCATTGGAAAGCAGTTACCACATCCAGCGTAGTCTGGAAGCCGTCGTTAAGGGCGGTTGGTTTGGGGTTGGCATTGGCCAGGCAGACACGAAGTTCACTGGCCTTCCGCTTGCCCCGACCGACAGTATTTTTGCCATTGTAGCAGAAGAGACAGGGATCATTGGCGGGGCATTTGTAGCTGTTCTTTATATATTATTGATCTGGCGGGGGCTGGTGATCGCAAAAAATGCACCTGATGAATTGGGATCATTACTCGCTTTCGGATTGACTGCCTGGATTGGCATTGAAGCAATGATGAATATGGCTGTTATTGTTGGCTTGTTTCCCTTCACAGGCAATGCACTTCCTTTAATAAGTGCAGGTGGTTCCAGCCTCGTCGTCACATTAACATCACTTGGCATCATTATGAATATTTCGAGAGCTTCAGTTTCAAATAAACCTTCAGAAAGGAGGCCACATCGTGCGGCTGTTGATCTGCGCAGGCGGAACGGGCGGAGGAGTGTACCCCGCAATGACCGTTCTTGAATCTCTGAGTGAAAATCTCTCTTCAGTGCTTTGGGTCGGGGGCCAGGGCGGCATGGAGGAAGATTTGGTCACCAGAAAAGAGATTCCCTACAAATCCATACCTGCAGCAGGCGTTCATGGTGTTGGCATCCTGAAGCTTCCAGGCAACCTGTGGAAGCTGTTCAAAGGATTCATTGCTTCGCTTCGGATATTACATGACTTTCAACCTGATGTCTTATTGTTTACCGGAGGATATGTCGCTTTCCCTATGGCTGTTGCCGCCATTCGGAGATCATCTTTATTGTATGTCCCTGATATTGAACCAGGCCTATCTCTTAGATCTTTGGCCAGGTTTGCAGACTCAATCGCTTTAACAACGGAGTCATCCATGCCTTACTTTTCCAATCAATCCAAACTCACCGTCACTGGTTACCCGGTCAGACCGGGGTTGCAGGAATGGACACGTGATGCAGCCCTTGAATATTTCGACTTCGATGCTGCCATCCCCACGCTATTAGTGGCGGGCGGCAGTAAAGGAGCACGTTCAATCAATACGGCTTTGATGAACATTCTTCCAGAGCTGCTGCAGGAGATGCAAGTCATACACCTCACAGGACATTTGGACTGGGAGACGATTGATGAAAAAGCAAGGGACCTAACCTCAACCCAATCCCTGCGTTATCAGGCATTTCCCTTTTTGCATGAGATCGGAGCTGCATTTGCTGCCGCCAATTTGGTTGTATCACGAGCTGGGGCGTCAATCCTGGGAGAATATCCCCTTTTCGGTTTGCCAGCGATCCTGGTGCCCTATCCTTATGCATGGCGATATCAAAAAGTGAATGCGGCTTACCTTGTTGAGCGTGGTGCAGCAGAGATCATCCCCGATGAAGACCTTGATCAGCAGCTTCTCCACGGAATACGAACACTTGTTGCCAATCAAAGCAAGCTGGCACGAATGAGCGATGCAATGGCGAAACTTGCCACACCAAATGCGGCAAAAAATATAGCCAACCTCTTATACGAGATGGCCGGCAATTATCAAGGAGGTGTAACAGCGTGATTAGCTTAACTGTTCTCTTCTGGATGTATGTTATTTTATTTGCAATGATCGGTGCAATGCGTGGGTGGGCAAAAGAGATCCTTGTCACTGCTGGTGTGATAGTCTCAATATTCGTGATCACCATCATTGAAAAGTTCATTCCTTTCACACGGGATGCACTGGAACCAGATACTGCGTTTGCAGTCCAGCTTGCCGTACTGGCATTAATGACCTTCTTTGGCTACCAGGGGCCAAACCTGCCCCGTGTAGTAGACAGTGGTAAATTTGTGCGGGATCGTTTCCAGGATGTCCTATTAGGTATATTCATTGGCGCAATTAACGGTTACATGATCTTTGGCACAGCCTGGTATTACCTCATAGAAGCTGGCTATCCTTTTGATTGGATATCTGCACCTGACCCCTTAACCGAAGCAGGAAAGAATGCCATCCAGCTGGTGAAACTACTTCCTCCCGAATGGTTGACCACACCAGCAATCTATATTGCTGTA
Organism: uncultured Chloroflexia bacterium; assembly: GCA_963767675.1. Lineage (GTDB taxonomy): Bacteria > Chloroflexota > Anaerolineae > Anaerolineales > Anaerolineaceae > Brevifilum. The sequence goes on from CAVYEQ010000003.1 coordinate 115,021, forward strand.
GCTGTGGCTTTCGTATTTATCCTGGTGGTGTTTATCTGATGAGACACGTTCACTTTGTCGGGATTGGTGGAACTGGCCTTTCAGCCATTGCCCGGGTGCTCCTTGAAAGGGGCTACTCGGTCAGTGGATCTGACCGCGAGGCTTCACCGTTGTTTGAATCCATCACAAATGCCGGTGCGCAAACCTTCCTGGGTCATGCAGCAGATCAAATCGACGGGGCAGACCTCGTGATCCAGTCTTCAGCTATACCTGAGAACAATCCCGAGGTCACAGCCGCAAGATCCTATGGCATTCCGGTTTTGAAACGGTCGGAATTCCTTGAAGAATTAACCCGGGATAAGCAAACACTGGCTGTTGCCGGTACACATGGGAAAACAACGACCACGGCAATGCTGGTTTGGATTTTGGACCAGATGAATCTAAACCCAAGTTTTATCCTGGGAGGATTGGTCAATCAACTCAACAGCAATGCACGGGCAGGCTCGGGTTCTTATTTCGTGATTGAGGCTGATGAGTATGACAATATGTTCCTCGGTCTCTCACCACAGGTTGCAGTAATAACGAACATTGAACATGATCATCCGGATTGTTTTCCAACTTTGTCTTTATATCAGGCAGCATTCCAAGCATTTCTTGGGAAATTGCATCCAGACGGATGTGCCCTCATTTGTTGTGATGACCCTGGAGCCAGTGATCTGAAAAACAAAATGAAATCAGAAAACATAAACCTGATTGGATATGGATCACATCCTGAAGCGGATTATCAGGTGAGAAACATTGATTATCCAAATGGCTATCCACACTTTACCTTCGTTCAACGAACAGGGAATAAGGAAACGAAGAATTTGGGTAACGTTTCACTAAAAGTCCCAGGAAAGCATAACATTCTCAACGCTGCTGCTGCTTTGAGCGTTATCCATCAAATAAATCTTCCGATCCAGGAAGCGATCGGTGCTATCGGCTCATTCACCGGTACCGGCCGCCGTTTTGAGATTCTCGGTGAAGCACAGGGAACGATTATTATCGATGATTATGGTCACCACCCCACAGAGATAGCCGCGACCATACAGGCTGCGCGTTCCCGGTACCCACATCGTAGGATTTGGGCAATATGGCAGCCTCATACTTATTCCAGGACCCAGATGCTCGAGAAATCGTTCATTTCATCACTCGATTTAGCAGACAAAGTGGCTGTTCTTGCTATATATGCTGCAAGAGAAGAGAACCCCGGTTATTCGGCAGAAACCATCGTTAAAGCGCTGCCACCAGGGAAAGCACACTATCTGCCCGAATTCGATCAAGCGATCGCATTTCTAACGGAGAACCTGCAGCCAACTGATGTCGCCATCGTCTTTTCAGCAGGTGATGCAACCGAGATCAGCAAGGCTGTATTAGAAAAAAAGATTCAGATGGAATCAAAATCACTGAGGACAATGCCATCCAATGGGTAAGATACTGATGCCCCCCTTGAGGAAAGCTTTTGGAGACCGGCTGCATGAGCGTGTCAGAATGGCAAACTACACCACAGCCCGAGTTGGTGGACGCGCACCTGCATTGGTGTCTATCCATTCACTGGATGAACTGATCTCTGCTGCCAGGATGCTTTGGGATCGGGATATTAAGTTCAGAATCCTTGGGAGTGGATCTAATCTCCTCATTAGTGACCAGGATCAGAATTTTATCATCCTCCATAACCGCGCCCATAATGTAAAAATCGATTCGAAAGCAGAGCATCCCACCATCCATGCAGAATCTGGCGCGATCTTTGGTACTGTGGCCAGGCAATCTGCCCTTCGTGGGTTAAGCGGAATGGAATGGGCAGCACCTATCCCTGGCACAGTCGGAGGAGCTGTTTATGGGAACGCAGGAGCACATGGAAGCGATATAGCAAATAGCATACAGATGGCAACAATCTTGCACAAATCCAGGGGAATTGAAGATTGGCCGGTTCAAGAATTGGCTTTTCAGTATCGATGCAGCGTTCTAAAACGAGAACGACTGCCTGTTGTTATTCTTTCTTCAGTTTTCAATGTCACAAAGACGAATCGAGAGGAAGCCTGGGAAAACATCAAAGAATTTCAAGCACACCGAAAGGAAACGCAGCCCCCAGGTGCTTCAATGGGATCAACCTTCAAGAATCCTCAGAACGATTTCGCTGGACGGCTGATAGAAGCTGCAGGTCTGAAAGGGAAGCGTGTTGGGCAGGCAATGATCAGCCCGATACATGCAAATTTCATCATTAATCTCGAAGGTGCGAAAGCCATGGATTTTTATAACTTGATGGAACTCGCCCAAAACACGGTAAATGAAAAGTTTGGGATTCTTCTTGAACCTGAAATAGAGTTGATTGGTGAATTCGATAATGACAAATAAATTACAGGTTGGCATCCTTTATGGCGGGCGGTCTGGTGAGCATGAAGTCTCACTAATCTCAGCGCGTTCAGTTTTATCTGTCATAGATCGCGAGAAATTTGAGATCACCGAAATTGGTATCACTCGTCAGGGGCAGTGGTTTATGGGTGAAAACCTGTGGGAAAAAATCAAATCAGAAAACGACGAGGACCTGATCCCGGTCATTTTCCTGCCCACACCTGGGGATCACACAATATATTCCATCAAGGACGGGGTTTTGAGTCCGCTTGTCACCCTGGGTGTGATCTTCCCTGTGATGCATGGGACATACAGTGAAGATGGCACATTGCAGGGTTTACTGGAGCTTGCTGACATTGCCTATGTTGGTGCAGGTGTTCTTGGGTCTTCATCGTGTATGGATAAGGGACTGTTCAAAGCTGTTATGGTTGCGAACAATATTCCTACTCTGCCCTACAGGGTCTTCACACGAAAAGATGTGAAGGATAACCCAGAAAACTGCCTTAACGCTTCTGAGGAGATCGCAGATTACCCCCTCTTTACCAAGCCTGCCAACCTTGGTTCTTCAGTAGGGATCAGCAAGTGCATCAGCCGCAGCGATTTATTGGAAGGCCTACTCCATGCCGCTGTTTATGATCGACGGATCGTTGTTGAAGAAGGCGTTCACAATGCAAGAGAAATAGAAGTGAGTGTTCTGGGGAATGAGGACCCAATAGCTTCTATTCCCGGAGAGGTTGTTCCCAAGGATATTTTCTATACTTATTCAGAAAAATACATCAACGATACAGCTGAATTGCTCATTCCAGCCGATTTGGATGATGAACAGATGCACAAAGTCCAGGCACTTGCTATCAAAGCTTATCGGGCAACTGATTGTGCAGGCATGGCAAGAGTAGATTTCCTGATAGATCCGGATAGTGATGCGATCTATCTCAATGAGATCAATACAATTCCTGGATTCACACAAATCAGCATGTACCCTAAACTTTGGGAAGCATCAGGTCTAGCCTATGCAGATTTGATTGAAAAACTGATCGTTCTGGCATTGGCCAGGAAGAAACAACGTGATGACACAGAAAGGGAGTTTCGTCAGTAAAATGGCAAAACGGCAATCTACTGGGAAAAGTCGGGCACAGGATCTTCGGTCCCGCAAGCAGCACAGCCAGAGTAAGGGTAAAAAAACACCCTCTGTGGTAAATGCTGCGCGGAAGAAAAGTGCCATGTCCGTCCCGGTTACTCGTCGAAGGGCGTATACAACCCCGGTCATTGATCGCAAGCGAAATGCAGTTCGGGTCCCCTTAAAGACAAAGGGAGCTGAACTCCAACTTCCTGCTTTTCCTCAGCTGAAGCTTGGTTGGCGTTTGATCTCAGGTGCGATCTTTATTATCTCTTTCGTCATTGTGATTTGTTTTTCAAGTCTCAGTGCATTCGAGGTCAGCGCAATCAACCTGAAAGGGGCACAAAGGTTGACCACGGATGCCATTATTTCACAGGTGAGGTTGATAGGCTTGCCGATCATTGAAGTTGAACCAAATCGCCTGGAAGATCAGCTTATGGAGAAGTTCCCCAGCCTGACCAGTGTGAGTATTTCCACTGGCTTACCTGCTTCTGTGACGATAAAAATTGCGGAACGCAAACCCGTTATCCTTTGGCAGCAGGACAGCTCCTCCTTGTGGATAGATGAAGAAGGTATCATATTCCCTGTCAGGGGTGAAGAAGATGTTGTGCTTTCAGTTGTTGCCTTCAGCGATCCTCCTGCAGCACACATCCTGGAGGAAGACTCACAGGATGAAGAAAGCGAAGTATCCCCTGCCCCAATCATTGAAGAGCTAACATGGACGCGGACAACACATGAATTTGTGCAGGGTGTGTTGGCCCTCAGCAGTTATGTGCCCGATTCCAGTTACCTGCAATACGATCCCCAATTTGGCTTGGGATGGCAAGATGCTAACGGCTGGCTGGTTTATTTTGGAAAAGATATAGAAAATATTGACTTGAAACTCACAGAATATCAGACGATCATCGCAGAGTTACAGAAGGAGAATATCATACCTGCCCTGATCAGTCTAGAATTTCTTCATGCACCTTTTTATCGACTGGAGTAATGATTATGGACGAACCAATAATTGTCGGTATTGATATTGGAACAAGCAAGATTTGCACATTAGTTGCCAGGGTAGAGGACTCAAATAATCTGCGCATCCTCGGTGTGGGGATTGAACCCTCTCTCGGGCTTCGAAAAGGCTCTGTTGTGGATCTTAATGCTGCAGCATCTGCTGTTTCCCGCTCAGTAGAAAAAGCTGAACGAACCTCCGGATTTGAAATTAACGCTGCCCTGGTCAGCCTGGCTGGTTCACATGTCTCTTCAATAAACAGTCATGGTGCTGTTGGCATAACCGGAGGCATTGTCGATCTTGAAGATATCGACCGAGCTCTGGAGGCTGCCCAGGCAGTGGCGATCCCACACAATCGGGAAATCATTCATGTCATTCAGCGCGGTTTTGTACTTGATGGGCAGGATGGCATCCAGACACCTGTTGGCATGCATGGTTATCGGCTTGAAGTGGAAGCCCATATCATCACCGCTTCATCCTCGTCTGTTGAGAACCTTCGCCAATGCGTTGGCGCTTCAGGTATTGAAGTTTCACAATTTGTCCTGAACCCGCTTGCATCTGGTGAAATTGTCCTATCAGAAACAGAACGTCGAATGGGTGTGGCAGTGGTGGATATCGGCGGCGGCACGACCGATATGGCAATTTATTTCGATGGCGACGTATGGCATACAATGGTGCTGCCCGTTGGGGGGAACCACGTGACCTCAGACATCGCTCACGGATTGCGCTTGCCTTTTTCACAGGCAGAAGAGATCAAGCTCAAATTTGGCCATGCGATGCAGGCATCTGTCAATCCTGAAGAGCAGTTCACTGTGCGCAGTTTCGGTGGGGATGCACCGACAAGGATAAATCGGATTGACCTGGCAAATATTATTGAAGCCCGTATGGAAGAGATTTTCTACCTTGTCTTGCAGGAAATCCGTCGCTCTGGGTACGATGGCCTGCTGCCTGCAGGCGTGATCCTCACCGGAGGGGCAAGCCAATTGCAGGGAACCCGTCAATTGGCATCTCAGGTCATGGGTGTGCCTTCTCGGATCGCCAAACCTCAGAACCTGGTCGGCCTGATTGACCAACTTGATTCACCCTCCTTTTCAACAAGTGTTGGGTTACTTGAGTGGGCATTGATCATGAGCGATACGAGCTATCAAAGTGATCGACAAAGGCCAAAACAAAAGAAAGATTGGGCAGAACGGATAAAAGCTTTTCTAAAAAGCCTTTTACCTTAGTCAAAGTTTGCATTATTAATTTGTACTTTAGAAACAGAGGAGATTAAGATGGATAGAAATGTAAAACCCGAGTCATTCGCAAGAATCAAAGTTGTTGGAATCGGTGGCGGCGGATGCAATGCCGTCAACAGGATGATCGATGAAGGTTTAACCGGCATCGAGTTTATCGCTGTCAACACAGATGCTCAAGCGCTGCAGTTTTCAAAAGCCAAGACACGTGTGCGCGTTGGTGAGAAATCTACACGAGGATTAGGCGCAGGTGGCGACCACCGTATTGGCCGCCTGGCTGCTGAGGAGTCCGCCGAAGACCTGTACGAAGTGCTGAAAGGCAGCGATATGGTCTTTGTCACTGCAGGACTGGGAGGCGGCACTGGTACTGGCGGTGCGCCAATTGTTGCCCAGATTGCCCAGGAAATTGGTGCGCTGACGATCGGAGTCGTCACACGCCCATTCACATTCGAAGGCAATCAACGGGCAAAATCTGCAGCAGAAGGCGAAGCTGCTCTCAAGGAGTATGTGGACACCCTCATCATCATTCCCAACGACCGCCTGCTTCAGATTGTGGATAAGCGATCTGGCTTACAGGATGCTTTCAAAGTCGCTGATGACGTGTTGAGACAGGGCATTCAGGGCATTTCGGAACTCATTACCGTTCCCGGATTGATCAACCTTGACTTTGCCGATGTGCGGACGATCATGTCTGAGGGTGGGGCTGCATTGATGTCGGTCGGTCAGGCAACCGGAGAAGATCGGGCGACAAAAGCTGCCCAACAGGCTATCTCCAACGATCTGCTGGATGTGACCATCGATGGCGCTCGCGGTATCCTCTTCAACGTAACAGGTGGACCTGACCTCAAACTCTTCGAGGTCAACCAGGCTGCAGAAATCATTAAGGAAACGGCACATCCTGACGTTAACCTGATCTTTGGTGCAGTGATTGATGAAGATATGGGTGAAAACCTGAGGTTGACGGTTATCGCTACCGGGTTTGAAGCGACGACATTTCCGACACCTTCGAAAAGGATCAACTCGACTCTGACATCAAATGCAAGTCAACAGCCATTGCCAAAAATGCTGGAGAACACTGACAAGAATAAAGATGTGCAGAAATCAAGTGTAACCGCTGACACATTTGAATTCAGTGCGCATATGAATACAGATGATCTTGATGTGCCGACGTTCTTACGAAATCGACATAACAAACAAAAAGGTGTAAATTAGCGATAAAGCTTCATAATGCTCCTCAGAAATAGGAACTTTACCACGTTGGTTAGAATCGTGACCCAAGGGACTGGTATGCTTTGGGCGCGTCTATTCATCAATCCCGGGTAACCTGACTCTTTACCCGAGATACTGGATTTCCCTCGAAAAACGCAAGGATAAAACCTTGCGTTTTTCAATTCCTATTGACTGGAAGAGCCACGAACAACAGATCCCTCCTGTCCTCTCCCCTCCGTCCACTTAAGAGAAATTTGCCTTTCTCCATCAATTTTTTGTTCTCATTAGAAATCTTAAAGTTTTGGCTTCGCGGCAATATTTTAAGGAAAAGCAGCTCGTTTTTCATTGATACGCAGTAACACCTATGCTACAATAGTAACCTACCTCATGGGTGGGGGAGACAATAAAACTCACCCCTATATATCGGGGTACCTGACTCAACATGCAATCCATGAATAGAAGGGATTATGATGCACTGTCCTTATTGTCAATTTAAACGCTCAAAAGTAATTGATACAACCAAGGATGCACCAGGGGGGATTTGTCGGCGGAGAGAATGTCTAAAATGCGGTGAACGGTTCAGCACGCTTGAGCGTCCGATCCTGGCCACGCCTCTATTGGTCAAACAAGACGGCACACGCGAAGAGTTCAATCGAGAAAAGCTAAAGCAAGGCATTCGCATTGCCTGCGCAAAAAGAGCTGTATCTGCAGCTGATATCGAACGTCTCATCGGAGAGATCGAAGTGGCATTACAACGTATGGGCAGGTCCGAGGTCTCCTCTCGTGTGGTTGGAGACATGATCATCCAGGGATTGAAAGAAATGGACCACGTTGCATATATACGCTACGCAACTGTTTACCTGGGGCTTGATGATTTACAGGAGATCCGTTCAGAAATTGACAGACTGTTATCCGAAGAGTCAGGGTCGTAGCATAATTGAGGAGTGACAATGGCAAAACAACATCGTTCAAAGACAACTGAGATATTCCCTACCCCCCCTGTTCCCGAGGGTTTACCAGGTGTTGAACTCAGTGAAAACTCCCGCATGGTCCTTTCCAAACGCTACTTGCGAAAAGGAAAAGATAATAAACCGGAAGAAACGGTTGAGGAAATGTTCTGGCGGGTCGCCTATCATATTGCCAGAGTTGAAGAAGCATGGGATCAGGATATCAATACTCGGGCATCTGAGTTCTATTGCTTGCTGACTTCAAAGAAATTTTTTCCTAACTCCCCCACGTTTACAGGTGCAGGAACACCATTGGGACAGCTTGCGGCTTGTTTCGTTTTGCCGATATCCGATGATATGGGACGGAATGAGGATGGTATTTTTACCTCTCTGAGAAATGCCGCTCTCATTCAACAAACTGGCGGGGGTAATGGTTTCAGTTTTTCCCGCTTACGTCCACGCGGCTCAAGAGTGAATAAGTCTGCGGGTCAGGCGACAGGGCCAATTGGGTTCTTACATGTTTATGATAAAGCCTTTGGTGAGATCGCTCAAGGGGGTACACGGCGGGGCGCGAATATGGCTGTATTACGGGTTGACCATCCAGATATCGAAGAGTTTATTTCATGTAAAACAAACGATAATGCCATCACAAATTTTAATATTTCCGTGGGGATCACCGATGAATTCATGAATGCGGTCAAATCAGATCTTGATTGGGCATTACGTTTCCCGGATGAGGCTTCACCGGAGTATCGGTCATTTAATGGTGATCTTGGTGTTGCAATGAAATCAGACATTCCAATAAAAACGCACAAAATTGTCCGAGCCCGTGACCTGTTTGAAAAGATTGTCACTCAGGCACATCACAATGGCGAACCTGGTGTGCTTTTCCTGGACGCCGCAAACCGGACAAACCCATTACCTCACCTGTACCAATTAGAATCAACCAATCCATGTGGGGAACAATGGTTAGGTCCTTATGAGAATTGCTGCCTGGGTTCCATCAACCTGGCGAAGCACTTTGGGCCTGATCAGACTGTCGATTGGGATGAATTACAAAAGACGGTTGAGTCAGCAACGATCTTTCTTGATGATGTTGTCGAGGCTAACGCCTATGTTCCTGCTGTTCCACAGATCAAAGAAGCTGCACAACGATCTCGCAGGATCGGTCTGGGCATCATGGGATTGGCAGATCTGCTCTACCATGTTCATATTCGTTATGGCAGTCCGGAAGGACAGGCATTAGCTTCACTGGTGATGGAATTCATTCGCTATCATTCTATGCTGACAAGCATTGAACTCGCCCGGACACGCGGCAGCTTTCCTGCCATTGAAGGAAGTATTTATGATCCAAAAGCTTTGAAATGGAAACCTCCTCAATCGATTGTTGAGATCAAGGATGACTTCAATCGCCCGGAAATTGCCTGGGATGCCGTGAGCGAGAAAATTCATCTATATGGTATCAGGAACGCAGCTCAAACAACTGTGGCGCCTACCGGGACAATCGCAACAGTTGCCGGATGTGAGGGCTACGGATGTGAACCTGTTTTTGCCCTTGCATATATTCGCCATGTCAACGACAACGGAAATGATGTGCTGTTGAATTATGTCAGCCCACAGTTTTACAAAGTTTTAGAGAACAACATCACCGACAAGGAAACTCAACAAGCTATTATCGATCAGGTCCTGGAATCAGGAGCCTGTCAGAATGTTCCAGAACTGCCACAATGGATCAGGGATACCTTTGTTGTCTCATCTGATATCCTCGCAGAGGATCATATCCGCATGCAGGCATCGCTCCAGGCTTTCGTAGATAACAGCCTGAGTAAAACAATTAACTTCCCATCGACTGCGACACCAGAGGATATCGCTAAAGTGTATATGCTTGCTTGGGAATTGGGCTGCAAAGGCACTACAGTCTACGTGACCGGGTCCAGAGAGAAAGTCGTTTTAGAGACAAAAGACACTGCAAAATCAAAAGTGATCCAGGAGAACCCGGTATCGATACTGAACCGGATGATCAGGTTGGGGGAAAACAACTCCCGATTTGGCAGGAGTCGAAAAAACCGCGCCCGAGTTTCTTGAAGGGCTATACCTATTCTGTTGAAACACCGCTCGGGAAAGCTTTTGTCACCGTCAATGAAAACGGCGGCAGCCAGCCCTTTGAGGTTTTTGTGACATCAGCAAAAGCTGGTTCTGAAACCGCAGCTCATTCTGAAGCAATGGGGCGGTTGATTTCTTATTTATTGCGGATTTCTTCACCAATTGAACCCAGGAAACGGCTGAAAACGATCATGGATCAGTTGGGTGGCATTGGTGGCGGACGTTCCCTTGGCTTTGGGGCTAATCGGATCAGGTCTCTTCCGGATGGTATCGCAAAAGCATTGAATGAATACCTTTTCATACGACATTGGGATGCGGAAATTCAGACCAACCCGGAAAACGAGGATGCGCCAACTTTACCGCTATCAGGTCTGGTGGAAGCACATGACGAAACGAAACGTCCAATCGGAGAATTATGTCCAGAATGTGGTCAGGCAACCCTGGTTAATGAAGAGGGATGCCGAAAATGCTATTCCTGTGGTTACAGTGAATGTTGATCATGAAAATAACGGGTACTCAATTAGGTGCCCGTTTTTCTTTTCTCAACATTACTTGATCACTATCTTTCAGTAGGATTATGTATAATTACTAGTAAACAATAAACGATGGAGGAATCATGCACAAAGATTGGACCCAGGGATCCATTACAATCACTGATGGAATCGAACTTTTCTATACTCGCACTGGAAAGGGAGAAAAACCACCCATAGTCCTCGCTCATGGGATTACAGATAGTGGACTATGTTGGCATCAGTTTGCAAGTGAACTTGAGGAAGACTATGATTTGATCATGTATGATGAATATGGTCACGGGAAATCTTCATGTGTTGATGGGGAAGAAAAGATTTGACCTTTCGAAAATTTAAATGATTTGATCAAGGCTTTGAAGCTTGCAAAATCCGGTGTGATTGGCCATTCCATGGGTGCGGCAACAGCCGCTGATTTTGCTGCCGAATATCCGATCTGCTTACTGCTGTCATGTTGGAAGATCCACCATGGCCAGATCTCAAAGTGTCAAAACAAGATGATTTCGAAAACCATGGAGGAATGGAAGCAAAAACATCTCCAAACACCAAGAAGTCGGAAAAAGAACTCGTAAAAAGAACAGAAAAAAGAAACCCAGAATGGGAAGAAGCGATCCTGAAGAATGGGCACAAGCTAAAATTGACATGGACCCCGAATTTTTTGATCACTTTCCTACACCACCTATCAAATGGAGAACTCTGGTAAAGGATATCCAGGTGCCAACATTGATCGTGACCGGTGATAACGAGCTGGGAGCCATCATCACTCCAAAATTGGGGCTAAAGGCTGTAACCCTTCTGAAACAGGGTGAATTCGGACATATCAGTTCTGCAGGTCATTGCGTACGGTACGCTCAGTTCAAACCATACGTAACCATGATCAAAGTCTTCTTGAAACGCAATCTTCAATCATGATGACTTATAAATGAAAAGGAACAAGGGAAAAAGATGACGAAACGACTTATCCTGCTTGCTGGAAATATTGGTGTAGGAAAAACCTCCCTGACTGAACGAATTGGGGAACGGCTTGGGTGGAAAACTGCATATGAATTTGTCGCTGACAACCCTTACCTCCCAGATTTCTATGAGAGCATGAAGGATTGGTCCTTCCATTTGCAGGTGTATTTCCTGGGTCATCGCGCTGAACAGCATATATATCTCTCTGAATTATGCCGATTTTGCCATTGTTGATCGCAGCATCTACGAAGACGCTCACATTTTTGCACGGGCATTGCATCATATGGGGAACTTATGTGATCGGGATTATAACGCCTATTTGCGTTTGTATAAGCTGATCATTGATGGTCTTCCCAAGCCTGATTTGTTGATCCATCTCGAAGCACCTGTGCCAGTTCTGATGGAACGGATCCGACGCCGGGCGCGGGATATCGAGACAAGTATTGATGAAAGCTACCTGAAACTGTTGGAGCGATTCTACCGCGAATGGATTGAAGGCTTTGACCTATGCCCGGTGTTGACCATCCGCAGTGATGACCTTGATTTTGTCCATAAAACACATCATCTGGACATTGTCGTACAGCGCATCAAGGATAAAATAAGCGGTCATGAAGAAGTCGTATTTTAGCGCAAGATTGTTTTCGTCAAGCCATCCCAAGTACACGATAAACAGATCGAGTTGGTGTCCTCAGTGCGTAGCCTCCTGTAAGAGTCGCTAAGCGTCATCCGATTGAGATGACGTCTACAGTGCAACGCCTCTTACAGGGCCAGGGGAAAACCCTTACTTCCGATCGCGAAGGTGTCTCAGTGCGAAGCCTCCTGCAAGGACCAGCGACATGGAGACCTTCGGTCATCTCACCGTACAGGGCCAGGAGACCCTGTGCTATCTTATTTTATTGATCGTTCCGATTGCGAAGCCCCCTTTGGTACCTTCATACATTTACGGAATAGAATTCATTCACGTATAATTAATTTAGCAGTGATTTTTTTCTACTAAAGTATTATGCAACTTTAGCGCCATTTTATCGTATACCAATATAGAACAATAAAAGGAGTTTGTGTGCACGAGAAAGAAGCCCTATGGATCAAACAGGCTTTACAAGGAAGCGATGAAGCATTCGGCCTTCTGGTTGACTCCTACCAGAAGCCCGTGTTCAGCTTATGCTACCGCATGCTGGGAAACAGCAGAGACGCTGAAGATGCTGCTCAGGAAAGCTTCATCAGGGCTTACAAGAACCTGAAAAAATACGACCCTAAGAGATCATTCGCCACATGGCTTCTCTCAATCGCTTCTCACTATTGTATAGACCGGATGAGAAAGCGGCGTCTGGCAACAGTGTCAACCGATGTTTTACAGACCGAACTGATCGCAGATAAAAATACACCGGAACCTGAGAGGAAATTCCAGGAACTGGAACACGAGGCAATTATTCAGAAAATATTGAAAGATCTCAAACCATTGGATCGGGCAGCGATCATCCTTCGCTACTGGCACGACTACTCAGAAGTGGAGATCGCAGAATCGCTTGACCTCACGGTTAGCGCAGTTAAAAGCCGGCTCTATCGCAGCCGGCAAGCACTGGCGAAAGCCTGGTTAGAGAAAGAAAATGCATCCCTGATACGGGAAAGGAGGCCACATGAGTCACCAGCCTTTTGAAACCTGGTTGATGTCTGAAGAAGAACTCACTCCACAACAAAACCAAAACTTAGAGGCACACATGCAGGAGTGTGAGAACTGCCGAAAACTCTCTACAGCCTTGCATCAGGTCACATCTGTCTTCACATCAAGTGTTGACCCCTTGCCTGCACCTGGATTTGCACAAAGGTGGCATCAGCGGTTGATCATCCATCGCCACCAGAGACAGCAGCGTCGGATGTGGTTGATGACCATTGGCCTTTTTGGCATTGCAGGCATCATTCTCACGGCTTTGCTTTTCCTCAATCATCAAACCATAAATTGGGTGTATGAACTCAGCCAGTTTATCGCAAGCTTCAGTCTCGCTGCTGCAAGAGTAAATCAGGCGTGGAGCATACTTCGATCGATTTCAGGTGCATTGCCAATTCTTATCCCAATCGTGATAGTGTTGGGATTTGGGTTGTTTTCAGCGATGACTGTGATGATCATTACCTGGTTTCGCTCACTAATTCGCTTATATAAACCAATTGAACAAGGAGTACAAGCAAGATGAAAAAAATAATAAAAGTTTCCATTTCAATATTGGCAGTTCTGATACTTGCAGCGGTTTTCACCATTGACGTATCAGCCGCACCTATCGAAGATGATCGCACCGTGGTGGGATCAAGCTACACACTTGAAAGTGGTCGAATCCTGGACGGCAACCTGAATGTCATTGGAGGCGTTGTTGATATCGAAGAAGATGCCTCCATTACAGGGGATATGCTGGTTTTGGGCGGTCTTGTCAATATTGATGGCACAATAGAAGGTAATCTGATCGCTGTAGGAGGAACTGTAACGCTTGAGAATAATGCTGTTGTAGAAGGCAACCTTATCTCACCTGGCAGTTATGTTAACACTGACGAAAACGCTGTCGTGGAGGGTGATGTAATTACGACATGGGAAATCCCCTGGACAGACTTCGAACTTCCTATGATTAACCAGCCGTCCATAGTCAATACGCCGCGGGTTCAAGGACTTTCCCTTCTAAACCGAATTGGCCAATTTATGGGATCAATGATAGTAACTGTCGCGTTAGGCGCACTGATGCTGTTGGTGATGCCTAAACCTGCAGAGACCATGACGGCCGCATTAACCGCAGAACCCTGGCATGTGCTCGGATTCGGTGCATTGACGGCATTTGCAATGCTCTTTGGGGGCATCATCCTTGCAATCACTATATGTATGATCCCGGTTGTCCTCGTGGTTGGTTTGGCTTTCTGCCTGGCTATGCTGGCTGGCTGGTTGGCACTTGGCTATGAGTTAGGTAAGCGTATGGCAGAGAGCATCTTCAAGACAACCTGGCATCCTGTACTTTCAGCAGTTCTGGGCAACCTTGTGCTGTTCCTGCTTGCAAAAGGCCTTGGGATCATCCCCTGCATCGGTTGGTTCCTGGTTCTTGTGGCATCCCTGTTCGGTTTGGGTATGGCGGTTGTGACATTATTCGGCACCAATCCTTACCCTCGAAAGCAGGCTGGAAAACCCCAGGCGCAGATCGTTCTGAACGAAGATGAACCAACTGACTATGAAGAACCGCATATTATCGAAGCTTCACCTGAAGAGGCATCGTCAGAAGATCGCCCTATCTCTGATTTAGGATTATCCAGCAGGGTTAACGAAATCCTTGGTCAAGCCGGATTAGAAACCATCCATGATGTCCTCAACAGATTAAATTCTGGTGATAAGGCAATGTTGGATATTCCCGGCTTCGGACCAAAGTCTTTGGTAGATCTGAAGACCGCATTATCTCAAATGGGCTATCAATCGCCTGGAGCCTTTGAAGTAATAACTAAACAGAATGTACCCTCGTTAACAAATTGGATGCCAAGAGTACAATTAACTTCATGAGTCAGGAACCTTATGCATCTTTTCAAACCTCAGGAGTAACCGATGAAAAAACAGCTTCTTTTACCAATCACAGCTTTGCTCATTGCAGGGATTGCCTGCTCTATCCAAAATGTTAAAATGGAGACAATTGACACCCAAATCGTTCAGATATCTGAGCCGATACCCGGGAACATTGAGGAGACAGAAATTGTTTTTCAGATGACAGGTGGTCAATTTACCATCAATCCTGGTGCTGATGGTTTGGTAAGTGGGACGATCACCTACAACGTTGAACAATGGGAACCTGAATTTACCAGAAGCAGCAACCTCTTCGAGATCAAGCAGGTCAATCCCCTTCGTATCTCAGGAATTCCGGGCAGCGAAGTTGAAAACACATGGGACCTCTCGCTTAACACATCTCTTCCCATTAACCTGTCCATTGAAGGTGGCGCCAGTGAGAATGACTATGATTTCACAGGATTGCAGCTGGCAAAACTTCACATTAAACAGGGAGCCAGTGATACATCCATACGGTTTGATGCCCCAAATCCAATCGAATTGGAAGAATTTAGCTACACAACCGGTGCGTCTTCAGCTGAGATTTTCGGATTAGGCTATGCGAATTTTAAAAAGATGACCTTGGACTGCGGCGCTGGTGACTATAAACTGGATTTTACTGGAACGCTATCCCGGGATGCTGTGGTGGATATCAAAGCCGGGATCAGCAATATTTCCATTGTCGTCCCCTCTGGCATGAATGCGATCATCAACAATGAAGGGACGATCAGTAATATCAACACAGAGGGCACCTGGCTGCTGACGGATGAGACTTATTCAACGATGGAAGAAGGAATCACATTGACCATCAACCTTGATATGGCTGTGGGCAATGTCAATTTGATCCATTTGAACGGAGAATAAACGCTCACAAGTCTATTAGTTGACAATTCAGACAGGATATGGTTTAATATACTCACTCACTGATCGGGTGCCCCCCTCACCCGGTCAGTGAGCTTTTTAAATGCACGAATTTGACTTTCCTGGTAAACATCACGAGGAATTATTATTAGTTATTTGATTTTTGCATTCAGGGGTAAGCAGATTTTAATCCTGATAAAGATCTTTCTCTGTAATATATTCGTAGACACTTGGAAGTAAATAATAGCGAAACGCACGTTTTTCAAGCACCCGATATCGAAGCTGTCTGGCTGAGATCTCCAGCAAAGGAGCTGTGATAAAGTTGATCTTATCAGCAAGCTCTGGGAGATTGGCAATTAATGAGGAGAGTTCGATGTCATCCCCTGGCCTTCTCATCACACCAATGCCATCAACTGTCGCCAATATTTCATTGGGTTTATACCAGTTGTCAAAATCCTCCAGAGAATCCCCCCCCATCAGATAAAAGATTTCGCATTCAGGATATTCCTGTCTAATCAAATTTACCATGTCAACAGTGTAATGCGGTCCCTCTCGATCAATATCAACGAATGAAATGAAGAAGGATTCATCCTCTTTGATCGCTAATTGCACCATGGCTAGACGATGATCCAATGAGGCAATTTTCTTGCCGTGTTTATGAGGTGGGTCAGGTGATAATACCCAAAGGATACAGTCCAAATTAAGCTGATCCCTGGCTTCAGCAGCCAGGATCAGGTGTCCTACATGTGGTGGATCAAAAGTCCCGCCAAAAATCCCCAGGCGTTTCTTGATAATGTTCATTCCTGCCATTCCAGTACATATTCTCCAATGATCACTAAATCACCTTCTGTAATACCAGCTTTTCGTAAAGCCTGATCCAATCCAATGTGTTCCATCAAGCGTTGGAATCTTCGCACAGACTCTCGGTGCTCCCAATAGGTCATTGCTGCTGCGCGTTCAATTGCCTTTCCTCTGATCTGCCATCCCTCATCAGTTTTCTTAATCTGGAATGCTTTTGGATCTTCCTTAACACGGTATACAGGCAAATCCTCAACAGGTTCTGGGACTGGGGCTGATTTTAATAACGCATGTGTCTTCCAAAGAAGTTCTTCAATGTTTTCATGTGTGACGGTTGATATCGGCAGTACATCGTAACCTAATGCTGACAGTTTCGCTTCCACCTCTTTCCAACGATCCTGGACGTCTGGCAAATCCATCTTATTAAAGGCGACAATTTGCGGTTTTTCGCTGATCTTGGCATCAAAAAGGGCCATCTCGCTGTTAATTTGTGAGAAATCTGAAATCGGATCCTGTGATAATCCGTCCAGAACATGGATCAGCACTCTTGTCCGCTGAATGTGACGCAAAAAAGAGAAGCCCAGGCCAACACCTGCATGTGCCCCTTCGATCAGACCGGGAATATCGGCTAAAACCAGGATCGTATCTGTATCCAATTTTGAAACACCCAGGTTTGGTGTAAGCGTGGTGAAAGGATAATTTGCGATTTTGGGCTTAGCATTTGATACTACAGATAACAGGCTTGATTTTCCTGCGTTGGGAACGCCCACAATCCCCACATCTGCAATCAGTTTTAATTCCAGGCGCAGTGTTTTTGTTTCTTCTGGTTCACCACGTTCTGCCATTCTGGGTGTCTGATTCCGGCTGGTAGCAAAATGCTGGTTTCCCCGGCCGCCGCGCCCTCCTTTTGCGATAATTAACTGCTGGTGCTCATCAACAAGATCACCTATCAAATCACCAGACCCAGCATTAAAAATTAATGTGCCGGGTGGAACCATTACTATCAGGTCATCTGCTGATTTGCCACTCCGATTACTCGGTCCCCCGTTTTTGCCACTGTTGGCTACATATCGGGAACGATGTCTGAATTCAAATAACGTATTAAGTTTAGGATTAACTTCAAGGATAACATTCCCACCGCGACCACCATCTCCCCCATCAGGTCCACCGCGTGGTTTATACTTTTCCCGGTGGAAATGCACCATGCCATCACCACCGCGTCCGGATTGGACATAAATTTCAGCTTCATCAAAAGGCATATAAACCGTCTGCTTTCGTTATTTTTTACAATACAGGATTAATCTTACCGTATTAAAACACACCGGGGTTGCTGTTGGCAACCCCGGATTAAGGCATTTCGCTTTCTATTTTCCAAACTTCTGCTTTAGGATAGATTCTAGCGTAGGTTCACCAATTTCCTGAAGTTCATAACGCACCCGCTGCATCGGTTTGTTTATCTTAATGATACGGGTCAGGTCTATTGGTGTCGCACTGATCACAAGATCCACATCAGATCGATTTATGGTCTCCTCAAGATCATGCATCATATCATCACCATAGCCCATTGCCGGTAGAATCGGTCCGGTATCAGGATATTTCTCAAAGGTTGCTTTGATTGATGCGACAGCAAATGGCCGTGGGTCCACAATCTCTCCAGCCCCAAAACGGCGTGCCGCTACAAAGCCAGCACCATAAGCCATTTCGCCATGCGTGAGTGTCGGACCATCTTCAACGACCAGAACGCGCTTCCCGCGGATTGCTCTCGGGTCATCCACATACAGTGGGGATGCACCTTCGATCACCAGGGCATCCGGGTTGAGATCATAAAGGTTTTTCCGAACCAGGATCACATTTTCTGAGTCTGCCGTATCCACCTTATTGATCACAAACACATCTGCCAGGCGGACATTGGTCTCTCCAGGATAATACAGGCGTTCATGTCCTGGACGATGTGGATCGGCAACAACGATCAACAGATCAGGGACATAAAAGGAGAAATCATTATTCCCCCCATCCCATAATACGATGTCAACTTCTTTTTCGGCCTCACGTAAAATTGCCTCATAATCCACACCAGCATACACGATAATGCCATTATCCAGGTGCGGCTCATATTCTTCACGCTCCTCAATGGTGCACTCATGCTTATCCAGATCAGCGTAATCAGCGAACCGCTGAACAGATTGTTTCACAAGGTCACCGTAAGGCATTGGGTGGCGAATAGCGGCAACTTTGTATCCCATATCCCTGAGGATCAGGGAAACTCGCCGGGTGGTTTGGCTCTTGCCTGACCCAGTCCGCACTGCACAAACTGCCACAACCGGTTTGCTGGACTTGATCTGGGTTTCTTTCGTACCCATCATTCGGAAATCAGCACCAACCGCATTCACCAGGGCAGCTTTATGCATCACATAAGTATGGGGAACATCGCTGTAAGCGAAAACGACCTGGTCAATTCGTTCGCTGATGATCAGGTCAGCTAATTCTGATTCAGGGTAAATGGGAATCCCTTCCGGATACAGGTCTCCTGCTAGGGCAGCAGGATATTTTCGCCCTTCAATATTTGGAATTTGCGTTGCGGTAAAGGCAACTACTTCATACGCTTGATTATTTCGAAAAAACGTATTGAAGTTGTGAAAGTCGCGGCCTGCCGCACCCATAATTATTGTTCGGATTCTCTCCATTAATGTTAATCTCCTTATCTTATCTTATCTTTTTGGTGAATAAAGTATTCCATTTACATCATTGATGGGGCTTCTATCCCCAATAACCTCAAACTTGTCGCAATGACCTGTCTTGCCGCTGCAACCAGGCGCAGCCGGTAAGCCCGAACCTGAGGTTCAGCATTGAGGACATGACAGGTGTTGTAGAAATCATTGAATGCTTTCGCCAGATCAAATGCAAGGTTAGCAATGATCAAAGGCCGGTATTCCTCAGAAGCTCTTTGCACTTCTCCGGGAAGCTTTGTCATTAATTCAATCAGGTTGATCTCAGCTTCTTCGAGATCATCCGGGAATTCGGCTGGTCCCGAGATATCCTCACCTGCTTTCCTGAGAATACTTCCTGCCCGAACATGCGCATATTGTATATAGGGGGCTGCCTGTCCATTGAAATCAAGCGCAGCATCCCAATCAAAGGTGACCACCTTGGTGTTATCCCGTGAGAGCATGGTGTACTTCAAAGCCCCCAGGGCAACTGCTTGTGATATGTTCTCTTTTACAGCTTCTGATAATTCCGGGTTTTTCACTTCCACGATCTCTCGTGCTCTTTGCGTGGCTTCCCTGACCAGATCATCAAATAAAACCACTGTTCCCTCACGGGATGACATGGTCACATTCCCCGGGAGGTTCACCAGATCGTATGCCAGGTGATAGAGCTTATCCGACCACTCATAACCCAGGATCTCAAGTGTTTTAAATATTTGCTTTAAATATAAGGACTGCCGGACATCGATCACATAAACGGATTTATCTAAATCAAAATCCTTAAATTTCCTGATCGCCAGCGGAAGGTCTTTTGTCGCATAAAGTGATGATCCATCCGATCGCAGGACAACCAATACCCGGTATTCGTTATCCGTTCCAATGATCGCATCCAGGTCAACGAAAACAGGCCCATCAGGTCGTTCATCAACTGCCAGCCCCTTCTTAATCAATTCCTCAACTAACACTGTTCCTGTATCTTCGACTTCACTCTCGAAATAGATCTGGTCGAATTCTTCCCCCAATAATTTATAGATCTGTTCGAAACCTTCCAATGACCACTGGCGAGTTTCCTTCCATAATGCGACGATATCGGGATCTTTTGCGTTCCAACGGGCATACAGTTCTCGTACTTCTGCTTCGTTGTCTGGGTCCTGGAATAAACGATCCGCTTCTGAATATATCTCGTTCATCCAGTATGTCTTATTTTCCCCTGGTTTTTCGCCAGCATGATTCTTAAGGTAATTCCACATCCATTTGACAACATGTAAACCAATATCTCCCAGGTAGTTTGCCCGAATTACATCGTATCCCGAAAACGACAGGATTCGGCATATACTTCCGCCCAGGATGACATTGCGTAAATGACCAACATGAAAGGATTTATGCGTGTTTGGCTGGGAATACTCAACCATAACGGACTGCTTACGGTTTTTCCCTCGTCCGTATTCCTCTCCCTCATCAATAATACCATCCACAACTCGTTGAGCAAATTGAGATGTGGAAAAATATATGTTCAGATAACCATTAACTGCTTCAATATGAGAAAAACCAAGCGGTAGCTTTCCAAGGTGGGCTTTGATACCCTCCGCGAGTTCCTGGGCACGTTTCGGGACGATCACTTTTTTGCCTGATCTTGCTTCAGCCGCTGCTATCGGAAAAAGTGGGAAAGCCATACCCCATTCACCACTAAAGGGAATCTGGCGGACTTCAAGCGCAGGATTTTCCACGCCTTGAGCCGTCAAATACTCACGAATTTTTGTTTCTATTAGCGTTTGCTCTTGCTCAAACATCATCACTCAATTTCCGTTGTTCACTGGTCAGAAAGAATTATAACATTTCATTGATTGAACAATAAGATGCTGTCGATCCTTTTCAGGGAATAAAAAACCAAAACGGGAGCGAAGTTCGCTCCCGTTGTCTGTTCAGGAATGTAAATTTACCCTATTCCATAATGTTGAGATGCTGCATCAGGTGGCTTTTCTGTCGGGCAGCTTTGTTTTTATGAATGATTTTTTTTGCTGCTGCTTTGTCCAACGCTTTTACAGCAATCATCACTTTCTCCTGTGCTATTTCCTTATCTCCGTTTTCAATAGCTGTTCGGGCTTTACGGAGTGCGGTGCGAGCACTACCACGAAAAACGCGGTTCAATTCTCGTCGTTTCTTATTCTGACGATTTCGTTTAATTTGTGACTTAATATTTGCCAAGGTCTTTCCTCCAACACTTTTTGGATATTTATTAATAATTACAGAAAGGAATTTTACCTAAGCACCCCAATTTTGTCCAGTCATACCCAAAAAGAATTGGTGTCTCTTGAGTTAGTCCGATTTATCATCAACGAATCACTTATTCTGAGTAAATAAGGATTATAATGTTTAGTTGTGCATGAAAAATGACCTGCTTACTAGAATTCTGAAAATATTCTTCCCATGATAAATCAAAAAAAGAGAAAAAAGCAATGAATAATGATATCTCACCTAGAGAACGTGTTAACCTGGCTCTCAACCATCACAAACCTGATCGTGTACCGGTTGATTTTTTAGCCACAGTCGAAGTATGGGAAAAAATGATTGCTTATCATGGATTGGAAACCCAACCCCCTCCTGAAACAGCCTATTTTGACGAAAGTTGGGAAGCCCTGCTGAGGCGATACCATGTTGATTGCCGGACCATTTCTTATGATCAGTTTTTCCAACCTCCTGATACCTACTTTTCAAAAGGGGATACGCTTAATTGGTGGGATGCATTGAGCCGGTCCACACCAAACCGGATGTTTCGTCGGTTCGATAAAGACAATAATATCTTTGACCTGTGGGGGCACCACATGCGCATTATTGATAATCCCACCGGGGCGTATGAGGAAATTGTAAACTATCCGTTACGGGATGCATCCTCTGAAGATGTGCGAAACCATGCCTGGCCCAAGCCTGATTGGTGGGATTTTCGTCCTTTGAAGGATGTCATCAACCAACTTGACGAAACCGATACCTATCATCTCCGCTTCAGGGCTGGTTCAATATTTGAAGCCGCCTGGCAGTTAACCGGAATGGAAAACTTCCTGATGGATTTAGCCACCGATCCAAAAGTACCTTTATTGATTATGGATCATCTGACCGAGATCATCGTGGAGATACTGGAACGAGTCTTAAAGGATTACAGCGATCGCCTGGATATGGTTTACTTTTATGATGATGTGGCCACTGAGAATGCTTTGATGATCTCAAAGCGTATGTGGAAGCAATTCATCCAACCCAGGCATATGCGTCTTATTGAAGTCGCTAAGAAATATGACAAAAAGATTATGTACCATTGTGACGGTGCAGTTTACCCCCTGATCCCTGATTTGATCGAGATGGGGATTGATGTATTGAATCCAATTCAGGTTGATCTAAAGAATATGGAGGACTGGCGTTTGAAGGAGACTTTTGGAGATCAGCTCTGTTTCCATGGCGGGATTGATAACAGTCATATCCTTCCTTTTGGCACATCAAATGATGTTCAACATGAAGTTAAACAGAGGATAAAGGTCCTAGGAGCAAATGGCGGTTATATCATGGGGAGCACGCATCATATCCAATCGAATACACCTCCCAAGAATGTGGCCGCGATGTATGATATCAACATTCGCAACGCCTGAGCAAACTACAACCCTGACTTTCATTTATTTACGAATTTGATTGATCTCATTTTACTATCATGTAAAGAACCAAGATCATTTATAAGTCGTATACTATCAACAATCCAAACTTTATCTTTGAAGGCTTTGAAATCTTATGTGATACAGCTTTAATTTTGGCTATGGAGATGGATCGGGATAAGGTTAAACGTAGCCCTAGTATTGAGTTCGCTGAGGAAATCTATCGTACTTATGATGAATTAGGTATAGCTGTCAACAAAATTGCTGAATGGTTACGGGTACGCGGATTTGATTGTCACGCAAGTCCAGCAATTGGTGGGGATGTGAATACGGTCCCAGTTGCTCAAGATGCAGGGATTGGTTGCATTGGTAAGAATGGGATTTTAGTCACACCTGAGTTCGGTCCTTGTGTTAGATTGGCAGCAGTTTTTATAGATGTAGATAATCTCCCAATTAACCAAGTGAATGAGCATATATGGCTCAGAGATTTTTGTGAGACTTGTAACCGCTGTGTGAAAAGCTGTCCCGCTGGTGCGATCTTAGAAACACCAATTAAACTAACAGATGGAACAGAGCGTTATATTGATCCAGAAAAATGTGCAGTTCCATTTTCAGAAGGTTGTTCAACTTGCATAAAAACATGTGTATTCACACAAGGTGGTTATGAAAAGATTAAGAAGAATTATTTTATCAAAAAAGAAGGAATAAAATCTCTAAAGAATTAAGCCTTACAAATGCAATAACAAGCAAAACTTTCAGTCAAACTACTTTTGTAACTGAATAGATGATGTTGTTATTTCATTAATTTTTTCAAATGATGTTTTTGGATAAAAATTCTATTTCTAATAATATAATATCGTTCAATTTTTTTCTTAGAACTTACTAATTTCAATCTTCTGTAAATCTCCTTAATGGTGTAACTTGGGTGCAACCTGAGTAGAATTAATAGAAAAAAAACACATAATGGACGAAAAAACCGTAAAAAATAGGTGTTTTTATAATAAAAAACAACACAATAGACAAGGTATACATTCAACCGTATAACTCTTAGTCAGTAGGTTCCTGCTGCATGGACTCCCTTCAGTTGCAGGTTTCTTACGTGAATCTTATATGCTTTCATTATTTTTATTATCACGCAAGGTTATAATAGAAAAATATCCGAATACTTATTCAAGGAGTATTATCATGTCTTTTACTTTGGAAATCGGTGCAAAAGCCCCTGATTTTTCTCTGCCAGCCACCGATGGGAAAATTTATAAGCTCTCAGATTTTAAGGGTGCGAGAGCATTAGTTTTGTTTTTTACCTGCAATCATTGTCCCTATGTGATCGGGTCAGACGAGATAACCAGAGCAACCGTTGAGAAATTCTCTCCCCAGGGTGTTATATTTGTGGGGATCAACTCCAACAGCAAGAACACCTACATTGAAGACGACTTTGACCATATGGTGGCCAGAATGAATGAGCATAACTTCCCCTGGCATTACTTGTACGACGAATCACAGGAAGTCGCGTTGGCTTATGGCGCGCTGCGTACCCCCCACTTTTACGTCTTCGATCAAGACCGCTTACTTGTGTATACCGGCCGTGGTGTGGATAACCCCCGTGAAACCGACAAGATGACGAACAATGACCTGGAACGTGCGCTGGATGAATTCCTTGCTGGGAAAGAGATCAGTGTTCCTGTGACCAATCCGATTGGCTGCAACGTGAAGTGGGAAGGGAAGGATGCCCACTGGATGCCTGCGAACGCATGTGATCTGGTTTTCGATTAAGAAAACTTAACACTTGAACGTCCTGCGAATCTCACTGGACGATGCTCTAAAAGTGATTTTCACTCAACCGGAAGAAAAGAGTAGTTGGGTGATGATGAGGAGAAAGCTGGAAAAAGCCTCACTCTCAGACATAAATTTGTTTGGGTTTTATCTCATCCCTCTTTCTGGAAGCTCTCCATGTAGGATTTAATATCTGGGATGGCAGTTAATCGTTCATAAAAGAAGTTGTTCACGATATTGATCACCTCTGACCGGGCAGCTTCCGCTTCAGCACTTAATTGTTCATAGGTATCCTGGCGCTGAATGGCATCCCTGAATCTCAGGATCCGTTCGACAATCTCTGCCTCACGTGCATCTTCCATCACACGGATGACTTCCATCATCAGGTTCTCTGCCTGCTGAATGAGCTGTTCTTCTTTGAAAACGGATTTTGCTTTGATCGCATCATCCACCGTCCTGATCAGAGACCAAACCTGATAAAGCATAGAAGCTGGCTCATCAAATAATTCACGGAGAAAGACCGCTTCTTCATAGCGCCCTGTCAACCGAAAGATGTTGTACATCCGCTTGGCAGCTTTCCCATAATTGATGTGCTTGGTGATATACTTTCGGACTTCCCCTTCTAATTGTTCCACGTAATGATCCATGGCATCTGCGCTGACATGCTGGGACAGTTTCGAGAAGATCGGAACTGATTCTGCTTCTAAATAAATTTCCTGGAAATACGGATCCAGGTACCCATCCAGAGGTGTGATCGTTCCATCCGGTGCTTCCCAGGTAACATCCAGCATATTGCTGGCGTTTGCCAATGATCCTTGAATCGGGTCAGCCACAACCCAGTCCAGCTTGCACCAACCAGGTTCCTGTGCTACCTCTTCCCATAATAGCTCAATGGATTGACCATCCGGTGAAAATCCGAATTTCTTGCCTTCTTTTATCTCACCGGGTTGCCATGAAATAGGACTTCCCTCTTTGAAAACCCTGTTGCCTTTGACAAAATCTGCTGGATAAGAACCCAATTTGACCTCGATCAATTGGTAGGTTGGTCCCTGAATGCTTTCAAGTGCTTTTTCCCGCATGATCTCCGCCAGGATTTGGCATGCTTCACCCTTGGTCGGAGCGATGATATTCACGCGTTCAAAATAGTCAGCGTCGCCAGGATATTTTTGGAATTTAGACTGCGCTGATGAGCCGGAAAGGGCTAAAGCTGTTTCAACTTTTCCTGGTTCATCCAGGAATTCCACTAATTTCCCAACCCTGCGAAAATAATCCAACCGTTCAGAACTGAAATCGAGCATCACAATATTTTGCCCAAAAGCCCCGGTCCTTTCATCAAAGGTGATCTGGTCACCTTCCTCGGCAGCTTTTTGGATGGCATTAAGCCACTCAATGGCTTCCTCTTCATTTAATTCAACATTTAACCGTTTTGCCGATCGAATAACTTCGTCTAGTTCATCATGAGAAAAGTGTTTGGTCATATTTTTTTACCTCCGGTTATTTGGTTTACATCAAGGATACATTTACTTGTTTATTTTTGTCAAGTTTCTACCATCAGGAAAATGGGGTTCTACCTGAATATCATGATTTAATCGTATAATAAATTCCCCTTTGAAGATTCCAGGTCAGCCGGATGGCCGCGGGCGCAATGTGTCCGAGGAAAGTCCGCACACCACAGGGCAGCATGCCGGGTAACGCCCGGAAGCGTGTAAACGTTTGGAGCAGGGCCACAGAAAGCATACCGCTTTACGATTTTGTAGAGTAAGGGTGAAATGGCGGTGTAAGAGACCACCGACGGGTTCAGTAATGTTCCCGGGCAGGCAACCCCCATGCGGTGCAAGGTCAAGCAGGAGAGAAGTCCTTTGAGGACGGGACCGGCTCGAATCCCAATCATCTCCGGGTAGACCGCTAGAGCGGTTGGGTAACCAGCCGCCCAGATAGATGTCCATCCAAGACAGAATGCGGCTTATAGGGTGACCTGGATCTCAAAGTGGAAATGGGCCTGAGTAAACGTTAAGTCAGTTATTTTCCTCACTTTTCATAGGAATTTCCTTCCAGGTATTGATTTTTTTCTCATTTTCCATATATAATAAAGTATGCCGCAGAATATATTCACTGTTGGGCATAGCGACCTCACCTTTATGAGGTTTCTCACATTGATCCAGGCGAACAACATCAACCACATCATCGATATCCGCAGCATCCCTTACAGCCGGCGAGCGCCATGGAGTAATAAATCGCGTACTGCCTGAAATACTCAAACCATTTCAAATAAGCTATACCTATTTGGGGCATAAACTTGGGGGGAAACGACAACCCATCGACCGCATTTCAAGACAGCAGGGAATCTCATCTCAAACTGATTATAATGATGGGATCCACCTTCTACTGCAATTATCGATGCGGGAAAAGCTGGCGCTCCTTTGCGCTGAGGGAGATCCAACCTTTTGTCACCGTCAACACATCATCGCACAAACCTTGATCGACGCAGACATAAAAGTACTTCACATACTGAAGACTGGAGCTATCAAAGAAGCCTGGAAAGAGGATGATTCCCCCGAACAACCCCACTTTTCTGACCAAACCATAAATTTCTAATTCTCTCAGACATCGATCCGAAATTCATCAAAGAAATTACGAGGCAGCTATGAATCCAATAAGAAAGATTAAACCAAGCTTCATCATCCTGTGCATATTGTATCCTAACAAGCTGTAATCTTCCCGGGCGAAATCAGGTAAACATAGCCATCACCAGCCCCGTTCAGGGGCAGGCTGTGGCAGTCAACATTGAAACTCGGGTCCTTTCGTTATCAATGGCACAAAAGGCATCCAATATGTTGAACTTTACGTCAATGGGGAATTAGTGGATATCAACACCCCTCCTGCTGGCAACCCAAGCGAATACACTGCTGACCAACCCTGGATACCAACTCAGGTAGGAAATGTGGCTATTTCAGTGGTTGCAGTCGATACACAGGACAATCGGTCAGATCCTGTCAGTATCAGTCTTCAGGTGGTTCCGGCTGTCAGTGATGCCGAAGTAACAGTCACACCCACCCTGACTGGCACACCAGAAGGGCTTCCCCAGACACAGACCGCACAGGTTGGCTGTACAAATGATGCAGCCTTTGTACAGGACGTGACCATCCCGATCAACTCCTACCTGACAGCTGGATCCAACTTCACCAAGATCTGGCGTGTATCGAATAACGGTACCTGCGATTGGATAGGCTATGAACTGCTGCATATCAGCGGTGAATTATTCGGTGCCGCTTCACCGCTCGCTCTGCCAATGGTCAGCGCAGGGAATAATGCTGACATCAGCCTTGAGATGACAGCACCTTCTTCACCTGGCACCTATTCAAGCACATGGCGGATCAGAGGAGATGATGGGACGGTATTCGGGCCTGACTTATTGATGACGATCGTCATCCCGCAATTGCCATCACTGACGCCATCCTCGTCAGCGACATTCACCTCAACTGTGACCTCAACTTTCACACAAACTCTCACCCCAACCAACACCTTAACTCTGACTCCAACTGTTACCCAAACACAGCCTTCGTTATCGGTGGAGCAAATTCATGTCCAACTTCCAATTCCAGCTAACAGCACTGAAAACACAACAGTTTCCTGTCCGAATGGCTCAGTTGTGGTTTCAGGTGGGTTTGCAGCTCAAGATGGGATCAGGGTATGGCATTTTATGAAAGACAATCTTGGTTGGCGTATTTATGCCACTAATTCAACTGGTTCTCAAAGAACTCCTAAACGTATATGCAACTTGTCTTTACAACTCTGGCGGGTCAACCAGCCTGGAGTATAGTCAACTCAATATTAATCCAAACGGAAATACTAATATCAAAGTAGACTGTCCATCAGGGTCCATTGTCACTGGAGGAGGATGGGTCATTGGCACTTCAGATTCTGTCCGCCTATATAATTCAAGTCAATCAGGAAATGGCTGGCAAATCTGGGTTGAAAACACTGCCGGCAATTCACCTCTAATCAATGTCTACGCCATCTGTCTTTCCGGAGTGCCAGGATCCACTTCCCAGACTTCAGCATCAAGTGTCTCTATCGCTGGCAATACAACAGGGCACGCAATCGCATCCTGCTCAGGAAATGCCTTAGTGACTGGAGGTGGCTTTGCGCTTCAGGATGACCTAAACGTCTACAACACAACCATGTATCAGGATGACTGGATTAATTATGCTCGCAATACCTCAGGGAGTAATAGAACTATGTTCACCTATGCCACCTGTTATTCACCATAAAACTTAGCTTTTCGTTTTTCAACGGTGCAGCCATCTACTTACTCGCTGCACCGTTTTCATTTTCCCATTCTGTTCTAGGTATAATTAAAACATCACAGAAAGCGAGGTATTTTGACAACTCAAGCGATATTCAACAAAGACATTATTCAGGAACTCAGATCAGCACAGGATGCCAGGATCGTTCAACCAGTTCATGTTGGCGAAACGTTAAGAGAGAACGAGCTGGTTTTCTTCTTTAAACCCGAACTCCTCAATGTTTCAGATGATGAAAAGATGATCAATTCCTTTGAACTGATCGAACAGAAATTCAAAGAATTTGATGTTCAAGTCAAGGGAGCGATTGTTGTACCTGGCACAGTACTTGAAGAACATGGGATCATGAACCGGCACTATGGATTCATCAACCAGCTTTCACTTGAAGCCTCAAAGCTGGTCACTCCTGAAACACGAGAAGGAATGTTCAAAGTCCTTGGGATCGAAGACAACCTCGATCATATCGTCCTGGGGGGGCACGAGTTCCTCCAAACCTTTGACACGGATATCGACACTCTTTCAGATATCTGGTTTGCACAGGAAGCAAACAAACTCCGCAGCGGTTTCTATTTTATTGAGGATTCGTTTGAAGATACACTCTTCATCCTGGTGAACGGGTTTCATCCCTCCCAGCTTCAGCATTACACACAGGCAGATCACTGTATTTACCTCATGCTTCTTCATACAGACACTGACTGGCATGCTATGAAATTTGACCTGGTTGGAGATACCTTCCCTGAAAAAGCGAAACCGGACTCTATCCGGGGTTTGTTATTTTCTGATCCTGAACGATACGGGCAGGAAGCAGTAGGCATTAACACAAACGGTGTGCACCTTTCTGCCGGTCCATTTGAAGCGGCTTTTGAAGTTGTTAACTTCTTCGGACCGCTCGCGGATTATGACTTACACAAAACACCACCTTTAATTTTACAAAGACATCATCGAGTTCCGGCATCTCAAGGGATAAGGCGGCAGAATTATTGGAGAATCCAGCCATAAATGACAGTGACATTTTTTCTGAAACAGAAAACTTGAATACACATTCTGCCGTTGAATTTGTCAATGAGCATCTGTTTCAGGCAGATTAGTTAATCATATTAATTTGATGAGGAAAGAATGAAGCGAATTCAAGAAACTCACCTATACAGAGAAATACACGAACAACCTGATGTAATCCGAAGGCTGATCAACGATCAGGGCGATGTGTTTTCAGAAATCGCAGAGAAGATTACATCACAGGGGATCAGGCATATCTTCATCGCAGCCCGTGGAACCAGTGACAATGCCGGTCGCTATGCGAAGTATTTATTGGGTGCCCACAACCGTTTGGTGATCAGCCTGGCGACACCCAGTTTATTCACCATCTATAATCAACCGCCTGATCTTTCCGATTCTCTTGTTTTAGGGATCAGCCAGAGCGGCAAGAGTCCTGACATTGTCTCTGTTCTTAAAGAAGGTGAAAAGCAGGGTGCAATCACGGCTGCAATCACGAATGTGCCCAATTCCGATTTAGGTCAGGCAGCCCAATTTGTGATTGACTTGCAGGCAGGTGAAGAGCTTTCTTTAGCTGCTACAAAAACATACACTGCTCAACTAACCAGCCTGGCTATTCTTTCAACCAAACTCAACCCGGACAAAACTTACCTTAAAGACCTGCTTCAACTGCCCAACCACATCGCTGCAGCATATTTAGCTGAAACTCACATTAAACACCTGGCAGAACGATACAGGTATATGTCTCATTGTGTTGTGATCGGACGAGGCTTTAACTATGCTTCTGCTTTTGAGTTGTCTCTGAAGATGAGTGAACTCACATATACGATCGCTGAACCCTATTCAAGTGCTGATTTCTTGCATGGTCCTGTTGCCCTGGTGGACCAGGGTTTTCCTACATTCGTGATCGCTCCTGAAGGCAAAATGACCAGCGAATTGAAAGCCCTGATAGAAAAAGTTCATCAGCGACATGCGGAAGTGATCGTTTTCAGCGACAATGATGATCTCCTCAGAAAGTCACCCCTTCACGTGCAGTTGCCCGGTGGCGTTCCTGAATGGCTGTCCCCCATTTCAGCAATCATCCCAGGTCAGATGTTTGCTATGTATCTGGCAGAAGCGCGTGGTTTCGATGTTGATAACCCTCGTGGATTGAGGAAAGTCACTGAAACCTGGTAAATTCTCCCTTGTGCAGGATATCCAATCTTAAATTAACAACCTTCTACGTCTATTGTTCAAACGTCATTCACGATCAACTCATCCAGACTCCGCTTGGGGACGTGATGAACGCCTTCAGCATCCCTGTAATACCTGATTTCACCTTCCTGTTTCAAGGGTTCGGTCACAACCGTTTCAACTGGTTTCCCCAGCGCTAAAACAAGGAGGATTTTAAACCGTTCAGGGATATTCAGGTCCTTACGCAATCCCTCACGTTTTGCAGACCCGATCATACAGCCACCCAACCCCTTTTCTGCTGCGCCTAACATGATGCTCTGCGCCGCAATCCCATGATCCACGCCAAAGTTAAATTGAATCTCTCTGTCTCCCAGGATAATGATATAAGCAGTAGGTCTTTCACCCTCTTTGGGACCCTTCCAATCCTTAAGTGATCCTGCCCATCCCAGGTGCGGAAAGATTAATTTATTCTCCTCCTGTGTGTTGCTCAACCAGAATTTAAGGGGCTGCATATTATTCCCGGTGGGTGAAAATCGTGCTAATTCGACTAATTCTAGCAGGATTTCGCCATCAATATGATGCGATTCATCAAAGCGCCGGTAGCTTCTATTCATTTTGACCAAAGTCTTTACGTTCATTAGCAACTTCCTCCAGAGTATGACAAGGATATGAAACTTTACATTATTCTACTTGCTTATCTGCTGTCACCGTTCCCCCGGCAACCTGGTAAACAGGATGTTTGGATAAGAATCCCGGATCAAACATGGTCCTATCGGTAGAGGTCAGGATTGCCTGGTCACATTCTGCTATGGAACCTAATAAATCTCTACGACGGAGAATATCCAGTTCGGATAGAATTTCATCCAGCAGCAGAACCGGCCACTCACCCTTCCGTTTATGCAGCCAGCTAACTTCAGCCATCTTCATCGCCAGTAACGCCGTACGGCCCTGCCCTCGGGAGCCATAATCGCCCAAATCCACATGGTTGCTTAGAAAACGCATTTCATCCCGGTGAGGACCAATGGTGGTTAAACCCCGAGCGATCTCGAAATTCTGCAACCTTTTATAAGCTTTCAGAAGGCCACTTTCAATTTCTTCAATTGAGATGCCTGATCGATCTGCTACCGTTGAGACATTCAAGGTCATTTGCCCATCATGCGTTTCGAGTGGGTCAAATGCTGGCTGGTAGTCCAACCTTAATACTTCCTTGCTGTTGGTCAAGTCAAAGTGGATCCTTTTTGCATCTTCTTCTATTTCACGAATCGTCCTGATACGTTCCTGCATGATAATAGCGCCGCTTCGTGCCAACATCCCATCCCAGACGGCGAGTTGTTCACGGTCTCCTCCCCGCTCGGAAAGTTGTTTCAATAAAGCGTTCCTTTGCAATAATGTCTGCCCATAATCACTGAGATGTTTCACATATCGGGGTGAAACCTGGGAAATTATCATATCCAGGTATCGCCGGCGATCTGACGGTCCTTCTTCAATAATGCGCGACATTTGAGGCAGAAAGATGACAGCATTGAAAAAACCAACGACCTCTCTTTTCCTTCTTTTAACGCCATCTATGAGCACTTCTTTTCGAAAACGGGAGTGTCCATTGGTGCCGTTTACCTCACGAATTAATCGGACCTCGATTTTATGCAATCCACTTTTCCGTTGAATTTCTCCAACAATCCTGCTTACGGTGATCCGATCCACAGGTAGCGAGAAGTTGATCAACTCCCGGTCAGAGCCTGCATGGAAAGATGTAAGCGTTGATAGAAAATAAATGGATTCCAGTATGGTTGTTTTTCCCTGTGCGTTTTCCCCAATTAATACGAAAATTTCCCGTGGAATATCCAGATCCAGACGGGAAAATCCCCGGAAATCGGTCAAGGAAAGATGTTTTATATACATGAATGCTTAAATCGAATCCGTCTCTTCAGATTCAGGCTGCCATATCGTTTCTGCCTGGTCAGTGTATAGATAACCATTAACATGATCAATCTCATGCTGGAAAATTCGAGCTAACCATCCATCAGCCCTGATTTTAATTTTCTTTCCAGTTGCATCCTGGCCAAGAACAGTGACCACCTGAGCACGATTGACCTCACCCGCATAACCCGGTACGGAAAGACAACCCTCAATCCCCATTATTTTCTTTTTCGACTTTTGCACGATCTCAGGATTGACCACAATATAGAGCTGCTTGGGGATATTCTCATCTGTTTCATGGCCAAACTCGACGACAATAACTCGTTTGGACACACCTATTTGTGGTGCGGCCAGACCTACACCAGGTGCAATACGCATTGTTTCAACCATATCATCAATCAAAAGCTGTAGATCTTCGTCAAAAACTCGTACATCTGAAGCTCTCTCACGCAAAACTTCAGCAGGAAACGTTATAATTTTTCTAGTTGTCATAGTCCATTCTCCGATGAGAATTTTACCCGCAAGGATTGGTATTACAAATCAATCTCCAGAAAAGTTTCTTCAGAGATTAATCAAGATCAGATTGTTCCTCCAACATTTTCCGGTAATGCTCTGCTTTTTTATGATAACCTGCGATCCAGTCAGAGAACCGCTCCCGTTCAGATGCGATCTCAAATTTCCTGATTTTTTCCAGGCGTTCTCCCATCCTATAGAAGATATCCTGTTGGACCTCTGAGGGATTATAGACATGGTCAAAAGATAATTTCATATTTCCGACAGTGATATAGACTGTCCCAAAATTAAAAATAAATCCCCAAAACCCCTGGCGCTTATACTCAATACTCAAAATATTTTCCAAAGGTGCCGACCTGTGCCGGATCCTGCCCAATGGTTTGCGATCGATATCAATGATCTGATCTAATGTGATTTTAAAGACATCATTACGCCAATCTGCGTAATGATAGATCATCCACAAAACACAGATCACCATGACACTGAACAGGATGATGATTGCAGTTGTGAGATCCAGGAATGTGATCAAACCGCCAATCCGTCCTGCCAATGCTGCAAAAGAGATAATAGAAAAGGCCAAAGGCAGCCAAATCTTTTTAACTAAGATAAACCAGTGTTTTCGATAAACAACTGCTCCGCCAGTTTCATACCGCAGCCGGATAAAATCTGAAAAAAGCCAGGTAAAAAACCTGCCGTCCTGATCTTCTTCACCCAGGTCTTCATCCACTTGCTCCTGACCTTCATCGACCGGTACCGGACTACTTGTGTATCATCCCAGGGAAGATCCAGTTTTTCATCAAGTTTCTCAACGATAGCCTGTGCTTCATCCAATCTATCAAAAGACTCTGATCTGCGCCAGTAGGATTTAATTAAACGTTCAATGGATGCAGCATATTTCAGGCTTTGAAGACGAATCGTACCAACATAAGTCATAACCACTACATCAGCGAAATTGAAAATTCTCCCGATCTGGGAGCGGTGCAGGCCAACTGACATGATCGTACGTAATGGCGCTTCCTGACGACTTTCATAAATCAAAGCAATTTTTTCAACCCAAACAACACGTTTATTGGTGACAATAAAGTAATCATTTCGCCAATCATAGATTCGCCAAAGCAGCCATAAGATTGATATTGGAAATGCAAAGGCTAAGAAAATCCATCCATAGGACCTTTCAGGCATCCAGATCGTTTGTGTAATAGCGGAGCCAAAAAGGGCTGCTATCCCAAACAGGATCGGCAGGATCATCCTGCTCCACAGAATAGCTGGATGCCTCCGGGAGATGACATGAATATGTTCATTTTCCTGCAGCCAGGGCAAATCCACCCGCATGGATAAAGCCCGGCTCTTGATCAGGACTTCCAATTTACCTTCAACCCCACTCAACCGTTCTGAAATTAAATAAAATTGATCAACAGTTATCTGCAGCAGAATGGTTTCGGATCGGGCGATTGCAGTGTAAAACCGGGGATCATCAAACAGCAGCGCTTCTTCGCCAAAAATGTCACCCTTCACCAAAGAAGATAGATGCGTATCCTCGCTGAAAATCAAATCAATCTGACCTTCAAGAACGAGATACATAACCTCAGAACCATCATCAGGGCTGAAAACAGTCTCATTCGTGTGAAATTTCACTGGATAGCATAATTCCGCCAGATCACAAATTTCAGCATCTTTTAAATGAGCGAACAACGGACTCTGCCCGAGGAGCTCCATCACCTTTTGCATTTGAATTTCCATAGCTTTAGTATAAAACATCTTGTGATTTTAATAAACGGTAAATAAGTAACACATAACCGAAGGATAATTTGGATATAATAATGATTGCATTATTTCAATGAATAAAATATAATAATTAAGATATTTTTTATCCTATTTCGTCGTTTACTCACCGTCAGGATGAAAATGAAATGTCCAAACTGTCAGTCTGAATTGAATATCGAGGCTCGTGTCTGTAAGCAGTGCGGGTCTCCAGTTTCTGTCAATCCTTCTCGGGAAGATCTTTATTTTTCAAGATTGGCATCAAAGGCACCACCTGCTTTTGTTCAAAAAGTACGCTCCGCTCCTTACCTGGCTAAAGAGCAGCGTATCGTCACTGCCATTTTATTCACAATTGCCAACGCTGAAGAATTTACTGAGGTCATCTCTGAGGAAGAGCGCACGCCTATCCTGAACCAGGCACTTGATCGGTTTGCAGCGATCATCTTTCAGTATGAAGGCACCATCGCTAAACTTTGGAAAAACACAATTCTGGCGTTCTTTGGTGCCCCTATTTCCCATGAAGATGACCCACTCCGAGCAGTACATGCTGCTCAGGCAATACTGGATGAGGTCCAGCTGGTCAGTGCTGAAATCGAGAAGGCACACAATATCCCCTTTCGATTGAATTTGGTGATGAATTCAGGGCCAATCGTGATCGGTGATATCAGGTCCAACTTGAAATTTGATTTTCAGTCCCGAAACAACACGCTTGAATGCATGGATCAAGCCATCAGGGCTGGTATTCCTCGCTGCAAAGTCATCATTCTGGATGACACATATCAATTCATCAAACCACACATTGAAAGCCACAAGCTGGAGGACATTGTTTGTGATGAGATCAATACCACGCTTATCCTCTGGCAGCTTGAGAAGCTTACATTACCGAAGGGACAATACAAACGATTACCAGCAGCAAAAGCATCCTCCCTTATCGGGCGACAAAAGGAATTGGATCAGTTATTGGAATTGAGCGAAACAGTCCTGGTCGGGTTGGGACGGGTGGGAGTCATTCAAGGAGACCCGGGAATTGGTAAATCCAGGCTTGTCCGTGAGTGGAAGCACAATATCAAATCAATCGGTCACGCAGCACCGATCAAGTGGATCGAAGCGCACGGATCAGCCTTTGGTCCTGAAAGGGCATATCAGGTCCTGAAAAACCTCGTTCGTTCTGCCTTACAGATTTCAGAAACTGATCCGCATGAAATGACTGATGCGAGATTGAAAGATGCTGTCGATAGCATGATGACAGCTGACAAAGAAAACATTCACTTGTTCCTCAGCCATCTGCTTGAAATCCCGCTTGGTGATGAAGAGATGGAAAACATTCACCACCTGACTGCCTCCGAACTTCGCACACAGTATTCACGTGCTATACAAACATTTCTTCGAAATCTGTCTTTTGATCAACCACTGATCGTCATCCTGGATGATCTTCAATGGGCAGATGCCTCTTCATCAGATTTACTGATTGAATTATTATCTTTGGCATCAACATCCCAAATTTTGTACTGCCTTGTAACCCGCCAGGATCGTGATTTTTCCGGTTGGCAGCTTGTCGCTCAAGCCCGGGAGCAGCTTGGGCCACGATTAACAGAAATCGAATTGATCAACTTGAGTGAAGATGAAAGCCAATCTCTTATCAAAGAAATCCTCCAAATCAAGACGATTCCAGCTCTAATCAATCGTGTTGTGGTGGGAAAATCAGAAGGAAATCCATATTTCATTGAAGAATTTATCCAGATGCTGGTTAATGAAGGTGTCCTGAACAAGAAAAATGATCACTGGGTGATCGATTCTGGCATTGATGTCGATTTATTACCCAACAGCCTTCAAGGCCTTCTCAATGCACGTATTGATCGTCTACCCCCAGAAGCAAGATTGACATTGAGGATTGCCAGCGTAATAGGGAGAAGCTTCCCGGAACAGGTGATTGAATTCGTGGTAGCTGATCGAGCGCCGGATTTGGAATTAATGGCACAGTTAAGCATTCTTGAATCCATCGGGATGATCAAAGTCGCTAAAGTTCACCCCGAATTAACCTATGAATTCAAACATATCCTGTTGCATGAGGCTGCATACCGTTCCATACTTGACACAGATAAGAGCAAGTTGCATCTTATTGTCGGTCATGCGTTAGAGGAGCTGTATCCAGATCAAAGAGACCGTCTGGCGTCAAATTTAGCCTATCATTTTCAACGTGGACAAGATCGCCAAAAAGCATTGGATTATCTTGATTTGGCAGGTCACATTGCATTGGAGTCTTTTGCCCCTGCTGAAGCTGAAAACTACTTCCGCCAGGCGATCATGCTGGCTGAAGGGGATGAAAAGTTAGCTCATCTTTATTCTGATCTGGGTGAAGTTCTCGCACAACAAACAAAGCACAGGGAGGCAGTTCAGGTCTGGGAAAAAGCGATCCATCATTTTCTCAAACTGAATCTTCCAGATAGATTGGCTCGAGTTTATGCCTGGTCAGCACGTTCTGCCTGGTGGGGATATGATCCAAAACGCAGCCTTGAAATTTGCCTGGCAGGATTGGAGGCCATTGAAGGTGCCGTTGAAAGCTCGGACATTGCATACCTTATCCATGAAACCGGACGAGCCTATCTATTTAACAACCAGCCAGATAAAGCCCGATCGTACAGTGAACAGGCATTGGAGATGGCACAGCGGTTGAATGCCTTTGATGTCCAGGCAGAAACACTGGCAACTATTGGCATTCTTCCAACCGTGAAACCGGAACAAGCCATTGCTGCATTAGAAAAGGCTGTTGAGATCAGTGAAGCACATAATCTTTTTAGCCCTGCCTCAAGAGCCTACATCAACCTCGCTGCAGTCATTGAAAATCTTGGTGAGATCAGGCTGTCACGTGATTATCAGAAACGAGCGATCCAGTTGGGGAATAAATCCGTCGGTTTGTCAGATGAAATAATGATCAACCAGGCAATTGCCAGAGCTTCCATGTGGATGGCTGATTTTACGGATGCAGAGAATTTGATCGAGAAAATGCGACAGCAAACAAGAAAAAAAGATGCCTACCTGGAAGACAACACACTGAACCTGCTGTATCTCGAAGGTTTCTTATTTCGTCTGAAAGGCGAATTCACCGTCGCGATGGGAATTTTCAATGATCTAATTGATCGCAGCCGACAGACCAACGATTTCCAGCGCGCTTTGCAGGGAAATAAAGCCCTTGCAGAAATCATTATTGAACCGCATATCCTTGCTGAGAAAGATGCAGATAGAAGCAGCACTGATATCGCCTTGAGCCTTGTTAACGATGCAATGAAGGCAGGAAAATTCTCAACGTCTGATATAGATGTTCAAACATTGTGCCTTCTCTGTGATATTCAGATTCTGAAAGAGAACTTCTCCAAAGCCGAAGCGTTAATCGAATCTGCAATCCAGGTATATCGAGATCAGCCAGTCATGCAAGACAGGGTAAGGATAATCAAAGCTCAGGCAAGACTTCTCAGCAGCACAAAATGATTTCAAAGATGCGTTGGAAAAACTCAGGAATTGTCGTGATATGCTCGAGAAAATGGATGGGCGTTGGTGCCTTGCCAGAACTCAACTTGAAATCGCTAACCTCTTGTTAAGAAGAAACGAACCAGAGGATGTGGATCAGGCACATAATATTTTCAGAGAAGCTCTTTCAGAATTTAAAGGAATGGGGATTATATATTACCCAAATATAATTATTGAGAAGTTGCGGCATGTAAAACATATCACTCGTGCCCAGGCAATTGCCCATAAAAAGGTCACCAGAGAACTTGTTGAAGCCGGTCGAGTTCAGAACACATTCATCCCAACCCGGTCGCCAACTATCCCTGGATATGACATCTCAGGCGTACTTCTCCCTGCCCATGAGACATCAGGAGATTTTTATGATTTCATTGACCTGGGAAATGGGAAAACCGGTTTTGTTATTGCAGATGTAGGGGATAAAGGTGCAGGAGCCGCACTTTATATGGCAATGAGTCGAACGTTGATCCGGACATACGGTGGGGAAAACAAACTGAACCCCGATGAAGTAATCAAACAAGTGAACCGCCGGATCCTTACGGATACACAACGGGGCATTTTCCTGACCGTTGTTTTTGGAGTTCTGGATTCCCATGCTCATACATTTACATACGTCAACGCTGGTCATAATCCACCATTCTTATTAAAAGAAACGATCGACGGGGTTCACCTTTCCAAACTTGAGAAAAACGGTCCGCTTGTTGGCATTTTTGGTGATAGCACCTGGGAATCAAAGACAATTGAGATGCAACCCAGTGAAGTGCTTGTTTTATACACTGACGGCATATCAGAAGCACAAAACCGCTCTGGTGCGTTTTATGGCAATGATAGGTTGGTAAATATACTTAATAGCGGGTTCAACTTGTCAGCTGAACTCCTACGCAACACTATCCTGGAAGATGTTCAGGCTTTTACAGGGACCGCCCCGCGATTGGATGATATCACTTTGGTTGTTGTCGCCCGAAATGCTAGTGAGAACTGATTGGAATCAGCGAAGGGTTTTCGATACACACCCTTTGAAGAATTAGGTTTCCTCAAAAATAAAACAAGCCGCTGGTAACGAACGTCTTGTTCTTATAAAATATCAAATCCCAGGGAGTTTCAAAACTCCCTGGGATTCTAATGGGGAATTCTCAA
The DNA here is from genome assembly GCA_963767675.1 of uncultured Chloroflexia bacterium. Taxonomy (GTDB): domain Bacteria; phylum Chloroflexota; class Anaerolineae; order Anaerolineales; family Anaerolineaceae; genus Brevifilum. Next base: position 155,131 of record CAVYEQ010000003.1, read on the forward strand.
TCATTTAGTCCTGACATGAGTTTTCATGTCAGAATTTTGGTTATTTTTCAGCCTTTTTATCAAAAACGATCTTTTCTTCTTCAACATCAACCAGAACGGTATCTCCAGGATCAAACTCACCAGATAACAGGCTGATTGATAGGGGACTCTCAACATGTTTTTGTAAAGCTCTATTAAGGGGGCGCGCTCCAAACGCCGGGTCATAACCATGTTCTGCCAGCCACTCTGTAGCTTCTGCAGTGAGTTCCACACTCAAGCCATGTTCAGACAGCCGGGACCGGATATCTTCCATTTGAAGGGCTACAATTTTGTACATGTTTTCTTTTGAAAGGGGTGAGAAGAGGATGATCTCATCGATCCTGTTGAGAAACTCGGGACGGAAAGCACTTTTGAGTGCTTTTTCGATCTTTTCCCGGTTCCCTTTGTCATCTTCATCCTGTGAACCGAGGAATCCCAAAGCTCCGCTCTTATTGACATATTCCGTTCCAAGATTACTTGTCATGATCAGAACCGTGTTTCGGAAATCAACAACTCGCCCCTGGCCATCGGTCAAACGGCCATCATCCAGTATTTGCAGTAATGCATTCCAAACCTCAGGATGTGCTTTTTCGATTTCATCAAACAGCACCACTCGATAGGGCCTGCGACGGACTGCTTCTGTCAGCTGACCACCTTCTTCATAACCGACGTACCCTGGTGGGGCACCAAACAGGCGAGAGACGCTATGCTGTTCCCGATATTCACTCATATCAATCCGGACCAGCGCATCTTCATCATCAAACAAGAATTCTGCCAGTGCCTTCGCCAATTCTGTTTTTCCAACCCCGGAAGGACCGATGAAGATAAAAGAACCATTGGGTCGGCGTGGATCTTTCAAACCACTTCTTGCTCGCCGGATCGCATCTGCAACAGCTGCAACAGCTTCTTCCTGTCCAATCAGCCTTTCATGCAGCCGTTCTTCCATCTTGAGAAGTTTATCTTTTTCATCTTCCATCATCTGGGTAACCGGGATCCCTGTCCACTGGTTGATCACCTCAGCGATATCGTTAACATCAACCACCTCATCCAGCTTGTGGTCCTGTTCCCATTTATCTCGTTTTTTGTTAAAATCCGCTTCAATCCGAAGCCTTTCTGCTTTCATTTTCGCTGCCCGTTCATAGTCGCGCTCCACACCTGCGTGTTCCTCTTCCTTCATCAGCCGATCGATTTCCGATTTCATCTCTTTGAGATCATCCGGTAATGAATAAAGGGCAACCCGTAATTTTGCAGCGGCTTCATCAATGAGGTCAATGGCTTTGTCTGGAAGATGTCGTTCGGTTACATAACGCGAAGAGAGTTTCGCTGCCTGAACCAGTGCTTCATCTGAAAACGTCACTTTATGGTGGGCTTCATAGCGGTCACGCAGCCCTCTCAACATCTCAATGGTGTCTTCCACGGAAGGTTCTTCCACATAGATCGGCGCAAAACGTCGTTCAAGGGCAGCATCCTTCTCGATATGTTTATGATATTCATCCAACGTTGTCGCACCAACACATTGCAGCTCGCCGCGTGCCAAGGCTGGCTTTAACATACTGGATGCATCCATTGCCCCCTGGGCAGCGCCTGCACCCACAACAGTATGCAGCTCATCGATAAATAAAATGATCTCACCTTCAGAACGCTGAATCTCTTCAATAGCAGCCTTCAGGCGTTCTTCAAACTCACCACGAAAACGAGAACCAGCTATCATCGCTCCCAGATCCAGCGAAACCACTTTCTTGCCCATCAGGATCTCTGGAATGTCATTGCTGGCAATTTTCTGGCTTAACCCTTCTACAATGGCTGTCTTTCCAACTCCCGCTTCCCCAATTAACACCGGGTTATTCTTGGTACGACGGCACAGTATCTGGATCAAACGCAGATATCTCACCATCGCGGCCGATGACCGGATCCAATTTTCCTTCCCGGGCCATGGAAGTTAGGTTTCGGGAATACTTTTCCAGTGTTCGATAACGGGATTCGGCCTTGGGATCGGTGACATTCTGTCCACCACGAAGCTCGTCAACTGCTTTCAGAACCCGCTGTCTTGTGATTCCCATTTCCTCTAAGAGTTGTGCGGATGGTGTGTTTTTCTCTCCAAGAATTGCCAGGAAAATGTGTTCAGTGGAAATGTATTCATCCTTCAACCGGTTGGCTTCCTGGTTCGCCTGGTCAATGATTTGCTTGACCCTGGGCGTGATAAAAACCTGCCCTGCACCGCTGCCGAATATGTTAGCCTTTGGGCTGGTTCGCAGGGCGAAGTCTAATTTCTCTTTAAGGACCTCCGCATCAACCTTAAGAATATCAAGCAATTGGGGAATAACGCCCTGGGGCTGCTCAATGAGCGCCAGCAGGATATGTTCTGTATCGATCTGGTTATGTTTGTAGCGCTGAATGATTTCAGCCGCTCGCTGTGCTGCCTCTTGGGCACGTTCTGTAAATCGATCAAATCTCATCATAATCGGGATTTCCTTAGTTGATCTTTCCTTGGATTTTTCCTGACCTTACAAAGTAAATTATAGCATTTATATATCGCGATACCGGGTATTTTGTATAAGAATTATATATATTATTCTAACGAATGAGGATAAAATGGACGTTCCAATACAGATTAAAGGATCAACATGGCATCACCAAAGGAGAAGAAACGATAATTATTCTCAATGGCTTCCTGATAAGTGCTGAGGATCAACTCACGACCTGCAAAAGCACTGATCATCATCAACAAAGTTGATTTTGGTAAATGGAAATTTGTGATCAGGGCATCGACAGTTCTAAATTGATACCCGGGAAGGATGAACAGCTTTGTCCAACCAGAAAATGATGAGACTAGCTGTTCAGAATTTGCAGATTGTGCTGCGGATTCAAGTGTTCGGACGCTGGTCGTCCCAACCGCGATGATCCTTCCCCCCTGGCGATGGGTTGTGTTGATTTTGTCAGCAGCGTTTATATCAAGTTCACACCACTCTGAGTGTATTTTATGTTTCTCAGGTTCTTCCTCTGTAACAGGCGCGAAAGTATCCAGGCCAACATGCAGGGTCAATTTGGCAATCTGTATACCAATTTGTCTCAATCTGTCCAATAATTGGGGTGTGAAATGCAGCCCCGCGGTTGGTGCGGCAGCAGAACCCGGGTTCCTGGCATAAACCGTTTGATATCGCTCTGCATCTTTCAATGATTTATGGATATATGGAGGCAGAGGGACATGCCCAACTTTGTCAAAATACGGCTCAATCGGCTCATCAAATCGCACAAGCCGTTTAGGTCCCTCCAGCACTTCAAGGATCTCTGCATCAGGTCCCCGGTCAATGGATAGCCTTCGCCCTTCGATCAGACCCTTCCCGCCACCTAACGCTGTCCAGGAACAGGAATCCTGCTTCTTTAATAGAAGCAATTCTGCTTTGCCCCCACCAGGCTGTTTTTGAGCATAGATACGAGCCGGTATTACCCTGGTTTCATTGATAACAAGGAGGTCTCCAGGGCGAAGGAAACGGTCGATTTGCCAGAAAAAAACATGCTTCCGGGATTCATCTTTCCGGTTGAGAACAAGAAGCCTGGAATTATGTCGTGGGGTGACAGGGGATTGTGCGATCTGCGCCTCCGGCAGATCATAATCGAAATCTATTGTTCGCATGAGGTTTAGATCGCCTCTAAAACAGCTTTTTTTGAGCTTGATCCGAGTCGGGAGTCCAATCCCAGGTGATCATAGGCATTTCGTGTCGCTTGCCGCCCCTGAGGTGTTCGTTCCAGGTATCCCAATTGCAGAAGGTAAGGTTCAACAACATCCATGATCGTATCAGGTTCTTCACTGATCGAAGCCGCAATCGTATTCAAGCCTACAGGACCCCCATCATATTTCTCGATCACACATAACAGGACACGCCGATCAAGATCATCCAAGCCTTTATCATCGATATTCAATAAATCCAGGGCTGCTTCTGATACCTCACTGGTGATCAAATTATCTGCACGCACCTGTGCATAATCCCGCACCCGACGCAGCATCCGCAGGGCAACACGGGGCGTCCCTCTTGAACGGTTGGCAATCTTCCAGACGCCCTGGTCAGTATATTCAATATCCAGAAGTTCAGCACCCCGTTTTGCGATCGCAACCAGTGCATCAATGTCATAATAATCCAGTCTATATGTTGCACCAAATCGTGCCCGTAATGGCGATGTTACCAATGCCAGGCGAGTGGTTGCACCCACAACCGTGAAGTGAGGCAATTTCAAACGGATTGAGCGTGCGGCAGGTCCTTTCCCGATCACAATGTCCAGTGAATAATCCTCCATTGCTGGATAGAGCACTTCTTCCACAACCCTTCCTAACCGGTGAATTTCATCAATGAACAGAATATCATCCAGCACGTAGATTTGTCAGGATTGCAGCCAGGTCACCCGCCCGTTCAATGGCTGGACCAGATGTGACCTTGATATTCACCCCCATTTCATTGGCTAAAATATGCGCCAGTGTGGTTTTTCCCAGACCAGGCGGACCGTAAAATAAGACATGATCGAGGGATTCAGATCGCAATTTTGCAGCTTCAATCAGGATCCTCAGATTTTCTTTTATTTGGGTCTGCCCAATCATTTCGGACAAACGCTCTGGTCTTAAAGCCCGGTCAAAGTGATCTTCTGGTCGCGGTTGACCATCCTGAATGCGGTTATCGTTGTCTGCCATCATAGCCTCGATTATACCCGAACTATGCTCCTTCTCTCGGGGCTGCCGCATCATAATTGTCTCGATGCGACTCGTCCTCAGAGGTCAGATCCTTTCTTTAATCCATGTCTTTCTCTGGTCAATTTTCCCCTATAATGATTTTGATCTGAATATATTTTTTGGTATCATCATACAAAATGAAAGGAGAAGAAATGATCAGGCAACCTGTAACGATTGAAGCATTGACAATACAACCTCATGACCTGTTCCATAACCAGTGGATACTTCTGACATGTGGCGATTTTGAGAGGGGTGAATACAATACCATGACAATTGGTTGGGGGGCAATTGGAACCATGTGGAGCAGACCATTTGCCTTTGTAGCCGTTCGACATTCCCGTTATACATTTGAATTCATGCAGAATTACGATTCATTCACACTGACTGCCTTCCCAAAAAATTACCACAAGGCATTAAGCTACCTGGGGTCACACTCAGGCCGTGATGGAGACAAGATTTCCCAAGCTGGATTGACCCCGGAACAAGCCAATCAAGTAGCATCACCTGCTTTCAAGGAAGCTGAAGTTGTTATTGAATGCCTCAAGATGTATGCTGACGACCTGAACCCGGCACATTTCCTGGATAAGACCATCCATGATGTCTATCCAAACAGGGATTATCATCGGATTTATTATGGCGAGATCAAGTTTGTATCGGCTGTTGAAAAGTATTTCGCCTGACATAACTCATGAGATTCCGGAGGTGAACGCGGTATAATCAAAAATGGCTCTACATCTCATGGAGAAGTGAATGATCAATAGAAGAATTCGCGTACTGATAGCAAAACCCGGGCTTGACGGCCATGATCGTGGTGCGAAAGTGATCGCCAGGGCGTTAAGAGATGCAGGGATGGAAGTGATCTATACCGGGCTTCGCCAAACACCAGAAATGATCGCTGAAGCAGCTCTTCAGGAAGATGTGGACGTCGTAGGCTTATCCATTCTTTCAGGTGCACATAACGTTCTCGTGCCTGCGGTTATTGACAAACTGCATGAAAGCGGGATGAACGATGTAAAGATTTTTGTAGGTGGAATCATTCCTGGGGAGGATATCCCTCCGCTATTGGCCAAAGGCGTCTCTGCTGTTTATGGACCAGGAACGGATACGCAATTTGTTTGTGAAGAAATCATCAAATCAGTGGCAGTAAAAAACGATTGACCATGGTTCAGATTGATCCCCTCGCAGTTCGAAAGGGAGACAGGCTTGCCCTATCCAAAGCGTTAACTGCGATTGAAAACAGCACAAAAGAAAGCAAGGGAATTCAATCTGCATTGTTTCCATTCACAGGCCATGCGCATCTCATTGGAATAACCGGCGCAACAGGTACCGGAAAGAGTACACTCGTCAACAGGTTGGCGAAAGCGCTCAGGGAAACCGGTGTTGATGAAAATAAACCAAAAGTTGCCATTATTGCCGTTGATCCCTCCAGTCCTTTTTCAGGAGGCGCACTGCTTGGGGACCGGATCCGCATGCAGGACCTGGCTGGTGACAAAGGGATTTTTATCCGTTCAATGGCTTCACGCGGCGCTTTGGGAGGATTAGCCCGTCAAACTGCAGCATTTGTCACCGTTTTGGATGCGGCTGGCTTTGATATGATCCTGATTGAGACGGTGGGTGCAGGGCAATCGGAAGTTGATATCTCACGGCTCAGCCACACAGTGATATTGGTTGAAGCACCAGGTTTAGGAGATGATATCCAGGCAATTAAAGCTGGGATCATGGAAATCGCAAACATCCTCGTGGTCAATAAAGCAGATCGTCCAGGTGCTGAAAATACTGCCCGACCATGCAGCTAATGCTGGACCTGGCCCATAGGCCCAATAGACCAGCTGCGATGAAGCACTTGCGAGGTTCAAATATTCCGGATCAAACCGATTCCCCTCAAGATCAGGAACCTTTATGGGATCCTCCAATCCTGCAGATCACAGCAACAGAGGGATTAGGTATTGATGAATTGGTTGAAAGTATCCATCACCATAAAGAATATCTTAAAAAATCAGGACGATGGAAACAGAAAGAAGCTGATCGACTGAAGAGAGACCTGGAAAATTTGATCCGACACCGTTTGGTCAAGAACTGGCAGGAGTCTCTGGACCACGATCAATTCAACCGCATTTTGGAGGATGTCATCCAGAGAAAATATCCCCCCCTTAAAGCAGTTGAAATCCTGCTTGAAAATTCTAAGCAATAATAAATCTAACAATAAATTATGGAAAAACCTTAATAGGAGAAAAAAGATGAAACGGACCCTCATCAAAGACCTACCAAACAACATCGAAAAGACAGTTACCGTTCAGGGTTGGCTGCATACGCTTCGTGACCAAAAGAACATGCAATTTTTAATAATTCGGGATCGAACAGGCCTTGTACAGGTTGCCCATTACAAAAAAGGCAACCTGGAATTGGCAGAACGAATATCCTCACTAGGCACAGAATCCGCCCTTAAAATTTCAGGGAAGGTCGTAAAAAATGAGATCGTCAAATTGGGCGGGTTAGAGATCCAGCTTGAAGATCTTGACGTGGAAGGGGCAGCAGACATTCCTCTTCCCTTCGAACCTTTTGGAGAGTACCTGCCCGATCAGGATTTCCGTTTGGATTGGCGTTACATGGATATTCGGCGGGACATCAACCAGCTGATCTTTGAAGTGCAAACGACTGCTGAACAGGCGATGCGGGAATTCTGGCTGGACAACGATTTCATTGAAATCCACTCTCCGAAGATCATGGGGACACCCAGTGAGAGCGGTGCGGAATTATTCTCTATTCCCTATTTTGAAACGACAGCCTATCTGGCGCAATCACCGCAATTCTATAAACAGATGGCTATGGCGGCGGGATTTGAAAAGGTTTTTGAAATTGGTCCTGTTTTTCGGGCAGACCCTTCCTTTACATCACGCCACATGACTGAGTTCACCGGTGTGGATATGGAGATGTCATGGATAGCGTCTCATGAAGATGTGATGGCTTTCATGGAGCGCTGGCTGGCATACACATATGAAAAGGTGGGAGAAAAACATGCCGATGAGATTGAAGCCAGGTTTGATGTGAAAATCGAGGTTCCGGAAGTACCTTTCCCACGGATCACGATGGCTGACGCACATAAACTGCTCAAGGAGATTGGTTACAAACTTCCCCCCGAAAAGAAATTCGATCTTGATCCCGGCGCAGAACGAGCGATTGGTGCTCATTTCAAAGAGACGCAAGGGCACGACTATGTTTTTGTGACCGATTGGCCATTTGAAGCCAGGCCGTTTTACCACATGCTGATACCGGAAGACCCTGCCCTGACACGCAGCTTTGATCTGTTGGGGAAAGGCCTTGAAGTGGCTACTGGTGCACAAAGGGAACACCGCTACGAAACATTGAAGGATCAGGCACTTACAAAAGGACTGACGGTTGAACCCATCCAGAATTACCTGAACTACTTCCGATACGGGACCCCTCCTCACGGCGGGTTTGGCTTTGGCCTCAGCCGCTTTATGATGATTATGCTGAACCTTGCCAATATTCGTGAAGCCGTTTTCATCTTCCGAGGACCAACACGATTGACACCTTGATGTTCTAATTCTCACGAAAGGGAGATGATAATGTCACAGATTTATGGCCAACGGATCCGCCTTCGGGCATCAGAGAGGGAAGACATCCCATTATTTCTGAATTGGATCAATGATCCCGAAGTGACAGAAAACCTCCTTCTTGCATTTCCATTCTCGCTTACTGAGGAAGAAAAATGGTACGAAGAAATGATCGCAAAGCCGCCCAGCGAGCATGTACTTGTGATCGAGGTCAGGGACCCAAACCAGACTGATAACTTTCGAACCATAGGCACTTGCCAATTCTTCAAAATCGATTGGCGAAACCGTTCATCAGAAGTTGGCATCATGATTGGTGAGAAACGATTATGGAATCAGGGTTATGGCACTGAGACCATGAAACTGCTGCTGAAACACGGTTTTGAAACCCTGAACCTGCACAAGAATCTGGCTCCAGGTGTTCGAAAAGAACAAAGGGGGTATCAGAGCCTATGAAAAAGCCGGGTTTAAATTCGAAGGAAAATTTCGCCAGGCTCATTATCAGCATGGTCGGTATTATGATATTAACTTGATGAGCGTCATTAAAGAGGAATGGCGTGCCTATGCAAACATTCCCAATGGTAAGAAGAAAAAGGAATAACAAAAATGACAAAACCTCATATGCGTCATGACCTACTTCATGGGAACATTAAACTATTCGCCGGTACTGCCTCTCCTGAATTAGCTAATGAAATTTCGGACTATCTTGATCATCCGCTTTGCGGCAGGGATATCATCGAATTTCCAAATGAAAACCTGTTTGTCAGGCTTCATAAGAGTGTGCGTGGTCAGGATTGTTATGTGATCCAATCCACACACGCACCGGTTCATCGCAATCTGATGGAATTATTGATCTTGATCCAGACGCTTAAACTTGATTCCGCCGGCCGGATCACTGCGGTGGTACCTTATCTTTGTTATGGACGGTCAGATAAAAAAGACAAACCGCGTGTCCCCATCACCGCACGGCTGGTTGCAGATATGATCCAGATTGCAGGTGCAGACCGCTACATGACCTTTGATCTGCACGCGGGACAAATTCAAGGCTTCTTTTCCATTCCTGGTGACGTTCTGAGAGCATTTCACGTGGTAAAAGAATACCTTTTGGAAATCGCCCCTGAGCTAAAAGCGCCTGTAGTTGTCACCGCAGATCTGGGTTTTGCGAAAAAAGGTCGTGTATATGCTGATCTCCTGAAAACTGGTTTAGCATTTATTGAGAAGAAACGAACCGCTGATTTTAGAAACCCCAGGTCAATGACTGTCATAGGCGATGTTCAGGATCGTGATGTAGTCCTTGTGGATGATGAGATCAACACGGGTGGCTCTATGGTGCATGCTGTTGAAATACTTAAAGAGCACGGTGCTCGAAATATCTACATGATCTTTATCCATCCAGTACTGTCCCAAAACGCTGCTGAACGATTGTCTGCTTTGCCAGTCAAACAGTTTGTGACCACCAACACGATTCAAATTCCTCCAGAAAAACAAGCCTTATTTGGTGATCGCCTGGTCATTCTTTCCATAGGGAAGTTGTTGGCTGAAGTTATTCAAAGAGCAAATGAAGGGCGCAGTGTTGGCGTAATGTTCAACGAATAATATAAAGAATGGAGAATTTAATGACTGAAGATAAGAAAGCGTTTCATAAAAAACTGGGGATAGACCTCTTCAATCAGACCTGGGACTTGATCGATAAGGAAGATAAGACTCAGGGTGAAATTGATCGGATGATCCATTCTGCTCATGCCTCACGCTATCATTGGGAATTCGCAGGTGGTCCTGTAAATATCGCCCGCGGTGAGTGGCAGATCAGCCGTGTGTATGCGCTTCAAAAAAGAGCAGAACCCTGCCTGTATCACGCCGAACGCTGTCTTCAAGTAACTCTGGAAAATGAACTCAAGGATTTCGATCTGGCTTTCGCTTATGAAGCCATGGCAAGAGCCTATGCTATTTCAGACGACAAAGAGGAAATTGCCAGGTATTTATCACAGGCTGAAGAAGCAGGTGAACAAATTGAGAAGGCTGGTGATCGAGAATATTTCATGAGTGAACTCAAAACGATCACCTAAAATCTGTTCGATATTGTACAAATAAGAAGCCCAAATAACATAACTTGATGAAAGCTATTCGCAACAAGTCCTGAAGGAGCTTTAATGCAGATCAAACCCTCTAAACGTGCCTCAGCATTTGCTGATATTCCTGATGAAAAGTGGAACGATTGGCGATGGCAGCTCAGCCATCGGTTGAACGCTATAGAAGATTTCAAGCATATCCTCACATTGACCGACAGCGAACGCAAAGCCCTCAATCAACGCGATCTGTTTAGAGTGGATATTACTCCGTATTTCGCTTCATTAATTGATCCAGATAACCCTGATGACCCTATCCGCAAACAGATCATCCCTACAGCTGGTGAGATCCTTCCATTCACTGGAGAAATGGAAGATTCACTGGCAGAAGACGCGCACTCTCCTGTGCCTGGATTGGTTCATCGCTACCCGGACAGGGTATTAATGCTGGTCACGAATAGATGTGCCAGCTACTGCCGCTACTGCACCCGTTCGCGTATTGTAGGCGACCCAACACAGTCATTTTCATCAAAAGATTATGAAGCGCAGCTTGACTATATCCGTCAAACGCCTCAAATTCGAGATGTACTCCTTTCAGGTGGGGATCCTCTGACACTTTCACCTAAAGTTCTGAGCAGGTTATTAACCGCATTACGCGAGATCTCTCATGTTGAGATCATTCGGATTGGTTCTCGTGTACCAGTCTTCATCCCCCAACGTGTAACTGAAGATCTATGTGACATGCTGGGGCAGTTCCATCCCCTCTGGTTGAATATTCATGTCAACCATCCTAATGAAATAACCTCCGAATTAGCTGAAGCGTGTGATAGGCTTTCCAGAGCCGGAATCCCCCTTGGTAATCAATCTGTGCTGCTTGCAGGAATAAATGATGATCCTAATATCCAGCGTGAGCTTGTACATGGCCTGGTACAGATGCGCGTCAGGCCATATTACCTATACCAGTGCGATCTTGTAGAGGGTGCCGGTCATTTCAGGACCCCTGTTGGCAAAGGGATTGAGATCATTGAAGGTCTGAGGGGGCATACTTCGGGATTTGCCGTGCCAACCTATGTGGTGGATGCACCCGGCGGTGGAGGGAAAATCCCCCTCAATCCGAATTATGTCCTGAGTTATTCTGACCATAAAGTCGTCCTGCGGAATTACGAGGGGTATATCACAACCTACGAAGAACCAATGGAATACAAACCCATTGACCCTGATCTTGTTGCCCCATTCAAAAAGAAAACCTCAGAACCCGGACAAAGCGGTGTTTATGGTTTGTTGGAAGGCGAGGATATGTTCCTCAAACCTGAAGGCTTCGACCTGCTACACCAGCGTGGCAGCGGTGTGCATCGACTCAGAGAAAACAAGGGGAAGTGGGTGCCGAGAGGGATTGGAGATGGAAAAACGCCCCCTTCAGAATCCTGACCTGAGTAGTATTCAAAAATCCCAGGGATTTGATAATTAAAAAAATATCCGGGTGATCAATAGCACCCGGATTTTCCATTTAATTTACTGCATTGTTTTTTAACTTGTTGGAGGCAGCGGGTCATCCTTAGAGACACCGGTTGGTTTCAGTTCCTCCAGGTCTTCCTTTTGCGTTCGCTTGATCACTGCAATGATTACCAGAACAAACGGAACCAGGATCAGCAGTGCACTTACACACACCATCCATCCACCTTGTATGAAACTAAATCCAACACCCTCCCAAAAACTGGTAGATTCTTGAATATTATTCACAGCATCATAAAAAGATAGTAAACCTTCAACTAAGAAATAACATCCTGGGCAGCCGCACAGGAAAACTGACACTAATGTGATAATCATGATGGTTTTCTTTTTGGCTTTTTTCATACCTGTATCTCCCAATAATATTATACACAACACCCAAACTCAGCAGTATTCCAAAGTGCAGCGGATCAATGTTGGTGCTGCAATCCAGTATTAGGTTTCAGACCATCTATGAAAATATCTAGCAGACAGTATGAGTTTCTTTACATCGCGCAGCCCAATCTTGCCTTTGAAAAACCGATCATCCTGATTGACTTGTAGGAGGGCTTGGTGTAAATCTTCTTCATTCGCAGTTGCCAGCTTTGAGACACTATCATAGCCAGCTTCCATCAGCATCCTTGCTGCTGTTGGACTCACCCACTGTACTCTGGTTAGATCGGTCAACCTAAAGAGTGTTTCTAGAACGATGCCGTCCATATCTGATTTATCAACAAGCTCCAATCTGCTCTTTGCGCTGCCTGCTGCTTCATAAAACGCAGCGGAGTTTTGGATTCCGCTTTGTTCAATCTTATTTATTTCTCCACCCGGCAGCCAATCGAAATGCTTCAACGCGAACGGCTTAGGAAAATAACTGTTGATTTCCCGTCTGAGCAGGATCAGATACTGCTCTTCTATACATGTTTTGGTAGAGAAGGATCCCAGGTGCTTGGCATTCTTAAGTTTATTCCGGAGAGCAGCAAGCGTTGTGAAACCTTGCTGTTCGAGAGTTTTGAATTTAGGCTTTATCCCGTCCAACAACGACCTTCGACTTGGGACAAGATCGGTTTCCTCGATTCGCTTCCGCAGATCGTCGAGACTGACGTTCTCAGCGTCGATATGATATGGCATTTTGAATGTCCTTTTTAACTGAAAATCTGCTTTCTTTTCTCCAAGCATGCGCTTGTGATTGACAATCCATCAGTCGTTCTGCATCCGAGCTGTTACCCTGCGATATCCATAAAGGTGCAAACTCACTTACTATTTCTATGATCCTCTGTGTAATCTTTTCAATCGTACATCGGATTTGGTGCCGCATATCACACCTTGGACGCTCTTAGTTCTTGAAGGCGGCTTTATGCAAGGGTTTCTAATTACCCGGGATACAACCCTCTGATCCAAGCTACAAACTTAGGAAACATTTCCTCAGGCTCTGGCAATTTGGGATGCCAATGTTTCTCGTGCTCAAACGTAAGCCACCCATCATAGCCAGCCGCCGCGAGGATGGCTAGGGACTCCTCCAGAGGCAGGTCGCCGCTGCCTGGTTGTACATAATGCCAGCCGTCTTTCATTGCCAGCAGGGAATCCGGCTCGAAGACGGCATCCTTAATGTGAGTATATCTCACTCTCGATCCAATCGCTTCCCAGGTTTTGGCCGGTTTCTCCTTGCCAATTCGCCAGGTGTGTCCCATATCCCACAAAGCACCAAAGGCAGGATCCTGGATACTGTTAAGCAAGAGGCGACAATCTTCTGCTTTAACCCAATTGTCATGCGTCTCAAATAACCAATTCAAGTCACGAGCGCCGTCCAATTCCAGGATCTGGGAGATACAGTCACAACCTATTTTGCCCAGTTCTGAGCGAGAGAAATTTTCAAGATCACCCCCGCCAAAAATCCGCAAATTGACTGTCTCGAAAACCCCGGCCAAATCAATGGAAAATCGAGCCTCCTCCAGGTTTTTCTCAAGTTCCTCTTTTACGCAGACACGAATGTTGGTGCCGATCCCACTTACCTCAAGCCCAGCATCCTTGATCTTCCGTATTGTTTCAGAAGCGCCGATGGTGAATTCAGTCAGACCTGAGAGATCGATCTCTCCCAGATAACCGCGGAAATCGATACCATCAAAGCCGTATTCCTGCGCGCTGGCACAGATTGTGTCCATATCCCATTTCGGGCAACCCAGGGTCATAAAGCTGATTTTCTTTATTAGAATGAACTCTCCATATCAGTTACTTCTTGTTCGACTGCACCCTTCTTGAATCTGGAATTCTGAATCATCTCTTTCAGTTTATTAGCATAGGCATCGGCATCGATCGGGAGATGTATTGGGCAACCGAGGAAGGAAGACTGCATGATCGAATTTCCCAGCATTAGCGAGTTAATCCCCTCAACTGCGGGAGCGATCAGGGTTTCCCCATCAAGAATTGCATTGACAAAGTTCTCCGTGATGAATTTGTGTCCGGGCTCCCCGTGGTGTTCATAAGGAATCTCGATCTTCCAGTTCTCTATTTTCTTATGACCGGAGGGGGAGTTTTTGATATAGTCAAGCATCGATGTTCGGTTGCGGAAGAAAGTCAGAAGATTGTTTTCGAAGATCAGCTTGCCTTTCTCACCAATAATTTCCAGTCGGTTCGTGCCAGGAGATTCCGCTGTGGAAGTAATTAAATGGCCAACCATCCCATCCTTATATTCCAGGAATGCTGTCACTTCGTCCTCAACTTCAATGTTGTGGTATTTCCCGATCGCAACGAAACCTGTTGCCCGGTCTGGCATTCCCACAAACCACTGGAACAGGTCTAAATTGTGTGGGCATTGATTCAGTAAAACACCGCCGCCTTCCCCATTCCAAGTCGCTCGCCAGCCACCGTTGTTATAATAACTCTGCGTTCGGAACCAATCTGTGATAATCCAGGTGGTGCGTACTAATTTCCCCAACTCCCCTTCATCGATCAATGATTTAATCTTCTTCCAGTGTCCATAAGTGCGCTGCTGGAACATGACTGCAAAGACCAGGTCTGGATACTTCTCTAACGCTTTTTGATAAGCTTCGATCATTTCCACGGCTGCCTGAATATGGACAGCGATCGGTTTTTCAGTCAATACATGGATACCCCGAACGAATGCATCGATCGCGATGGGTGGGTGATCGTAATGGGGTGTAGTAATCAAGATCGCATCTGGTTTGGCTTCGTCCAGCAGGATATTATGGTCATAGAACCCGGGGACATTGTATTTGCGGGCAATTTCATCTGCCTTTTCGCGGTCTGTATCGCAGACTGCCGCTAGGTCAGTGTTTTCAATCGCTTCAATATCCTTCAGATGGTGCCTGCCCATTGCGCCAACACCAATAACTGCGATTTGAGTTTATTGTTTGGTTTCATTCAAGTATCCTTCGTAACTACTTATTTAGATTGTCAAGGTGGTCTGCTTCAAGCTCAGCTTTGATCGCCAATTTCATGGCCAGGAAAGTGTGCTCTCAGTCATGGCTGTCTTTGTTCGATTGATGATAACATCGATCAGCCTTAACTTTAGGGTTGGGGAACTTCAATGCTGGAAACTGTCACATATGGCGCACAAAGAGGGGCTCAAACCCCAATGAACTGACAAAGTCCCCTTGAGGGATTCGAAGTCAAGAAAATGAATTTTTATTGTTCAACCTGTGGCAGTTTTCAACCACATCCTGATTTCTTCTCGATCCGGTATTCTTCCTGAAGAAACGACTTTTTCGTTTACAACCAATGCTGGCGTGGACATCACATCATAATTCATGATCTCAGCCAGCGATTTGACTTTGATGATCTCAGCTTCAATCCCTAATTCCTGTACAACCTCTCGTGTGGCCGACTCCAAGCGCTCACACTTTGGACACCCACCACCCAATATTTTAATTTCCATTATAAACTCCTTAATCATTATTTTATAAACCAGCCAAATATCAAGCCTGCCAAGGTACTGAAAATTGTCACCAGCAAGACATAGAGGGCAGTTTTTCGTTTGCCAATCACAGAATTGGTGATCAATATCGATTGTAAACTCAGTTCCGGATCTGCCAGCAGATAAGCCAGCAGCGGTCCTCTATGCATCCCCAGTGACAGGAATGTTTTAGCTACCGGTACCTCAACAAGCGTTGGGAAATACATGAACACACCAAACAACACACCGACAAGGTTCGCCCAGAACGTATTCCGGCCTGCCAGCGTCTGGATCCAGATTGGGGGGATCAATGCCCGGGCGATGGAAGCAATAAACACACCGACAATAAGTAAGGGAATAATCTGTTTCACAAACCGCCAGGTTTCCCAAAGCCATTCCTGGCGCTCCTGTGCGTCCAGCTTGTGTGCTGCTATCAGCCATAGTGCAGTCAATAGAACGATCTCCGCAGTAAACCGCCCTGTTAGTCCAATAACCAGGCTCGATTCCTGAATAGCAATAGAAAATGTTCCGATAAGCAGGGTCAGAGAGATCAAACCAAGCGTGAGAAAAGTCCAGGAATTTAATCCTTCTTCAATTTTCTTAAATCCTTTGATCGCTGCCAGGGCAATCAGGATCAACAATAGAATGATTATGACGCCCTGAATGCTTATTCCCTCAATTCCCAGTGCAGGATTTGCCGGGATAAGTCGATGAAGCGTGTCCTGCAGTTTTTCAGCCCATGCTGCCTGAAAACTGAAAGAAAAAATACTTCTCTTGAATAAATTGATCTGCAGGGTTCCGACAAGCAAAGTGCTCAACAGCAACAAGAAGAAAATCACAACATGAGAGGGGATACTGCCTTTCTCCTCAAACAGATTGTTATTCGACGTCATCTCAGCATGTTTGTCATCATCTTTTCTGAAGACCCATGCCATGATCAAACCAATTAAGATGCCAAAAATTAACGATAGGATGATCCGTGCCAGTGCGATATCCATCCCAATCTGCACACCTGTGAACGAAATAGCAAGTATATTCACGGCAGGTCCAACAAACAAAAATGTTATTGCTGGCCCCAGGCCAGCTCCTTTCTTATAGATGCTGGCAAATAAAGGCATAATTGTGCAGGAACATACCGCCAGGAAAAAACCTCCCAGAGCAGAAGCTGGATACGAAATCCATTTGGGTGCCTTTCGCCCGAGGTAGCGTGTGATCGCTTCCTTTGGCATCAAAGCAGCCAAAGCACCAGCGATGAAAAATGCCGGCAACAGACATAGCATGACATGCGCAGCAAGGTAAGATGCGATACCCCCAAAACCTGATTGTAATAATTGTGTCGTGTATTCTATGAAGCTCAAATCAACTCCTTATATATAATCTTTTGCATATATTGTGATAAATTTTTTATTTCAACTTTTCTTGTGAGCAAAAAGGGCAGCTGCAGCCTGATGGGTGGCCTGGCGCTCCTGCAGGGCCCAATGCTTCAAACAATAGAACCTTCACAAAACTACTTTTTATGTGATAAAAGACGTTCTGGCCTTCTTTTTCATCCACGACTAATTCTGCGTCCCTCAGAAATTTGAGCTGTTGTGATATGTAAGCTTGAGGCCGCCCGGTGGCAGCCTGCAAATGACACACACATGCTTCCCGTTTACGCAGCTCATCCAGGATCTGCAGTCGTACAGGGTGCGATAAGATTTTAAAGATTTCAGCCTTATCAGAGTAATTTTTCATTTCTATCTCTTTTTATATATGGTTTTTTGCATATATCCATCGATAATTTTACTATAAGTTAATTCAAAGTCAATATTGGACTAAGAAATTGTTACCCGGAATTCATAAATATGATATGGACTGTCCCAGCTTGATAATTTCAATTAATATTTGAGTTATGGGCAGGTTGTTCCGCCCTCTCTTTCAACTGGGATGGCATCATTCTGAAAGTCTCTGTAAAATGCCTGGATGTCTTCCTTTGGGATATCCCACACAAAGGTCGTATCACCAAGGTTTGGATCATACTCCCGACCCTGAACCATCATCTCTTCCGGAAAACGAATAAACTGCAGGTTCTCACTATCCAGCCTGGTCAGGAGACAAAGCAGCTGGCTGATCTGGGCAGGAGTCAGGTCTGTGTGGATTTCCCCGATGAGCGAGTCAATCAGTCCGGGGATGGATCCTATCACACCTGGTCGGAGAATTTTTTCCTTCAAGGCACACAGAACCAATGTCTGGTTATCTGTGCGCGCCACTACACTGTATTTCTTTCGAATGCGGGCAAATCGTAGTGCTTCATTCCCCGTCATGTGATGCTGACCGGCGGCAAAATAGCCCATATTCTCGGTGTTTTCATCCACAGGTGTTCCATCCCAATCCTGATCCAAGTAAATATCAATGCCACCCAATGCATCAACGATCTTCGAAAAAGCAACCATATTGACCGCGCCATAATGATCGACATAAAGACCATAGTTGTGAGCAATCGTTCGGGCTAATAAGCCAGGTCCCCCACCAGGGCCATCGTAATAACCCATTCCAGGTCCTCCATAAAGATAGGCCTGGTTCAGCTTCCCATGTGTGACCGTGTCGGCATATTTCTCGATCAGGTCAGGGAATTCAACCCACAGGTCTCGTGGGATGGTCAGGACGGTGATCTTGGGCGTGACAAAGTCAACTCTTGCGACACGAATTACATCTGCCAGGCCGTAGTTATAATCATTGAAATCATTATCCGCCCCAATACCCAGGATGTACATAACCGGTGGACCACCGCACAAGGGTTGAGGTTCAGTAGGTGATGGTGTCAGGGTCGATGCACCAATTGCCATGGTGGGAGTACTTTTTGTCTCAGTTCCAGCGGCGGGTTCCTCAGTTGTCGCTGTTGCTTCTTCTTTGGTTGGAGAAGGCGTTGGCATTTCCAAAGCAGTGCCTAATGGCTTATGCCATTTTTGGGACACAAATATCACCCCGGCAATAATTCCCAGTGTCAATACAGCGATAACAACGATGAGGATTGTTTTTTTCATAAGGATTTACTATATCTTTGCCCTATCTCTTTTGCTTAATACAACACAGGATTATACCTTGCCTTTGTTCCGTGATTTGTGAATTTCTCCAGGAACCTGTGTAGCTGCAGATGGATTGCCTCCTGAAAACGGTATAATAAACAGTTGAATCTTATTGGTCAAATTATTGACCAGGAAAAATTTAACATCATTGTTCTTATTGAGTAAAGTCGTATCGTGAAGTCAAGAAGCAAAACACAAAATAATCAGATCGTTTGGATATTATTGGCTGCAATCCTGCTCATCTTTATGATTTGGATGCATGTTCACGGATATTCGACTTTCAGGTGGATGAAAATAAACCTGGTTGCGATTTTCCTTCAAATCATCATTTATAGCTTATTCACCTTCATATTGACTCGCTCACTGGGTTCATTTATCCGACGAAAGAGAACGCGCTACCGGATCGCGTTCTTATCGGCTGTAGGTGTGGGTATTCTGCTTGTTTTATCCTCAATCATCCTCCTGGATGCTAGCAGGTCTTGGCACTGCATTCTGTGGATCATCTTGTGCAGTTTCTGCGGAGGCTTTCTCGCTTCAAGTCTTGAATTTGGATTATGGGAGAATAATGCACCGCCCACACACAAAGTTGAACATGAAGTGCTTGCCCGGCATCAAGAGAAAATGGGTTCACAACCAAAAAAGTCCCTCTCCAAACGGATTCTGGATGTATTGATAGCCTTGATCTCACTTGTGATTTCTGCGCCAATCTGGCTGATAGTTGTTTTCCTGATCTGGTGGGAAGATCCCGGGCCAATATTCTTCGTAAAGAATTCGGTCGGACGTGGCGGGAAAAATTTTCATCAATTAAAGTTCCGCTCAATGATCATCGATGCTGAAAAGGACACCGGGCCAATATCCGGTTATGAGAACGATGAACGGGTCCTGTTCTTTGGAAAAATGCTTCGAAAGACGGCCCTGGATGAGTTACCCCAGTTGATTAATATTTTTCTTGGGGATATGAGCTACGTGGGACCTCGACCTCAGCGGACCGTCCTCGTGCATGGCTATCTGCAGGATATCCCGGATTATGCTAAAAGACATCTGGTAAGGCCTGGTCTTGCTGGGTTAGCACAGGTTGTGGATACATATGACATAACCCCTGAACAAAAGCTGGCCTGGGACCTGGTTTATATCGAAAATGTTAGTATTTGGTTGGATATAAAACTTGTACTGGCTGCATTCTATCTGGTCTTTGCCCTAAGGTGGCGCTCAGGCACCAATCCGGAAATGACCATACGAAACTTATTGAAGGTTTCTGAACCCAAGAAGACTGAATAAAATTTCTATATTGGAATTCCTTATTCCCCCCAATAGACAATTCAATACATGATCATATCTTATTGCTATTACTTTTTCTTGTAAACCTGAACCAGGCCACAAGTAAGAACAGCCCGATTATGATCGCGTTCAAGGCTTGCCCACCAATAGCCCCATAAAGCCCCCATCGGTTTATCAACCATGATCCAAGGCCAATCATGCTGGCCATAGCTAATAAGTTCGCATAAAATATTTGCTTCCCCTGCAGGACCGCACGAAATGCCATCTGAAGCGGTCTGTTGATGTACAGGAATAAATAGAATACTGCCATCAGATAGATACCATCAGCATAAGGGAGATAAGTCTCTCCTTTGAGGAGGAATAAGAGTTGTGGCGTGAAGAACGTGACCAGGATTAGTAATCCGATAACTGGCACTCCGGCAATGAGAAACACCCACCGAAGCATGCGCTTGATTTTCGGTAATCCCGATGCATTGAAAGCCTTTGCCATGACCGGTGTCATAAAGGTGTCAATTGCCCTTAACAAAACATGGATCGGTGCAACTAAATTTTGAAGTGTTTGATAAACGCCCGTAGCAGCAAAACTGATCATCCCTGCCATGAGAATCGGGTATAGGTCCACAACCACCCAATCTGCCAGGCTTGCCCCCAGTATCCAGCGACCAAACTTCCAATTTTCCCGCCATGTTTTTAGTGGATTGAGAAGAGATTTAGTAAAATACTTTCTTGAGAGCCAGGCTCCTACCAGGGCTGCGGCAAACGCACCCCATCCAATCGCATTCAACCCAGTTAAGCCAGAGATCTCACCAACTCTTGAAATTAAAATGATCATCCCAAGCCGAACAACGTTTAAGGCAACACTGATCCAAACTGCCTTATGGACTTCACCACGAGTATAGAATCCCCGCCGGAAAAATTCCTGCATTTGCCATGTAAAGAAGCTGAACCACAAAACAAATATCGTCGGACCCAGGGTGTCGTTTCCTGATTTTGTTAAGATCCAGCCAAGGAACGCTGCACCGATGGCACTGATTGTGGATAAGACGACTTGATGAATGGCTGCTGATGAAAAATACGCACTGAAATCTTCACTGCTTTTCCCAGCGCCAAATGTATTGAGGGGTTGTATGATAATGCCATTTTGAACAGCACGGATGAAATAGAGTGCCAGGAAACCAAGTACATACGCGCCTAATTCTGTGGGCGTGACCATCGCAGCCAATAATATTGACGCACCAAAATTCGAAAGTGAAATGACACCCTGATCTATAGCGGCAAACTTTCCGTCATTGGCCAATCTGGAAGCTATTAGCTTCAGCGTTTCTTTAATTCCTTTATTCAATGGAGCTCCCAATCATATCGGTTTTTCCATAATCGTTTTGCTGCAATGCTGATTTATTATAACCGTATTACCCTCATATATGTCTATCTCAACCAGGAAAATCATGGGATAATACAGTCAGTTCTTCGTATAAAAGATGGAGATTCTTTCTCTTTCCCGAGGAAAAGCGCACACCAACCAGGATATCCGGGACAATGAAAGCGAGTGAACATGACTTTGATCTTCAAACCCCAAATGGTAATCGAATTCATTGGTGACAGCATCACAGATTGTTACCGTCTGGCACCAGCGTATACTCCTCTTGGATCGGGTTATGTCCATGAAATTCACCGACTTCTCCAGGCCGGCTATCCAGAACTGAAACTGACTGTCATAAATAGGGGAATCAGCGGTGATCGAGTAACGGACCTAGCTGAACGCTGGGATTCCGATGCAGTCAAAATCGCCCCGGACTGGCTGTTCATCTATATCGGCATCAATGATGTCTGGCGGTCGTTTGAAGGTCCATTGGAAGAAGCTGTCAGCCTTCCAGACTTCATAAACACTTATCAGCATTTGATTGACGAAACACAAAATAAACTACCAAACACCCACATCCGACTTGTCTCTCCTTTCCTGGGGGAGAAAGACCAATCAGACCCGTTCCGCAGGAAGCTGAGTGACTATCAATCTTCGATTGACGAAATTGGTGAAGTATACAGCATACCGGTGATCCATTTGCAGCCAGCATTTGATTGGGCAATGCTGTCAAAACCAGATGCCTTATGGACGGTCGATCGTGTGCATCCCACATCAGAGGGTCATATGCTGATCGCGCTGACAATCTTAAGAACCTGTGGATTTGTTTTTTAGCCTAATGATCCTTGTAGAAGAGTAGAAAGCCATCCAAATCCAAAATAATCCTCACCGTTTGAATTAATTTTTTGGGAAAGTTTAAAAAGTCACTGAGATTAATCATAATATGTCACTTTTTATGTGATTTATCTCATTAACGTAAGATGAAATTTACACATGAAATGGAGTTAACCATGGTCACAAAAATAGTCAAATCCGACGAAGAATGGCGTGCACAGCTTACTCAAGAACAATACGAAGTGACCCGCCGAAAAGGAACTGAACCGCCATTCTGCGGTGCATTTTTTGACCACAAGCAAAATGGGACCTACCACTGTATATGCTGTGACCTTCCTCTGTTTTCATCTGGTCAGAAATTCATATCCGGTACTGGTTGGCCGAGTTTCTTCAGTCCTGTCAATGAGGAGAATATTCTTCATCGAGAAGACAATAACTATGGGATGCACAGAACAGAAATTGTATGTGCACGATGTGATGCACATTTAGGCCACGTTTTCAATGACGGACCCAAACCAACAGGGTTACGATACTGCATCAATTCTGTTTCCCTCACATTTTTCCCTGAAATAGATCAAATTTCATAATCTCTTATCAAAGCTGAGCTTGCATTCGGGATCAAATGTTTTTATCTACTACATCACCCAATTTAACTCTGTTCATCTTAGGTTTGGCACAACCAATTTAAAGCCTTCATTATCCCAGGGTGCTTATTGTTGGGTATAATCCAAACATGGCAAGAACAAATCAAATACAGCAATTACATAATGAAGATTCAGAACGGCGAGTCGCCATTCTGATTGACGGTGATAATGCCCAGGCCAGCCTGATTGAACAGATCCTGGTTGAAGCAGGGAAATATGGAAACGCAACCATCCGCCGGGTTTATGGCGATTGGACCACACCGAATATGGGGTCGTGGAAAGACACCCTGAATATTCATGCTTTCCAACCTATCCAGCAGTTTAGATACACTGTTGGCAAGAACGCTACTGACAGCGCCATGATCATTGACGCAATGGACCTGCTGCATTCCGACCAGGTGGACGGCTTTTGCCTGGTTTCCAGCGACAGTGATTACACGCGCCTGGCGACACGCCTGCGTGAAAGCGGGTTGCTGGTAGTAGGTATTGGGGAAAAGAAAACCCCTCGTGCATTCGTGAGTGCCTGCAACGTCTTCATCTATACTGAGAACCTCAGCCGCAGAAAACCAAGCGGTGGTAACGGGCGACGTAAATCCAACAATATGACTACCCAGGAAAGAGAGCTTGTTGACCTTGTCAGCCAGGCGATGGACATGGTCAACCCGGATGATGATGGATGGACCCGGCTATCCGAAGTGGGCACAGCCCTCCGCCGTATTGACCCAGGATTCGATCCCCGCACTTACGGCTTCCGTCAGCTCTCCCAGATGGTAAAAGGGCATGGCGGTCAGTTTGAAATGCGCAAGATAGCCAACGGCGCAATCATCGAAGTCCGTTTACGAGACTAACTCATCGATAAATCACAAAAGTGCAGCATAAGCTGCACTTTTTTCATTCAAATTGTGCAATCAACAGGAAATTGATTTAATGACATCACAGAATCCAGATTTATCCCTGATCTTAGAAGCCTGTTTTTTTGCTGCAATAAAACATGATGGACAAATTAGGAAGGACCAAAGCGGCTCTCCTTATATCACACATCCCCTGATGGTCAGCCGGGATATATACCAAATCGGCGGTGTGAGGGACACGAATATCCTGATTGCTGCCATTCTCCACGATACGATTGAGGATACGGGAACGAAACCTAAGGAGATCCTGGAATCCTTTGGGAAAGTGGTTCTTGATATCGTCCTGGAGGTTACCGATGATAAATCACTTCCTAAAGAGGAGCGCAAGCGTTTGCAGGTCGTGCATGCACCTGAGAAAACATACCCAGCCAGGATCATCAAATGGGGGGATAAAATCTCAAATTGTCGCGATATCCTAAACTCTCCGCCCATGGATTGGCCCCTACAGCGTCGGCAGAATTACTTCCAATGGTCTGCTGATGTGCTTTATAAAATGCGAGGGACAAATGCCGCCTTGGAAGCGGCCTTCGATAAGATAGTAGAAAGAGCTGAGATCCAGCTCAACTTCTGTCTACTACCTTTTAGCTCAATTTCCACGCGTCCCTGGGCACCCTGACCTGACCTCATCATAGGAGAAAACATGACTGGCCTTTACAATGAACCTGAAATAACCCATCCTGTCGATCTCTGCACTGCTAAAGGAAATCTGAATCCAAAGGCTGTTGGCTGGAGCAGGTACCCTTACCACCACTGCAACCTGCAAGGGCATTGGCCAAGGAAAAACGCTGGAATTATTGGGCTATCACCAGCCCCACGCATTTATTTTCTGTAACCCTCTCCAATGTAGATTATCTGGGTTTGCCTTTCATCTATTTACTTGATTTCAACACGAAAACCTTCGCAGAAAAAACATTAATAAAACCCTTCGGTTCCAGATGCAAGCTTCATCCGGATGTCGCTGATGATGTCCTTTACACTGATCCAGCCATGCCGATCTCGATGAAACATACCGACAATGGCATCCATCTACAAGTAAGCTGTCCGGATTTTGATGGGAAACCCTTGGCAGTTGATTTCATGGTTCAACAACCGGAGGGGCATGAAACGTTAAATGTGGTCATCCCCTGGTCATCAAAGCAATTCCAATTCACCAGCAAGCAAAATACGCTGCCGACCGAAGGAACGATCACATGGGGAAATGAAACCATTCATTTTGATCCTAAAGACACATTCGCCTGCCTGGACTTTGGCCGGGGCATTTGGCCGTTTGAATGCTTCTGGAATTGGTCAAGCTTTTCAACACGCCTTCAAGATGGCCGCACGGTTGGTGTGAATTTAGGTGCTGGCTGGACGGACGGTACCGGGATGAATGAAAACGGGATATGCGTGGATGGGATACTCACAAAGCTCAGCGAAGATGTTGCTATTGATTATGACCCCCAGGATTTCATGGCCCCATGGCGGTTGTATACGACCGCAACAAAACGGGTTGACCTGACCTTTACACCCTTTTTTGAGCGTAATGCGAAAACCGACGCATTGATCATCTTCTCAGAAGTACGCCAGATGTTTGGTCACTTCAACGGCATCCTGGATATCGAAATTGGCAACCCAATTGAAATCCATAATGCTATTGGGTGGGCAGAAGACTACCATGCGCGCTGGTAAGATTTCCTTCACGCAAAATCTACGACCTGCCTTAATTTCTTCTTTGCATTTATTCAATAAATTGATAATAACCACCATCCTTCAACATCCTCAAAAATTTTTAGATAATCCAAAATATCATTTAATATGGATTAACTGCCTCTCATTCGATTACTCTTAAAACCCATCAGTTCGCAACTCTTCCTAAGCATACAATCGTTTGATCTCCTTATGAATATTTTATTAAAGTGATTTAAGTCATATTGTAAAAACATTCAAGCTGGTAAGATGGGTAAAGCAAATAAATCCTAAAGGAGTAAAGATATTAATGAATGACCAAATGTTTTGTTTTCAGTGCCAGGAAACTTTAAACAATAATAGCTGCACCGTTCGTGGCGTTTGTGGTAAGACACCAGAAGTGGCGAATTTACAGGACCTGCTAATTTACATTCTCAAAGGCATCTCATTTTGGGGAACACGCGGGCATAACATGGGCGTAATTCATGATGAGACAAATGAATTTGTAGCCCAGGCGCTATTCGCAACTATCACCAATGCTAATTTTGATGCTGAGCGGTTTATTGATTTGATCAAAGAAGCAATCACAAGGCGCGAGAATTTGCGCGAAGCTGCTCAATCAAAGTGCTATGAATTACATGGTAAACCTTGCGCAGGGGCAGGTCCCGATTGGGCTTCCTGGAAACCGGCATCATATGATATTGAAACCCTTCTTGAGAAAGCAAGGCATGTTGGCGTAATGGCTGAGGAGAATCTCAATGAAGATATCCGATCCTTACGCGAATTGATCCTCTACGGACTGAAAGGCATAGCAGCATATTCAGATCATGCTCATATCCTTGGTTTGGACGATCCAGAAATTCAATATTTCATGCAAGAGATGCTTGAAGCAACAACAAATGAAAATCTAACGGGAGAAGAGCTTACTCAATATGTCCTAAAAACTGGCGAAATGGGATTGCGCACAATGGCATTATTAGATAAAGCCAACACTGATGCCTATGGCCATCCTGAACCAACTCAGGTTTATCTTGGTGTACGTCCTGGCCCAGGCATTCTGGTCAGCGGCCATGACCTGCTTGATCTTGAAGAATTACTAGAACAAACACGAGGGACAGGTGTAAACATCTATACCCACGGTGAAATGCTCCCTGCACATGCATACCCGAAATTTAAAAATTTCGAACATTTTATTGGAAATTATGGTGGGTCGTGGTGGAAACAGCGAAAGGAATTTGAAAGTTTTGGCGGGCCGGTCCTGATGACCACCAACTGCATCGTCAAACCCAAAGACTCTTACATGAACCGCATATATACCACTGGACAGGCGGGGTATCCGGGATCTAAACACATCCCTGACAGAAAACCTGGAGAACAAAAGGATTTTTCAGAATTGATCGAATTGGCAAAAACATTACCAGAACCCAAAGCATTAGAAGAAAAAACAATCACAACTGGTTTTGCACACCATACTATCTTGGAGAATGCCCCAGCAGTAATTAAAGCCATTCAATCTGGAGACATTAAACGCTTTTTTGTGATGGGTGGATGCGATGGAAGACATAAATCACGTCAATACTACACCAATGTAGCGAATTCCCTTCCAGAGGACACTATCATCCTTACTGCTGGTTGTGCAAAGTATCGATATAACAAGCTTGAGCTTGGAGATATCAATGGTATCCCTCGCATTTTGGATGCTGGCCAGTGTAACGATTCCTATTCACTAATTAAAACTGCCCAGGCTTTAGCAGAAGCCTTTGAACTTGAGGATGTTAATGACCTTCCAATATCTTACGATATAGCCTGGTATGAACAAAAAGCGGTTATTGTTCTATTAGCTTTATTGTCATTAGGCATCCGCAAAATCCGCCTGGGACCGACGTTGCCAGCCTTCCTCTCGCCAAATGTCACTTCTGTATTAGTTAATAATTTTGATCTGAAGCTCATTAATGATGTCACAGAAGATATTTCAGCGATGATGACAGGCAATTAATCAATATCAAAATAATATCCACCAGGATGTGCATTCTCTACCAACCTGGTGAACTCTTGAAAGGAGCCATCTTTCGATGATAGAGGAAATGTTCAAACTTTCCCAAAACACCAAGAAAACAGTTGAGAAAATTGTACAAGACGACAATCTGGATTATATTCACATGATCTTTACCAAGGATGAGGGACTTCCAGTACACTATTCAAATTCCAATGTCTATATGACCGTCCTGAAAGGCACATTATCAATTACCCTTGATGATCAGGAAACTGCGCTCTATTCATCAGGAACATTATTAAAAATTCCATACAAAACAAAGATGAATGTCCAAAACCTTCATGATAGCCTTCTGGAATTGATCGTGATAAAAGCACCTGCACCAAAGCACTACAAGCAATAGGTCAGAAAGTCCCGGGGGTTTTTAAGAACTACTCAAAAGATCAAACAAAAGACGCCCCTGGTTGGGGCGTCTTTTTATTTTCAGTTTGATTCTGAATGAAATTTTTATCTAATCCACAAGCTCAAAAGTACCCGTTAATCGGATATCCCTGGAACTGGTACCTACCAAAACCTTAAATTTACCTTCCTCTGCGATCCAGGCTTTTTGATGTGGATCATAGAAGGATAGCGATCTTGGATTCAGATCAAAACTTACCACTTTCGTCTCACCGGGCTCAAGGGTGATTTTCTTAAATTCCTTCAACTCCTTTATTGGTCTTATCAAAGTTGATTCAATATCCCTAATGTATAACTGGATAACCTCTCGACCAGCAGTCTTTCCAGTGTTTTCAACAATTACCGACACCTGGAAGTCTTCACCTTTTCTGACTTCATTGGGCAAAGTTATTTCATTGTATGAAAATTCCGTGTAACTCAACCCATGGCCAAATGGGAATAAGGGCTGCACATCCTTTGTGTCGTAATACCGGTATCCAACAAACAACCTTTCCCCGTAATGCACATCCTTCCAGCCCGGATAATGGATGAAAGCCGGGTTATCTTCCAGGCGCTTGGGAAATGATACAGGCAGCTTCCCAGAGGGATTGACATCTCCAAAGAGAATATTCGCCAGGGCATGTCCACCTTCCTGCCCAGGATAATATAACAAGAGAATGGAATCCACATCATCTGCCCAGGGCATGGTCACTGGCGCACCAGCATTGACCCCTACAACCGTATTGGGATTTGCTTCAGCAACAGCCCGGATAAGTTCTTCCTGATTACCCGGCAGGTTCATATTCGGTCTATCCTGTCCCTCACTCTCATAAAGGTCCGGCAACCCGGCGATAATAACGGCTGCATCACTCGATTTTGCTATTTCAACTGCACGGTCAATCAAATCTTCTTTATCATTGATGGATGGTTGATATGATAAATGGATCAAGGCATAAGGATTATCCAAACCGCTTACAAATTCTGCTTTAATGGCGTAATCTTCACTCTTTTCCAGCAGGATTGTCGTTTCATCTTTCATCTTCCCAAAATCCACTGCGGTATTCGACCGAACACCTATATCATTATCCAGGATCAATTCACCATCCAGCCACACTTTTGCTGCACCAGTATTGAGCAGTCTCAATACAGTCATACAGGTATCTGATGGTGTGAAGGTTCCTGTCCAGCGGACACAAAAATGTTTCTCATCCACAATCCCGGATGCTGGACCACCTCCGCCCCACCAGGCATTAATTGAAGGATCCACCCGAGCTAAAACAGGGTCACCAGAAAAATCAAGGTTGTTATAGAATTCTGCCATTAAGCCTTGATTCTTCCCATCTGGATGTGTAAATTTTGTCGGCTCGATTGGAACCGGGTGAACAAGATTATCATAACCAGGCTCATAACAAATTTCCACCTGGTCACTCAATCTTGCGCGAATCCCATCCAATGGTGTCACCCAATGATGGGGATCCACTCGTGAACTGCCCCCCCCACTGATCAAACGGTCAGCATTCAAGCCAATAACAGCTAACTTCTTAATTTCATCTTCCTTAAATGGTAGCCGTTGTAAGTCATTTTTTAACAGAACAATCAATTCCTCAGCAACCTTTCGCGCGATTTCCCGGTGTTCGGAACTATCACCACTGCCCTCAGGAGGCATCTCATCTGACATCACACCTGCCTGGAAAACCAACCTCAACATTCGACGGGCTGCATCATCCACGTGGCATTCTTCCACCTGCCAATTGCTGACAGCTGCTTCCAGTTCAGCACCAAAATATCGCGCTGGGCCGGGCATTTCAAGGTCTAAACCAGCAGTTATCGGAGCATGGATATCATGTACTGCTCCCCAATCCGACACAACAACACCCTCATATCCCCATTCCTCTTTCAGTATCCTTCTCAATAAGGTCTCATTCTCGCTTGCATAATCCCCATTTATCCTGTTATATGAACACATCACTGTCCAGGGATGGGCCTCCTTGACTATCGATTCAAATGCAGTCAGATATATCTCTCTCAATGTTCGTTCATCCACCACTGAATTACTCCGGAAACGCTCAACCTCCTGGTTGTTGGCAACAAAGTGTTTAACTGATACACCAACCTGCTGATCTTGAACACCATTGACATAAGCTATCCCTATCTGACCCGCCAGATATGGATCCTCAGAAAAGGTTTCAAAATTTCGTCCTCCAAGTGGGGATCGAACAATATTGACACATGGGCCAAGTAGTACATGACATCCCAAAAGACGCGTTTCCTCAGCTAATGCTTTCCCTGCTCGTTCAATCAAATCCCGGTTCCATGTTGAAGCCATGGATATACCTGTTGGATAAGCAGTTGCAGTACTGACAATCCGATCTGAACCATAACCTCCAGTACGCACGCCATGAGGACCATCTGTCATCACAACTGCTTGTATTTCCAAACGGTCAACTTTGACTGTAAACCAGTTATTTCGGCCAGATAATAAAGCCACTTTTTCCGACAATGTCATTTGGTCGAGAAGCTCGTTGATTTTTTGATTGATTTTTTCCTGGTTCATGTTTTTGTCCCTTGATATTGATTAGTTTCATTAACTCAGAATTATATACTAAGTTTTATAGGTAGAATAATGGTATCTGGTCATGAATTTATAAACCAGCTCTATTACACATGTTAGACACACAAGAATTACTGAAATGTCCCCTATTCAACGGACTCAAGCCTGGCACCTTGCAGTTCATCTCTCAACATGCCTTCACAAGGGAAATTATTGCTGGCAAGGACCTGGTAACTGAGGGTGCTTCAACACGCTCTTGCTATTTTCTTTTAGCGGGCTATGTGAGAGCCCTGCGGATCAGCCAGGATGGTCGTTTTCAAATACTGGGACGGTTTGGGCCTGGTTCACCCCTGAATATCATTCCAATGCTGACCGACGATGGTATAAACCAGGCATCTATCGAAACCCTAACTCGCGTCAGAATTATTGTAATTGACACCACTTCGTTCAGAACACTTATCACAAATCATCCTGACTTTTCCGTCATGATCATGAAGTACTTGGCTGAAAGAATGACACGAATGGTCGACCTGGTTTCAAACTTATCCTTCCATTCAGTCCGCATTCGCCTTGCAAAGTTCCTAATAGAATTGGCTGATAAACCTTCCGTCGAGATTGGATGGACACAGGATGAGATCGCAGCTCAAATTGGCACGATAAGAGATGTCGTTGGGCGTATTCTAAGAGACTTCGAATCCAAAGGTCTAATAAAGCGAAAACACCAGGAGATCATCTTATTGGACAGACAGGGCATTCTGCATGAAGCGAAATCTGAGAAGACTTAATTGTTCAGCCAAGACGATTTTTTTCATTAATGTGACTTAAGTCTTATGCTTTCATTATGTTATTTAGTAAGATATTCATGAGACAAGGAAAATTAATACGATGACATCTGGAAAAAATCCCATCATTAATCTCGATCGCTGCGACCAGTGTGGCAAATGTATTGAACTTTGTCCTGAAGATGCCCTTCAAATGAGAAAGACCGGTCCATCGTTCAAACAGCCGATTTCGTGTACTTACTGCACGACATGTGAAGATGTGTGCCCCCAGAAGGCAATCCGAGCGCCATTTTCCATTTCATGGGCATAAAAATATTCTCTACTTTATATAGGATAATTTGAGGTTTTTATGAGTGAACACATCAATAATGTCAGCAAACGGAAAGAAGCACTAAAAACAGTCATTAAAAGACTGCATGCCGGAGAAACCGTTGAAAATCTAAAAGCTGAATTCGGAGAGGCAATTCAAGGGGCGTCAGCAGGCGATATCGCAGAAGCGGAACGAGCCTTGATCAGTGAAGGTGTCTCAGTCGGAGAAATTCAAAAGCTTTGCGATCTCCATGTTGCTGTGTTCCGCGATTCATTGGATGAAGAACCAGCACCTGAATCCCTTCCCGGACACCCGGTTTTCACATTCCGCATGGAAAATGAAGTAACTACGCGTTTATTAGAGGTTATGCAGAAAACATTGGATGACTGGCAAAATGGCCAGGAAAACGCGCTTGAATCGCTTCAGCAGCAAGCTGAAAACCTGCGATCCATCGAAAAACATTACTCTCGCAAAGAAAATATATTATTCCCATATTTGGAAACAAAGGGATTCGAAGGGCCTTCTCAGGTTATGTGGGGAGTGGACAATGATATACGGGCTCAGATAAAACTGTTTATTGACGGAATCAATGATAGCGAGCCAAATGCAACCGACCTAAAAGCTAAGTATTCGAAGCTCGCCCAGGATATTCGTGAAATGATCTATAAAGAGGAAAAAATTCTCTTTCCTGAAGCATTAAACCGTCTTTCGGAAAAAGAGTGGGGCGAGATCCGACAGCAGGAAGAGGAAATTGGTTATTTTGATGTCACTCCAGAGGATACATGGCAGCCAATAGAAGAGAAGGAAAACATGCTTGAGAGCGATGAAATTAGAAATGACATGGATGGCTTGATTTCGTTAGCGACAGGTGGATTAACGCAGGAACAGATCAACCTGATGCTGACCCACCTTCCTGTAGACGTAACATTTGTAGATGAAAATGACCGGGTTCGATACTTTTCCCAGGGGAAAGAACGCATCTTTGACCGTTCTCCCGCCATCATTGGCCGTGAAGTGACTAAATGTCACCCACCGCAAAGCGTTCACAGGGTTCAAATCATCATGGATGATTTTCGAGCTGGGAACCGTGATGTTGCAGAATTCTGGATCCAAATGGGTGGTCAATTCATTCACATCCGCTACTTTGCACTCCATAATACTGATGGTGCGTATAAGGGATGCATTGAAGTCTCCCAGGAAATTTCCCACATCCGGGAACTGAAAGGCGAAAAACGCCTTCTGGATGACGCACGAGGTTAAGATCGCTGAAAACCACGTAAACTATCTTAAACATTCTGCATGCCCTGGATCATTTTTCCTGGGCATGTTTTGTTAAATTTGATCGAAAAACCAATCTCACATATCGCTTGCAAGCATCTGTTTTCATGCTATACTGTCACCAATATAGAAGAAAGGGTATTATGCCTGAACAATCGCTTGTTCTTGGTTTTTTCAGTCCGAGAGGGTATGAAGTTCAATCCTTATTATTGATCCGCAGCTTGCGTCAATTTGGCGGGGACATGTCCGAAATGCCTGTTTGGGCATTGGTGCCGGAAGGTGATGTTTTTTCTCCTGGTTATCTTAAGGAATTGGAAACACTACAAACGAAGATCGTTCCCTTCCAGATTAATGACAAAATCAAAAAGTTCCCATTTGCGCTGAAAACCATCGCTGCTGCTCACGCAGAAGATTTAGCAGAACAACAAACAAAGGTCCTCGCCTGGCACGACAGAACGGGTTTTATCCAGCACGCACCTGAAGCTTTTGATCTCCCACCGGAAAAAACCTTCGGCTTCAGACCAACAGACATCGCCAACATCGGTGCTCCCTTTGGCCAGCCTCTGCCGTCCTTTTGGACGAAGATATGCGCGACTTTTTCTATCTCCCCGGATCAGTTACCTGTCATAACATCAATCATTGATAGAACAGACCTTTACCTGTATGTGAACGCGGGTTTGCTGGTGGTCAGGCCTGAATCAATCATTTTGAGAAAATGGGCTGAAAATCTTCGAAACTCATATCACTTACCTGAATTCAACAAATTCTATCAGGAAGATCGCCGCTACGCGATATTTATGCATCAAGCTGCACTAACTGCTGCTGTTGTCCAACAAACTGAGTTCGAAGAAAGAATGATCCTCCCTGAAAATTACCTTTTCTCCGTGGACAATTTCCTCGAATACCCACAAGAGCTAAAACCAAACTCTCTCAATGAAATCATAACAGGTCGCTTCCATGATTTTTTTGCCCTGCCAAATTGGGAAGAATTGATCATCGCCAGTGATAAACTGATCAATTGGTTCAAGACTCAGCTTGAAGCTGGCCCATACTGGCCACTCCGAGCTGGTTAACCTTTTTTCATAACTACACAAGAATAATCCATAACACGGAATAAAAACATGAGTCACTTGTTTATCCCTGGATTAAAACTTAGTAAATACTTCTTCACAGAAGCCATCCATCCCATCATATCAACGAATTTCCCCAATATAAGATATTCTGCTGCTCGGCTGGATTGGGGTTCAGACGTACTTGGTTTTGACACACCAATGTCAATGGATCATGGTTGGGGACCAAAAATGACCATTTTCCTTTCCAATGAAGATTATGAGGGTTACCACGAAAAATTAAATTCATTCTTTTCCCACAACCTTCCCTTTCAAATCCATGGCTTCCCCACAAATTATGGTGAACCGTTATCAGACGGGGGTGTGATGAAGCTCAAGGAAGCGTATCCCATACACCATATGATCACAATCACCACGCAGGAAATATTCTTTGACTCTTACCTGGGTGTGGATATCAACTCCCCACTCACACCAGCCATCTGGCTGACGATCCCCCATCAGAAATTACGCACGATTCGCTCGGGTCCAATCTATCATGACGGGCTTGGATCACTCTCAGAACGACGCACAAAATTCCACTGGTATCCCCACGATCTCTGGTTATACTTGATGGCCAATCAATGGCAGCGTATTGATCAGCAGGAAGCCTTTGTTGGACGAACAGGACAGGTTGGGGATGATCTTGGATCACGGCTCATCACCTCTGGATTGATCCGAGATATGATGAGTCTCGGCATGTTGATGGCAAAACAGTATTCTTCTTATACGAAATGGTTTGGAACAGCCTTTGACATGCTTGAGATCGCCCCAAAATTAGTTCCTCATTTCCAGGCCGCGCTGAATAACCAGGATTGGAAAGAACGAGAATCGCACCTATCCCAAAGTTATCTTGTTCTTATGAATGCCCACAATGACCTGAATATTACACAGAAAATTCCTACCACGATTTCCAGCTTCCATGATCGTCCTATCCAGGTGCCCCATTCATCACGGTTTGTTGAAGCCCTGCACGCTAAGATAAAAGATCCAATAGTCAAAGCCCTGCCGCCCAACCTTGGCAGCATTAATCAGATCACCGATAACGTGGATGTCCTGGAAAATCCTTCAAGATGCTCAAAACTGGAAATCTTATACAGAGACTCTGACATACCTGACCTGTAGAATTTCGCTTGGATTACGATTTACTTGATGACATCAGGAAAAAATCCTGTCCAAAGAATCAATCTCCAAATGCCGTTCCCACATGCCTTGCACTGACGATCCAGGGATGGTCTAACGGGACTGGCTTTTGCTTTCCTGCGACATCTTCGAGTGGAATGCAAACAGCTTTCCCATCCCGGTATGCGACCATTTGACCAAATTCACCTTTTTCCACCAAGTGTGCTGCTTCTGAGCCGATGTGAGTAGCCAAAAGACGATCGCTGGCTGAAGGAGCACCGCCGCGCTGTAGATACCCAAGGATGGTGATCCGGCAGTCAATGCCTGTTGTCTCTTCAAGCCTGTTAGCCAGTAACAAAGTCTGCCCGGTATATTTTTTCTTCAGCTGGTTCATCCGAGCTCTGCTTACTTGAATCGTCTCATCCTCATGGACATTTCGATTAATTTTCATTGACCGTTCAAAGAAAGCCATTAATTCTGAAGATGTTGCCCCTTCAGCAACTGCAACAATACTGAACATCTTTCCCGCCTTATTTCTTTCCAGAATAGCCTGTGAAATCTTTTCGATGCTGTAAGGAATTTCCGGTATGAGAACCACATCAGAACCGGAGGCAACGCCTGCTCCCAGGGTCAACCAACCTACCTCACGTCCCATGATTTCCACGATGATGATCCGGTGCGTGCTGTTGGCAGTGCTGTGAAGCCTGTCAATGGCATCCGTAGCAATCATTCTGGCTGTATCAAATCCTATTGTCACATCGGTCATCGCAACATCATTATCTGCTGATTTCGGAAGGGTCAAAATATTCATCCCGGCTTGTGCAAGATGCATTGCTGCTTCCTGGGTTTCCTGTCCGCCAATACAAACCAGGGCGTCCAGTTTGTTTTCTTTATATACATCCAAAACATCACTGACTTTATTTTCTACCCCGTTATCCACTTCAACTGCGTGGGGGACATCCCGGCTTGTGCCAAGGATGGTGCCACCAGCAGTCAAAATGTTCGATAAGGCACTGCCGCTGAGGTCTTTGGTATTGTTCATCATCAACCCCCTGAACCCATCCTTGAATCCCACCAGGGACATACCATAGGTGCTGCGCGCAGCTTTCCCAAATCCCCTGATTGCAGCATTTAATCCTGGACAATCACTGCCTGCTGTTAAAATGCCAACATTTTTTGCCATTGTTGTATTCCTTCCTTGATAAATCCTTATTGAATTTTATTATACACACATCTAAATCAATCGAATGCGTTTATTGAGTAATACACGCTTTTCATTCAGATTTGATTAAAGAGAGCGCGTATTGAATGAATGACATTGTCTGTCTGACGATATCAGGCTCGGAAGGAACCCAGCAGTAATCATATTGATTGATCCTGACACTCAGGGCATCCTCAATCAATCCAACCCATGAGACCTCAAGATTGCATTTTGCCCAATCTGCACCTTTTCGTTTTGAATGGATCTTCCCTGTGGATAATGTGTGCAGCATACGACAGTAGCTTAGTACCGCAAAGGTTTGTGCAAAACTGTTATCAAGCGCATAGTGACCATTGAAGATCTCCTCGCTCCAATTTTGCATTGTCTCTTGAACTTCATCTTTCAACAACTTCTCAGGTATTGGTGGGATCCAGATTGAAGGATCAGGACCAAAAAGAATGATCCCTTTCTCCCTCAGCACCCATCGATTGACCAGGGTGTTATCATGGGTTGATCTTTGAAAGTCAAGGCTGCCGTTATCCAGGTACCATAAAGGCTCATCAGTGCATGAAAGGTCTCCCAATATATCTGCCGGGAAGTAAGCCCCCTCTAAATGCCGGGCATAATACACATCCTTGATAAAGATCCTGGCATGCAGAACTTTGAGGTCCAATAATTCTCCAGGTGTTAGGTCATGGTTGATAACCACATCAAAATCTACATCACTGAAGGCATCCCATCCCCCATGTGCAAAGGACCCACCCAGGTAAAAACCGAGGCAGTTATCACCTAATATAGTGCATACACCTTTTGTCAGAGCCTCAAGAATCTGGTTAAGCGTTGGATCAGATGTTGGTATGAATGGAGTCACTGTTCTCCTTGGTAAATAAGTAATAATTTTTGCACCAGATATCTTCCAGTGCAGATATCTTAGTTTTTCATTCAGTAATATGACTGGCACTGGCAATTCACTCACTGATATTATACGAATATATTAATATTACATCGCATATCCCTTCCCTGGGATAACAATTTACCCATACCTCCAGATTTCTGATCTCCTCCCAGATAACCCTTCATTCCGAGTACAATTAACGTTGGAGAAAATATGCCAAAAGAAACATTTAACAACTTACCTGAAGAAAAACATCGCCAAATCCTGGATCTTGCCATCAAAGAATTCGCTGAACATCCGTACAACGTCGCATCGATATCAAAAATCGTGCGAAAAGCGGGTATCGCAAAAGGCAGCTTCTACCAATACTTTGAAAATAAAAAAGAACTCTACCGGTACCTGGTCAAACTGAGTTCAGATGAAAAACTCAAGCTGGCGAAAGACCTGCCCGCACCTGATCATTCATCAGGTTTGTTCGGTTATTTACGCTGGCAATTCCTTTCTGAGGTTTATTTTGAGATCCAGCATCCAGAAATGGCTCAAATTGCCTTTCGTGCCTTTATAGAAGGTGACCCTTTCCCTGAAATGACAGAGGAATTACGGCGTCGTGGGACCACGCAATTCTTCAAGCAGCTGATAACACAAGGGATCATGCATGGTGAAGTGGAACACTGGGTTGATCCTGATGTGGCTGCCTTCCTTTTGGAATGTGTGTTTTATCAATTCGGCAGATATTTTATAAAGCGGTTGAACCTGACAGCACAGGACTTCGAGGACAGAGAAATTTATGAAGATGAAGAGGCTCAACACGTTCTTGAGAGCCTGATGGACATCATCGAAGCTGGCATGAAACAAGACCCGGAATGCAGGAAAGATGATAACACTATCATTGTCAGAAGCGGAAGAACTATATCCAGCACAAACTGATAAGAGAATTAAATCCACAGGGATCTACAAAAAACTGCTTCCATGATGGAAGCAGTTCTATTTAAATTGTAGATTTTATAGTGAGGTTAGAATTAAGAAATTACTGTCCTGTCACTAACCTCTCATTTAATCTTTTATTTAGATGTTTTCACACCATTCTTGCCCTTAAGGTTATTGAACTCGTTCAGATAACCAACGTCAATCAGGTAATCTATGATCTCACGAGCGTTTTCCTTGGGGGTCTTTCCTACGGTATGCAAGTGAACTTCTGGTTCGATGGGTTCTTCATAGGGGTCATCGATCCCAGTGAAGTTTTTTATCTCACCTGAACGGACACGGGCATACAATCCTTTGACGTCACGTGCTTCGCATACCTCTAAAGGTGTATCAACGAATACTGAGATGAAATGACCTTCAGGCAGCATTTTCCTTGCTTCCCGTCGTGCCTGTCGGTAGGGACTGATAGCTGCGCATACAACGGTGCCATTGTGACGGGCAATCTCACCTGCGACAAAGCTGATCCGGAGAATGTTGGTGTCACGATCTTCTTTGCTGAACCCTAATCCTTTGGAAAGATGTGTCCGTACCACATCTCCATCCAGGACAGTAGGATTTCGTCCATATTCCTGGAGCATATTGGTCAAATGTTTAGCAATGGTCGATTTGCCAGCCCCACTCAATCCGGTGAACCAGATGCAGAAACCCTGCCTGTAACGAGGAGGATGTGTCTCCAATAAAATCTCTGAAGTTTCCATTCGCGTAAACCACTCAGGAAGAGGAAGTCCTTTAGCCAGGTAATCTTCACGAACCTGGGTTCCTGAGATCGTCGAGACAGTTGCTCCTTCTGGTACTTTGGAGGCCAACTCATACCGGTCCTCCTCAGGAAGGTAAACAACCAGTTCGAAGGGAACCATCTTTACACCGACATCTTTCTCAACCTTCATAAGCAATTCCTGGGCATCATAAGGACCATAAAACGGTTTGCCATGACTATCTTTCCCGGGTCCAGCATGATCCCGGCCAACAATGAAATGGTTTGCGCCGTAGTTTCGTCGGATAATGGCATGCCACACAGCTTCTCGCGGGCCGCCCATTCGCATCGCCAATGGAAGCAGGCTGAGAAGGGTGTTTTCATCGTAATAATTTTCAACCAGAGTCTTATAAATTCGCACTCGGGTATAGTGATCCACGTCACCGGGTTTGGTCATCCCAACAACAGGGTGAATGAGCAAGCTGCCGCCGATTTGATTACTGGCTCGTTTGGTCAATTCCTCATGCACCCGGTGCATAGGATTTCGGGTCTGGAATGCCACCACGTTTTCATTGCCCATCTCTGCAAGCCTGGCTCGAGTCTCAGCAGGAGTCAGCCTCAGCTCAACAAAATCATCGTATGTGGGTAAATTCAGTACTTTCAATTCGCCGGAAAGGCACAGGTCTCCCCATCCCGCCATTTCAGAAACAATCGGATGTTTGACATCCTGAGTACCATATACTTTTTCAGCTTCTTCCTTCCAGTTGAAACGGAAGATTTCCTCGACCCTCATCACTGCTACGATCTGGTTGTGCACATCACGCAACGTGACCCATTCAGCCTGTTCAGGCAGATCATCTTTGTCAATGGTTAAAGTGATCGGAATAGGCCAGATTGTGCCATTGGCCAACGTCATCTTATCCAGAACTGAGCGATAATCAGCCCGTCCCATGAAGCGATCAAGTGGAGAAAAGGCACCTACTGCCAGCAGCTCCAGGTCATGGTTCTGTCTCGGGGTTATCCGGACAGTTGGATAATTTCCTGCTTTCTTAATCAACTTATCTCGTTCATCGCCTTTTACAACAAGATCCACAAGGTGTCCACCATATGGCGCGATCAACGTGTTTTCTTTTTCAGTCATTACTACTCTTTCTCTACAATAAAATTTAACCAGATAATTTTAGCACACAAGTCAAGATAATTATATGTCTTTGTAAAGATGACATATCAAAAAGAGTACCTGCGTCAGGTCTTCTAAATAATCTGATTTACCAGATCAATTGGACAAATAATCGAATTTGCATAAATATTATGATCAGTCCAATGATGAAATACATGGCTTTTGTAGGGATTTTCGATGTGAGAAATGCGGCGATCGGTGCTGCAATCGCGCCCCCCAGGATAAGTCCAACAACAATATCTAGGGGAATTGTGCCAATACTGGCGATAAAGAACAAAGCCTGGACAAAGGTAACAAAGAACTCTGCGATATTAACTGATCCGATGATCTTTCTTGGTGCTTCATCCTGAGAAAGCAAAGTGGATGAAACGATTGGTCCCCATCCGCCACCCCCGACAGCATCAAAAAAACCACCAATTAAACCCAGAACGAGATAATGGATCTTCTTAAATTTTCTTCCCGGTTTGTGGTTGAATGTTTTTATGAAAATTCGGATGCCCATGATTAGCAGGTAAGCCCCTACAAAAGGTTTCAGCACATCACTGGATACTCTGACCAGCAAAAATGCCCCGGCTAAACCGCCCAGAACTCCAGGAATGATCAAATTCCTGAGGATCTCTTTATGGACATTTTTCAATTTAAGATGTGAGATACCAGAGATCAATGTCGTAAAAACTTCAGCCAAATGCACACTGGAGCTGGCTGTCAGTGGTGAAATCCCTACTGAAAGCAAAAGAGAGTTAGATAAAACGCCATAGGCCATGCCCATGCTGCCATCAATGATCTGAGCAAAAAAGCCAATTAACGCATACAACAGAAAAGTGTGCCAGGTAAAGCCATCCATATATCCACCTGCGATTTCTAAATACTCTAATTCTTTAAACCGATTTAGTTTATCATAGTTTTAATCAATGTCAATCCAGGTGATGGGATAAATGAAAAACGATTGCCCCTCGGTTAATAAGGGAATAAACTATCAGAACAAATGATAGCTATGCGAATTAATTTCGTAGATAGAAGAGCGAGTGTTTTCTTATCGGTCGTTCTGAGAGGCTAGAATATTTCGATGGTTATGCAAAACTGTCGTAAAGCGAGAATACAGTCAGTGACCTGCCGACATCATCAATCGACCACCCCTCAGGCTTTGGACAGGTGACCTGGACCATCTCACCCGGCAGCACATTAAAATAGTTGTCGCTGAACACCACGTCCGCATCATCCAGGGAAAGCTCTACCAGACGTGCAAGATAGCCCGTTGTCAATTCAACGATCACAGATGCCCCCTCACCTTCCCGCAAAGTAGCCTGAAGCTGCGGTTTGACCAGTTGTACATGTTTATCAGGAACGAAGGTCGCCAATTGCGTCATGACCACTACATCCTCCTTCACCAACTGGGCAATGAACACAGTTTCACGCTTTTCACCCAGGGAAAGCTGGTTGAATTCATTTTCAAAAAGTTTTACTGATGACAACGAAGTTACTTCCACATCAACTTCACCTGATTCCAATATCTCACCATCCAATCGAATCAGCCGCCAACGAACTTCCCCATGCCATTCCTCTAGAAGATCGCTTGTCAGGTGAACGCTCATCCCTGCTCTCGTTTTATCGTCCTCAATGGAAAGCAGCAGGGGCGCATAAAACCGCCGGCTGGCATAATGCAGCGCCTTCCAGCGTTTGAAGTAATCGAGGCTTGACCAGGATGCAACTGGCCAGCAGTCGTTGAGCTGCCAGTAGAGTGTACCGCTGACCCGGTGCCGGTTCCTGCGCCAATGCTCCACACCATAACGGATCCCTTCGGCCTGTAGCACCATTGTCATGTACACAAGGGAAGGAAAGTCCACCGGCATCAAATAATGCATCGCCATTTGCCCCATGAAAAGCGCACTTGCGTAGGAACTCCTCTGGTGATGTTCAATCATATAGTCGGTCAGGTTCCAGTGACATTCATCTGCATAGGTACGGAGGGTTTTCAATGGGGGCAGTGATTGAAAGCCAAACTCACTCATAAAACGAGGATATTGATCACGGTAAGATGAGAAAGGTTTCGCGCCATGCCAAACATCCCAATAATGTGCATCTCCTTTGTTATTACTATTTGAGTCAACAAATGGGGTGCCAGAAGTCGGTGAACTGAACCAGTAAGGCGTATCCGGATCTAACTTCGACAGCCAACCCGGTAGGGTCTGATAAAAGAATTCTTCATAAGCTCTACGAAAGTCATCAAAATCACCCTCCGACCATCCCCAGCTTTCCCAACCCCAATCCATCTCATTATTACCGCACCATAAGGCCAGGCTTGCCCGATGCCTGATCCGTTCAACATTATCGATCACCTCCTGGTGAACTTCATCAATAAATTCCGGATCGTTCAGCGGATAAATGCTGCAGGAAAAAAGGAAATCCTGCCAAACCAGGATCCCGTATTTGTCGCAAATATCATAAAAATCTTCACTCTCGTAAAATCCCCCACCCCAAACACGAATCATATTGTGATGCGCCCCTGCAGCATCGCCCAATAATTGGTCCAGGTCTAATTTCGTTATTCGCGTTGGGAATGTATCTGCTGGTATCCAATTGGCACCTTTCGCAAAAATTGGTACGCCATTAACCACAAAGGTGAAATTTTCACCAAATTCATCTTTCTCTTGCTGAAGTTCGAGTGTGCGTAAGCCAAGCTGGAAATGCTTTGAGTCTAGAACTGTGTCATCCTCCAGTCTCAAGGAGATTTGTGCTTCATAAAGCGCTTGTTCACCATAACCATTCGGCCACCATAATTCAGGATCACTGATATCAATACTGAGGGATGTCCTGCCTTCAGCAACCCTACATGTGGTGGCAAATGTATTTCCATTTGGATCATGCATGGAAAAACAAACCTGAAGCCCAACCTCAGACCATTGATGGACCGAAACATCCGCTGAAACGATGACTTGACCATCAATCCGGTGATCTTGTCGGATACGAACCTTGCCCAGTTTGGCAGTTGAATAACCAGTTAACCGGGCATCCTTCCAGATGCCAATAGGTGGCAGTTTTGGACCCCAATCCCATCCCCATTGGCAGGGTGCTTTGCGTAAATAGGGTCCCCCAGGGATGGATTCTTTGGGAGATGGAAGTGGAGTCGCTTCCTGAAGCGGGGAAACGTGATTCACGGGTGAATGGAAGATGAGTTTGATCCCATTATCACCCGGCTTCACAAGCTCCTTTACATCCCATGAATAAGAACGGAAAGCGTTCTTCGTTTTCCCTAATAACGATCCATTGATAAACACATATGCAAGTGTATCCAAACCATCGAACGACAGGATGACTTGGTCTTCATTCAATAATTCTTCTGAGACCTGGATAACTCCCTCAAAAATCCAATCTGTCTCCGCAACCCACGAGACCTCTAACTCGTTATCTGCAGCAAACGGGTCTGGGATGCGATCAGCTTCCATCAGCGCAATATGCACTTCACCAGGGATCGAAACAGGATACCAATCAGAATCGCCAACAGCCTGTAAACGCCATTTTCCTTCGCAAAGCCGATAATTATTCATTGATCAATCATCCTCTCTTACTGCTTATTCTTATTATTCTTTTATTTAATTTTAGCAAAGAATCACAAACGCGCACCTGATAATATCTTGTTTCCTTTTGCATCACACCACGAAGTTTGAAAAGTGCTATAAAATATTATTACGAGCATTCCCTTTATGCATAAGGAGAAAATCATGAGAAAACAATCTGCATCCAAAATGTTCCCGGTTTTCGCAGCGCTGGTGATCATTGCTGCGTCTCTGGCATGTTCATCCGGTTCTGATGATGAGGGAAGTGACATCAGTATGCAGCAAACCATGGTAGCGCTCAATATCACCCAAACCGCAATGGCGGTCTCTGTTCAGGATAACCAGCAAGCACCAGCTGATCCTCAAGTTCCTGCTGAACCTGAAGTTCCTGCGGATCCTGAGGAACAACCGCCTGCTGAAGAACCCGAAGAGGTTCCCGAACTACCTCCGGAGGAGCCGCCTGATGTTGTTTATGAAGGAATCAGCTTTTCTTTTGACCCCCAAATCGCAGGCGGG
Organism: uncultured Chloroflexia bacterium; assembly: GCA_963767675.1. Classification (GTDB taxonomy): domain Bacteria; phylum Chloroflexota; class Anaerolineae; order Anaerolineales; family Anaerolineaceae; genus Brevifilum. The sequence goes on from CAVYEQ010000003.1 coordinate 199,269, forward strand.
ATCGTCCCAACCACGATCCCAGGTCAGAATATGGGTGAGGGGTATATGCCCAGTGAGACTTATCCAACACATTTTGAGTTCGGCTTTTCGGGATATGGTGTGCTTGACCATTTCCATACCCCTAAGATCCTGATTTATCCTGTGGATGAATACCGTACAATAAGCCCCTATACCTCGGATATCATTGATAGACTGCAGCAAACCCTGATCTCAAAACCTGGTGGGGGGACGATGAGTGATTTTCCACATTTACCCATGTGGAATGCAGCTCAAATGTTTGCCGCCAAGGTCACATATTATGATTTCAAGAATGGCAGCGGTGTCCGTTTCCTCACAATGTACGGTCAGGATGTTTACCCTGTTGACAATCAAAACATGATTTTTACTTACCAGGGTCTGACTTCTGATGGCCGGTTTTATATCAGTGCGAACCTCCCCCTGACCCATTTCGGTTTACCTTATGATGGGTCAAGTGTCATGGGCGACTATATGACCTTTCATGAAAACTGGGACACTTATATCGCCGATACAGTTGCGTGGCTGAACGCACAGGATCCTGCAAATTTCTTCCCGGATATCAGCTTACTGGATGAAATGATGGCTTCTTTTGAGATCAACCGGTGATCAGCTTTCAAGCATATACCCACCAACATTCAGGGAATTTGGAAATATCAAAATTTAGGAGGAGTCAATGAAAAGCTACCGGAAAGAACTCTGGTTCAAAGTGCCTGCCCGGAGAGCCCTTATCAATATCACCCCCCAGGTACGTGAAGCATTGCAAGAAAGCGGTATTCAGGAAGGACTCTGCCTGGTCAACGCCATGCATATCACTGCATCTGTTTTTATCAACGACGATGAAATGGGTCTGCACCATGATTATGAAAAATGGTTGGAAAAGCTTGCACCTCATGCACCAATCGGGCAGTACCAGCACAACCGTACAGGGGAAGATAACGCGGATGCCCATCTCAAACGCCAGGTTATGGGTCGGGAAGTTGTTATTGCTGTGACCCAGGGGCGGTTGGATTTTGGTACATGGGAACAGATTTTTTACGGGGAGTTTGACGGTCGGCGTAATAAGCGTGTCCTGGTGAAAATAATTGGAGAATAAAACACAACTCAACTCTCAACTTGTCTTAACGATGCTTCAAAATCGAAAACCCCGTGGAATGGCTAAGAATCCCGGGGTTTTTCTGAAAAACTAGCAAATACTATCTGAAAAAATTGTGAATTTCGTTGATTTCGATCAGTTTTCTGCTTTGTCAGGATCAGTTGAGGGTTTTGCCCCTATTGTTCTTGTGAATTCTCCAACCTGCTCATGAATTTCTGTTTGATCTTTTTGGATGATCCCCTTAACTTCACCAACTTTGCGATCCAGTGAATTGATTGTCTCCTTCAGCTCTGCCTCATCCATCATTTTCCTTGGCAGATCTCGGATCTCTTCTGATGTATTGACAAGATCCTTCCAGAATTTTGAACTTGTCACCTTTTTTATCAATGTCCCCAACTCTCCTGCTGTCTTAACCGCCTTTCTTGGTCCCAGCACAACCAGGATCAACAACAGAATAAAAACTAATTCCAGCGCACCGATATTTAGAAATTGCACCGATAAAACCTGTAGAGATTAATCTTCTGTATCTGAACCAGCATCATCTTCCTGATCAGACTCTTTCTTGCCGGTCAGCCCTTCTTTGAACGAGCGGATTCCAGAGCCTAGTTCCCCAGCAACCTTTGAAATTCGCCCCACACCAAAGACCAATAGGACAATAACCAGTACAACGATCAGTTCAGGCCATCCAATTTTGCCACCTAACATATTCACTCCTTACTTTCTTTCCTTCGTGCAAATGCTGCCAGTAGTATACCTAACAAATACAAGGCGAACAACGGCGCCATTAATAATGCCATATTAATCGGGTCTGGTGTTGGGGTTGCCACAGCAGCAATAACTGCGATCGCAATGATGGCAATCCGCCACTGACTTGCCAGACCCTTTGCATCAACAATACCCAGTTTTGCCAGCAGATACATGATCAACGGTGTCTCAAATGCCAACCCAACCCAGAATATCAGGTTGGTCACAAAATTGACATAATCCTTCCATTCCGGCAGCACATCTGGACCAGGGAATTCAACCAAAAAAGGGATGGCTGCCGGCAGCATCACATAATATGCAAACACTGCCCCACCGCAAAACAGGATGATTGCAAATGGGACGGCAATGATCAGCCACTTGCGTTCTTTGGGGTTCAATCCTGGGGAAATGAATAAATAAACTTGCATCAGAATGAATGGGAGCGAAAGGATAAAGCCCCCCAGCAAGGTTATTCGAAAATAAACCCCAATATTCTCAGTAATTTGAATGGAAAGCAGGTTTTCCAGACCACCAATTGGCATCACAATAATTTCAATGAGTTGATCTGCAAAAACAACACAAACAGCAACAGCCGCGATCAATACGATTAATGAATACAATAATCGTTTTCGTAATTCATCCAAATGCTGCCAGATGGTCATTTCCTGAGATTTATTCACGACAATTCATCACCCTATAATAAAAAGGACTGCTGTCAAATGCTGAGAATATAATACCATCAATGCACATCAGTGAGCACTTTTTTTATGTTGTAGACACACTAAAAGCACTATCCAACCTTTGAAGATTCAGACAAAATCCAGAGATCGAAATAAGATTTCGACTCTCTACCACTTTTGAGATCAGTCTAAGATCAATTTATAAACAAAATTACAGGAAAATGTTCGCAGGTTACACTGGGAAGATATTCAATAACCCCCTTTCTTCCCTTGTACAGCATGGTTTTACTAACGTCTTAGTACCCAGATGAAAGGTGCCCGACTAAGAGGAGTCTCCCTCCCAATCAACAAATCTATCTGATTGCATTCTTGCTTGTCTCTGGCGATTCCTATCCAAAAGCGAATATCCTAATGCAGCCAGCCCAACCATTCCTAAAAGCCTTCCCCCACGTCGAATTGGACGCATTCTTACACGTCTAAATTGACGTCTGGGTGGAGGCATATGCCTGTGATGGTGTCTCATTATTTTTCTCCTTTTCTATTATCTTTCTTGTCTTTAATTTACATCTAATCACAACTTTCAACCTTAGATTTTCTCCGGTCTTCTACTTCGATCACCATCGCCTTCTAACCTAAAGACATTTCTTATTTCGAAAACCATTCACTGCTCACCATAGACTGACGCGGCATCAAGCCGAATCAGTCGTATGCCAAATTCATGAGAATTTGGCCTCTCCATTCACAACGCCTTCATTCAATAAGGTAGAATCAACTCATCTATCAATCAATTGAGGTTTCCATGTTCCTTCCAACAACACCAACTGAGGTCAAGAACCTTGATTGGGGCCAGCTCGACATCATCCTGGTCACCGGCGACAGCTACATCGACAGCCCTTTTATCGGTGTGAGTGTGATTGGGAAAGTGCTGTTGAATGCAGGATTCAGGGTTGGTTTGATCGCACAACCTGACTATCAATCTGATGCTGACATCACCCGCCTGGGTGAACCACGCCTTTTCTGGGGGATAACTGCTGGCAGTATCGACTCGATGGTTGCAAACTATACTGCCACCGGCCGTCCAAGGCGATCGGATGATTACACCCCTGGAGGACAAAATAATAAGCGCCCTAATCGGGCAACGCTTGTCTATTCAAACCTGGTTCGACGTCATTTCAAGAACACCATGCCAATCGTGTTGGGTGGTGTGGAAGCCAGCCTGCGCCGCATTGCTCATTATGATTTCTGGAAAGATGCCGTCCGTCGTTCTGTTCTGTTTGATGCCAAAGCTGACTACCTGCTCTATGGTATGGCAGAGGGATCAATCCTGGAATTTGCAGAAGCCCTACAATCAGGAAAAGATCCCACAAACATCGGGGGATTATGCTATATTGCGAAGGAAATCCCGTCCGGTTACCAGGCGCTTCCATCTTATGAGACAGTTACAGAGGATAAAGATGCTTTCATTGAAATGTTCCACGTTTTCTATCAGAATAATGACCCCATAACTGCAAAAGGATTAGCCCAGCGCCATGGCAATCGGTACCTGGTTCAGAATCCGCCCTACCCATACCTTACTCAAGAGGCACTGGATGAGGTTTACAATCTAACATATGAAAGGAAGCAGCATCCATTTTATGCTGCCCAGGGTGACGTCAAAGCACTTGAGACGATCCGATTTTCAATTCCAACTCATCGAGGCTGCTACGGTGAGTGCAACTTCTGTGCGATTGCCGTTCATGAAGGACGGACCGTCCGCTGGCGAAGTGAGAAGTCGATCCTAAATGAAGCTCGAAAGATTACCAAACTTGAGGACTTCAAAGGCATCATCTTTGACCTGAGCGGACCGACATCAAACATGTATGGCTTTGAGTGCCCTGTCAAACTTAACAAAGGTGCCTGCCAGGACAAGAGTTGCCTTTTCCCTGAAATTTGCCCTGTAATGCCCATCGATCACCAGAAACAGACCGATCTCTTACGGAAATTACGCAACATAAATGGGATCCGAAAGGTCTTCGTTAGTTCAGGTTTACGATATGACATGCTGCTGACAGATCAGGCTCACGGCAGAGCGTATCTTAAAGAACTGGTTAAACATCATGTCTCAGGTCAGCTGAAAATTGCTCCTGAACACACTCAGCCAGGTATTCTTGCCCGTATGCGGAAACCTGGTCAGAAGGAACTGCTGGATTTCAAGCAGCGATTTGATCAATTGAACAAGGAAATTGGGAAGAAACAATTCCTTACTTACTATATGATTGCAGCATATCCAGGTTGTACGCAGTCAGATATGCATGCTCTCAAGCACTTCGCCAGCCGCCATCTCGGTATCCTACCTGAGCAGGTTCAGGTTTTCACACCTACGCCATCAACATATGCCAGTGTGATGTACTTTACAGAAAAGGATCCTTTCACAGGGGAAAAATTATTCGTTGAGAAAAATCCAGCAGGTAAACAGCACCAAAAGGAAATCATCACAGGGCGAAAAAAGGATAGTACTCCATCTCGATATGCTAAGAAGAGAAAATAATCAACCCATTATCCAAGCGCTGACTCGGAGTGCGAAGCTCAGTCCGCAAAGATGCCTTTCCATTTTTTTCGGAGCGCGGACTTTAGTCCGCCTTCTTGATATTTGCCTTACTTATCCCACCATCCAAACACCTCTCACATAAAAGCCACGATTAACACTCTTCTTCCCTTTCTCTATCAAAACTTGATAGAATAATAAAAGAAATCTCCTCTTTCCGGAGCGCGGACTCGGAGTGCGTAGCTCAGTCCAATAAGATGTCTCTCTATCTTTATGGAGCGCGGACTCGAAGTGCAAAGCTCAATCCGCAAAAGTTATAAATAATATACTAATGCTAAATCGAATTCTTCATCGGCCCCCTCATCTTTTAATTGATCACACCTGGTATTTCATCACTGCGCACACAGTCAATAATTCCAACCTTTTCATTTCAACTGAACACAATACTATTTGGTTAGACATCTTTTCAAAGCTCATTCATGAATTCAAAATCGAGATAGGTGCTTGGGTCTTATTGCCAAATCACTATCATTTCTTAGCATATTTCGAACAATCAACCCTTATTCCTCAATTCATCAAGCAGCTGCATGGGTGTACATCCTTTCAACTGAATAAATTCGACGAGAAAAGAGGAGGATCGATCTGGTACAGCTATTGGGACCGCTGTATCCGAGATGAGATGGATTACTGGACAAAGTTCAATTACATTCATTACAACCCAATAGAACATGGGCATGTAAAAGAGCTTAACGATTGGCAATTTTCAAGTTATCCCGATTTGCTGAAACTTTATGGCGAGGATTGGTTCTTAGATTGTTGGGAGAGATTTCCTGTTGTTGAAATAGATTTTGAGTGAGATATTTATACCTTTCATTTTGATAATGTAGCCTTGTATTCATTTGTGACTCATTCGACTTCTTTATTCTGCGGACTAAAGTCCGCGCTCCAACCCTAATAAATTCTTGAACTTATTTTGGTTAAGGCTTAATGAGAAGTTGAATATCACCGACCATTCTGAAGTATCAAATGATATACAATCATATTACGAATGAGTAACACATCACTTTGACGAAAAACTGAGAAACGGATGGTGATGAAATGAGCGGAATGCGAAAAACCTTACACCATAAGAATGAACCGGAACTTGCCGGATACCAGGTTCGCCAGGTTGGGAATTCCTGTAGTTTTCATGCAATTTCAGTGGCATTGCGTATTCTACTTAATGTCACTATTGATCCAATAGCGCTCTCTGACGAGATCAACCAGCTTTGGTGGCGTGGTCGTTTTATGCGTGTCGCCCCCAACTGGGCTGTAACACCCCGAATGCAGGTTCGTATCGTCAAGTACCTCGCAGAAAAGCTGAGTTTACCGGTAACAGCATCTTACCAACATGGCACGCCGGAAACATTGCCGACCGTCCTGGACAACCTTACCACCATCCCCCTGATCACATTGATCTGGCTGCAGAAAAATGCGCCACCCATCTACCTAGGAGAAACAGGCCACAATTTTAACGCCACAAAATCTTCAGGTGGGCATACGATGATGCTTGCTGCATTTGACCCGGAGCATATGGCGGATGATCAGTTCACGACACCCTGGGGTTTTATCAATCCATGGAAAAATGATACAACATCCCTGTTCTGGCTCACAGATGCTGATTTCCAAAAAACCTGGCGTTTTTGGCTGCCCCTTGTCGGCCCCAATCCCCTAGTATTGATCCAGAGAACGATATAGATAACACCCAAGATGTTTTAATTAACTCTGGTCGCCCACAAGCTTTGTCTGCCTGACAAACACCTCTAACCTCTCATAATCTTCCGGCAAATCCATATCCATCCCAAATCCTGGTTCAGATATAATGACGCCCTTTGTTTGGATGTCAAATGCTGCAGAAAGTGCCTTCTCCCCATCTTCTAATGTGGCTAATCCCAAAACAAATTTTATAATAAAAAGCCATGTTCGCGGTCTTTTCGCAATAAACCGCAGGACGGGTCCCATCTGGATATGATTAACCTGCCGGTTAAACTTGCGACGCTGCATTCCAAAACTCCTGATTATCTCCTGCTGCTTGCGAATCACCTGAGGGGTAATGGCATACAGTTCGCCTGGTAAAACATCACAATCCTTAAAGTGAGCAACCACTCTACCTGAGCGTGGGAATAAAGCTTCAACCACATCCTCAGGTACGAGTGAAAGGATGAACTCACTTCCCCCACAATTCGGCAGTTCCTTAAAAAACAGGTCTATCTCTTCCTGCCGAATCGCAGGTGTATCACAAGAACTGACAACGATCATCTCCGGCTTTTCTCCACGGCTTTCAAGAAAATCCAATCCATGCGTAAGCTTACTGCCGAAGTCAGCTGTTGTCTCTGATGGCACATAATTCACAGGGTAATCAAAGTTTGCGTCTTTCTCATCCAGGCCAATCAAATAAAGATCTGATACGTAAGGTGACTTTCTCAATTCATCAAGCTGCCAATCGATCAACCTCTTTCCAAGAAATGGCAGCAGGGCTTTGGATTTATACTTATTCTCCGGATCAATGACTTCAAGCAGCTTGCGTCGGTTTGGATCACTTCCGCACATGACAAACACTGGATATTTTTGATGGTCAGTTTGGATCATATTGCATACTCCAATTCAACTCTTTATCAATCATACTTTTGTGTAAACCTAATTATAATCCTACATAACCCTGAATTTGATTTTTTGGCTTCCTGCTATAATCCATATTACACGAGAGCCCTCCTGGAGCTATCCATGCCCGATCTATCAATCCAGACATTCCTACCCAAAGCTAGAGAATATCTTCTGCAGTCTCAATCCATTCAGGTACCGAATTGGTCACAGGATGAAGATTTCTCACTGGAACCGCTTGCACAGGGTGAATACAACATGAATTTCCTGGTCAAACAGGGACAAACTGCCTGGGTGATGCGGGTTAATACTGGTTCTCAAATCAACCTGGCTGGTGCTGACCAAATTGAATATGAATATAAGACCTTAGAATTATTGAAACCGGCTGGTGTCACCCCGAGACCTTTTTTCATGGATAACACGTGGGAACTGCTTCCTTATGGTGTGCTGGGTATGGAATACATTCAGGGAGAGCCACTAAATTACCACTGTGATCTGGCTGAAGCTGCCCAAATCATGGCGCAGTACCATCAACTCTCCATCCCCGAAAAAGAGATTCACCTGATTCATGAGAAGAGGACCCTATCACTGACGTATCATCGCTGTGTAGATATGCTGCAGGTGTACATCGATTCGGAACTTGCTGACAAAGACTTGCGCAAGTATCTTCTCGATGTTCGTTCATGGGCAAATGAAGCTCGCAATCTTGAACAGTACTATATTGATGACCCCTGGAATTGCATTATCAATACCGAGGTGAATAACACAAATTGGATTGTGAATAAGAAAAAGGGAACCACCCATCTGGTGGATTGGGAAAAACCACTCTGGGGTGATCCATCTCAGGACCTTTCCCATTTCCGGGTTCCCACTACAACCTTGTGGAAGACCGATTATCTTATGTCGGAAGATGATAGAACCCTCATGATGAACACCTACAAAGAGAATTTAAACGATCCACACCTGCGTGATACGATTGAGGAGAGAACCCGCTTACGTGATCCTTTTAACTGCCTTCGTGGTGTTTCCTGGTGTGCGATGGCCTGGGTTCAATATCAAAGTGATGACCATTTATTAAAGAATGAGGATACGTTGACTAGGCTTTCAATGTATATCGACATTCATTTTGTGAGGAGTCTTTTTGATCCTTTCTTGACAACCTCTATTCACTAAAATACTTGAACAATTATCATAGTTTAGTGTAAAATTGACAAATAACATCTTATTAATCGTCTTTCAATAAATAACACATTCAAAACACTCATACATAAAATATCATAGGTCAAGCAGCAGGTAAGAAGCCATTCATTGAATAGAAAAATGACTCATAACATCAAAAACTGAATACTTCTCTCAGGACAAAAAATGGAAAAGATCATCTTTGATTGTGACAACACCATGGGCCTTCCTTTCAAGGAAGTTGATGATGGTTTGACGATCCTATACCTTCTTGGTGAACCCGACCTGCAGCTCCTCGGCGTCACAACCACTTTTGGCAACGGCACAATAGAACAGGTTTACCCACAAACCCAAAAACTGATAAAACGCCTTCAATTGGATATACCTGTACTGAAAGGGGAAAGCGCATCCGGTCAGGGACCAGATACACCAGCCGCCAAATTCATGGTGGAAATGGTCAATCAACACCCCCACGATGTGACAATTCTTGCAACCGGTCCCCTGGGGAACCTCCATGCTGCAGCGAAAATTGATCCTGGTTTTTTCCAGAAAGTCAACCGGATAGCAGTCATGGGAGGGTATCTTGAGCCAGTCATTTTGGGTCGTCGGGACCTTGATGAATTGAACCTATCTGCTAATCCGGAAGCATCTCTGAACGTTCTTTCAGCGCCTTGTGATGTGACATTATTCCCTGCCCAGGTGTGTCTTGAAGCACCGTACAGGATAAAGAACATACTTCAAGCGAAGTACTGGCCGATATGGTTCAAAGGGACTTCTCAGTCAATGGCTTCTTGCATTTGGGTACCACACTGGTGAAATGGTCTTTTACTTGTGGGATCTGCTCCCTGCAGTTTATCTTGTCAATTCAAATTTATTTACATTTCGGAATTTTCCACTTGCATCAACTTTGGAGGATATGCAATCAGGCATGTTGATTTCGAACCCATCAAGCCAGGAGCGTGAAGTTTCACTTGCTGATTCAATAAAAGATCCATATGGTTTTTACCAGCAGTTAGGAAATGCCTGGCAGCGTACGCTTGACAGACACCCATTCAAGGTGTGATATAAAACAATAATAATGACTTCAACAACTGACCAAATCAATGATAATCTCTGTGATCATCCCTGCTCTGAATGAAGAAAAAAACATCAAAGCTTGCATCATGGCTGCGCGCCAGGATTATTCTCAAGAGCAGGTGGAAATCATTGTCGTTGACGGCGGAAGCTCTGATAGCACCCTTTCGCTAATTCCCCAGGATGTCATGTTGATCCAAACACGCCCCAACCGTGCTCACCAGATGAATGCCGGGGCAAATAAAGCCAGTGGAGAGATATTTTTATTTTGCCATGCTGACACCCAAATGACGGCAAACTGGCGGGAAAAGATACTTAATGCCTTCAAAGATCCTGAGGTGTTGGGTGGTGCTTTTCAAACCTATTTAAACCCAGAAACGCCAAACCTCAGATGGCTCAACCGCTTAAAACTTCCCAAAGATTGGCGTTTTTTTTACGGTGATCAGGGGATGTTCATCCTTTGTTCTACTTTTGAGGAGATTGGAGGCTTTCAAGAGATCCCCTTGATGGAAGATATGGAAATGGCCCGTGCTCTAGTCAAGCGGGGTAAACTTGTCAGGATTGATTCACTGGTGCTCACAGACAGTCGTCGTCACGTCGAAAATGGCCCCCTTCGTCAAGTACTTGGCAATGTCTGGCGAATGATTTGGTATCTCTACCTGGGTGCTTCTCCACAGCAGATCGCCGATTCCTATCGCTCTTCCCGTGAGGAAATTCCATGAAAAACCACATCATTATCATGGCAAAGGATCCTTTCCAATCTAATGTCAAAACACGTCTGGCAAGCACAATCGGCGAGGAAGCAGCCAGGGGAATTTACGCGCGGTTGCTTTATGACACGCTGAATAAAGTTCTGGAACATAGGTCGAGAGATTACAGGATCATTTTGAGTTTATCGATGAAAAAAGGTGAAAAATATTTCAAGGAAGCCTATCCAGAATTGTTCATCGAAACTCAGTGTCCTGGTAATATTGGTATCCGTATGCAGCATGCCTTTGATGGTGCTTTTGATACTGGTGCTGAAAAAGCGGTGCTGATTGGCACAGATGTGCCGGGGATTGAAAAGTCGATCCTAAAACAAGCATTCACAAAAGTCAACGATAAATCCATAGTCATTGGTCCAACCGGTGACGGAGGATATTATCTTATTGGCATGGCTCGCCCGGGGATCAATATTTTTAATCATGTCTCATGGAGCAGCCCTGAAGTGTTTCGCCAAACGATCAGGAATATCGAGGAGCAGGGTTATAAAGCCGTCCTCCTTCCAGAGTTGGAAGATATTGATAATGAAGCGGATTTACGCAATTGGCAATCCAGGATCATAATCAATAACCATGACAATTCAACAACCCAACATAATAACAATAGTTAGAAAGGAATCTTATGCCAGAAACGGGATCGAAAAACAAAATCTTACAAATTCTTATGCTCGTGCTCATACTCGCAGTATTTGGTTCAGCAGCCTGGTACTATTTCAGTCTCTACGACAGTTTCAATGTAGAAAACCTGAAACTATTCATTGATGGATTTGGTCCATGGGCACCAATCGCATATGTCCTCATCTATACGATCAGTTCGCCAATTCCTTTCCTCGCAACGGTGATCTCAGCCGCTGCTGGATTATTATTTGGTCTCTTACCAGGAATGCTGCTGGCTATGTTTTCTGCTGTGGTTTCATCATTCATTCCCTTTTATCTAGCCCGTTCTTTGGGTAGGGAATGGGTAGAAAAACGGCTAAAAAGTGGACAGCTTAAAGCAACCTATGAGAAATCTGAAGGGCAGGGCGGGTTCCTTTTCGTTTTACTCATGCGTTTGATTCCTGTGCTCCCCTGGGAAGTTCAAAATTATGTGGCAGGTTTAACCAAAGTAAAAATCCCGGTTTTCTTAATTGGCACAATATTCGGGATCATTCCAGGTTCATTTGCCCTTGTTTTTCTTGGTAACTCCGTTTCTGACCCGACTTCCTGGCAGTTCTTTGCAGCAATTGGGATCAATGTAGTTTTCTTTTTAATTCCTGTTATTTATTTGTTTATCAAGAATCGATTGGAGAAACGCAAGGGGGAACAGGGTACACAAGATCAAGATCCCTTAGATGAGGACCTTGATGAAGTGGCATAGTGATGCATTTGATGAAAGTTTAAAACAGATCGTTGAGTTTGGCCTGGATAACTGCATTGGTGCAAACGCATGCATGCAGGCTTGCCCGGTAAACCGATTGAAAATTGACCAGAATGAACTCGATTCGGTCCTGGTCTCAGGGCAGTGGACAGAACGTGTCAGGACTTTCGTTGAAGAATGCATCCAATGTGGTGACTGCACGCTTGCCTGTCCAGCAGGCGTCCAGCGGGATCAAATGATGCTGTATCTTAAACATATATTGCCAAAGATCCCCAGAAAATGGACGAATTACAACGCATTGAAAGGACGTCAGGACCGGTTTTGGCTGATCTCCCTTTATAACATCGTCGCACGAATCTTGAACGGCAGAATGGGGAAATATATTGATAAACCTGATCTGGATCAAAAAGAGTTGTTATTCTATTTTGGGTGTTACGTGTTCAGCCCATCGAAAGCGGCTGAGGCTACACTAACCCTAGCAGATCGCATCGGCCTGGATTATGAAGTGTTGGCCGGTATGAAATCCTGCTGCGGTTGGCCGCAGTATCTCACCGGTGATACTGGCTATGGTCAGGGCATGCTTGAACACCTACATGAGTTAATCGATCAGGTTAATCCGAAGACGATCGTGACCGGCTGTGCAGAATGCTATGCAGCCCTTTTAAGACTGAAAAAGAAGACCGGTGCTACATGGGAAGCACTCACTACTCCTATGTGGCTCCTTGAACACAAAGACGAACTATCATGGCAGAAATTCCCCTATCCAATAGGCATTCATGATTCCTGCCATGTCACCAAGAAGGCAGGCAAGCCTGAACCTGCTCGGGAACTCCTCTCTCTCATGGCCGATGTAGTGGAACTCTATGACTCACCTGAAGATTGCCTCTGCTGTGGATATTACAACATCCACATCAATAAGCAGCTCAATCATGACATTCACGACCAAAAACTGAAGCACCTTTCCGAATCAGGCGGTCAGGCGATGGCTCTGGAGTGTGTAACCTGTTGGGAGGCTTTTAAGAAACCTTTTCAAGATGCCCATATCCCACTTTGGGAAATAATGGTTGCCGCCGAGAAATCAACCCGACCAGAAAAAGAGTTGACGAATGAGTGATCCACATTATGTCATCATAGGCAATGGTATCGCAGGATTATCAGCAGCTGAAGAAGCGCGCAGTGCTAATCCAGATGCAAAAATCACATTGATTGTGAATGAAGGCCTACAAACCTATTATCGTGCTTCGCTCACAGAATGGATTACCGGGGAGCTGAACGACCAGAACCTCGCTGCCCGAACGCCAGACTTCTATCAATCAATGGCCATAAACCAGATAACTGGAACAGTGCTTGAGGTTCATCCTGAGGAGAAAACGCTCAGCTTTCAGGATGGCAGACAGATCACCTACACAGCTTTATGTATCGCGACCGGTGGAACAGCCAACAGGATCATGTTTGATGGCCTTGAAGAAAGCCTGGTCATAACCTACAGAGACCTTGCAGACGCCAAACACATCCGGTCACAATTATCACAGGAGAAACATATCCTGATCATGGGGGGTGGTGTCCTGGGATTGGAATTAGCTGCTGGGTTTAAAAGATTAGGATTAGAGAAAGTCTCCATCATTGAATATAATAATCAAATCGCCCGTCCGATCATGGATGAACCTCTATCACGCTGGCTTGAATCCCGAATAAAGGAGGATGGCTTTGACTTATATCTACAGGACTCGATCGTCCATGTTGATGGAAAGACAGCTCATTTAAAAAGCGGACAGGTCCTCGATTTCGATCTTCTCATTCAAACTGTGGGTATCACACCTTGTTTCCCCAGTGTGGACCAGTTAGAGGTCGGTAGAGGCATTCGCATTGATGCGCATGGGCAGACCAACCTGCCTGATATTTTTGCATGTGGTGACTGTACTGAGACTTTCAATACGAATTCAGGAAAGTGGCAAACAACCAGGATCTGGTTAGACTGCGCCAGGCAAGGAAGGGCTGCCGGCGCTTCAATGGCTGGGAAAACGAAACCGTATTATAAAAAAGCCTTATTTAATTGTTCCACCATCTATCTTGAAAACTACAGCTACATCGGAGACCCTCATGGTGATGGGATAATTTACAGGTACAACAATGAATCCACCCATCGAAAGGTCAGGCTGGTTGACAATAAATTAGCAGGTGCCGTCCTGATCAACGATCGCCGCGGTACCATTCCAATCTTCAAATGCATCGGAAAAGCGGTTTCTGAATTCGGAGAAGCAATAGCCCAGCCGGATTTTGACTGGAACACTTTATCTGGAGAAGATTGGGATTACCTTTTTTATTAATACCAAGATCCCCGGGATTTTCGAAAATCCCGGGGATCTATTGTTATTAGGTGAGTGAAGCCTCTAATTTCTTGATTCCCGCCCGAATTCGCTGTAAGGTTTCATCCTTCCCCAATACTTCAGCCAGCGCAGTTGCACCACCAGGTGTTGCCGGAATACCCGAAAGGGCTGTTCGTACCGGCCACATCACTGTGCCGGTTTTATAACCAAATTCTTTCCCAAAATTCTTCAAGGATTGGAACAGGTTGTCATTATCCCAGATTACAAGAGCTTCAAGTATCGGCAGCGTTTCCCTGAGGATCTTCAGGCTGACCTCAGGATCGCATTTTGATTTCTTGTGTCGAAATAATTCAATATCATAATCAGGCACTACCACGAAAAATGCGACCATCTCAGGAATATCGGTGAACTTCTCAGTCCGAACCTGCAGGAGACGACTGACTTTTCGCGTGTCGTACTTTCCTCAATTCTTCAGGATAATTAGGGTTCTGCCAATGCATGGAATGAATCTTCAGAGAGCGCACGGATATGTTCACCATTTAGCCAGTTTAATTTATCAAAGGAGAAAGCTGCGCTTGACTTGTTTATCCGTTCAATACTGAAAATTTCTTCAAGGTCAGAAAGCGAGAAAAATTCCTGGTCATCTCCAGGACTCCATCCAAGAAGTGCAATGTAATTGATAATTGCCTCCGGAAGGTACCCCATCTTTACCAGGTCTTCAAATGTTGGGTCACCTAGCCGCTTGCTGAACTTGGAACCATCTTCTTTGATGATCAATGGGAGGTGAACATAAGTCGGAATCTCCCACCCAAAACTCTTATAAAGCAGGTTGTACTTGGGTGTTGATGAAAGGTATTCCTGACCGCGCATCACATGTGTGATGTTCATCAAATGGTCATCCACCACATTTGCATAATTATAGGTGGGGAAGCTGTCCGATTTTAAGCAAGACCTGGTCATCAAGCTGTGAATTCTCAATTGTGATCTCGCCATAGACAGCATCGGTGAACGTTGTGCTGCCTGTTTCAGGTATCCGCTGCCGGATCACAAATAATTCTCCTGCACCCATCTTCTCAGAGACTTCTTCTTGGGTCAGGAAACGGCATGGATCCCGCCGGTCGGGATTTTCCCCGCTTTCGATTTGATCTTCCTTTCTGCAAAAGCAGCGGTATGCTCCACCTCCCTCTAAAAGCTGTTGAGCAAGTTCACGATAAATGGGCAGACGTTCCGATTGAATATATGGTCCATACCCGCCATCCTTATCTGGACCTTCGTCATATTCCAAACCAGCGATGTCAAGGCTTTTGAAAATTGCCGCAACCGCCTCCGGGATATTCCGCTCCTGGTCAGTATCTTCAATTCTCAGGAGAAAAACGCCGTCATGCCTGCGTGCAGTCAGATAGGCATAAAGTGCTGTTCGCAGGTTACCGATATGCATATAGCCTGTCGGACTGGGAGCAAATCGAGTTCGGATCATTTAACTTTACACCTTTCAAATAAAATTCTTATCAAAAAATCCTACCACAAATGAGCAACAACACATTGCCGTTAACCAATTCCACGTTCACTCCAACACCAAATAACTTACTCAAGCAGCGTTTGCGGAACAATAAAAATCGTTACACTTTCATTCTTAAAGCCAGCCTGCAAAAATTGTTCAAATTTTTGAGGATTAACTGCGTATGTACTCAATTCCAATGATCCGATGTAGATATATCCAATATCATAGCGCTTGATGATTTCAAAAGCTGTCAACCAGTCATGCGTCTCATACAGTATTTTAACATCTGGCTCCCGGCTGCCAACTTCTTCATAGCCACCCCGCCACTGTCCTTCATGACCAGGCCATCCCAAAACGGATGGATGCCCGGTAAGTGTAGAAACACGTGCATATCCCGAATACTGCCCTCCCACAGCTTCAACCACTACAGCTGTATCTTCTAGAGATAGCCAATTGATCGCTTCCGCTTCGGCGGGCTGTTGATCTGCAAGATATGCACCAGCATCAAGGGTATATCCCTGAGAAGAGTGATACCCATTCGTCTTGGTAGGATATGCTAAAACCGGATAGACAAGACTTAATACTAAGAAAGCAACCAGGATCGTTTTTGCAACCCAACCACTTTTTTTGAATACAACTACTGCTGTGAATGCCCCTGCCAGAGACCACAACATCCATGCCTGATAATAGAATTTAAAGATCGTGTTCATTCTTGCACCAAAATTATCCTGTAGATACACGAATTCTGGTGCAAGGACCATCACCCCTCCCAGGACGATCATCAGGAGAACAAATGGGAAAACCTTTTTTGTATTCGATTGATTATCCCTTTGTTTTGTCATCCCAAGCAAATAGGATAAACCCAAACCAAGTAATGCTGTCAGTGTCAGTAAGCTGATTCCATAACGCAACCGATGGCTCAATGCGGAAGGCAATAAACGCCAGAAGGTAGTTCCCCCCTGAGAGGAGATCACCTGCTGGCCAATTTGTGTCTCACTAAGACGATATGCTAATCCAAGCGACATCAACAACAGGAGGACTACCAATAGCACAACTGCCAGAAAGCCGATTTTCCACTCCCCTTGAGAACGCTTCCTCAACAAGTGAATATAAAATAGAATAATCGGAACGAACAACGCACCAAACATCAGCCATAGATACAACCCTCGGGTTGGATATATGACGTTCGGAAGAATACCGCCAGCCTGTGATTGTAATCCAATAAAAAACGGAGCATATAAGATTATTGAGACGATCCCCAGGGGGATTGCAAACCACAACAGCTCAAACAGGCGATCCCAGTGCCACCCTTCATCAATAACCCGTTCAAAGACATATGCGCATACAACCAACACAAAATATACAGGTAAATCCCACGTATTCAGAAATCCGATCCCCCCAAGGGTGATAGCCAGGACGAGGAAAACATCCAGGCGAAATGGCAATTTAACACCGAATAATCTCTCCTCGTTTTTTAGACCACCCCAAAACACATTCAGCGAAAGCCCAACCAGGAGCATGACAAAAGGCATAACCAGCACATGGGGGTGTAAATCTCCCAATACAAAAGAAAAAGCTGGAAATTCATCAATCGGCGATAGACTGCTGATATTCCCCAATAGATCGATATCCTGGATCACCCTTGAGGATTGCCACCACCACCAGAATCTTTGCGGGATCAATGACAATGGTTGTGATGGGGGACGAGTTAAACTTTCTATATTCACCCACTGCCAAAAACGAGTAGAACCTGCTTCCAAATCCCATCCAACACCCGCCTGGTGCAGAACTTCAAGAACGCCTTCCAGATTGCTGACGAAAAGCAGAAACAGGGGTCCCAATAAAGCCCAGGACAAATAATTGAGCGATTGGCGAATTTGGTTTCGATAGGATGCCAACAAGTTATACAGAACCCCATATGATCCCACTGCACTCATGGCAAAGACAGAGATCAACATCAGGTTAAAGGCGACTCCTCCAGATGTGAATGTCACCTTTGCCAGCATGGCTGTCAGGATGTATCCAAAATGGTAATAAGAAATGGCATAACCGGATAGCCATGGGTCGTTAGCAGGGAATCTATCCGATTTTAGGATCGCATTGATAAACGCCAACTCCATCGGTTTTTCTGTCCCGGTTGCTGAAGGATCGAAAGCTCGGACAAGCGTCAGAAAACAGAAAGACAATGTAAAGACCATCTCAGTGATCAGGATCAGTTGAACATGTGACTTGATCCAATCGAACAGCTCCAGCTTGATTTTCCAACCTGCCCAGACACTGATAACCAGCAGGAGTAGAAGGACAAACAGTATGCTTCCCTGTGTGTTTTGAAGAACGCCTAATGAACTGAACAACCAGAACCCAAAGCCCCAAAGAAGCAATCCAAGAATGCGGCTGACGGTAAAACCACGGTCAGGTAATTTTGTAAAGAGGCGGTATGAAATGGGGAAAGTGCTCCAACCCAGAAAAACAATGCCAAAATACCATAAACACAATCTAAACAACATTGACCAATCCTTTATCCTTTCAGGACGAGAACCTGGTGATATTCTGAACAGTATCCCTGATCTGACTAATTATATCAAGAACGATCATATATCAAATAATCCTGGAAAGTAAGCCGAGTCCTTATACCAAATCAATCCATTTTTGCGGAACATTCCTGAAATTATATGCGTCTAAAGAATGCTTTTTCCACCAGGAAGGAAACCTGATGAAAGGATACAGGACATTGGTTGGTCAATTTCCAAAGCAGGAACAGAGAATCCACACTCGAAACCATCGAGCAACGTTAGGCATGATATTGGTTTCACTTGTGATCATCTCTCCTTTATTTTTGGTTTGTACAGCTGTCATTATCTTCCAGGTCCAGGGTTGGAATCTACCAGGCGTGGTGATATATGAACAGAATGTGGGATGGAAAAGCCTGGAAGAGACAATAGAAGTGATCGATGAGATTTGGAATCAGGACCGCACTATTTCATTAGTATCTTCCTCCAATGCAGAGAATAGATACGAATTTTCAACCAGGGAGCTTGGATACTGGATAGATCCAGCAGCCACAGGCAAAGCAGCATTCAACATCGGAAGAACTTCAACACCCCTTTTAGACTTACAAGCAGCGATAAAAGGAGAATCACATTTAATCATGCCTGAACTCTATTTTGATGAACATGCAGCAAGAGAGACCTTAAAAACCCTGATCGAAGATCTGACAATTCCAGCACAGGATGCCCGGCTTATATTCCGTGATGGTTCATGGTCGGTTATCCCAGGTGTGGAAGGTCAGATGCTGGATATCGAAGAGACACTTCTTAACCTGAGTGAAAATTCGATAACGAATCTAATTTCTCAATCGGCAATACTTCAGATGACACCAATTTCACCGCAGCTCTATGATTTAATGCCTGTCATGAGCGATATTGAAACTGTGACTACTCAAGAGCTTTCGCTATCTGCTTACGATCCGATCACAGATGAAACATATCATTGGTCAGTTATTGATGAGTTAAAAAACACCTGGGTGATAGTTGATCCTGAAACCTACCAGGTGCAGTTATCCCTGAACTCGAGAAAACATTGAGCCTATCATTAAGTCCTGGGAAACAAATCTGGGAGATGGGCATTTCTTTGCTGACCTGCCAGACTGGGAAGACTTGATTGCTACTTGGCAGGAAGGACAGGAAATTCATACGACTGTGCACCATTCTCCAACCTCCTATTTGGTTTCGCCTGGAGAAAATTTAATATCCATTTCTTCAAGAGTTGGTATCCCAATGTGGTATATCATCGAAGCGAATCCGGGATTGACGATCAGCAACCTTCAAACTGGTATGAATCTGAAGATTCCTTCTAAGAACATCCTCATGCCTCTTCCAGTTGTCCCTGAAAAAAGAATCATTGTCGATATCAGCGATCAGCAGATGCAGGTTTTCGAGAATGGGAAAGTCATTACTACCTATCCTGTAAGCACTGGTGTTGTTGATTCACCTACAATGACAGGCGTCTTCCAAATCCAGACTCATGAGATCAACGCTTATGCATCAAATTGGGATCTGTATATGCCTCATTTCATGGGTATATATGAAGCCTGGCCCGGTTTCATGAATGGGATTCACAGTCTTCCTCTTCTCTCAAACGGCCATCGATTATGGGCAAGCACTCTAGGGACACCAGCATCGTATGGCTGTATCATCCTTGATCTTAAGGCTGCAGAGAGCCTTTTCGACTGGGCAAATGATGGTGTGGTAGTAGAAATTAATCCCTAAATGACTGCATCAATAAAAACAACCGTTCCTCCTTCATCGAATTCGTTCTGGAATATAACTTGCATTAATTCTCACAGAAATATATCCATATCAGTGGATAGAACACTCATGGGAATTGATATTACACACGTATTTGATCTTCTAACGCAATCACCCGGCGACCTGGTGTATTTTCTGGTCGTTAGTCTGCCTATGTGTCTGATCCTTGTGTATGCATTGATCATCCGAAATCGGGTTGAGAACAGACCAGTCCTTCACCATGTCATGACTGGATCTGAAATCATCTTCTTCCTCCAAATAATCGTTTTGATCAGCAGTTTATTTTCTCCTAATAGCCTGACAAAGACCTCAATCGTATTCATCATCACCGAATCACTTGCCATTACCTTAATGATCATTTGGCTAACTTGGACCGTCCTGGACGATGAAGATAAATTCATTTTCAATGGCGTAAGTCTTTTCCTGACGAATGGATTGATCCTGGCAGCAGTTGTGTCAGTTTTGTGGATAATATTCCTTCCGGAAGCTAATTTATATAAAACTTTAGGATTAATCTCCCTCTGGTGTGTACTGTCCCTGATCCTCATCATGGTTGGGTTGGTTCGCGTGATCAAATCAAGACCAAAACAATGGGCCGTAGCAGTCATCATTCTGGTTGTACTTGCAGTGGGTTTTGCCTTCCAGGTTACATTACAGGATGCATACTTATTTAAATTCGGAGCTGTACGGTTTTTTCAAATGTTGAGCCTGCCCTGGACTATGTTTCTTATTCGCAGGTTTGAGAGAAAACAGGGTATAGGACAAATAAGGTCAGGTGAAAGCCTTCCGCTGGTTGACACAAAGCCAGCTTTGGTTGAGGAATTACTGAAGATATCTCTGCAGGAAACAGCAGAATCCAAGTCTAAAGCTGTTGCTCGTGCCATCAGTATGAGTGTCATCTCAGATATTTGTTACCTGGCGAAATTCAATGCGGATAATGAGGATATCCAGCTTCTTGCTGGATATGACTTAATTCGTGAGTGCTACTTACAGGTAAAAACATTGAAGAAGGAGGAATTACCTCAATTCGTGGAATACTGGCAAGAAAACAAAAGCTTGATGCTATCTTATAAAAATATGAACACAGTAGATGCGCAAACATTTGCGGCTCTTTTGAGATATCAAACAATAGGCAACCTGCTTGCATACCCGATTTCATTGAATGATAAATCCTCCGATGGAGGCGTTATCATTCTCTCACCCTACACCAATAAACAGTGGGATGAAAACACACTTGAGCTTCTTAACAAAGTCAAAAAAACCTTAAGTAAGGTTATGTTTTCCCAAACCGCAAAGGAAAAAATATGTGCAGAATTAGACCTGTCCAGAATGGATCTGGATCATCTTCAGAATGAGAAGAATGCCCTGACCCAGGTGCTTATTGAAAAACAAACTGAAATCAATAGCCAGGAGTCAGCGATTAAACAACTAAAAGCTAGAATTCAGATAGAGAAATTAGCCACCGTCCGACAGATTGAGCAGCTACAAAAACAGATCAATGCACTCATTGCCCAGAAAGCTGAATATGATCACGATGTATCCAGAAATGAAAAACTGCAAGAAAAAATTGCTCAATTATCATCGGAAAGGGTCCGCCTTGAAAAGGAATTGATAAATGCCAATGCCAGGATACAGGAACTCGAAATAAAAATCGAACAAACCGGTCCAATCCGATTGTCGATGGAAACCAAAATCGTCAGCCTGGACGCTATCTCGGCCAATTTAAAACAACACACAGCGCATCAAATCCAGCAAAGGTATCTAAATTTCGAGATCATCAACCCGGATGGCCGTCAGATGGTCAGAACAGATCCGGTACTACTGCATACCGCCCTGATTGGGTTGCTGGAAAATGCGATTAAAGCATCAGAATCAGGCAGTAAGATCAACTTGAAGATTAAACTTTCCCTTGAAACAGGTATGCTGATACTGGAAATCACAGACTTCGGGGAAGGTCTTTCTCCAATCGAACAACAAGCTTTGTTCAGCGCTGATCCTGAAAAAACGCCAGGCATTGGGAGCATCCACGCCATTCGGGATGCAATACGGGCGATCCGTCTTCTTCAGGGCAAGATCTGGCTGAAGAGCAAGAAATACGATTTTACGACCTTCCGTGTGCAGGTTCCTGTTCGTGTCATGGATTAATTCTCAATAGCATGAGCTATAATGGAAACAACTTAGTGAAGAAATAAATGGATGAACATCATGAGTAGAAGACAACTAAGCAAACAGACAAACCAGAAACGCCGTCGACCGAAGATCTACGAAGTGTTTTCTGTGGTGGTATTATTGGCCCTTATTTGCCTTTTAGGTTTTATTTTCACACAAGGATTGCTGTCAGGCGATAACCTGAGTGCAGCTCAGGCTTATGCCCTGCAAACACAACAAGTCCTTAATGCGACCCCAACGCCAACCCCCTTTCAACCAGGTGGAAGCGCTGCCAGCATTTATACAAATCCTGACAATACACCTCTTACAACACCAGATCCTGAGATCACACCTGAGATTCTCCCAACTTCGACCCTTAAGACCCTGACCAAACCAAAGGGTCAGGTGAATATCATGTTATTAGGCTCGGATATCAGGCCATATGAAGGTGGATTCCGAACGGATATCATCGTATGGGTATCGTTAAATCCCAGAGATGGGTACGTGAGTGCAGTTTCCTTCCCTAGAGACCTGTATGTTAGCATTCCTGGTATGGGAGAGAATCGAATCAATGTCGCCTTCCCATATGGCGGTTTTGATCTGCTTGCAGATACAATGGAACTCAATTTTGGCATCAGGCCAGATAAATACATCCTGGTTGATTTTTCAGGGTTCACAACTGTGATCAACAACCTGGGCGGCATTGATGTGCAAACGGCACAGAACCTGACTGATACATGTGATCGCTCTGTTAACCCAAATGGCGTCTGCAGTGCTGGTCCCGGGTTGATTCACATGAATGGGGATTATGCTCTCTGGTATGCACGGTCTCGCTACTCAACAAATGATATTGATAGGGCACGAAGAGCACAGGAGGTCATCGAAGGCATATTTGACCGCTTGATGAGGCTCGACGTGATTTTAAGAGTTCAGATCTCTACGATGCCTACACCACCTATGTGGACACAAACATCAAGTTAGGCGATGTGATCCCCCTCCTCCCGTTGGCCACCAAGATTAACGAAACACGCGATATCCGTAATTATGTTGTTGGATACGATCTCGCCTATGACTGGATGACATGGCAGGGTGCACAGGTTCTTGTACCGGATATTGATGGCATCCGGGAACTGATGATTGAAGCCTTATCGCTTGAATAGTGGGATTTGACAAGCCCACCAGAATAATTTACACTATAGATAGCACTGACTACACGAAAGAACTGAGAGAGCATATGACCGACCAATCAACGGATAGTATTTTGACTCCCGCACATATATCAATGCACACCCTGCTGCAGCCCACAATCCAGGCCTGGAAAATCTACCTTCAGGATCAGGGAAAGTCACCGTATACGATCAAAGCCTTCATTGCCGATCTGAACCTGCTGGATACTTATTTACCTTCCGATGCCGCTCTCGGTGAGATCGAGCTCCAGGACCTTGAAAAGTTCTCCGATTGGCTTGAAAATGAACGCGGTGTTCCATGCAGTCCCAAGAGCCTGTCAAGACGGATCACATCCGTAAAAAGTTTCTTTCGCTGGCTTCAAAAAGGCGGTGTGCTGTTAATTGATCCTGCCGAAAACCTCGTCCAGCGATCTGTGACCAGCCCACTTCCTAAAGTGATGACCCAATCAGAAGTGGCGGATGCATTGGAAACAGCAAACACATTCCGCTCCGCACAACCGCCGGATGCGCGCCCCTATACCCTGCTGAAGCTTTTATTGGGAACAGGGATAAAGAAAGGTGAGTGTCAGAGCATCGGGCTTAATCACCTATCTGTGGATGACCCTGAAAACGCCTACGTTTTTATCCGGTATACGAATCCCCGCTACCGGTACAAAGAACGCAAGATCCCCCTATCAAAAGAATGGGTTGAAGCGTTCAATGAATATGCTGCACAATACGAGCCAGAGGAGCGGTTATTCCCATGGACAGCTCGTCGAATGGAATATATTTTACAGGACATCACTGAAGCAGCAAAATTCGAAAATCGGATTTCCTTTGACATGTGCAGATGGACAAGTGTTTTGCTGGATATGGTCAATGGTTGTGAAAGTGAGAAAATTCGTCAAAAACTCGGGATATCCAAAATCCAATTCCGGGAGGTTCAGCGGAAATTGCGGTCACTTGCCCTCCAGCAAGGTTATAAGCTGCTTGAGGAAACACCTTCAAATTAACGTAAACCCCTCATAAAATAATCAATAATAATTTTGCACCCAATGTTGGTTATTTTTCCCTTTTAACCGATTTTAATTTTCATAATCCTGCGGGTATTATTAGTTACCTTGAAAGCTTCCGAAGGTCTCCGACCGCATACCCAGGCAATATCATCTCCTGAACAAACCAGCGGCCAAATATCCCGAATGTGTGCAGGCACTTTTTCATTGGTAAAATGATCCTGCAGTTTCTGGGATTGGCCTGACATCCCAAGCGGCTGAAAACGATCTCCTATTTGCCGCCCTCGAACGATTAATGGGACGCTGATTCTATCCAGATCCAGCCAGGCTTCATTCGTTTTTATTTCTTTCACTTGCTTATTGATCTCAATATCTTTGGCTGGATGTATGATCTCAGCAAATAACTGCCATCCATGTCTCAGTTGGACCGATTGGTCAACATCCAATTCTCCCGTTTGAGTTGCTGTGTGTAGGAGGGGTTTTTCCAGATCAGGTAATTCAGCATCCCATGTTTTAATGATCAGGAAGTCCTCCAGGATGGCTAAATTCAAACGTGAAACCAGGTCAATTTGACCAGATTTTGCAGGTCCATTCGCGAACGCCAGCGCTTTTTCTACTACATGAAAGCCCACATCGCGGAGATCAGGATGCAGAAGCGAGATAGCCCGTCGCAGCGCTCTGCGCTGCAAGCTTTTATTTTAACTGAATAAATCTCGAATGATAAAACTCAACATAGTCTGATCTGGTGTATGCAATTGATCTCTGCCAGGCTTCCTCTGTTAATTCCTTAAGAAACTGATCTTCTTCTTCCAGCACCCTGCACATGCGTATAATGGCTTCACGAATTGATGGATTATAGGTCTCCAGGTCAGGGATCAATTCATGCCTTAACCTGTTTCGAAAATAAGTTGTATCCTGATTGCTTCGATCCACTCGAGGTGTTACTTTAATCTCTGCCAGATAAGCATCGATCATATCCCGCCAAACACCAAGAAGTGGACGGACCAGTGGAATAGAATCATCCCATAACGGAAGAACCTTGCGAAACGCCATCCCGGAAAGCCCGGACAGAGCTGCACCCCGCAAGAAATGCATCAGGACGGTCTCAACTTGATCATCAGCCTGGTGGGCAACGGCAACAGCCTGGACATTGTTTTCCCTTGCTTGCTTGAACAGGAATTCATAGCGCACCTGCCGGGCAGCTTCTTCTATAGACATGCTGTTTAACCTGGCAAACTCCCCCACATTCACTTGTTCATAGAATAATGGAAGTTGATACCGGTTGGCTAATGTTTTTACAAATTCAGCATCCTGGGAAGATTCATCCCGCAAACCATGATCCAGGTGCCCCACAATCAGGTCATAGCCCAATGTGTTCAACCCAATCATTAGAGCGACACTGTCTGCACCGCCAGAAACCCCCACCAGGATTGGTTCAGCAGGGTCCAGGTAGCATTTTTCTTTAGCTGCTTGCGAAAGCCTTTCGAGAATCATATCTCAAATTATAGCACCGGGAAGGAGAGGCAATAATGGTATGAGGTATACTTCAATTTGGAACATGTTGTTATGAAAAATGATGCTTTGATTATTGGTATTACCGGAAATATCGCTACTGGTAAAAGTGTTATTCGCCGGATGCTGGAAAATTCCGGAAGTTTGGGGGTTGACGCAGACGTTTTGGCCCACCGGATGATCTATCCTCAAGGACCTGCATTTCAATCAGTTGGTAAAGCCTTTGGAGAGGCAATCCTGGATGAAGAAGGCGCGATTTCTCGGACGAAATTAGGGCAAATCGTCTTTACCAACCCTGAAATCATTAGCACTTCTTGAAGAATTGATCCATCCCCATGTCACTGAGTCCATAAAAAAACGAATCCAACAGTCTCAATATCCGGTTGTCGTGATTGAAGCGATAAAACTATTTGAATCTGGCCTGGATGATCTGTGTGATGTGATCTGGGTCAGTCATGCTTCCAATGATCATCAATTGCGCCGTCTCATTCAATCCCGAAATATGCCTGAAGCTGAAGCCAGACTAAGGATTGAAGCACAGCCCCCCCAATCCGAGAAACTAAACCGGGCAAATGTCGTTATCAATACAGAAGGAAGTTTTTCTTCCTCCTGGCAGCAGGTTCAACAGGCACTTAATGATACAATTCAAGTAGCGTTAGCACCTGCACCTCGGAACATTAATAATTTCACAGATTGGACGATTAATTCCCCTAGAGCGTTTTCCCCCGAACAGCTTGAAGCATTTTTACAGAATTTTGCAGGTGAAGAACCTTCAAGACTTTTTGAGCACCTGGGGACACGCATGGTCTTACCCCTATGCAAAGAAAACCAGCTGAGTGCACTCATCAATTGGGAAAACTGGAATTTCACGGGGACATTCAAGGAAATCATTCCAGCATCGGTAATTGAAGCCACACCAATGATCCCCATGATGGCTTTCGAAATGGATGCAAGAAAGAGGCAATGTGAGGTCTTACTCCTGCCAAATGTTCAAGCCCAAATATTCGGCTTCGATCCCTCAACAACAGGCTTCGAAACATGCAAAGAAGCTCAGATTGAGTATCCAGCCTGGCAGCAAGCTGCTGACAAGATCAAGTCAGACCCGGGACCTCACGTTTGGTTTAAGAAGTTGACTAACCAGTTCGAAAGGAAGCATGTTAATACTGTGAAATCGAATGAAGACCTATGACAAACCTGATAGATGACATCATTTTCTTATTTCAAAGATTCGGTTGGATGGATGTCCTTGACATCATCCTGGTAACAGCGATCTTTTATGCGATTCTGATTTTATTAAGGGATACTGAGGCACTGGTCCTGCTCAGGGGCGTGATATATTTCATTGTCCTGTTGGTTCTGGTCACCAGCCTTGTGGATCTGCCTGCATTTTCATGGCTGATCAATACTGTCTTGCCTGCTCTATTATTCGCAATCCCGGTTATTTTTGCCCCTGAAATCCGCCGTGCTCTTGAAAGGGTGGGCAGAGCGGGAAACGTCAACTTTTTCTCAAGGTCAGGAAGTGTTTTCAGGGAAGAAATTAAAGAAACACTTGATGCCGTTATCCAGGCTTGCAGTCGGCTTTCTGAACGCCATCATGGTGCTTTGATCGTGATCCAGAGAATTCAGGGACTTGGTGAATATGTTCAATCAGGCGTACCAATGCAAGCAGAGGTCACGCCAGAACTGCTGCTGCAGATTTTTTATCCCAACACACCTTTACATGATGGCGCGGTCATCATTGTGGACAACCGGGTGGTCGCAGCATCATGTGTGATGCCGCTTTCATCCAGTGGTGTCTTGAACAGCGCACAATATCGAACAATGGGATTGCGCCACCGTGCAGCCATGGGTATTTCAGAAGTCAGTGATGCCATCGCCGTTGTGGTTTCAGAAGAAACAGGGAGCATTTCAATTGCTCAAGATGGAAAGCTCATCCGCCGGTTGAACATGGAGCGTTTTCGTAACGCGCTGCATGCCTTCTTCCAGCCCGTAGAACTTCCATCCGGGAGATCATTGCTGTCAAGATTGAAGCGTTTTTTCACGCCCAAAGAAACTGACGAGATAGATGAGGGGGAATCATGAAAAACTTTCGCAATCTTTTCAAGCATTTGCCATCGCTGCTAACTGCGTTGGTGTTTGCTGTTGCAGTTTGGATATTTGCAGTGAACCAATCTGATCCCACACAAACACGTGCCTATCCTGAAACGCTTGAGATGGAAAGTATCGGATTGGACCCAAACCTGATGATCGTCAACGACATCTTTCAGAATATCTCAATGTCTGTCCGTGCTCCTTCATCCATCCTTGATCAACTTGAGAATGAACCGAATTTAATCAATGTTTCACTTGACCTTTCCGGCCTCGATGCCGGTGTGCATACACTCACCCCGCAGGTGAATTTTGGTTTGGCTCCTGCTGAGGTCGTTCTGATGAATCCCGCAACCGTGTTTGTAAAATTAGAAACGCTTATCTCGAAGACATTTCCAATCCAGCTAAAACTGGTTGGCAACCCTGCAATTGGTTTTGAGGTACAGGACCCTGAATTAAGCGTTGAAGATATCATCATTACTGGCCCTGAGTCACTGGTTGAGACCATTGATCAGGTCGTTGGCCAGGTAAGCATCGTGGATGTATCCGAGAATGTTCAACGAACAATCGATATAGAAGCACTCGACTCTGATGGAACAGCTCTTGATGGGATCATGCTCAACCCTGACAGCATCCAGGTATTCATCCCAGTCACTCAACGTGGCGGCTATCGAACAGTTGTGGTAAAAATCGTCACCAGTGGCCAAATCGCTGCTGGGTTCCGTCTAACGAACATCTTCTCCATGCCCCCAACTGTCACCATTTATTCATCAGATCCGGACCTGGTAGACAGCGTCCCTGGCTTTGTTGAGACCACGCCCATCAACCTGAATGGTGCAAATGAAAACATGGACATCCGTGTCCCCTTGAACCTGCCAGAAGGGATCAATGCGGTTGACAGCCAGAATGTCACCGTTCAAATTGGCATTGAACCCATTCAAAGCAGTATCAGCTTCAGCGACATTCCAGTCCATGCACAGGGTTTGACAGCTGATCTGGAGGCTTTCATTTCACCGGAATATGTGGATGTTTTCCTGTCGGGCCCATTGAGTATGCTTGAAACATTAAGTCCATCAACTTTATCCGTCATCATAGATCTTACTGATCGAGGGGTGGGCACCTATCAGCTAGCACCAGAAGTTATCCTTGATGACGAATTTGTCAGTGTTGATGCCATTTTGCCGAACACCATCGAGGTGACCATCGAAGTGTTAGACCCAAATCGAGCACCTCAGCCCACGCCTACTGCAACACCAACAACCACACCCTGAAACGCCTGCTTGCAGGGAAAACTCAAAAATACATGACATGAATTTCATCGGCTATGTTTATAATGAAACTGGGCGTTACACACACCCAGAATATTTGGATGATGAAAATACGCTGATTGAATTTCTTGCCGTGCATTGGGAAGCGAAGCTGATAATCATCACCGACAGTTTTGACAAAAAGCTTCTGCTCATGCGGGAGGGTGTGGACCTGTTCAATCAATTAGATCCAATCGGCATACAATTATCCAAAATCTTTCAGAACATTCGTAAAAATCTGGTCATAAATCAGGATTTAGGTGAGAAACCTGGTTGGGAACAGCTGTACGATTTGATCGGTCTTTCTGCAGGGGAGATCCATATGCGTCAGCGGGTAAAACAAGCCTGCAAAGAAGCACAAACGATATCAGATGTGATCGAACTGGTTCGAGGTACCTATTTTGGTGTGGATTTCATATCTCGAGATCATCGGCGATGCTGGCGGTACTTCGATATCGATCAACACACAGCAGAAACAATGATCAGCGATGATCAAGGTAATTGGTCATATACTGATGAAGAAGAAGTTGTTCCACTGAATGCCCGGGTGGTGCATCTTCGGTCAGGGGAGGATATTCACGAATTCATCCTGCTTGACCCACCGGCAAGCAAAAATGACACGCCTAGTACTAATCAGTAAATTCGCCGTGATAATCCAATCGTAATACTAGAGTACCTGTTCCAGCGCTTGCCGAAATTCACCGGCGTTTTGATAACGTTTATCAATATCATCTTCCAATGACTTCGTGATGACTTTCGCAACACCAGGCGGGATCGAGGGTAGCACTCTTTCAATAGGAATGGTGGGGTTGTTCAGAATGCATGAAAGGTGGTCCGCGCCCTTGGTGAACAACCTGGGATACCGCTTTGTGAGAAGATTGTACATTGTCGCGCCCATCGCCCACACATCGCTGACAGGCTCACAGAACCTGAAATCGCTGACCTGTTCTCGGGGCATGAATGGAATCGTGCCGGCATATTCTTTACCTGTGATCCCGCTGTAACCGGCCTGTGTATAGTCCTTTGCTAATCCCATATCCGCAATTTTCGCTACACCATTCCTGTCTCTAGATGTTAGAAGAATATTTTGAGGTTTTAGGTCACGATGCACATATCCCAACTCGTGCGCATAAGCTAATCCATTCAGCGCATCCAGCATGACCCGTCCAGCAGTGGGCAGATCAAGACGACCACCTTGAGAATTGGCAAAGCCATCTGTGCTGCCGCCTTCACAGAACTCCATTAAGAAGTAATAAATATCACCTACTGCACCATCCTGATAGAATTCGACGATGTTGGGATGCCGGATGGATTTCATCGTTACGACTTCCCTGTTGAATTTGATCCTGTTTTTGACCAGAATCTCTGCGCGGGGCAGCATGATTTTCAATGCTGATTTCTTGCCAGTTTTCTTGTTTTTGACCAGATAAACTGCGCCCATTCCCCCCTGACCTAATTTCTTGATCAGTTCATAATCAGGTATTTTCAGGTCCTGCGGTTTTTGCAGTTTTGCTTCCTTCATCATCGCCTGGAGCATTTCCATCGGATCAACAACCTGCTCATGAGCAAGCTTCCTGCAATCCAGGCAGAGATAACCGCCGGTTACATGCGGTCCAGCCTCTTCTGTCACATCTTTTCCACAATTCAGGCATTTAATTATTGGCTTTGGCACAACAGAATCATCAGTTTGCTCCTGTTTTTCCTGACATTGCTTACATATATAACTTCCGGTGAGCATTAAAACATCATCTAATTTATTACTAGGGATTTCTTCTCCACAGACGAAACAGATAACTGGAATTTCAATGGAGACAACCATGTGCGTCTTTCCAATGCGGATTTCATCACCGTCTTTCAACTCCACCTGAGGGTATTTCCGCTTTGCCCCTTCATCAGGGGTTTCGTCTTTCTTTCGCCCCCCGTATTTTTCACCATTAATATATGTACCATTCTTGCTTCCAAGGTCCCGGATGATCACGACTGGCGGAGTGACTTCCATGATGAATTGTGATCTCGAAACAGTCCGATCAGAGCCAGGAATAAGGATCTTACAGGAATGATTTCTTCCGGCAATCAGCGTATCATGTTCTTTAAAAGTGAATTTTTCTCCTGCGACCGGTCCCTCTGTAACATCTAAAGTGACTACACTTGGCATGCTTCGCTCCTCATTGACTGAAACTTGTTACCATATAAGATATGGCTAATCCTCATTATATCAACGTTAAGTAAAAACTATCGGAATACTGCCTGAATTAAATGACAAATATCTTGGTCAATGATTGATGACTTTTAAAGTCTATAAGCGATAAAATGATGCTATTGAACTTAATCTGTAAATAGACCTATCAAAAATATCAACGCATAGATCAACAGTGTAATGACCCACAATCCAAAGAACACCAGCAGTAAGTGAGGCCAGAAACCGGTCACCCCTCGCCAGGCTTCAAAGAAAGGAGAGATGGACAGGATCGCAAACACCGAAACACCGGCTATCCCCAGGACCCTCCCGACAGGCAGTGTCCAATCTGAGCGGTAGGATTTCTCCTGTGCAGCACCATACAGCCACATGGCAAGGAAGTATAAGGGGCCAACAGCCAGGAAGATCAAAAATGCTTTCAGCCCACCTAAACTTACAAACCTCGTAATAAGAAACCAGATCAATACGGAAATACCAGAAAACACAATCGCAGATAAGATCATCATTTAGGACCTCCTTTGTATATGGTGATCTGTTCAATTTTAGTGTAACGCTTAATCAATCCGTTTGTCAAGTTTATTGACAGAGATTTCAGGGAGCTGTTCTCCATTAATTTGTGTCGAGTGTTATTCATTGGATGTATACATATCAATATAAAAACTGTTTGTTAAAATTCGAATTCCCAATCCAAAAACCAAACACCCAAAGTCCCATCCCAACTCCCGGAGATCAAACAACATTCATCCATGACGAGTGCGAGATCTGAAACCAGATTGGAATGCCCTTCAAGCGTAAGACAGCTTTCTTTCGTTTTCAAATCCCACAACTTGATTGAATTATCTTCACCGCAAGAAAAAACAAACCGTCCATCTTTCGTCAGGGTAAATCCTTCCACGCGTCCGCCTGTGTCAACTTCCAGGATTGGCTTTTCTTCATCAATGTGCCACACTCGCAGAAAATGATCACTGTGAGCACTGAGGATCTTCTCCCCTCCTGGCATAACCATCACCTTGTCGACATGACCTCTTGGCGCTTGAAAACGTCTGATGCGTTTACCACTCTTAAGGTCCCACATGCAGATAGTTTGGTCATCACCGCCACTTAATACATGACGTCCATCGGGAAAGAATGCCGTACATATCGGTGTGCCCGCACTGTCCCGCTTTCCCCCAATACGAATGACATGCCCTTTCAAACGGTGATACACACTGCCTTCAAGTGGTTGGAACACAAACAGGAAACGGTCACTCACAACAGCCGCAATCCTTGCGTCCAGCCCAAATGCGAGGTCATGAGTCATTCGCTGAGTTAAATTCACCTTCGATATGATGCGATTTCTTTCCAAATCCAGAACACGGATCAGGAAATCACCATAAATGTTCATACCTCCCCCACCAAATAAGGCATAACGCCCCATTGGATCGATCGCGATAGATTTGATGCTTGTTTTATTACAATCAATCACTGAAATGCATTCACCGCTCCCCAGATCCCACCGTCGTAACTGATAATCATCCCCGCCTGAAAGCACTTCCTGGTTTCCTGTTCTATTTGCCAGGCAAAAAACCCTCCCGGTGTGCCCTTTGAGCTGTTGATTTAGTGCTGCTGCGTGCAAACCAGAACGTTTTCCATGCTTCCCCACGCGATGCAACCCTTCCAATGTAGTTTCATCCCAGGGGTTCAAACTATCCTGCTGGATCTGCCGCAGTAACTGGTAAGCCTCATGCCAACGTCCCCTCATCTCAAATTCTTCAACCTTTTTCTTCAGCGTTCGGCTCTGTTCCAGAATTTCAACAGCCTGGGTGCCGCTCAGGGGTATTGCAAAGACATGCGGCAACGGGCTGTATGCACGTGCATTCCTCTCTAATCCCGCATCAACAATATAACGCCGCAGCGGACCATAATCACTATAGCTGTAAACGTATTTTGCGTCCCCAGAGATTGCGATGGCATAAATATCCTCATTCTGTTGCGGTGAAGTCCAAATGCATCGATTTTTTCGCAAATCCCATAATCGGAGTGTATTATCTTTGGTCAGATACTCTCCCCTGCTGCATGAGACGCCATAATGTGCATCTGGTGTGATGGCAAGACAGGAAATATGATGTTCAATACCTTCCAACACCTGGTGACTCATCTTCTGAACATCCCAGAGCCAGATTTCACCCTTATCCCCTCCCAACATTGCATGGCTGCCATCAGGCGTTAATACTACATGTCGCACAAAATTTTTGGGGAGCTTCTGCCGGAACAGCAGGTGCCCCTGCGGTAATTCAATCCCGAACATTTCATCACGCATGATCAACAAACAGAACCTGGCTTCAGCATCCATCGCAAGCAGACGGGTCATCATATACCCCCGTTCAGGAAGCGCCACCGGGATCTGCAGCTTCATAATGCAATCTTCCTTCTCAATATCCCATAAACATAATTGATGAAGCGCATCGAGGTAAACCAGGTATTTTAAATCCTTCGAAAATGCATTCTGACCAGGATATTCAGGCAAGCCCTTGATTCTCTTAACCACCTTCCCTTCAAAAGCATCCCACAGGAGGATCGTCTTGTCATTGACAAGCGTCGCTGCACGGCTTCCATCCCAGCTTAATCCCAGCCCTACAATGCTTGTCATAAGGCTGTATCGCTTTTTCAAAATGGTTATTTGTCGTTTTTCCACCATGTCAAACAAAATCGGTGCAGATGCTGCGCCAACCAAAGCAAAACGTCCATCAGGGGTTATGGAGAACAAACCATATTCATTTCTATAGGCTTTTCCTCCAAGAGTCAGATCGCATCGTCGCCACGGCAGTGGATGTTCTGTGAAGTATGAACGGACAGCATTGAGGTTTTCCAAACCAAACCTGTGGGAGATCGAAGATTGGTGATCAGCCTGGAGTTCCATGAGAACTTTTCTGGTGTCATTTTGATTTCCCATAAGTTCATGACAAGCTGCCAGGAGCATCTCAACCTGCCAATTATTCTTTTTCCCGTCTTTCTTGAAATAGGGGATCGCTTTTTCAAGGTGTCCGATTTCTGCATGAACAAGACCAGAGAGCCAATCTATATTTTCGTGCTCTGGATGCAGCGCTCGAACCTTATTGATTTGTTCTAAATAAGTTTGATCGGTTTGCTTCCCATCCTGCCACAACCAGTAGCCATAATTAAAGACAGTCTCTAAATGATGGGGATCATTTTTGATAGAGGACTCCCAGTTTGCTGCTGCATCACGATCCCGACCCAGGTCGAGCATACTGACTGCTTTATTGTTCAGGGTGTCCGAACGCATTTCTGTCTGCTTTGGTAATTTCCTGGAATAAGTTCGGTCAGCTACCCTTTGAAATAACTGGATTAAACGCTTCGCAATGATCAACATGTCAGCAGGACGCCTGCCAGGTTCCCGATGAAAGCATTCTCGGAGTAAATGTATTAGATCATTCGGCATACGGGGAATATGCGAATCGCCCGATTGCCTCAGATAGCTTTCCAAAGCACTATCTGCAATTTGTCCTCCTGCCCAGGTTATCCTCCCATTGAACATTTCCAGGACAGATACCGCCCACGACCAGATATCCGTCTTTTGGGATAGCTTTTGACGGTTCGCCTGTTCAGGAGAGCAGTATGCCGGGGTATATCCACCCATGGTCACCTGAGCACTTCCAGTGGCGGACTTTTTCCCGGCTTTTGCCAGCCCAAAATCAGTCACTTTCAGGATGCCATCCAACGTCATCAGGGCATTCTGTGGTTTGACATCCTGGTGCACCAATCCCTGTTCATGGGCATAAGCCAGTCCCCAGGCAAATTGGATGGCGATATCAAGGATGTTCTGCAGAACCTGATGCGAGTCCCCATCATAAAGATTGAAGCCATTCCCAATAATCCAATCATGCAAACTTTTTCCCTCTGCCAGCTCAGCAAAAGTGTGTGGGAAGTTATTAATCGAACGTACATAATAACAGGAAATAACATGGGGATGTAGCCCAAGGTCAATCCACTTTTCTGCTTCATCAATGAAGGTTTGTTTATTCGATTCATCAAGATTGAGGGCACGCTTGACCGCCAGGTCTAAATCCCATCCCCTGTGATGCACCCTGTATACCTGACCAAATCCCCCCTTACCCAGCATTCCCTTGACCTCGTAGGTATCCAGGATGATATCACCTGGCTTCCATGCTGTTGTATCGGTAAACTGAGATCTGTTTTGGGGTTTTGGTTGTGCTGCTTGTTGTTCCTGGGGAGGAGGTGCTGGCTTGCCATGTCTGAGACAAAACACCACATCAGGATCATCCGATTGGAACTCACCCCCACATAAGATGCAGTAGCGTTTTTCAGTCATCTCAACCTCTTTCTTGCGAAAACTTCCAAAAACGTGGAAATAATTCCTCAAACAATCTGCTCAGGATGAGAGGGTTGAAATTCATTTGCCAAACAATCCCCTGCCAAATTTATAGTCCCAGGTAAACGCCCACAATTTGACGATCGTATCCGCACTGCCTGTGACCAGATGGCAGCCATCTCCTGCCAAAGCCATTGAGGTGACAATATTCTGATGGGCATCAATTATTCGGATACATTTCCCGTTAGAAAGGTCCCACACACGCAGGGTATGGTCTTCACCGGACGAGAAAGCATAGTCGCCATCAGGGGTTATTACCGTGGTTCTCACCACACCCTGATGTCCGGTAAGTTCACGAATCAGCTGCCTCCTCTGTAAATCCCAGTAAAGGAGCTTTTCATCATCCCCAGCAGTGATAGCCTGGCTTCCATCTGGAGATACAGCGACGCAATTGATACGTTGGTAGTGTCCCTGAAGTTTTGCTTCACATTGTCCAGAAGCCAAATTCCAGATATAAAGGTCTGCATCATCTCCGCCAGATAATGCATATTTACCATCCGGTGTAAAGACAACGCTGTAGACCCAATTACCATGACCGATCAAGGTTCTTATACGTTTTCCCGACTCCAGTTCCCACAGGGATATATCCCGATCTGCGCCCCCTGAAAGGATCCTTTTACCATCCTTTGAAATGTCTACACCATACAAGATGGACTTATGTCCTTCAAACACACGCCGTTCAGCCCCGCTTTGGATATCCCACAAACGTAAGCGGTGATCGTTACCTGAAGAGAGCAGCAGTTGATTATCTGGTGTGAATGCTAACCCACCAACTGGCATACCATGACGATCAAGTTGGTGAATGGACTGACCTGATTCTAAATCCCAAACCTGGATTACTCCTTCATAACCCGCTGAAGCAGCCAGTTTGCCATCCGAAGAACAGGCAACCGTCCAAATTGGTTCTGAATGCCCTTTCAAATGCCAAATTTCTCTTTCGAACAAAACGCCCACGGCCTTTCCACCCTGACTGCCGGCCTGACGCCATAATGCTAACCAGCGTGGATCTCTTTCGTAGCCGGAAATTTTTTGCATTTTCTTTAGTGCTTTACCTGCTTCCTTAAAATTCCCGTCTTTCAGAGCAGCTTCTGCACTATCGATTTCCCGATTTGACTCGCTGGCAGCCCCCTTGACTTTAACATAAGATTGTGGAAGGGATAGCGCCCAATTGGCTTTGACCTTCCCAATGCCTTCCAACCCCCACATAAGGAGTTCATACACATCCTCATATTGTTCCTGTTCAGCAGAAATGGCAAATGAATTATCCTGGGTAACTACGATGCCTTTTATATCATGTTTATGACCTGAGAAAGAACGCAGGCATGCTCCGGTTTCCATATCCCAGACCCGGAGTAATTCATCATTATCCCCTGTAAGCAGCAGCTTACCATCAGGGGATAGTGTCATCGTATTCACATACTGTTTTTTAGCCGTCAAGACATGTTGACAGCACCCGCTTTTCATATCCCAAACGCGAATTGTGCCATCAAAAGCAAGTGAAATAACCCGATTCCCATCGGGTGTTATCAGAATTTTGCCAATACCTTTCGAATGTCCTGACATCACATGAATACAATCACCATCATTCATGTCCCATACTCGCAGTGATTTATCATAGCTTCCGGATACTAAGAGGGTTCCATCTGGGGTTATGGCGAGAGAGGAAACAACATCCGAATGCCCCACCAATGATTGATGGAGCAATTGTTCTGTCTCTTGATTGTGCAAGTCAGATAAGTTGAGAATTTGAATGACACCATTCCGTAAACCAATGATCCCAAATTGTCCATCAGGTGTGATTGCTGCACAGCGTGAGTATTCCATCTTCCCGGTATACAGACACTTTAAATCAGATAATCGCCATAAACTCACAGAATACTGATTGGATATAAGCAGTTTCTCCCCACTTGAATCCAAAACTACATCAACAACCTCAAGCTTCCCACCTCGCAGGATTGAACCTTTCGATTGATAATTCAACTCCCATACAACAACAATGCTTGCACATGAAATGATCGCTCGTGATCCATCCGGTGTCAGTAATAATTTTTCCACACGATAAATGCCGTCCATGGGAATCTTTAATAATTGCCTTCCGGAAGATACATCAAAAACCATCAGGCTGTAAGAAGGAATTTTATGGGATCCGCCCTGAAGCGAACCACGATGGGTTGTGGAGTTGACTGTGACAATCCGTTTTCCATCTGGTGTCAGTGTGATTGGAGGCGTGGCATCTGATATAGTCAACCAGTGGCGCGAATTCTTGATTTCTCTTGATGAATGATCTATCTCTTTGATGATTGCTTCGGGAAAGTTTTTTGGTGCATTTTTTAGCAATTGACTTATTGCTTCACTATCACCACGTTCCAGGTGAACCTCAATAAGATGGTAGTACGGTTTCCAGGATCCGGGTTGCGATGCAATCACCCCTTCCAGCTTCTGCACAAATTCCAGGTCATCCAGTTCACTACTCTGCCTCCATTGCAACAGATGATAGTTATACATCGCTTCCGGATGATGCGTGTCAATTCTCAGGGCTTCCTGCCATGCGTCCACGGCATCTTCCGTTTTTCCAAGGTCCAGCAACGTCAGTGCTTTGTTATTCAAACTGTCTCCACGCAGGTCAACAGCCTTTGGCCTCTCCCTGGGATACGCCACGCCTTTTGCCTTTTGATATATGCTTATCACCTTCTCTGCAATATGATGCATGTTTGCAGGTCTTTCTTCAGGATCCCGCTGTAAACATCCTTTTATAACACCCGCCAGATCATCAGGCATCTTTGGAATATAAGATTCTCCCCCGCTACTCAGATAGCTTTCCAAAGCGCTGTCTGCAATCTGCCCACCGGCCCAGGTGATCCTGCCATTGAACATCTGCAGCACAGAAACCCCCCAGGACCAGATATCTGTTTTTTGGGAAAGCACCCGACCAACTACCTGCTCGGGAGAACAATGATACGGATCGTAAGCTATCCCACTCACCTTAATTTTTTGTGAAGGAACTTGTTGTTCTCCCTGCGCGATACCTTTTCCCCTTGCCAAACCAAAGTCAGTCACTTTCAGGATTCCGTCAGGGGTCATCAGGGCATTTTGGGGTTTGATATCCCTGTGGACAAGGTTTTGACTATGCGCAAATTCAATACCCCAGGCGAACTGGATCGCAATATCCAGCAGCCGCCATAAAATCTCCTTATCACTACCCGCATACAGGTTTCCATTCTTCCTCTGGATCCAGCTCTCCAGGCTGCCCCCTTCCATGCATTCCACAAACACATGCGGCATCTCATCGACCATCCGCACGTAATAACAGGACGTAATATGGGGATGTAATCCAAGGTCCACCCAGGTCTCAGCTTCTTTGATGAATCCAAGTTTCGCTTTCTTTGTTTTGAATTTATCTGCTCTCGGTCGTTTAACCGCCAGGTCCATATTCCACCCTGTATGGTGCACACGGTAAACCTGTCCAAACCCACCTTCCCCAAGTTGATCTATCACCTTGTAAGTATCAAGGATAACCTGACCACGCTGCCAGGAAGTGTTTTTATCTAAGATAGGTTGTGGAATAACATCTTTCGCGTCGGATGTTATCTCTTTAGGTTGGGTTATCCTCGGTGAAGATCCTTTTGGTCCGCCATGTTCGGAACAAAAAACCATGTCAGGATCACTCGATTGGATCTCTTCTCCGCAGATGATGCAGTAGCGTTTTTCAGTCATCTCAACCCTTCTTCCCTGCCAATTCCTCCAACTTGTGCCTGACACCATCTGGCTGCAGCCAGCCGTATCCGCGATGGCCTAATTCGACGAGTAGGCTCTGGAAATCCTCTTCTGTCCAGGATGGCTTGCCAATGTGTGTTAGAAAATAGCGGATTTCATCCTCAGTTGGTTTCCTCCCCTGAGGTATCTGACCAGCATACGGCGTATGCAGCTTGAGAAATATCTCCAGATAAGGTAAAGCACCCTCATCCCATTGAGCAGGTTGATAAGCTTCCAATTCCCATTCCAGTGCCCATAGCTGCAGGGTTAGATCTGAACTACCAGTTAGAATCCGCCCGCCAGTTAGGCTCACTGCAATACAATTGATAGAACTCTTATGCGTGGTAGAAGTGTGGACACAGTTTCCAGATTCCATATCCCAGACCCATAATTTTCCTTCTGAAGCGCCGGAAAAGGCATATCTTCCATTTGGAGAGAAACATATTGCAGACACTTCTGCAACTGGACCTTCCCAAACTTCAAGGCAATCCCCTGTTTCCAGGTCAAAGCGATAAATCTTGCCAAATCCTGTGCCTGCAAGTACTTCCTTTCCATCAGGACTTACAGCTATTGACCAGATTGAATCAGTAAAGTTATTGAATGTATGGATAGGGTTGCCATTGGATATATCCCAATATTGCAGGGTGTGTTCATCATCTTCGTTCGTACCACACCCAAAGATGACCCCCATCCCATCCGGTGTGAAAGCCACACTGCTCACGAATCCAAGTAAATCCACATAGGTTCGCAAGCAGACCCCTGTGCTGATATCCCATAAACGCGCTTCTCCCTTCCAATCACCGGAAATAATAAGGCGTCCATCTGAACTGATATCCAGGCAGCTTACCAGATCGGAATGACCACGAAAAATCTTTAGACATTCACCACTTTCCAGATCCCACAATCGTAAGGTTTCGTCACCCCCGCATGAAAGACAAAAGCGTCCATCAACCGTATACTTAACCGCATTGATCTCATTAACATGCCCTTTGAAAATTTTCAAGCAATGCCCCGTATCTAAATCCCACATTCGAACTGCTTCATCCCAACTGGCAGAAAGCCCTGTTTTTCCATCTGGACTGATTGCACAGCCATAAACCTCATTTTCATGCAATTCAAAGTGCTTCTCAATCCACCTGTGTCTTAATTCACCGGGTTTGCAGATTTTATATAGCTCAAACCACAAATCCATCAAACGGCTGTCCTGTTCATACCCGGGAATCGACCTGCCAGCTTGGATATGCTTTTGTGCATCACCAAATGCTTGATTCTGAAATGCTTTGGATGCATTCTGCAAGATATTCCAAAAATTGAATCTCATTTGTTGATGCAGCATCTCTGTAGATGTGGGTGTGGCGATAAAGTATGGCGCTTTTAGTTTGCCAATTCCCTCCAAACTCCAAAGATGCGCAAGCTTTATCTCCTGATCCATAGGTTCCTTCACCTGAGAGACGTTCTTTCCGTCTTAGTTGAATGTAAGTGCATTGACGATAGGATTCTGTCTTTTTCAAATGTCCGTAAACAAGACGCCTGATTCTTGAATCCCATAACCTCATTCGGTGTCCTGACCCACCAGATACAACCCTGTCTCCACTCGGGCTGCACGCAACACTCATCACCCAATCATCTTTTACTTTCAGTTTTCGGACGCAAAACTCGGATGCCAGATCCCATACCCATAAGTTATCATCATCATATTTATAGGGACCGCATCCAGAAATAATATATTTTTGATCAGCGCTGAAACACACAGCATTTATTGGGGCTTGATGTCCTTTCATGACTTTACGGCAGGAATAATCCCTCAAATCCCAAAGCCGGAGTATCTTGTCATTACCCGCAGATATCAACCATCTCCCATCCCGGCTGAGCGCTAACGTAATGATCCTTGCAGTATGTCCTTCCAGGGTTCGGATACAATTTCCACTTTGAAGACCCCACACCTTGATCAGGTTATCACTACTGCCCGATATGATCCTTTGTCCATCAGGGGTCACCACAACGGCATTAATATACTTGGTGTGCCCTTCATAGGTCCTGATGCAAGCCCCGGTTGAAAGCTGCCAGAGTTTTAAAGTCTTATCCCAACTGCTTGTGATGAAATATTCACCATCAGGTGTAACTGCTATATCAGAAACCTGTGCTTTATGCCCTGTGATAGTACGTTGACATTCTCCTGTTTTTAAGTCCCAAACCTTCACTGTTTTATTACTATCGCCTGTGATCGCCAGCTTGCCATCTCTGCTGAATGCGGCAGAACTCACTTTTCCTTCATGCCCATTAAATGTGCGAACAACACCAGACCTGCTTACTTGTGTTTTTAACTGATTGATAAGTTGTTGTGCTTTCAGGGTGATTTTCGATACCCCTCAATTGATCCAGGGCTTTTTCCACATCCCCACGTTCTGCATGGACCCACCCAAGCAGATAGCTCAATTGCCATTTTTCTGCAGTTGAATTAAGCGACCTGGTGAGGCGATCAACAACTGCCAGATCATCTATTTTCCCGGAATGCCATTCCATTAGGGAAAGGTTAAACGTTACTGCAGGATGGACCCTGTCAACTCTGACCGCCTCCTTGAGTAATTTTTCGGCTTTAGTCGGCTTCCCCAGGTCAATCATCGCCAGCGCTTTGTTATTCAAGCTATCAGCTCTAAGTTCGGCAGCCTTTGGCACTTTCCTCGGGTAACCCCTTCCGATCTCCTGCAGGTAAATCTCCTGTAGCTGACTGGCAATAACCTGCATATCATCCGGCCGTTCATCCGGATCATTTTGAAAACAGGTTCGTAGTAGGTCAACAACCTGTTCTGGCATCGGTGGGATCAAATCATTTTTCTTATGCCTTAGGTAACTTTCCAGAGCAGAGTCTGCAGCCTGCCCCGCCATCCAGAACACTTCCCCGCTGAACATCTCCAATAACGAAACGCCCCAACACCAGATATCTGTTTTCAGAGATAGCTTCAAACCTGCTGCCTGTTCAGGTGAACAGTAAGCCGGGGTATAGGCACTCCCGCTGACCAGAAATCCTTTCCCGGGATCTGCAGCCTGCCCCCTCGCCTTCGCAGAACCAGCCTGTGCGAGACCGAAATCCGTTACTTTCAGGACGCCCTCCGGTGTCATCAAGGCATTTTGAGGTTTCACATCCAGATGGATCAGCCCTTCTTTTTGGGCATATGCCAAACCCCATGCGAACTGAATGGCTACATCAAGAATTCTTTTCAGGATCTCCGATGGTTCACCCTCATACAGCGAAAATCCGTTTCCAACGATCCAATCATGCAGGCTTTTCCCCTCAGCGAATTCAGAAAAAGTATGTGGAAAACCATCAATGACCCGGACATAATAACAGGAGACGATATTGGGGTGCAACCCCAAGCCAATCCAGTTTTCAGCTTCATCTATGAATATCGCTTTGTTT
This sequence comes from uncultured Chloroflexia bacterium, assembly GCA_963767675.1. GTDB lineage: Bacteria > Chloroflexota > Anaerolineae > Anaerolineales > Anaerolineaceae > Brevifilum. The sequence continues at coordinate 242,466 of CAVYEQ010000003.1, forward strand.
TTCTCTCCCCGGATCAGTGCTCTTTTTACAGCCAGGTCAATATTCCAATTCCTGTGATGAACCCGGTAAACGGATCCAAAACCCCCCTGTCCCAGTTTTTCCTTGATCTCATAGGTATCCAGGATAACCTGTCCTGGCCGCCATTCAGCAGCATTATCAGAAATGGGCTGTGAATCGTTGTCCTCACCCTCTATTAACGTCATATCATGATGAGGGACATGTGGTGATGGGCTCCTGGGGCCGCCATGTTCCGGGCAAAAAACCATATCCGAATCACCAGATGTGATCTCCTTGCCACAGACGATGCAGTAGCGTTTCTCTGTCATTTTATTCTCTTTGCGCCGCCAACTCTTCAAGTTTCCTGCGTACCCCATCCTCTCGCAGCCAGCCATAACCACGTCGGCCTAATTCAGTGAGGAGATTTTGAATTTCCTCTTCAGACCAGGTAGGTTTGCCTTTCCTGGTCAGTGCAAGCTTTACTTCAGCTTCAGTTGGTTCCCGACCTTTAAGGAGTTGACCAGCATAAGGTGTGTGAAGGGTCAGGAAGATATCCAGATAGGGTTTTGCTCCTTCATCCCAATCACCAGAGTGATATTCCTCCAACTCCCAGTCTAATAGCCATAATTTCAATGTATGATCGTCACTAGCGGATAGTAAAGCACCGCCATCCGGGCTGAAAGCTACATCAGTTATATTATCATCATGCAGTGAAAATGTATGCAAACATTGCATTGAAGAAAGTTCCCACAACTTTAGCGTCCCATCATTGCTGGCACTTGCGAAAAATTGCCCATCCATACTGAAGCAAACGGAATTTATCCAGAATTGATGCGCTTCAATGGTCCAGATACACTCACCGGTTGACATGTAATACAAATGCAGATAGCCATTCTCATCTCCGGTAAGTAAAGTAATCCCTTCTGGATGGAGAGCCAGACATCTGCTTTCATCCTCAATCTTCATCACATTCAAATATTGACCGTTGGTTGGTTCCCAACATTTGAGTTCATTCCCATTGAGCGTATAGATCAAACTCCCATCAGGATTGAAAAAGGCACGATCCACCCGGTATTGATGATCCTTAAAAGTCCTCAAACAGTTTTTCGTTTTGATATCCCATAGCTTTGCCGTGCGGTCCTGGCTGCCAGATAGGATGAAATGCCTATCAGGACTATAACAAACAGACAAGATGTTCCCTTCATGTCCTTTAAAGACACCCCTGCTGGACTTATTCTCATCGATTTTCCAGAGCCTGAAGATTAGGATCATTGCTGGCGGAAAGAAACGTCTTCCCGTCCAGACTAACCGCGATATCGTTAACTCGCTTATCATGCCCAGTGAAGGCATTCAAACATTCGCCGGTTCTTACATCCCATAAACGCAGGGTGTGTTTTTCTGATAACCGCTCATGACCGCCAGAAACGACATATTTCCCATCCGGGCTGAAGGCAGCAGCCTTCACCTGGTACACGTGTCCTTCAAAGGTACGTTCCAGCCAGGCATCTCTGAAATGACCTTTTTTAAGGTTTAGGTATAAACGATGCCAGATATCAATACCTTCAGGGGCACGCTCATATCCTTTAACAGCACGAGCAGATTCGATCAACCGACGAGTTTCTGAAAAATCACCTGATTGAAGTGCCTGTCCCGCGTCATCAAATTGTTGTTCAGCCGTTGTGGCAACTTCCGCCGTGATTGGAGTCGAAAGGAGATAAGGAATCTGGATACCCTTCAGACTGGATTCCAGGTTTACGAGAACATTCCGGTATGCACCATAAAAAACTTGTTTTCCATTTGGGCTGAATGAAGCACAGTGGATTTCCCGACCTTCCTTTATGGATCGAACACACATACCTGACGACAGGTTCCACAATCTCAGCGTCCTCCCAGCACCTCCAGAAACGAAGTAATTTCCATCAGGGTGAATATCAATTGCATTAACCCATGCCGAATGCCCCTCGAATTCTCTAACCCATTCTTTAGATCTCAAATCCAAGAGCCGGATTATATCGTTATTCGATTCTCCTTTGTCTCCTGCAATCAAAACTAATAAGCCATCTGGCGTCACTCGCTGTTGGATAATTCATGGAGTGGAAATCCAAATCTATTGTGCGGAAATTGCCTGATTCCAGATCCAACACGCCCATGGAACGGTCATAGCTGCAGGTGACTACAGATGAACCGGTAGGACTGATGACCAGTGAAGTAATGCCACGATCGTGACCATAATAAGTATGTAAACATTCGCCGGTTGCCAGGTCCCATACATTGACTGCATTCTCCTGACTGAATGCTGCTCCACTGCTCGCAGTGAGGAGTCTTCGTCCATCAGGATGAACAGCGATGGCCGTTACCTCAAGATCAAAACCTCCAAAATCATTGATACACGTTTCAGATTCAGTGTCCCAAAGGTGCAGGGATGGTGAGCTTCCATGCAGCGAAGAGTAATGCCCTGTGATGATCTTGTTTCCATCAGGATTGAAAGTAATCGAAGACACCATGCCAAAATCATTTACTCGAAATGACTGTAAACATTCCCCGAAATTGAGATCCCAAATTTTTATTGTGCTTGTTTCGCTAACAGAGGCGGCCTTCTTGCCTCCCGGGTGAAATGCCACATCAACAACTCTCGAATCAGAAGGGAATGATTTATTTCCCCCGGTTTGTTCTACCATTGGTCGCAGCTTTTCAATCAATGATTGAAGCTCTGGACGTGTTTCAAGACCAGCCAGTGAGTCAAATGCCCCCTTCAGATCGCCTCGTTCAATATGGATCAGTCCCAGTAAATACTGATTTGATTGCAGATCGGGTATAGAATTAAGGTGAATTTTGATGCGGTTTATTGCTTTCAGGTCATTGATCTCAGCCTGCCGCCATTGGTGCAGCGTTTGATTAAAGAAAGCATCAGAATGGAACGGATCGATAGTTAAAGCCTCAATAAAAAACTTATCAGCTTCATCGTGTCGCTCCAGGTCCAGGAAACTCAACGCCTTGTTGTTCAGGCTGTCTGCTCTCAGGCTGGCTGGGTCAGGTTTTTGACGAGTGTATGGTTCTCCAGTCACCTGCTCATAAATTTCAATCAATCTCTGGGTAATAACAGACATGTCTACTGGTCTGTCATTGGGTTCTATCTGGAAGCATTGACGTAGTAATCCAATCAATCCTTCTGGCATTATTGGAAGATCACCCTCACTCCCCCTTTTAAGATAGGTTTCCAGGCTTGTCCCTGCGGATTGGCCATCATACCAGTACACACCCCCCTCAAACATCTCCAAAACAGAAACCGCCCAGGACCAGATGTCCGTCTTATGCGACAGCATTTCACCGTTTGCCTGCTCAGGTGACCTGTAAGCAACCGTGTGAAGGCTACCACTGACCAGTGCACGCTTTTCCCTCCCAACTGCTGTCTCACCCGCTTTAGCACGTGCCTTTGCCAGCCCAAAGTCAGTTACTTTAACCACCCCCTCAGGTGTTATCAGCACATTCAAGGGCTTCACATCCTGGTGTACCAATCCCTGTTCATGGGCATAAGCCAAACCCCAGGCAAACTGGATGGCGATATCCAGGATCCGCTCAAGGCTTTTATCTGGACCCCCTTCGTAAAGGTCATGACTTTTTCTCTGGATCCAGTCTTCAAGGCTGCCACCTTCCATGAACTCTACAAAGATATGGGGGATGTCTGCGATCGTTCGCACGTAGTAACAGGAAGTTATGTAGGGATGCAGCCCCAGGTCCACCCAGGTTTCTGCCTCTCTGATGAAATCCTCTTTGCCTTTTTGAGTTGCAAACAGTGAGGCTTTGGGTTGCTTGACCGCCAGGTCCATATTCCACGACTTGTGATGCACCCTATAGACCAGACCCATGCCTCCCTCCCCCAGTTTGCCAACCACTTCATAAGTGTCCAGCAAGGTTTGCCCGGGCTGCCACAGGGCAGTGACATCTCTTTGCGGTTGAATTTCCATTTCTTCAGCTTCCCAGGTTGTTTCCTGGGGGTGTGTGGATGATGTTTCGGTTTGTGATGGCCCTCCATGCTCTGGACATAGCACCCCATCAGGATCATCCGATTGGATCTCCTTGCCGCAGATGATGCAGTAGCGTTTTTCAGGCATTTAGCCCTCTTTCTGCTGCCATTTCTTCCAGCTTCTTGCGCACACCTTCCTCCCGCAGCCAACCAAAACCGCGCAGACACAGTTGTTCCATCAAACTCGAGAAATATTTTTTAGGTTTAGCTGGGTCAGATTTACTCAATTCCCGCCAGGAGTCTTTCCCTCCCATTTGTCCCAGAAAAACTTCCAGGTATCCTTTTGCTTGATCGTCCCAATCGGCCAGTTCCGGGAATTCATGCTCCCAATCCAACTGCCAAATGCAATACTGATCTTCTCTAGGTGCAATCAGATACTGATCCTGGTTGAAAATACCCATAGAAAAAGTGGTCCCAATCCCTTTAAATACATACACTGGTTTTGATGAATTAATGTGCCATAAGGCAATCTCGCCACGATCAAGATCGGAATTATTGGCAGCGAATAACCACCCATCTTTACACCCCAATTGTAAGCAGGATATATTATTTGATATCATCTCCCATCTTGGCTTCTGCCATTCAGGAACTTCCAGGAAATTCTCTAAGTTTCCTGTACTTACTGACCAGACACCAACACCGTGACGATAAGGCCCCAAAAAATATCGCCCATCGTGACTGAATGTAAAAAATGTAGAACGGCAATGATCCGTGTGCACATCCTTCAACAACCGCAATTCCCTGCCTGTAACCAGATCAAAAAGCACCATGCCTGAGCGCCCTACAACTGCTGCCAGGTTACAGTCAGGAGATATCACAAATGGAGCCCCAAAACCTGATAATAAATGTTTTTGATGTCCTCCATCGAGGGAAATGATCGATACTCCGCAACCATTATAAGCAAATTTATTAGCTGCCACAACAAACTTGCCATTCTTGGTGATTTGAATTTGTTCAGCGTCAAGTCCACAAGGGACTGTGCGTACTTCCTTATTTGTTTTCAGATCCCAAACACTCAAACGGCAGAGAAAATCATCTTCTTGCTTCTGTAATGTGATCAATTGAGTTCCTTCAGGGTTGAACTGTAAATCAATAACCTTATATTCAAGTGATAAAGTCTGACGCCACTGGCTGGTAGCCAGATCCCATATGTCTACCTGTCTGTTTGGTGGTGAGTTGCTGTCTTTGCTATTTATAAATGCCGCAATACCTTGGTCATCGGGGGAAATGACAAAGGGTCTTGCATAGAGATATCTATAAGGCGAGGCCCCGGATATTTGATACAGATATGATCTAGATTGCATATCCCATACTGTAATGCCATGAGCATCCGATAACAGATACCTTCCATCAGGTGTCACAGCCAGTTGGTCGGTTATATCCACATGGTCTTTGATTGGTTTTAGTTTTTGGGCACCTAGAAATCCACTGTAACGGCCAATGCGATTCACAATTTTGTATGAAAGTTCCATCAGTTCATCATCATTTTCAAACCCGGGGATTTGACGAGCAGCGACCAGGAAATCCCTCGCTTGTACTAGATTGGAGTTTCTCAACATATCCCTGATCTTCAGTTTCGACTCGTTGGCATGACTGGCTTGCGAGATGACCTCATGGGAAACTGATGGCCGGCTCAATATCGGTACACAGACTTTTGGATATTTATCGGTGATTTGCCATATCCGTACACCATCCCCTTCGCTTGCTGTCACCGCACGATAACCCTGCTTTTCTTCCCATTGCAGCCAAACTCCTGTTACACCTCCCTCATGTTCATATGCTGTGTACAGGCATCGACCGGAGTGAGCGTCCCAGATGCGTACCGTAGCATCATAACTTCCAGACAGAAGCAAATTCCCATCCGAAGAAACAGAAATAGAGCGAACCTCTTCCTGGTGACCGCTAAACTTCCTGATAAGTTTCTTTTGTTTTGTATTCCAATGATAGATATTCCCATCTCTACAGGCTGCAAAAATTTCTTCCCCCTTCCAACTGGCAGCGAGTGACCAGACTGACGGACCTTCAAAATCAGCAATTGTTGACATTTGGTCTACGGAATAAACATAGATCTTTCCATAATCCCCTCCGGATATTATGAGCCTGCCATCTGGACTAAAAATCACAGAACGTGCCTCTGCGCGGTGATAGGGAAGTTCATCTAAGAATTCCTGCGAATTCAAATCGTAGAAAATCACTGAGCCATCATCAAACCCACAAACCAGTTTTTTATCATCAGGGGATATGGCCAAACTCCTTGGGGTGATTTTAAAAATATCAAATGACCTTGAAATACCTTCTTTTCTATCCCAAACACGCAGGGATTCAAATCCACCTTGAACGATCAATCGCCCGTTTAATGATGCTGAAACAACTGGGAGTTCCGCATTGATGAATCCCTTGCTCGTGGCTTTGCAGGTTTTCTTCACCAGGTCCCATATCATTAATTGACTGCCCTGGCAAGCGGTTACTAGCGTGCGTCCATCTCTGGATACCGCCATGGATGTCACGGGTCCTGTCTCAAGACTGTGAAGGCAGGCTGTCCCCTCTCTTTCGTTCAACTTGCCTAACGCGTCCTGAAAGTTGGTTTCATTCGGTGAAATTTCCACCGCTTTTTGCATGAGTTGATATGACTTCTTGTGATCCCCTCGTTCTAAATGCACCAGGCTGCGGAGGTAGAGAGGCGTTGCTGTTCCAGGTTGGGCAGATCCTGACCGTTCCAGATCCTCCAGCAATGCTTCATCAGTCAGACATGCATGCCGCCACTGCCATACACCAAAATTGTACGTAGATTGAAGGTGAAATGAATCCGCTTGCAGAGCTGATTCCCAGTATGATTTCACTTGATCGGTTTTTCCCAGGTCAAACATACTAAGCGCCTTATTATTCAAACTGTCAGCTTTGAGTTCAGCAGGGTCAGGTTTTTGGCGTGTATAAGTTACTCCAATCTTACTTTCGAAGATCTCTGTCAGCTTATTCGCAATGTCAAGCATATCGTCAGGTCTTGATTCAGGATCCTTATGGAGACACTCCCGCAGCAGATTCAACAAGGTCTTCAGGCATGATCGGTAGATTAGCTTCTCCCTCTCTCTTGAGATAAGTTTCCAGGCTGGTCCCTGCAGATTGCCCGTCATACCAGTACACACCCCCTTCAAACATCTCTAATACTGAGACCGCCCAGGACCAGATATCCGTCTTGTGCGACAGCATTTCACCCTTTGCCTGCTCCGGTGACCTGTAAGCAACCGTATGCAAGCTCCCGCTGACCAAAGCTCTTTTTTTCTTCTCCTCTGCGGACTCTCCCGCTTTGGCACGCGCCTTTGCCAGCCCGAAGTCCGTCACCTTCACGATGCCATCAGGCGTCATCAGCACATTCAGCGGTTTCACATCCTGGTGGACCAAGGTCCCATTCATGGGCATAGGCCAACCCCCAGGCGAACTGGATGGCGATGTCCAGGATCCGTTCCAGGCTTTTCTGCTTACTCCCTGCGTATAGATCATGACCTTTTCCCTGGATCCAATCTTCAAGACTTCCCCCTTCCATGAACTCCACAAAGATATGGGGAATGTCATCAATCGTACGTACGTAGTAGCAAGAGGTGATGTGGGGATGCAGTCCCAGGTCCACCCAGGTCTCTGCTTCCCGGATGAAATCCTCTTTGCCTTTTTGTGTGGCAAACAGTGAAGCTTTAGGCTGTTTGACCGCCAGGTCCATGTTCCAGGATTTGTGATGCACCTGGTAAACCAATCCCATCCCCCCTCCCCCAGTTTGCCGACCACCTCATAGGTTTCCAGCAGCGTTTGCCCGGGTTGCCATGCAGCAGCGATATCTCTGAGCGGTTGAATTCCTCTTCTTCTGCTTCCCAGGTAGTCTCCTGGGGTTGTCTGGCTGAGGTTTCGGTTTGTGATAGGTCCACCATGTTCAGGGCAGAACACCACCTCAGGATCATCCGATTGGATCTCCTTCCCGCAGATGATGCAGTAACGTTTCTCTGTCAATTTATCCTCTTTCTGTTGCCATTTCTTCCAGTTTCCTGCGCACACCTTCCTCCCGCAACCAGCCGTAGCCGCGATGACCTAACTCAACGAGTAGCTTCTGGAAGTCCTCTTCAGTCCAGATGGGTTTACCAGAACGCGTTAGTGCTAATTCGATTTCTTCTTCGGTTGGCTCCCGATCCCGGGGGAGATCACCCACATAGGGGGTTTGCAGAGGTTAAGAATGTTTCGAGGTAAGGTCTCGCGCCCTCATCCCAATCCTCCCAACCGGGAACTCATACCCCCAATCCAGAATCCACAGCTTGAGTGTTTTATCCTACTCCCTGGAGAGAAACTGTCACCCATTCGGATTGAATGCAACAGAGAACACAACTTCACCAATATATCCCCCAAAGGTATGCAGGCATTCACCTATAGCTAGATCCCACAGCTTGATTGTCCCGTCGTCACTCCCAGAGAGGGCATGGCGTCCATCAGGGCTGAAAGCGACAGAATTCACAACATGCGTTTGCACCTCGAATGAGCACAAGCACCTCCCCAAAGACAGATCCCACCGCCTGATTGTGTTATCTTTACTCCCGGAAAGGATTTCACGTCCATCAGGGCTGAAGTCGACAGAACTCAACACTGTGTGTATGTCCCCTAAGTGAGTTTGCAGGCACTGTCCGTTGTCAGATCCCACAACTGAATAGTTGCATTATAACAGCCAGAGAGTATTTCATGTCCATCCGGACTAAAGGCGACAGACAGCACTTCACTTTGTTGCTCCTTAATCGTGCGCACGCACTGTCCTGTTACTAAATCCCAGAGTTTAATCGTTTTATCCATACTAGCGGAAAGGGCATAGCGCCCATCAGGGCTGATGGCGACAGAATTCACCCAACCTGTATGTCCTTTAAAAGTTCGCAGGCACAGCCCAGTAGCCAGTTCCCACAGTTTGAGGGTCTTATCGTTACTCCCGGAGAGGGCCTGGAGCCCATTCGGGCAAAGGCAACGGATTTTACTGTAGATCTATGCCCTTATGCGTGCGCAGGCTCTGCCCAGTAGCCAGATCCCACAGCTTGAGGGTTTTATCAAAACTCCCGGAAAGGCATATCGCCCATCCGGGCTAATAGCGACAGAATATACAACATGCTATATGCCCCTCAAACTTCAGGGTCAACCAGCCCTCCCTGAATCCTGTGATATGCGCACCAGCTCCAACGTTAGTGTATAAGGTGTGGGTTTCAATATCCCTCTCAAATCCAGGCACCGCCTGGGTCTTTCTTGCAAACCAATCCAACGCATACGGAGATCTGTCCATTTTCCAATGCGTTAAGCGCCTGCTTCAAGTATCGGCATGAATCTGCTCATGCCTGGCCGCTTCTGACCCAGCTAACACCTCTTGCATAGCGCAGCGGGGCAGTATAGGAGTTTTCCTCAAGCCATGACAGGTCCCACAGCTTGAGTGTCTTATCCGCTCCCCCGAGAAAGGGCTTGACGCCCATCGGGGTTGAAGGCAACAGAATTCACAATATGCGTATGTCCCTCGAAAGTGCGAATGCATTGTCCTGTTGACTATGTCCCACAAGCCTGAGATAGTATCCGCACCATTCAATTGCCCACTCCCAGAGAGGATATAGTGTCCTTCCGGACTGAAGTCGACAGCGTTCACCTTAGCTCTATGCCCTTCAAACGTTCCCAGGCAGCCTCCCTGTGATCAGATCCCACAGCCTGAGCGTCTTCATCCCAACTCCCAGAAAGGATTTACACCCATTTGGGCTAATAGCGACGGATTGCACACCGCCTGTATGTCCCGAAAGTGTGCGCAGGCAACTCACCCTTCACCAGATCCCAGAGCTTGAGCATCTAATCTCACTCCCTGAAACGGCCTTTCGCCCATCCTGGGTGATAGCTAAGGCATTCACAAAATCCTTCATGCCCCTGAAAGGTAGCAGACAAACGCCTTTTAGCTATATCCCACAGCTTGAGTGTCCCATCTCGCTCCCCGAGAAAGGGTTTGACGACCATCCGGGCCGAAGGCGATGGATTTAACATCGATGAATGCCCTTTTAAAGGTACGCATGCATTTTCCTGTATCCAGATCCCACAGCATGAGAATCCTGTCCCCACTCCCGAAGAGATTTTATGCCCATCCGGACTGATTGCGAGGGATTCACCAAATCTGCATGCCCCTCAAAGTTGTACAGCACTCGCCCTGTACGCCAGATCCCACATTTAATCGTCTTATCAATGCTCCCAGAGAAACCTGGCGTCCATCCGGGCTGAAGGCGACGGATTCACCCACCGTGAATACGCCCATAAACGTTCGCAGGCACTGAGTTTGTTGGTCTCCTTCAACGATTGGGTCAACAACAATCCATGATCACTATACACTGTCACCCCCCAAGCTGAGCAGCCTGCTCCAAAATACGTCAGCTGCTTCCTCAAAGCGACCGCTTTCCAGACACACCCAGCCCAACATGCACTGGCTGTACCGCTATCCTCTGGGTAAGGCGTTGAATCTGTTCAAGCGGTTGAAGGACATCTAAATCTGTGACCCGTCCTAACGCCAGCGCAACAGCCGCAGGTTATAAGTCGCATCCACATGTTAGCCGCCTGCTGCCACGGCTTGTTCTAACAGCATTTCTGCCTGTTCAGGCTTCCCCAGGTCCAGCATCGTCAGTGCCTTATTGTTCAGGCTGTCTGCCTTAGTTCAACAGGGTCGGTTTTTGGCGGTGTAAGGCTCACCTACAACGCTGTCTCGTAAATCTTGATCAACTCCAGCACAATGACATAACATATCTTCTGGTCGATGCATTAGGTTTTTCTGGAAACACTGGCGCAATAATTCTATCAAATGGGTTAGGTATTGGAGGCTGGTGCACCGTCAACCTTTTCCCCAGCATAAGTCTCCAAGTTGGTCCCTGCAGACTGCCCGTCATACCAGAAAACCCCCCCCTCAAACATCTCCAGCACCGATACCGCCCATGACCAGATGTCGGTCTTCTGCGACAGCATTTCACCGTTTGCCTGCTCAGGTGACCTGTAAGCAACCGTATGCAGGCTCCCGCTGACCAAAGCTCGTTTTTTCTTCTCCTCTGCGGATTCTCCCGCTTTGGCACGCGCCTTTGCCAGCCCGAAGTCCGTCACCTTCACGATGCCATCAGGCGTCATCAACACATTCAGCGGTTTCACATCCTGGTGGACCAATGCATTCATGGGCATAGGCCAACCCCCAGGCGAACTGGATGGCGATGTCCAGGATACGTTCAAGGCTTTCCTGCTTACTCCCTTCGTATAGATCATGACCTTTTCCCTGGATCCAATCTTCAAGACTGCCCCCTTCCATGAACTCCACAAAGATATGGGGAATGTCATCAATCGTACGTACGTAGTAGCAAGAGGTGATGTGGGGATGCAGTCCCAGGTCTACCCAGGTCTCCGCTTCCCGGATGAAATCCTCTTTGCCTTTTTGGGTGGAAAACAATGAAGTTTTAGGCTGTTTCACCGCCAGGTCCATGTTCCACGATTTGTGATGGGCCCGGTAAACCAATCCCATCCCGCCTTCGCCCAGCTTGCCGATCACCTCATAGGTATCCAGCAAGGTCTGCCCGGGTTCCCACTTCCCAGCAATTTCTCTTACGGGTTGAACTTCCTCTTCTTCTGCTTCCCAGGTCGTCTCCTGGGGTTGAGGTGCTAGCGGTTCATTTTGATCCTGTCTCCCATGCTCGGAGCAGAACACCACATCAGGATCATCCGATTGAATCTCCTTGCCGCAGATAATGCAGTAGCGTTTCTCTGTCAATTTATCCTCTTTCTGCTGCCATTTCTACCAGTTTCCTCCGTACACCTTCCTCTCGCAGCCAGCCGTAACCGCGATGACCTAACTCAACGAGTAAGTTCTGGAAGTCCGCTTCAGTCCAATTGGGTACACCAGAATGCATTATTGTTCTCCGGGTTTCTTCATCTGTTGGCTCCCGATCACGTGGAAGCTGACCAACAAAAGGCGTATGCAAGGTTAGGAAAGATTCCAGATAAGGCCTGGCCCCTTCATCCCAATCTGACCAACCTGGGAACGCATATTCCCAGTCCAGATCCCACAGCTTTAGTGTATGATCAATACTCCCGGAAAGGACCTGGCACCCATTCGGGCTGATGGCGATTGCGGTAACACGATGTGTATGCCCTTCAAAGGTGCGCAGACACCGGCCTGTGGCCATATCCCACAGCTTAAGTGTGCGACCGAAACCTCCGGAGAGCATATTACGACCATCCGGGCTGATGGCGACGGGGTATATGCCCCAAATTGTAAACCCCGGAAATTTGCGCAGACATTGCCCTTTGGCTGAATCCCACAGCTTGAGCGTTCTGTCTTTACTCCCGGAGAATGCCTGGTGCTCATCATCGCTGATGGCGAAGGTGCGCATGCACCGCCCACTAGCCAGATCCCACAACTTGATATTATCACAACGCACCGACCCACTCCCGGAGAGGATTTCACGCCCATCCGGGCTGATGGCGACGGAGTTCACACTTTCTTCATGCCCCTCGAAGGTGCGCAGGCACTCACCCTTAGCTAGATCCCACAGCTTGAGTGTGCTATCCCCGCTCCCCGATAAGGCTTGTCGACCACCCGGGATGATGGCGACGGCGTTAACATAACCTTCATGCCCCCTAAATGTGCGTAGGCACTCACCTTTAGCCAGATCCCACAGTTTGAGCGTCTTATCAAAACTCCCGGAGAGCGCATAATGCCCATCTGGGCTGATGGCGACTGAGCTCACATTTTCTTCATGTCCCTCAAAGGTGCGCAAGCACTCACCCATAACCAGATCCCACAGCTTGAGCGTCTTGTCCCAACTCCCGGAGAGCGCCTGGCGCCCATCCGGGCTGATGGCAACGGAATCTACTTCTTTTGCATGCCCCTCAAAGGTGTGGGTCAACCAGCCCCCTTTTGAATCCCGTGATCCGCGCACAGGTTCCCACTTTTTTGTACAAAGCGAGGGTTTCAAACGCCCTCTCGAATCCTGGCACTCCCCGTGCTTGTTCCAAGCGCGCCAGCGCTTCGGCGATCTGTCCTTTATCAAACACCTTATGCGCCTGCTGAAGGTGTGCAGCATGGGCGCGCTCTCGCCTGGCAGCTTCTGACCCTGCTACCCCTCTTGCGTAGCGCAGTGGAGCAGCATAGTGCGCTTCCTCAAGCCAGGCCAGATCCCACAGTTTGAGAGTTTGAAGCCTACTCCCGGAGAGGGCCTGTCGCCCATCCGGGCTGAAGGCGACGGCTTCAACAATGCTTTTGAACCCCTCAAACGTGCGCAGGCACCGCCCCGTTGCCAGATCCCACAGCTTGAGCATACTATTGCTACTCCCAGAGAGGGCCTTGCGCCCATCCGGGCTGATGGCAACAGAATTCACCCAAAGTTCATTATGCCCCTCAAAGGTGCGCAAGCACTCACCCGTGGCAAGATCCCACAGCTTGAGCGTATGATCCCTACTCCCGGAAAGCCCCTGACGCCCATCCGGGCTGATGGCTACGGAGTTAACAACTTTTGTATGTCCTTTGAAGGTGCGCAGGCACTCACCTGTGGCCAGATCCCACAGCTTGAGCGTGCGATCCAAACTTCCCGAGAGGATTTTACGACCATCCGGGCTGATAGCGACTGAGGACACCCAATGTGCACGCCCCTCAAAGGTACGCAGGCACTCACCCCTAGCCAGATTCCACAGCTTGAGGGTTTTATCGCTGCTGCCGGAGAGCGCATAGCGCCCATCCGGGCTGATGGCGACGGCATTCACCTTCTCTTTATGCCCCTTAAAGGTGCGCAGGCTCTCACCCGTAGCCAGATCCCACAGCTTGAGCGTCTTATCCCCACTTCCGGAGAGCGCTTGGCGCCCATCCGGGCTGATGGCGACCGAGTTAACACCTTTTGTATGCCCTTTAAAGGTGTGCTGACACTCACCCGTAACCAGATCCCACAGTTTGAGCGTGCGATCCAAACTACCAGAGAGGATTTTACAACCATCCGGGCTGATGGCGACGGAGTTCACCCAATGTGTACGCCCCTCAAAGGTGCGCAGGCAAGCGCCCATGCCGGTTACCGCCAGCGGTTGGGCTATCGCCAATCCATGTTCGCCGTCCCTGTCACCCCCCAGGTTGGTAGTCTGCTCAAAATACGTCAGCGCTTCTCGGAAACGACCGCTTTCCAAGCACACCCAGCCCAACGCACTGGCTACTCCGCTATCCTTGGGCTGGTCTTGTTGAATCTGTTCCAACCTTTGCAGGACATCGACATCTGTGACCCGTGCCGAGCGCCAGCGCAGCAGCCCCAGGTTATAAGTCGCGTCCACATGCTGGCTATCTGTTGCCAGGGCTTGCTCTAACAGGGCTTCTGCCTGTTCAGGCTTGTCTAAGTCCAGCATCGTCAGCGCTTTGTTATTCAAGCTGTCCGCTTTGAGTTCAGCGGGTTCAGGTTTTTGGCGGGGATATGGCTCATCCAATTCCTGTTGGTAAATCTCTTGCAGCAACTCGGCAACAAACAGCATATCCCGTGGCCTGGCTGAGGGATCTTGCTGGAAACACGCCTTGAGTAAATCCACCAGTACATCCGGCATTGGCGGAATGTCTTGTTCTCCTCCTCGCCTCAGATAGATTTCCAAAGCGCTGTCCGCGATCTGTCCCCCCACCCAGGTGACCCTGCCAGTAAACATTTCCAATACAGAGACAGCCCAACTCCACATATCTGTCTTCTGGGATAGTTTTCGCCGGTTGGCCTGTTCAGGGGAGCAGTAAGCCGGGGTGTACCCTCCCATGGTCACCAGACCCTCTCCGGCAGTAGTCTTTTCCCCAGCCTTCGCCAACCCGAAATCAGTCACCTTGAGGATCCCATCCCGTGTCATAAGTGCATTTTGCGGTTTGACATCCTGGTGGACGAGTCCATGTTCATGCGCATAAGCCAACCCCCAGGCAAACTGGATGGCGATGTCGAGAATGCGCTGCAGCACCTGTTTCGGTTCCCCTTCGTAGAGGTTATAGTCATTCCCAACGACCCAATCGTGCAGGCTTTTACCCTCCGCCAGTTCTGCAAAGGTGTGGGGAAAGTTATCGATCGTGCGCACATATAAACAGGATATGATGTGTGGGTGCAAACCTAAGTCGATCCACTTTTCTGCTTCCTGGACAAAGATTTGTTTATTAGATTCATCCAGTTTGAGGGCACGTTTGACAGCCAGATCCATGTTCCAGCTTTTGTGGTGAACGCGATAAACCTCACCAAAACCACCCTTTCCCAACCTTCCCCTGACCTCGTAAGTTCCCAGGATGATATCACCTGTCTTCCACGCAGCTATAGTTGATAATGGTGAAAAGCCCTTGGGGGATGCCTTTAGATGGACCTGTTTTCGGGGAGGAGGTAGCGGAGCGCCATGCTTCAGACAGCGGTCTGCGGTTGGATCATCAGGGTAAATTTCATCGCCACAAATGATGCAGTAGCGTTTTTCAGGCATTTGACCCTCTCTCCGCTGCCATTTCTTCCAGTTTCCTCCGTACCCCATCCTCCCGCAGCCAGCCGTACCCGCGATGATCCAATTCAATGAGCAACTGCTGGAAGTCTGCTTCATTCCAGATGGGTTTACTTGAACGTGTTAACTCACGAACCCTTCTAAAACCTTTCTTATGGGGGATATGAAGAGTTTAAGAATATTTCAAGGTATTTACGAGCGCTTTCATCCCAATCTGCCCAACCGGGGAATTCATACTCCCAGTCTAAATCCCACAACTTAAGTGTATGGTCTACACTCCCGGATAGAATCTGGCACCCATTTGGGCTGAATGCGATGGATCTTACACTATCTTCATGCCCTTCAAAAGTATAAAGACTTCTCCCAGTGATTGTATCCCAAAGTTTTATGGTCTTATCTTTACTCCCTGAGAGGACGTGGTGCCCAGTCGGACTGAAGACGACAGACAAAACCTCATCAATATGCCCTTCAAATGAACGCAAATATCTCATATTGGTCAAATCCCATAATGTTATTGTCTTATCCCGGCTCCCCCAAAGGATATTCCGTCCATCCGGGCTGAAGGCAACAGAAAGCACCTCGCTTTGCAGCCCCTCAAAGGTTTGAAGACACTTCCCAGTGGCTAAATCCCACAGCTTTAACGTCTTATCAATGCTTCCGGAGAGGGCTTTACGTCCATCCGGGCTAAAGGTAACAGACCACACGCCATTTGTATGCCCTTTAAGAGTATTAAGACTGCCCTCAACAGCCGGGTTCCACAGCTTGAGTGTGTGATCCCAACTCCCGGAGAGAGCCTGATGCCCATCTGGACTGAAGGCGACCGAGTACACCCAATTTCGATGTTTTTCAAACGTTCGCAAACATCGACCTGTGCTAGTTTCCCAAAGTTTAAGCGTATGGTCCCAATCACTCCCGGAGAGAATTTCCTGTCCATTTGGGTTTATAGCAACAGTCCGAACACCTTGTGTATGTCCTTCAAATGTGCGCAAACATTCACCCGTCGTCAGGTCCCACAGCTTAAGTTTATTATCCGCACTGCCAGAGACTGCATGGCAACCATCTGGGCTAAAAGTTATGGAAAACACACTTCCCGAATGCCCCTCAAACGTATGCGTTAACCAACCACCTCTGAATCCCTTGATAATCGCATGTGCTCCCACTCTAGCGTGCAAGTTTAATGTTTCACGATCCTTCGCAAATCCCGGCACTCCCCGAGCTTGCTTCAGGTTGGCGAGCGATTCAGCGATTTTCTCATTCTCCAACATCTTATATACCTGTTGCATGAATTCAGCATGGATTTGCTTTAGCTTGGCAGCCTCTGACCCAGCCACACCTCTTGAGTAGAGAAACGGTGCAGGATGGTCATATTCCTCAAACCATGACAGATCCCACAGCTTGATATCATTCTCATATCCAACAAGGATCTGGCAGCCAGACGGGCTGAAGGCAACAGAGTTCACACCAACTTTTTGTTTCTCAAAAGTTCGTACACAGCGTCCTGTTGCCAATCGCCATAATTTGAGTGTTTTGTTACTTCCAGAGATAATTTTCTGCCCATCCGAACTGTAAGCAACAGACCAAATTGCACCTTCAAAGATGTTCAAGTAAGTATGCTTTTTCTCTTCAAAGGATGTTCCCTCAAAGGTGCGTAGGCACCTCCCTGTAGCCAGATCCCACATTTTCATCGATTTATCCCTGCTTCCAGAGATGGCCTGGCAACCATCCGGGCTGAAGGTGACAGAAGTCACCATATCATTATGCCCTTCAAAAGTAATTAGGCATCGTCGCTTGGTCGTATCCCATAGCTTGAGCGTTTTATCAAAACTCCCGGAGAGGATTTTCCGACCATCAGGACTGACAGCTACAGCTTTAACATAACCTTTATGTCCCCTAAATGTTCGCCGGCATCGCCCAGTGATCAGATCCCACTGCTTAATTGTCTCATCGTCACTCCCTGAGAAAGCATGACGTCCATCCGGGCTGAATGCGACTGAATTAAACAGGACTTTTATGCCCCTCAAAGGTGTGTATGCATTGTATTTTAGCCAGATCCCACAGCTTGAGTGTATTATCCCAACTCCCTGAAAGGATTTTTTGCCCATCCGGGCTGAAAGCGACTGATTTCACCTGAGATGTATGCCCCTCGAACGTGCTCAAGCACTCGCCGTTAGCTACTTTCCAAAGCTTGAGAGTTTTATCCCCACTCCCTGAAAGGATTTTACGCCCATCTGGGCTAAAGATAACTGATTCCACATGGCTTGTATGCCCCTTGAATATATGAAGGCAAGTACCAGAATTGTTCTTTATCAGCGGTCTGGTCAGTGCAAGCCCATGTTCACTGTTTGTACTGTTTCGGCTCCAGCTCAGCAGCCTGCATAAAATATTTATGCGCTCCTTCTAATCGACCGCTTTCAAGACAATTCCAGCCCAATGCACAGGCTACCCTACCACCCTCAGGTTGAACTCGCTGAATATGTTCCAATCCTTGCAGCACTTCGATATCTGAAATCCTCCCTGAACGCCACTGCATCAGCCCCAGGTTATAAGTCGCGTCCACATGCTGGCTGTCTGCTGCTAGGGCCTGCTCCAATAGCACTTCTGCTTGTTCTGGTCTCCCCAGGTCTAGCATCGTTAACGCCTTATTATTCAGGCTGTCCGCTCTGAGTTCAACCGGATTCGGTTTTGAACGCAGGTAGGCCTCTCCAAGTGCATTCTTAAATATCGCAATTGAACGCTTCTCAACACAAAACATATCATCAGGTCTTGCGTCAGGTTCCTTTTGGAAACATTCCCGCAGCAGCTCAACAATTTCATTTGGCATAGCTGGAAGATGAGCTTCTCCGCTCCGCCCTAGATAGGATTTCCAAGCTGGCCCCTACTGCCTGACCATCACGCCAGAAAACACCGCCCGCAAACATCTCAAAAACAGATACCGCCCAGGACCAGATATCCGTCTTATGCGATAATAGTTCCCCTTTTGCCTGCTCTGGTGATCGATAGGCCACCGTATGCAGGCTCCCACTGACCATGGCTCTCTCATCCTTCTCTCCAGCAGACTCTCCCGCTTTGGCGCGTGCTTTGGCCAGCCCGAAGTCCGTCACCTTGACTACACCCTCAGGTGTCATCAGCACGTTCAGTGGTTTCACATCCTGGTGCACCAAGCCCTGCTCATGGGCATAGGCTAACCCCCAGGCGAACTGGATGGCGATATCCAGGATCCGCTCCAGGCTTTCTTCTTGACTCCCTGCGTAAAGATCATGTCCCTTCCCCTGGATCCAATCCTCCAGGCTGCCCCCTTCCATGAATTCCACAAAAATATGTGGGATATCGTCAATCGTGCGCACGTAATAGCAGGAGGTGATATGGGGATGTAGTCCCAGGTCCACCCAGGTCTCAGCTTCCCGGATGAAATCCTCTTTGCCTTTTTGTGTGGAAAACAGTGAAGTTTTAGGCTGTTTCACCGCCAGGTCCATGTTCCAGTATTTATGGTGCACCCGGTAAACCAGACCCATCCCCCCTTCTCCCAGTTTCCCAACCACTTCATAAGTGTCCAGTAATGTTTGGCCCTTTTGCCACTCACCGGTGATATCCGTCAATGGTTGTGCCGCTGCTTCTTCTGCTGCTTCCCAGGTCGTCGCCTGGGGTTGAGGTGCAGGAGTTTTAGTTTTTGTTGGTCCCCCATGCTCAGGGCAGAATACTATATCAGGATCGTCGGATTGGGTCTCTTTCCCACAGATGATGCAGTAACGTTTTTCAGGCATTTAAACCTCTTTCTGCCGCCAATTCTTCTAACTTACTGCGCACACCTTCCTCGCGCAGCCAGCCGTAACCTCGATGACCTAACTCAACGAGTAACTTCTGGAAGACTGCTTCAGTCCAGGCGGGTTTCCCATAACGCGTTAGTGCCCATCGGATTTCTTCTTCCGTTGGCTCCCGATCCTGTGTCAGTTGGCCAGCAAAAGGGGTATGCAGTGTTAAGAATGTTTCGAGGTAAGGCTGAGCTCCCTCATCCCAATCTACCCAACCGGGGAACGCATACGCCCAGTCCAAATCCCACAGCTTGAGCGTTTTATCACTACTCCCAGAGAGGATTTCACGCCCATCTGGACTGAAGGTGACAGAGGTCACCGGATTTGTATGCCCTTTAAAAGTACGCAGGCACTTGCCCTTAGCCAGATCCCACAACTTGAGCGTTTTATCATAACTTCCAGAAAGGGCCCGGCTCCCATCTGGGCTGAAGGGGATGGAACTCACACCACCTTTATGCCCTTCAAACGTACGCAGGCACTCACCCTTAGCCAGATCCCAAAGCTTGAGAGTCTTATCCCAACTCCCGGAGAGGGCCTGGTTCCCATCCGGGTTGATGGCGACAGAGAGTACACTTTTTTCATGCCCCTCAAACGTGCGCAGGCACTCACCCTTAGCCAGATCCCAAAGCTTGAGAGTCTTATCCCAACTCCCGGAGAGGGCCTGGTTCCCATCCGGTTTGAAGGCGACGGAGGTCACATAACTTGTATGCCCCTCAAAGGTTCGTAAGCACTTTCCTGTCGCCAGATCCCACAACTTGAGTGTCCCGTCCCAACTCCCGGAGAGGGCCTTACGCCCATCCGGGCTGAAGGTGACGGAGCTCACACTTTTTTCATGCCCCTCAAAGGTGCGCAGGCACTCACCCTTAGTTAAATCCCACAGTTTGAGCGTATGATCATCACTCCCTGAGAGGGCTTGATATGCCCATCCGGGTTGAAAGCAACAGAATTCACATCCTTGTTTATGTCCCTCAAAGGTACGCAAGCACTGACCCAGTAGCCAGATCCCACAGCTTGAGCGTCTTATCGCTACTACCGGAGAGGGCCTGACATCCATCCGGGCTGAAGGCGACGAGGTCCACACTAATTATATGCCCCTCAAATGTATGGGTCAGCCAACCGCCTCTGAATCCTTTGATCCGCGTACGAGCTCCCATTAAGGCACACATTTCAAGGGTTCCACGATCCTCTCTCGAACCCATGTACCCCTTGTGCTTGTTCTAAACTAGCCAGCGCAGCGTGAACTGCTCCTTTTCCAACTCCTTACGAGCCTGCTGCAGATACGATTTATGGATCCGCTCATGCGTGACTGCTTCCGACCCAGTCACCCCTCTTACGTAACGAAACGGAGCAGTATAGAGGTTTTTCTCAAGCCAGGACAGGTCCCACAACTTGAGCGTCTTGTCATTACTACCAGAGAGTGCCTGACGCCCATCCGGGCTGAAGACAACGGAGCAAATGGAACTTGAATGCCCCTCAAAGGTACGCAGGCACTCACCTATCACCAAATTCCACAGCTTAAGCGTTGTATCCTCACTTCCGGAGAGGGCCTGGTGACCATCCGGGCTGAAGGCAACTGAGGTAACAGAACTTGTATGCGCCTCAAATGTGCGTAGGCACTCACCCTTAGCCAGATCCCACAGTTGGATTATCTTATACATCCCCCAGAGGGCCTGTCGTCCATCCGGACTGAAAGCTACGGAAAAGATTTTACTTTCCTGTCCCTCATAAAAGCATTTCAGGATCTCACCTGTCACCAGATCCCTCATATTGAGTTGATTACATCCGAAGAGGGCTTGACACCCATCCGGGCTGATAGCGACGGAATTCACTGTTGAATACATCTTAAATGTGCGTAGGCACTCACCCTTAGCCAGATTCCATAGCTTGAGAGTATCGTCGCTACTCCCGGAAAAGGCTTGGCTTCCATCCGGGCTGAAGGCAACAAAGTCCACACTATTATTGTGTCCCCTGAATGTGCGCACGTACTGCCCTGTCTCCAGATCCCACAGCTTGAGCGTCTGATCCCAGCTCCCAGAGAGAGCCTGACGCCCATCCGGGCTGATGGCGACGGAGTTTATAGCATTTTTATGCCCCTTAAAAGTGCACAGGCACTCACCTGTCGCTAGGTCCCACAGCTTGAGCGTCTTGTCGCTACTCCCGGAGAGGGCCTGTTGACCATCCGGTTTAAAGGCAATGGAGTCAACAGAATTTTTATGCCCCTCAAAGGTACGCCGGCAGCTACCAGCATCGCTTCTCGAAAGAAGTCGAGTTAAAGACAACCCATGTTCGCTGTTTATATCACCTCCCAGATGAGTAGCCTGCTTAAAATAAGCCAGCGCTTCTGGGAAGCGACCGCTTTCCAGGCACACCCAGCCCAGCATACTGGCAACTCTACCATCCTCAGGTTGAACTCGCTGAATCTGTTCCAGGATTTGCAGGATATCTAAATCTGTGATCCGTCCCGAGCGCCAGCGCAGCAGACCCAGGTTAAAAATCGCGTCCACATGCTGGCTGTCTGCTTCCAGGGCTTGGTCCAACAGCATCTTCAGCTTGATCCGGTTTGCCTAAGTCCAGCATTGTTAGCGCCTTATTGTTCAAGCTGTCCGCCTTGAGTTCAGTAGGTTTAGGCTTATGTCGCGGATAATTTTCACCTATTTTGTTTCCGTAGATCTCCATTATCCAATTCGCAATTGTCAGCATATCATCCGGTCTTGCATTAGGTTCCTTTTGGAAACAATCCCTCAGCAGCTTGGCCATACTATCAGGCATGATAGGTAGATGAGCTTCTCCCTCTCTCTTGAGATAAGTTTCCAGACTTGTCCCTGCAGACTGACCATCATACCAATATGCCCCACCTTCAAACATCTCCAACACGGATACCGCCCAAGACCAGATATCCGTCTTGTGGGACAACAATTCACCGTTTGCCTGCTCCGGTGACCTGTAAGCTACTGTATGCAAACTCCCGCTGACCAAAGCTCGTGTATCCTCCTCACCAGCCGACTCTCCCGCTATGGCACGCGCCTTTGCCAGTCCGAAATCCGTCACTTTGACCCCGCCCTCAGGTGTCATCAGCACATTCAGCGGCTTCACATCCTGATGCACCAGTCCTTGATCATGGGCATAAGCCAACCCCCAGGCAAACTGGATGGCGATATCCAGGATACGCTCAAGGTTTTTTTCTGGACCACCCGCATAAAGGTCGTATTCCTTTCGCTGAATCCAATGCTCCAGGCTGCCCCCTTCCATGAACTCTACAAAAATATGGGGGATATCATTCAATCGTACGCACATAGTAGCAGGAGGTGATATGCGGATGCAATCCCAGATTTACCCAGGTCTCCGCCTCCCTGATGAAATTTTCCTTGCCTTTCAGAGTGGCAAACAGTGAGGCTTTAGGCTGCTTGACCGCCAGGTCCATGTTCCACGATTTGTGATGCACCTGATAAACCAGCCCCATCCCCCCTTCACCCAGCTTCCCGACCACTTCATAGGTATCCAGCAGCGTTTGTCCGGGCTGCCATAGTGCAGCAATATCCCTTATTGGTTGAACCTCATCTTCTGCTACCCAGGTCGTCTCCTGAGGTTGAGCTGCGGAAGGTTTAATTTTTTCTAGTCCCCCATGTTTAGGGCAGAACACCACCTCAGGATCATCTGACTCGATCTCTTCCCCACAATTGATGCAGTAGCGCTTCTCCGCCATCGCCAACTTTTACTCGTACTTGTCCAGATAGTCGTCAATCTCTTTCAAGCGCCCCCATGCATCAGGAATTCGAATATCCATCACCCTGTTTCGATGCCAAAATAAGATGCCATCCATCTCATTATCAATCACACCATAAACGCCACGATAGTTTTCTAATAAGTGAATAAAAGGTTTTCTGACCGCACTAGATTGTGCTAGCAGCAGGCTCATATTCGATGAAGCAGCAGCAAACTGCAGCAAGATCAAAGCCGGGTCATAGGTATCATCATAACCTTTCCAATGACGATAAACAGATAAATAAATATATCCTACAGAAACATGTGTTTGATCAGTACCCTCATCCAGATCATAATCATAAGCATAGTCGCTTACAAATTCATCTTTTTCGAACAGGAGAGACGTCATGAACTCCCAGGATTTCGATCCATCATCATAAGGTATCGGATCACTGGTCTCCGATCCTGCCCAGGCTTCAAACGGCAGCCGTATGATCTTGTCTGGGTACTGGATGGCAGTATGCTTCTTCAATCCATGATCTGCAAATCCAGCCACGCCATCCAGGATTTGCCACGGGTCCTGCTTCTCAAAAAAACACAGGATGCTGTAATCCAATCCCATCTCTACCCCTCAACAACTGTCTTAGCCAGACTTGCCGCCAGCAGATCCTGTTCCATTTCATAAGGCCGCAATCTGAAGCCAACAGCCGTGAGGTTGTCTTCTGCACCACTATCGAGGGCAGTCTGGACGATGCCCTCACATATCAATTCGGGATGACCTGGTTGGGTGAGATAAGAATCGATCTCTTCCTGATCCAGGACTTCATAGATCCCATCAGAACAGAGAAAATACAATTCCTCCATATCTACAACCCGATGAATATTCTGCGGTGCAATGATGTCGCTGGCTCCCAATGTCTGGCTGAGCAGGCTGCGGGATGGCCAGCGTGCAGGGTCTTCCGGCAGCAGGTTTGCATCTTTGACTGCATTGAAAACCGTATGATCGCGTGTAAGCTGCTCCACTTCACCCTGGTATACCCGGTAACAGCGGGAATCCCCTACGTGCGTGATCCATAACTGGTCACGCAGCCCTGGCAGCCAGGCGATCAAGAGCGTTGTTCCCATCCCATGGTACTCAGGAACCTGTTCAAAGATCGCCCGGATGGTTTGATGCGATTTTTCAATTGTCCGCTCTAAAATCGATCCTGGGGACTCCTGGCTGAGCATATCCAGATTCTTATTTAGATAATCATATGCAGCATTAATCGCGACATGGCTGGCCACCTCACCCGCAGGCCCTCCCCCCACACCGTCAGCAATCATGTATATGCCTTTTTGGTTATCCACCATGAAGTAATCCTGATTGACATCATATCTGATGCCGATGTCTGTCGCGCTGCCTGCTTGCAGAGAAAATTTTGGGTTCATCATTTTTTTGCCACCTGATTCTGGAAACTAAATATTCAAGATATAAGTACTTAGAAACATTGCACAAAGGGCGGCCAGACTGACAAATAATCCTATAATCCAGTGGGGTTTCTTACGGCTGATCAACCACAGGGCTTCCAGTGAAATGGCTATGCTGGTGATCAGGCTGAGTGAAATCCGCATCCATGCGGGGGGCATTTCCCAGGAAGTATTCTCCAGGACAAGACTCCAGATATCCAAAAAACCGTTAAAGAGTGATATCCCCGCCAATAGAGCAGCACTTCCACCCAACAAATAACTGGCTCTTTCAAAACGGCTTCCCTCTGTGCTTCGCTGGATTTCCTGAATGGCACTGGTGCCGTTCAGGATCACATCAGCATTGTGCAAGTCAACTTTAATTTGTTCTATCTGTCGTTCCAACTTAGCAATCTCATGTGAATATATCGGTGTGTCCAGTTTCACACGCTTTAAATGGTCACCCATTGAACCAAGATTATTGGGAAGGCTGGCAAGTAACAGCTCAACAGCAGCTTTCTGAGCTGAAAAACGCATTAACTGCCGGGACATTTTCTCCATTAAGGCTGGTTCGGAATGGATCTGTTTGAAGTCAGATATCCTGATCTGTTCAAGATATTCTCCCTGAAGAATTTTGATGGTTCGGCTGAATTCAGGCTGTGCTTCATCATGCTGACGGGCTATGTGTTTGCATTTCTGACAATATAATTCGATGCGTGTAAACCCTTGATTTAAGGGATCAGTGTACAGGGTTTTTACTTTTTCGTATCGGTCCTCTGGTATCAACAATAGAAAATCTCGCCGCCATATACACTTCTTAGTTTTTCCTGGTAATTCCTCGTCCTTTACAATCCAGAGCCAGCCAAAAGGTGTCGTTTCCGGTGGGCGGCTATTTTGGTTGATGTTCGTCTGTTCGCAAAACTCAACAAAGCTTTCGATTACAGATTTACCTGCAGGTGCTGATGGCGCACTGCCAAAAAACAACCTCGACATCGCCCATGGACAGAAGTGTTGATCCTTCTGGGTTATTTCATCGATTACCCTGGAAAAGGTTGAGAATAAAATCCCCCAGGGCTGCTCATGCTCCCCTTCAGGAAGGCTCAGGGTCAATTGCACAACCAGGTTATCATGTGCCTGTTGGCTCTTCAAAACAACCTGAACAGATTCCTGGAATATTCCCTGGAACTCGCCTGCATTTGAACCGGGATGCAAACCTAATTTGTCACTTATTCCGATAACAGGTGAATCAGCCTGAGAATCATCAAAAGCATAAAATAATAATGCAGCGAGAGATACTTTTGATAAGTTCATGAATTCTCCTCATCTTCCTCTTCAGGCAGGCAGCGTTTGATATCTGTTATGAAGATATTTCGTATCGAATCCACCCACTCATTTTCTGAAGGATCTAAGAGATTCTCAGGTAGCTCTGGCAGCACAAGCGCTGGGTCAAAAACGATGGTTTGATCGAATCTTTCAGAATTCAAAAATAACGAGGATAGCTTTTGAATTTCATTGCCGATGATCCCCAGCAGTTCTTTTTCGCTGGTGGCTTTATTGATTTGATCTTCCAACTCCAAAAGGGCTTCCTGGTATGCTGACCTCTGGCCTTTTGTCCAATCTGGCTGCACCTGATCAATGTCTGCAAGCATTTCCTGAAACTGAAAACCAACCGTACCAAGAACATCATGCTGGTATTGAGCAAGTTCGGAGATCTGGAATTGGTTCTCCCCGATCGTGATGAGACTGTTTTCAAATAGGAGCGCTGGCTGATCAGGCGATAATTTTGTGGTTGATAATCCAGGTTTGAGAATGAATGTACCATTACTGCTGTTGAGGTCTTCAATCCATATTGCCTTATTATGTTCGAAAACTCGACAATGGTGACGGGAAACATTCCTGTCATCAGGGATCACAATATCATTGTCCCCTGCCCGTCCTACGGTAAGTTCCAGCCTCTCCAGGGTGAAAACTTGGCCTTCCAATACGCCTTTCAAAACCGAAATCTTACATTTTGCTGTAATTACCATTCAGTGCCTCCAACTGTGATGACAATTCGTTCTTTATGACAAAAACCTCAGGGTTCTCCCTTCACCAACCGTAACAATCGTGCCGTCAGAAGCTGTCATAATGTGTGTCACCTTCCCTTTTTGAACCTGCTGGCTTGATTCCAGAGCTTTTAGTTCCTTATGATATGCCCACAGGTATCCTTTGCGATCACCAATCAGGATCTGATCACTCTTTTCTTCCACTGCCATACTGGTTGCACCATTCGATAGTTCCACCGGTCCAAATTGTGTCCCATTCATATCCCAAACCGCGACCCAGCCATCACTGTAGACACTAACCCACCTTTCATCATCGGTGGCAGCAAGCATATCAACAGGTCCGAAATTATTATCCGGAATAGTCAGTACCTGCTGATGTGTGGCGATATCAGTGACCATGATTATGCCTGAGGTTGTCCCTGCCGCCAGATAACGGGCATTTTCTGAAAATGCCAGGCAGGACACAGGTGCTTGTCCAGCATCAAAGAATGACTGGTCTCGCTCTGCCGCAATAAAGTATCCGTGAACCCTGGAAGGAGCATCCTCTGCTGTATAGGCAAGCAGGGTGCCATAAGAATTTACTGCACACTGCTTCACCCGCTTCTCCAAGCTCTTCTTTGGCGAAACCTGTAGATCCTGGTCAGCTTTTATGGGAACAATATCCCCAAGACGGGTGACCACCACAAGCTGACCATCACTTGCGATGAGGAAATGAGATGGATTCTTTAAATTCAAACTCTTCGTCTCCCTGATCCTCCCATCCACCATCCAGAATAATTGGCCGGTTTCATCCATTACACATAAGTGACTTTGTGATCTCAAAACGCCGCCAATGATCGGTGCTGACAGTATTGACAGGGCTTTGCCAGCAAGCTGTGGTGCGTCTGGTTTGGGTTTTGGCGTTGGTTGTATCTTCTCCTCGACTTCCTCTTCCGCTTTGGTTTCCTTGGCAAGACGTTCCATCTCCTCCAGATAAGCTTCAAAATCTGTCGGGGATGGTTTGGGCTTGGGTTTTGGTTTTGGCGGCAATGGACGTCTTGGTTGCGGCCTTTCAGGTTGCGGTCTCAAGGGGACTGCTGGTTTGGGTTCTGGTGCTTTCCCCACCAGCGGAAGGAGGATACTTATCAACAAAACCTGTACGGATTGATAAAGGACCACACCTGCAGGCGCAAACAATGAGAGTAAAACACTGACCGGCAAAGCCCCCCATAAACCAATTTTAGAAAAGGGATTTCCTTTTTGGACTTGCCCTAATAGTTTAATATAGAGCACATATACCAGGAAGAACACAGCACCCAAAACAAAATAAGCAAAATGCCACACCGGTTTCCAGTGAGGTACTGCCAGGTCAGGGATGAACCAGAATGGAAAAGCTTCCACACCGCCAAGTGATATTCGGCGGAGGGCAACCCAAAGAGTGATTGGAAAGACAAAGGAAACCAACAGATACAGCCATGTTGCCAGTGATTCCTGACAGCCCGGCATATTCCGGCTGATGAATTGTTCTGCAGCCGTTGTTCCCTGTAGTTCTTGGACTCGCTGTGCTGATAATGCCTTCTGGCTATAGCGGCTTGTGATCAAGAAGGCTGGCGCCATCAATAAGGTTATGAACAAAGCCATTCCGATGACCCCCCAGCCAATGGTGCCTGAACTTTTGAAAAATACGGATAACACATAAGTCCACCAGGTCGCTGGTCCAGTGGTGATTAGTTGGATGAAAAGGTCCAACAGCCCCTGCAGTCGCCCCCCGAAAAAACCTACAAGGGCAAGGAGAACAACAAAGAAACTGATTCCTCCCCAGCGCTTGACCCATAACTGTCCTAATCCTATCAATAAAAGCAGGTATAGAATGCCCCAAACTGACTTGATCGCACGCCACAAGAACTGTCCAATTGCCGGAAAGAAACCAGGACCGGGAGTATCTGATATAACGGTCAGCTTTAGTGGTGCGGGGATTTCCTCTTCATCGTAAGTGGTCTCTGTCACGGGTGTGGGTGTTATCTCTGCTCTTGAAGTGCTGGTTTGTGCCTGATACTCACTTTCAGCCTGCGCTGTTTGGCTTTTGGCAAGCGCAATACTTTCTTGTTCTTCATGATATGCCTGCGTCGCCCTCGCTTCAGCAGCCGCTGTCTGCGTGGAGGCGGCATCCAATGCAATGACCGTCTTTTCCAGTGCTGTGTCGAAATCATCATCAAGATCAGAAGCGCTCATGAAGATATTGGGGATCACTCCCGTGTTCATCAAGACAAATCCAACACCAACCAGAAGGATCAGCACAGCCAGAAAGACACCACCTGTCTTTGTTTTGACTTTCCTTCGTGGGAATAAGAACCCGCCGGTACCAATTGATATTGCTGAGGTAAGCCAGGGGATCAACCAGAGCCAGCCAGCTTCATTTTTTGCCAGGAGTGTCGCAGCAAGCATAGAAAAAAGGCTTGCCACAGAACAGATGAAATAATCAGAACCTGAAAATAAGGTTGCCCTGACGAGGGCGATCAGTGCAATGGTTACTCCGCCAACCGCAACCGACCAGGCCCAATTTGACCCTGTTATCTCCGCCCCCTGGGAAAGGTTGCGTATGATTTCCGGAAGCGCAATAGCCAAAGGGGCAGATATCAATGCAAGCAATACAATAAGCAAGCCTGCTTTCTTACTCTCTTAAAATAGTATTCACTGGCAAAGGTCAACGGGATCATGGCAAAAGAGATAAAGGTCACAACCATCCATCGTGGTTCATAACCTGCCAAATAGGATGCCAATCCAAAACAGATCAGCCCAAGAAAATGCACCACGTAAAAACTTGCGGTTTTAATTTTCTTGTTGCTTACATTGACGATATTTCCAAGCGACAGCATGACCCCTAAAAAGGCAAGTGCGCCAACCCATGCGCTCTTTGCCGCGATGCCAAAAACAACTGCCAGGACCATCAACCCAATGAACAGCACTGAAAATACGCCTGTTAATATTTTTTCAAACACGATAAGCCTCCAGATATCTTGATCAACCTCAAACCCCAATCCCTTCTTCGCCTGTTTCTATGGTTCCGGATCAATTTTTTCATCAACAGTATAGGAGATGGCGTTTTCTCCGTCTGGTTCTTTCACATCAATTTTCATCTTGCCGCTTTTATACTTAAATATGGCTGAAGTTCCTTGCTGTACTTTGCCTGAAAGGATGTGTTCAGAAAGCGGTTCAGTTACCCTGCGATCATAAACACGCTTCAGGAATCGCGCCCCAAAATCCTCACTGTAGCCTTCCTCACTGATCAATTTCTTTGCAGACTTATCCAGTTTGACACTTATTTCACGATCCTCAAGCTGCTTATTTGTGATGCGGATATAAATATCCAGGATCCTTGCTATTGCCTCCTGCGACAATGGTTTGAACACAACTATTTCCTGGATGCGGTTAACAAGTTCCGGGCTGAGATGTTTCACGATCGCCTGCTGGTAATGTTGAACAGCAGCTTTTTGCTGCTTTTTTGTCTCATCCTCTGTCAGCAAGAAACCAATTGCCGGTTTGACCTTAACCCTTGTTCCGAGGTTGGTAGTCAGGATGAAAATCGCCTCAGCACAATTAATCGTTCTACCGCGAGCATCGGTCAAGCGTCCCTCGTCGAAGACCTGCAAGAAAGTCTGCATCACGCTCAGATCTGCCTTTTCAATCTCATCCAGCAAAACAACAGAATAAGGATGCAGCCGAATTTCCCGAATGAACTTGGACTCTTCTTCAAAGCCAATATATCCAGGAGGAGACCCGATGATCTTGGCTGCGGCATGCTGTTCTGAGTATTCGCTCATATCCAAACGTATCAAACGCTTATCATCGATAAACAAGAAACGGGAGAGGACTTTGGCTAGTTCAGTCTTTCCAGTTCCGGTCGGCCCAGCAAACAGCAAGACCACCGGTCGATTCTTCGCTTTTAGTCCGGCACGGCTGATCCGAATGGCTTTTGCAACAGCAGAAATGGCATGGTCCTGCCCAATAATGGATTTTGAGAGCGTTTCTTCGATCTTCAACAGCCGTTCCTCGTCCTTTGTCAGGATAACATCAAGGGGCACCTGGGTTCGTCGAGATATCACTTCTCCAATATCTATCAATTCCAGCTTGCTGGTTTGGATACCTGGGGCTAATGTTCCGATCGTCATCAACTTCCGACGTGCGCAGGCTTCATCCAGGACCATGATCGCTTTGTCAGGTTGGTGCCCATCGGTAACAAACCGATTCGTCAGGGCAACAGCTTGATCCAGTAGATCCTCATCGATATCGATGGCGTGATGCTCTTCAAATTTTGGAGTTATTCCTTTCAGGATCTCAAGCGTTTCATCAAATGAAGGTTCATCGATCCAAACGATCTGGAACCGGCGTGTCATTGCACCATCCGGTTCAATGTACTTTCGGAATTCAGCAGTCGTGCTGGCGCCAATACAATTAATGTCGCCCCGTCCCAGTGCGGGTTTCAGGATATTTGAGGCGTCCAGCGCCCCTTCACCAGCCCCTGCCCCCATCATCGTGTGAAGTTCATCAATGAACAGCACAAGATTCTCATCACGTTTGGCGATCTTTATCACTTCCTGGATCCGGGCTTCGAACTCTCCCCGGTACTTCGTCCCTGCGACTAAAGCACTCATTGAAATTTCGATGATATGTAAATCCTTTAAAGTTTTTACAGCGCCCTTTTCCGTCGTATATATTGCCAGACCTTCAACAACAGCTGTCTTCCCCACACCTGGGTCACCAAGTAGTAGTGGGTTATTGCGTGACCGCTGTGTGAGGATACGGGCGATATGCTTAATTTCTTCTCGCCGTCCAATGATTGGCCCCAGTTTTCCCTGACGCGCTAATTCAGTTAAATCCCGCCCATATTTTGCTAATTTATGTTCCCTTTCTTTCTCAGGTTCTTCCTTTACTTTTTCCTTATTGATCTTTAATCGTCTTTACCGGCGTGGGTGCTTCAAAATCAATTTTCTCAGCATCCTCAGCGAATTTTTCTTTATCAACTTTATATTCTTCAAAAAGCATTTTGATCATGGATGATTCTGACGTCAAGATTGCTGTAAGAAGGCTGGTAAGACTGATTTCTTTTTCTTTCCGTTTTTCACTTATCGATCCGGCAGCTTCAAACATTGATCGAGCCTCAGGGCTTCTGTGCCCGCTGAAACTATCACCTTCATGCCTGATCTTG
Source organism: uncultured Chloroflexia bacterium (assembly GCA_963767675.1). Classification (GTDB taxonomy): domain Bacteria; phylum Chloroflexota; class Anaerolineae; order Anaerolineales; family Anaerolineaceae; genus Brevifilum. The sequence goes on from CAVYEQ010000003.1 coordinate 274,164, forward strand.
GCTGATCAGGAAGCGCAGCCGACGACGAAGCTGTTTTGCATCAACCTTATGCCGCTTCCACAGCTCAGACAATATGGCAACATCACGAACAATCGCTTCCTTTTTTGAGGAGTCAATAATTTTGGGCAGTTTAATATCTCTTTTGATCAGATCCTCGACTTTTAACATCCCCAGCATGAAGTGTTCTATCTCAAGGTTTTCCGATTTCAGAAAAGTTGCTTCCGAAGCTGCAAAAACATAAACCAATCGTGTACTTGCGGCTAACTCCATTTTTATTTTCCTTTCCATTGAGGAGAGTAATAATAATTTTTATCGCCAGACCCAATCTCACCCCAATCGATTTCCCATTCATCAAGATGATGAATGGGAAGATAACTTCACTGTTTATTCCATTATTTTTAATCCAATTATAATCTTATTCCTTGATAATTTACACATCGGCTTTTATTAAGCATCAAAGCGTCCAATAAAGTTAATCCCGATTCCATATGAGGTATAATGCCTGCCGATGTCAAAACCGATAATAGCCCTGGTGGGCAGACCTAACGTTGGAAAAAGCACCCTCTTCAATCGCCTGACAGGTGAACGCCTGGCAATTGTGGACGAGGTTCCGGGCACCACACGCGACCGCCTGATAGCTGAAGCAGAATGGAGCGGTTGTTTTTTCTATGTCATGGATACGGGCGGCATTGACCCAACCAAAGGCAAGGGGCAATCTCCACTTTCAATTGGGTCTAAAAATTTCGTCAAGCAAATCCGTCAGCAAGCAGAGCTGGCCATGCTGGAATCAGATGTGATCGTTTTTGTCGTCGATGGACAGGCAGGTGTGACCCCTGCAGATCATGAAATTGCGGATATTCTGAGAAGAAAGCAAAGGGAGGTGAATGGTGCATTTTTGCCCCCTGTTATCCTGGCTGTCAACAAAGCAGAAAGTTTAACAATCCGTCAATCCACTGCTGAATTCTATGAACTTGGTTTGGGCGATCCCTTTGCGATTTCCGCCTTTCATGGCACAGGCACAGGGGACCTCCTTGATGAGGTTATCCATCACTTCAAAGCAATGGGAGAAGATTTCGATGAGGATGAACTCGGTAAAAATTGCGATTGTCGGAAAACCCAACGTCGGAAAATCAAGCCTGCTGAATAAAATTGCTGGTCAGGAACGCGCCATTGTCAGCGAAATTCCCGGTACGACACGTGATGCTGTGGACACCAAATTGGTTTTCAACGAACTTCCTATCACGTTGATAGATACAGCCGGTATCCGCCGGCGTGGGAAAGTCATACCAGGTGTGGAAAAATACAGCGTGATACGCAGCATGAATGCCATTGAAAGGTCTGATGTTGCCCTCCTGGTAATCGATGCTGCCAGTAATATCACAGCACAGGACACTCATATCGCAGGGTACATCAAGGATGCTTATAAAAGTGCTGTTGTGGTTGTGAATAAGTGGGATTTGATCGAAAAGGACACCTACACAATCAACACCTTTACTGACAAGATTCGGGACGAATTGAATTTTATGGATTATGTGCCGTTGATCTTCATCAGTGCTTTGACAGGACAAAGGGTTGATAAGGTTTTACCCCTGGCTTTACAAGTCCAGGAGGAGCGGCTTGTCCGACTTTCGACATCTCAAATTAACAAGATCATTCACACTGCCCAGGATATGCACCCCGCACCCTCAAGAACCGGTCGTGCGATGCGTATTTACTATGGGACCCAGGTTCGCAACGATCCCCCTACTTTTATGCTCTATGTCAACGATCCGGAACTTGGTCACTTCACCTATCTGAGATATATTGAAAATCAATTCCGCAAGCATTACCCATTTATTGGCACACCTATCCGCCTGGTGATGAAGCGGCGGAGAGATTGACTTCCAGTGACTATTGAAATGCAATATAATCAAATATTGGATCGTTCAAAAAGAGATATTTAATGTTAGAAAATTTACAATCACATCAGGAATCAGAAGAGAATATATCCCGGAAAACACCAAAGAAAAAACGGTCAGGCTGTCTCGGATTCGTTATTGACACTGCAGAAACCATTTTGCTGGCTTTGATATTGTTTTTTGTGATCAATACCCTTTCAGCAAGGGTTCGTGTGGAAAATGTCAGTATGAAACCAACTTTACAGCCCGGAGAATTCCTGCTGGTGAATCGAGTCGCCTATAAGCTGGGTGAACCTTCCATAGGAGATATCGTCGTATTCCACGCACCTGGTTCATCCGAATTGGATTACATAAAAAGGATCATCGGCTTGCCAGGAGACGATGTGAGTGTCTCTGAGGGGACCGTTTATGTAAACGATCAACCACTTTATGAACCTTATATTGCTGCATCACCAACCTACGGAGGTGATTGGGTTGTGCCGGAGGATCAGTATTTCGTTTTGGGAGATAACCGGAATAACTCCAGTGATTCTCACTTGTGGGGATTTGTACCCGAAGAGGATATTGTAGGACGGGCACTGTTGATCTATTGGCCGTTATCTGAATTTTCCCTTCTTAACAGTCCGGATATCGTCCAGGCACTTCATGATTAATTTATTGGTGATACAATGGAGTGGAAATATTGAAATATCTAATTAAATTCGGAGAATGCTCATAGAACACGAAACTTCGCAGGACTCATCGGCAACACAACCGTGCCTTAGCTGCCAAGGAGGGAGAAGAAGATTGCGTTCAGCCACATTCATGACCTGGTTGGGAAATGACCTGATCACTGTGCCGAATTTCCCTGCCTGGATTTGTGATTTATGCGGTGACCGGAGTTACGATACCCACGCATTAGCTCAATTGAGCATCCTGCTCAACCCAGAGGCTGGTACACCTGTACAGCATAAGACACATTTCAAGAAAGAAATACCTCCTGCCAATACACCACCCCCAGCTTGACATTCAATAAGGGATGCGGCAGATATGCCTCTGGATCAATACCTAATATGACATAACTTCCCGGGAATCCCGGGATTTTTATTATATTAACCCACCCAGTTTATTTATCACCATTAATTGAGGTTTAAGGTTTCCAACTTGGGGAACGATCCACGCCCGTTGACTCAGTCAGGTTAATTTGCGGACGGCCGGTCGTGGTCATGATATAAACTTCCTGGTCCCCAAAGTCTCTTGTTGATGTAAACGCGATCCAGCGCGCATCTGATGACCAGGTTGCATCTGTTTCAGTGTGGGTCTCAGTCAGCGGATATTCACTTGGTATCAGCAATCCTCTTTGTTCCATCGTATCATACACAACCAGGACAATGTCCTGCTGCTCTCCATTATGCCTCGTGAAAACAAACTGGTTGCCAATCGGTGACCAGGCAGGGTCCGACACCTCACCAAATTTACCAAATATGTCCCGGACATCAAATTTCTTGGGCGTTTGAAAGTCATCGTACGCACCGCGGAAGAACAAATAATCATGTGAACTCGCGGAGATAACATAAAGAAGCCACTGCATATCCGGAGAAAAAGTGGGGTCCATCTCGATAAAATCCAAACTCAAACGCTGTCGATCTGTGCCATTGTTTTGCATCCACACCAAAGCATAGATCGGGCCGCCACCAGAATCGCGATAGTGATGCGTGAACACGATTCGGCTGCCATCCGGTGACCATTCAGGATCAAATTCATCCCCTGGAGCCTTGGAAATATTCATCTGGTTGCTTCCATCAGCCTCCATGATCCAGATATCCAGCCCATTCGTTTCGCTGCCTTGAGCCACATAGGCGATCTTGGATCCATCTGGTGACCATACAGGTTGATCCTTATCAAATGCATCATAGGTTAACTGAGTGAAAGAATCTGCTTTGGCACCATTGTTGTCATCCACAAGGACACGCATCGTCCATATTTGAACATAGGCGTCTTCTCCCCGGTCAGAGGCAAAAGCAATCAAACCACTCTGACCGATAAGCTCTGGTGTGATAGTAGGGGTTGGTTCCAGCGTCATTGTTTCAGTTGGTACCGGTAGGACAACTTGCTCAGTCACCGTTGGAGTGAGGGTCGACATCTGTGCGACCACTGGTTGCGTTGCAGCGACTGTGAATGTCGCTGTGGCTGGCAATGGTTGATCCCCTCTTCCACTGATCAATTCGATCAGATTCCTTGGTGGAAAGAAAAATAGTAAGATGACAAACACGGAAAATAAACCAAATAAGATACCTAGAATGAGGAACAAGGAATGCCGCTGTTTACGTTTGCGCTCTGCAGGTTCAACCATCGTGTCCTGCGATGACTGCTTGGCAGCACGAACTGGTTTTTCTGCTTTTTTTGCTTCCGCATTTGAAATTGCTTCTTTTTCCTGCTTTGATAATCGAAAATCGGGATCCTCAACCGCATTTTGAAACGCCTTCACTGAATCAAACCGGTCAGTCGATTGCAGGGATATCGCCTTCATGATGGCATCCGATAAATTTCCTGGTATACCGGGCATCAGCTCTTTAAGAGGTGTGATCACCGCTTTCCCAAGCACCCGCTCAATGCTGTCGGCTGGTTTGCCCCCTGAAAGGAGTGCATACATGGTGGCTGCCAGGGAAAATTGGTCAGAAAATGGGCCTGTGTGTCCCTGACCATATTGCTCAGGGGGTGCATAACCAGGGGTGTACCCTGAAGCGCCAGTTGCAGTTATCGCCTGGATGCTGTCTGCTTTTGCGATACCAAAATCAACCAGGATTGCTTTGCCTTCTGCTGTCAGCTTGATATTGGCAGGTTTAATGTCACGATGGATCACAGGGGGATCCTGGGAGTGCATATATGTCAGGGCATCACTCAATTGAGAACACCAGGAAATGACCTTTTCGACATCCTGTGCGCCTTCTTTAACCAGGCATTTATCAAGGTCATCACCTTCAATGTAATCCATCACCAGGTATTGTTCGTTGCCAATCTGGAAATAATCGGTCACCCTGGGAAGATTTGGATGCCGCAATGCAGCCAACAGTTGGGCTTCCCTCATGAATTGGGCAACACTCTCTTCAGCTGGATTGAAATTTCTTTTCACTGCCACCTGGATACCCAGGGTTTGGTCCCATGCCAGGTGAACAGATCCCATCCCTCCCTGTCCGAGTTCTCTTATGATCCGGTAGCGATCATGCAGTATTGTGTCAGGTTCTAAATTCATCATAACTTCAAAGTTCTAACCAAGAATTCTCTTCAATTCTAATCGATTATTTTATTTCCGGATTTGGTACTTACGATAATTGTAAGAAATTTGTAATAATTGATTTTTTGAGAAAAATAAAATTGACTATTGCATACCCTCATGCTATTATTCTATTAGTTATTATTCCATTATTTTTGTACCTTAAAAGGAGCGCAATTATATGTCTATCGATCTTATTATTCGTATTATTGGTCTTATCTTATTTGGAATTATCGGCGTTTTCTTAGGCCAGCCCCTGAGTGTACTCATCACTGAAATCTGGCCAGCAACCCACATTTCCATCATCGTATATCAAGTTATCACAACCATCGTCCTCGGTTTACTGGGGTTCTTGATCGCGCCATGGATATCAACCAAACCTATTAAAGGGATTCGAAAACAACTGAGTAATGTGTCTGCACAGTCACTTATTTATGGGTTAATTGGCCTGGTGGTTGGTTTGATCTTAAGTGCACTGCTTGCATACCCCCTTTCTCTTCTTCCCGCGCCTTTCGGTAGCATTCTACCCTTCGTATCTGTACTGCTTCTCGGGTATCTGTGCATTGTCATCTTTGTTGCCCGTCAAAAAGAGTTGAAGAATTTGCTTAATTTCTTTCCGAAGGCAGGTGGAAAATCAGCAGAAAAAGGGAAAGCCCAAAGCCTGCCGGAAGCACAGCGCATCCTGGTTGATACCAGTGCGATCATCGATGGACGCATTGCAGATATCGCTCGGACGGGATTCATCCCTGGACGTCTTCTCATCCCACGCTTTGTCCTCAATGAACTGCAGTACGTGAGTGATTCAGCTGATAACTTGCGTCGTCAGCGAGGTCGCCGTGGTATGGAAGTGCTTGCAGAACTGCAGAAGGACGAATCGATACCCGTGACCATTTCAGATATTGATGTTGAAGGTGTCCGCGAGGTTGACGAAAGGCTGATTGTCCTGGCACGCCAACTAAACTGCCCCATCCTGACCAATGACTTCAACCTTAACCGGGTAGCTGAACTTCAGGGTGTATCAATCCTCAATATCAATGAGTTGGCAAATGCAGTCAAAGCGATCCTCCTGCCTGGTGAAACACTCAATATGAAGATCATCCAGGAAGGCAAAGAATTTGGACAGGGGGTCGGATATATGGAGGATGGCACAATGGTTGTGGTTGAGAACGGGAATAAATACATTGGCAAATCCCTCCGCATCACCGTTACAAAGGTCCTGCAAACTGCTGCTGGTCGAATGATATTCGCCAAACCAAATAATGATTGATCCCTCCGCAAAATACTTCAAGGAGGCACCTGACAATGACCTTAAAAGTCTATAACACATTAACCCGCAAGAAATCCGTCTTTGAACCTCTCGAAGAGGGCAAAGTTCGAATGTATGTATGCGGCCCAACCGTTTATAACAGCGCTCATGTTGGACATGCTATGTCCGCGCTGGTTTTCGATGTGATCAGGCGCTATCTCATTTATCGTGGCTTAGAAGTCCACTACGTGATGAATTTCACAGATGTGGATGACAAAATCATAAAACGAGCGAACCAACTCGGTGTCGCGCCCATTGACCTTGCGCAAAAATATATCAGCGAGTTCACTCAGGATCTGGAGGCGCTGAATATCATGCCTGCAACAAGTCACCCAAGGGCAACCGAAGAGATTAACCAGATCATTGAGATGGTTGCGCGTTTACTGGATGATGATGTGGCATACGAAGTTGATGGCGATGTCTATTTTAGGGTAGATAAGGTAAAAGATTACGGTAAGCTTTCAGGCCGCAAACTTGAAGATATGAATGCTGGCAGCCGAATCAGGGTTGATGATCGCAAAGAAAATCCTATGGATTTTGCAGTGTGGAAGTCAGCAAAACCTGGGGAGCCTGCCTGGGATAGCCCCTGGGGGTCGGGCAGACCCGGTTGGCATATCGAGTGCTCTGCAATGAATTTGCACCACCTTGGCAAACAAATTGATATACACGGGGGCGGAAACGACCTGATATTCCCCCATCATGAAAATGAGATCGCCCAAACCGAGGCGATCACCGGGAAGCCTTTTGCTCAATACTGGATGCACAATGGGATGCTTCAGATCAAGGGTGAAACAATGTCAAAATCAACCGGGAATATGGTCTCAATCAAAGATTTCATCCAGGGTCACCCCGGAGATGTGATGCGAATAATGGTCCTCAGTTCCCATTACCGCAGCCCACTTACATTCAATGATGAAGTTATTGAAGCAAACGAACGTGCGCTTGAACGGCTCCTCTCTGCAAAGAAACCTTCTTTGTCAGATGCAAAGGGTGCACCAGATGACATCCTTGAAGCGCTCAGCCACCAGGAACAAAAAACCCGGCAGGGATTCCTTGAGGCAATGGATGAGGATTTTAATTCAGCAGGGGCGATGGGTAATATTTTTGATCTTGTTCGGATGATCAACCAGGCCCGTGCCTCCGGTGCGACAGATTCTGAACTGGCTGCAGCCCAACAAACCTTCAGTGAACTGACCGGTGTTTTGGGTTTACAGCTTTTAGAGAAAGATAAAGGTTCCACAAAAGCTGATGCATTTATCGAATTGCTTCTGGAACTGCGTCAGGAACTGCGTAAACAAAAGAATTATGCCCTATCTGACAGTATCCGGGATGAGCTCTCAGCCTTGAATGTTGTTATTGAAGACTCACCTGGTGGATCAAGCTGGCATTGGGAGTAGCGCTTGTCTGAGTGGATCACAGGGCGAAACCCTGTCTATGAGGTTCTCAGGGCAAAACGAAGACAAATAAACCATTTGTGGGTTGCCCAGGGTGCAAATGAACAGGGCCACATGGGGGATATCATTCGACTCGCACGATCCCAGCAACAAACCATCAAGTACGTCAAACGATCAGTGCTAGATGAGATAGACCCTCACCACCAGGCTGTAGCAATCAATGTGGAGGGGTATCCATACAGCGATCTTGACAAAATCATTAACTATGCTCGATCACAGGATGAAGAGGTCTTTGTCCTGCTCCTGGACCAACTCCAGGACCCGCAAAATCTGGGAACCTTGATCAGATCGGCAGAAGCATTTGGGGTACACGGGATCGTTCTTCCCCTTGCCCGTGCAGCGTCAATCACACCTGCAGTCGTCAATGCCTCTTCAGGCGCAACAGAGCTAGTACGGATTGCTCAATATAATATCGCTCAGGCAATGGACAGACTGAAGGAGGCGGGGGGGTGGATGATCGGCCTGGAAGACAGCCCAGAGGCACAAACCCCTGAAAAAATCAATCTCAAAGGTGGGCTCGGATTGGTTGTGGGCAGCGAAGCAAGCGGCCTGCGTCGTCTCGTCCGGGATAAATGTGACCTTTTAATGCGCCTACCAATGGTTGGGAAAATTGATTCACTCAATGCAGCGGTGGCAGGTTCAATTGCGCTTTTTCTTGCACACCAGGTACGAAATAATTAATTTCTCATCCTATTTTTTTATATAATTTAGATATTTCTTATAGTTTTTATACAAATAGCAGGTACAATCATAACCATCAAATCAACGATAAGGAGATATTATTATGAAGATCAGTAAAACATTAAATGATGCCATCAATGCTCAGATCGGTGAAGAATTGAAAGCATCCAATGGTTACGCCAATATGGCTGCCTATTTCAATAAACTGGGATTGACCCGGTTAACGGACATGTTTTTTCATCAATCGGAAGAAGAACGTGAACACGCTATGAAATTCGTTCACTACCTGTTGGAAGTCGATGGAGATATGGCAATACCCGCCATCCCTGAAGTATCTTATCCATTCAAAAGTGTGAAAGAAGCGTTTGAAACTGCATTAAGCTGGGAAAAAGAAGTTACCCAAAAAATCAATCAACTGATGGATCTGGCCGTGGAAGAGAAAGATTATGCGACACAACACTTCCTGACCTGGTATGTGGACGAACAAATTGAAGAAGAGGCATCCATGTCTCAACTTGTTCTGCTTGCAGAAGAACTGAAAGACCGTTCACCTCTCATGGTTGAACGATTCCTCCCCCAGGAATAAATATCCTGTTAATCAAAATCCCTGGGATCTAATGAAAATCCGAGGATTTTTTGATATTCAGGGCGGCTTCACATCCGCCCTGTTTTTTTATTTCGATGATGAACTATGAATTAATTTGGCGTTGTTATCCCTGAAAGTTTTATGGGGGAACAACCTAATACAATAAAAAGTACCACATGATAAACAGCAGGATCATGATCAGAGCAATCAACAGCCTGACGAAGACCGCCCACCCGCAGCCCATTGCCATACTCGACATTGAGCGAATGGCAGACTTATAATCCCTAATTCGGATCAATTCAGCCAGAAACAGGATCAGCAAAGCAGCTCCAAGCCCTGCCAGTGGAGTCAGCAGCATCCCAACGGCAATCATCGCCACCCAGCTCAGAGCAATAGCCCACCAGCTTGCACCTTTTGACCTGGCACCACCTGCCATAAAAATATTATCCAGCACATTCCCCAATAACATCAGCATTGTTATGACACTGAAAGTTGCTATCGTAAGCGTAAACGTCCAGGGTCCTGTCTTGTAATTGAAGGTTGTAAATACACCCCACAGAAGAATGGATCCCCAAATAACGGTCAATCCAGGGAAGACAACAAGGAATAATCCAAAAAAACCGATCAACATTCCAAGGATGACGACAAAAAGAAGGGGAATTTCAGCCCATAATGCCATTATGCAGGATGAATGACCTCAAAGCCCTTCATTAAGGGATGTAAAACTTCTGGAACTATAATAGACCCGTCTGCCTGCTGATAATTCTCCAGTACCGCGATCAACGTGCGCGGCATCCCAAGGCCAGAGCCATTCAGCGTATGGACAAATTTTGTATTTTTGCCCTCTTCAGGACGATACCTGATGCTGGCACGACGCGCCTGGAAATCTCCATCATTCGATATGGATGACACTTCCAACCACTCGCCACATCCTGGTGCCCAAACTTCAATATCGTAGGTCTTATGCGCACTGAAACCCAAATCGCCGGTGGACTGCAGCAGCACACGATAGGTTAATCCCAATGCAGCAACTGTCTCTTCAGCATGCCCCAGCATTTTCTCAAGTTCTTTTTCGGAGTTTTCCGGTTTGCAGTAGGTGTACATTTCAACTTTGTCAAATTGGTGCCCGCGCTTGATCCCCCGCACATCACGCCCGGCACTCATTTTCTCCCGCCGGAAACAGGCGGAATAAGCCGTGTAATGAATGGGCAGCTGCTCCTCAGAAAATATCTCACCCATGTGCATCCCTGTCAGGGGCACTTCTGCCGTCGGAACCATCCAGAGGTCATCCTCGGCATCACGATACAGGTTTGCCTTGAATTTTGGTAAATGCCCTGTGCAGTAGAGGATCTCCTCTCTGACCATATAAGGCGGATATTTTTCCAAATACCCCTGGCGAATGTGAAGGCCAGCCATCCAGAACACCAAAGCACGCTGCAGCAGCGCACCGGGGCCGCTCAGCACGTAAAACCGTGTGCCTGCAAGCTTCACGCCGCGCTCAAAATCAATGATGCCCAATTCCGGGCCTAACTCCCAATGTGGTTTGGGTTCAAAATCATATTCAGGGATCTCCCCCACGGTTTTTAAAACAACATTATCACTGTCATTCTTTCCAACGGGCACTTCCGGGTCAGGGATATTGGGAATTACCAAAACCAATGCTTTAAGATCAGCTTCAACCTGCTGCAGGTCTGTGTCTAATTGTTCTATCTTCTTCCCAAGCGCTCGCATTGCTTCTATCTTTGCCTCGCGGGATTCCTTATCTTTCATCCGCCCGATTTCTTTTGAGACAGTATTTCGCTCAGAGCGCATCTCTTCCACAGTGACGATCAATTCCCGCCGTTTTTTATCCAATGAGAGCACCTGATCAACTGGAGAAGTGTCCATATGTCGTTTCGCTAGGGATTCTCGAACTTTTACCGGATTCTCCCGGAATAATTTCATGTCAAGCATTTTCTGCGCCTCCATATCTAAACATCACCCCTTGATTTTACCTTAATCCAGACGACACCTTTAAATCACGACGAAAGAAAAATGTCTGTCTACAAATGGAAGGGCGAGGCTCGCCCCTACCTAATATTTAAGAAACCGATTATCCGTCCCCTTACCCCAAGATAACTCCTGACTAACTCATGGTGCATAAACTTTCAAATTATCAAACCTCACATCAGCACCCGCACCAGCAGGCGTCGCTAGGACAAACCCTATCGATTCCCCCAGCGCTTCATCAACTGACAGATCAAATAATAAATCACCATTCACCCACATCATAAGTTCCTCACCTTGACAAGTTGCTTCAATCGAATTTCTTGCGTTCAACCCGGTATGAAGGACGTCAAAATCAGTTAATTCACCCCCTGGGAGAGGTTCAAAGCCATCCTTCATCAGTCCCACACCCGCTTGCCCCTGCGTATTGATCAGGAAAGCAACCCCCTGCCGTGTATCAACATCATGGCGGCACATTACCCCGAAAAGTGATCCTTCCGGACCATCCACCTGCGATACTTCCGCTGAGAGGGTCACATCTGGCAAGTTCTTCTTCAAGCCAAACCCACCATAGAGAATCATCAGCCTGGACCAGCATCTGGTAATGTTCTTCATCCTCGACATAATCCAGGACACCGTCAAATTCGCGGTAGCGTTCCCATCCGCTGCTGATATCGGAGAAATCATCCTGCATCAGGATTGAACGCGGCGTGGCTGTTGGCGCCAGTGTAGCTGTGGGTTCAGGTTCTATAACAACCTCTTCTTCTGATGCTTCAACCTCAGAAGAGCCTACACCTTCTTCGTCGTCACTTATTGCAGCTTCCTCCACACCAACAAGCGTGGCGTTTTGTGTCTCTTCTCCAGCACATGATGTGCACAATAAACCTATCCCAAAAAGAAACAAAACCAACCAGGATTTCCAATTCATGATAACCTCTCAGGTTCACAGATTTTCTTGAATTCTATCACGGTCACTATGAAACATAGTAAACCAACAGGGTCACTTTTTTCATCCAAAAGCGCTATAATAATGCCATTATGCGTCAGGCAGCCAGATTCTTCATAAGTGCCGCATTAGTGGCCTTGGCAGCAGTCGTTCCTTTCCAGCCAGTTTTTGCCCAGGAGGGTCAGGACACAGCTGTCCCACTTTCACCCGTGATAACCGTCACACCCGGTCAGGATGGCATCATTATCCATGTCGTGCAATACGGGGAAACACTGTATACAATTTCTGAGGCATACGGCGTACCGATCGACCAAATTTTGACCAACAGCGGATTAAGTCAATCAACCACTGAACTCCTTGCAGGGCAGGAACTGCTGATCCAAACGGCAACAGAACCCACACCAACACCAACAAATACACCTACCGAGGACCCCGGCACTCCCACGCCCACGCAGCCGCGTCCAACGATGACACCTTTCCCCACTCGCACACCTGCCCCCACAAAGACACCCACCACACCCCCTTCGATGATCCAGCGCACCCTGGGAGATACAAAGAATGTCGGATTGGGGCTCATCATCCTGTGCGGAGTTGGGGCACTCCTGGTGATCTACTTCGGATTTATCAGGAAAACACGAAAATAACACTTCTTGCTCTTGACACGCCCTATAAACTTATGATAAACTCAGTCTAGTTAATTCGACTATAACAAGAAAGGAATGCACCCGCATGAACAAAGCAGCTACTATTTACATGCTTCGATCTAAATCCGCTGATTCAATCGGTAGTGATTTACCTGCGCGGAGTGCGCCTGCCTATATTTAGCTTTACCTAAAAGCGATCATGGCCACGGGCATACTCCAAAACCCGTGGCTTTTTATTTTCCCCTAACCAATATCCAAAGAGAAAAAGCACGGGTTCGCAAAGAAACCTGTCGTATTACGTTGTTGATTTACGAATTATTTTTATACGGAGAAGAACTTATGACCACCAAAACAAGAATACGCCCTTTCACATTTGATGATGCCCAAGCAGTTGTCGACCTCATGAACGCTCACGAGCAATACCTCTATGGATGTGATGAGGTTGACCTGGAAGAATTGATGAACGATTGGACTTCGCCAGGCATCGATGTTGAAGAAGTCATCCGTGTCGTGGAAAACGACCAGGGTGAGCTCATTGGTTATATTGATGTCTGGGACAACTCCAAACCTCACGTAGTCAAGTATGTCTGGGGTGTGCTGCATCCGGATGCTTGGGATGATGATCTTTATCGAGAAATGCTCAGCTGGGCTGAAAAATGTGCCCGAGCGCGCATCAATCTGGCCCCTGAAGGGACCAAGGTCGTCATGCGTCAAGGCACCTCAAATAAGGACATCGATCGCAAAAAAGAGCTTGAAGCCTATGGGTTTCAGCTCGTAAGGCATTTCTATCGCATGGAGATTGACCTTGACCAACCGTCACAAACACCTGTCATTCCTGAAGGGATAAACATCGTCCCTATAAACATGGATAAGGAACTTAAAGCTGCCATTTTGGCAACCGATGAAGCTTTCAAAGACCATTGGGGCTATTATGAGCAGCCTTTCGAGGAACTCATGGAACAATGGAACCACTTTTTGGAGAATGATCAGGAGTTTGACCCAAGCTTGTGGTTCCTGGCAAAGGACGGTGATGATATCGCAGGTGCCTGCCGCTGCTCATCAAGAAAAGTTGAGGACCCGAAATTAGGCTGGATCAGCCAGCTGAGTGTGCGTAAACCCTGGCGTAGTAAAGGCCTTGGCACTGCCCTCCTTTTGACCGCTTTCCATGAATTTAGGCAACGAGAGATGACCCGTGTGGGATTGGGGGTGGACGCTGCGAGCCTGACCAATGCGACCCGGCTGTATGAAAAAGCCGGCATGCATATTTGTCGGCAGTATGACTCATACGTGAAAGAATTAAGACCTGGAAAAGACCTTGCGACGGATAAATATCAGGTCGAATAGGATTGGATAAATGAAAGAAAAATCGAAGGAAAGAAGAATAGACCAAACAAAATCAAAACATCCTATTTCAGGGAATGTCAACAAAACCCGAATCCTTTCAAACACATTGATCGTGTTCATGGTGGCGATGGTTTTTGCGAATATCGCTGCAGAAATGTACATGATCATGCTTCCCCTGTATCTCAAACATCTGGGAGCAGATGTGATCCAGATTGGTGTGTTTTTCACTGTTTCACAAATACTGCCCCTGATCCTGCAGGTTCTCGGAGGATGGATATCTGATACGATAGGACGCTTGAAAAGCGTCGCAATCGGAAGCCTGTTCGGATTGGGCACATTCATCAGCCCCGTATTTGTCCCAACCTGGCAGTGGCTGTACCTTACAGAGGTGTTTAATGCCATCACAAGGTCGCTAATTGGGCCAAGCTTCGGCGCTTTCATCGCTGAAGAAACACCTGAAGAACACCGGGGTAAGGTATATGGGATCACAGATACGATCTACACGATCGTGACAGTAGTAGGCCCTCCCCTGGCAGGATGGCTGGCAGACAAGTACGGGTTCCGTATTATGCTGGCAATTGCAGCAGGAATCTACATCTGTGCAACAACCATCCGCTTGATCCTCGCCAGGGTTGTTGGCAAGAAACAAAAGGAAACAAAAAAGGAAAAGCTTTCTCTTCAATCCCTCAAAGGCAATTTCAAGGTCATTCTTGGGTTAGCGGTTGCTGGGGGTGTTCTCACCTGGCTGTTGATCACGGATGGTGTGCGGGACATCGCATTTTCACTGTCTTTCCGATTGATGCCCCTCTATCTGGAGGACATCGGTGGGATGAGCTTGCAGCAAATAGGTTGGCTGCAGTCCTTCTTTGGGATCACACTCATGCTGACCACCATCCCTGCTGGATGGTTCTCGGACAAATTCAGCGAACGGATCGCTATCGTGATAGGATTTGTGCTTGAGTTTTTTGCCATGATATTGCTTATTAATGTGGATGGATTTGTGGGATATGCCAGTGTATGGGCATTGTTTGGGGTTGCGGTAGGGCTCCTTTCGCCAGCTTACCAATCGATCCTGAGCAAAATATTGCCTGCCCGTTTACGCGGTACTGGCTTTGGATTAATCCATGCCAGCCTCGGCATTTTTTCGCTGCCAGCACCAGCCATCGGGTCATTGATGTGGAAGACGATCAGCCCACAAGCACCTTTTTATATCACTGCAGTATTTGCACTGATCACCATTGTCCCGGCATGGTTGAAGTTCAAGCTTGAAAAAGCTGATATTGACAGAACGGCAGCCGCAAACGGCGATGAAATGGGTACTTCATCACCTTCCGATAAATAAGGTGATGTTCGACCTGCAGGGCGTGTCGTGAGAAAGTTCAGGTTTCTGACGGTTCAAGTTGGCATTGTTCCCGAAAACAAAGCAATCCGTGAGGTTTGCAACAGCTTGAACACACAGAACACCTAGACCTTTTCGGGGGTGGAAATCACGCCGCCCTGCAAAAATAAATTGATATATAAAGATGAGGAGACAATAATGAAAGAAAACGAGATCAAAATAACAAACGCACCAGACATTGAAGGGCTTCTTCTCCGGAGGTTCGCTGGCGATTCGGATTATCCAAACATGGTCGAGATCATAGACAGAGCGTCTGAAGCAGACCAGGATGACAATGCGGTAACCCTGGAGGACATCAAGCATTCCTATGCCCATTTTAACAAATTGCGATCCCCATCAGGATATGATCATCGCAGAAGTTAATGGCAAGGCTGTTGCCTATTCGCGTGTAGAGTGGTGGCAGGAAGAAAACCCAAATGACAGGATCTATGCCCATTTCATCAACATCATGCCGGAATGGCGTGAGAAAGGCATTGAACAAGCCATGATTGGATGGTGTGAAAAACGCCAGGAAGACATTGCTGCTGAGCATCCCCAAGATGGCAAACGTTTTTGGCAGACATATAGCAATTCCCTGAAACCTGGTTTCAGCAAGATCCTGGAATCTCTTGACTATGATACTGTTCGATTCTTCATAGAAATGTCACGGCCACTTACGGATATCCCGGTTGCTGAACTGCCTGAAGGAATCGATGTCCGTGAAGTGAAAAAGCAGGATGAAAGGACGGTTTGGGAAGCCAATGTTGAAGCATTTCGTGACCACTGGGGCTACTCCCCACCAACCGAAACGGATTTCGAAGCATATAAAACCTCAAAATACTGGCAGCCAGACATCTGGCAGGTCGCCTGGGATGGGAATGAAGTTGTCAGCAGCGTGATGAACTATATTGATCAGGACTACAACAAGAAATACGATCGGAAACGCGGCTGGACGGAGGACATATCCACCCGCCGGGAATGGCGCAGGCGCGGGATTGCCAGGGCTTTGATCGTTCGAAGCATGCACATGCATAAAGCAAAGGGTATGACAGAGGTCGGTCTGGTTGTGGACACCAAGAATCCCAGTGGTGCCCTCAAACTGTATGAAAGCTTAGGCTATGAAAAAGAGAAAACCATGATGACGTATCGTAAAGAAATGTAACCCGGGTTCCAATTCTCAGAAAACCCTGGCTTTTCAGGAAAGTGGAATTCTCTCAGCTATTTAGAAACAATTAATGAATCAAATTTATGGAGTTTATGATGACACAAAACGAAATATATCTTAGAAAGTGCACCAAACATAGAAGGTCTTAAATTTCGTCATTTTGCAGGCGATTCAGATTATCCAAAAATGATAGCCATCGTTAATGCGGCTGGAGATGCAGATCAGGATGATCGTTCTGAAACGCTCGAAGATATCAAGAATCAATATGAACATTTGAATAATTGCGATCCATACAAAGATATGCTCTTTGCAGAAATTAAAGGCGAAACCATTGCTTATTCCAGAGTGGAGTGGTGGCAGGAAGAAGACCCAAATGATCGGATCTATACACACTTTGTATTGATCGTCCCTGAATACCGTGAGAAAGGCATTGAACAAGCGATGATCCAGTGGTGCGAAAATCGTTTGCTGGACATTGCTGAAGAACATCCACAAGATAGTAAACGGTATTATCAAACTTACAGCAGTGCAGTTAAATCCTCCTTCAATAATATCCTTAAGTCCTTCGAATATGAAGTAGAACGCTATTTCATTGAAATGTCACGGTCTCTGGATGTCATCCCCGAGACACAATTACCAGACGGCATTGATGTACGCATCGTCAATGAACAGGATGAGCGGAAGGTGTGGGATGCAAGCGTTGAAGCATTTCGTGATCACTGGGGTTTTTCCCCGCCCACAGAACAGGACTACACCTCATATAAGAACTCAAAATACTGGCAGCCTGACCTCTGGCAGGTCGCCTGGGATGGTGATGAGGTCGTGAGCAGTGTGCTGAATTATATTGATCAGGACTATAATATGAAATTTCAACGTAAACGCGGTTGGACTGAGAACATTTCCACGCGGAGAGAATGGCGCAGGCGCGGCATCGCAAAAGCTTTGATCGTGCGCAGCATGCACATGCACAAAGCGAAGGGTATGACTGAAGTTGGCCTGGGAGTGGATACAAATAATCTCAGCGGTGCTCTCAACCTTTACCAGAGCCTGGGTTATAAAAAAGATAAGACAATGATGACTTATCGAAAAGAGATGTGATAAATAACACATTCAGCATTCCCCTGTGGTCTCTGTCAATATGTCTCTACAGAAGACTTTGCATTCCTTTCAGGACGCTTCGCAGTGGGGACTCCTGCTTGATCGAATTAAATTGATTACATTATAATGATCCCCTATGGTCTCCCTCAACATGTCTTTACAGAAGACTTTGCATTCCTTACAGGACGCTTCGCGGTGAGGACCCATGCTTCATCAAATTGGCTTGATCAAATTATAATGACCCCCTGTGGTCTCCCGACCACAGGGGGTGACATGACCGAAGGTCTCCCTCGGCATGTCCTTACAGGAGGCGTTGCACTGAGCCTTCATGCCATATCTCAAGAGTCCTTCTACTTAGACAATAAAACTTGTTACAATTAGATGGAGAAAATTTCTACCCAAAAAGGGATATCTATTGACAGAAATAATTACCTCAGCCAGTAATAAGAAGCTAAAACTCGTTCGATCCCTGCTAGGTCACCGCCGCAAACGAAATGAGGAAAAGGCCTTTGTCATAGAGGGTGTACGTCTTGTAGAAGAAGCGTTGAACGCCAATTGGCCTGTGCGCTTCATCCTTTTTGACAACTCCCTGTCAGAACGAGGGAAGAAATTAATTGAAGCATATCAGAACTCAAGCGCATCATGAAATCATAGAGATCTCAGTTGAAAGGATGTCTGAGATCTCTGACACTCAGACACCGCAGGGCATCCTGGCTGTCCTGGGAAAATATTCACGTTCTGTCTCTGAAAAACCCACATTCTTTGTCATTGCTGACAAGATCCGTGATCCCGGCAATATGGGGACTTTGCTTCGCACCGCAAATGCAGCTGGTGTGGATGCAGTACTAATCGCACCTGGTACAGTTGATGCTTTCTCTCCGAAAGTTGTCCGAGCAGGTATGGGCGCACACTTCCATTTGCAGATCAAGGAATATTCCTGGGAAGAATTACTGACCTTCTTGAAAGATATCCCCATTTTTATGGCGGAAATAGACAGTGGACTTCCTTTATGGGAAGCAGATTTCAACCAACCCTGTGCACTGCTCATCGGTGGTGAAGCCTTTGGTCCAAGCCCACAAGGGAAGGCAGCCGCCAGGTACTCGGTAACCATCCCAATGCCCGGTGGTGCTGAATCCCTTAACGCGGCAGTTGCTGGCAGTATCCTGATCGCTGAAGTTATCCGTCAAAGATCTAAATCTACAGGGGACTGATAATGCGCATTCGTTCAATAACAAATTTTATCCATCCACGCTGGCCAATCAGCGAACTCATCCTGCAAAAAGCTGGGATTTTTTCCCGGCATGCAAAAGCCACCTTTGAAAAAGCCGGCTTTCCCGTTCAGACGGTGCGTTTAGCAACTCCCCCATATCATCAATTTCTTGATCCTGAGGATTACTTAAATGCTGTTAACAGACTATCAGTCCTGGCACACAGTGAGGGTTTTGAATACGTCTCATTCGGTCCCGCTGCGCCTGGTAACCTCGAATCTTATGAGGTGATTCCAGGAATGCTATCCAATTCAAGCATGCTGTTTCTTGGCGGACATCTCACAACACCAGAGGGAAAAATCAGCCTGCCAGCCGTTCGTGCCTGTGCTGAAGTTATCCATAATGTGGTTCCACTCGAAAAGGATGGGTTTGCCAACCTGCGCTTTGCAGCACTGGCTAATGTCAATCCATGGTCACCTTTTTTTCCGGCAGCATACCATGAGGGGAAACAACCGGCTTTTGCCCTGGCCATCGAAGGGGCTGATCTGGCGGTTGAAGCCTTTTCTTCTGCAATAAGCCTGAAGGATGCCAGAGAACGATTAGTTGCGTCCATCGAAACACAAGCAAATAAATTATCACAATCCAGCCATCAATTAGCCGAGATGTATAACCTTGATTTTAAAGGGATTGATTTCTCCCTCGCACCATATCCAACACTTGAAATATCCGTTGGAAACGCCCTTGAACAGTTAGGCTTACCTGCATTTGGCCTATCTGGTAGCCTGGCTGCTGTTGCATTCCTCACCGATACATTGGACAGGGCAGTTTTCAAAAAAACTGGCTTCAACGGACTCATGTTCCCCTTGTTAGAAGACAGTATCCTGGCTCAAAGAGGCGCTGAGGGTGTGCTCAGCATCACAGACCTGCTGCTGTATTCTGCAGTCTGCGGGACTGGTCTGGATACAATCCCCCTCCCTGGTGATGCAAGTGTGGATCAGATCCAGGCAGTCCTACTCGACGTGGCAGCGCTTGCCCTGCGATTGAACAAACCTTTGACCACCAGGCTCATGCCTATCCCGGGGAAGAAAGCCGGCGATGACACCTGCTTTGACTTCGAATTCTTTGCGAACAGCAAGGTGTTGTCACTCCCAGCCAAACCCCTGTCGAATTTGTTTGCAGGAAATGAGGAAATTGATATCAAATCAAGGTAGCAATCAATTATCCGCTTGCTCTAAACGCCAGTAAGCTGACCCATCCCGCTCCCGGTCCATGTAACCAACAGAGATCAGGTCACGCCGTAAACCCGAGATATCAGCGTTCAATGTCACCGATGACTTCATTAACCTGTTTTTCAGTGTAAATTTCTCCAAACTTAAAATGCTCTACCAGGTAGCGCAAAATCACATCCAGCTTACGCCGGTTCGTGGGAAGCTGCCTGATGGTGCCATCCTCACGCAGGTAATCCTTCAGGATTTTTCGGTCATATGCCTTACGGTCTAAATCCTTGGCGACTGCCGGTAATGTTTCCTGGGCTAAAAGCTGCTTTGCCATACGTTCCAGGTTATCTGTTTCAAGGTAATAAATGCTGTAATAACCTTCTGCTCTTGCTGAGACCAGATCAATTTCTGCTAATTTCGCCAGGTGATGGGAAACTGTGGATGGGCTGATCTCAAGCGTCGCAGCTAACTCTTCCACACTGGATTCCTCTTGAGCAAGTAGACCAATAAGCTTTAGACGGTTAGCGTCTGCCAGGGCTTTAAAGAAAGCTAAGAGGGTATCAAAGGATTTTTCCATTTTCATCTCCTTGTATTTATTTCGATACTTATCTATTTAAATTTACCAACTTAACATCAAATAGTCAATAAAATATCAAAATCTCGATCATGGATCGGTACTATTTCACAGAAATGATTAATATGGGATCTGGCCTGGATTTTTTAGCGGGAAAACGTATCTGTATTAGCGAACTTTTTTGAAATTCATCAGGATCAAATTACGCTGGCAATCATTGAATGTTTCAACCGTATAAGGATGTGATAAGGGCAGTCCGTTTGTGTCTTCAAGCTGAATGCTGAGGGAATCATAGCTCTCAGCCACTAATCCCTCAAGTGCAAATTCAAATCCGAAATCACCGTATGCAGGGGCTGTGCCGCTGACCCTGACCTGGTCAATTTGAAAACCATCAATCTCACCAAAAAGATGCAGTGTAAGTCCTGGAATTGGATCACCCTGCAGATCCCACACCTGACCGGCAATGACCAACCAGTCGCAATTTAACTGAGGACGAATCAGCTCGATATTCATCGCCTCCTGCTCACCATCCTGCACAAACGGACGTGGTTCAAGTGTTGCTGTAGGTGTGGTCGTTGGCACAACCGTTGAGGTAAAAGTCAGGGTTGGTTCGGGTGTAAGTGTAATGGTTGACGTAAGTGTCGTTGTTGGATTGACCGCCGGGATATCCGTAAGCGTAGGTGTGATCTGTGTTTCTTTTATTTTGTACGGTCCGATTTTGAAAACAAAAAATGCAAGCCAAACAAGTGCAGTAATAATCACAAGAAAAAAAACGATCCCCAGGAAATTACCCTTTTTAGGCGGTTCAGGTTGCCGAGGTGAAGCCATGTTTGGAATTTCAAGCGGTTCACCAAAACGATTGATTGGTTTTGATTTTCGGGTAGGTGGTTTATTACTCATCTTAATTGATCAATATTTCGATTTCACTTATCTCACGCCGATTCTGAATCCATTCTCTCAATGTTTTTCGCTGAATGGTCAGCTTGGCATCATTCGTCAAATGACGCTCTTCCCTGGCAACTACCATGACGATATGATATCCGATATCGGATTCAATGATTTCAGAATAACTGCCAGCAGGGAGTGAGAATGCTGCATCCTCAACCACCTGGATCAACAGGTATCCTCGAGGCGCCCATCCCAAATACCCACCGGTTGTGGGGTCATACAGGAATGCGACATCTTCAAAAGCTGTACCTGAATTCAAGCTGACAAGTGCCCGCTCTGCGCCATCTTCTGTATAAGCAAAAACCTGACGAAGTTCAACCTGATCCATAACTTCTGGGATTTCACTTAATATCCTGTCCCGCTGATCAGCCGCCTGCATTTGGAGTTTCAGGGCATAAGACAAATCCTCTTCGTTGTATCCCCACTTAGCCATCCATGATGACAGGTCCACATCCTTGGAAAGTTCATCAATACGTTCCTGAACATCCTCATAAGTGATCAAGACCCCGGCATCCAGCGAAGCCTGGGCAAGCAGCACCTGGTCTATCAAATCCTCAAGCACCAGTTTTCTTGCAGCCCCTTCGTCTTCTCCCGGGATTCCTTCGGCTTCCTGTGCAAGGAGATAGCGTGTGAGTTCACTTTCAAACCAGGCAAGGGGAATGACTTCACCATTTACTAGAGCTGCTGCCGGCACTTGTGTTGAAGTGGGTGTGATTACTTCTGTGGGGGTTGATGTTTCATGAAGAGGCTCATCATTCGGCGCTTCCTCTGTCGCGGGTGCTGAGTTGCCCGTACAGGCAACTAACTGGAAAACAAATATGAGAAGACAGAATGATAGCCTATAACATAATGATGGCTGTTTTGACATGGCATCCATTATACCCGTCAATGATAAGACCACGTGTTAACAAAAAGGCTGCTCCATCAGTGAAGCAGCCATTATTTTGTCAATCAGGATGGTCGGTTTAGTAGCCGCCCATTCCTCCCATACCACCCATTCCACCACCTGGGGGCATTGGGGGGTCATTCTCGGGGATGTCTGTGATCAGGGCTTCGGTCGTCAGGATCATGGCTGCAATCGAGGCAGCATTTTCCAGGGCACCACGGGTCACTTTGGCGGGGTCAATCACGCCGCCTTCCACCATATCACCATACTCTTCGGTCAGAACATCATAACCGATTTTATTATCTTTTTTCTTGAGCTGTGCCTGGCGGACGTTTTCAACAACCACTGAACCATCCTTACCGGCATTCTCAGCAATTTTTCGCATCGGGATCCCAAGGGAGTCACGCACAATCTTGACACCGATTTGCGCATCATCGCTTTCCATCTTCAGGCCATCCAAAGAGGCGATCGCGTTGATCAATGCAACGCCGCCCCCGGGGACAATACCTTCTTCAACAGCAGCTCGAGTAGCTGATAAAGCATCTTCAACACGATGCTTCTTTTCTTTAAGTTCCGTCTCGGTCGCGGCGCCAACACGAATGATGGCTACACCACCTGAGAGTTTAGCAAGACGTTCCTGTAATTTTTCTCGATCATAATCGCTTGTGCTGTTGTCTATCTCAACGCGAATCTGCTCGATCCGCCCTTTAATCGCACTGGTGTCACCTTTGCCGCCAATAACGGTTGTGTCGTCTTTGGTGCTGACAACCTTCTCAGCTTGACCAAGATCCTGGATCGTTACAGTTTCAAGTTTGCGGCCGGTTTCCTCAGAAATTACGGTCGCACCGGTTAATACTGCAATGTCCTGAAGCATCGCTTTGCGGCGATCGCCGAATCCAGGGGCTTTAATCGCTAAGACATTGAGCATGCCGCGCAGTTTGTTCAACACAAGGGTCGCCAGAGCTTCACCGTCAATATCCTCGGCTATGATGAGCAGTTCACGTTTTCCAACCTGCACCAGTTTTTCAAGCAGGGGAACGATGTCGCTGGCAGCAGAAACCTTCTTGTCATAAACCAGAACATTAGGTTCTTCGATCACAGCTTCCATATTCTCAGCATCTGTGACGAAATAAGGGGAAATATAACCACGATCAAACTGCATACCCTCAACATATTCTGTCTCAAACTGCAGGCCGCGTGATTCTTCAACTGTGATGACGCCATCTTTACCAACTTTGTCCATTACTTCAGCGATCAATTCACCAATTTCTCGATCCTGTGCAGAGATGGATGCAACATTAGCGATTTCTTCTTTGGTGGTGATGTCAATTGCCTGATCAGCGATCGCATCGGAAACAGCCTTGGTAGCTGCCTCAATACCTCGCTTCAAGAGCATGGGGTTGGCACCTGCAGCCAAATTCTTTAAACCTTCGGTGACAATTGAATGCGCCAGAACAGTGGAAGTGGTTGTGCCGTCACCAGCTATGTCATTGGTCTTGGTGGCAGCTTCTTTCAAGAGCTGAGCGCCCATATTCTCAAAGGGATCTTCCAGTTCAATCTCTTTTGCAACGGTCACACCATCATGCGTGATGGTGGGTGAACCAAATTTACGATCAATTGCAACATTGCGGCCTTTTGGGCCAAGTGTGGTTGCAACAGATCTTACTACAACATCAATACCTGCTTTTAATGATCTCCGGGCTTCTTCAGAAAATAATAGTTGTTTAGCCATTTTTAATTACTCCTTGAATTCTTACAATGATTTGCTAAGTTTGGCGAGAATATCGCTTTCCCGCATGATTAAAAGTTTCTTGCCGTCATATTTAACTTCTGTACCCGAGTACTTCGCGAACAGGACCTTGTCCCCTTCTTTTACATCAAGGGGCATGTGTTCGCCCTTATCGTTCCGTTCACCGGGACCGACAGCCAGGACGATACCCTTTTGGGGTTTTTCCTTAGCAGTTTCAGGAAGCACAATGCCTCCAGCAGTAATTTCTTCTTCCTCAATGGGTTCAACCACGAGCCGGTTTCCCAGGGGATTTATTGAGATTGCCATTCGTTCCTCCAATTTAAGAATTTTGATTTTTTGTTGGTTTTTTCACCATTTTAGCACTCTAATCAAAAGAGTGCTAACAATTCAATCTTACCTTCGTTCAAAATTCAAGTCAAGATATTTGTGTTTGATTCTAATAAAAGTTTAACATTCCCCACGTGAGGTTTTTCTGTTCAATCTTCTGTGTCATTTTCTGTATAGGTGCAGATCTCTTCCCCAGCGCGCACAATACTCATTACAGATGGGTCATCAGCATATTGAGACCGTAATTCATCAAACACAATCAGTGCTTTATCACACTTATCATCTCCCTCACGATGCAAACCTGCGAGAACAGACCCATAAGTGAAATAATACACAACGGTACTGCCCGTCAGTGGCAATCCTTCGATCGAAACGAGAGGATCTTCTTCAGGGTCACATTCGCGAACCTCACAGCTCTGCTCAGCATCACAACCCTCGATGGCGCACTCCAAAGCAGGGATGGAACCCTCGTAATTGCGAGATTTATAATAGATCACCCCTAACTGTCCATAAACATCAGGATTTGCTGGTGTGAAAGATACAGCTTTCTTGACATTCAATGCTGCAGCAAAAAATTCCCCATCCTGAGCATAAGTATTGGCAATTGCCAGGTATGGGATTGGATCAACAATCCCCAGTTGTGCGTTCAAGTTTGCAGCTTTAGCAAAGTTCTCCAATGCCTGATCGTAGAGCTTGAGGTATCGATAGATTCGGCCAACTGCGATATAAAGGTAGGTATAGTTGGGCATGATCTCGATAGCCATTTCATATTCCTGGATAGCCAGGTTGTATTCCCCCAGCGTCTCGTAGGTATATGCCTGAATGCGATGCACATCCATCAGATCTGGTGCACGTTCAACAGCCTGTTGTATATACTGCTGCGCCTGATTCCAGTTCTGCTGGTCAACAAGGATCTCTGCATAATAAGCCAATGCCAGCGTATTCGTATTATCAATTTGCAGAGCCAATACTGCCTCAGACTCTGCTTCATTCAATAAATCTTCAGATGTATCATCATCAACCAGGAGTGGATTGGAGAGCCAATCTAAAACAAATGCCCGGACAGCCAGCACCTGGCTGTCGGTTGGAGCCAACTCTTTTGCCTGGTCAATTGAGGAAAGGGCTTCTTGAAGCAGTGCTGACCGCTCCCCATCTGTAGTGGATAAAGCCGATGAGTAAGTCTGGATACGGGCTAATTCAGTGAACAGCTCGGGGTCATTTGGGTCAAGCTCAGTTGCTTTCCGAAACGCAGCAATTGCAGAATCAAGATCACCAGCTTCAAAATGGGTGTTTCCCTCCACCACAAACGAATGAGTTGTTCGTGTCGGTGTTGGTGTGGGCATGAACAATGGCTCAATATCCCCACTGGTGATCCTTGTGAGAAGGACAATAAAAAATACGATCAATACCAGAAGCGCCATCACCCTGTACGGGTTGGCCTTCTTTCTCTTTCTACGGAAGGAGGGTTCTTTACCTTGCAGATACATGGTTTCCTATCAGTGCGCCAACATAGAAATGATGTTATGGTGTTGGCGTGGTGGTCGGTGCCATTTCATCTTCTACTCCCTCTGGCGTGAATGTAGGCGTGATATCCTGGAAATCCTGGCAGATACGGATGATCTCCTCTGCGTTATAAACCGCTGTCTCATCGTCTGGAACGGTCTGCAGCATTGCCTGGGCAACCTGAACAGCTTCGTTACAGCGGTTGACCCTGGCGAGCGCCAGACCAAAACGGCTGTAATACTCCATAACGGACATTGAATAATCCAGCGGGAGTCCTTCTACAACAACTCCGCCTTCTGCAACACCGCCACGAACAGCTAACTCCAACGAATCAATCGCCTGGTTGTACTGCAGGTCCCGGTAATACATCGAGCCCAGGTTTCCATGCAGATATGGATCAGATGGATCATCGTTCACAGCTTGTTCCGCATACTGGACAGCTTTGGCAAACTCACCAATTCGTGCGTAAACACGGGAGATATACCAGTTAGGTTCCGGATCAGTAGGATTGAGAGAATAGGCTTTGGTGAACTGAAAAACCGCCTGGTCATATTCTTCAACTGCCAGATAATTCCTTCCCAATGCTGAATGGATATCGGCAATTGTGTCATTGATATCAACTGCGGCCTGAAGCTGCTGAATAGCCTCTTCATAATTCCCCGTGATTTCCAAAACATAACCACGAGCCCAACGCGCTTCCAACAAGTCAGGGTTCAAAGCCATTGCTTGTTGAGATTCTTCAATAGCCAGATCTAATGTATCGATTTCGCCAACATCATTCGCCACCTGTCTTGCCAGAATATCAGCATAGATTGCATGGCCAAGCGCACTTGCTGGATCAAGCTCAAAAGCTGATTTGATATCTGTGATCGCTTCCAGGTATTCTCCCGATATCCCTTTTGTCCATGCCAGGAGAACAAATGCCTCGGATTGGGTCTTATCCAATAAAATCGCATTCTCAACATTCACCCGCGCTGCCTGATGCTCACCTCTATAGATCTGCAGTTTTGCTAGTTTGAGGTAATTGGAAATCTCTTGAGGGTCAGCCTTGATCGCTAACGTGAAGGCTTCCATCGCCAGACCTATCCGTCCTTCCGCAAGATAGGAATCAGCCTCATCTGAAAAATCCTGGGGATTTCGTGTTGGTGTGGCTGTCGGCACAAAAGGAGGCGGAACTGTGGGGATGACATAGATATTTAGATAGACCAGAAAGCCAATGGCTATCACCAGAAACGCGATCAACCACGGGCGCGATCGCCGGCGTCGCTTGTTCATCGACCACTTGCTACCTTTTAAATACATATAAGAATGATAACACCCACGATAATTGACAGTCAAGCACGACCAATTTGATGACCTTTAGGTAGATTTCACTTACAATATAAATATGAGTGATCAAAACAAGACATTTCAGGGCATTCTCATTAGTATCAAGGAATATATCTGGCATCTTGCCGGTGCTATTCTGTCTGGTTTTCTATTAGCATACAGCCTCACAACCCGTATCGGGTTGCTTTTTATCATCCCCTTATGGCTAAAACTCGTTGTCCTGCTGGGGCTATCTATCAACCTGGGTATGTTATGGTTCTACTTATCAATAAACTATGTTAAGAGCCTCAAACATAACAGGCTGTGGAAGTGGCTCCTTATCACAGGGGCAGCTATCAGTGTGCTTGTTTTTGTGTTGACTCCCTACCAGCGAGTCCCATTTCGAACGACACATTCGCTTGACATCCAAGCGCAAGAGTCCGAAGTGACTCTCAAAGCCATATCCTCTCCTGATGACAACCTGATGCTCCGTGATGAGTTTACGATCAGCGAAGGGGTAACGCCTGTTGATGAAGCTGGGTTTCATTTGGCATCTGGTTCAAGCATTCAATATGAAGATGCCCACACCGGCAAACTAACTTTGATTTTCATCAATGATTCTGGATCGGTACGGATTACCTGGGATGGGCAGCAGGAGATCATCACACCTCAAGTTGAACAGGAAGAGAAGATGAGTTCTCCTGGATGGCGCATTGCTTCTGAACCAGAGAACATGATAAAGGTGATCCTCCCTGGGAATAGATGGGGAAAACCGGATAGACTGTGGACAATACTTGGCGGACTCCTGCCCATCAGTGATTTTTTCACATTGACGACGCTCACCGTAGGCCTGGGTTGGGTAATAATAGCATGGCAGCGTAAAACCCTCAGAAGGTCAATTCAATGGCGGCTTGTCAGGGTTTGGGTGGATGGACTGCTCTGTATTGGCTTTGCCACTGCAATGGTCCGGGTTGGTTTCCCGGATTTTGTTCCCGCCTGGTTCCTGTTCTTCTTTACTTCAGCTGTTGTTTACATGATATATCAGCAGATCAAAATCCTGACTGACATTACATTCATCAAAATTAAGTATTTCCAAAAATTCAAAAAATTCCTTCTAAAGTCAGGTGACCTCCTCAGCAGAATCAATCAAAAACGCTGGCTTTTAATAACCTCTGTAATGATCATTGCCATCCTCAGTTCAGTTATTCAGCTGCATTTAACCAGCCCTGGGATGGGTATTTCCGGAGATTCTGTTCACTACCTGGAAGGTGCAAAAAACCTTGCACTTGGGAACGGTTATGTTCTTGACATAACAGAAGGTACCCCTGAACCGATCATCGGATTTGAACCTGTTTATTCTGCCCTGTTAGCTGCAGGCATGCTGTTTGGCATAGAAGTCCAGCAGTTTGCACGGATATTAAATACAATCTTGATCTTCCTGACCATGATCATGGTTGGCTGGATCATTTTCAAAATCACCAATCGGGTGGTTCCAGCCTTTCTTGGAACCGGTTTCGTCTTCCTTTCACCATTGATCCTGAATATTTATGCGTGGGCGATGAGCGAACCGGTTTTCATTGTTTTTCTGTTAGGAACTATGCTTACCTGGGCCTGTCATATAGAAAAACCGACGATATGGCGTGCCCTGCTGACAGGTGTGATTGCGTCACTCATGATCAACACAAGGTTCGCTGGCGTTGTGTTCCTGATCACCTTTGCATTAATTACTCTTTTGCTAGAAAAATCCAAATTTCTCCTTCGATTGCGCAATGCATTCTTGATGGGACTGGTTGGCGTTTTCCCATACGCTGTTTTCTTCATCCGCAATCTCATTGTGTCCAAACCTTCATCCGGGACTGAGTCTGCAAGTTTAGGCGTTTTTCCAAAAGATTACTGGGAAACACTCGGTCAGGAAGTTTCAAGCTGGTTCAAATGGCAAAATTATTTTAATTATCCCCATCAAAGATACAACGCCCTGTTCGTTTCACTGAGTGTCATCCTTTTACTGATCATCCTCTGGCTTGTTTTTCGTAAGAGATTATCAAAGAAAAACAAATCAGATCCACTCATAGTCTTTTCAATCCTTTCAATTCCCCTGTATCTGACTGCGGTCATCCTGAATACGGTTTTTCTCACTGCAGATCCCACCCCCAGCGGCCTTATCCGTTATATGATACCCCTTCTCATATTGCTAATTATCCTGATCAGCAAACTTTTCAGCGATTTTTGGAGACAACCTTTCTTTTTCCAAAGACTGATCATCCTTTTCGTTGTTATGACCAGCCTGCAAATCTATATTACTGATGCTAGAAAGATCATCCGTGATCAGCCGGTACTGTACCGCAACTACACAGATCGGAAGAATCAGTGCGGCGATGAAGCACTGCAGATCATTGATCAGCTTCCGGAGAAATCCTACTACACGAATAATTGTGAATATTTCTACTTCATGACAGGCCTTCAATGCCACAATCTTGTGCGTGAAGTAGGTGCGTATGCTGCAGGGGGTGAAACATTCCAGGCTGTGAAGGATGGTGCTTTTGTCACCCTGTCTGATGGATTTGGCACAGAACTACCCGTTGCACAGGCATTTATTGAGCAATTGGAATACTTCGATTCAGGCTGCTATCTCAATTTTTATCGCTGGCCAACCGGGGAGTAATAAGCAGGAAAGACTTCATTCTTATTAACCATTTTTCAGATACCTGGCTGCGTCACGATCCAGCATCCAGGTCATCTGACCGTCTCTGGGAGAGATCATCTGGATTGGTTTGTCATCCGGGTTGACTTGACCATAAAGCACGTCTTCCACCATCTCTGCTTTCGATTCCCCACTAACTAAAACAAGAATATTTTTCGTGTTGTTTATCGCCTGTTTAGACAGGGTCAGCCGCCACACACCGAGTATTGATGCAAAGTTCGCAATGAACCAACGAGTTTCTTCTTCCAAGCCTGACGAATTTGGGAAAAGCGACGCGGTGTGCCCGTCCTTACCCATCCCCAGCAGGATAAGATCAAACCTCGGCCAATCACCTTCAAAAAATTCCCGCATTCTCATTTCATAGTTGTGAGCAGCCTGTTGAACATCCAATTCGGTTGGCACAGAGTGGATATTCTCCGATGGCATATTAATCTTCTCCAATAATGTGTCCTTAACCATGCGGAAATTTGAATCAATGTGGTCAGGGGGTACATATCGTTCATCACCAAAGAACAGATGGATATGGTCCCAATCCAACCGTGCCTGATTCTCCGGGCTGGCCAGTATTCGATAGAGTAACTTAGGGGTACTTCCCCCTGAAAGAGCGGCTGAGAAACGTCCTTGAGCAAGGATGGATTGATTTGCTAAATTGAAGAATTGTTCAGCCGCGGAAGCTGCTAATGATTCCGAATCCGGAAATACGCTGATGTCAGGCATCCTACCCTAAAGATCTCTGCAAGTCTTTAAATTTTTGATTTTGTTCAGGTGTTAGGTTCTTTGGGACATGGATCTGCACCCTGGCATAAAGGTCCCCGCGTTTCTCAGGGTCGTTGAGTTTTGGCATTCCCAACCCTTTCAGGCGGAAAGTTTTTCCTGAATCCGTTCCAGGGGGTATGGTCAGCTTCACCTCCCGGTCAACAGTTGCCACGATCACATCACCTCCCAGAAGGGCTGTGAAAAAATCCACTGACAGGTCAACTCTCAAGTTATCCCCATCACGGTTGAAATTTGAATGATCTCCAACCTTTATCTTTAAATAAAGATCTCCAGCACCGCGTCCTCCCCCGCTTCCCTGGCCGCTTAATCTGATTTTTGAACCTGTTTTTACACCTGGTGGAATGGTCGCCTCAATCCGCTTGCCACCTTCAAAGCTCAGCTGTCGTTTGGTGCCATAAAAAGATTCTTCGAGGGTTATCTGGATTGGTTGCTCAATATCCCGTCCACCCCGCATCGTCTGCTGGTTGGGACTACTCGTCCTTCGTCTCGTCGACCTCATACCGCCAATACCACCAAAGAGCGTTTCAAAGAAGTCTGAGAATCCTCCAAACCCACCCCCAAACATCTGTTCAAGGTCCTCCTGCGAGATCGTACGGTACTGGGTACCCCCGGGCTGCCCTCTTGCCGTCCATTGAGACCAATCAAAATCTTCTGATCGCCCACCTCGCTGCTGATACTGCTTCCATTGCGAACCAAATTGATCATACTTCTTGCGCTTCTCATCATCTGAAAGCACCTGGTAAGCTTCATTGATATCCTTGAATTTTTCTTCAGCATTTGGGTCGTCAGGATTGACATCGGGGTGATATTTCCGAGCTAATTTACGATATGCTTTCTTGATATCATCCTGGTCTGCACTTTTACTGACGCCCAGGGTTTGATAATAATCTCGATAATCCATTGATAATTCCTTTTTTTCTTGCCAACTTACTTATTATAAGCCGGTAGTATCTGAAATTTGTTAAAAACCAATCCAGAATTGTCTCTTTGCTTATAAAAATCAAAATCCCCTGGAGTTTTCGAAAATCCAGAGGATTTAGTATTCAAAAAGGTCTGGGGAACAGCCCTGACATGTTGAAGTTTACCTTTACAAATTTAATATTACAGCTCGGAATCAAATTTACCCCGATATTCTTTTGGCAGCAATGCTGCTATTTGCCTCATGATCAATTCACCAGCATCATGAATTTCGTTACGGGAGGGTCGGTTTGGATTTTCTGCTTTCAACGGGCCAAACACTTTTCCGATTTTTGTATAAACTCTCAAGCGGCGTTTCTTCTCTGATATGGTCTTGAACAGCTTCCAGTCATTATCACTGATCGTCCCCATTGGCAAAATGGGAACACCTGTGCGAAAAGCCATGTATGCCGCACCAGGCAGAGCAGGATTCAAAGGACCTGTGTGCGTATGTCCCTCAGGATAGATCACCAGCACTCCGTTCTGTGCCAGAATCGCTTCCGAGGCTTGTAGCGCTTCAAAATTTGGAGCTCCCTGTTCTATGGTCAACGTCTGGTAGGCTCGTGGGAACATCCGCATCACCGGGGGGGCATTCGGCATTACAAAATCCCCGATGAATTCAAGCGGCCATTTTGTGCTGTGGATCGGCGCAACAGTATCAAAAAAAGTGAAGTGGTTCCCCACGATCAGGAGCGGTCCTTGTTCCGGGATGTTCTCTTTTCCACTTACTTCCCATCTCACCAGGGTAGCAGCTAAGAAATCGATCGTAACACCCAATAATCCACGGATAAACCTGCGACGAGGCCAGGGGTACTTTTTTATATACTTCTGAAGCATATCTTCACTTGGCATATAATTCCTCTTCCAAATTCAAGGGCTTAACTTATTCGACAAACATCCAATCCTGTCACTATGACCAGTACTTACATTTAATTATAACCAAATCTATGCGTAAAGTTACGCGCCACGCAACAAACAAGGTGCTAATCCATATTCCAGATTTAAGATGGTTATTTGTTGGAGGAAAAATCAACCTGTTGGGAAATAGGCTACGAATTAATGATTACAAATAATCCGGAAGGTCTGACGTATTGAATAAGATCAAATCAGCACCAGCACGCATAAGTTCTTTTTGTGTGCCAAACCCACATAAAACCCCCACTGTTTGTGCTCCAGCAGCTTTTCCAGCGCGTATGTCCATGATCGTGTCGCCAACCATCAAACAATCCTCAGCCTTTAATCCCAGTTTTTCAGCTGCATAGTGAATAGGCTCAGGTGAAGGTTTGGTGCGCTGACATGTTTGAGAAGTGACGACAACTGGGAAGTATGTTTGAAGATCAAAATGTTTGAGGAATTCCCGGGTCGTCTGCCCATCTCTTGAACTGACTACAGCCAGGGGGTATTTCGCGTTTACATTTTCCAACATTGAAGTCACTCCCGGGATGATCAGGAATGGCTCATGGTCTGAAAGTTGTGCTTTCGGCTTCTGTGATAATCTTTGATACAAGCTGATCAAAGGGCCATCTATATTCAGCCTGTCTGCAAGACTGTACATGAAGTTGACCGGTGTCTCAACCCTGGTGACAAACCATCGGGCAAATTTATGAGGATCCCTATCCCTGAACAACCATGACACAGGCTTAAGGAACCGTGTCACCGAATCGACCATTTGATCATCAGTGTCACTCAACGTGCCATCAACATCAAAAAGCAGCCCCCTGACCCGTTCACGATCGATCGACCCGAATATAAAATTCTCGTTGGCTATCATTCAAATCCAGAAAAGACTGCTTTGAGAAGGGTATCATCCGGAGCCATGATCCATAGTGTATGGTCAAGTACCCTTTCAAACAATACGGATCGATTTTCACCTTGCCAGGTTGGATGACCTTCAATCTCCCCACCCGATGCGCCCCAGCGTGTGTTTGCATAGTCCTCAAATGCCTCTGTAAATTCTGCTGCATCGTCCTGTGAATCCCAGATTGACTCCATAACAAAGACCAATTCATCAGAATCTTCGTTGATATACACCAGATAGGTGTCTCCACCCCAGCCTTCTGCTGCTTCCAAAGCTTTCAGTTCTGAAAGCCGGTAATCTTCATCATAAGCCTGATTCAGGATCAGGAATGTATACCACTCACCCATGACATTCTCATCAAACAGTTCCCAGCCATCACCCAAAACCTCGCTAAAATCAGGGATTGGGACTTCCAGGGGGATATCATTGGGGTATTTTTCAGGGTGCAGAATCTGTTCTGTAGAAACAGGCGGATTCAGGTACGCCTGATCGACCGAATCATAGCCATCCTGTTCAAATAATTGTGAAACAAATTCATACCCGTACTCATATGGGAAATAAAGGTCCGACGCCATGAAAGGTGGTGCGGCATCCAGGATGGGGCTTTCCATTTCATCAAATGCCTTCATCACATCCAAATAATCCTTGCGCGTCGCATACTCCTGGAACCAAAGCACTTCTGTGTAGGAGGCATCTCCTTCAATTAACGCTTGAATTGCTGCACAGCGCTCAGTATCCGCTTCACAGCTTTCTTCATTCATCCCCAACCCATTCTCAAGGTCATAAATCTGGTCCTGAAGGACATGTGTGAACTCATGTGAATAGGTCAGTTTTTCGCTCCCCCCAAATTCTGCTCCCTGAACAACATAGATTTCCTCAATTTCATCATCATAGAATCCCGCAATCTGTTCACTGTAGAGGTCCAGGTATAAACCTTTTAAATCATATCCCGGCGGGAGCAAGCCCAATGCTTCCAAGACCAGCACATCCTGTTTAGCTTCATCATCATCATATTCTGAAAAGAAATCATCTTTGACAATATCTTCCAGCTCTGACTCTGAAATGAATGTTTTTTTCACCGAGGTCGTTTGATCAAGCCCTCGGATTTCGATCACTTCTGATTCAATTCGCAGAAGGGTCGCGGCCAGGTCATCCGGTATTCCAATATCTTCTTCCTCAGGATCATTCGGGGCTATGTCCGGCGAGATATCCATTCCTTCAGGTTCAACCACTTCAAGGTCTGGTAAGCTGTCAACCTCTTCTGTGGGGAGTGAAGCTTCAGGATCCTGTGGAAATTCAAAAGGCCAGAGCAGTGAAACACCAACACCACTCACCAATATCACGCCGAGGCATAGGCATGCCACAACGAGGAGAATACCGCAGCTCAACAGGATATAATTTCTTTGTTTTTTCTGCATATATATTTCAAATCCATTTCTCTAGATTGCATAATTTTACTCAACATGCACATCTTGTCCACAAGTTAACCATAAAACGCTTTTCCTGGTTAAAGAAAAAACGTTCCAAAATGGCAATCTTGTGTTCAATAGTAGTGGGTTTCAGAGATCCAATTTATATCCAACACCTCGCTGGGTTCGGATCAACCTTGGTTTTTGTGGATCCTCCTCAATCGCCTGCCTTAACCAGCTAATGTGCACATCCAGCGTTCGTGTATCACCGGTGTAATCTGTCTGCCAGACTTGGGTAAAAATCACGTTGCGCTTGACGAGTTTGCCTCGATTTTTCATCAGCATAATGAGGATACTGACTAGCCGAGGTGTGAGTTTGGTTTGCTTGCCATAACAGGAAACCAGTTGAGTTTTTGTATTGAGTGTGATTGGACCTGCTTTATTTATGTATTTCTTTTCTGACGGAATATAAACACGCAATCGATTGATCAGTTTTTGTGTCGTGAATGGGAGCTTGAGGACAAAGTTCGCATCAACCACCTTTGGTAGAGAAGTTTCCTCTGAGACAATCAGAATGATCGGCGTGTCATTATCTGCCTTCCTGAAAGATTGGCAAATACGAACACCTTTTGTTCGTAATGAAGCAGCATCCACAACGATCACATCCGGATTAAACGTATCCAAAATTTTCAATCCAGCTTTTCCATTGCGGACGCTTGTCACCTTATATTTATTTTGATCGAGTTTTTCAGCAAATGAAGTGTGTTCTCCTCTTCCACTCTCAACCATCAAGACGGCTAATGCCGCACGCTGCTTCAAAATATAAATCCTTTCGATCAAATCATTATGACTGATAACATAAAAAGTACAGATAAGTTTCTATACACGAGTTTTGTAAACCTATGAACTCACACCCATTTTGTCAATCTTTATAATATTACGATCCGGTCTTCAAGGTAAACCGAAAGATCCGATATTTGCTGTATGATGAGCTATTGACAATTTATTATAGGTCTTGTGTGAATCCGATTATACTCGATAATCTTAAAGAATTGTAGTTGATTTTCATTCCGGTTGCGTCCCGAATTACACCGTGTTAGAATGAAACCAATCTGCTCTTCCTAGGAGACTCAATGTCCAAAATGATCGAGGTCAAAATTGACAGCGTTCGCGTTAGTCTGACCAACCAGCAGCGTATCGTGATACTGAAAGTTGTTGGTCGGGAGCGTTATCTACCGATCTGGATTGGGCTATACGAAGCAGAGGCGATCACAATTTCTTTACAGCAAATCCAGGTTGCTCGACCCCAAACACATGACCTGATTTGAACATTGATTTAATCGCTCAATGCTGAATTGACACACGTTGAAGTTACAAGCCTTTCTGAAGATGTATTTTACGGCAACCTAATTTTCAGGATCGAAGGACAAGAAAAAAAAATCGACTGCCGGCCTTCTGATGCACTGGCACTTGCTGTCCGCTTGAACGTACCCATTCTGGTAGCCGAAGAAGTGATGGACCAGGCGGGAATCGTTCCCGAAGAGGATTTATCTGGATTTGATCCAATTGAAGCGGAAGAAGCTTTACTTGTTGAAAATGGTGAGAATTTAGAAGTTTTCGAGGATTTCCTTCAAAATATCAACCTGGATGATCTACAATCAAATTCGGACGAAGATAAACCAGATGAAGAATGATCGAGTTGATTGATCTTCTGAAGCGTAAGGGATTTCAAACAGCTTCTATTTCTCGACATTCCAATAAATCATTTCTTTGCAATCAACGCCATTAGCGAGATAATTTGAATGATGACTGATGATATTAATCCCAACAAAGCTTCTCTTTCAGAAGCATTATCCCTGCCCAGCAATCGTGAAGCTGAAGAGGCCCTGATTGGTGCTGTATTGATCGACCAGGAAGTCTTCCTGGATGTCTCCCAATTTCTAGATAGTGAGAATTTCTTTATCGTCCGCAACCAATGGATATGGGAAGCATTTCAGCACCTGAGCGAAACACGACAGCCGATAGATTTAGTTACCGTAACAGAAACCCTGTCCAATCGCGGTCAACTTGATGAGGTGGGTGGTCAGGCTTATCTCATTTCGCTGATCAACCAGGCACCAAACGCATTTCATGCCGAGTTATACGGTCGCATCATCGAACAAAATGCGATCAGACGAAGGATGCTTGAAGCTGCGAATGAGATTGCCCGTTTGGCTTACAGCCAGGATCAATCCGTCGATACGGTGGTTGACGAGGCGGAAAAGGCGATATTCAACGTCAGTGAGCGAAGGATCAAGCGGGATCTGGTCCCCATTCGTGAAGTTGTTAGAGAATATTATGACCGGATTGATGAGCTTGCGAAAAGACCAGATGATATTTATGGCGTTCCCACAGGATTGATTGATGTTGATAGCCTTCTTGGTGGATTACAGAAATCAGACCTGCTGATCATTGCTGGCCGCCCCGGGATGGGGAAAACAGGTTTCCTCCTCGGTACAATGCGAAATGCAGCATTGGTTCATAAGAAACACGTGGCGATGTTCTCCATGGAGATGTCCAACGAACAGCTTCTCCAGCGCATGATCGCCATGGATACTCGCATTGATACGCAGCGCCTTCGTTCCGGGCAATTAAACGACAACGAATGGGATATCTTTTTCCAGTCATTGGAAACATACGATAATGCAATGATCTTTCTGGATGACACGCCTGCCATTACCCCCCTATCCCTGCGGACGAAATGCCGCCGGCTGCATCTTGAATTTGGGCTTGACCTGATTATTGTGGATTACCTGCAGCTGATGTCTGGGGATTACCGGGGGGACAATCGTGTTCAGGAAGTGGCAAATATTTCCCGAAATATGAAAGTGCTTGCACGTGAACTGAACGTGCCGGTTCTGACTGCCGCTCAGCTTTCACGCGCAGTGGAACATCGCCCCGATAAAAGACCACAGCTCTCGGATCTGAGGGAATCTGGATCATTGGAGCAGGATGCTGACATCGTTATGTTCATTCACCGCAATCCGTTGAGTGAAATGGAAGAAGACCGCAATAAAGCGGAATTAATTGTCGCAAAACACCGCAATGGTCCAACCCATCCAGGGATTGGGCTTGTGTTCATCGAAGAACTGGCAAAATTCGAAAATGCTGCCAGGGATCAGCATATGGGTGGCTGAACATGGATGAACGGTTGCAAGCTGGCTCCCCTTTCCAATTCTCCGGGTTTTCTGATCATGCCGATCAAATGGTTCACATCCCGGAAAGCTTCTTTTCCCAGCTTCTCGAAAATGTCAGGACTCTCCCCCAACTTAAACTGCTTCTATATCTTTTTTGGCATGCAGAACATCAGGAAGAAGGCATCCGCCATTTTCAACTTGAGAGCCTTATCTCAGATCCAACACTGGCCAGGATGACCGGTGGAAAAGAATCGCTAAAGCAAACCCTGAGTGAATTAGTTGATATGGATATCGTTTTGGAAGCAAGACCGGATTCTTCAGAGAAACCAATCTACTTCATCAATGGTCCGCAAGGCCGTGCTGCTGTGAAAGCTATCCAGGAAGGAAAATGGCAGGAGACTGACCTGAATAGGGTACCCATTCATCTGACAGAAGAACGACCAAATATCTTCAAGCTGTATGAGGAAAATATCGGGGCGATCACCCCGATGATTTCAGAGATACTGAAAGAGGACGAGAAAACCTACCCACAACCCTGGATAGAAGAAGCCATCCGCATCGCGATCACTCGCAATGCACGTAACTGGAAATACGTCCAGGCAATTTTGAAACGCTGGAAACAAGAAGGACGAGGATATGAGCAAAATCGACGAGACAGTTCGCAAGATCCGAACAGCTACCGGGAAGGCTGGCTCAGAAATGACTGACCAAAACAATCACGAAAACCAGGTCAGACAAGTGCGGATGCCCGGGGATCCCAATTGCCCTGTTTGCAGCGGGGTTGGGTACCTGCGTCGTGACCTGCCCGTAGGTCATCCGGATTTCGGTAAAATCGTTCCCTGTATATGCCGGTTGAAGGAAATCACCCAGTCAGCCAGGACACGCTTGTTCCATATGAGCAACCTGGATGCATTGCAAGACCTTCGCTTTGAGAATTTTGAACAACGAGGTCGGGTTGGTTTGAGCAAAATGCAGGCAGATTCATTGGAAAATGCCTACAGCCAGGCACATTATTTTGCCCAAAACCGTGAGGGCTGGTTGCTGTTGATGGGACGCTATGGAAGCGGAAAAACACACCTTGCAGCAGCGATAGCTAATCTTGCCATCGAATCTGGCGTTTCAACTCTGTTCCTGACCGTCCCGGACCTGCTTGACTGGCTCCGATTTTCATATTCTGCCAGGGGATATGAGTTTTGAGGACAGGTTTGAAGAGATCAGGAATATCCCCCTCCTGATCCTGGATGATTTCGGCACCCAAAACGCTACAGCCTGGGCACAGGAAAAGATATTCCAGATCATGAATTACCGCTATATCAACCGGCTGCCAACCGTTGTCACCAGCAACATGATGATCAATGATTTTGAGGGCCGTATCCGATCACGTCTCCAGGACCCTGATCTTGTGACCATTGTAAAAATCATGGCACCTGACTATCGCAACCCCACCGATGATACCGGGCACCCTGAGCTTTCAACTCTGGCACTGCACAACCGACAGACATTTGGCAGCTTCAGCATGAGAAAGAATGAAAAACTCCCTGCCCAGGATCTGAAAGACCTCAAGATAGCCTTTGATGCTGCACGTAAATTTGCTGAACACCCGAAAGGTTGGCTGCTATTCACCGGTCCTTACGGATCAGGGAAAACACACCTTGCTGCTGCGATTGGAAATTATCAGGCAGGGATGGGTTACCCACCTTTAATGGTCAGCGTGCCTGACCTGCTTGATCACCTTCGGGCCACATTCAGCCCAAAAAGCAATGTATCATTGGATAGGCGATTTGAAGAAATCAAAAAAACTGGTCTTCTGATCCTTGATGACCTTGGTACACAATCAGCCACACCCTGGGCAAAAGAAAAACTTTATCAACTGTTCAACTACCGCTATAACGCTGAATTGCCTACTGTGATAACAACAATAAAAAATAAACCTGAGGAATTGGATCCAAGGTTATACAGCCGGATGCAGGACGAAAGGCTGTGTCAATTAGTCATCATTCCTGTACCAGCTTTTCGCGGTAAATAAAAGTCTTATGTTTTTCATAAGGGGGGCAAGGAAGACTTTATCCCATATGTCCTGCTGAAAAGAGACTAGAACTTCATGGTGATATGGTTTTCTTTTTAGGCCGATCTGGGCTGAGCTGTAGGATCACTACTGCTGCGATCACCAACACACCTCCAACCCACTGCATGAGTAATAGCTTTTCATTGAAAAATACCATCGAAAAGAGGACAGTCAACACAGGCTGAAGCGTAACTATCACCCCACCCCGGGCAGCGCCAAGCATCTGCAGCCCAATATTCGTTGCCAGGATGGGCAAGGCCGTCCCAAATACACTCAATAAGGTTATTAAACCCCATCCTTTTCCAGTCTCTGGTATCCGGACGCCTAAGAATGGGATCATGATCAATCCTGCGAGCATTGCGCCTGTCATCACCCAGTTTGTCCCTAATAGTTTATTCTTGACAGTCTTG
Organism: uncultured Chloroflexia bacterium; assembly: GCA_963767675.1. Classification (GTDB taxonomy): domain Bacteria; phylum Chloroflexota; class Anaerolineae; order Anaerolineales; family Anaerolineaceae; genus Brevifilum. The sequence continues at coordinate 314,917 of CAVYEQ010000003.1, forward strand.
AAAAGACGACCGCTTAGTAAGAAATAGGCTGCCATCGCGAATGCATTCACTATGGTGATCGCGAATCCAATGGTATCGATCTTCAGATTTGAACCTGTTTGAACAGAAAGCAGTATGATCCCAGCCAGGGTTAAAGGGATACCAAACCAGAAAAGTTTTGGTACCCTGCCTCCGATGATTAAGGAAAAAAGGGTGACCAGCGTTGGATAGATATAAACAATGATGATATACAATGAGGATGAAAGCCGTGATAGTGCAAAAACAGCACTAAAACCTGCTGAAGCAAAAACACATCCCAAACCTAATAATCTCCCAGGCTTTTCTGGAGTTCCTGCCACATCTTTTTGCTTAAAAATATAAAACAGCCAGAATAAGGGTGTGGCAATCGAATATCGCCAGATAGCGACATCTTTAGGGTGCAGATTGGTGACCATTGGAATCTGCTTCATTAATATTGTTGAAGATGCAAACATAGCTGCTGCAAGCACCATCAATATGATCCCGAGCTGATTTCGCTTCATATCATTTGACCTCCGAAAATGACCGGCGTTATTATACTGCTGAATTTAATACCATGCTTCCACTTTCGCGTTTTAATAAGCAGGATGAGGCAATCTGTATCATATATTGGATAAATATGGTAAACTTTATATGATTATTATTACATCCTAATCTTAGTTGGATTATCACTACATAGAGAAAATTGAACAGATAATCCTCAAAAAAGGAGATTTCATGAGCACTGTAACTTATCTTGTACCTAACATATCCTGCCATCACTGCACCCATACGATCTCTATGGAGCTTTCAGACCTTCCTGGTGTTTCCAATGTGGAAGCTGATGTCCAGACAAAACAGGTGAAAGTAACCTTTCAGGACCCTGCTTCAGAAGGGGCAATCAAAGAAACATTGATTGCGATCAATTATCCCCCGGCAGAATAACCCAATGACCGGTCAGGAACATATCACGCTTCCCATTCTTGGGATGACCTGTGCCAACTGCGTGGCGGCTGTCGAAAGAAACCTGAAGAAAGTTGATGGGGTGACATCTGCCCAGGTCAACCTTTCTTCTGAAAGGGCTGCTGTCAGTTTTGATCCTCAAAAAGCAACTTTAAGTGACTTTATTGACAGAATCGACCGTGCAGGCTATACCGTTGCCCTTGGTGAAGCAGGCATAGGGATCAAGCATCTTGATGACTCGATAGATGCAAACCGTTTGGAACGTGTTCTGTTTTCCATGAACGGTGTTATCGAAGCCATCGTTAGCCATGCAAGTGAAAAGGCATTAATCAAATACATCCCTACCCTGATCAGTCCAAACGAGCTCAGAAAGGCTATTCAGGGCGCAGGGTTTGAAACAATTGAAACAGATAACCCTGTGGAAGATGCAGAAGAAACCGCCCGTCAGGGGGAAATGGCACACCAACGCAGGCTGTTGATCGTTGGATTGATCTTCACCATCCCCTTATTCCTGATTTCGATGGGACGGGATATGGGCTTACTTCCATCCTGGTTAGCTTCAGCACCTTGGGTTGACTATCTTCTTTGGGTGCTTGCCACACCTGTTCAATTCTATGTCGGCTGGCAGTATTACAAAAATGGTTTAAATTCTATCCGCAACGGTTCTGCCAACATGGACGTGCTGGTCGCACTGGGATCTTCTGCCGCCTATTTCTTTTCAATCCCCATCACCCTGGGCTTGATCCCCGGCCATGTGTATTTCGAAACATCAGCCATGATCATCACACTTGTGAGGTTGGGAAAATATTTTGAAGCCAGGGCAAAGGGTGGTGCTGGTGATGCGATCAAGAAACTGATGAACCTTCGTCCCAGAAAAGCCTATGTCGTGCGGGATGGGATTGAGGTTGAAGTAAATGTAGATGAGGTGGAAGTTGGCGACCTAGTTTTTGTCCGGCCCGGTGAAAGAATACCTGTCGACGGCGTTGTAATGGATGGGCTTTCCAGTGTTGATGAATCCATGCTGACCGGCGAATCGCTTCCAATCGAAAAAAAGGCTGATGATGAGGTCATCGGCGGCACGATCAATAAGTTAGGTTCGCTTACATTCAAAGCTGCCAGGATCGGGAAAGATACTGCCCTGGCTCAGATCATCAAATTGGTTGAGCAAGCCCAGGCAAGCAAAGCACCCATTCAGAAATTAGCTGATAAGATATCCGCCATTTTCGTACCGGCAGTGATCTTTATTGCCGCTGTGACCTTCATCATCTGGTCATTCTTTGTCCCATCAGGCATCAATCAGCCTGTTGGGGTTTTCACCCGGGCATTGATCAACACAGTGGCAGTGCTTGTGATTGCCTGTCCCTGTGCGATGGGGTTAGCTACACCGACCGCGGTCATGGTTGGCACCGGGAAAGGTGCTCAGTCAGGGATCCTGATCAAGGAAAGTGAAAGCCTGGAACGGGCAGGAAAAATTTCAATCGTCGTTTTAGACAAGACCGGTACAATAACCAGAGGACAGCCTGCGGTAACACATATCCAAACCTACGATTCGGCTTATTCAGAAGATGAGATCCTCCGATTGGCGGCCTCCGCCGAAAGACACAGCGAACACCCCCTCGGGGAAGCGATTACTGCAGAGGCGGCAGCAAGGAATTTGACTTTAGGTGACCCGAAACAGTTCCAGGCAATCGCAGGTCACGGTATTCGTGCTGAAGTGGAAGGTAAAGCGATCCTGATTGGGAATCAGTCGCTGTTCCAGAGTGAGAAGATTGATCTGAACCCAATAGAAAAAGACATCACAGACCTTGAGGATAGGGCAAATTCGGTGATCCTGGTTGCAATAGATCAGAAACCTGCCGCAGTGATTGGTGTTGCAGACACCATAAAGGATGGCTCAACACAGGCTGTTCAGGAGCTTAAGTCAATGGGGTTGGATGTTGCAATGATAACCGGTGATAACCAGCGTACTGCAGAAGCAATCGCAAAAACAGCAGGCATAGACACTGTTTTTGCAGAGGTGCTGCCAGGAGAAAAAGCCGAAACGATCAAAACACTACAGGCTCAAGGACATGTTGTTGCGATGGTCGGGGATGGTATCAACGATGCCCCAGCACTGTCACAAGCCGACATCGGTATCGCTATCGGCACGGGAACGGATGTAGCAATTGCATCTGCACCGGTCGTGTTGATCAGTGGAAATCTACAAGGCGTACCGAAAGCGATCGCCCTCTCACGCCGCACCTTGCGGACTATCAAACAAAACCTTTTCTGGGCATTCTTCTATAATGTGATCCTGATCCCGGCGGCAGCATTGGGCTTCCTGAATCCAATGCTGGCGGCCGCTGCGATGTCATTCAGCAGCGTTTTTGTCGTCACCAACAGCCTCAGAATTCGAAGCTTTAAGTAATACTTCCAGTTCAATAATATAATAAGGAAAGATGATTATAATGAGAAAAAAGAAAAATCCAGCACTGCTTCCAATCCTGCTCTTTCTTGGCGTCCTGACCCTCAGCATAGGTGGGTTACTCATTGCGCAAAACCTACGTAAAGCAGAGATCAGCAGCCCTGGTCAATACACTAACCAGGATGAGATTCCCCGTGTTACCATTCAAGAAGCCTTCAACGCAGCGGAAAATGGTGAGGCGATTATCATCGATACCCGAAGTGCGTCAGAATTTTCAAGGCAACATATCACTGGTGCTATCAACCTGCCTGTTGATCAAATTGAAGCCAGGCTGGGAGAATTGGATTCGGATATCTGGTACCTGACATACTGCACCTGACCTGCTGAAAACATCAGCGCCCGTGCGGCGTTCATCATGGTAGAAAATGGAATCAGCAGAGCCAATCCGATCATTGGCGGTTTTGCAGCCTGGTTGGATGCGGGATATCCAACAGAACCCTAAACATTATTAAGCAAAGTAAAAAGGACTTCCAAAATATTCCGGGGAAGTCCTTTTTTAGATTTAAAGAAAATGTTTTCTCAGGGCAAACTGATAGCAAAATAATCAATCTCCACCAGAATAGGCAGCACATCAAACGAGGAGACGGATAAACCCACCAAACCTTCCTGCAGGTTATATTTCCTGTCAGTATAGTCTTTTTCAAGAACACCGTTGATATATAATTCAAGTTGATTTCCCTGACATATTGCTGTATACCAGTTGCTATCTCGTCCAGTGTTAATATTGACAGAGCCACCATCAGCAAGAAGCTTATATTCAGCATCCTGTTCAAAGTAAGCAAGGAGCTGATATTTCCCGCCATTGGTGATATTGAACTCATACCAACCTTCATCATCACTGTAGTTGCAAATTAGACTGACGCTGTTCGTGTTCTTGCCTTTGTTCTCAGCCCAGACATCAATGCGCACGTCGGAATAATAGTATTCGTCATAAAGTAAATACACCCATTGGTTTTCTCCCTGCAGGTCGAATACCAGGTAGCCATCGTCAATATAAAAATCCCAATTATCATCATCAGCTCTCATTGCGAAATAAAACCAGCTGCTCAGGTCTCCCTCAAATTCCTCTGTAAAAAAAGCCGGTGCGATATCCTCTTCAGGCTCCTCTTCTTCAGGCTCCTCTTCTTCTGGTGGGGCAGTCGTATTGGTTGGCCTGGGGGCAGTAGTGAATGTCGGCGCGGTGGTGTTGGTGGGTTTCACTTCAGGTTCTTCAACTTCGATCTCTGGTTCCTCTATCTGAACCTCGACCTTTGGCGTCGCTGTTGGATCGCTGTCTTTCTTGGGAGTGCAAGCCAGGCTGACAAGCACAACGAAACCAATGACGTACAGGAATTTCCTTAAATATTTATGATTTATTTCTTCTCCTTTTTATTCAGAAAACCGAAAGACTTTCCGTGAATTATCCACTAGTTTATAAATGATATTTACTACGTTGGCAGTTTGAAACAGAATGTTTGAATAAAAGCGAAATGTGATGAATATAGCTGAACATAATTGACATTATTATACATTAATCCAGGAAGCTTTTTGATCGACCTGGTGATGAAATGATGAATTCACTCGTGAAACCTCTCCAATAAGGAGATTAATCCAGGAGGACGTACCCTGTCCCCCTTCTCCGATCAATTCTTTCAAGTGTTATCTTGGGATCGCATTTTTTGCGACCCTGTCCACCCGCTCGTTCATCCTGTTGCCGGCATGCCCGCGTACCCAGTGCCATTGGATTTCGTGTCTGGAGATCTCTTCATCCAGCTTCTTCCACAAATCCACGTTAGCGAGTGCCCCCCCTTTACGACGCCAATTTCGCCTTTTCCAATTCGGCATCCATTCCGTGACACCTTTTTTCAGGTAATTCGAATCCGTGAAGAGGGTCACAACGCAGGGCTCAGTCAAGGTACGCAGCGCTTCGAGTGCTGCACGCAGTTCCATGCGGTTGTTGGTCGTGTCTTTTTCTCCCCCGGAAACGATCCGTTCATGTTTCCCATAGCGCAGTATCGCCCCCCATCCACCAGGACCTGGATTATCCAGGCAGGCACCATCTGTATAAATGGTCACATTGGGATTTGTTGAATTCACTTTTCTTCTCCCTGTAATTCATCCAAAAGGCGATCCAATTCCTCAAGAATATCCGGGATTTGGTCTGCATCACCCTGCAAAATGCGGTTAAATGCATCCTGCAGTACCCATTGAGTTAATCCCCATTCCTCCGATACTGGCAGAACGTCCATCACATCCATCTCGTCGGCGATTCCGGCCCATTGGGGGTACTCCCTTGCAAAATCCGCCAGTTCCTCAACCGCTGAATAGCGAACGGGGAGCGTGAACAACTGCCGGATAAGCCTGGCCTGGACATCAGGTTCCAGGAGGTGCCGGGCAAACAGCCAGGCTGCCAACTGTTTTTCTGGTGTATCCTGACTGATCATCAGCCCGGGACCATCCACCAAAAGGACATTCCCATCCGGTCCAGGAAAACCAATCGCAGTCCACTCATCTTCATTCTCTGCAACTGCCATCCAGCCAGCCTGGTGGGGAATGTCATCCAGCGTCCCGGCATAAATCAGCGCATAACGGTTGGCAAAATAATCATACGGCATGGACTGCCTGCCGATCCAGATGCAACCCTCATCATAGATACTCTTCAAATAACCAAAAGCATCCCTGCTTACTTCATTGTCAAAGACCAATCGGTCATTCTTGGATAGTTCCCCCTCAAAAGCATAATACCAGCTTGCCAGAACTTCAGGGGCATTATTCACAAGCCAGCCGCCGGTCCCATCATTATCAACGCTGACGTCATCCAGATTAATAAAAGTGGCATCACAGGTTTGTGTTCGGAAGTCCTTTTCATCTTCAGGATAAGTGCGAGAACCCGAGTTCTTCCGCCCAGGACAGGTTTATAAAGATCACCGTTGCCCGGGGCGCAACCGGCAGGGCAATCAATTCGCCCTCGGATGTGAATTGGTCTAAAAAGATCGGGGGGATATCCGCCTGCACATCCGCTGTCATCCCCCAATCAGGGCTGTGGTAATAATCCGTGATCGGGACTGATGTAAATGCATCTGCCAGTGGTTCCAGCATGTAAGGATGCAAGGCGATTAATCCCGGCTGGTCTCCCCTTTCAATATCCTCTTGAAGCGTTTCCACCAGTTGCAGTTCACTCCCCTGAGGTTGGGCATCCACCCAGATCCCCCATGGATTGGTCAGTGAAAATTGCCTGGCAATCTCTTCCAGGGCATCGGCGGTTTCGCCAGCCCAGGGATGGAGGAAGCGGATTGAAATGCCATCCAGGTCTTCAGGGTCAACAATTAAATGCTCAGGCGTTTGAAGTGTTGGTGTGACCATCTCTGGTTGGGGTTGGATCTTTTGTTGCTGCTGCTTTCTCAGTCGGTGTGTTTGTCACCTCTGAATTTGAAGTCGGCGTCAATGAGCTTGTTATTTCTTCCGATTGACAGGCAGGCAGGAAAATCGCAGACAGGATCACACCAACGATGAGCGCTTTATAAAAAAGGCTGTTGGTCAAAGGGTTAATGTCCTTCATTGAACGATCACCAGGGGAACCGGGGTGAATAATAAAAGAAAAACGATCAAGGCAATAACACCAAGGATCTTATGTTTGCGGTCGACGGGTGTGATCTGGTCCATGGGCTCCGCATAACGCCTTCCGAAGAAGAAGATCAGCACAGCCCAAAACCACCAGCCTGACCAGAAGAAGCCCATGATCACCAATCCAATCAAAACAATTGGGAAAATTTTTCTAGCCTTTTTCTTACCCAGCAGGACGTACAGAATATGCCCACCATCAAGCTGACCGGCAGGGATCAGGTTGATCGCAGTCACAAACAATCCTGCCCAACCCGCCCAGGCAACCGGATGGATCTGAACATCAATCCCGCCCAGGGGAGGTGGTGACCCGGTGAAGAAATATCGCAGCCAGAACAGGGCAGGGGAAAGATCCCCATAAGATGCTGGCTGCGGCAGCAGTTTTCCGAAGGTGATCCCTTTGGCGAACAGGTAGAAAAGGGAATTCCCTTCCAGGAAATGAACATATCCTTCCGGCAGGTCTGCCTCAACCGGGCCAACCGTGGACAGGCTGAGCCCGATGAACAGCACGGGGATGGCGACCAGCAAACCGATCAACGGGCCTGCCGTCCCAATTTCCATCAGGTGCTTTTTATTTTTCGGGATCCGTTTCATGCTGATAAAAGCACCCATCGTGCCGAACACGCTCAAAGGAAAGGGGATGAAATAGGGCAGCGTGACATGCTCTCCCCGTGCCTTCCCCACGAAGTAATGGCCCAGTTCATGCGCTGACAGGATTCCCAGCAGGCTGACGGCAAATGGCCACCCGTTCAGAACATACAGGAGAAATTCTGTTAAAGGCAGTTGAAAGGGATTGGTGACGTCGGTGCTCGAAAACCCCGCCCCGGTGAACATCACGCTCAGGATGGTCAGTGCGAACATGAGGATGTTCACCCACTTGGGACCGATTTTTGGTTCCGGTCGCTGCTTGACGACCAAAATCGTTTGAACCCCTTCGTCTTCCCTGAACAACGCTGCAAGATCGTACGGCTCCAGAAATTCAGTCAGTTGATCATATGCCGCTTCGCTGTCTGAATGTTTGAGTTGTCCGTCAAATCGCAGGCGGTATCCATGGCTTTTTCCACCCAGGGTCATACCCTTGATATCGAAGAGCTCCTCGACTTTCCGGGTGATCGCGGTAGCATCAAAAACCAGTTTCCTTGGGGTTGAATCACGCATTTGATTCCAATCATTGATTATTGAACAGGACCGAACCTGGTTAATTAGACCATATAATCCCAAACGTCGCCAAACAGGATGCAATCGTAATAAAACTGACCAAGCAGCAGCATTGCTTCCAATTGACACAAACAACACCCATCAGTAAAATGTCTCTACGTTCAGGCCGCAAACAAAGTAGCTACCGGTTTTGGAGACATCATGCAATTCACACCCACATGGCAGCGGGTTACCGCAGCCGCATCACTCATTATCATGCTCATCCTCGCTGGATGCGCCGGTCAGACACCAGACCGTGCCGACGCAAACAGAAGCTGCCATAGAACCCCCAGGTGAAACCGCGCCCACCCTGCCTGCAGTTGAAGAGACAGCAGAACCCCAGGAAGACACAACTTCAGAATTGGCTGAGCCAACCGGCAGCGCGGAAAAACAGGAAGCCACCCTGGAAGAAGCACAACCCACACCAGCACCAACCCTGGCTGACTGGCGGGATGCGCCCATCTCCCCTGAGGAGATCAGCCAGCGTGTCCTTGATATCTACCAGGATGGACAGGTGCAGGGGCGTGATCCCCACAGCTTTTCGGTGATCGGTGACTGCCAGGCCATCCCCTTTGTCTTTATGGGACCCTATGGACGCGGCGACCTGGAACCGGATGCGGCTGAAAGCCAATTATGGTTTGCCATCAACAACTATGATGCATCCTTCAAACGCTGGTCTGTCACCGCCCGTGGGGGATTCACCGCGGCATCCCTCTTCAACCCCCTCCAGGCGGACCCCGATGAATGCAAACCGGGTGAAACCCCGCTGGATTGCGAATTCCGTCTGAACAACCCGGCGATTGCCTTCGTGACCCTTGAGACCTGGCTGGAGCCTGAAACGGTGGACCGCTATGAGGGGTACCTGCGCCAGATCATTGACTATGTTATCGAGCGCGGCACCGTGCCGATATTACTCACCAAGGCAGATGCTTCTGAACTGCGCGGGGAGAGACACGTCATCAACCCGGCCATCGTCAACCTGGCCTACGAATACCAGCTTCCAGTGGTGAACTTCTGGCGCTCTGCGCAGTACTTGCCTAATTACGGCATTGACATTGAACGGGAAGGCTTCCATCTCAGTGATGCTGGTTATAACGTCAAGAACACACTGGCGCTGCGCGCCCTCTACCAGGTCTGGACGGCTGTGGAAGATGTGGAGATCGCAGAGGCGGCTGCTCCCACCCCCAGCGGGACACCTGAACCCACACCCATGCCTGAGGTCACAGTCCGGAAAGCAAATTGCGAGTCGGGATGCGTTTTCTTTGGGACATCCCAGGCAGTTGAAGGCACCGTCCAGGGCGGCGGCGTGTATGCTTACGCCCCTGAAACTAAAGAACTCACCCAGATTCTCGAACCCGGTTTTGATCTTCAGGATGTCAGTGAGGATGGAAATCGGCTTTTGGCAAACCAGTCCAGCCGGCTGTATATCATCAACCTGGAGGATGGCACAAGCGAGCTGGTCAGTGATGAGTTCTTCGAGTACGGGAAGTTGGGAGCTTACTGGTACAGCGACGACACGAAGGTCATCTATCTTGACCGGGAAGACCCGATGCTGACCGGAAATCGGGCAGGCGATCAACCTGCTCCCCTCAGGAGCGGATGATTTGCTCATCTTTGAAGGTGGGAACTGTGAATCCAAGGACTACTGCCAGGTGGAAGGCGTCTTTCAGCGGGATCCAGATGGGGAGGTCACGGAACTGGAAACCATCATGCGTCCAGTCTATTCACTGGATGGTGAGCCATATCGCATACCTTAACCCGGAAGCTGCCAAAGAAGAGAATTTCTACCACGTGCACTACCTGGTCCTGGAAGAAACCGCTTTGGGGGTAGCCAGCCGGCGAGTGCTCTACTTCCCCGAGGTGTCCGGGTTCATGGTCTATGCCGATGTGCAAAACTATGTCTTTTCACCAGACGGGAACCGGGTCTTTATCCTCAACGATATCTACAGCGAATACTACGAATATTCCCTGCGCCTGGAAGCTTACCTGTGGGACCTGGCGACCGGCATCCGCTATGACATGGGGAAACTGGAGGGCATCAGCGGGTCGCTCACGCCGCGGTTGGTCTGGTCACCGGATGGGGAAAGCGTGCTGTTCTTCCTCACCGACCTGGGGGAGTCTGGGGAATACAATATCAGCGTCTACCGCACCGTCTTTGAGACCGGCGAGCAACTTATCCTCTTCGATGAGGGCATCCTCTCCGGGATGGACTACTTCTACCTGACCAACCTGTACTGGCGTTAGCTTATTTTTAATTTTTCAGTAGGGTGTGCAAATCAGTCCTGCGCACCGCTATTCCCTAACTACAATGGTCTCCAGTCCAAGGTGACTTCGTGACCGCAGGTCTCCATCTTATCGCTAAGCTGACATTAACGTCAAAGCAGATTTGGCGGGTTAAACCCGCACTCCGATAAAAAATTTCTTTTGGAGCGCGGACTTTAGTCCGCAAGTCTCCAACTGCTATCCTGTCCTAACATAATTCTGAGCAATAACGACACCAGATGATTTAATAGAATAGGTTTCTCGAATGTCGTGACGTTCGTGTAATATTCGATAACATATGGGTGTTATTCCCCACAATAATCCACAATCCAAGTGAAGCAAATCTGATAGCCTATATTAATATATAATGGGATATTCTAGTTAAAATATAGAATTCCAATGTAGAATTAGATATCCTAACTTTACATCAAGTCAGGGGTTACTGGCATGAAAATAAGACACATTTTCCGCCTTATCATCATCATGATTTTGATCTGTAGTATATTCACACCGTTGAAAACCCCGATGGTCCAGGCTGATATCGTTGATGCATGGTGGGATGTGGATTGGCCATACCGGGTGCCGGTTACAGTTGAAGGAACTGGGGTTGCTTCGGTCAACCTGGATTTCACGCTATTATTTGATACCCTGGGTTTGAATGATGCCTTGTTGGACCTGCGGTCTATCCGTGTGGTGCCGTATCTAGACCGGGATTCCTGGTGAGCCCCTCCCCTATGAAGAAACTTACAGCACTCAATTTTCCTGGATGCTGATACCCTTAATGAAAATCCAGCTTCACCCCCGTATTGGTCAATTGAAGAATCCACTGAACTTTCCCTGGATCACAAATGAATTTACTCAAGGGACTGCCTCAATCCATTCACATACCGTCATCAATGAAGGCAGTAATTCGAAGACAGGTTTTTCCTATCATTTCGGTGGAAGTCAGGATTGGTCAGCCTATGAAACACTGCTCTACGATGTTTGGCCGGAGGTCAACTCAAGTGCTGTGGATCAAACGCCTGACCTTTACTCTTTTGAGCTGGTTGGGATTGGGAGCTGCCCGATCACTGAATTCAACGGACCTCCTCTTGCTATCGATACATGGAATTCGGTCAGTGTCTCCCTCAAACCTTTCGGAAACTGTGAAACACCGGATCTAGCCAGCCTTACATCTCTGCGCTGGTTTGTGAAGGTTGCCACAGAAGCAGAAGACCACGGTTATTTTGAACCTGGTGATGAACTCGATTTATGGCTGGATAATTTTCGTCTGGTGGATCAGGATGGCAGCGGTGAAATTCGATGGCAGGCTCAGGCAGGTGTGGATAAGTATTACATCTACTTTGATACCCTGGATCATGAAGGACATCCTCCACCCACAATAAGCCACAATTGGCAGTTCCACAACGACATCCACAGCAGGTGATGTTGAAATGGGTGGCTATTTCCACACAATCCAGGGGGCAAGTACAGGTAATTTGGATAAATGGACTGCACCAATCACAGAGTACACCCTTTATTATCAACAAGCTCCTATCAGGGAAAGTCCTCTTCAGATTCGTGCTGCAAGGGGAGAATTCGAATCCTTCCAGCTTGTGGTGCAGTCGCCAACTGAACAATCCCTGCCGGTATCAGCAACACCATTGACACATGAAGGTGGAACTCACATCATCCCTGTAGAGAATATCGAACTATTCCGTGTAGACTATGTTGATATCATAAAAATCTCAGGATATTTTGGCCGATCGGGTTCGTGGTCTGATCCACTCTATCCCATTACATTGGGCGAAACAATCGAATTCCCTGCTGAAACCAACCAGCCACTTTGGATTAGAATTGAAGTCCCAGGAGGCGCTTTCCCCGGACTCTACACCGGCACGATAATGATTGGCAAGCAACAGCATACCCATCTCAGTGCAGGTATGGGACTTCACACTGACCAACTGACCCTCAGCTTAAAAGCAAGGTCGGCTTCGATTGGGATTTGGTGTTGGAGGAATATAAGGGAACGATTGGTGGTGCAACCCAACCCTGTTATGAAGATTTGGTCAATGCGATCAATGAGACCTTTGCGGATTACCGCCTGACTCCATCGGAAGCCAATGATTATATGCCACCCGAGGATGTGGAATTATATTGGCTGACCTCATATGAGAGTGAAATTGCCCATTCCCTTCAAACGAATGACGGAAGGGAAGTTTGGTGGCAATCAACACACATCCTGGACCCGCCGGTATCCAATCCCCAGATGATTGATGAACTCCCGTTGATCAATCCTGCGGACATCGATCGGCCTGGACTTGATTCACGGATCCTCCCCTGGCTGGCATGGCTGGACCGGGTGGACGGATATTACTATCCCCAAACAGTTGATTGGGATCCAGATCCATGGGAAACCCCCTTCTCCAATGGATTGAGCAACGGCGACGGATATTTCTTCTACCCGCCTAAGAGATGATACGATCGCCTTCGATCCCTGCGATCCTGACAGCAACCGACTGGTGCCATCCATCCGCCTTGAACTGCTGCGGGAAGGCATGGAGGATTATGCCTACCTGTGGCTGCTGAATAATGGAAAACCAATAATCGGTGAGGAAAACCAGGGGGACCTCCTGCTGCAGGAGATCGTCTCCTCACGTACAGCATTCAGCCGGATCCCCACCGCCTGGGATGCCCTACGGACTGAGATCGCCAACCTGATCGAAGAACGGCAAACTCACACTCTATTTTCCCTTGCTTATACACTGACTTCAATCCACTCCCTCGATGTGCTAAAATCACCCCATGCAATTCGGCATAAAACGTTTCTTTCGCAGCGTGTGGCACCTGCTCCGCCTGGCTGTGATCCTCCTGGCAGCCGGCACCCTGCTGGGCGGTGCGGCCGTCCCACCCGGGGGGCTGCTTTCAGGCGTGCGAGGGCTGACCCGACAGATCGAATTTGACTACGCTGATTGGACGCTGGACGCTGCAATTGCCAAGCTGGAAGGCTGGGGGCTGAGCCTGAACCGCTTCCTGCCCCCTGAAGATCAATCCCAGATCGTGCTGGAAATGCTTTCACAGGTGAGTCACGTGAACGCGCTGGAAGCGGAAGTCCTGCTGATCTACGCCGACCCGAATATCACTGATCCCGACGCTGACAGTCAATCCAAACGCGCAAGCCTGAGTGACGAACAATCCCGCCTGGATGCGCTGGCACCCCTGGCAGAAAACATCCTGCAAGCCCAACTGCTGGACATCATCCAGGATGCAGGATTGGACACCCTCGGTGAGGTCCTGCCCCCCTCCCTGTTCAAAACCAGCGACGTGCCCTACTCCCTGGTCGTCTCCCCACGGGATGAGATCATCCAGGCACTGGACGTCTCCCTGCTCCCTGATACGACCACCGAAACAATGGAATACCTGGAAAGCAGCATTTTCAATGATCTGAACCATTCCGCGCTGGTGGTGCCCATCGGCGGGATCGGCACCTACCCCACCATGATCCGGCAGACCACGAATATCGTCTGGCTCACGGAGGTGATCTCCCACGAGTGGGTGCACAACTTCCTGACCCTGCATCCCCTGGGGATCAACTACTGGACCAACAATGGAACTGCGCACGATCAACGAAACCACGGCTTCCCTGGCAGGCAAAGAGCTGGGGCTGATGATCCTGCGCAAATATTATCCGGACTACGTCCCACCGGAAGCAGACCCCACCCAGGAAGAAAGCGACACCCCCGGTAGAAATTGAACCGGACCCCAATGCCTTCGATTTCCGCGCTGAGATGCGCATCACCCGTATGGAGGTTGACCGGCTGCTGGCGGAAGGTGAGATCGAAACCGCGGAAGAATATATGGAGACACGACGCCAGTTCTTCTGGGATAACGGCTACCTGGTGCGGAAGATCAACCAGGCGTATTTTGCCTTTTACGGCGCTTATAACGATGAACCTGGCGGCGGCGCTTCAGGCGAAGACCCGGTTGGTCCAGCTGTGGTAGCATTTCGGGAACAGTTTGAGGAACTATCTGATTTCCTCAGGACAATCGCCTGGGTCAACTCGTTTGACGAATTACTAAAGCTCCTTGCAGGCTGAATCTATTCCCCTTGTATAATATAAATATCTGTTGAAGAATGATATTTATATGATATCTATATCAAACATTTTCATGTTTGAGGTTGGGTTCTGTCCACATCTGACTGTAGTTGCATACACTCTGGGCAGACACGGAGGTCTGCCCCTACATCAGGTTTACTCCTACATCCCACCCATATCATCCATACCCTCCCCCAACTCTGGCATCTCCCGTTCAATTTGCTCTGGGTCCTGCCCTTTTTCAAGGCGTGAGACGACTTCATCGAATTCTGGTCCAATTTCTTCCCCCAATTCATTCCCCATCCGGCGCATCAGCCGCCCCATGGCTTTGGGGTCATCCTCAATCCCATCCAGCTGGGAGGGATCGGCCAGGTCATCCAGCCGGCTGTCCTCTGATTTTGCAAAGCGGACCTTTTCAATCCGCCGGCGGACGTTCTCACTCCCGCAGTGGGAACAGGTCACAGCCTTACTCCCATATTCAGCATAGGATAGGAAAATTTCAAATAACTTCTGACAATCGTCACAACGGTAAGTATAGGTTGGCATTGGCAAATCTCCATCTCGTGTCTTACAATATATTATAATCAATGCTCGACATGATTGGACACATCGATGACAGAAATTGATATGAAGAAACCGCAGCGCACCCCCCTGTTGATCGTCATTTCAGGGCCTTCCGGTATTGGCAAGGACACCGTCGTGGATGGCCTCAAAGCCCGGAACCTGCCCTTCCATTTTGTGATCACCGCCACCACCCGCGCTCCGCGTGACTATGAAGTCCACGGTGTCGATTATTTTTTCTACAGTCCCGAAGAATTTGAACAGATGATCGCCGATGATGAGCTGCTTGAGCATGCCTGGGTCTATTCAGCCTACAAAGGCGTTCCCAAGTCCCAGGTGCGTGAAGCGCTGGCATCCGGCGAAGATGTCGTCATGCGCCTGGACGTGCAGGGTGCCCAAACTGTGCGAAAGCTGTGCCCTGAAGCGATCCTGGTCTTCCTGACAGCGAATACCAAAGAAGAATGGATTCGACGCCTGCGAGAACGGCGCAGTGAAACCGATGAGGAATTGCAGCTGCGCATCGAAACTGCCAGGGCGGAATTTGAGACCCTGGATATCTTCGATTACATCGTGGTCAACGAACAGGACAGGCTGGATGACACATTAGACGTGATTGAAAGCATCATCTCAACCGAACACCACCGTGTGCAACCCCGGAAGGTGTCACTATAGACAACCCAACGCCCCCAACCGACAGCTCCCCAGAACCAAGAACTGTCCGTGTACGCATGCCTAACCGCAAGCCGCAGGTGACCATTACCCTGCTGGTGATCACAATCCTGCTTTTTGTCCTCCAGCTTATAACCGAAATGTCCACAGGTGTTGATCTGCCTTTCCTATACGGCGGGAAGATCAACGAGTTCATCAGGATTGGCCAGGTTTGGCGGCTGATCACACCCGCTTTTCTGCATGGATCCATCATGCACCTGTCATTCAACATGTATGCCCTGTTCATGCTTGGGCGTCGGGTTGAAAATTTTTACGGTCATAAACGTTTTCTGGCGTTGTATCTGCTGTCCGGATTTGCAGGGAACGTACTCTCTTTCGTATTCTCATCCAATCCTTCATTGGGGGCATCAACCGCGATCTTTGGGCTGCTGGCTGGGGAAGGTGTGTTCCTGATCCAGAACTGGAAGCTATTTGGCCCGGAACGCACGCGACAGGCGATCTTCAACCTTGTCTTCATCCTGGTGATCAACCTTGCGTATGGTTTTGTACCGGGAATCAATATCGATAATATTGGCCATATTGGGGGACTGATCGGTGGGATATTCTTTGCATGGAAGGGCGGACCTGTCCTGAACATCAGCGGTCAGCCACCCACCCTTGTGCTCGTGGACGTCCGGAAGAAGAAGGATATCATCCTGGCAGGTGTGATCGTCCTGCTTGGCTTCATAATAATCGCCATCATCCCCTTTATAACAGGCTAATTATTCGACTTGCTGTATCCCTAACTCATTCAATAATGAACAGGCTGCCGGCAGAGGTCCCCTGGACTTCTGGATAGAAGAACTGCCAGGCATGGGCGGGTAATACCTGGAATGCACCACGCAGGTAGGGTACCAGTTCGTAGCTCAGTGAGTAGGTGCCTGCGGGGAGGTAATCAGCAATCCACAAAACATGGTCATCGTAAGTCTGCGCGTTGAAAAGCCACCAGCCCCATCCATTCCTGAACGGCGAATTGGGATCAGATGGTGGCAGAATGCCCATGTTCAGAGTTTGTGATGTCAGCAGGTTCCCGTCCAGGATCTCTGTCCCTGACGGGATAAAATCCTCCAGCAAGAAATGATACATGTCATGCGCAGTGGTGAATGTTAAAACAACCTTGATGACCTGGGATGGGTTGTTCGGGTCCAGGATCAAAGAGTCGATTGGTTCACAGTCATCCAGATCCTGGCAGCTACCGTCCAAAAGATAATAATCCCGCTGCAGGCTGATCCCCCGGTTAATCGCTTCAGCAGCATTTGCCAGTTGATAGGTCTGCAGGTCTACCCGGTAATACAGGCTTCCGGTTCCAGCCCCGCGTTCGATCATTAACGCATTGGGAGAATCCGGGAACAGGCTCTCAATCGGCAGGGTTGTTGTAACGGCTGCTGCAGGCGTTGTGCCTTCAACCGCACCTTCTGCAATCGGGGTGTCATTTAAAGATGCCTGGAAGCTGAATTCCGCCTGGTAATCACCTGTCCCCTTCAACGCTTCCGTGATCGCCATCAATGACCAGGCAGATTCAAACGTTGAAGGCCATAATCCATCTGCTTTCCTGAGGTTCATCAGGTACTGCAGCCCCAACACAAGGCTGGTTGAAGCCGGGTCAAGCTGAGCCAGTGTATACACATTAACAGCCGTATTGAATCCAGCCGATCCAGGAAGCATCCATGACCCTCCTTCACTCTCCCAATGCACACCGGTAGCGGAGCGGATCGCATTCGCTTCCATATCAGCCAGAACCGTCGCAACCCGATCACTCATCCCCTCCGCTTCCCTGAGGGTCAAACCCAACAAACCTGATGCCCACGGGCTCAACTCTGAGCGCCGGGCATATAGACCATCTATCAATGCATCGGAAATCGCCACCCTGTTGCGAAGCGCAAAAAGCATAAATGAGAGGCGGTTCAATTCCCAGCCGCTGGAAAGCGCTCCCGGTTGGTCCAATTGGCCAGAGAGATATTCCACTGCCCATTCGATATAAGCTTCTCCCGCATCCAGCCCGGCTTCAGATGCCAGATCAAGCCCCAATAGGACATAAGCGGTGATAAATACATCCGAATTGAGTGTCTGCAGAACTCGCCTTGCCCCACCAGGACCAGCCGCCGTCATAATTCTGAGCAGCCAGCAGCTTCTGGATCCCTTCCTCCGCAAATGTCACAAGGTCAACCTCCAAATCTGGCGCTTCAATCCCAAGTTCTGTTAATGCCTTGTAGGCATTCAAATTGGCTAACAGGCGGGAAAGGATCGAGATAGTATTCTCAAATACATAGCCCTCAAAAGCCTCCAGACCTTCAATCAATGTGGATGAAAGTGACGGGGTCATTTCAAGCCCCAATTCACCTGAATCCGGGTCGGTTGACATGGGTAAACTGACCAGCTCCAAACGCTCCCCCTGCTCGGGAAGGATACCGGTCGTGCTGAAGGTTTGCGGCATCAGGTAGCGCTTCACCGCCAGGTCTCCCCAGACGGGCGTGCTCGCATCTGTGTATTCCCCGGCATCTGCCTGGAATATCAGGCTGACACCCTCAACACTGCCAACAACACCTCGCCAGGAGACAAGCTCATGTTCGCCCGGTTCAAGCGTAACAGTGTGGGTCACTGGGGAGTCTTCGATAAGCTCAAACCCCACGCTCTGAAGTGAAACATCCACCGACAGCGTGTGATCCGTGTTGTTAAATACGGTCGCTGACATTTCAACTTCATCGCCATCCACCAGGAACCTTGGTGTGACAGGCTGAATCATCAAATCTTTTTGGGTCAGGATCTCAGCTTCTGCCTGGCCAACCTCAAAGTCTTCAGATAAACCCCTGACATCCACAACCCAGGTGGTCAAATTATCAGGTAAGGGGATGGATAGCTGAGCCGTTCCGTCAGCCCCTGTGACCACCTCTGCCTGCCAAAAGGCTGTATCCTTGAAATCTTCCCGCAGGGTGATTGATTCATCCATCCCCCCTCCACCGCCCAACCCCAGTTCAAGGGCAACCAGAGCTAATTGGCTGGCATAGGTCTTGAGTGATAGACTGGTTTGGACAGAAAGCGGTTGTGTGCCGTATAACGCTTCCAGGATGGGCAGGCTATTTGCTTCCACCAGCGCCAGCAGGGCTTTATCTACTACTGCAACGGAGAATTCTCCCTGAACTGGAGTACCTGAAGCATCCCTCACCGTGAGTATCGCAGACACCGTTTCACCAGGTGACGCTTTGGTTGGCAAAATCTGCAGGTCTACAGTCAGCATCTTCGGAAGCGGCATCACCCCTAATTTCAGCACACCCTGACGGTAGTTTGGACGCCCTTCTTCATCCTTCCCCAACAGGACTACGGACACATAAATATTAGGAAGCGATTCCTCTTCGATGGGCAAAGAAAGGGTATGTCCAGCCCCCGTGATCGTCAGACGTTGAGTTTCCATGACCAGCCCACGCTCAACTGTCACCAACGCCTCAACCTCTCCCTCAAATGGATTGGGAATGAACACCTGGGCGATCTGGCCTGGCTGGTATTCTTCCGCATCAGCCGTGAGGTTGATCTGGTTTTGACTCAGCCTCGGCCAGACAGCACCGGTCTCTCCAAACACCCACACCAAGACCTTGGTGACAGCATTACCAGATTGAACGGTAAGTCGGTAAGTCCCCGGTTCAGGAGGGGTGAAGGAGATCCTCGCCCCGCCATCCGCATCGGTGATAGGGCTGGAAGTGCCAATAATCGATGTCTTTCCCACATAGCGATAAGGCTGTTCTTCATTGTAAGTTTCTTCAACCTGCCATTCGATCGATTCAAACGCGGCTTCCATGAGGATATTGCCCACAACATTTTTATTCCAATCCACGGTCTTGATCGAGAAATCGAACGGCGTGTTTGCCCTGCCAAAGTGGATTTCGGGTTTAACACCGATGTAGAATTCTTCCGGGTGGACAAGTGCTGATTCCCGGTAGCTGATCGGTAGGCCACTCTCATCTGCGAGGGTCACTTCCAGGGTGATTTCATTCAAGCCCCCATCCTGGTCATCCCCTGAAAACAGCTCTGTCGTTAATAATGTCAGGTCAGCATGTCCCCTCACATCTGTCTCCCCATCCCCTGATGCGACAAAGGTACCGTAAGGAGAGTAATTCATCACCGGCCAGGGCATGAGCCAGTACGGATTCAATGGCCCTACCCGGTAGCCGGGCAGGTAAAAATAAGCATCATCACTGTACATCGCCCATGAAAATGATTGATCAGCAACCGGCAAGCCAAAATAATAATCCGCCTGAACGGTGCCCTGTACATCCTCTCCAAAGAGGATCTCACGATCAACCATATCTACAGACAGCTCGATATTTGGTTTCCGATAAGCAGCAACATCAAAATGGAGTGTCGTTAAATAAGTATCCTCATGGGTCACTTCAATACGATACATTCCCGTTGGCGCATTAGCCGGAAGAAGCACTTCATCCTCTACTGAGCCGAATGGTTCGGAACAAGGTCGTTGCTGTAAATTTGATCAGGTTCGCCTGCAAGCCCTCCACTGCTGAATATCGAGATGTTCACATGGTCAAGATCATGAGGTACCGGTATACCGTTTTCACGGGAAAAGATCAAAGCCTTGAAATACACTGTATCCCCTGGGCGGTAGATCGGACGGTCCGTATAAACATAACCATCTAAAGTGGCAGGCATTGAGGTGTATCTGATTCCCATCTCCCAAAGCCTTGAAGCCCCCCAGGAGGAAATGGAGAAGGCGAAATTGTCCTGACCTGGCTCTCCGACCTGGGCAATAAACTGACTATATGGCTCATCAACCTGTTCAAATGAACTCTGGAATAGACCAGCAGTGTCCAGTTCACCACTGGTTACCAATTGACCTTCAGTTGTATAGATCGAAATGGGTGCATTTGATAACGGGCTGTAGTCCTCCAGACTGGTACCCCAGACCAAAGCCTGTTCCGAGGAAGTCTTCATTACAAGGTTGTTTTCGCTGACAACCAGGAAAAGTTCTTCTGCCCGGTCGGATTCATCGATAATATCCTGGGAAGACACTCTCAAGAAATAAATACCCGGCGACAGCGAATCGCCTTCAAAGGAAAGCGGAATTCTCACCACCTCACTCAGGTTCCTGACCAGGTCGAGGTTATGAACCTTCGTTTCAAGTGTTTCAGGCAGGTAAGCCTGCCGGTAAATGTAATTATCAGGGTGCAGTATGGTGATCAGATCATCCATACTGATCGGTGAAAGTTCAGTCGTGACCGTATTGATATTCGTTGCCTGAAAGACGATTTCCGAAGCGGATGCCGGTACAAACACCAGGCCATTCCCTGAATATCCTGCTGCAATATTTAACATTGGTTCCGCTGGGGGTGTGGTAAACGTGTAGGTTACTTCATTCCCCAACTGCGCCCCCCACCTGTCTTCAAGGTCTGCATCCAAGGTCACAGTATATTCAGTCTCCGGTTCATAATAGCCCGTCAGATTCAATTTGGTGTTGTTGGTATTGACATGAACGATTTGACCGCTTGCCTCCGGGGAAATGCTGACAGCGGTTTTATACTTTGTCGATTTCAAAGGCGTTGTGAACGTAATGGCGTATTGACCATATTGCCCGTGAAAGTTTCTATATTGCGGTGCTGTTTGGGGATCGACCGAGAATTGTGGATATGTTTCACTGGAAATTTCCAGCGGGGTATCGATTATTGAGCCGCCAAATGATTCGGAACCGGCTGCCAACCGGATCGTATAGGTGCTGTCCCTTTCCAGATTTTCATCGGGTGTGAAAGTTAATTTTCTATAGTCCTCATCCCATTCAAAACCGCCTTCGACCTCTGTCCCCTCCACTGACACCAGTTGGAAGTGGTCCTCCACACTTTCCGGGTCCATTCGAATATTGAATTTCATCTCAACCGGGCCATCAATACTCAGTGTTTCATCTGACCTCGGGTAAACATCCAGGACATACGGCTGCGTGGTCGAGAAGAAATACAGCATCTGTGCAGATGTTTCCATCCCAGCACCAGATGTGGCAATCAGGTCTTCGTTCAGGGTGATCGTGTAAACGGTTCCACCTTCCATGGACGGTTCAGGCCTGAATATAAAAGTGCTGGTATTCAGCCATTCTCCGGTTCCCGGCACTTCCGGTGATATCGAAAAGGCAGGATCAGCATCCGTAGACTGACCCAGTCCCACAACCGGTTGATTAAAAGCCACGAACACGGCTGTTTCGGGGTTTACCTCCTGTGTACCATCCCCCGGGACGACCTGCATGACCTGCAATGGATCGGCGGTATGGAAATCAAGCTCAATCTCTGAACGCAAGCTTTTCTCATTCGCAGCCTGGGCACTGGTTTTTACAACCATGTGCAGGCTGCTTCCCGGCGTAATGCTTTGATCGGGTGTAAATGTAATAATCCGTTCCCCCTGCCATGAGAAACGTCCGCTGATACCTGGTTCAAAGTGGATAGCGGCTTCCACGGACTCCTTATCCATCGGCTGATTGAAATATATCGTAATAGGCTGCTTGAGGGCAATTGAGCTCCCAGGAAGAGGGAAGACTTCGACAAGGGCAGGCGGCAAATCCTGTCGAGGTTCAGAGGAGCTTAAACCTTCTTCTTCAGTTTCTTTGTGCTGCTCTTCTTCAACTTCGGGTTCCTCTTCACGCTGCCATGGGAAACGGCATCCCGCCAGGGAGCCTGATATTAATATGAAGATAGTTAAGAGGGGGAGAAACCGTTGAAAGAACCTGATCACACGCCTGAAATTCATCGTCATCTCCTTATCGGCTGGTGGGAGTCAGTATCACACGATGATGCCCTGAAAGACCTAGAATCAAACATCAATGAATTTGCCGAGGCTTGGTTTTATTATATTGTAGTTCTATTTTCAGTATTGAGAATTATGCCTGGGAAAAAACAAGGTTTGAGATTCCTACCTCATTCATCACATGCGAGAATGGCGTTGTGAAATCGTCAATGATCATATCCGCCATGGATAGCCTTGCCCTTGGAAAGGAAGTTAACACAGCGACACAGTGCATCCCGGCTGCCTTTGCCGCCTTCACGCCAGCCGGTGAGTCTTCAATGACACAACAATTCTCGGGCGCGTATCCGAGGGTTTTAGCTGCAAGGAGAAATAAATCAGGATTTGGTTTAGCAGGCAGCTCAGCACCTGCAAAAACATGTTCAAAATAACCATCCAGCTCATAAGCGGCAAGAATGTTTTCCAGGGTTGCCTTTGCAGCAGAAGAAGCAACAACCTGGGGCCTTTGCAAGCTTTGTATTTCCTGCAGCCAGGAAAGCACACCTGGCACCAGTTGGGTTCTTTCCACCATGATCTTCATCAATCGCTTTCGGTAATCTTCCAGTATCTGGTTGACTAGCAATTTATCAGAATCAAATCCCAGGTAAAGGGGAATCACGACCGTTGATTTACGGCCGAAATTCTTCTCAAAGACGTCCTTTTCCAGCTCATACCCAAATGCCCTCATCGACTCCCGCCAGCAGTAAAAATGACAGGCTTTTGTATCGATCAAAGTACCATCCATGTCCCATAAGAATGCCAGTTTTTGTTTTTCCATATTCACTTTCCTCTAGAAAACAACGTCCAATTATACTGTTTTTGATCGGCGCAAGCACCAGCAGGATGTCATAAAAAACCATGGACATTTGATTGGGCAGGATACGTCTATGGTATACTTCCCGCTAAGCACAATCAAGGAATCATTCATGAAAAAAGCACTCAGCATCAGCATCGGATCATCGGTGCGTGATAAATCTGTTTCCATCAAACTTCTTGGCCAGGATGTCCACATTCAACGCATTGGGACAAATGGGGATATGAAAGCTGCCCGGAAAATGTACAGGGATTTTGATGGAAAGGTGGATGCCTTTGTGAAAGCTGCCAATTTTCGACCACAGATGCAGGTGCTGAATTGATCAGGATGGATGTTGTCTTATTAGCTGGCGGTCAACTGGCCCACGATGACCCGCTGCGGAGTGAAAATCAGGAAGGTCACCGCAGTTTGATAAACATTCAGGGTAAACCTATGGCCCAATGGGTGATCAACGCCCTGTCAGGATGCGATTCAATTGGTGATATTTACATCCTTGGTCTGCCTCAAGAAACCAACCTCAACTCATCCAAACCCTTACATTTTCTTTCGGATGAGGGAAACCTTTTTGACAACATCCGGGCTGGTGTGCAACGCTCCGCGGAGGACCATCCATCACAATCAAAGGTTATGATCGCCGCCGCAGATATTCCTGCTATCCGAGCGGATGCTGTTGATTGGTTGATCAAGCAGGTTTCAGAAGACCCAAACGCTCTCCTGTATTATTGTGTCATTTCCCAGCAGGTGATGGATTCACGCTTTCCGAGATCTGACAGGTCTTTTATCCGCTTTAAAGATATCTCAGTTTGCGGTGGAGATATTAATGTCATTGATCACAAGTTAGTATCAGAAGAAAAACCGATCTGGAAACAAATCTCAGAAGCGAGAAAACACCCCCTGAAGCAGGCAAGACTGCTTGGTTTGGACAGCCTGCTGCTGATCGCCCTGCACTTGCTGACCCTTGATAAAGCAGTGGAAATGGTCTGCAGAAAGTTGTCCCTGGATGCACGGGCTTTACTTACACCCTATGCTGAGATGGGTATGGACGCTGATAAACCAAACCAACTGGCAATCCTGCGACGGGACCTGGAGAAGACATTGTGAAACGCTGGATCAGACAGCTGCTCAAGCTTGATGCACGGCTCTCCAAAGCCCTGCTTGTGCCGGCTGAAAAAACCGTTCTTTCCTTAATACTGAAAGTTCTTGCCCACTCCGGGGATTCCTGGTTCTGGTTGTTAGGATTGATCCTGGCCTGGTTCCTGTGTGATGGTGAATGCCGCATGAGATCTGGTTTCCTGGTCATCGGCCTGGTCATCATGGCTGCAGCAGTGATCCTGATGAAATTCTCCATCCGCCGCCCTCGTCCTGAGGGTGAATGGGGCCAAATCTACCGCATCACCGACCCCCATTCTTTCCCATCCGGTCATGCCGCCCGTTCGGCTGCCTTAGCAGTGATGGGCATGGCCATTGGACCGCCTTGGTTCAGTATTGCATTGGCACATTTGGGCTCCCTGGGTAGGTATTTCCCGAGTTGCCCTGGGCGTTCATTATCTATCTGATGTGATTGCTGGCTGGCTGGTCGGAGGCATTATGGGGCTGATCGCTGTATTGCTTCGCCCCCTCGCCTACCAACTCCTTGCCTTATTTCCAAAATAAGAGATAAATTGTCGTCTCAGATACTTGTCTATCCAGTCAGGTTTTCCCCAAACACAATAATTACATAATTTTCAAAAGCGAAAGAAGATGCTGGATCTGCCATTCACGTTCTTGCGCCACATCCTCATGAGCCTTCTGCGCTGTAGCTGCTCTGTGGATTGCCTGCAATGCATAATTCACCGCTGCGATGGCGTGTGTTTTCACATGAGCCGTTGCCACTGCCTGTCCTGCTGCACGGGCTGCCGATCGGGCAGCATTGTCCTGTCCAACTTCACGAGCAGCCGCATGGGCATCCAGGGAAGCTTTTCGGATCTCCTTCATCGAAAATATCCCGGTTCTTATCCATGAACGCAGCGCATCTAAAGCCTGTATTGGTCGTTGATCCTCAGGATAGCTATCATTAAAAAATGGCAGGACTCGCTTGACACAATCAGCCGCCCAGGCTGCCAGCGTCTTTTTATCAGCTTTTTCCACCAGAGCTGAAAGCTTCTTATCTTTTACTACCAACGAGAATTTTGGTTTCATCATAGGTCTTTAAGAACAGCAGGAGATATGTTCAGAACAGAGAACAGATTCAAGGGCTCTACCATCTTCAGGCTCTATAGCTTTTTAACCATATACAGGTCACCCATCTCAAACCCTCGAGCTGCGTAATAAGCTCGTGTACCGACGGCCGCAATCACAGCTAACTTCTTGTATCCCTTCTCCTTCGTGATAGCTTCCGCTTCTTCGATCAATCGAGTACCCAAACCGCTGTGTTGTGCAATCCCGGTACGTTCCTCGCCAACCTCCAGTGATAACCCATACACGTGGACCTCCCGGATGATGGCGGCTTTGTCTAAATCGCCTAATCCGGTAAAGGCTGTATCCTTCGGAAGTGAAAGCCTGAGGAACCCTGCCAGGAGGTCTTCTGGTGTATCAAAAGATAGGAAATGTTCTTCAGCATCAGCTGGACGATAGACAAGATCATGCAGGGTGACCGCTCCCGGTGTGACTTGCTGACGCCGGACCTCACGGCAGCGGATGCATTCACAATGCGTACCGCGGTTTGCCATTTCCCGATGGATATCCTGGCGCATGCTGGAATTTTTATTCCCGTCAACCACATAGGTAGAGGGGATATCACGGATGATGCGGTTAATACGACAGTACCTGGGTACACTCGTTTTCAAGTCAGCGATCAAATCAAGCAAGGTCGCTTCAGAATAAGGCTGGTACTTGCCCTCCTGCCAAAGCGTAAATAATTCTGTGCTCTCCAACAACTGGCAGGGGTAGATCTTGAGCTCATCCGGACAATAGGTTCCCTCTGCCCACAGACGCTGAAAATCCTCCCTGTCTGAAACAGGTGTCGCTCCCAGTAAATTTGGCATCCAGTGCAGCACGATCTTAAAACCGCCTGCCCGAAGCAGCCTGACAGCATCGAGGGTGTCCTGAGCTGTATGGCCGCGCTTGTTGAGACTCAGTATGCGATCATTCAGACTCTGAGCCCCCATCTGCACTTTGGTCACACCTAATTGCCGGTACCAGCTTAATGACTCCAGGTTGACCAGATCCGGCCGGGTTTCAATCACAAGCCCCACATTGCGGTGCCCCGCCTGCACATTCCTCGCCTGCGCTTCACTGAGCGACTCTCTGCCAGGTTCATCTTCTGGATTAACGCCGTTCATCGCATCAAAACAGCGGCGGATAAACCAGGATTGATAATCACGGGGATAAGCACTGAACGATCCACCCAGGATCAATAACTCGATCTTATCGGTCGTGTGCCCGATGGCTTTTAATGCCTTGATCCGGCCGTGCACCTGTGCGAATGGATCAAATGAAAACTGCAAGCCCCGCTTTGCACCCGGTTCCTCACTCAGGTAGCTTTTGGGCATTTTTTCTTCTTCAGGGCAAAAAATACATTCACCTGGACAGGGATGATAGCGAGTTAACACGGTCACCGTCGTCACACCAGACAGCGTCCGGGTAGGTTTCATGCGGATCTTGGCCAGCAGGGTTTCATCTTCCTCCCATATCCCACTTTCCACCATATTAGAATAGACCGCCACAAGGGCGTGTTTCGGGATGAAACCACCACCATCAGGTTTCGGATGCAAGCGCTGAGCCGCATTTAATGCCACCCCATTTTTCAATTCCTCTAAGATTGCTTTTGCCAGCGCCTTTTCTTCCTTGCTGTAGGCGCGTTTTTTCTTCCAGCTCTCAGCTTTCATACCGTTGATTGTACCAAGTTATGCCCACGCCAGTGAAAGAACCTCAATATGCACATTACAAAGTGTTTACATCCTGCCAACACATTTCTTATAATGATTAAGTAAATTGGAAGCTGAAACAGAAAGATAAGATAAAGAGGTGAAAAAATGAAATGGTCATTCAATATCGGAAAAGTCGCTGGGATTGACATCAAAATCCATCTCACCTTCTTCCTCCTGCTGATATGGGTTGGCTTCTCAACCCTGTTTTCTGGCGGCGCAGCAGTGGATGTCGTTACAGAAGTGCTGTTTATTCTGACCTTGTTCCTGTGCGTCGTCATACATGAATTGGGGCATTCATTGACTGCAAAACGGTTTGGTTACCCAACCAGGGATATCACACTCCTGCCGATTGGTGGTCTTGCCCGGCTGGAAACTCTGCCTGAAGATCCAAAAGAAGAATTGCTTGTCGCTGCGGCTGGTCCTGCAGTCAATGTCCTGATCAGCGTCCTGATCTTCGTCATTTTAGTTATCTCAGGCACATTTACCTCACCGTTGAATTTCACAGCCCTGCTGAATAACTTCTGGGTACGGCTTTTATCGGTGAACATCTCCCTGGCAATCTTCAACCTGCTCCCCGCGTTCCCCATGGACGGCGGAAGGGTGCTGCGGGCGATCCTGGCGAAACAAATGGATTATGTCAGGGCGACACAAATCGCTGCCAATATTGGACGTGGTTTTGCGGTGATCATGGGGATTGCCGGATTTTTCATCGATCCATGGTTGATCTTGATCGCCACCTTCATCTGGTCAGGGGCTGGTTCAGAAACGAAATCTGTCCAGTTCAAGGAAGGTGTGAAAGGCTTATGCGTACGTGATGCCATGGTGTCGCAGTTCTACCATGTCGAAGCGAACCAAACCCTGGACAGTGTCTTCCAGCTATCAATGGCAACAGGACAGCAGGTTATACCGGTCGTATCAAATGGCAACTTCCTGGGGATCATCCGGCGCAGCGACTTACTGGCAGCCCTGGAAAAGTTCGGTAATCGAGTGTCAGCTTATACCGCGATTGGATTGGAACCCGAAGGGCTTGACCCTGGATCACCACTAAATGCTGTACTCACTAAATTTTCAACCAGTCGTGTGCAGCCTGTGGTCGAAAATAGGCAGTTGATTGGTTTACTAACACCTGAAAGTATTCAGCAAAGCATGTGGCTGAACAAACATAGTAATACTATTGGCACTAATCCGCCTGGTGAATCCGTCAATCCAACGTAAGCCAATCTCTCAAACTATGTAGGAGGTTGCTGAAAAATGGCAGCCTCTTTTCTGTTAAGGAAAATCATAAAAATCTATTCTTTTAAGGCTTTCCCCGGGGGAAGCTATCAGCCAGTGGCTGACTGCCTGCCCTGAGGATGTACGACGTGAGGGATGAGGGATTAGGGAAGGCTATATATCTGAATTAGGAGACAATCCCCTACCTTTTGGAATAGCCCTTTTTTTTATTGACGTTCTGATGGTATCTGCAATATACTTTGAACATCATGAACAGCAAGGTTAAACGAAAACTTCTGCAGATCAACCAGCATTTTTATAAGTGTTATGCAGGCTCTTTCTCATCAACGCGCGCCCAAGCCCAGCCCGGCGTCAGGAAATTGATCAATTCAATCCCCCAAAATGCAGTCATCCTGGATGTCGGATGCGGCAATGGGACCATGGCAAGGGCACTGGAAGCACGCAACTTCCAGGGAACTTATTTAGGTGTGGATATGAGTGCTGAACTGCTCGAAAATGCCAGAGATTTATTACAAAATATTGACTCAAACCGGTTCCAATTCAAGCAAATCGATCTGGCTGATCAGGATTGGGTGGATCACATCCCGAGTGCTCCATATGACAGGCTGGTCTCTTTTGCAGTACTCCATCACCTTCCGGGTGAAGAATTCAGACAAAGAACAGCGTCATTCTTTGCCAAATTGATCTCATCAAAAGGCAGTGTGGCTGTGTCAGTCTGGCAGTGGCAGAACAGCCCCCGGTTGAGATCTCATGTTTTACCCTGGAAGACGGTAGGTCTCAATCCGGAAGATGTGGATGTAGGAGACGTCCTGCTGGATTGGAGGGCAGGCGACACACCAGGCGTTCGCTATGTTCACACCTTTGATGAACATTCACTATCTACGCTGGGGGAAAGCGCTGGTTTCCGTGTGGTTGATTCTTTCTATTCGGATGGGAAACCAGGGAACCTTGCCCTCTATCAAATCTGGCAGTTGAATGCTTAATAAGATAAATGGGGTTTCTCTCAAGTATGGGGCAGTGGATATCTTGGGATCGACACGGAGGTCGACCCATCCAAAAGATATCCATTGTAGGGGCTAGCCTCCGTGCTAGCCCACGTATTGGGTAGTCCCCCTCTTAAAATATCCCGGTGATTTTTTAGTTCTCTTCCTTTATCCCAAAGCGACATCCAGCATCATCATCACTGCAAACCCGAGCATGACACCAATGGTGGGGACATCAGAATGTGATTCGGACCGCTTTGATTCGGGGATCAGTTCCTCTGCCACCACGTAGATCATCGCACCTGCGGCAAAAGCAAGGGCATACGGCAGGATCGGCCGCATTAATAGCGTAGCAACTGCACCAATCAAACCGGCAACAGGCTCTACCATCCCGGAAAATTGTCCATACATAAATGATTTACCAAGCGGCCAGCCCTCTCGCCGCAAGGGAGCAGAAACGGCCAGACCCTCAGGGAAATTCTGGATCCCAATACCGAGTGCCAAGGCTACCGCAGAAGCGACACCAGCACCTTCAATCCCTGCTGCTGCAGCACCAAAAGCCACACCTACTGCCAATCCTTCCGGGATATTATGCAGAGTTATGGCAGTGATAAGCAGAACACTTCGCTGCCAGGACGTTTTAGGTCCTTCTGGGTCCGTTTGGCCCAAATGCAAATGTGGGAGGAGTTTATCCACTGCGAATAAGAATATGCCACCTAATAAAAATCCCGAGACCGCTGGGAACCATACCGGAACAGCCAGCCCCTCAGACATTTCGATCGCTGGCGCTAATAGCGACCAGTAGCTGGCAGCGATCATGACGCCGGCAGCAAAACCAAGCATGCCGTCCAGAAGTTTCCTGCTGACATCCTTCGCCAGGAAAATCATTGCAGAACCAAGCGCAGTCACTCCCCAGGTAAATAATGTGCCCATGAGTGCCTGGATAATTGGTGAATATTGTTCAATAAATGCAATCATCGTCGTCTCCTATATACTTCTTTTGTTGATAAATTTATTATATCACAAATTTAGGTTAATATAAATTGTTTTTTATCCATACCTAAATTTTACTCTTTTTTTATACAGGTAGAATTAACTAATCGTGACGCAACATAACATGCTGAATATTATTATAAAGGCAGTTCAGAAACGCCTGGTTTCGGAAAGGCTTCCCGAAGCACATCGGCTTTTCAACGGCTATACCGAAGGTTGTCCTGGTCTGGTCCTGGAACGTTATGGACCTGCACTGGTGGTCTTCGACAGCGAAACCCCCGGTAAGAGCGATCATCTCATTGACCAGGTTGTTGATTGGCTGACAAACGAAATCACCGACCTGGGTGCTGTCCTGCTGAAACAAAGACGCAGCCCGGATGAAGCATATCGAAAAGGAAGGCTAATCCGGGGAACAAGATTGCCAGCTCAAATAACAGAGTATGGCCTCACCTATGCGCTTGACCTGCAGTTGAACCAGGATGCCAGCTTCTACATTGACACACGTTATTTGCGTCAGTGGCTGTATGAAAATATGAATGGATGCCGTGTTTTAAACACATTTGCCTACACCGGCAGCCTGGGAGTCGCTGCTGGTATGGGAGGTGCATCTCATGTGGTTCAGACGGATTTGAACAAGCGGTTCCTGGACATAGCAGAACGATCCTGGTTACTTTAACAGCCTGCCCCCAGAAAGAGTCACCCACCTTAAGGGAGACTTCTTCCGAGTAGCAGGTCGCATGCGCAGCCAACAGAAGTTGTTCGATTGTGTGATCCTGGATCCCCCATTCTTTTCGGTCACGAGCAGCGGAAAAATTGACCTGCAGCATGAAACAACCCGTCTGGTGAACAAGGTTCGCTCCCTCGTAGCACATGAAGGCTGGCTGGTCGTAATAAATAATGCACTGTATCTTTCCGGCGCGGCGTTTATGTCTGAATTAGACAGGCTCTGTCAAAGTGAATATATCAGCTTTGTTCAGCACATCCCAGCACCTCAGGATGTCACAGGTTACCCGGACACAAGAATTTCCATTCCTCCAACAGACCCGTTACCCTTTAACCACACAACCAAGATAGCCATCCTCAGAGTTTTCCGAAAAGACAGTATAACAACGAATGAACAAACATAGACGAAAAGGATAATATGCAGAAATCTCTCTTAACAGCACTTCTCGTAGTCATTTTTAGCGGTATAGCGATAGGAACGCAATCCTCGCTTACGACTGCTGCAGGGAAGATCACAGGTGCTACTTTTAACCGGATTATTGGTCAATTTCACAGGTGGCATCATTTCAGGGTTATTTTTACTTGTGATTTATCTTCGAGAAGGAAAGGTGTTGTTCTCGGCGATCAACCCCCCCACATTATGGCTGATCATCATTTCAGGATTGCTTGGAATTGGTATCATCGCTGGTATTGCTTATGCGCTTCCCAAAATTGGTGTCTTAGCTGGCCTGTCTTCAATTATCGCCGGCCAAATGGCAGTCGCCGTTGTGGTGGATACTTTTGGATTAACAGGTGGCGATCCTATTCCATTGAATTGGTCCCGGATTGGTGGCCTTGCATTATTAGCACTGGGTACCTGGGCAATTTTGCCTAAAAAATGACCCAGATTGAATCCTATTTATGACAGATTCTATGGTTGGGGATTAAAGACCACACCTTCCCATGCCGGGAGGACATAATTCCGTAGGCAACCATCACGGATCACGGCTACTCCACTGTGTATGAGGTCCTTAAATCGCGTGCCATTATCCACATGTCCCTCAACCTGAACTTTCATATCCCAGGGATGATCGCTGGCATTAAAAGCCAGGAGCATTTTCTCACCATTTAAATGCCTCAGGATCACCAGGTGCTGCCCTTCTGCATAAATGGGGACATATTCGCCTGTTCGCAGCACTGGATGGTTGTGCCGGATCGTTATGAAGGTCTTGAATGATTTTAGCAAGTCATGATCCCAGCGTGACTCATCCCAGGGGAAAGGTGCCCTGTTATCAGGATCCCGTCCACCCTGCATCCCGATTTCATTGCCGTAATAGATACAGGGCGCACCAGGGTATGTCATCTGGAACAGGGTTGCCAACCGAAAGGCTGCTTTTTTACCGCTGACCATGCTGAGGAACCTGGACATATCGTGGCTGTCCATCAGATTTTAATTGCGCTAATGCATTCTGCCGCGGGTAGATCTCCAAAAGTGTTTTCGTCCTGTCAGCAAAACCCTTTGCATCAAGTGTCGGGACCTCAGGCAATCCCATCATGCCCGCGATCATGGTTTCATCCCGGCTTGTTTCGCCGAAAAAGCCCACACAGGCGGCCGTGAACTGGTAATTCATCACGCCGTCAAACATATCCCCTTTCAGCCACTCCTGAGCCTCAGAAGGAATTTCTCCAACTAAATAAGCTTCTGAATTTGGCAGCTTGGTTGCAGCTCGAAATTGCCGCCAAAAGGTTTCATCTTTTATCTCAAAAGGTACATCCAACCGCCAACCATCCACGCCTGCATCGATCCAATACCTGGCAACTTCGAACAGGAAAGACCTGACCTGGGGATTATCCGTATTGAACTGCGGCAGATCAGGCAGGTTCCACCAGCAGGAGTAATTCGGTTTGCCCTGGTAGGCATTCATCGGGTAACCATAGACTTTGAACCAGTCCAGATATGGTGACTTCTCGCCGTTCTCAAGGATGTGGTTGAACTGAAAAAAACCGCGGCTGGCATGGTTAAATACGCCATCCAGCACAATTCTGATATCCCGGCGATGAGCTTCTTCAAGAAGCTGGAAAAAGACCTTATTTCCGCCCAGGATCGGGTCAACCTGGAAGTAATCAAAGGTATGATAGCGATGGTTCGGAGTTGACATGAAAATGGGATTGAAATATATCGCATTGATACCCAGGTCCTGCAGGTAATCCAGTTTTTCAAAAACACCCAGCAGATCACCCCCCTTGAACCCATGGCGGGTCATCGGGGCATCCCAGGGTTCGATGTTGCCTGGCTTTTCAAGCTTGTCTGACTTGGCAAATCGATCCGGAAAGATCTGGTAAAAAATTGCGTGCTTTACCCAATCTGGTGTATGTGTGAGATCAGTCATGGCTTTTAAACACTCCTGTCATCTGAAAAAACTATGGTGATTTTACCATTTAAGCATTCTTACCGGATTGATAAACACAGGCAAATCTGTGATCAACCTTGGGAGACCTGGTGTACTAAGCCTTTCTACTGCATCATAGTTGACAAGCTTCTGGGTGAAAGTTATGCTTAATGGTGGGAATGGCAAGGTCCTGGTGGGCCTCCCGGTCTTCAACACCGGTGTCGGGTCGCGTTGCGAGCCGTGGTGGGTTCAACTCCCATCCATTCCCGCTATCCTTACTTATTTTCCCTGTTTTCTACGGAGTGATTATGAACCGAAACCTGATATTCATCCTGTGCGCGTTATGGATCATGCTTGCCGGATGTGAGATCTTTCCATATGTGATGGAACCAGACATTCCAACAACACCTTCCCAGACTGAGACTCCCATTCAACCAACCCAAACGCAGCCAGTGCCAACAGCAACCCTGGAAATGGCTCCAACCATTACCACCACACCATTCGAACCCATCCCCACAACGACAATCGCTGTAGAAGGTGACCTCCCGGTTCAAACACTCACATACGCAGTTCAGGATGACAACCCAATTTATTTATCGAATTTTTCCCACCCTGACTCAGGGTGTGATTGGATGGGTATTGCCGGTCAGGTTTTCAATGCAGAGGGGATTGAAGTGAAAGGGTTGGTTATTGTTGTGGGCGATGAACAAGCTGGTGACGAATACCAGTGGTCTGCTCAAACAGGGCAGGCTTTATTTTATGGACCCGGCGGTTACGAAGTCCAATTCTCTGACACCCCTCAGGAAACGATTGAAAGATTTTGGGTCCAGGTGCTTGACCAGGATGGTATTCAGCTTTCGGAACAATACTTCTTTGACACAAAAACTGATTGCAGTGAAATCTTGGTCCTAATGAACTTTGTTGTCATCGAGGGCAGCCAGGAAAAAGCAATGCCTACGCCAACGCTGGAGGCTTATCCTTAGCCCACAGCTCCCGTCTTGCCAGCAGTCCCCCTGCCGAGATCAGTCCGGCCATAACCCATTGGTACGGCATAGCGAAGGAATCCATACTTAAACTTTCAAATAAATACGCGAGCAAGAATAGTTGACCTGCCAACCCCACAATGCGAAGGATCTTTGAGCTACTTCGCCGGGTCAGCGCAGCACTCCGCCAGAGGAAATACAGCCAGACAAGAAAGATCGCCAGCCCGATGAAACCGGTTTCTGCCAGCAGTCGAGTCCACATGTTCTTTGTGTTTGCCAGGTAGTTCGCCCTGTAAACTAAATTCCTCAGCTCATAAGAATCCAGCCCGGAGCTGCGCATCCGATCATAGAAATAAAATCCTGAGTTTCCCAAACCCACACCAAACGGATAATCGCTGAAAATATGCCAACCGCCAAACCAGTAAACCATCCTCTCAAAAAAAGCCAGGAACCTTGAAAAAAGGATGATCTTCATTTCAGTGAGTGGAAAGAAATCTGTCGCTTCGATATTGGCATTATCGAAGATAAGCTGGAAACGATTATCCCAGGCACTGGCAGCGTTGATGTAAGCACTCAGTGCCCCAGCAGCAAGCCCGAGTAATATCGTCAGGATGACAAACACCAAAATTACCTTTACAAGGGCCATGTTCTTCGGCGGTGTTTTCCTGCGCTTGAGATACCAGTCTGTGATCTTTTGGATGATGCGGCCCATGATGGATATACCTAATAAGGCTACAGAGGCCAGGAAGGCAACCAGGCCGATCCTCGGAGAACTGAAACCAAACACGACCAGTCCCAACACCATTAATGCGTCTTCCACCTGGAAAAACCACAAACGGAACTTGAATAGAGACTCTCGCAGGTAAACGGCTGCCAACCAGATAGGGAACAGGACAAGGTTGAATA
The DNA here is from genome assembly GCA_963767675.1 of uncultured Chloroflexia bacterium. Lineage (GTDB taxonomy): Bacteria > Chloroflexota > Anaerolineae > Anaerolineales > Anaerolineaceae > Brevifilum. The sequence continues at coordinate 350,422 of CAVYEQ010000003.1, forward strand.
TCCGCACGAACCAGGAAGGCTCATACGCAAAACCCATCACACGGTTTGTGTAGATCGTATTCGGAGACTGAACGGATAAATACGATCGCAATGTGTTCACCCAATCCGGGAAGCCCTGCACAAGGCTGTATTTCCTTAGCAAGCCAACTTCAAACAACGTCCACGGAATCAGGACCGCCCCCATGATGGTGATAAATATGAGCGTCTGATGAATTCGCTTCTCACTTTGTGGAAATGCAGAGAATATAAGATAAAAACTCAATCCAATGCCCACCGTGATATAAGCCCTTAAGCTTTGGCCCAGGAAATTGCGATCACGAAAATAAGCACCATTTAGAAAGAAAGCCAAGGCTGAGATGATCAATGCAAAAACGACAAAGAACAGGTAGGGTAAAACCTCTACCGGAAATTTTCCTCTTTTTATTAGGAATGGTATCAGCCAGATAATCATTAGCAAGGCCAGGGGGATCGCAGAAAAAGGGGCAACAATAGCGCCTGTATAGCGGCTCAGGAGGGGAAAACTGGTGATTGGCAATCCAAAGATCACCAGGAACCAGAGTACTGAAACTGCGATTCTATAAACTGCGTTCTTGGAGAGCGATGACAGCAAGCTCAGGCCTCCTCGTCACGCTTTGAGGTCTGTCGGTACCGGAAATCAACCCAAATGATCCCGGCGAGCAAGCCAATCACTGTACCAGCCAGGATCAACGTGCCCCGGTTCTGATACAAAGGCGCGATTGGTTTTTCTGCCATTGAGACCAGGTCAACGATCACGAATGACTCTGCCTGACCATTTTCTTTTGCGGCAAGAAGTTGTTCATATCCCTTTTCCGCCCAAAAATTAACAATTGATTGTGCAATCTCAGGATCAGCATGCCGGTAGCGTAAATACCACATGCTGAGGTACCTTTCAATTTGATAGCTGTTCCTGTATTCCTTAATCTCAAGTGTAGGATCCAGGGTTCTGGCATAAGGGATCACATCGTTGCGAACTTTCAGCAGCATCCGTTCCACAACCTGCAGAACCAGGTCTTCCTCATATTGCGTCCAAACGACAGGTTCGCCCACACTGCCCTTAAGTTTATCAAATTTGATCTCGGTAAAATCAATACTGGCTGAAAATATGGCTTCAGCTTCATATCTTGGTGGAAGCGCATAGGAAATTGTTAAACCAAGTATCCCGCCAATAGCCGCAAAAACAATGATTTTCCACCAATTCCGGATAAGATTATTAAACGTATTGACAGGATCAACAAAATCCCGCATCGGACGTTCCTTCCTTAATACTTCTTTTGATCTATTAATTGTCAAACAAATTATATCGTACCCTGATTAAAAGAGAACTCAAGGCCTCCAGTTGACGATCCATCGTCTCAAGGACGCTGAAGAATTTCTTATTTGCCAAATAAATCTAAGGTATGAATAAAACCAAAGATGAATAATGGTTTTGACCTTTCCCACACAAAAAATCACTTTTACGGTAAATTTATCCCTGTAACGATACATGTTGAATAAATTGAAACGAGTTAATTAATGACTAATAAAGCATCAGCCGTTCCCATCATCCTGACAATCCTGCTGGTCATATCCCTTTGCTGCCTGTGCGTTTGCCTGGTGTTATTCGCGAGTGGAACCATCTTGTATAAATGGCAGGATAACCTTCAGTCGACAATCACCGTGGAAGAACAACCCCCTGCTGTTATTGATGTGCAGCCAGAATATGCTGATGATCCCATCACCACTGAGGAACCCGATATCCCCACTGAACCCGATACATTTCCATTGCCGGCAGATCCAATAACCATAACAGGTGCGCAGGGCAACCTGTTAACTCTACAGGAAGAAGTTGTCCCCATTAACGATTTCAATCATCCTTGCAGAACGATTAGGTGGAAAGTCGAATATCCCTGAAACCGTACCGGATCCTAACGCCCCATATCAGATTAGTGATCAAAAGGATTTCTGGGTGACGGATGTTGACACCAATGAAAACTTCCAGATATCCGCCACACTGCGTTATCTCGGCGACAATGTTTATATTTGGATCGAGAACGGCGTGGATTATAACCAGAGGGATCTGAAAGACCTTGGTGATGCATTTGATGATGAGATTTATCCGACAAATCGAGCTTTTTTTGGTAGTGAATGGTCACCCGGTGTGGATGGTGATCCCCATATCTATATTGTCTATGCCGGCGGATTGGGTCAGTCCCTCGCCGGTTATTACTCATCAGCCGATGAACTCCACCCTGATGCGAATGAATTCTCCAATACTCACGAGATGTTCCTGATCAACTCGGACAATGTATTCCTGTGGGAGGAATATATTTACGGCACAATTGCGCATGAATTCCAGCATATGATCCACTGGTACACCGATAAGAACGAAGAGACCTGGCTCAACGAAGGTTTCTCCATGCTGGCAGAACTGATCAATGACTATGACCCGGGAGGATTCGAATACTCGTATATTTATTCTCCTGATCTTCAACTTACCGATTGGGGCACCGAGATTGGCGGCAATGGACCGCACTATGGAGCAGCCTTCCTGTTTACAACCTATTTTATGGATCGCTTTGGTGAAGATGTTACGCGAACCCTTGTCGCAAATGATGAAAATGGGATGGAAAGCATTGATATTGTATTGTCAGAACTGCAGATCAATGACCCCCTCACGTCGGAAATCATTCAATCTGATGATGTCTTTGCTGATTGGGCAGTGACGAACTTCCTGGGAGACCCGGATGTCTCAGATGGGCGCTATTTCTACAATAATTATCCTGATGCCCCACTGGCAACCCCAACGACCAGCTACCCGACCTGTTCTGCAGGCACTACATCTTATGATGTCAACCAGTATGGTGTTGATTACATCGAAGTCTACTGCCCTGGAGAACATTCTTTGACATTTGATGGCAGTGACCTGGAGACCATCTTGCCGGTTGACCCCTATTCCGGTGATTATTTCTTCTGGACCAATATGGGTGACCACTCGAATATGTCGCTTGAACGCAGCTTTGATTTCTCCAAAGTCACCGGGTCGATAGCAATGACTTACCAGACATGGTATGACCTTGAAGAGGATTATGACTATGTCTTTGTGTCTGCTTCGAATGACGGGAAGGATTGGCAAATTCTTCAGACGACTTCCTGCACCTTTGAAGATCCATCAGGAAACAGCTACGGGTGCGGCCTGAATGGGCAATCCAAAGGCTGGCAGGAAGAAACGGTTGACCTGAGTGCTTATGCTGGGCAGGAAGTCACCGTGCGATTCGATTATGTCACTGACGCTGCGATCAACGGAGTGGGGATGGTGATTGATGATATTCGGATCGATGCAGTTGACCACTTCACCGATTTTGAACCAGACGATGGCGGATGGCATGGAGATGGTTTCGTGCGCATTCAGAATATCCTCCCCCAGACATTTCGGGTTTCCCTGATCACATTTGGTGAGGAAACAATCGTAACACCTGTCGAGTTGGACCAGGAAAATCAGGCTGTCCTATCCTTCAGCATTGACGAAGAAGTTGACTCAATCGTCCTTGTAGTCAGCGGAACAACATCGTTCACCCGCCAGGATGCAGAATATGAGATCAGTTTTGACTGATCACTCAGGAAAAACAATTCTGTAAATCAATCCAATCTGAATAGGAAACATAAAAATCCCGGGGATTTCATAAAATCCCCGGGATTTAATTCTTATCTAATTAATTCTTTAACTGAACGGGCGTGCTTCCAACCTTTTAAAGACTGCCCACTGCGTCAATCAGATCATCATATATCTTGAAATAAGAACGGATACCAACCAGGTCCATTGATTCCTGGATGCGCTCATCCATCTTGACAAGAGCAAGTTCACCCCGGTTGAGTTTATTGACTTCTTTCTGTATCCGGATCAACGCCCACCATCCCGCACTGGACACGAAAGTTACATCACTCATATCAAAAACAATATTATATTGACCCTTTTCGATCAACTGGTTCATTGCTTCTTCAACTTCAGGGGCAGAATAGCTATCAATTCTCCCGCTTGTATATAAGACTGTGCTTCGAAGATATTCCTTTTTTTCAAAGTCCATTGTACATTCTCCATCACTAAAGGGGATACGATCAACGACCTAATTATTATAACCTGAATCAAGCCTAAATTACACTGATTCTTTTTTTGATGACATCCTTATTATATATCAAATTCTCGCTGCTGAATAATAATTCCCATGTTTTCCTGTCGAGTATAATAAGCGCCTATGAAATATCACATCTGGACTGAAGGATGCCAGATGAATGTCGCTGATTCTCGTCGATTGGCATCCGCATTGGAACGCATGGGCTATGGTGCTACCAAACTGGCACAGGAGGCTGACGTTATCGTCCTAAATACCTGTGTTGTGCGTCAAAAAGCCGAGGATAGGGCAATCGGCCGTCTTTCCTCATTGCGTCCGCTGAAGGACAAGAACCCTGATCTGGTCATCAACCTGATGGGCTGTTTGATCGGGGTGAGGGGAAATGAGAAGATCCAGGAACGCTTCCCCTGGGTTGACGTCGTATCACCTCCCTCCGACCCCGCACCCTTGATCCATTTTCTGAAAGAACGAAGCGGAAAAAACACGGTCCAGATGAAGCAGGCGGAATTGAACGCCATCCTGGATGGAGACCTGCTCCTTCCTGCGGAAGACAAGAACTCCCTCGTTTCAGCATACATACCGATCGTATATGGCTGTTCGCATGCCTGTACATACTGCATCATTCCAAACAGGCGCGGTATTGAACATTCCAGACCGTATGAAGAGATCCTTTCTGAAGCCCAAACCCTTGCCGATCAGGGAGTTCAAGAAATCACGCTTCTGGGTCAGATCGTGGACCGATACGGGATGGACCTGCCCGGAAAGCCCACCCTCGCAGCGCTGCTTCATGACCTGCATGAGATTACAGGATTGAAACGCATCCGCTTCCTGACCTCTCACCCCAATTGGATCACCGATGAGCTTCTGAAAGCAGTCGCTGATCTTCCTAAGGTGTGTCAGCACATCGAAGTGCCCAACCAATCCGGGGATGATGAAATCCTGCAGGCGATGCGGCGGTGCTATACCTCTGCTGATTATCGTGACCTGATCAATAAAATTCGCACCCTGATACCCAATGCCTCAATCGCCACCGATATCATTGTCGGGTTTCCAGGGGAGACAGAGGCACAGTTTGAGAATACTTACAACTTACTGGAAGAACTACGCCTGGATGTCGCCCACCTGGCGCGATATTCCCCCCGAACAGGGACGTTCTCAGCCCGTAAATTGGCAGATGATGTACCAGATGAAGAGAAGATGCGTCGTTTCCGCCTGTTGGAAAACTTACAGGAAACGATTGCTGGTGAGATCAATGCAAAGCATTTAGGCAGCAACGTGAACGTCCTGTTTGAAGAAAAGAAACGGGGTCGCTGGCGTGGGCGAACCAGGACGAACAAACTCGTTTTCGTTGACAGCGAAGAGAACCTTTTGGGGAACGAATGCGATGTTGAGATCACCTGGGCTGGCCCCTGGTCAATGGTTGGAATTTTGGTCCAATCGTCTCTTGATTAATTTTTCAGGTAATTTCTATCCCCATACATCCCCTATATATCAATTGGACTCTGAAGAATCTAGATTCTTATCTTCATAAGCACATAGATCAACCAGGGGGCAGCGGTTGCAATGCCATTTTCGAGCCCCGCAAACCTCCCGACCCAGGCGGATAATGTTGAGATGCAGATCATAGAAAGCCTCTTCCGGGATGCGCTCCTCCAGGAAAAAATGCGTCTTCTCTACTGAAAGAGCCTCTGGCCTGATCCCCAGCCTGCCTGTTACACGGTAGATATGGGTATCAACCGGGAATGCTGGGATGCCCAATGAGAACAGCAGAACGATAGCGGCCGTCTTGGGTCCCACACCTTTCACGTTCATCAGCCACTTACGTGCCTCTTCTCTGGTCATTGAACTTAAGAATTTCAAATTTAACTTCCCGCTAGTGTAGGTTGAGATATCTCTCAGCGCTTTTTGGATGCGCGGCCCTTTCTGGTTCGCAAGCCCGGCGGTTCGAATCGCATCAACGACATCCCCCTCAGGTGCTTCCATGACAGTTTCCCAATTTGGAAATCGACTGGTTAGTTGGTCAAATGCTGCATCACGGTTCACATCGTTGGTATTCTGGGAAAGGATCGTCGAAACCAGCTCATCCACAGGTGGGAGTGGATTACGCCATTCCGGCATCCCAAAATGGACCAGCAGCTTTTGCCGGATACTTTTGATTTGTGCTGTAATATCAGAAGGTATTTGACTTAAGTATCCTCCAGGAAATCTAAGAATTCTATATCAAAACAGGGCCGCACATGTCCAACGACCATCTTTCGGGCATTATGGATTGGTGTCATTCCAAATGAGGACAGTTGAACAAGGTCTTCCTCTTTGAGGACACCAAGTTGTAATAATATCTGGATCAGGACGCAGCTGCGTGCCCTATATCTGCGATCCCCATCTGCGATCTTGATAGCAATACCAATACCAGGCGATCCTTCGTCAACCACGCCGGGCATGACACCAGCAATTTGGAAACCTTCAGCACCACCTTTTGAGAACACTTTTCCAGATAGAACTGACATCAATTCTGTATCAAACCTGCCCTCACCCGAGATCATGACCGGATTGTTCATCATTGCCCGTGTAATCTTCAAACATGCTGCTTTCTGTGCAGGATCCAGCTTCTCCGGGTCGGCTAAACTTGCCACTGCCTGAGCCATATTCTTCAAAGGTATCCCAAAGACTGGGGCTGAACAACCATCAATCCCCAAAGGCATTTCCTCAGGGTCCAACCCAGCCATCTCGCCTAAAATTTTTTTGATGGATAGCTGAACCGGATGCTGCGGGTCAAGATAATGTTCCGCATCATATCCACATAATTGTGCATGTGCCAACATTCCCGTGTGCTTGCCAGAACAATTATGCCTGAGTGAACTGGGATTCTCACCCTCCACCGTCATCGATTGCCTGGTTTTTGCATCAATCGGCCATGAAACCCCGCACTGCAAATCTGCTTCATTGATCCCAATTTTCTCCTGCATCCTCTTCAGCACTGCGACATGCTGATCAGTTCCTGCGTGAGAAGCACACATGATCGCAATTTCTTTTTCTGTTAAATTAAAGAATGCATCGCCTTCCATCTCGATAAAAGGCAGCGCTTGAAACGGTTTCAGAGAACTGCGCGGATAAGTCAACAACGCAGGATTCCCCTCGCAGGCTAGCGTTCTGCAATTTGAATTCAACCACGCAAAAAGCGCCGTAGTGAAGTGATTTCGACGATATTTCCCCTGGTCACTTCAACCAGAGGGACACAATCTCCATGTTCCATTCTTACTTACCTCACAAAAAATCTAATCATGCTGGTGTCCTCAGTGCGAAGCCTCCTGTTAGGGCCAGCCAAGAGAGACCTGCGGTCACGTTTACCCCGGTGGTCAGGAGACCACAGGGGATCGCAAACTCGATCAAGCTGGTGCCCCTTGTTATTTCATATTGATAACAACTTATAAACTATACGAAATAAGAGGTTGTCGATGTCCTATCAGCTATCAGCTATCAGCTATCAGCTATCCGAATTATAAACCTACCTTACCTGAAAAGTTAATCCCCTGGATGTGAACAAATCGGGATTGAATTTGAATTTTCTCCGGCATTGAGCGCCATCCCAAAATAGGGTGATGGATCCAATGTGTTCTTAATTTCCAGCTCATTGAGATACAATCCATTTCCATCGTCCTTGACGATTGAAAAATGCAAATGAACACCCGTTGGATTGCCAGGCGTGCCAGAATAATTCCCCTGGTAGCCCAGGAAGGTCCCTGCACTGACAAAGACTTCATTTATTCCAGTAGGAAAATCATCAGAAATCAGCGAGTCCCCTGAAGGGTGAGCTATATGCGTATAGTAAGTCCATATCTGTCGGTCCGGCATGAGAGGGTCAGCCGGGATGCGGATGATCACACTGGATTTCCAATCCATTTGCCGCGTGAGATATCCATCATAGGCAGCATAGACGGGTGTTTCTCCCACTTCCGTACCTGAAAAAATGTCTATGCCCTGATGCTTATGTCCGGGACGAAACGAATCACCCCAGATGAAACCGACCATACCTGAGGTTGGCAGGATGAAAGGGGCATCTCCACATTGTAATCTGGCTGGCAAAACCAATTCCTGTTGTGATTCCGGATTGCGGATGAAGTTTAGCACCTTCATCGTGCGTCCCTTATTTGAGAAAAACGTCTTGAATACCAAAAACGATCCAACTGCCAGTATGATCCCCCCGGCCAGGATCAGGATTATCCATTTTTGTCTGGTCATTTTTTTCATCTTTGTAGCTTCAAGTATCCTGTGAATGGAATTAATTTGACTAAGCATACCACCGTGATAAAAATTCTTATATTTCTTTGATCCAATTCAGATAATGTGTTAACACTTGACAAATAATATAAGGAGGATGAAACACAAAATAAAACGGAGGCAAAAATGACATTATATATTAACCCTGTTCGAAGGCCCATTCGAAGACGAGCAATTGATGAGATCATGCGCGATTATGATGAAGACTACCGAGGAGAATTGACCTTTCCGATTGACGTGAAAGTCAATGATGACTCTTTTACAATCCAAGCACTTCTCCCCGGTGTTCACCCGGATGATTTGAACATTCAAATTGTGAATGAAATCCTCACAATCTCAGGTGAACTAAAATCAGATCGCGAGGAAGGTGGAAATTACCTTCTTTCAGAACGCCCCAGCGGCCGATTCAACCGTGTGCTGACGCTTCCCACACCGCTTGATTCATCCAAAGTGGAAGCTGAGTTGGAGAACGGTGTCCTCACCCTGGAAATCCCCAAGGTCGAAGAAGCCAAACCCCATACAATCAAAATCAAGCAGAAGTAAACCAAATAGTAAAAATGTTAAGGAGGCTGCATCCAAACAGCCTCTTTTGAGGTTAAGGTTCTAAATATCAAATTCTCGTATCAGAATGTGTCATCGCATGATTTCCCTGGCGTCCAAATTGTGTAAGCTATAAGTAATATAATTAACATTGTGGAGGTTTGATGCACCTTATTGCTGATATTCTTACACTCAGCAGACTCGTGCTGGTATGTTTCATACTTATGCTCGGGGTTTCACAGGGGATTGACGCGCTGCCAGCGATTGCGATACTCATCATTTCCTGCTGGGTCACGGATACACTTGATGGCAAGTTGGCCAGTCAATCAAAGAAGGAAACCCGATTTGGGCATTTTGATATTGTCGCTGATTTAGCCCTTACTGTTTCATTAGCTATCTGTCTTGTCTTGTGGGAAATTTTTCCATTATCAGCAGCCATCATTATCACCATCGTAGTGGTTATCTGTTCAGCAGTCTTTCATTTCACTGCTCCCCGGAAGCTGGCAATGGGATTTGTGTATGGATTATTCACCTATACCTTGCTGCAGAGAGAACCCCTATGGATCTGGTTCATGGTTGGCGGCTTTATCCTGCTATTATTCATCAATCCGCAAGGGGCCAAACGCCAGTTTCAGGCATTCCTCTCTGAGGTCCGGTCGGTGTTTAAGAAGGATTGAAAAACCTCCTCTGTTCAATTTTCTAATGAGATTCAACAGTAGCCAGAAATGACATCGTGTTTCAAAAAGAACCATCTGGTCTTCAAGTTTTTTTTGTGGTATCATGCTCCCGAGATTATGACTATGAATAATAAGATAACCATCATCGAAGGTCCTACGCCGAATTTTGACTCCGTTGAAGCCGATTTTATCATGGGCGTAAATGGGTGGACAGCAGGGTTAAGTGAAGGCCCATATCTTTATGACACTGCCCGAACAACCTTACGCACCTTCAATGGAGAAGCGCTTCTCGAAAGGTGTCACAAAGCCTGGGAAAACAAAAGAACCATGTACCTTGAGTACCGGGATCCCATCGGATTGAAGCAAGAGGTACCCATTGTCGCAGCTCGCACTGTTGATTCGGCAGATGGAGACTTGCTGATCCTGTGGGTTCGGACTGACCCGGAAATTGAGGACGAGGAAGATTTCGAGGGTGACCTCGATGACCTGGACCTGGACTGGTAGTTTCATTAAATATTTCACAACATAAGCGTCATTACAGACGCTTTTTTTATTCAAAAAGAGGAATATGTCCCATCAACAACTAGACCATAACGCTCATGCTTCTATCATCCAGAGGCTATCAGCGGAATTACGAGCCAACTACATCTTCCCTGAAATGGCTGAACACATTTATGATCAACTCCAAAAACACCTTGAGGAAGGGGACTACAGCGATTTCACCAAAGGCGACCTCTTCGCACTGGCTCTGACTGAACACCTGCACTCCGTCAGTAAGGACAAACATCTGTGTGTGCGGTGGTATCCGCAGCCACTTCCAGAAGGCGAAGGCTCGCAGCTTCAAAATGAGGAAAGGTTGAAAGAATTCCGGAAAATGGCAAAATTGGATAACTACGGTTTCCACAAAGCGGAGAGGATGCCCGGCAATATCGGTTTTCTCGACATCCGCCACTTCGCCCGACCATCATGGGGCAGCGAGGATACGGCTGTTGGGGCGATGAATATGATAGCCAACACAAATGCGCTGATTATTGACCTGAGATATTGTAGAGGTGGGAACCCCGATATGGTCGTTTTTATCAGCACATACCTGTTTGATGAAGAGCCTGTTCACCTTAACGACCTTTACTGGCGGGATGAGGACTCCACACATCAATACTGGACATTGCCCAATGTCCCTGGAAAACGCTTCGGTGCTGACAAACCGGTATTTATCCTGGCCAGCCATTATACGTTTTCTGCCGGGGAGGAATTCGCCTACAACCTGAAAGCCCTAAAACGGGCCACGCTGATCGGAGAAACAACTGGTGGAGGTGCCCATCCCGGTTCGCCTTTCCGCATTCACCCCCATTTCGAGGTGTTCATCCCTAAAGGAAAGGCTATTAACCCCATTACCGGCGCGAATTGGGAAGGAACAGGCGTCGAACCGGATATCCCTTCCTCAGCAGAACTAGCTCTTGACGAATCTTATAAACTGGCTTTGGAACATGTCATCGAAAGTTTGGGTGAACCTGAAAGCACTCCGGAAAGGAAACTATTACTTGAAGCCCAAAAGACGCTTGATGGATTCATTCAAAGGCTAGAATAAAAGGGACGTAATAACTCGTTAATTATCCTAACTTGAGTTTTGTGATGAAAGCCAGTTATAGAACTAAATTAATTTACCTTTATCTCCTACTGATGCTTGCCGGCTGCAGCCCGGCATCTTACTCCACTGAAGATTATCCAGTTGTCGACCGTCTGGCAGCATTACCGACAGATATTCAAAAACGCAATCCTTCTAATGACCAGTTTCCTCCTATCCTGCACTCTCAGGATTATGAAACACCCATCCCCATTCCCGGGGGTGTGAACACCAGCGGCGGTGAGGATTCGGCATTCATCCTGCCGGATGGCGAGACGCTGTATTTCTTTTTTACACCTGATGTGCGGGTTCCGCATACAGAACAAATCACTGACAGCGTGACCGGGATTTATATCTCTCATAAGGAATACGATGCATGGGGTGAAGGGGAGCGGGTCTGGCTTGAGCCTCCCGGCACCTTATCTCTGGATGGGGCAGCCAGCATCCAGGGGGATGTCCTCTGGTTTGTATCCGCCCGTGAGGGGTATGACGGTATGCGTGTATTCACTGCCCGGTGGGTGGATGGTCGCTGGCAAAACTGGCAGGATGTCGGATCCCGCTTGATGGATGAGATCATGATCGGGGAAGTGGAACCACACGGTAATGATCTTTACTTCCATTCAGATCGCCCCGGCGGAAAAGGTGAATTTGACATATGGATGACCACCCGCACAGAAGACACCTGGTCTGACCCGGTGAATATCGAAGCGGTCAATACAGAGGAAAACGATGGCTGGCCTGACGTCTCGCCTGATGGCTCCGAACTCTGGTTCACCCGCACCTATAACGGTACGCCAGCTATCTTCCGCTCAACCTGGCAGGGTGACTCCTGGGGTGAACCCGAATTGATCCTCTCTCAATTCGCCGGAGAATCCTCAGTGGACAGCGAGGGGAACATCTATTTCACCCATCATTTTTTCGAAAACGGCGAGATGGTCGAAGGGGATATCTACGTGGCGCATAAAAAATATAAATAATAACTAATGAAGCTGCGGGGAAGAATTTACCTTTGTTTGAAATTCGTGAAAATTTGATGTAGTATATAAAATGTAATTGCATCAATAATCAAGGGCAATCAAGTACCATTTCAAAAACAACCAAACGTCGATCCCCTCAAATTTCTTACCCTACAACTTCTTATTTTTTGTGTATCTTTCTGAAAGGAGGAAACAGTGAAAAAACGTATCAGCTTATTAATCGTTATTATTTTGATGCTGACATCCTGTACTCTATTTGGTGAAAATGTAGAGGAAGGATTCACTGGTGGTGAGTATGTTCCCCCAGAAGGTGCTCCTCTTGCCCCTATGCTTTTGGATAAAGATATCACCTGCACCTACTACGTCTCACCTGGGGGTGATGATAGCTCATCGGGGAGCGAAGCGGAGTCTTGGGCCAGTTTCCAAAAGGCAGTCGATTCTGTTAGTGCTGGAGATACGGTGTGTTTCAGGGAAGGAACATACAGGTTTGACGATGTTGTCCAGATCAACAAATCCGGTACAGCAGAAGAACCGATCCTCCTGATCGCATATCCTGGCGAACGGCCTGTTCTGGATGGGGGCAAGGAAGTTGGTGGGTTGATCATTTTTATGCAGCATACCTCTTATTACCGTTTGAGCGGTTTTACCCTCCAGAACTTCAACATATGGGGGGTCGAGGTATCCGGTGAGAACAGTTATATACACTTTGATCATCTGGAGATCATTGGCGGTGAATCAGCAATTCATTTTACCTATGGTGAGAGTTCTGAGAGTCCCCCAGCAGAAGGCCCTGTCGATCACATGATAGTTGAAGACAGCCTGATCCACGGCAGTATGTATTCAGCCGTGGACTGCACGCCTGGCCCTTGCAATAATATGGTCGTAAGACGTGTGGAAGTTTACGGGACGGGTTTGATGGGAGAGGATTTCTACGGTGCTGACGGCATTGAATTTGCTCGTGGATACCCCGTCCTCATTGAGGATTGCTACGTCCACGATAACGGTGGTGATGGCATTGATCTCAACTCCCGCGATCGGGGTGGACATGCAGTCGGTGTGATTGCGCGCCGAAATAAGAGTAGTCCGCAACCACCTGAATGGCATCAAGCTTTGGGCAGGCGGCTTGATTGAGAACAATATAATCTGGGGAAATGGGGACAGCGCAGTCTGGATTGGTACATGGGACTGCGACCTGGAAGTGGTCAATAACACCATTGCCTATAATGCCTGGGACCCTTCGTTCAGCCAACGCAACTGGACCTTTTCAGCAGGCTATCCAGAAGAAATTCCTCAACCTGAGGTTAAATCTACTTCTCGCGAATAACATTTTTGCCTTCAATACCGGCCCTGAAATCAGTGAACCAACCGGTATTTATCTCGGACCTGGCGTGAATATCACCGAACACCATAACCTTTATTTCAGCCGTGTGGATGGAGAGATCACCGCAGAGTTTCTTGGAAAGGAATTCACTCGACAGGAACTTGCGGACGGTACATGGGCCAGCGAGACAGGTCAGGGTGAAGGGATTCAGGTGGTTGATCCTGCATTCGTTTCAGGTTGGCCAGATGTGGATTTGAGTTTATTGCCCTCCAGTCCAGCCGTCAATGCCGGTGACAATCAGGTATGCCCTGATGTGGACGCGCTTGGTCATCCACGTGTGCATAACGCTGAGGACGCCTGCGACCTCGGCGCACTGGAATGGTCGGAGTAAGCACATTGGATCCAAACCAGGAAGAAATACAATCGAGATGAAATTCAAGTATTGAAGGAAATCATCAAACATCGCATGGTGTTAACTGGATTTACAAAAAAACCGCTCGAGATCACTCTCGGGCGGTGATTGTACTCCAGGAGGGACTCGAACCCCCAACCTAGGCGTTAGGAGTGCCTTGCTCTATCCTATTGAGCTACTGGAGCAGGAGTTTACGCAAACATTATAGCATATCAGGGCAGCACGGTCCAAGGGTTTAGAAATCCGCCCAGATAGCGAACTTCAAAGTGCAGGTGGGGACCGGTAGAATTGCCAGTTGAGCCGGCATAACCGATCACCTGCCCCTGATAGGCGCTTGATCCACAAGAAACATACAACGTACTCAGGTGGGCATACAGCGTATGGTAGCCGTTTTGATGGTCGATCATGATCACATTACCGTACCCATTGCTGTCCCATCCTGCATAAACCACAACTCCTGCATCGGCAGCGTATATCGGTGCCCCCATTGCTGTAGCAATATCAATTGCAAGGTGCCCCGACCAGAAATCATTGCCCGAAAGGTAATGGTTAGCGGCAGGCCAGGTAAAGAAACCGCTGCCATATAATCCACCACCATCTACAGAACATCCGCCTGGAAGGGACGCATTTGTGCCGGATTTTCCAACTGCATAGGTCGGTACCACCCATTGCTGAAATTCTCTCTGGCCACCAGGGATCATCACTATCTCACCTAGTTCTATCTCAGGGTTGGTCATATCCAACGCATTACCTGACCAGCTTAGAATATCCTCAATAGAGGCTTGAAAATCCACTGCAACCTGATCCAGCGTGTCGTTTTCCTTCCATTCATACAGGATACCGTTGGTCGGTGGAATCTGGAGGACTTGCCCAGGTGAGAGGGAGTGCGGATCGTCTTTCAGCACATCGTAATTCGACCATAAGAGAGTTTCTGGTGTGATGTTGTATTTTTTTGCGATACTGAAAACTGCATCGCCAGTTTCCACTTCATAAACCACAGGATCGCTGCGGGGTCGCGTGGGGGCAATCGTATTCGTCTCAGGGTTTCGTACCAGGGTCTCTGTCTCTTCCTCAACCTCAAAGTAAGGCATATTTGCCAACACGTCCTCTGAAGTTTCGGGTATCGAAACACTTGAAATCCCAACAGTATCCACGGTTTTCTCCGCCAGTTCACGAGCCAGGATTGGCTGCCAGTAAAGAACCGAGATAAATACTGCAACCAGGACCGCTGTCACCAGCCACGACAGCCAGAATTGCCAGCGATTTAGTTTCGTCTTTTTCTGTTTTTCAGGTTTTATCTGATCCAATTCAGTCATATATCAAAGAAATTACTTAATCATTGAGGGTTTCTAAGAATTCAAGGTTCGTCTTTGAGCGTGCGACCTGTTGAATGATCGCTTCCATGGCGACAGAAATATCCATACCCGCACCTTGAGGGGGTGATGCCACCATCTGCAGGAACATCCTGCGCATCAACCAGGCACGCCTCATAATATCAGGACCAAGTAGCAGGTCTTCACGCCGGGTGGATGAACGTTCAATATCGATCGCCGGGAACGTCCTGCGCTCCTGTAAGCGCCTTGATAGGTGCAGTTCCATATTACCCGTTCCTTTAAATTCTTCAAAGACCACATCGTCCAATCTGGAGCCGGTGTCCACCAGGGCAGTAGCGATGATGGTCAGCGACCCGCCTTCTTCAAGGTTGCGAGCTGCGCCAAAGAAACTCTTGGGTGGGTATAAAGCTGATGGATCCAGACCGCCTGAAAGCGTCCGTCCTGATGGATTGACGACCAGGTTGTAAGCACGAGCTAACCTCGTCAGCGAATCCATCAATATGACCACATCATCGCCTGATTCAACGAGTCGCTTGGAGCGTTCCAGGGCGATCTCAGCCATGCGGACGTGTGCTGTAACCGGTTCATCAAAGGTAGAAGCGACAACCTCCGCCTCAACCGACCGGTCCATATCCGTGACTTCCTCAGGACGTTCACCAATCAGGGACATGATCTGACGCACTTCCGGATGGTTGTGATAGATCGCGTTGGCGATCTCTTTAAGGATCGTGGTTTTCCCTGCCTTGGGGGGTGAAACGATCATGCCTCGCTGACCACGCCCGATCGGTGCGATCAGGTTGATAATTCGTGTGGAAAGAACCTTTGGATCATATTCCAGGTTGAAACGTTTATCGGGGAAGATGGGTGTGAGTCTACCAAATATTGGTCGCTTCCGTGCCTCATCCGGTGTTAGACCGTTGACATTGTCAACTTTTAATAATCCATAATGACGTTCGGATTCTCGAGGTGGTCGAACATGCCCGATGACCATATCACCGGACCTTAACTCATACCTGCGCAGCTGTGCCTGGGAAACGTAAACATCTTCAGACCCAATACGATAGTTCTGACGAAGAAAACCGATCCCCTCGTTCATTATCTCTAACACACCACCCCGAATCTCCAACCCCTCAGCTTCTCCCATAGCCCGGGAGATTTGGAGGATCAGGCTTTCTTTTTTGTAGCGTGTTGGTCTGGGGAGGTTAAATTCGTTGGCGATTGTGCGCAATTCAGACAGTGACTTATTGTTCAGTTCAATTATTTCCATAGTTCATCTTTTCTCTAATTTTGATAGCTGCTCCGTAATAATGACAATTTAAAGTGTTGAGTTCCCAGTCCATTTAGGGGATGGTCGATATTTGAATATAAGGATTTGGAGAAGAATAAATTTCTAAGATCAGTCGTTCCCATCCCACGTGCTACCGCAATGCTTGATTCTTCCTTTGGAAAAGAAATAAGTGATATTTTGTAAAGGACATTTGGGATACATGCTTTCAAACAGCAGCTTAGACAGAACCTTGAGCCACGTATCAGCAGTTTTCTCAGTTATCTGGGTAGCTTGAATATTATAACAGACTTTAAACACCCTCGCAAGCGAGTTGAATCAACGGTCATTATTATACCCATTAATTTTGCGACCAAAACACAATCTGCATTGTTTTCTACTCTCCCCCAAGGAAACCCGAATTATTATTCCAACGTCAAAATCACAAAATGAGGGATTGGCTTGATATGCTATAATCCTTTCTATGAACTTAGTTCCAAGCACCTCAGGAGCTCATCTTGGCACGACGTAAAACAAAGAAAACAACAACCAGTAAGAAACGAAGGAAATCCACAAAAACACGCGGAAAATCTCAATTCCTTTCCGGAATATCCCCGCAGCGGCGGATTGATATCCTGGGGATTGTTCTGATTTTGATCGGAGTCCTGACACTTATCAGCCTGTTTACTCAATCTGCTGGAAGTGTCACCGGCTGGTGGGTGACCAATCTCAGCAAAGCTGTCGGTTGGAATGTGTACATCCTCCCAGTTGCGCTGATTGGTTTAGGAGCATGGATGCTCCTCCGAAACCTCGATCGTTTCCCCAAACCTTCCATTGAACGTGTGATTGGGATACTCCTCTTGTTTGTCAATCTGGCAACCTGGTTTCACCTGTTCATCGATGGTACCTTCGATGATGCAAGAATGGGCATTGGCGGTGGGTTCGTCGGTGGGGTATTCAAAATTGGTTTTGTTCAAGCTTTGGGGAAACCAGGTACGATCATCGCTTTGATCGCCTGGCTTCTGATCAGTCTGATCCTCACAATCAATCTAACAATGGCCAATGTTCTCAAATGGTTGGGGACAGGTTCGAAAAAAACCTATCAAAAGATCAGCCAATTCACAAAAAAACAAATCACCAAAATCAAGGATAAGAAAAAGACTCCTGATCGTGAACCATCTCAAACTCAGGGTAAAGCAGAATCCAAACCGCAAGTTTCTCCAATCCCGCAATCAATGGACAGTGAGAAATCGGAAAG
The DNA here is from genome assembly GCA_963767675.1 of uncultured Chloroflexia bacterium. Classification (GTDB taxonomy): domain Bacteria; phylum Chloroflexota; class Anaerolineae; order Anaerolineales; family Anaerolineaceae; genus Brevifilum. The sequence continues at coordinate 368,234 of CAVYEQ010000003.1, forward strand.
CATGATTCTTCCTGAAACCCATGATGAACCTTCATGGATTCTTCCAAATCCTGAGCAGATTTTAGACCCGAGCATCGAGCCACCAGATAACGAAGAAGATGACCGTCACCGTGCCCGGGTGATCGAAGAAACCTTACGCTCGTTTGGTGCACCTGCCAAAATTGTGAATATCCGGCATGGCCCCACAATTACCTTGTTTGGTGTTGAGCCATCCTTTGTCGAAACACGCAACGGGAAAACACGCGTCAGGGTTTCAAAAATTGTCGCCCTGGCGGATGACCTTGCCCTTGCATTGGCTGCAGCTCGTATCAGAATCCAGGCACCCGTCCCGGGAAAGGGCTATATCGGGATTGAGGTCCCAAATCAACAGGTTGCACTGGTGTCACTTTCGGAGGTCATCAGCGACCCAGTTTATCAAAACATGTCTTCTCCCCTTAGGATGGTGCTTGGCAAAGATGTCTCCGGGAACGCAGTTGCAGCAGATCTTGCCCGTATGCCCCATCTTTTGATCGCTGGGAACAACTGGCGCTGGGAAATCGGTCTGCATCAATGATATCCTGGTCAGTTTCCTGCTCAGGATGACACCTAACGAACTCCGCCTGGTTCTGGTTGACCCAAAACGGGTGGAACTGACAGGCTACAACGGCATCCCCCATCTTTTATCGCCCGTCATTGTGGATGCTGAACACGTCGTGGGTGCACTAAAATGGATGCTGCGGGAGATGGACAGCCGGTATCGCAAATTCTCTGACTCCGGTTCACGCAATATCGCTGACTATAATGCGTATTGTGAAAGCAATGGGCATAAGAAAATACCATACATCCTGATCGTCATTGATGAGCTGGCAGACCTGATGCTCCTGGCACCGGACGAAACAGAACGCGCCATCACCCGCCTGGCTCAACTTGCCCGAGCAACAGGCATTCACCTGATCCTCGCCACACAAAGGCCTTCCACCGATATCCTGACGGGATTGATCAAAGCAAATTTCCCTGCTCGCATTGCATTTGCAGTCGCGTCCTCTGTGGACAGCCGTGTGATCCTTGACCAGCCCGGCGCTGAACGTTTACTCGGACGTGGGGACATGCTTTTTCAGGCGCCTGATGCTGCGGCACCTGTCCGTATCCAGAGTGCCTTCGTCTCGGACAGGGAGATCACCCGCCTATCTGCATATTGGCGTGGCTTCACAGTGTCCAAAGCTGCCCCGGACCGCCCTGACCTGTCCGCTGCCTTCGAAAGAAAGCAAGACATTATCGTTAAACAAACCCCGCTCTGGGAAGAAGTTGAAGAGGATGAAGATCTGGATTCCAGATATGCTGAAGCAGTCCAAATTGTAAAAGATGAAAACCAGGCGTCAATTTCCATGCTTCAGCGGAAAATGCGCATAGGCTATACACGTGCAGCGCGGATCATTGACAAAATGCAGGAAAAGGGCATTATCAGCGAACCTGATCCTAAATCCCAGATCAGGTATTTTCTAGGAGGGGAATCCTGATTGTGCTTATACATCACAGCTAAAAACATTAAATTGACATTCACCCCCAAACCGGTACAATACTCACAACTGATATCAAACCTGATGTAAATGAGGATTGTCAGGTTTGAGGGTTGTCAATATCTCATTTAACCCTTATAATCAGTGAGAAATTCAACTCTGGAGTTATACTTTATATGAACCAAAATGATGCAACAAATAAAACGGGGGAAGAAGTTAGTCAGGAAGAACAAATCAACGAAATGGAAGCCCTATTAGCCGAGGAAGGTCTAACGATTGATTTTCCCAAACGCGGTGAGATTCGAAAGGGTACCATCGCCAGCGTAACTGATGGGCAAATATTGATCAGCGTTGGTGCAAAATCAGAAGGCATCCTGGCTGGTAAGGAATTTGATTCAATTGATCGTGAGATCCTTGAATCATTCCAGGTAGGAGATGAGATCACAGTTTTCGTTATAACACCTGAAGACAAACACGGAAACCTGATCCTCTCTTTCACACGCGCCCTTGAAGAAGAGAATTGGCAGAAAGCAGAAGAGCTGCTGGCCTCTGAAGAATCCTTCAATTCCAAGATTGCAGGATACAACAAGGGTGGTTTACTTGTGCCGCTGGGAACCATTCGTGGATTCGTCCCAGCTTCGCAAATCGGTCTTGGCCGCAGATTAACGATCACTGGCAACACCCCTGAGGAACGTTACAGTGAGATGGTCGACCAGGAAATTGAAGTCTGTGTGATCGAAGTCGACCGTGAACGCCGTCGACTCATCCTCTCAGAACGTGCCGCCAGCAGTGAAACCCGCGATTCGATCAAAGAACGCGTGATTGAAGAGCTGGAGGAAGGTGAAGTCCGGACAGGACGTGTCACCAGCCTGGCAGATTTTGGCGCATTTGTGAATATCAATGGTGCAGATGGCCTTGTCCACCTCTCCGAACTGTCATGGGAACATGTCAATCACCCCAATGAGGTTCTGGAAGTTGGTCAGGAAATCGAGGTGAAAGTGATCAGCATTGATATTGAACGCAAGCGGATCGGCCTATCCATCCGCCGGCTCCAAGACGATCCCTGGAGTGACCAGGTTTCAGATCTGACCGAAGGTCAACTAGTTGAAGGCCGGATCACCCGCCTGACAAATTTCGGTGCCTTTGCACGCCTGGTACTTGAAGAGACCGAAGGCGAACTTGAAGGACTGATCCACATATCCGAAATCAGCGAGCGTCGGATCGAACACCCCAAAGAGCTATTGCATGAAGGTGATGTTGTCACCTTACGCATCATCAAGATCGAACCTGATACACATCGCATTGGCCTGAGTATGCGCCGGGTTGATTCACCAGCATACACAGATCTGGATTGGAAGACCCTCACAAACGATTTTGATGTTGAAGAGCTTTCAGAAGGGCTTTCTGAGGAAGAACCCGAGGCGGAAGCAGAAGTTGCAGAAGCAGTGGAAGCGGTTGTCGAAGAGCAAGAAGAAGCCAAACCTGAAGAAAAGGCTGAGGATTCAGAAACTGATGACGCAGCTGAGGAAGCTGAAGAAGAAGTTGCTGCTGAAGAGCAAGAAGAAGCCAAACCTGAGGCAGAGGCTGAGGAACCAAAAGCTGAGGTTGCTGTAGAGGAAGCTGAAGAAGAAGCTGCTGCTGAAGAGCAAGAAGAAGCCAAACCTGAAGCAGAGGCTGAAGAGCCTGAAGCTGAGGTTGCTGTAGAAGAAGCTGCTGCTGAAGAGCAAGAAGAAGCCAAACCTGAGGTAGAGGCCGAGGAACCAAAAGCTGATGATACAGCTGAGGATGCTGAAGAAGAAGAGAAAGCTTAGTTATCAACGTTCAATAAGCGCACCGGATACCCGGTGCGCTATGTATTTAATCTTATGCCCTTGATTATCGATGCACACGAAGACCTGGCCTGGAATATCGTCAATCTAAATCGGGATTACACACAGTCTGCTTTTGATATTCGCGAGACTGAGAAGGACACCCCCATCCCTGCATTTAATGGCAATACCCTATTGGGCTGGCCGCAGTATCAGGAAGCGAATGTTGCGATTGTTTTTGCCACACTGTATTGTGGTCCTCATCGACTTGATAAAGGGAAATATCCGGTGCGTGTGTATGATTCACCCCAAACTGCCCATACGTGCTATCGGGAAAATCTGGATGCCTATTTTCGATTAACGGATGAATACCCTGATAAATTCCGATTGATCTTAAAATCGAATAGAACTCACCAATCATATCGAACAATGGGAGCAGCATCTATCCTCGATACTACAACCTCCCCCACCTGTCGGCCTGGTCATTTTGATGGAAGGCGCGGATGGGATCGTTGAGCCTGCTGAAGTTGAACACTGGTATGAGATGGGTGTGCGTTTGATAGGACCAGCCTGGGCAGGCAATCGATACTGCGGTGGCACCCGTGAACCTGGTCCGCTGACAAAATTAGGATTTGAATTATTGGAATATATGGCTGAATTCAATCTCGTTCTTGACATCAGCCATATGGACCACCAATCTGCGCTTCAGTCCCTGGATACTTATGAGGGAACCATTATCGCCTCTCATGCGAATGCAGAGTCTTTGATAAATGGCATTTGGATCAACCGTCACCTGAAAGACGAGACCATTCATAAACTGATTGAACGCGACGGTGTGATGGGCATTATACCGATGAACAGCTTCCTGGATTGGGATTGGCGGGACCGTGGTGACCGAGAGGTGATCACGCTTGATCATGTCGTTGCTCAAATTGATCACGTCTGCCAGATGGCTGGCAATACCCGGCACGTGGCAATAGGGACAGACTTTGATGGTGGTTTTGGTGTGGAAAAAGTCCCTATAGAGATTGATACTATCGCAGACCTGCCCAAGCTAAACCCACATCTCAGAAAAAAAGGTTACAATGAAGAAGATATTGAAAACATTCTCAGCGGCAACTGGCTGAGGATCTTAAAACAAAACCTTCCAGAGTCATGAAGCAAAAAAACGATCAGGATTCCAATAAATCACAGCAGGATGAAATTCTGCTGCTATCAGAAGATGATCAATCCGAAATGGATCTGGCATACCCAAAAACCAGGATCCGGATTGGATTGAGCTTATCCGTTATAGGTTACATCTTATTCTTGCTTGGTGCTCGACCCAGCCTGTTTGGACTGGATCGAAGCCGGGTGATTGGGTTTGTGCAAATTTCTGTCTTCCTGGTCGGCCTGGCATTGATCACCGTTGGCAGTTCCCTGACCTTGAACGCTTTCTGGCCGAATGGAAAAAAGACCATCGGTGCAGATATCGGCTCACGTTTGGTCAGCACTGGCTATGTCGTTTGTGTATTCACCGGTATGGCAGATATCTTTGGGCTTGGCAGCCATCCCCTCCCTGATGTATTTTTCGGTCCATTACAGGCCCAGGGCATGGCAGTGGGCATGGTCACCATTGCAGTAGGTTTCCTGTTGTTAATCCGCTATAAACGGTCAGGGAAAAATCTTATGATTAATCCATTTAAATTTTGGGGAAAGAAACCTAAGGACCTGAAACCTTCGTCCTGACAATCTCTATTATTTTTTTAATAAAATATCCTGGAATTAATGATGTAAGCTACATCAATCATTCTTGGGTACAATAAAAACAAAAGCATCCATGGAAAACTCAATTCCATTCTTGAGTTTTCCTTTGATTTTTAGAGGATTTGAGCAGATTTATGACCGGCTCCACACAGTATTCCCTGTCCAACGGATTGACAGTCCATCTCAAAGAAATTCACACAGCTCCGATCATAAGCACATGGTTGTGGTATAAGGTCGGATCTCGAAATGAACAGAGGGGAAAAACAGGTATTTCCCATTGGGTTGAACATATGCAGTTTAAGGGAACAGAAAAATATCCTGCTGGCTATTTGGATCGGGAAATATCAAGGGTTGGCGGCATCAGGAATGCCATGACTTACCTTGATTGGACCACCTATTACGAAACCCTTCCAGCCCATGTATTTGAGATCAGTCTGGCTTCGGAAGCAGACCGGATGACCCACAGCCGTTTTGATCCCCAGGAAATTGAACTCGAGCGCACAGTCATCATATCTGAACGAGAGGGCAGTGAAAATCAACCCTCTTTCCTTTTGGCAGAAGCCGTTCAGGATGCTGCGTTCTCGACTCACCCATATCGCTATGAGGTCATCGGCCTGAAAGAAGATCTTAAAAATATCTCTCGTGATGACCTGTACCAACATTACTGCCAGCATTATCATCCATCCAATGCCGTTCTGGCTGTTGCGGGTGATTTCGAGACAGGTGAAATGCAGGAAATGATCGGGAAGCATTTTGGCGAGACCCCGGCAGGCGAAGAGATGAATATTGTCCTCCCGCCTGATCCTCCAATGAACAGTGAAAAACGCGTCGCTGTCTCTGGCCCTGGTGAGACAAGCTATGTCCAGATCGCATATCGTGCGCCAAGTGCAAGCAATAGGGATTTCTTTACAATGACCGTTCTCGACAGCCTGCTGACAGGTCCAAGCAGCTTGAATATGTTTGGGGCAGGCGGCACAAGCAATAAAACCAGCCGGCTATATCGTGCCCTTGTTGAAGGTGAAATTTCTGTATCCTGCTTTGGCGGCCTGCAGGCAACCAGGGACCCCTACTTATATTCTATCTATCTGACTGTTCATCCAGCTCATACACCGGATGATGTACTGCTTGCAGTCGATATGGAGGTCAACCGGATTCTTGATGGACCAATTGCACAATCAGAGATCGATCGTGCCATTAAGCAGGCGAAAGCCTTATTTGCCTACAGTAGTGAGAACATCTCCAACCAGGCATTTTGGCTGGGGTATTCAGAGATGTTCGATCATTATGATTGGTTCGAGAATTACATTCAGCACCTTTCGCAGGTCACCCCAGAAAGTGTCCTTGAAGCGGCCCAATCCTACCTTGACCCAAAGAACCGTGTGGTCGGTTACTTTACACCAAGAAAAGATTAAATATTTAGATGAACCAATCAATTCTTAATTCACAAATGAACTCCCTGCCTGGTCCCGACAATATCACTCGGAAAGTGCTTCCAAATGGCATTACCGTTCTTACCAGGTCAAACTTCAACAGCCCAACTGTATCCGTTAAAGGATTATTGCACAGCGGCAGCATCTTCGATCCAGACGAGAAACTTGGTTTAAGCTACCTGACTGCAAACGGTATGATGACTGGGACGAATAAGCATGATTTCCAGTCCCTTTATCAGGAGATCGAATCTGTCGGTGCGCGGGTCAGTTTTTCCGCCGGCACACTGACTTCCTCTTTCAGTACCCACTCCCTCAGGGAAGACCTTCCCTTGATCCTTGGCCTGGTTTCGGAGTGTGTCCGCACACCCACCTTTCCAGAAAAGGAATTCAACCGTCAAAAGAATCAAATGCTGACGGCTCTTGCCATCCGGGCCCAGGATACCTCTGCCATGTCCGCCCTTCTTTTTGACCAGATCGTTTATGCCGGTCATCTCTATCAGCGGCCTGAAGAGGGCTTTCCGGAGACCATTCTGGCAATCCGGCGGGAAGACCTTGAATCCTTCTATCGTCGTACATTCGGTCCCAGAGGCATGATCATTGTGATCGTCGGTGCGTTGGAGCCTGATGAAGCACTTGATGCTGTTGAGGATTCTTTCAGCGATTGGCATAATCCAGATCAAGCACAGGTTCCAGATATCCCGCCTGCACATCCAATCCAATCACCTGAGACCAGGAAAATCAGTATCCCTGGAAAGACTCAGGCGGATATTGTGATGGGCAGCCTGGCTCCGGACCGGCTTTCACCGGATTATTTTCCACTCCGACTTGGCAACAACATCCTGGGTGAATTTGGGATGATGGGAAGAATTGGGAAAAAAGTCAGGGAAGAATCTGGTTTAGCTTATTATGCGTACTCTTCATTAAGCGTCAGCAAGGGGCCTGGTGCATGGGAGATGATCGCCGGTGTCAATCCCCAAAACATTGATCAGACAATCTCTTTAATGACCAGCGTAATCAAGAATTACACCGACAAACCAGTATCTGATGAAGAATTGGCAGATTCAAAATCAAATTTCCTGGGACGGATGCCCTTATTACTGGAATCAAACAGTGGTGTAGCCATTTCTTTGATGAATATGGAACATTTCAAACTGGGCATGAATTTCTTCCGTGATTATCCTCAGAAAATTCAAGCGGTCACAGCAGAGGGCATCTTAGAATCCAGCAGAAAATACCTGGATCCTGATCGATTAGCTGCTGCCATAGCCGGCCCTTGAGAAGGTGGAAATGACCATTCGAAGCGGCATTGATACAATCGAAATAGCACGATTGGCTGAGATCCGTAAGCCCATCCGGGAACGGTTCATCAAGCGGGTCTTCACACCAAAGGAAATTATCCAGGCAAAAAACAGGGATGAAGCATTAAGCGGTTTATTTGCGGCAAAAGAAGCCGTTTCCAAAGCGCTTGGCACTGGCATCGGTGTGGTAAGCTGGCAGGATATTGAGATCCTGCACCTTCCTTCAGGGGAGCCTACCCTGGTCCTTCACGGCAAAGCAGAACAAACTGCCAGGCAATTAGGATTGGATGATTGGTCTATCAGCATCAGCCATGACAGAAGCAAGGCAATCGCTTTGGCAGTCGCTGTTGGTAAATGAAATCTCAAGCATGAACTTACTTACACTAAGCGATAAAGAATGTGTCCGCATCTACAGCCCCCAAATAAAATCGCGGTTTGAAGATGTTGACATTGCCATCAGCTGTGGAGATCTCTCTTATTTTTATCTTGAATACATCATCAGTTCTCTTGACATCCCCCTTTATTACGTGCGTGGTAACCATGCAAACCTCAGAGAATTCAGCCCTACCTGTTCCCGAACTTCACCCTGGGGAGCAATCAATTTACATAAAAAGGTAGTCCATGATAGAAAAACCGGCCTGCTCTTAGCCGGGATTGAAGGATGCCTGAATTATAACTATGGAGATTATCAATACACGCAAGCGCAAATGTGGCGAATGGCTTTTAGGCTAACACCAGGCTTGATCCAAAACAAAATCCGATATGGCCGATACCTGGATATATTTGCCACCCATGCACCACCCCGGGGAATTCATGACCGGGAGGATCGCCCTCATCAGGGGATCAAGGCCTTTAACTGGTTGGTAAAAACGTTTCAACCCAGCTACCATTTTCATGGACACATTCATGTTTATCGACCCGGGGTAGTCACTGAGACTACATTGGGTAAAACAAACATCATAAACACGTATGGATTCCGCAAATTACCTCTGAAAATTTTAACCCAAATGTCAACAAATTTCAAGTCAAATTCTCATAAGTATTGTTGATAGCCTTCTGCTAATTGTGCTAAAAGTTTGTCTCGCACTTCGTCGGACACAAAGGCTGCTTCGAGGGCATGCTTATTGCACGCATAAAAATCCTCAACTTCCCATCCAAATGTGAGATGCAACTTCTCATACTCCTCGCTTAACGAGATGTTCGCGATCGTTCTATCATCGGTGTTTACACCAATGGATACCCCCGCCTGATGAAGTTTATCAACTGGATGATCGGCATAAGTGTCATAACAATTAGTTTGCACATTACTAGTTGGGCACGCTTCAAGATGAATCTTGTGTTGCCTGACGTATTCGAGCAGGGCAGGATCTTCGATGCTGCATACTCCATGGCCTACACGAGATGGAGAAAAGGATTTAATTGTGTCCCAAAAATTCTCAACTCCCCGTGTCTCTCCTACATGGGCAGTGAAAGGAATATCGTTTTCCCGTGCATACATAAATGCAGGGATGTGATTATCTATCACATTCCCTGGACTTTCCGCTGCGATGTCGAAACCTGCGATATAAGTGTTATGGAATTCTTCTACTAAATGTACTGTTTCAAGACTTTGTTCTGTTGAAAAGAAACGCAGCGTACATAGAATGATCCGGGCTTCAACACCCGTTTCACCCACAGCTTGTTCAGTTGCAGCATTTACAATCGCGACAACTTTACCGGGAGAGAGACCCTTTTCTGTATGCAGCAGAGGAGCAAACCGGATTTCAGCATACAACAGGCCATCCATACGAAGTTGCTCAAACAAATCCAATGTCACGAGACGGAGCTGATCTTCAGTCTGCATGAGTTTATAACCACGGGGAGCACGCGATAAGAAATCCGATACATCTGCACATTTAGGAGGTGCGATGAATTCGTTATTGTATTGTTCAACGGTGATTGATGGTTCTATTTGTGAGACGACTTTATAACTAAGCGAGCAGTCCAAGTGAAGATGCAATTCAACTTTTGGGAGTTTTGTCCAATTCATAGACATACTTTCCTTTCAAAGCGTTTTTATTACAGGACACTTCTCAACAAACAATTATATGAAAAATCACTCATTCATCACTTCCATTATAACCCTATGAATTTTTCTATAACAGGAAATTAAACCTGGAATGATAAAACAATCCAGGAGGAGCGATGGCAAAAATTCTTAAATAGAATATCTCCAGCCGTTTTTCATACCAAGTTATCGTTGTTTAGACAATTCAGCGCGAACACCAATCCAGAAATGATTCGGGATAATAGTCTTGTTGGAACATACAGAAATCTTCCCCGCCTTGACATGCTCCCCTGATATCATGCTTGGGTGGACATAACAAAGGTTTGGGTCCTGCTTATATTTCATTCGATAATAGTTAGCAGCTTTCTCTAATTTTCTCGATAAATCAACTTTAGAATCATTATCAAACCACAACATACCTATATCCACCTGCACCTCCTTAGGTTTCAGCTTCCTAAGAGCGGCAGCTGATATGTCATCCAATTTGATCCAGTCCACACTCTGAACATAGAAGGCTCCATGATCCTCTTCTGAGGTTCACGGCCGACGGCTAACATCCAGCTTTGATTTGTAGAAGAAATCTTCCCCAGGATACGAGTTCGGAAGGGTTCAAGCCAATAGGTTAGGCTTTTAGCATATCTCGATTTGACTGCTGCAATGATCCAAACACCCGATTGTGCACCGTAAGCGATCAGCCAGCGCAAGTTGGTCTGTGCTTCAAAACTGAGGTCCTCAACGAAATTGAGGTCATCCAGGATAAGCATCACCTTTGGACCGATGACCTGATCATCCCTGCGTTTTTCTGCCAGATCGATAAGTGCCTTGATTTTCTCCTCAGCTCTGCCATCGTACCAGGCGTGAACATCCTGCAAGTATTCCATGTACGCCTTGTTATTCACCAGGTAACCCCAATCGGTGGGATTGTGAGTGAAAATTGAAAGCTGCAATTGACTGGGTTTGTGAATTCTGACCGCTGATTCAACCAGGACTTGCAGTTGATGTGTTTTCCCACAGGCTTGATCTCCAGATATTAGTACTGGGCCAGATGCCGGGTCAGACAGATCCAGCAGGAAAGGCAATCCATCTTTACACTGCCCTAAAAGGATTGACTCCATTCGGAAAAGATTGATTATTGTCATGCAGTTTCCCAACCGTGACAGGTGCAGCAGATTGTTTCCTGATCAACTGCTTTTGATTACGATTAGCTCTCTTATTCTGCCTTCCAGTCAACCATCCCTGGAATGGCTTTCCTGTACTCACAACAAGATTAGAAGTACTCATGGCTGCTCCTCTCATATAACAAGAACTTATGTTCTAATTATATAAGAACTTTTGTTCTATGTCAAGAGGGGAAACGGTCAAAAACCTTTCATCTCCTCCAAAAACACATTCATTGACTGGCTTTATTTTTTTACAATTTCTTAATCCACAAAAAAACAATATATGGTATAAACCTGTATAGTTAAGTTAGAAACCCTGACTTATCTTGTTTATGGCAAGAGCATGGCATTGCCCACAATAGAATACATGGAATTCAAGCGGCTGACTCTCATCAATCACAAGTGATGAGACGACGAGGTGGAGGTTCCTCTCTGCGAGGAGAGAGCTAACCCAATGACATTGGGAAAAATCGAAGGATCAGCGGATGCCTCCTGGATCTTTTCACGGATCCAAGTTTTCCTACTCTGAAAAATGGATGACAAAACTGTATGGTGACATGCAGGCCAAAACAACCATAGCGAGATCTATGCCTGATTATTTTTAAGGCACAGCAAGAAAGATCAGAGTTGTTCTATGTCAAAATCCATGCTCCTGCAAATTTATTCAATGAATAGAATTGGAGGTTGTTATGAACGGTAAAGATGTAATGAAGAGGATTGAAGAAGATAATGTTAAATTTATCTCTTTTCAGTTCACTGATGTAAACGGGGTGGTGAAAAGTGTGGATGGCCCTCTATACCAGGTAGAAAAAGCACTTGAAGAAGGGATCTGGTTCGATGGATCATCCGTCCAAGGGTTTGCCCGTATCCAGGAAAGCGACATGCACCTTGTCATTGATCCAGACACCTATGCTGTACTGCCCTGGACGCCAAAAGAAATGAGACGTGCCCGTGTTTTATGCGATATCTACCGGCCCAACGGCGATCCATTCGAAGGAGATTCCCGCGGAGTCCTCAAGCGCCACCTGGCTAAGTTGAAAGAAGAACGCGGCTGGGTTTTCAATGTTGGCCCGGAGCCTGAGTTTTTCTTGTTCCTGCAAAACGGCAAAGACAGCGTCCACCCAGTTCCCCATGATGTGGGTGGTTATTTTGACTTCTCAGCCAATGACGAAGCGGTCCAGGTTCGAACTGAGCTAATGGGTGCTCTGAACGAGATGGGGTTGGAGATTGAGATGGGGCATCATGAAGTTGCCTTAGGTCAGCACGAGATTGATTTTCATTTTGCCGAAGCACTAAAGGCCGCAGACAATGTGCTCACACTGAAATATGCTGTCAAGGCAATTGCCGCACAGCATGGTCTGATCGCATCGTTTATGCCCAAGCCTGTCTATGGCATTAACGGTTCGGGAATGCACTGCCACCAATCAATATTCAGCAAAGAAGGGAAAAACCTGTTTTATGATGGAAATGACCCCTTCTTGTTGTCCGATCTCGCTCATAAGTTCATCGCAGGGCAGTTGAAGCATGCCAGGGCACTCTCTGCAGTGGTTGCACCGACAGTCAATTCGTACAAACGCCTGGTTCCCGGATATGAAGCCCCCGTTTATATTGGATGGGCACAGGTTAATCGCTCTGCCCTGATCCGAATTCCTCAGCCTGTTTCCGGGCACCCGGGATCAGTCCGGCTTGAATTACGCTGCCCGGATCCATCAACCAATCCTTATCTTGCTTTCAACGCGATGCTTGCTGCAGGATTGGACGGTGTTGATCATGATATGGATTGTCCAGAACCATTAAATAACCTCAATGTATACAAGCTTTCAGAAGATGAACGGAAAGAAATGGGCATTGATATGCTGCCCGGCTCATTATACGAGGCAATAGCAGCATTTGAGGCAGATGCAACTCTTCAAACCGCTCTGGGAGAAAGCCTGACAGACGCTTTCATGGCTGCCAGGGAAACAGAATGGGATTCCTTCCGAATGCAGGTCACCGATTGGGAGCTCAACCGCTACCTGACAACTGCATAGATCCTGATAATTAAGATTAGAGGCTGCCCTAAAGGCAGCCTCTTTTTTCTTAAGGAAGTTTTTTAGGTATCTCCCGGGAGAAGCTATCAGCCCCTGGCTGACTGCCTGCCCTGAGGAGGAACGACGTGAGGGATGAGGGACTTCCCTTCGATTATAGATTCCGCAGCGGAAGGGCAAAAAAAGGCACCAGCATTTCGTCCCTGCTCAATCCGCCATGCCGTCCAGCCATGGGATTTGGCTTTTTTGCCCACCACAAATACGCATCCCCTTTTGCCACAACGATCAAATCACCCAGCCGGTCCCGTGTTGTTGTTTTTATAGTTCCTTCACCAAACAAACCACTCTGAAGAGCATCATCTGGATCCAGCAGAATGAACTCTCCGGGCCAAACGCTGTCAAAATACCTACGAACATCTTGAATCCTGCCAGGTTTGATGTACAAAAATGCCAGTCGGTTTTCACAGGTTGGCTGCATGATCAGGCAGTCCATGAATTCAGGGTGGAGGTTAAAGATCATATCGGTCTGATTTCGGCGTGGCCTTGGATCCATGATCTGCTATCATGATTAGCAAACAATTCTGCTGCGCTTGTTTTTCCAAACGGTTGATAAAAGCCTTCTCCAATAAGTATGAAAATGCGCGAAATTGCAAATCAACCCGCAAGTCAAATGAACTGAATCGATGCATCAAAGTATCGACATCACTGTAATAAACATAAATATATTCTCGAATGCCCTGTCGGTTGTTGATATGATCAGCCAAACTCACCAGCAGATCAGCTTCATCCACAAAAGTGTGAACATCAACATCCGCCATCTGCATCACAGATAAACCTGAATGGGCGATGTGTGAGTGAATAAAAGCTGAGGCAGCCACACCATGCTGCTCAAGATGAGAACCCAAAAGGGGTCTACCGAGAAAAGTATGCGGGTCAAATCCCGCTCGAGCCAATCCACCTACATCTCCTCTGCTCAATGCGGGTGAATGGAGAATGTTGTTGATGATCATCCCGAATTCTTTAGCCCACATTTCATATCCGATAATGCCATGCTGTCCTGGGCCAACACCAGTCCACAGCGTGGTGAGAGCGGATGCCGTTGTACTCGGACAGATACTGGTGATCGGGCTGTAGACCGCCTGCTCCTGATGGTGCTTCCAAAAGAAATCCTGGTCTGACGCCAGCATCCGATTGAAAAGGGCATATCCCAATGCATCAACCAGAAGTACGACAACCTTATCAAAAGGGCCATTCAATGGGTCGGTGAGGACATTGTCCAGAGGCATTGCACCAAAATCCGGGGCACCCATCAACTGCGTGACCGTTCCGGGAAGATTCACCAGCGACAAACCCTCGTAATAAGGCAGCACCATCTCATCAGCCAAAGGCAGAGCAGTCTTTTGATTGTTTGTTATTCTTGAAAGTACTCTTTGTTCAAACCCTGTCATTACAGCTCCTTTTTATACGCTGGAGTAAAAGGCCTAGTATTACGAAAGTCCTTGCTCATTATCCTTCAACCCAGTCTATCGATGGTTCCCCTTCAAAACGTTTGTGCATGACTTCAATCGCCTGGGGATTATTGTCGACTAAAATAAATTGACGTTCCAGGTCAAGACACACCTCTCCAACTGTCCCGCTGCCAGCAAAGAAATCCATCACAGTCTCTCCGGGATTTGATGAAGCGGAGATGATCCGCCTTAGAATGCCAACCGGCTTTTGAGTAGGATAGCCGGTCTTTTCCTTGCTGTTTGTACCCACGATCGTATGCCACCAGGTATCTGTGGGGAATTTTCCGCGTTGAGCTTTCTCTTCACCCACCAGCCCGGGAGCCATATAAGGAATACGGTCAACTGCATCTCTATTGAAAGTGTAGGACTTAATGTCTTTAACATACAGGAGGATATTATCATGTTTCGCAGGCCAGCGTCGTTTTGAGCGTCCCCCAAAATCATATGCCCAGATGATCTCATTTAGAAAAGTTTTCCGACCAAAGATCTCATCCAGCAGAATCTTGCAATAATGCACTTCCCTGTAGTCTATATGAAAGTAGAAGCTGCCTGTCGGTTTCAGCACGCGGTACGCTTCCAATATCCGGGGTTCCAGGAATCCCAGGTAATCATCAAAGTAATCCCGGTACGCGCGTTCACCAATAACCGTTGTTTGATACCTGTTGTCACCAAACCCAACTCTGTCCCCCTCCTGATTTCTCTCAACTGAAATCTGTTTACGTGATTGACTCTTTCCTGTATTGAATGGGGGATCAATATAGATCAAATCCACACACTCATCTTCCATGGATGACAGAAATGACAGATTGTCGCCAAAAACGATTTTATTTCTCATACCTGCATTTTAACATCAAAATCCTCTGTTGACCTTATATAAAATCATCCTGCAAATCCAAACCTTAAAATTTCTTGACATACTATTAGATATACAGTATAGTATATACAATTATACAGTGTTTACAATTATGAAAGGTAATATATGATGATAGACAAAGCTACCCAAACACAAAATCTCTTACAAGAACTCCGCCGGGGCGTGATCATTTTGGCGGTCCTGAGCCAGCTGCATGAGGAACAATACGGCTACTCCCTTATGAAACGTCTTGAAGAACAAGGCATGCAGATCGAACAGGGAACACTGTATCCCCTTCTGCGGCGATTGGAAGAGCAATCTCTCCTCGACAGCAACTGGCGGGTCGATACTTCTCGCCCCCGCCGATATTACCAGTTGAACAGTACGGGTGAGACGGTTCTGCAGGAGATGATCAATGAATGGTCACGAATTAAATTAACAGTTGATGAATTATTGGAAAAGGAGAACGAAAAATGAAATTGCTAAACTTGTATCTTGAAGAAGTCAGAAGCCATTTACCACTCAAGAACCGGGACGATATCTTACAAGAGATCAGCTCCACAATCATGGATATGCTCGAAGATCAAAACCCAGGCCAGGAACCAGATGAAGAAACCATCAAGGAATTACTGAAAACTTTTGGGTCTCCAAGAAAGGTAGCTCAACAGTATATCAAACGGAACTACTTGATTGGTCCAAAGCTGTTTCCAATTTTTTTACAGGTGCTCAAAATCGTGCTGATCGTGGTGACCGGCTTGAATATCCTCGGTGTAATCGTATCCTTGATAAACCAAACAGGGCTTGATTCAAACGTGTTTGAAACAATCCTGGAAGTTATTGGCGGGTTATTCTCCAGCTTATTTACAGCGTTTGGCGCTGTTACGCTGTCTTTTGCTGGGATTGAGAGAACGGCACCAGAGGAGTGGAAGGAAGTCATTAAAGAAGATTGGAAGCCCGGTGATCTGTTCAAACATGAAGATAAAGAACAAATTAATATCACTGGATTGGCTTTTGAAATTACCCTGACGCTGATTTTTATTGCCCTCCTTAATTTCTTTTTTGAATACATTGGAATCCATGTCCTGAATGCTTCAGGGTGGGTCTCAATTCCGGTCTTGAATGCGAATTTCTTAAGATATATCCCGTGGATCACAGCATATTGCATACTGGATATCGGATTGAATTTGTACTTGATCCGAAAAGGGTATTGGGACAATATTTCTGCAATTGCTAAAGTCCTCATCAATGTCTTCAAAATTGCTGTAGCCTACGCAATCCTGAAAGGTCCTGCCATTATCACCATCAACCCTTCAGCTTTACAAACCTTGAATTTTGGCTTAGAAACCACCGCCCAGGGATTGAATCAAACACTGAACACAATTCTTAGAGTGCTCCTGGGATTATCGATCTTCGGAAAGGTTGTCGAATCTATAAAACGAATCTATGACAGCTTCATAAAAGGTAAAAATGTAGGTATTGAGTTAGATCCGGAAGAACTGGATCGTATGTAGATATGGCAAGGAAAAAATCCGGGAATTTATGATAAAAAATCCCGGGGATTTTCGAAAATCCCCGGGATATAGGTTTTAATAAAAGTGATGCTCTGAAGAAGGATTAAACAGAGTCAACTGCTTATATTCAGATTTTGGGGGATAGGATGACACGAGAGTAGCCAAGTTATATGATTCACAAAGCTCGTAAAACAATTTCGCTAATTCTCTTTGACCTTGGGCTGGACAGTGATAGCTGCTGCCGTAAGTCGTTTCATACTTCTGTCGAAGACCCGGGAAGTGTATGTCCAGCTTGTTGTAATAATACTCACGCGACCCTTCGCGAAGCGATAAACCAAGCGCAGGGATGACATAATCTGCCCCATAATCAGCCGCTGCCTTTACAATACTTGCAATATTCTCCGGGGTATCCTCAATAAACGGCAGGATGGGCATCATCACAATCCCTGTTTCAATCCCGTTTTCAGCTAACTCCTTCATCGCCTGCAGTCTGCGGCTGGGTGAAGGCGCACCCGGCTCCAGTATCTTAGCCAATTGGTCATCTGTTGTTGTGATCGAAAAACTCACCCTTGCTTTCACCTGGTTGATCCGTTTCAGCACATCCAGGTCTTTCAAGACCATATCTGACTTGGTGATCATATGAACCGGGAAGCGGTACTTTGCAACCACCGCCAGCGCTTCTGAAGTAAGCTGGTATTGTTTCTCCGCGTAGGTGTATGGATCGTTCATCGAACCAAAACCGATCATACCCACCTTCCGTTTTCGCGGCAGAGCATCTACCAATAGGGGAATGGCATTAACTTTGATCAGGACTTCCTCATTGAAGTTCTCAACCTGGTAGCATGTACTGCGCGTATCACAATAGATGCATTGGTGTTCGCACCCTCTGTAAAGGTTGATATTATAGGAAAGGCCAAACCAATCATCCTCCCCACGGATATGATTTAATATGCCTTTCGCTCCAATTTCACGATATTTCAACATCATTGTTTCCTGGTTTTTTGAGATAAGTTAATTCTATCTTCATTTCAAGGTTTGCAAGCCAGGGATAGTTATCCGTTATGATTTCTCAAAGGATCTTCACATGTATCCAAAATGATTTAACTCAAAATGGAAACCTATCTTCAATATTTCCCACATGAACCATCTGAAATCTTTGGTATACTTGACTTTATAGACCTGAGATAAATATTAAAGGAGAAAATAATGGGACACATTCCAGAAGATGATAGTTTAGATGAATTCATGGATGCCTCCGCTGAAGAATGGAGCAAACCAGAAGAAGCCCCTAAAGTACCCGAATTAGCACCAGAACCTGCCGATCGCTGGGGATCGTCTACGGCTGATAAATCTGTTGTAGATGATGGGGACCGATGGGGATCCGAACCATTAGAGCCAACGAGGATCAAAGAAGAGGCAAAGGAAGAAAAACCTAAACAAACACCTGCACCGAAACCGCCCGTTAAGGAGGAAAAGAAGAAGAGTGGCCTTAAATGGTGGGTCATTGTTATCATTGTGCTGGTTGTGGTTTGTTTGTGCGTTTGCGTAGGCATTGTCGTGCTTATATCGTCTGGATTCACCCTCTTTGAAAATATGGATTGGGCAAATCAATTTGACTGGTCTATCATCGAAAACTTACCATAATAGGAAATGATAATAATCGATCAATAACCGTCCCCCTGCTTATGCCTGGGGACGGTTATTACTTAATCATCCCCCAGTATTTATCTTGATTTTAAGAACCAGCGCTGGATATCAATCAATTCACCCTTCTCTTCTGCTTCAACCCGTTGATAAGCGCCGTCCGGCTGCATCAGCCATCCTTTGATATCCTCCCTCAGATAAACTTCGAGGATATCCTCCCTGATATGCCGGATCATTTTCTTATTCTCAACCGGGAATAGCACTTCCACACGCTGATTTAGGTTCCTGGGCATGAGGTCCGCACTGCCCATCAAAACGATCTCCTCACCGCGATTTTTAAAATAATAGATCCTGCTGTGTTCCAGGAAGCGTCCCAATACACTGAACACCCGGATATTTTCGCTTAGTCCCTCGACACCTGGACGCAAGCAGCAGATTCCCCGGATGATCAAATCTATCATCACACCGGCCTGGGAAGCCTGATATAAAAGGCGGATCATCTCTTCATCCACCAAAGCGTTCATTTTCAATATGATCCGTCCATCCTGGTGCTTTTCCTGGTGTTTGATTTCCTGATTGATCAAATCCCTGAATTTCTTCCTTAGCTGCAGTGGGGCGAGTAGTAATTTTCGATATTTGTCCTTTGATGAGTATCCCGTCAGGTAATTGAACAAGTCTGTGGCATCTGCACCTATGTCATCATCACAGGTGATCATGCCAATATCCTCATAAAGTTGGGCGGTGATGTGATTGTAATTCCCGGTCGCCATGTGCACATATCGCCTGATATGTTCACCCTCTTTCCGAACGACAAGTGCAATCTTGGAATGTGTTTTCAACCCCATCAATCCATATGTCACGTGAACACCTTCCTGCTCAAGCAGTTTCGCCCATTCGATATTGCTTTCTTCATCAAACCTGGCTTTTAGCTCCACCAGGACAGCAACCTGCTTCCCATAATCCCGCCTGGCCTGCAGCAGTTCTCTGACAACCGGCGAATTCCTGCCGACGCGATACAGGGTCTGTTTGATGGCCAACACATTCGGGTCGATAGCTGCCTGATGCAAAAAATCAACAACCGGGTCAAAAGAATCATAAGGGTGGTGCAGCATGATATCTTTCTTCCTGATCACCGAGAAAAATTGCCCGGGGCCAGCGTCATGATCCAATTGAAGATCTGATGGGATTACAGGAGAAAATTTTCCAAATTTCAGATCCGGCCGATCAATTTGGGAAATTTGTGACAGATAACGCAAGATGACCGGATCAACATAAGTGTATATGAATTGTGGGTCGATATCGAGATTGTCAACCAGGATCTTCAGGATATGGTCAGGCATCGCTTTCCCCACCATTAGCTGAACAACAGAACCAAACCGCCGGCGCCGCACACTCTCTTCCATCACCTCCAAAAGGTCCATCACTTCCAATCCCCCCAGTTCAACCTCGGCGTTCCGCACAACATAAAAAGGATGTGCTTCAATCACATTCATTCCGGGGAACAGTTCTGAAAGATTGGCCATGATCACATCACTGATCCAGACAAAATCAAACTTTTTTGCCCGTTTTGCCCTCGGGGAGGAATTATAGGCTGCCTTATGTACCGGCAATAAATAGGGCAAGGATCCGGGCACTTTAAGGCGTGCGAAATGACGAATACCATATTTATCCTCAACCAGGATGGCCAGGTTGTAGCTTAAGTTCGATATATGCGGGAAAGGATGACCTGGATCAAAAGCTAATGGTGTGAGAACGGGGAAGATAACTTCTTTATAATACGCGTCGACGCGGGATTTTTGAGATTTTTTGAGGTCCGCGTAATGAAATATCTCAATACCTTCTTCAGTCAGTTCAGGTCTGAGTGTTTCTTTAAAATAATCTTGGGCATCACGAAGTATTTTGTGGGCTTCTTTCCGAATTTCCTTGAGTTGTTCATCGTGCCGCATGTTTTCATAATAAAACCGCCCCTTTTCACCACCTGTTCCCAATGCCAACCCACCTACACGAACCATGAAAAACTCATCCATATTCGATCCCAGTATCCCCAGGAAACGGACTCTTTCCAGCAAGGGATTGGCTGTATTCTTCGCTTCAAACAATACCCGCCTTTGGAATTTCAACATGGATAATTCCCGGTTTAAATAATTATTCGGATCGTCAATCATGACCGGGAAATCTTGCGTATCAGATATTTCATTTTCAAACATAAATCTCGCCTTTATCGTTACAGGATTTTTGCTTATGTATATAATACTTCCAATTCAACTCGAAAAGAATGACTATAATTAATCATATGAAACGCAGCTTAATGATCAACCAGGTATCAAAAATCGTTCTTGCTCTACCTTCCTCAAGCCCAATCAGATTGGCAATTGACGGTGTTGATGCGTCGGGAAAGACTTTCTTTGCCGATGAATTAATTAAAAGATTGGAAGGAGAAAATCGTCAGATCATACGAGCAAGTGCAGATGGTTTTCACAATCCCAAGTCCATTCGTTATAAAAAAGGGAGTCTCTCTATAGAAGGGTTTTATTATGATTCCTATAATTACAAAGCGCTGATCAAGGAGCTTTTGCAACCGTTAAGCCTGAATGGCGATCGGAAATATCGAACCGCTGTGTTTGATGTGGTTAACAATCAACCCATTGCCTCCCCTTCTTTGACCGCGAAGGACAATGCCATCCTAATCATGGATGGTATCTTCTTGCTGAGGCCTAAAATGCTTCCCTATTGGGATCTGACCATCTATCTGGTCATTGACTTTGCCAACAGCATGCCCCGAGGCATCGCACGCGACGCCGATCTGATTGGCAGCCAGGAAGAAGCTGCACGCCGTTATCTTAAACGATATGTGCCGGGCCAGCGTCTTTATCGCCGGGAGGCAAACCCGCTTGACAAAGCAGATATCCTCATTGACAATAATAATCTGGATGACCCTCATTTTCTGAGGTTTCCTGATTGACATGGGATTTGATTGCAGTATTGAACAGGAAAGGAAGGATTGAAGATGAAGAAATCTAAAAAATTTCCCGCACCCTTTTATCGCTGGCGGCCACACCCCTGGCACGGATTGGAAGTTGGACCTAATCCTCCCGACCTCGTTTACGCGTATATTGAAATGACATCATTTGATCGCATAAAATATGAGGTTGACAAGGAGACTGGCTATCTTTATGTGGACCGTCCTCAGAGAACCACCTCCCTGACGCCAACGCTGTATGGTTTTATTCCCCGGACCTTTTGTGGAGAACGTGTGCAGGACCTTTCTAAAAATGCGAAAGCAGGTGATGGGGACCCCCTGGATATCTGCGTCGTCAGTGAAAGGCCAATCAATCGCGCTGAAATATTTTGCAATGCTATCGTCGTGGGAGCCATTCAACTACGGGACAATGATGAGGCAGATGACAAGATCATTGCTGTTCTTGAAAACGACCATATATATGGCGATATCCGTGATATCGAAGACCTGCCTGAAGTCATTGTGGAACGCCAGCAGCATTACTTTCGAACGTACAAAATGGTTGGAGGGAAAGAACCAGACATCAAGATCCTCGGTGTGGTAGGTCCTAATAAAGCAAAGAAAATCGTTTCTGCTGCCATTGAAGATTATCAGGACGCATTCGGTCATGGCAAAAGGTAGTGATCTGGAAATGCCTTCTACCAGGAAAATCGGGTTGAAGAATAGTGATGTTTAGGAAAGCCCATATGCGGTTTGACATTTTCTCCTTATTCCCTGAAGTATTTGAACCCTATCTTGTCACCAGCATCCTGAAGCGCGCCCAGGAAACAGGCACCCTGGAAATCCATTCCCACAACATTCGCAACTGGGCAGTCGACAAACACCACACAACCGATGACACCCCCTACGGCGGTGGCGGGGGGATGGTCATGAAGCCCGAACCCCTTTTCGCTGGAGTTGAATCCGTCCTTGGAACACCCCCCCAATGCCCTTTAATCCTGCTTTCCCCTCAAGGTCGAAAATTCACCCAGAAAATTGCTTTTGAGCTTGTTGAGTATCCGCACCTGGCGTTAATTTGCGGACGTTATGAAAGTGTGGATGAACGTATTCGCGAACACCTGGTGACTGATTCCATTTCAATCGGTGATTATGTCCTGACGGGCGGAGAACTCCCGGCATTGATCCTGGTCGATGCCATCGCGCGGCTCCTGCCTGGGGTTCTTGGTGATCCCAAGGCTCCAGCTAACGATTCTCATGCTTCCGGACTGCTTGAATATCCCCATTTCACCCGCCCACCGGAATTTCGCGGTTGGAAAGTGCCTGATATACTCCTGTCCGGCAACCATGCAGCCATTGACAAGTGGCGCAGACAAAAAGCGCTTCAGCGCACCTTCGAACATCGACCTGATTTACTCACCCATGCAGATTTAAGCCAGGAAGACCTGGCTTTTTTAGAGGAACTTGGCTTTGATCCAAAACTATCCACTCACTCAAATCATATTAATTAATGGAGAAAAAAATGGAATCTAAACGGCTTAATTATTTAAAGACCTTTTTGCTGGGCTTTGGCTTTTTTGGTGTCAGCGTGATTTGGTCAGTCTATAATGCCTTTGTCCCCTTGATCCTGGATGAGCGCTTTGGCCTTCAGGCCGGTTTTATTGCTGTTATCATGGTCCTGGACAACATCGCTGCCCTGATCATTCAACCCCCTCTGGGTGTTTTTTCTGATCGCCTACGTTCAAAAATAGGCCGCCGCCTGCCATTCATTGTCGTGGGCGCGCCGTTGGCGGCAGCTATGTTTGGCCTCATCCCTTATGCTCATGTTCTACCATTGTTCATCTTGAGCTGCATCACTCTGTTACTTGCGATGGCTTTTTGGCGAACACCTGTTGTGGCTCTCATGCCAGACATTACCCCTTCTAAGCATCGATCACAGGCAAATGGTGTCATCAACTTGATGGGTGGATTAGGAACTGTACTGGCAACTCTGATCGGTGGTCCACTGTACCGGATAAATCCAAGTTATCCCTTCTTCCTCGGAGGTGGATTGGTGGTTATTGCTGGTATTCTGGTATTGATCTTTATTAAGGAGCCGAAAGAATACATTTCTTCTAAGCTGCATCTGGCAGCCAAAGGTGAAGACACCAAGATGGAAAATACGGTTCTTAAGAATCTCACGAATGTCTTCACTCAAAAAGACAAAAGTCCGATGTTCATTCTGCTCGCGATCCTGTTCTGGTTCATTGCCTACAATTCACTCGATACTTTCTTCACCTTGTATGGAGTCAATCATCTTGGGTTAGATGGCGGCGACAGTGCTTTTCAAATTTCATATATCGGTTTGATCTTTATGCTGATGGCTGTTCCTGCTGGAATCCTGGCAAGCAAGATCAAACGGAAGGTTACCATCATGATCGGCATCGTTGTCATGGTCGCCTGTGTTATTCTCATGTATGTGGTTCCTGCTGGTGTTCTGACCACCCGGTTCGCTTCATTAATGGGCTCAGGATTTTATGTCCTCTCGATCATTTTGATGGTTGCAGGGATTGGATGGGCGATGATCAATGTCAACTCGCTGCCGATGGTGGTGGACATGACCGACGATGAGCATATCGGTACTTACACGGGGCTCTATTACTTCTTCTCACAATTGGCAGCCACCTTAGGGCCAGTCCTCTTTGGTTGGACGATCCAATTCGCAAACAACGATTACCGTTTGATGATGATCATCGCCCCATTTTTCTTCTTGCTTGCCTTCCTGATGATGATCGGCGTCAAACGCGGAGAAGTAAAAACGGTACCAGATGAACATGCGTGAAAACTATGTTAACAATATTAACAATACCC
This sequence comes from uncultured Chloroflexia bacterium, assembly GCA_963767675.1. Classification (GTDB taxonomy): domain Bacteria; phylum Chloroflexota; class Anaerolineae; order Anaerolineales; family Anaerolineaceae; genus Brevifilum. The sequence goes on from CAVYEQ010000003.1 coordinate 392,568, forward strand.
TTGTATTGAAAAATTTATCCGTTATACTTAATGAAATGGTTGCCTGACAACCAAATAATAACCCATGATTCCTTAAGGAGGAGTAACCGTATGTCCAAGAAAATTCTATTGATCCTTTCCGTCCTGATGATTGGCAGCATGATTTTTGCAGCCTGCGCCCCAACGGCGGAACCTGCTGATGAGCCAGCTGAAGAAGTAGTTGAAGAAGCTGAACCAGCAGCAGATCCCAAAAAAGCCTGCCTGGTGACCGACAGTGCAGGAATTGGCGACCGATCCTTCAACGATGCAGTTTGGAAGGGTCTGGAGATGGCCGAAGCTGAATTCGGTTCCGAAATTACCTATATTGAATCCAAGAGCGCTGACGATTACGCTCCGAACCTGCAAGCTTGTATCGATGCAGAGTCAGATGTTGTGATCTGCGTTGGCTTCATGATGGGCGATGCCTGCGCCGCAGCAGTTGACGCGAATCCAGACACCAAGTTTATTGGTGTTGACCTAGCCGGATTTGGTAAAGACAACTTCATCGGCATCGATGCCTACATGGAACAAAGTTCCTTCCTGGCTGGCTATCTGGCTGCTGGGATTACGGAAACAGGCGTGTTAGGCACCTGGACAGGTTTCCCCGGTCCTGTTGTTTATTCCTTCATGGACGGCTTCTATATGGGCGCGATGGAATACAACAAAGTTCACGGAACCGAAGTTGAAGTTCTCGGATACGATCCAGCGGATATGGAAAACGCAGCCAATATTGCTTCCTGGGATGATACAGATAAAGGCCGTGCCATTTCTGAAACACAGATGGATAACGGCGCTGACATCATCTACGGTGTTTGCGGTAACGTCAGCACTGCTGCCGCTGCAGCTATGCAGGAACGTGGCTACGGTTATATCTTCGGGATGGACCAGGACTGGACTCTCACCAATCCCCAGTATGCTGATCAAATCTTAGGTAGTGCGCTGAAGAACATGCACGTTGCGGTCCACGAGGTCATGAAAGGACTGGAGACCGACGGCTCATTCGCAGGAGGCAAAGACTACATCCTGACCCTGGCCAACGGCGGTACATCACTGGAACTCAACGAAGCCATTGATATTCCAGCAGATCTGGTCGCTGAAGTTGAAGCACTGGCCGAAAAAATCGCCTCTGGCGAAATCACCGGCGCTTCAGATGAATTCTATTCAGCCTATCGCTCACAGTAATCTCAAAGTATCATAAGACAAGAAAAACAGAGCCAATAAATTGGCTCTGTTTTTTTAATATCTGATATAATTCAATCCATTATTAATTCTTCATATAGGATGTGAGGCGAATATGGAACCGATCCTTGAGCTTCGAGGTATCACGAAACGTTTTCCGGGTGTCCTGGCAAACGACCACATTGACCTGCAACTTTATAAGGGGGAGATCCTCGCCCTTCTGGGGGAAAACGGCGCTGGGAAATCAACACTTATGAATATCCTTTACGGGTTATATTCTCAGGATGAAGGTGAAATTCTTATCAATGGGGAAAAATTTGACATAAATAATCCGACCGACGCCATCCATGCAGGTATTGGGATGGTTCACCAGCATTTCATGTTGATCCCGGTATTTGACGTGACTGAGAATGTCATGCTTGGCAATGAATATGTAAAGAACGGTGTTTTTTTAGACAAAGCTAAAGCTGCAAAACAGGTACTGGACATCTCCGAAAAATACAATATGCGTATCGAACCGGATGCACTTATCGAAGACCTTCCGATAGGCCTACAGCAGCGTGTTGAAGTGATAAAAATCCTGTTTCACGAAGCTGAGATCCTGATCATGGACGAACCCTCTGCGGTACTCACACCACAGGAGGTGGATGAGCTGTTTAAGATCATGCGCACGCTTATTGATCAGGGAAAATCCATCATTTTCATCACACATAAATTGCAGGAGGTGATGGAATGTGCAGATCGCATCGTCGTTATTCGTGGTGGGAAGGTCGTCGGTGAGGCAACTCCCGAGAAGGCGGACCCCGAAAAACTGGCAGCGATGATGGTCGGCCGTCCTGTGGAATTAAAAGTTGAAAAGGAATTAGCCGAACCCGCTGGTCCCGTTTTGGAAGTAGAAAATCTTACCGTCGTCAATAAAAATAAGATAATTGAGGTGGATGATATCTCTTTTGATGTCAAAGCTGGTGAGATCCTGGGTATCGCCGGTGTTCAGGGAAATGGACAAACCGAATTAGTAAGATGCCTGACCGGTTTGATGAAAGCACAACTTGGCACAATCAGCGTCCTTGGCACAGAAACAACAAATAGCGACCCACGAACGATCACTGAATTGGGTGTGGCTCATATCCCGGAAGACCGTCAGAAAGATGGTCTGGTGCTGCAAATTCCTGTCCAGGACAATCTTGTGCTCAACACCTATTACCAGGCCCCCTTTGCCAAAGGTGTTATCATGCAGCCCGACAAAATTCATCAAAATGCTGAGAAGCTGATACAAGATTTTGACATCCGAACCCCCAGTGCTGAAACTGCAGTTAGCGGTCTTTCAGGTGGAAATCAGCAAAAAGTGATCGTAGCACGGGAGTTTTCCAGGCCAATCAAATTATTGATCGCCTCGCAGCCAACAAGAGGGTTGGATGTTGGTTCTATCGAATACATCCACCGCCGCCTTATTGAAAAACGTGATGATGGCTGTGCGATCCTTCTCGTCTCCACCGAGCTGGATGAGGTAATGCAATTGTCAGACCGGATCGCAGTCATGTATCGTGGCAAGATCAACGCCATTGTGGATCCAGAAATCGTCACGAAGGAAGAAGTTGGCCTGCTCATGGCTGGCATAGAAGCTGAGATCGACACTGAGAAGCGAAAACCCCGACGAGTTCACGAGATTGTCACATAGGAAAAGATAATGGAAGATAAAAAAGCCTCCGAGAAAAAGAATTTTTTCAAAATATTTTATGAGGAGATTTCGAAATCCTCATTAACCATCATCATTCTGGCCGTCTTAACTGGGCTGATTTTAGGTGGGATTATCGCGTGCGCGACGACAAAAGAGATCTATGAAGCCTTTGGTGAATCATTTCTAACGGGGATCACTGAGTCGCTGAAATTCATCTGGAAAACTTACTCCTCACTATTCCTTGGATCATTTGGTAGCCCGAAAAAGATGATTACCTCTCTCGGCAGTGGTGACATCGCCCAGATTAAAAGTGCTTATAAACCATTTTTAGAAAGCCTGGTAGTGACAACCCCCTACTTGATCACTGGCGTTGCGATTGCCCTGGGTTTCCAGGCTGGTGTCCTGAATATGGGTGGTGAAGGTCAATTATTTATGGGTTCCATCATGGCTGGGTGGGCAGGTTGGACGTTTAAAGGACTCCCGCCAATCATTCATGTTCCCCTGGCTTTACTCATTGGGGTCCTCGCTGGTGCACTGTGGGGTTTCATCCCCGGCTTATTAAAAGCAAAGACAGGGTCACATGAGGTGATCACAACCATTATGATGAACTATATTTCGTTCAGCCTCTCCCAATATCTGATCACCGGGCCATTCCAGGATCCCAATGAATCCTTTAAGACACCCTTCATTGAAGAGAGTGCCCGCCTGTTCAGGTTTTTTGAGGATCCGCTCCGTCTGCACATAGGATTTATCATCGCGATTGCAGTAGCTGTCATCGCATGGTATGTCCTTTATAAAACAACATGGGGATTTGAGTTCCGAAATGTTGGACTGAACCCGAATGCCTCCCGGTATGCAGGTATTAACTCATCCATGATCACCATTCTTGCGCTGACATTCTCAGGCGCTCTTGCAGGTTTGGCTGGAGCTGTGGAGATGCTCGGGGTTAATTTTAGGGCTGTCCAATCACTCACTACCGGGTATGGCTGGGATGCGATCGCCATATCGCTCCTGGCAAAGAACCATCCTTTGGTCGTCATTATCACCTCAATGCTATTTGGGTTTATGCGCCAGGGTTCCCGCGTGATGCAAATCAATACAGGAATCCCGATTGATATCATCTCTATCTTACAGGCATTCATCCTCTTCTTCATCGCCGCGCCAGCCATTATCCGTACGATATATCGACTGAAGGAACCCAAACCAGGTGAATCCACATCCATCATTTCCGGTACAGGAGATAAAGTCTAATGGAAACATCAACTAAGATTAAGAAAAAGATATTCCGCAGGGCTGAAAAAGAAAAAACCAGACAGCGCGTTATGGGCATCCTTTTTCTTGCCATTGCTGCTTTCATCTGGTTTGTCCTGGCGAGGACGACCTCCTCTGATATGGACACCCTGTTCGTCATGACCCCGGGTGGGTCAACAGTGACATCCCCTGACTTGAAATTTAACAGCCTGCTGGTGATCAATATCCTGGCAGTTTTATGCCTGGGCTGCGGGGTTTTTCAATATTTCAAAGGTTTTGGGAAATATACTAATCTCGTTTTGGTCCTGGTTGGGCTCATGCTTACAACCAGCTTCCTTGCCTGGGGTGCCAGCGGTAGGTCCATTAATGTGGGCGGTATGTTGAGGATCATGCTCATGCGCAGTATACCCATCGTTTTGGGTGCGCTATCAGGCATCCTGAGTGAGCGTGCAGGTGTGGTTAATATCGCTATTGAGGGCATGATGATCACCGGCGCTCTGGTTGGTGCAATGGTTGGCAGCGTAGCTGGGCTTTGGGCTGGTGCCATTGCTGCAACATTGGCCGGCGGGTTGATCTCGATTGTCCACGGCATCCTGTCTATTAAATATAAGGTTGACCAGATCATCTCCGGAACGATCATCAATATCTTCACCATTGGTTTGACATCATATATCGTGACAAAAATATTGCAGGAAAGAGAGTGGCAGTGGCTCAATGAATCCGGCATCTTCATGCCAGCAGGCATTCCCCTGCTTTCAAAAATCCCCTACATCGGGCCGATTTTCTTCAACCATAATCCTTACGTCTATACCATGTATATCCTGGTGTTTGTCTTGACCATTGCTTTATTCTTCACAAAATGGGGTTTGCGATTAAGGTCTGTTGGAGAGCATCCCAAAGCTGCAGATACGCTGGGGATCAATGTCTTACGTATTCGTTATGTTGCTGTGGTATTGAGCGGGTTGTTAGCAGGTTTCGCCGGATCCTACTTCTCATTGGGTTCGGCCGGGTATTTCAACCAATCCATGACGGCAGGCCGTGGTTTCATTGGCCTGGCAGCCATGATCTTTGGTAACTGGACACCGGTGGGTGCTTTAGGCGCAGGATTCTTATTTGGATTTGCTGAAACCCTGGCTACCAACCTGGAATTACTGAGAGTTCCTATCCCATCGGATATCATGCAAATGGTGCCCTACGTTTTGACAATCGTTGTTTTGGCAGGTGTGGTTGGCCGCAGCCGTGGTCCTGCCGCTGCCGGTGTACCATACGATAAAGAATCGGTATAAAAAAAGAAACCCTCATCCCTCACGTCGTACCTCCTCAGGGCAGGCAGTCAGCCCCTGGCTGACAGCTTCCCCAAGGGAAGCCAAATTAATATCATCAACATAAAAAGCCTTCCCCTGAGGGGAAGGTGGCACGCTGAAAGCGTGACGGATGAGGGGTAAGGGGCTACCTTAAAAGACCTCCTGTTCTTTTTTCTTTCAAGTGTGTATCAATAACTTCCATATTCCATGACCGCATCAACCATCGCCAGGATATTTTCAGGTGGCACTTCATTCATGATTGTGTGAACCGATGCAACCATGTATCCGCCCCCTTCACCCAATATACCGATAACCCGTTTCACCTCATCCCGGACTTCCTCAGGCGTCCCTGAAGGGAGGATATATTGTGTGTCAATTGCCCCGCAGAACACCAACCTATCGCCATATTTTTCTTTCAACCCGCGAAGGTCTGACATTTTCCCTGCTGAGGTTTGAATGGGGTTCAGGACATCCGCACCGATCTCAATGAAATCCTCAACCAGGTTGAACACATCACCATCCGTATGAAAGAAAACTTTCGCATTGGTTCGGGCTTTGATGAACTCGATCAATTCTGCGTGAAGCGGCTTTAGCATCTGCCGGTACATTTTTGGTGAGATCATCAATCGGTCCTGGCTGCCCAGGTCATCCCCTATCTTGATAATGTCAATATTCTCTCCGATCGCTTCAAGGAAATGCCCCATAAGCTGCTTGCAGTATGCCAGGTTTCGTCTTAGGAGCGCTTCAGCGAAATCCGGATACAAGGCCATGTTCATCAGGAACTTATCCATCCCCTGCATTTCAAAAGCCCTCTCAAATGGGAACATCAACCAGGGTGTTGCCATAATAGCGTACTGGTTCTCCTCAGCGAGTTTTGCAGCTGCTTCATACACATGCGCTACTCGATAAGGGTCATCCATGTCCGGCCATCCAGCGTAAGTGTCAAGCTCCTCAATAGTGGTGGCATCTGCCAGTGGATGGTAGCCTGGGAACCAGACGCTGGGTTCGATCTCCACCTGACCGCCGCCCCAATCATCAATGCAGGTCGATCCGGGTTCCCGGTTCTGGTTGCGCTCCTGAACCTGCTTTGGGAATCGGTCCAGCACACCACGCACATCACTGTGCAGACGCTGCATGGTCTGTTCATCAATTTTCGCTGTGCCAAGTTCAGGCCAATCATAGATGTAATCATCAGGCGCATCAATACCCAGGATTTTCTTGATTCCCTGGTAAGGTTTCATCTTGATCCCGGTGGCATTGCTGACACCCAGAATAATGGGCACTCGGTCAGGTTTTTCATGGTTCAGAACAGCCTGCACTCTCTCTCGTGAAGTCATGGACATGGGTTGTCTCCTTATCATTGAACATTAATCTAAGTGCTTCCTCCGATTATATCATCTGGCTTTTAATATCTTTCTATTACTTGGATTGGCTATTTGTACATATATTCAATATTGATATCGAATGACGGTTTGTGACTTAGTATAATTATGGATATCAACCAAAAAAAGAAGGTTCCTATGTCACAATCCAAACCCATCTATCTTGACTACAACGCCACCACACCCATCGCAAAAGAGGTGGCAGATGCAATGGTCCCATACCTCTATGGTGCTTTTGGCAACCCATCCAGCAGCCATCCCTTCGGGATTGAAGCCAAGCTGGCCGTAGAAAACGCCCGAAATCTGGTAGCCGCTTCGATCAACTGCCAACAATCCGAAGTCTTTTTCACCAGCGGCGGCACTGAAAGCAACAACACAGCTATCCGGGGATTTGCACAGGCGAACAGACACAAAGGGAATCACATCATCACCAGCCAGGTTGAGCATCCTGCTGTTTTGGAGGTCTGCCATTTCCTGGAAACACAGGGATTTATGGTCATATATTTACCGGTTGATCAATTCGGCCTGGTTAATCCTGATGATCTTGAACAAGCCCTGATGCCAAGCACCATCCTGGTCAGCATCATGCACGCCAACAATGAGGTCGGCACCATCCAGCCCATCCGTAATTTAGTAGATATCACCCACAAGGCAGGTGCCATCTTTCACACTGACGCTGCTCAAACGCTCGGGAAGCTGCCTGTTGATGTACGGGAGTTAGGCGTGGACATGCTGTCCATTGCAGGCCATAAGCTGTATGCCCCTAAAGGTGTTGGCGCTTTGTATGTGAAAACAGGGATCCCGTTAGGCAAATTGATGCATGGTGCCGCTCATGAAGCTAACCGCCGTCCGGGAACAGAAAATGTCCTTGAAATCGTTGGGTTGGGGAAAGCCTGTCAAATTGCTGCACGAGACCTTGAGAAGAACATATCCCACTTCAAGAAGATGAGAGATCGCTTATACGACGAGTTGAAATCTGACCTTCCTGAAGGCAGTTTCCTGCTTAATGGACACCCTGAACTACGTCTTTCCAACACGCTCAGCCTGGCTTTTTACCAGATTGAAGCAAACACGCTGCTCGCTGAGATTGGTGACCAGGTGGCGGCTTCCGCCGGTGCAGCCTGCCACTCGGACGAGATCGACCTGTCCTATGTCCTGGAAGCCATGAAAGTCCCTGTTGATTATGCCATGGGAACCATCCGGTTTTCAGTGGGAAGGGGAACGACTGGCGAAGAAATTGACCGGGCTGTTAAAATTCTCTCCAACTCGCTCTTTGCACTCCTGCCTAAATCCGGTTCTATCCCCAGCACATCATCAGAAGATCCCAGAGAAATCAAACTGACCCGATATACACATGGTTTAGGCTGCGCATGTAAGCTGCGGCCACAAGCCCTTGAAAAAGTACTGGCAGCACTTCCTCCCATTCTTGATCCCAACGCCCTCGTTGATACATCAACCAGCGATGATGCAGCCGTCTATCAATTGAATGAGGATCTTGCTGTCGTTCAAACAGTGGATTTCTTCACCCCCATCGTGGATGACCCATACTGGTTTGGTGCTATCTCTGCTGCGAACTCTCTCTCTGATATTTATGCGATGGGTGCGAAGCCCATATTTGCATTGAACATTGTGGGCTTTCCATCAAACCGCCTTCCGTTATCCGTGCTTGAGGAAATCCTGCGTGGCGCACTGGATAAAGCTAAAGAAGCGGGCATTTCCATTCTTGGTGGGCATACAGTTGATGATACCGAACCGAAATATGGTATGTCTGTCACCGGGCTCGTTCATCCGGCGAAAATCCTGCGCAACAGCACGGCGAAACCGGGTGACGTACTCATCCTGACCAAGCCCATCGGTTTGGGCATCCTGGCCACAGGGCTTAAGCAGGGTCTGGTTGAAAAATCTGTGGAAATTAAGGCCATCCACATCATGGCACAGCTTAATAAATCAGCAGCAGAGATCATGGACGAATTCTCTATCAACGCCTGTACAGATATCACAGGCTTTGGATTACTGGGTCATCTTCACGAAATGACAGCAGGATCTCAGGTGGATGCCCGGATCCAAGCAAAATTGGTTCCCATTCTCCCGGAGGCACGCAAGCTTGCGGAAATGAATGTTATCCCAGGCGGCACATTGAACAATCTTCAGTTTGTCACGCCTTATGTCACCTTTGAAAATCACATCTCACAGGTTGATAAATACTTGCTGGCAGACGCACAAACTTCGGGCGGTCTCTTAATCAGCATGCCAGAATCTGAAGCTGGTCAACTGCTTGATATGATGCAGCAGAAAAATATCGCTGCTGAGAGAATAGGAAAAATCACCAGCACAGGCAGTGGTGTGATCCACGTATATTGAACAGCTTTTATTTGCATTTATTTTCATAAATCGTTTTGTCCAATCACCTAAGGAGATCAATTAATGCCTGAAAAGAAAAGTTTTTCGCCTCCACAACCCATCCCCTATCCCAGAAACGAAATGGTAAAGAAACTTTACCGTACGCCCATCCTGCTCTACCGGCTTGGGCTGGGGAAGCTGTTCGGAAAATATATTTTAATCCTGTCAACTTTCGGGAGAAAAACAGGCAAGGTTCATCGAACACCGGTGGAATATTTTGAGCATGATGACCGGGTTTATGTCATGAGTGGGTTTGGGAGCAAACCAGATTGGTATAAAAACCTACAGAATGATCCCCATGCTACCCTCAATAAATACAAATCTTCATTGAATATGGTCGCTCGAAAGCCAGAGACACAGGAAGAATGGGAAGGCGTGATCAAATTCCTCAAGACCAGCCCGGTTACTAATATGAGCGACCCGGAAATGGTGAAGCAGCTTGATAACCTTCAAGTGCAGGAGGAAATTAAAAAGTGGCCAGTCCTGACCTTTGAAAGCACACAGGAGCTCTGTCCTTCTGCATTAGAAACGGACCTGACCTGGGCGTGGCCTTTGATTCTGCTTTTTACAGCCCACAAAATCTTTCAAGGCTGGATAAGACGTCGGAAAAGAATATAAAAGGTATCTTAAAAATCTTCCTGGTGCTGCAGGTCATTTTCCATATAAACATAAATACTTACTAAGGAATCCTTAAGTCATTACCAAAGATAATATAGCTTAGCGTGTTTATTAATATGCTACGATTGGCTAATAGAATTGAATAATATGAGTGGAGAGGTCATCAATGTCTGTCATTAATTTAGCAAACGTTTCCAAGTCCTTTGGCGAGGTTCAGGCAGTCAACAATCTGAGTTTCGAAGTTATGCAGGGTGAGATATTCGGCTTATTAGGCCCCAACGGTGCTGGAAAAACCACCACCATTCGAATGGTCCTGGACATTTTCAAGCCCGATAGTGGTGAGATCAGCATCCTGGGCGGCCCAATGAGTGAAAAAAAGAAGAATCAGATTGGCTATCTCCCTGAAGAACGCGGTCTTTACCAGGACATCCCCCTGGAACGCTGCCTGGTTTTCCTGGCTTCATTGAAAGGCATGGATGAAGGCAGAGCAAAAGCTAAAATTGAAGGTTATATGAAACGGTTTGACCTGCTTGAATCCAGGGCAAAAAAGATCAAAGAGCTCAGTAAGGGGATGCAGCAAAAAGCTCAGCTTATCGCCACAATCGTACACGATCCGGATTTGGTGATCATTGATGAACCATTCACTTCACTGGACCCCGTCAATACCGAAATGGTCAAGAACCTGCTTGAAATGATGCGTGACGAGGGAAAGGCAATCATCATGTCAACCCACCAGATGAACCAGGTGGAAGAATTATGCGACCGAATCCTGCTAATTGATCATGGTCAGCGAATTCTCTACGGCACATTGAAAGAAATCCAGGACAGTTTCTCGTCTCGTGACATCCTGGTCACACCCCTCAGTTCACTGCCATCATCCATCCCCGGTGTAAAGGAGATCAGAAAATTGAACGGCCGCCATCACCTTGTACTGGAAGCTGATGCACAACCTAATGTCATCCTTAAATATTTGATCAATGCCGGCGTGGAATTGAACGAATTTGAAATCGCAGTACCACCACTGAATGAAATCTTCATCCAGGTTGTGAAAAACCAGCAGGGAGTGGAATATGTCTAAGGTTTGGAAGATCATTAAATACGAATATACCAGGCACGTTTTTAAGAAGCGGTTCCTGTTCGGCTTGCTCAGCCTACCGGTAGGCATCTTATTGCTGGTGGGTGTTGCCTTTCTCATCGCAAGCCTAACAGTCAACACAACACCCATTGGATACGTAGACAACTCCGGTAAGCTCGATCTACATAATCAGGGAAGTTCAAAAGGGAGATATCTTCAACCCAATCATTGATTTCCTGCCATACACAAGCGAGGAAGAGGCTCAAAGGGACCTTGATACAGACCTGATCCAGTCATATTACATCATTCCAGAAGACTTCCCATCATCCAATCTGATTCAACTCATCTGTCATGAAGTGCCCCCATGGAATATCCAGAGCCAGTTCAGGCAGGTTATCCGTGAAAATCTTGAAACCTATCAAGCAATAGATCCCCAACTAAGAACCCGGCTTGATGAGGGCAGCATTATCACGATAACCTCACTGGATGGTAGCAGAGAGATGCGCGAAGATCAATGGTATCTGACTTTCACACCATTTATCGCAGGTCTCTTTTTCGTCATCGTCGTGATGACCAGTGGGAGCTATTTATTGCAGGCAGTTGTTGCCGAAAAGGAAAATCGCACCATGGAGATCATGATCTCATCCGTCACCCATGGACAGTTGATGACCGGTAAGATCATTGGGAATATTGCAGTGGGGTTAACTCAGCTTTTGATCTGGTTGATCTTTGGTTTGATTGGGGTGAAGGTTGGCGGACAGTTCTGGCCACTACTGCAGGATTTTTCTTTACCACCCAATTACATCCTGGTGCTCTTATTGGTGCTGCTTCCTGCCTTCGTCATGGTCGCTGCAATCATGGCTGCGATCGGAGCGACAATGACAGATGCCCGGGAAGCCCAGCAGCTTTCGGGCATGTTCTCGCTGCCGATCATGATCCCCTACTATATTTCTTCCAGCATCATGATAAATCCGAACAGCCCCCTTGCGGTTGGCTTGAGTTATTTCCCCCTCACTGCCCCCATAACTATCCTCATGCGCATGTCCTTTACAGTCATACCCCTTTGGCAAATCGCCCTCAATATCGCTATTCTGATCGCATTTGCAGTCCTGGCGATTTGGTTTGCCGGCAGGGCTTTCCGGTTAGGCATGCTGCAGTATGGAAAGAAATTATCCTTTGGAGATGTATTACGAAAGCGTGTGGAAAAATGAGAAACACCTGGATTGTTCTGAAGACAGAGTTTATCAATACCATTACACGACGCTCGTTTCTGTTGACCCTGATCCTCGTTCCCCTTGTGCCGGCGCTGATCCTGAGCGCCTTCTCGCTGTTTGGCGGGGGCCAAAGCGAAGGAGAAGAGGGAGGTAATATATTTCAACCAACGGAAGCCCTGCCACGGTCAGAAGGTTACATTGACCTGGCAGATATCATCATGGTAATCCCCGAATGGATTGATGAAGATAGCCTTATCGAATATAAAAACGCCAAATCAGCCCAAAATGCAATTGCTTATGACGAAATCATCGGTTATTACCTCATTGAGGAAGATTATCTAGAAACCGGTGCGGTCAATTATATTCGTGAGGATTTCAATCCTCTGACTGCAATGGAATCGACCTGGATCATCAATGATGTGCTTAGAATTCAACATGCTCGGTGCAGATCAGGTGCGTTTTAACGCCTATTTTCACCCCATCGAGGTTGAATATATTGACATTTCACCAGACATCCAGGAACGCGATATGAGCAGTCCACTAGCCTTTTTACTTCCATATGGCGTCACGATGCTTTTCTATGTCCTGATGATCACGTCAGCAAGCCTCTTAATGAACAGCATTACCAAAGAAAAAGAGAACCGTGTGATGGAGATATTGGTGAGTACAATCAAACCTAAAGAACTTCTGGCTGGGAAGATCCTCGGATTGGGACTTATAGGACTGCTTCAAATGGTTGTTTGGATGGGATCTGCATTATTGATGCTGAATCTGGGAGGATCCATCCTTAAAGTCCCCCCAATTTGCAGTTACCACCTGACATCCTGTTGTGGGGCATCGTATACTTCATCCTTGGATATTTGGTTTATGCCACAATTATGGCTGGTGTGGGTGCCCTGGTATCTAACATGAAGGAGGCATCACAGGCTACATTTATCATTATCCTCCCGATCCTGGTTCCATTATTGTTGATCAGCGTGATCATAGAAACACCCAACGCCACCCTGCCCGTCATCCTCAGCCTGATCCCCTTTACAGCCCCGAACACGATCATGACCCGTCTTGCGGTCGGTCCGGTTCCATTGTGGCAGCTCTTGCTTTCCATTAGTTTAATGATCCTGACCATCTGGTTCTTGATCAATGCGGTTGCCGGTATGTTCAGGGGACAGTTATTGGTCACAGGGAAAAAGTTCAGCCTTAAACGCTATATCAAGGCACTTCGCGGAAAAGAACTTGATGTGGAGGAAGCATAGCTAATTATTGTTTCAAATTATGGATAAAACCTGGATGACTGTTATTATCCAGGTTTTTATTTTCATAATAAACCCTCATATCAGGGGAACCAAAATGGTACAGAAAACGTCTTTATTTGGAATGTAAAAAAACCTTGGGTATGTTTATCAAAATCGCTTGAAATCATTTATAATCAGGATATACTGCCAAGGTTAAAGCAGGTTGAAGGAGAAGGATCATGAAAAAATGGCTATATTGGCTGTCCGCAGGTTTGATCATAAGCATCTGCCTTTCGGGGTGCAATCTTCCAGGGAAGGCAACTCCAACATCTCAGGTAGATCAATTTAATACATCTGTGGCAAGAACCATCGAGTTCGTTCAAACGCAAAGTGCCCCAACGGAAGAACCGCCAACCCAGGAGGTTTCACCTACAGCTACTCTGGAAGAAAGTGGTACCGGTCCGACCGATACACTGACCCCCGAGGTAACGCTCACGCCGACTGCAACCGCGACCCTGACCGAAGAAACCGATGTCGACAAAGCCGATTTTGTCTCTGAGACGATCCCAGATGGCACGGATTTCGATCCTGGGGAGACATTCACGAAAGTGTGGACGCTCAAGAACAGCGGCACCACCAACTGGAATGCGGACTTTGATATTGTATTCGTCAGTGGTGATGCAATGAATGCACCTGCTTCCAAACCGATCACAGCTGGCACCGTTGCCCCCGGTCAATCAGTGCAAATCTCACTTGAACTAACTGCCCCTGTTGGCGCAGGGAAACATCGCGGAAATTTCAAGCTGCGCAATGCAGATAACGTGTTATTCGGTATCGGTGAAGCTGCCAAGCAGTTCTGGGTTGAGATAGAGGTACTCGGTACCGAATATGATTTCACGGAAAATTATTGTGCTTCCGGCGTGACCTGGACCAGCGATGCAGGAACACTGCCCTGCCCGGGCACGGTAGGTGACAGCAATGGTTGGGTTCGCAAAATCAATGATCCTTTGCTTGAAAACGGCATCACGGATGACGAGCCTGGCCTTCAAGTTCACCCACAGACGGTGAACGATGGCTGGATCAAGGGAACATTCCCTGAAATGCAAATCACCGAAGGTGTATTCTTCAAAGCGATTGTTGGCTGTTCGGGAACTTCGGATTGCGATGTCAACTTCAAGCTGAACTACAAGATCGACGGTGGCGCTGAACAGACCCTCGCCACATGGCATGAGAAACAAGACAGCACCTATAATAAAGTCAAAGTTGACCTGGACAGCCTGGCGGGTAAAGATGTCCAATTTATCCTACTGGTGAACGCCAACGGCAGCTCCGCAAACGATACAGCCCTCTGGTTTGGCCCAAGGATCGAACCTTAATATAAATTTACATGCAAAACAAACCGGTGACGCATTCAGCATCACCGGTTTTTGTTATCCATTTCCCTTTGCACTTGACTTTTTTCCCCCATCACATAAAATTGATGCGTGGTCAACACACTTTTTCACTCATTGGCCTAAAGGAATATGGAATATGCAGAAAGTAAGAATTCAAAAACTAGCGCTGGCAATTATGATCGTTATTCTCAGCCTGATCTTCACCGCTTGCGGTAACAAAGAACCGGAAATTGATATTGACGCTCAAAGGACTGGATTTGCACAGACCGCAAACGTGCAAGCGACCATGACCGCAGAAGCACAGCCTACTGCCACCCAAACACAGATACCGCCAGCCACCTCAACACCAACACAGGAAATCACCGCGACATCAGAAGTGACAGCCACTGCCACCGAGGACGAAGAAGCTCCTGCGCCTACAGCCACAACTGGCAATGTGGGCGGCGTGGATACGGCTCGCTGGCTGGCAAATGACCCCCCTGATAAATCAGATTTTGCACCTGGTGAAACATTTACGGTCACATGGAAAATCGAGAATATCGGGACAACGACCTGGACAACAGGCTATTATATTATGTTTGCATCGGGTGTCCAGATGGATGAAGATGAGAAAGTTTTCCTGCCCTATCCTGTGCCACCAAACACGAACGTCCAGATCAGCGTCAGTTTCACTGCGACTGAAGAGACAGGTGAAAAACGAAGCAATTGGAAGCTGTTCAATGACAAAGATAATTCGTTCTATGATTTCTACTTTATTGTTGATGTAGTTGAACCCAGCGCAGAAGAACCAACTGCTGAAGCGACAACAGAAACAACCGTAACACCTACAATAACCGTCACGCCAACCGTAACAGCCACAACCGAGGACTAACAATATCATTCCCCTTTATGAACGCTAACGCAACACTACGAAGTACAATCGAAACCGAGGCGATATGCCTCGGTTTTTCACATTTTGGCATTACCAAAGCCCTTCCCCACCCATCCATGGGAGTATTTCAGGATTGGGTGCGAAAAGGCAACCATGCTGATATGGCTTATCTTTCCCGGGAGGATGCACTTGCCAAACGAAGAGACCCAAATCTGGTTCTTGAAGGTTGTCAATCCATAATCTGCCTGGCTTTCCCGTACAAACCTCCCAAGGCAGAATTATTGGAAACCCGGCCTGGTGCAGGCAGAATATCAGCTTATGCTCTCACACGCGACTATCACGACATTCTCCGGGAAAAATTATCTGAGCTGGAAACTTTTATCACTGAATACACCAGTGAAGATCTTCACATGAAATCCTATGTTGATACAGGTCCAATTCTCGAAAGGGCTTATGCCGTTTCTGCAGGCATCGGAACAATTGGAAAGAACGGTAACCTCATGATCCAGGGTGCCGGGTCTTATTTCTTTTTAGCAGAGATATTGACTGATCTTGAACTCCCAACAGACAAACCATTATCTCATGATCTGTGCAAATCCTGCCGACGGTGTATCAAAGCTTGCCCAACCCAATGTATCCAGCCTGACAGAACCATCGATGCCAACCGCTGCATCAGCTACCTGACCATCGAGAATAAAGGGGAAATCCAGGATGATCTGAAGCCTGAAATCGGGGATTGGCTTTTTGGTTGTGATGTTTGCCAGATGGTCTGCCCACATAATGCCAGAGCTCTGGAGGGGGAAACACTGTTGGGAGAACCGCTGCTGCCTGAATTCATTGACCTTATGACCCTTTTCACCTATGATGAAGACACTTTCAGGAAACAGTTTGCACAAACACCCCTTGTCCGTGCAAAGAGAACCGGTGTACTTCGTAATGCGGCTGTTGTCCTGGGTAACCAGCGGTACACCAAAGCATTCCCGGTTCTGGAACAGGCATTATCACAGGAAACCGACCCATCCGTTCTGGATGCCTGTCGTTGGGCAGTAGCACAAATCAATAACAATAAAACCATATAACCCATCTGAGTGATTAGACAATGGAAGCCAAACCAACCTTTATGATCGGCAATATCCCTATCTATGGGGACCTGATCCTTGCGCCAATGGATGGCATCACAGATCAACCCTTCCGAGGGATATGCCGACGGCTTGGGTCAGCCATGAGCGTGACCGAGTTTATCAATGCGCTGGATGTGCTCACAGATCACCCACGTTATCATCACCGTCTGGCATTTGAACCCTTCCACCGTCCCCTTTCGCTTCAGCTTCTTGGCGATCATACAGAACAGATCCTTGCCGCTGCGGAGGTGCTGGTTCCGAAAGTTCAACCAGACATCATCGACATAAATTTAGGCTGCCAGTCCAAAAATGTGACCGCCCGAGGGGCTGGTTCGGCACTGATGAAAACTCCTGAAAAAATCGCTGCCATCTTCCAGAAGATGACAGCGCACTTTGATATCCCGATCACAGGCAAGATAAGGTTGGGGTGGAATGAAGACCAGCTCAACTACCTGGAAGTAGCCAGATTAATCCAGGATAACGGTGGTGCGATGGTTGCTGTCCATGGCCGCACCCGTAAGCAGGCATATCGTGGAAAAGCCCGATGGGAACCCATCCTGGAGATCAAAGCAGCGCTTCAAATCCCTGTGGTCGGCAACGGCGATGTGCACACGGTGGAGGACATTGAAGCATTCAAAAAGATGACCGGCTGCGATGCGGTGATGATTGGCCGTGCTGCCGTAGGCAATCCCTGGATTTTCAACCGCATCGATCGTGAGGAGGTCCCCTCACATCAGGTCTATCAGGTCATCGAAGAGCACCTCAATGCCATGCTTGGTTTCTATGGCGAAAGAGGTGTGATCACCTTCCGCAAATATCTCAAAGCCTATCTCCAAACTTATTCACTTTCACAAGACTTATTACATCGCCTTCTTACAAGTAAAGAACCTCAATTTGTACTTGACACGGTCAAAGCTTATCTTGTAGAGTAAAGTTGCAGTCGGGATACTTTTACTTAAGGGGTTACCAATTCATTACCAGCTGATGTAATCTATCTGTCCATTTTTAGATTCCAATCCACTTTTCATTAGAACATCTCAATTATTCCGCTTGACATCATTCAACGAGTGATATAATAGCCATAAGAAGGCATTTATTGAATTATTTGATTTCCAGGAGCTTAAGATGGCAAAAGACAAGAAAGACGAACACGACCAATATTGATGATGAACCGAAGATATATGGGGTCCATATTGACGGGAAAAAACAGAAACTTTTCGATCGCAGGGATTTCATCAAGGCAGCCACAGCAGTTGGTGCAACCATCGCGCTGACAGGCTGCACTAAGGCGGATGAAGAAAAGATGGCTGAAGCGCTGGAAAAAACCTTACAGGCAAGAGAAAAGGAAGGTGACGTCGACGAAGTCGATAAGAAAGCTCAGCCGTCGAAAAGCCCCACCTCAACAAAGACAAAAGCACCAACGAATACCGCAACCGAGGTGCCCACTGAAACACCCACCAGCACACCAACAAATACTCCCACTGAAACAAATATCCCTTCACCAAAAGGTGAAGTGATCAACTCACACAGCATGTTCAAAGGTCCCCAGGTCAACCACCCCTTTATCAAGAAGACAACCCTTGGAGAAGAGGTTACTATCCTTGGAAAAACAAGTGACGGTGTCTGGTTCAAGATCGTGGATGAAGATGGTGTTTTCGGCTGGTGTTATGCTGAATTCATCAAAGTAACTCAAGCATAAGTATTCCAATCATCTACGATATACCTACGCCCGTACCTACTATTTGTACCTGTGATGTTTATACGCCCTGCGACTGTGACACTTATACAGCACAGCTCCCTGCAGTTGTGACTCGCACAGTACGAATGTATGTACATGTGACGAAGTCTGCACCTGCGATACCGTCCATTACTGGTATCCCAATTAATTGCAGTTGATTTGATCAAACAATCTGTAATGGAAATAGTTAGCATTCCAATCGAATCCCCACAAGATTCGGAAGGTAAGTTCATCATTTTCCGGCCCTTGCTGGGGATTGCGTTTATCGGCAATACCCGGATGGCAGAGCTTACCCGTGGAATTCTGACAAATACGGTTCCGAAGGAACAACAGGAAAACGCATCCAAAGTGCTTCCTTTCCTGGAATCAATCGGTTTCTTAGCACAACGATCCACCCGCCCCTTGCTTGCCAAATAAAGGCCTTTTCAGCCGACACACACTGTCTCTGTTACTTACAAACCGATGTCAGATGCGCTGTATTTACTGCTACGCACTCCGGGGGCGAATTGCCGCCAGAAGACTTATCAGTCGAAACTGCCAAACAGGCAATCAGATATTGTCCACAGGAATGCAGTCAACCAAATCGTCAATCATTCAATGTTTCCTTTCACGGCGGTGGCGAACCGGTGATGGCATGGGCAGTTATGAAAGAATAGCGCGGAATACGCAAAAGGATAAATCACTGCCCGCGAAGTTGAGCCTGACCTCCAACGGTGTCTGGTCAGAGGATCAATGCAGCTGGATCTTAGAAAATATCGACAGCATCTCATTATCCATGGACGGACTTCCAGGGGTTCAGGATCACAACCGACCCCTGGCCAATGGCGGAAAATCCTCCACAATACTGATGCGAATAATTAATCGCTTGGATGAGAAGTCACAAGAAATACGGCATTCGTATGACAGCCATTCCCCCGTGGAGCGACCTGCCTAAAAGCGTAGCATACCTCTAGTGAGCACACAGAATGCAAAGGATTCCAGGTTGAACCTGCGTTTAACACCGCGCGGGGCGAACATACCTTGCCAAATGAAGATCAAGCGCTGCAGTTCATTGATGCTTTTTTGGAAGCATTTGATATTGCTGTTCAGCATCAACGCAGCTTTCGCTATTCTGCTGCTCGAATCACCAATCCTGTCAGGACTTTCTGTACAGCACCCTACAACACGTTGATCGTTAACCCTCAAAATGAGGTGGTGGGCTGCTATGAAATCACCAATCACGATCACGAGTTAGCACACTTATTAAAATATGGTCATATCGACTCTTCCGGGCTGCACCTGATCCAAGGAGAAAAGGGAAGAATTAATGAGGATCATTGACGAGAATAGGGAAAGCTGCAGGGACTGTTTTTGCTACTGGCATTGTGCAGGCGATTGTTTTGCACGCACATTACGGCTAGTAGAAGATGGTCATTATCAAAAACAATATGACCGCTGCCTGATCAACCAGACATTGACCAAAGAACTCTTGTTACGAAAGCTTGCCCAGGGGGATGGCGTAGCCAGGTTATACAGCGAAAGAAGATCAATCCATGGATAATCCTTTCCCCTTTGAGTCGTTTCCTTTCAGGAAACTGGAGATTAAGATCTCACGCCGAGATTTATTAGGTTCTTTGCTTCAGCAGGTGACCGGTATAACCAGCACGTTGAGTGAGAAACCCACCTATCGCATTGAAGATCTCGGAATTCTTTCATTGGAGGAACTGCTGGAAATCACACCATCCCTTTACCCTGGCTGCGAATTCAAATCAGATGAGAAGGATGTTTACGGAAAAGCACCAAAACATGCGGACTTTATCAAGCTGTTCCAAAAACAATCCCAGGCGCATGCCATGTTCCAGTACTTCAATCATGATCTAACGATATAGAGATATGAGCAATTTTTTACATTGCGCTTTCAGAAGGAGGAAGAAGAAAGCCAATTATTTATCAGAGGCTTATTCTTATTCCTCGTTGAAGAAGGATTCGCTTATCCCTCAGCCGGGGTCCCGGATCATGCCTGAAAAACTACCTCCTTTCCTGCAGCAATGCTCATGACCAAGCAGTCAAAACGAAATGTTCATCACGCAGAAGATGATTATTTGATGTCAGGATGGGAGAGTTTTGTCGATCCGAAGCATGCTCCAGAAATACCAGAGCTGGATTACGATGAAACCAGCAGAACTATTATCATATGGAGAGATTTCCCCAGGCTGCCAATTCTGCCGGTCAGGGAAGTGGGATTGTTTTTTTGTAACATCTAAATGCAACCTGAACTGCGGTTTCTGCTACAGCACCAATCATCCATCACAAGACTTCCAGGGGTCAGACCTTGGCACTAATTTCCTCGAGAACCTTAATCAGCATCATCAACTTGGCATCAAAGGCGTCGCCTTTTCCGGTGGAGAGGCTTTGCTTGAAGAAGAGAAGCTGTATCACTGGCTTGAGATATGCAATCAGGACCAGCATCTGGATCACATCTGGCTGTACACAAATGGTTTGCTGTTGAATGACACGAATATTAGGCAATTGTCTGATTTGGGTTTGGACGAAATTCGTGTCAATGCTGCTGCAACAAATTATCAGCACCCATATGTTTTATCAATGCTGCAAAAGTGCGCGCAGCACTTCGATTGGGTCACGGTGGAAATTCCCCTCATTCCTGCAGACGAAGCAAAACTGATTGATTCTTTACCTGTTTGGGCTGATAAGGGTGTGCGCCTGGTGAACATTCACGAATTCCTTTATGAACCAGGCAGCAATGCAGCACAATTTCCTGGCACAAAGAGACCCATTATGCTGCCGGATGGTCATCAAACTGCTACCAATCCGGAGTGCGATGCCCTGGCAATGAAAGTATTTCATAAGGTGAAAACTCGAAACCTTTCACTTGGTGTGAATTACTGCTCAACAGCCGGGAAGTGGCAGCAGCTCACGGCCAGGAGGGAGTCACTCCTTCCACAAACAATGGACCCTGGAGAGCATTACATCGGGAATGGTGTCCTGGAAGGTTATTACACGCATCAAGACAACCAGGTTAAGCCAATATCCCCGGAAGAAATAAAACCCTTTCTTTCATTACATCGGGCAATTCCAGTCTATCATCTCACACGGATGGCACCCCTCTCCTTGAACGAAGTGAATAAAAATTGGCTGTCATTTGAGGTGCTGTCTTGAACAAGAGCGACATAGCAGATTGTAAACAGTTTTTCAGCGACGCACCTGATTTCTTTGATGTAAAAGAGGTCCTGCGATATTACCTGGCACTGAATCAGAATTATCAAATCAATCGCAATCATATGCCGCTACCAATCTGGCGGCGAAAAGGTTTTACTGACGATGTCCCAACGGCCTGGGAGCACTTAAACCAGATCAATTCTCAAATCCCGCAGGAAAAAAAGATCAGCATTTATCTCCATGTACCGTTCTGCCCTTCCCGCTGCAGCTTTTGCGATTGTTTGACCATGCAGGTTAGGAACCATATCGATCGAATTTTGGATGACTGATTTAAATGCTTTATTGAATGAAATTGAAGCCTGGAAGACCTGTGGTTCATTATCAAAACGTCCGGTGACCACGGTGCACTTTGGCGGCGGTACGCCACTGTTTCTGGGCTTTGACAGGTTTAAAAGGTTGACTACAGCTTTGCGTGATTCGTTCAACACCAGCCAGGAAACAGAATGGGCTCTGGAAACAACCAGCGCTTCGCTCAATCCACCCATGTTAGAAAATTTAACCGATCTGGGCTTCCGGCGTTTGCACCTTGGTATTCAGAGCATGGAAGACCCCATCCGGCCTTTGCTCAAACGCCGCGAGACCTCAGCACAAATCCTGGAAAAGATCCGTGCAGCCCATGACCTTGGTTGGATCACGAGTGTGGACCTCCTTGTTGGTCTGCCCCTTGAAACACCTTCCGGGATGCTTAATGGGATCAATGACCTGATTGAATCAGGCACGGACGGTTTTTCGGTTTACGAGATCAATATCTCCAATCAAAATATCCGATTCGCACAACAGCATCACCTTTTGGATCGTGAGCGAAAGGAAAATTATTTCCTTTTTTTAGCTGCAGTCAATCACCTTACCAGCATGGGCTTTCGAAAGAACCTGTTTAATCATTTTGTCAATAAACGCGATCAGAACCTTTATTTCACTTACCCACTGCGAAATGAAGATTGTCTTGCCCTTGGTGCATATGCTGATGGTGTTTTTGGTAATTATCATTATCGCCACCTGGATTACCGGAAAACGATTGACCAGACAACACGATTGCGTCCTGCACTCCAGGGTGGGATCGATAGACCTGAACAGTACCAAAAATTATTCCCACTTGAAACGTTTCTGCTTTCTGGCGGCTTCAAATCCGAACAGCTTAGTGAGGTCTTGTCCCATGAAGAAATGAAAAACCTCCTTCAACCCTGGATCGCGGCTCTTCTGGTGGAGGAAACTCAAACAGGATGCTACACGCTGACCCCCAATGGTGCCTGGTTTTCAGGAAATATGATCACCGAATTGGAAACACTGGTGGAACATGATGACTGAAACTTATAAACCTCTTCCCGGCAGCGACCTTCCTATCTTCATAAAAACAAGAGCTGAGGATTGCCTCGTCTATGCCCCAGGTTTCCTGGTTCGTCTTGAAAAACCGGATTGGCAGGCGATCATTATTGGGTTCTCCCGAGTGGCAGGAACTGCAATCTTACGCAGAAAAAGCAGCAGAAACACTTCCAAGCTGGTCGGGGCCATTCACGCCTTTCAGCCTGAATGTGTACCTCACCAGGGTATGCAATTTGGCCTGCCATTATTGTTTTTCTGACCCATCCAATGCAAACCCTGATCATCTGATCGCCTCTTCTGAATCCATCCTCGATGGGGCACGCCTGGTTGTTGAGCATTGCCGCGAACAGGGCGTGCCAATGACATTCGTGTTGAATGGAGGGGGTGAACCAACCCTTGATCAGCGCATTGAATCCCAAATAAATGATGTAAGGGTTTTATGTGTCGAAAATGATGTGAAATTATTCACTTATCTGGCGACAAATGGCATGATGAGCGCGGATAGTACGCGAAAAATGTGCAGTTTATTTGACCTTATCGGCCTCTCCTGTGATGGTCCCCCTGAAATCCAGGATGTGCAGCGTCCATCAAAAACAGGTGAGAAATGTTCAGCTTTTGTAGAGCAGACAGCTTCAATTTTCCATCAATATGGTCAAGCATTTGAAACCCGTGTGACTCTGACGAGGGAATCCTGGCGGAAAATGCCGGTGATTGCTGCATACCTGACGGATATCATCCATCCTCAAGCAATCAACGTTGAATTGGCTTACTGCAGGCTTAATTCCCCAATCGATAAAGGTGACATTGAAGATTTCATTCAAGCATATTTTTCAGCAAAAACAATCTGCTATAAATCCGGCATCCCCTGGCATACCAATGCGATCAGACCCTCCCAACATCACCGACAGTACTGCCACATCCTGCAGAATACCCTCCAGGTCATCCCTGGTGATGCAGCAAGCCTGTGCTTTCTGGATAACGACCAATTGGAATGCACAGAAAGGGGAACCTGTATCGCAGCTTACGATCACGAAACTCAAAATTGGATTGTAGATCAGTCGAAGATTGATGAGGTCCGAAATGCATTACTGAGCGACCAGGATATGTGTAAAAACTGCTTTGCCGCTTCACACTGCCACCGATCCTGCCCGGATGTTTGCCCATTGACCCGCAACAACAACCTGCCAGATATCCTCTGCAAACTGAACAGACGTTTATTCGATGAAATGCTCGAACGCACAGGTAACGATTTAACCTCCTATTGCATGGAGAACCAGATGGATATCGCTGGTAAGGAAATTGTCGAATGTTGAGAGAAATCTTCCTTCTTCCAATCCGGGATAAGGTCCTGCTCCACGCCCCTTTGCATGGGCTCAGTGCGATCATCAACCAGTCAGGTGCCCAAAGGTTGAGGTCTGCAATAAATAGCGAAAATCCACAATTACGAGCTTCATATCAAAATTTAATCAGTGTCCTGAGTGAAGAGGTCAAGCCCCCCGAACCAAGAAGCGGCGCTTTAGGAATACCGAGGTTCTTAGGGCTGCTTCCCACACGTGATTGCAATATGCGCTGCCGGTATTGTGATTTCCCGGCATCACAGGCTTCGCCTCTGCCGGTCATGTCCAGGGATTTATGTAAGGAAACTATTGATGCTTATTTTGCGCTTCTGGAAGGCAATGGGATAAAACAAGCATCAATCCACTTCTTCGGTGGTGAACCTTTTGGGGCACCCGAGATTGTATTCTTTGCAGCAGAATATGCCCGCGAAGAAGCGAGGAAATTAGGCTTTCAATTACACCTTGAAGCGTCAAGCAATGGTCTTTTAGAAAAGCGTTTCGCTGCCTGGATAGCTGAGACCTTTGATTGTATTGTGCTGTCACTCGATGGAAAAAAGCCCATTCAGGACAATCAGAGACCAGCAAAAGGACACAAGGATGCCTTTCAAACGATCGTAGAAACAGGCAAGATCATCTCTGAGAGTCCCTGCAACCTGATCCTTCGAAGCTGTGTTACTCAGGAATCGTTACCAGTTATGCTGGATTCTGTTGAATGGATGATAGAGAATTTCATCCCGGAAACGATATGTCTTGAGCCGATGAGTGAGTCAGATCAATCCATCCGCAATCATCTTCACCCTCCTGATCCATGGCAGTTTGCGAAAAAGTTTATCCAGACTGAGAGATATCTGAGAGAACGGGATATCAACTGCATGCTTTCAACCGCAGATCTCTCCCTCACAACAGTCAGTTCCTGTCCGGTTGGCTACGATGCTTTGATCGTATCTCCCGACGGAATTATAAATGCCTGTTATCTTCTAAAATCCTCCTGGTTAAGAAAAGGAAAGGATATGCACCTCGGCAAGATATTCGCTGGACAATTTCACATCTCACAAGAAAATCTTGACCGGGTTCGTTCCTATGAACTTGGCAATCAATCCCTGTGTAAAAACTGTTTTTGCCGCTATCACTGTGCTGGCGGCTGCCATGTCAACCATCCATCAGAGGGATACCCAGGCAGTTATGACGAGATTTGCATTCGCACTCGTCTTGTGACCATCGGAAAATTATTGCTAAATGCCAAACAGGAAACCATTCTGGAGGAATGGCTAGGTGACGATCAAGCGCTGGAAAAGAGTGCACTGTGGCAAAATGATCGCATTGAGGTTTTTCAATGAGTTTGCAAAACAGGTATGAGATCAATCCAGAGATCGTCTGGAACAATGAGTTAAAGGGGCGTGTCCTGGTAATTGACATCCAAAAAGAGGAACAGTTTTGGTTGAGCGGTTATGACGCGGTCATGTGGCGCTCGATTTGGCAGGGATTTTCTCCTCTGATTTGGAAACCCCAGGTTGAAGAATCTGGGTGTGATCCAATTGAAATACTGAATGGATGGATCAAAACAGGATTGATCAACGAGGTTCATAGCTGATGGCAAATATCCTGATCACGAATGTTTGCAATGCCGACTGTGATTTCTGTTTTGCCCGGGAGAAGGCTCAGAACCCACAGCACTTCATCAGCATGGATGAATTGGAACAGCGCTTACGATTCATTCAATCCTCAGGATACACACAGGTCCGGCTGATGGGCGGAGAACCAACGATCCACCCACATTTTCAGGAGATTGTCAGCATAATCAGGTCCACCGGGCTGGATCTGATCCTGTTCAGCAATGGGTTCATCCCAGAAAAGAATCTAACTTATTTGGAGGAAATACCGGCTGAAAAACTCGCCCTGTTGATCAATGTTAACGCCCAAGGCAAAGGAAAAAACCTCGATCTCCAAAGGTTAAGGGTTCTGAAGCAATTGAACATTAAAGTGACCCTGGGGTTCACCATCCTGAACCCTGATTTTGACCTCTCCCCTTATTTCCGCTGGGTCAACGAATATAGATTACAGCGCAAGATCAGGTTGGGCTTAGCACATCCTATCTATGGTGGCGGGAATCAGTTCCTATCACCAAAGCTGTATAAAAAGGCTGCACGATCCATCTTGATCAATGCCAAAACTGCTCAAAAGGAAAACATATCGCTTGAATTCGACTGTGGATTTGTCCGCTGCATGTTCACAGGTGAAGAATGGCAGCGCTTTGAAGAATTGGGAGTCGATGCAGAAAGCCACTGTGCCCCAAATTTGGATATCGGCATGGATGGGAAGGTCTTACACTGCTTCAGCATTTCCCAAATAGCTACATCCATGGAAAAGATCAGCACAGCCAGGGCAGCCCTTAAAGAGCTAAACGAAAAAAGAAAACGCCTTCGCCAGGGTGGCATATATCCTGAATGTTCGGATTGTAAGGAATTCATTGATGGCAGCTGCTGCGGTGGCTGTTTATCACTGACGCTGCGCCGTTTCCACAACCTGACCCCCGAAAAACTGCAATCGATATAATAACTGAATTCAAGCATGCAGGTTCAACGTAGCGCTGTAGCTTATTGCACAATTATTTTCGTCTGGTATAATTGTCCCCGATGACTGGTCCTGTCCCTGGTTCCGGCTAGAGGCATGGAGACCTGCAATAAAAATGATAAGGAGTAGCAGTGTCATGGCTTTAGATAAAGCAAGTAAAGAAAAAATCATTAAAGAATACAAACGGCATGGTAAAGATACAGGTTCACCTGAGGTTCAAATCGCGATCCTGACCACACGGATCACGGAACTGACCGATCACCTGCGAGCGAACACCCATGATGAAAGTTCACGACGAGGTTTGCTCAAACTCGTTGGACGCCGTCGTCGATTATTGGCATACTTACGCCGGAAAGATTACAAAAGCTACCTGGCGCTTACAGATAAGTTGAAGATCCGCAAGAAATAGTTGATTCAAAAAGCAATTCAAACTAAAATCGCAGATCAAGCCAATTGCAGAGCCAAATTACTTAGCATTCTGAAGTGACTCCGCAGTTTGCTATCTGCGGTTTAATCTATTAATCAAAACAATCCGCAAGTCGGGTATTGAAAATTGCTGAGGACTGGGACCTCACCGGTTTTCAGTCCCTGACTGGGCGGGAAATTAGACGAAGGGATAATTTAATATGCAACCCAATATAAAGATTTATCGTACAAAACTCGGTGAAAAAGAACTCATCATCGAAACTGGCAAGCTGGCTGGACAGGCTGGTGGTTCAGTAACCATCCGACAGGGAGATAGTTTAATCTTCTGTGCGGCAACCATGGGACGCGTTCGCGAAGGACTTGATTTCTTCCCGCTGACCGTGGACTATGAAGAGCGAATGTATGCAGGTGGCCGTATTCCCGGGTCCTTCTTCCGAAGAGAGGGTCGACCTGGCAGCGAAGCGGTCCTGACAGCACGCATGGTTGACCGACCCATTCGGCCATTATTCCCGGATGGGATGCGCAACGAAGTACAGGTCATGCTCATGTCCTTTTCTGCAGACACGGAAAATCCTTTGGATATCATCGGGATCAATGCGGCATCAGCTGCTTTAATGATTTCCGATATCCCATGGTCAGGTCCGGTTGGCGCTGTCCGGATTGGTTGTATCAACGACGAGTTGGTGGTCAATCCTGGTTTAAGTGAAATGGAAAACTCGAAATTGGACCTGATTGTAGCTGGCACAAAAGAAGCCATTGCCATGGTGGAATGCGGTGCAGATGAGGTCTCAGAGCAGGTGATGATTGAAGCCCTTGATCTGGCACATAAATCCATTCAACCGATCCTTGAAATCCAGGAACAGATGGCTCGTGAGATCGGCAAAGAAAAACGTGAGATCGAAGCTGCTTTAATCGATCCCGAGTTGATCGGACAGGTTCAGGAAAAGATTAAAAATCAACTTCTTGAAATTCTTAACAAACCTTATTCCAAAGAAAATCTCTACGGCGGTATCGATAAACTGAGAGACTCCCTGGTCGAAGAAATGACTGCTGATCAGGCAGATACTTTGAGTGAGTCTGAGTTTAAAGCGCTGAAAAAATCAGTTGGCAAGGCTTTTGGTGAAGCTGAAAAAACGATCGTCCGGGAGCGCATCCTGGCTGAACAAAAACGTCCAGATGGGCGTGGACCAAAAGACGTCCGAGATATCTGGTGCGAAGTCAATTTCAGCCCCAGAGCTCATGGTTCTGGCCTCTTTACCCGCGGTGAAACGCAGGTCCTGACACTGGCAACCCTGGGGACACCAAGAGAAGCCCAGGAATTGGATAACCTGGTTTCCACAGATTCAAAACGCTATATGCACCATTACAACTTCCCACCATTCTGCGTTGGGGAAACCGGCCGCTTATTTACATCACGGCGATCGATTGGACACGGCATGCTAGCTGAACGAGCCCTACGACCAATGCTCCCGGATGAAACAGACTTCCCCTATACCTTACGTCTGGTTTCTGAGGTGTTGGCATCGAATGGTTCATCCTCCATGGCATCCACCTGCGGTTCAACCCTGGCTCTAATGGACACTGGTGTACCCATCAAACGACCCGTTTCTGGCGTCGCGATGGGGATGGTCAAGAAAGATGACAATTATGTCATCCTGACCGACATCCTGGGTATGGAAGATCACTTAGGCGACCTGGATTTTAAAGTTACCGGCACAACCGAAGGCATCACAGCCCTGCAAATGGATATCAAAATCGGTGGGATCACAACTGAGATCATGTCACAAGCCCTGGAGCAAGCACGTCATGCCCGGCTGCACATTCTGGAGATTATGCTTCAGGCCATTGATAAACCCCGTACGGAAATTAAGGACCATGCCCCACGTATTGAGATCATCAAGGTGCCCGTTGATAAAATCGGTGCGGTGATCGGCAAGGGCGGTGAGACGATTCGCTCCCTGCAAGAGGAAACTGGTACCCGCATTGACATCGAAGACGACGGCACAATCTTTATTGCTGCAGTTGATGGTGTGGGTTATAAAGAAGCCCGCGAACGCATTGAACGCCTGACAGAAGAAGTCGAGGTTGGCCGTATCTACACTGGCAAAGTGGTTCGCACCACAGATTTTGGCGCTTTTGTGGAGCTCCTGCCTGGAACGGATGGGTTGGTTCACATTTCACAATTGGACACCGGTCACGTGAACAAAGTCACCGATGTTGTTAAGACTGGTGATGAGGTCTCGGTCATGGTCACCAATGTTGACAATCAAGGTAAGGTCCGGCTTTCACGCAAAGCCCTTCTCGAAGGGTGGACGCTTGAAGAAGCTCAGGCACAGGATGGTGGCGGTAGGAAATCCTCGAATCGAGGAAGGAACCGCAGCAGTCGCAACCGCTACAATTAATCCTTAATCTCGATATACAAGGGAATAGCAAAAAGGCTGTCCAAGAAAAATGGACAGCCTTTTTTTATTTTTTGTCATGTTTGTTGGATCTCGTGCTGAAGCGCGTTAATCTAACTTTCCCATCGTGTTAGGGTTAATTCTAAGCTGCATGATTTTTTTGGCAGCTCACTTGAGAACAGCATTGATCGAGATATATCTCACGCTTCTCAGTCTTTGGTAGCAGGAACACCTTTGAAATAAGCTCCTTAAGGCTGGGGGTGGAATGCTTCATTGCCTGGAAATCTGTCCGCTTCTGAAGATACTGCTTCTTTTCAGCGTCTATTTCCAACTTTCTTTCCCACGAACGCACTGCGTTGATCAATGAAATTTGATACATTTTTACCTCACTTTCTGCAACCGGTTGCAAACCGGTTCAAAAAAATAACTAACTAGGCTGATTCTCGAACGATCAGCTCCACTGGGACAGTCACGTTTGTGATCACGCCCGACTTAATAAATTGGATCAGGTTCTGCGCCAGTAGCCTGCCCGCCATTGGGATGTTCTGCCTGATAGTCGTCAGGGGCAGGTTATTATAGGCTGCAACTGCAAGGTCATCATAGCCGATAACAGCAATGTCACCTGGAACCTGTTTTCCACTCTTCTGGATGAACTTGATGGCACTTATTGCCATCAGGTCGCTGTTGACAAATACCGCATCAATCTCTGGTGATTGGTCTAATAGTTGCTTCATGGCTTTGTACCCAGAATCTGGCGAATAATCACCATAAGCTATCCTATCCTGAGCAACTTCATAGCCAGCAGCTTTTAGGGCATCTGCATATCCTTCAAAACGTTGATGTACTTCCAGCTCAGCTTTTGGTCCGCCTAAAAATGCAATCCGCTTCCTAGCTGTTTCAATAAGATATTCAGTCGCAAGTCTACCGCCAGTCAGGTCATCTCCTGTAACAGAACAATACTTATTATTATTCAATGGGACGCCCCAAACGATGAAGGGTGCATCTATTTCGATCAGATTCTTTATGTGCCACTGCTTCCGGACTGAGGTCATGAGAATAAAGCCATCCACACGTCCGCTGTCTAGATATTTTTCAGCCCATCCAGCTTCTCTTGGATCAACATGGACAACGAGCATCTCGTAGCCGAGTGAATACAATCCTTCGGTGATCCCACTCATTATCTCCTGCCCAAACAAAAACTCTGCTGAATAAGCATCCTTATGATAGGCGTAAGTAACAAAGGCGACCGTATGGCTTTTCATCAAACTCAGGTTGCGTGCAGGGGCATTGATGCGGAAATGACACTCCTTTGCGATGTCGCGAATCCTGTCTTTTGTCTCCTGCTTGACAAGGGGACTATCATTCAAAGCCCGTGACACCGTCGATTTTGAGACGTTTGCCAGCTTGGCGATATCTTCTATACTTTTGACAGTTTTCTTATGCATCACATTTTCCAATATTTTTGCAACCGGTTGCATTATATCATTTATAAACAGGCTTGTCAAGAGCATTATTTTATTTTTAGACAAATTCAGGAAACACGCTGGTTACTTTCCTATCCACTTCCTTTTCCTCAACTTCTGATAAGCCGCATCCAAGTCCCCAATAATTTCATCTTCGCGCCTGGCGATGTAAGCCAAAATAGATATTTCGTCACCCATCATCGCTTTCCCAATAATCTCCATCCGTTTCCCGTCCTGATTTCGGATCTTCTTTAGCGAGTGCACCTGGCCGTTCACCTGCAGTAAATTCCCATCTGGTTCTAATTTGAATACCAACCCCACATCATCATGACGGGTAAAACGAGTACGTCGGGGTACAGAAAGCACCATGTGAACCTTATTTCCTGGCAAGACAGCAATCTCCAATAGGGGCGCGGTTAGATCACCACGCTTCTCAGCGCTGATATCAACGTTGATTTCTCTAACAGGTGCGACCCAGGAATTTTGCAGGTCTCTGGAAATGCTCTTAGGGACAGCGAGGTCCTTCAACATCACAATGTTATTGGTGTAATCAATGGATACAGGATAAGCCCTGATCAGCGTTGGGAGGGTCTTGGTCCCAAAATACGTCCTTCTTTCCAATTTGATGCAAACTGCCTGGTATGGGTGGACAATGAGGCCGATAAAGTCTTGATGGATCATGGCAACCTGTGCTTCATTGGTAATTGGCACACCATGATATGAGTTGTAAAGGGACACAGGGCGCTGCTGATTGAGATTCTCGCGCAAACGCTCAATGATCATTTCCCCGGTGATGTCTTCAGGTTTTATCTTTCTCATACGCCAACTCCCTTCATACTAGCCGGCTTGCCAGCCCGGACTCGTCGGCAGATCCGGCATCTCTGGTCCTTCTATTCCCAGATGCTCAGCAAGTGCTGACCTCAATGCTGTTCGGTCATCCCATGCGTATTCAGTATCACCGAAACACATCGATTGCTCATGCCCCTTGCCGAACAGGATCACCAGATCCCCTTTTCTTGCCCTGGATACAGCTTTTCGAATGGCTGTCCCACGGTCCGGCTCCAGCCAGAAATCCTTTCCCTCCACCCCCCCGCCCCTGACTGCACCTTCTGCCATATCTGCCAATATGGATTCAATCGATTCGGTGCGGGGGTCTTCTGCAGTCAGGATCATTTCATCGGCAAGTTTCGCTGCACGTTCAGGCATCATCTTTCGCTTATCAATATCACGCAATCCAGCAGACCCAAAAACAGCGATCACTTTGCCTTCCGTCAGCTCGCGGGCTGCCTCAAGCGCTTGCTTGATCGCATTGGGTGTGTGTGCAAAATCAACGATAGCATGAAAGTCCTGCCCTAGATCAATTCGCTCCATCCTGCCAGGGATTGTTTTTATGGTCTCGAAAGCTTTCTGGATATCTGGGATGGATACCTTTAGTCCGGTAATCGTCAAACCAATCGCAGCCAGGCTGTTGTAAATGTTATACTTGCCGATCAAAGGGCTTCGAATTGGAAAGGATTCTTCAAGGCAGTGCACAGTGAAATGAAACCCACCGGGGGTGAATTCAATCCTATCAGCCCAAATATCCGCGCCTGAAGAAAGGCTATACGAAAGAGTGTTTGCTTGCGTGACATCGTTCAAATAATTAAAGGATTCATCATCTTTATTCAAAACGGCAAGTTTAGCAAACCTTGTATCATCTGTTCCCTCTTTGGATAATCCCGAAAACAGGAGCCCCTTTGTCTGAAGATAAGCCTGATATGTCCTGTGATAATCCAGGTGCTCATGAGTTCACGTTGGTGATCGCAGCCAAATCATAATCCACTTCCGCAACACGTTTCTGGTCCAGTCCATGCGAGGTCGTCTCCAGAACCACATGAGTCAAGCCAGCATCCCGCATTTTTGCCAGGTAGCGTTGAATATCCGGTGAAGCAGGTGTGGTGACATGAAACCCTGTATTGAGCGCCTGATCGCCTATCAATGCATTCACCGATGAGATCATTCCAACTTTGATTCCAGCGGAGTTCAGAATGTGATGCACCAGGTTGGTTGTGGTTGTTTTCCCGTCAGTACCTGTGATCCCGATCACGATCAACGAACGTGAAGGGTGATCATAAAATGCAGCGGAGAACTTTGCCAATGCCAGCCTGTCATCTCCCTTAAGCTGTACATAAGGCACCTTCACTGCATCTACAGGTCGTATCCCAATCACCGCGGTTGCCCCTCGCGCCACAGCCGCAGGGATGAATTGGTGGCCATCAAAGTTCTCCCCGACCATGGCGAAGAATACGTCCCCAGGGTTCACCTGGCGTGAATCCCAGGCGATCCCTGTGACCAGCGTGTCTTCGTATTCGTTGACAATCCGATCAGATAATGCTAACAGGCAGTCGCTCAATTGTTTCTTGTATTCAATCGGCAAAATCAGAGGGCCTTTCTAAGAAGTGTTAACCATGATGCTTAAGAATAATATAACCCGAACCGTGGATTCAAACAAGGGATGATTTATGAAGGAATGAACACTTGTACGTCACGCACAGACAACCCTTCATAAAGGCAAAACGCAACCCCAAATCGAAGTATCTTGAGTTGAAGAAAATGGGTGCAGGAAGGCTTGCGTGACATTGTGCCTCGGGTAAGACACGCAGTTCATCCTGCACTGGTGAGGGTTCAGCGCCCCACCAGTACAACCTCAATGGTGGGTTGCTATCCGAGTGACCAATATTCAAAAGCGCTATGATGATAGCTGAAGTTGTTTGAGCTATTCATATAGCAACCCCCACTACCCAGGATCACTCTCATCATGCTCAATTTCCACTTCCCCACCCCCACTTTTCTTGAGATTCCGGCAAATCATCCAGTACACACCTCCAAGTGCAAAAGGTGCGCTTACGCCCAATAAGATCAGTGTCCAGCGCGGGTAAGTATCCAGGCGTGTATCCAAAAGCATGCCCACCACCAATGCTGCACTGGCTAAAACAAAAGTCAGGCAGCCAGTTCGAAGACCTATGAAAGCAGACTTTAATGCGTCTCTAGTTCGACCTGCCCCCTGACCTGGTTTTTGTTTGTCATTTTGGTTCATTGTTATTCACCATTTCTTTTTTCACTCAACATCTGTATCACTTCCCTCTTGCCTGTGCCATGCGGCCCAACAGGAAGAACACTCCCCACATCATCAATCCCACCAGACCCAACCATATCGTCAGCCCAGACCTCATCCCCCACAATGCGGAGATGATGATCAACGTGTCCACAACTGCCACAGGTACAAGTGCCAGGTCATCTTGTGATTCATCATAGAATCCAAAAGACACCATCATCTTACCTGGATATTCTCCCCTTTGGTCTGATGAGACCTTCCATGTCATCGTAAATTCATTTCCAGGTGTATGACTGCCCTGAGTGGCAGCAGGGGGAGACAGTGTGATACCTGTCATCAATGGTTCTCCCACCACGATTTGAACTTCGTCTTCCTTGCTATCATCCTGGATCGTTTCTGTACCCGTCAAAGCCAGGGTTATTTCACCTTCATCACCCACACGAAGCCAGCGTGGCCAGGAAAGGTTCAACGAATAATCTGACAGGCTGTCATAATTCGTCCCGGTTGGCGCACCAGGGAGGATACCCCTGGATATTGGGATTTGAACGCCATCCGTGGGTGCCGGCCACACAGACCACCCCAGCAGAAACAAGCCCAGCCCCAGGCTTATCAGACTCAGGATGAAAAGCGCCTGGCTGATCCATCCATTGGACTCCTGCAATCTTCGTTTCATTTCTGCAAGACCATTGCGAGAGTGACCACCAAGAATAAGATGGAAATGACCCAGGCACTTATTGAACTTCCCCTGCCAAGTACATAATACAATCCGAATGGCAATAGGATTTGAAGCAGTAGAAGTAAAGCGCTCGGGTTAGGAGGACTTGTTTTTGGCTTCTTCCTGTCATGATCAAAACCTCTCTATTGGATCAAGCTGATCAAGAACGATGCCAGAGCAACTGTCCCAATTGTGATGGCACCGTATCCAAACAGCTTACGCATCACAGCCCCCTCCTGTCCCTCAAGACCCACCGTGCTGCATCCGACGATCACTTTGGCAGGTGCGAGCACACTTCCCAGTGCGCCGCCAGCAGTCTGTGCAGCCAGGATCAAAGGCACGCTTAGGTTCATCAGTTCTGCTGCGTTCTGCTGCAGTACCGCAAACAGGACATTGGAGTTGTTATTGCTGCCAGTAATGAAAGCCCCCAGTGCCCCGATAAATGGTGCGACAGCAGGATAGAGTGCCCGGCTGAAACTCACGCTTAGCCCTTCCGCCAGCAGGTAGGTCATCCCACTGTGCAGCATAATGGATGCCACACCGACCATGGTCACAATCCCCAGGCTGGATGTTAGTCCGCTCTTTACTACCCTCATGAAAATACTTCTAAGTGACCCTTTCTTGATATAGCCTGCTGCACGATAAACAATATAGGCGATGGCGCAGGTGTACAACAGAATAGCACCTGGATGCCCAAAAACATTGATCACCCTTCCATTCCCGGCAGGAGTTAACCAACCAAACTCAGTGATTGTCTCGGGGAAATCAAGCGTAAAGGAAACCTGTGAGAGAAAAGCCTTCACCGGTTGGATCAGGTTGATTGAAAAGGCCAGGACGACTAATAGACCATATGCAAATAGAGAAAGCCATAAATTCCTGTTGGGAGTCTCCAGCTTCTCCATTTCTTCCTTGTGCGATTCTGTTTCACCTTTCGGAGCTGGGCAAAATCTCAAATAACCCAGCATCACGACCAACCCGGCTAAGGATGCACCAGTAGCACCCAATGTCCACAGGCCGTTGACAGCAAGCAAGTATTGAACGATGCCCATCACAATACTGACCAGTGTCACAGGTAAAACCGCTCGTTTAAGGCCTTTCCAACACGTCCCGATCAAAGCGACGATCAACCCGCTGGGAAAACAGGCAATCCCCAATAATAACGCTGAAAGGGGTGCAAGTGTCTCACCGGGTAGTCCAGTGATCGCCATCAAAGTTTGAAAAGATGAAGCCAAAGAACCATAAGTGACTGCCCACCCATGTCCTATCGCAGCCATCGCTACAGATTTGATAGGAGAAAATCCCAGGCCAACCAGGAGGGGTGCCACAACTGCCACGGGGACGCCAAAACCACCCATCCCCTGCAGGAAAGACACCATCAGCCAGCCGATCAGGAGAGACTGCATCACAGGATCACTCGTCAGGCCGGGCAGGGCAACACCGATCATGCGAATAGCGCCTGCTTCGCGGGCAATATTGAATAGCAGCAGCGCTGCCCAGATGATGTACAGCACATCCAGGCTGAGCAAAATAGCTTTGATCTGCGCAACTCCTAAGAGCTCAAATTGAGCACCAAAAAACAGCACCGCAATAAGTGCTGCTGTCAGCCATCCCATTGCCCCGGCGCGGCTGCCGCCCCAACGGAAAACGAGCATCAGAAGCACAACGACAAGTATGGGCAGGAACGCCAGAAGCCAGGTCCAAATCGATAAGTTAAGGGTCATAAACCGAGTTCTTCCTTATTAGTCGCTTTCGGTACTACTGCCCGGAGCGCTGTATCTCTTGTTCAGTCTCACAGGTTTTCCAAGCACTTCCACTCCGATAGAAAGGATGCCCGGTTTACCTGGTTGTCCTCCACCAACAAACACAGTGAATTTTCCGGGTTCGATAACCCAATCCCCATCATCATCTACACAGGCAAATTGACTTGGCTTGATTTGAAATTCGACCTGGGATGATGCTTGAGGGGCCAAACGAACACGCTTGAATCCCACCAGGCTGTGACGAGGTACTGGCCATGTAGCATTCTCGTCCCGCAGGTAGACCTGCACAACCTCATCACCCATCTTATTCCCCACATTCTTCAACTCACAGGACACTCCAAGTGTTTCTCCACCTGCTATTTGATCACGATTAAGGGTCAGTTTTTGAAACTCAAAACTCGTGTAGCTCAGACCATATCCAAATGGATAAAGCACCTCACCATCAAAATAGCGATAGGTGCGTCCATCCATGCTGTAATCCTCAAATGGCGGGAGATCTTCAACAGTTTTATAGAAGGTCACCGGCAGCTTTCCGCCAGGATTGCTGTCGCCAAACAAAATTTCTGCGACAGCCCGACCCCCTGCCTGTCCCGGGTACCATGCTTCCAGTACCGCTGGAACATGCGCATCAGCCCAGTTAACTGCTACCGCACTCCCATTCAAGAGTACCAGCACAACCGGTGTCCCAGTCGCTGATACAGCTTTCAGCAGCCCTTCCTGCTCCGCGGGCAGGCTGATCGTCACTCGATCACCAAGCGAAACCTGCTCATCCGGGCATCCCTCTGATTGGCCTTCCTCCCCTTCAACCAGTTGAGAAAGACCCAAGACCATGATCACAACATCCGCTTCCTCTGCGATTTCCAGTGCTTCATCAAATCCAGATTGATCAATATCCAGAATCCCGCAACCTTTTGCATACCTGATATTTGTCGCTGAGGAAACCAGTCCTTCTATCCCTGCCAACACAGTGACAGACTCTGAAGGGGTGCCAAAATAATTACCCCGCAGCACCATGGGGTCGTCCGCATTTGGGCCCGATCACAGCAATCTTGCTCAGGTCTTTTGGCAGGGGTAGTAGGTCATTTTGATTCTTCAGCAGGACAATGGATTGCCTGGCAGCTTCCAGCGCTAATGCCTGGTTAAAGGGGAAATCAACGGCTTCTCGTGGAATATCGGTGTAAGGCACCCGATCATTTAGGATCAAACATACCCAACCGAAAGCGGATTTTGAACAGATATGCCAGCGCTTCATCAAGGTCACGTTCAGTCAGCAGCCCTTGCCCCACCGCTCCTAATAAATATTCATATGTACAGCCGCAGTTCAGGTTGCACCCAGGCTTTACTGCCAAAGCTGTGGCTTCCTCAGGGGACTCTGCCAGGTGATGATGTTCATAAATATCCCTGATCGCACCGCAATCTGAAACAATGTACCCCTCAAAGCCCCAGTCCCTGCGCATGACTTCCTGCAAAAGCGTTGTGCTGGCACAGCAGGCTTCCCCGTTGGTGCGGTTGTATGCCCCCATCACACCGGCAACCCCTGCTTCACACACGAGCGCATCGAATGCCGGCAGGTAGGTGATCAACATATCCCGCTGGCTGGCATGAGCATCAAAATTGTGCCTGTCAGCTTCCGGACCGCTGTGGACAACGAAATGCTTGGCACAAGCGGCTGTTTTCAGGTAATGCGGGTCATCTCCCTGCAAACCTCGCACGAATTGGACTCCCAGCCTTGTTGTTAAATACGGGATCCTCGCCATACGTTTCCTGTCCCCTGCCCCAACGTGGATCACGGAAGATATTGATATTCGGTGACCAAAATGTCAGCCCAAAATACCTCTTGTGATTGCCTTCCCGCAGTGCCTGATGATATTTCGCGCGCCCTTCATCGGAGATCGCTGAAGCGATCTGCAGGATCAGCTCCTCATTCCAGCTTGCAGCCATCCCGATCGCCTGCGGAAAGACGGTCGCCAATCCGGCACGTCCAACCCCGTGCAAAGCTTCATTCCACCAGTTGTATGGAGGGATACCCAGTCTTTCTACCCCCGGAGCGGAATCCATCAGTTCTGCCACTTTTTCCGCGATGGTCATCCTGGCGATCAGGTCCTCTGCCCGTTCATCTGGTGTACGGTCCGGGTCCATGTAGATTGGAAGCTCTACCGATTTTTCCATTTAATAGTGCTCTCCTCTATAATATGGGGGTAATTATAAACGACAAATCATTACTGCTCTCGGAATCTGGCGCTAAGAATCACCTGCTGAACCTCAATTTAAAAGGCTTCACAAGCATTTATTCAATGGTAAAATAATGAAGCGTTTGGGGCAGTGGCGGAATGGCAGACGCAAAGGACTTAAAATCCTTCGGTATTAGTACCGTGTGGGTTCGACTCCCACCTGCCCTATTTATACAAATCAATGATGGGGGAAGGAGATAGCAAAAATGTCTTTCCATAATATTGTGATATGGGGTGCAGGGCGCATCGGGCGCGGGTTCATTGGTGATATCTTTTATCACAATGGATTTGGGATCACTTTCATCGATAAAATTCAATCTTTGGCTGATCAACTCAATTATGATGGCAGTTATCGAGTTGTGCATGCGCTGAGTTCTGAAAATATCCTAACAGTTGACATCAGAAATTACACAGCATTACACATATCGGAAAATGAAGCTATTCAAAAGGTACTTATCAATTCATCTATCTCCGCCGTGGCAGTGTTTCCGAAGAACTTTCATGAAGTTGCCAGGCAGCTTCAGACGCAATTACTATCAAGATTGAAGTTCAATTCATCACCTATGAACATCCTGTTGTGTACAAATCTCGCCCAAGCCGGTAAAAAATTTTCTGAGATGCTATTCGATGGTTTGGAAGGTGAAGAAAGACAGAAATTAGTGAAATCGACCGGCATTATCGAGACATTGGTGATCAGAATTTGCACCAACCCGCCGGAAGAAATGTTAAGAACACATCCGTTAGGAATATGGACAAACGGGTATAACGAACTGCCTGTTGATAAACATGGGTTTATTGGGGATATTCCTGATATTGGTGAGATTCGTTTCGTAGAAGATATGCGCGC
The DNA here is from genome assembly GCA_963767675.1 of uncultured Chloroflexia bacterium. Lineage (GTDB taxonomy): Bacteria > Chloroflexota > Anaerolineae > Anaerolineales > Anaerolineaceae > Brevifilum. Next base: position 432,422 of record CAVYEQ010000003.1, read on the forward strand.
AGAAGAGCTGCGGAAGATTTATACCTATAACATGTTCCATGCCGTGCTGGCATACCACGGACACCTTGCAGGATACGACCTGCTGGTTGCGTGCCTGGAGGATGAGCACATCCGAAGTGAAGCTTTGGGTGCTTTGGGTGAGGTCAACCAGATGCTCCAGATCAAGTATGGTTTTTCAGCAGCGGAGATGGATTCCTGGATTGCTGATATGATCACCCATACCAACAACTCAACAATCGGGGATACTGTTTTTCGTTTAGCAGCAGATCCATTGCGAAAATTAAAGTCGTGACGATCGGTTAATCGGACCAGCAAAGCTATGTATTGATTCGGGCATTGATCCCGCTCATTTGATCAATGCTGCAGCTGCAGCATTCTTATACAAGGAAGATGAGGATCAAGCATCAAAAGAACTGCAAATGCTGATCAAGAAGAGGGGAATCGAAAAAGCTGTAGAGGAAGTATGTGGTTTGCCGGGTGGAGACGTGGTCCACGAGAGGATCGTTGCTGCATATAAAGCAATATCAAATAAGGATTTGGAGAAGAGTTAACGTTTGATTGCGCTGCTGTCCGCATCATGCTGGCAACAACATCAACCCAGATGGAGACCTGCGGTCATACTTCATCACATGGTCAGGAGACCATGGATGATCAAAAATCCTTTAACTGTTCACGGACAGAAGACCTTGTAATTTCGAGAAGGCCAGGCGTGCCTCACCTCTACATAATGATTGGGTTTGTGTCATTTGATATCGCTGGTGTTCTTAGTTCAAAGCCTCCTGTCTGTGAAGCGTCCTGTAAGGAAAGGACCGGCGTATGATGGAGATCTTCGGTCGATTGTTCGTTCATGGTCAGGTTTCATTGTGAAATAACCCAAAACAAATTTACAAAAGTCATTTATTGAGTGAAATTGACCAAGAATGATCATGGGGGCTAATCATATTTGCATAGCTTTTTGACCCTGCGACAAGCTGACACAGGATTTCCATCCTCTTGAACGTTTTTATTTTCTCACAAATACAAACCTCATCAGATTATCAAATATTCTGACATCAATAAATGATGTTACACTAATCGATAAAGAAACAATATCGCAGACAGCAGATATAAATGGTCAAATATTCTGCACCTTCTGAAGAAAACCATTCTACTTATAACCGATGATAGGAATTAATGATGAAAATCTCCAAATATCTGTTTCGATTGTTAATCCTGACCAGCATGTTTTTTTCCTCATTAACATTATTCGCATGCAAACCTCAGGATAGTGATGTCTTAGAGAATGAAATGTTTGATGATAGTTCAATGGACCAAAACCAAAATGAGCGATCTCCAGAGACATTGAATAATGAGGATACAACTGTTCCAACCCCAACCGATCAATCAAATGAGCCCCCTTCGATTGTCTTTTATAACGGGCAGATATTAACCATGGAAGATAATTTCATCACCACTGCCATCGAGATCCAGGAAGACAAGATCATTGCTGTTGGGAATGACTCTGATATCCTGGCCAACGCCGGTCCAAATGCCCTTCAGCTTGATTTGCAGGGCAAAACCCTCATGCCTGGTTTCATTGATACACATACCCACTGGTTCAACAACGTCTGGCAGGACGATTTTGAAACTGGACAAGAATTGCTTTTATCTGAAGGGATAACAACCTCTGCTGAGTTGTTTGTTGAGGAACCGCTTATTCAAGATATGCGTGAATGGGATGAAGCAGGCAATCTGAGAATGCGGATCAGCTTATATCCTGTACATATAGATAATTGTGGTGATAATCGAGGGGATTGGTATTGGCCTGACTACCCGGTTTCACGGGATGATGGTGCGATGCTGCAGATTCCCGGGATCAAGATGTTCAACGACGGCGGTTCATGCAATCTACCGGCAACAAGCTTTGAAAATCCTGACGGTGGAACAGGAGACCTTTATTACCAGGTGGATGAGTTATCAGAGATGATCATCGAAGCACAGAAAAAAGGCTATCAAGTGGCTGTTCATGGCCTTGGTGACCGTGCGATTGAGGTGATCATGGATGCCTTCGAAATCGCCCTTGCAGGCGGTGAAAACGTCTATCACCACCGCATCGAACACAATACCCTCATCCGTGATGATATGCTGCAACGCTACAGTGAATTGGATCTTGTAGCGAATCTATTTGGTGGCTTTCCCGGATGTTTCTTCGTTGATGGGCGGTTTACCGGCAGCCCGGATGAATATCAGCACTGGGAATGGCGTTGGCGGTCGCTCCTTGATGCAAACCCTGATGTTCATTTTGCATGGCATTCTGACGCACCTTACATTAGCGAACCAAAGCCAATGGAGAATATTTACAGCTTCCTCACTCGAATTGATTTTAGGGAGGATGGTTCAATCTGTTTTCCACCTGACTGGGCGGCAGATGACCTTCTTTCCGTTGAAGAAGTCCTTCCAATGATGACGATCGAAGGAGCCTATGCCCTCTTACGCAACCATGAGATCGGGAGCTTGAAAGTCGGGAAACTTGCCGATCTTATCATCCTTTCTGATAATCCTCTTGAAATTCCAGTGAATGATATCCGTGATATCCAGGTCCTGATGACAATGGTCGCAGGAAATGTCGAATTCTGTGAATCAGGTTATGAGATGTTTTGTCCTTAAGACATTGCTGTGGACTTGTGATTCTCATTTAAAGGTTTTTTCAAAAGGGAAAGGCAAACCGTGCCTCACCTCTACATAATGACTGGGTTTGTGTCATTTGATATCGCTGGTGTTCTTAGTTCAAAGCCTCCTGTCTGTGAAGCGTCCTGTAAGGAAAGGGCCAGCGTATGTGGAGACCTACGGTCATACTTCATCACATGGTCAGGAGACCTTGGATGTTCAAAGATCTATGTTAGCTCTGATTTAACAATCCCAAACCTCATTGACTTTCCCCGTTAAAAAAGTATAATATCTCGCTTGACAGCAGGCAATTCGTCGCTCTGCTGTCGTAAGAGGAACATAAGTTATTGGGACAACCGCACGTTCACAATAAACCACTACGATTGCCACCAGCTTAGTAGAAATGCGTTGGATATGTTAGAATTATCAATGCTAATTGGTGCCTTCAAAATCAGGTGCGATCCGTTACTGACGAAAACAGCCAAGAACGAATCCCTCATTTTCCAGACACATCCGGAAATAAGAATACCCTCAATTCAAATGAGGTTTTTTTAGGTTAGAAATTGCTTTATTGACACAGGTTAGGTGAAATGATGATGGACAAACAAAGAGTTGAAGCAGGTGGATTAATATACAAAGATCATATTGGGATGGTCGGACTGCTCTGCATCCCCACACGCCCGGGGATTGGTGGAGAATATTTTTCAGAATTAGCTGACTCAGGCATCCACGTCGAATTAATCGTGCATGTTTTTGATGGACAGAAATGCGACCATATCATGGTCTGTGTCGACCGGGATGACCTTAAATCTGCTTATGAAATCACTCAAGAAATGCACAAAATTTTCTGCAGCCGCACAATCATCCATGATGACAAAGTTGCCCTGGTATGTATCTCCAGCCTGGACTTTGAGAATATTCAGGTGATCGCCGGTCATATGTTCAAAGCATTGGGGGATAATGATATCAATATTAATGGGATCAGCACGTCCGTTTCTTCAGTAACATGCATGATCCATGAAGATGACCTCGAGAAGGCTTTAGCGGTCCTGCGCCAGGCATTTATCCTGCCGTAGTATTAGACTTGAGAAACCCCTGAAAACCAATAAAATCATGAATCCAGCAGCCAAACCAACCGGTCATACAGGAAAAATCGTTCGCTTGATCGGCCCTGTGATTGACGTGCGCTTTCCAGATCGTAAATTACCCAGCCTACAGACAGCCCTGACCATACCAGTGGACGACAGGGTTGTCACGGTTGAAGTCCTGGAGCATTTAGATGAACGTACCGTGCGAGGTGTGGCCATGGAGACCGCTTCAGGTCTTAGCCGTGATATGCTTGTCCATGATACAGGGTCCCAAATCCAGGTCCCGGTTGGAAAAGCCACCCTCGGAAGAGTCTTCAATGTTTTGGGAGAAGTTATTGACGAAGGTGAACCAATTCCCGAAGATATCGAAATGAAAGGGATCCACCAACCCCCACCAACCTATACTGAGCAGCAGCCCTCGAGCGAACTGTTCATTACAGGTTTGAAAGTGATTGACCTGCTGGCACCCTTTGTACGCGGCGGGAAAGTGGGCTTGTTGGGCGGCGCTGGAGTTGGAAAAACGCTGTTGATCATGGAAATGATACGACATACCTCCGCAGAGCATGAAGGGGTCTCTGTTTTTGCCGGAATAGGCGAACGCACGCGAGAAGGCAATGACCTCTACCTGCAAATGCAAAAATCCAACGTCCTTAAAGATGCCATTTTGGTATTTGGTGAGATGAACGAACCCCCAGGGGCTCGTTTTCGAGTTGGATTTTCAGCCCTCACCATGGCTGAACACTTTCGGGATACGGAACAACAGGATGTCTTGCTTTTCATTGATAATGTATTCCGCTATATCCAGGCAGGCGGCGAAGTTTCAGCCCTTTTAGGCAGAATGACGAGTGCTGTTGGATACCAACCGACGCTAGCCACAGAAGTGGGTGAACTTGAAGAGCGCATCGTCTCCACAAAGAACGGCGCCATCACATCCATCCAGGCGATCTACGTTCCCGCTGACGATCTCACCGATCCCGCACCGGCAGCCACCTTTTCCCATTTGGATGCCACTGTGGTTCTCTCCAGGCAACTAGCCAGCCAGGGACTGTATCCTGCGGTCGATCCGCTCGAATCTGGTTCACGCCTCTTGACGCCCAGAATTGTCGGCGAAAATCACTACAGGATTGCAACTCGTGTACGTGAAACCCTGTCTCGATATAAAGAACTGCGGGATGTAATTGCTATATTAGGGATGGAAGAACTGGCAGAAGAGGATCGTCTTCTTGTCCAACGTGCTCGGAAAATTCAACGCTTCCTCTCACAGCCTTTCTTTGTAGCTGAAGCGTTCACCGGTCGAGAGGGTGCTTACCTCAAACTGGAAGACACTTTCCGCGGTTTTCAGATGATCCTTGATGGTGATCTTGACGAAGTGCCTGAGCGATTATTTTATATGACAGGAACCATTGACCAGGTACTCAATGCTTATGAAAGGGAAAAGGCTATCCAAAATGCGCAACCAACCGGGGTAAGTCCATGACCTTAACGATGAGGTTGGAAGTGCTCACCCCTGATAAAAAAGTACTGGAGACCTCCGCCCAATCGATCCAGGTATTATTACCGGATGGATGGTGGGGCATCCTGCCGGGACATGCGCCGATGATCTCTTATGTCGAAGCAGGGATTCTGCACTACACACAATCGGACACCACTCGCTTTGTCGCCTTCTATCGAGGTACTATCGAGGTCCAAAGAACATCTATCGAACATACCCGGGTTTCGGTCCTCACAGCGGCTGCTGAAGAAGGTGAAGATCTGGAGTACGTTACATCAGCCCTGGAAGAACAGGCGGTCAAACTGGCTAAATTGGCCAAAGAAGCGAATCTAAGTTTAACCAACTCAGGTTATCTTTGGAGAAAGCTCTCCAGGAATCCCAAATCACGGAGGCGGTGTTGTAATGTCCCTGGATGAACAGGAAAACCTCACCGAGGTGGACTTGACAGAAGAAAGTGCACTTTCAAGAAAGCCATCCGACCAATCCAGGTCAGGTCACATCGCAGGTGGCCTGCTGGCACAAGTTAGCACACTGGCATGGAATCTGGTCATCCCAATTGTGGGCGGCGTCTTACTTGGTCATTACCTGGATCAACGAGGTGAAAACGGCGTCACATGGACCCTGAGCTTGCTGGTGCTCGGTGTGATGATCTCTTTCAGTAATCTCTATAATCTATATATTGAACACAAATATGACTCTGTTGAGGAAGAGAAAATTGCGACAAACAAGGTGCCCCATGCCAAAGAAAAATAAACAAACGCTAACCCTTATTCTAGTCGTTGTGCTGATTGTCGCCATGGCAGCCATCAGCTTTACGCTGCGGTCTTCAGAAGGCTATGAGCCAGAACCTGTTGCCGATGAGTTGACACCCAACCTGGTGTTCACCATCGGTCCCCTACAGGTGACGTCCACTGTGATCAATACCTGGATCATGATTGTTGTGCTTGGAGTTGGCGCTTATTTTATTGGAAGAACATTCAAAGTTCGCCCCGGTATGATGCAAAACGCGATCGAGTGGCTTACAGAAGCCATCCAGGGGATCATTGCCCAAAATATCGGCATCAAGAATTCAAATATCTTTTTTCCTGTTGTGTCCACCCTGGCGATCTTCATCGGCGTTGCAAACCTGCTGGGGTTGATCCCCGGGCTGCAATCTCCAACCCCTGACATCAACACGCCTGTCGCAATGGCTCTGGTTGTTTTCTTCATGGTGCCCTATTTCGGCATTCGCACGCACGGCCTATGGGGTTATTTGAAGCACTATGTGGATCCTATTTTCCTGATGCTTCCCATTGAGATCGCCAGCGAAATCGCCCGTACTTTCTCCCTTTCTTTCCGCTTATTTGGCAACATCCTGGGAGAAGAGATCATCATCGCGATCTTATTCCTGATCGCACCCATTATTGTGCCTGTGCCCATGATGCTCTTCAGCATTTTCACGGGGGTGCTGCAGGCTTATATCTTTACATTGTTATCATGCGTATACATCGGAGGGGCTGTCAAAGCCCACCAATCTACAAAATCATAAGAAGGAGTTTAATCATGGATTGGAATACATTACCTTACGACAAAATTTTTGTGATCGTGACCGTTCTGGTCGCAGGCCCTGGGATCATTGCCGGCATCACCGTCCCAGCTATTGGTCAGGCTATTGTGGCATTAAGTGGATTAAAAGCTATCAGCCGTCAACCAGAGGCAGGCGATAAGATCAACAGCATTGTTTTGCTGTCATTAGCCATGCTGGAATCACTGGCCATTTATGTCCTGGCCGTGATCCTGATCCTGGTGTTTGCAAATCCAATGCGCTCATTCATTCTGGGCAGTTAATGTTCACCAGGTGTATGAAACTTTTATCCAATTCTAAGCTGGCGAGATAATCATGCTAGATTTAAACATCAGTACGATTTTGCTGCAAATGGCCAACTTCTTCATTTTGGTTTTCATTCTGTACCGCTTTCTTTTTAAACCGCTGCAAAATATTATGCAAAAGCGTGAAACTGAAACGAATCGCGCCATGGATGAGGCGAAGGTCGCTCTGCAAAATGCAGAGGAATTGCGCCACCAATATGAAGAAAAAACCGATAATATTGACGCCGTCATTGCGGCTCGCAGAAATGAAGCTCGCGTTGTTATTGAACGCAACCGGCAGGAAATGCTGAAAGAGGTCCAATCAGAAATTGAGGACCTGAAATCGCAAACCAAAGACACTCTGGCGAAAATGCGTACAGAAGCCGTTCAACAACACAAAGAACGGATGGGGTACCTGGCTTCTGACTTTGCCAAGGGTATCCTGAAGGACTTACTGACCCCGGATCTGCAAAAATCATATCAGGATGCATTTCTCAAACAACTCAGTCAGTTGGACCTGTCGAAATATTTGGAAGATGCTGCACCAGGTGAAACGGCTTTTGTCAGGGTCATATTATCCAAAGAACCTACAGCATCCTATAAGAAAGAACTTACTTCTGTCATTCATCAACGTCTTACTCAAGAGTTCAGCCTTTCCTTCGAAGTCGATCCAAGGTTGATTGCTGGCGGGATATTGCGATTTGAAAATGAACTTATTGACGGCAGTTTACAAGGCCAGGTCAGTCACTTCCAAAAGCAATACCAGGAAATTGCATGAATCACCTTTCAAAGAACACTCATTCCTCCCACAAGGATGCAGAGCCGTCTAAACGCGTTCTGCACACAGACGATGTTCGAGAAGATATCCGGCAGTTTATCAATAAACAAAAAGATACACTGTCAAATATCAAAGAAAATCTGGATTTCCAGACTGATGACCATATAGAAGTATTAAATAAAACTGCCCTTCAATCGCGCTATAAATTGATTACGCAGAACGTCGGAACGGTTAAAGAGTCGGTGACGGCGTTGCGCACATCACAGGGCTGCGTGGTGTGATGGAAAATGAACTGGTGATGTTCCCGGATGGCACCTTTGGCATCGCCATGGACTTACACGAGTTCTATGTGGGCTGCGTAATCCTGGGTTCTGGCGATAATATTCAGGCTGGCGACGTGGTATATGAAACAGGTCGCGTTGTGGATGTGCCCGTTGGGAAAGAACTGCTGGGACGGGTCGTCAATGCCCTGGGACAACCCATCGATGGGTTAGGTCCCCTGGATACAGATGACTATCGACCCATTGAATTTCCTGCCCAGGGATTCATCTATCGGTCACCCATTGATACACCCTTACAAACAGGGATCAAGGCAATCGATGCGATCATTCCACTGGGTAAGGGACAACGAGAACTGATCATCGGGGATCGCCAAACCGGAAAATCGGCTATCGCTGTTGATACCGTGATCAATCAAAAAGGTCAGGATGTCTACTGCATTTATGTATGCATTGGTCAAAAGATGTCTACTGTGGCACAAATCGTTAATACCTTTCGAGAATATGGTGCTTTAGAATATACAACCGTGGTAACAGCCAGCGCTGAAGATTCCCCCTCTCTGGTCTATATCGCACCCTATGCGGGTTGTGCCATTGCTGAGAGTTTCATGTATTCAGGACATGACGCCCTGATCATTTATGACGACCTTTCCAAACATGCGGTTGCTTATCGGCAGCTTTCATTGCTTCTAGAACGCCCCGCTGGACGAGAAGCTTACCCTGGTGATGTTTTCTATTTGCATTCCAAACTCCTGGAACGATCTGCTAAACTATCCAGACAAAAAGGAGGCGGCAGCATAACCGCACTCCCTATCGTGGAAACACAAGCTGGCAATATCTCGGCTTATATTCCCACCAACCTGATCTCCATCACCGATGGCCAGATCTACTTGAGCACCAAGCTTTTCGATGAAGGCATTCTCCCCGCTATCGACATTGGTCTCTCTGTTTCCCGTGTGGGTGGCTCTGCTCAAAATGATGCCATGCGTGGTGTATCAAAAAACCTTGCTCTGGATGTCGCCCAATACCTTGAATTGCGAGTTTTTGCCAGGTTTGGAACAGAGCTGGATATGGAAACCAGGCACCAATTAGATCGAGGAGAAAAAGTTAGGGCTGTGCTTACCCAACCACAATTTGATCCTCTACCTGTTGCACACCAGGTTGCGATCATCTACGCAGCGATTGAAGGATATCTCGATAAAGTACCACTTGAACAGATTTCTGAATTTGAAAAATACCTCATCAAGCACCTCAAACAATATCACGCCGGCTTATTGGCGGAGTTCGCAGCAGGCCATTGGAATGAGGAACTCGAAGAAGAGTTGAAGGACTCCATCAGCACTCTTCTGGGAAAGCTCTATGCCTCCGGTTTCCTTCAGGAAGTTGAGGAAATGGATATTTAATGCAGTCGATCAATGAAATCCAAAATCGCCTGCAAGGCATGGAGGATATCAAACATCTTCTACGCTCAGTCAGAGCAATGTCCGCCATCCGTTGGCGACGTGCAAAAAAACACCTTGAAGTTGCCCAATCCTATGCAACCCAAATCGATGCCCAATTAGCCACCTTATTTTCAGTGATAGGCTCTACCCTTCCTGAAAATATTGCGCATCGTCAATACCAAAAAGAAAGTCAACGCAATGTGGGCTTGATCACTTTGACCTCTGACCGGGGGCTATGCGGTAATTTTAATACCGGTCTAATTGTCGAAGCCATTCATGTCACGCGTATTTTAAATCAGAAAAACAAAACGGTTAAGATCATCTCCTTAGGGGGATATGGTGAACGATTATTTCGCAATGCTGGTTATAACATTTTCTTTTCTGATAAAATTCCGAGCTTTCAAGCCATTTCATATGTGAACATTCGCAAAGTGATCGCTCATATCCGGGCATTTTACGAAACCAGAGAAATCGACGAGTTAAATATTCTGTATAACCAATTCAATTATTTTGGCTCTTACACAGCAAAATCCATACAAATCCTTCCCCCCCAATTTTCTGTGATTGACCCTAAATCAGAACATGTTCCAGATGACCTGATAATCAACAGCGACCCTGAAGCATTGAAAACATTTTTAATTTGGGAACATCTCGCATCCAGGCTATACCTGTCACTCATTGAATCCACCATCAGTGAGCACAGCGCTCGTTTGCAGACGATGGACTCTGCGATCAGCAACCTGGATCAACGTGTTGCCGAACTTGAGATCAAATTCCACACCATTCGCCAGGAAAAAATCACCCAGGACGTCCTGGAAGTTCAAGGTAATCTTCGCGATAGAAAAAAACGAATATAAAAACCCAATAACCTCATTTGCTTGCTTTACTAAACATTGACCCAGGGATAATGTCAGCGGATGGAACATTTTGTTGGTATTTGGTTTACTGTGCACCCTCTATTCAGATTCTCTGCATTCGTGAAACTTAGTATAGAATTAATCTATCTTGCTTTATGACAGAGCAACTAATTTCAACCGTGGTTTTATCTCTTCTGCAAAATACACGTGCAAGCTGTGATGTCATAGGAGAAATAAATGATCGATTATTTGACATATTACTATAATACTGACAATGAACCCTTCCAAAGTTTAACGGATTTGGCAGAAGATGACGCTGTTAATATCATGGAAAAACTTTGCGATGATACGCCTTATGGTGAGAGGTTCAAAATTCCAGTCCAATATCTAAAAAGCAGAAAAGCTACAGAAACCTGGGTCAGAAAAGCATTCATCGCCAAAGGTGGCAAGCCAAAAGACAAAATTCCGATCTCAATGGTGCTCGGGGCTTCGCAGTGGCTGGTCGCTGCAGCACCTGATCCTGAGAAACACGGTGAAATTTGTATCCCTCTCTCAGTTTTTAGGCCATGTGATATCAGTTTTACCTACCCTGACAGTATGCTTTCTCGATGGTTTGGGGAGGAAAAACCAGCTGAATTTTATCTACCTGATCTGCATGGCAAAGTATTCACGATCAGCGAAATCTTATCGATTGTTGAAATTAATGGTATGCCAGAAGAAGATTGGGAAAATAAATTACAAAAAAGGTTAGCACCTTATATTGAGGCACAGGTTTGGAATCGGGAGCTGCTGTTTGCGTATATAAGACAAAAAACACATTAGCATCCAAATCCGGCTCAGAGCATACTCGGGGTATCCTGGTGTTTAATAAATATGAGAAACCTCCACAAACATTCTCTATGCCGCAAAAAGGGGAATACCACCGTTAAAACCCAGAAATATATCGCTCATAATTTCAAGACTCATGGCCGAATAGTATTTTCAGATATAATTTATAATATGCGAAAAGAATTCAGTGAACATTCAATTCTTCCAGCATTCTCTTGTCCAAAATTGAAGAAAATACGCTACTCCCGAAATATGATTGATCCATCGGTTCTCAGTGAATCCCTGATTGACGAATTGGTTGCCGCTGTCGGGTTTCCAACAACGAAAGCTTTCCATAAGATCTTCTGGCGGTTATTTCGCAAGATCACCGATCGCCTGGCATACCTGGGGGTGACTTTTGACCAGATCATCGAAGAAGACGGATTACCAACTGCAAGCTCATGGGCGCTAACGCATTTCTGTAATGAACCATTATCCCACAATGCTGACAATATTCCCGAAGGTGGGCCTCTGTTGGCCGTGTCCAACCACCCGGGAGCATATGATGCCCTGGTTCTATATTCATATCTGAAAGGACATGATATCCACAGTGTTTCCACTGTGATACCCTTTTTCAAGCACTTACCTAACGCAAGCCGGTGTTTCCTCTTTTCCCCACGTGATGATGTCAGAGAACGCATGCTTGTGATGAGAAATGCCATCAAACACCTAAAAAAAGGGGGGACAGTCGTCTATTTCGGTGCCGGACATCGCGAGCCAGACCCGGTTGTTTTTCCAGGATCAGAACGGTCGATTGACCGCTGGTTGGACGTGTTCGACACATTCTACAAATACGTGAAGGATCTGAAAGTAATGCTAACGATTACCAGTGGTGTCGTTTCACCAAGGTGGGCCAAACACCCAATCACCTGGCTGCGGAGAAAACAAATCGATAAACAACGTTTGTCTGAATTTGGCCAGGTGATCACACAGCTAGTAAAACCAGGCAAACTGATGATGACACCCAGGATTTCGTTCGGTGAACCTTTCACTGAAAAAGAACTCAGACAGGAGGCAGGTTCCGGGAAGCTTTATCAGGCTGTGATTAAGCGCGCAAAAGCTCTGTTGCAGGAATCTGGCAAACACTTTGGTGATTTTTTATAGTAAACATTCTCAAAGAACAGGTTTCTGGACCCGTTAGTGGTTAATATCAATATTTCATAAAATGATGAAAACACTGGAATCACAATTAAGTGAATCACTCATTGATGTGATCGTAGCAGCTGTTGGGCTTCCAACGACTAAAACATATCACAACATCTTCAGGCCTCTTTTTCGGAACCTCACTGATCGTCTGGCATATATCGGGGTTAGCTTTGACCAAATGATCAATTCAGAAGGTTTACCAGCAGCAAGTGCGTGGATGTTAACACATTTTTGCCGCGATGTTCAAGTTCACGGTGTTAAGTTCATTCCAGATCAAGGACCGCTTTTGGTCGTATCAAACCATCCAGGAACTTATGATGCCCTGGCTATATATTCTATTCTTGAAGGACACACTATCCGCAGTGTTTCAAGTGTCATCCCTTTCCTTGATCTATTGCCAAATGCTCGCCAGATTTTCCTGTTCACACCCCACGAGAATGTTCGAGAGCGTATGCTTGTGATGCGAAATGCTATCAAACACTTACAAAAAGGCGGAACGGTAGTTTATTTTGGTTCAGGGCATCGTGACCCAGACCCAACTGTCTATCCCGGGGCAGAACGAGCGATTGATGACTGGTTGCATGTGTTTGATACTTTCTATAAATATGTAAAAGGTTTAAAGCTGCTGCCGATGATCGTCAGCGGTGTTATTTCAAATAAATGGGTAAAACACCCCATTACCTGGCTTAAAAACAATCAAATTGATAAACAACGTTTATCTATATTAGGTCAGATGATTTTTCAGTTAAGAAAGCCTGGAAAACTCATGATGACACCAAGGGTATCCATCGGGGTACCCTTATCAGAAAACGACCTGCGGCAGGAAGTGGGATCTGACAAACTTCATCCTGCGGTAATTAACCATGCCAAGAAGTTGTACAGGGAATCCAGTAAACACTTTGGTGATTTTTATTCTCAAAAATGAAAAAACTCTATGCCTCACTGGCCAAGCGACTCAGAAGAGACCTTCATCAAGGGTAAATGGCAGCCAACCATCTGATCGTTTTCTTAATATCACCATTGCTCAGACCAGAATATTAAGGCATAATAGAGCTTGGATGCTCAAACCGGGAAAGGAACGCCATGTCAGACGAAATCCATCAAGATAATCGCAAAACTGAACATTGGATGAGCTACATCCTGCCGGTGGCTTTGATCGCAGGCCTGGTCGCTTTACTGCAGATCATTTCCGGTCAACCTGCTGAAAAAACGACTTCCATCATCCCGCAGGAAGCACTGCTGACAGATATGGTCAGCTACCTGATCCTCGGTGCAGAGATCGCAGCTGCCTTTGTGATTGGCTCTGCGGTGGTCCGGGCTGTCATCAGTTATGTGCGCCACATACTGGATCCTATTGCGCTCCAGATCAACCACACCGAACGGATCCGGCTGCGTCTTGGGCATATGTTAAATCTTGGCCTGGAATTTGCCATGGCAAGTGATATCCTGCGCCTGGCTGTATCCCCCACCACGGCAGATGTCATTATCCTGTTCGCGATCGTGCTTCTCCGGATATTGCTTAACTTCTTCCTTGAACGTGAAATTGAACACGCTGCTGGGTTCTGCGGTCCCGGGGATTACATCCCACCCATGGACGAGGTATAGAATATCCCTCAATGTCAGATACAACAAACACAACAACATTGATCGATTTTGTCGGGTATATCGATGAACTTAAATCCGTCATCAGGAAGAATGGTCTGCATGATGGGTCAAGGGCGGAAAATACAGCTGAACACTCTTGGCATGCCGCTCTGAGCGCTATCCTATTGGCACCAGTAGCAAATGAACCGGTGGACATCCACAAGATCACCCGCATGCTGCTCATCCATGATCTGGTTGAAATCGAAGCTGGAGACACATCCGTTTACGATAGGGATGGAGTCGCCCTCCAGGAACAGGCAGAATACCGTGCAGCAGAGATCGTCTTCAACAAGCTGCCTGAAAACCTGGCTGATGAACTAAGGAGTTTATGGGATGAATTTGAGGCCAGGCAAACCCCTGAAGCAAAATTCGCCAAAGCGATTGACCGCTTCTTGCCGCTGTTGAGCCACTACAAGAACGGCGGCTCCTCCTGGATGGATTTAGATATCTCTTCAAAAGAAGTGCGGGAAGTTTGCTCTTTGATCTCTGACGGCTCTGAGATACTGTGGCAGAGGGCACAGGATATGATCGATGAAAGCGTCGAGAAAGGTTTTCTCAAGGCTGGGTGATCATTTTTCGTGAAAGGCTAAAACCTATCAGCTATGAGCTGTTAGCTTTACCTCAAGCCTTTCAGCTTTGAACTTCTGTCTACAAGCTACTCGCTACCAACCACAAGCTATCACCTAATGAATTCACTATTCCCCATTCACTATCTTTCTTATAAATTCAACCAACGCTGTGTAATTTTCGGTAGGTCCATCAGTGAACCCTGCTGGAAATCGCATTTAGGCAGGGATTCCACAAACAGCCGACCGTATTTCTTCGTCAGCACACGTTTATCCAGTACGACCACCACACCACGGTCGGTCTGCGTTCGGATCAGGCGTCCAAACCCCTGGCGGAAGCGCAAGATCGCCTCAGGAAGGGCATATTGATAGAACGGGTCTTCAAAAGTCTCTGAACGCGACGCAACAATGGGATCTGTTGGTACATCAAAAGGCAGTTTAACGATCAGCAAGACAGATAAAGCATCTCCGGGAATATCCACGCCTTCCCAGAACGAGCGCGTCCCTAAAAGCACTGCCCGTTCAGTATTTTCGAAATGTTTCCAGCAGCAGGCTTCGGGAAGCACCCTCGCCCTGCTCAAAAACCTGAATTTCATTTTGAGACAAGATCGGAGTGACCTTATTGGAGGTGCGTTGGAGCTGTGCATAAGAGGTAAACAGGGCAAGCATTCGCCCCCCAGAGGCTCTGGCAATATTGACAATCGCCTGTTCAACAGCCCTTTGATGGCCGTTATAGTTGGATGGTTCCGGAATATCGGTGGCTAAGTACACCAATGCTGCTGTTTCATAGTCAAACGGAGAGCCAACCACAAGTTCATCTGCATCCTCACCATTCAAACGCTGCTTCAGGTATTCAAATTCTCCATGTGTCGTCAGGGTTGCAGAGGTGAGGATGACCGACTCCTTTTCATACCAGAGATGCTTTTCCATCAAGCTGCCAATGTGGAGAGGTGCTGCATTCAAGCTGACATCCATGTATTTGGGATTAAGCTCAACCCAGTAGATCATGTTCAAATCCGGGTTCATGGTGAGCCCATTTACATTGTTCTGTATTTCAGCCAATTGGTTGAAGATGTTCCCTAAGGTGCCCCACATATCCTCTGCCTCATCGTTCTCCTGGTCCGCCAATTCTCGCATCGGGGTACGCAGATCCTGCACATTCGACATCAGGTTTTTCAGTGTCTCGTTAGCTTGCTCCCAGGCGATTTCCGCATCTATCCAATTCGGCAGGGTGCGTGTCGCAGGCAGAATGCGTTCCTGCTGCGGATAAGTACCAAGTGGACGCCCATCCCGCCTATCCTCAAGGAAGCCATCCATCGACTGGAAGAATTTCTGCATCTGGTTGTCAAAACGAAAGGCAAGATCAGAAGCCTTTTGAGCGAGTTGAGTCAGCGCTGCCATGGCTGCCGGTTTCAATAAGTCTTCGCATAAATTCACGAACCGACCCAGGACACCTGATTTAGGACCGCCCAGTTCCCGGTTCATCCTGAGAATGTCCTTACCCCGAACCTGAAAAGCCATTGCTCCGGTTGTGGCAGATTCCAGGTGATGGGCTTCATCCACGATCAGGTAATCAAATGGAGGGAGAACCCGGTTGTTGGCGGCCATATCCGCCAACAGCAAAGCGTGATTGACCACCAGGATATGGGCATTCTCTGCCGCGATCTTTGCCCGATAAAAGGGGCAGCGTCCACCTGTCCGCTTAAGGCACACCTCCAGGCGGCATCCTTCATCCTCTGCGGATAAATTCGACCATACGATCCGCTCAACAACCCCATTCAAATTGATCTCCGCCCGGTCACCTGTCTGGCTATCCAATAGCCACACAAGCACCTTCCCCAGGACACGCATTTCATTTACGTTCTCTGGTTTTCTCCGCCGCATGGCTGCCAGGCGGCGTGGGCAAAGGTAATTCGAACGTCCCTTCAGCACAGCGGTGCGGATGGGCAGGTTCAAAGCTTTTCGGAGGTCTGGGATATCCTTGCCAATTAATTGGTCCTGCAGGTTGATCGTATTGGTGGAAACCACCACCCGGGTGTTGTTCTGCAAAGCCCAATAGGCTGCAGGAACCAGGTATGCCAAGGATTTGCCGGTACCAGTGCCTGCCTCAACCATCAGGTGCAGTGAGTCACTCAATGCCATAGCAACTGAACGCAGCATATCTATCTGCTGCGGCCGGTACTCAAATTCATCAAAATATTTTTCGAACCTGCCGCCACGGTCCAATACTGAAGCGACTTCGTCAATATCCAGGTTGGCTTTTCCAGCTTCGGAACCGACACGCAGGTTTTCATCATTGGTTGGTTTTTTGAACAACGGGCCACCAACACTGCCGGCAGCTTTTTTTGCTTCAACAGGTTCTTTGATTCTCTGACGAAGCACCTGCTGCAAAGGCCAATTCGCCTGCCAATCAAGCGGCTTTCCCATGCGTACCAATTCCGCCAGGAGGTCAATCGGCAGCTCGTAAGCTTTCTTGATCAGCTCAATAAAAACGGCGTGAGTCGCCCTGGCATCGTCCAGGGCGCGGTGCGTCGCAGGCAGCAGTACCACTAACTGCTGTGCCAGCGCGGAAAGGTTATATCGAGTGGCTGTGGGCATCAACACTGCAGCCAGTTCATAGGTGTCAATTTCGATGTTAGTCTTCAGGGCACCAGCCTGTCGCAGAAAGGCAAGGTCAAAGCTGACGTTATGCCCAAGGACCGGTAAGTCTCCAACAAAGCCTATCAGATCCCCGATCACATCCAGCAACAGCGGTGCCTTGCGGACCATTGGGTTGGAAATACCTGTTAGCTGACTGATGAAACCTGGTATTGAGCGGCGAGGATTCACAAGTGTGGACCATTCATCTTCCACCCTGCGGCCGTCAAATTTGACCGCCCCGATCTCTATGATCGCATCTTCATTTGGATTGAGTCCTGTGGTTTCGATATCTACTGCGACGATTTTTGACATGACCTCGATTATACCCGTTATTCATTTCCAGACTTCCAGAGGGCATTGTTCATTTTTCAAATCTCCAGAGTATTTAATTTTCCCGTGATTCTAAATGGTCGCAAATTATCAATTAAAGGTTCTTTTTTGGTTAATTCAGGATTTTGTGATATTATTATTTGTACTAATTCTATCTTATTAGGAGTATTTATATGAAGATCGATTATTTCGCAGATCCATATACCCAAACCATGATCAAGAATATGCCTGAAAAGACAGGAAAATCGCTTGAGGAATGGTTCAAGCTTATCAAGAAAAGGAATCTCTCCTCACACAGTGAGATCATGGCGCTCATCAAGGGTGAACACGGGGTCACGCATGGATTTGCCAACACCGTTTCCCTCCTTTTCCGGCAGGAAGCTGCTGGTGGTCCTCCAACTGAAGAAGCACTGATCGCAGCCCAATATGAGAAGAAACCCCAGCACAAACCCACATATGACCGGCTGGTCAGTGAAGTTAAGCAATTCGGACCTGACGTTGAAATTTCCCCCAAGAAAGCTTATGTCAGCTTTCGACGAAGAAAACAGTTTGGGATCATCCAGCCCAGCACAAAAACACGCATGGACCTGGGATTGAACCTGGAGCCTGAAATGCCATCCAATGAGCTTCTTATCAAAGGGGACAAATGGAGCGGTATGTGCTCTCACCGGATTGAGATCCATTCAATCGAAGAGATCACACCTGAAGTGATTGCATGGCTCAGGAAAGCTTACGATTTGGCAGGATAATCGCTCAGATAAAAATATTAAGTGTCTGTATAAAATCACATTCCAAGAAAAATTTTGAACGAAAAAGCCAATGTTTATAAGAGATCTTTCCAGGAATCCTGTATAATCGTCTTGGCTAAGTAGAAACAGTTACTGGAAGGATTTATGGATAAACGTTGGCGTCTTGCGCTACTTATATTTTTCTCAATCATTTTGTTGACCGGATTGATTGGCCTTTGCATCATTTCGCGCTCATTCAGCCAGGCTCGGAAAGTCACTTTCGAGGAACCGGGAGGGGATGTTCTCCATGCCTCTTATATTAGTGGGACACAACCTTTAGGCGTTCTTATACTGGAGGGATTTGGCAGCGACCAGATTACCATGCGGCCTGCAACCAGTGTCTTTATTAACGCTGGATTTCATATTTTTTCATTTGATTTTTCCGGTCATGGCAGGTCTTCTGGAGGATTGGGATTTGATAACGCGGCGACAGATCGACTTGCACAGCAAGTGCTGACCGCGAAAGACCAGTTTATATCTCTCTCCGGACTTAAGGATGACCAAATCCTGTACTTTGGGTACAGCATGGGTGCACGTGTTGCCTTACAGGCAGCAGTACTTAACTTATCACCACCTCCTGTCCTAATTCTATTGGGAACCCAGATTAACCTTGAACCTAATGTCCAGGCATCCTTCTTCACTGGCACTGATGATACAACTTTGGACTGGGTACAGGCTCTATCCGCTCAGGTGCCTGAATCTCACGTCATCCTGCTTTCTGGATCCTGGGACGATATCATAACACCTCAAGCGTCCCAAGCGCTCCTTCAAAAGCTCACTTCTGGTACGCAATCCTCAAATCCTGAATTCTCGCGTCAAATGAAAATTATCCCTGGCCTCGTACATAACTACGAGATCTACAGTGTCAGACTGCTGCAGCAGATGGCTGACCATTTGGAAGAGCTTGGTTTGGTCCATTGGGATAAGCCTGTCTCCCTCACAAATTTTTATTTATATGGTGGTTTATCTCTAATTGGTTTTCTGGGGATGATTGTGACCATACCCATTATTCTCGTAAAGATAAATCAAGGTCCCTCGTCAGACCAACAATCTTCAAACATCCAGCACCTTCGGAAATTCCTGAGAGGCAAGCTTTTATTATGGTTGGCAGCAGTCCCTGTGGCCGTATTACTTGCCAGCCTGTTCTTCTTACTTCCAATGGATCTACCTGTATTCAATATGATCTACGTGGGTTTTATTGGGGGATATGGCATTCTGATGGTTGGTCTATACCTGACTGGAAAAGTCCCCGGTACGGTTGGGAAATGGAAGCATAAATTAATGACTACTAGTGGGGCTTTGAGGAAAAATGGAAAGAACTTCTGGCTGGGAATCCTCCTTTGGATATCAATCCTGCTCGTTTCCATTCTCATCACCAGAAGTGGCCTTTTTTATGTCATCCCAACCAATCAACGTTTGTTATGGGTGATTGTATTCAGTCCATTCACTGCCATTGGATTTTGGGTCTCAGCGAAAGAATCAAGAATGCTCAAAACATTCCTCACGAGTTCCACTCATAAGAAGAAAATGGCTGACTTCTTACGGACCTTGATTGGTTTGGTACCGTTTTTCTTATACACGATTCTCATGGGCATCCTTGGATCAACTTCAGGCATGATTGGAGGTTTGCAGGGATTACTGATCCTGATTATCATCGTTCAAACAGGTTCTATCCTTACGCGATTTATAAATAAAGCGTGGATCACAGCTTCTCTGCAATCAATATTGCTTTATATTCTGATCCTGCCTCAGGGTGTGCTGTTCACGTTCTAATACGCAATGCTTATGCAGAGAATTTGATCCTTCTCAACAAGAAATCCCTTTCTTGCCAGGTTTATGGCTGATGATTCCTATCTCTTTCCTATCAAAAGTGGAGATTGAGCCTTTTTTTTGCTATGATTAATTATGTGCCCTGAGACGGCGATTAACACGTTTTTGATGGAGACTATATTTATTTTTGTAATGCACAATTAAGATGTAAAACCATGTTAGGAGTAACTCATGAAAAAATGTAATTGTCTGTTTATCCTGGTCCTGATCATCGGTCTATTCATGACGGCTTGCGATGTCATTGATCTTTTTGTCAAGAATGTGGTTGGTTCGGGTGAGCTTGTTGTGGAAAAACGTGAAGTGGTCTAGCTTCAGCAAGATCGATGCCGGCGGCAACCTTGAGGTGCATATCTCCAAAAAATATACCGGGATCGAGGTCAATGCTGAAAGCAACCTGATGAAATACATCCACACATACGTTGAAGGAGAAACACTGTTTGTGGAAATAGCAGACACAGATGGAAGCCACATCATTTTACAACCGCTTGAATCGATCAAAGTTTTTGTAGAATTTGAAAAGATCACTGACATATCCCTCCATGGTGGTGCGGAGATGGCTTCAGAAGCGCTTATTGCAGAGGGAGTGGAAGTAAGAGTAGACTTGAGCGGCGGCAGCGAGGCGATCATTGATGAGATCACATCAGAGGATCTTACTGTTAACCTATCTGGTGGTTCTGATATTAACTGTGTCTGGTGGAGAAGTCATGAACCAGTATATAAAAGCCAGCGGCGGTTCTGATTACATGGCTGATTGGGTGAAAAGTGAAACGACAGAACTGATCTTAAGCGGCGGCGGTGAAGCAAGGATCTGGGTGGAAGAAACCCTTGATATCGACCTCTCTGGCGGGAGTACCGCTTACTACTACGGCAGCCCAGCAGATTTAAATGAGAATGGGAACAGCGGCGGAAGTGACTATATCAGCAAAGGAGAGCGATAAAAACATTGGATGTAAGACATCTGGCTGCCTGGTAACAGGCAGCCTTTTTATTTACGTCGACTGGACCAGGTAAAACGGCCGTACAGCGTGGGCATTTCTCCGCGCCAACTGGGATCACCCCCCTGCAGTACGAACATATCTCCGTTCTCAGATCCTCCCCGCATCGTGGACAGGATGAGAACTTCCCCGTCAGCTTCCATCCACATCCTGGACATAACTGGTATTTGAATGACGTGGATTCTTCATTGTGAGTGCGAATCTGCTGACCACTAACAGCCCAAAGATTCGCTAAGTCACCTGAGTTCTTCAACAAACACCCTCCTGCAAATATACCAAGGGCGTCCTTGAGTGGACGCCCCTGATAATATTCTATTCGAGTTCTTCGAGTTTAATTCTTCTTGTGAATCTTGATTGATCCACCTCCCAGTTCTGTGACAGGGTCAAAGCCATCAGGAGCACCCATCAGGTTATCATAAATAACTTGGCCTGTGGCTATATCCCAGATCTTCATTCGGATGCGATCTATTCCATCTCCATTCTCCAGATCACCATCGTAGCAGCTGAGCATAAAACCAAATCCACTGTTCCCATTTATGCTGCCCGTCCCCTTGTACATGGCTTTCCTGCCTGACACGATCAGCCACATATAACCATCTGAGTGGAACTTCAGGCCAGCTGATTTTAAATGGAACTCTGTTTCACCGGTCGGAACGTTTGAGTCTTTCTTATATTTAGCCATAAATCCGAAGTTAGCTTTTCCTGAAAGGGATGGGTCATCTACATAAGCACCTTCGGGTGAGTTGATCCAGCCGCCGCCTGTTACAAAACCGCCGCTCGGATCGTAAATAACAACGTACTGGAATATCTCCATGTCACAACCCATGTCATCATCACACACTTCCACAGCAAAAACGTAGATTCCCGGTGCATCATAAGTGTGTGTGCCATATATGGTATAGCTGTCTATTACGCCTTCGCTGGGTAGACTTCCATCCCCCCAATCCCATAAGGAAGTGTGCTCATCTAATGCACCCGGATCTGTGAATGCCGCGCTGACATTGATTTCCTCACCTAACGGAACTGGATTGACAGGCCCATTTACTAAACCAATGACAGGTGCGACGTTAAGGACGCTAACTTCATTCAAATGATTCACAGGATCATTGACGCCATCCCAAACTACAAGCTCAATCTGGTATAAGCCGTTGTCCATGCAGGTGAATATCGTATCCCTTACTGTTGGGTCATTGAAGCTGCACACACCATCCACAGGTTCGTAACTCCACAGATATGTTAATTCATCATCTTCTGGATCAACCACCGTGGGGGATAGAGTCAGTGGGCTGCCCTCGTCGATTGCATAGGGTCCGCCGACATCAACCTCAGGTGGATAATTGATCATCCAGTCAACCTCTGTGGCATCCCCATCATCATCCGAAACCTGAGCAATTCCCTGGTCGGTTTCCTGCAAATCCCAGGTATTTTCCTCACCCTTGTTTGGGCCTGGCACGGAGAAATCCGCTGTCCAATTCCCGGAAGGATCCGCTTCCACCCAGCGTTGAACTTCCAACCACTCACCATTCTCACCCAATACAGCAACAAATGCTGTTGATCCTGGTGGGGCAGTACCACTGATGGTATCGGCATTTAAGTCAAAGGAAATCACTTGAAAATCAGTAACTGTATGTTCCTTGATAAAGCCTTCCCCGGTAAGGAACACATAATGTCCTGGCTGTAAATCAAACGCCAGTTCGAAGATTGCACTCCCGGAGAAAGGATCAAATAGGGGTTCAGTGATCATTGGTTCAGACACATAATCCTCACCTAATCCCAATACCGTAAGATATACTTCAACACCAATCGGCCATTCAGTGGAGAAAACTGTTTCCCGGTCAATATTCGCGATCAGGAAAGGTGTTGGCGGTAGTTCTGCTACGGTGGCATCTTTGTCGTCATCATAATGGTATGCACTCATCCACATTTCCTCAGTGATATCCTCTGCAAAATTCGCTGTCCAGAGATTACCGGGTCCTGCAACAACCGGCATACCAAAACCTTCTCCGGTGCCCTCATTGAATACGTTTACTTCTATTTCATAGCCTTCAAGCGCAGTACCGGTGACAAAATCAGCTCCGTAGTCAACACCCGTGATGCTAATATCCAGCAGTGTCAACTCCTTAAAGAGATCTCCCTGGCTTGCTGTGATGACAGTGCCAGGTTCCAGGTTGATCATGTGTTCATAGCGATCCATCCAGTAAAATCCGTCTTCCCAGGTGGTCACGTAGAAGTCCTCTCCATTAATGTTGAGTGTGACCTCTGCCTCCGGTTCAAATCCTCGCAATTCGATCCAATCGTATACAAGCGAACCTGCGAGTGTCGGTGGTTCCTGGTATTCGAATTCTGTGACCAACTCATCCCGATCTTCATCATAGATGCGCACTGCCGGCCAATATTCATCGGTAAAGTTCTCTGGGAAATCAGCAGTCCAATAACCCACACCATCTGCGGAAACAGTCATCAGGTACTCTTCCGGTCCTGCGTCAGTATAGACACCAACCTGGACTTCCTCAAACGGGTCAGCAGTGCCTTCAACCAGCCCTTCACCAGGATCCCAATAATCAAGTGTTAGATAACGCAGTTCCAGGTCCTTGACAAGATTGGTGGCATCGTCATGCGCCCAAATGTATGTTCCCGGGTAGAGATCCACTACTTCCCACAGATCAAGGAATGCAAACCCGCACCCATCCGTACCCACGACGTCATCGTATATCCAGCCACCACCTGGAGAATCATAGATTTCCAGGGTGATCGTATTTGAGGGTGTAAAATCGGTGAACTGGATATGGTCATAAGTGATTGTCGCTTCCAGGTGCGTATTTGAGAAATCCCAGTTATATCGAGTATGGCTGGCACTATCTAATGGCTCATTCACTGCAGCAGCGCCCCATGTCCCATAACCAATATCTGCGATACCGCTGAAATTCGCTGTCCAATCTCCAAACTCATTAGCGACCACAATGATCTCATGCGGTTCAGGGTATTCAAACCAAACCATGACTTCAGTGCCTGGATCCGCTGTACCTGTAATCACATCCGTTTCCACATCGATTTCTGTGATCTCCTGGGACTGAACAACATGTGTTTTTGTAACTTCTTCGTTGTACATCGTTATCTGATGCCCGGGTTGGAGATCAAATTCACCCAACATGAAGCTGACTGTTCTCTCTTCAATTTCTGTTTCATGGGCTTCCTGGTCTTCAGAGTAATCTAAACCGGGACCATTGCTGGGATCATCAATCTCCAGGGTAACCCATGTGCCAATTTCCCATCCCAAGCCATCTATTTGATCCTGATACCAATCCTGTGCGGATGGATCCCATTGAGGATGGGCTACAATATGTTCCTCACCGTTAAACAAATGGATATAGACTGCTCCCCGATCAAGTCCCCCATCATCAACCTTCCCTGCCCCATAGGCAATATCCCAGCCGCCATCTCGACTTAAATCTCCTATGTTCGCGATTGATACCCCAAATTGACCACCTTCTTCTAAATCACCGACATGACCGCTGACTTCGCTCATTTTTTCATAATAGTTTACCCTTCCAGTGCTATCAAGATAAAGAATGTAAACTGCGCCTTTGGCGTCGCCCCCATCATCATCACCTGGCGCGCCAACAGCCAGGTCAACGACCCCGTTATTATCCCTATCACCTATTGAAGCGAGTGACCAACCAAAATAATCATCAATATCTAAAATATCCGGTAAGTTTCCTTCATTGTTGGTAATTTTTTGATAATTCTTTACTGTGCCATCATTGTTCAAGAATAGGATTAAAACATATCCGGTGCTGTTTAAACTGGTTGAACCAACCGCAATATCAGTGATTCCATCACCATCCATATCGCCAAGGCTTGAGACGGATGTGCCAAAATGATCATAATCTGAGAAATCTACTGACAATGCACCTTCGGTATCGCTGATTTTCTGATGGGCTTTTACAGTACCATCCGCTTGCATGAACATGATGTACACAGCCCCTCTATCGACCCCACCATCATCATCACCCGTCGCGCCAACAGCAAGGTCGTTCAAACCATCCCCATCCAGATCGCCCAAGTCAGCCAGGGAGTGCCCAAACACATCCCAATCATCTAATAGCCCCGTGAAATTTCCGTGATGATCACTGAATTTCAGGGAGGATTTTACCGAGCCATCTGGGTTCATGAATAACATAAAAAATGCCCCTCTGCCTAGACCTCCATCATCTGCCCACGATGCTCCAACAGCTAAATCCTGGACACCGTCTCCATCAAAATCATCCAATCCCTCAATAGCATATCCAAAATTGTCTCCATCTCGAAGGTCACCATCAAAATCACCTTCTGTAGAACTGATCTTTTGGTGGTAATTTACTGTTCCATCTGAATTTAAGAACAGGATGTACACTGCTCCCCTCTCATGCCCACCATCCGCATCCCCCCATGCCCCAACTGCCAAATCAGGGATACCGTCACCATCCAGATCACCTATTTCAGTAAGCGTAGCACCAAACCTATCCCCATCATCCAATATGGCTGTAAATCCTCCTTCAGTATCGCTGATCTTTTGATAGCCAATTGGGAAATCCGCAGAAACCTGGATGGCTGAAACAAGCATGAATAATGTGGAAAGGATCAATACAAGCCCCATCCAATTCGAAACAATAGTCTTCTTCCTTGAAAGTTTATACATGAGAATCCTCCAAATTACGATGTATGTGAATTAATATAGTCTAATAGCACCTCAAGAAAAACTTGATCAATTTTGTCAGAGTGAAGGAATAGAAATCATTTTTCAATACTTAACATCACTTTCGTACCAAGATAACCAGCATTGATCAGATAGATACTGGAAATCTCCCCCACAAAATGAACCTGATACACCTCCATTTCCCTCAAAAACACCTCCTCCCAAGCCTTAATTTTAAATAATAACCACCCTATCATTCGGGTGGTTCGTGTTATTTTTCGCATGATCAATTGAGTTTCTACTGCTCCACCTTTGTTGTTAATGCATGCAACGGCTTAAACAGTATACAATTTATTTAATTTCATTTCAAGCTCATAAATGGAGATTTGATGGGATTTACCTTCAGATATAATCGTTATTTGAATTCGTATTATAGGAAAAATTCTTACCAAACAACGCAGTAACCAGATTGAAATCACAAAAGGTGAGATTCTCACCGCATTTATGAAAAATTGTTTGATTGTAGTTTATAATCATGGTTGAATAAAACACTTATAAGAAATCCTTAAGAAAGGAATTCAATCAATGGCAAAAAAATTGCTTGTCGCTTACGGTACAGCCGCCGGTTCAACCGCTGAAGTCGCACAGGCTATTGGTGAAGAGATGGAAAAAGCAGGCGCAGTCGTAGATGTCAAACCCGTTGAAGAAGTCGAGGATCTCAAAGGATACGATGCTGTGGTTGTGGGAACAGCAGTCAGGGCATTCCGCATCCTATCCAAAACACAGGCGCTTCATGCGGAAGCACAAACGAGCGCTCAACCAGGTGCCAGCAGCTTATTTCCTGGTCTGCCTGACGATGGGTGAGGACACACCTGAAAACGTCAAACAGGCGATTGGCTACGCCAAGCCGATGATCAAGATCAAAGAACCTGTGAACCTGGGTCTCTTTGGTGGCTGCTTAAAGCATGATGAAGCTGACAGGCGTTTTCGGAAAAGCGATGAAAAACGTCCCGGAGCAGGATCACCGGGATTGGGAGAAGATCCGGGCCTGGGCTGGTGAGACGCTGCCGAAATTGGTTGAATTGGAATAATCCAGAAGATGCGATAAACCATGCAATATCCCTGGGAAAGAGTAATTAATTCCATCAGCGGATGATATTGATTATCATCCGCTGATGTTGTCTAAAGGAGTCTCTAAACCAAAAGGAGAGAAAAGATTTACTCTTCTACCAAATAGAAAGGAAGAATCTACTTGATGAGAAAAGTATAACGGAAATTGGTGTATTTTTGCTTAATGGCTTGTTAAGATTTGAATAGTAATATTTTAAGGATTTTTAAGGTATTGAATGAATTCTTTGTGTTGATCATAATACTCTTCCTGCTTTTATCGAGATTTGATGGGAAAAACCCAGGTTGGGTATTCAAGTGGTCAAACCCGACCTGAAAACAGCTTGCTTATCTAAATATATAAAGAAACTACGGGGGACCACTATCAAAGGAAACAACCTCCAGGAAAGAAACCTGGAGGTTGTTTCAGTCAACTATTGAATTTCTAAACTTCTCGCTTGTTTACTGCACTTCCGCTACCAGATCGTTAGCCATCTCGGTAAATGTGGCCAGGATGGCTTCTACTGCGGCTTGATCAGCAGCATTGTAAAGCTCTGCAGCTGTATCGCCAAGTGAGCGCCGTACAGAAGACCATGCAGGGAAGGTCTGGGGTTCTGATGGTCCGAGGGCAGCCAGGGCAACGCCAGTCGCCCACACAGGATTTTCTGCGACATAATCTGCCAGGAGGGCTTCCGTCGATAGCTGTGTACCGTAGTAGCCGCTTGCCCTGACCCAGCGAGCCTGGATCTCAGGTGAGGTCAGCCATTTGATGAACAACCACGAGGCCATTTCTTCATCTTCTGTGCTGGGGATAACACCAAGCATCTGCTGGAACGCATCCACAGCCAGTGTGCCGTCTGGTCCTGCAGCAGCAATGAAACTCCAAGTATCCTCATTGGCTTCATCAGCAAAAGCTGCTTCATAGTAAGGCAAACCTGCGGTTGAGCTCATCGTGATCAAAGCTTTTCTTTGAG
This sequence comes from uncultured Chloroflexia bacterium, assembly GCA_963767675.1. GTDB lineage: Bacteria > Chloroflexota > Anaerolineae > Anaerolineales > Anaerolineaceae > Brevifilum. Next base: position 460,413 of record CAVYEQ010000003.1, read on the forward strand.
CTTGCTCTGGGTTGGGATAGCTTTCTGTTTGCCAGACACAACCTTTTTCCTTCAGGTCTAAAATGTACATTGAGGTATCCACAGCAGCCTGAGAAGTGAAATCATAGGCAGTGCCATCCTCGTTCAGTTCGCTGCCGCCAAAAGCATACAGGAAATGCAGCCAATTTGTCGAACTGGGATAATACACCAGTCCGCCTGTGCCGGCGAAATCGCCACCCAAAGCTGTGTTAGCATCCGCAGCCGCACAAACTTGCTCTTCCAGTTCTACGCTGGTTTTTGGGGGTTCTGCAAAACCCAATTCCTCGGCCCAGGTATTGTTATAAACCAGGACATTGGCTGATTGCGTCATTGGATAGGCAATCCAGGCACCGTCAGGTGTGGAGCCAGCAGCTTTAAGATGGGGATAAAGGTCACTCATCTGTGCTTCCGTCAAGCCGTATTCACCATCACTGATATATGGATTCAGATCAGCAACAGAATCAACCGAATACCAATCTGCCAGGGCGTTTGTATATGCCATGACCACATCCGGCAAATCTCCTGATTGGATGCCTGCGTTGATCTTATCTTCAACATCGCTGTAATTTCCCTGGTTCAAGGCTTCAACTGTGATGCCGTATTCATTATCCATGTTGAATTCATCCACCAAGCCTTGAAGGGCTTCCCCGGGTTCATCGGAATAGACATGCCAGAACTGAACAGTCACACCTTCAAAGGGAGCAGCTTCTTCTTCGGGCTCCTCAACCTCTTCTTCCTCCTCAGGTTCTTCTGGTTCGGCAGGTTCTTCTACTTCCGGTTCAGCTGGTTCTTCAACTTCTTCAGGCTCTTCTGGCTCTGGTTCTGGTGCAGGGGTACAGGCTGATAAAATCAGACCCAGTACCAATACAATGGTTAAGAAACAAACTAAATTTTTTCATCATTCATCTCCTTAAATTGATTTGTGATCGATACAGCCAATTTTCCAGCAATCCTTTTGTGAGGCACCTCCTTTCAATTAACGAATTATTATACTAACCTTTCAGATCCAGACCTGGCGATACTTTCCGTGAATTGCTTTTGCGTAAAAAAGTAGATCACCAGGATGGGAATGATCGTGATAAAGGCACCAGCCATGGTCAGGTTGATCAACTGACCAGCTTCATCCACGAATTCCATCAAACCAACGGATATCGGACGCCAATCGGGCGTATTAGTCACAAGCATTGGCCATGCAAGAGAATTCCATGTGCCGATGAAGGATAAGACGATGATCACCATCAGGGGTGCTTTCGACAACGGCAGCACCACTTTCAGTAAAAACCGCATATGCCCGGCTCCGTCCATTTGGGCAGCATCATACAGTTCATCCGGAACCTGGGCGAAGAACTGCCGCAGCATGAATATTGAAAACACACTCCCCATGAAGGGAATCGTCAATGCCGGCCAGTTATTGATCCAGGGGATCGATGTGATCCGGCCCAGCCAAGTCACCGTCAGGAAGTTTGGAATTGTAAAGACCATCGCCGGGATCATCATCGTGCTCAGCAAGCACACTGAAAATGAGATCACGGCCGGGAAATTCAATACGTGCAAAGGCATAAGCAGCTAGTGTGCTGAAAGTTATTTGGCCGGTTAAGGTGATTATTGTGATCAGGATGCTGTTTATAAAATATTCTGAGAAATCAGCCTTTCGCCAGGCTTCAACGTAGTTTTCAAAGTGCAGTTCTGATGGAAAAAACTCGGTTCCCAATGCCTCCCCCAGGCTCATCAAGGAGGTAGAAATCATCCACACAAAGGGAATCAGCGAGATGAAGGCTCCCAAACCCAGGACAATATATATAAATAAATTCCTTCGAACCGTATATTTAGATTTTTTCTGTTTTTTCTCAGCCATAGAAAACCCTCGAGCCCTGTGTTTTGTTATTGATATAAGATAGTGCCAGAATAATTGCAAAAAGGATGAAGGACATCGCTGAGGCATACCCATAGCGAAGTTTCTCAAAGAACTCAATAAAAATAGTCACGCTGAAGGTGTCCGTTGAGCCCAGAGCAAGGTTTGAACGTAAAATCCAGATCGTGTTAAATGCCTTGAAAGTACCGATAATAGCTATCAGGGATAAAAAGTAGGTTGTTGGAGAAAGCAGAGGGAAAGTGATATGCCTGAAGATCTGCCACCTGTTGGCGCCATCAACCTCAGCCTGATCGTTCATTTCTGTAGGAATATTGCCCAATCCCGCCAGGTAGATCACCGTATCGTAGCCTACATAGGTCCAGATGGAATGTAATATGATCACAATCAGAGCCAGGCTGGGACCGGAAGCCCATGTTGGGACTGTCCAACCCAGGGATTCACCGATCATCGCAATCACACCCCGCGGCTCATATAACCACTGCTGAGGTGGCAATCCGAGAATTTTGATTAGCATATTGATCGGTGCGGATTGGCGGTTAGAGAACATCTGTTGAAAAACTGTTGCACTGGCAATTCCAGGGGTGACATATGGGATGAAGTAGATAATGCGGAATATATTTGAGCCACGCACCTTTTGAAATAGCAGCACGGAAAGGAACAGCGCGATCGCCAGCTGAAAAGGGACCGTTCCCAGGGAAAAGAAAACCGTAACCTTTAATCCCTCCCACAGATCCTTATCGCCTGATGCCACAATGGTTGGGATTTCACCAATAAGAAGCCATCCACCAACCAGCAGCACTAATGCAGCAATAATTTGCAGCCAAAAACCACCCTTTGAATTCCTTTCTTTCGCCCTCTGCCACAGGATCCAGGCGAGTGCAAGCAGGATCACTCCACCGCTGATCGAAATGAACTGCGGCCAGATACCCGGGTCTATCCCCTCAGCAAAGGCTACAGCATAGGCCTGGCTGACCTGCTGATAGGTGTAATAAATTAAACCCACACCAGCTCCAAGAGCCATGAAGACCAGTGCAAAATTCGATTGATAAGAAAAATTCCTCTTGTTTCGCCAAATCCGAAGAATGACAATACTTAGTACTACCCCCCCCAAGAGGGACCAGAGAAACAACCGCCATGCCGGCAGGACACTTTCCGCCCGTAAAGCTTCCTTTAGAAGCTGGATGAAAAGGCTCTGCGTTCTTTCCACCCCTCGTAATTTCGAAGCAATATCCAGGACTTCGGGAAGGGCTTTATAAAACCAGTTCAATAAACCAAATGCTGACAATGCAAGCACAAAGCCCGGGAAAAGACAAAACCAGGGTTGATCATGATTTTCTTTCGCTAATGTCCAGATGCGCTTGATCAGGACATAAACACCAAAAAGTGCGGCTACACCCAGGAAAAATACCAGCACATAGGCCAGGTTGCCGATAGCCCCCACATAGTTTTTCAGGCCTATCATATCTGTGCGCTTTAATCCGCCATTTATGCAGGCTTACAAAGAGCGCAAACCCAACCGGGAAAATGCCAAATATAAAAATAAGAATCGTCGCAGGGGCGATAAATACATATCCCGTCAAATACTCTCTTAACTTCCGCCCTCTTCTACCAGTGAAAAACTTCCTCAGTAAATTTTTTTTCTTCATAGATTTTCAATCGTCTTTAATTTATGATCATTTTGAACAATGAATTTCAATGTACCTCGTGCAACTTAACACATCAACGATCTCAGAATACACGGACATCGTTTACCTAATGACCACGTAAAGTTTTCAAGATTCCTTCCACGCATATTATAATCGAAAATTTCCTGGAATCTGAAATAAATTATCCATTAAACAAATGATTTTCCAATTATCCAAATACTCATAATGAATATTTTGCTGAAAGCTGATACTAACTATGTTTGCCTTAAGAACCGGCCAGCCATTTTTTCACCGCAGGAATGACACTTCAACTTTTTCAACAGCTCATTCGGATGATATCAGCCACTTTATCAGGTGTAAGGTCCTTATGCTCCCCCAGGACTGTCCCCCCTTCTTCAAAGCGTGCCCTGACACGCTCTGCAGCTTCATCAGGATCGATCCGGAAAGCCGTCAGTGTGGTTGGCATATTAAGCCGGGTGAAAAAGGACACCATCTTGTCAATCGCCTGACGTATAAGTATTTCCCCATCACCTGAGAGCCCCCAAACACGCTGTCCATACTGATAGAGTTTAGCAGCTTTCTTCTTGCGCTGATACCACCATAGATGCGGCATGATCACGGCAAGCGATTCCGCATGATCCAGACCATAGAACGCTGTGAGCTCGTGCCCGATGAAGTGACTCGCCCAATCCTCAGGAACCCCTTTATTAATCAATTTGTTCAACGCCATGGTTGCCGCCCACATCATGTTCGCACGGGTATCGTAATCTGGCGGGATAACCAGCGCCTTTTCACCAATTTCCTGCAGGGTCATCAATATGCCTTCAGCATACCTATCCTGGATCCTTCCATTGACAGGATAAGTGGCATATTGTTCTAAAACATGAATATAGGCATCCACGATACCGTTCCGCACTTGCTTCACAGGCAGTGAATATGACACGGTCGGATCAAGGATTGAGAAGATTGGGTATATTGCTTCACTTCGGAATGCCAGTTTTTGCTCTGTTGCCCGATGGGAGATGACCGCCACGCCATTCATTTCTGACCCCGTTGCCGGCAGTGTCAACACGGTTCCCAACGGGAGCATTTCTCCAGGTTGAATAACTTCTTTTCCGGAAACAATATCCCAGGCGTCCCTTTCAAAATTTGGAATTGTAGAGGCAACCAATTTCGAGGCATCAATTACACTACCACCCCCAACTGCCAGGACAAAATCCACCTCATGCTGACGTCCCAGGTCCACTGCTTTCATGCATGTGTCAAAATCCGGATTGGATTCAATCCCTCCAAACTCAACAACATTCCTGCCAGCGAGGGTATCAATAACCTGTTCATATACACCATTTCGCTTGATCGACCCTCCCCCGTAGCACAATAATACAGTGGCTTTCTGTGGGATCAGTGATGAAAGACGGTTTATCGTTCCCTTGCCAAAAACGATCCGAGTTGGATTGATAAATTCAAAATTTTCCATATTTGTTTACTCCTCATCAATTGCGCAATACAATTCCTATATCTTAACACATCCTGATATATCGCAAGGTATGCAATTTCAGATTTATTCCAATCAAAATGATTTAAACAGCCTGGATGAGCGCTAAGGCTTGAATCTCTATACCCTCAGCTTCCAGCACTCTTCGAACAGCTTGTGCGTTCCTGAGCGCTTCTGGATTGTCCCCGTGTAAACACAAAGTGTCCATTCGAATAATTTCCCTTCCAACTGCCAGCCCTTCCTGAACTAAGCGGAGCGCATTACTTGCAACCGCATCAGGGTCATGGAGAACCGCCCTGGGTTGGCTCCGAGGCATCAGGCTGCCATCAGATAAATATGCTCTATCCGGAAAACCTTCATTGGCAGTTAGCAATCCGACTTCTCGACCCGCCTTCACCAGTTCCGAACCTGCCAAACCAACCAGGATAAGTTCAGGGTTATAGGCAGCAATCGCGTGGGCGATTGCTCGTGATAATTTAGCATTATGCGTTGCCATGTTGTAAAGCGCACCATGGGGCTTAACATGCGCCAATTTCGCACCGGACACCTTCGCAAAGGCGTTCAGTGCACCAACCTGGTAGATGATAATGTTAGCAACCTCATCCGGGGAAAGAGCCATCTCCCTCCTTCCAAACCCCTGCAGATCAGGAAAACCGGGATGCGCACCCACAGCAACACCGTTTTCCTTTGCCAGCAAGACCGTTCGTGCCATCACGTCCGGGTCGCCGGCATGAAAACCGCAGGCAATATTGGCTGAGGTGATCAGCTCCATGATTTCAGCATCATTCCCCATGGTATAGCTTCCATAGCTTTCACCCATATCGCAATTCAGGTCAATCTTTAGATGTGCAGCCATGACTCCTCCTGAAGGTCTGCTTCCGAGTAGATTCTATCAAGAATAGCATGCAGTGATTCCTGTGCATCTGGGACTGTGGCTGGGGTAAACCGGATCTCGGAATGGCCTGGTTCAGCCTGCGCGATCAGGGGCAGATCAGCCTGGATCACCGTTCCGATGCTGGTATAGCCACCTGTCGTGGGATGGTCGGGCATCATCACGATAGGCTGTCCATCCGCAGGCACCTGGATCTGTCCCAACACCATACCTTGAGAAATAATGTCAGCACCGACCTTATGTGAAAGAACAGGTCCTGTCAAGCGGTAACCCATCCGGTCCATCCTTGGCGACATTGAAAAAGGATTCTCCCAAAAGGCTGCCTGGCTCGCCTCGTTGAAACATTCTGTATGTGGACCAGGGATGACATGAACGACTGGTGCATTTGAGTATTCTGGCCTGGCTCTCTTTGGGATTAAAGTGCCGGCCAACGATCGTTCAGGATATTGTCCCTCTGCTAGTGGCACCTGCTCCCCATCTGCCATCAGGCGTCCCAATCCTGACCTGGGATAAACGCTGCGTGATCCCATCCATTGCTGTGATTGTATCCCGGCAGAAACGGCGAGATATGCCCAATTTCCACCCGGAGATTTCACAAATCGTAATTGATCCCCCTGCCGGGCGAAAAACGCCATCCAAAGGGGTTGCTCCAGGTTGTTTCGCAGCAAGCTGTACCCACCCCCACAGACAGCAAGGAGGACATCTCTTTCAACTGTGATAGTCGTGGAAGTAAAGCCGATCTCCACACAGGCGCACTCAGGTGGGTTGCTCACTAATTGATTTGCGCACCGGAAAGCCCACCAATCCATCGGACCGGATACCGGCATCCCAAAACGCTGGAAATTCCTTCTGCCTATATCCTGAACTGACATGATCAATGCGGCTTTCTCAACCATCAAACTCATCCTACACTCCCATCTTCCACGGCTGTGAAACGTATAATATCTCCTGGCGAGAGCAGAAATGGGGGGTCCTGATCAGGATTGAACATCGTCCTGTCTGTTTTGCCGATCAGCTGCCATCCCCCTGGTGAATCCAGCGGGTAGATCCCTGTCTGCCCACCAGCAATACCAACCGACCCAGCAGGTACATGAATTCTTGGTGTTTCTCGTCGTGTTGTATTGAGGCTGGGGTCAAGACCTGACAGATAGGCAAAACCCGGAGTAAATCCCATCATGGCAACCCGATATGTCGCCTGTGTGTGCAATAAGACCACTTCTGATCGGGAAAGGTTGTGAAAAGCAGCAACGTATTCCAGGTCAGGTCCACCTTCACCCCCGTACAGCACCGGGATAACGATAGAGCGTTTCTTCGCCTTGGTTTCTTCTGAGGCAGATGCAAGACAATCATTGATCCACTGCTTCAATGCGTCAAATTGAACACTCCGGGGATCATATTTAACCATCAGGCTAACGTAAGCCGGGATCCATTCGATCACACCTGCCAGCGGAGCTACCAGCATCCGACTATCCAGCGCCCGTACCTGGTCATTTACTGCAGGACTCATCTCATCTGATAACTCAAGCAGTAGCGCTGATTCCCCCACTGCCTGGTATCGGGGATAGGATTTATCCATAAAGCTCATAAAGCCTGTCCTGGACAGCTTTCTGGATGGATGCTGTGAGGTGAGCACCTATCAATGCGATCATCATGGTCAGGTAAATCCAGAACAAAAGCGCCATAATTGTGCCTAACGAGCCATAGACCAGCTGGTACTGGGAGATTGTACTGCTGAGATACTTGGTGAAGAAGAAATTTAACAGCTCCCAGGCCAGTGAAGCGATCGTTGCGCCAGTCAACGAGGCTTTTTTGCTTACTTTCAAGGTGGGCACCCATTGATAAAGTGCCCAGAATAAAAGCAGGTTGATCCCTGCGGGCAGTAAGAACGCGCCGATCCGCCAAATTAAAGTCTCATGCAGCGCAATATCCCTAAACGGGATGTTAAACACAGGGATCAGCCCGGATAGAGTTGATGCTGCCAGGGATAACAGCATCAAGCCCCCCAATGCCAAAAACATGAAGAAACCCAGCATCCGGCGCTTTAGAAAATCCGGGATATCTGCGAACGGGAAAGCCCGGTTGATATTCTTCACCAGAATATCAAACACGTTGGTCGCAGACCAGATCAAAGAAATTAGCGCAAAAAGCGTGACAGTGCCACGACTGTTCAGAACGCGTTCGATGTTGGCAATGATCACTTCTTCCGCTCCTGGTACGATCCCCTGTAATGCATTCAATAACAGGTTTTCAACCACGAACTGGTCAACAAAAAAACTGCCGATGACAATAAAAACAAGCAGCATGGGGAAGATGGAGAAAAAAGTATAATAAGCCAGGCTTGCGGCTGTTGCTGGGCCACGCTGTTCTACAAAATGGTTAAAGGCGCGTGGGAGAATCTCAAGAATGCCACCACTGGCCTTGTTTACCTTCTGGTAGGAAGTTGCTATTGATCGGCTGGTTTTTTCAAAACGCTGCTTTAGTTTCATTTCTCGTTCAGATATCAGTGTATACTTTCATCTGGTTAAAAAATAATTATACTTTCATTTACTGCCAGCTAAAATTTAGAGAATGCAAGGTAAAATACCAATCCTTGGATCCCATTTAACCACCAGAAAGACAAAGATTAACATCGTGACTATAGAGGAGATTTAATGGACATCTCAACAATTCAATCCTATTACAAAGCTCGTGGGTTGCAGTGGCCTGACGCCAAAGATGCCTTATGGTTCTTTCTCTCCGAAGTAGGTGAACTGGCTCAAGCTTATTTGAGCCAATACGAACAGGACCTTACAGTTGAAGAAGTGAATATGCTGCGAAGTTTCAGTGAGGAAGGCTTTCATGCAGATGAAATCGTCTCGCGGGTGGATGGCTGGGTCCGCAACTACGACCGAACCCGCAAGGAAGATGTCGCCAAGGAAGTCGCTGATTGTGAAATGATGTTAGCTGTTTTCATGTACAGCCTGACCGGATCTTCTCCTGACGAAGCACTATTATCAAAAATGAAAGAGAAATTGGGAGACCTCTTCAATACGCTCGATAAGCCCATTTGACAAAAAGCATCGAATAGATTAGACTCTTTCCTGTTGAAACAACCATAACTGAAAGGAGGCATGTTACATGTCGGACAAAATAGCTCTTGTAACCAATTCACTGATTGACGCGCCTCCTGCTGGTAGATGCATATAAAAAGCATCTGAATAACGCATTCTTCGCCACAGGTCAGCGCCTGTGGTTTTTTCTTTCCCCCAAAAAGACATCCACAGAAATATTTACTCCTGGCAAATGCCAGGCGGGTTTACAGCCCATGATTATTGCCTTGTTACTAAAGGAACAAAACAAAGGATGAGTACGAAACAACAATTTAGCCTATACGAACAATTAGAAGACCTGGAAAATATTCCGCAAATTCGCAACGTGCCTAAGCAGTCAATTCAGAGACGTCATATCGGAAGAGATAGAGGGAAAAAAGCACCAACAGATCTCACAGCATTAGCTGAACAGGAAAATGCTCTCAACTTCAGGTATAAAGCATCAAAGCATGAAAAAACATGGCTGGTCAATTCCCTGGCAGATTTCTATCGCCAGCAGTGGTTTGAAGATATCCTGCGGCTGATCAAAGGCGGCGGCAAAGAAGCTTCTGTCTACCAATGCCTGACCAATAGTATCAACCAGAACAGGTATCTGGCAGCCAAGGTGTACCGTCCCAGGCAGTTCCGCCAACTGCGCAACAATTCACTTTATCGTGAAGGACGCACACCACTCGATGACGAGGGGCACGAAATAGTGGAAAGCCGTGCAAGTCACGCCATCCAAAAGAGGACGAACTTTGGGATGCGTTTACTCCATACCTCCTGGATTGAACATGAATACCAAACCATGGATATCCTCTTTCAAGCTGGTGCAGATGTTCCAAAGCCATACGCAAGTGGTAACAATGCGATCCTGATGGATTATATCGGCTGGGATGATCTACCTGCGCCGACACTCAACACGGTTGACCTTTCAAAGCAAGAAGCACGAGTAATCTTCGACCAGGTAATCTATAACGTTGAGATCATGCTGGATAACCAGCGTGTGCACGGCGACCTATCAGCTTATAATATCCTGTATCGGGATGGGGATATCTTCCTGATCGATTTCCCGCAGGCGATTGATCCTTCAGTCAACCGCAATGCCTTTGCTATCTTTCGGAGGGATATCCTGCGTTTGTGTGAATATTTCCAGGAGCAGGGCCTCCGCTGCAGTCCACGCCAGTTAGCTGATGACCTGTGGCGAAAGCACGGGTTCAGCGCCAGACCTTCCGTCCATCCCAGATTCTTGGAACCGGAACATCTTGAGGATTGATATGAGTCAGCCTTGTGTTTTAAATGCAGAAGCTACCATCTCTTTATAAGAAGATCCCCGGGATATTTAAAAATCCCGGGGATCTCATGTTTCATTATCGTGTCGTTTGCTCTCACAACAGCTTCCCCCAAGTGAAGCCTTAATTATGCCTTCTCTTGAGGAGAAGGTGGCACGCCTTCGGCGCGCCGGATGAAGGATTTTGGGTTCACCTACGGAGCTTCATTATCCTGGTCAAATGTAAAAACCTCACTGAATTCACCGCACTGAACTGTATACTCACCCGCAGGTAAGCCTTCGACCGCAAGTGAAACAGTTTCATCAAAGGGCACAATCGCTGTGGTGCAAAATACATCGCCAGCTGGCCGTTTTGTGATGATCCTTACATAGAAAGTTTCTTCATCATGCAGCACATTGATCTCTTTGATTTTGATACACCCATTTGGTAGATAACCGTCCAGACTCACACTGATCTGGATTGGAAAGGATTCCATGATATTCAGTAACATAGACTGGAGAACAGCATCCGAGCCATATTCATACTTAATATCGCTTGCTGGTCCTGCGTTGACATTATCAACAGTCAATTCAAATGTCACCTCCTGGTCCTCCGCGATCACGGTGTAGGAGCCTGCTTTCAAGCCTTCAATTTCCAACCTAACGACTTCCTTAAATGGGACAAGCGCTTCAGTACATGCGATATCCCCGGTTAGGTGGCGGGTCGTTAAGATCAGGATAAATTCCATATCCACCTTTTCCACATCTATCTCAAAAAGTTCTTCACAGCCATCTCGAAGATTGCCAATAACCTTCACCTGTGCCTGAACCGGGAAGGATTCGAGCAGGATAACCTCCAGGGATTCGACTATTGCATCCTCACCGTAGATATATTTCTCCTCCCCACCATCCACTGGATAAGCCGGATCCGGGTCAGCTCCTGGTGTTGTACGGGGATAATATGGCTCATCAGGCTGGCATCCGGCGAGCAGCAAGCTAAGTAATATAAGCACGAATAACACATTTCTTGCGTGCATTTGAAATTTCCTTTCTATCACGCTTGACTCTTCATAATTATAGGACGATAGAGTTTCATGCTTTGTTCCACTCTTTCACAATTTTAGAAATATAATAGGCATGTTATTAATACTAGAAAATATACCCGATGAAAGAATATCAAGTACTCATAATTGGTGCTGGGCCCGCAGGTTCAATTGCAGGCTATCACCTCGCAAAAAAGGGCATGGATGTCTGCCTGATCGATAAAAGCCGCTTCCCGCGCCGTAAGGTTTGCGGAGGCGGCCTGACACAGCATGCCCTTGCTGAACTTCCCTTCGATGTTTCGCCGGTCATCCACCAGGCAGTTGATTGGGGCCAGGTGATGTTCAAGGGACGCCTGGTTAAAACAATTCACGGAGATCAACCCATTGCTTACACGATTGACCGTTCAAGTTTTGACGCTCTGCTGCTTGAGAAGGCTGTTGAACGAGGGGCTGAATTCATTCCGGGAGAAAGGGTCATCTCAATTGACCAGGGTGGGAAAGGGATCATTGTTGAGACCAATCATGATCAATATCGCTGCCAATACCTGATCGGGGCGGATGGTGTGCACAGCGTGGTTGCACAACAAGCTGGTTTGATGCAAAAACGCACAACAAGCCTGGCTTATGAAGCACTGGTATCCTTTCTCCCAAATATGATGGGCACAGAAGTACAAAGTGTCACCTTCGATTTCGGTACTATTCTATCTGGCTATGGGTGGGTGTTCCCGAAGCGGGACCACCTTAACGTTGGTGTGTGCCGTAGCTGGCCTGGAAAACGAGCATCGAAAAGACATCTCTTAAGATTTATTGACCAGCATCCAACCCTTCACAAGGAGGGGATCATCAATATCCGGGCTTTTCCAGTGCCAATGGGGGGTGATGATAACTCTCTCCATCGGGACAACACTCTCCTGGTAGGTGATGCCGCCAACCTGGCAGACCCCTGGTTAGGTGAAGGCTTGTATTACGCTATCCTCAGTGGACGATTGGCAGCTGAAACGATCGAAAAGCATATAGCTGGCGCAATCCCTGATCTGTCAGAATATTCCAAACAGGTGAATGAAAGGATTGTGAAGCAATTTATTTTTGCCAGGAAATTGTCCCTGCTGGTCAACGCCTTGCCAATCATCAATCTCGCATTACTTAAAGCCAGCCCCACCCTGCAAAGGATGATCATCGACCTGCTGAGAGGCGACCAAACTTACCAGCAAGTCTGGCAGAATCTAAAAACATCCCCCTTAAGAAACTTTCCAAAATACTGCAAAGGAAATAAAAAAAACACCCCCGCAAATTATGCGGGGGTATCATGTAATAGTAATTAAGCGTTACTCATTGAGATGATCATAACGGGCTTGAAGCGCATTATAGATATAGTTTTGCCACAAATTGGTCATTTCCTGGTCTTTATAATCGTGGGTTGAGAATGTTTGCCATATCATCCGCCCATCCATACACTTGACCAATAATCCATAAGATGTGTACTCTTTTGGCAGCCTTCCAGCAATGATGATTGCATCCGACCCTGGATTTAATTCAACCGTATCACCAACATCATCTATCCATCGGGTATCGTAAGGAGACAGCATACTGATGGTATTGGGCTGAGAAAGCAAAGGATCATCCAATGCCAATAAGTAAACCAGGTAATCATTTAGGTTAGAGCCAGCACCCCGCCACCAATCTCTATGGAATGTGATACCACAGCGCTGCATTACAGGCTGAATGCGGCCATTAAAGACCTGATCAATGTACCAGGTCTCAAAAACGACTGAACTGCCGCGATCCAGTTGAGTAACAATGACATCGAAAACTTCACCCTGAACAAGACTGCGCCATTCCGACGCCACAACGACCAGATCCCATTGCGTTGCTGAATTCATGCTGGAGAGGAAATCCCCTACGGCGTCCCTGACGTTGGTTGTATTCCTGCCCAAACCCAATCCATCGATGGCATTTTCAATAACCGGCGTATCCCGACCCCACATGGCATCATAAACCAGTATTTTCGCCCCATCCTTCCAATCCTCGAAGGATTCCGCTGGTTCAGATTCAGGTTCCGGTTCCTCTGTTTGTGCCGGCTCTTCAGCAGCTGGTTGATCAACGACCTGCACCGTATAAGTCGGATAAGTTGTATAGGTTGGTTGGACAGCAGGCTGCTCCGGGACCACGGCCGGTGGCTGCGCTTCCTGCCCCTGTGCCTGGCTCATCGCCAAACTGGTCTGCTGGATCGCCAGGGCTACTCGGGTGCTTTCCAAGCCGCTGTCCTGCGAAGGGAATATCATATCGCAAGAGGTCAGTAGCAGTCCAAGGATCAATAATAATATCGTTACAATCGTTGCGCGCTTCATTTCATCCTCCATCTATCAATCATTAAGCCCCTTAAGTATTCTCTAATTCTAATTTATCATGGAATCCTGTTAGAATCAAGGAGATTTTTATAGGAATGTAAATTTATGAACAAAACGTTATTAACCATTCGCACTCACTTATTATTCACACCAAAAATGAGTCTGAAATGATCAATACATCGAATCGAAAACGGGTTATTATCTTTCTCACTTTTGCCTTCGGGATATCCTGGACAGCCGCGCTGGCAATCTTCCTGACTGGTGGTCTGGAAAACAGCCCGGTTTTTTCAATAGACGGCACCGAAGTTTCCCTGGCGTTGATCTTATTACCAACTGTCTACATGTTCGGTCCCGTCGTTGCCAATGTGCTGACAAGAATCCTGACCAGGGAAGGAAAAGAGGACCTCTTCTTGAAACCGAATTTCGATCAAGGCAGATGGAAGATGTATCTTGCTGGATGGTTCCTACCCGGCATTCTGACCATCATAGGGATCATTGCATACTTCCTCGTTTTTCCTGTGCAGTATGACACAGGGCTTACAATGCTGAGGGACCAGATCAGCCAGTCGGGAAACAACAACCTCAACCCGTGGCTCGTCGTTGCAGCACAAACCTTCCAGGCTTTATTACTCACGCCGTTGCTGAATGCGATCCCAACATTTGGTGAAGAATTTGGCTGGCGCGGCTATCTTCAACCTAAACTCATGCCTCTTGGGGAGCGAAAAGCAGTCCTGCTGACCGGGATCATATGGGGTGTCTGGCATTGGCCGATCATCCTGATGGGACATAATTACGGAACTGATTATTTTGGTGCGCCCTTCCTGGGTCCGCTTGCCATGGTCTGGTTTACGATTGTGCTCAGCATTATTTATGGTTGGATCACCATCAAAGCAGAAAGCGTCTGGCCGGCGGTGATAGCACATGGTGCAGGAAATGGAATCGCCGCCCTGGGACTCTTATTCATTCAGGGAAATCCGGATTTGATCTTAGGACCAACACCAGCGGGATTGATTGGTGGCGTCGGGCTGACAATCACTGCCCTGATTATCTTCTTACTACCTAATGGGTTGAAGCCTGTCAATCAGGTTTCTTGAACATAATAGGAAAATCCATCGTTTTAATAAACCGTTTTTCAGAGCCATCAACTCAGGTTTATGACCAATTAGAAATATTGATATTAATTTTTCCAGCAGCCTGCATCTCATCAGCGATTATTTTCAAGCCAGTCCTTGTTGACTATGGCAGACAGGGGAAAAAGGTCACATCCGCGAACACTTCCGTGCGGTCCAGGCCGTCATTCGAGATGATCTGGAATTCAAACCAAGACTCACCTGTCCATGAGGGTGGGTATGTAAAATTCGCAGTACCGCCATGAATATGAGCATTAAATGTATAGGTTCGGGTGGTCCCTCCAGCCCTGGCCATATCAACCAGGACCCAATCCAGCTTTGCGTCGGTTACTTTATCATGCAATCGCCAGAACAAAGTCGCCCCCCTATCCACATCACTCATCTCAACGGTTATTGTCAAAGTAAATGGAAAAGGCGGGCAACAACAATTGAATTCCGTCCGATCAGTTGTGACGTTTAGGAAAAGCAGCTCCTGTGTAGCTGTTTGGGTGACGGTCGGCGTGAGGGTGAATGTCGCTGTTGGCTGTGCTTGCACCGGCTGCTCTTGCTGGGGCACCTGTTGGGTGTAGGTAGGATAAACCGTATAAGTGGGTGCGACCACTTCAGGACCGGAAGAATGGGGCTGTACTTGAGCGTTCTGTCCCCCTTGTGCAAGGCTGGTCTGCTGCACAGAAAGCGCAATCCGAGTCGCGTCCAATGAAGGATCGACACCCGAACTCGTACCACAAGCGATGGACACAATGGTAAAGAAAATGATCACAAATCCAAATGGGAATAAATTCTTCATGCTTTTCTCCTCGTTAGTCTTGAAGTCTTCCGACTTCCAGATTGAACAACTGCATTGAGCATTGTTTGTTTAATTATTCAAGTGGTAAATTTGCAGGTAATTCATATTTTAACGCATTTTCTATACCAGTCAGTTTACAACTTGACAGGTCAGCTTCTGGTTAATGCATCTTCAAGATATTTAATTATCTGTGCAGGCTGCCTTGTTGAAAAAGAAAGATCCGAAACTGGCCCAACTTTTTTCTGATATGCAATCACCACCCTGGCATGCTCTAGGAAATTATACGAAGCACGGTACCGCCCATTCACAAACATGAAGTGGATCCCAGCGCCGCCATTGCGCATCAGCCATGGTATTTTGTCATCCAGTTGAAAGCTGGCAATGTTTGATATCGGAATGCGCCAGGAGAAGATACCGAATTTTAACCTCAAGCACTCCATATTTATCTGGATATCCAGCGTCCTGTAGTTGATCGTATAAAACAGGAATAAGCAAGCCAGAACCAGCAGCAGGATAGCTAACCAATCCAAGCTGACAACCAGAAAGCGCCAGGCAAAAGCACAGGCAAACAGGACCGTGAGGATTAAGAATAACCCTGTTGTCCTGTTTGAGGTCAGTCGTTCGTGATAAGTTGGTTCTGTCTGCATCTTCATCATCTTGAATTCTCAATCCAGTGACGCATGAAGGGATCAATCCGAAAGTGGAGAAAGCAGCTCATTCATGGTGCGGTCACAACCGGACCGCACCCTACCGCTGCGATTAACTGAAGATTGCATCAAGGGCACGGGTAAAAAGTCACATCCGCGAAGACTTCCGTTCGATCCGCACCGTCATTTGAAATGATCTGGAACTCAAACCAGGAAGAAGTCATCGCTATCGGATATGTAAAATTGTTTTGCCCTCCAGGGAGATTTGCATTAAATGTATAGGTTCGTTTGTTCCCACCAGCCCTGCCCATATCAACAATCTCCCATGCCAACTTTGTATCTGTTGCCTTTTCGTGCAGTCTCCAAAAAAGGGAGGCTCCGCGATCTACATCACTCATCTCAACAGTGATGGTTAATGTGCTTTCCATGCCAAACACAAAACAGGCAAATTCAGTCCGATCAGTGGTGACATTCTGGAAGAGGACTTCCTGAGTTGCGGTTTGGGTGACAGTTGGCGTCAACGTCACGGTGGCTTCAGGTTGCTCTTCCTCTGGAGGTTCTTCGGGAGGGGGCGCTTCCTGGGTAAAAGTGGGATACAACGTATACGTCGGCTGGGCAGGTTGATCGACCTGGGGTGGAGGTTGTTCAACCTGGGGGTTTTGTCCCTGGGCCAGGCTGGTCTGCTGTACGGAAAGCGCAACACGTGTTTCTTCCAATGAAGGATCACTCCCCGAACTCATATCACAAGCGATGGAAACAACAATAAAAAATAGAAGCGCAGAAACAAAGGGAATTTTTTTTCTCATACTTTTTTCCTCATCAAAAATTAATCATGAACCAAACAAAACAAGTGGTGACCTTGTTCGCACTAATAACAGTGAAGCAAAATTGTTATCGTCAAATAATAACTTAATCCTTTTATCTAAGTATCTGTCTTTCTAAGAAAATCGCAGTTATTCAATTGATATTTAAAACAACATTTATCCAGGACAGAAAATAACCAAGGTTGCACTATGGACATGGATGGAAAGTCACATCCGCAAACACTTCCGTGCGATCCACGCCGTCATTTGAGATGATCTGGAATTCAAACCAGGACTCATGTGTCCCTGGGGGATAAATAAAATTCCATGCCCCCCCCGGATCTGCTTCAAAAGTATAGGTACGCTTGTTCCCCCCTGCCCTGACCATATCAACAATCTCCCAATCCATCTTCCAATCGGTTGCTTTTTCGTGCAGTCTCCAAAACAATGCTGCACCGCGATCCAAATCACTCATCTCAACTGTGATCGTTAATGATGTAGGGCCATCTGCAGGCAGACAGAAGAACTCTGTCTGGTCTTTCGTGACATTTTGGAAGAGAACTTCCTGCGTTGCAGTTTGGGTGGCAGTTGGTGTCAACGTCACTGCCGCTTCCGGTTGCTCTTCCTCAGGAGGCGGCGCTTTCTGAGTAAAAGTGGGATACATCGTATAGGTAGGCTGTAAAGGTTGATCAACCTGGGGTGGAGGCTGATCTACTTGAGGGTTTTGTCCCTGGGCCAGACTGGTCTGCTGAACAGCAAGCGCTACCCTTGTGGCATCCAGGGATGGATCGCTCCTATCCGCGAAACCGCAGGCAGTGAAGCCAATAATAATTAATCCAAGACAAATCGTAAAAAGGATTAGCTTTTTCATCTTCTTCTCCTTTACATCATGGTTCCCCTATGTCTGCTATTTTTATGTGTAATCAGCTTAACTTATCATATAAAGCCGCTGGTCATTTGTCAAGATTATGGTATCGTGATGTAACGTAATTCTTCTCCGGATCCAGTGTACTCGCCTGGGTTATAAATAATTACAGGGTTGGCAATGCCTTCCGGCAGGCTGAGGATCGTCCAGCCCATAACGGCAGCACCCGGGAAGACTGTGGAATTGATCCAGGTAAACTCAGATTTCATTGGGTACCTTATCCTTCCCCGATAAGTACTTCCCTCAACCTCGATATAAAAGTTACTATCATAGACTGGAACCGGGGTGTCTTCTGAGCCAAAATAATGAATAACAACCTCTAACAAGATGTATTCATCGCCTTCCTCAGGACCTGAATAATTAGGGCTTTCTTGTCTTAGTGAGGATAAAGCTTCCTCCCCCCGTAGTGATGAAAGCACCGTGATATCCCATTCAGTCATGATCATTAATTCCCCAATCGAAGCAGGCTGATCCGGATTGACACCGACATCGTTGGGAGTTTGTTCAAACATCGCACCTGATGGGACGATCGAAGCCCCTTCTTCCAGTTCAAAGTATCGCAATGTTTCGAAACCACTGTCCCAATCTTTGGCATCCAGTACAACAATTAGGTTTTCTTCTGCGACAGGGATAAGCGTATCGATCCACCCTTCCACAGATTCAGCGATAAACATGTCTTCATACACAAATTCCGGTGCAGGCCAGCCATCCATTTGATCTGCATATTTAATATGACTGCTACCAGATAAAGTCAATTCTGAAGATAGACTGTGTGCTTTCTCATCCATTGAAGTACATCGCACGAACACCTTTGCTAGCGCATATTCATACCCCTCGGGGGGTGGGTCAAATTTTCGATCGCCAGAATTAACCATCGCAGCTGCTGCTTCTCCCCTCAGTAATTCCAGCACCTGGATATCCCAGCCAGGAATGGATATCAAAGTACCCAATGGAATGGGGTTCGCTCTGCTCATGCCTACTCCACTCACCGAATGGCCATCCGCTTCTACCCCCTGACTTTCAACTTCTTCAGCATCCGTTTCTCCGGATTCTCCAATACTTGATTCCTCAGAATCATGACTTGAATCTTCCTGGACCTGTCCCTCTTCTGATGCTTCATCAATTGCCTGCTCAGAACCCAATCGATTAAAGAGACTGCATGAGATCGTGGCTATTATTAAAGTAACTATGATGAGTAGAACAATGTGTTTTTTTGTGATGTGCATCATTAAAGCTCCTCTTTAAATACATTACATGCAGGAGTTCTAAAATAAGTATTTACCAGTTGCTCAACCAATATTCATTATACAATACACAGGGAACCAATTTGCCCTAAGTATAATCGAAAAACCATTGATTCTCTCTTGGAATAGGTGGCAAGTCACAAAGTGTCGAGGGATCAAAGACAAGCCTCGCCCCCTACCCATAAAAAACAAAATAACATCAATTCTCATGATATACTGGCATCATGTGACAATTCTGGAGGTAATCTTGAAAATCCAAGGATCAAAAACTTTATTCCTGATTGCTCTGATGGTGATCGCATTAAGCCAGATTATGTGCGATATCGATTCGGTTATCGAAGAAATAAACCCAACTGTCAATATGTCAAACGAAGATAAGGATAAATACTCCCATTTGGAGAATATAGTATTCCAGGTAAAAACTGATAGCGTAAAAATAGATGAATGTACTGGCTATTCTCCACAAGAACATTTGCTTGAAGCTTATGAGATCCGCCAAAACAGTTTAGTAGTCAAAATAAACTCTGAAGAAATAATCTACAAATGGCGAGGAAATGGCATCTTTTGCCATGAGCCGCAAAAAGGCTTTCGAGAATGCATACAAGATTTATCAGGGAATGGATATCGACTTTTTGTTGAGGAAGAAAATAAAGGGGAACATACAAAAACATGTTATTCAGCCATAAAATTGATTTCAACCACGGGTCAATTCTCTTCAGTTGAAGAAATCGATGATCAGGTAGCAGATGAAAACACTATTCCTGAAAATGAGCAGCCTGAAGCTCCACAACCAGAAGCACCACCTGAACCAGAAGCTGAAAGCCCGGGTGAAGAAGCGGCAGATGACCCCCCTACCAGTGAAGAGGATTCAGAATCCACAAGTCCACTCATTTTTCATGACTGGTATGGCCCAGCCTGTGAAGAAATGGAAGGGACATTTCCCTATTTTTGGGAAGTACATCTTGTAGAAAATCCTGAAACAGACGGTGTTAATGGAACGATCAAATTTCATAATTGCCCAGGAGGTGGGCGGGTGCTGTACACCGTCTCAGGCTCACAGAATGAGGAGGGTTTGTTTCTCCTTCAGGGCACCAAGAAAACAGGCGGCGGTGCGCTGTACAACGACAGCGCGGATGTAAGAACCTACACCTTCGACCCAGCATCAGGGAGCTTCATCGAGTAATTTTTTCGCTCCGCCAGCCGTCTTTCCCAATCAGCGGTACAAAAACAACCGGGATGTTTGAATTTCGCTGAAATTTTTTACCTTTTCGCGTCCACACTTCAAGCACCTGTGAGAAGCGGCTACCCACCGGGATGACCATCCGCCCCCCGTCTGCCAGCTGATCCAGTAAAGGATCAGGGACTGATGGTGCAGCAGCCGCCACCAGGATGCGGTCAAAAGGCGCATGAGATTCCAGACCCTGTGTGCCATCTCCGATGTGCACAATAATGTTCTGACACCCCAACACCTCCAGCTTCTCCTCGGCAGTTTTCGCAAGTTCAGCATGTCGTTCAACCGAGTGGACCTCAGCAGCTAGCTCCCCCAGAATCGCTGCCTGGTACCCTGACCCCGTCCCCACATCCAGCACACGATGATCTGGCTCAACCGCCAGCAGATCCGTCATCAATGCGACGATATAGGGTTGGGAAATGGTTTGACCACAGCCGATTCGGATAGGACCATCGGCATATGCCCAGGGCCATGCCTCTTCATCGATAAATAAGTGCCGTGGGACAGATCGCATCGCTGATAATACACGTTCATCTCGGATTCCCCTGCGGATGATTTGGGTTTCAACCATCCTTTCGCGCTCAGCCTGGTAGGATTTCATCATCCAACTCCTTCTGCAGCTTTTCAGCGATCTGGCGGTCCACTTTACCCATTGGATATGAACTCAGATCACCCACCCTCACCCAATCCAGCCGTTCACTGGCAAGGCTTTTCGGTTCATCAGCATCGTTTATCGTACAAAGAAAAGCATGCAGCGTGATCCTGAAATGGGTGTAAGCATGTTGATAGACACCAAATGGCACACCCACCTTGATATCCACGCCTATCTCTTCCTTGATCTCCCGCTTCAGGCAGGCTTCCAGTCCGTCATCCCCCTCTTCCATCGTCCCGCCCGGGAACTCCCATAATCCGCCCAATAGACCTTTTGATGGTCGCTGTGCTAACAGCACTTTACCATCACGCTGAATGACGGCAGCCGTCACAGTCAGATGGGGCGGTTTCTTCCTTGGATTGCGAACTGGCCTTTCCTCCTGAATACTCAACGCCTTCGCCTGACAGTACTCAGAAACTGGGCATCTTTCACAAGACGGCGTTTTTGGCGTGCAGATCAGTGCGCCCAGGTCCATCAGCGCCTGGTTGTAGCTGCTGGCCTGACCAGACGGGAGGTTCTCATTGGCCAGACCCCAGAAGGTCTTTTCACCTTCCTTGCTGCCAACAGGTTCACGCACATCAAACAAGCGTGCCAGCACCCGCCTGATATTCCCATCCACAGCAGCGATATCCACATCAAATGCGATTGAGGCAATGGCTGCAGCCGTATAGGGTCCAATACCCGGCAATCCCTGCAATACCTGTGGAATCTGGGGTAACTGCCCGTCCATCTCATCCATGATGATCCCCGCTGCCCGGTGCAGGTTGCGAGCCCGGCTGTAGTATCCCAGCCCTTCCCACACTGAAAGGACGTTCTGCTCCGACGCCCCTGCCAGCGCAGGAATATCAGGGAAACGCGCCATCCACTTCTGAAAATACGGAATAACGGTTTCGACCTGCGTTTGCTGAAGCATCACCTCTGACACCCAGGTCCTGTAAGGCGATTGCAAAGAACGCCAGGGTAATTCCCTGGCGCTCTGCTCATACCACTGTAGTAATTTTTTTGCAAAAGCCATTAAAACTGGAAACCTCCCTGGAGGGGGGCTAACTTGACTTCATAGTTCTGCACAAAATCCAGCAGCCGGCTGTTCAATTTGGACCAAGGCTCAGAATCAATGATTTCCCGGGCTTTCGCATGGCCTTGCACAATCGCGCCGACAAGAATTTGGGGATGGTCGCCGTAAATCGTCACCCAGGCGTCACTCAACGCCATACCAAGTTTTTGCACACCTGGCATAAAGCGTCGAACGACAAACTCAAAATATTCCTGCTCACGCCCGGGGATGATATCCCAGGACATGATCACCTTTACGTTCTGCATCAACACAATCCAATCAGATGATTCACATGGTTTTTATAAACTGATATCCAATACGATAACTCGGGTCTCATCTGGAAGCGATTTCCGGCTGGTAAATTTAGCAGTTTCTTCAGTCTCAACTTCACTCAAACCCATTTCTTTGAGGAATTTTGAAAGTGGATCAAGTTCGATGAGCGAGTCTCGCAATTCATAATGCATCGGAATGACAATACTTGGTTCAAGCAAGCTGATCACTTCAGCTGCCTTAGCAGCGTTAAGGCTCGTCTGTCCACCAACCGGGACAAGGGCGATGTTAACCTCACCAAGCCCTTCAACTTCTGTTTGGCTGGGCACATTATTCAACTCACCAAGATGAGCGATGGTTATCCCGTTATACTCAATCACATAGATCGTATTGCGAACTTCATCCAGGCTCTTCTTCTTTCCCCTGCCATTGATCAACACACCCGTCACAAAGACACCCCCCACTTCATACTCACCCGGGCCGCTGATCTCCAGAGCTGAACCACCTACGGCTTTCACATAATTGTGGGCTGGTTTGTCGCAGCTGATGGTGACGACATCAGCGCGCAGTTTTCCCGGATCCCTGCCAACCGCTTCCGGGTTGTAGGGGTCCGTCACGACCGAAGCCATACTGCGCTCTGTTATTCGAAAACAAGAATGTCCATACCAGGTAATTTCCATACAACCTCCATGATTGATACTTAGAATTATACAACGTCCTGGCAAATTGAAGTCAATACAGAGAGTCAGACTCTCGATCAAGATGGCAAACCTTATTTCGAACGCGGATTAAAATCCCAAACGGGATTTCTGTGAACCGCCATTGCTTCAAGTAAACCATGCAATAATAAAAAATCCCGGGAAAACACATATTCCCGGGATTTAATGATTCTTTTCTGTTGGGCTAAAACCCTTCCAGGTAGCTCAAATCCATGATCCCTTCGGCAAGGCTCGAGATTCGCTGCAGTAGTGCCAACCTGTTTTCCCTGATGGTATCCTCCTCCACCATGACCAGCACCTCATCAAAGAAGCGATTGACCACCGGCACCATCGGAAGGAAAGCCCCCAGCATACCATCCACTGTCCTCCGACCGCCAAGGTCAGATTCAGCCTTTGTGAGTGACTTATAAAGCGACTGCTCTGGTTCCAGGGTTATTAAGGACTCATCAACCTCATATTGTTCAGTTTGGTCACGTGTGATCCGGACGCATCGGCTGTATGTCGGCAGGACTTCGTGCCAATCCTTTCGAGCTACCCATTTCGAGAGTGCCTTTACATTCTGGATAGCACCGTATGGGTCCTGTGCCTTGCACCCCAGGACAGCATCCACCACATCATAACGCAGACCTGATTCAAGGAGCATCCCCCGAAGCCTACCTTTGATGAAATCAAAACAAGCTTGTATATCCTTCTGGTCAATACCCATGTCATAGACACTTGCAGCTTCTGCAAGCCCTCGTTTTAGGTCAAAATGTGTCTCCCTATCTATCAGGTTCTGACACAGTCCCAATGCCGCGCGACGCTGGGCAAACGGGTCCTTTGTGCCGGTGGGAGCAAGACCGGCTGCGAATAATCCCATCAGGGAATCTAATCGATCTGCCAGGCTGAGGGCCAGACCGGGTTTTGTACCGGGGCATTCGTCCCCAGCAAAACGCGGCAGGTAGTGCTCAAAAATCGCCTTGCTGACGACCTCTTCCTCCCCGCTATGACGTGCATAATAACGACCCATGATCCCCTGCAAAGATGTCATCTCCACCACCATATTGGTCGCCAGATCAGCTTTGCATAAATGAGCAGCCCTCTCAGTGGTTTTGATTTCATCTTTTTTGAGTTCTAACCTGGTAGCAATCGATTTGACCAACTGCTCAATCCGGTTCGTCTTTTCAAGAAACGACCCTAATTTGGTCTGGAAGGTCAGAGTCGAAAGGTCAGGCACAAAGTCTTCCAGAGGTTTCTGCAAATCCTTCTCAATGAAGAATGCCGCATCATCAAACCTTGCCAGGATGACCTGCTCATTCCCATCCACAACAATATCGAGATGCTCATCTCCACCGTTGCGAACTCCCACAAAATAGGGCATCAATTGACCCTGATCATCTTCAACCACGAAATAACGTTGATGTTTTTTCATCACTGAAATTAGGACCTCTGGCGGCAGTTTTTCAAGATATGCCTGGTTAAAGGTGCCAAGAAAAGCAGTGGGCTTCTCGACCAGGTGGGTCACCTCTGTTAGTATGGCTGGGTCGTCAGGGACGTGTCCCCCAACCTCCCAGGCAAGTGCATCTACCTGCTTCTTGATCTCAACCTTCCGTTCTGACGGGTCAATCAAGATGCCCTGAGCGGAAATCTTTTTCACATAATCTTGCGGGGAAATCACTTCAAACGATTCATCATCTGTAAAACGTAGTCCCCTGGTGATTCGATTACTTTTATACCCGGCATACTCAAATGGCACAACAGCTTCATTATGCAGTGCAAGCAGCCAGCGGATGGGACGAGAGAAGGCAACGCCACTATCATTCCAGCGCATTGACTTCCTGAAGCGGATATCAGCAATAAAACCGGGCAGGGCTTCTCCAAGAACCTGTATTGAAGAGCGGCCTGTTGTCGATACTATGGCCACGATGTATTCACCGCCATCAATGCTGACAGTTTTAAGATCTGAGACCTCAATGCCTTTGCTGCGCGCAAAACCCTCAGCAGCGCGAGTGGGATTCCCCTCCAAGTCGAAGGCACGCTCAGCAGGGGGGCCTTTGACCTCCATTGTCAGGTCTGGCTGCCTGGTAGCGAGGTCTTCCACAAACACAACTTGCCTGCGGGGTGTGCCCCACACCTTAACCTCGCCATGGGACAGGCGCAATCCTTTCAGCAGCTCCGAAACGCTCTTTTCCAGTTGAAATAACGCATTGTCAAGATCAGAGGGTGGGAGTTCCTCTGTACCGATCTCCAGCAGGAACGGGGCTTTGTCAAGTTGGATTTCCCGACTTTCAGTTTTCACTTTCCGAGTGCTTTTCGATTTAGATTCAACCAGCCAGGGAAATTCAGCCTGCTGCCGCTGGTCCATATATGCCTGGGCAACACGTCGAGCCAGGTCTCTTGTCCGCCCAAAGAGCGCCTGTCGCTCTGTCACACCCACAGCACCGCGGGTATCCAGGATATTGAACGCATGAGATGTTTTGAGGACGTAATCATGGGCAGGTAATACCAAGCCTGCCTTTATTGCGCGTTCTGCCTCCCGTTCGTACAATTCATACAGCGTCCGCATATCCGGTACATTTGCCAGGTCAAAATAATAGGTGCTATGCTCATACTCACCTTTCAGGTTGACATCCCCATAAGTTCGTTTTGGACTCCATTGAATATCTTTAAAATGTCTGACGCCCTGCAGTGTCATGGCAATGCGCTCAAGCCCATAAGTCAGCTCCACCGAAACAGGGTCTAAATCCAACCCGCCGCACTGCTGAAAATAAGTGAACTGCGTGATCTCCTGGCCATCCAGCCAGACTTCCCATCCAAGCCCCCACGCGCCTATTGCAGGCTGCTGCCAGTTGTCTTCAACGAAGCGAATATCGTGTTTTTTCGGGTCAATCCCCAGAGCCTGTAAAGAGTCCAAATAAACTTCCTGTGGGTTGCCCGGGTCTGGCTTGAGGATCACCTGGAACTGGTAGAACTGGTGCAGACGATTGGGATTATCGCCGTAGCGTCCATCATCTGGGCGAATAGAAGGTTCCACATAGGCTACATTCCAGGGCTCAGGTCCTAATACCCTCAAAAAAGTCGCCGGGTTCATCGTCCCTGCACCGACCTGAGAATAATATGGCTGCCATATCAGGCAATCACGCTCAGCCCAAAATTCCTGAAGTTTCATGATGATCGATTGAAAATCAAGCGATTTCTTCATAATGACTGTATCTCCACGTAAAAAATTAATTCCAAAAGCTTAAAATGCCGTCAAATTTGAACCGTCTTATTATACCATTCACGAGATTTCAGCTTCTGAAACAAATGATCGTCACTGGTCTCCTGACCAGTGACGTGGAGAAGACCAAATATCTCCTTCGCTGTTCCTACAGGATGCTTCGCACTGAGGATATCGGTTAGTTCAAATATTGTTATGTTTTGCGTAGGGGTAAACCTGTGCTTGCCTCCCTTTTGGGACCGTGTTTACCCTGGAGAAAGAGTTTGCCCTCAAGTTAGTCCATTCTCAGAAGGTATGATCTACACATGGCGTCATAGGGCAGGCACAGAGGCCTGCCCCTACCGGATTGTCTTCGTTCGTCCCTGGTCTCCTGACCGGGGAAGATGAAATGACCGCAGGTCTCCATGGTGCGCCGGTGGAGACACCGGCTTGATCAGATAGTGATGATTGGCTTCTTGTTTCGTCCCTGGTCTCCTAACCGGGGACGATGAGGTCAATGTCGATCCCCCTCACTTGTCCCTGCAGGACTCTTCGCAGTGAGGACACCAACTTAATCAAATATTATTAATTCTATGTAGGGGTTGACCTCCGTGTCGACCCAAAACATACTCATCAACAGAATGGCGGCCTCTTGTTCGTCCCTGGTCTCCTGACCGGGGACGGAGAGATGACCACAGGTCTCCTTGGTGCGCCGGTGGAGACACCGGCTTGATCAATTTTATTTATTCCTGCCTCTAACCTCACGTAAGAAATCAGTTGAGTTGAGTTTTCTCTCCAGAAGATAGGTCAAATAACGTTCAATGAGATCCGCCAAACCCAATTCGATCTTTTCCGGGATGACCATTTCCTCAACCATCTGCCATTTGGACCGCTGCAGGTGGCGTATAAACCTCAGAACATCTCGTTTGATCACCCACGCTTCAGGACGACCCCCTCCGCACTTGGGACAGGCTATCCCACCTGCCAATGGGGAAAAGAATTGATCCTGATCAATGATCTTTTCGTTACAATCGATGCACTCAAAAAGCTGAGGCCTGAATCCAAGCAAATCCAGAAGACGCATTTCATAAAAATGCACCACTGTCTCAATGTTAGCCCTGTCCTCTAACCTGCCCAGTGTATTTGCCAGCAGCTTATACATACCGACATTCTCACCTTCCTCATAGGTGAAACGGTCCAATACTTCAATGATGTACGAAGCAAAAGCCACACGTTGTAAATCGTCACGTATTCCAAGGTGCGCATCTATCGTCTCCGCCTGAGTGATGATGTCCAGGTTACGCCCCTTGGCGAGGAATAGATCAACCTGTGTAAACGGCTCCAGGTGCCCAGCTTTCCGAGATCGGATTTTTCGAATGCCTTTGGCAACCGCAGTGATCTTCCCCATATCCAGCGTGAACAGCCTGATCATCCGGTCAGCTTCACCGAATTCTGTGTGCCCGATCACGATTGCATGTGTTCGATATGTGCGTATTTTTCTTGGTGACATCTTTCAAACCTGCATAAAATTTAAAACGCATGACGAATTTATCGCCATGCGTGATTATTGTGGCATTAAATATTCCTGGTCAGGAAGATTTTAGGTCTTCTTCACCGAAGGAAGCTGGCAGCAGATCCCTAACCAGATAGGTGTTGACCAGCTCTCCAGAGGTGTTGGCAATAAGGATTTCAGTATCCAATCCAAATTCTGCCATCACCTGGCGGCAGGAGCCGCATGGCGTTCCGCCGTTCCTGGTAACTACGGCAATGGCTTCAAATGCTTTCTCTCCCTCAGACACGGCGGAGAAAATCGCTGCCCGTTCGGCACATATCGTCAAAGGGTAAACGGCATTTTCCACGTTGACGCCACTGAAAATTCTTCCAGAATCAGTCAGCACCGCTGCACCGACCGGGTAATTTGAATACGGCGCATACGCTCGGTGCCAGGCTTCTACTGCGCGTTGAATTAAGGTCTCACGCATATTATCTGTCAGCATCTTCACCATCCTCACTCTGTCGTTTCAGGCCATCTCGCCTGGCCCGAACTTTTGCGATCTGTCTGCCAATAACCTGGTCAACAATAAGCGTTACACCATCAGCTTTGACAACTTCCCCACCGGATGGCACATCTCCAATTTCACCATAGATGAACCCACCGATGGTATCTGCGTTATCTGTGGCAATATTTGAGTTCATAATTTCATTGAATAGTTCAAGGTCCACACGACCCTGGAATAAAACCTCATCATTACTCATCCGGGTAAAAGGCAATTCTTCGCTCTCATCATACTCGTCCCGGATTTCGCCGATGATCTCCTCAACGATGTCCTCAAGTGTGACGACACCTGCCACGCCCCCATATTCATCGACCACAATCGCCATATGCATGCTGCGTGACTGCATTTCAGCCAATAATTCGTCAGCTTTTTTCGCTTCTGGCACAAAATAAGCTAACCGGAGCAGTTCCCGATGGCTGGCGATCAGGTCATCATCTGCTTTGATATTCAAAAGATCTTTTGCATATAACAGCCCAACGACATTATCAACCGTATCCTGATAAACAGGTACGCGTGAGTGGCCAGCCCGTTCGAAAGTCGCCCGAGCTTCGCCAAGCGTATTCTTGATATCGAGTGCTAAAACGTCTATCCGGGGAACCATGATATCCTTGGCAAGCGTATCGCCAAACTGGAATATCGAATAGATCATTTCACGCTCTCCCTTTTCAAGAGAGCCTTCTGGCTGCCCCACTTCCACCCAGTTCCTAAGGTCTTCTTCCGTCATGGATGTCAGTGTCACCTTATTTGCATTCGGCCCCAGCAGCCCCATCATCAGCGTGGAAAGAGGGGTGAAGATGAAATTGATCACCCGCGCAAAGAAGCGCAGCCTTATGGCATTTTCTTCAGCACCCCGCATAACCAGTGAAACCAGCCCAAATTCCAGCACGAGGAGCACAACCAGGAAAAGTAGCAGGTACAGGCCGTTCAGCCAGACTGTATTTGTTTTTCCATATGCAAAGAATAGATATGAGATCAAGCCCCCCAAAATAAAATGTGCAAAGATCATTGATAAGCGTAAGCTTGTACGCAAACGCGGTTTTTCAAGCACTCTGACCGTCCGTTCCACCACGTCCTCACGACCCTTTCGTAAATTCAGCAGGTACGGTAACCGGGCATGGCTAAAACTTGCTCTTACCGTGATGACCAGCAAATCAAGTCCAAAAAAGATTGCTGTCAGAATCCAGGTGGTTATTTGATCAGTCACTTTTCTCCAACTTACGTATCTTTTTTGCAGGTACACCCATTACGAGTGTATCCTGCGGCACATCTCGCGTGACAACAGCCCCTGCTCCGGTGATGCTCCGATCTCCGATTTTGATCGGTGCCACCAGCATGGTATCACTGCCGAGGAAGACATCATCGCCAACCTCAGTGAGATTCTTTTTCTCTCCGTCATAATTACATGTAATCGTTCCGGCGCCAATGTTGACATTTTTCCCGATCACGGCGTTTCCAATATATGAAAAATGTCCCATCTTCGTTCCGGCACCCAAACGCGAATCTTTTACTTCACCAAAATTCCCCAGATGTACACCATCTTCCAGTATCGCCCCTTTACGCAGATGACAGTAAGGTCCCATGGTGACATGGTCGGCAATTTCAGCACTTTCAATCACAGACATCAGGAGTTGGGCATGATTTCCGACCACGCTGTCTTCAATGATCGTTCCCGGTCCAATCTCGCAATCCTCACCTATCGTTGTATTACCGCGTAAGTGCGTATTCGGTTGAATGACAGTATCCACCCCGATAGTCACTTCCGGTTCAATAATGGTCACATCCGAATTTG
The DNA here is from genome assembly GCA_963767675.1 of uncultured Chloroflexia bacterium. Taxonomy (GTDB): domain Bacteria; phylum Chloroflexota; class Anaerolineae; order Anaerolineales; family Anaerolineaceae; genus Brevifilum. Next base: position 490,552 of record CAVYEQ010000003.1, read on the forward strand.
TGATTGTCACTCCTGCCAGCATCCATTTTTCATTGATCCGTCTTTGCATCACCTTTTGGGCAAAAGCCAGGTGAACACGGTTGTTGATCCCAACAGCCTCATCAGGATCTTCCAGCACCAATGAATTGACCGCCGAACCCTGTGCTACAGCCAAACTAACTGTATCTGTCAGGTAATACTCACCCTTTGGGGACATCGGGATCGATTCCAGCGCTTTCCACAACCAGTCGGCTGAAAAACAGTATGCACTCACGTTATACTCACATATAACCAGCTGCTCTGGCGTTGCATCTGCCTGCTCAACAATGGCAATCACATGCCCTGATTCATCGCGTACAACCCTGCCAAAACCCCGAGCTTCTTCCCCGATGAAAGAGGTCATAGTCACCGGGCAATCAGAATTCGTATGCATAGCAATCACAGTTTTCAGAGATTCATTTTTCAGAAGCGGCATATCTGCAAATGTGACCAGGATAACGTCCGCCCCACTCTCAAGCATTGACCGGGCACAGGCAACGGCATGTCCTGTACCAAGCTGCTCAGCCTGGACGGCATAATCAGCTTGTTCACCGATCGCCTTACGAACCCCTTCTCCACCATGACCAATCACAATGAGGGGTTTCATGTCAACCAGGTCATTGACCGCATTTAAAGCATGCCAAACCATCGGCTTGCCTACCAATGGGTGAAGCACCTTGGGAAGCTTGGACCTCATGCGGGTTCCCTGACCTGCTGCCAATATGATTGATGCAATCTTCATCCGAATTAAATCCTCAATGGCGTCCAATCCTTACGCTGGATCATGACGATATTAAATACAAAACACGAGCAAACCACCGGATTTCTCCGCGGATTGGTTCGTGCTTTCTCTATCAGGGTTTATCTCTTCGTTTGTACTCAAAGTGTTTTTTTGATGGCCGGGGCACCAGGATTCGAACCTGGATCAACGGATTCAAAGTCCGCTGTGCTGCCATTGCACCATGCCCCAGAATGATAGGATAAATTCTAACACATTTTAATAAGATGACAAAATTCAAGCAATACCATCATAGGCAAGATTCTGACAGGTTTTAGTCCTCGTGATCACCCATGGTCTCCTGACCATGAGGTGCTGTGTTGACCGAAGGTCTCCTTCACTGGCGCTTTCTTCAGGAAATGTGAACACAAGCTCGATCATGGGTTGTGTTGCTTCGGTGAGGACACCTTCGCAATCGGAAGAAAACCTCTTTGAGCTAAATTCCTGAACATTCGGTGTAGGGGTCGATCTGCCATAGCTTCCTTTATGGAGCCGTGTCGAGCCAGGGGTAGCTCAACGAGGGCGGTCAGCAGGACCGCCCCTACAGACTTGCGATATTGATTGAAAATACTCGTGATCACCCATGGTCTCCTGACCATGAGGTGCTGTGTTGACCGAAGGTCTCTTTCACTGGCGCTTTCTTCAGGAAATGTGGACTCAAGCTCGATCATGGGTTGTGTTGCTTCGGTGAGGACACCTTCGCAATCGGAAGAAAACCTCTTTGAGCTAAATTCCTGAACTTTCGGCGTAGGAATAGACCTGCCATAGCCTCCTTTATGGAGCCTTATCGATCCAGGGGAAGCGTTTACCCAGGAAGTAGATCTCATTCTCAGGGTGAAAGATCCAGATCAGCTTATGATTTTCTTTTTGTGGAAATTGCAGATTGAGTTATTTTACCAATTCCTAAGAGTATCCAGATAATAGCAAAGAACGCCGTTAAGAGCCACCAACCTAATAATGCCGTCAGGGTAATCAGGATAGAAATGATCGAAAAGGAAATTAAATAATAAAGAGTCTTTAGTTTATTTCCTTCAATTGGCTTATTATTGATAACCCAGAGAATCCCACCCACAATACTTAGCAATGCTCCCAAACACAAACTTGTAATGACAAATTGTGATCCGGTTACGTAGGGGATATCTAAGACAATAACGCCGCACGAAGCATTTAGATAGGGTAATGTCCCTCGACGAATCTGATGCATTCTAACTAATACAACTCTATCAAATGCGGCATCCGATGTTTTTATCGGAATGCTAACGATCTCGGATTCATCAGGCTGCAGGATAAAATTTGAAGTAAATTCCTTCAATAAAACGACGTTCCCATCCGAAACATATGTTCGGATTTCCATTTCGAGTTCTCTATCACTTGAATTGTGAATGCGCGCAGAAACAGATGCCTTATCCTGAGGTGTGATAACAACTGGACATCGTAAGGAGGATAAAGGTTCTTTGCTTCTGATTGTAGCATTAAAACAGTCGCTTCAATATCTCCCCACATTGCAATAATACCAATAACAGCTAACAAACTGGCACCTGTGATAATTGCGATCAAACCCAAAGTTCGTAAATACTTTTTCATCATAATTGTAAGTATAACCTTAACATGGTTTTTTTATCAATGGTGAAAAAGTAGTGTGGGAGAATAATCGATTTCCCTCATCTATTAAACAAAGAAAGACCATCCAAGTGGTTTTCTCTGATGATCTTTTTTATGTGTCATTCTTATGAGATTACTTCTTTTTCCGATTTATCCTTACTACTGTAAAAATACCAAACATGCCCACAAAAAGACCGGTAACCTGGCAGGCATAGCCAAGGAAATTCATAAAAAAGGTTGACTCTAAAACGCCCATGACCATTAAAAATGGCAATAAAACCCCGAGGAGAAGCAGGAAAACAGCGATAATTATCATCTGTTTGGGAGTCACCCTTGTCATGACGTTACTTTATCCTTTTGATCCTCCGTATATAACCAGCACCTTGTCAAATGTTCGTTTCCAACAGAAAATTCCGGTGGACGTTCCACATCACATAAGCCTGAAATCTTCTTACTGCAGCGCGGATGGAAACGGCAACCAGCCGGTGGATTAACAAGGCTTGGTGGTTCACCTGGCGGAACGTCCTGGAGTTCATCAACATTTTTTGCATCCGGATCTGATGTCGCCGATAATAAAGCCCACGTATAAGGATGAGCAGGATGATTAATTAGATCATCAACATTTGCTTTTTCTATGATTTCACCCGCATACTTAACAAAAATGTATTCAGAGAAGTAACGTACCGTGGAAAGGTCATGGGTGATATAGATCACCGACAGGTCATGCGCTTCCTGGAGTCGATCTAACAACCTGAGAATCTCAACGCGCACAGAGGCATCCAGCATTGACACCGGTTCATCTGCGACAAGTAAACGCGGGTTGAGGATCATTGCCCGCGCAATTACCACACGCTGCTGCTGTCCGCCGCTTAACATGTGCGGAAACTTCGGGAGAAATTCAGAGACGGGTGTCATTTTTACTTCTTCGAAAGCTTTGTGAATGCGTTCCAGGCGTTCTGCTTTGTCGCTTACACCATGGATAATAAGGGGTTCTTCCATGATGCTCTTGACAGTCATAAATGGCGCTAATGCCCCATAAGGATCCTGTTGTATGTACCCTACTTGGGAACGATAAGTTTGTAATTCCCTACCATGGAGGGAACTCAGTGGTATTCCATCAAAAAATAAATCTCCCTTGGTAGGGATGTTGATCCCCAGGATAGTTTTCATCAAGCTTGTCTTTCCACAACCGCTTTCACCTACGATAGCAATCGTTTCTTTTTTTCTTAAAGTTAAAACTAACCCCATCAACAGCCCGTACATAGCCTGCATGGCCAAAACCAAATTTTCTTAATTCGAACCACACATGTAAATTTTGAACTGACAACAAGACATCATCATCAATCGATTCGTATACGTTTTCTGCAACCTTACCAGTCCTTCTTTTAAATACCATTCATTATCTCCCTATCTCATTCATACAACCAGCATTTTACTAAATGATTTGACAACATCACTGTTGGCGGGTCCTCATCACATTTGTCAAAACGTTTAGGGCAACGAGCAGCAAAACGGCAGCCTGTAGGTGGATTAATCAAGCTTGGCGGCTGACCGGTAATAAAATCAGGCTCTACCTTACTGCGCAAACGGGGTACTGATGCCATTAGTTTTTGTGAATACGGATGGAGGGGAGAAGTAAAGAAACGCTCATTATCACTCACCTCAACAATTTTCCCTGCATACATCACCACAACCATGTCTGCTAACTCGCTGGAAGTAGAAATATCATGGGTTATGAGAATAAAACTGGTAGCCAGTTCTTTCTTAATGCGCTTCAATAAATTCATGATATTTGCTTGTGTCAGCACATCCAGAGCAGAGGTTGGCTCATCGAGAATGACCAGTTCAGGCAGGGTTACAAGCGACATAGCAATCGCTACACGCTGCCGCATCCCTCCGGAAAGTTCAAAAGCATAACGGTTTAAGAAATCCGTTGGAACCCCAACACGTTGGAACATTGTTTTCGCCTGTTCCATTGCAGTTTCTTTATCCACAGCGTTATGAACGATCATAGGTTCGGCAACTTGTTCACCGACTTTCATGACAGGATTGAGGGAATTCATGGCGGCTTGTGGAACCATGGACATTTTCACCCAACGAACTCCAAGTCGATATTGTTCGTCATCCATCGCCATTGTATCAGTGCCGTTTAACATAACCTGGCCTGAATATTCTCCTACGTTATTGGGAAGTAAACGTAACAGAGCCTTGGCCATGGAGCTTTTCCCACAACCGGATTCACCAACGACAACAACAGCTTTGTTTGAGGTTAGTGAAAAATCCACACCATCGACTGCCTGGACAGTACCACGTGATGTTTTGAAGTATAGTTTTAAGTTTTTGACTTCTAATAATTTTGTATCTGCTCTCATTCTACATTCCTCGCAAGCGTGGATTAAAGATGCGGTCCAGGGAAAAACCCAGGGAAGCAAAGCCAAGACCAGTTATCATCAATAACACCGCTGGTTCCATAATCCAATAATACCAACCTCGGTAAAGCGCACCATTTGTGTAAGCTGCATTAATTGTTTTTCCCCAGGTTGGTAAGACAGGATCTCCGATACCTAATAATGCTAAGGAAGCCTCCAAAAACACGAAACTTGGAACTGCGGAAATCAAACCGGGGATAAGGATCGGTAGAATTCGCGGGATTAAATAACGGAAAATAATCCGTCCATCCTTGGCACCATATGCCGTGGCTGCTTCAATATAGGTAGATTCTTTGATCTGAGTGAACATGGCGCGGTAATTCTTTATCGCACCTGTAAAAATACTTAGCGCAATGGTGACACCCAATATTGTCCATATGGATCTTGAATAAAATGTACCTACCATGATCAATATTGACAGGAATGGTAACACCATATTGATTTCAGTTATTCGTTGAATCAGTCCATCCACAACACCACCATACCAGGTGCCTATAGCAGCAATGATCATAGTCAAAACTGATGTACCCAGAGCTGCTAACAAACCGAATGTAAGTGCGATGGGTATGCCCCATAAAAGGGGTAGGAGTAAATCACGCCGCATATGGTCTGTTCCAGCCCATCCAAAAACCTCGCCATGCATCACAAATTCTGGTGTCACCTGAGAACCTTCTTCAAAAGTAATACTCTCAACAAGCATCTGGTAAGTTCCCTTAACAGTCGTTTGAGTTTCGTCATCTTCAACGATAAAAAGGCCAATATTGGGTTTTACATCTCCATATTTCTTGGCTAATTTTTCATCCTGGATCATGGAGTATGTGTGCGATTTTCCAATGGCAAAATTCGACATTTTGATTTCACGTTCATCAGGTGTCAACATCTTGATTGTGATAAATGGCTGTTTTTCATCGAATTGTGATGTAAAATACAGGAAAATATCCTGTGGGAAATTATCATATTGAAAATCGAATGAGAAGGTCGTTGTTGAAACTGTTGTGCCGCCTTTAGTTGTCATCTCTTCAACAGACACACCTTCATCACTTTCCATCAAAACCAATGATTTAACCAGATCATCTTTTCTGAACCAGTTGTACCATTTTGGTGATGCATTGCGGGGATTTTTCCCCACAACCGCCTCACCACCTCGCCAGGTATCGATTGCTTCATCGTAGGGAATCACGATTACGACAACAATCGCAGTAATAAACAAGATCAAGACGATAATGATTCCAAAGATTGCAGATGGATAGCGAGAAATCTCATGAAGCGTTTTCAAGATCCCGCTTTTTTTCTTTGATTCTTTCATTGTGCAGTGCTCCCTCCGCCAATCTTAACCCTGGGGTCAACCAGAGCATATATAAAGTCAAGTAAAAACACCGTAATCGCCAGCAAATAAGCGAAGATAATCGTTGTACCAACAATCACTGGTATATCATATAAACCAATCGCCTGGTATGTGATCGTTCCTAATCCCGGCCATTTAAAAACAGATTCCGTGATTATCGCCCCTGTCCACACGCCAATCAGCATCAAAGCAAATGAGGTAATAATCGTTGGCATGGTTGGTCTCAAGATGTATTTGCGCTCAATTTCCCGGGACGTCAGTCCTTTGGCTTTGGCTGTCTCCACGTAATCTTCACTTGAATAGATCAGGAAAAAAGTGCGCCAGTTATAAATACTGATGAAAAAATAGCTGATGATCAATGAACTGGCTGGTAGGATGAGGTGCTTCAAGACGCTGAAAGCTCTGCCTAAAAAGTCCTCAGGAACAGGTGCATCAATCACACCTCCAAAGGGTAGTATTTTCAATACTGCCGCAAAAATAAGGATAAGGAAAATGCCGTAAAACCAGGGTGGGACGGATGATGTGGGGGAAAGACCTACAACAAATTTGTCCCAGAAGCTGCCATATTTACGCGAGAGGGTCAGGGCAATAAAAAGCGTACTGAAAAATAAGATCAGGTTATACGTACCCATTAATAAAAGTGTATATGGAATCCGCTGCAGAATGATCCTGCGCACGTCACGCGAGCCGTCATCGCTGCTCATGCGTAGTGACCGACCTAAATTCATGGTCAGGGCATTCTTCATAAAACGCACTGTCCTGACTGCTAATGGTTGATCCAAATGCAAACGTTCAATCTCGTTCTGGATCTCCGCTTGAGTAAGCTCCCTCTTTGCGTCAGGGGTGAGATTTTTAAAAGCCGGGTTCATCTGGATCTGCATCGTGATGGTTTCTGAAATTTCAGACTTCATCATTGTGTCAACATAGCCGCCCATGTTCGCAATCATGATTGTCAAATAAATACCAATGATAACCGTAACAAAAAGGGAGACCAATCTAAAAACAGAATACTTGGCAACCCTGCTTAATGTGCTGGTAGAAGCAAGCTTTTTCTTTTCCGCTGTTGGCTGGATATTCTCAGTAAGTGACTCCATAGGATCCTGCTTTCACATTTTATACATAGGGGCAAGGTTATTCACCTTGCCCCTAAGCTTCAAAACTTATACTTTATGCGCCAGTAATTTACTCTATGGCGACAAATTCAAAAGCGACGAAAGTTGGCGTGGCTACAACTGTTGGAACGACAACAACTTCCACTTTACTTGCCCCTGCTTCCATTGCAGCGGAAACATCAGCCGGGATAGTAACAGTGTACATGCCGTCTTCTACCAGTTCAGCTTCGACTTCGGCGACGAGTGCTCCTGTGCCGTCGTAGACCAAACCAAATACTCTCGTGATCTCAGCATCTGGATAGGCTTCGCCCTCGAAGGTTACAGTTACATCGAAAACGACATCCGTGCCAAGGACAACACTGCCTTCACCATCAACCTCAACCTCAGCGAGCTTGGGCGCACCAAAGGCTGCCCATCGGTCTGAATCGAAGGGATAGTCAGGATTATAGACCACAGTCGCAACCTGTTCCGTCAGGAAAACATCTTTCAGGGTGTATGGTCCGTTGCTAACCCAGAAGTGACCGTACTCTGCGGAGAAGGCTTTCAGGTTTTCATAACGGGCTGCTGCCTCTTCTGCGCTGATGTAATCACCCAAAGCATTTGCATATGGGACGAGACTGTCAGCAAGCGCCTGGTCCAGGTGTGTCTCAAGGATACCAAGGCTTTCACCACCAATCAGGTTCAACCATTCAACGGAGGTTGTCTCGGTAGAAAGCGCTTCTGCTTTATCAGCAGAGAAAGCTACTTCACCTGCAGCATCCGCTGAGGAGGCAACCGCCATAACATGCCAGGGGGCAACACCATAGTCACCAGAAGGTGACAAGAATTCGACAATGCAAAGTTCTGCATCGGTCTCATAGTAATCACTGTAGCCTTCAATGACCAATGGATCCTCGGATAAGACGCGGAATCCCTTGAATGCGGATAGATCTGCAGCGACGCTCGCTGCCTGGGATTCATCATAATTCGGTGATCCCTCTTTACCAACATCAATAGGAAGAATCCACCAGTACAGCATATCAGCCAGGGTGAGGTCAGAGCCATCCTGCCATTTGATCGTACCCCAGAAATCATCAGGATACGTAACCACACTCTTAACCCTAGCAGTGAAATTTTCTTTTGCTGCAGCGGCTTCAGCAGCGGCTTCAGCAGCGGCTATTGCATCCGGGCCACCATCAAGGGCGGCTTGGGCTGCCTCTAAGGCTGCCGTGGCATCATCCACAGCTAATTGGGCTGCTTCTTTATCCTCATCTGAGGCATCATCAGCAAGTTCGTCCAGTGCAGCCTGAACTGTGTCCAGTGCAGCCTGAGCTTCTTCCACAGCTGCTGGCGCAGCATCAAGTGCTGCCTGTGCATCAACAACTGCCTGAGCAGCAGCTTCAGCATCGATTACCAATTTCTCAGCAGCGGTAATGAAAGCACCATTAACGCCATCCCAGTCCATAATGGCATCTTCAGGAACAACGATCTCAGGTGCAAAATCGAGGGTCAGGTAATCATGCGTTACGCCTACCGGTAAACCTTCTTGCACAGTGACTTCAGCGCTTTCAAACCAGAAGGGTAATACCAGGCCGGTATAAGGATCAAACATATAGGGATATTCTTGAGTAGCATTTTGGATCGTGTGATCATAGGTCCAGTTGGAGCCAGCCAATGGGTTCCATGGATCAACATAGATATCAGATTGGCCGATATTCATCGTGCCACCAACCTGGTCTGCAAAGCGCAGTGTGTATGGATAGATTTGTGAATTATCCACACCAGCCATCAGGTCAAACCCTGTTACAAGATTATCGGCATGGGGAACAAAGTTCCGTCCATCAATCAGCCACACGTGGATGGATTCCTCCAACGCCAGGTCAAGCATTTCGGCCATGGCGACAGCACGGTCTTCAATGCTGTTGAAGTTGTTGTTCGCCAGGTCATCTGCTAATTCCAGGTATCGCTCTGGATTGGCCATCGCATCATCAAAAGCCTGCCACAGGGCAGTGAAACCGTAAGCTGACGACGGGGTGTCAAAGAATTGGAAGTTATCACCCTCGTTGCGGTCAATACCGCTTGCGCCCCAGGCACCAGTATAGATATGGAACAGACCGTCTGCTGGATTACCAAATACCCAGATGGGGGAAGCTTCAGAAGAGCTCTTGTAGTCACGAACGGTTGCAAAACCAATTTCTTCAAGCTGATTGGCAACATAGTCACCGATCGGAATACGGGTTTTATCGGAGTCATTGCGGATGAGCATGAGGATTTCAACCTGTTCCCCATCAAACATGTACATGCCATCTTCACGGGTGACGCCTGGAATACCGAGCATGACTTCTTCCATCTGTGCATCGGCTTTTGCCATGTCATGGGCATATTCAGTTTCCAATGCACGTACGGTTGCTGCAAAACTGGTGTAATCGGGCATGTTGGTGATAAGGCTCCACCACTTGGGCAGGGCACCACCATTATAAACCTCACGATTGATGTAATCGCGATCAACCAGCCATTGCATGGCTTCACGAGCCTTCGGAAAGACGAAGGGGTTAACCTTGCCGGTTGATTCTTCCCAAATCGGTCCGACCGGGTTGAAGGTCAGCTCGTAATAAAGACCGCCGCTCTCAGCATAAGGCAGTCCGGCAGCTTCAATCTCGGGCAGAAGGTCGGATGATAAACCAGAGGAATACATGTCAACTGCGCCAGCACCAATTTGGGTAATAGCAGAGTTTACATCGACGACTGAATAGACGATTTCATCCAGCCAGCCACCTTTGCCCTCAACTCGAGCAACTGCTTCCTCTTCAGGCTCTTCAGGCTCTTCGACTTCTTCAGGTTCTTCGACTTCTTCAGGTTCTTCAACTTCTTCAGGTTCTTCAACTTCTTCAGTTGGCTCCTCGGGGGCCTCAGCTGTGGGCTGGCAGGCAGCCAGAACCAAACTCGCCACAACGAGAAGACTTATGAATAAAAAGGTATAACGTTTCATGTTTTTTCTCCTCCATAACAAATTAATTTTTGCCAGGAATCTAGTGAATTGATCTTAATGGGGAAATACTATTTTGGCTGATAGTTCGGTGTCAATCACCTCCTTCTGATTTTCGTACTCAGGTGAATTGGAGAACCTATTCTGCAAAAAAATCCAAATATGACATGGATACCATAGATATCCAGAGTCATCTGTTATTAAAACCAAACTATAGCATACAAGTTTTTATAGGTCAAGAAAACGCACCCTTGTAAATGCATAACAAATGATATGATAGGAATATTTCTTTCATCCGTAATAAATATTCTTGATTTTTAAGGATTAATCTCAGATTAATTAATCCTGATTATTCAGGTATTTTTATATACATATCAAATATATTCATTTCGGGCAATTTTTCCTGATGGAAAGTTAATGTTCTGTTAATAAACACTATTTGATTTTCGTTTTCATCTTCAAAAACAATAATCTTCCCCCATTTATGATTAACAGGTTGCAATTGTAAAAGCTATTGTAAAAAATGATTTTTAATTCTGAAAAAAACATTCTTACCAATTTTGACATGTCCAGACAAGGGTCATTATACCCGATAGGAGCTGAATTAATAAACTCCTCGCAAAACTTTACGTTATGAATATCTACAAAATCAAAATCCCGGGATTTGCTAACAAAAAAGGGGCTGAATAAAGACAGCCCCACAAAAATTACTTCGAAATAACCTTACCGAAACCAAACCTGTGTCGCAAACAGGATGAACAGCGCCCAGACCGCGCCAAAAACCAGAGCAATTACCAGCCCTGCCAGCACAGCATACCAGGTGAAAATGCGCGCTTCAGATTTTGTCATCGAATCACCTGCGTGTCGATTCGCTGCTCTTTCGGCTTTTATTTCACGGCGAATGCGTTTATCGTGCCATGGCATCCCATCAACATCCATGTTGCAGATCACCCGTCCGTCATCATCCTCGTACTGTCTTGGTTTACGTGTCATTTCAAATGAACTCTAATCATAGAGATGGCAGGCAACAATGTGCCCTGGCTCAACTTCAATCACTTCCGGGGTGACCTTCCTGCAAATTTCCATACATTCCCGACACCGTGTGTGGAACTTGCACCCGGAAGGTGGATTGGCTGGTGAAGGGATGGTCCCTTCCAGAATGATACGATTGCGCTTGGCTGCAGGGTCAGGGACCGGTGCTGCACTCAGAAGGGCCTGTGTATAGGGATGCAATGCATTCCGAAAAATATCTTTCTTACCGCCAAGCTCCACCAGATCCCCAAGGTACATGACGCATACCTCATCAGAGATATGCTCAACCACAGAAAGGTCATGCGAGATAAAAAGGTAGGTTAGGTCCAGGTCTTTCTGCAGGTCTTCAAGCAAGTTGATGATCTGTGCTTGAATGGATACATCCAGCGCAGATACAGGCTCATCACAAACAACAAACTCAGGCAGCAAAGCCAGCGCTCGTGCAATGCAAATCCGCTGCCGCTGCCCACCGGAAAATTCATGTGGATAACGATCTTTATGATATGGCTGTAATCCACAGATACTCATAATATGATCGATGTAATCATCAAATTGTTCTTTTGGAGCTAGTTCATGCTCTCTGACAGCTTCACCAATAATTTCGCTTACCGGAAGCCGTGGGGATAGGCTCGAATAGGGGTCCTGAAAAATGATCTGCATTTTTGGACGTAATGCCCGCATCTCTCTGCGATTAAGCGAATTGATATCGATCCCGTTGAAATAAACCTCGCCTTCTGTTTTCTCATTCAAACACAGGATGGTCTTTCCAACCGTGGTCTTACCACAGCCTGATTCACCCACCAGGCCCATTGTGGTTCCGCGCTTAACCTTAAAATTGATCCCATCAACTGCCTTCACATTCCCCACAACTCGCTGCAGCAACCCAGCCTTGATCGGAAAGTATTGCTTGAGGTTCTTTACCTCAAGAATCGTGTCAGTTATATGATCTTGTGGACGGGCATTCTTAATAAGTTCTTCCATATTATTCCTCTGCTTGCTCATCATCGATAATGGTAACAGGTGACCATGTGTGTTGGCGTCACATACACTTCCCTGGGGTAATGCCCATCACAGACCGACATCCGACGGTTGCAGCGATCCCTGAAATAGCAATAATCAGGCATGTTGATGGGGTTCGGTACGTTTCCAGGAATTGTGTAAAGGCGATCCACTTCCTTATTAACAACAGGTTTTGAAGCCATTAGACCAACAGTATATGGATGAAGTGGGTTGTGAAACACCTCAAGGGCGGTGCCTTTTTCAACAATGCGCCCTGCGTACATCACCACAACATAGTCTGCCATCTCAGCGATCACACCAAGGTCATGGGTAATGAGCATAATGCTTGAGTTGATCTGATCCTTGAGGTTCCTGAGCAGGTCAAGTATCTGCGCCTGGATGGTCACATCCAAAGCAGTTGTTGGTTCATCTGCAATAATGAGCTTGGGTTGGCAGGCAAGTGCCATCGCGATCATGACGCGCTGCCTCATCCCACCGGAAAGTTCGTGAGGATACATTTTATAGACACCTGCACTATCTGCAATGCCTACAGTATCGATCATCTGGAGTGTGAGTTCTTTCACCTCCGCATCCAGCATGTCCGGATTATGGAGTTTAATGACCTCATCAATCTGTTCACCTGATCGGAAGACCGGGTTAAGGCTAGTCATCGGTTCCTGGAAGATCATCGAGATCATCGCACCGCGAATCGTCTCCATCACCTGCGTCGGCGTTTTTGATATATCATAAACCTTGTCCCCCCGGTCAAAGCGAATAGCGCCTTCAACAATCTGACCCTGAGGCCTCTGAACGAGTTGCATCAATGATAGGGCAGTAACAGATTTTCCGCATCCAGATTCACCAACCACACCCACTGTTTTACCTTTGGGCACATCAAATGTCACCCCGTCAACAGCTTTGACCGTGCCAACATCAGTGAAGAAGTAGGTGTGCAGGTTATCGTACTCGACAACGTTATCTTTATCTTTCATTTTTGTCAGGTATTCGCTCTCAGGAACATTCCTTCGTTTGCGCTCTTTTTCAATTGCATTGGTAATTCGCCTGTTGTCGCGTGTGATCTGTGCCAATTCCCTGGCAGAAATCCGTGAAATATCCTTGGGGTTCGTAAGGTTTTTTACGCTGTCGAGCAGCGAGTTCTTCTTGTCATTCATTATTCAGACCTACCTTTTCATCTTCGGGTCAAATGCGTCCCGAAGCCCGTCGCCAACAAAATTAAATCCAAGCACTGTCAGGAGGATCAGCAAGCCTGCAGGTACCCACATGAACCAGAAGTTGGTCATCACGTAGGCATCAGAAGCGATATTGATAATGCTCCCCCAGGATGCCAGCGGGAACTTGACGCCAAGCCCCAGGAAGCCCAGCGTTGCTTCAGAGATGATGATCCCACCAAGCCCGGCTGTCGCCTGCACGATCAATAAAGGCATGACGTTAGGCACAAGATGCCTGAAGATCCTCCGGCTTGTACGAATGCCTGTTGCCTCAGTTGCGATCATGAATTCCTGTTCTCGCAGGGATAGGATCTGACCTCGCACAACACGGGCGACACCTGTCCAACCCAGGACACCTAACACAGCCATCAAGAGGAAGATCCTGCCCATCGGGTCAACCTGCAGAGTGTCCATTACCGAGCCAAAGATGATCACAACTGGATAAAATGGGATGCTGTTGAACAGGTCCACAAAGCGCATCAGCGCCGTATCCACCGGGCCGCCAAAGTAACCTGAGATACCACCGATGACAACGCCAATCAGGATCTCAAGAATCACAACGACAAAGCCAACAAGCAACGAGACACGCCCGCCGTACATCAACCGGGTCATGTTGTCCATCCCATTATTATCTAACCCTAGAGGATGTTCAGCAGACGGTGTTTCATATTGACGGATCAGCTCAGTTGGTGTGTCTTTTTTAATATAGTAGTTTTGATTGACCTGCTCAATGACATATAATATCGATTCACCATCCGGATGAGTGTAAACCACATCTGGTTCATCGTTCCTGATCCCCTGACGGATAGCTGATTTAAAATCCACAGTGAGGAATTCTTTCTGGTCAAGTGGATTGACAATGATGTCTGAAACCGCCGCAAAATTTTCGCCGCCACTATCCAGGATCGTATTTTGACCTTCCTGGTAGTCAATTGAAAAGGTTTGGTCATCCACAGTGAAAGTGGTGCCTTCAGCAGCAATGGCTGACTCGCCAGCAAATTTAAATTTAAACGAATTCACCAGGTCAACCTCGGATTCATCATAGGCATCATACACATTCAGGGTCGCCAGTGCCAGGTCACGCTCTGTTGAAATCTGCATTGTTTTTCGATTCCTGGTGATGCGATATGTCACACCATCCAGTTCGAAACTGCCTTCATCTGCTTCACGCGCTGATTCATAAGCTTCAACCAGGCCATCAGGCAGCGTATTACCAGTCAGGGAGTTCACCTGACCTAATAACTCTTCCGCAACAGGATCAAGCTGTGAGATGCGATAGGTATTTTCACCCACGGCAGTTATGTAGTAGGTTGTGGTGCCTATCGCATAAGTTTCTTCTTCTTCACTCACAGCCAATAAGAACTGAGCTCGTTCTGCACTGTCAAAGCTTTCTCCTTCGGCAACAGAATGGCGCAGTTCGGTGTTATATATCGCCCCAGCATAATCCCTGAACATACTGCTCAGGCCTGTGAAATATTGCGCTTGTTCATAAGGGGAAAAAAGCGGCCCTAAAAATGCGAACGTGAACATAAACACAAGAATGACCAGCCCAACCACCGCAAGCTTGTTGCGGATGAACCGCTTGAATACAAGCATGCCCGGCGAGAGGGATTTGATCCGCCTGGCATCGTCCAGTTGCATTTCCTGACCAGCGTCATTCTTTACTTCTTCAACCGCATCTTCTTTTTTGTTTGATTCTAATTCATTGGACATAAGCGCCTCTATCAGTTTACCCTTACGCGTGGATCGACGATTGCATACATAATATCTGCAACGATCAAGCTGATTTGGGTCAGCAAGATTAAGAAAGTTGTATAAAACATCGCAAACGGTATATCTCCCCGTATCATCGCGGTATAAGAGATATAGCCAATACCGGGAATCTGGTAAAGCGTTTCCGTGATCTGTGCGCCGCCAAACATAGCTGGTATTAAATAGCTCATATAAGAGACCAGCGGGATCAGCGTATTCCTGAAGGCATGTTTGTTTATCACGACCTTCTCAGAAAGCCCTTTGGCACGGGCGGTACGAATATAGTCAGAGTTAAGGACTTCCAGCATGTTCGTCCGGGTATAGCGCATCAACCCACCAATCGACAGCATCATAAGCGTGACGATGGGCAGCACCATATGATAACCTATATCCAACACCTGCTGAACTGGGGTCATGGAAGTATAGAACCTTCCCGTCAACCCATACAGGTCAAACCAACCCAATTGAATTGAAAAAACATACTTCAGGATTGTGGCCAGGAAAAATGTTGGCAGCGAGATCCCCGCCAGTGCGAACACTGTGATGGCATAATCCACCCTGCTGTACTGTTTCCTGGCAGCTAATATTCCCAATGGAATGGAAATCATCAATTGAACAGCAAAGGTTATGATATTGATGATAAAAGAATACCAAACCACATCGTTGAATTTTTCTGTAACCGGAATACCGTAATGCCAGGATTCCCCAAATTCACCTCTGACTGCATTACCAATCCATCCAAAATACCCGGGAACGATACCCACATTCAATCTGTAAACTGCATTAAGCTCATCCAACCATTCCTGGTATGACTTCGTACTCAAGGGGTTGCTGGCGCGTTGCCGTGCAATCTGCTCCACATAAGAAGCAGGCAGCGCGCGGATGATCGAATAAATGATCATCGCACCAAAAAAAACGATAAAAATACCCAGCAACACTCTCCTGATAATGAAATTTTTCATATCATACTCAATTCCTAAAATTTTATTTTCTAAATAACGCCATAATTATATCAATAAAGAGTGAGCCCACCCAAAGGTGGGCTCACATGTCGTACTTATCGCATCGCTAAAAATTTTATTGACTCATCTCAAGTACTTCGATATCGCTCGCCCAACCCCAGAATGTTGTGATATCAGGGGTTATGGTGTCGATCACGATCCGTTCAGTGCTGAAGATGATCACGTTCAAGCGCTGATAGCTTGGGACTTCAACCGCCCAATCCAGGAGGAGTTCAAGGGCCTGCTTGTAAATTGCTTTACGATAGGCCTGGTCGTCACTCAGACGGGCATCCAGGATCAACTGGTCAAGGGCTTCATCCATCACGTGATAGTAGTTCGAGCCTGTGCCCTCACCACCGGGGATGTTTGAACTGTGGTAAATCTGATACATGTCGGGGTCAATCGTTGTGCCCCAGGCCATCGTCCAGATTTCCTGCTCGTTTACATCGATAGCATCCAGCATCACATTCCAGTCAGCGGGGTCATTGATCAGGAATTCCATGCCAACGTTGGCAAGTGATTCCTGTGTGGAGGTGAAAATACCAAAGTTAGGATGGTCGCCAATGCCGTCGGCAGGGACGTAACCTTCATAACTCATCTTGGCACCTTCAGGAGCTTCAGTGATCTTACCATCTGCAACGGTGTACCCGGCTGCTTCTAAGAAGCCCAGGGCAGCTGCTTCGGCGGCTGCAACTTTCTCTTCCAGGGTCATTTCAGCTGTGTAAATATCATTACCGTCAACATCAACTGAGTAGGCGATTCGATAATCCTCATCAGTTGGCTGTGGTGCGGCCCAGGAGGTGTTGGAGATCGGGTAGTTGATGACGGAGGCACCTTCACCGTAGTAGCTGTCAACAGACAGGTCACGATGGACTGCAATAATGGTGGCAATAGCTTTGCGCAGATTCTTGGATGCATCTGAGCCAGGTTCACCGCCCACGTTCACGGTGTCAGCATTGATGCCAAGGTATCCATAACCCAGGTTGTCAACCAGGCTGGAGGTGATCACATCACCGGTCATCTCGCCATTGGTGTTGTATGACTTAACTTCAGCATAGCGTTCAGCGGAATAGGTCATTTCACCGGCATCCGCAGTCCCAGTCTGAACAGCTGATGGAACTTCGTTGGATTCGGTCTCTTTGAATTGAACTTCTGCAATCTTGGGGCAGCCCTTGTAATAGAGCTCATTCGCCTCGAAATAAACAACTTTATTTTCGTATTCAACGAATTTGTATTCGCCAGCGCCCAATGGGTATGGTGTGACTTCTTGCTGTGTTGAAAGGTCACCGTAATCAAAGCCGAACATGTTGTTCTCGTAGTCGTACTTTTCTACGTCACCATAGTAGTGCAGGGGGGCAGCATCAATACCAAGGATGGAGTATACAGCAGGTGCTGAGAAGCCGGCTACGGTTACTTCAACGGTGTAGTCATCAAGCTTCTTGATACCAGCAATATTTGGAACACCTTCGTCGCCCATTGTTTCATCTAATGGACCCCAGTAGCCGATGAAATCGGTCTTGGTGGGTGCTAAAACTTCAGCTCCATCTGTGGATTCATATGGGAAGGCTGCTTCGATATCCCATTCATAGCATGCGAGGATATCCTGTACATAGGTATCCACGGTTGGGAAGGTCTCAACAAGGTCAAAGGTTTCTTCGGTGCATCCGGTTGTGAATGAACCATCATCTTCTGATGTGCCGCCAAAGCCCCAGAGGACCATGCCGAGCATGACTTCCATACCTTCAACGCCATCGATTTCTTCGAATGCATAACCTGTGTAATCAAGTGCGTAGTCAGCATAATTTGCCTTGACGTAGTCAACGATCTTCTGTGCTTCTTTTGTGATTCTTTACGTTGAATTTGGCCCACAGGTCGTCCTGCTGTTCCATGGTCCAGGCATCTTCTTCAGTCCATTCATGGTCTACACCAGCAGCGAAAATCGCATCAAACATTGCATCGTACTTATCAAACACATCGCTGGTGGTTTGGGTCTGGTAATCCTTCAACCCAAGAATGTCGTAGGATGAAAGGCTGCTCGTACCAACATATGTTGGGTCAAGCAATGTGTAGTAGCTGAAGATAACATCATCAGCGGTAACGGGGACGCCATCAGAGAAGGTCATACCAACACGCAGTTTTGCTGTGTACTTGGTCGTATCTGATTCCTCGTCATAAACTACACTGGTGTCCGCAGGGCCTTTGTACAGATAGTCTGTACCGTTGTAATTGCGTGTTTCACCTTCGATAGCATTGCTAATAATGCCGCCGACACGGTCTGTCGTCAGAAGGCTAATCTGTGTGAACGCAACAACATCTGCGTCGTAACCTGATTCTGAGAAGAAGGGGCTGAATTTATTTGAGAACTCAGTATAAGCCACAACCAGGGGTGTCGTAATGGTTGGTTCGGTGGGTAAATTCTCACCGTATGGCTGAGGTACAAATTCTGGTACTACTTCAGTTTCTTCTACTTCAGGTTCTTCAACCTCAGGTTCTTCAACCTCAGGTTCTTCTACTTCAGGTTCTTCTACTTCGGGCTCTTCCGGTTCTGGTGTGGCTGGCACACAGGCCGCGAGTACGCCTAAGAACAGCATACCTACGATCAGAACGGATACGAGCCTTTTATACCTATACATAATATTTTCTCCTCTTTCTAAATTGAAAAATTTTTCGAATGCGACCTCTTAACTATAATATAAAAACAATTAATGTCAAATTAATTGGTCAAATTTTTGAGGGAATCATCCATAGATATATTCTTATATTTAAGTTCGATATTCCTGATGCCTATTTTGATAATATTTATAATTTAGTGTAAATTTTTTCGCATTATGAATGTGTGCTTTTAGTTTTTCTTTGTTTTGATACAGAAAATCAACCCTCAACCATAAAAACCTAATAATCATAGACGGATTGCGCAAAAATTCGGCAGTGGATTTGTAAAACTTGCGAGAAATCAAGAAAATCCTCTACTGGGCAACACTCTAACGAGTGCAGGCCACAGAGGTTTGCCCCTACCGAAAACTTATTCCTCTTCCCCAATCTTTGTTTGCATCCTTCGCTGCATGCGATATAAAAAATACGCCCCAATTAATGCCAACAACTCGATCCCCATAAACAAAATCTCCTGGGGTCTACCTTCTCCTGCAAACCAGATCAAGAACACGATTTCACCCAACAAGACAACACCCCATAAGATCAAGGCGAAGAGGTTTGATTTCCTGATCCTTTCAAAAGAAAGGCCAATTTCATCCCTGCGGAAATTTCGATTCTCCCCTGGTAACCGCAATCCCCCCGCAATCAGTAAATATAGGGGCAGAAAAATAAACACGTAAGGTAACACTACATAAAAAGCATACATCCCCGGATTGCCGACAAAACCACCTGCAACATGGAGTACGATGATACCGATGATCAAGATCAGACTGTTTCTTCGAAATTCGAGTATCTCGTTCTCATCTGCATTGATATTGTAATAACGCCCACGATAAACAGCGACCTTTTTCTCACGTCCACGCCCATCCGTTTCGATGATGGTCTCATAATCATCTGCATATCTTTTCATATGAAAATCCTTTTTATACAAACACTTTTATTCTGTGGTTTCATCCTCAAGGGCATAAATCATAATACGCCAAAGATTTAAATAATTCCAAAGCTGACGTGAACTCTCTCGCAAAGCAAGCATTTGATGAGGCAACGACCACCTGTGGAATTGAAAACAGTGGCATGGATGGCATTTCGCTCAGGAACCGCTGTTCAGCATCAGACACAGCATGAGAAAATTCTTCTGGTAGTGAAAGCACGGCATCGTTACATGCCTGATCATAGTCCTCATCTGACAGGCCAGCGATATTCGTTCCGATCCAGGAATTATCTGCATCAGGGATTTGGGGTGTCACATAATACTGGCAATCCAGGTCAGGCCTTGGCTGCCAGGAGATCAGGGTCAGATCAAATCGCCTGCCGAAGAGAGGACCGTTCGGTCCTGATGCATAAAGCTCGCTGGGGGGCATGCTGTTGACATCAACATCAATCCCGCATTCTCCCAATGACCGCTGGATCATACCTGCCAGGTCCTGGTGCATCCCTGAGTTGGAAACCAATAAGCTCAATGCGAGTTCAGTCCCCATTGGCACATCTACCACATCCAAAGCCTTAAGTGACATCCCAGGATCACCTTCAACCTCCCCCCAACCTAACTGTGCGAGTAGGTCCTGCCCATGTTGGGGATCAAAAGCTAACTGCTTGTCAAGACCAGGCCGAGACCGTTCAGGTGGTAAAAAGCTGGACCACAGTTCACTCAAACCACCTGTTGTCATATCTATCAATTCTTCTCGATCCAGACATGCTGCGATAGCCTGGCGCATCAGGGGGTCATTGAGAAAGCCTGTTTGATCAAAACTACCAATTCCAAACACAAGCTGCATCCAATCACCCCTCATCAAGGGATAGGTTTCAATCTGGTCATCTTCCTGGATCACAGACAGCAAATCCAGGTCATCCTCCAATCTAAATGTGCTGTCCAGCAGATCACATTGACCTAATCTCAGCGCCTCCCAAGCCACCTGAGGATCACCATCAAGCAGTTTGATTGTGACGGTATTAATAATGGGCAGCCCTTCATCTGCAAAGTAATACGACGGGTTGGGTTCGAAATGCATATGCATATCATCCCAGGCTGTAAGGATAAAAGGACCGTAGCTGAGCGGTGAAGTTCTCATGTGGTCGTCCATCTGTATCTCAGCCAGTGACCATGTATCTTCATATAAATAGGAAGGAAGTGGATTCCAGAAGAATTTTCCCAGGTCAGCAGATGAAAATCCTGGGCGCCCTTCCCATTGGATCGTCCGTGGATCCAGGGCTGTATAGGATTCCGTCCGGTCAAGTGCCCACCGGTCTCCCCCAGATTGTATGTCATCAGCTAACTGATAGCTGAAGATTGAATCACTGGCAGTCACCTGAGTGCCCTCAGACCAGAGCAGGTCCTCCCTGAGGGTGAATTCCATCACCATCCGGTCCATTTCCAATGCTCCTTCACCATCCCATATGATCGCACACTCAGACTGGCGGCAGCCAGCTGTGCGAACCAACACACCGGGCTTCAACACAACCAGCTCTCCCCAAGCATTTATAACGACCTGCCCCTCCTGGACGGCAACAGGTTCCAATCGCAAATCCCCATCAGCTTGTGAGGGGATTTTTTCAAGGATAACCGGCTGTAATTCGCCTTCAACCATTTCAAAGGGTCCCCCCTGAAGCATGGCTAAAACATTGGTTTTGGTCGTGCTGACCATTCCGTCATAAGGAAACAGGCTTTCAGGGAATTCTGCTGTGCAGATCCTTAGTGTTTTAGGTTGGGTTGCAGTTGGAGATACAGTGACCAAATCCACAGGAATTTCTGTTTCGCTGGTTGCGGTCGGTGTTTGTTCCTGTGTGGGCAAATTGCAGGCTGTGAGAAAGAGGATAAATATGAGGGCAATCATGCTGGAATGCTTCAAATAAGGCACCAAGCCTGTATATAACTTTGTTTGCTTATGCGCCATTTGAACCATCCAAATCAACTGGCGCATCATCTTCAAACCTTAAGCGCAGATAGGATTGATATCTTTGTGATGAAACAGAACCGGTAGCAAGCGCTTCCCGCACTGCACAACCTGGCTCATGCGTATGGGTGCAGTCGCTGAATTTGCAGCCTGATACAAGCTCCCGCATTTCAACAAAGTAGGCATCCAGTTCTTCCGGTTCAGTATCCCATAATGCCAGGGAACGAATGCCAGGCGTGTCCGCCACATACCCACCGATATCCAGGGGAAATAATTCCCTCACCTGTGTCGTATGCCTTCCCTTGGAAGTCGCTTGACTGACAGCCCTGACCTGTAATCCCAAACCGGGTTGGATCGCGTTTAGTAAACTGGATTTTCCCGTTCCGGAAGGACCGACAAAGGCAGATATCTTTCCTTTTAATAGGGAGCGTAGATGGTCAATGCCCAGACCTGTTTTTGCAGATGAATAAATGACAGGATATCCTAAGTGTGCATATATCCCAAAGCGTTTCTCAGCGTTTTCTCTGGTCACAAGGTCTACTTTATTTGCAATGATCACCGCAGAGATATATTCCTTCTCTGCGATCACAAGAAATCGATCTAGCATCCGTAAACTGGGTTCTGGCTCAGCACAGGCAAACACCATCACGATCTGATCCGGATTGGCTAACAGGATCTGGCGAAACTCCCGCTTGATCCCGCTGCGGATTCGTGAAAACATACTGGACCGTTCTAAAATTTCTTCGATCATCCCGGTGCCGTCCAGATTGGAAGTGATCCTAACTCGATCCCCAATGGCTGCAATATCCCCTTCCGTTTCAGCCTGCTTCAAACGCCCTCTCAAACGACAGGTGAATTCCCCTTCATCTGTTTTAACCGTCAGGAATCCTGATTGGGTGCGGATCACCAGACCATTCAGTGTGTCCATCAAGTAACCATACTCCTATGGTCCATCCGTGGTTTCTTCGCCATCATCCGGGGTACTTGTTACCACTGGTGTAAAGGTTGGAATGAGTGTGTTGGTCGGGATCGGTGTCAGTGAGGCGACAACGTATGGGTACGCCTCCCACGGCAGTGTATAGCCCACATCCACATAATCTGAAAAATATAATGAAACAGCTCTGCGGAACACAGGGGCTGCCATTTCAGAACCCTCACCCGCATTTTCAAGGATCACAACCACAGCAATATCAGGCCGGTCCTCTCTCTTTTCATCCGTATAACCAGCAAACCAGGCATGCGAGTCGCCAAATGGGTTTTGAGCTGTTCCTGTTTTCCCGTATACATCGTATCGCAAGGTTGCCAGCTCGAGCTGAGCCGTCCCCCGAGCATTACGAATGACTTCTCGCATCGCGTCCTGAATAATTGACAGGTTCTCATCTGATACCGGCAGCGATCCATCGATCTCAGGTTCAAATGCATAGGTGGGCGAACCATCCGCTTGCGCGATTTGTTCGATCAAGGCCGGACGGTAGAGCGTCCCGCCATTTCCAATGGCCGCGATGAATCTGGCAACCTGGAGAGGTGTCACAGTCATCTCTCCCTGGCCAATAGCCAATTGTGTGTTCAGTTCGCAGGTATCCACCTGTTCTGGAATATTCCCAGCCTGCTCAGGGATGTCAAATCCTGTGACCTCCCCTAGGCCAAATGCTCTGGCCATGTCAGCAATCGCATTGGGATTGCCTTCCAGATAAAACTGCTCACCGATGGTATAGAACCAGGGATTACAGGAACGCATCAAGCCTTGCGGTAATGTAAGATCCCCACTGGGTGGTTTTTCTTTTTCAAAGGTCCAATCAAAAAGCTCGTTGCCGCACACCTCAATGGAGTGACCGCAATAGATCTCTGAGTCTTTGGTGAAAAGACCTTCCTCCAGAGCTGCAGCCATCGTTACGACTTTGAATACTGACCCTAATGGATATTGACCGCTGGCTGCGCGATTAAACACAGGATCATCAGCCTGGAAATATGGATTATCAGCATAGATAAAGTTCTGGTTATTAATGTCAAATAAGTTTGGGTCAAATTGCGGGTTAGAGACCATTGAGAGCACCCGTCCGGTGTCCAATTCCATGACCACAATCGCACCCCGGTAATCCCCCAGCGACTGCTGCAGCAGATACTGCAAGGCTGGGTCAATGGTCGTGGTAATGGATTGACCCGGGGATGCTGGTTTTTCACTCAACTTACTGACGATTTGCCCGTTTGAGTCCTTCACATACAGGGAAGCACCACGTTCACCTGAAAGCACATCCTCATAGGCATATTCAATCCCTGTGCTGCCAAACCGCTCATTGATGGCATAACCCTGACGGAGATATTCGTTCTGATCCTCCTCAGAAATATAGGTCAGGTGACCCACGGATTGAGGAGCAAGTCCTCCATCATAATAAAACCGGGAAGAATAGTAGTTCAGGAAGACGCCGCTCAGGGCACTCAGCGAGCTCATATTCTGATCGACTTCAGACTGCGGGACTTCACCCAGGGCAATATAATCACTCGGATAAGCATTATCCACCATTTCGATGATCTCATCCACCTGATAGATGGTCATGCGAGCCATTGTGGTATAGAACAGACTCATCAGGTTGTCATTCAGTCCACCCGGTGTGAACCCAATCGAGACCGCATCTTCCTGTGCAGCGATCGGTGATTCGTCATTCGCATAAATATCCCCTCGAGAATATGTCTGGCGAACTGTCTCAAGCACGTTACCGCCCTGCAGTTCAGGCATGATCATCACGGGATCCCACTGCAGCCGCCATTCACCAGCTTCCATGGACATGGCCAATTCGATCTGGCGAGTTAGCGACGAAAACAAATTGGTGTTGTAATTCACCTGAATTGATGCTTGGGCTGAACCAGGATTGATCACACTATTGATTACCTCATACCCTATACCCGTGTCATATTTCAAAGTCAGGGCAGCAGCCGTATCAAGGTATTTTTCAATAAAGGCCTCCTGTGTGATTTCTGCCTGCTTTTCTGACGACAGCAGCGCATACATATCCGGATACGCTTCGTTCTGCCAGGCCCCCATAAACGCATCGATCATCGCCTCAACATCTGGTGCAGGGGTAACATGAACCTGTGGATTTGCCAGCGTGGCTGTTGCCGTTGCATCCGTCGGTTCCATTGTGGGTTGTGACGTGCAAGCTGATAACGAAAGAACTATCACCAGCAAGATCAGACTTGCTTTTCTCATTAATCGACTCCAATAACATGGCTTTTGCCATGTGGATGACTGGTCAATATTACCGATAGATTATACTGGCTCATTCCTCAGAAGGGGGAGTCGCCGTATTCGTTGGGGTGGGTGTAGCTGCGATATATGGTTCAACTTCCCAGGGCATGATGCCGCCCGGATCCTCCATATCTGAAAAATACAGAGAGATTGCCCGTTTAAAAACGGGTGCAGCCATTTGTGAGCCTTCTCCCCCATTCTCAACAATCACCACAACTGCAATATCCGGCTTGTTGGGATCGTTCTGTCGTGAATAGCCTGCAAACCAGGCATGCGCATCTCCGGTAGGTGTTTGAGCTGTGCCTGTTTTCCCAGAAACCGGGACTGCGAGACCCTGCATCGGCCAAAAACCTGTACCGCGGGGATCTTCCACCACCATCATAAGGGCTTCCTTTAGTGTCTCCAGGGAGTCATCTGAAACCGGGAGATCGCCTATAGCCTTTTCCTTAAAGACCTGAACATCCTTACCAGTGGAAGATACAACACGGTCAATAAAAGTAGGCTGATATAGGGTCCCGCCATTCGCTATGGCAGCAAAGAAAGATGCTACCTGAAGTGGCGTGACCAGGATCTCTCCTTGCCCAATAGCCATTTGTGCATTATTCACACAGGTACCGGCAGTCTCAGGAATATTGCCAGCCGCTTCCGGGATCTCAATCCCCGTCTCAGCACCCAGGCCAAATCCATATGCCATTTCCGAAAGGGTATCTTCATGACCCTCAACAAATAGGCTTTCTCCAATCCGGTAGAACCAGGGGTTGCAGGAACGCATCAATCCTTCCGGAAGGGTCAAATCACCACTTGAAGCAGTGCCATGAGCATAGGTCCAGTCATACAGGGTGACACTGTCACATACCCACAACGAAAGCCCGCAATAAAATCTCGAGGTCGCGCGGAATATACCGGCCTCTAAAGCAGTGGCCATTGTAATGGTTTTAAAAACGGACCCAAGTGGATACTGACCTTGTGTTGCCCGGTTAAACAGGGGGGCATCCTCATCGGTGAAATACGACTCCAGCAGGCTTCGATCTGTTTCAGCCAGATCAAAAGCGTTGGGGTCAAATGACGGATTGGAAACAAGCGCTAAAACCCGTCCTGTATCCACCTCGATCACAACTGCTGCAGCCCGCAGATCTCCAAGTGATGCCTGCAGCCGCATCTGTAAAGGTTTATTGAGTGTTGTATAGAGCGAATGTCCAGGCTCAGGATCACTGGCGGTCAAATGGGATTGGATTTGACCTTCCTGGTCCACCACATATAAAATCCCTCCCCGCATTCCGGATAATTCAGCCTCATAAGCTGCTTCCAGTCCAGCAGCACCCACCTTCTCGTCCTTGCTGTAACCCAGTTCCAGATAAGCATCCAGTTCCTCTTCCGGGATGTACAGCAAGTATCCGGTGGCATGTGGGGCAACGCCGCCATCCACGTAATAACGGGAACGAAATTCTCCAATCCGGACTCCCTGCAAGTCGCGAAGGGTATCCATATATGGAATCACTTCAGCCTGGGAAAGGGTAACAACCGGAAGATACCAGTCATCAGGGGTGGATTCAACCATTATGCGGAGTGTATCCGGCTCATAAATACTGAGTTCACCCAGTGTTTCGTAGATCATCTCTGCCTGCTGGGGAATGATCTCACCAGGGACAACCCCAAGGGCAACAGCATCCTCGTACGCGGCAATGGGTTCACCATTCTGTGCTAATATCCGACCCCGGGATGGCGTTTGGTGGACAAAAAGCAATGTCCTGCCATCCACCAACTCAGGCAAGATCAAACTCTGCTCCCATTGGATCCGCCAATGACCTCTGTCATAGGTCAAACCAGCAACATAACTGCGAGAAAGGTTTCCAACCAGGTGTGTGGTGAAATCAACCCTGTAAGCGACTTCAGCATGTCTGCTTTCTGCCATCGTCGAAAGAATTTGGAAATCAAGCATGTCCAGCGACAGGTTATATGCAGTATTTTGATACGTCTCCTGGAATGCTTCCAGGCTGATCGCGTCCTGGCTTAAAGCAGAAATCAATCCATACATTTCCACATATTTCCGCTGTTGCCAGGCGCTTAGATACTGATCCACAATATGCTGTGCGGCTGCGGCATCCAGGATGTCACCAGGTTCTTCTGTAACTGTGGTGCCAGTTGGTGAAATATCAACGCAGGCATAAAGCATACTGATCAGCAGGATCACCAGAACAAATTTACAGACCTGGATTCGGCTGGAGCAATTCACCTGGACACCTGACTCATCCTAAGATTTGCTGATAAACTGGACAGGTGTAGCCCAAAGCTTCCTGGCAGCGATCAGGCAGGCATGCGGGGATTTCTTGTGAGCATTTGCTCAGTCCCACCGCGAGATGACACAAGGGCAATCCCATCACCGAGGCAAAACACCCCTCTAGATCAGTTACTGGATGAAAGCCCTCATGTTGAATGGCATATGCACCGGCTTTGTCCATGGGATCCCCCGTTTTTATATAGGCTGTGATTTCTTCATCCGAATAAGATCTCATGGGTACTTCTGTGCAGCACACATCAGAATATGACCAACCGTCTGAGGCATCCACCAGGGCAATGCCGGTGAAAACCTTGTGTGTTCTGTTTCGCAGTTGCCTCAGCATCCGTCCTGCATCATTTGCGTCCTCTGGCTTCCCCAACAGCTCATGTCCGTCCACAACAATCGTGTCTGCACCAATCACAAGGCAATCCTGCTTTCCTGCTACAGCAGCAGCTTTCTCTTCAGCTAATCTGCGCACATAATCTTCCGGTGCTTCCATTATCCAATGATGTTCAGGAATATTGGCAGGTGCAATAGAAAATTCAATACCTATCAGGGATAAAAGTTCTTTTCTTCGAGGTGAGTTGGATGCCAGGATGAGCTTTTTCATGCATGTGCAGCTTTGGCAATTTCAGCCAGATGGTCAGGGCTTGTTCCACAGCACCCACCAACGATTTGAGCCCCTGCATCGATCCATTCCGGTACTAGGGATCCCATTTTCTGTGGTGTAATGTCATAGCAGGAACGACCATCAGCATCAACTTCAGGCAGCCCGGCATTGGGTTTGAACCAGATGGGTTTATCCGTCACCTGCCTCAGCTGCTTCAGTGCTTCAAGGTTTTCAGACAGGCTGCGGCCACAGTTGATCCCCAACAGATCCACATCCAAAACCGACATTTTTCCAGAAAAATCCTCTGGACTGACACCCATCATGGTGCGAGTCCCACGGTCGAAGCTAAAGGAACATACGAGGGGAATATCCTGATCTACCGACCTCACACCATGAACCGCAGCAACAGCCTCATTGAGATCAAATTGAGTCTCAATCACGATCAGGTCAACACCCCCTTCACACAATACACGAGCTTGGGCAGCAAATTCTGCCTGTGCCTCTTCAGCGGTCAGCGAACCAAATGGTGCCAGCATTTGACCTGTAGGGCCTATCGAGCCGCCCACGAGGACATCACCACCCTTTACAACAGCTTTCACGATCTCAATTGCTTTTTGATTAATTCTCACATAGTCAGCTTCAAGATTTGAGTCTTTCAGACGAATACGATTTCCACCAAATGTACAGGTCAACAGGATGTCTGATCCAGCATTGGAAAACGCCTGGGCTAACGCTTTGATTTCTTCAGGGTTTTCCAGAACCCACGCTTCCCCCGCCTGCCCCATCGGCAATCCCATGATCTGCAAGTTTGACCCTGTCGCGCCATCTGAAACCAATATGTCACCAGACGCCAGTTTCTCTAATAATCCTTCAGGCATTGATTGCTCCGTTTTTCTATTTTGCACCAACAAACAATTCACTAAAAGGAATGGTTGGGATTAGCGATTCTTCCGTTTAATCTGGAAATGGTCAAAATCACGTGCTACATGCACACTTGAAAATATGTTCTTGGCTTCCTCTTGGATATCGCGTTCACGGTAGCGTCTTGAAAGATGGGTCAGATACAACTCGCCAACCTCTGCCTGTTTCGCCAGGGTTGCCGCCTGTGCAGCGGTCAAATGATCAAACCTTTCAGCCAAATCCTCCTCTGACTGGATATAAGTTGCTTCAATCACCAGCGCATCTGCACCTTGAACATAAGGCAGCAGTTTATCCGCATTGCCGGTATCTCCAACAACGACAAGAGATGTGCCATCACGTGCTTCACCCAAGACATCATCAGGAGAGATCACTCTTCCATCCGGAAGAGTGACTTGCTGACCGTTCACCAAGTCCCGCCGCCATGGCCCGGGAGGGATTCCCAGAGCTTCCGCTTTTTCAGCCAGGAATGGACGTCGACTTCGTTCTTCAAACATATATCCCAGGGAGGATGACCCACGATGATCCACTGGGAAAGCCGTTATTGTTATGCGGTCTGTTTCAAAAAAAGTGCCTGGGCTTATTTCGTGTAAGATCACTGGCGGTTTCCCATGAAATCCACGCAGGACAACCCCAAACACAAGGTCGTGTACCCGATCCAGTGTGTGACGTGTGCCATAGATCTCAATCTCGTCCATCACGTCCCAGCGTAGGAAAGTTGACACCAACCCACCCAGCCCAAGAATATGATCCAGGTGTCCATGAGTCAATATAATTTGATTGAGCCGTTTGAACCCCACCCCGGCACGAAGAATCTGCCTCTGAGTTCCCTCTCCGCAATCAACAAGGAATCTGAATTCCTCGTGCTGTATAAATAATGAAGACAAGCCTCTATGCACTGATGGGGC
The DNA here is from genome assembly GCA_963767675.1 of uncultured Chloroflexia bacterium. Lineage (GTDB taxonomy): Bacteria > Chloroflexota > Anaerolineae > Anaerolineales > Anaerolineaceae > Brevifilum. Next base: position 520,315 of record CAVYEQ010000003.1, read on the forward strand.
TGAGGCTGATGTGCCTAAGAAAACAATATCAAACAATTTGTGACCGATCCCTGACTATGCTTCTTTTCCCAACCCAGAAACCAGGCGTAACAAGCCCAACACACCCAACCCAACCTGGATACCTTCACCAGGTGTCAGTTTGGGCTGCGTTTCATCTTGCTCTGCCCTTCTGACCAGTAGATACGCAGAAGCTGCTCCTGCCACGGCCCCAATGAGGGCTCCCAAGATCAGTGTTTTCACTTTCCATTGTTCTTTCATCGTTTTCTTCCTTTTCAATTAAATTCTTTAATAAATAATGAGACAAAATGTTTGGGGAAACTCAAGAACTTTCACATCACCCGTCAAGATTAGTCTTCATGCCCTCTTGTAAATAAATTAAAAATGGGTTTAAGACTTGCCAACCGGCTCTTGAGTTTTATCATAGGTGCAACCATACGCCCTGACCAATATTGTAAAGTAGAAGAGATCAATGCCGCATAATCCTGACCAATTTTCGTGTACCCTGGCAGTGTCTGAAGGATCTTCGCAACGAGGATGATCAACCCGATCATCAACAAAACGATCAGTACAGCAAGGAATAAGATGGGCAAGATCAGCCAGATCAGAGAGGCATCTGCGAATTGAGACGAGTCCACCCCTGTAGGCACCCCTGTAACAGGTAATACGACGAATACAGCCGCGGCAAGAACCAGCAAACTACTAATGGCTATTGGCAGGAAAATTTGCCAGGTGCTCTGACGACGATGCTGTAAGTAGCTCTTATGCTTGACAGATTTCTGTTCTAAGTTCGAATGTTTTGTCTCCATACTATTGATTTTAACATGAGTTGCTCAATTAACCAAAACCTGATGAGGATGTTGAGTTACTTTTTCGATCGTATCCGAGTTTGAACTCATCCTTTATTAATAGATTTTTGATGTATAATTACATGCAGAATTAAAGTCGGAAGACTTTATTAATAATTAGTTTATCTGCCGCCAGAGAAATCAGGCTGCGATCAAAATATCAAAAAAGAACCGAACGAGTTTTTCGCCGGGGCTATACCTGGCATTGAATGTTATTGATGACAAAGGACAATGACTGAGAGTTAAATTACCCACCGGTAGTTTCATCTCATTAGTCATCAAAATAAGCGTTAAGTATCTGTAGTTGGATGGATATGACCTCAGCACTTACCCGGGTCAGGAATTTGACCAATAGGTTAGGAATACGATCATAGGTCAATTCCGCTCCCATTCCTATCCCTTTACAAACTCATCGCCATAAGGGACCTTTACTGATACGATGGCCGTAGCCGCTCCGGCAGCGCTGCGGCTGTCTTTTGTTTAAGAAAGAAGTGATGGACCAGGAAATTACGGCCATAAAACAACAAAAGAGGAATAGGCAACGGGTCAGTATATACCTGGATGGAGAATTCGCCTTTGGCCTCTCAAAATTTGTGGCTGGCTGGTTGAAACCGGGTCGAAAGCTAACGAAAGAAGAGATCCGAAAGCTGCAAGAGGAAGACAGCTTCGAAGTGGCATTCCAAAAAGCGCTGCACTTCATCCATTATCGACCCCGGTCTGTCAGGGAAACCCACCGGAGGTTGTTGGATAAAGGTTTCAGTGAAGAAGTTGTCGAACTCACAATCAACAAACTGCTTGATAAGCATTTTTTAGATGATTTTGAGTTTTCCAGGCAATGGATCGAGAACAGGAACACTTTCCGTCCCCGCAGTAATCGGCTGCTGACACAAGAGCTGCGCCTGAAAGGGGTGGCAGACCATATCATCGAACAAGCGTTAGAAAAATTCGGTGGTGATGAACTCGAGTTAGCCTATCAAGCTGGCATTAATAAAGCAAGAAAATGCCAGAACAATTCGAAGTTGGATTTTCGAAAAAAGGTAGGCGGATTCCTGGGACGTCGAGGATACCATTACGGTATTGTAAAACCGGCTGTGACACGTCTCTGGAAAGAATTCGGTACATCGGATGAGGAACGCTTGTCCAATTCAGAAAAAATGGAGTGATTTACATGGACCCAATATTATTGAACATTATCATAGGACTTTCTGCGCTGGCTGCTGGCGGGTTAGTAGGTTTCATCTATAAGAAAAATTTAGAGGAAAAAAAGCGCAAAGAACAGAATTTAAAAGCAGATCATATCCTCAGGGAAGCGAACGAAAAAGCCCGTGAGGTGGCACTGGAAGCAAAGGACCAAGCTTTAAAGATCACCAAAGAAGCAGAAGATGAACTGCGCCACCGCCGTAATGAGTTAAATAAGGAAGATGACAGGCTGCAAAAACGTCGGGAAGAATTAGATCTGCGTCTGGAGAAATATGAGGATCGCGAGGTACGATTGAATAAACGCCAGTCTGGAATCGACAAGCGAGCAAATGAAATTAACCAACTGCATCAAGAGGCCATGGAAGAACTTCAGCAGGTTTCACAAATGACCACAGATGAAGCTCGCGAAGTGCTCTTAGCTCAGACAGAAAAGGAAGCCCGTGCGGATATGTCCCGTATCATCCGTCAAATCGAAAGTGAAGCCCGGGAAAAAGGCAATATGCGTGCTCGTGAATTAATTGCGGATGCAATCCAGAGAGTTGCCTCAGATAAAGTCGCTGAAGTGACAACATCGGTGGTCAATCTACCAAATGAAGAAATGAAAGGGCGTATCGTCGGTCGCAATGGACGGAACATCAGGGCGTTTGAACAAACATCAGGTGTGGACGTTATTGTGGATGACACGCCAGAGGCAGTAACCGTTTCCTGTTTTGATTCTGTAAGAAGAGAGATCGCAAGGCGTGCACTTTCTCGCCTTGTGCTTGATGGACGCATCCATCCAGCAAATATTGAAAAGATCCTCAAACAAGAAGAAGAACAAATGGGTGAGGATATCGAAGAAGCCGGTGAACAGGCTGCATACGATGCCGGTGTGGCTGGCCTGCATACAGAGGTCCTTAAAAAACTGGGGCGGTTAAAATTCCGAACTTCCTACGGGCAGAACCAGCTGGCACATGCAGTTGAAACTGCCAAGATCGCCAGTGTTATTGCTGCCGAATTAGGGGCGAATGTGGAGATTTCCAAAGCAGGCGCTTTGCTGCACGACCTTGGGAAAGCAATGGACCACAACACAGAGGGAACCCATGCCCAACTCGGTGCTGAATTTGCAGAACGACATGGCGTCAAAAGCAGAGTTGTGAACATCATCGCTTCTCATCATCACGAGGTTGACCAGGAATCCGTTGAAGCTGTCATCGCTGAAGCAGCAGATGCAATCTCAGGCGCTCGACCCGGTGCTCGCAGAGAGGACCTCGAACAATATATCAAACGGTTGAGAGCACTTGAAAATATCGCTAACGGCTATAAAGGCGTTGATCGCAGCTACGCGATACAGGCGGGACGTGAGGTGCGAATCATTGTCAAGCCGAACGAAATTGACGATTATGAGGCAAACCAGATGGCAAAGAACATCGCCCAACAAATCGAGGAGACCATGCAGTACCCCGGTCAAATCCGCATCACGGTCATCCGTGAAAGCCGGGCAACCGAATACGCAAAATAAATCTGACACAGACGATACAAGGAGGCAGTCGAATTGACACCCCCTTGATTTACGATAGGCAAATACCCGGGATTCGAAAATCCCGGGTATTTCTAGTTTAGGAATAGTTGCAATTACCAGACAGCCTTTAAGAAAGGATTATGTTCCCTCTCATGGTGTACTATGGTCTCAGATCCATGACCGGGAAGCAAGCGAGTCTCATCCGGTAAGGTCAGTATCTGATTGCGAATACTCTTGATCAGGGTTTTCCAATCCCCCCCTTTCAGATCAGTACGTCCTACCCCTTCACGGAAGATCACATCGCCGCAGAACAAAACACCTAATGGTTCACAATAAAACATTACATGCCCGGGACTGTGACCGGGAGCAAAAAGCACACGCACAACGGGCAGCAGACCCTCAGTCAAACTCAACATCATGCCAGGCTTAAACTGGATGGACACTGGTGGTAGTTGAGGAACAGATAAGCCAAACTTTCCAGCCCCACCCCCGCTTTGATACCATGCAAATTCCTCTGGATGCAATCCAACCGGTAAAGGCGGGGAAGCAGCACTGGCAATCAAAGCTGCCCCTGCGATATGATCAAAGTGTCCGTGAGTTAGCCAAACCTGGCGAATCTTCCAGCCATGATTTTCTGAGGCCGCCAGCACAGCCTCACTCTCAAAACCGGGATCAATCACAACCGCATCACCGGTATCCTGATCCGCCAAAAGATAGACATTGTTTGACAGGGGGCCCAACGTCAGGCAAACAAATTCAAAATTCATCACCCAGCTCCTTCGAAAGAATTTCATTACCATTTCTGTCCATCTTTCGGTTCTTATTTGCCAGGAAGAGATTCAACAGGAAACTCATGCCCAACACGATCAATCCCATCGAAAAGATAGAGGCAGGCTGCCAGTCATATAAAACACCTGCAGCTAATGGTGCGGCCATAAATGCCAGGGCATTAAGTGATTCCACAATGCCAAAAGCTAACCCCACTTCTCGTGGCTGAATGATTGGTTGAACCAGAGCTACGGTCATCGCCCGGCTGAGTTTATTTCCCCCCATAAAAAAGTATCCAATGCCATACGAAATGAGATTCTTTCCACGCCAGAGCAGTAATGAAAAGACCATCACGCCTGCCTGTCCTACCATCATCGCCGAACCGGATCGAACCTGACCAAAGATCAGCATCAGGATCACACTCCCCAAAGCAGCAATCGACCCAAGCTGCCCGATCCGGCTGAGCGATAGCCCGCGTTGATTTTGCAGGAAATTAGCAGCCAGTGGTTGTGGCAGGGTGACGGCAAACATCACCACGAAGATCAGAACAAGCATCCCCAGGAATGATTTATTCTTCAGTAAATGAACCTTCCCTTCTGCTTGAGACAGCTGGTGTGCAGCCGGTTGCTTGTCTACAAACATGACGATGATCGTTGAGATGGTGAAAATCGCGCCAGCCAGGTAATACGCTGTGCGTAATTGAAAAGCCTCCCCCACCAAACCGCCTATTACCGGACCGATTATTCCTCCGAAACTATAGGCAGCAGAAGTAAAACTCACGGCTCGACCAACAGACCACTTTCCACGAACACCCTGAACATAAGCATTCAACGGTGCCATGACAGAAGATGTCACTGCATAAAGTAATAAACCAGCAACAAAGAAACTCAAAGAAGGTGCGAGGGCCATCAACCAGGTAGCTACAACCCCCATGATCCAGCTGAAGCGCATGATTGGTCGTGTGCCAAATTTATCCGCCAGGTATCCAGCCGGGATCTGTACAAGAGCCATTACGAGACCATTGATCCCCAGGATAGTCCCAATCAATATCGGATTCGCACCAAACTCCTGCAGATATAGAGGTTGGAAAATATAGAATATCCCCTCCCCCAAGCCCCATGTGAGCATCGCGAGGACGACGAGTTTCAGGTTTCGTGACATTCGCGGTTTACCTGCCAATGAATTCTTCTAATGGCAATACCTCTCGGGGCAGGTCTGAAAGTGCTTCCAGGCCAGATGACCGAACGACAACATCATCCTCAATGCGAATCCCACCTTTCCCCGGAAGGTAAATTCCCGGTTCAACGGTAAAAGTCATCCCCGGCAGGAGGGTTCTTTCATTCTCCCCAAACACATAAGGCGGTTCATGCGCTTCCATCCCCAACCCATGACCGGTTCGGTGGATAAAGGCATGGCCATATCCAGCTTCTTTTATCACAGAACGAGCGGCCCTATCGACCGTACCTACGTCCAATCCAGGTTTCCCTGCCTTCCTTCCAGCCAGGTTGGCTTCCAATACAATTTTCCCAACCCCTAGCAATTCTTCGTCGACCTCACCAAAAGTGAATGTTCGGGTGATATCCGATAGATACCCCTCAAAACAGGCACCGTAGTCTATCAAAAGCACATCTCCTGGTTTCAATGAACGATCTGTCGGCACCGCATGTGGGTTGGCAGCATTCTCGCCCATAGAGACAATCGGTTGAAACGGCAGTTCAGGAGATGAGCCGGCCTTAAGTAGTTGAATCACCAGCTCATTGGCGATTTCTTTCTCTGTCATCCCGGCACGAATAAGGCGAAGTGCAGCTAAAAGTGCCTTCTGGGCGATTTGGGCAGCGTTCCTCATTTTCTCGATTTCGTCCTCATCCTTGATCATGCGCAGATTTTCTATCACCTGGCCCCCTTCCACAAATTCAACCCCAGGAAATGCCTTTTCCAGGAATTTTATTTCCATGAACCGCATTCGATTTGGTGCGACACCAACCTTGCCATCACGCAAATTCAACCAACTGCTGGCTTCTTTGATAACCCCCATCCAGGTATCTGGATTGTCTCCATATGTGAACGGTTGGATCAAATCGCTTTCATCCGGTAGCTTCCCTTTTTCAAGCTCAGGCAGGATCATTGCTGCTTCCCCCGTCTGCTTGACAAGGAGTAAGGTCGGTCGTTCCATTAGATGGAATTGCATCCCCGTAAGATAAGTCAGAGTTGGCCCCGGATTGAAAGCCATTCCGGCCAACTCGGTTTCTTTCAATAAATCAATCATTTTTTGCATTCTGTCAAATCGCATGGAACCTCCAAATTTTCCAGTGGCGTTCATTATAATACATCGCTTCGGATACATAGTTGTGAAAGCACATATTAAATCAACCCTAAATCTCGTGTATTTGAAACTTGACCAAATTTAGATTAATAATATAATTTAGACCATTATTGTCATATTTATTCTATAAGACCATCTTTCCGATCATAGGAAAATAAGAAATGAAAATATACAACAATATCACAGAATTAACCGGCAATACACCACTCGTCCGGTTGAATCGTATCAATAAATCTGGTGGGACAGAAGTCCTCCTAAAGCTTGAATATTTCAATCCAGCCCACAGCGTCAAAGACCGAATAGGCGTTGCCATGATCAATGCGGCTGAAAATGCTGGGTTACTGTCCTCTGACAGCATTATTATCGAACCCACCAGTGGCAATACGGGGATCGCCCTTGCATTCACTGCTGCTGCCCGGGGCTATCAATGCGTCATCGTGATGCCAGAAAAGGTCAGTCTAGAACGAAAGTTAATGATGAAACATCTGGGGGCTGAATTGATCCTTACCCCGGCAATTGAAGGTATGGCAGGCGCAATCAAAAAAGCTGAAGCCCTGGTCGCTACAGACAAACGATATTTTATGCCAAACCAATTTAAGAATCCTCACAATCCAGAAATTCATCGACTCACAACTGCACAAGAAATATGGCAAGACACCGATGGCAAAGTGGACATATTCATTTCTGGCGTGGGCACCGGCGGCACACTTACAGGGACAGGTGAAGGAACTCAAGGCATTCAATTCGAACATCCAGGTGATCGCTGTTGAGCCCGAGGCTTCTCCGGTCCTATCAGGTGGAGAAAAAGGCTCTCATCCAATTATGGGTATCGGTGCGGGTTTCATCCCACCGGTGTTGAATACTGGGATTATCGATGAAATCGTCCAAGTTACAGGGGATAACGCATATAACATTGCCCGGAGGTTAGCTGCTGAGGAGGGACTCCCAGTTGGTATTTCTTCAGGAGCAGCGACCTGGGCTGCACTTGAAGTTGCCAAGCGACCGGAAAATGAAAACAAGATACTCGTTGTGATCATTCCATCATTTGCCGAAAGGTACTTGAGTACGCCCCTGTTTAAAGGAAGCAGCGAATTGTGAAGGAAAGGGAATAATCATGGAACAAATTTCAACCCTCAAATCTCAACCAACGAAGTTCCAACCGGAAATCAGGAAAACGGGTTCAAAGTTTCCAATCGCAGAGGATATTCGCTGCGCAATCAAAAGAGACCCTGCAGCAAGGAACTGGTTTGATGTATTGATCAATTATTCAAGCCTACATGCTATTTGGTTATACAGATTCGCTCATTGGTTGTGGAATGTAAAGTTTTTCTTCCTGGCACGCTGGATGTCTCAAGTTGCGCGTTGGCTCACAGGTATTGAGATCCATCCAGCCGCAAAAATCGGCAGACGGTTTTTCATTGATCACGGTATGGGAGTCGTTATCGGTGAGACAGCAGAAATCGGAAATGACGTCACCATTTATCATGGTGTCACTTTGGGAGGTGTGAGCCTGAAACCTGAAAAAAGACACCCCACCCTGGGAGATGAGGTAGTAGTGGGAGCAGGTGCAAAAATTTTGGGCGCAATCGAAATCGGAACCGGCAGTCGGATTGGGGCAAACGCTGTCGTTGTCAAATCAGTCCCTCCAGAATCTGTGGTTGTTGGCGTACCCGGTCAAATCCTTAAACGAAACCAAAGACGGAATGGCGACATGCCTGATTTGCATCACGATATATTGCCAGATACTCTGGTAAGTGCATTGAAAGATGTCATGGCTCGTCTGGATCAATTGGAAGATAAAACGGGGCTTTTTGACAATGATCATGTCATTATTGATGAGGAGGGTTATTGGAAAAATATAGATATGTCAGGATGAACACGTTGTGCTTGTGTGAAAAATGTCAGTAACAGCTCTGCGTCATCCCTGATGTGTTCGGGATATATCAAGTGTTTCTACTGCGTGCCGGAGATGCGGAATGACAATACTGCCCCCAACGACTAGACCAACATTGAAAGCTTCATAAAGCTCTTCATCCGTCCATCCAGCATCCACACATTGGATGATGTGATAGTCGATACAGTCATTACAGCGCAGCACCAAGGAGGCCACCAACCCTAAAAGTTCTTTGGTCTTTGCACTTAATGCCCCTTCATCATAAGCTTTCGTATCAAGATTGAAGAAGCGCTGGATACCCAGATGATCGATATCCGCAATTCGCTTGTTCATCTTCTCCCGATATGCTTCATATTCCGTCAGTCTATCCAACCAAAATCTCCAGACCCCTATCTTGAATTCTTATCACCATTACGGAACAGGATCTCACGTAATGTGCCAACCAATAATATCAACACCAGGATCGTGCTCCATAAAATAATCCCATTGGTGTTTCCGATCTCTTCGACCGTTGGAGGGGGTTGCTGTGGCGTTGTTTGGTTGATTTCTCCTGGTGTTCCTCCTACATCCGCAACAACTGGAGAGGGCGTACTTGTGGGACTCAATAATTGAGACCTTTCAGCAACAGGACTTCGTAAGGCAAAAACACTTAGCACGATAACCCCGAGGACAATGATAAACAGGATCCATTGCGGCCTGAAGTGAAACTTCTTCACCTTAGTCGGCTGGTTGTTCTCCGCCATCCCTATTCCTCTAAACTTTCCAACGCCTCTTGTGCAGCCTGTTCAGGGCCAACCATATCCTGCATGATCCGGTTTGTTCCATCCTTAAATATCAGCCCAAGCGTAGAGATAGCTTCATCCGGGGGGTACATCTGAGTCATCAGGGCAATTTGACTGATGGTTGACCGAAGACCCTGATCTGTCCATCCTTCCAGAGAAGAAGGTCTGGGGGGCATATAGCCAGCTGACAACGTCCATTCAGATAGAAAATCAGACTGGATCAAAAATTCTGCCAAATCAGCAGCAACAGCTTGCCTGGATTCCAATGGTGTAGATACTGCCCAGATCAATCCTGTTCCTATTGAAACTGCACCTTCAGAAACCGGGAAGATGGGCAGCACAGCTGCATCAGCTGGCTGATCCAACAGATAGCTGGACAGCCACGTGACAACCAGGTTAGCTTCACCAGTCTTGAAAGCCTCCCAAACCTGGTCGAAATTCTGGTACTGGATCAGTGATTTGGGAAAGATGCCAGCCAAAACACCTTCATGGATCAATTGAAATACACTGCTGAGAATCTCAACGTCCAATGTGGGCAGCCTTTGACTGTCCTGGATCACGCCGCCCTCAGATAGATACAATACAAATTGAAATAATGATTGATCGCTGTCGACAGGGAAAACCAAAGGTCGATTCGATTCCAAAATACCCGACCAGGTTCCAGAGAAATCAGGGATGCTTTCAGGACGGTAAACCAGTGCAAGTGCATCTGCTGCAAACGGGAACCCATAGGACTCACCTTGCAGTAAAGCCAGATCTCGCGTAAAGCTGAACCAGTCTGAAATCATCTGGAATTTCTGATAACGCTTCCAGGTTCGTGATCAACCCCTTCAAGGCAGCTTTTTCCATATCAGGTCTGGATAAAACAATCAGATCAGGAAGCACGTCAGGCGCAGCAGCATGGGTGGCTTCAAGGGCATCCAGCAGACCACCAGCACCGCTGGCCGCTTTTACCCGAACCTTGATCTCCAGGCCATCATGTAATTCGGAGTACAATGCCAGCCGATTAGCAAGCAGTAAATTGGCATCTCCATCCTGTGACGGATCCATTCCTGGTGGCACCCAGATGGTCAAAGATGTCACAGGCTCTGGTGTGTTGTCTTCAGTAGGTTCGATGTCGGGTGTCGGGGTTAACGCACCTTCCGTACCAGCAGTTTGCGTCTGTGTAGGATTTCCAGTATTCAACCAGGGAATATCAAAAGGAAGGCTGCTGCAAGCAGACAACAATAAGATAATAACCAATCCTGTACAAATCAGGTTATAGGTTTTCTTCAACTGCCCATTTCCTTCCATCTACATGATCAAACCAGATTGATCGGATTACTTAATAGTTGTACCAGAAGTTTCACCGCATTTTCAACATCACTGATATCCACCATCTCTGAAGGTGAATGAATATAGCGGCACGCAATAGAAATACAGCCTGCAGGAACGCCGCCACGTGTTAATTGAATTGCGCGTCCATCCGTACCTCCCGCCTCCAAAACTTCCATCTGGTAGGGGATATCTGCCATTTCTGCTGTTTTCACCATCCAATCGACAAGCCGAGGGTCGGCAATAAAACTCGAATCTCGCACCTTAATCGCTGGTCCTTTGCCCAATGCTGTGACCATCTTGAACTTTGGCTTTGGGGTGTCTCCACAAAGCGTGACATCCACCGCGAATCCCACCTCAGGATCAATCCCATAAGCAGCAGTGATTGCCCCGCGCAGGCCAACCTCCTCCTGGGTGCTGAACACAAAATGCACCTCGTGGGGTGTGGCCTCCAACCGTTTGAGCGCTTCGATAGCGATCGCTGCCGCAACACGGTCGTCCATCGATTTAGCAACCATCCGTTGTCCCAAATCAAGAAATGGCCGTTCAAATCCGCACACGTCACCAACTGTGACAGGACAGGTTTCTTTACTTTCGGCACCCACGTCTATGAACAAATCGGACAGCTTGGGGGTTTTCCCTCGTTCAATCCCATCAACCCCAATCACACCTCTTGTGCCGTTCATGAATAATACACGGCCTCCGTAACATGTTAGGGGATTAATCCCGCCGATGCTTGTAAACCGAACAAACCCGTTAGTGTCAACATGCGTGACCATCAAACCGATCTCATCCATATGTGCAGACACCATCACGCGCATCCCATCTTTGGACTTTGCCCCCTTCCTGGCAATCAAGTTGCCCATCGCATCCACACGAACCTCATCTGCAGCATCACCGATAAGGTCGCGAATCTCATCCCGGATTCGATATTCAAATCCCGATGGACCAGGTGTCTCTACAAGTTTCTGAATTAATGATTTCATCAAAGTGCTCCTAAGAAAACCGTTTTGAATAACAACAAATTATTTAATCACGCCGTTCAACAGCCAATAAATCAGGTGTTAGACGGCAAAGTGCAGCCTGCAGCAAGCTTAAAGTGTTCGCCCAATCATCCTGGCGTGCAATACCCGCAGCCGAATGAAGATAGCGGGATGGAACAGAAACCGAAGTGCTTGGGATCCCGCTGCGTGTTTTATGGATCACGCCGGCATCCGTTCCGCCTCCGCCTGGTTGACGGAATTGATAGGGAATCCCCAGGTCCTTTGCTGTTTCCTGCAGCCAGCTGACCAGTCGCCGGTCAGCGATAGTTGCCCTGTCCATCACATAGATAGCGGGTCCCTCGCCCAGGCGTGTATTGTACTGAACATTCTCGACTTCATCATCCCAATTCGGCAGGTCATATGCAGGTGTGGAATCAAGCGCAATGGCCAAATCCGGATTAAAAGTATAAGCTGCAACCCTTGCTCCTCGCAATCCCACTTCTTCCTGGACGGTGAAGGCCCCCAGTAGATCAACATTGTCCGGAGCGTGTTTGATGAGTTCGATCAGGGTTGCCACACCGAACCGGTCATCCAGTGCTTTTGCACAAATACTTGGCCCAAGAACCCGAAATCGAGTGGCGAAAGTCGCCCTATCACCCGGCTTGACCTTGTCCCCAATCTCTGGCCCCAGATCAATCCGCATTTCCTTTTCTTTGATTTTGTTCTTCCGCTCATCAGCAGTGGTCATGTGGATCGGTTTTGCACCGATGACACCAGGAAGATGCTCCCGCCCCACCAGGACAGCTTTTCCCGGGAGCTGTCTTTCATCTATACCGCCAACTCGCACGAACTCAAACAGACCGTCGTCATGCTTTTTAACGACCATCAAGCCAATTTCATCCATATGCGCTGCCAGCATGACCCTGACCCGTCCCTCACCTTTTCCCAGTTTGGTCACCAGGACATTACCGAGGGCGTCCACTTTGACCTCATCAGCAAATGATTCCACCTCTTCAAGGACAATTTTCCTTACTTCATGCTCGTCCCCTGAAACAGCAGTGGCATTACATAACTTCTCTAAAAGCTTGAGTTGATCAGGGCCAATTACTGGCGTCTCGGTCGTTTTTATCTCATTGTTCATCATCTGTCACTTTTCCCATTGGATCTGGTCTAATGTCTCCGCTGTCAGATCAGCAATGAATTCTGCCATTAATCGTCCTGCCCGTCGGATATCTTTCAGGGATACGGTTTCAACCGGGGTATGCATATATCGCAGGGGGATCCCCAGAACTACACAGGGGATACCTTCCGCCACAATTTGGACAGCCATGGCATCAGTCCCTGACATTTTTGGCATCAGGTCCCTGTGATATGGGATTTCCAATGCGTCTGCCTTTGCTTCCAATCTGTCATTCAACCCTGTGTGGATATTCGGGCCAAATCCAATGCCAACGCCCTCTCCAAAAGGCAGGCTTCGCCAATCATTGGACCCTGGTCCTTTTGCAAAACACACATCGATGACGATAGCAACGTCCGGACGAATATCAAAGGGTGAGGTAAATGCCCCGCCAAGGGTCTCTTCTTCCTGGACAGAGGCAACAGCCCAAACATCCCATTCATGTTTTCGGCTTTGTAATAATTCCAGGCACAGGGTTGCTGCGGCAACGGATACCCGGTTATCGAGGGTATGACCTGAAAGGGCTTCACCTGTCATCTCGATCGGTTCCTGACCATAGGACACGGTGTCGCCCACACGCACTTTCTCTGCTACCTCTGAAGAATGCAATCCAACATCCACCAGCAGGTATTTCATTGCAATCGGACCATCACCAATTGAAGAGGGCAGCAGGTGTGCGGGAGGCTGGATAACCACACCGGGTAAATCCTCCCGACCATGCACGATCACAGGCTGCCCCGGCAGGATCCTGCTGTCAATGCCTCCAATTTCTGTCACACGCATAAAGCCGTCCTGAATATCCGTAACCATCATGCCAATGGCATCCATATGAGCTGAGATTAGAACTCTCTGTCTCGGTTCAGCCCCGCAGCCTCTCTTAAATCCGTGCAGGCTGCCAATTTTGCTGATACTCAGGTCATCAGTCAGCGGCTCCCATGAATCTCGAATGATCTCACGAATTGGTCCTTCAAATCCGGATAAGCCGGATACGGATATCATCTCTTTCAGAAAATTAGTTAATTCGGTCATAAAGGTTTCAATCCTTTTATGGATTTGTATTGGAGGGCGTTTTTGTCAGGTCAGTAGGTGTTGCGGTATGGGTTGATGTGGATGTTGCGGTCAACGTTTCTGTTTCTGTTGCTGTTGGTTCTTCTGTCTGCGTCAGCGTGATCGTTGCGGTTTGAGTCGGTGTCGCAGTTGGTGGATTGGTCCCTGTTTGTGTGACCGTTGCAGTCAGTGTCGGTGTCAATGTGACATAAGGCGTCCGGGTAATCGTCCCGGTTCTTGTTAGCGTTGGGGTGATAGTTGGTATCTCTGTTTCAATTCGGTCTCGATTAACCCGTAATATGACCAAACCGACACAATAGCACGGCAGGGTAATCAGGATTGCCAGGATAAGAATAAATCGAAGCCGTTTTTGTCTGTTAAATTCCTTCAATCAACCTCCGACAACTCAAATCATATCACCAGGTCATATGCAGGGCAAGCTCAGGCGAATCACTTTTAAAACATGAATCGCACTTTGCCCCATAGATTATGAAGCGGCGTCATCATCCTTCAATAAATTCGGCCATAGCCCCTTGATGAAACCAATGATGATCAGCATTGCAAGTCCCCCGGCAAAACCATTGTTGTAGAGGTTCATATATCCATGTACGCTGCCTACGTGCATTACCATCGGTAGGTGCAGCACACCAGCAATCAATCCCGCAAAAAAACCAAATTTACCCGCCAGCGGTGCTAATGTCGTGCAAAATAAGGCGGCCAGCAGCGGACCAGGATCCGAATGATTCCATACCTTTGGAAAACAGATTAAGAATACACCAGCCATGATCGGAAGGATATTCCGGGGGTGCTTCCCCAGCGCACCAAATCCCGCCACGGTGAAAATCCCGGCCAGAATCGCACCATTGATGTCCCCTTTTACTAAATGAACATAGCACATGCCAATCAACCCAATCATGCCCATGTTGACCAAAGTGGTTCCAAGGTCGGCTATGACAACGAAATCAGAAGCAAGCTTTCCGGAACATTTCCAAATCTTCTTATACTTTGAAAAACTTGCCCCCCAGATGAAACCTAAAATGATTAATCCAAACATCACCGCAGCAACAAACCAGGACAGGAAAATCGTATATTCTGTTGACCAGTAAAAAGCTGGTTCGATTTCCAGACCGAATCCCCGCATGGTGATGTAAACGACTGTTGCGACGAACCCGCCAGTTGTTCCTGTGTTATACAGGTTGAAGCCCATATGGAAGCTGTAAATATGGTTCATCAACGCCGCCAGAAGGCCGCCAACGATCACACCCAGCAAGATACCGCCAAGGATTCCCCACCAACCGAAATCAAATCCAAATGCAACCTGGCTGACGACTGGTCCCAGGGTTGTGCCAAATAACAACGGTGCGATCAGATCCTTCACTCTTTGATGAGAAAACAGAACATCAAACAGGAAGACACCAGCAAAAATTGGCAGGATATTAAATACATTCTTACCAAAAAAGGAAAAACCTGCCAGGGTGAAAATGGCTGACAAGAGATAGCCATTGAACCGCGCCCGAATGAGCCAGGCCAAACCCAGCCCCATCAGGGTGACCAGGCCGGCATTGAAGAATGCCCCGCCTAAATTTGCATAAGCTATGTAGTCAGTGATCAGAACACTTGGCGATGTGATAATGCTTAACTCACCAGTAAGCACTTCCATTGGTGTATTGACCAGGAAGGCGATGACGATCATGCTGACCCCAAGAATACTCACCAGCAAGGTGATGCGCTTGCGATTTACAATTGGATGAGTTGTCTCCTGTAACAATATCTCTCCTAGCTTATCAAGTTATTATTGAAAGTGTATCTGGCTGATCGGTTACCCAGACAATCCATTCGTGCAAAATAGTTTCAATTTTTCGAGCCTGGATGTCAGGTCGTTTGCAAAATTTTCATACGGGCTTTGATTATTCCAATTATTTTAACATAGAATTATTCAGCATTAGGTAACCCTGCGACCTTAACATAGATTACCCAACAAGAAAATTATAGGCTTAATGCTTTCAGCGTTGTGTACAATTCCGAAAAAGATCAACCCGGTTTGCGCACAATGAAGAAAACCCGGGGAGAAGTGTTTTGCACTTCTGATCTTTTCGACAGACTCCCATACATCCCGGCGATCTCAAAACCTGTTTCTGATAATAAGAATTGAATATCCGCAATAGGGTAACCACGCTCCCTGTGTGTTTCTTCCACACGCTCCCATAACCCCTCACGCTGCAAAAATACCGTAATGTCCACAGCCGCAATCTGATTTTCATAATCATAAGAATGCCTGTGAATCTCAAGAAAATCTGAGGCTTCATTCTGGACATATGTCTCTTCCCGCATCCACTCCACAGATAAGCCATAGATCGTGTTCATGTCAAAAATGAAATAGCCACCAGACCTCAGGGCTTGATAGGCATTCTTATAAACATCATGAAGATCCTTGATGGTTAACATGTAATTCAAGCTGTCAAAAAAACAGGTCACCAGGTCAAATGCCTCAAAGAAGGAGAATGAGCGCATATCTTCTACTTGAAATTTGACTGAAACCTTTTCTGCATTTGCACGCTCTTGCGCCAGATCAATCATCCGCTGTGATTGGTCAATGCCGGTAACTTTGTATCCCAGTTTTGACATCGCAACTGCGAAACTCCCTTCTCCGCAGGCAATATCCAACAGGTCCTTTCCCTTAAAAGCGATCTCCGCCAGGTAATCCGGGAGAACCGATTCTGCCATCAACTGCGAAAACCGTAAATAAAGCCCCCGCTGGTAGATCGGCGCAAATCCATCATAAATTGCCATTTTCATCTCCTCTTGATGCGTTTCTGGTTATCCAATTATATCCTTGAGGTGTCTATTTAAAGAATAGAGCGTTCGGATTTTTGATTGCCGAACGCCTAATATTTTTAATAACTGCCAGTATCAAGAAAATAGTGCTTCTCGTGAATATTTTTCATCCAATTTCGCCAGCCCAAATGAAACTGCAGCACCAACCAGGAACAGCAAAGCACATAATGCGATCGTCCACCCACTGACACCTTCTGGAATGATAGCGATTGTTGAGCCAATCACAATGCCTAGGATGAAATGATACATAAAGGCATAGAACTTTTTAAACAGCCAGGAAATTATCCGTGCAAGCAGAAGCACACACAGTATCCCGCCCAATGCCAATGGGATGATCACGCCAAGGTCAAGGCTGCGTATGCCGAAAGCCATCGGTTGATATAAGCCCAGATAAATCAGGAAATTGGAGGGGCTCATACCGGGCACCACAACACCCAGGCCGATCAATGCACCGCTCAGCAGCCAGTTTACAAAATTTTGCGCGAGTTGGACACTGCGCACTGCTGCCATCCAGCGCATAAAGAAGACAATACCAATTGCTGTAACGACCAGCACTATCCAGTGCCACCATTTCCTGCCCTGTTTGCCTGAGGTTTTGAACAGCGAAGGAAAAGTCCCGGCAATGAAACCGATGAACAGCCAGGTGAAAAGAGCAGCATAATAGGTGAATGCATAGTCAACCACAGCAGAAAAACCTACCACCCCAAGGACGCCCCCGATCCCGACCGGGAGGAAGAACAGGGCATTCTTCATGAACTGTTGGGTGAAATTGCCCAGGAAACGCATCAGGCGTTCATATAGGCCAAATACAACCGCTAAGACACCGCCTGAAAGGCCTGGCGTGATGAAACCAATCCCAACCAGAATGCCTTTGAGGAAGCGCACAATCCAGTCCAGGACCCTGTTTTTCTTATGATTTGATTTTATTTCCTTCATATGTAATCTAAGACCTCACATAACGTTTTTTTCGCTGGTAGCTTTTAATTTTAAGAATGATAGTACCAGATGTTACACGTAAATTGCGCGGTGCCAATTATTCGATACGATGACCACGACGCTAAGGCAATCGCAAAGTCATAGAAAAGCTTTTCTGAAGTTGATCGCGAAAAAATAGACCCCATCGCCAACCGAGTTTGTCCAAAAAGAAGATGATAAGATTTCTTTTTCGATTTATTACCTCTCTTGTCTCGAACGTAGGGGCGACGCACAATGTGTCGAGGAATCGAAGACAAGCGTCGCCTCTACGAATCTCATTAATGCATTTTTATGTAACTAAAAGAAATTACAGATAATTCCAATAAATAGATGATCATTAATGATTCAATTATGAGAAATTGAATGCGAATCACTTTTGGGATAGCCTTGGTAACCGAAGGGTGGGAAGGAGTGATTAATGAGTAGAGACAATTGAATGGATTGATAAATTCGACTTTGCGGTTGCCCTGACCCCAGCGCGAGCTTTCCATTTCATCTACTTGATTTATGATATACTAATTTTATCCCTGCACTGAAGCTTGGATGTCAGTACAGCATCATGCTGTCAAATTAACTGGGGGGAAACCTTCTCTGCACACCGTACCCTGATCTTGCTTCACACATCGATATACATTGTTGCTGTCTCACCACTTCCAGAAGGCTTTAGACCAACAAATCGTCCATATAAGTAAGGAGGGAATATCGTGATGTCGAACAAATATCAAAAAACCTTATTCTGCGCGCTGGTCGCACTTGCGTTAGCTGCAAACATACTGGTTGTGACACCCGTCTCTGCTGGAACCACAGATGATTTTGTGATCACAGTCCAGACGGTCAACCCTGGTGAATCCTTCACCATCCCGACCATGGTGGGGGATATAACTATAATGTGGATTGTAACGATGACAGCACGGATGAGGTGACTGGTGCCACACGGGAGATTTCACCTGCACCTACCCCGCCGCTGGAACACACACCATCCGCATCAAGGACAACAGTAGTGGAGGGACATGGTTTCCCCGCATCTATTTCAACGACAGCGGCGATAAAGAAAAATTGCTGACCATCGAGCAGTGGGGCACAGGCGTATTGGACCTCGATGGCACACGCTTTTCATGGCTGTTCCAACCTGACCGGGAATGCATCGGACAACCCCGACCTCTCCAATGTCACGGATATGAGCTGGATGTTCAGGAGTGCCAGCGCCTTCAACCAGGACATCGGGAGTTGGGACACCAGCAGCGTCACGGATATGAGCGGTATGTTCTCAGGCGCCGGCGCTTTCAACCAGGACATCGGCGATTGGGACACCAGCAGCGTCACGAATATGAGCAATATGTTCTGCGATGCCAGCGCCTTCAACCAGGACATCGGGAGTTGGGACACCAGCAGCGTCACGGATATGAGCGGAATGTTCAACACTGCCAGCGCTTTCAACCAGGATATCGGGAGTTGGGACACCAGCAGCGTCACGAATATGAATTATATGTTCAGCTAGTGCCAGCGCCTTCAACCAGGACATCGGCGAGTTGGGATACCAGCAGCGTCACGGATATGAACTATATGTTCTACTAGTGCCAGCGCCTTCAACCA
Organism: uncultured Chloroflexia bacterium; assembly: GCA_963767675.1. Classification (GTDB taxonomy): domain Bacteria; phylum Chloroflexota; class Anaerolineae; order Anaerolineales; family Anaerolineaceae; genus Brevifilum. The sequence goes on from CAVYEQ010000003.1 coordinate 539,552, forward strand.
GGATATCGGGGATTGGGACACCAGCAGCGTCACGGATATGAGCGTATGTTCGACCATGCCAGCGCCTTCAACCAGGACATCGGGAGTTGGGACACCAGCAATGTCACTGATATGTACCGGATGTTCGGCGATGCCAGCGCCTTCAACCAGGACATCGGGAGTTGGGACACCAGCAATGTCACGGATATAAGCGTGATGTTCTCCAACGCCAGGGCCTTCAACCAGGACATAGCGATTGGGACACCAGCAGCGTCACGGATATGAGCTGTCATGTTCCTCAACGCAAGTGCCTTCAACCAGGACATCGGGAGTTGGGACACCAGCAATGTCACAATATGTACCGGATGTTCGCCGATGCCAGCGCCTTTAACCAGAACCTGGGCGAGTGGGATGTGACAGCGTTAACCAACGCAGAGATATGTTTACTGGGGTCACCCTTTCCACCCCCAACTATGATGCCCTCCTGATCGGCTGGGATGCGCAAGCACTGCAGGCGGTGTCACCTTCAGCGGCGGGAACAGTACCTATTGTTGTGGTGAAAACGCCAGGCAGAGTATGATCGACAATGACAATTGGGAGATCACCGATGGCGGTATGAAATGTTCAAATTTTTTCCCTGTGATATACTATTGAGCCTTATTTTGGACGAACATTTATCTGAATTGAATATCGAATAAATGAAATGATAGACCCGGGAAGCGAGGTGATCGCAGGTGACCTGCGCCAATGCGATCAACCAACTTCCTGGGTCAAAATTCTCCCATCAGCCTCAGGAGTTGGGCGAAATGCCTGGCACCCTTTATATATAAATCCATGCTTATGGACTCGTTCGGGGCATGTGCCCGGCTTTCCGAATCACCTGAGCCGGATGAGATGATCGGCACACCCAGGTACTTCTGGAACATATAGTTAGGACCTGATCCCCCGATCATGGGGATCACCCGGGTTGGCTTATCATAAACATCTTTCGCTGCTTCCACTGCCATCCTGACGGCTGGGTGATCCGGGTCGGTCTTGGCAGGCGGGTTGCCGCCCAAGTTGATGATCTCAATATCATTAAACCCATTGCCATCCAGATGAGCCCTGAGCTGCGTCAACACTTTTTCTGGTGTCTGGTTTGGGACCAGCCTGAAATCAACTTTCGCACTGGCGAGTGCAGGGAGCACCGTCTTTGAACCTTCACCCTGGTATCCTGAAGTCAACCCGCAAATGGTGCAGGTTGGCTGATATACCTGTTCAATAGCGAGTTCAAGGCGGGTCATCAATCCCTTTCAAGAAATATCGAGGCCATATTTTTGTTTGAAATATGCCCGTTTATCCGGACCTAATGCAAGGAGTTCTTTTTCTCTGCGCCGTAGGCGGAAGGACATCATCATAGAAACCAGGCAGCTTGATGTTCTCGTTCTCATCCTTGAGGCTGTTCAACGCCCATACCAAGCGCCAGGCAGCGTTGGGAAATATTGAACCCCCCGTGCCGGAATGGACATCCTGGTTGGCGGTCTTTGCGTGCAGTTCCACATAACAAATCCCCCGTAAACCCACCATCTGGATGGGGACATTTTCGTGGTCCACGCCACCAATTTCCCATACACAGACATCACCCGAAAGCAACGCCTGATGTTCTGCAATAAAGGGTTCCAGGTGAACGCTTCCGATCTCCTCTTCACCCTCCACAATGAATTTAACATTGCAGGGCAGCTCCCCCATCGTTTCCAGAACTGCATCAATGGCATGCAGACGCCCCATGAAATTGCCTTTATTATCCGCAACACCTCTTGCGTAGAGCCTGCCATTTCTCAATGTGGGTTCAAAAGCTGGTGTTTCCCACAGTTCGAGTGGCTCGGGAGGTTGGACATCATAATGGTCGTAAACGAGCAGGGTTTTATCGGATCTCCCCTGACGTTCGCCAAACACTACAGGAGAGCCACCTGTGGGTATGATTTGAACGTCAAAGTCACGTTCCCTCAAACTTTGTGCAACCAAACCAGCACATTTTTCAATGCCCAAATTTTGTGCTGCGACACTTGGCTGGGCACATAACCGGGATAGTTCAGCTACACTTTGATCCAAATATTCTTCAATATAGGTATCTAATTGTTTTATCATTTTCTATCCTTTTATGACCTGAGATTAGCTCACCATGAGAAAAATGAGGGGACAAGATGATCAAAATACCCGTTCAATCAGGTTCATTACCCAATCCCCTGCATAAGCGAACATCATCAATTTTTAATATCTTGCCTATGACACAATAGAACAGGAATTTCCATACGGGCATCTTCAAAATACCCGCGACGATACCTGCGAGGTCAAACAATGGGTTAGGGATGAACGCAAGAACCAGGATGGTCACATCGCCATATTTACGCATCCATTAACCACGCGTTCATACCGTTCAGAATTCTCCACCACAGCCTGACCGCTGAAACCCGCAAGGTATCCGGATAACTCACCGATCGCTGCACCGGCTCCTGCTGCCATTGAAACCCAAAGGGGGTTGAATATCGCACCCATGGCGGATGTGAACACAACCCCTGGGACCGGGATCAATATCGTTGCATTAGCCAGGATTGAAAACAGAAAAATACCAGGATACCCATATGCCTGCAGCTTTTGGATCTGTTCACGGTTGATCACCAGCACAACAGTCAGGGCAATCACCACAACCAATATCAGAATTCGGAGGATATTTAATGTCCGCCTGGGGATTTGACGTTTCTTCTGGATATTCAGTTGATTTTCTGAGCTATTTGTCGAGCTATCGGCATCATTGGCGTTCAACGAGATCTTCTCCGTTCAACAGCGACTGCAGCCGCGCAATCACCATATCCAGCGCAACTGGATTCCTGCCGCCTTCAGGCACCATGATATCTGCATAACGTTTTGAAGACTCCACAAAATCCAGATGCATGGGGCGGACTGTCTCAAGATATTGCTTGATAACCGATCGCATTGTACGCTCTCGCTCCTCAATATCACGTGTGAGCCGCCTGATAAATCGCATGTCCGGGTCTGTATCCACGTATATCTTCATATCAAATAATTCCCGCAGCTGTTTTTCAAAAAAGATCAGGATGCCTTCCACCAATATAATCTGCCTTGGTTCAACCAGGACGGTTTCATCCTTCTTCCGATTATGATTTGTGAAATCATATACTGGCACCTCAACAGAATATCCCCCCTTCAATCTGAGAATATGTTCAACCAATAATTCTGTCTCAAGGGAATCCGGATGATCATAATTGATTTTTGCGCGCTCTTCCAGCGGGATACCCTTTACATCACGATAATAAGCATCATGTGGTAAAAAGGCGATCTTATCACGCCCTAAGTTGTTCAGAACCTGGTCCGCCAGTGTTGTTTTTCCAGATCCCGACCCGCCAGCAATGCCGACGACCATCGTTTTAATATCGTCTTTATCCTTATTCATGTTTAGAAATTATAACCCCTGATTCAGGTATAATGCATAAAATCTCACCACACTAGAGGTCTGATGGCTGCAAAACTGATTGATGGCAAAGCGATCGCCAAATCAATACGTGAAGATGTAAAAGGCCAGGTCAAAAAACGTTTTTCTCAGGGCTTACCAGTCCCCGGTCTGGCAACCATCATGATTGGCGATGATCCTGCATCAAAGGTTTACGTCCGAATGAAGCACAAAGCCTGCAAGGAAGCAGGCTTTCATTCCATTGGACATTCGCTTCCCGCAGACGTTACTCAGGATGAAGTTCAAAACCTGATCAGGGGATTAAATGGTGATCCTAGAATCCACGGCATCCTCGTTCAGCTACCATTACCCGCTGTTTTGAATGAGGAAAGTGTGCTCAGTACATTAATGCTCCAAAAAGATGTGGATGGCTTTCATCCTGTCAACATTGGTCGATTGGCCCAAAAGGGTCGAGAGCCACTTTTTATGCCTGCCACACCATCCGGCATTATGGTTCTGCTTGAGAAAACAGGCGTCCGACTTGATGGTGCGAGGGCAGTCATCCTGGGCCGCTCAAATATTGTTGGTATGCCCCTCAGCCTGATGCTTGTAAAAGCAAACAGCACAGTCACGATTTGTCACTCGCACACCAAGAATATCCCAAACCTGACCCGCGAGGCTGATATCCTGATCGCTGCTGTTGGTATTCCGGAATTTGTGCGGGGGGATTGGATCAAACCAGGCGCATCGGTGATTGACGTAGGGGTGAATCGCATTGAAGATAAAACTCACGAAAAAGGTTACCGCCTGGTCGGTGACGTGGCATTTGATGAAGTCATGGAAATCGCTGGCGCAATCACGCCTGTCCCAGGCGGTGTGGGGCCAATGACGATTGCAATGTTGTTAAAAAATACGCTTCGAGCAGCACACCTTGCGGATGTGGATTTGGTGGTGTAATTAATTTCATATAGCACCGGTTTTCGTGCGTTGACCCTCATCAGGGCAGGCAACACAACGAGCCCTGACAAATTATCTCAGTAGGGTGCCGGTCAGTATTTGACCGCACCGGTTTTGGTGCGTTGACCCTCATCAGGGCAGGCAACACAACGCACCATACTGGCAAAAATCATCACAGAATTGGAAAATAAACGCTATCCAAGTAAGGCTACCTATACGAAAAATCCCTCTCTGGGATTGGCGTGATTGTCGATCTACCGAAATGTAATCTTTGGGGAAAAGTCAAAACTTAAATGATTAATATTCCATCACGATCGTCACAGGTCCATCATTGACCAGCGCGACGTCCATATGAGCACCGAAAACACCTGTTTGTGATGGGATGCCCTGCTCCCTCATCCTTTCAGCGAAATCCTCAACCAGGGGTTCTGCCTTATCTGGTTTCGCAGCGTCGAAAAAGGATGGCCGCCTGCCTCTGCTGGTGTCGGCATACAGCGTGAACTGCGAAACGACAATGGCTGAACCACCTGCATCGAGTATAGAAAGGTTCATCTTTCCCGCCGTATCTTCAAAGATGCGAAGATTCATTATCTTATCAGCCAGAGCTTGAGCAGTCTTCAGATCATCCTCAGGGCCAATACCCAGCAATATCAACAGCCCCAGCCCAATTTCGGCTACTGTGGATCCCTCAACCTTCACACTTGCCTGTGAAACTCGCTGTACTACCGCTTTCATGTTTGCCCGCTTCCAACCAACTCTCTGCCAATTTGAATATCTCGATTATAGCATGCCATACTTTGCGCTATAATCACACTATGCTTGACTCATTAAAAAGAAATCGAGCTGGTCTGGGTGGATCAGCCACAGAAACTGCGTGATGTAATCGATGAACTGACAGCCCAGGAAGTCTTATCTATCGATACCGAATCAAACAGCTTGCATGCTTACCATGAACAGGTATGCCTGATCCAAATTTCCACATTGGAAAAAGATTTTCTGATAGACGCATTGGTTCTCCCGGATCTTTCTCTCATGGCGCCAATTTTCTCTTCACCAAAAATAAAGAAAGTCTTTCATGCAGCGGAATATGACCTGATCTGTTTATTCCGAGATTATCAATTTCAATTTTCCAACTTATTTGACACCATGATCGCTGCACGCATACTGGGCTTTCAGCAGGTCGGCCTGGGATCGCTTCTCGAGAAGTATTTCCACATTCACATGAATAAGAAATACCAAAAAGCCAACTGGGGAAAACGCCCCCTTGATCCCAAGATGCTTGAGTATGCCCGTCTGGACAGCCGCTACCTGATTCCCCTTGCTGATATTCTTGAAGATGAATTGCGAAACAAGTCGCTATTAGACCTGGCCTCTGAGGACTTTTCAAGGTTGGTTAAAAACATTCACGTGACCACAGAAACCAGCCGAGAAGATTTTTGGAAACTTAGGGGAGCACGCGATCTGACGCCTCAACAAGCTGCCATCCTTAAATCAGTTTATCAATTTCGTGAGTCAATGGCAAAAAAACAGAACCGCCCACCATTTAAAATTCTCAGCACTCATGCCCTGGTTGAGATTGCTGTACACACACCAGAAAGGCAATCCTATCTGGGGAATATCCACTCCCTCAGCGCTCGTCAGGTCCAGCGCTACGGCAGAGGTCTCATGGAAGCGGTAAAGAAGGGAAAAAAGGCAAACCCTGAATTCCGACCTCACCACAAACGGCCAAAAAAGGCTGTGCTGAAACGAATCGACAGGCTGCGTGAATGGCGGAAACAAATAGGCTTTGATTGGGGCGTTCCTTCTGACGTCATCCTACCCCGGGATGTATTGAACCGCATCGCAGTTAAGGCACCAACCAACATGGAAGAGCTGGCCACTCAAATGCAAGATGTGCCCTATCGATTCAAGCATTTCGGGAACGCCATCCTTAACAACCTGAAAAAGGAAAGCATAGACGAATGAAATTAACCATCCAGGGTGCCGCACAATCTGTTACCGGCTCCAAACACCTGATCGAAATCAACGGGAAGAAACTACTCCTCGAGTGCGGGTTATTCCAGGGCAAACGCAAGAAAACATACGAATACAACCTGAACTTTGATTTTGACCCGGCAAGTATAGACGCTGTCATCCTCTCACACGCACATATTGACCACAGCGGCAACCTTCCAAACTTGGTCAAGCAAGGCTTTCGGGGAAAGATCTACGCCACTGATGCGACCCGCGACCTGGCGGATATCATGCTGAAGGATTCGGGACACATCCATGAATATGATGCCAAGTACGTAAATAAAAAACGGAAGAAGAAAGGCCTCCCACCAATCGAACCCCTGTATACCCTGGCCGACGCTGCGCGGACAATGCCGCAATTCAGGCAAGTCCCATACGAAACACCCTTCCAGCCTATCGAAGGCGTCACAGCCCGGTTCCTTGATGCCGGCCATATCCTGGGATCTGCTGCCATCCTGCTCGACTTGGAGGAAGGTAAGAAAAGAAACCGTCTCTGGTTCTCAGGGGATATCGGGCGGCCAAATACACCCCTTTTGCGAGACCCTGTCCTTCCTGGTGGTTACCAGGTTGACACACTCGTGATGGAATGCACCTATGGAAATCGTCCGCACGATGACATCCAAAAGGCCGTGAATGAACTCAGGCAGGTCGTTAACCGCACGATCAATCGCGGGGGGAAGGTGATCATTCCTGCATTTTCTGTGGGACGCACTCAAATGCTTGTTTATTATTTAAATGAGTTTATCTCCGCTGGTCAAATGCCTGAAATACCAGTTTTTGTCGACAGCCCATTGGCTGTTTCAGCATCTGAAATCCACCGTCGCCATCCAGAGTGCTTTGACCAGGAAACATGGGACTTTATCTCTCAAATACCGCCATCCAGCCCTTGACTTTGATTTATTGACCTACACTCACTCAGTGGAAGAATCAAAAGCCCTCAACCAGCGTAAAGACCCCATGGTGATCATCAGTGCATCAGGGATGGTAGAAGCCGGCCGTATCCTCCACCATGTTAAGAACAATATCCATGATGAACGCAACACCATCCTGATTGTGTCCTGGCAGGCACCTCATACGCTTGGCCGTCGGCTTGCAGATCGGGCCAGGGAGATAAAAATCTTTGGAGAATCGTATTATCGCCGGGCACAGGTTGAGACCATTAACGGGTTTTCTGCTCACGCCGGTCAGGGATTTCTTCTGGAGTACGCCAAATCTGCTGCTTCTGACGCCAAACAGATCATTCTTGTTCACGGGGAAAAAGAGGCCGCAGACAGCCTACAGGAAAAATTGGCATTTGAACCAGGTATGCCGCCAATTCATTTCCCGGAACGTTTGGATTTATTCAAGCTTTAAGCCGGGATAACAATCAACATATTCCCCCCAACCGATAGGGTCTTATTTCTAATTGGCCTGCTCTTATTTGCCATTTCAGTTCAGCGCAAGAAATCAACACCCTGATCCTCTCTCCTGATAAAAAACCGAATTCGAGTATAATGTGAACCTGTCTTGGGAGAGGTGCCAGAGTGGACGATTGGGGCGGTCTCGAAAACCGCTGTAGCCTTTGTGGCTACCGAGGGTTCGAATCCCTCCCTCTCCGCTAACTCTTTTCTCTCCTTACTATCTTGAAAATTCCCTTATCACTCACTTAAAAATAAGTCGCTGGCAAATCCTTCGATATCTGCGGTGGTGCCCCCGCTTAATCACGGTGTTCCCTATGTGAACAGTGAATTATCCATCAGCACCAGGTCTTCTGAAATAATGGGCGTAAACGCCATTTGCCCCAGCACGTCTTTTTCAAGGTCAATACCTGGCGCAATCTCAATGAGCTTCATCCCAGCTTTCGTGAGTTTAAATACTGCACGCTCCGTCACGTATAGCACAACCTGCCCTTTTTCAATCGCATAATCACCGTTGAACGTGATCTGCTGCACGTTCCTGACAAACTTTTTGATGCCCCCTTCGTTTTCAATCACGAGCTTTCCTTCCCGGCACGCTATCTTCAATCCCTTTGCTGTAAATGTGCCGCAGTAGACCACTTTCTTTGCCGTCTGAGTGATATCAATGAAACCTCCGCAGCCTGCTATCTTCGTTCCGAATTTGGATACATTCACATTCCCTTTTTCATCTGTCTGAGCAAGACCAAGATAGGCGAGATCAAGCCCTCCGCCCTGATAAAAATCAAACTCATACGGCTGGTCAATAATTGCCTCCGGATTGCTTGAGCACCCAAAGTCCAAACCACCAGCCGGGGTACCCCCAATAGGACCTGCCTCAACGGTGATGGTGTAAGTGCCTTTCTCAGCAACCTGTGCAACGCCCTCCGGCATTCCGATGCCAAGGTTAATCACTGCGCCTGGAACAAGCTCTTTTGCTGCCCTCGTGCTGATGATCCGCCGCTCTGTACTCAAATTGACAGGGGCCTCTTCATTGCTGTCCCAACCAATATATGCAGGATTGTAATCAACGCTGAAGGTCTGCATGTGATATTTTGGTTCGGAAGCGACAATAACTGCATCAACGAATATCCCTGGTATAACCACTTGCTTCGGATCAAGTGTGCCTGTGTCCACAACACGCTCAACCTGTACAAGGACGATCCCGCCGCTGTTCCTTGCCGCCTGGGCGCAGGAAAGCGCTTCTGCGGTAAGGGCTTCTTTCTCCATCGTAACATTGCCGTTCGTGTCGGCAGTCGTTCCGCGGACAAGTGCGACATCAATGGGAAAGGTGGGATAGATGAGGTACTCCTTTCCACGTATCTCAATGAGTTCCACAATATCCTTTGTGGTTACCTCGTTGATTTTGCCGCCTTCCAGCCTGGGGTCAACGAAAGTATTGAGTCCAATATGGGTGATCGTCCCTGGTTTTTTAGCGGCGATATCCCGAAACAGGTGAGACACTACACCCTGGGGGATGTTATAGGCTTCAATCTTGTTCTCCAAAGCGAGTTTTTGCAGCCTGGGAACAAGCCCCCAGTGACCGCCAATCACACACGATACCAGCCCTTCGTGTCCGAAGTGGTTGACCCCCCTGGTCTTTGCATCGCCCTGGCCAGCAGCGTAAACCAGCGTCAGGTCTTTCGGTTCACCAGAGCTTATGAAACGTACCTCTACAGCAGCTGCCAGCTCTTCTGGAAATGCTGTGCCGACAAACCCGCTTGTTGCAACAGTAGCACCATTTTTTATCATGGCTGCTGCCTCTGCTGCTGTGATTATTTGTTTCTTCATGCTTTCACCTTTCTTAATACGAATAAAACCCCTGCTTCGTTTTTCTTCCAAGTTTGTTTTCGGCGACAAGCTGTTCTATCAATGGGCATGGCCGGTATTTGTCATCATCGAATCCCTCGTGCATTGTTTGCATGATCGCGAGTACAACATCAAGCCCGACATAATCCCCAAGCTCCAGAGGACCCATACGGTGATTGGCACCAAGTTTCATCGCCATATCAATATCGTCCTTTCCTGCCCCCTGCATCAGAAGGAAAGCAGCATCGTTGATCATGGGGATCAGCAGGCGATTGACAATAAAACCCGGAAGCTCTGGTGCATTTATGGCTTGTTTACCCAACTGCTGCGAGAATTCAAGCGTTTTTCGGTATGTTTCGTCTGATGTTTTTCCACCGCGTATTAGTTCAAGAAGCTTCATTATGTTGGGTGGGGCAAAAAAATGAGCGCACATTATTCGCTCTGGATGTATTGCATCCTTTGCGATCTCTGTAATGCTCAGCCCAGACGTATTACTCAAAATGATTGCATCACGTTTGCAGTTGGTTTCGATTTGCCTGAGAATTTTCTTTTTCAGCTCTATGCTCTCAGGGACAGCTTCAATCACGAAATCTGCTTCTCCTACCGAAGCAATCTCGCTTGAGTATGTCAGCCGGGTGGCGATTTCTTCCCCTTCCCTCTCCGATATTTTTTCTCTGTCAAGAAGCTTTGAAAGGATTATCTCAACTGCAGATCTTGCCTTTTCAAGCTGCTCAGTTGAAATATCGATGTTTATCGTCTTTATGCCCTGTTGAGCGCACAATAATGCAATCCTGCTCCCCATAAAACCTGCACCAACAACAGCTGCTCTTTCTGCAATATACAAAGCTGCCTCCTTAGATAAACTTTCTCTCACTAGATATCCTCTCCGCCTGGATCAAAGGTGTAGGAATATCAGACAATACATTATGATTATAGATGACTTATTATTGAATAAAGCATTTAAGCGTTTCACTAATTATGTGAAATCAAGAACCTTGGAGTTAGATTATTTTAACCAAATTGTGTTCCGGTTTTTTTAGCGATTACTCCATGAATCATTGAGACAATTGACCTGATTCATGTATAATAATCATAAAGTACATCTATTCTTTCAGTACGAAATCCAGAAACACTTTCATATCGAAACAACCTAACCTTACCAAATTGGTTTTTACCAACAAAAGATCACCTTAGCGAGGTCCCTATGAAAAAATCCCCCTTGATGGTCCTGATCCTTTTTTGCATGCTTGTGACCAGTTGTTCTGCGATCAATGAAGTTGCCCCGCCGCCCCCAGACACCCCGGTGCCAACCGAAGCAGAGTCACAACCCACAAATACCCCTCTTCCCACACTTGGTGAACCAGAATTCATTGACGCAGCTTACTGCTGGGAATCCCATATTGATGAAGGGGAATACAACCTTGTTCGTTTTTTCCCATCCGGATTGCTGATTGATGTTTTCGTCCAACCTTACTCCGGTTGTGCTGATGCCTGGGCAAACACCAAAGAATACCTGGTTGAAGAAAGCCTTATGAACTTCAACCATGGTGAGTACCATCTTTCCGGTGATCAAATCCGCTACACATTATCCCCTCCGAATTCAGAAGAGGTGTCTGGTGAGATCAGCGGAATCTATACCATCAACACGATGCGCTTGAAACGCGTTGGTTCAGAAGAACGTGAATATATCCTTATTTCCACAGGAGATTAAAATGACGAGTGAAAAAACCCCCCCAACAACTGATAAAAAAAGCTCGCAGCGCTCAGCTTTCCTGACCATACTTCTGGTCCTTTTATCGATACTTTTTGTGATTACTACACTGCTGACGCTTATCAGCTACGATGTCTGGCGGGTGTTATTTGATCCGCCCCTGATAAAAAGCATTCTAACGGACGAATTCATCGAATTTGACCTGGTTCCCAGGGTGCTTGAAGATTTTTCAGCCAGGCGTGCAGCGCAGCGTGTGGAACGCGGTGAAGCGTTGAGCGGTGTTGATGAACCCGATATCCAATTATTGCTATCTTATGTGGATTTTGATGCCTGGACTGAGATTAAAAAACTGATCATCACCGATGATTTCATCACACACCTGGTTTCTGTCAGCGTGGATGGGATCTATACCTGGCTGGATTCACCCGATCCCTTACCTGCATTTATATGGGAGATGACCCCCATCAAGGATCGCTTGGTTGGGCAGGATGGGGAGGACGCGATCATGACCGCATACCGAACCATGCCCGAATGCACCCCTGAAGAACTCGAGGATTTCTATACCCGGCTTGAGGCCATGCCCCCTGGCGTTGAGGTGCTCTATAACCTTTGCCAGTTTCCGGATCCCTGGGAAGAAGATCAAATAGGTGATTACGCCAATGCCTTGATCGATTTCAATCAAAACGTCCCCGCAACCTACGATTTCAACCAGATGTTGGGAAGCAGCATGGCTGCCAGTGGCGCTGCCCAAATCGTCAAATCTGGACTAAAACTTATCCGTTTCCTTGGACAGTGGGGTTGGGTTGTGTGTCTGTCACTGCTTGTATTGATCGCAGTTATTGGCGTTCGTTCAATGAATACTGCTGGAAAATGGCTGGGTATCCCGATCCTCATCAGCGGGGCACTGACCCTCGGGATCCATTTCCTGGTAAAAGGCCAGCTTCCTGATCTTTTGACAGGAAGATTTGCTTCACAGGTTTCCCCTCTCTTAGTTTCAGAGATTTCTGCCAGCATTGGTCGGCTCATGGGGTATGTTTTCCAACCGCTGCTTGTTGAGGGCTTGGTGCTGTCAGGTGTGGGATTGTGTCTGATCATACTCGGAGCAGTCGTGAAAAAGAAGTAATGAGTAGTTGGGTATTTATTTTGATCGCCCTTGCCCACTTCCCTATCATCATTTTTTCAGCCTTTAGCTACCATGTCGGCTGGATCGAAGGCAAATATAACTGAGTTTTACGCAAAACTCGGCATGACAATACCAAACCCGCACTGGTTGCAGTTCGAGATGAAAGCAATGCGGTTTTTTTTGCTGGAAACCCAATTATTTCAATTGGGTTAATACAGAATCAATCTGTAATCTTCTCTATTCAGTTTTGGTCAATAAAAAGGTGAAACAACCTTTCTCCATGTCCCCCAATTTAATTATCCTGTTCTATCCGCAGCAGTCGTCCATTTCTACAATGTCGCTAATTGGATGGCATAGATGATCCTCATCCTCTCCAAAAGGTATCCCGGCACATAATAAACAGGCAAACACCCTGTCTAGTTGATCCAAATCATCTTCAGGATGAGGGAAGAATTCAATAATATCGTCAAATGTCACAAATGACTTTGCCCGACCCAATTGAAATAAATGAGAAATCGGTGAGTTTGGATCCTTTTCTACTGCTGTTAGATTTGTAATTGTTTGTGTACCCATAAGAGCCTTCTATAAATTGGTGAGATTTTATTTGTTAGCGATTTTAAAAAACCAACGCATTAAGCATAGTATTTTTTTTGAAAAACATCAATAACCTGAACATATGAATTTCCAGTTTGCTTTCTACTAAAGATAGTAGTTGGGAATTTTCTGATATAAACCACAACAACCCAAAAAACTTCACAGAATATTTCAATCATCACACTATGCTAAAATTAACCTGCATCATTGCTACACACCTCACCGAAATTTTAGCAAATAATTTTTATTAATATTTCTTAATACTCCCTGACTGAAAGTTGTTCAAGATGACTCTGTTTAGAAGAAAAACCAGTTATTCAGCAGCATTTCTTCTTTTCCATCTATTCGCCTTGATTCTTTCCACAATGCTTTTCACCGGGTGCAGCCAGCCCGATGAGGTGTCACCCACCCCAGGTTCACCGGTGAGCAAGCCTGGTGAATACCTTGAAGCCAGGAACCAGCTTGCCGACCAAGCTGTACTGGTCCAGGGTTTAACTGATGAAGCTGTCATTCAAGCCCTTCGTACCGTACCCCGCCACCGGTTTGTTACCCCGGAATATTTGGATAAGGCATACAACGACACTCCACTCCCTATCGGGTACGGGCAAACGATCTCCCAGCCTTCACTGGTTGCACACATGACAGAACTGCTGGCACTTGAGCCCGGCAACAAAGTGCTTGAGATCGGTACTGGTTCAGGTTATCAGGCTGCTATGCTGGCGGAGCTTGGATACGTGGAAGTATATTCTATCGAGATCGTCCCGGAACTGCATACCAGGTCTACAACTTTGCTCAACGACCTTGGTTACAAGAATGTTCACACCCGCCAGGGTGATGGCTATTATGGATGGCCTGAAGCAGCACCCTTTGATGCGATCATTGTGACGGCTGCCCCCGATCACCTGCCGGCCCCTCTGGCAGAACAGCTTACGGATGATGGCGTAATGGTTATCCCCATTGGTCCGCAGGGATTTTATCAAACCTTATGGAAATTCATCAAGGAAGATGGTGAATTGATCGGCTATGATATGGGCGGTGTTGTTTTTGTCCCCTTTACTGGTGATATTGAGAAATCTGAATCACCCGGTGATTAAGGACTTCTTTTCCTTTGTCTTGATCACTGCAGTCAACCACGCAAGCATATAAAATCCAGCCCCAATAATCAATGTGGCTCTTAATCCAAATGTAAGGGACAGCAAGGATGCCAGGATTGATGCAATCACTGAACAAGCGCCATTGACAGCCCAAATCCATCCTACAAGCCATTGTTCTTCAGAATTACCTTTGTGTCGTTCTCTCAACCTCGCCAAACCGGTTGGAAACGGAATTCCCATCAGAAATCCCAGCGGCGCGATCAGTAAAACCGAAACAGCAAGCCTCGCAGCCATGGGTAACCCAAGTGTGGCATAAAGGATTCCAGGCAGAAGTAAGACATACCCAACCAAAAAACCAATCAAGATGATTAATCCCTTCTTTGAGGAGATTTTTTCACTACCAAACCGACTGCCAAGTCCTGAAAAGAATAACACTCCGAACAGGACAACTGAAAAAGCATAGGCAGGCTGGTCAAGATAGAGGATAAATCGCTGTATCAAAGGGATTTCAACCAGTAAATAGGCAAATCCAATACTGGCGAAGTACATCAAGTCCCACCTTTGATTAATTATCTTTTTCCATCCTTTAGTAAACATCACCGGCAGAAGGATAAGAAGGCCTGCCAGTGTGACCGCAAGCGAAAATATCACCAGCACAACCAGGTATCCTGCGCCACCAAATGGCTGCCAGGTGATTCCAATTAACTTGATGATGTCATCGATTTGAGACCATTTGAAATAATGCCCGAAAAAAGGATGATCGTCTGTAGGGGGATCCACTTCATAGGGAAAAGCCTTATAAAAATCTTTCCGAGGGTTTGTGGTTAATAAATCCTGGAAAGTCTGGTAATAAACCGGTTCTGGGAGGATATTATTCTGATTGATTTCGGAAGCATTCAGACCAGGGCAAAATACCAGATCAAAGGCCTTATCCTCTGAATATTCCCGGATTATCCTCATCTCTTCACTGTTGAAAGCACTCTTTTTTACCAACAGAGTCCCGGTATTGTAACCACGCAGAGCCACTATTTGCTCCCCAGGATCAAAGCTTTCCTCTTCCAATGCTGTCACTGCAAGGGCAAATGTCCGCAGCCATTCACTGGGATCTTCCTGAAGCCAGCGCGTGATGACCAGGAGACCCTCCGCATTAAGTTGGCTGAGCATATCCCGAACAGCCTGGACTGTATACCGGTAATCCTCCCCCAGCGAATAAGCGCCTGAACCAACAGGATGGTAGCTGTCAACCAGCGGCAGTTGAATGATGTCATAACGTTCCTGATCTTGCCTGAGGAAGCTGCGGCCGCTGGCAACGACTAATTTTACATCAGGCGGGTCATACACATGCCTTGCAGCATCGACGACAAGCTGGTTATTTTCAACTGCAGTGACCTTACTTGCGCCTGATGCGAGAGCAGCCATAACATCCATCCCCCCTTTTGAGTTCAATATCAACACCCTTGCACCTGGCCTGAGCTCAAATGCAGCAGAAGCAGGCAGGTAGGATGCGAACCCCATATCTGCATTGTACGGAAAGATCGCATTCATGTTATCCCCGTCCACAAATAGCCCTACAATCTCTGGCAGCGGCCCTGTGTAACGATAGCTCAATCCCGGTACTGAATGTAAGCTGGAACTGTGGACAACATCAACTCGTGAATAGCTGTTCCTTTCGGTGCTGGCAATGCGTGCATCTGGTGATTGAAGAGCGTAAGAAAGGCCCTTATATTGGGAAAGTTTAAGTCTGAAAAAATCAAACCCTTCACCATATCCAGCGAGAAAAAGCATCAGTAACGAAAAGGCAAGAGTCAACGTGAGAAAACCCCACAGACCTGCTTTTGGTCGCCGTCCTTCGGTCTCTGGCGTTCGTTTTCCAAACATGTAGAAAAAACCGGACAGGGCTGCAATGGCAGCACTCAACAGCACCATCCCTTCACTCCCAACCCACCTTGGCAGGAGTACAGCCACCAGGCAGCCTGCCGCTGAACCCAACAGGTTCATCGCATAAACCTTATTTCCTGACCCTGGATAGATACGCAGCATCAAACTGATGATCAATCCGCAAAAGAAAAACGGGGTTGCAAGTGCTGCATAATGACTCAGCAGGATAAGGATTTCTCCAGGTTTGATGGCAATCATATACGAATCAAAGGGAAGGAGATTGACCAAAAGATAGGAGCCAATCATGCTGACACCTGCCCCACCTGCCATCCAGGGCAGCCACTTGCGAAGTCCTGAAACTGGTTTACTGGTTCAGCAAGGTCAGGAAAGTACCGCTGGCACCATACCCAAGCAGCGCGATGCTCACAACTAAAAATGCAAAATGATAAAACTGCGAGACAGAGAATATTCGCGTCAGGTTGATCTCAAAGCACAGGGATGCAGCAGACACGAGAAAGATGCCCAGCCCCTGCCATGAAACACTTCTGAATCCATTAACATTCTGGATTTGAAAACATTTTTTGGACATTTCTTTGTTAATTGCTCAGATAAAAACTTGTCAGATATCCAGCTTGCCGATTCTTGCAACCTTTATTTTCACTTTACTAACACGTTTGGCTTGTCTTTCAGATAATGAAGGTAATCTGTCCTCTAGTACCTGAATGAATTGGGCAGCGTTTTGATCATCAATTGTAACTAGAGATTTCTCTGAATAGCTTGGTACATCTTTCGGTCGGCATGTAAGTAGGATATCGAATAAAAAGGGGGAAATGGTTTTGCGATATTCTTCGCACATAGAACCTATCCAAGCTAAAGTTGTGATCCCACCATCTCGTGTAATTACTGATCCATTTTCAACAGCTTTTTCGATTTCTGCTATGTATGGAAAAAGGTCATCAGCTTTGAGCATCGCAATGGTAGATAAGGCCGTCATCCCACCCCAAACAAGCCGGTTGTGCTTGCTGTCCAGAAGATCCAGGAATGCCTGCCAATAATCAGCGATCAATGAAGGGTTGATATACCCAACTTCATAGAGGACCTTGATGCAGTCGCTTTGTATTTTTCGATTCACGTTTTTCAAGTTATTTGCTATTTCCTGGATACCTTCCTTGTTTTCTTCTGCAGCCAATACTTTAGCCAGTTCCTTATTTGGCACATCATCCCGGCGACCCTGCGCACTTGCGATTAGATTGAGTACGGACATCATCACTCCTTTGAAAGAAATTCGATTGATAAATATAAGTCGTTTTTGCGATGAATGCTGGGACGCTTTTCCGATCTTTATCCTTCCACTTTATTATAAACAAAAACTCGTGCGTTAATTTTGCACGAGTATCTTGCCAGCGGGGAGGGAGGGATTCGAACCCTCGGTTGAGCAATAAACCCAACAACCACTTAGCAGGCGGCCCCAATCAACCACTCTGGCACCTCCCCAATTAATCATGTGTGAATTTCCCCATAAGGTTTTGAGCGGAGGGAGAGGGATTCGAACCCACGGTGGGCGCAAACCCACACCTGTTTTCAAGACAGGCGCCATAGTCCACTCGGCCATCCCTCCAGGACTGACATTTTAGCATTAAATATCACCCATCACAAGACAGATATCTAATTATAGCACCCCTGTATTGAGATGTAATTATTATGGCTCGAGGGTGTTTGTCGGCCAGGGAGTACGGCTTGCTGCAGGAGAAATTGTCTCAAAACCTGGTTCAAGGGTTGGCTCAAACGTTGGTGATGGACTGATATCCAGGGTCATTGTCGGTGAAACAGTAACTAATGGAGCTTCGTCGATTTTTGTGAGTGTAAACGTGGAAGATGGTGTAACAAGATGATCCATTCTATCACGCTGCCATCGAAAACCGATAATTAGCCCTGTGATCACCAGGCTGATGACTGCTATCCCCACCAGACAGCCAACAGCTAAACGTCGTTTTCGACGCTTTCCTGATGCCCGTTTTTTCTTATGCGGCACTTCCAAAACCACAACAGTGATATTGTCATGCCCCCCTCGTTCGTTAGCCATATCGATCAGGATTTCTGGTGAATCTTCAAGTGATGAATTTTGGAGGACTTTCTGAATTTCCGCATCTGAGACAAGGTCTGTCAGCCCATCACTGCACAGTAAAAGCATATCACCAGGTTCCAGTTGCAAGCCCTGATTGGCAAGTGCATCTTCAGCACGTTCTTCCTCAAAAACCCACATTCTGAAATCTGGCTCGGGAGGTTTTGGTGAGCCAAGATAACGCCTGATGACATGTGCATTGGGATGATCTATCACATTCTTAGTCTTGATCAAGCCAGCATCGAACGCTTCCTGAAGCCAGGTATGATCAGTCGAAAGCTGAAGGAGATGATTGGCGCGTAACAGGTAAATCCTGGAATCACCCAAATTAGCCGTGTAAAGGTGATCATCTATTGCCCAGGCGCAGGCGCAAGTTGCACCCATCCCGCTGCGCCCTAAATCAGCCTGTGACGCTGAATAGATCGCATCACTTGCCTGAATGATGGCTTGCGCCATCGCTTGCTGTGGGTGGTTTGGATCTGCTTCCGTGATGCCTTCTGAAATGATCGATACCCCCATCTCTGCTGCAACCTCTCCCGCGCGATGCCCTCCGATCCCATCACAAACAACTGCGAGAACGGATGGGATATCTCTGGATTCTCCTGTCAGGAACGGCGTCACTGCATAACGGTCTTCGTTTTGTTTCCCCCGCAAACCTTCATGGCTTGCAGCCTGGAAATACAAATGAGCCTGTTCAGTTTGATTCATAGTATTGGTTCATATCTCGAAACACTGATTTCAGTGAGTGCATCTGTCCCAACCATTGTAAACCGAAATCCAGAATTACCGAAGTGGATAATGTCACCAGCATGTATTCGGACTGGCTCAGTACCTATTCGGTGGTAATTTACCCAGGTCCCAGCAGGTGAACCCAGATCACGCAGAGAAAAAAGCTCATCAGTCAAATACAGGTCAGCCTGTATGCCGCCGATGTCAGGTTGGTTCATTACAATGCTGGCTAGAGCAGGATCATTCCCAAATGTCGCTCTGGTTTGTGTGATTGGAATAATGAATTCTTCGTGTTTTTCAGCAGGACAGTCCAGAGGGATCAAAGAAGCATATACTTTCCCATCTGGATTTTGAATACGAGTTACTTTCCCGGTTGGGGCTTCTGAAGAGCTGGATGCCTGTACTTTAGGGCGCAGAAATTCAGGAAATTTCCACCCCCGCCTTGCCAGCCAAATAATCAGGATGACGACAGCAGCCGCCAAGATCAGTATCACTGCACCAAGGATGATCCGCTGAACGGGGAATGGTGGATCTGGTTCTGGTAAATCCACTTCAATCTGTACAGGTGTGATAAGGGTCCGATTGGACAATCCCCACTCATCAATAACTTCTACCTGGAGAGTGTGTTCTCCAGGCTCTATCAATTCAGCAAGATTCCAGGTTAACGAATCAAATGGGTGTGCGGTACGCTTTGCCACTATTTCACCATCAACATACAAACGGCTTTCGGCTATTTCCCTGGGGAGATCATCCGGAAAATCTACCTGGATTTCGATGCTATAAATGTCAGGTGTCCAGTTTTCTTGACCTGACCCATCCAGAACAACTCGCCGTGTGACCACAGACTGAGGTGTGACAAACATAGGGTTTGGTGGCTGAATATCAATAAAAAATGGGGTGCTTTCTCCACGAAATACCTGGCCTTGAAGCGCTACCTCAAGGCTTACCGGATAGGAGCCTGTCTCTCGAATATCTGACTCATAAGTCAATGCATGGAAGAAGCCCTGCTGAGACAGATCAACAACGAACTCAGGCAGCATTTCAGGTTCTGTATAGTGATCAAATTGGCCTCCTGTGCTGGCTGCCAGGTTCATCAGCGCTTTTCCCTGATCATTATCAAGGAAAAGCGCATCTCCAACCATCCAGATATTCACCTGTATCCCGGCTGAATGAGCTTGTTCCGCCAGGAAATTGACATGATCAATTTCTTCTCCGGTGGGCGGTGGTGTGATATATAAAATTGCTTTATCTACACCAAACGGAACCACACGATCACTCGCCAACCGGATGCTGTTCTCCAAACTGACCAGGCTCTGTTCTATCTTGCGGAAATTTGGCTGATAATTTTCAAGGGCACTGATCCAATCATCACGCCCTTCCAGATTCAAGGAATCAGTTCCCTCGTTATTCACCAGGGACCAGGTATCATCATAATGATATGATCTTGATGATGCCCAATCTGCCAGGACCTCTGATAACTTCTCAAAAATCGATTGACCGAACTCATCTCTTAAATCCAGATCACGTGCACTGTTGATAGCCAGCGTGAAATTAACGCCAGCATATACTTTTTCCAGGGAGAGGATTGGAACAGGTTGTTCATTCTCAATCACAGTGATCTGATCGGTCTGAATATCCGAATCAAGAGTGAAAGCATTGCTGTTGAGATTGAATTGGATGGACACCACAGGGAAATTATCAATTTCCGGCGGTAGGACCTGAATCGTATCATCAGTTTGCCCGAAAACAGTTTGAATGGGCATGAATGACAGAATAATTAACATACAAAGACAGGCAGCCTGAAAAAGCCAATAGGAAAAGCCGCCAGGCACCTTGAAATGACCCTGGCGGCTAAGAAACTCACTCTTACTAGGCTTTAGCTGCATTTAATGTATCAATTCCTATTCAGCTTCTTCCTCATCCTTATCAATTACTTCTTCAGCTTCACCGGTCAGGTCTTCCTCGTTTTCATCATCCTCCAGTGATAGAACTTCTGGATGCAGCGCAGATTCCGCTTCCAATCGTCGGTAAGTCAATGCCCAGCTTGTAAGGATATATGCACGTAGAACACCCTTCAAAAAGATGGCGAATGGCAAGAACACCAGGAACAGGACACCGCTTATGATCAATCCGACCGTGATGGTGCGGAAACCGGTGACAAACAGGTTTATCAATATAGGTATAGGAACTGCGAGCAATGGTAAGCCAATCACAAGACCAGCAAGCAGTTCGCCAATACCCAGGATAAGGAACATCACAATCACATTGCCTATATTTCGGGTAATGACCTGCCATGCTCGTTTTATCCCCTCAAAAATGCCTAAATCTTCTTCCAGGATGGCGATGGTTGTAAAATTAATCATCAGGTTGATAAACCAGCCAATGGGAATCAACAGGAATAACCCCAGGAAACAGGTACATACTGCTAATAAGATAATTGGTACAACAATAAATAGCGCCAATATCATCCCGGCCACCCTCAAACCCAGGTTTAGCAAGAAGACTTTCCAAAAATGTGGCTTAATACCCTTGAAGATATCGCCAAATGAAATTGGTTTGGCATCCGGGTCAACCTCATCAGCCATACTTGCACCTTTGATCACCCCGGTTGTCCCCAAAGTGCCGACCATCATGAACAGGATGGATAAAACCACACCCAGCACGAATAGGAACAAACCAATCGCAATCCAGGCCCAGACAGGGACATCTGCCAAAAATTGGACGAAATCTTCCAGTCCTCGTTCAGTGGCTGGGGACAGGAAAGACTGCACATCTCCTGTTCCGAATTGATAGTTTGATTGTGCTGCGCTTGTGCCCCCGCTCCCGCTTCCTTCGCCTGAGCTAGCAGCACCACATCCAGCTAAAAATCCAAAAAGCCACAAAATCTTATGTTTCCAAATCGTCTTCCATGCTTTTGAAAGTATTTCACCAAAATTCATATCGACCTCCATTTGAATAATCTAATTCAAGGTGTTTTTCAGTCAATCAGTCAAATTATACATGCAATCACATGTCATCATTTCGCTGATCAAGTGCCAGTGCCATTGGGGAATGCTCTGGTTAGGTCCCCCATTCGTGATCAACCGGTAACCCCTGTTCTCTAAATCATGCTCCTTGATCAAAGTTCTGACCAGATGGAATAATGCAGCATGAAACACATCCGGATCATTTGAAGCATCCAGCATCGTGGGACATCCCTTCTTGGGTAAGATCAATATGTGCAGAGGGTAATCGGGCTTCGGATGATGAAAAGCCTTCCAGTAGTCATTTTCACAGATCAGGTTTGCAGGGAGAATTTTGTCCATAAATTTAAAAAACAGAATCACCAGGGGTCTTGTCAATCTGAACCTGGCAGCATTTAGAAAACAGCCTTGCAGCCTGGTTTTTATGGATGGGTTTGTCATAATAATTTCATTGTGACCTGTTGAACTGTTCTGAAAATCTCATCCAGGTTATCAACAGCTTCTCAGAACTTAAAGGCAATATCAGGAATATCTACTTTATGGTTGATTGGGTTTGTGTTCATCATCCTGAGATGCAGAATCTCTTTTTCGAAGCCGCACCAGGACTTCTTCCAGGATCTTCCTGTTGAAGCTGACCAGGTCTGCAATTAATCCAATTAAAAACGTGATAAATCCCACAATCAAGAAGATCGCCGCCAGGATCAGCGACTGCACCATGCCCCCACCCTCGCCAATGACATAGTAATAAACAAATCGCCCCCCAATGACTGTACCAATCAACAGCAAGATGAAGCTGATCACGGTGAAAATACGCAGGGCACGGTACATCGTGAACGACCGCATGATAGTCACAGATGAATTGACCAGGTAGCTGCGAATGCTCTGGAATAGGCGGGATGGTCGCTCAGGCGGGTTGGTCTTGATCGGCACAAAATCAACCCGGACTCTCTTCGCACCTGCCTGGATCAATGTTTCCAGCGTATAGGAATAGTTGCTGAGGACCATTGTCTCCATTGCGACCTGACGCGTGATTGCCCTGAATCCGCTCGTTGCATCGGGAATTGTGAGGCCTGCTGTTGCAGAAACCACCCGGCTGCCCAATGCTTGCAGCAGTCGTTTATGGATTGGGAAATGTTCAACAGAACGGACACCCCGATCCCCGATGACCATTTCTGCTTTCCCTTCCAGGATCGGGCGTACCAGTCTTTCAATATCTTCAGCAGGATATTGATTGTCCGCATCCGTATTGACGATGATATCCGCCCCCAGGCGAAGGCAGGCATCCAATCCCCGGGCGTAAGCCTGTGCGAGGCCATAATGACGGGGGAGATGTACGATATGATCCACGCCCTGTTCCCTGGCGACTTCCACCGTGTCATCTTTACTGCCATCATCAACAACCAGAATTTCGATCTGGTCTATCCCTGGAATCTCCTTTGGGAGCTTCGCCAGGGTCTTGGGTAAGATTTCAGCTTCGTTGAAGCAAGGAATTTGAATGATCAGTTTCATAATTGATTTTCTCTTGATCTAATTGACATTTAGTATAACATGCCTGTACGGCCAATGGTGTCAATCGAATGATTGTTAAATTCGACCCTCATCTAATACTAATTGGTGTCATCTTATTCATGGATCCCGGTTGTTTTGTTGAAGATATCATATAATATTTTTTACCAAAGATAATGATCCACTATGATATCCAATTAATATGGAATGAGTGTCAATATGATGAATGAAATGAATGAGAATTTCACGACCCCCTGGTGGATTAAGAATAATGCACCATGGGAAGGTGAAATTTTTGACAATATGATCTTGAATGAAGAATTCACCCATGGAACAAAGAGTGCAAAGAATAAGGGAAAAAATGATTCCTTATTATAAGGATGGGAAGCGAAAATTATCCATAAATCAAGCACTCATTATCACGAATGCATACCAGAAAACAGAGGGGGGCCATCCAGCTCTCAGGAGGGCAATCTCAATCAAAGAAGTATTTGAAAATATTCCTATTGATCTATTCCCGGAACAATTATTCATGGGGACTTCCTCAAGCGGCCCCAATATAGTGGATTTTACGCCATCATATTTACCGATTACTCCTGACGAATGGGAGAATGAAAAAGATTTAGATACAGCACTTCAAGGCGCAGAAGAAAGATACTACTTCACCAAAAAAGACCAACAAATATTTAAAGATCAAATTTGGACATATTGGAAGTCAAGGTCCAGGGAAATCTTTTTCTTCAATGAATTATCAAGGAATTATCCGGATGCGTGGGATTTTATGCGGCTTGGTCAGTGTGCGAGGTATTCTCCACTCATTGGTACCGGTCTTGCGCATTCATTACAGGATTATCGATCGATCCTGGAAAAAGGATTACTGGAAATCATAAAGGATATCCAGACCAATATATCCCGGCTGGACCCTTCAAATCCAAATCACTATCAGGATCATGAGCGAAAAAATGTTTATGAATCCATGATCATGGTGGCAAATGGTTTGATCCAATATGCAGAAAGAAACGCGGAATTTGCAAAAGAACTGGCATCTCAAGAACCTAATCACCGGCGAAAAGAAGAACTGCTTGAAATGGCAAGGATATGTAGAAAAGTGCCTGCTCATCCAGCGGAATCATGGTGGGAGGCACTGCAATCTTTCCATTTTCTTCACCTGGGCACACCAATGGCAGAAAGTGCCGATGCACATTCTGCTGGTCGGTTTGACCAGTATATGCTGCCCTATCTGGAGAATGATATCAACTCCGGTCGACTTTCTTATGAGAAAGCCCAGGAATTATTGGAGTGTTTTGCCCTGAAATGGAATAAATCCCGAGCATTTAAATTAAAATTTAAGTGTTGGTAACGCAGGGGGTGGGAATAATGATAAGTTGAATATTGGCGGGATGGATGAAAAAGGTAATGATTGTACAAATAAGTTGTCGTATATGCTGCTTGAAGCACATGCCCATGTTCATTTCATAGATCCAAATTTATCCGTCCGGTTGCATCGAAAAACACCGGGTAAATTCCTGAACCAGGTTTTGGAAGTCATCCGGCTGGGCGGAGGACTTCCAATATTGATCAATGACGAAGCAATCATTCCTGCATTAGTTAGCTCATGTGACGTAGCGATTGAACATGCCCGGCATTATGGGGATGTTGGATGTCAGGAAAATCTCACCGACCCGAACATGACAGGTGCCGATTCAAACGGTCGGAATAACACAGGATGGATCAATCTGGTGAAACCGCTGGAGCTGGCAATATTCAATGGCTTCAATAAGGTGAAAAATGTCCAGGTCGGCCCACAAACTGGGGATCCGAGAACCTTCATAACAATGGAGGACTTCTTACGAGCGGTTAAGACACAAATCAATTACGCTGTTAAGATGAATGTCGTTATCAATAATGTTTATGATTATATCTATACGAAGTATTTTCCCTGTGTGTATCATGATCTCATGTATCCGGGTCCTCGATCAAGTGGCATTGACATCAATAATGGCGGTTGTCGCTATAACTGGACGGGAAGTCTCTGCGTGGGCATGGCAAACATGGGGGATATTGTTGCTGCAGTTGATCATTTGATCTATAGAACAAAAACTTCAAGCTGGGACGAATTATTATCTGCTCTGGAGAATGACTGGGAAGGATTTGGTTCAGTTCGCGATAAGTGCATCAACGCGCCAAAATATGGTTGTGATGATGAATATGCTGATATTTGGACAAAACGACTATTGGAAATGTATTATGAGGCGTATGAACAATATCATACACCAAGGGGTGGTCATTTTGTGATGGGTTTGATAAGCATGGGCAACTATGTCACCATTGGGAAAGAAACCTGGGCTACACCCGATGGCAGGAAAACCGGAGAGAGACTGGCTGACTCGACTAGCCCATCTTCATATGCACCAAATTATGGTCTGACAGCATCCCATAATTCAGTCGTGAGGACAGTTGATTCCTATCACTTTCCCAACGGTCAAACATTTAATCAACGTCTTAGCCATTCTTCAATAAATAATGCCAGGGATATCAATAAATGGTCTGATCTTGTCCGGGATTTTATCGAAAAGCAGGGCATATCTGTTCAATACAACGTTGTTGACAGCACGACTTTAAAAAATGCTCAAAAACATCCTGATGAATACCGGGATTTGCTCGTACGAGTCGGCGGTTATAGCGCGCTTTTTGTAGAGCTTAATCGTGAAGTCCAGGATTCCATAATCAAAAGAGCAGAGCTGGAACTGTGAAGGGGTTAATTACCAATATCCAGCGCTATTCCATCCATGATGGACCGGGAATCAGGACCCTCATATTTCTAAAAGGATGTCCACTAAATTGCCTGTGGTGCTGCAACCCGGAATCACAAAGTAAGCATCGGGATATTGAATTTTTTTCATCACTGTGTATCCATTGCGGAGAATGCATTTCTGTGTGTCCACATAATGCGATCAATCCCGATCCGCATGCAGATGAAATATCAAAAATCTACCGTGCTGACTGTGATCTTTGTGGTGAATGTGTGCACGTTTGTCCTTCAGGCGCATTAAAAATCGTCGGCGAATGGTTTACCATCGATGAAACCATGGATATCATACTAAAAGATGCCTCTTATTACCGAAGGTCAAACGGTGGCGTAACAATCTCAGGGGGTGAACCGATGCTCCAATTCGGTTTTACGCTCAAATTGGCAAAAAACTGTTTCACACGAAACATCAGCACAGCAATAGAGACCTGCGGGGTTGTCGAATGGAAATATTACAGTCAGATCAATCCATATACTGATCTGTACTTATTTGATATTAAGCATATGGATGATGAGATTCACAAACAGTTAACCGGCGTATCAAATAAACGGGTTTTAAAGAACTTGCGAAACTTATCTGAGGCAGGGAAACACATAATCCTGCGAATTCCGCTCATTCCCGAATTCAACGTTGATGAAGAAAATTTAAAACAGATAGCTGCAATAGCCGGTGAATTAAAGATTGATGAGATGCACCTAATGCCTTTTCATCAGCTGGGGAAGAGCAAATACGCTCACCTGGGGAGAGAATATTCTCTGCATCATCTTTGTGGTTTACGGGATACAAAAGCAGGTCAAAGCATTATTCAAAACGCAAAAGACATCATGGAAAATGCTGGCCATACCGTCTTTATTGGGGGATGAAATAAAAAAACCGGAATCCACATTTGATAATTCTGGTCACTTTTATGTGAAGATAACAATTCTGTATCTGTTTAACTCAAATTCATACCTTTGATCTCGATTATACTTTTCTATAGATCAAGCTCACCCTGGTTACTATAGGAGGATTTCATCATGAAATTCATCAGATCACCACGTTTCAAGACGTTTAATTATGCTGTTGGTATGTTTGGCACCTCCATCCCCATCAATATGCTCAAAACTTATGCGGCGATATTTTATGTCGACACGCTGGGATTGACCACGCCTCAATTTGCCCTGATCCTTTTCGTGTATACCTTTATTGATGTGCTGGATAACCCTGTTTATGGATTTCTGTCCGACCGTACCCGAACCAAATGGGGACGCCGCCGGCCCTGGTTGGTAATAGGGACGCCATTACTGGTCCTGGGGTTGATTGCCTTTTACAGCCCTCCAGCATTCCTCACGAATAATGCAATGCTGGCATACGCCATGTCCTTTTACATCTTCACCGGCACAGTTGATTTTGTGATCAACGCCAACTACGGCGCGCTCTTCCCCGAATTATTTCCGGATGACACCAGCAGGGCAAAAACCAATGCGATGCGGCAGGCATTCCAACTCGTTGCCATGATCATTAGCATTGCCCTGACACCGATTGTGACCAACACCCTGGGGTACAGCACAACGGCTATCGTATACAGCCTCATAGGTGGTGTTGTGATCATGCACATGGCACTCACTTCAAAAGAAAAACCAGTTGAAGCAGACGAAATCAAACCTCGCCTGTGGGACAGCATCAAGACACTCGTTTCTAATAAGAATTTTTGGATTGCTGGCGTAACCAATGCCTTTTACAGTGCAGCTATGTCCCTTGTTTTGGCTGGGCTGCCCTTTTTTGTTAAATACACCCTCCAGATCCCGGATGCCCAGTCCACGATCCTGTTTGCCTCAGTACTGATCATCGCCATTGCGTGTGTGGTCTTATGGGCGTGGCTGGTAAGAAAGTTTCGGCTCATCCCCATCTGGCGCATCGCACTCGGGTCCCTGGCTGTGGCGTTTGTCCCATTATTCTTTGCTCGAGACCTCGTTTCTTCGATAATAGGAAGCATACTGGTCGGGTTTGGTTTCGCAGGTGTGATCACCACGATGGACCTGATCGGTGCCAGGATCATGGATGAGGACAAGCGGAAATTCAACGTAAGAAGAGAAGGGTTGTATTCCAATGCTTTGGGATTCATGAACCGCCTGAGCGGATTATTCACCAGCCTGGCTTTCCTGCTCCTGTTTCACTTATTTGGTTTTGAAAGCGGCGCTAGTCCCGGTACTCAACCCGGAACAGCATCTCGTTTCCTGCTGACCATCTTCCCCATGGTCATGATGGTGATAAGTCTGGGTGTTTCATTTCTGTTGAAGTTATCCCAGGGAAAGGATGATGACACATCGCGCCTTGGTGAAAATGCAAGTGAAACTGAGTAATTGGATTGACTCCAGTGATGAAAATGGTCCTGATGAAACCAAAAAACCTTTTCACAAGGGCTAATATAAAATTCAACACACCTGCATTGAAATAATATGGGCAGGATATTATGAATGAAAACGCCTTCAATCCACAGGACTTTTATCGAAATCAAGGCCAGATCAGCGATCCTGGTCACTATGGAGAGCAGTTTGAGGTCTTGCCCGAATCACTGCCTGAACTTGTCAATACGATCCAGGGGTTAATGCTGCATATGCATTGGGCATCCCGCCATGGCGTGACCCTTTCAAAAGCGCGCAAAGAAGAAGCCAGCCTGCGAACAATCCAGGGCCGTATCTCAAAATTGAACGGTCTGAGTGACCAACCTCTTTCGGAAAAACGACTGCTTACAAAAAAGACAGTGGGCACCTGCCGTGACTTCGCATTATTTCTGACCTCTGTCTTAAGGCATCGGGGTATCCCTGCACGTGCACGAGCAGGGTTTGGATCTTATTTCACCAAAGGAAG
Source organism: uncultured Chloroflexia bacterium (assembly GCA_963767675.1). GTDB lineage: Bacteria > Chloroflexota > Anaerolineae > Anaerolineales > Anaerolineaceae > Brevifilum. Next base: position 568,571 of record CAVYEQ010000003.1, read on the forward strand.
CTTTGAGGACCATTGGGTATGTGAATACTGGCATGTTGAAGAAGACCGGTGGGTCATGGTTGACCCCCAGCTGGACCCATTCCAAATTGAAACGTTAAAAATCGATTTCGATCCACTGGACATGCCTCGAACCAAGTTTGTCACCGGTCCAAAGGCATGGCAGATGTGCCGTGCCAGGCGGGTTGACCCGAACCGGTTTGGTATTTTCAATATGCGGGGGTTGGACTTTGTAAAGGGAGATTTGATCCGGGATTTTCTTGCATTGAATAAAGTGGAAATCCTCCCCTGGGATAACTTCATGCTGATTGACAAGAAATTCCGTGCGATGTCCCCCAATGAAAAAGCGCTGATGGACAGATTAGCACAAATCAGCACAGGTGAGGACCGTGACTTTGTCCTGCTCCGGGCTGCCTTTACAACCAATCAGGAAAAACTTCTGCCCAGATATTTCTCATAAGCACAATGCTCCAGGTAAGGAAAGAGCTCAAATATCATCCATCAGTATTGATGCAAAATCCGCATAACCTCTTCTGTATCTAACATATCCTCCAGAAGATAGTCGGGATTGCAGGCTGCTAATTCTTCACATGTGTAGCTTCCTGTCGCCACACACATCACTTTCACACCAGTATGGCGTGCACATGCTACATCATGCGGCGTATCTCCAATGATCAGCACAGATCCAAGCGCTGGAGGTTCATTCATGATCCTTTCCAACCGGGTTAACGCCAGGGCGGGAAGCACATTGCGGTCAATATTTTCACTCCCATATGCACCACATGGAAATAACTCTGGATCCAAACCTGCTGATCGCAGCTTATGCGGCACCAATCCACGCACATTCCCTGTTACCAGGCCCATAACGAAACGCTGATCATCATTTATTCGCTGCACTAATTCAGAGACTCCTGGGAATAAGTACATGGAAAGCTCATGCTCAGATTCAGCAAAAAGCTGCGCATAAACCAGAAAGGCTTTTGACCGTTTGTGTTCAATTATTTCCTCATCAACACCTGCCAGCCGCATCAGGTCTGAGATGATCCGCCAGTCTGTTTTCCCCGCCATATCATACGTGTCTATTGGTCCTGCTGTCCCAAACACATCCATCAATGCTTCTCGAAAAACATTGACTTCTCCCTTTGGATCCAGCAGCGTACCGTCGATATCAAATAATAAAATTCGCTTATAGTTATTTGTCATAGGTTCATTTTAGCCGAAAATACACAAGACCTGGGATGCACCCAATCCAATCATCTTGTGGTTTAATTAGAATAGAGAATCATCCAAGGAGAATCTGAATGACAAAGAACTACCGCTTATGTCTGGTAGGTTTCGGCAATGTGGGAAAAGCATTTGCCAGGCTGCTGATAAAAAAGGAAACAGAACTTCAGTCACGATATGACCTGTCGGTCACTGTCACTGGCATCATCACCGGATCGCATGGTCACGCAATTGACCCGGCTGGCATTGGTCTGCAGTCGGCATTGGATATCATGGAGAGGGGAGGCAACCTTTCAGAGCTTTCAACTGTAGAACCAATCGGAACTACGTTGGATTTCATTTCTGCATGCCCGGCGGATTTTATGATCGAAACAACGCCCGTCAGCCCCCCGGATGGGCAACCAGCCATTGAGCATATCCAAGCGGCAATCAATTCAGGGATGCACGTTGCCACCGCAAATAAAGGACCGGTTGTGCATGGCTATGAGGAGCTGACAGCCCTGGCTGACGAACAGAACAGGAAATTCCTGTTTGAATCTGCAGTGATGGATGGCGCACCCATCTTCGCTTTGTTTCGGGAGCCTCTGGTAGGCGCAAACCTGATCAGTTTCCATGGCATCCTCAACTCCTGCACCAACCTTCTGCTGGAATTGATGGAAAAGGGTAAGACATTGGTTGAAGCCGTCGCTTATGGGCAGTCCATTGGGATAACTGAAACCGACCCCAGCAACGACATTGATGGTTGGGATGCTGCTATCAAAGTCGCAGCCCTTGTGACCGTGCTGATGGGTGTGCCCCTCAAGCCTCAGGAAGTGGACCGTAAAGGAATTCGGGGAATAACTGCTGAAATGATCCATCAAGCCCAAGCGGAGGGTGAGCGGTGGAAGCTGGTTTGTTCAGCCCAAATCGATGAGGGGCAAGTTCAAGCGTCAGTCACACCAATGCGTGTTGGACCAGAATCACCTTTCTACAGCGTGAACGGCACCAGCTCCTACTGCCAGTTCAAACTCGATGTCCTGCCCGGGTTGGGTGTTTTGGAAAGTGACCCGGGACCCGAAACTACCGCTTATGGCTTGCTGGCTGATTTTCTCAATATCCTTGAGGTTGCCTGAGCATGGAAGAGCAAATCTTCATTGCCCTGGGCAGCAACCTGGAATATCGCTGCAGCAACCTTCGCACCGCACAGGAGTCTTTATCCCCTGAAGTGCAGATCGTTAACACATCTTCAATCTACATCACTACACCATGGGGCTTCGAGGACCAGCTAGATTTCCTCAATCAGGTGCTTGAAGTCCAAACATCTCTGGAGCCCCTCACTCTTTTACGCCATCTAAAAACGATCGAGAAGGAAATGGGGCGTAAGGAATCCTTCCGCTATGGACCGCGCCTGATCGATCTGGATATCCTGTTCTACGGGGATAGCGTGATCGAGACAAAGGAACTGCTCATCCCACACCCTCACCTGCAAGAGCGCGCTTTTGTGCTTGCACCACTGAACGAAATTGCACCTGACTTCATTCACCCGGTGTTGAATAGATCGGTTGCGGATTTGCTTGAAGAAATTGACATACGAGGAGTTCGGCTGTTGTGACCATAGTGGCAATGCTCTTATTACTGCTGCCTGGATTTGCCTGGTGGGCATGGCAAGGTAGGCGGGACAAGGATCCCCTCTTCTCATTCGCCATGATGATTGGCATCAGCCTGGCGTTTTGGGGGCTGCTGGCTGAGCTTATTTTTCTGTTGAGCGGCAGCTTATGCCTTGCCGACATCGTGGGTATCCTGACCATTCTTCTCGTGCTGGGGATTGCCGGATTGGTTAAGAATGGACTCGAGATAGAGAAAAGGAAGACCTTCCACCTCTTGATTGGTCTGACTGCCTTTGGATTGGTCATTGCCTGGCGACTGTACCAGGCAAAAGACCTGCTGCTGCCTAACTGGGTTGACAGCCAGCACCACTATCTGATTATTCGCACTATCCTGGAGCATGGAGGACTTCCAGATACGCTGGCACCCGCTCTGGACTTGCCTTTCTTTTATCATTTCGGTTTCCATGCAATCACAGCCCTATTCACAGGGTTGAGCGGCCTTGGTATCGGGGAAGCCATGCTGGTTTTTGGGCAGGTTCTCAACGCAGCAATTGGCCTATCCATTTATGCCCTGGGGAAAACACTCTGGGAAGATTGGCGTCCGGCTGCTCTGGCAGCACTGCTGGTCAGTTTTGCGGCACGAATGCCGGCTTATTACCTGAGTTGGGGGCGCTATACCCTCATCACCGGTCTGATCCTTCTCCCTTTAGCCATGGCTGTATCCATCCAACTTCTGAGGAAATCAAATCACAAGAAAATGGTGGTTGCACTGGCACTCCTTATTACAGGTGTTCTCCTTTCCCATTATTTCGCTTCTGTACTTTTGGCAATCTTCCTGGTGATCCTTGCATTGGTGTATTTGATCCCCCGCTGGAAAGCCCCTCTGAGCGCTCTTTCAGGTTTTTCAGGTGTTTTAATCGGCGCAATCAGTGGGTTGATCCTTGCTGCCCCCTGGCTAGTCCGCGTGGCAAGATTTTCAACCGCAAGCACCGGGATTGGATCAAATCTACCGACATCCTTTGAGACGATCATGAACTCAAACCAGTGGGATTACATCTGGAAATTGTTGGGTCCAGCAAGCAACCAATGGCTGCTGGTCCCGGCAGGGATTGGCTTGGTGTGGGCGTTGATCAAGAGAAAGCAGATGCCTTTTAATACGTGGGCACTGACCCTTGGACTAATGACCTTGCCATGGAGCTTCACCTTACACCCCTTCCGCCCCGATCATTTTGCCATTGTGCTGTTCCTGCCTGTTGCCTTTTTGGCAAGCTGGTTCTTCTGGCAGTTAGCACTCCTGCTGGAGAAATGGCATAAGAAGCGCTGGATATCATTGATTTTCTCGTTTCTCGTCCTTGCTGGATGGACGGTTTGGAGTTTCCCATTGAGTGCGGACATCCTGAATTCCAAAACCGTGCTGGTGACAGAAGACGACATGGAAGCACTGAACTGGGTTGCCGAGAACACACCACCGGATGCACGCTTTTCATCAATACAGCCTACTGGCTCAATAACGCTACCGAAGTGTTGATGGCGGCGGCTGGCTGCTGCCTTATACAGACCGCTGGTCGCTGGTGCCAACCATTTTTTACAGCTACTCACCGGATAAAGATGAGGTTGTTCAAATCCGGGAATGGGGTGAACGCGCCAGCCAGATCACAACCTGTTCTGAGGTTTTTTGGGCACTTGTTGATGAAGCGGATTTGGGATGGATCTACATCCGGGCAGGAGTGGGGGAACTGCAGCCGGAAAGCCTTATGAACTGTAAGGGCATCACTGATAGCTACACGAATAACTCGGTGTATATATATATAATCGAACGGTAGCAAATTTCATACCTGCTCATTTCATCAACACTAAATGCAATGGTATGATTTGTTAAGATTATTCAACGTTCAAGATTAACCCTCTGGAGTGGATTCCTTGAAGTGAAAGTTTGTTATTTCGGCACGTACCGCCACGAATATTCCCGAAATAAGACCATGATTGCCGCCCTGCGGTCAGCAGGGGTTGAGGTTCAGGAATGCCATGTGCCGTTATGGCATGGCATTGACGATAGGGTTGATGCCGTATCCGGGGGATGGAAAAAACCATCCTTCTTCCTGCGGGTGGTCAAAGTATATATAAAACTGATCTGGAAATTGATTTTTAAAATTAAACCTTTTGACATTATGATAGTTGGCTATCCTGGCTTCATCGATGTCCTGGTAGCAAAGCTATTCTGCACAATTTCGCGGAAGAAGCTTGTTTGGGATGTGTTGATGTCGGTTTATCAGGTCAGTCTTGAACGAAACTTGATCGAAGGCAAAGGAAAAGAGAATCATTTCTTAGGGATTTGAAAGCTATTCAGCCCGAATTGCTGATCTGCTTATCATGGACACACCCGAACATGTTGACTTTTTTTCGAATTTACACAAGCTGCCAAAGGAAAAATTTGAGATTGTAAGACTGGGCGCAGATGAAACCCGGTTTTATCCAAGAGGTTTGGTTAATTCTCATGACAGCTTTACAGTCCTCTATTATGGTGGCTATTTAAGAAACCACGGCATTCCCTTCATCATCGAAGCAGCAAGGTTGCTAAAAAAACAGGATATAAATTTCCAGATGATAGGCACCGGCCCTGAATTAGAAGAAGCCAAGCTATTAACAAATCAATATGGTTTAGAAAATGTTCATTTTCTCGGGTTCCTTGATTTTATATCTCTCATCCAAAAAATTGCTGAGGCTGATATTTGCCTTGGGATTTTTGGTAAATCAATTCAGGCTGAAGTATCCATCAATAATAAAATCTACGAGTGCATGTCAATGGGAAAAGCCATCATTACCGGGGATAGTTTAGCAACCAAGGGCCTGGCTGAGAATGATGTTTTGTATGTATGTTCAAGAGATGACCCAAGGCACCTGGCAAACGCCATTATAAAACTTCAGGCTGAACCGGAATTGCGAGAAAGCTTAGGAAAGCATGCCAGGACGTTTTATAATACCGAATGCGCCACTCAAGAACTGGGAAAGAACTTCGCGGAAATCCTGAATAAACTTGTCGTCGAAGAGAAACGTTAGGTAGAAACACGATCCATCCCTCGAGATGAAGTGAGGATTAGTAGATAGTATGGATATTATGAATTCAACAGTTGAAAAGAATGGATCAAGGGAGTCAGAAGTTAAATGACTCAAGATGTGGAACTCTCAGTCATCATCCCAAACTTACACTCACCTATCATCAACAGGACGATTGCCTCAGTATTGTCGCAAGAAACAAAGCTTCCATTTGAGGTGATTGTTGTTGGGATGGATAAATATAAACTGGTGGCCAAGTTTGAAGAAGTGACATTCATCCAAACGGAACAACCGGTAAGTGCAGGGAAAGCCCGAAATATTGGCATCCAGGCATCAATAGGTGAAAAACTGCTCTTTATTGATTCAGATTGTATTGCCATGCCAAACTGGATCACGAAAATGATGAATGATTTCGAAGCGGGGTGGAAAGTGATCGGGGGAAGTGTTCTCTCTCCCACAGAAGACTTCTGGCAATTGGTTTACAACCTGTCAATGTTTCATGAGCAACTCCCTTCGAAGAAAAAGGGCAAGCACCGTTATTTTGCTACCCTCAACCTGGCTGTTCACAGAGACGTGATCAAAAAGGTTGGGCAGCTCAATGAGAAATTGGAAAGAGGACAGGATATCGAATGGACGTCCCGGATGACGAAGGCCGGATATGATCTGCTTTTTGAGCCTGATGCTGTAATCGAACATCACCCATCACGTCATACATTTGAAGCGTTAAGAAAAGATAACTTCCGGTCCGGGTATTATTCAATAACCGTTCGCCAAAAATATCCAGAGATATTCCAGATGCCAACCCTACTCAAAACCGCTGCAATGTGGCGCTTATTCAAACCCATCATCGCTGGCATCACAATGTTGAGGATCGTACTGACCTCGAAAGAAGTGCGTCAGCACCCGAAAATCATCCCCTATATATACAAACAGAAAGCGGCCTGGTGTGACGGTGCTATCAGCAGACTGGAAGAAACCGAGAATGCCGCAGAATAAGAAAAAACCGAACTTATGGGTGGTCATCCCCACCTATAACCGTTCAAAGGATCTGCTTGCTTGCCTGGATTCCCTCGTCTCTGCTGGCATCGTTCCTGAGCAGGTTGTGATTGTCGATAACCATTCCCAGGATGATACGGTCGTCAACGTGGGAGAAAAATATCCTGATGCGCATCTCATCCCCCTTGATAAGAATTTAGGGGCAACAGGAGCTGCCAATATCGGATTCGTTTTTGCAATTGAACACGGTGCAGACTACGTGTTGCGGCAGGATTCAGATACGATCGTGGATGCAAATTTCATCCAACCCCTATTGGATGTTGGGGAATCGGAACCTGACATCGGTGTGATCAGCCCAAAGATCTACTATTACGACCCACCTGATGAGATCTGGTATGCGGGTGTTGATTCTCAGCCTTTGATCTTTGGCACAAAAAACGAACACCGGCATGAGAAAGATCATCCGGAAAACAGCCAGCTGCGTGAAGTGGATTATATCTGGGCAGCTTCAATGTTGATTAAAAGTGAAGTGCTAAGAAAAACTGGTGGTTTTGACACGGATTTCTTTGTATACCATGAAGAAATGGATTTTTGTGAACGTGTTAAAAAATTTGGCTATAAATTTGTCTTTGTTCCCAATGCTTATGTATGGCATAAAGTCGGTTCTACAGCTAATACTACCTGGACGGCATTCCACTGGAACCGCAGTAAAATGCTGCTTTACCGTAAGCACGCCAGCAATGCGCTGCACCTGGTATTTCTCATATGTTATGCGTTCTTATATGCGTTTTGGTCAGTTATCACTGGTAAACAAAGTGGCGGAAATAGGGGACCATTCAAAGATGCTATGAGGGGTTTAATGCAGGGATTGACAGAAAAAATTACCTGAACAAAGTTGAATATCTGAATATCCAAAAATTAACCATCAGTTAACCCAAACATACTATGGAAAAAACCCAAAAGAATTGATAAAGTCATACTAGATAAAACTCATACTATATGGAGGAACAATTATGAAGAAAGTAACGTTTGCAGTAATTATCAGCTTATTGCTTGTTTTGGCCATTGTGGGCACCGGCTTTGCAGCATTGCCCGGCTCAGGCTGGTGGTCATCCTTAGCGATCCAAAACATCTCAAACACACCTGGCTCCGTTTCAATGGAAGCTTATGACATGGGCACTGGAGCCCCGATCGCAAGCGACCTGTTTGATTTTGACCCAGCCACAGCCCTTGTCTATGATCCGGGTCTGACACCTGACTATCCAGGTGGACCCGTGATTGGTTTCCAGAGCAGCCTTCCCAGTGGATTTGAAGGGTCAGTCGTCATCAGCGCCAGTGTCCCATCAGCCAGTGTTTCACAATTGGCTAACTACAGCAATGGCAGCGTTGGCGGTGCTGGCAAAGCATCCGCGACGTATCCTGGTGTCAGCTCAGAAATGTTAGCCCAGGAACTGTATGCCCCAACCATTAAACGTAATTATTCCGGCGCAACAACAACCTTGTACATCCAGGCTGCGGGTGCTGACGCCGATGTGGATGTCACCTATGCCATGGCAGATGGCAGTGTGTATGTCGTTAGTGAAACAGTCACAGCCAATCGTTCATTTATGTTCGATCCTGCCGGTGCTGGTATCCCAAGCACAGGTTGCGGCTACGACACCAATACCTCACCCTGCTATGGCTCTGCAATCGTCGAAGCCAGCGCACCGGTCGCAGGTGTTCTCGTTGAGCATGCCCATTCCGGATCACCAGCGACCTTCGTCCAGGCGATCCGCCTCTCAACCCCCCAGGATATGAGCGAGATCATCTATGTTCCCTCAGTGAAAAATAATTTCTGTGGGAGCAGCGGATGTGGTGTTGCAGGTGCAGCGGTACAGAATGCTGGAACAAGTGCTGCAAATGTGACCATCACACTCACAGTCACCAAATTGGGCAGTAATGCTCCTTCTGGTGTTTCTAAAGGTGATGTTTACACAAACTCTGCCACAATCCCCGCTGGTGAGAACTACAACTTCAGCAAGTGGAACAATAACCTGGGCGGCTTACCCAATGGCACAATGGCAGCAGCCGTGATCGAATGCACCAACGGCCAGCCACTTATTGGCTCCAGCAATGATGCCAAGACTCAAAGCGGTTTCCCTGGGCAGGCGAAAGTTAAATGCTCAGCCTTCCCGGATGCACTGGCAACCAAACTGGCTTACGCCCCCAAAGTCAAAGAATTTGAAGGTATCTTCACCGGTGGTGCAACAGTCCAGAATGTGGGTGACAACCCTGATTACATTTACATTTTATACTTTGAATATGGTTCCGGTGACATGTGCGGCTTGGTGACCAAAGATCCAGTGCCACCGGGAGGCGCAGCGGAAACCAACTGGGTTTCAGTCAACGGTGCCACGCAATTTGATATAGCTTATGGTGACTGTGGAAGCTTCTCCTGGTTATCAGGCAAACAATTCAGTGTGCTAGCTTACTCAGACGCCGGCGAGCCTATCGTCATCATGGTGACAGAAAACACGCCCGGCGGCACGCATGACATCAGCCGCTACGAAGGTGTGAATGTCGAGCCCATAGACTAGAAATTTCTCAAACAACTAATCTATCAAGAAAAGAAACTACGGCTTTCACCGTAGTTTCTTTTTTTACATTGATATGAACTCCTTCCCATTACAGCTCTATTCCAGTAAAGAGAAAAAATATTCACATCAATAATTCCGGCAAGTTGATTAGTAAATAACCCCAGAATCTACCGCGATTAACCCAAATATACTATGGAAAAATAATACGCAACTTGATAGAAGTCATACTAGATAAAACTCATACTATATGGAGGAACAATTATGAAGAAAGTTACGTTTGCAGTAATTATCAGCTTGTTGCTTGTTTTGGCCATCGTGGGAACCGGTCTTGCAGCCCTGCCTGGCTCAGGTTGGTGGTCAGCCTTAGCGATCCAAAACATCTCAAACACACCTGGGTCTGTCTCAATGGAAGCTTATGATATGGGCACAGGAGCCCCGATCGCAAGCGACCTGTTTGATTTTGACCCAGCCACAGCTCTTGTCTATGATCCCGGTCAATCACCTGACTATCCAGGTGGGCCCGTGATTGGTTTCCAGAGCAGCTTACCCGGTGGATTTGAAGGGTCAGTCGTCATCAGCGCCAGCGTCCCATCGGCCAGCGTTTCCCAATTAGCGAACTACAGCAATGGCAGCGTTGGCGGTGCTGGCAAAGCATCCGCAACATATCCTGGTGTCAGCTCAGAAATGTTAGCCCAGGAACTGTATGCGCCAACAATCAAACATAACTATTCTGGCGCGACAACAACCATGTACATCCAGGCTGCAGGCGCAGATGCCGATGTGGATGTCACCTATGCCATGGCAGATGGCAGTGTGTACGTCGTTAGTGAAACAATTTCAGCCAATCGCTCATTCATGTTTGATCCTGCCGGTGCTGGAATCCCAAGCACAGGCTGCGGCTACGACACGAATACCTCACCTTGCTATGGCTCTGCGATCGTCACAGCCAGTGCCCCAGTCGCAGGCGTTCTCGTTGAACACGCACACTCAGGAACACCGGCAACCTTCGTCCAGGCAATCCGCCTCTCAACCCCCCAGGATATGAGTGAGATCATCTATGTTCCCTCAGTAAAGAATAATTTCTGCGGGAGCAGCGGATGTGGTGTTGCAGGTGCAGCAGTACAAAATGCTGGAGGCAGTTCGGCTAATGTGACAATCACACTCACCGTCACCAAACTGGGTAACAATGCTCCCTCTGGTGTTTCTAAAGGTGATGTCTACACAGACTCTGCCACGATCCCCGCTGGTGAGAACTACAACTTCAGCAAGTGGAATAACAACCTGGGCGGCTTACCCAATGGCACAATGGCAGCAGCTGTGATCGAATGCACCAATGGACAGCCACTTATTGGCTCCAGCAATGATGCCAAGACTTAAAGCGGTTTCCCTGGGCAGGCGAAAGTTAAAAGTACCGGCCTTCCCGGATGCACTGGCAACTGAACTTGCTTTCGCCCCCATGGTCAAGGAATTCTATGGCATCTTTACAGGTGGCGCAACTGTCCAAAATGTTGGCGATAACCCTGATTACATTTACATCGAATACAATGAATATGGCACTGGAGAAGTATGTACCATGGTTACAAAAGACATGGTGCCACCAGGAGGCGCGGCAGAAACCAACTGGGTATCAGTCAATGGTGCCACTCAGTTTGACATAGTTGGTGGGGACTGCAGCACTTTTGGCTGGCTTTCTGGCAAACAATTCAGCATCAAGACATGGTCGGATGACGATAAGCCTATCGTTATCATGGTGACAGAAAATACACCCGGCGGCACCCATGACATCAGCCGCTATGAAGGCGTCAATGTAGATCCTGTCCCCTAGAAATTTCCCACTAAATTAACCTATCAAAAAAAGAAACTACGTTGAAACCCGTAGTTTCTTTTTGTTTTGACCCTATTCCTATTGTAGAATTAGGGTAATACTATGTATTGTAATGATTGATGCTGCGCACCTCATAGAATTACAAATAAAATGCTCGTAGCTTTTATCATTCTGGAAAAACCATGTCGCGAAATCTTAATTTCAACCTCCTGCAGACATAAACCTCATGATCAACCATCTGGTCATCTGTTCGTCTATGATCATGACAGGGGAAAGATAATCCGGCAATGCGAGATCATTGAACCCCCCCATCGAAAGGCTGACCCCAATCCTCGAGGTGGGTTTAGGGGACTTAAGGGGATCAGTATTGAAGGTCATCACATCGCAATCGCCAATGCATCAACTGTTTTTGTATATGATCACAAGTGGAATCCGATCACTTACATGTGGCATCCAAGTTGTACCGGTATTCATGATATTAAGCTTAAAAATGACGCTGTTTGGGTGACAAGTTCAAGGAACGATCTACTAATATGTCTGGATTTCAGCGGGAATATCATTGATTATTATGATCTTCGAGATTCCATGCCTGTCAAATCGCGTACCTCACATAAGATAAAACCCCTACTCACCAAACATGAAATTCATAAGGGACAATGGGATTTTCGTGACCCACGTACTCATGATATGGCTATCACTGATTCCCTGCACATCAACAGCCTGGCTTTCCTAAACAATGGAGACCTGCTCGTCTCCTGCGGATTATTCCGGGTGATCAAAGACCGCAAATTGCATGAAATCAATAATTGCCTGAAGAAATTCCCTCTTACAAGAACTGTACCTAAAATTTATCAAAATATCTTAGCGAGAAAAAGAGGTGACTCTCACCGCCCCTTTGAGGCACTGCCAATATCATTCAATGAATCCATCAGTTTAATATGCAGAATTAAGCAAGATGGACGGCAAGTCAGCAGTGTGAAATTGATGGGATGCCGCTTCCCGAGTTCACAGTATAAGGCTTCTTCACGATAAGTCAGCCGTATATCTGAACACCTCCTCAGGAGAAATCCTTCACTTCAACCCTGAAACGGATCAGGTATATTCTTCGACCAAAATCGGAAGAACTTTTTTGCGTGGAGCAAGACAACTGCCTGATCATTCGTTATTGATTGGTGATAATAACGAGATGATCCATTATGACCTGAATGGAAAACAGGTCCTCTCGAGAACACTTATTTGTGAAGACAAATCAGAGGCGATATTTGACATAAATATATTGCCGGACAACTTTAAATTGCCGCCAGTGTCATTTAGAAAACTGCATGATAATACATTAGCTATCCACCAAACATGAGACTTTAATCCTCTGATTCCAGCGAAAACTAACCCATGCTTAAGTCGCTTAAGAAACAAAATCAAGACGCTAAGTAAAGAACTTTTCAACCTGTATAATAGTGATACTTCCAGGGGGCAGTTACTAAAAGGCGGGTTGGGAAGCGTGCTGATCAATTTCACGAATAAATTTCTTGTCCTGATTTCCGGCGTGTTGCTGGTGCGCTTCCTGGGTAAAGAAGAATTCGGAATTTACAGTTATGTTCTCTCGCTCATCTTTGTGCTGATCATTCCAGCAGAATTTGGCCTCTCGAATTTAATTGTCCGGGAAACAGCTCAGGTCATGTCAAAAGACAATCCAGGACTAATCGCTGGTGTGTGGCGCTGGTCCTTGAGAATAACCCTTTTGATTTGTGCCATTCTGATTATCATCAGCAGCGTTGCTATGATCCGGGTTGTTCACTTGTTCAGCCGTATGGAAATTATGACGTTCCTCTGGGCGCTAAGCCTGATGCCTTTTCAGGCTATTATCCACCTAACCAGTGCAGCCTTACGTGGGCAGAAACATGTTATCCGAGGGCAAATACCGGATTTAGTGGTTCTCCCGGGTCTATTCGCTGTCCTTTATATTATCTTATATTTCATCACACCAGACCAGTTAACGGCGTCTTCGTCTATGGCTATGCGTTCATTGGCAACTGTGGTCGCTTTTGTGGTAAGTATCGTATTCCTTTTTCGAAATACCCCGTATTTTATCCGAACCGCAAAACCAATCATTCGAAGTCGTCAATGGCTTTCAAGCGCATTGCCGCTTGCTTTGTCAAGCGGTCTCAATATGGTGAAGACTCGAATTTCGATATTGCTGATGGGTTTATTTGTCAGCGCAGGACAGATCGGTACTTTCCAGGTCGCAGTCAGCTCTGCCGCCCTTGCAGGACTGGCCCTTCAAGCAAATAACGCCACTTTGGCACCGCAATTTGCATCGCTTTATGTACAGGGGAAAAAACAGGCTCTACAGCGTTTGGTCACTATCAGCACTCGATTGGTGCTTGCGTTCAATATAGCCATGACTGTAATTTTCATTATTTTCGGAAAACAGCTGCTTTCATTTGTTTTCGGTCCGGATCTTGTCGAAGCATATCCTTCCATCTTGATCATGTTGATTGGGCAATTGATCAATTCCCTGGTCGGTTCAGTTGCCTATCTATTGAATATGACCGGACATGAAAATGATGTCATGAAAGTAATTGGTGTATCATCTTTGATCAATATTATTTTCACGCTTATAGCCACACCCTCCTGGGGTATCTTAGGGGGGGCAGTTTCCTCTGCTATTTCGTTAACGGTTGCTCAGATCATCATGGCTGTACTCGTCCATAGAAGATTAGGGATCATCAGTCACGCATTCAATAGAATTCATACGAAAAATGGCAGTTTGTCCTGATTAATTTGACAATGAAGAAATGAATCAAGGGTAGAATCTGGTCATGACCCTCCCGAATTTTTTAATCATCGGCGCAGCCAAATCCGGTACGACTGCGATATATGCCTATATCAAGCAGCATCCCGAAATCTTCATGTCCACTCCCAAGGAGCTGCGTTATTTTTCTTATTCCGGTCCCTACCTCGAGAATTTATCTGAGGATCATATTCACAGAGGGGTTACGACTCTTGAAGAATACCAGGGGCATTTTTCTGATGTTAAATCCCAGAAAATCATCGGCGAAGCCTCTCCCATGTATCTCTATTGGCCTGGCACAGCGGATAGGATCAAAGAAACCCTCCCTGGTGTAAGAATGTTGGCCATCCTTAGAAATCCTGTAGACCGCGCTTATTCTTCTTATATGCATGCGATCAGAGATTGGCGAGAACCTGCAGGATCGTTCAAAGCCGCCCTGAAATTGGAGCAGGAACGCATTGATGCGGGTTGGGGGATTTTATGGCACTATAAAAATGCAGGCTTTTATTTCAAACAGCTTACCCGATATCATGAAATCTTTGATCCAGACAAGGTCAAAGTCGTCTTATACGATGACCTGGTTTCAAATCCACTCGCCCTCATCGAGGATATCTTCACATTCCTTGAGATAGATCAAGCATTTAAACCTGATATCAGATCACGCCCCAATGTATCAGGTTTTCCCAAGAATCCGAGATTCCATGAATTCATGAATCGATTATTCCAGAAGGACAATCCGATCAAAAGGATCAGCCGTAAGTTATTTCCCGAAACGCTTCGCCGCAATGTGATGGAAAAGATGCGTGGACCGAATTTAGAAAAACGAGTAATGCCCCAAGATATCAGGGCAGAACTTATGAATACATATTATGATGATATTAAGAGTTTAGAAAAATTGATTCACCGAGATTTAACAAAATGGTTAAAATAGATTAGTGTGAAACTAACATACTAATAAAATGAGAGAATGATAGAAAAGAGAAACAATGAATAATAAACACATGTTTATATTGATATTGGTCATCATAGTTTTCCTGGTCAGCTGCGGAGGGAAAGAATCAGCCGTGCATACTTCCTCCCCGGAACCTGCATCGTATCCGGTTCAGGAAGGCGAGAGCAGCTATCCGATCACACAGCAAGATACTGAGGAAGAATCAGGCTACCCCATCAGCGAGAATGAGCCAGCTTATCCACAGGGTCCGGAATTCAGTTTCGATTCACCTGTGAAAGCAGCCGATGAATTTGTGACCGGCACTGGGCCTGCAGGCGTTCCGATCAAATTAGTCGATGTCTCTGAGGTTGGTCTCGTTATGAGCGAAACGCTGATAGACAATGATGGTGTATTCAACTTCATCCTCGAAGAGCCGCTTGTTTCAGGCCACACGATTGGCATCCAGCTAGGCGATCTTGAAAACACTGATTTTTCTGAAAGTGATTTCCAATACAGCGAATCCTATTTTGAAAGACCTATGATCGGCATTCTGTTTGATATGCTGGTTGTTGAATAAACACCAGACCTTCGTCGTATCATCCATTATGGGATAGTATTTGAATCTCAAATCCGATACCGATACTACGCAGAAGATTTGAATATAAAACAAAAATAAACTAAGATACTGAAATCACCGGATGGATTGCCAGAACATTGTTTATATAGCTCCTCTCCTCTGCATCCAGGTTTTCATCTGCATATAATGGTACGATAAATGGTGACGGCATCATGAGCAGTGTGAACACAGCAATCTCAAAGAATTTATCTAAATGCAAATAATTTCTGACCAGAAATGTGTTCACAATCAATATGATTGGTATCATAATCTTCTTACAACCCCGATTGAAGGTCAGTGTTGTCAAGGCAAAGTTAAAGATGTCCTACTCTGTAGCAAAGTAGATATGTCCTAATTAGGTGATTGAACAGGTTGTCCATTTATCCGATGACCATAATTTCTCCAGGGATGATCAGAAGCAGGTTTATGAACACCTCGTTCAATATCCTTTGAGGAGGCCAATGCATTTCGTTTGGGTTGACGGATGAATCTTTTGAACTTGAGAGGGGATTGATTTAACAAGACAACGAACTTCCTGTTTTGATGGACACAGATCGTCACCTCCCTTCCCTGAAGTGCATAGGCGGGTCTGTCCGTTTGGATTTGATAAATGACCCGGTCATACTGAAATTGCAGATCCTTGGACAGCTTCCGTTTGTAACGTCTTGTGAAAATCAACTCAAGATCATTTTCAGCTCGGAGTGGTTCATGGCTATCAATGGAGCTGGCGGGTTGGACAGCAAACTTCTGATTATAGATCGGGAGGTACTGGGCAAGAAAGATATTTGCATTTTGGTAGTCACTAATCCCAGCCAGTCGCATTTCCTTTACCAGGCGATCCTGTAGTGTTTGATTAGCTCTTTCAATGCGTCCTTTGGCTTGTGGAGAAGAAGCGCAAATCAACTCAATCCCCAATGCCTGCATCGCTCGTTCGAACATGGTTTGTGCCTCTGTGGTGGTCACATTGGTGTGATTGACCCGGAAAATACTGAAACGATCCGCATAGAAGGCTTCTGGCAGGCCATATTGGCGGAAATAACGCTTGCAAAGGGCAGCATAGGTCAAATAGCTTTCATGTTCTACAAATTCAGCTGCCAGGATTTCACTGGTGGCATCATCCACAAATAGCAGCAAGCAGGCTTTTTCTGCCCTCTCTTCCAGCCAGGCATGATAGGATCCGTCAATTTGCACCAGCTCTCCTCGCCGTTTCCGCCGCTCTCTCAAGGGATGTACTTTGTCCTTCCTGCGCATCTTGGGTTGATGCATCCCGGCTCTAATCATCATTTGTCGAACTGTCTCTTTACTAACCTTGATCCCATCCCGCTCGAGGAGCTTTTCACTGGCCAGGGTCGGTCCAAATCCTTGATACGTTTCTGTCAGCTTTTTCAGAATCTTTTCGTTTTTTTCTTTTGACATCCGATTGCCGCTTACTTTCCCTCGATGACCGGATATGATCCCCTCTGCTTCTTTCTTTCGATAGTTGTATAGCAGACGGCGAAAGTGTCGTTCACTTATGTCAATACGTATTGCTCCCTCTCGTTGCGTGATCTGCTTCTCATTTGCCATCTTCATTATTTCACATCGTTTGATCTCTTTGATGCTCATTGTTAGCGTCCTCTTTTCCAGCATGTCCTTTCACCTCCAATAGGACATTTTAACTTTGCTAGAATAGGACATTACTACTTTGCCCTAACACCGATTGAAGGTCAGTGTTTTACAAATTATTTATTTGGTGCTATAATGCCAGCGTAACAAATTGAATAGCCCCAAGCGGCACTCTTATCCAGAGAGGTGGAGGGACCGGCCCGATGATACCTCGGCAACCAAAAATAAAATTTTTATGGTGCCAATTCCGGCAGAACGATTTTTTCTGGTAGATGAGAGGGAAACCACAACATTACACGCCCCTCTCGCACGAGCTAGAGGGGCGTTTATCTTAAATTGAGACACGGAGGTTCTCACGATGACGTTAACATTTATGCAATTACCAAAGTACCTGTTCACTTCAGAATCGGTCACTGAAGGTCACCCTGATAAGGTCTGCGACCAGGTCAGCGATGCCGTCCTGGATGCACTGATAGCGCAGGACCCACATTCCCGGGTGGCTTGCGAATGTGCAACAAAGACCGGTTTTATCATGGCTCTTGGCGAAATAACAACAAAAGGGTTCGCAGACTTCGACAAGCTGGTCCGCGACGTGGTCACCGGGATCGGTTACGACAGCAGCGAGAAAGGTTTTGACGGTAACACTTGCGGTGTGATGGTTGCCCTGGCAAATCAATCACCGGATATCGCCCGGGGGGTGGATAAAGCCAAGGAAGCCAAAGAAGGCCAGATGACCGAGGAAGAGATCGAAGCAGTCGGGGCAGGCGATCAGGGTATGATGTTTGGTTATGCCTGCACAGAAACAGACGTGCTGATGCCCATGCCAATCTATTACGCTCACAAATTGACCCGGCGATTGGCAGAAGCACGGCGTGCCAACGATCTGGATTTCCTCCGCCCGGATGGGAAAAGCCAGGTGACCGTCGAGTACGAATACGGCAAACCAAAACGCATCCATACCGTGCTGATCAGCACCCAGCACAGCCCCGATGTTACTCAAGACCAGATTAGAGAAGGTGTGATTGAAGAGATCATCAAGCCCGTTCTGCCCAGTGAACTGGTTGATGATGACCTGATCGTGTTCGTCAACCCAACCGGTCGGTTTGTCGTCGGTGGCCCCATGGGTGATGCCGGTGTGACCGGACGCAAGATCATCGTGGATACCTACGGTGGTATGGGCCGGCATGGCGGCGGCTGCTTCAGCGGGAAAGATCCGACGAAAGTGGACCGCTCCGGTGCTTATGCGGCTCGCTGGGCAGCCAAGAATGTGGTTGCTGCTGGACTGGCGGATCGCTGTGAAATCCAGGTTGCTTACGCTATTGGCGTTGCCAGGCCGCTTTCCATCAACGTGGAAACTTTTGGCACCGGGAAGATCGATGGATCCCGGATTGCAGACCTGATCGACACACATTTTGACCTTCGTCCCGGCGCGATCATCAGCGATCTTGACCTGCGCCGCCCGATCTATCAGCAGGTTGCAGCATACGGACACTTCGGCCGTGATGACCTGGATCTGACCTGGGAAAAGACGAATAAAGCTGACCTGTTAAGGGACGCTGCAGGTTTGTAATCTCCCTTTCGTATGTAAATCAAACACAGAGACGACCTTGAAGGTCGTCTCTTTATTTCTATACCCTTCTCAACGGGGTTCTATCGCATCGCTACCATTCCCAACTCACGATTCACCATTCACAATTTCACGCCTTATCCAATAACCTGTTCTGATATTTCTCCGCAAACAGCGCCGGTCCCCCGCCCGTATGCCAGAACATAACCGTCTCTGATGGTTCAAAATAACCCTTCCTGATCAGATCAATCATCCCGGCTGCTGCCCTCCCGGTGTATACAGGGTCAAGCAAAAGCCCTTCCCGTTCTGCAAACAGTCGGATCGCCTCAACTTCCTGATCGCCCATTACGCCGTATCCCGCGCCACAATAGTCATCGTTTACCAGAACATCATCAGATGAGAACTTCCAATCCTCCCCGATAAAAGCTGCGGTTTTCGTTGCCAGGACAGCCACCCGCTCTTTGAGAATATCTGCAGGTTCATCCACGCTGATGCCCAAAATGTTCCCGCCAAAGCCGCTCTTCCGTGCGCCGACCAGCATCCCTGCCTGGGTCCCGGCTGAAGAGCTTGGAAAAACGATCCAGTCCGGGGCAATACTTTGTTGAGCAAGCTCCAGCATGGCATTGACGTATCCCAATGCACCCGTCGGGTTAGAACCACCGTAGGGTATCAGATAGGGCTTTCTACCAGCCGATTGTGCCTTTTGAAAAGTTTCCTCCAGCTTATTTTCGATTTCTTCACGTGAGGTGTACACAACCTCTGCCCCTAACAGGTAATGCAGAAGGTGATTTCCAGCAGGCTTCTCAGGCGGGTCGCCAAACAGGACCAGAATACAGTCAAACCCGAACCGCGAAGCTGCTGCCACCGTTTGACGGCAGTGATTGGACTGCACAGCCCCAGCGCTGATGATCGTTTCAGCACCCAACTGGCGCGCGTTCTGCAAGCAGGTATTCCAGCTTGCGTGTTTTATTCCCGCCAAACGCCAGCCCGGTTTGATCATCCCGCTTCACCAAAAGGCGTGGGCCTTTTAGTAATGCTGCTGCCCTCGGCATGGGTTCAACAGCCGTGGGCAAGTGAGCAAAATGCAATCGTGGCTTCATATTTGCATACTCCTTTTGGTTTCAGATTTCCCTCTCCGGCGCATCCAGTTGAGGATCCTGGGCAGGATCCGGCTGTACAGCCAATAGATCAACGGTTGGATTGGGTAATCCCACGCGCCAAGCGATCGCACAACTCGACCGCCAAAACCATCTTTGAAACGGTATACCCCCCAGAGAGAATCAGTTTCATTATAGACTTCAGGCGCTCCCCACATATCATAGGTATGGCATCCTGATTCCCTGGCATGTCGCATCGCTTCCCATTGCAGGCGATGGTTGAACATCTTTTCACGATGCTCATCCTGCGACATCCCATAGAAATACCAGGCGCAGCCGGCGAATTTGAATATCACCACAGCGCCAACAGGTGTGTTTTCCACCTCTGCGATGAGAGGTTGTGCCAGGCCAGATTCAAAGAAAGTCTGCCAAACAGTTTGGTAATAAGCCTGATCACGTATCAGGAAGTCATCACGCACCGCAGTGTGCGCGTACATTTGATACAGGAGATCTATGTCGCTGGCATCACCTGACCGGACGGTCACCCCTCTTCTTTCAGCAAGACGGATATTATAGCGTGTTTTTGATTTCATACGTTTTAGCAGCTCATCTTCATCCTGACGAAGGTCCACTTCCACGGTGTTTCTAAATTGGATCTGTTCAGCAGAGAAATGCCATCCGCTTGATTCAAGCTTATTTTTCACACGCTGACCATTATGATTTTCCTCTGCCCCTTCTTCTCCCGGCACACCATATCCAAGAGGCAGTGCAGGGTCAATTTTCAGGAAGAATGCCCCCTGATCTTCTGCAAAGTGCTTCAAATCGCTCAAAACCCGCTCAACCAAACCAGCATCTGACCAATCCAACAAAGGTCCCCTTGGGATGTAAATGAAACTAGGTTGAAAAGGAAGCAACTTCATTGAAAGCTTGCGTTCCAAAACCAGCGCAGCAGCGACAATATTTGCTTCTTCATCACGCCATATCAGGGGATGAACATCCCAGCCATACTGCTTCTTGACCTCTCCCCACTGCCGGGTCTGGAGCGCATGCGCACCAGGAAGATTCTCAATCAAACTATTCCATTGTGCCGGGTTCTTGATATCGGCGGTTTCCAAAAATTAATCTCCTGTGAAATTATGCGGCTGAGGGTTTATTTCGATGGGTCATTAATTCATACAACATGTAGGATAATGGACGGTATACACGATCCCATGCACCAATCGTCCTGCAAATCTTCCCGCTAAAACCACGCTTGAAGCGGTATACACCCCACAGGCCATCAGAACGGGTCATGAATTGATCTTCCAGTTCGTCCTCCGGGAAATCCGGAATCCCCCACATATCATAAACCTTGCATCCTTTTTGCTTTGCCCAGCGGATCGCTTCCCACTGCAGCAGGTAAGTCGGCATGCGGTTGCGTTCCTGGTTGGTAGAAGCACCGTAGAAATACCAGGCAGTTTCACCGTGAGCAAAGACCATCAAACCTGACAGGGGCTGTCCCTCATAATAAGCCAGATACAAAGCACAAGCACCCTTGGGCGAGAAAAGTTCATATGCACGCTGATAATAAGCCAGGCTGTGAACACCAAACTCATCCCGCGCCCCAGTGGTCAGGCTCATGCGATGGAACGCTTCAATATCTGTGGATTGGCTGACCTCCACACCCTTTCGTTTTGCCAATCTGATGTTGTACCGGGTTTTTGATTTCATCCGGTTGAGGATTTCCTCTTCAGATGGTTCAAGATCAATAAATATCGAACGTGGGGGCTGGATCGTCGCACTGGTAGACACAAATCCTGGCAGTTGTTGATCGATCGTCTCAGCAGGCGCTGGCTCCCATAAATTTGGCTCAACTCGCAGAAAAACGGCTTTTTCCTGCCGGCAAAGCTCATCCACAGCAGGCCATAGTTCAATCCAGCTTCCTGATCCAACAGGTCCACGCGGGATATATGCCACACTCATCCCCAAAGGCAAGCGGCGAAACAAGACCATCGCCCCGATCTGACCAACACGAATAAACCTGGGAGACCAGTCAAACCCTGCTTTCAATTCACCCCAGGTAGCGGTTTGTAAGAGATGCGTTGTTGGATCGGTTTCGGTGAATTGTTCCCATTCACCCGCTGTCAAATCTGCCATACACTCCTATTGGAGAGATTACGTGAATAAGCTGCCTTTGTTAATAGACAATTCCCACGTTTACAATCTTGAAATTATTCAATTCGGTCCAGATCAGTCTCATGGGTATGGATTGAAGCGCCCGGGATCGTTTCACTGAGCAGATGAAGGATATCCTCGCTTTTACCCTCTCGAGCCAGCTGGACTAAATCATTCACCATCATGTGAAGGTCCTCTGAAGACATGATTTCCTCGCTGTCCACCTGGTGAATATCCGGATGGGATGTTGGAGAATAGGCAAATCCCTTATCCCATAGGTCTTCGCTGAGCTTTTCACCTGGCCTGATACCGGAAAAGACAATCTCGATATCCTTTCCCGGTTCTAAACCTGAAAGACGGATCAGGTCTTCTGCCAGGTCCAGGATCCTTACCGGCTCTCCCATATCGAGTATGTAATTCTCCCCTCCCTGACTCATCGTTGAGGCCTGCAAAACAAGGTGTACTGCTTCAGGAATGGTCATAAAATAACGCTTCATCTCAGGGTGAGTTACCGTTACAGGCCCACCGGCCGCAATCTGTCGCTTAAACGCGGGACGACACTACCCCGGCTGCCGAGCACATTGCCAAACCGGACGACAGTGAATGCACATCCATGCTGTTTTGCAGCATCCAGAACAAGCATTTCTGCAATACGCTTCGTCGCACCCATCACGCTGACCGGTCGAATTGCCTTATCTGTTGATATCATCACCAACCGTTCAACGTTCGAGGCTATTGCTGTCTTGACGATGTTATGCGTCCCGAGAATGTTATTGGTGACAGCTTCTTCTGTATTGCTTTCCATCAAAGGCACATGTTTATGGGCTGCGGTATGAAAGATGATTTCAGGTTTCCAGCGATCAAAGATCACAGATATACGAGGGTTGTCACGAACATCTGCTATCAAGGGAATGATCTCCAGTGAGGGAAACCTTTCTCTGAGGGATAGCAATGCACTGAAAATGCTGTTCTCTCCATGACCTAACATCAACAATTTTCCTGGATTCAGACGTGCAATTTGCCTGCAAAGCTCACTGCCGATCGACCCGCCTGCACCTGTGACCATCACAACCCGATCCTCAAGTGATTCTCCCAGTGCGCCAGTATGCATGCTGACGGGTTCCCGCCTGAGAAGGTCAAAGATATCCACTTCCCGTAAACGACTGACACTAACATCCCCACCCAGTAATTCATATAAACCAGGCATCGTACGGAAGGCGACACCCCTTCGCTGACAAACTTCTGTCACCTTGCGTAGTGTTTTTCCTGCTGCGCTGGGTATGGCAATGATCACCTCATCCACATTATACAGTTCAAGGATATTGTAAATTTGATCCAATGACGCCAGCACAGGCACGCCATGGATCTTGCTGTCTTTCTTTTCCAGGTCATCATCAAGAAATCCGATTGGGGCCATGTTCAGCTGCGGATTTTTTTGTAATTCACGCACGACCATCGCACCGGCATCACCTGCTCCAATGACAAGCACCTGCGTTTTCCGCCTTGATTTAATCATTCTGCCTTTATTTGCCAGGGATGGGTTTTCTGCCAGCAACCGGAAAATAAAGCGCAGTCCACCTGCAAACATAATTGATAATAACCAATCAATGATTAGAACTGACCTTGGGAATCCAGGAAAGACTTTTGAAAGGAACAACCCAAGCATTATTCCTGCAATGACGATCGAAGCTGTCGTAACTGCAGAAAGGATCAGTAAGAGTTCCCTGATGCTTGCATACCGCCAAAGGCGAAGATAAATACCAAAGAAATAATACACTACCGGTCTGATGACAGCGGCAATCCCCAGCATCCAGAGTAATGAAGGAACATATGTGGGGAACATATTAATCAATTCCAACCGGATAATATAACTACCCAATACGGATATCAGACTCAGAATAATATCCCCGATCAGAAGGTATCGATTTCGAATTCTTTTCCTGAAAATTTTCATTTATAAATTAACCCGGGGAATTATTGACCTTTGAAACCAAGGACCGTTCCCAAAGTCCTCAGAACGATTGAGATGTCCATGATTATGTTTCGATGCTCAATATAAAACAAATCGTATTCCAATTTGACAGCGGTTTCTTTGACTGTGCCGGCATAACCATAATTGATCTGAGCCCATCCTGAAATCCCCGGTTTTACCAACAGCCGTGCCCGATAGAATGGGATTTGTTTTTGGAAGAACTCGACCAGCTCAGGTCGCTCCGCTCGTGGCCCAACCAGGCTCATTTCGCCGCGCAGGACGTTAATGAACTGGGGAAACTCATCAAGGTGCGTTTTTCTTAACAGCCAGCCGACTTTGGTCACACGCTCGTCGTTCTCTTCTGCCATCCTCACCACGCCATCTTTCTCTGCATCTTTTTCCATGGTTCGGAATTTGATGATCTTATATGGCTGGCCTCCGCGGCCAAGACGCTCTTGCCTGAAAAAGATCGGAAATCCAGATTCAAGTATGATGGCAAGGCTAATAAACGGAAAGCCTATCATCATAAGGAAAAAACCAGCCAAACCGCCAACGATATCAAGCAGACGCCTGCCAAGTTGATATAGCGTGCCGATATCAGTCTTTTCAACAAATGATCGTACGATCCATTCTGAATCCAGCAAAAATATAGGAACTCTGCCAAGAATATCTTCATAAACTTTCGGCATGGGTGTTAATGTAACGCCCATCTCCTGCGCCGTCAGAATCGACCTGTAAGTGTGCCCCTTGATTTCACCACTGATTGCCAGTATCAGATCAGAAATTTGTTCGTCCCGAATAATATCCAATAATGAATGACTGTCGCCCAATACATCGAAACCACTATATTTTTTATTTTTTTTGCCCGGATCATCGTCAATAAGCCCTACCACTGTGTAAGGTGGAGGGGTCTGCTTAGTGATCACTTGCACGATCGTTTCTCCTGCCCTACCTGCACCAACAACCAGTACACGTCGCAAGAGATTGGCAGATGTAAACAAACGGATATAGATCAAACGCCACAGCAGTGTCAATATGGCCGCACACACAATAAAAACTGATACACCTCTTCGAGGGAGTGATTTGGGTGTGGAAGAAAAATAGACGATCAGATAGATAAGAGAGCTGATTCCAAATGCAACGGTTATCCCCTTAAGAGTTGCCTCAGTGTTGCTCGCGCGTTGAACTTCGTACAATTCAACCAGTAATAACATCCAAACAAAGGGCAGTAAGTAAAACCAAAATGGAGGCCGCTGGATGATGAATTCAAGTGAAAATTCCATCCACGTATCCCCCGCAGCCCAAAAATATAGCGCCAGGAATAATGCTGCGCATGCCATGAGTAAATCACCCAGAAAAAGGATCGTGCGTCTTTCCGGGGAGCCTATTCGCAATCTTTTTTGGGGTGCTTGTGAGTCCATATCTTACATTTTAACCTGTAATTCAATTTTGAGGGTTTAATATTCCCCAAAGAAAACCTGACCCCCACGAAAAATGCATGCAGGCTATGGCTAATGGTACGCCCAGTAAATAGAAGCCTTTCTTTTCTTTAAGTCCAATTTGCAAACCGGCAATAAACAAGAACAGGCTGTACAGACCAATCAAACCAATCAATAACCAGAATATAATGCTAAAGAACGGAGCCAACAGGATCAGGAAAACCAACCCGGCCACAAAAGCTGGCGGTAAGGCCTGTCGCCAGCGGATCGTATCAGGATAACGTCGCAGCATCTGCAGCTTCCAGAATCCATATCGCCAATATTGTTTCGACAGGGCTTTCAAAGTTGACCTTGCATAATAGACCGACCTGATCGCTGGATCCAGCCAAACCGTACCTCCTGCCTGACGAATACGTGTATTGAACTCATAATCTTCGTTTGCGAGCAAGGTTTCATCAAACATGCCAACCTTAGCAAGAAGTTCCCGCTTGAAAGCGCCAAAGGGCACCGTATCGACCTCGGCAGGTACGTCGCTGTAACGATACCATGCATCACCAACACCAATCGGATGGCTGGCGGCTTCCGCGATGGATTGTGCTATCCAGTGTTCGCTCCCCGGTCTGATATCCCATACACCTCCCACATTTTGCGCCTGTCCACTGATGAGTGCATCCACTGATCGTTCCACGTAATCCTGGCTGGGTTCGGAATGGGCATCCAACCGCACAATGAACTCACCTGTGGAAGCTTTTATCGCAGTATTTAATGCTGTAGGAATGGTCTGTGCCGGGTTATCAACGACCCTTACAACCAGACCCTGGTGTTGTGTATGCCAACCAGTGATAACATCTTTTGTCCCATCAGTCGACCCGCCATCGGAAATCACAATTTCCATTGAACTACGAGGATAGGTTTGGTTATAAAGTCCTTCAAGCAGAAGGGGAATCGTGGTGCGTTCATTTAGGCATGGGACAATGACAGATACGGTTGGGTTCATTTAGCTTCCATCTACTCAATAAGTAGAGGTAGTTTTACCACAAAACGACTACCTTCCCCAGTTGTGCTTGTCACTGAGAGGGAACCTTGATGGGTTTCAACAATCTGTTTGCTGATCGCCAAACCCAAACCATACCCCCGCTTTTCACCTCCTGGGCGTGCTTTATCAACCTGATAAAACCGCTCAAAGATTCGTTCCTGTTCAGATGATGGAATTCCTACACCTGTATCTGATACTCGGATCAGTACATGCTTATTGGTGATTTCGCTTGAAAGAGTAATCCGGCCGCCCTTTGGTGTGAATTTGATCGCATTGTCAATCAGGTTAACCAATACCTGCATCAAGCGGTCTGCATCTGCAAAGACCATTGCATTCTCATCTGTAATGTGTTCTTCTATAACAATTTCTTCTTCATCAACACGAGATGAAAATTTTTGTCCTGCAGCTCGCAGCAAATCATTTACATCAAATTTGTTCATCTCGAAAGGAACGATCCCGGCATCCATCCG
This sequence comes from uncultured Chloroflexia bacterium, assembly GCA_963767675.1. Classification (GTDB taxonomy): domain Bacteria; phylum Chloroflexota; class Anaerolineae; order Anaerolineales; family Anaerolineaceae; genus Brevifilum. Next base: position 595,507 of record CAVYEQ010000003.1, read on the forward strand.
CTCTAAGGTCAGTAGATCCTGGATCAAACGGTCCATTCGCTTTGCTTCACTCTCAATCACGTCTGCTGCCTGGTGTAATTCATCTTCAGACAGCGCTGTCCCATCCCGGACGGCTTGAGCAAATCCCTGGATCGAGGTCAAAGGCGTTTTAAGTTCGTGGGAAACGTTGGCGATGAAATCCTTTTGGGATTGCTGCGTTGACTGAACCTGAGATGCCATACGGTTAAAAGAATAAGCTAACTGCCGTACTTCATCCGGGCCTTTTGGTGGGATTGGATGAGCGTGGCCGTCAGCTACCTGGCGCGCCTCCTGGCTGATTCGTTTCAGGGGAGTACTGATCCACCGCGACATGAGCAAGGAAAGAATAATTGAAACGATCAGAGCGATGATCCCTGCCTGGATGAGTGGTCCAACGAACTGGTCACGAAGAATACTGACAATTTGCAGCCTTGGCCGATTGATCGCATAAAAAACCAGACGATTCTCACTAATCGAATCGATAAGGTAGTACCATCCTCGACCCTTGCTGTCTCGATAGAATTTTGGAAGGGCACCTATTTCCGTCATGGGCGGTCCATCGCCGAAATCAGGCAGACTAACTTCTTCATCTTTATGTGAATCAGCCAGAACTTTACCCCGACTTGTCAGGATCACGATCCGCCCCTGTAGTTGCTCTGAACTTCGACTGAGGACAGCTTGAAGCGTCTTAGGGTTGACTTCACCTGCTGAGCGCAATCTTGTCAGTGTATTTGCCCGTAAAGTTTGCAGCGAAAGGGCAGCCTGTTGGAGGGGAAGATTGCCGCGGTAAACCACCACAACAATCGCAGAACCCACAACACATAATACCAATCCGATCAGGAGGGCATAGGTCAACCACAGGCGAGAACGCAGGGAATTAAACATTATCCAACCAGTTTATATCCAAACCCCGTAACAGTTTCAATTTTCACCTTACTGGATGCTATCTTACGACGAAGCTGTGCAATATGCACATCCACCGTTCTAGTCTGCCCATAGAAGTCATACCCCCAGGCTTTTCGCAAAAGCTGCTCGCGTGTCATGACGATGCCTTTGTTTTCAATCAACACCCGCAATACCTCAAATTCCTGAGTCCTTAACGCAATCGGCTTTTCGTTGATTTTCACAACACGGCCGGCAAGATCAATCTCAAGATCGGCTACGCGAACAGGTTTTTGTGCATCAATCCTGTCTGACACCTCCCGACGCAGAACTGCCCTGATCCGCGCGACCAGTTCCCGGGGGTTGAAAGGTTTTGTCAGATAATCGTCAGCACCTAATTCAAGCCCGAGGATTTTGTCTATATCATCATCCCTTGCTGTGACCATAATAATTGGGACGTTATTCTCCTCAGCTCTGAGGCGGCGGCAAACATCGAAACCATCCATTGAAGGCAGCATGACATCCAGCACGACCAGGTCTGGCTTGTGTGTGTCAATCATTTCCAATGCCTTCTGACCGTTCCCCGCTGAATTGACCTGGTAGTTTTCCCTGGTCAAATACATGCTCACAAGCTGAACGATATTCGGCTCATCATCAACAATTAAAATGTGCTGCGTATCCATTTTTTTCTTTGCAGGGACTAATCGTCTGGTATAAGGGCAACAGCTTCAATTTCAACGACTGCACCCAGCGGCAGGGCTGCAACCTGAACGGCAGAACGAGCGGGACATTTCTCCTTGAAAAAAGTACCGTAAACCTCGTTCATCTGTTTAAATTCGCCGATATCCTGCAGAAACACAGTTGTTTTGACAACCCATTCCAATCCTGTACCTGCCGCTTCCAAGACAGCCTTGAGATTGTTCAATGCCTGCCGAGTCTGCTCCTGGATGCCACCTGCCACCATTTTGCCTGACGCAGGATCAATACCAAGTTGCCCGGCTGTAAAAACCAGGTGACCGGTTGAGACGCCTGCAGAGTATGGACCAATTGCTTTAGGTGCTTTATCGGTGGAGATGATTGTTTTGTTGTGTTTTTTATTCCTCATGAATACCTTCCTGATCAAATTGGGAAACTTAATTCATGATTATAACATTTAGAACTGTGAGGATTGTAATAAGGAAGTAAATTATTGGGAATTAAATACTATTCGATTTCTATAACCAGAGCCAAAAAAGTCACCCTAAAACAATAAAGGTGAATAATCTGACTACTATTACAAATCAGGGTTTATCCCTAACAGATCACCACATCCCAAATAACCCCAAATTTATCCCGGACTTGAGCAATCATTGGCCCTATTGGCAGCTTTTGAAAATCACTGAGTACTACGCCTTCCTGGGCAAGCTTTTCAAAACACTCGTGGGCTTTGCTTTCTTCAGAAAACTCAATGACGAATTTCAGCGAATCAAAGGAAGGGTCTTTACCCAAATCTGAGAGGTAAAGGTTCATATCACCAAGCTTCATCTCCGCGTGATAAACCTTGCCTATAAGCACTTGATCCTGGGTTAAATTCTCATCGTAAAAATACTCACAAATGACCTCCGCATTGAATATTTCTTTATAGGCATCAATGACCTCTTTTGCGTTGTGTTTAAAATTCAGATATGTCGCCACATTCATAATTCGATTCCTTTCTGCTTTCAACAGATAAAAAATTGAAGATTCGAATTCGCAATCCCCGTAATTTCAAAGAAATGCTCCTCAAATGAAAGAAGAGCTCATTTCAATTCTACTTTATCAATCCACCATGGTAAAACAGCTCATACACCTTTTCTCCGTCTTTCTCGATCCACTCATACCCTGTGAAATGTGTCAGATCACCGTCAGATGTATCATGGTAAATAAGCTTGCCTGATGTATGGTCCCAACCTCCCAGGAACCGTCCAACCGCATACATGAGAGACAAGCTGTCTTTGATCATCGCGCCAGCCTCTGCTGCGGTTATCCTTTCAGCATTCAGGATCGCTCCATAGTAATTCATTCCCCAGACCGGTTTACCAGAATGATAGACCACTTCCTCGCCGATGAATTCCGATCCACCAAAATAGCTGTCTAAATACAGGAAATCGCCATCTGAATAACTTAAATCATGAGAATTGGGTCTGCAGGGAGCAGTTGGTTTCCCATCACCCACATAGGTTGCTGATTTCGCAGAAACAATGAACTTAGCCAGTTGTTTCAGATCCACATTGTCCTCCAATGGAAATTGCTATTTTGATGTTGATTTTTCCTCATGTTGATTTGGTTTAAATCTAAGTAACTCCAGGACGTCATCCATACAGGCATCGAACATCTCCTTCATGATTCTCTGGTCAACCTGGTATGAACCACCGAACGAACCGTCACGATGAATTGCACGAGTGGTATGATGACTTAAAATGTCCTCAGTTCTTTCGGCAGCAGGTTTATCCTTTTCAGGCAGCTCAGCTACTTTCGTAAATTCAAATGCTTCCAACCAATTGGCATGTTGAGGATCTAACTTGTGTTTTTCTGTGATTTTTTCGACTGTTTTCGTCGTCCACCAGGAATAAAACCGAATCTGCAGGTCAGGCAGCTCATTGACCAATTCAGCCAGGTGGGTACGAACGGGGATATTGCCCCCATGACCGTTCAGGATCAAGCACTTCCGAAAGCCTGAACCATATAATGACCGGAGGATATCCTCGACAAGGTCCAGGTAGGTGTGCAGCCTGAGGCTGATCGTGCCGGGATAGTCGAGGAAATATGGTGAACAGCCAAAATTCAGGGGAGGAGCGATAATTACATTTGTGCTTTCACTGGCAGCCTTAGCTAAGGCAACAGGAATCTTCACATCGGTCAAAAGGCTGAGATAACCGTGCTGCTCACAGGCACCCAAAACAAGGATGACACGGTCATCATTTTGAAGATAATCTTCTACCTGCATCCAATTCATATCTGCAAAATTCATTAATACATCTCCTGTTTGAACCATGATGTATCCATTAATCGTAGAGACGTTGTATGCAACGTCTCTACAGAAGGTTAAATAATAAATTCAATTAAACAACAATATTAACCAACCGTCCAGGTACATAGATAACCTTTTTTGGTTGTTTGCCAGCCATGTATTGCTGAACGTTTTCACTACCCATTGCATCCGCTTTTGCATCCTCTTCGCTGATATTAACCGGAACAGTCAACCTGTCCCGCAGCTTGCCGTTTACCTGGATGATCAGGGTGATCTCTTCTTCTTTTGTAGCTGCAACATCAACTTTTGGCCAGGATTGGACATGAATTGAATAAGCCTGTCCGGCCTTCTCCCATAATTCTTCTGAGATATGGGGGCAAACCGGTGCCATCATGCGCAAGTATATCTCTTCAGCTTCTTTCCAGGCATCTGACCCGAAAGCACCGTTTGTTTTAGCAGTCATCATATCATTCATCAGTTCCATCAGTCCTGAGACAATCGTATTAAAATTGAAGGTTTCGAAGTCCCGCGTAACCGATGTCAGTGTTTGATGCACTTTTCGACGCAAGTCTTGAATAGTCGCTTCACTCGCCGTACCCACCTTTTCAGGGGGTTCCAGGAAGGTATACCAGACTTTCCTCAGCCAGCGTGCGCTGCCCTCAATCCCATGGCTGTTCCAGGGTGCCCCCAACTCCCACCTGGCAAAGAACATCAAATAGGCCCTGACCGTATCAGCACCATATTCAGCCACCAGGTCATCCGGGGATATTACATTACCGCGGCTTTTGGACATCTTCTCATTATCCTCTCCCAGCACCATCCCCTGGTTCCGAAGCTGCACCATCGGTTCCTTCCCGCTGGTGATTTCCAAATCTCGGCAGGCTTTGTGGAAGAAGCGGGTATAGATCAAATGCATGGTGGCATGCTCTATCCCGCCAGTGTAAGTATCGACCGGCATCCAATAATCATATTCATTCGGGTCGAATGGATATTGGGCATAATCGGGGCTCAGGTAGCGCAGGTGATACCAACTGGAGCACATGAATGTATCCATGGTATCCGTCTCGCGTTCTGCTTTCCCACCGCACTTCGGACAGGTCGTGAAACGCCAGGTTGGATGCAGTTTGAGCGGACTCTCACCTGTTGGCAGCCATTCCACATCTTCAGGCAGCTTGACCGGCAATTCATCATCCAGTACGGGGATAGGGCCGCACTTCGGGCAGTGGATGATTGGGATAGGCGCACCCCAATAGCGCTGGCGGGAGATCAGCCAATCACGCAGCCGGTAGTTGACAGCCCGTTTGCCAACACCCTTTTCTTCAATGTATTCAATTGTCCGGTCAAATGCTTCCTTTCCCGGCGTGCCTGTCATTGGGCCTGAATTGACCATTTCGCCGCTGGCAGGAACGGCAGCATCCATCTCATCAGCTTCAATTAGAGCAGCATCAGAGGGTTGAATAACAATAATGATAGGTAGGTTGTTCAGCCGGGCAAACTCAAAGTCGCGCTGGTCATGTGCGGGAACCGCCATGATAGCGCCAGTGCCGTAGCCCATCAAGACGTAGTCCGCGATCCAGATCGGGATCCTCTCATTGTTGACCGGGTTGATGGCATAGCCACCGGTGAACACACCTGTTTTTTCTCTGTCAATAGATTCCCGTTGAATATCATCCATGCGTTTTGCCTGGTCCTGATATTCTGCAACCAGTGAAGCTTGTGACGGGTTGGTCACTTTCTCAACCAGGGGATGTTCAGGTGCCAGGACCATGAACGTGGCTCCCCACAGCGTGTCAGGACGTGTTGTAAAAACCTCAATCTCGTCCTCATCCTCTGTCAAGAAGATCACTGATGCGCCTTCTGAGCGGTTAATCCAGTTGGTCTGCAGGGTCTTGACCTGTTCAGGCCAATCCATCCCGTCAAAATCCAGCAGTTCATCCGCGTATTTGGTGGTGCGGAAGAACCACTGCTTCAAGTTCTTCTTGATCACAGGTGTGTTGCATCGCTCGCAATGTCGATCTTCGCCATGCACCTGCTCCCGTGCCAATGTGGTGTTGCAGTTCGGGCAAAAGTCTACCGGTGCAAATTTCTGGTAAGCCAGGTTATGCTTGAAGAATTGAATAAAGAACCACTGTGTCCACTTATAATATTTCGGATCAGCCGAGATTGCCTCTCGCCGCCAATCGATCATCGCACCCATCGACTTCAACTGCCTTCGCATATTCTCAATATTGCGATAGGTCCATTTTTGAGGATGAATTTTACGCTTGATGGCCGCATTCTCAGCCGGCAGGCCAAAGGCATCAAACCCCATTGGGAACAGCACATTATAGCCCTGCATCCGCATGAATCGGGCGCGTGCATCCGAAGGTGTCATGGCATACCAGTGACCGATATGAAAATCACCGGAGGGGTAAGGCAGCATGGTCAGGGCATAAAATTTTGGCTTTTCAGGATCAATATCAGCATAATAAAGACCATCTGCTTCCCATTTCTTCTGCCATTTTGGTTCAATTGTTTCATGTTTATACATGGGTATACTGGTTGGGTCAGGCATATTCTTCTCCATATCTGATTTTTCCTTTGTGTTACCTTCTCAATGTCACGATAATTGTTGAGTAATGTGCAGATCCATTCATTTTTCCTAATCACAATTCACTATAGACTGAAGCGACGTCACTCAAAGAGTGCTCTTCGAGCAAGTTGCATCAGCCGTCATCGTCCCCATACGGGGAATCACCAAATCCAGGAGGATTTGGCCCACCATTCACAGTTTTAAACCAAAACACCGTCCAAACAGGGACGGCGTTGTTCTCACCGCGGTACCACCCTGCTTCCCGGTGCACGATCATGACCGGACAGCTTGGGCCGCGATAACGAGCGGTCTTCGTCACCGGTTACTGTTTTTCACCAGTGCCATCTGCCCCATTCAGGAGCTGGTAAGGCGAGTTCAATCTTATTGGCGTTCCGCAACACCTGCCGGGCTCTCACTCTTTTTCACCGGCTCGCTGGCGGATGGTCTACTACTCCTACCATGATGTTTCTTTTATGGTGAAATGATTGTAGCATATTTCATCAACGAGATTCAATACCTTATGAAAAAGTAAATAAATAAACCCACCTTTTATCGTTCAGGAATTCCGATCGAATTATGCCTCTGGTGTGTTGTCACTTAGGGAAAAAAGGTTGTCGCTAACTTGCACCTCCCCCGGAATCCCCACAGCTGCATAACGTACACCATCTCTCAATGGACAGGGGAGATTTTGCTGGAAGAGTTCACATTCCGGCCAGCAGGTTTTCCCCTCTGGAAGAATCCTGAACTGCACCTTTTCGTTGCCAATGATAGTCCCTTTCTCAGGCATCTGTGCACATTCCAACGTGATATCTGATCTGAAGCGTTCGTAGCACAGCCCTCTCAACTCAGCATGATCCACTCCCTGCCTTGCTGCCAAACTCATCATGCTTACAGGTCGATCTGGATTCTTTCGTTGAACACCCTCCATACCCTCTTTCGTAAACCGGGCACGATCTCGATTCCCATCAATAGCTGCTACAATGAATTGCTCATCCATAAGTCCTCCATGTCAGGTTCAACGGAAAATTCAATAACTAAAACATTGTATCACTGGAGAAAGATATAAGTGGAGAAGATAGTAGGAGCTGGCTCTGCATGAATTGAAAGGAACTTGCAGAGAACTTGTGCTTGAACATAACGCGGCGTTTCACACGTCTGAAAGAAATTGATCTGTAGAATTTTCAATAATATGAAGGAATGGCTTTCTTCGTGCTCCTTACCTCTAGCTCATTTTTCTGTTTCCTTAAATCACGCCACGAATGAAAAACGCAAACGGAACAAAGCAGACAAGCCCCATCACAAAGATAACAATCACATCCACAACTGCAACAGATGCTGTCGTCAGGATGGGTTGCAGCAATAGGAAAACGATCAATCCAATGAACAACATGCTGACCTGAAATAGTAGCCCCAATCCTGCAACATACCCGATTGTTTTTTGCTTCCATAACGCTATACCGACCACAACAAGTGCAGAGCTAATAAGAGAATCGGCGATATTTGGTGCTAATTCTGTTCTCATCATCGTTTCACCAGTTATGAGTGCGCTGGTCAGGACAATGATTACTCGTATTAAAAACAGAATACCAAAACCGGTAATAATGCCCCCACTCAATTTCTCATGCACAGCACCATGAAACTGCTGCTGAATCACATTTCCATCAATATTAGCAACCAGTGCAATAAGTGTGTATATATCCAATACAACCAGGATAAGGTGAATAATAAAACCCCAACCTAAAGGCAAAGCAAAAACATAGGCTATGCTGTTATAAAACCCAAAGAATAGCGCACCTGTCCAAAAAAGCAAACCGATTAATTTTCCGCGCCTTGAAGCCCAAATTGAACCGACTAAGATTGGCAATCCAATTAAGAGATTGACAACATCATTGGGTACAAATAATTCAACCAATGCTTCTGTGGGATAGAATTCATCGCGGAAAACAATTCCCCCGATCGAAATCAGCGCTGTGAGGATCGCGATGATTAAAGACAGGATTGTGAAAGCTTGTAAGCTTACACTTGATCGGTAAGTTGCGATCTGAGTTCAAATTTCTCCTTAAGCATTTTTTGTTTATCTCAAAAGGTTCATCGACTTGGTATAGCTCAAAGTAAATTGCCTAAATTTGATTATATACGATACTAGAATTTATAAGAGGTGGAACGGTATCTTATAATCCAAGTTCCAAAACACTATTGAATTCCCCCTCAATCTCCCATTGAAAGTTGAGTATCCTGATCCATACAATAAACATCTTGACGAGCGTATATTTAGTGGGGGTAAGGGAGCTTATTCCAAACGACATCCTTCCTTAAAAACGGGGATTTCATCATAATAAGGTTACATATTCTTGAGTCTAGTTGAATAGGAGAAAATCGTTAAGAAATACATGTCGTGCCTATCCAACTCATATTAAGAATATCTACTAAATCAAGATTGATCTAACAAAGTCATCTTCAATTTCTGATTTTCTCATTTCCTCAATATTTCGTCAACGCCTCTTTTGATTTCAAAACACCTATAAAAAATATTAAGAAGTTACAGATATACTTTTAGTGGGATTATAATTTTTTTAACGCTGAATCTCGGATTATTTTTCTCAGGACCAAATGATATGACCATAAAAAGATATTGCCTTGCCACTTTTATATTGATTGTTTCCCTATTTCTGACGTCGTACAATGAACCTTCCCCCCAATCATCACCTTTTTCTGAGGGGGTAGACCCGGTTGTCGAGAAATACCGCACTGTCATCCATGATCAAATGAGGAAGCAGGGAATCACAGGTTTTGCACTCGCCCTTGTAACAGATGAAGAAGTCTTATGGACAGAAGGTTTTGGCTGCACTGACCAAACCTGCCTGACACAGATCACCCAGGATACCCCCTTCAGTATTCAATCGATGTCAAAATCCTTCACCTCCACAATTGTGCTGATGGCGGTGAAGGACGGACTGCTGGATCTAGATACGCCTATCAGCACCTACCTCCCCGATTTTACTGTAAATTCCATCTTCGATGAACGCCCACAGGATATCATCACGCTGCGTATGCTGCTCAGTCATACTGCAGGCTTTACACACGAAGCCCCAGTGGGGAATAATTTTGACCCGGATCCAGGAACCTGGGAGAAGCATATCGCCAGCATCTCCGATACCTGGCTGAAATTTCCAGTTGGCCAGGGTTGGTCCTATTCCAATCTTGGGGTCGATCTCGCCGGTTTTATCCTGGAGCAGGCGGCAGAAAAGTCTTTTCAGGCGTACACAAAAACGCACCTTTTTGAGCCATTGGAAATGAAGAATAGCACCTTCGATATCGAAGAGATTGAAAGGCTGTCAAATCGGGCAATCGGGCAGAGTGGCATCTTCCATCAAATACCATTGGAAACAACCATCATGCCTTCGGGAGGTTTATATTCCAGCGCCAATGATATGGCCCAGTATGTACAGTTTCATATCAACCGGGGCAGCTTTGCAGGTCAACCCCTTCTGGATACTCAGCTCATTGAAGAGATGTACAGGCCGCACTTCCAGGCATCGGCAGCTCAGGGCTACGGACTTGGACTTTACATCAGGGAGGGCCGCTATGATACGATCAAGCTTTTGCATAACGGTGGCGGATTCGGCTTCATGTCGCAGATGACATGGTATCCCGATCTCAAAATTGGCGTCGTGTGGCTCAGCAATTCGGAAGAGAATGAGCATGACCTATTAAATTGGTTTTCCAACGCGATCCTTGATGATGTCATTGATGGATCACCAGAGGTTTATAAAGCACGAGCGGGCACTCACCCCTTCACAGCACAGGCACCATCAGGTTTTCCAACGAAGCTCTCAGAATCCGAATTGGTTGAAAGGATAATTCAAACCGAGTATAAACCTGATGAGCCTCAGCAAAAGCGCTGGAAGGATTATGCTGGCTCATACGCTATCAGGAAGTGGGGATTGGTCACCGATGTCGTGCGCTTACGGTCCGGGAAACAGTTAGAAATCGATGGTTATCCGTTGATCGAAGTAGAACCAGGGCTTTTCTTTGCCCCCGATGGCGAAGCGCTCGATTTCCGTGGAGATATTCCCACGGGTCGCAATATCAAACTGGTGAAGGATAACGGCATACTACAGGCACAGAACATTTTGCTAACCGTTTGTGTCATCGGCTTCATCTTGGCAATTCTCTGGAGCATTGCGAGATTTGTTCGAAGCATTATCCAACGACGTAATAAGAAAGAGATGCGTCCACCGCGTTTAAACTGGCTAGAGGTCTCTACTTGGATAGCCATAACGCTTACTTCGCTGCTTGCACTGGGAACACTGCCAATGCTGATACAGTATCCCGTCCTGCTTTTCAATGGTACGCCCCTACCGCTTGGTAGGCTTCACTTCGCCCAGCGGATCGGGTTCAGCATGGTCTATGCAGCAGCTGGTCTCACTCTGTTGTCAGTTATCGGGCTGTCACTTTCATGGCGAGCAAATCTGGGAACACTCTTTAACCGTATCTGGACAAGCGTAATTACGGGAACGTTGGTTATATTCTGCATGATCGTGATACTGTAAGCTGTGGTTTGACAGAGACGAATGTATTAATAATTTGCCACAGATAACAAAGGGTTGATCCTCTCTTTAATTTTGGAGTGTAAGAAATCGGAGATAAGATAATCGATCTAAATAATGACAAGAAACATTAACCGGATATCTTATTCTTCGTTTTGATTGATAAAGTAACTGATGAGGACGCTTGTGTCGAACTACGGATCGCTTACAGCCAGAAGCATTTAAAGGAACCTCAAAGCGTAGAAGTACAAAAAACCGCTCTACCAGAATGATGAGCGGTTCGTTATTTTCTTGTGGACCCAGAGGGATTCGAACCCTCGACCTCCTCAATGCCATTGAGGCGCGCTCCCAACTGCGCTATGGGCCCAGATTAAGTTGTTTTGGGTTCCCATTAGCGCTCCCAATTCCCCGGAAGGGGACTTCGTGCGCTATGGGCCCAGATTAAGTTGTTTTGGGTTCCCATCAGCGCTCCCAATTCCCCGGAAGGGGACTTCGTGCGCTATGGGCCCATAAAACTTTTGTACCCCGTGCCCTGCAGGTGCATGTCAGCGGGGCACTTCAGTGGACCTGGAGGGATTTGAACCCTCGACCTCCTCAGTGCGATTGAGGCGCGCTCCCACTGCGCTACAGGCCCCTTTTTCAGGGTGAAACGATTTTACCCCTGTGAATTGGCACTGTCAAGCAAACACCTTCCTATTTGATTTTCCGCCATAATCGCCCACCACCACCCACAAAATAGTTCCTGAGTGCCAATCGGGCTTCCTCTTCATCCCGCCAAAAATAGCTCAGTTGAGATGAATAACACATTACAGCATCCTGCCAGCAGACCAGGTCTTTTTCTTTCAATTTGAACTGGGGCGTTTCCAATGTATTGGATTGGATGACAGGCGAATCATAATTACTCAATATATACGGGTAATCCGCATAATAATAGGGGCGGCTTTTAAGCTGTCTTGCGGCTTGCACCACTGTCTTATGATCGATGTGTTCTCCCAACCCCATTGGGAGGACCAAATACGTTTTCTTGGGAATTCTTTCCCCTATCATCATCTTAATTTCATCCAATAGCGTTTCGTCAGGGGCCTTCCCAAAAAGATCAAGGTCGTTTTGGATAAGCGGTTCACCTGTGGTCATATCCACCCGGTAGATGGCATCAAGCCAATTGAAGTACCTTGCCTCAGCACCCAGAACCTCGCAGGCGTTTATATCCTCCTCCCGCCTTGCTTGATATGCATCCATTCCTGAGACACCCCATGTATGATGATGCTCCTCAGCAAAATCGGAATATGGACCATCTGGTGGAATCCCAGCCATAACCGTCCATATCTCAACCTTATTGCCTTTTCTAATCAGGTGAGAAACAAGTCCACCGCAGGAGAGGACTACATCATCCAGGTGCGGTGATAAAAATATCCAGTGATGTTTTTTCATAGATTTATTGTATCAAACATATCTTGCGTGGATGTGGTTCCATTGCAGTCATTATGCTGAATCAAGAATAATAACCAATACCTGGGATTTGATAATAAAAAGCTGTCCCAGTTTAAACTCCGGGACAGCTCAGTGTTTGTCTTATAAGGAAAATTTAGTCTTCTTTTTCCTCGTCCTCGAGCCTTTTGGCTTCAATGATCTCCATTGTCAGATGTTGGGGAACCTTTTCATAATGATCAAATTCCATCGTGAAATAGCCGCGGCCACCGGTCATGGAGCGCAGGATGGTAGTATAGCGCAGCATCTCAGCCAGTGGCACGTTGGATGTAACGGTTGTTCGACCTTTTTGGGAATCCATTCCCTGAACACGCGCCCGACGGGAGTTCATGTCTCCCAGGACATCACCCATATTGCTCTCAGGGACAATGACCTTGGCTTTCATGATCGGCTCATACAGTACAGGGCCAGCGTCCTTGAATGCCAGTTTGAATGCTTCACGTCCCGCTACCTCGAAAGCGATGGGCTTGGAGTCAACCGGGTGTTCCTTTCCGTCATACACGGAAACCTTTACATTATGTACGGGATAGCCTGCGATCACACCATCTTTCATAACATTCCGGATCCCTTTTTCAATTGATGCCATGTAGTTGGAGGAAATTGAACCGCCTACTACAGCATTGATAAACTCGAGATTTTCCTCGCGGGAGGGTGCTACAGTAAGGTGGACCTCACCAAACTGTCCAGCACCACCAGTCTGTTTCTTATGTCGATACATGGCGGATTTCTCACGTGTAATGCGTTCTTCATAAGGCACTTTGGGCTCTTCGATATTCAGTCCCAGCTGGAATTTGTTTAATGCACGGCGGATAGCAACATCGATATGCTGATCTCCCATACCCTGCAGGATCGTCTGCCGGGTGGCTGGTTCATTATGCCAGGAAAGGGTCATATCTTCTTCACATAGCCGGGAAAGGGTACTGCTCAACTTGGCTGCATCTGACTGCGTTTTGGGGAATAATGCCACCTGGTACAGTGCGTTTGGGTAATCCGGCTTTGGCAGGCTGAATGGATTACTTTTTTCACAAAGTGTGTCACCAGTGATCGTTACACTTAATTTTGCCACCAATCCAATATCCCCACTGTGAACGACACGAACAGGGATACCCTCCTTACCTTGTGGAACTTGCATCCCAGCCAGGCGTTCATCTTCCTCCTTATTACTATTCCAGACACGTTCGTCCGCTTTCATCGTGCCCGAATAGACCCGGAAGAAGGTTTGCTTTCCAACGAATGGGTCTGCAGTGGTTTTCCATACATAGGCAGCCAAAGGTCCATCATCTTTGGGTTCCAATGTAAGCTCATTGCCTTTTCCATCAACCGCACTTGCAGGTCCAACATCTTTTGGTGAAGGCATCAGGTTGGTCAATATCTCTAGCAGCGGCGTAAGACCTATTTTGTGTGCACCGGCAGCAACCATCACTGGAATGAAATTTCCTTCCCAGATCGTACTGCACAGGCCGCTCATGATCTCTTTATCTGTCAGATCACCGTTCTCAAAGTACTTCTCAAGCAGCTCATCCGCACCCTCAGCTGCGGCTTCGACCAAAGCGAGATGCGCCTCTGCAGCCTGCTCCTGAAATTCCGCTGGGATTTCAACGCCTTGCTTACTGTCTCCTTCAAAGGCTTTCATCGAAAGCAGGTCAATCACACCCTTGAAATCTGCTCTTTCACCCCAAGGAATTTGTAGAGGGATCAAACGTGTTTCGATATAATCCTGGACGGATTGGAGTGCTCTTTGGAAATTGGCATTTTCGCGTTCCATCTTATTGATGAGAATCATCTTTGGAAGTTTGAACTGATCGCTGTATTGGAAGGCCATTTCCGTTCCAACCTCAAGGCCGGCCACTGAATCAATCAGGATTAACACACCATCAGCAACACGCATGGCTGAAATGACCTCACCAAAAAAATCTGTGTACCCTGGTGTGTCAAAGAAATTCAACTTTGTGTTCTGATATTCTATCGGCACAACAGATGTGAAGAGTGAAATGCCGCGTCGCGTTTCTTCATCATCATAGTCACCGAGGGTTGTGCCATCTTCAACCTGGCCCATTCGAGTGGTGATGCCAGTGTAGTTTGCTAATGCTTCCACCAGCATGGTTTTACCTGCACCACCATGTGATGCCAGGACGATATTGCGAATTGATTCAGATGTATATTCTTTCATGAAAGAGACCTTCCTTGCTCCTGTAGGATGATTTTTGAGATAATGACATGCAAACTTCAATTTTATGTCAATCAAGGATAAAAGTCAAAAATTTGGAGTCATTCTCACGCAAGCCTGCAGCTGTGCGTGACCCCCATTATGGCGCTCAATTCAATTTCTCCTCTTGACTTTCAAGACGGTATCTACATATGGTGATTGAGGTTTTGGTAGGTCATGCACTGCGAAGCATGCATGACAGGCACATGGAATCTCAATTATTTATTTCTCCGGCAAGTTATGTAAATAACACCCCCAAAATTCCTGAATTTATTTCCAATCAAGCAACGTGCAGCTCGTTGACCTTCCGAAAGTGATACCCATAGATCGTGAAGGTGATCGCGAGAGGAAATTTCTCAGGGCAGTTGAACAACGTCCAGAAAAATAACTTCCAATACTGACCCCGTTCTTTGCTCTTGATACCAATTTTAAATATGGAAGAAATGAAAGCAGCAATCTCCTGCCATTGGAGGGTGACAGCATGACGGGCAGGCTTGTAATCCTTCAGGAAGGTGCGTACACGTTCGTAAAAACTTTTGGCAGAATAGATCGAATCAAGGATCTTGCGATAACCAATCTTGAGATGAGCCAGATCCATCATGGGAACGATATTCGTTTCACCATCCACATTATCACCAGAATAGATATCGCGAATGCGTCCTTCCCTCAGCATGCGCTGGTAGAGTTGTGTGCCAATGGGCGCCTGGAGCAACCCTACCATGGCTGTTACGATCCCGCTTTCCTGGATGAAATCGATCATGCGCTGAAAGATAGTCTCATCATCGCTGTCAAAGCCAACAATGAAACCACCCATGACCTGTAATCCCATACGTTGAAGTTTCTTAACCGAACTCACCAGGTCACGATTGCGGTTCTGGCTTTTGGAGCATTCCGCGAGTGCTTGATCATCTGGCGTCTCAATCCCAACAAAAACCTGTGTGAATCCTGCGTCGACCATCATCTGAATCAACTGATCGTCGTCAGAAAGGTTGACAGAGGCTTCTGTAATGAAATGGCAGCCTTTTTTCCCTTTGCGCCATTCGATCAAAGCAGGGAGTACTTCTTGTTTTAGGATACGTCTATTTCCAATGAAGTTATCATCTACAATGAAAATCCCCCGACGCCATCCCAGATTGTAGATCTCGTCGAGTTCAGCAATCAACTGCTGAGTGGTCTTTAAACGCATCTGGTGTCCCAGTAAGGCTGTTACATTACAGAAGTCACAATTAAACGGACAGCCACGTGTGAACTGAAGACTGAGTGAATCATAATGGCGTAGATCAAGCAACTCCCATAAAGGCAAAGGGGTCTTTGTGATATCTGCAAACTCTTCCGTCTGATAAATTCTTTCAGGTTTACCGCGCCCAAGGTCCGAGAGGAATAATGGCAGGGTGATCTCCGCTTCGTTGAGGATCAGGTGGTCAACATCAGGAAATCCGTCAGGTTCTGCTGTAAATAGAGGCCCACCAGCCACAATCGGCTTTCCGACAGTTTTTGCACGCTCAATCAGTTTTTGGGTTGATTCTCGTTGAACCGTCATGGCACTGATCATAATCATATCCGCCCATGCCAGGTCTTTTTCCTGTAGCTGCTGAATATTCATATCCACCAGGCGTTTTTCCCAGGTGCCGGGCAGCATGGCTGCCACGGTCAGCAGACCAAGTGGTGGTGAGGAGGACCGCTTGCGTACAAATTTAAGGGCGTGTTTGAAACTCCAAAAAGTATCAGGAAATTCGGGGTAGATCAGCAAGATATTCATTAGTACTTTAACTTTCCACTACATCATTATCTGTTTGATGCGGTTGTGTCTCTGGTGGTGAATCCCCTTCCCCTTTTTGACCTTCAGAGGCAGGACTATCTTTGGGTTTTCTTTTCTTTTTTCTTTTATCCACTGTTGGCTCTGGTGGTTGTTCTTTTTTGCTGGGATCTGGGCCAAACAGCCGTTCCTGAGTCATTGGATTTATTTTTTGGAGCATGGCAGCCATATCCTCAGCGCTGAAGGACAGATCATTCTCAAGCCACCAGTATATGGTCGAAAGCAGTGATCCAGCAAAATGATTGGCGAGAAAAGCTGTAGGTTCCAACAGTTCCCTGCCTGTTTCTTCAACAGCTTTGTGAAGGGAAGCGCTTATGAGACCAGCGATACTGCGTTGAAGCTGCCGGGATGCAGGAATGCCGCCTTTTCCAATGAGCAGGATTCGGTACAGGTCATAACGCTCAGCAGTGAAATCAAAAAGTTTTATGAGTGCTTTTGTATCGTCCATCCACCATTCATTTCCCGGGATTTGTGGAACCTGACTCGAGAACTCGCTGATCTGCTGATCCATCAAATCAGCAAGCAGTTCATCCTTTTCCTTATAATGTAAATAAAATGTCGCCCTGCCAAGGTTCGCCTTTTCAGTGATATCCTGGATAGAGATACCATCATAACCCTCATCCAGAATAAGCGCCATCAATGCATCTCTTAATAGATTTCGTGTGCGTTGAACACGTCGATCCAAACGTCTGGCCATGGTTATTCCTTTATTTTATTAAACAATTATTGAAATTTATGTACAATAATAGACAGTTTCTAATGTAGTGTCTTTATTTTAGCATGATATACCAGGGTGTCAATAGTCTATTCAAGGTATTTCAGATAATTATGCAGCTTATGATTAAAATCGTGAATCCATTTTCTTTTATAACCCACTACATCTTATCTGGTTGTGAAAACCACTACGTATCCATTGGATATTGACGATTAGCTTATAATTAACCTCACTTTAATGTAGGATATCGGGGAGGAACCAGATCTATGGTCACCCAACACCACAAAAATTTCATCAACGATCTTTCCGTAGCGTCAAAGATCCTCGGGATTAACGTCAGCGGCAATAAAACAGTCGCTGTTTACGGAGACATGAACGGACTGCTCTATGAACGCATGCAGATGGAATCCATTTCTGAACTGCCGTTTCTGGAGGGCTTTGATGCGATCTGCGGCCTGGCAGATAAGCTTCTGAAGATATGCCGCGCCCAGGGCTTGAGCAGTCCTGAGATAATCTCCATGGCGGTCAGCGGCCCGGTTGACCTGGTGAAAGGGATGGTTCTATCTCCCCCGGACTTACCTAAGTGGCATAACGTCCCGTTAAAAGGTCGTTTAGGTGTGCGATACAACCTTCCCATCCTTATGGAGCATCGCAGTCATGCCGCTGCATTAGCTGAACACTATTTTGGGGCTGCGATAGGCCTCAACGATGTTCTCCTGCTTGATCTTGAACCAGTCGTGACAATGGGAATGATCCTGGGAAATAAAATCTACCACGGCACGCGAGATGCCGCCGGGGATATCGGCCGGATGCGGATGACAGCTGATGGGCCAGCCGGTTTATTTGAACCAGGTTCGCTGACAGGATATGCCAGTGGACTGGGAATGGCAGAGCTGGCAAGCTTGCGCTTCCCGGAAAGGTGGCCTGAAGCCCCTCACCCTTATGAGCTTGTTAAAGCCGTCAATGACGGCGAAGAAAAAGCCCTGGCTGTGGTCGCAGAAGCTGCTGAACATCTTGGAAGAGCACTGGTTTGGCTGATCTTCACTCTTGACCCGGAAATTGTCATCCTGGGACATCCGGGAGACGTTCTCAATGAAGCGTTGCTTACACCCCTTCGTGAAGCGGTATTGCGTTTTGGAGGGGGCGAAGCAAGCCAACTGCCGCGGCTGGTCGTTTCAAAACTGGGGGGAAAGCTGGATGATACTGCTGCACTCATGGCGGTTATCCATCGCTTCAAGAACAATTCAGGTAAATAAAACTGACACACCAGGATCCCTGCAGCTCCCATCAAAATTAACTATTTCATACCTGAAATCATTTATAATGGTGTTAATTCTGGAGACCAAGTAGAGGTTTATGAATAACACCATCTCACCACGTGAACGTATGCTGGCAGCTTTGAATAGCCAGGTGGCAGATCACCCCCCCTGCAGTTTTATGATTTTTGGCGCACTTCTCCAAAGCTCTGATTCCTACCTGAATTTTCTTGAGCGACAACTGGAGCTTGGATTGGATGCATGTGTGATGCTCCCTCCCAGGCCACCTATCGTCCAAAATGACCATTACAACCTTTACGGCCTCCCGGTGTCATTTTCACCCAAAGTCACCATCAAGGAGACACTTCATCATCCCGACGAGGGTAACCCCCTGATGGTGAAAACCTACCAAACCCCTGCTGGAAGTTTATCAACCTGGGTACGCCAAACCGAAGACTGGCGCTGGGGAGATCATGTTCCGTTTTTGGACGACTATCTGATTCCGCGGACGGATAAATTCCTGGTGGAAGGCCCCGAAGACCTGCCTGCTCTTCAATATCTGCTTGTACCCCCCACCAGCTTGGAAATCGATGCCTTTCACCTCGAATCCGCTCCGGTAAAGGCTTTCGCAAACCAGCACAATCTCTTATGCACAGGCGGTTGGGGGGTTGGCATGGATATGATCGGCTGGGTGCATGGGCTGGACACCCTGGTCTTTGATGTATATGACCGTCCTGATTTTGTCCATGATCTATTCACCATGATCACAAAGTGGAACCGGCAGCGGATGGCAGTTTCTCTCACAGCCGGGATCGATCTGTATATTAAACGTGCCTGGTACGAAAACACGGATTTTTTCACACCCCTAATGTGGGAAAGGTTGATTCTCCCTGAACTGAAGAAAGATGTAGAACTGGCACATCAGGTTGGCGCTAAATTTGGATATATCATCACTGCCAATGCCATGCCGCTTCTGGATTTGATCGCTCAGGCTGATGTAGATGTGCTGATCGGGGTTGATCCGCAAGCTTTTGATCTTGAAAAAACCAAATCCACCCTGCGGGGGCGGGTTGCGCTGTGGGGCGGCGTCAATGGACACCTGACTGTAGAGCACGGCACACCACAATCCGTTCAGGATGAGGTGAAAAGAGCATTAGACACGCTTGGTCCTGAAGGCTTCGTCCTGTCTCCGGTTGATAACATCCGGGAAAATACCCCCCTGGCGATGGAAAACGTCAATACATTGATCAAAACCTGGCAGAACCTGACCGATCAGTCATAATTAACACAATCTAAAGGAGCCTCCATGCATTTCACAAGGCGCAGGATCATCGATGGTCATATCCACTACGCACACCATTCCTATGCTGACTCACTCATGTCCATCCTTTCGGATGCTGGGATTGAAAAACTGGCAGTCGTATGCACTCCTGACCAGAACAGGCTCAGCCTGGTGCCGGATGCGCTACACCTCAAAGCCCAATATCCTGACAAAGTTTATGTGTTCGGGGGAATGGATATCTCACCGCTGTTTATGGCCCCTGAGATTGTTGGTGAGGCTTTTGCACATTATGTCGACGACCTGGTGGCAATGGGGGCGGATGGGATCAAGATGATTGAAGGTAAAGTCCAAATCCGCAAGCAGCTTCCCATCCCCAATTTTGACGACCCGGTTTATGCACCTTACTGGGCAAAATTGGCTGAAACACAGATGCCCCTGATCTTCCACGTCAATGATCCGGAAGAGTTTTGGGATCCCGAGCATGTCCCTGACTGGGCGCGGGAGATGGGATGGTTCTACGGTGATGGCACTTATGTTAATAACGAAGATCAGTATCAGCAGGTCCTGAACGTGATGGACCGTCATCCAGACCTGAACGTCACATTTGCCCACTTCTTCTTCTTCTCTGCGCAACTGGACCGGCTAGCATCCTATCTTGAAAAATACCCCAATATGCATGTGGACCTGACCCCGGGTATCGAGATGTATCATAATTTCGCCCGCGACCCTCAAAGAGTTCATGACTTCTTCATTAAGTACCAGGACCGCATTCTATATGGTACGGACATAGGTGCAAGAGCACTCTTGCGTGACCGTGAAGCGGGTATCGAACGCGAAGAAAGCCTGGCGCGGATCGAGGTCATCCGCGGATTCCTTGAAAATGACGGTCCTTTCACTCTCACGCATGAAGGCTTCCTATTCGGAGGTCAGGAAGCCATCTTCCACGGCATCAATCTGCCTGATGAGGTGTTGGATAAGATCTATTTCTCCAACTTCATCAAATTCGCAGGAGAACAGCCCAAACCACTCAACCCCAAAGCGATCGTTTCGGAGTGCAGTCGGCTTGAGATGGTGATCCAGGCAATGGCGCAGGTACAGCCAGGTACAGCCGGCGACACCTCATCCGCAGCTGCAGTCAGGAATTATTTTATTGGTCAATAACTACCTGAACACTATTCGTCTTATATTCTTAAGGAGGAACCCAGTATGAAAATACTAAAACGTTGGCAGGAACCCATCTACGCCCTGGGCGGATTTGGTCCTGGATTCATGTATCAAATTGTAATGACCTACCTGCTGTATTTCTATCGTCCGGCATTCAGCCGCATTGAAGCTGGGGCACTTGTACTGGCACCTGCTGGCGCTTATGCGATTGGGATGCTTGTGGCACGCATCCTGGATGGCGTGGTGGATCTCCCAATTGCCACATGGACGGATAATCTCAAAAGCCGCTGGGGAAGGCGTCGGCCCTTGATGATATTGGGGCTCATCCCCACTGTCCTCAGCTTCCTGCTGCTTTGGTATCCCCCCATGACAGGGTCTCGCCTTGGACCTGAGGGACATTGGGGAAATGCTATCTTTGTGGTGGTGGTCAGTTCGCTTTATTTCTTCTTCCACACGCTGATCATCGTGCCTTACCTGGCATCCCTCTCGGAGATCGTCACCGATGAAGAATCCCGGGTGCGGGTAGCCAGCTGGCAGACCGTCTTCAACACCGCCGGGTATGTCCTGACCTTTGTCGTCGCCCCAATCCTGTTTGACCGATTTGGCATCCGGGGGACGATCTGGCTCCTGGTGCCTGTGTTCCTGTCCTTCCTGGGTCCCATCCTGGTGATCAAAGAATCCTCCACCCTGGAAGGAAAATCGGAGGAACCCACAAAAGTTGCTGATATTTCCCTGTGGGAGAGCGTCAAGATGACCTTGAGCAACCGCACCTTCCGCATCTATATCCTGGCAGTCGCCACATTTTACTTTGGGCTGCAGTTTTTCCTGGGTGGGATTGCATTTATGGCTGCGGACATGATGGGGTTGAGTGATTCCCAGTTGGGGCTGATGAATGCGGCAGCGTTTGCCCCGGTCCCCTTCATGCTGATCCTTTTCAACTGGTTAGTGAAGAAAAAAGGTGCCAAGTGGGCTTTTCGACTGGGTCTGCTCATTTTTGCCGTTGCCATGCTGATGTTCCCCCTGGGCTGGACAAAACTCAACCTGCCCATTCCCCCCTTCCTGGTTGGGGTGATTGCCGGCGGCATTGGCAGTTTTTCCATCGGTGTTTTCTTCACCATTCCCTACGCCTTCCCGGCACAAATCGCTGCAACGGAAGCAAAGGAAACCGGAAAAGACCGCGCCGGGATGTATTTTGCTGTGCAGGGTGTGGTTAATCAGTTCATGGGTGGGTTAGCGGGTTCAGTCCTGGCCTTGCTGTTGAACTGGCGCTTTGGTGTCGTGGCAATTGGCCCGGTCGTTGCCGTTCTGTGCGTCCTGGCGTATTTCTTCTTTGCAAAATACCCTCTGGGCCAGCCAAAGAAGGAAAAAGAGGCATAAAATCTGGAGGGGGATCCAATAATTCATCGAAACCGCGAAGATTCAGGCTGTCTCTGTTAAAGACAGCCTGATAACCTTGGCAAACAAGTTCTAACTATCTGAAATCTATCTTTGTGATAGGCAACATCATCCAACCATTCTGAAAGAACAGACATTCTGAATGACTGATAATGATCCGGTGTACGTAGAACTTTTGGAAAGTGGAGAGCTCGAAAAGCGGGTAAATGAAGCCAATTCCCACTTAGAAGCATGTGACGTGTGCCCATTGGACTGTGGTGTTAACCGAACCGCGGGGGAACTGGGAATTTGCATGACCGGGGAGAAAGCCCAAGTAAGCAGTAATTTCTCACATCGTGGCGAAGAGCGCCCTATCAGCGGTTACCGCGGGTCTGGGACGATCTTCTTTACCCGCTGCAACCTGCGTTGTGTTTACTGCCAGAACGCAGATATCAGCCAGTTGTCTTTCGGAAAAGATACTAATGCTGAGGATTTGGCAGGGATCATGCTGTCACTGCAAAGGAGTGGATGTCATAATATCAACCTGGTCTCACCCAGCCATGTTGTACCGCAAATCATTGAAGCTGTGTATTTAGCAGCTCAAAGGGGGTTGAAGCTGCCTCTGGTCTACAACACCGGTGGCTATGACTCCCTGGAAATGCTTTTGTTACTAGATGGCATTGTGGATATCTATATGCCTGATATGAAATATGGGGATGAAGCATCAGCCAGGAAATACTCTCTTGTGAAGGACTATCCCAAGATCAACCAGGCAGCCGTGCGGGAAATGCACCGCCAGGTGGGGGACTTGAAGCTGGATGATGAAGGGTTTGCTTTTCGGGGGTTGTTGATGCGCCATCTGGTTCTGCCAAATGACCTTGCTGGAAGTGAAACTGTGCTGCGCTTCCTGGCTAAAGAGGTGTCGGAAAACACCTATGTTAACATCATGTCGCAGTACCATCCATCATTTCATGCCTGGGACTACCCTGCCTTAAATCGTCAGATCACACCGGGAGAATACCATCGAGTCCGGCAGTTAGCAGAACAACACATGTTAAAACGGATTAATATTTGATTCAATGTCAATCACCGGTTAATTCATTTAAGCTGATGTGAGTATGATGTTGGTGGTGAAAGTACCAACCCATGCCCGTTTGTGTGGTTTCATAGACGAATGGAATGTGATCCCTTTCCTCCGCAGTTAACCAACCAGCAGCCACTAATTTTTCCATGACTTCATCCAGAACAGGTCCAACTCGACCATCCACACCAATGACACGGATACGTGGATGTTCGGATAAATAGGCTAAAAACATCGCAGTGCGCCATGGATCCAGTAAGTAAGGTTCATTAGCACAATGAAAAACATTGATCCCAAACCGAGTGTCATTACAAATGACTCCCAGCATATTTCCCTTATTCTCTATGCCAAAATCCTCCAGCGCCAGCCAGGTTGTGTGAGGTTTCTGGTAATAGGCTAAGTCAATATCCAAACCATTTTCATGTGTACCAGGCGGATGATCAGGCGCGCCATCAGAGGTGCCTGGAATGCTGCCATCAACTTCACTCATATCAGCCAGACCTAAAGGTCCCTCTAATCCGCGGTCCCATCCTTGAAAACTACAATCAACCCTGGCTGCGGCGTATTTCACCAGCATCATCAAATCACGCTGCAGGTAACTGCGATACTGATTGTCCCAGGTTTCCCCATTTTCCGGTGTATCAATATATCCTGTACCGTGATCAGGTTCAAAAGGAACCAGTTCAGTACAGAATTTAGGATCACCTGTGCAGTAGATTTCCGGCAAGCCGCTGCAATCATTTTCTCCAAGAAGCGGGGGAGGATCTCCTACAAACTGGCTGCGATGAACAAAAACTGTCTGTATCGTTGATAATCCAAGTAACAGGATAAGAATGATCCCAACAACAAACTGCAAAATACCACTCTTCTTCTGTTCAGCGGGGTCACCATTTTTTAGCAATAGATACAAAATCAGCCCAGTGATTCCTCCGCTGATAAGACCGCTGATCAGATAGTTCAGCAGAAACATAAATGTTTCACCCATAATGGGGCCATAAAAATGGAGTAGAGCCATTGGCAGAGGCCAGGCAATAAGATTCACAATAATCCACCAGCCTGATTTTTGGAGTGTACGGTTTAATATCAACCACTGTAAGACCCCGATGATTAATCCAAAAATTAATATTGGGATGAGCTTTGAGGTTGTATATTCAAAGCCCCTGATAAAATAGCTTACAAATGCGTTTCGGGTGAACAAAGCTGCCGGGAATCCTACAGTATTAAACACAATCCAAAGGCTTGCTTTGTCAAACCTCTTCCTCAGTAGAATCCATTGGGATATCCCAAGCAATAAACCAAAGAATGCGAAAGCAAATACCTCGCCAATGTATGGATACGCAAGAATGCTCAGGAGAATGCCGACAAGACTGCCGGCTGCGGTTATTCCCATCCAGCGCAATACAAGAACCCATCGGATTGAAATACTATCCTTTAGAAGCATTTTCACCTCCTCAATTGAGAAATTTAGATTCTCTACACATATTGGTAAACCTTTTTTGGTGTTACGAAATGTAAGTAGAAATAGGTGTGAAGAAGGCGGTCTTAATATCAGTATACACTGCAACTAGACTTATTTAATGCTTTTTGAGCGAATCCCTGACAGCTGGTTCGAATGTATCGCTTCACAAGCTAATGGGAATTTTAATAAAATTTCATAAAGTCCAAAATGACTTACCTGTACAACTCCTATAAACCGCAAGTTTAATCTGTTATTATTTAATAAAGGAAAAAGTAAATCGAGTTTCCTTGAATCTTCTGAAAAATTCATAATATTTTCTTTGACCTTTTTATTTATCGTCTTGATGAGGACCTTATGAAAGGAGACGTGATGCAGATCAGTATTATCGCAATTTGTATCCTGGCTGGGTACCTGATTGGTTCATTCTCGATACCCAGGTTGGTCATGCGCATTGCTTCACCTGACAAGGACCTTGAATCAGTTGAGCTGCCAAACTTTACAACAGGAGGGACTTTCAAGGTGAAAACCGTTGGTGCAACCACAGCTTCAATGATCCTTGGCCCAAAACTGGGAGGGCTGATCGGTGTCCTGGATATCTTAAAAGGTGCGATCCCATCTCTGGTTCTTCGATTACTATTTCCTGATCAACCATATTTTCTCTTCATAGGTGCAGCGATTGTAGTCGGCCATATTTGGCCTGTTTTCTACCGATTCCGCGGTGGAGGTGGTCTTTCCCCCGCCCTTGGGACATTCCTTGTCCTCGATCCTTTCGGCGTTCTTGTTTCAGTGATTCTCGCTTTCCTCATCGGTATGTTCATACTGCGAGAGATCAAGGTGATGTTATTGGGCGGACCAATTCTATTCATTCTTTGGACTGCAATTTTTTCCGGAAACTGGATATATGTTGTATTCACTGTTTTTATCAACTTTATCATGATCCTTGCTGTCATTCCCGACGCTCGTGTTAATTTAAAGGCAAGAAAAGAAGGCAAAATGGATATGCCTTCAGCAATGGATGTGCTCCCAATGGGACAAATGATGAAGAAGATGATGGAAAAGATGGGATTGTCCCAGGATAAAAAAGAACATGATTAATTTCTAAGTAATGACATCATATGATAAAAAATAAAATAATCCATACATTTCAATCTCCCGACCTGCCTGATAAAATCGGTAACAAGGCAAAAAACCTCCAATCATTAATGGCTTTAAGGGGGATCAGAGTTCCTCATAGTTGGGTTATCCCATGGGATGTCTATCAAAAATTCGAGGTGGATCAAGCCGATATTTCAGAGAAACTTCTTAAATCACTTCAAGCTGCTTTAGATCCAAATAAAACTTATGCGGTTCGTTCGAGCTCCAATATTGAGGATTCCAGCTTCCATTCTTTTGCTGGTCTATTTGAATCAACCCTTCATGTTCAAGGATTTGAAAATCTTAGAGATGCGGTGGTTAATATTTGGCACTCCACCCACTCCGAAGCGGTCCAATCTTATTTACACAAGCATTCAATGTCTTTTGAAAATATCTACATGGCAGTCCTCATTCAAGAAATGGTTCCCCCACAATATTCTGGTGTGCTGTTCAACCGCAATCCAATGACCGGCACAAAAGAGATTGTGATTGAAGGGGTTCCTGGGGAAGGTTCAGCATTGGTGCAAGATGGAGTCACACCTGAGCGGTGGGTATCTCGTGGTGGAAAATGGATTACCAGATCAGATTTAGGGATCATGCCTGAACCAGCAGCAATGAAGGTGCTTGATAACTCGGAAAAAATCCTTGATGCATATAAAAATCCAATTGACTTGGAATGGGTTTATGATGGGAAAGATGTCTATTGGGTACAGATGCGTGAGATCACCACACTTAAGGACCTTCAAATATATTCCAATCGGATTTCAAAGGATGTGATGCCTGGGATGATCCACCCTTTGATATGGTCAATCAATGTCCCCTTGATCAACACGGCCTGGTTAAACCTCTTAGAAGAAATCGTTGGGAAACTGCCGATCAAAGCTGAAGACCTAGCAAAATCATTCTTTTTTCGAAGCTATTTCAATATGGGAGCAATTGGTCAAGTGTTTACAAAGGTTGGTTTACCTTCTGAGGGTTTAGAGGTATTGATGGGTGTAACACCAGGGAAAGAAGGAATGACGACTTTTAAACCAAATATTAAACGCTTCGATTTGTTCCTAGATTGATTCTATTTCTCGTAGATAAGCTGACATTCAAGAAAAAAATCAACAAAATACTTCCTGAGGCGTCAGAAAACTTTAAGAACATTTTCATTCAATCCCGACCCATTTGTCGATCTGGGCAACCAAGTTGCATTAATCGATAAGCTGAACCAGGCACTCTATGATGTTGTTTACCTGAATGTTGTTACCCCTTTACTAGCCAATCTGTATTCAAGAATGCTTGAGAAACAGATAGCTGGACTAGGAATAAGTTTTCTTAGGTTTGATTTATTTGAGAATCTGATTGAAATGGATGAATACAATCCAAATAAATATTTGGCAAATCTCAATACGATATACAACTCATTAGAACAATCAGAAAAAGATGCTCTTCAATCCACTCTCCAAAATAATAACTTGTCAGAAACAGGAAACACTAGGTTTCAAGAAGCATTCAAAGAATTTATTGACAGATTTGGGCATATTAGCACGAATAGTAACAATTTTATGGCAGTACCCTGGCGAGAAGACCTACAATCTGTGATCGATATGATCCGTGAGTATAAAGCAGTTGAACGGGATGCTGAAAACCACATCAGGTTTGATGATTTACCATTTAAAAAGCTCAAGCAACCCTTTTTCCGTTTCTTTTATCGCAGAGCAAGACAGTTTAATCTCTTTCAAGAGAAAGTTAGTTCTAAATATATCTATGGATATGGTCTTTTTCGACCATATATCCTGCAGCTTGCTGAAGAATTCGTTAAGTTAGGTTGGCTAAATAACGATAATGATATTTTCTATCTTACCTGGGAGGAAATCAAGCAAGCAATCTCACTGAGTGATGCTTCTGGTTTTTCCGAGAATATTAAAGATACGAAAAGAAAAAATGAGTTAATATCAAGATATAATCCTGCCAGAGGTGATCTATGGTGATAATCCACCACCCGTCTTTTCAGGATCACATAAGCGACTTCATGGAACACCAACATCTCAAGGCTACTATTCTGGCCCAATCAAGATTGTCAAAGGTATTAAGGATTTTAGCAAAGTATCTATTGGGGATGTGATTGTAATCCCATATTCCGATGTAGGCTGGACACCTCTTTTCAATCGCGCTGGGGCTGTGATTGCAGAATCAGGCGGTTTATTGTCGCACAGCTCCATAATAGCCAGAGAATACCAAATTCCTGCAGTTGTTTCTGTTCGAAATTGTATGATGCTCAGTGATAACCAAAACGTATCTGTAAACGGATTTTCTGGTGAAATTGTACTTCTGGATGATGAAGAAGGAAATTGAAAGGATATTTGCATGGCGGTATTAAGTGCAGTGGATCTCAAAAAACAATACCAGCTTGGTGAAGTGGTCATCGATGCACTCAGGGGAATGAACTTTGCAGTCGAATCAGGCGAATTTGTTGCGATCATGGGTCCTTCAGGCAGCGGCAAATCAACCCTTCTCCATCTATTAGGGGGGTTAGATGCCCCTTCAAAGGGTGAAGTCCGCTTATCAGACCAGGCTTTCTCAGAATTATCAGACCAGCAGATAACACTCACCCGCCGGAGAAACATCGGATTTGTTTTCCAATTCTTCAATCTCCTGCCAACTTTAACCGTGGAGGAAAATATCCAGCTCCCGATCCTAATTGATGGCAAAAAAACAAAAGACTTCCAACCAAGGGTGGACCAGTTAATTGACCTTGTTGGACTTAATGAAAGGCGTGATCATAAACCGGATCAGCTTTCGGGGGGTGAACAACAGCGCGTGGCGATTGCCCGCGGATTAGTAACCCAACCTGCCATTCTGCTTGCCGATGAACCAACCGGTAACCTGGATACAAAAACAGGTAAGCTCATTATGACCTTAATCCGCCGGTCCTGTGATGAACTGGGGCAAACAATCATCGTCGTAACACACGATCCTCGAGCAGCAGCTTATTCGGACCGGGTGGTTTTTCTTCAGGATGGAGATGAACAAGAAAACCTAACTTTCGTTGCCAATGAGGATCTGGGTGACCGCATTCGGATGATCATGAATATCATGGAAACAATGGAAATCTAATCTTATAATGCGTTTGCTCCTAAAACTCACTCTCCGGTCCATCCAAAGGCATCCTTTTCGTACCATTTTATCCATGTTAGGTATCACAATCGGTGTGGCCGGAATCCTTGCATTGGGAATAACCAACCAGGCATCCATGCAATCTATCGCTGCCGTATTCGAAGAATTGAGTGGGAAAACGGACTTGATGGTAACGCCAGCAACTGAAAACCAGAACTTAACAGACACAACGATCAGGCTTACAGAAAACATTTCTGGGATCCGTGCAGTACTACCAGTTGTAAAAGCAAATACAGCCCTTGCCAGTCAGGAAACATCCGCAGGGATACAATTCTCCTTTTTAGGATTGGACAGCGGTGGCATTCTCTTGCATGGTATAAACCCACAGCTTGAACCTCTCGCCAGGGATTATAAGATAACGCAGGGACGGTTTTTAGAAGCCAACCTGGATGCCTTTGAAATTGTGCTTGTAGAAAATCTTGCTGAAGATTTTGAGGTGAAAGTTGGTGAACGAATTGAGGTGTTGACGCCAAATGGGTCGGAGAAATTGCGGGTTGTTGGCCTCATGGCAAGAGAAGGACCTGGCCAGGTCAACAACGGCGTTTTTGGTGTTATTCCAATCAATGCAGCACAGCGCATGTTTAATCGCTCTGGTGAATATGACCAGCTTGACCTTCTGCTTGATGATAATGAAAACTCACAAGAGATTGAAGAAACACGCCTGGCAATCCAAGAACGCTTGGGAGAAGTTGCATCAGTCACTTATCCGGCTGGTCAGGGACAGCGTATGACACAAATGCTGGCCAATTATCAAATTGGCTTGAATTTTCTAAGCGCCATCGCATTATTTGTTGGTGCTTTTCTGATCTACAACGCCTTTGCCATGACAGTGGTTGAACGGACCCGTGAATTCGGTATGCTGCGGACAATTGGTATGACCCGACGCCAAATCATCCTTCAAGTTTTCATGGAAGCACTTACCCTTGGAATTCTTGGTTCTGCATTAGGCATCTTAGTGGGAATCCTGGGGGCAAGAGGATTGGCCGGATTGGTTGGAAATTTTATCGGTTCAAACATAAGCGCTGATTTGAACATACCACTTGGAACATTGTTATTGAGTGCCATCATTGGTGTTCTCGTCACCATTTTTGGGGCATTAATGCCATCATTTCAGGCAGGTCGTGTTTCACCAATTGCTGCCTTGAGGGTGCGTGGTAGAACTCAAGGAGGATGGTTGACACGTTCTGGATGGAAGCTTGGTATTGTTATGCTGCTGAGTTCAACCGCAATACTGCTATGGAATCCATTCCCTTATGATCCTCAATTCATTCTGGGCAGTTTGACGGTATTTTTGATGTTTGGAGGCGCCACACTTGTCATTCCAGCATCTGTTACGATTTGGGAAAAATTAAAGTCGCCCATTGATTTATCTCATTTATCGAAACAGTGGTGTGATTGGCAGCAGAAACATTGGCCGCTCGAAGATTTGCACAACCCTGACCGTCGCAGCATTACTGATAGGGGTCGCAATGATCCTCGTGGTAAGGATCATGACAACATCATTTGCCAAGGACCTGCTTTCATGGATTAGCGCATATATGGGTGGTGATATCTATGTTTCTTCAAGTGTATCCCTCCGCGGAGATATAGCCGATCAAATTAGTTATGTTGAAGGCGTGGATTCCGCAACACCCATCGCCTACCAAAACATAGAATTCCTAAATCCTAACAATGACCTGGAACAGCTAACCTTTATGGCCATTGACCCTGCTACTTATTCACGAGTCACAAATTTTATTTTTAGCGACAATGCAGTCAATGGACCTTCTGCGCTTGCCAGGTTAAATGAAGGTGATTCTGTCTTTATTTCAAGCGTCATATCAGAGAAGTATGGCCTTATTACTGGCGA
Source organism: uncultured Chloroflexia bacterium (assembly GCA_963767675.1). GTDB lineage: Bacteria > Chloroflexota > Anaerolineae > Anaerolineales > Anaerolineaceae > Brevifilum. The sequence goes on from CAVYEQ010000003.1 coordinate 626,504, forward strand.
CAAAATTTGGATCAAAACAAAGCAGGGAATAAGGGATTTTGAGGTTGCAGCCGTTGTGGTCGATTTTTATAACCAGGGTCAGGTTATCACAGGGAATTGTCACGATCTTAAACGATATTTCAGATCAAATGAGATCAGTACAATACTCGTAAAGACACAACCCGATACATTCATTGATGATGTAATTGCAAATATTGATGGATTATTCGGTAAACGCTACCATTTATCACTTGAATCAAATGAAGCTATCCGCGAAAACATTTTTACTCTGATGAATTAAGCTTTTAGTATGTTCGATGTGATGGCTGTTCTGGCCATTCTGATTTCCTCACTGGGAATAGTCAATACGCTAACCATGAATATCATGGAGCGAACACAAGAAATTGGCATGCTGCGCGCCATTGGAATGACACGCGGACAAATTATTCAAATGGTTCTGTCAGAAGCTGGTTTAATGGGGTTGATTGGCGGTTTGGTCGGACTGGTATTTGGTGTTTTGTTAGCACAGATTTTTCTCACAGGTATGACGGCAATGTCAGGATACAGGTTAGATTTTATCGTTCCGATCGGGGGAATTATCACCAGTCTGATTGTTGCCCTTGCTATTTCACAGATTGCTGCCATACAACCTGCACGTAAAGCAGCCAGGACGAATGTGCTGGAAGCAATCCATTATGAATGAGTGATATCATTCAAGAGGGAAGACAACAAAAGCTGTCATTCCCCAGCGTAATTCGTCAGGAACTTTCTCCAATGAGAGGGTCACTTCATAATAGACTGAGGATACACCACTGGATTTGTTAGCGATCTTTTCAACCGTTCCCTCAAAAGTTTGGTCAGCAATCGCATCAAAAACAACGGATGCCTTTTGCCCTTCTTCCAACCTGGCAACATCCACTTCACTCATGTCTGTCGTTATAACCTGATAACTTGAAATATCAGCCAATACCAAAACAGGCTGTAGTGCACCAATTGACTCTCCAGATTGAACATAAATTTCGATAATTAAACCAGAAAAAGGCGCTCTTATATCAAAGGCATTCTCCGCCAGTTCCAGAGTAAGTTCAGCAGCTATCAGGTCATATTCTGCTGCAGCAATTTCCTCGTCTGTAGCCCCAGCGATCACAACTTCCAATTTAGCGTATGCAGCCTCCACATCTGCTTGAGCTGCCTCTATAACGCTGTCATCAGCATTCAGATCTTCCTGACGAATAAGATTAGCTAATGCATTTTTATAAGCTGCATCTGCTGAATCGGCTGCATATTCGCTGGGAGCATCCATAACCTGGTTATATGCTAGTTGGGCTCGTTCAAGAGCTGATTTTGCCTGATAAAGGGAGGCTTCCAGTTGGCTGTCATTACTCATAACTAATACATCATTTCTTAGCACCTGATCCCCTTCAGAAACGAAAACTTCGAGATCACCGGCACCGATTGGATAAAAAAGGGTTGTCCACCTTATTGGCACAACCTCTCCTGAAGCGCTGATCTCCTGGGTTAATATAGCCACCTGGTTACCAGGAGGATCCTCCATTGTTTCAGCTCCTGTCGAACAGGCAGAGAGAATTATCGCCAGGACAATGGCTGCAAATAGCCCTTTAAAACGGGTTTGAGCATGGGAAGAAGAAAAAGACATCTATGGATCCTTTCTTTATTTTCGTGAATAAAACATATTAATGATGGTCCCAGAAATAAAAATACATATATAAGTATTTTATCAATTTTTTGTTTTTTCCGGTTCGGTGTGAAAAATCTTTAATATCCTTATGAATAATGATGCATTGGGAAAAAGGCAAGATTGAAAAAATATCTGATTTTGATTGATTATTGTCTCCTTCTGAACTTCCCATACGGCTCCGGCTTGAACGGTGTGGGTGGTTCAAGACTTACCCAATCTTCATTTTCATCGATCATTCTCAGCGAAGTCAATAGGTCATAAGTGACCCATCGGGAGGCTTGCGGTTTTTCAGTATATTCCCATAAGCCATAAGGTCCCTGATTGTTTTCAATGACATCCACCAAGGTGGCGACGCGCTGATCGCTCGTTGATGCCCCGATTTGGGCACATAACCAAAGCAGTAGACCGGGATCAAAACGTGCAAAGTAGGTGAAAAAGCCGCGAAAGGGTTCAATCCCGATGATACGTGCAACCTCAAACCCGAGGTTAGTCACTTCCAGTGATCCTCTCCCCAACAGCAAGTCCAATCCCCGTCGGGCGGCTTCACCATTCCTTCTTTCAGGATGAAGCGCCAGGCAGCATAAGGCACCGGTGGTGTTCGACCGGCACCCCCAGCGGGAGTGCGGCATTCGCCGGTAGCCAGCCACATACCCCAGGCTGCCAGAAGCAGTGCCTGTCGGCCAGGCCCCATCATCCAATCTTTGTTTGAGCAGCCATTCGTAAGCTTTCTCCGCCTGTGGGTGATCTGCAAAGCCGCAGGCAGCCAGGCCGCGCAGGGGTATGGCCGTCTGCAGGGGGATCATGTCATAACTTTCTTTCTGATCTGATTCAACAAAACGATCAGGCAGCGGCCAACTTCCGTCAGATGCTTGTTGTTCAAGGATAAATTGGGCTGCTTTGGCAACCACAGGATGATCCTGATCAAAACCTAAGTAACCAAGCCTTAACATAGCCTGGCTGGTCGTCAGCAGCCGGTTATGAGGGCTGCCAAGCACATCACCCGCACCCCAACTGCCATCCCCCGCCTGACGCTCTGAAAGCTGCATCACCAGTGCACCCTGCTTCTTGAGTTCATCCAATTCCCTGACCTCAGGATCATCACCGGATCGCCCCATGAGTCGTGTCAGCACCAGCCATCTTAAGCATGGCGATGGATCAGCCAATAGAAGAGCCAACCAGGTCATGTCGATTCCTCCAGGATCTGCTGAATATGGGGGGCTGTTGGTGTGTTCATTTCAGCAATTTTCACCGGTGTCCCCACTGCAATGATCACCCCGCCATCAGGACCACCTCCAGGGCCCAGCTCAATCAACCAGTCGCAGGCAGCCAGCACATGTGGGTGATGTTCCACCACCAGGACACTCCCTCCAACCTCTACCAATCCCTGCATGACCTCAATCAACCGGTGAACATCTTCTAAGTGCTGCCCAACGGTCGGTTCATCCAGAATATACAGCGTTTCTCTGGTCCGCTTTCTGACCAGTTCATGGGCGATCTTTAAACGCTGAGCTTCGCCCCCCGAAAGCGTTCGTGCTGGCTGGTTCAGGATCAGGTATCCCAATCCAACCTGCAATGCCGCTGAGAGAGGCCGTGAGATTTTCTCTTCATCGGCGAATATCTGATGGACTTGTTCTATAGACATCGCCATGATCTCGGGCAGCGTATGCCCCCTGTGTCGTATCGAACTGACCTCTGCAGGGTAGCCGCTTCCGCTACACACCTCACAGGTATCGAAAATGTCAGGCAGGAAACCCATATCAATGCGCTGGATACCCCTGCCGTTGCAGGCGCTGCAGTTCCTCCGGATTGATTTTTCATCCATCCCAAGGCTGTGTGCCATTTCACACTCTGCAAATACCTTGCGCAGGGCAGATTCCACCCCTAAGTAGCTGACCGGGCTGTGCAATCCTGCGCGTGCCTGGTCAATCACAATCGTGTGTGCTGGTGCCCCTTCAATGGATTCATAAGGTTCCGGTTGAATAGGTTCATAGGCAACTGAGGTTGTTTGTTTGACCGGTGCAAGGATGCGTGCCAGTGTGTCATGGATCAGTGTGCTCTTCCCAGAGCCGGAAACTCCGCACACGCCAACCAAAACACCAAGGGAATTTTAAGTGTTTCGATCTTCAGGTTGTAGCCCGATGGCTTGTGCAGCTTGAGCCATCCAGAAAACATTGTCCGTGGTTCATTATTAAACGTTTTCCCTTCACCTCGCAGCCACTTCCCGGTAAAGGTATCCGCCCGGGCAACTTCAGCAGTTGAACCCTGGGCAGTAATCTCTCCCCCAAAACGGCCTGCTCCAGGGCCGATATCGATCACATGCTGGGCTGCCTGAATGATCTGGGGGTCATGTTCAACGACGATTACTGTATTGCCTTGTTGCTGAAGTGAGCTTCAATGCATTGACCATGGCATCCACTTCAGAAGGATGCAGACCGCGCGTCGGCTCATCCAGAAGCAGGGTCAACCCGGATAACCTGCCGTCCAGCAAACCTGCCAGCTTGACTCGCTGCGCTTCGCCTGCAGAAAGTGTCGCCGTATAGCGGTCAAGATGCAGGTATCCCAGCCCCACTTCACATAGATACCGCAGTCGCGTCCGCAGGCCGGACAATGTTTGCCCCGATATGGGATCATCGAATAATCTCTTCGGCAGGCCATCAATGATCGAGCGGAGGGACTTAAGCGATATATGACGCATCTCGAAAATCGTTCTGCCCCCCAATCGAACTGAACGGAAAGGTTCACGCAATCCTGCACCATCACATGCTGAGCAGGCTATGGTTTTCGTGTAGGTGCCTCCCCTGTCCCAATCCCGAATGAAGCCATAAAAACCAGGAAATTTCTGCGTCCGATGGGTGACGTTCCCTTTCCGGCTGATAAACGTCATCGGCATTGGGTCAGGGTCTCCATACAGGAAACAGTTTTGAGCTTCTGGGGTCATCTTTTCCCAGGGTGTTTTGGCAGGATCAAAACGAAATTTCTTAGCCAGTGCCTGAAGCATATCGTAACCACCGTTAAAGGGTTTGCATAAATAACCATTAGGGAAAAAACCCGGCGAATACATGGCACCATCACAAAGGGGTTTTTCAGGATGGATGATGAGCTTCTCTGGCTGAGGCTGCTGCAAGCTTCCCACCCCGTGGCAGGTTTGGCATGCTGCTGCATAGGTGGATGGATTGAAGTGGCGCGGCATTGGCAAAGGCAAAAATTCCCCGCAATTTCGGCATTGAAATTTATCTTCTCCTCGAACCATGACCTGACCACATTCAGGGCAATCCAGATTACCATGTCTGGCGTATATCACCGCCAACCCCTGGTTGATCTCGGTATCATCTCCCATATGGGCACGCAGATCATACCCAGCTCTTTGTGTGCCTACAGACAGCGTCACGCCTATCCCTGAAACAGAATCCACATCCGCCTGCGCGCCTTCATTAACACTCTGTCGTTCATACATCGCCAGCGATTCGAGGTATCGTCGTCTGGCTTCTCTTTCGATCACATCCGCAACAAGGCTGGATTTTCCCGAACCAGATATCCCTGTGACTACCGTCAGCACACCTTTGGGAATATCCACGTCAATGTTTTTGAGATTATTCGCCCTGGCACCCCATATTTTAATGACACGATCTGATTCCTCTGCTGAGGGTTGCAGGGGTTTGGGGGTCAGTTTTTCTTCTTCAAGCATAGCTCTGCTGGTCGGTGTCGCTGATCCTTTCCCAAGATCATGGGGGGAACCTGCAAATAAGAGCTTCCCACCCTCCGGACCGGAACCGGGTCCCAGTTCAATAACCCAATCTGCCCCCCGAATGATATCCAGATTGTGTTCAACGACGATGACAGTTCCACCTGCGCGAACAAGACGATCCAGCACAACCAGCAAGCCGTGGATGTCAGCAGGATGCAGGCCGGTGGATGGCTCGTCCAAAATCAAGATCTTTTTCTTCAATCCCCTCCGTCCAAGGAACTTCGCCAGCTTGATTCGCTGCGCTTCACCTCCTGAAAGCGTTGGAGAAGGTTGGCCGAGCCTCAGGTAATCAAGGCCAATATCATGCAGCGCAGACAAAATCCTCAGCGCATCTCCCCGTGCCCGTTCTGAAATCCCAGGGGCATCCTGAACTAAAGGTATCGCTTCTGCTACAGTCAGGTCCAGAAAATCAGCAATCGAATAAGTCTTTTCATCCATGAAGGAAATCCTTGCCGCAATCACTTCATCTGTAAACCGTTTCCCTTCACATTCAGCGCACGTGATCCAAGTAGATGGGAGATAGCGCATTTTGATCTCCACTGCCCCCATGCCATGGCAAATCGGACAGGCACCTTCTTTAGTGTTAAAAGAGAAGTTCGTCGCATCAATACCTGTATTTAATGCAAAGCAAGTACGGATTAGATCCATCAATTTGGTATAAGTGACAGGGTTTGAGCGTGGATTGCGTCCAATGGGGGATTGATCCACCATTTCAGCTTTCATATCCCCTTTCTCAATTCCTTCACAGCCAACGAATTTCCCGGTTTTTAAGCTGGTGAATAAAACATCCTCTACCAGTGTGCTTTTCCCTGAACCAGACACACCACAAACAACATTCAACCTCCCAAGTGCAAAGGGTGCCCTCAATATTCCGCAGGTTATGCAAACACGCCCCCTGAATCACCATAAACTCATCAGGAGGCTGCCTTCTCTCGGGAAGCTGACAAACTTTCCGGCCGCTGAAGAATTTCCCGGTTATTGTACTGGACTCCCATAATTTCGCTGGTGTCCCGGAGAAAACGATCTCGCCACCTTGTCCACCAGCACCAGGACCGATATCCACTGCAGTATTTGCATAGGCAGCTGCATTCCGGTCATGCTCCACGTATATGACCGGTCCTGATAGTTCTCCAATAGCGCTCATTAAATTCTCAGTATCATGTGGATGCTGACCGATGGTGGGCTCATCCAGGAGGTGCAGCAGGTCGGAAAGCCGCCCCGTCAGCAGCACAGCCAGACGCAACCGCTGTGCTTCACCACGTGAGAGCGTCGGAGAAGGCCTATCCAGTGAAATATAACCCAGACCAACCCGCACAAGCGCATCCAATCGGGTTGTGATTTCCCCATACAACCGCGCAGCTCCGTCAGGCATGACATACGGCTTGAACAATAATTGCATATCATCAATCGAATGGTGCATGAATTGATCAAATCGCAATCCCAACCATGTCGTCGCTGCTGCATCAGGATGCATACCTGTCCCCTTACAGTTGTTACAGCCTTCACCCTTGCAATCCGGACAAAGGCGGTTAAAATGTGTCGGTTCCAGGCGTTTTATCCATGTCCCACAGGATCCACAGACAGGTGCCATGCTGAAGGTATTGCGTTCATCCCCATGTTTTGTGTGCACCACGCTGCTTCCAAGAGCAGCAGTCTGATTTACTATTCCACGCAATGTTGTCACATCCTCATTACCGGTCAGTTCAGCAAGAGAGATTTCAATGGTATGAGGTTGGTTAGGTTCGAGCGGATTTGTTGATGATAGGCTGCCATCCACAATGACTTTGTTCAGGCCAAAGGTTGACCTCAATAGACTCAGCAAGGTCGTATGACTGCCTTTTGTGTCTTTGACGATTGTCACAAGAATCTTACTGAATTTAGGTAAACATCCAAGTTCTTCAATCAATGCATCATCAGTAAGTATTCTCACTGGCGCGGCGCAGTTAGGGCAGCACCTGGTGCCGAATCGAGCATACAACAAACGTATCAGTGGGTGCAAACCGCTGGCAGAGGCAACCGTAGAATTTGGATTACGATTCAGCAGGTTTTGTCCGACGGCTACTGCAGGCAGCAATCCTGAGATTTCATCCACCGCAGCCGGCGAAACTCGTTTCCGGCTGGCACCAAGTGTGAACATCTCCTGAAAACGACGCTGTGCTTCCCGATTCAGGGTGTCAAAGACAAGAGACGACTTTCCCGAACCTGAAACCCCTGTGACAACCGTCAACCCTGATCCAAAATCTACGTCAATGTTGCGCAGGTTGTTTTCCCGTGCGCCTTGGATTTTTATCATCATCCTAATAAACTGCTTCCTGGAATAACTTCATTTGATTATAATCTATCGCAAAATATCACACTACACAGCACACGTGTTACAATTTTACCGATGACAATAGAAATTCATTCCCCGCAACCTATCGGTGTTTTCGATTCCGGTGTTGGTGGTCTTTCTGTCCTGAAGGCGATCCGCCGGGAACTTCCCTATGAGGCCGTACTTTATCTGGGAGATCAGGCCCACATCCCCTATGGACCCAGGACCAAATCCCAAATCAGGGATTTTTCGATTGAGATAACTCGCTTCTTATTAGAGCATGGTGCCAAACTGATCGTGGTTGCCTGCAATACGGCCTCCGCCGCCGCCCTGCACGAGCTGAGAGATTATTTCCCCGAAATCCCCTTTGTGGGTATGGAACCAGCCGTCAAACCTGCTGTGAAAACAACGCATACCGGGAAAGTTGGCGTCCTGGCTACTCCCACAACATTCTCCGGCGAACTGTATGCTTCGCTTGTTAATCGGTTTGCGAAAGACGTCCTCCTATACACAAGTACTTGCCCCGGGTTGGTAGAGCAAATTGAAGCTGGCAATCTGGATTCACCTGAAACGCAGGCTATCCTTGAAGCAGCACTGCATCCCATGCTTGAAGAAAACATTGATACGGTTGTCCTGGGATGCACACACTATCCCTTTGTCATCCCCCAGATCAGGGCGATCACCGGACCTGATGTGCATACTATAGACCCCGCACCAGCTGTTGCCCGGCAAACCCGGTATCTTCTGGAACAGGTTGCGTTGTTGAATCCCGCTGAAACTATACCGCTTGTAAAATTTTTTACGAGTGCTGAGCCTGCTTCATTGGCTTCTGTTCTGCCCAGGTTATTGTGTGAAGATGGCCCTGTCGAAAAGGTGACCTGGGGAGAGGATATGAAACTTTACTTACCCCCTGCTGTGGAATAAATCAGAGATTTCAATCCCTGTTCTGCTGTTTTGTTAAATCTCTAATACTTTAGATGAAACCAGGGAGGATAATTAATCATCCCTGATGATAGTCGAACCAGACGCGCCATTCGGCTGAGCATTTATGATCTCCTCACCCCTCTGTAATATCCCCTCATAGCGTCCTTCCCCGGCATAGGCTCGCCAACCGCTTAACACCATCGGCAGCGGGTCGTCCACACCGACCCATTCCCCATTGAACTTCCTGGCAAGATGGACATGCGTCCCAGTAGAGTGCCCCCCTTCACAGGAGGGATGGCCAATTCGATCATCCTGATCCAGCCATGTCCCCAAACTGACCCGGTCCTTTTCCGCAATGTGCTGATAGATCAACACCCATCCGGTCCCCTCATCACCATCCCCATCCAGATCAAGGGCAACCACACTCCTGCTGACGCGCACAACCAGTCCGGGAGCTGAGGCAGTCACCCACTTCTCAGACACAGCACATTGGGGTTCACCGGTGATTGGCGCAAAATCAAGCGCACCACGCGGGGTGCCGGTCTGCCATGTGATGTGCGGTCCTCCGGTCAGGCTCCAGCGCTCACCGGGCTGAAAAGGAAAACCAAGCTCCGGCTGGACGGCAGATGACAGCAGATACGGTTCCACAGCATCTGCTCGCATCCAGTAATCCCCAAACATTTCTTCGTAAAAAGATAGGAAGGATTTTTCCTCATCCAGATGTTGTTCCCAAACATCCGGATAGGAAATTTTCGCGAATAAATACATCAAGGCAACGCTGCCGGCATTCAAAGTGGGGTCAAGACGGCGGCTGGTCCTATCTAAAAAAGAAAGCTCAACAAAACTGCCTTCCCGCCAACCGTAGAATCCCTGGGCAAGCAGTTTGGCAGTGATCATCAACTCGTTATATAAACCCGAATCGTCTGAACGGTATCCGATCGGAAAGGCATCACTCTCTGCGCCAGGCGGGTGACCATGGACCCATCCGGATTGATATTCCAGAAAAGCAAGCAGCAAGCGGGGATTTGTACTGCTCTCAAGCGCGACCAACTGAACGATGTCCGGGCCTTGATAAATCAACCTCCTTAACTTCCTCTGAATAGGAAGCAAGGAATCCCCCTGCCTGGCGTGCGTAGTCTGCAGCATCGAAATCCCCCACAGATGGCCCGTAGATCACCTCACTGTCCGGCAGGAGCGGGTCGGACCAGGGCAACATCTCTTCAAGCACCTCGGGGATCGCGACTTGAATTCCAACTGGCAAGAATCCCCCTCCTGCAAGCGATGAATTTGACCTGATGGCACCAGAAGACACACCAAAGCGCGCAGCTATCGCCAGAAGGGTGTCTCCCTGCTGAACGGAATACAGTAATTCTCCATCCACCAGCTCAATCGCATCAGCTTCAGGCTCGATCGTTGGAATTTTCTCCAAGGTGGGATGAGTTGTAGGCGTTGGCGTAGTCTGAGGCGAGTTCAACCCTGGGGGATTCAGGATCCCTGCAGCTGCCGTCTTTTGCTTATCGGAGCGCACCAGGTTTGGTGTGGTTGACCCTGGATAGAAGCAGCTCGATATGAATAGGCTCATTATTAATAGAAAGATGAACCCTTGAGCCTTTTTTAGAGATTGCCTAATTTTAAATGGATGAATTCTATGCATAATTTTATGACGGGGTTTTAGTTAACAAAGTTCCAACCCTGATTTCACACTTCACCGGTAGAGAATTGGAAAAAGATATTCAAATAAGTCATTTTCAATATCAACGTATATGGCAAGCGCAAAATCCTGGTCTGTCTCATCCCCTTCATTCGGGATGCCATCTCCACTGATGTTGGCGGCAGTGACAGTCAGTGTATATGTCCCGGTCGGGGGGTTAGAAATGAAAATCCCTTCGGTATTATTCATCCCATCCGGCACACCACCTGTTGTGGAATAGCCATCAGAACCGAAATTATTGCCTAAATAAGTTTGTCCATCAATCGAAAGGGATAAGTCAAGGTCGTTCACCCAGGCAGGTGTTGCCCCACCCAAACCATGGCCGGGCGCATCCGTCCAGACCAGCATCATTCGAAGTTCAAGAATGTTTTCGGAAGTTGAAGCTTGATAAGTCCAGGTATCACCGGTGTAATCCAGTGAAACAGGTTGATCAATATAAAGCACTGTCATATCAGGATCCAAAACGGCTGCTCCATCCAGGCGTCCCCATCCCTGTTTGGAATTAAAGGGATGCCCCATCACATTATTATCTGCATCCTGATAACCTGCCAGGTCATGCGCAACCGGCAAAAAGACCGCTTTGACCAGGGCAGGGCTGGGGTCTCCACCGTACTGGTTCTTGTACTGCTCAAAGAAAAGCGCAGCAGCGCCGCTGACATGGGGGGAGGCCATGCTGGTTCCACTCATTAAACCAAATGAATCATTCGGGTAAGTTGAATCCACATAACTGCCTGGGGCAACCATGTGAGGGATATGCCGTCCATCCAAAGCAGGTCCGTGGGCTGAATTGGATGATATGTCGTTTATGTCCGTTTGTTGTAAACCACCCGCCGTTTGCATTTTTGTAGAGCCAATAGTGAAGATGTTCTTGGCTTCATCAGGCGTTCCCTGGCTGGATGTGCCGCCAAAACCATTCATGATCGACAATATATAGGTGATGGGCTGATTGCCGGCCAGGTCGGGATCAGCATCCCGTACACCGATATCCACCAGGCGCGTATCCGCATCATACCCCTGCGAGGAACCTGATGGTCCCCAGCTGTTTCCGGAGATCACTGCACCATTCTGGAAGGATTGGGTCATCAAGGTCAGCACCCCATTTGGATATGTATATGTCGGACTGTAAACCTGCTCAATCAGGTTTGCCCCCGGTGCCATGCCCAGGCCGCGCAGGAAACCATTCCCATCTGTCTCTTCTGATGTCCCGTCACCAACCATGATTCCCGCAGTATGTGTGCCGTGATAGCTGTAAGTTGCATTACCGCATGTTAACCCTGTACAGGACAGTATTCGGTTGGCCAGATCAGGATGGTCCTGGTCAATCCCGCTGTCAACATTGGCAATCACGACGCCATCACCTGAAAGCCCAAGCTGGCTTAACCAGTCCATATAACCCGGATATGCCATGTTGCTTCCATCAATATTCCCGGTGTTGACCTGGTTGCTCATCTCACCCCGATCACCGCCATCGGTTGGAACGGGCTGCAGGGAGTACATCCCCGGGAGGGAAGCTGCAGCCGTCATTTTTTCACCCGGTATCCTGAATGTGATTAGGACAAAAACCGGGTCCTGATCGGAGGCTGTGGATATTTCCGAACCGCCCAGGGCTTCCAGTGACTGCAGGGTTTTAGCCAAACCTGCACCAGGATATATCATGGCTCGAACTAGGATAGGCTCACTGCTTAGAATGCGGTTTTGAGGGAGGAGGGCATAGGCAGGCTCATAATCTCCCGTCCAGCGTACGTATGTTTCCTCTCTACTTTTTGTCAGGTTACTGGCCTCTCCCCACACCACGTAAGTGAAAGGATGGATGTACTGCAGGATTTCCAACCCGTTAGTTTCAAGCTCCTCCAGCCATTTCTCTTTAGTGGGTCCGTAAAACTGCACAAGGCGCAGTCCTGAACTAGAATCTCCAGTCTGAGTATCCCAGGATGGGGTTGCTTTAAGGGGATCAAAGGATTGGCCGCCCAATATGAGCATATATGGGTTGGAAAAGATTTGATACGATACGCCAGCACGATCAAGGCTGATTAGATCAGAGGCTGGCATGGCGGACCATAGGAAAGAGCCATAATCGATCAAAATGCTATCACTTGAAGGGATTCTGTTGATGGTGCTTCGTTCTTCGGCTGGGATGCGTACACCCACAATCGCTGTATTTCCAGCAGCAGGAGAGGGAAAGCACGCCAGGAAAATTAAACCCAGTAATAGCAACGTGACTTGAAAAAACTTCCGTGTCATAAAATAATCCGATAAGCGAAAGAAATCATCACATAATCATACATTCAAATGATGTAGTCCGCAAACAAGAATTAGTCACACCTGGAATGAGGGCTTTAGCCCGAAATATTATGGTTTATTGGACCTTAGATTATCGCACCTTACAAAAAGTTTTCGACCTGAAGGTCTCACTCCAAAACTCTTGACAACATCTACATAATCGCATTACCTTACGAGCACAGGTGACAATATGTTTACTGCGTGGCGCAGGCAATGCAGGGATCAAAAGCACGCACAACCCGCCCAACTGCTTTCTCCAATTCCAGGTTGATCCCTTCAGGCGTCACATATCGTTCCCCGGCAACTTTTAAAGCACGTTCAATCGCCAACATGTTGTGGGTGGTGGGGATGATAAATTCAGCATCTTCGATCAGGCCGTCTTTGACGACATAGTGATGGATCAGCGGTCCGCGCGGCGCTTCAACAAGGCCGTAACCTTCACCATCTTTCACCGTGTAGGGCAGTGAAGTGTCTTCATAGTCCAGGTCATGTGCAAGCATTTCGATCGCCCGTTCAAAAGCATAAACCAGCTCGATTCCGCGACACAGATCAAACAGCAGGATTGGATGGGCTGGTTTTCCAAAGGTGTCTGTTAGTTCCTGCATATACGCATCCGCTACGGGTGTACCCATGGAGAACGCAAGGTTTATCCGGGCAAGGCTGTTGGCACGCATGACCTGACCCTGATAGCTTGTCTGTCCCGCATAGCTGTAATGCGTATCTTCATATTCCAGGTAGTTCCGGAATAATTTTGGGGCGAAACTCGCCCGTTCGTTCCCATCGGGACCTAAAACCCGGATTATACTGCTGTCGAGTTCTGGACGGGTACGCCCGGTTGAGGCAATATAATACGCTGGCTGATCATCACCCCAGGTACCAATGCGCTCCTTCATCGCCAGAGAAAGTTTCCAGTAAGCGTCGAAAAGCTGACACACTACTGGCAGCATCTCTTTCATTTCCGTCAACATCGTCTCAGCCTCTTCCTTCTTGATCCCGCTGGTAACGCCCCCAATGATCGCTTTGACTGGATGAATGAACTGACCGCCTGCCAGGGTGATCAGCTTGGTTCCCATCTGCCTGACTTTCAAAGCACGCTGTGCCATGCTGAGCTGCTGTACCGCGTCAGCTTCATCTTCTCCCATGCTGAAAATGCTGCTGGCATCCACCCTGTCAGGCATGGTGAAGATGAACAGCGAGGTCGCCTGGTTCTGGATAAGCTGCCCCAACAGCAGCAGTTCGCGGATTTCCCGCGCCAGTTTAGGCGGGATCACGTCAAAAACATCTTCAAGGGCTTTGACCGAGGCGACATGGTGGGCAGTTGAACACACACCGCAAATACGAGGCACGATCACCGGCATCTGCTCTGCCGGGGTTCCCAAAACAAAATAGCGGAAACCTCGCATTTCAATCGCCTGGAATTGGGCAGAGACCACCCGGCCGTTCTGCACTTCCATTTCGACACGGGCGTGGCCTTCAATGCGGCTGAGGGGAAAACGCAGGGTTGTCATCTTACAGCACCTTCTCTTTCGGTCGGGGAGGCCGGCTTCCGTTCATATAATCAGTGAACTGGAACAGGAATAACGAAAGCTGGGGGGAATGTAAGGCTTCGTTGATCTCTTCAGGAGGAATGTCTGTCATACGTTCAATCACACTTTGCACCCGGTCAAACCACACCTGGGATTCCTTCTCGATATAGGCATTTGATGGCCCCCTGCAGCCCACACATGGATGCCCTGCACGCGTGCAGATCGCCCGGCACCCGCCGCGTGTGGATGAACCCACACACAGATAGCCCTGGTTGATCAGGCAGATATCCGGCAGCACTTCCCCCTGCTGGAAACCCACCAGGTGTTCTGGACGCATGTCTTTCAGTTTTTTTCGACCGCATTCCTGGCAAACGATGCTGCTGGCTTCAAAATGCTCCGGTCCTGTCAGTGCGCCCATGAACAGCTCAGGCGTAGGAGGACATCCCGGCAGGTAAAGGTCCACATCCACAAAGACATCTATCGGCTGGCTTTTCGGCAGCAGATGGGGCAGATGATGGCGCTGAGCCTGCTGCATGAACATCTCCCGCACCTCATCCCGGTCACCGAGATTTGAAACGCCTCCTGAGATAGCACAGGTGCCTACAGCAATCACGCGGTCTACAATCGCAGTTGCTCTACGCAGGTTCCAGACGTCCTCATCGTTGCGGACACCACCGCTGACCAATAGGATTTCGGTATCTTCCGGAACGCTGTGGGTCGAAACCACCAGCGGCATATACACCAGCTCATATTTCTCTACCCATTCACTGGCATTCAGCAGCGAAACCTCACAGCCGGCACAGCCAGAAAGCTGCAGTACAGCAAAGCGGGGAAGCTTATTTTCTTCGGGCATAGTACGTATGTCCTTTCACGATTATTTGTGTGGAAACGGCACCGATTAAAAATAATTTGACGTTCTCAGGTGAATGATTAATCTTTAACCTATTTTACTGCAATCTCTAGATATTTTACTGCTACAGGTATCCCTTATTGATAGCGTCGGATTCCTCTATGCAAAGCCTCCTGTCTGTGAAGCATCCTGTAAGGATAGGACCTGCACACACGTGATACCTGTAGTCATGTCCCCTCTCAGGTGTATAAGATCTTGTGCCATGCCACTTTAAATTGAGCTGTAAATTCGTAAAAGACATTATAATATTGGTACATCACGATTTTTCCACTCAATTTATCAATATTTTTTCCATAAATAAGTAATCAATAACTATCTTCATGGCCAAGGAGCTCACTTTTGAGGATATCCCACATTTAATTGTGGAGGTGGCGACTGATCGATTTGAACAAAGCCTGTCTAAGTGATCATAAAACATCGCTGAAGGTATTCCCCAATTGACACATATTCGAGCATCCTAAATAAGTGAGGCTAAGATGAAGACAGAATTAAAATGGAAACAATTCTTAATTGGATGTATTTTGCTCGCTCTTTTATCCAGTTGCACAATAACTGCACCAGAGACACCTATCTCAGAACTAACAACCTCTTCAACCCCGCTGACTGACATCCATTCACCAACATCCTGTGAAGAAGTGGAAGGGACCTGCCTCAGTCTCACCTTCGATGGTGAGAACTGTACTTTTCAGGGTCCTACCAAGTTTGCCCCGGGTCCCGTTACGCTTTTCTTCAACAACAATAGTGATGGAAACGCTGCGGTAAATTTCCTCATGCTGTTGGATGGGAAAACCATTGTAGATGTGATTGAGTATAACGGAGAAGAGCCAACGTCTAAGCATCATCCAACATGGTCACGAGAACTCGGGACATTTCAACGAATAACTCCTGGCGGGATCCAGCACTGGGAAGGAGAGCTTGAGTTTGCGGATTATTTCATGGTTTGTGTGAGCTTTACACTTGGTGTATGGCTTGGGACTGGATTGACGGTGATGTGATCCTGCCAGCATACTAATCTCATCCTGGATTTTTGGGGATCCTATGTTGGTGTTGGAGTCCCCTATACAAAACCTCCTGAAAGACCAGTAGAATTTGGAGATCTTCGATCCTCCCCCCACACGGGATCTGGAGACCCCGTGTGATCAATACTCGATTGGTGTGTTTTCGATCGAGCTGGTGTCCTCATCATACTGTTGAGGGCACCAGCTCAGGAACCTCGTTCCTGCGTAGAGGCAAGGCATGCCTTGCCCTACTTTAATAACGAATAGAAACAGCCTTCTGATTACTTATCATTGAGATAAAGAATCATTTTTCAATGATTGTAAAATTCCCTTAAATATTCGTAAAAACAATTATAATAATCGTATCGTCCTTATTTCTCTCATGTTTCTCAATAATCGAAAAGGAGTGATCAATGGATATCTACTTAGCCGAGGAGAGTGCCTATCATCATATCCCTCAAGTTACCGTAGAGGTAGCACTCGATCGTCTTGAACAAAAGAAGGTCCAGCTTGTATCTGGCACCCTGGGGGCCTTGTTCTCACGCGCCAAACCAGAGGACATTCAACTAGTTTCCATGGAAAACAGGTTGGAAGCTTTCTGGCAGATAAGTGTCCATCTGCATACCGAGTATGAAAGGAAAAAGACCTATACCATCTCCCTGAGCGGCCCTGAAATTGACCATGTCACCCTGCTTGGTCAGGACCTACCGGTTACAACAGAATCAAAAAAAGGCACATGCCTTTCGGTTAATGGTGTGGAACACTGTGTGGAAGATGCAAGACATGATTTCACCTTTGACGGTGCAGGCGTTGAAACAGATATGAGCAAGTACAGCAGCTTTCCAAAGACTGAGGTGGTTGATTTTGCGAATTTTGCCCCTGAAGATGTGCTGGTTATCCCACCTAAAGCCCTTGCCAGCACTGTTGTTCGTTCAATCTTGGCCAAAGTGATCAAGCCTGTTGACGCCCAGATAATCCATGAAGAGCGTATCGATATTGAAAAGCTGGAAATCAATTTCAGGCCAGTGTATGCCATGGAATATCACTGGGCTGCGAAGAATAAAAAAGTGGTCCTGGAATATGATGCACTGACCGGTGATTTTGACAGCCACGGCGAAAAAATGGGTGGGCAGGTCAAGGAAATCCTTTCAGCAGATTTGATCTTCGACCTGGGTACTGTCGCTGCTGGTGCCCTTGTGCCAGGTGGGAGCACGGTAGTGAAGCTGGCGAAAGCTGTTTACAACCAAACAAAGAAATAGGCACATTCCTAATTAACTTTCAAGCACTCATAGAGGTGCGGCTTGTCATCATTGCCTCGACACTTTGTGCCGCGCCTCTACTTATTCCTATCAAAGCATCAATTCATCATTGATCAATCTTCTTGCATACCTTCCGGGGTCAGGAGACCCTGGTTGATCTGTTTTGTTTCCGCAGGTGTGCTACAATGAAGCGTCAAAATTTCAAGTAAGGATAGCCAATGAAACCAACCCTGGAATTCGTCAAAGAGATCTCCCTGCAAGCCGGTCAAATTCTGCAAAGTTTTGTCGGCCACGAGAAGGGCATTAAACACAAAGGGCGCACGGACCTGATCACCAAAGCAGATAATGCCTCTGAGGATTTCCTGATCCAATCGATACGCAATAAATTCCCAGACCATGCCATCAATACTGAAGAATCGGGTGACCTGGATGGCAATCATGACCATCAATGGTTCATTGACCCACTTGACGGCACCCTGAATTACGCACACGGCGTACCTTTTTACTGTGTCTCCGTTGCATATGCTCACAAGGGAGAGCTGAAGCTAGGGGTGGTCTATGATCCCACAAGGGATGAGTGCTTCTATGCAGAACACGGTCATGGTGCAAAATTAAATGATCAGCCCATCCAGGTTTCCAATTTTAAAGATTTGATCGAATGTATGTTGTTTACCGGATTTCCGAATAATAAATGGGGGTCGCCGACGGATAACACGGATAACTTCCTGCGTTTCAGCCAGGTATCCCAAACAGTCCGTCGTTTGGGGTCTGCTGCTCTGGCCATTGCCTACGTTGCATCTGGACGACTGGACGGCTTTTGGGAGGTTGAGATAAACCAGTGGGACGTGGCTGCAGGCGGATTAATTGCCCAAGAAGCTGGCGCTGAAGTGACGGATGTTTATGGTGATCCGGACTTTTTACAAAAACCAGTGACCATGGTTGGCGCAAATCCCGTCATTCACCGGCGCATGTTGGAAGTGCTGGCTGAAATACGTGCAAATAAATCCCTATAATTTTCGGTCATTAAACAAAAAAACCGCTGACCTGGTGAGCTGATCAGCGGTTTAGGTTTGATTTTTACACATATTTACCTTCGATTTCTTGTGGGAGGCGCTACGAGGTACGCTGTCCCCTGTGCAGTCGCCGGCACCATCAAATGAGAATACTCACTCGGGGAATTGTGCACAACAGAACGTAATAGGGGTGCCAGAACCCGGTTGAAAATCAGTACCGCTGCAGGTACGATCGCCGAACTTAATACTTTTACATCACTTAAACTATAGTTTTTCTTCAACATTTCAATCTCCTTGTTCCAGAGTTTTGACTTTCATAAACTATTATAATAAATTAGACCTTTTTTGTCAAATTAAGGTCTTGTTAAGAAAACGCTCGCTGTGATCTGTTAACACTCCCTTAATGAAACAATTCACGATTCGCCACAACTGAGAATTTACACGAAAAGAGAATGATGGTATCTACATGTTGAAACCTGGAAGCCTATAATCGGCCTTGATCAATTTATATTGTCTATTAATCAAAAACTGCTGGTAGACACTCACGTCACCAGCAGCTTCGTTAAATTGGTTGAATTCTTAGGATTTTTTACGTGTTGAAATGCCAAACGGCAGATATAACGGGCATACACCAACCAGGCTGGTAATCAAAAATACCACTGCGAGGATACCTAATACAATCGCCCATGCGCCGGAAATTACATTAGTAAAATAAAGCACTGCCACCAGCACAACCAGAACTAACCGTATTGATCGATCAAGGGTTCCCATATTTCGTTTCACTTAAAATCACCTTTCGTATATTATTAGTAATATTATCTATTTTATCTTAATTGAAATTAAATAGCAATACGACCTTTACTTTTTTTGAAATTTGTTAGAATTGGGATAGAAATGAGTTGTATTCCATGACTATTCCTTCACCTAATCCAACCAAACAGCATTCACCCTTCAGCGGCTTTTTACCGTTTTTCTGGCTGGCACTCGCTGGTCTTCTGGGAATTTTCCTGGCTTCACTGACACAAATCCCAACATGGGCTTGGATTCTTGGTATGTCTATAAGCCTGCTTCTTTTTATCCTGGCCCTGGCCTTGCCCAAAAACCTAAACTTCACTCATTTCCTGAGAAAGTGGACACGCTCCGATCAAAAACTACCGGGCTTGATCCTATCCGCAATTTTCTTTTTAGGTGGATGGCGCTTCATAGCAACCCGCCCGGTCATTACGCCAGAACATATCGCCTTTTACAACGATAGAGGAATGGTGCAGCTTATCGGCACGTTAGTCCAGCCTCCAGACCCAAGGGACAGCCATACAAATCTCATTGTTGAAGTTGATTCCCTACGTATGCTGGATGAGGATCTCTCAGAGTTTGCATCCAACCAAATGTCAGGCAAGGTCCTCATTCAGAGTCAGCCCTGGCAGGAATTTAAATATGGCGATCAACTGCTGGTCACAGGGCAACTAGAGACTCCGATCGAAGGAGCCGATTTCTCTTACCAGGATTATCTGGCGCATAAAGGAATTCTCAGCCTGATGCCATACGCCAATGTAGAAATAATCGCTTCAGGTCAAGGAAAACCTATAAAATCTTTCCTGTATCAACTGCGCATAAAAGGGTATGACACGCTTCATGCTTTGTTCCCTTCCCCTGAATCCGACCTTCTTGCCGGCATCCTGCTGGGACGTGATCAGGGATTATCCTCAGAACTTCAGGAAGCATTCCGCAAAACAGGCACATCCCACATCATTGCTATCTCCGGGTTCAATATCGCCATCCTGGCTGGAATGTTTTCCGGCATATCCACACGATTATTTGGGCGCAGGTGGGGCACCCTGACTGCAGTGATTGCCATCACCGGTTATACCCTCCTGGTTGGCGGCGATGCGGCAGTGGTTCGGGCTGCTGATCATGGGTGGATTAGGTGTTTTGGGAGGGATGTTTGGCAGACGTCAGAACGGTTTAAACAGCCTGGGGTTAGCAGCGATGGCTATGCTCCTGATCGATCCTGATCTGCTATGGGATATCGGGTTCCAGTTATCCGCAGCTGCAACGCTTGGTTTGGTTCTATATGCCCAACCGTTGGAAGAAAAGCTTATCAAACTAACCAGCAAACGAATAGATGAAGAACACGCAGCAAAAATAGTTGGTACTACGAGTGAACTATTCCTGTTCACCATCTGTGCGCAAATCACCACTCTGCCAATCATTGCTTATCATTTCGGGGGTGTATCCTGGCTGGCATTGATCGCCAACCCGCTGGTCCTGCCTGTGCAATCGCTTGTTCTGTTATTGGGCGGCCTGGCCATGCTGACAGGGATGCTGCTGCCCGGCTTGGGGAAAGCAGTCTCCATCCTGGCTGCTCCATTTGTGCATTATACGGTTCGGATGGTCACCTGGTTAGCACAGCTCCCAGGCAGCGACCTCACCTTACCTAAATTTTCTACCCTATGGCTGTTGCTCTATTACCTGATTCTATTCCTACTCACCCTTGTACCACGCCAGAAGCGAAGGACTATTTATAAAAATGTTATCTCCTATCAGACGGGACTGATCATCCTTGCTGCCCTTGTGTTTTTTACATGGAGCAGGGTGTTGAGTATCCCGGATGAAAAGATGCACCTGACGCTCTTGGATTCTGAAGGGACAATACTTGTTCAGAGTCCTTCCGGCAATTCGGTTCTCATCGGTGGCGGTGTAAGCCCTTCTCATCTGAAGCAGTTGCTTGGCCAAATCCTTCCACCTGGCAGACAGGGACTCGATGCCGTTATCATTGGAAGTGCAGCTCAAGACGACCTGAACGCCTTGACTGATGGACTGAGCTACATACCTGTTGAGATGGTCCTGTGGGGCTTGGATCCTGAGATCAATCAAACCAGTAGGGCAGTTTACGGCGCTTTCAGAACCAGGGAGGTGCCAATCACAACGATGGAGGTTGGTCAAAGATTGGAACTTGGAGATGACATAATCCTTCAAGTCCTCTGGGAGGGGGAACGCGGAGCAGTGCTGTGGCTGCAAATGGAAAACTTCACTGCGCTCCTGCCCTCCGGGAAAGTGGGTGACCACTGGCTATCCCCCCCATCAACACCACAAGTCATTCTCCTGCCAGATGATCTCAAGGCTGAGGACCTGCCCCTAAAAACGCTTAATGCGTGGAACCCTGACGTCCTGCTTTACCCCCTGGAAGAATCAGAATTCCCCCTGCAAGGCGAGCATGAAATCCTGTCATTGATCGAAGACTTTCCAATAGTGCACACCCTGGATCACGATTGGGTCCGCATCAGCACGGATGGGAAACAGCTTTGGGTGAATGGGAGATGAGGGACAGAATTGTGAATTGTGAATTGTGATTCGTGAATAGAAATTGGAAAATCGTGAATGGTAGATCATGATTTTAATTCCTTGATGCCTCATAAATAAATATTGGTTTGAGGTATGGTATAAATTCCCTTTACCTTTTACACAAGAAAGGAAGGTAGATATTGCTCAATCAACTACCAAAATCATTTGTTTTTTCAAAGAGTATCATCCAGGCAAAACAGATCGACGCGCCAATTGTCGCACTTAAATCCGCAGTGATCACACACGGGCTTCCTTTTCCTGAGAACCTGAACCTCGCTAGAGAACTGGAAACTGTGGTCCAGGAGAATGGCGCAATGCCAGCCACAATAGCACTGCTGGACGGGAAAATAAGAATTGGCCTGACAGACCAGCAGCTTGAAAATTTGGCGACGATGAATGACACCCGCAAAATATCACTGCGTGATTTTGGGATCGCTCTGGCAGGAGGGTTGAGTGGAGGTACAACCGTGGCAGCTACCCTATTTACTGCTGCCCAGGCTGGGATCCGGGTTTTCGCCACAGGCGGCATCGGTGGCGTACATCGTGGTGCCCCCTTCGATATCTCGGCTGACTTGCCGCAATTGGGAAAATCCCCTGTTCTGGTCGTATGCGCCGGGGCTAAAGCGATTCTTGACCTGCCTGCCACACATGAGGTCCTGGAGACCCAGGGGGTTCCGATCATCGGCTTCCAGACAGATGATTTTCCCGCATTCTATTCAGCCAGCAGCGGTTTACCTGTTGACCAGCGTGTGGACACACCCGACGAAGCCGCACAGATTGCCTTGAATGCCTGGGATGCAGGCTTGAGATCTGCGGTATTACTGGTTGTCCCGCCCCCGGCTGATTCTGCCATGCCATCCGATCAAATGGAAGCAGCCATACAGGTTGCACTTGAAGACGCCTCTCAACAGGGCATACACGGCGCAGCGACAACACCCTTCCTGCTCAGCCGCGTGAGCGAATTAACCGGTGGGCACAGCCTGCAGTCAAACCTGGAACTGCTGAGGAACAATGCTCGTGTCGCCGCGAGGGTAGCGGCAGCAATGGGAAACATTAAAGCAACTAAACAAGTATTTTGAAATATATTTCAATCTGAGGATGTCGAACGGGGCGTCCGCGTATGTGTTGGTGTTGGGGTCATCGTCACGGTTGAAGTTGGCCAGAGGGTCTGTGTGGATGTCCTAGTGGGTGTCTTGGTTGGCGTCCTCGAAGGTGTGAATGTTTGAGTCGGTGTGGGGGTGATCGATGGCACCGGTGGTTCCCCGATCACAGTAAAGTATCCAGAAACCATCCATTCAGTACCAACGAAAATCTGAACCTCATAAAGTCCTGGCTCCCATTCACTGCTGGGAGGATCCCAATCCGTAAAGCCGTACCCCCCCGACCCACCATCCCAGGGTTTGGTTTCATAGTGAACAATTTCACCATCCCGGATACCACAATGCACTCCATTGCACACCCACACTCATATTGTTATAGCTGAAAGACCCAAACAGGTGCCCAACAGGGTTCTCAAACTCCAAGCCCAGGATCTTTTGGAAGGAAAGTCGTCACCAAGCTGCTGTGAAAACTCAATCGGGCTGAAGATGGCATCCGGATTTGGCGTGACTTCTGCTTCAAATAAATCCTCAAGTTCGCCTGGCATGCTGGGCGTGCTTGTGATGGAGGGCGTATCCGTGATAGTTGGTGAAAGGGTTATCGAAGGCGTTAATGTAATTGACGGTGTAAGTGTGATTGTTGGTGTTTGCGTGCGTGTTGGAGATGGAGAGATATAGTGATAAATAATGGGTTCTGAATAATTCAACACAGCCCAGGCCAGGGGGATCAGCAAAGCAGCAATGATGATCATGCGCCACCCTCTCATCATCCGGTCATGCCGCTTTCGGAAGAAGGGGACCTTTCGGCTCTTGATTATATTCCTGATGCCGAAAATCAGTGTTAAAACAACTGCTACCCCCATGATGATAACAGCGGTTAGATACAGTTGAATGAATGTCAATTTGTGGCATGAATTGGCTTTCCAGAGATCATTTCGTATTATAGCCCATTTTATTCAATCCGCTGAAAAGGTTTTTTTCGTTGTAATAACTCCCTGTTCATACTTTGACAAGAATAATGCCGGCGGTTTCTTATGGCCTGTGTTTGGTAAAATCTTTCTGTGATGGTCAGGTGTCAATCATCATATTTAACCTTTGTTGATGTTATCATTGCTATATTGATTCACTGGAGGTTGTTTGAGTTTAAGTGTTAATTCCATGCTGAGAGATCGGTACAGGATCCTACATAAGATCAATCAAAGCGGGATGGGAATCCTGTATCTTGCCCATGATGAAGCCCTCAACGTGAACGTGGCTGTTAAGGAGAACCAATATACTTCAGCCCTTCACTCACAACAATTCCACCAGGAGGCAACCCTGCTGGCAAGCTTGCGCCACCCAAATCTACCCCGGGTGATCGACCACTTTGTCATTCGAAGGGACAGGGTGAGTACCTGGTCATGGACTACATTGCAGGTGAGAATCTACAGGAAAGTTTGGAGAGACGGGGAAAACCACTTGAGGAACTGGAAGTCTCTCGAATTGCCGCACAGGTTTGCGATGCCCTGGACTACCTGCATTCCAGAAAGCCGCCCATCATCCATCAGGACATTAAACCCGCCAACCTGATCCTGACACCTTCAAATGATGTCATGCTGGTTGATTTTGGTCTGGCAAAACCCTACGAACGCGGGGGTGCTGTCGGGAACATCCTTCAAGGGATTACGCCAGGATATTCCCCGGTTGAACAATATGGCTCAGAAACAGATGAGCGCAGTGATATCTATGCTCTCGGCGCGACGATGTACACACTCCTGACTGGCGTCAAGCCAATTGAAGCCATTGAGAGGGCAATTGGCGCAGATGAAATTCAACCAATCGGCCAGATCAATTCAGCCATTTCCCAATCCCTCCAGGATGTGATCAAGAAAGCCATG
The DNA here is from genome assembly GCA_963767675.1 of uncultured Chloroflexia bacterium. Classification (GTDB taxonomy): domain Bacteria; phylum Chloroflexota; class Anaerolineae; order Anaerolineales; family Anaerolineaceae; genus Brevifilum. The sequence goes on from CAVYEQ010000003.1 coordinate 651,175, forward strand.
GCGGTAAAAGCCGAGGACCGGTTTCAATCAGTGAATGAATTCAAAACCGGGCTTTTGGCGATCCCATCAACAAAACCATCTCTCAAAGCGCTCAGAAGACCCCTCCATCAGATAACCGTGAACACCAAACAATCTCCCGCCACATTCCTGAATCTTGCTCAGGGTAAGTCAAAATATAAAAAGAAGAAGCAAAAATGGCTCTGGCTGCTGCCTGTCATCCTCGTATTATGTATTGCCTCAGCCGCCGCTGTAGTCGCCATTACCAAACCAACGTGGATCAATAACCTGTTTCAACCAGCGGATCCTCCCCCTCAGCTCCACTCAACTACCACCGAGCAGCTATCCCCGTCATCCACAGTCACTCAGTCATCTGAAGGGAGTCCAACAGAAACTGTAGAAATTGAGGAAATTATCCCTGTTGCATCAGCAACAATGACACAAACCGTCCCTTCAATCCGTCAGGGTACACCACAAGGTGGCGGTGTGGGGCAGATTGCATTTGTCTCAGAACGCAATGGCATGCCACAGATTTTTTTGATCAACCTTGATGGGTCGGAACTGGTCCAGGTGTCATCGATAACCGAAGGTGCCTGCCAGCCAGAATGGTCACCTGACGGCTCTCTATTAGCCTATATATCCCCCTGCCATGGAAACTTTGAAGTTTATGAGGGTGCCAGTATCTATGTGGTCAATATTGAGACGGGTGAAACAAACCAGATCTCAATATTGGGCTCCGGCGATTATGATCCAGCCTGGTCGCCTGATGGGGGTCAGATAGCGTTCACCTCGCTGCAAACGGGAAGACCTCAAATCTTTATCTATGATTTTGAATCAGGTGAAGCACAGCGTTTGATGAACAACACCATGGTCAACCGTATGCCGGCTTGGGCACCTGATGGAAGCCAGATCGTATTTGTCACGCCTAATCCAGATAACAACCGGCCAACCCTGTTCATCGTTGACTCATTGGGAGAGGAAAACGCAAAAACAATCCTTGGAAGCGCGTTTAGAGAAACATTCCGACCTGCCTGGTCACCCACTGGTGACATGATCATTTTCGATCTAGGGGAAAATGGACAAATTGGCAGCAAACAACTGCAAACCAATCAATACGCAACGATTGATACACCGCTTGATATGCTTGAAAATCCAGGCTTTTCCCCGGACGGTAGCTGGCTGGTTTTCAACGGTACTCTGGATTCACCTGGACAGGACATCTTTATCATGTTTCGCTCAGGGGAAGGTCTGAAAAGGTTAACTGATAACCCTGCGCATGATTACCAACCTGCCTGGCGCCCATAACACCTGCTCATACTCCCTATAATTTATCTATCGTCATCCTTCTGGAACAAGCCATAAAAACTGGAATGGCGCCAAGGTAATGTCCGTTTCCAGGTCAATAGCATCACCTGTCACCATATCCTTATATGGAGGTGTCAGCCCGGCCAGGCTCACGGCATGCATGAATCATAACCTGTGGGAAATCACTGAAATTATTCAGAACCAATAACTGCGCCCCTTCTTTCCCCCTTAGGTATCCAAAAATGTGTGGGTTTTCAGTTTGGATAAATTCAGGCAAAGCCTCACTGAGTGCCGGTGTGTTCTTTCTCAGTTGAATTAGATCACGAAACCCCTGATAGATCCGTCCAGGAACGGACAGGATATCCTTGCGCAAAGAATACTGTTCCTGATCAGCATACGGTCGATGAACCCAGCGGCTATCTTCTGCTTTTGAAGGGTCATCACGGAAGCTGTAGTCATTCAGTGTGCCGATTTCATCCCCCAGATAAATCAATGGAATCCCTCCAATAGTGAGGATCACATTGTGGATCAACAGGACGCGTTTGACCGCCAGGTCAACCTCCCTGCCCGTTTCTTCACCTAGTGCCTTTTCCAGGCCAGCCAAAGAAGCGCAGGTGCCTGAAATCCGGGCATCCCCTGTTTTGGGGTTCTCCTGAAACGCTAACCCGCGCCCGAAACTGCCCTCAAAACGTCCCGTATAGAACGCATTCAGAAACAGTCGATGGTCAAAAGCGTTGACCCCAAGCGATCCAGCATCCTCATCTGAAAATGTCCAACCAATATCGTCATGACATCTGACATAATTGACCCAGGCGCAATTTTCGGAAATATCGTAGCGTGCTTCCATCGAAAGATAGAGCAGCTCGACTTCCCGGGTAGCCAGAGAATTCCACAGGAGGGCCATGAGAAGAGGGTTATAGGAAAGCTGGCACTCATCTTCATGGATATATTTCGCAACTTCATCCGGATGGACGATCGCTTCTGATTTAAACAGCAGGGCTGGCGCAGCGATCCGGGCGATCGCGTTGTAAGCCTGAATGATCATATGCGCTTCTGGCAGGTTTTCACAGCTTGTCCCCAATGACTTCCAGATAAACGCCACAGCATCCAGGCGTAAAACCTCCACACCCTGGTTCGCCAGGAATAGCATTTCGCCAGCCATCCGGTTGAAAACTTCGGGATTCGCATAATTCAAATCCCACTGGTTGCTGTGGAACGTTGTCCATACCCACTTTTCGACGTCCTCAAAATAGGTGAATGCCCCTGGATGCTCATCCGGGAAGATTTCCCGTAAGTGTGCTTCATAGGCATCAGGCATGGTTCGGTCAGGATACATCCAATAAAACTTCTGATACTCCGCATTCCCCTGGCGAGCAAGTTTCGCCCAAATGTGTTCATTGGAAGTGTGATTAAAACAAAATCCAGGACCAGGCTGATCCCTTCCGACCGTAAATTTGCGGGCGAGTTTTCTCAACTGCGCCATCGTACCTAAATTTGTGTCCACTTCCCGGTAGCTGCTGATGGCATAGCCTCCATCGTTCTCACCCTCCGGAGAATGGAAGAGCGGCATCAGGTGAAGATAGGTCAATCCTAATTCTTTGAAGTAGGGTATTTTGCTTTGAATGCCATCAAGATTTCCCGCAAATAGATCAACATAACACACGCCACCCACCATATGATGAGATTGAAACCAGGTTGGCTGTGCTTCACGTTCGGCATCCAAAGCTTTCAGATCATCTGAACGATCCACCCAGGCCTTTGTGATGATCATCATCAAAGATTCAAGATGGTAAAAAAAATCATATTGATCACCGTACAGGTGGGCAAGGATTTGAAAAAGGGATGAGAATCCCGTTCTCAAACGCTTCTGGTAAATCCCCCATTGCTCCGGGTGCTGCGTCCTGTACGCAGCAAATGCCGCTTCCAACCGGGGGAGCAGCCGATTTAGTGATCTCAATGCCTCTGTTTCGTAATTCACTTTTTCACGGTTTGATTGAACCACTTCAAAATCCTCTATGACAGATGCGAGAAACTATTCGCCTTTTGTTGCAAGAAAATCATCCAGCTGTGCCTCAGTCGGTAAAGCGGGAATCGCACCCAATTGGGTTGTCGTGAGTGCGCCAACAGCATTCGCCTTCCGGCAAATTTCAGCCAGCTGATCCTCTGCCTGCCAGGCTTGAGGTGCACTTAGCAAACCACTGATAAGACCTGCCACAAACCCATCTCCGGCACCAGTTGTATCAATCGCTTTCACATGAAATCCTGGAACTTCACCACTGAAATCCGGTGTGAAGAATTGGCAGCCCTGTCCCCCCAGCGTCACAACCATCAATTTCAGCCGGTCGTGCCATAATTCAGAAACGGCCTTATCAACATCATCATTACCGGTCAGAAAAACCAGCTCTTCCTCGCTTACCTTGATCATGTCTGCCTGATCCCAAATACTCAACATACCTTCTTTCGCCGCAGTGGCATCCGGCCACAAAGCCAGTCGAAGATTCGGATCGTAGGATATCAAGACTTGGTTTTCCTGCGCAACCTTCATGGCAGATAGATGCGCGCTGCAAGAGGGTTCATGGATCAAACTGATCGACCCCACATGAAGTATTTTTGCGCCCTTGATCAACTCAACGTCAACCTCTTCAGGGGTATAGAGCATATCGGCACTGGGATGCCTGTAAAACATAAATTCACGCTCACCGTTTTCTCGCAGGCTGACAAATGCCAGAGCAGTACGGGCTTTGTGTGAAAAAACCAGGCCTCGTGTTTCGACTCCCACATCATCCAGAGTTGTCTTCAGAAATTGACCAAAAGCATCGTCCCCGACTTTCCCTAGAAAAGCCGTGGTTATACCCAATTTCGCCAGACCAGCCGCAACATTCGCTGGCGCACCGCCAGGTGCTTTCTTAAATGCAGGGGCTTCGATCAACGACACGCCGGGCTGAGTGGGGACAAAATCAATCAGTAATTCACCAAGTGTCACAACATCAATCATCTAATCGAGTCCTTTCATGTTTTCTCTTCGCAGATGCGTCATTAATGAAAATTCAGAACCAATCAATTTCCAATAAAAAGCGATTCGCCAGGTAACTCTACACCTAAGTTGTCTCTCTCTCAATGAGCCTCAAGGGAAGGCGCACATGCCTGAGGGGCCGGTCAGGATCCTTCAAGCGCGCCAGTAGAATTTCGACAGCCAAATGACCGGATTCATCAAGATTCTGATGAATTGTGCTCAGGCCAAAATAACCAGCAAGGTCCAGATCATCAAAACCAAGTACTGCCACGTCATCGGGAACACGCAAACCTAATTTTCGAGCCTTATTGAGCACGCCAACAGCCTGCAGATCTGTCGCAGCAAAGATCGCTGTTGGTGGTTCAGGCAGCCTAAGGATGCGCTCAATGTTTTCTTCTGCATCTTTCACCTCATATCTAGAAGTGCAGATGTTTTCCGGGGATAGGGTTAACCCATGAGCAGTAATCCCCTGCTCAAATCCCTTTAATCGAAGTGTGATAGGCAAAATTGTGTAAGCTCCCAGGTCAGAAGTATCCCCGATAAAACCAAACCGCTCATGCCCCTTGTTGATCAGGTACTCTGCAGCCATGATACCACCTGCCACATCATCTATCTCAACCGTGTTCAAATCTGAGCGCGGGAATTCCACCAGAACTGTTTCAAGACGATTGTCCACCAATTTCGAAGCAGATTCATCATTTACGCGCAAGGATAATAATATCAAACCTTGTAAATGCCCGGTAATCGGCAGGGTTGCCAGATAGTAATTCAGGTGCTCAATGGATTCAACCGTATAGATCGTCAGTTCATAGCGTGTTGAAAGCAGTCCTTTTGCCACGCCGCGCAATCGCTGAACAAAGGCAGGTGCAGTAAAAAATGGCGTAAGAACCCCGATCCTGGCGAAATCCTTCATCGCCCGCGCTCTGGCTTCTGCTTTTGGCACAAAGCCAAGTTGATCAATGGTCTCCTGGACCCGGATACGAGTGGCTTCCGTGACATTTGGGTTGGCATTGATCACACGAGAAACGGTTGAGATGCTGACACCTGCAGCCTTCGCTACATCATATATTGTTGGGGGTTGATTGAATTTAGAGGCCATTGTTAGGGATGGTAAGGCCAAATTCCCCTGAATTTGGCATTCCCCTTACGGGGACGATGACGACTGATGTAACTTGATCCAACTTCAGTCTATAGTAAATCGTAAATGGTGAGTTATCAACAGACTTGTTATGAAACTGCTTCCAAAAAAGTGCTTTCACAACAATATTAACATAGGGCTTTTCTCATGTCAATTGACCAGCGATCAGGATTGAAACAATCCACATTCAAACGCAATCCTATCAAATTCCATGTTTGGACGAGATTCATCCACTATTCCCCTCTGTTTTAATCTTTCATCGCTTAGTTATTCCTGATAATAAGTTAAAATGGATATGATCGGATCTAACCTCTAACTCAAAGGAAAACCGATGCCTCCAATTTTATACCTCATCGACGGTCACGGCCTGGCGTATCGTGCATATTATGCTCTCACGGCTGGGGGAACACGGACGAGTGCTTTCCAGACCAGCAGCGGCGAAACAACTGCGGGTGTTTATGGATTTACCAGTATCCTCCTCCGCATTTTCCAGCAAGAAAGCCCCGATTACCTGGCCGTCGTATTTGATAAAGGTAAGACATTCCGGCATGAAATGTACCCGGAGTATAAAGGAACGCGGGCAAAAATGCCGGACGACCTGCGCTCCCAGGTGGAACGCATGCGAGAAATCGTGGATGCTTTCAACATCCCCCGGCTTGAACGAGAGAATTACGAGGCAGACGATGTATTGGGAAGCGTCGCACGCTGGGCTTCTGAAAAGATGGGTCTGGGCGTCAAGATCATCACAGGGGATAAAGACCTCCTGCAGCTTGTCACCGAACGTGTGGTGGTTAACCTGGCAGGCAGTCGCTTATCTGAAGCGAAAGACTTCTTCCCTGAAGATGTCATAAATAAATTAGGGGTTCCTCCTGAAAAAGTGGTTGACTTCAAAGCCCTGTGTGGGGACACTTCCGATAACATCCCCGGAGTCAAGGGGATTGGTGAAAAGACTGCCACAAAGCTCCTTGATGCATACGGCACCCTGGATGGTATTTACGATCATTTGGATGAGATCACCGGTCGCGCGAAGACGGCTCTTGAAAACAGCAGAGCTGCAGCGTACCTGAGCCAGGAATTAGCCAGAATAGTGACAGACCTTGAGGTCGAACTCGACCTGGAACAGGCGCGTATTGATCGCTTCAACCCCAAAGCAGTTGAAGACCTTTTCCGTGAGCTTGAATTTCGTAATCTCACCCGGCAGCTGAATGCCCTAGTCAACAAGATGCACCCGGTCATGCCTGGAGGGGAGCAATTAGATCTTTTTACTCAGGAGAAAACCTCACACGGTGAAAACAACTTTTCAACCGAAATTCAGACCACCACCGTGGATACACCGGAAGCGCTTGATGAATTGATACAACAGCTCGAAAACGCTGAAATGATCGCCCTGGACACTGAGACGACAGGCACGGATGCGATGCAGGCAGAGTTGGTGGGGATATCTCTGGCAGTCGAACCTGATCACGGTTTCTACATCCCACTGGGCCATCAACAAGGCCGGCAGCTGACTGTAAATGAAGTTTTTTCTGCCCTTAAAGGGCCGCTGACTGATCCTAAGATTGGCAAAGCTGGGCACAACCTGAAATATGATTACATGATCCTCAAGCGTGCAGGGTTGATAGTATCACCCCTTACCTTTGACACCATGATTGCGGAGTGGTTGATCAATCCTGCTTCCCGCAACCTTGGTTTGAAGAACCTCTCCTGGGTACGTTTGGGGTATGAGATGACACGTATTGAGGAACTGATTGGGAAAGGTCGCGATCAAAAAACCATGGATCAGGTGTCGATCTCCGATGTGGCAGGTTATGCAGCAGCCGATGCAGTCATCTGCCTGCGATTGATTCCACTTCTGAAAGAAGATTTGCGAAAACAAAAATCTGATACTCTCTTCCAGACCATGGAAATGCCTTTGGTCCCCATCCTGGCAAGTATGGAAGAAGTCGGGATCAAATTAGATAACACCTTCTTTGATGATTTTTCTAAGGAACTTAAATCACGATTATCAAATATCGAAACCAGGATCCAGGATGTCGTTGGATATGAGTTCAACCTGAATTCAACCCAACAGCTCTCTGAAGCACTTTTTGATAAGCTTGGACTCCAGCCACCTGACCGGACAAGAAAAACCGCTTCAGGGCACTACTCCACTGCGGCATCTGTTCTGGAAGGGATGAAGGGACAGCATGAGGTTGTGGAATGGGTGCTCCAATACAGGGAGCTTGAAAAGCTCCGTTCTACATACGTCGATTCACTCCCCCTGCAGATCAACCCTGAAACCGGAAGGGTCCATACATCCTTTAACCAAACCGGCACCGTCACTGGCAGGATTGCTTCATCTGATCCTAATCTTCAGAATATCCCCATCCGTACCGAGATGGGGCGACGTGTTCGTAAAGGTTTTGTCGCCGCAGAAGGCTGGCAGCTTCTGGCCGTGGACTACTCCCAGATCGAACTGCGAGTCGTTGCCCACATGTCTGAAGACCAAGCCATGCTGACGGCTTTCAATGCCGGGCAGGATATTCATGCCACAACGGCTGCTGCAGTCCATGACATCGAGCTTGAAGATGTCACACCCGAAATGCGCCGGCATGCAAAAGCGATCAACTTTGGACTGATCTACGGCATGAGTGCTTTTGGCCTGACCAATGCGACTGATCTGACACTCGCTGAGGCAGAAAATTTCATTACAACTTATTTCGAAAAATTCCCGGGTGTCAAACAATTCCTGGATGGAATCAGAAAGCAGGCATCTGAACAGGGGTATGTTGAAACGCTCGCGGGAAGAAGGCGGTACTTCCCCCACCTTTTACACGGGGCAAGCTATAATATCCGCCAGCGTGAAGAACGTGAAGCAATCAATGCCCCAATCCAGGGCACTGCTGCAGACATCATCAAAATAGCAATGCTGCAGCTGCCAATGCAATTAGAAGAGTCCGGTTTACAAGCTCAAATGCTCCTCCAGGTGCATGATGAGCTGATGTTTGAAGTACCGGATGATGAGCTGGCTACAACAACCAGGTTGGTAAAAAAAGTGATGGAAAACGCCTACAAGCTGGCGATTCCCCTCAGTACTGATGCAAAAGCTGGAAAAAGCTGGGGAGAAATGAAAAAGCTGGAATAACGGCGCTGATTCTTATCTAACGGAGTCAAAAAAGTCTCTAATGTAAAATGACCCTCTTGTTGAGAGGGTCATTTGGATTATGAATAAAAGTGATTGATCGTGCTGGAGTCGGACCAATTCGTCAAACCATCACACTTACACGGCTGTAAAGCTGCTCCCGGATTCTCAGGACCTGCCTTCTGAGACGATCATCTGTATCCATCAGGTTGTTCACCTTATCACAGGCATAAATGACCGTTGTGTGATCACGCCCACCGATCATCTCACCAATTCGAGGAAGTGAAACGCCACCTTCTTCCCGCAGCAGGTACATTGCAACCTGGCGGGGAAGCGCTACATCACGGGTGCGCTCGCGACCCAGTAAGCGATCATTTGAAATGCCAAATGCTCTAGATACCGCATCCAGCACATCATCGGGCTGCAAATCCATCCCCTGAGGAAGAAAGTCAGCCAAGGCACTGTGGGCAAGTTCAAGTGTCAGCGGTACACCGCTGAGGTCTGAATAAGCCAAAACACGGTTAAGTGCACCCTCAAGCTCACGGATATTAGACTGAACCTGGCGAGCAATTAATTCCAGGATATCCGCTGGGACCTGACGCCCGGCACGATCTGCTTTGGAACGCAAGATGGCCAACCGGGTTTCAATATCAGGTGCCTGGATATCTGCTGTCAGCCCCCATTCAAAACGGGAACGGAGCCGCTCCTCAAGTGTAACCAGTGCTTTTGGTGATCGGTCCGATGAAATCACAAGCTGTTTATTCTGTCCGTGCAGAGTGTTGAAGGTGTGGAAGAATTCTTCCTGGGTGGATTCCTTACCGGCAATAAACTGAATATCATCGATCAATAACACATCAATTTTGCGGTATTTTTCCCGAAATGCCGGTGTGGTATGCGTTCGAATAGCATTGATCAGGTCGTTGGTGAATTCCTCAGAAGAAACATACAGCACGCTCTGATCAGTGTTCCGACAGATATTGCCAATCGCATGTAAGAGGTGCGTCTTACCCAACCCTACGCCCCCATAGAGGAAAAGCGGGTTATACGCACGTGCGGGGTTTTCAGCGACCGCCATGCAGGCTGCTTGTGCCAGGCGATTATTGGACCCAACAACAAAGTTTTCAAATTGATAACGCCCATTGATGGTTGGGTTTTCTCTCACGGGTGCTGTCGTGATCACGGACTGATCTTGGTCTTTTGATTTTCGTGAAGTTGCTGCAGAAGAGTGAACTTTGATAATCGTAGTGACTGATTTACCTATCATGCCTGTCAACAACCTGGTCATTGTTGTGTTTAAGCGGTCATCAAGCCAATCTCGTGCGTATGCGTTCTTGACGCCGATCTCAAAATACCCTGTCGATTCATCATATCCAAGAAATTCTGCACTGCTGACCCAGGTGTCATAAGAAGCCTTGGACATCTCAAGTTGAAGTTGGCCTAGGGTAGACTGCCAAGCATGCTCTGCATTCATTGATAATACCTCTTTCAGTATTGTGCTTGCCCTTGGTGAGATTTTTGGGCGATATTGACTGCTGATTATGACATCCTGCGACAGATTTGAAGCATTTTTCTAAGCTCTCGAAACCTGAAGTCGTCACCCACTCAGTAGTTACGTAATAGGATTCTAACTGATAAGAGAATTTGGCTCAAGCTGATTCTGTCAAATTTCGCTAAAAATATTTGAAATCTTTAAGACACCCCAACCTTAAAAAAAGTGATACTTTTGATAAGAATTAAATTCAGTAATATGAGGTGAACATTCACCGACATAGCGGGATACGGCTCATTTTAACCCCGATATATAGGGGGTAAGGATGAAATGCGACCCATTTTAACGATATATTGGGGATCTCCTACTTTTCATGCTCCAGGTAAATGCTCAAATGTTCGAAAATAGGATTCAACATTTGGAATCAGCGTTAAAATCATCCCGCATCATATCAGCAACCCGTCGTCCAATCTCAACAGCATAATTCATCCCCCGATCCCAAGGGTAAACCTGGCTCATCCCAGCATAATACAGACCAGGTATTGGAGTCCGTATTCCGGGAAGGTTGTCAGAATGATTGATAAAGGGGATCGGCTGGGCATAGCTTGTCCGGAACATCCATGTTTTATTGATCCAATCTGGCGAAAAGTCCGGATTGATTTTTTCCAGGTGAGGGACGAAAGCGCGCCTGTAAGGCTTCATGAGAAAGGTTGAAATACTCATGCCCCTGCGGTAAATAGTCACCTACATACACAATGTGATCACCGCCAAAATAGTCCGGGGAAAGAAAATTCGTATGCTCAACTAACGAAAGGAAAGGGAAACCAGCTGATTTTGGGATGTTGTACCAGTAGTATCCCTGACTGGATAATTGGTGCTTAAGAGAAAAAACCATCACCACTGAACCGAGGCTTTTCAAGTCCCTTAAGCCTTCCAAATATTTCTCAGGCAGATCAGCCGAGAGCTGTGTCATCATTGTGGGGGATACGGTTGATAAGGCCTGGTCAAAATCCTGTGACTCACCTACATCAGGGACGATTTTGAGACCCTTACCTTCACATGGTCGGACGGCCTTTACGCCAGTATTAAGTTTAACCGTCACACCCATCCCCTGAAGATGCTGCGCAAATTGATCCATGAAATGCTGAAATCCGCCCACAAAAGTCCCTAATCGTGTAGTCCGGGCATACATACGTGCCCAAAACCAGGCCATATTGACTTCCCTGGCATACTCTTCGCCAAACTTACCGTTCATCATCGGTTCCCACATCGACTCGTAAACTTTATCCCCAGCCCATTTCCGCATCCACCCATCCACAGTTGTTGATTCCAGTTTTTTCCAGTTTTTTGTCAAACGTAAATACACACCGACCAGCCCAAACCGGATCTTATTGAGCCCCCAACCCAAACCCGGGAATTTCAATGCGGCAAGAATGGAGTCAAATGGATAGAACTTCCCTTGATGATAGATCACAGTAACAGGCCGTGGAAAGATGACTTTTTCTGACCAGCCCAATTCGTCGATCAGGTTGAGAATGAATTTATCGGAAGCAAACCAGTGATGGTAATATCGCTCCACCGTCCAATCCCAATTCGGTTCTTTGAAACCCGCAGCCAACCCTCCTACATGATCAGAAGCTTCAAAGATGGTGACTTGATTGCCAGCTTTTGCGAGATCGTATGCGGCTGACAATCCCGTCATCCCTGCCCCAATGATGGCAATTTGTTTTTTATTATTAACCATGTTCATCCCCTTCAATAGTCGATGATTCAGGCTTTTCGGCCTGCGCTTGCATCGTCTGAATATCAGTGGTCCACTTCAAACCCTCACGAAGGAAGAAGATCGCACCAATTAACGTAACCGGTACCCACAATGCCAACCGCAATATGAGTGTATAGCCCAGGGCAGGTTCTGGGGAGATGGTATAAGCCTGGAGCATGGCACGTCCAGCCGCATCAAAGGTCCCCAGGCCTCCCGGTGCAGCCGGGATCAACAACACAAGATTGGCAACACCATTCAGGAGGATTAGCTGCTGGAAGTTAAGTCCCAGACCAAACGCCATACTCACGCTCCAATACAATCCGGTTTCGAACAACCAGATCAATATTGAAGTAAGGAATACCATCAGCGCGTCTTTTGGAGAGCGAAGGCTCATCAACCCATCGAGAAAACGATCCACAATATTTACCGCGCCTTCTCGCCAGCGCTGCGGTACGATCGAATTAATGATCCGGTGGATCAAGGTCTTCGCAGGTTTGGGGAACAGTGCGATGAGGATGAAGATCACAAGGCCAACAATAAAGACCACTGCTGCCCAAATAGCAATCCTCCCCAAAATTGGAAATGCCGCATTACCGGTGATATCGGGTAATTGTCCCAGGTTGAGCAGGACAAAACCAATGATGACAACCGCATCGAATATTCTTTCAACCACTATGGTGGCCAAACTGGCAGATATAGCTACATCCTCCTGCCTTTTGAGAACCACAGCTCGGAGCACTTCACCCATTCGCAGCGGGAAAACATTATTTCCCATATAGCCGATCAAAATGATTGGGAATATTGCTTTTACTGTCGTTTTCTTGATCGGATTCAGCAGGTTTTGCCAACGCCATGTGCGGACCAGCATTCCGCAAAAATAAATTAACAAGCCAGGAACAAGCCACCACAAACGGGTCGATCGTAGGGCTTCCCATAATTCAGCATAATTGATCTGCCGGAAAGCCAGGTAAAGGAAAACTGCTGATATTATCAATCCAAACAAGATCAGCCAGCGCTTCATTTTGCTTTTCATGGTTGAGATTCTACCATGCAAGATAATCACCCTTCATAATTTAAAGTTTGACACATTTGAAAATGGTATACTACCGACATGTCCCTGATCACAACCAGCCTGATCTCAAAATCCTTTGGTCCCAATGACATTTTTGAGGAGATCAGCCTATCCATTCCAAGGAATGCTCGAATCGCCATCGTGGGTCCAAATGGTGTCGGAAAGACAACCCTCCTCAGGATCCTGGTCGGGTTGGATTTCCCCGATGAGGGATCTGTATCAAAGGCGAAAGGTTTGACCATCGGCTATTTACCACAGGAAGCGACACTGGTTTCAGATGGGACATTATGGAGCCAATGCCTGAAAGTTTTCTCTGATCTCCTGGAAATGAAATCGGAATTAGATAGCCATATGGACGCTATGTCGGATCCTGAATTGACCGCGGATGCCGTTAGCAGATATGGCAACCTGGAAGAGGCTTTTGATGCACGTGGGGGATATACCTACGAAATCAAAATCAAGCAAACCTTATCCGGACTTGGATTCTCCGAGATTGATTATCACCGTCCCATCACCCAGCTTTCAGGAGGTCAGCGAACCCGTGCACTGCTTGCAAAACTGCTCCTTGAAAGCCCTGATGTGATGATGCTTGACGAACCATCCAACCACCTGGATATCCAGGCAGTTGAATGGCTTGAGTCGTTTTTCAAGGATTGGCAGGGTGCCCTGGTTGTGGTCTCCCACGACCGCTATTTCCTGGACCAGGTGTCCGACAGGATCTGGGAAATGACCCCTTCTCTGGAAATTTACCGTGGAAATTACTCAGCTTACATGAAGCAGCGTGAAGAACGTTACACACGGCGTTTGGCTGAATATAAAACCCAAACAGCGTTCATAGAAAAGGAACAGGCCTATATTCAGCGAAATATCGCCGGTCAAAACACAAACCAGGCAAAGGGAAGGCAGCGACGGCTGACCCGGTTGTTAAAAGAAACCAGGCTGGCGCCACCACCAGCAGAACCGCGTCGGATGCACCTCGACCTGATAACACGCGGCCGCTCAGGGGACCTCGTCCTTCGAACGCATCAGTTGCAGGTCGGTTACCATGACGAAGGGAAGCCCTTATTTGATTGTCCTGACCTGCTGCTCCAGCGAGGCGAATGTGCTGCCATCATTGGCCCAAATGGGGCTGGAAAAACGACATTCCTGAAAACAATCCTTGAAAAGACTCCTCCTTTCACGGGAACCGTGCAGTTGGGGGCTAGTTTGACGGTTGGTTACTTTGCGCAAGCTCATGAAGAGTTGGACCCAGGTAGAACGCTGATGGGCGAAATTGATAGCATCCGCCCTAATATGCTCCCGGCAGAAAAGCGTAACTATTTGGCCAGGTACCTATTTACAGGCGAAGAGGTCTTCCGTAAAGTAAATACGCTGTCTGGAGGAGAGCGCGGTCGTTTAGCCCTGGCAAAACTGGGTTTATCGGATGCAAATCTTTTGTTGTTGGACGAACCGACCAACCATCTTGATCTTCATACTCAGGAAGTGCTTGAGTTTGTTCTGTCCACCTTCCCTGGGACGATCTTACTTGCTTCCCACGACCGCTACCTGATCGATTCACTCGCCACACAGATATGGGATGTTGATCCCGACGGCCAGAGCTTACGGGTGTTTGCGGGATCCTATACAGCATATAAAGAACACCTTGCTGAACATCTGGAAATTCAGTCTGAAGAAAAAGAACGGAAAAAACAAGCCACGAAAACGATTACAACCACTATCAAATCATCCGATCAGGAGAAAATACTCACCAGTTATCAGCGAAGGCAATTGATCAAACGAATGTCAGTGATCGAGGGCGAAATCAAAGGAATGGAATCAACGCAGGCAGATCTTGCCAGAATATTGCAGGATCCACCTGAAGATTTAACCAAAATTAGGCAGGCTGGCGAGGATTTTGTAACTTTACAGGAAAAGATAGATGCATTGCTGGGGGAATGGGCAGAAATAGAGGAGATACTCGGTCAGTAAATAATAACTTCAAAACCTCCTTCCACTCCACAGATGTGTCGCAGAAGAATGAATCAGGTTATCTTGTCTGCAAATTCTGCCATTTTTCAATGATATCGATAAACTCTTCAGGCAGGAAGCTCAACCCCTTTGTTCTGATTGGCTCCGGAACACCACCGTAAAACGCTTCGGCAATTCCGCCTGTGATGCAGGCAATCGTGTCGCTATCTCCGCCCAGTGATATCGCGTTGCGGATGGCATCTTCGTAACCAGTTGATTCCAGGAAAGCGATGATTGCCTCCGGTACGGAGCCCTGACAGGAAACATCAAAAGTGTAGCCGGGACGAATCTCTTCCAAAGTGCGATTCAGGTCATAGCCAAACCGTTCAATAATCTCTTCCCGGATTTCTTCCTTTGAAGCACCCTGTCTGCTCATGAAAATCGCCAGAGCAGTGGATTGGGCACCTTTAATACCTTCCGGATGATTGTGCGTGACCTCTGCACTGTGTTTTGCCTCAGCCAGCACAGAGTCATTATCATTATAGGCAAATCCAACTGGGCTGACTCGCATTGCTGAGCCATTCCCCCAACTGTTGTAAGGTTGTGGATCTTCCGCCCAGATCCACTGGCCGAAATTCCCACCGTATCCCCGGCCTGGATAGCGGCGGGAAAAATCCTGATAAGCTTCAGAAAAGTCCATTTCGCTCAATATTGCCTGAGCCGTTGCAGCAGTCAGGACAGTGTCATCTGTAAAAAAACATCTTCTTGAAAACAGGGGGAAGTCCTTGGTCTTGATATTATGCCATTCGTAGATCGAACCAACGATATCACCAATCATTGCACCTAACATATTTTCCTCCTCTTGCTGACTTTGAAGCTAATGATTTGTTTAATATCTTACAAACAACACAAGTCTAATCACTATCCGTTTTTTTTATCGGCTTGTTTGGATCAGTATTTTCTTGCCAGGCCTGAAAATTGGAAGCCTGCGTTTTCCCAAAGGGATTTTTTCCATGTACCGACTGCATCAAAAACAACCTTTGCAGGAGTTTTGCTTCGGATTTCAATTGGGCTGAGATCTTTGAATTGATCATGTGCAACTGCCAGGATAATCAGGTCTGCATGAACCAGTGCATCATCCAGATTATCTACCTGCATAAAACCATCCAGCTTAGCGGTCGGTTTGTTGGGCTCGTAAGCACACACATTCGCACCTGAAGCACTGAGCAATCTTGCGAGTTCGACTGCAGGGCTTTCACGCAGGTCATCAACATTGGGTTTGAAGGACAATCCCAGAACTGCGACGCTTTTATTCTCTAAATCACCAGCAAAATCTTTGATCAGCCCGGCAACAAACGCTGGCTGTGCATCGTTGACCTCTCTTGCAGTCCGGATCAATTTTGCAGTTTCAGGTGCAGCTTCAACCAGGAACCAGGGGTCCACGCTGATGCAGTGTCCTCCCACACCCACACCAGGTCGCAAGATATTAATCCGTGGGTGCAGGTTGGCAATGTTTATTGCCTCCCAGATATCAACATCGAATTTTTCTGCCAGCCTGGCAAACTCATTTGCGATGGCGATGTTGATGTCTCGGGATGTGTTTTCCATCAGTTTAACCATTTCAGCAGTGGTCGCATCCGTCAGGATGATCTCGCCTTTGACAAACTTTCGATATAGATCACGTCCAGCTTCCGCGGAAGCGCGATTCACACCCCCAATTACACGTGCATTGTCCACCAGTTCCCTTAATATCTGACCAGGGAACACCCGCTCAGGAGAATAAGCCAACAGGAAATCTTCGCCCGCTATCAGGCCACTTTTCTCCAAAATAGGTGCAAGGATATCTGTCGTTGTTCGGGGAGGTGATGTCGACTCAAGGATCACCAGGTTTCCCCGCTGAAGGTGGGGGACGATTGATTCCCCCGCTGAGATCACAGCACGTAAATCCGCCCGTTTATCTTCAAAAAAAGGTGTGGGCACGGCGATATAAAATACATCAGCCGGGACGACTTCATCTGACAGGCAAAGCTGTTCACTGGCGATGGCATCCAGGACCAGCCCCCGCAGCCCTGGTTCATAAATATGCAACTTTCCGGCTCTCAGGCCTTTTATGATATCTTCATTGATGTCCATGCCAGTTACATGAATGCCGTTGCTGGCGAAGATACCGGCTGTGGGGAGACCGATGTACCCCATACCTATGACACATAAAGATTTAAATTTCACTTTAACTTCCCTTTTCCGTGATATCCCATACGAGAAATGCTTCAGACATTTTACCTTAGTTTAGGCAGTCATTGATGGCGCTAAGAATGATTGGATAGGAGAGTTCAACCTGTTTTTGTTTCCACAGAAAAGGAGGGAACGGTTTTCTCTGGGGTAGTAATTATTTGTTTTACAAACCCTTACCGCTGAGCACCACCCAAACACTCTTGATCAGAATATAAATATCCAGCCAGATTGACCAGTTGCTGATGTAATATTCATCAAGTTGAAGCCGTTCTTTGAAAGATGTTGCATTCCTCCCCATCACCTGCCACCAGCCTGTGATGCCGGGCTTAACTTTCAAAATGATCCTGGCAGACTCTCCCATTGCTGGTAGTTCTCTCGGAAGGTAGCTCCGAGGTCCGATCAGATTCATGTCCCCTTTCAATACATTAAGAAATTGGGGTAATTCATCCAGGCTGTATCGGCGAAAGAATTTACCCACCCTGGTCACCCGTGGATCGTTGGATAATTTGTGATACTTCTCATACTCCGCTTTCGCTTGAGAGTCATTTGTTAAAAGTTCCTGTAGTCTTTCCTCTGCCTTTTCATACATCGTCCTGAACTTATAGCTGTCAAACGTTTCGCCGTCTTTTCCCAATCTCTTTTGCCGATAAAGAATCGGCCCTTTTGAATCAAGTCGAACCAACAAAGCCAAAATGATAAAAATTGGGAAAGTCAGCAGCAGCAATATCAAGGTAATGCTCATATCCAGGACGCGCTTTATGATCATTTCCTGCTTGTTCAGCAAGTGATAATTCGTCTCTATCGCCAGCCTGCCGTGCAAATCAATGGTACGCACCCATAAAGAGCCAAATGGTGCTGTGTCAAGGATGAAGAGGATATTTGGAAATATATCCCGCATCCACTTAAACTCTTTTGAGGTCATGTTGTCAATTTGTTTGGTAAATACAACATGTTTAATGTCAGCTGTTTTCACTATGGATTGGAGTGATTGTTTGGACTCAACAGCAGGTACGCCATGAATTGGAGATTTGGATTTTGATTCTGGATCATAGAAACAGATCGGGCGAAAACCCAAACGCCGGCTTTGGATTAAACTTTTCGATAATAGAAGAAGCATTCTCTTCTGAGCCAATGATCACCATCGGAATGCCCCACCACTTGAAGCGGGAAAAGCGATTTCTTATCGCAAAGCGGCCCAACATCATAAATAAGGCTGACAGCATCCAGGTCAAAACAAATATCATCCTGGAGTAAGCCAAAGCTAACTGCTGCAAGAAAAGGAACACACCCAGGAAAACAGATCCCAGTGTGACCACATACAGCACCTTCTTCATTTCGTGGACAGCAGCAAGACCAAATCCTGGATACAAGCCATTCAACCAGGTCAGCAGAAAGATGAATATCATGTAGAAGATCAAACTATTGAAGATCAAAGGCCAGTTGACCTCACCGCCCATCATTGGCACCAGAAAATGACGGATGACCGCTGATAACAGCACCGCCGCACTGATGGTTAGAATATCAACCAGAATCAGCAGGATGTTGACGATCCAGCTTCTGTTTTCTAGAAGTGTTGCTTTAATTTTTTGTTTTGAATCCGGTCGCATCAATACATACCATCTGAATATTTGGTCTCACTCAGCATCTATATCATAACACCGCTTGATATTTCCTTTATATTTCAGCAGCATCTTGAATGCGCTGGTGATATGATGGAAATTCGCCTTACTGAAGATTTTTTTACGTCCTGCGGCGATATGCAAATGATAAGCCTGAGCGGTATTTAAGTAGCTAACCCTCCAACCCTTTTGCCACATCCGGCAGCACAGGTCTTCATCTTCAAAATACATGAAGAAGCGCTCATCAAATAATCCAACGTCATCAAGGGCAGTTTTACGCAGGATCATCACTGCCCCAGTGACCCAATTCACATCAGTCAGATCCTCAAACGCTACATCATTCATAAGATAGTGATTGACGATGGGTAAGTCTCTGAATAAGGCATCAATGTGCAGGGCGCGGATGAGTAATACAACAAAGGAAGCAAATCGCCTGCGGGAGGGTTGGGTGGAACCATCCGGGTTCATCAGCCTGGGACCTGCAGCACCGATATTGGGATCCTCTTCCATAACAGCAACAAGTTTCGACACCATCTCGGGAAAACAGTCTGCATCCGGGTTGAAAAGCAAATAATAATCAAAATTAATATTTCCCCGGATTATCCTGTTATTATTTTCCGCAAAACCTTTCGGCGTGCTGTTTTCGATTATCCTGATTTCCGGGTAAGTCTGTGCCAGCCATGCCTTATCAAAATCACCATCGTTGTTGATGAAGAATATCTGATAAGTGTTTTCCAAGGTTGAATTCTCCAGGGATTTGACAGCAGATTTATACAACTCACCATGTTGATGGTTGATGATGATAACAGCCAGTTTGGGCAAAGGTTTCAGGGTCACTTATGTTTTATTGGTGGTTTTTCCGTGCGCAGTCCTGGCGCTTTCTCATTATCAGCAGATAGAGAAAGCAAACTCACATGGGATATTTTGCACATTCAATTCGATTTTACCATATTGAAAGGTTAGCTAATCACAACACAGATTTGAAAACAAATAGCCACATTAGTTTGATTCGACTGTGTATTTCTATCGCTCACCATGCACTTCAGCTTGTAATTGATCGTAGAAATTCACCAGGTACTCATGCCTTGATTGTGCCAACGCTTTTCCACTCTGAGTGAACAATCGGTCCTTAACATGACTCAGTTTGAACAGAAATTCATGATAAGAGGAATGAGGTTCATCCGGTTCTTTTTGTCCTGTTTCGAGGAATTTCTGTGAAGGATCAGCATAAAGCGGTTGTTTCTCAAGTGCGCCAAAAGCGATCGTTCGTGCTGCACCGATCGCGCCAAGCACATCCAGCTTATCGGCATCAAAAAGCACCTGTGCTTCTATTGTTTGAGGAGCATCTTCTCTCGCTCGAAAACGGTGGGTGAGGATGCAGTGCTGTACGGCTTTGATCTTCTCTGCTGGCCATCCTTTTTCAGCCAGAACCATACCGGCAAAATGAGCGGATGTGACGTGATGTTCTAAACGAGCACTTCCCCCAACTCCTGGGGAACTTCCCCGGGAATCATGCAGCAGGGCAGCAGCCCTGACGATATCCAGGTCAGCGTTTTCTGCCAGAGCTAAGCGCTCTGCAATTCGGCAAACCCGCAGGACATGATCAAAATCATGCACAGGATCAGCATCCTCATACCAGCTTTTTGCTTCTTCGAGTGTTATCGCTTCTGTCATTTTGTGATAATGCTTTTAAAAAAGGTTCCCCAGCGGGAGACCAATATCCACAAGGCCTAAAAAATAGCCGGCAATCATCAATATCGCAAGGATGATCAGGAGGGCTCGGACAACTTTCCAGGCGACCTTAATCACATTGCGCATGATGAAAATCCCAGCAAACAACAGCACACCTGCTGCAATAACATAAAGAAAATTTTCAAGATTATCTAACATAAATTCTTCCAAGTAAATTCGATCAAATGAAGTGCAGGCTATCAGAGCGGTAGATCCTACCCTGTTTGACAACATAGCCTACAAGATTGGTGCCAAAACGATACCCCATGTGGCGGTAATCATCCACATTTAATATCAACACATCAGCCTGCTTCCCCACCTCAAT
This sequence comes from uncultured Chloroflexia bacterium, assembly GCA_963767675.1. Classification (GTDB taxonomy): domain Bacteria; phylum Chloroflexota; class Anaerolineae; order Anaerolineales; family Anaerolineaceae; genus Brevifilum. The sequence goes on from CAVYEQ010000003.1 coordinate 671,926, forward strand.
GGAACCAATGTGGTTTTCCAGTTTTAATGCTGTAGCGGCATTGATCGTACTTGCTGCAATCGCCTGCGCAGGAGTCATTCCCATTTTGCGACAGGCAAGTGCCTGGATGAATTGCATTGATTCACACCAGGATGTGCCCGGATTGGTGTCAGTCGCCAGGGCTAGGATCCCGTCAGCTGCCAGGATTTCGCTGACAGGTGTGTAATCTGATTCGTTCAGCCCGAAAGGTGTGCCCGGAAGCGACACAGCGACAGTGTCAGATTCCGCCAGAACCTGAATATCTGCTAAAGATGTTTAACCAGGTGATCTGCTGATGCAGCACCAAGCCCAGCTGCCAGGGAAGCGCCACCCAGGTTCTCAAATTCATCAACATGGATTTTTAGGGGGAAGCCAAATTTGCTGGCTGTTTGCATGATTCGCCTGGTTTGCGAAAGGTCAAAAGCACCTCTTTCACAAAACACATCCACAAACGGTAGTCGTGCACCTGACTGTTTCCTCTTCCACCATTCAAGGAGTGAGGGAAGCATCTTATTGCAAATCTCATCCACATATGCATCTGGTTGGTCCTTGTATTCAGGCGGAACAGCATGTGCGGCAAGAAAGGTTGGTACAAGCTCCATAGGACCTTCCTGGTTCAGCATCAGGATCGCACGCAGTTGTTTCAACTCTGCTTCCCATGACAGTCCATATCCAGTTTTTACTTCCGCGGTTGTTGTGCCATATGCAAAGGCTGGCCGCGTTCTCTTTCGGGTTTGGTGAATGAGTTCCTCTAGTAAAGCGGAGCGGGTGGATTGGACCGTCGAAAGGATGCCACCCCCACCGGCTAATATCTCCAGATAAGACTTGCCCTCTCGAAGCATTTCGAACTCAGAGGCACGATCTCCTGCCCAAACAAGGTGCGTATGTGGATCGATAAATCCTGGCATAACAACGCAGTCATGGGCATCAAATGGTTCTGCATAAGGATATGCCTCTAAAAGCTTGTCGCTTTCTCCCACTTCCCGGATGACCCCGCCTTCCATCACCATTGCGCCATCGTTGATGATACCAAGGTTGCCGAGTTCATAACCGCGCTGAGGCCCCCCGGCAAGGGTTAATAACTGCGATGCATTATATATGATGGTGGTTCCACTTTTAGATTTCATGGTTACCCCATCCATTATACCAACCGCCAGGGATAGGCACAGCGATCCTCTGTAAGGTGAGGATCATATCCTTTTCCAAACTGTGTTCTTTCAGGGGGTTGTTTTATGGCCGTTATTCTTTGGTGAGAATTCTCCGGGCGGCAGGATCGGCTCGCCCGTGGATGGCCAAACTGGACGCCCACGGCTGGCAAGTTCGATCCCCCAGCGTCCCATCGCCCAGAGCTGGGAGCGGGTACACCAGAAGCGCACTTCGCTGACTGCTTCTTCTTCGGTATCTTGATTTTTAGATGGCACCTCAGTCGCTATCAACACCATCAAATCATGCTCTGGATCATATCCCAAACTCAGTTCCCCTACACGAAAGATGGGGTCCAAAGGTGGATCCAGAAGCATCTCTTCCTCATTAAACACTGGCGAAGCAGAGGATATCTCAGGCATCTTTTCACGCAGTTCAGACATCAAATTCTCGATGGCCAGCGACAAAGTCTGAATTTGAAATTTCTCAACCAGTAAAGTGACCACCCTGTCAACATTCTTTCCCTGCAGGTAAAACACACGTTCCCCGGGTTTTCCAATCGCATCTACAGTGATACGAGATGTGGGATTCAGGTCAAATTTTTCGTGAGGCATTGCTCTTCCAATCAAGGTCTTGAAGTTGTTTTGGATTTTACCCGATATGGATAAAGCCGGAAAATGGCGATAAAGCGTTTGCTGGTTAAGGTGTCTGGGTGATGCTGATGTTTTTTGCCCCCATCAAGCCTTCAAGTTTATTGATCAGCGGGTCAGTTAGACCGGTGGTGAGGTTGGGGAAATTTATTTCATACAAACTGCCGTTTTCTTTGACCCTGAAGGCAAACTTATCCCTACCTGGACGGGATATCAGGATACCGTGAATACGGCGAATCCTGCGGACATCCTGATGCTTATCCCCACAGGAGTCGAGGGTAATAAAAATGCAGCGAGGTTTTTGATCAGGGTTCGGCAGAGGCTCAGCTTTCAGGAATGACGGCTTGAGGATATGGAATTTCTTCACGGGTGCAGAGGGTTCCTTGACCTGTTTTCCTGATGATGCAGTTATCATAGAATTTCTAACCTCATTACCGATAGAATCTTTCGTCTGGCTATTTTTTATTGATGCGTGATCATTCGTTTGCCTTGAAGAGGATCGGTCCTTTTGCTTATCGCTGCCCCCTGCCCCAGGTTCCTCTGGTGGTGATTGATCAACTTTACCTTTATTCGAAGCCTCTTTTGGTATCATCCCGTCCAAAGGCAAATCCGGCAAATAATCCTCCATAAAATCGTCATCAAGCACTGCCCCAAATCCTGCTTTCTGTTTTTCGGACGGATTAACCTTGAGGTCTTCAAAAGCGATCCTTGTCAATTTATCAGCCAGCAGTTTCGGTTCACCCTGTGCTTTATCCAGACGGCCCTCTACCAACAGCACATTGTCCACTTCCATCAGGTGATAGGACTTTTCCCAAATTTTAGGGAAAATCACCAGCTTTATCTTCCCATATAAATCTTCCAAAGTAGCAAATCCCATGTTTTTGCCTGATTTTGTAAGGTGGGGACTAAATTGATCCAGCATACCTGCAACGATCACCTTGCTGCTTTCTTCTGCTTCTGAAAGCTGATATGAAAAATGGGTTACCTTTCCTGCAAGTGTATGTTGATATGGATTGAGGGGATGGTCAGAGATATATAATCCGATCAGTTCCCGTTCCCAATTGAGTTCCTGGCGTTTGTCAATCTCCTGGACTTCCCTGAGTTCAATGCGATGAGCAGTATTGAATAATGTGATCTGGCCAACCTCTTTTGCCCTGAAAATGCTATGACTGACGGCAACAATTCGTTCAAGGTCTGTCAGCAAAGCCATTCTTGAGCCAAAGCAGTCCAGGCTGCCAACTTTGATCAAACATTCAAGTGGACGCTTCCCTATTTGGTGAAGGTCAACCCGTTCCGCAAAATCAGTTATATCCCTGAAAAGGCCTTTTCCCCTGGCTTCCAGGATCAGGCTGACTGGATGTTGACCGACATTCTTGACCGCACCCAAACCGAACCGAATAGCTGGGGATTGGTCCTCACGGTCTTCAATACTGAAATCATACTCACTGGTGTTGACGTCTGGTGGTAAAACATCGATCCCCAAAGTACGGCAATCACCAACGTAAGCCGAAACTCTTCCTGCGTCGTTTTTCCACGCTGAGAGCAGTGCGGTCATATATTCAACCGGGTAATGATATTTCAGGTATCCGGTTTGAACTGCGATCACACCGTAATCTGCTGCATGACTTTTATTGAAACCATAGCGAGCAAAATCCTGCCAATCTGTAAATATTGCCTCTGCATCCCGCCTGCTCATATGGGTGAATTCCTGAGCCCCTTTGACGAATTTCTTCCGGTGTGCGCTCAGACTTTTCTTCTTCTTTTTTGCAATAGCCTTTCGAAGGCTGTCAGCGTCACCAGCCTCATATCCTGCCAGTTGCATGGCAGCCTGCATGATCTGCTCCTGGTAGATCGGGATGCCGAAAGTGCTCTTGAAAATCGGCTCTAATGCTTTATGACGATAGGTCGGTTTTTCCTTACCATGCAAGCAATTGATATACTGTGGAATGAACTGCATCGGTCCTGGACGGAAAAGTGCGATCATTGCGATCACATGCGCCAGCTCACGCGGCTTCATCTCTGTGATATATCGCGTCATACCTGTTCCTTCAAGCTGGAACATACCGGTCGTTTGTCCTTTGCTGATGAAATCGAATACCTCAGGATCATCAATCGGGATAGATCGAAGGTCATAGGTTTTCCCATGTCGCTGCTGGATCAATTCACAGGCACGAGACATGATCGTCAATGTGGTCAGCCCAAGAAAGTCAACCTTGAGCAATCCAAGATGATCAATTATTGACATTTCATACTGGGTGATAGTGTTGACCGGGTTATCATCTGCCTGGTTGGTCGGGCGATGAAGCGGCACATATTCGACAATTGGTTTATCAGTGATGATCACACCAGCAGCATGGGTTCCCGGATTGCGTACAGTGCCTTCCATTGCACTGGCAGTATCGATCAGTTCCTGAATGAATGGAGCAGTTTGATACAGTTGCTGCAATTCAGTGGACTCAACAAGAGCCTGTTTAATCGTGACGGGCTTCCCAGGAATAGCCGGGATCATTTTTGCGACCTTATCCACTTCACTGATGGGGATATCCATCACTCGACCCACATCGCGTATGGCTGCTCTGGCCCCCAGGGTGCCGAAGGTTATGATCTGGGCGACCTTTTCATGACCATACTTCTCAGCGCAGTATTGCATCATTTCTGCCCGGCGATCATCCTGGAAATCCAGATCAATATCCGGCATATTGACACGTCCCTTTTGAAGGAAGCGTTCAAACATCAGATCATGCTTCAATGGGTCAATCAAATTGATATCCAATGCATACGCAACAATTGATCCTGCGGCAGAACCGCGCGCGTTGTACCAGATATTATTCTCCTGGGCATGCTGGCACAGGTCCCACACGATGAGGAAATAGGCATCAAAGCCCATCTCATGGATCACCTCTAATTCATAATTCAACCGTTCCTGGATTTCCTGGCTGGCTGCACAGTCACCATAAATTCGGTCTAACCCTTCTTCACATAAATGACGGAGGTACGACCTGGTAGTGGCATTTTTGGGAACTTCAAACAGGGGCAGGTGATAACCAGTCGGGGAAAGATCAACTTCGCATCGTTCAGCGATCTTTAAAGTGTTCTCGATGGCACCTGGCACATGCCCAAACAGCGTTTTCATTTCCTCTGGTGATCGCAAATAATACAACTCATCATTCATCCGCATACGATTCGGATCAGCTATCAAACTGCCGGTCTGGATCGCAAGTAAAATATCCTGATAACGTGCATCTTCAGGGTTGATGTAATGAACATCATTTGCCGCGACAAATGGCACCTGGAATTGCTCCCCCAGGTTGATGAGCTGCTGGTTTGTTTTCTGAAGGCCGGGGATTTGATGCGATTGAAGCTCAAGATAGAAACGGTCCGGGCCAAACACCTCCATGTACCACTTCAAGGCGCTTTCAGCCCGTTTTTGATCATTATTAAACAAAGCCCTTGGAATTTCGCCTGAAAGGCAGGCGGAGGTGGCGATCAAGCCCTCATTATGTGCTTTTAGAAAGTCCCGATCAATCCGCGGGCGGTAATAGAAACCTTCCAATTGCGAGGTTGAAGCGATCTTTAGCAGATTTTGGTAACCTGTCATATTTTCTGCAAGCAATAGAAGGTGGAAAGCCTTTTTATCATACCGGGGATCCCGATCGGTCATTTTTCGAGGCGACAGGTAGGTTTCCAACCCAATGATTGGTTTTATGCCTGCTTCAATTGCTGCATTAAAAAATGTCACTGCGCCATACATTGTGCCGTGATCTGTTAATGCCAATGCAGGCATCCCAAAATCTTTGGCACGCTGGACCAACGGCTGTATCTGGCTGAAGCCGTCTAATATAGAGTAAGTTGAATGAACGTGCAGGTGGACAAATGACATAATTAGAAGAATAGCCGCTGATGATCTGGATAAAAATTGCGTCCTTTTTAGGTGTCCCAGGACGCATGTGTTTAGAGAATTATAGCATGGCGATTTCGTTAGGAAGTTAAGAAGTTTAAAACTTGTCGAATTTTAAGGAAAAATTCTCATCTGACTTTTTAAAAACAGTTTTCTTTATTTTAATATTCCCCTCAAAACCTGATAAATCAAAATTCCCGGGATCTATGAAAATCCCGGGAATACATTATGAACTGTTTTTTCTTAAACCTTGTTGACCGTGACAAAAATAAATGGGCTTCGTTTTGCCTCTTGATATAAATAGGATTTCACTGATTGGATGACCTCTTTCTCCAATTCGCCGTTTGATCCTTCAACGGTCTTCCGGATATGTTTCCGCAATCCCTTGATCATCATATCCAACTCCTCTGGTAGCATGAAACCACGCGTGAGGATATTTGGCTTTCCAACCAATTGACCGTTTTTCCTGCTGATGTCAACATCGACAACCATGATCCCATCACGCCCAAGGGCTTCACGCTCGCGAACAATACTTCTATCCACATCTCCCACACCACTGCCATCGACAAAGATATAATCCCCAGGGATGCGCTGACCGAGCTGTAGTTTCCCGTCTACAAATTCTATAATTTGTCCATTTTCAACCACAGCGATCTTGTCCTTTTGGATCCCAACTTCTTCAGCCAGTTTGGCGTGTTGCTTCAGCATACGCAGTTCCCCATGGATCGGGATGAGATACTCAGGGCGGACAAGGTGCAGCATTAGTTTCATCTCCTCCTGGCTGGCGTGCCCGGAAACGTGCACCGGGGCAATCAATTCATAGATCACGTCTGCCCCACGGCGGAATAAGTTATTGATCGTTCTGAAAACAGATTCCTCGTTGCCGGGGATGATCTGCGATGAAAGGACGATCGTATCCCCTTTACGAACATCAAATTTCCGATTGGTTCCTCGCGCCAACCGCCCCATAATCGAGCGAGGTTCACCCTGCGAGCCGGTCGCCATCAGGACAACCTGTTTATCAGGTAATGACAAAGCTTTTTCAAGCGATATCACCAGATGCTCCGGGAAGTCGACATAGCCTAATTCACGTGCCATTTTCATATTATCGACCATGCTTCTTCCGGTAAAAGCAATCTTCCTGCCGTGACGTTCAGTTGCTTTTGCAACCTGCTGCATTCTTGAGATCAACGAGGCAAAGGTCGCAACCAGAATGCGTCCTTCCGCTTTTTCGAAAACCTCGTCAAGGGCACGATCGATCACACGTTCGGACTTTGTCCAGCCAGGTTCTGTTGAATTGGTTGATTCCGCCAGGAGCGCAAGGACACCACGTTCTGCAAACTCAGCCAGCTTAGCATAATCAGTAGGCCAATTGTCCACAGGCGTATGGTCAAATTTGTAATCCGCTGTATGAACAACCAGCCCAGCAGGTGTATCAATCCCCAACCCTACAGCATCGGGTATTGAATGACAAACATGGAAAAATTCGATTTTAAACGGTCCAATTTGCACGAGATCACCGGCATTGATGGTGCGTAAATCAGCTTTGTTGCCAAAGCCATGCCGGCGCAGCTTAACTTCAATCAAACCACGTGTCAGTTTTGTTGCATAAATCGGCACATTGATTTCTTCCAAGACGTGCTTGATTGCACCAATATGGTCTTCATGACCATGGGTGATGATGATGCCGCGCACAAGATGTTTTTTATCGCTTAAATAGTGTTGAAAATCCGGGATGATGTAATCAATCCCGATCATGTCATTTTCCGGGAACATGATACCGGCATCCACGATCAGAATATTGTTTCCATACTCATAGATCGTCATGTTTTTCCCAACCTCCCCAAGCCCCCCGATCGGGATAATTCTCAATATTTTATTGTCTTTCATCTAACAATTTCCTCCTTTAATTTCTTTTGAATTGTTTGATATTTAAAAATGGGATATCCCATTTGAAGTTAATTTATTTTGGATAGTGAGGGGAAAACATTAAAAATACCCTGTGGCATCAGTCCGATCAGGGCAAAATATTGTTTTTTTCTTCAATAGTCATTCCGGGATCTTCAAGCTTTCCAACCCGTCTGTTTTCCTGTCGCTTCCAAAACCATTGTAGCATGGCAAAGAAACAAAGTCAATTTAATCAGACATAGATAAACAACTGTGCAGAAGAAAAACCCCAAGGTCACACACCAAATTCTTGTTGGGAGCACAAAATCTTCACTGGTATAATGCCCCCATGCGCAAGCAGTGGCTGTTTACCCTATTATGGCTAATCGTGCTGGTTTTGTTTATTTCAGCATGTGCTCAGGGAGTCCCCACTGATGTACAAACCCCAACCAGCACCAAAACAAATGCTCAGCAGTCAACGCCTACTGAAAAGTCATCAGATACACCGTTGCCCACACCAAGTGCCACACCTGAACCTTCGCCAACGGTGACCCAAACCCCAACACCTGTTTACTATGCAGTGCTTAACAATGATGATATGTACGCAATTGCCTATTACTATAACATCAGCCCCCAGGAACTGATGACAGCCAACCCATCAGTAGATCCCAGGGCCATGGGTCCCGGGACGACGCTGGTCATCCCGGTTACGCTGACACCTGAGCCGACCCCTACCGAAGGTGTTGACCCGTCACCAACAGCAACCCAAACTTTTGCTGCATTACCAGCCCCGGATTGCTATCCTGATGCACTTGGGGGATTGTGGTGTTTCGTTTTGATCTCGAATGATGGCTCAGATGCCTACGAAAACGTCTCAGGAATAATGGAACTCCAACAGGGTGATGAGACACGGCAGGAAACTGCGTTAACGCCTTTGAACCTTCTCCCGCCAGGTCAATCACTGCCGCTTGCGGCCTATTTCCAGCCCCCGGTTGATCAGGCATTCAGCGTTTCAGCAGTTGTGGATTTTTTCCTCCCGGTCATGCCAGATGATGCCCGGTATCTGCCGGTGGAAATTCTGGATGAAAATATCGCCATTGATGTGGATGGGATGGCTGCCAGCATCAGTGGAACTCTGCAACTGCCGGATGGGCAGCCCAACCCCTCCTATGTGTGGATTTGTGCAACTGCCTTTGATGAGGAAGGGCATATCCTCGCTGTACGCCGATGGGAAAGTGAACAATTATTGGCTGCTGGCGATCAGCTTCCTTTTGAGTTTTCTGTTTACAGTCACAGCGGACCTATCGAAGTTGTTAATATATTGGTAGAAGCCTACAAGGAGAGTAAATCCGGGGAATAGGTGAACATACTACGCCATCAATCGTATTGCCTTCATTATCACTTATAATAAAAAATAGTATTGTCCCAAACATCGAGTATTACCAAGGAAAACGATGAATAAAAACACCACACCTCCCCTTGAGTGGGGTCTCCGAACTTATATCATGGGTGTGATCAATGTGACCATGGACAGTTTCTCAGGGGATGGGTTAATGCGCCATCAGGATCCTGTCAAAGTCGCCTGTCAGCAAGCGGAAAACTTCATTAAGGATGGCGCGGATATCCTCGATGTAGGAGGTGAGAGTACCAGACCGGGTGCAAAGCCTGTCAATGAGCAGGAAGAGATACGAGCGCGTCGTCCCGGTGATCGAAAAGATCCGCCAGAAATTTCCAGATGTCCCCATTTCCATTGACACCTATAAACCCACTGTCGCCAGAAAAGCTTTGGAAACAGGCGCATCCTGGGTCAACGACATATGGGGGTTCCATGCCAATCCGGAACTGGCAGAGGTGGTTGCAGAATTCAATGTGCCTGTGATATTGATGCATAACCGGCTTCAGACCGGCACTGCAGTTCATGAAGCCCATTTAGGAGGCAGATATGTTGGGACGAGATATGATGATCTGATTGGAGATATATGCCGTGAATTGATGGAGAGTGTTTGCCTGGCGCATAAGACAGGTATTCCGGACGAACACATCATCCTTGATCCCGGCATCGGATTTGGAAAGAGCGTTCAACAAAACCTGGATATTGATCGATCAGCTGGACAGCATTAAAGCCCTGAGATATCCGATATTGGTTGGTCCCTCAAGAAAATCCTTTATTGGATATACACTGGACCTTCCACCGGACGAACGGGTTGAAGGCACTACAGCGGCTGTTGCCCTTTGCATTGACCGTGGTGCGGATATTGTTCGGGTACATGACGTGAAGATAATGACCAGGGTGGTTCGGATGACAGATGCTATTGTACGGGATTTTTCCTCCCATAAATAATTTCTCCTCCTGGAATTACCCCCTGGCGATATTTAGTAATTTCTTCAATCCAGCAGATCGTGAACATGATTAATTGCAGCATCCAAACTGACACCCAAAAAAATCCCACCGATTTCATTCACAACCTGTGGATTCTCATTGAAATATCGTCCCCCAAATCCAAGCTTAGGTTTGGACGGCAGTAGATCAAGTTTTTCCTGAAGCTGGTATAAGGGTCGGGCAGAATGTTCAAAGCTGGCCGACATAATCACCATACCAGGTGCGGAATCTTCAGCATAAAACACCAGGTCATCTATAGGGAGGTCTGCTCCTAAATATTCCACCAGGTAGCCCTCACGTCTCAAAAGTACAGCAAGCATCAGTGATGCCAGCTCATGAAATTCTTCCTGAGGGCAGCCAATCAGCAGTTTTGGCGCCTGGCTATAAATGGGAAAAGCTGTCAGCAATTTCATCAGGATTCCGCGAATGAAAGCAGATGCAAAATGCTCCGTAGCAATCCGGATCTTTCCCCTGTACCAGGCATCCCCAATCTGATACAAGCAGGGAGAAAAGATATCCAGGAAAATGACCTTCAAGTCAAACATGCTTTGAATATCATCAATGATCTTCTTTGCCATAACCTCATTATGGCTGGTCAAAGCATCAAACAGTTTCCTTGCGTAAACTTTTGGTTGGTGACGTGGTTTTACAGCAGGTTCAGGGATCAGAACAGTTGGCAGGGCTTCAGGCCAGATACCATTTTCTCGTAATGCATGATATTCTTTAGCTGCTTTGCTGATTGCAAGACCATCATCCATCCGATGGGTAATCCAGCGAACCACCTGGATATCCTGTTCCGAATACAACCGATAATTATTATCCATTCGTTCCGGAATAATCAGTCTGTATCGCCGCTCCCAAGCCCGCAGGGTGACAGCCTGCACCCCCGTCCGCTCACTAAGCACTTTGATCGTATATTGTGGGTCCTTTGAAAACTCTGCAATTGAAACCATCTTCATCCCTTACATTTCTATTTTGATGGTTGATTAACAATTTTACTCGAACTCCCACTCGCTCGCGGAGAACAATTCTTTCAGGAAAATCAACCTTTCCTTTTCAGTCATCGGCCTTGGTTGGGCATAATCCTCCAGCATGGCGGTTAGTAGTTCAGTACTGAGATGACGCCCGTCATAAAAAGTATGCCGCTGGATGATTTCCCAGCGTGTCTGCAGGATCTGCTCGCCATAGTCATCGATGATCCCCATCTGGTCGAAAAATAAATTTCCCAGTCCGTAGTCAATGAAAGTGCCATTTGTGAAAGCCATCGCTTTCGGACGATGGGCCTGACTGCCGTTGACAATGATTGCCCCCGCTTCAGCCAAACGGCCAAAATCTTCGATATGGTGAGAGGCAGGATAGTTATAGTAATCTTCATAATACTGAAGAGTCACAATAGGTAGAATGCCTTCTCCCCTGAGCTGCTGGACCTCATCCACAATCCACCCATAATCGCCGCATGGGGCAGCCCCGCCCTGGTCCTCCGACGCCCAGGCAAAGTCCGGACCGGGTGCATTGCATCCAATGAAGGCAAGCTGGTTGCCGTTATGGGTTATGGTCAGAGCTGATTGCGCGTCAGCCAGGTTCAGACCACCTCCATAATAAAGCATCCCATGCTGCTGATAGAGGTCAAGTGTGAACGGCACGACATCCACCCCATATGTGTACAGGGAATCATTATTATGGTTGCCGGTCAGCTCGATGATATCCGCGCCGATATAGTCAAACAACTCAATATATTTCGGATCGCTGCAGAATAGCAGCTTTCGATTATTTGGATCTGGGAAGGGGCAATCTTCATAGAAAGAAACTTCATTGCTGATATGAGTCAGATCAGCTTCTGATAACCAATTCTGAATCCCCTCCCCCGGATAATTTACCCCGTTCATTTCCATCTTGTATGCCGTTGCCCTGACGAGGGCTGTTACACCCGTCATGACTAGTGTAGTCATCTTTTCCGGTTCCCTGTTTGTGTCTAGCAGGGAGTCGAGCAAGGTTTTGAGGCCGGGGATATCAATAGCATCAATCTGTAATTGGGTAAGGTTATACTTGATCGTCAGCGGATAGACATCAGGATTAAAATCTTCTTCGAGCGGTGATGAGCCTCCCACGTGGATAACCTTTAGCATTGGGTTCAGGACTTCAAATGGAATAAATCCCCAGGCGTCTTCACTCCACAACTCCGCATTCGATGGTACGCCTGAAACAATCTCAACTGTGGTTGGGTCATGAGATTGCCAACGTTCATCCAGGACTTCGACAATAGCTTCTGGGACGTAAAGCTTGCTAACATCAGAAAAGCTTCCCATGGGGGTCCCCCGCCAGAACAGTCGTAATTCAGCCTGGGTCACACCATCCGCCAGGGTTGGGAACGGGGCGGCAAGTGCATAGACCCATTCTACAGTGTGCAGGAGAGAACCGCCTGGATCATCCTGGTTAGGGCCAAACCAGAGAGATGCCTGGTCAGTATTGCTGATGATGATCTGATCCAAAAATTGTTTTGATAGAAGATTGTCCGGAAGTGGATTCGCAAGGGACAGGGTCAAGGGGGTTAAGGTTTCAGTTGGTGTAGAAACTTCTGGCTGGTGGGTCTCTGCTAGCGCTGTCGCTGTGTTCTTCGTACCCGGATTAACAGGCATACTCAGACTCGGTTGTTGAGTACAGGCTGAAAAAAGACTGAGGATTATCAACAGGAAAGCTGAATTTCGGATTATCTTAGAGCTCATACAATTCATGGGTCCTTTTCGGTTTCAACGAAACTTCGAAGCAAAGGTTTTATGATCAATCTGGATTATATCAGGATGTCTACAAAGGATGATCCAATAACAGCAACAAACACAACAACCCCATTGTTTTCGGAAATGAAAACAATGGGGTTGTTAATATGGGGTAATAGTGATTATTTTTAGTGAATGCCTTAGTGGTGAACCATTCTCGGCAGCGCTTTGGCCTGTTTGACCCAATCCGTGACCTGTTTTTGTGATGGGAGCTGCCTGACAAGTTTCTTGGCTTTGTTTACTTCAACCATTTTCTTGTGCAGGTTGTCAGGATTTCTTTGTGCAAGTTCAGGGACAGAATCCACGCCAGCTTCTTCCAGCAGGTCAGAGTATTCTTCTGCCACACCCTTGATCCGGTGAAGGTCAGCATGGTTGACCCATTCCAGGATCAACTTATAGCTAATGCCCGTCTTTCTTTGCAAGTTCTTCACGACCCTTGCGTGTGGCACCTTCTTTGAGCAGCTTGCCGGTCGTGGTGACGCCTACCTTCGTAAGGTCTTTGGCATACTTTGGGCCAATGCCCTCAACATCAATAATTTTTGCCATCATTTTCTCCTTTTTGTGTTTTCCTAATTTTTTCCTCGGTTGAGATAATGTGAAAGCAATTATCTGCCTGCACCATCTCACATTGATACTATATTTATACTACAATTTTCTAACGCTCGAATTTGATTCCTGTATGCATATTGAGCCCTATTTTAATTTATCAATCTACTTATGTGGTCCTGACTATTTTTGCCTGATTCCAATAATAACCTCCAGTAAAAAGCGAGTTTGGATTTCAAAGCTAGAACCTTTCACCCACTCCCAATTCACAATAGACTGTTGCGACTTCACTCAAAGCCTGGGGTCGCATCAGTCGTATTTATGCCAAATTCATGAGAATTTGGCGTCACTACTCACTATTGTTTCAATATCAGCGGCAGGTATAAAAAGCTCAAATCCTTTTCGTAGGCACCGATATCACAGCCATCACCCTGCGGACGGGTCACACCGCGCTGATCAGTTCCTGGACATGCTGCCAAATCACCATTATCAATGGCAAAAGAGCTCGTCTGAAGGGCATGAGTATGGGTTGGGCCACCGTTATCAGCCAGGGCACTCAACATCGGGTCACCAATAAAATCAGGAATGCAGCTGCCATCATCAACCTCAACAAGATTGTTTTTGCTGTTCCCATCTATACCATGAGGGGAGGTGGTGTGACAGTCACCGCCAGTTGAATTGGCAATGATCGTGTTGACATAATCCAGCAAGCAATCATTATAAATTCCACCACCGCTGGTCGTGGCTGAATTGTCAGAAAGGGTGACATTTAATAGATGTACTGTGGTGGAGTGGGACAATCAAGATGTAAATTCCACCTCCCTCATCACCAGCCGTGTTCCCGGAAAGGGTGCTGTTTGTTATATATAAGTTGTCAGATCTGAAGTTGTAAATACCACCGCCATCACCTGTCAAAGCTTCATTCGCCAGAAAGCGTACAGTTGGTCATAGTCACGTAGTCATCAATGAAGTTATGGATTCCACCGCCAGAACTGGCTGTATTACCTGAAAGGGTGCTGTCTGTTAAAGTCACAGAACCTTTATTGTCGATCCCACCACCATATGAAGTAGCTGTTATTTCCGGTGATCGTGCATTCTGAAATGTTGCGATGCCAGTTGCCACCATTACCAATTCCCCCACCATATTGAGATTTATTGTCTAGATATCGTACAACCTGTGAGTGTCAGGGTCCAGTGGAGTAGATCCCGCCCCCATACCTGCTTGATTCATTGTCATCGAGAGTACTGTTTGTAATGGTTAGCGATCCCCCATCGTTGTAGAATTCCCCCCCAGCATCCTCATCACTATTCATTCCTGGTGATTGTGCTTCCTGATATATTCACCGTGGAGGCTGAATCCATAAAGATTGCACCCCCTTCTCAGGTGGTGTCGGGTGTCCGGCAAGATTATCTGAAACGGTGCAATCGTTGATCGTCAAGGTGCCACCATAACTTATAATTGCACCGCCATAATTCTTATCACCATGACGTAATGTCAGGTCGTTCAGCGTCAGGTTGCTGCTGCTGCTTAAGGAAAAAATCCGGTCGTCGGCAGGGGTACAGCCTTCCGGAAGGGTAATTGGGTTGCAGGTGGATGCCTCGATGATGGTCGTTTCAGCATCTGCGCCATTGATCACAATTTCCGAGTTGACATGATAAATATAGGAAGAGAGTGTGTAAGTCCCTGCCGGAAGGGTGATCGTGTCCGCACCAGGGGAACCCGCAGTACAACCATAATATTGTAAATCAGTATTTGCTGCAACTATGGCCTCACGCAGTGAACAAAAAGAATTATCAATATTCTCATCATCAAATGTATCCACCACGATCGTGGCTGCTGAGACAGGCGTGACATCAATTGAAAGACTTAAGAATATCATCAGCAGGAGAAACAGGGGGATAGAAAGTCTGGTGAATCGGTAATGGAACATAAAGCTTTCTCCTTTCTTCGTATGTGAGCCAAAAAAATCAATTTTTAGCTGTTATTAATGATATGAAATATAGAAATGATTATATACTAAATATTGAATTATTGCAGGGACAACTTGTGGTCACTGAGACTTACTGGCGTTCATTATCTCATGTCTCAAAACTGAGCTTATCATCAAGAATTGCCCTAACATAGCGAACAACATTCCTGTCATCCATTTGTGGATACTCGAACCCAAATTCCTCCCCAACTTCAAGGGCGCATTCTCTAAAAAGGTCGCTCATACGCAGGAGCCCTTCCCACATATCAGAGGGATCAGCGTTTGTATAGGTCTCCAGCAAACGTGACCATGAATCAGGGGCCAGAACTTCCTTTATAAATTTCCCCACCTTTCCAGGGTTGCGTTTGAAGTCCGTCCGGATTCCGAACACCCAGGTCAGCATGACCATGAGCTGGTTTCGTAAGCCTATATCCAGGAAGTGCTTTGCGTACAGGATCTCGCCCCGCACCAGGCCTTTAACGACATAAGGCACCAGCCACCAGAACTCATTGCAGCAGTCTTCATAAGCTTGTTGTGTGGGTGGTTTGGGCAGGTAGCTCGATTCATTGGGCGGCGGGAAGGGATCAAAACGGTCATCCTTATCAAGCAGAAGCACACTCAAGCTGTCTTCTTCCATGTCGGTGATATGATCAATCGGGATCAGGGTCAGGTCTATACGATTCCCACCCACGAACCGCATCAGGTAGGTGAACCCGCCATCTCTTCTTACCTCCTCTTCTCCCATTAAATCTGGCATTTGCAGGATCATACGTTCACCAAAGCAGTCGATCCAGTCTGAATCATCCACAAATGGCGTAACCTCGGTAACGATATAAACAACATCGAAATCCTGGAAACGATCCGGTGTTACGTTTGGGTTGGCACGCGAGCCGTTCAGGATCACCGCCCGGATACGCTCATCCGCTTTTGCTGTAGACAAGATCAGTTCCAGTATATCACCATCGCTGCGCATATTTCTCCATTTGTACAGTGGATAGCGTTATTATGCCATGAAACAGGTTCAACGAACAATTTTTTGTCAACAGCCATATCTTCAATGAAGATTTCATCTTGCATATCAATATTTGCACACTTTTAACCTTCGAAAGAAACCCCCTGTTATGCAGGTTTTGAAGGTTAAACCAGTGATAAAAAGATTTTCCGGTCTTATCGAGCATCTCTAGATAAGATTATGGTATCCTTGCAGTATTGTTATCAGATTCAGATATCAATTCTTGGGAGGGTCCGTTGCAAAAAATTCATAAACGTTTCCAAATTGTCCTGTCTATTTTGATCATCTCAACAATCACGTGCCGTTTTATGCCCGGGAGCACTTCATCTCCGGAGGAAGAAACCTCTGATCCAGTAGAAGCCGCAGAAAATATCGTAGCCATCAAAGATGAGACTTTCACCGAAAATGTGGATACCTACGCAGCTGATTTAGCCACACATCAAGAGACAGGTGAATTATTAGCCATTCTTCAAACCAACGGTTTCACAACATATATTGAAGGCGGTGATTACGAGTATTCTGATGGCAGCAAATTGCATGCCATCAACCTTACCGACGGCAGCTCAGCAGTTTTCCTGACACAAATGGAAAAACCTTCCGGCGCAATCGATGCCGCAGTATACGAGTTTATCGACGAGAGAACCATTTTTATTTGGGATCAAAGCGGCGGGATTGAAATCTCAATCAGCGAAGATGGCCAAATGGACTATCTTTTGTTAGATGCGGCTGGCAACCCACTTTCGGAACTCACCCCCCAGCCAATGCCCCATTTCAAATCAGCTAGCATCCTCCCACAGAGTACATTGGGTTGTACGAATGGCATGTCCACTGAATTCGACGCCTGCGTCAAGAATCTACCCAATGGATTGCAATTGTCAGCGGCTTGCGGCGCTCTTTTTACAGCTTCAATGGCAAATTGTTTTGTCCCCCCTTTCATTGATTGTGTTGGTTGGTTTGCGTTTGCTGGTATCAGCTGTGCAGTCGCTTTTAAGGATTGTTTGTGGGAAATGACTGACGATCCCCCTACACCCGAATATTCCAAAGCCGAAGAAACGGAATCCTATAGCTATTGCCTGGATAACGGCCTGGTCACCGAAAAGCTGTTTCAAGTCCAGACAACGTGCAAAGATGATCGTCTACCTGCGCCTAAGTCACCCTCACAAATTTTTCTGACATCTGGTGAATCCAAGGAATTTAGTTGTACAGACTGCGGCGGACAAACCATCACAGAAATTATTCCTCCTCCTGAACAGATAACAACGATTGAGTGCGAGTTTGGCTGCCAGCCGTTAGGCGATGGCAATGCCCGCTGCCTTAAAGAAGGCGAAACGCTCACGGAAGAGATCGTAACAAATATCCCCGTTGGCACCTATGAAGGAATAACTACTCTCCCTGCCTGGATTGTCAGTGAAGGTGCCGAATATGAGTATGGCGGTTCTGATGAGCTCAACAAGATTGTTGTGAATGTTGCTGAGGACGGAACTGTTTCAGGAAACCTGGAGTGGCATCGCATTGCTGATGGTTTTTCTGATGAATATTGTACCTATCAATATCAAATGAAAGTAACTGGCACACTCAATGGAAAACTCACAGATCTTACCGGACAAGTGACATTTGTTTGGGTAAATGACTGGTCAGCAAAAATTTCAGGGAGTGAAGATTGCTTTGATCAACAAAGTACTTTCGAAAATGAGGGTTACTTTGACATTACAGTCAAAGGTAATACTATGGAAGGGACATACCCGGAATGGTTTAATTTCACAGCTACGAAAATCACGCCGTGACCAGTGACCCTATGACCAGTTTTTATGAATTCATCTGTGAAGTAGAAAGGATCAGATCCATCAACGCTTGATCGCTGTTCATGATTCTCCCTTCGGAAAAAAGATTAAACACAATTTTGTCAAGAAAAAACGCCCTCGGTTGAGGGCGTTGATATGCTTGATCGAATAAAAATCAGGCAGCCATAGCAGGGCGGAACTTGTAGCCGTACACCAGCATGCCGCGTTCGTCACCGTCTGATCTCAGCCTGCGTGTGACCATCTCAACCGGCATTCCGATTTCAACTTCTTCATCCCCCAAATCCGTTAATTGCGCAGTTACGATTGGCCCTTCATCCAGCTTGATCAAAGCGACGGTGTATGGTGCCTGGACCTCAAATCCTGCCGGGGCATTGATCATCTTGGTAAATGAATACACTTCTCCCCTGCCGCTGAACGCAAAAGCCGTTTTTGCTTCACCGCCGCATTCCGGGCATACATCCCTGGGGGGGAATATCTTGACATCGCAGTGGGGGCATACTTCGCCGACCAATGCATACCTTTGTTTTTTAAGCCGCCAATGGCGTGGAACTTCCATCGGATCATCTCCTGATTTTTCTTCGCGAGCAGGTCAACGCTCTGCTGCTTTAATTTCAGCCTGAGTCTACCGAGATGAGACTCTCAGAAACTATCAGATTACTTTCTCTAATTTTTCTGTAGCTGCAATAAATGTCTCCCGTAAATCACATCGCTAATGACAAGGATTTGTGGGAATTTTGACTCTATCCATAAAAATTAATGATATGATTTTGACTGACCCCACTTGTTGATTCCCGTCCCTGGAGGTTTCAATATGACTCTTCATTTATTAGATGACACATTACAGATTGATATCTTCTATGAATGCGATGACATGGACCTGGAAGACAACGTCTGCCTTTCAGTCGTAGAACGCTGTCCGCCCAGTGAGCAACTTTTCCGGGCAGGTGAGACCCATATCTTCCTGACCCCTGATGAAGCCCGAACCCTGGGAGAAGCTTTATTGGCTGCTGCTGATCACAGTGAAAGCACTCCGGGAGGATGATACTCGTTGAACACAATATCACAAGATAACGTCCGTGCGGTGATGTTAGCCGCACTGGGGTTACTGCACTCTCCTGCGACCCCGGCAGCAAAAGAAGATATCCTGCCCCTCATCAGGCGGCTGGCTTACCTGCAGATCGACACCATTCAAGCCGTGCACCGCAGTCAATACCTGGTGCTTTGGAGTCGACTGGGGGATTTCGATCCTGATTGGCTGGACGAGATCCACCATGAAGGGCATCTTTTCGAATATTATGCTCATGCGTTATGCTACCTGCCCATTGAGGATTTCGCCATCTTTCGCGGAAGAATGCTGCATGACCCGCGGGTCGGGAACAACTGGGGCGAATGGGGAGATAAAAACCCTGAAGTGATCGAGTATGTTCGCTCAATTGTGAAAGAGAAAGGACCGGTCTGTTCCTCAGACTTCAACTCGCCCACAATCCCAACGGGTTGGGGACCCCTCAAAATGGAGAAGTTTGCCTTACAGCGTATGTTTGCTACAGGCGAAATGATGGTTGTCTACAGGAAGAAATTTCGCCGACATTACGATTTACGAGAGAGGGTTCTCCCAGACTGGGATGATGCTGATGCACTCGACGCAAAAACAGCCCTGGAAGCGATCGTTATAAAAGCAGTTAAAGCCCTTGGCGTTGCACGTGAAGATTGGGTGGCACCGTATTATTTTCTCCCTAAAACCGGAATCCCTGAATTACTGCAGGACCTGGCAAAGCAGGGCAAGATCCTGTTCATCAAAATTCAGGGCTGGGAGCAGCCAGCGTATTTTCATCCAGAACACATTTCGCTGGTTGAACTAGCTGACAGGGGAGAGCTTGTTCCTTCTCATGTGACCTTGCTATCTCCCTTCGACCCGCTAATTTCAGACCGGGATCGTACCCGGTCTTTGTTCAATTTTGATTATAAAATGGAAGCGTTCACACCAGCTAAAGACCGGCAGTTTGGCTATTTCTGCCTTCCCATTTTGTATAAGGACCGCCTGGTCGGACGCCTGGATCCAAAAGCCCATCGAAAATCCAAGCTGATGGAGATCAAGAACCTCTACATGGAAGAAGACGTTACGATTAACGATGAAATAGTGAATAAGCTTAAGACTATGCTTGGTGCTTTCACGGCATGGCACGGCATGAACAAGTTGCAGATCACGGCAGCGCAACCACCTGAACTACGGGAGGCTCTACTATGAAGGTTGCTCCCGGACTTGTGCTGTGCTTCCTCCTGAATGGAGAAGATATCCTGATGCTTCACCGCCAGTTCCCCCCCAATAAGGGCTTATGGAATGGTGTCGGCGGACATATTGAACCAGGTGAGACGCCTCGAGAGGCTGTGATCCGTGAAGTTGAAGAAGAAACCGGCCTCCAGATCGATGATCCGCAGTTTGCCGGCCTGCTGACCTGGGATGGGTTTGAAACCCCTCCCGGGGGAATTGTGATATTCACAGCAGAAGTGCCTCATCGGAAATTCATCAACAATCACGAAGGATACCTGGCGTGGAAGCCCAAATCGTGGGTTTGCACCTCATCAGAAGTAGTCAATAATATCCATGTCTTCTTGCCGAAGATCCTAGCAGGTGAAAAGCCCCAGCATTTTCATTTCAGCTACCGGGATGGTCAACGAATAAAAGACAAAATCGCTGTTCTCCCCAAAGATTTCAGCCACGAGCAACCTTTCCAACCCAAAGGTGATATTATTGAGGAAGAACGTGGGGATTATTTGCTCAGCACTGATAAAGATCGCCTTCAGATAGAAGTTATCGAAGATTTTCTATCAAAACGCTCTTATTGGGCAGAGGGCAGACCACGTGATCTCATTGATCTAACCATCCAGGAATCCGTCTGTTTTGGTATCTACCACAGCGGATTGCAGGTGGCTTTCGCCCGGTTGGTGACCGATAGGGCGACATTTGCCTGGTTGGCTGATGTTTATGTCGATGATGCTCTTCAGGGGCAGGGATTGGGCACATGGTTGTTGGAGAAAGTCTGTCATTATACAGACAAAAAGAAGATCAAGAGAATCGTCCTGGCAACACAGGATGCGCAAACATTTTATCAAAAATTTAGGTTTCAAAATATGTCATCCCCGGAGAAATGGATGACCCGGTTAGGTCCAGGATTTGATTGAAATTATTAGTTTTAGTGAGTAGGAGAAAGATGATGGAGACGAAAAGAGACAGGTTGATAGTCAGCACTGATCCGGATAAGCTTCAAATCGATATGATACATAAATATCTGACTGAAGAAGCTTACTGGACCACAGGCAGAACGCGTGAGATGACAGTCAAGACCATCGAAAATTCATTATGTTTTGGCGTTTACGATCAGGACACCCAAATCGGGTTCGCCCGTGTTGTAACGGATTACACCATCTTTGCCTATCTTTGTGATGTATTCATCCTGGAAGATTACCAGGGGCAGGGATTGGGAAAATGGCTTACGGAAGTGATCCTTAATGTACTGGATGAAGAGGGTGTGCGCTGGACTATGCTGGCAACCCGAGACGCTCATGAGTTATATGAAGAGTATGGCGGCTTCCAGAAACTCTACCTGCCTGAGAAGTGGATGGGTCGGGTCAATCCACAAATGCTTCGTGGATCCGGTCAGAATTATTCTGTGCCGGGCGACGGGATGTGATTTGCAATTTATCAAATGAATATCTTTGTCCAATCCGTATCAAGTGTCCAGAGATACATTTAGTCATCAGGTAGTGCTGAAAATCCCCATGGAATGTGGTAAATATAGGTTAACCAACCGTACGAGAGGATAAGTTTATGCTCCCCATAGGTGATGATAATTCTTCCCGAAGGCTTTTTCCTGTAATCACATATGCCCTTGTGATCGTGAATGTCCTCTTCTTTATGCTGGAATTACTTGGAGGGGAACCTTTTATCATGAACTGGGCATTGGTTCCAAGCCGGTTTTTTACCAATCCCTTTAAAGAAGCCATCAACCTGTTCACAGCTATGTTCATGCACGCTGGATGGATGCATTTGGGTGGCAATATGCTTTACCTGCTCATTTTTGGGGACAATGTGGAGAGCCGATTTGGGCATATGAAATTCCTGATCTTTTACCTGATCAGCGGTTTGGCGGCCAGTTTTGCACAGATGCTGTTCACACCATTCTCAGATATTCCCATCCTGGGGGCATCCGGCGCGATTGCTGGCGTACTGGGTGCTTACCTTCTTCTTTTCCCTAAAAGAAGGGTCAGGGTTTTGTTTCTCTTCCGCATTACGACGCTTCCTGCACTGGTCGTCATCGGGTTATGGTTCATGCTTCAGCTGTTTAGCAGCATAGGATCCATCGCTTCAACAGCTCAATCGGGAGGCGTAGCTTACCTGGCTCATGTGGGTGGATTTGTCGCAGGATTCATCCTGACCTTGATCCTCACCTAATTTATCTCCATGATTTAACATTCCTATAATAGCTCTCTGAAGGGGTACACCTCCGTGTTTACCCTGTTAATTTATCAATTATTGACCTGTTTATATGGAAAATTTTCATTTTGTAATAACCAAATAAACATCAAGGGTGGGACAGCACCTTTCGGGCGGCTAAGGCAGTCCCACTCCTACCTAAAAAATTATTGTGGGGAAAGCCTTTTATAGCCCTGCCAGCAAACGTAGGGGCAGACCTGCGCTTGCCTCCCTGTTGGGACCGTGACTGCCCAGTTTATGTGTTGAATTTACATTCACTACCATTCCCATCTACCCAAACCGTTTTTACAACCTTCTTACATCCTCATAAAACCTGCCTAACATGCAGGTTTTATCATATTGATATAAGACACAAAACGTAGACAAGAAAGGATTATGTGAAAATGAAGAAAATCAACAAAACATTTTTAGCCCTGGCTATTGTGGCAGCCATTGCTCTACTTGCAATCCCTACCACCATGGCCTTCGCCCAGGAGGAAACTCCCTCTGATGAAGAAACCCAGGAACGCCCAAGGAGACCTCAGAATAATAGAAGTGCAGCTATGGGTAGAGCCAAAGGCGGTATGGGCGGATCTAAAGACCTTATGCCTGGCTCTAATGCTTCTCTCGATCGTGTTTACGACAGACTGGTTGACCGGTATGAGGATATGGGTTACCGAATCCAGGACACAGATGATGTCATCCAAAGGTTAGAGAACCAGATCGAGGATCTTGTGGAACAGGGAGAAGATCCTTCTGAGGTTGAAGCGACACTTCAAACCTTCCTGGACAACATGGCACTTGTAGAAGAGGCTTACACAGAAGTCGGCTCTTTGATCGATGCCCATGAAGGGTTCGATGATGATGGTGAGGTTTTGGAAGAAGAACTGGCAATGGCCACTCTGCGGAACATCGCTGAAGGCTTATTGGATGTACATCAACTTGGTGAAGATGTCCGCTTTGACCTCCGCTGGGACAGGATGGCATTCAACTATCGGAACAACTCAGGTGATGAATAAAGAATAAAATCCGATAGTTGCTAAAAGAGGCTTCCAAATCAATCTGGAAGCCTCTTCAATATTAAATCCCATTATCAATCAGGGGACAAAGGGGATATAGATGCTGTAATAAAACGCCTGGTAAGTCCAAACTGGCGAAGTTGTTAAATCAGGTTGGTTATCAAATAACACAAGCAGAGAATCTAATGACACCATGGCGATATCCCGTTGGTTAAAGTCCTGAATAACCGGGAATGTGATCCATTCCTCATCCAGCAGCAGTAAACCTTCCATATTGCCAGCCTGACCCTCAGGCTGTCCGCCAAGCACATAGATATTGTCGGAGATACTTGTCAAGCCAAAATTGTATCGCCCCTCAGGCAGCGGGATATGTTCGTACCAGGGATCTTCTCCTTCATTATCTCGAGAGGGAAAATAAACCAGACCATCTTTCAGGATTCGTGTTTCATTCCTACCTCCCAGCACAATGATCCTATCCGCTAACGCCACAGCGCCTGCATCCTGCCTTTCAATTGACATCTTACTTCCCTCATGCCAAACATCCTCAACCGGATCATAGATGAAAACATCATCCAGTGTGTTTTGACCATCCCACCCCCCGAATACATATAGCTGACCTTCAAAAGCAGCCATAGCATAGGCACTGATCGGCCTGGGCATAGAAGCACCCTTTTCCCAATCATTTCCTCGCGGGTCGTAAATCTCTAAAATATCGGTTGGCTGATCGGATGCCAAGCGCCCACCCGGAATATAAATCTTTTCACCAATCAAGGCGCCCTGAACATCCGTCACTGGTGTTGGTTTAGGTGTGATCTCCTCCCAGCGTTCAGCGTCAGGAAGGTAGCGGAACCCTGTTGCATGCACGCCATTCAGCCCCATCCCACCAATCGAATAGATATCGCCATCATAAACCACAACAGCCATCCCGGATTGGTTTTGCGGGAGCGGTGCCAGTTCCTGCCACCGTTCTGCAACATCTTCCAGGACACCTGTTTCCGGCTCAGGGGATGGCATGAGGACGTTCATGGTAAAGGTAACAGAAGCAATCACAATAAGCCCCAACATCGCCATCCAAACCCAAAAATATTTTCGCAGGAGTTCGCGAACTGAGAACCCGGTTGGCTGGGGTGATTCTGGTTCACCGCCAGGCACATCCACAAGACCATGTTCCATGCCATACAATGCAGCTTCGGTGCGTGATGTCACACCTGTCTTTTCATAAATATTGCTCAGGTGAACTTTAACCGTATTGGGACTGATTGAAAGGGTCTGCGCGATCTCCCGATTGGTCAGCCCTTTGGCTGCCAGTTTCAGGATTTCTCGCTCGCGTGGACTTAGTGCTTTATCTTCAGGCATAAGTAATTGGCTTCAAACGATTTAATGTATGAATTATACTGGTTCTCCCCGCAATATCGAACGATTATGCTAAAGCTTCCATGTCAGCAGCGACCATCATTCGAACTAAACCTGCGAAATCCACTTCTGGCTCCCAGCCTAATTTTGTCTTCCCATAAGAGGGATCGGCAACCAGCTGAACCTTTTCTACAGGTCGATAGTATGCCGGGTCTTCAAACACATATTTCTGGTAATCCAAATCCAGGGCATCAAACGCAATCTGACATAATTCTCTCACCGAGTGAGCGACACCTGTTCCTACAACATAATCTTCTGCCGTATCCTGCTGAAGCATCTTCCACATTGCCTGGACATAATCTCCGGCAAATCCCCAATCACGTTTGGCTTCCAGGTTGCCCAAATGCAGCTTATTCGCTAATCCCAGCTTGATTTTCACTGCATTATGGGTGATCTTGCGGGTGACAAAGCCAAGACTCCGGCGCGGGCTTTCATGATTATAAAGGATCCCTGAAACCGCGAACAAGCCATACTGCCTTCGATAATTTCCTGTGATCAGATGACCATAAGCCTTTGCAACACCATATGGGTTGCGAGGATTAAGACGGGTTCGTTCGTTTTGGGGGGATTCATCCGGTGCACCAAAAATCTCGCTTGTAGAAGCCTGATAAAATCGCGCTTCTGGTGCGACATGGCGCATGCAATCCAATATCCGGGTGACACCCAGGGCAGCTGAATCAGCAGTTAGTACAGCTCGTGTCCAGGAAAGCGGTACATTTGACAGCCCACCAAGATTATAAATCTCATCAGGCTGGTATTTATCCAGGATTTCATAGAGGGAACCCTGATCCAATAAATCACCAACAACGATTGTAACCTTCTCCTGGATGTGTGCAATGTTTTGATAATTCACTGCGCCAGTTCGGTGCACCATCCCCACAACCTGATAGCCTTTACCCAGCAGGAATTCTGCCAGATAAGAGCCGACCTGGCCGGTGATACCGGTTATCAAAGCAACTTTCAAAACGCCTCCTTGTGATCTGCGAACATAGGCTCGACTAAATCATTATACCAAGTACAGCCAGATGATACGTTTAATTTTGTATCAATACATCTAAAGGTGGGGGCAATTCTTCCCCGCATCTGTAAATCTAAGCGAAAAAATCCCTGAGATTTACGAAAATTACGATAAATCCCAGGGAATATATTGATAATTATTATCTAAGTAAACTTCAATCTGAATCGCTGTTGAAGAAGGCTGAAAATACATAGCTGTGAGGGAATTCATATCCTTCAGTATAGACAGAGATTCGCCTCGTGGTGACGTTGCCAGAAAAATCATGCGCCTTTACTTCAAATATATAGATCTGATCAGAAGACACATTTAGCTGATATGAAGTGGTTGTCCGTGGTAAATTTGTAGCCAAAGCCTGATACACACCTGCACCCCGGTATACACCCAGGTCATAATGGTCGATCTGGGTCATTTCATCCCCTCCAGACCAGTCATAAGTGATCTTACTTCCCTTGAAAGGTGAACTGATCGGGTCAAAGGTAACCCAGGGTCCCGTTTTATCCACAATGGCTTTGAAGCTAAGATCAGCATCCTGTCTGCCTGCACTGTCTGTAGCCACTGCCAGCAATCCAAAATCATCACCCTCTACATAAGCGCTGGTATCGATGGGAGCTTGCCAGCCATTGGACCCATTCGTGTCAGTCCCCAAATTCACCCATTCGTATTTACTCCAATTCTGCTTATGGAACCAGAATTCCACGGATTCAATATCATCACCTGAACTGCCCTCAGACACACTGGCGCTGACATACCCCTGGTTCGGCATTGCCAGGAATCCATCCACTTTTTCCAATGTGACCTGCGGATCGCTCCCGCTTGCCCCACAATCTACACCTTTGATCAATTTCACAGAAGAGCTGATCTTGGAGGGGTTGCCTTCATAATCCCATACCCTCACAGCAAGTTTGAATGGACCATCAGGAACATCCGTTTCACATAAATTAATATCTGTCGAAAAATTATTGCCAGCCTGTTTTTCTCCAATGGTTACCCAGCTGCCATCATATTTTGCTAAAATCTCATACTTATGAACACCAACATCATCCTGTCCCCAACCGGTGACGATCATACTTTTTGTTGTGATATAGGTTTTCGTGGTGGGCTTTGTCAGACCTCCAGTAGGTGGATTGGCAGGCTCATTCCCAGAGGTATAGTACGTTCGCCCCTCACCGCCATATGATGCAGCTTCATATACCAGCCTGGGCCGACCACCCTGGGTCGCTGCATCCCAGTTGATATCAACATCCCTGTAGGTGATATCCTCAGCAACACCCCACACACACTGCATGCCCGATGAAAAATAGCGCGTGTTCTCAGTAACGACCATAAAATGCACATGATGCCCCGAACTGTAACCAGTATCGTCCACATCAGCAATATATTGACCCTGTAAAACGGTCGTGCCAACTGACTTCAGGTTGCCGGGAATACTGTTTTGGGCAATATGGGCATAGATCTGGTAAGTCCATGGCGTTGTGGATTTATCCTGAAGCGTGATGCTGTTGGTGCAGTTCGGATCTCCGTTGGAGCAGGTGTCCCGCCAATGAAAGACCGTCCCCCCTTTAGCGGCAACGAGCGGAAACATCGTCCCATCTGCAAAGTCAAAAGCATGGGTACAGTAATAAACAGGATAACAGGAAGTATGTCCTACCGACCAGGTGAGGCGTTTTTCCAATCCTGCTGCCCAGGGGAGATAGTATCCCCCAAACACCTGCGTGGACTTGGGTTGGGCTTTGTCCTCGGTAATGAAATCACCTTCGAGACTCTTATCAACCAGCTCGGATGTACTAAAAATGTCAATAAAATTGTCATCATTCTCAAAATACATCTGCCAGTTGCCTTGTGAATCTCGTTGGGCAAGCAATAATTCCGGTTCACGTCCCATCCATTCGCCAGTATCCGGGTCGATCGCACCCAGCCAGATAGTCGCAATTTGGTCATCCTCCTGGACTTGAATATGATCAATATCATAGGTGAATTCAGCCCACTGCCCGGTTGCACCTTCCAATGCGGATTCCACTGCCAAGATCAAATCCTCTTGCCCAACTGTTTCTGGTGTGCTTTCTTCTGGTTCGACTGTACCGCCAGAGACAGCATTATCAAAGGAGAAACCTGTCAGGATCATGACAACAAGAGCCACACTGAGCAGCCCCAACAGCAGGATACCAATTTTCAAAGCTTTATTCATAAGATGCTCCTAAAAATTTACCAAAGAAGATATGAGCATTTTTAGTTGAATGATCTTCAATACAAATATCTTCAATCAATATAAAATGAGTGCAACAAACATGCCAGGTGTTATTCAATGAACCCGGCAGGTTTTTTTGAAGTATTTGTGCATAAGTTGTGCCAGTTTCACCGGTAATCCTTCCCTATTTTGGCTGCCTGCAGTTTGATCTCTGGGACTTGCACAGGATAATAAACTGTGCTAATATATCACCTAATTCAAACATCACTGTTTTCAAGATGATCAACATAAGACATCTTGAGAATGGCGGGTTTTTTGTTTAACCATTTAGGTTAACGACCCCCAAAAGGAAGTGAAGAAAGTCGGAAGGACGAAACCATGCCCAGTTCATATTTAACACATGAGGGTTTTGAAAGGCTACAAACAGAGCTGGAATACCTTCGCACAGAAAAGCGAAATGAGGTCGCTATTCGCCTGCGTGAAGCCTTAGAAGATGGCGAACTGATTGAAAATGCCGAGTTAGAAGCAGCAAAAAACGAACAATCCTTTGTCGAAGGACGGATTAAGGAACTTGAGATACTGCTTGCTAACGCGCACCTCATTGAAAAAACAAATACCGACATCATCCAGGTAGGATCAAAGGTCAAGGTCCACGAAAAGGGATATGACCCGGAGGAATATGTGATTGTCGGTGCTGCCGAAGCTGACCCGCGTCTTGGACGCATTTCAAACGAATCGCCGTTAGGTCAAGCGTTGCTTAATCAAAAGGCTGGTGATAAAGTTAAGGTTGAAGCCCCTGGCGGTGAGTTCAAGATAGAAATTCTATCGGTTGAATGATATCTATCATCAAAGAAATGACCCCGCCCGGCAAAACTGGTCGGGGTTTTTTATTTATTTAGGTAAGGATTGGATCATGCTTGAAGAATCGTTTTCGGAATTGGAACAAACCCGTCTCAACAAATTACGCCAGATGCAGGAAGAAGGGTTCAATCCCTTTCCCATAAAGGCGAAACAGACCCACACCAGCCACGAAGCCATGGATGCATTCATCCGCAAGGAAGAAAAAGAGGACACCTCACCAGTTAAGGTGACCCTGTCAGGCCGATTGAGGGCATTACGTCCAATGGGAAAAATTGCATTTGCCCATATCGAAGATCGGGATGGCCGGGTTCAGCTTTTCTTCAGGATCAACGATCTTGGCGAGAAGAAAATGCAGGAACTTGAAGCATATTATGACCTGGGTGACTTCATCCAGGCCAGCGGGTATATGTTCCGGACGCGCCGAAAAGAAGTCACCCTATATGTGGAAGATTTCACAATGCTGGCAAAAGCACTGCGTCCCCTGCCGGCTGCCAAGGATGAGGTCGTTGACGGTGAGGTTATCCGTCATGCCACAATAAGTGATCCCGAAACACGCTACCGCCAGCGTTATGTTGACCTGGCAGTAAACCCGGAAGTCCGGGAAATATTTAAAACACGAGCAGCTACGATCAGTTCATTACGGCAGTTTCTTGACCAGCGCGGCTTCGTAGAAGTTGAAACACCTGTGCTTCAACCGATCTATGGCGGTGCTGCAGCCCGTCCATTTGTCACCCACCACAACCAGCTTCATCAGGACCTGTTCCTGCGGATTTCTTTCGAGCTGTATCTGAAAAGACTTCTGGTCGGAGGGCTTGAACGGGTTTATGAGATCGGCCGGGATTTTCGCAATGAAGGCGTTTCGTATAAACACAACCCGGAATTCACACAGCTTGAATACTACTGGGCTTATGCCGATTATTTGGATGTAATGGATATGACCGAACAGATGATCTCATCCGTCGCCGAACAGGTGTTGGGCACAACGAAGATCACCTTTAATGAGCAGGAAATTGATCTTGCACCACCATGGAAACGAATCGAGCTGCGTCAGGCTGTCCTGGATGAAGTGGGAATAGACCTTGCTGAACATCCAACCGCAGAAGGTCTGGAAAAAGCAATGAAAGCATTACAGTTAAAACCCAAACCGAATGCGCCAAGGGGTAAATTGATCGACGCCTTACTTGGCGATTTTGTGGAACCCAAGCTGGTCCAGCCAACCTTCCTCTTTAATTATCCCAGAGATATCTCACCGCTCGCAAAAAGCAAACCCGGCAACCCACAAATCGTTGAACGCTTTGAAGGTTTCGTGGGCGGGATGGAATTATGCAACGCCTTCTCGGAATTGAACGACCCATTGGACCAGGAACAGCGCTTCCTTGAAATGGGCCGGGCCTATTCAGAAGATGACGAAGAGCAGCATCCCATGGATGATGACTACCTGAACGCACTCAGCTATGGGATGCCGCCTGCTGGTGGTTTTGGTATCGGCGTGGATCGTTTGGTGATGCTTTTCACCGGACGGCGGAGTATCCGTGAGGTCATTTTATTCCCTCACCTGCGCAGTATAAAGGAAGAGTGATCCTGTTATCCCACATATCCATGTGACACCTGCTGAAGGACGATGATCTTAGATGGATGAGCAGCTACTGATCAAAGCAACACTTGAAGGTGACCTGAATGCCTTTAACACTCTGGTGCTGCATTATCAGGATATGGCTTACAACGTCGCTTACCGGATCATAGGAGAACATGCAGCGTCTGATGATGCAACTCAGAAAGCCTTCATTTCGGCCTACAAAAAATTAGGTCAGTACCGTGGGGGGTCGTTCAAAGCCTGGCTGCTTCGGATTGTCACCAATGCCTGCTATGATGAACTGCGTCGCCGGCAGCGTCATCCAGTAACAGCTCTTGAACCTGAGCTGGATGACGGGGAAACACTGGAAGACCCGTATTGGATTGAAGATAAAGCTTCAACCCCTGAAGAAAGATTGGAACAATTAGAGTTACAGAATGCCATCCAGCGCTGCATCAACGCGTTGGAAGAAAAATTCCGCATCGTCCTTGTGCTTGTGGATGTCGAAGGGTTGGACTATGAAACGGCTGCCTCAGCAGCTGGAACACCTCTCGGTACAGTTAAGAGCCGTTTGGCCCGGGCTCGGGGCAGGGTTCAGCAATGCCTGCAGAAGTTCAGGGAACTTTTACCAGACCTCTTTCGTCTAAAGGATAAGGAAGCCTTATGAGCAGCGAAAGAGGAAAAACCCGAGACCTGAAAACCCTATCAGCATACCTGGACGGTTCCCTGAAAGGGAAAAAACGAGAAAGATTCGAAGTTCGGCTATCACGCGAACCTGAACTTCGTGTGTGGCTGGAAAACCTGAGCCAAACCAGAACTATTCTCGGGCAACTGCCGCGTATAAAAGCGCCTCGAAATTTCACCCTAACACCTGAGATGGTAACTATTCGCTCCCGAAGGCAGAACCCATTTGTTATGCCGCTGCGGGTGGCATCATCACTGGCTGCAGTACTCCTGGTTGTGCTTCTGGGTGTGGAATACCTGTTCATTGGTGGTCGGCTTCCTAAAAGGGCCATGCTTGAAGCACCGATGATGGAGTCCGCCAGTGAGACATTTGAAGAGGCAGCACCAGCGCCATTAATTCAATGGGGCGATCCAGTTGCTGAAGGCAAGGGTGGAGGAACTTCTGTCAACAGAGAACCGATGGTGGAAAGCGCAGCCCCTGAAGCTGAAATTGAAGAAGATCAGGAATTAGAGCCTGTGCCAGCGGAGAAACAAGTCCCGGAAGAACCCAATGAAACAGATTTCGATTCCGAAGGGGAAATGATCCTGGGCATCAACCCCGAACAGGCTGGTGAGGTCATTGATCGCAGCGAGTCACCTCAAGCTGCGGAGGAACACCTTTTCGATTGGCAGGTACTCTTCCGGCTGGCTCAAATCGGCCTTGCCGTTCTTGCATTTTGTGGTGGTTTGGCTCTGCTGATAATTCGCCGCAAGCGCATGTCTTAATCCATCTCCCTTGCTTTGTTTTCCCTTGAAAAACAGGGGAACTCTTCATTCTCCCCCAAACACACCCCTAATCTGACAGGTTTGACATCAAATCCCCTGCACAGTATAATCACTCGTCACGAAATTTGTATTGTTATGGGAGATTAGCACCATGTCACAAGAAGAAATCAAAATTAAAGAGCGCTATACGGGGACGGTGCTGAAAACCACACTGCAGGGAGCTTTAGTCAAAATCGGCAGCGAAAAACCTGCCTTTATCCACATTTCTCAAGCAGTGAAAGATGGAAATCCAAAGATCCAAATAAACAGCATTGAAGAAGTCCTGGAAAAAGGTCAGAAACTGGATTTTTGGGTCAAGCGCATCCGGAAGGACCGGATCGAGCTGACCATGAAAGAACCCCTCGGACTGGAATGGCGAGAAATTAAACCCGGCATGACCATAGAGGGGCAAGTTATCCGCCTTGAAACCTTTGGGGCTTTTGTTGAAATTGGCGCTGAACGGCCTGGATTGATCCATATCAGCGAACTATCTCACAGCTATGTTCGTACACCCAGTGAGGTTGTTCATGAAGGTGATGAAATTGAAGCACAGGTTCTCGAAGTCAACCGCCGAAAAAAACAAATCAAATTAAGCCTCAAGGCACTCCAGGAACTCCCGGAACCCTCCGAGCCTGAGAAGCCAAGTAAAGAGAAGAAGCAAGAACCCGAGGAAGAGCCGAAAGAGCCTGATTTGACAGCAATGGAAATCGCCTTACGCTCTGCAATGGAAAAATCAGAAACCTCAATAGACGATGCTTCCCAGAAGAAAGCTCGAAAGGCAAAGAAGTCTTCCACTGAACAGGAAGACATCCTTTCAAGAACACTGGAGAACAAAATCGGTGAAGATTCCTGAGTCGGGTAATTTTACGACGAAGAAGAGTCAAGCTCAATCAAATTGAACAGCCCGGGAGGAGCTCGTATAAACGACCCTCCCATTTATTTTTAATTGGGCTGTAGCATATGAAACCCTTAGGATGATATTGCTGGATTAAATTTTGGAATGGATAAAGGAAGAATGACCACCAAATACATCTTTTTTACCGGCGGTGTTCTCAGCTCTGTCGGTAAAGGCGTCACTGCTGCTGCCACCGGTCGATTATTGAAAGCCCGCGGATTTGATGTCGCCATTCAAAAACTGGATCCCTATATCAATGTTGATCCCGGTACGATGAGCCCCTATCAGCATGGAGAGGTTTTTGTGCTGGATGATGGTGCAGAAACCGACCTGGATTTGGGTCATTATGAACGCTTTATCGACATCCGCTTGAGCAAGGTGTGCAATGTCACCACCGGCCAGGTTTATGCAGAAGTGATCAGCCGAGAACGGCGCGGTGACTATCTCGGGGGCACGATCCAGGTTGTTCCCCACATCACCAATGAGATCAAACGACGGGTCCACCTGGTTGGAAAAGAGACAGGGGCCGAAATCGTACTGGTAGAGGTCGGCGGCACTATCGGGGATATCGAGAGCCTCCCATTCCTTGAAGCAATCCGCCAGATGCGGCTGGAGATTGGACGGCAAAACACAGCATATGTGCATCTAACCTGGCTACCGCATATCGGTGCCACAGGAGAATTAAAGACCAAACCTACACAGCATTCTGTGCGTGAGCTCAGATCAATTGGCATCATCCCGGATGTGATTGTGACACGCTCAGACTACCCGATCGATGAGAGCATCCAGGAAAAGATCGCCCTGTTCTGCGATGTTGAGGCTAAAGCTGTTATCCCTATGGAGACTGCCTCTATCCTGTATGCAATCCCCCTGCTCCTTGAAAAAACCCCTATTGCAGATATCCTACTGGATCGGCTTGACCTTGAAGCCCGTCAGAAACCTGATTGGCAGGAATGGGAAATCCTTGTTGACGAAGTTCAGCGGTCCAAACCTGTCATTAATATCGCACTTGTCGGAAAATATGTGGAACTGCACGATGCCTACATCTCCGTACGAGAAGCTCTTAAACATGCTGCACTTGCAAACGGCGTCGAATTGAACCTCTCCTGGGTACATTCCACAGATATTGAAAAAGGTCAGGGATTCGAAATCCTCAGGGGGGCAGATGGTATCGTGGTTCCGGGCGGATTTGGTAGCCGTGGAATAGAAGGTAAAATTAAAACAGCAGAGTTTGCTCGTGAAAATAAAATACCCTACCTGGGACTTTGCCTGGGTATGCAGGTTATGGTGATAGAATTTGCCCGGAGCGTACTCAATTATGACGATGCAAACTCACCAGAATTTGATCATGGTACAACAGCGCCCGTGATTGACCTGATGCCGGATCAACATGGTGTGTCGGATAAAGGCGGTACGATGCGTCTGGGGCTTTATCCCTGTCTGCTGAAAGAAGGCTCAAAGGCTTATCAAGCCTATCAGGTAGATCAGGTTGAGGAACGCCATCGCCATCGCTTTGAGTTGAACAATACTTACCGTTCGGAGCTTGAGGAAAAAGGGTTGGTTTGCTCTGGTGTTTCACCTGACAACCGTCTGGTTGAGATTGCAGAATTGAAGGATCATCCCTTTATGCTTGGGACACAATTCCACCCGGAATTCCTCTCCAGGCCAAACCGTGCTCATCCACTTTTTTTGTCTTTCATCAAGGCTGTTGTTGAGCGAAGCACAATTTCATAAGCGTGAAAGAATGAATAATCAAGATTTTATGGATCAGAAAGGAAATTGAAAACAAACTATGGACACAACAATTTTTTCAGTAAGCGCACTGCAAGTCCTCGACTCCCGCGGGAACCCCACCATTGAAGTGGA
Source organism: uncultured Chloroflexia bacterium (assembly GCA_963767675.1). Classification (GTDB taxonomy): domain Bacteria; phylum Chloroflexota; class Anaerolineae; order Anaerolineales; family Anaerolineaceae; genus Brevifilum. The sequence goes on from CAVYEQ010000003.1 coordinate 706,795, forward strand.
AGTTATCCTTGGGGACGGCAGCTGGGGAAGGGCAATCGTCCCCTCTGGTGCCTCCACAGGTGTACATGAAGCTCTGGAATTACGCGATGGTGATAAGGATCGATTCGGCGGAAAAGGCGTCACCAAAGCTGTTCAGAATGTTAATGAGCAGATCGCTGAAGCCCTCATCGGGGCAGATGCAACCCAACAAATGGCAATTGATATGGCAATGCTGGAACTGGATGGCACCTCAAACAAGCAAGCATTAGGTGCTAATGCCATCCTGGGTACAAGCCTGGCAGTCGCCAAAGCTGCAGCTGCATCACTAGCGCTGCCATTATATCGCTATCTTGGCGGCACCTATGCCCATGTGCTACCTGTCCCAATGATGAACATTCTCAATGGCGGTGCCCACACGAGCTGGCAGACAACCGATGCACAGGAATTTATGGTCATGCCCCTGGGCGCTGCCCAGCTTCTCTGAAGGCGTTCGCTGGGGTGCAGAGATTTACCACACCTTGAAGAAAGTCCTCAAAGGCAAAGGTTATGCGACCCTGGTTGGTGATGAAGGCGGCTACGCGCCTGCCCTCAAGACCAATGAGGAAGCCGTTGAGATTATCCTGGAAGCTGTTGAAAAAGCCGGTTTCGAAGCAGGCAAAGATATTGCCATCGCTCTCGACCCTGCCGCATCAGAATTCTACGATGAGGAAGAAAAAGTCTATCATCTCCGCACTGAAGGCCGCAAGCTGAGCAGCCCTGAAATGGTTGCTTTTTGGGTTGACTGGGTCAATAAATATCCAATCGTCTCCATTGAAGATGGTCTTGCTCAGGACGACTGGGAAGGCTGGAAGCTGTTCACAGAACAGGTTGGGGACCGAGTTCAGATCGTCGGGGATGACCTCCTGGTCACAAATCCCACCCGAGTTCGTCGTGCGATTGAAGAGAAAGCCTGCAACTCACTGCTGGTGAAAGTCAACCAGATCGGTTCTCTGACTGAAACAATGGAAGCCGTCAATTTATGCCAATCCCATGGCTGGACAGCAGTCACCTCCCACCGTTCAGGTGAGACAGAAGATGCGACCATTGCTGACCTAGCTGTCGCTATGAACACCGGACAGATCAAGACAGGTGCCCCAGCACGTTCTGATCGTGTGGCGAAATACAATCAGCTGCTACGCATTGAAAAAGAATTGGGCAGCACAGCGAAATATGCCGGTTGGGAAGCACTGATTCAATAAAAATTCCTACCAGGAAAAACAATCAACACATAGAGACGTTGCATGCAACGTCTCTACGATTTAATTATCAAATCCCGGGGATTTTTGAAATCCGTCAATGAATTACGTTAAAATAATCCCATGAATCAATCACTCCAATCCCTCGAATCAGAGCTGACCACCTGCCGCAGATGCCCCCGACTGGTCGCGTGGCGAGAAGAAATCGCCCAAACCAAACGCAAAGCCTATCAGGACCAGGTTTATTGGGGAAAACCTGTCCCCGGGTTTGGCGATCCGAAAGCAAAGATCATGATCGTTGGTCTGGCACCCGGGGCACACGGGTCCAACCGCACAGGCCGAATGTTCACGGGGGACGCCAGCGGTGATTTTCTCTATCCAGCCCTGTACAAAACAGGTTTTGCCAACCAGCCTTCAGGAAAGCTCATTGATGACGGCCTTGAACTGCATGAAGTTTTCATCACGGCAATCTGCCGCTGTGTGCCCCCGAAGAACCGCCCACACGTGGCTGAGATCAAGAACTGCCTGCCATGGCTGAAAGGAGAGATCGACCTGCTTCCTGAACTGAAAGGGTATGTTGCCCTGGGTCGCATCGCCTTTGATGGCCTGCGCAGGCTGTACGCTTCAGAGGGTGAAGACCTGCCTAAAATGACATTTGGACATAATCGATTATTTGAATTAGGGCAGGGCAAACCCTGGCTGCTTTCCTCCTATCATCCCAGCCAGCAGAACACCCTTACAGGCAGGCTTACCACGGAGATGTTCGACGAAGTTTGGACACGAGTAAGAAAGTTGATAAGTGACAAGTTACCTGGTACCGGTTATTAGGTATCAGGAAAACCCCTAACACCTATTACCTGATACCTGATATCCTAATAAGCCATGATCAAATTACGCCTCGATAACGTGAGTTTCTCATACCCTTCCAAACCAGTCCTGCAGAATACGTCCTGCAAGATCCAGGAAGGCTGTTTCGGCATCATTGGCCCCAACGGCAGCGGGAAAACCACGCTGCTGAAATTGATCCTGGGGGAGCTGCATCCAGACAGCGGCTTTATCGCCAAAGGTAAAACGCTGCAAATCGCGTATATGGCGCAGGAGATCGATCTTCCACAGGAGGATACAGTATTTGAAGCTGCCAGGCAGGGAGCACAGCGTGTCTTATCCCTTGCAGCAGAATTAATCGCAATCGAATCCCGCTTTGCTAACCCCGAGATCTTTTCCAATGAAAAACGCCTTGCCAGGCTTCTTGATCAACAGGAAAAAACCCTCCGGACATACAACGAAATGGGCGGACCAGGGCTTGATGGTCAGGTCAAAGCCGTATTACGGGCGATTGGCTTAAGTGAACATGAAATGGGGCTGCCGGTGAAACATCTCAGCGGTGGTCAGAAGAAACTCCTGGGATTAGCTCGCATCATCATCAGCAATCCCGATATTCTTCTTTTAGACGAACCGGATAATCACCTTGACCTGAAAGGGAAGGTCCTCCTTCAAAATCTGATTGAAAGCTTTTCTGGCAGTGTGGTGATCGTTTCCCATGACCGCTATTTTTTGGACATGATCGTGGACGAGATCATTGAAGTTGAAGATGGCATTATCACGCAGTTCGAAGGCAATTATTCAGAATATATGTTTGACAAGCGCTTACGCCTTCAACGCCAGGCTGCCATGTTCCAGGCCCAACAGAAGGAAATCACGCGACTCGAGCAGGCTGCCAAACGACTGTTGATGTGGGGGAAGGTGTATGATAATGCGAAATTCTCAAATCGCGGCATGAACATCCTCAAGAGGATTGACCGCCTGGAAAAAGTCGATAAACCAAATTTAGAATCAGATAAAATTGAAATCCAACTGGGTGGCTGGCGTGGGAGTGAGAAAGTATTAGAGATCACCGACCTTGCCAAGGGATTCCCTTCTGCCAGTGGTGATTCGTTTATCCGGGTGTTAGATGATATCCATCTCCTGCTTCGCTATGGCAACCGGGTTGGGATGATCGGTCCTAATGGCGCTGGAAAGTCACTTCTTGTCCGCCTAATCCTGAGACAGGTCTCTCCTGATGCCGGTACGATCTACATCGGACCCAGTGTACACATCGGATATTATGCGCAGGAGTTTGAGACCCTTGATCCAAACCCAACGCTATTGGAAACCATCTGCAAAGCAGGCAACTTCCCTGAAAACCGAGGAGTTGCCTTCCTGAAAAAATATCTTTTCAATTTCGAACAGCGAGACACACCAGTTGGGAAGCTGTCAGGTGGGGAGCGCGCTCGCCTTCAGATCGCATTGATCACCCTATCAGGGGCGAATTTTCTCATCCTTGACGAACCGACCAATCACCTTGATATCCCCTCCTGTGAGGTGCTTGAAGATGCTTTGCTTGATTTCTCCGGCACCGTGCTGGCAATCTCTCACGACCGGTATTTCCTGGATCGCATTGTTGACCGCATTGTGGTGTTGGAAGGTCATGCTACAACCGAATACCTGGGGAATTATTCAGATTTTGAGTCCAGGCAACAGATTCCCTGATCCTGAATTCCCATTACCTGATGTCTGCGATTTGTGAGTAGTGAATGGTGGTTGGTGAATTATCAACGATATTGGGCTCATAGCTGGTAGCTGATCCCATTCCGCTTCGCTTCAGGGACGATGTAGCTCAAAGCTGAAAGGTAAAAGTTCGTACCTTTCGTTGGTACATAATTTCAGTATATTATGTAGCTGTTTGTTTAATGCCTAATTCCTGGTACCTGCTCCCAGATTTCCTGATAACTAATTCACCATTCACGGTTCACAATTCACCTTAATTAAATAGTAGAGTGCCAAGGACGCCGACCCTGGCACTCATCAGAAGGAGAAGAAAAGTGTCTTAGCTAACAATATTGTATCAAATCTTTGCTTAGCTAACTTGACGCTTACCCTACGATTACCCTACGGCAAGTCATCAATCATCCGATTCTTTCAGAAATTAATTGTCTACTCATACTGTTAAGGCTTCCACAGGCGCAAGCGACGCAGCGCGATTGGCTGGGTAATACCCAAAAAAGATACCGACCGCTGCTGAAAATAAGCGTCGCCAGCAATACTGAGTTTAATGTCAGAGAGACATCTAACATTGTGCCGGACTGCATCGCAATTTGGTTCACTACAAGAGAGATCACCCAGCCCAATACAATACCAAAAAATCCGCCAATCAAACTGAGCAGCACCGATTCCGTCAAAAATTGCACGAGAATATCCTTTTTCCGAGCCCCTAAGGCTTTGCGTAAGCCGATTTCTTTCGTTCGCTCAGTGACAGATACAAGCATGATATTCATGATCCCAATTCCGCCGACCAACAATGAAATAGCACCAATACCTCCTAAAAATATTGTCAGCACGTTTGTGATGGATGATGCAACTGCCAGGATGTCCTGCTGATTCAAGATTGTAAAATCATCCGGGTTTCGGGAGGATATGCGATGAGTAAAGCGCAGCACATCTGTAATTTGTTCAATAGCCTTATCGGCGTTTTCGGCATCAGATACTGACACCAGGATATTCTGAACCCTGTCACGGGAACCCCCACGTGATAAACGTGCTTGGGCTGTAGAAATGGGGATATAGACATTATTATCCGGGTTGTTGAAGGCACTCCCCCCTTTAACTTCTGTAACACCAATAATCCGATAGGGGTAACCACCGATCCGGACCGTATTCCCAACAATGCCTGTCCGCCGTCCCAACAAATTCTCAGCGATCTCCGGACCAAGGACCACAACAGCGCTCCGCCCATCCACATGGCTTTCAGTAATGAATTCACCTTCAGCAATGGTTAGATTTTGGACATATTGATAATCCGGTGTACTTCCCTGGATGGAGGTATTAATACTGTTACCTGAATGAGAGATCTCGCTATTGCCTGAAAAAACTGGCGCAACATATACAATTTCACTGGCACGACCGGACGTAGCCAATGCATCAGCATCCCGTAAGGTCAGCTCTTTTGGATTGGTCACCTCTTCCGCATCATTTCCTCTAAGGATATAGATCACATTCGTGCCAATACTTTCAATCTCGCCTGTGATCGAGTTTCCAGCCCCTTCACCAATGGAAAGCAAGGCAATCACAGATGCAACGCCGATCACAATACCCAGGATGGTAAGCAGTGAGCGCATCTTGTTGGCACTAAGACTCTGTAAAGCTTCCTTTATGTTCAGGAGAAGATTCATTCCAGCACCTCCTGACTCTCAATCACGCCATCTCGCAAGTGAATGGTGCGATGGGCAACCGACGCCACCTCTGGGTCATGCGTAACGATAATAAGGGTTGTGCCTTTGTTCTGATTTAGTTCCAACAACAGGTTCATGATCTCTGCCCCAGATTTTGAATCCAGGTTGCCCGTTGGCTCATCTGCCAGGATGATCGCTGGTTCATTCACCAATGCCCTCGCGATGGCAACACGCTGCTGCTGACCGCCAGATAGTTCATTCGGACGGTGATGAATTCGATCTGATAGGCCCACAGCATCCAATGCATCCTGTGCAAGTTTCTTTCTGTTGCCATTTTCCCCAGCATATCGCAAAGGCAGTTCAACATTCGCCAGTGCTGTAGCCCGAGGCAGTAGATTGAAAGTCTGGAAAACAAATCCAATTTTCCGGTTGCGCACCAATGCTAATTGGTCATCATTCAATGTAGAAACAAGCTCATTTTCAAGATAATATTCACCTGAAGTGGGAATATCCAGGCAGCCAATCATGTTCATCAGGGTGGATTTTCCAGATCCCGATGGACCCATGATCGCCACGACTTCGCCAAGCTGAACATTGAAACTAACTCCCTGCAATGCATGAACCTTGATTTCACCCATATGATAGGTTTTAGTCAGATTTTCAACTCGAAAGACAACTTCTTTAATTTTCATGTTGACTTCTAATTCCGTGATCCACCGAAAGGTCCTCCAAATGGCATACTGCCAAAGGGTAATTCACCTGTAATTTCCGGAGGAGGGTTCAAGACGATCAATTCACCCTCCTCGATATCTGCTTCAATCACCTCACTGTAAAAATCTGAATAGCTGCCGAGTGTCACGGTAACACCTTCATACCCGCCTTCCCTGGATACGAAAACCTGCTCCTGCCCATCAATACTGACGATTGCATCATTGGGGACAACAAAAATGTCTATTTTCTCATCCACTACAATATTCACAGCAGCGGTCATACCAGGTTTGATCCGATCATCTGCATCCTGCATATTGATCCGAACAGTGTATTCCACAACACCTTGATTGTTCTGTCCCACCGGTGCAAGTTCTACGACTTCACCATTAAAAGTGTCTTCAAAATAAGCATCAAAAATCAGCTCAGCGGGTTGACCAACTTCAACAAAGGGAATGTCAATCTCTGAGATTTGTACATCCAGATAAAGCTCTGAGAGATCATCCAACTGGATGGCTTGTGTGCCCGCCTGGACCACATCTCCCTCCTGAGCATGCAGCACTGTGACGACTCCATCGAATGGAGCTTCAATGATAGGGATATCCACTCGAGATTGAGCAATTGCTAATTGGGTTTCAAGAATGGTCACCTGGTCTGGATCAGGACCAGCAGTAAGAAGGTCAACCTTTTCCTGGAAATCAGAAACTCGGGTTTCTGCTAAAGTTACCTGTAATTCCGCTTCTGCAACATCACGCTCAGAGTAACCCGCTCTACAATAATCGACATTTGCCTGTGCTACGTTGACAGCTAAGAGGTTATCAGAACTCTGCGAAGCGTTATAAAACCTTTCCGCCAGTTCGAGAGCGTCTTCTAATTCAACAATTCGATCATCTGTGCAGCGCTGATAATTCATGATCTCTCGTTCGCTTTCCAGATCATCAAGATTCTCCTCAGCGTTAATCAAATCCAGTTTTGCTTGAGCCAGGTCTGATCCCCAACTATCATTGAGGTTGTCTAAATTGTTTTGAGCGTTGATCACGTCAATTTCCGCCTGTAAAATATCCACAGATAAGGAATCTGGGTCAAGCGACATCAGCAATATATCCTCCTCCACCAATTGTCCCACTTCCACACTCACTTCCCCAACGATCCCACTTGCGGACCATGTCAGGACAGCTGTTTGGACCGGTTGGACCGATCCTGTTCCATAGATATTGGCACTCAAGTTGCTTCGCAAATAAGGCTCAGTCTCAAGATTCGCCATCACCTGGTTCATTTCTCTCTGGGTCTTCAGGACACGCCATCCATAAAATGCCCCAGCCACCAAAACAACAGCAAGAAATATCCACCAACCAAGGCGGCTTTTCTTCTTTTTTCTAGAATTGTCTACCACTTTATTCCTCCATTAATTTTTTCTTTATCTTATCGCACACAGAATTATATTGCTATGTGCGTACAATAATAAGGACTTGTATAAGGTGTCATCAACACATGTGACAGCTGTCATCTTCCTTATCCATCCCCGTCATGATGAATTTAAGATGGAATATGCTAAGATAATGCCATGAAAGAAAAATCACAGCTCGAACCCGGATTACTGAGGACATACAGACTGCTGACCTGGGTCCTGACCGGGACCTCCATCCTTCAAACGGCGTCCCTCTATTTCAGGACGGGTGTTTCAAACAATCAGATCAGCCCTGTTTGGGTTTTCCCCCTTGGCAACATCCTTATATTGATACTCCTGTACTGGCCGCGGTTCAGGAAAATGACCGGTCGAATTTTCTTCCCACTACTGATTGGCCTGGCAACTATAAACGGGATCCTTCAAACCTACCTTCTCTCAATGATGCGTTTCAGCCCTGATGTGACCTTCTCCATCCTGGTTGAAGGCACGCGAAACCTGACTATTCCTCTTGAAGTCTATGAGATCAGCATGGTGATGGCATCCTGGCAGCTGGTCCCCATTCTGTTCATTCCCTTGATCATGGTCGCCTGGCAGTACAACTTTAAAGCTGTTGTGGCATATGTCGCAGCTTCTTCAGCCCTGGATCTGATTGTCCATTTTCTCATTTTAAGTCGCAGTGAATCGCTTGTCTCAATAGTTGGATGGAGCGCTGTCCTAATAGCTCGGAGTTTGACCTTTCTGATTGTGGGTTTCCTTGTTTCTCGCATGAATAATGCGCAGCGTTTGCAGCAGGCAGAGATGGAACAGGCAAATCGAAAGCTTCTTGGATATGCGATGACCATGGAACAGCTCAGCACAACACGGGAACGAAACCGCCTGGCCAGGGAACTGCATGACACATTGGCGCATACCCTGAGCGGTTTAGCCGTTCAACTCGGTGCGATCAAAGCACTGTGGGGGAAACATGAAACCGCTGCAAGAGAAAAACTGGATGATGCGATCGTTGTCACCCGTTCTGGATTGGATGAAACACGCCGGGCTCTTAAATCACTGAGGGCATCCCCCCTGGAAGACCTGGGTCTTTGCCTGGCAATTCAGGAGTTGGTAAAAACATCCGCGGAACGCTGTGGGGCTCAATTATCAATGACCATGCATGAGAACACTATCGAAATCCCACCCGATATCAGCCAGGCATTCTACCGGGCGGCTCAGGAAGCCCTGGAGAACATCGTACGCCATGCTGAAGCCAAACACATTATCGTCAACCTCGAATTTTTTGAGGATAAATTGACACTCCAGGTTGAAGACGATGGTACTGGCTTCGATCCGCAGCATCAAATAGCTGACACTTACGGATTGAGAGGTCTTCAGGAAAGGGCTGATCTGATCGGTGGACAGTGTGAGATCAACAGTCAACCAGGGCAAGGTACCAGCATTCGATTCACATCAGGAGTTTTTTCATCATGATCAGGGTTCTTATTTGCGATGACCAGGTAATGGTTCGGGAAGGGCTCAAAACAATCCTCAACAACACAGACACTGGTATCGAAGTTGTTGGGTTGGCAAAAGATGGTTCTCACGCCCTCGAGCTCATCCCCCAGCTATCTCCAGACGTTGTATTGATGGACCTGAAAATGCCTGTGATGAATGGCGTTCAGGCAATTCGCCATATCCAGAAGGATTTTCCACAGGTGCAAGTTCTCGTTCTGACAACCTATGATGCGGATGAATGGGTCTTTGATGCGATTCGCGCAGGAGCGGATGGCTATCTTCTCAAAGACGCAGACCAGGACGCTTTGATCAAAGCAATAAAAGAGACTGCTGAAGGGCGCACACCAGTTGACCCATCTGTCGCCGGAAAACTATTCGACCAGGTTGCCCAGCATGCCCCTGAACGCGACTCTTCACTGGCAGGGAAATTAACCTCACGGGAACTGGAACTCCTCTCCTTGCTTGTGAAGGGTTTCTCAAACGCACAAATTGCCGGCCACCTGTTCTTATCAGAAGGGACAGTGAGAAACTACCTCAGCAATATCTTTACCAAACTGGGCGTTTCAGATCGGACTCAGGCTGCGGTACTGGTATTGAAATATGGGTTGGTGAAACCGAATAAGTCTGAATGACCCGGTTTATTAAACCCTTAAGTTTCATTTTATAACAAGCATTCATTTGGGTAAACACGGCTCCCATTCGGGACAGTTTCTGCCCATTTCGATTTCTAAGATAGACATTTTTCCAGGCTTTACTTTATAATAGGGATAACTGATACGAAAATATTACACCAGGAGGACGTATGGCGCGCAAATCCTTAGGTTTTATACCTCTGATCTGGGAATGCCCATCCTGCGGCACCCAGAACCCCGGACCTATAAAAACATGTACAGCCTGCGGTGCACCTCAACCGGATGATGTGAACTTCATCCGGGTAGATCAAGAGAAATTTAACTTCATCAAGGATGAAGCCCTGATCCGCATGGCTAAAGCCGGACCTGACATCCACTGCCCATACTGTGGAACGCGCAACCTCAGCACTGCTAAATTATGCACGAACTGCGGTGGTGAATTGACTATGGGCGGTAAAGCCCGTCAAGCAGGCAAACGCGTTGGTACTTCTGCAGAAGCACAAGTCCCGCGCCCCGTACCTGTCCCTGCTGTCTCTACGCCAAGGAAAAAACTCAGCGGGACGGGCATGATCATCGCTGCAATTGCGGTATTTGCATGCATCGCCATTTTCATCGTGGTCATGTTAATGATGTTTAGGACAGATGATCTAACCGCAACAGTCATGGATGTATCCTGGGAGCGTGCGATCGCGATTGAAGCCTACACTTCCGTGACTAAAGAAGGATGGGATGATGAAATTCCTGCTGGGGCAGAGGTGGGCTTCTGCTCAGAGCAACATCGCTATACATCCGATTCGTGGGAATTCAATTCAACTGAAGTCTGCAGCGAAGCCTATGTGGAAGATACCGGCACCGGTGTTGGTGAGGTCGTTCAGGAATGTGTGTATGAAGTTTACGATGATTACTGCGAATACACCGTGATGGATTGGGTGGTTGTGGATACATTAACAACTTCAGGACGTGATTTAGACCCCAACTGGCCATACTTAGATCTAACAATGGATCAACGTGAAGGCACCCGTGATGAGGAATACACCATATCCTTCAGGGGGGATGGGGAGACTTACACGTTCAAGACATCCGACAGCGACCTGTTTCTGGAAGCAGAACCCGGCAGCCGCTGGATGCTGTCGGTTAATTCTTTCGGAGGGGTTCAGTCAATCGAACCGGATTATTGATACAAGCTGGTAAATAACAGGTAGATGACCCATGCCCCTGAGGCTGCGTACCCCATTGCCTTCCCTGGAAGGTGCATCAGAATGGATCAACGGGAAGCCTGATCCTGCAGAGTTGAAAGGCAGCCTGATTCTGGTTTATTTCTGGGCCTTGAGCTGCCCTGTTTGCCATGAAAACTTACCAAAATTGAAAAACTTATCCTGCACCTATGCCGTCAGGGGGTTAAAGGTCATCCTGATCCACTGCCCCCGAATGAAATCTGATGGAAATACTGAAAAGGTTAAAGAAACGATCGCATCACTCAAGCTCAAGGAACCATGCGGTATCGATAAATATCACAATATCAAACACGCTTATCAAAATGAGATCTGGCCATCGTATTTCCTCTTTGACTGGGACGGCAGGCTAAAGCGACGTACGTCTGGCAAGTCTGGACTGGTCTTGATTGAACCGGTCATTCAAAAGCTCGTCGAGTTGGGATAAAGTAAAATCCCCGGGATTTGTTAATGACTTACCTGCAAATTCACTTTGCAGGTGCCGGTGAAAATAATAAAACTGTTTACCTGGTCAGGCTAACTTAACCCTCGTTAAAAAACGCATCCATGGCACTGAATGTTTTTTCAGGCTGCTCCCAATGCGGAAGGCCCTTGGTTGGTGAAACACGAACAGCCTGCCAATTATCATGAGCCTTCAGAAACGCCGGCATCATTTCAAAATTGGTGTATGGGTCCCGGTCATAGAGGACCAAAACCGGCATATCCAGGGTGCTATAGACGGTTTCACGTACTGCGGGCGTAAAGAGTTTTCCGCTCAAGAAATAGGTTGGCGCGTACTGTGCACCTGGCTGGTGGGCAGTTTGATAAGCATGATCCAATAACCGTTCCGGTACCAAACCCTCAAAACTCCTGTTAAGGAAGAACTGAATACTCGGACGGCTTGCGATCAGGTCAAACACAGGTCGGTTCCACAGCGCCACTGACAGGAAGGAAAACAGGGTATTCCTTGAGCCCCTCGTCGCAACCCTATCAGAAACCCGGCTTGCCCTGGGTGGGCGAAAGCCAGTGGGGGAGATCATCACAAGCGAATGGAATAAATCAGGTTTATGAGCAGCTGTTAACGCCGCAAATTCACTGGATAAAGACAACCCAACCACATCAGCCGCCTGACCGATAACATCCTCCAGGAATTCGGTGACCGCATTTTGGTACAGCATGGGGCTGTAGGTCCGGTCTGATCTATCAGAGGAACCAAAGCCCGGCAGCACCAACGCATACACCGGTCGTTTCCCGCAGTAATGCTCAAAAAGCGGTTTCATCTCGTAAGCACTGGCAGCGGCATTGATGCTGTGGAGCAGCAAGATTGGCTTCCCCTTACCGCTTGTATTGACATAATAGCTGATCCGCCCAGTATTTTTGGATTGGAAATCTTTACGTTCCGTGTCGAGAGCTTTCCCGGATTTCAAATTGTGGTGGATGTACCTGCGACTGTATATAATCCAGCCGGTTGAAGCTGCCACGAAGGCACTGACCAGGCTGCCAATCGTCCACAAAATGCCTTGGATGATGTTCTTAAAAGTCTTACCCATATCTACCTCCTGGTTTTATGTCCCAAAAAGGGGTGGATATAAAACCATCCCATTACTTTTAACACATTTCTATCCCAATCGTAACGAAATTTTCCCAACCTCTTTGGTTTCCTTCATTTTGAATTTTTATGTTCTGGATCAAAGCGAATATCAAATCAATATCTGTCTGGTAAAATCATGCCATCATCTGAAAGCAGGAGTTCTAATGAAATCAAAGGTCCTGTGGTGGATCCTGGGTGGTGTTGGCATCCTGTTTATCCTGGGCAGCCTGACCATCACTCTCATTGAATATAACCGTTTCAAGGAAAGTCCGACTCTGTTCCCATCGAATAGTGAAATCGCGGGCGTCCCGGTTGATGGACTGGAGCAAGCTGAAGCAGCAGAACGGGTCTCGGAAGTTTACAACCTGCCCATCACCCTAATCCTTAACGGTACAAGCCTTCAGGCAACCCCTGACCAGTTGGGTTTCTCATTCGATGGCTCAAACCTGGTATCTCAGGGTTTTGACCAGATTGCAAACGGTCGTTTTTGGGACCACCTTTGGGGAAAGGTTCAACCCCAACCGGTATCCATTCCCATCAGTGCTGAAGTTGATGAAGAGAAGATTCTCGCCTACCTGACCCAGGAAGTTGTTCCCCGCTATATCCAATTGGGCAGCCCCTTAGCGCCAATCTCCGGAACGACAAATTTTACGCTCCCGGTCCCCGGGGAAACACTGGATATTGAAAGTGCCGTTGAAGATATTCAATCAGCGCTTTTTTCTCCAACAGAGCGCCATGTTGCACTGAAGGTTAAATTTACTAAAAATGCCCAGGCGGAAATCACCACGCTCGAAGCTCTCCTCATTCACAACATCAAGGAAAGCGGGTTTGAAAACCTGGTTGAGTTCTACCTTGAATCGATGGAGACAGGTCAAATCCTGCACTTTGCGACTCAAAGCGGTGAATTTGTACAACCAGGCGTAGCCTTCACCGCAGCAAGCACAATCAAGATACCGATCATGATCTCAGTGCTGCGCCAAACGTCAGACCCCACCCCTGATAATGTTGTTGCTCTGCTTGAAGAGATGATCATGCTTTCAGAAAACCCGCCTGCTGATACGCTTATGTCAAACTATCTCGATGAGCTGCGCGGACCCCTGATCGTGAGCGAAGACCTGGATGCGCTTGGGCTGGAAAACACCTTCCTGGCAGGCTATTTCTACCTGGGGGCACCGGTTCTGCAGCTATATGAAACACCCGCCAACACCAGGACAGATATTTTCCTGGACCCGGACATCTATAACCAGACTATCCCTGCGGAAGCCGGTCAGCTTCTTACTGCGATCTATCAATGCGCAGAGGATGGCAGCGGATTATTGAAGGAAACCTTCCCTGACGAGATCGCCCAGGAGGAGTGCCAGCTTATGGTGGATACCCTTGGCTTGAATAAGATCGGCTTATTGATCGAAGCTGGTCTGTCGCCTGAAGCATCTATTGCCCACAAGCATGGTTGGGTTCAGGAATTGGATGGGTTGCTGCACTCAATGAGCGATGTCGCTATCGTGTCTTCACCTGGTGGGGACTATGTGCTGAGCATTTTCATCTACGACCCCACCCAGTTGAATTTTGATCAGGGCAACCGACTATTCGCACGCCTTTCGCAAACCGTTTATAATTTCTTTAACCTCACTGACCAGGCTTATTGGTGGATTGACTAAATCATGAAAGTGATCCTGACACACGAACAAGCGGATATGGACGCTCTGGCATCGCAGTTAGGGGCCTGGCTCCTGTTTCCAGAGGCTTTGCCGATCCTGCCGCGCAATATCAATCGCAATGGCCGACGTTTCCTCAAGCATTTCGGAAATAGCTTGCCGCATATTGAATATGAGGATATGCCGCGCAATCCAATCGAAACGGTCTACCTGGTTGATACCCAGTCCCTGATCACCCTCAAAGGGATGAACGAAAAGACCCAAATCGTGGTCTATGATCACCATCCAAAGAGGGAGGATGTCAACCCGGATTGGGAGCTGCACCTTGAAAATTATGGGGCCAACGTCAGCCAATTGGTTTCACGCATCCGGGAGCAAAAAATCACGCTTGATGAAATTCAGGCTACAACACTTGCCCTGGGATTGTATGAAGATACTGGTTCCTTCACCTACCGGTCAACGACCAAAGCAGACCTGCAGGCAGCAGCTTTCTGCATTCAAAATGGGGTAAATCTGGATATTGTGGGCGAGTTTCTTTATCCGCCCCTCTCAGCAGAACAGCGTAAACTTTATGACCGTCTGATGAAGCATGTTCAGACCTTCAGGGTTGAGGATCAAACCATCATGGCAGTCAAGGCGGATGCGATGGATATCCAGGATGAAATTTCCAGTGTTGCCCATAAAATGCGTGACGTCCTTGATCCAGACGCCCTGCTCCTCCTTGTCTCCACGACACAGGGCATCCGTTTGGTTGCCCGTTCTACCAGCGATCGTGTGGATGTCTCTTCGATAGCTGAAGAAATGGGCGGTGGCGGTCACAAACGAGCCGCCTCAGCCCTGATCCGCCCTGAGGAAAAACTCAACGAAGCCGAAACAGGAGCATTTCTGGAAGAGTGTTTTGAGAAGATGGTGTCCGATTTGGGTCAGCATGTCCAATCTGCAGTCACCGTCGCGAGCATCATGTCCAAGGACCCATTGATCCTTTCGCCAGAAACCTCTGCTCAGGAAGCCCATCACTTGATGCAGCGTTATGGCTACGAGGGATATCCAGTCGTATCCGGAGAAACTGTGGTCGGCCTGCTTAACCGGCGTGAGGTTGACCGGGCACTCAGTCACGGTCTGGATCTAACCGTTGAAAGTCTGATGACAGCAGGGAATGTATGGATTTCTCCCAAGGCATCCCTTGAGTCACTTCAATCCTTAATGGGGGCAACTGGCTGGGGGCAGGTACCCGTTGTACTGAAAGAGACCGGCGAGATCATCGGTATAGTGACGCGGACAGACCTGTTGAAAACCCTCTCTCCCCATGCTGAATTACCTTCCCAGGAAGATGTTGCAAGGAAATTATCTGAAGTCATCCCACCTGCACGTCTCACACTGCTTCATACGCTGGCAGAAGAGGCTGATAGGATCAACCTGCCTGTCTATGTCGTCGGTGGGTTTGTGCGCGACCTCCTGCTTGATAGACCCAGTCTGGACTTCGACATTGTTGTCGAGGGAGATGCCATTTTCTTCGCCAAACGCCTGGCAGACCATTTTGGTGGTCGTGTACTCACCCACAAGCGTTTTGGGACGGCAAAATGGGATATCTCAGGGGTGCAGGACAAACTGATCAGCCAGTTGAAACCAGGAGAAGGATCAAAACCAGCAGACCTGCCTGAGAGCCTGGATTTGATCACCGCCCGGACAGAATTCTACGAACAACCTGCAGCCCTTCCCACCGTGGAAAGCAGCAGTATCAAAATGGACCTTCACCGCAGGGACTTTACCATCAACACCCTGGCTTTAAGGCTTGACGGTGAGCACTTCGGTATGATCTATGACTACTGGGGAGGGCTGAACGATCTGCACAAAGGCCAAATTTGCGTTTTGCATGCCCTGTCCTTTGTGGATGACGCCACCCGCCTGCTGCGCGGGGTACGTTTTGAACAGCGCTTTGGTTTCCAAATCGAGCAGCGGACCCTGGACCTGATGGAGGAGAGCCTGCCTCTGCTTAATAAGGTCACGGGAGCACGCCTGCGTCACGAGATCAACCAGATCCTGGAAGAACCTGAAGCACCTGCAATGCTGGCGCGACTGGATTCCCTGGGCATCCTCAAAGCGATCCATCCTGCCCTGCCGTGGAATGATTCCATCCATGTCCACCTGGAGCGGTTAAAGACTGACCAGATCGATCCTGCATGGGAACTACCCCAATTTTCAGACGGCTTGAACCTGCATCAAACCCTGAGCTACCTGGTGTGGTTGGGAGAGCTTCCCGAAATGACCCTGCGCTCCATCGTCTCCAGGCTGCGATTCAAAAGTGATATTCGAAAGCTGTTGATTTCAACCAGCCAGATTGTTCATTCTCTGGATCAAATAGAAAATGCAAAGCCCAGTGAGGTGGTGCGCAGGCTTGAAAAGATTTCCCGTATTGCTATCTATGCAGCCTACCTCATCAACGACAATTCGGTTTTGAGGAATCAGCTCTGGATGTACGTAAGCGAGTGGGCTGGGGTTATGCCGCAAACAACTGGTGACGACCTGCGTAAGCTGGGATTACCTCCTTCTCCAGCATTTGGGGAAATCCTATCAGCATTGAGAAATGCCTGGTTGGATGGTGAAATCAAGTCCTCTGAAGAAGAAGACCGCCTGCTTTCAGACCTGATAAAGGACCTGGATTAATTTCTGGTGAATGCTTTAGGTAACCTGAACGAGCTTGATTCAACACATGGGGAAGACCACCACGATCTAACTATCCGTCATCTCGAAAAAGCAGATTTACCCGCCCTGGAGTGGGACGGGGAATATACTAAATACCGTCGTATGTACGCCACCCTGTACCGGGAAACTCGCATCGGAAGAGTATTGATGTGGGTGATTGAGAGTCCCTCTGGGGAGATCATTGGGCAGGTCTTTGTAATGCTTTACAGTTCAGAACGCGAAACGGCTGACGGCAAAGACCGCGCCTATGTTTTTGCTTTTCGTGTCAAACCCCAATGGCGGGGAAAGGGGATTGGCCACCACCTGATGGGTTTTGTGGAAGATGACCTGCGGAAACGCGGATTTAAACTGGTGACGCTTAATGTGGCTAAGGAAAATTTAGGCGCAATAAGCTTATATGAGCGTCTGGGATATACGATCATCGAATCTCGCCCGGGCATCTGGTCTTTTAAGGATCATCGTGGAAAAGTCCAGCAGGTGAATGAGCCCTCCTGGCGGATGATGAAAAATATCCGTGTCAACAGGTAATACATAAGAGCTATCCTATTTGATATAACGCCTAAAATAGGGGCAGACTTGCTTCACATTGCACCTTTGGTAGGGGTAGACCTGTGCGTGCCTCCCAGTTGGGACCGTGTCTACCCTCATTAAAAGATAAAAAACCCTTCCTCTCCACGAAAGATGTCATCAGCTACATGTGGGGGAATCATGCCTCAACCTGACAGAAGAGGCTTATCTTAAGGTCGTGGTTAGTTTCTCGCAAGGACTCCCTCTGGATGGTTTGCCTTTTGTGATCGTGTCGAATAACCAGCGCATCTATGCAGGTGCATTCATGTCGCTTGCGTCATCCCTGATTTTTGACGGTGTGGTCATCCAGCAGCCCTTTGACCCGGCGATCCAACCCCTGTTCATCACATTAGGTTATCCAACCGCAGAATTTTTCACAGGGGAGGACCCACGTGTAGATATCCCGCCTGCGCCAGGCACTTTAAGTCGTTGAATTGATAGTTGAGTAAGATCAGTGAATAGTGAGCAGGGGAGTAGTGAATGGGGGTCATAGAGGATATTGACAAATATATATGTCATTGCGAGGCGACCGAAGGCCAAGAAGCAATCTCGCCTTTATCTTCAGACTGCTTCGCAAGCTCGCAGTGACAGACAACGAAATCGCCGCCATCGACGCCCAGATCGACCGCCTGGTCTATGATCTCTATGGGTTAACTGAGCCCACACGCTGCGCTGGGGTGCTTCGCAAGAAGAGATCAAAATCGTCGAGGGTACAGAAAAATAATGTCACCTGTACTCGTTAGAGTATTGCTAACGAAGTGACTACGAAGCGTCCTGTAAGGAAGCAATCGCCAATTTGTCATTGCGAACGTAGTGACTGCAAAGCGTCCTGTAAGGAAGCAATCTCGCCATTAAAATCTTCCCTTACGGGTTAAACCTGCACTCCAACTCGTAATAATCCTTCCCGGGGTGCGAACTCGATAGTGCAAAGCTCAGTCCGCCATGTTCGCAGTAGTTGGTCACGCACTGAGCCTGAAGCGCCCACATGGTGCATCAGGAGCCTCCATTCTTACTCCATTTTGTCATATCAATGTTGTGAATAGAACGCGATTTTGGATTTATCTTCTCACCTCCTTTCGCTTAAAACAAAAACCCACCATGGCAGGCGGGTGGATGCCTGCACTAGCTGGTTGCAGTTTTAAACAGCTATTCAGTTGTATTAACCCCCAAGTTCACTTGTTAACAAATTCACTCAATAAATAACTAGTTGACACTCACAAAGAGCTCATTTATGCTGAAACTATTTTCGTATGCTAATAGTGGTTATTCTCATTAGTTAGTTTTTATCGAAAACCACATCCATACCTTGAGCTATGGCGTATATCGTTTGTTCGCCAGAGGTTGTTATATATCTGTCTATAGAATGGTTATTTATTGAGAGTTCTAAGTTGACTGATTTCTACAATATTGAATAATGGCAATATTGTAAACCCCAGGCTTATACCAGGAAGTGTCAAGGGTTTTATTGAATTCAAAATTACCATTGAGGTCTAAATATCCTTTTTGAATTCTGTCTTTCCCCTCTTCAAAGACAAAAACCCATCCCGACCCATTCTCCCAACCACCTTTATTGATTTCGACAAAACAGCCAGCTTTCCCACCCGTTTTTACATCAACCACACGGAATTGTAAATTATAGATTTCACCTTGTGGTAACTTTAACGATAGGATTGCTAATTTTTTTTCTTCTTACTTGAAGGATTTAATAAGAAGGATATTGCATCCCTGCCGTCATCTTTTACACCATACAGCCAGGTTAGATTTTCTTTGAGGTGATTACAGGGGTCCTTTTCTGATGAACGAGAACCAGTCACTTGGCTTGCAGGAAAATTTACTCGGTAACTATAACTTGGAGGAAGTACATTGCTTCGACCAACTGCCTTGTCATGTGAAAGCATTTCGGATGTGACCTCAACAATTACTGGTTGACCACCAGAATATCCTTTGGTTTTCCCTTTATAAAACCCAGGTTTACCGGTTGGATTCGCCCAACGAGTTTTCTCTCCCAACTTGAAACCAGCAGCCTTTAATACTTGACTAACCTTTATAATTCTCGTAATATATTGCCATTCTCCGTTGGCTTTTTTAGTTTCAAAGATAGAATCATCATCCGTGTTTTGACCGTCTGCTTGAATTCCACGCCAATACCCTACAATTACATCTGGATACCCTTTTGTGTATGTCATCCTTTACCTCCTAAGATATTAATAGCTTGACAAGCATATGTAGATAATGAAATTATGACTTCAGTGATTGATTTTGTGTTGTGAAAATTCTAACATAACCTCTTTTATGCTCTATCCAGTAGGAATAGTTATCACTGTGACATGTGTACGGGTCATTTTCTTGCTAAGTGTGAGACATTCAATTAATCACATTTTGAGTTTTCCTGTACACAAATTCACACAAAATATAACTGGCTTCAACTTATAAAGGATTGGTACTTCGTGAAAAGATTTTCTGAAGAATGTAAAGCATTTGAACATTATGAGATAACATCAACTTCTCTATATACCTCCACGATTACTGGGAGTTGATTTATAGGTTGAATAACTCTATTCCAACGTCCCCAAACAAAAAAGGTAAAAAGACCAGGTTTTTCAAATATAACTTTGCGCACAGACCAATAACCTAAGTTGTGGGCAGCACGATAATGCATTCGGTAAAATTTTTGAGCAGCATCATAGTTATTCTTTATTTTGTTTTGTGCATTTTTGAGAAGAGGATATGTATAGAGTTCAAGCTCTCCATATCCCACCTGACCTTGCTTTTTGTGTGTTTTGTAATCTGGAATTCCAAATGCTATAAAGCATACAACTTGAGGTGGGAGAGAAGGCCATATCCAAGGCCACAAGCTATCACTAAAATACTTTTGATGTATTTCCAGGGGAAAGAAAACCCTTTTATATTTCAAACCAGTTTCATCTCTGATTTCAGGATAGATGGTCGTGTCGATACGTAAAAATTTTTGATAATGTAATCTTAAATTTATTATCAACAACTACCTCACGACCTTTCTTATCTCGTTCAATCATTTGATTTAATGTCGAGGGTCTTTCTCCAAGTTCCTTCCCATCCTGTAACAATTCGCCAAACTTCTGGTGTATTAAAATTAGCCTGTTTTATATCCATTTCGACCTCCTAAGTATCCTATGTGCCAAGTATAACAGATTTATTCAATGCCCTAAAAGCAGGTGAAATTTGCACACACATCACAACTAATTTCATCATTTTGTGATGATTGTTCATGCACTCATAAGGGTAGTTAACAACAGAAATTTTAGCTATAACCTTTATACATTTACCAATTTTCTATTTAAATTAAGATAATAGCATTGCATATAATAATTCCTTCAAAGATGATTAAATTTACTGTCCCCACCGGTGTAGGCATACCAAAATGTCAGAAAAGGTCAAGAGATTTTCGCTCTGTGAAATCTTCCCAAGGTCTTCTAATATCGGCAGTATTCATTCACTAAAAAGAGTATTATACAAACAACAATTCTTTTCACGGGGATATAGTTGCAACTCTTTCGTCCCACCCTAAAAATCATCGTAATTTCCTTGTTTACTAGGAATGTTTTTGTTAACAATTCCTTTTCCATGCTACAATATCCACAGACACATACCACCACAGGAGGGAAGCCTTGCCCGTACCAGAAATCATCCGCCAACTCGTCCAGCGATTTGAAGACAACATGAACGCCTATCGATCCTCCAGCTACAAAGAAGCCCAGCTGCGTCAGGAATTCCTCAATCCCTTCTTCGAAGCCCTGGGTTGGGATGTCGTAACAAGAAAGGCTATGCCCCACAGTACCGCGAGGTGATCCCGAGGACTCCATCCACATCAAGGGTAGCCCCAACGCCAAGACACCCGATTACGCCTACCGTTTGGGGGGAAGCGCATCTTCTTCGTAGAAGCCAAGAAACCGGCTGAGGACATCGAAAACACCAAAGAATATGCTTACCAGCTGAAGATCTATGCCTGGAACAGCGGATTACCAATTTCCATCCTGACCGATTTCGAGGAATTCGCCGTCTATGACTGCCGCAGCAAGCCCAACCGGACAGCACCCGGCAGCCGGGCGTATCATGTATCTTCGTTACGATGAGTACATCGAAAAGTGGGATGAGATCGCAGGCATCTTCCCCCCGGATGCCATCCGCAAGGGGGCTTTCGACAAGTATGCGGAAGAAAACACCGCTAAAAGAGGCACCATCAAGGTGGATGAAGCCTTCCTGGAGGAGATCGAGAACTGGCGCATCCTGCTGGCGCGCAACATCGCCCTGCGCAACCCCCAGGTGGAAAACGAACGCCAGCTTAACTTCGCCGTGCAGAAGACGATTGACCGGATCATCTTCCTGCGCATCTGCGAGGACCGCGGCATCGAACCCCTCAACCAGCTTTATGAGCTGGGCAAGGGAAAGAGATTTACAGCCACCTTGTGGAGCTCTATCAGAGAGCAGACCTCAAATACAATTCCGGCCTGTTCCATTTCAAAGCGGAATCGGAGAACCAGAGCCATGTGGACGCCTTCACACCGACCCTCACCATCGATGATAAGGTGCTCAAGATGATCATCAAGAGCCTGTATTACCCCTGCCCCTATGTCTTCAAAGAGATCCCGGTGGAGATCCTCGGGCAGGACTATGACAGTTCCTGGGCAAGGTCATCCGCCTGACTCCCGGGCACCGGGCAAAGGTTGAGGAAAAGCCCGAGGTGCGCAAAGCGGCGGAGTCTACTACACCCCCGCTACATCGTGGACTACATCGTGAAGAACACGGGTGGGGAGCTTGTTGAAGGGTAAAACGCCCAGCACAGCCAGCAAGCTGAAGATCGTGGACCCGGCTTGCGGGTCAGGGTCCTTCCTGCTGGGTGCTTTTCAATACCTGATGGACTGGCACGAAGAATATTATCTTGAGCACGACCCGGAGAAGTGGTCAAAGGGAAGTACCCCGCATCATCCAGACGGCGGATGGGGATTGGCAGCTAACCAGGGTGGAAAAGAAGCGCATCCTGGTGAACAACCTCACGGTGTGGACATCGACTCCCAGGCGGTGGAGGTGACCAAGCTGAGCCTGCTGCTGAAGGTGCTGGAGGAGGAGACCGGTCAGCTCAGTCTGGGTTTTGAGCTGCCCTGCCGGACCTGAACAATAATATTAAGTGCGGCAACTCGCTCATCGGCTGGGATTACTTCGAAGGGCAGCTAATGCCGGATGAGGAGGTGTTAGCGGGTCAACCCATTCGACTGGGAAAAGGCCTTCCCGGAAAGTGTTTCAAGCTAATGGTGGCTTTGATGCCGTGATCGGCAATCCGCCGTATGTGAGACAGGAAACACTTGGGGGAAATGACTAAGAGAATATGTTATAACACACTATCAGGTTTATGCGAGCATGGCTGACTTGTACTGCCTATTTCATTGAAAAAGGGATTAAATCTTCTTGCACCTGATGGCATATTCAGTTATATCGTTGCAAACAAATTAGGCTGCATGCAAAATATGGCAAACCTTTGCGAATTGGTTGAAAACCAAATGTAATCGAAGAAATCACTGATTTTGTAACCTGGCCTGTATTCGAAAGAGCGACCACTTACCCCTGCATAATTACGGATATCCAATAAAATACCAAATTTGAAGCCTGGTAACAAATGTTGACAATCTAGATTTTGTTTTACTTGAGGAATATGTTAAGAATTGTGCGATAAAGGTTGATCAAACGAATTTGAGGATGAAGGATGGTCTTTAGTCATTAAAAAGACAGCAAGCAAAATAATTTAGAGAAATTACAACAAAGAGCGCAATTTCTTATCCAGGAAATGCAAGAGATAATTGAAAGATATATAGTGGGAATATCGACAGGGCTAAACAAAGATTAATATAGACGAAGAAACAAAAAACCATTAATAGATGAAGACCTATAAAAGCCAAAAACATACAATTAAACAATTGAATTGGAGATAAAAAAAAAGGTATCAATACTATCAAAAATCTAACAATATCAGATATATATCCTCAAAATAATAGACTAATTAAAAAACTATCAAACTATATCCTTGGGATTGTTCGCTTAAAAATTTCCGGCTTCCAATAGACTACAAACTTATTAAAATTTGAGATCTAAACAATTAAAGAGATCGGGCAGCTTATCAAAGAGGAGATTTAATGGTGGGAAATCAACTTGTGAACACTCCATGAAGAATATTATGAAAGAAAAAGGATAACTTGGGGAAATTTAGCAAGACAACAAAATTTTGCTATTGATAAAATAATGGATATTTATCATAAACTATACAACTGTTATTTTTGATTACGGATCAAAAAAAATATCTTTCATATTGGGCCTATTAAATTCAAATTTATGCAATTACTTTAGAGATTTCAAAAATTGGTGATAGTAAAGGTGGTGAGGTATTTACGAATATAAATTAGGATAAGTTTATCAAAAATTCCAATCCCATATTATTTCGAAGATGAAAATGATTCCAAAGAAATTGCACAAACATGATCAAATAGTCTCATTAGTAAATATATTCTTAAGCTCCACAAACGCACTCCACCAAACTCCCTTGGAGCAGGAGCAGCTCGAGCGCGAAATCGCCGCCACCGACGCCCAGATCGACCGCCTGGTCTATGACCTCTACGGCCTCACCGAAGAAGAAATAAAAATTGTGGATGGGGAGAATAACCCGATAGATAATCAAAAATAGATCCGAGAAATATGCAGAAACAAAAGTTATATAAGAAACTGCATTTGTAAAAGTGAATAAAATGGATACAGAGTTCAGGCCTTAAAGGAATTATATGCTAGGTTTGGGTTAGCTTACTACGAAAGTGAGGTATTACATCGAAATTTATGTAATATATATGCTTTAGGTACATTTGATACCCCAGAAAGTATAACTCGACCTCGCATGGAAGAAAAACTTGCATATGCATTTTCTCTGACCCTAGGAAGAGTAATAGGTGAAAATAAGTTCATCTTTCCAACCGAACTCCAGAAGCATTTAGATTTAGTATTATAAAAGCGGAATTATTTAGCTCATCATTTCTGGTGGGAAAAGAATTATTTAATGTTTAGTCAAGAGGGGATTTTACAGCTCAAAGAAGAATTATTAAGGTATGTAAATTATTTTGATGATTTGGATAAATCAATCAAAATTTTTTTCGACCAATACGAGAAAAATTTGGCATTAGTAATGACCCATTAATGATATTCAAGAAGAATTATAAACTTGGTGTACCAGACGAACCATTGATATCTCA
The DNA here is from genome assembly GCA_963767675.1 of uncultured Chloroflexia bacterium. GTDB lineage: Bacteria > Chloroflexota > Anaerolineae > Anaerolineales > Anaerolineaceae > Brevifilum. Next base: position 731,448 of record CAVYEQ010000003.1, read on the forward strand.
AAGACCCCCTAATAAACAAGAAAGAATTATATACGTGTGGGATGTTGAAATTAACGAGGGTACAGTTACTCAAGTTTTTGAATGTGATGATGGCTCTTTATGGCAGTTATGCGATATAGGTTTGGGTTGGACAATATTGAATAAAGAGGAATTTAGTTGGAAGATTAATGAGAAAATTCAACCATTTCTTCCAGCAAATATTAACCCAAGACCACCTATTAGCAAACCTTGGAATTATGAGTTTCACCTATCGAGAGGTGCAATTCTTTATATAAAAAGGAGCAAGAAAGAGAGTAGTTATAAATTCTGGATAAAAGAAAAGAATTAGTATTCACTCAATAGTTGATTACATTTATTTATATCAACTTAATGACAACTCATAGCTAAAAACCACATTCGATTAGGAGTATTTTGAGAACAAAATCACCGCCACCGATGCCCAGATCGACCACCTGGTCTTTGACCTCTACAACCTCACAGAAGAAGAGATCAGAATTATCGAAGGAAATACAGCAACCTAGGTTACATAAGAGATAATATAAATAAAATGGATCCAGTTAACCATAAAGCTAAAATAAAAAGTTACCTTTCAGAAATCCCAATCAATAGCAAGTCAACTATCTTAGATTATTCACAGTTCTTAGAATGTATTACTTAACAAAAACTTTGCAGTTTGGAAAAAGAAGATGGAGTTCTTAAACCATTAACAATTAAAGCTCGTGTAGACAAGTATCGGGGTTAGAGTTCTCAATAAAACCCTAACGAACATCCACCACCACATTTTCATGTCCATACGGATAGAATTGATGGTTCATTTAAAATTCAAGATTGTTCATTAATAGCTGGTTCTATAAGTAAAGGTGATCTGAATAAGATCCGATACTGGCATGCTAAAAGTCGAAAAAACAAATTGATTGAGAGACGGGATTCCACCAGACCAACTAATCGCGTTGTTGGAAAATATAGAGAAAATAATATTAACCATATCGGCGAAGCATAAGAAATTCTACTAATTACATTTAAGTTGTTTCTCGAATGTTTATTAATTTAAGCGATTAAAACGAATAGAAATCTGGAAAAAGCTTTGTACAGTGACAAAATTGAAAGCAGACTTAAAACGGATCAAAGGATGCGAATTACTTAACTCGATCGACTTGTTCGCCCATGGTCTCCTGAGTGCGTAGCCTCCTGAAAGGACCAGGGTGACTTCGTGACCGCAGGTCTCCATCTTTTTGCGATAGTATTCCACTTTCATCATCATTTTAGCGGGTTAAACCCGCACTCCAACTCGTAATAATCCTCTTTGGAGTGCGGACTCAATAGTGCAAAGCTCAGTCCGCCATGTTCGCAGTCGTAGGTCACGCACAGCCAACCATCTTTAGTGCAAATCTGCACCTGAAAAGAAATTTAGAGTGGAGTGGATCGAAGCGAGGTGTGATGGCTTGCGTGACAATTTATACTCATATGTCATGCACGCTGCGCAGTAAATGACCTACTTATTCGTTATTACATTATCAAATTCGGGTTAAAATCTGCAATCCGTGTCTATGTGGATCATCCCCCTTATGTAGATATTTACGTCTTTCACCATCATATTCTATTCAAGCTTCGATAATACTGCTTTCGCAAAGGCTTTTGCGGCAAGATGGTCCTTTTCGTCTGGATGGGTCTTGATCTCCTCCTCATACTCAGCCCATTCCTCTTCATCAAGGATGATCTCCTGATGAATGAAATCAGCAATTGGTGGAATTGGAATCCCTTTGCAGTGAAAATAACCAAGGAATTCAATGTTTTTCTCATCACAAACCTGAGTAAATGTCTTCACACATTTCCCAGCCCATCTCTCATACAATTCCTTATTCCGCTCCCTGCCTTCTGCCATTTTTGTCGCATGAGTCACAAATCCTGCCATTTTGAATGGTGGTGAAGGTGATATTCCTTTCAATAACGCTTTTACGGGTGCCGCTACATCGGAATGATGACAGGCTGAACCGATGAAAACCAGGTCATAATCACCTAAAGAATTCTGGTTTTACATTATCGATTTTCTCAATATCTACTTCATGGGTTTGGGTCACTAATTCATCAAAAATACTTTCAGCGATCTCTTTTGTGTTGTTGCTTTGCGTAAAGTATGTGATCAGGATTTTCATTTTAATTCCTTGTTGCTTTACGAAATTCAAATTCAAAATTCTCGCAGAAGACATTATGCCTTTTTCTTTGGGTTCTTCAGTCCAGTTTCCAGCTTATTACGCACCTCTCGCTTGACCCGTGCCGCAAGAGCATCCTCATGCTTCCTTAAGAACTCACTCACCGCATCCGGATCATGCACCACCAACGAGCGTAAAGCCCAGGACATCGCTTTCACCACCATATCTTCATGGTCATCCACCAACATGCGGCAGACCTCAAGCGTGCGCGGCGCGTCCCCCATCCCCCCTTGTGAGCGCATATTCAGCGCAACCGTGCTGACCAAGGCTGCCCGACGCCACCAGAGATCATCTGAGTTCGCCCATTTGCGGATCAATTCATCAGACACCTGTCCTTTAAGCCAGGCTGGCCCCGATAAAGTGCGAGCAAAGACGTCCACAGACCACCAGCTGTCCATCCCCTGTCCAAGTGCCTCAAGCTGCTCTCCCCCAATGCTCTGAAAAGCTCCCTTGTGGTTTGCGATCAATTCATAAGCGAACACATGATAGCGGCATTTGTTCTTTAATTCACTGGCCAAATTAAAAATAAATTCCGGACTTGCCGTCTTCAGCATCCGAGAATATTTTCGCCGAATTTCACGTTCGTTTGGGATATTCCTGACAGGCAGGGCACGAAGCGCTTCATCGATCTTGGAGGCAGCATCCTTCACACTTTGGTTCATTGTTTTATTCATTTGCTTTCATCTCACATAATCATGCGTTTAGTAGTATAACTATCCGGTTGCCTCTATTAGGCATATGAATATTATAAATGGAAACAGGTGAGGGTTTAAGATAACGGCTGCTTGATGAATACAACCTCCTATGCAGCATTTCTGACCGGGGGTATGCCTATAGCATCCTAACACAAGTTAGTCCACGTTTAGAATTAGAAAAGGAATTAATAATGCCAAATCATGCCAAAAACAGAGATCCATGGAAATTCTTCTTTCTGACATTTGTTTATTCATGGGTTCTTTGGATACCTTCTGTGTTAGATGGCATAGGAATAGACTTACCATTCAATGTGACCGGATACTCAATGGTGGTTGTTATCATAGGAGCCTTCGCCCCTATGCTGGCAGCGATAACACTCATAGCCCGGAAGGCAGGTTGGAAGGGAACAAAAGCATTTCTAGGAAAAGCACTTGATTTTCACTTCAAGCCAAAATATTTGATTATTGCGTTGGTCCTGCCGTTGATTATTCATGCGATCGTTCACTATCTGGCACCCGCTGTTGGCATGGATGTTGCTAAAACGCTATTTCCGGCCGAAACATCTGTTCCCCCAATAGTCATGGCGATTCCATACTTTTTTCTCATGTTGATTATTGGCGGGGGACAAGAAGAATTTGGCTGGCGTGGTTATGCTCAGGAACCTTTACAAGAAAAGATCGGTGTATTACCGGCGAGCCTGGTTATTGGTGTCATCTGGGGTATATGGCATTTACCCTTATGGTTTATGACAGGAGACTTACATAGCGCATACTCCTTTATAGCTTTCGTGATTATGACCACAAGTATTTCGATCATGTATGCCTGGTTGTATAACTCAAGCGGCAAGAAGCTTATCATTGTGATGTTTTTTCATGCAATGAATAATACGGCTGCACCATTGCTGCCTTTTTTACATGGTATTGAAGGAAAACCGGAGAATGCCTACTGGATTTACGCTGCGGTCAATTTGATTTTTGGGATCATATTTGCTTTCGCGCTTATAAAGGATAAAAAACGACATAGTGATGAGTTAATCGCTTCCTAGTTTTACATTATCAACTGCTAATACAATGATTTAAATCTTCCTGTAGCGGCAAATATTCATATACACATAGAATCATGACTCTACCCGTCGCCTGGATCAGTTTGTACTGATTGTAAATAAATACAGATCAGGGCGAAAGAGAGTGCTTTCTCTACGAGCACAGGATTCGATGCGTTGACTATTTACTTGACAAGAAAACGCACACTTAATGAGATGTGATGTTCAAAATTGTCGCAATGACATAGAGTACTGCATATACAATCCATAGCAGCCGGCTCATTGGCCACAGCGGCCACCAGTAAAACATCACGGTTGCCAGATACAGCAGCACGTAGGGAATAGCGACCGCTGGTTTAAACGGATTTCGGAACTGGATCTTTGCCACATAATCAATCCAAATACCAAAGAGGGCATAGAGGACGAAAAGGAAGCCCCCCAGCCAGTAATGCCAGGTTTTCCCACCTCGCAAAAGAATAATGCTGATGATCGCAGCCGGGATACATAAGGCATAAACAATCCACCCAAATTTCTCTGTATAGCTTTCCATCAGGGGTTTGCGGATGGCAAAGTGAATAATAAGCACAATCTGGAACAGGAAAGCCCAAACAACAAACAGCTTTTCCAACCTATCAAAATTATTAAAAATTGACATCATCCTATACCTCCTATTTTATTAGGTTACACCCTTACAAACGATGAAGCACTAGCTAGCTTTCCTTTCTTGCAGAGTAATTTAGATTATATCAGGACTTAGACAGCAGAAGCTTGACTGGGTATTGCTATATGTGAGACTTTCACCTTCGATCCGTATAATAATAAAATCTAATCAAGGAGAAATTACCGCTCTACAAAGGAATTTGGGAAGGTGATCAGGAAACTGGTAAAGCAGATTGGAACGCTTCACATGGCCACACGTTGATCTGGAGTGCTGACGGTGTCACATATGAGTTGAGCAGCCCTGATCTTGATGCTGACATGTTGATCCAGATAGTTGAATCGATGCAATAAGACTAATATACAAGCAGCATACATAAATCTATTTTCCCGGCGAATAGGGTTCCTTTCATAAAGATCTCCCATAATGGTCCTTGTTCCACCTGCGACTTTCATCCAGCATGGTCAGGTAATTTTGAACAGGCACATAGTTCGCAGCAGAATTCCCCGTCCCCAGCACATACCTGCCTTGGCTCCCACAGACATCCAGGATTTCCCGCACCCTTCTGCGGATCTGCACTTCTGTTCCGACAGTCAGGAGATGCATATCCACACCGCCAATAATACCTACATGGTCGCCCCACCTTTGGTAGACCTCCTCGACAGGCATGATCTTATCTTCAAAACTGTGTTTGGCATCCACTCCCATTTCAATGATATCGTCCATGATTTTTTCCAGATTTCCACAGGAATGAAATACAAATATCTTCCCCGCCTGGTGTACCAGATCAATGATGCGTTTGGTCTGTGGGAGAATTTTCTCACGAATAATATGCGGGGAAACCATCGTGCCAGTGGAATAGCCGAGGTCATCACCCATGAATATGCCCCCGATACAAGGTTCATCCATCAAATCTTCAACCACAGCATATATTTGCTCAGCTACCTTCTCAATAATGGCGTCGACAAGGTCAGGTTGGTCCTTCAATGCAAAACAGAAAGGCGTCAAGCCCATTAACCAGGAGCTCCACTCAAAAACACCTCCAGGGATGACCATCACCTTCATCCCTTCTGGAACTCGCCTGGACATCCATTTTGAAGACATATTAATGCTGAGCACATCCTTTGGCCATGGGTATTTTTCATAATCATCCCATGTCTGGATTGGACCGTGATTGTCATCCACCCAGAAACGCTTCCGCCCCAAATCGGTTTCGGATGAAGTGTTCTCAGCTAAGTTATACGTAAAACCTGGGAATGGAATAGCGCTGAAGCTGTAGGCATAATCCCATCCAGTTGCCAGGCAAAAACGGATGGTCTGATCAACATAGCGAAGTCCATCCCTGAAGTCCCGCCATTTGATCTTATGATTTGGGTCTGCTGCCATGCTGGCATAATCAAATACCCGCTCATTTAAGTAGTTGCCAACAAACTCATGATCAGCAAAGATTTCGCCCACAGGTACAGGTCCAGGCTCCTTGGTGGTGATGGCTCGAATAAAACGCTGAAAATCTGGTTTGTGTGAGGTTGTGTTCTTAATTCGGGTTATTGATTGTATTAATCCCATTCATTTCATCCAATTGTTAACTGAACAAAGAACGCATATGATCTGTTAAAGCCTGTCACCATCATATCACAGTGATGAACCGTGAGGTTAAAGAAAGACTGGTATTCCAAAGAATAGGGAATGAACCATAGAGGTGACTCATGAGCCACTTCCATATCTCCATGAGTTATGCATTAAAATAAGAAAATGAAAGAACAAGCAATCCAGGTTTTTAAGTCACGCTTCGGGAAAACCCCACAAATCATTATCCGCTCTCCTGGGCGGGTCAACCTGATTGGCGAACACACAGATTACAACGATGGGTTTGTCCTTCCAATGGCAATTGACCGCGCCATCTGGCTGGCCATTCAACAACGCAAGGATCAAAAGGTCATCCTTCATTCGGTGGATTTTCCTGATCCGCTGTCATTCTCGCTTGAGGACGTTCAACGTGAGAATGGATGGGGGACGTATGTTTCAGGAATCGCCTGGGCGCTTCAGGGGGAAGGCTATCAACTATCAGGTTGGGAAGGTGTGCTGCTGAGTGATATTCCAATCGGTGCTGGGCTATCATCATCAGCCGCCCTGGAAATGGCTGCTGCCAAAGCCTTCTCGGTTCTTGGGGGCTGGGATTTCCTCCCAGGAAAAATGGCTTTGTTGGGACAGCGGACAGAGAACGAATGGGTCGGTGCCAATACCGGGGTCATGGATCAGATGATCGTAGCTGCTGGCCAGGCTGGGCATGCAATGCTGATCGACTGCCGGGACCTTTCAACCCAGCAGGTACCCATGCCAGACTACGTATCTGTGGTGATTTTGGATTCATCAACAAGGCATTCCCATACAGATTCGGGATATAACGAACGGCGAAAACAGTGTGAAACAGCAGCACGATTCTTCGGTGTATCGCACCTGAGGGATGTGACTCTGAAAGAATATAATCTGCGCGCTGAAGATTTGGATGACCTGCCCCGCCGATGTGCCCGGCATGTGATCACAGAAAATGAGCGTGTACTGCGCGCTGTGGACTACCTCTCGGACGGCAATGTGACCGCTGTGTGTAAACTGATGAATGAAAGCCACATAAGCATGCGGGATGATTTTGAAATTACGAATGAGAAAATTGATGTTTTGGTGGATTTAGCTCAATCAGAAACAGGCTGCCTGGGTGCTCGGATGACAGGCGGTGGTTTTGGGGGCTGCGTGGTTGCGCTGGTTGAGTACAAATCAGTCGAGTCATTCACAGAAAACGTTCAGCGAAAATACGTAGAGAGAACGGGGTTGCATCCAAAAGGATATGTCTGCCAACCTTCTAATGGGGTTGAGATCATTTCAGTCGGTCAGTAAATCCAGCATCATACGCAGGACATGTTACGAATATCAGGTCGCTGATTGCTGACCTTCATCCTCCCTGCTTGATGAATTTAAGATTCCGGATGCGTGTGCCAGATACACGCAGTCCGGTGATTTTGTCGTTTTCGTCACGCTCAAAGGAAACCAAATAAGTTGTAGGATAATCCATCAGGGGTTCCCAGTCGTCACTGAAGGTGTCACGAAACAATGGCGTGAGTTTGCTATCCACATATTTACGGCGTTGGGCAACCAGGTGGTCATTCCTGGCAGCAAACGTCCAATAGATATCCAGTTCTGGGCTGTAGAAACGTCCCGCGTATCCTGCCAGCTCGTTTGGTGTGGGAGAAACCGTTTCGACGCGGTCATAGACATACTCCTCTGACGCAGTCATCGTTTTCATGCCTGCCACGCAGCCATCCTCTGCAAGGATGAATTCAACCCGTGTCTGCGGTTCTACCTCGAAGAAGAAAAGGTTTTCCCCAAATGGCACCAGATTATATCCCTGGAATTGAAGCTTGCCCTCAACATAGGAGATACGGCGTGACGCAGCACGCTGGGCGTTGAAGTAGGTTCCTGTTTTCAACTCCAACTGTTCAGGGTTCAAATCAACTGCTGCAGCAGTCTCCACTGGTTCCGCAGGCTGTTCCACATCTGACCTGGATGCTATTTTATCCTCCAGGAACAGGTCGGCAACCTTGAGGGCGTAGCCCTGCATGTCAAAGAGGAACTGATTGAAAAGCACGACCACACTCAAATGAAGCTCTGGGAAACGCATCATCCAGGAGCCATAACCACCCTGACCGCCTCCGTGCTCAACGACCTGCCAGCCTCGATACTGATGTGCTGGCCCGACCATCAACCCAAAAGCATAGTCCAGCTCCTGACCATTGTTCAATCGACCCGACTGCAGCACTCGTTCAATGACAGCTGACCCGCCGACCTCCCCGGTATAAAAATTCTTATCCCACCTGGCCAGATCTTCGACCGTAGTGTACACATTCGTTGGGCCAATCACTGAATCTGTCAACGGCGCGTATAACCAACTCCCTTTTTCATTGTAGTAACCCAGGGCACGGTTGGGGATCAGCTTGAAGATGAAGTCATTGATAACCGATTGGCTCATCCCCAACGGGTCGAAAATATGCTGTTTGCAAAACGTGGCAAAAGACTGCGCACTGACTCGTTCACAAATTAGTGCCAATAATATGTAGTTGGAATTAGAATACATATGCTCATCCCCAGGGCGGAAGTTCAGCTCACGCTGTGTCTTCAACAGCCAATACACATCCTGCATTGTGGTTGCATCTGTGTCACGCCATTCAGCTAGTGCCAGTAATTCGGGAAAGGTGCATCGCAAGCCGCTTGTATGATGTATCAGGTGGCGGATCGTAACTGTTTCACCGAAATCATGCATCTTGGGCAGGTGTTTGCGGATATCATCGTCGAGTGATAGTTTTCCCTCAGCTTCAAGCAAAGCGATTGCAAAGGCCGTGAACTGCTTGCTCATGGATCCGATGTTGAAAACTGTTGAAGGTGTAATCGGTACATTGTGCTCCAGATTAGCCAGGCCGTATCCCTGTTTATAAACGATATGACCCTTCTCCATAACGGCCACCGCACAGCCTGGGGATTCTGGCACGGCATATTGTTTGAATATATTATCAACTTCCTCATAGACCGGTTGTACATTCATTGGCTGCTCCTTATACGATACAAAATTCGTAATTAGTTTTATGCTGCATAGTGCACTAAGGTTTATTCTCTTCTTCCATGGTGGTTTTATTGAAACTGACTGCCATCTGAAATGATTCACCAGGGGCAGCGAGGCAAGCAAGCTAATGACCAGGGTTTATTGTAAATTATATATGTTTACAAAGTATCTCTGACTTAATCAAGCATCTGGTGAAACTTGTTGGGAAGAATCATCAACAAAAGATCGTGGAATGGGCATATTGTGAAAAATCCATATAAAAATTACTTCATGGATATCTCAACAAATGAAGCGTTAAATGGTTCTATGGTATTGAAACGAAAACTATCAAAGAAGATACAATACTTCTAGGAAAGTTTCAGATTTAACCTTACTGTTTGGCGTTCGCGTATATATTTGAAGTTAAGGTTTGATGATCCTGTTGGTTGAATAGATTACACTGGAGAGAATTGATGAATAGCAAAATTTGTAAAATGATCATCATTGTATGTTTATTCACAGCTTTATCCAGCTGTAACAATGTCAACAATAACCCCAAGCCAGCATTAGAAGACATCCCCAAAGTCACACAAGCAGGAATTGAATCCCAGGAAAATCTAAATGATGTTTCGATACAACAGACAGATGAAGAATTGCCACAATCCCAGGAAACTATTGAACCATCAAAAACAAATACGCCAACGAACGGGATGATCCCTGTGAACATAGATCCGATTATTGTGCCCTCCGGGCTTCCTCCCATCATAGATGGCACCCTCTCAACAGGAGAGTGGGATGATGCCGCTGCAAAGGCTTTCGCCGATGACAGCCAATTGTTCTTAATGCGGGAGGAAGATTATCTGTACCTGGGTATTAGAACTCAAGAACAGCGCAGTTTCGCTGGCAATGTCTATTTCCTTCGTGACGAGAAAATTTTTGTTTTGCATTCCTCAGCCGCTTTAGGGACAGCCATATACGAAAAAGCTGATAATGGCTGGGAGCAGATCCAGGATTTCATCTGGCAGCTCCGGGATACAAGTATCAGTGAATCCGCTCAGGCTAAACGCGCTGAGTTCCTCTTAACAGAAGGTTGGTTGGCTTCCAATGGAAACATGGGAACCTCCAATGAGCTGGAGTACCAAATTAAAATTCAGGAGGATCAACTCCAAATCGCGGTGGTTTTCACCAAGTCAACGTCTCCTTACGAGAAAGTGCCCTGGCCTTCGCAACTGGATGATGACACCATCACACCTACCCCCGGTGGTTTCCCAACGATGATGGATTTCTCCCCAACACGATGGGGACTTTTTGAATTTGAATAATCACAATTGTGTACTTACATGAAAAAATAAAGATATGGATTTCATCCCCCAGGACTCCAAGACCGGTGGGCTAATCTTCAGGATCGCCAGATTTTTGCAACTCCTCCAATTTATAATTCAGCTAATATTCGTGAGAAATCTTCCCGTGTGAATTTTCCAGCACCTAAAACAAGCGTGTTGGCTGCACCAGCAGCGATCCCATTCTTCACCATCTGCTCCCACGAACAACCCTGCAAATACCCAAAGATCAACCCGGCTAACATCGCATCACCGGAGCCAACTGCACTCACCGCATTAACCTGCGGCGCAGCGATTGAGTGGATTTCCTGGTCTCGGACAGCAATCGCCCCCTCAGCACCCATGGACACGACAATCCGGGATTGGTAGCGTGAAGCCAAAGCTTTCACCCTATCAATCAAGGATGCATCCTCCAGCAACCTATCCCCAAGAAGAACCTCAACTTCGGTTTGATTGGGTTTCACCAGAAATGGCTCAACTTCCAAACCCCTCCTTAAAGCCGCTTTACTGGTATCCAAAAAGGTTGGCACATCCTCCTGCTGGGCGATATGAATTAACTGCGCATAGAATGTGTCAGGAACACCAGGTGGTAAACTTCCTGAGAAAGAAACTGCAGCATATTGGGATATCTTTTTGCGGTAATTCTCCAGCAGCTCTTCCACCTTTTCGGAAGAAACCGGGAAGCCGTTCTCGTAAATTTCCGTCATCGTATTGCTGGTCTCATCCAAAATCGATAGACAGGTTCGAGATTCAAACTCAGTACGAATGAAATCAGTTTCAATCCCCTCTTTCTCCAATTCGCTGGAGATGAACATGCCGGCATACCCACCTACCCATCCGGTTAGGACTGGCTTCGCACCCAACTGGACCAATGAACGGGCTACATTGCATCCTTTCCCGCCTGCTAATTGAAGCACCTCACCAGGACGATGGATCCGGTTCAGGTGAAAAGCATTAACGACAACTGTTTTGTCTATCGCCATGTTGGGACTAACGCACAAAACCCGACCCTTCATCTTATTCCCCTGCCTTGCCAGATGCACCAACAAACCGGATTCGCTCACGGACGATCTGGATTTGTGCCTCCCGGCCTGGCCCCAGATATTGACGCGGGTCAACCAGTCCACCATTTGCGTCCAAACTCTCACGTACAGCCTTAGAAAAAGCTTTGTTTAATTGGGTGGCAATATTAACCTTGGCTAATCCCATCTTAATCCCCTCTGCAATATCCGTGTCATTCACACCTGAGGAACCGTGAAGAACCATAGGAATATCGACATGTTGGCGAATAGCCTGAAGGCGATCCAAATCCAACGATATGGATTTTGATGTTAATCCATGCACTGATCCAAGCGCAACGGCGAGAAGATCGATCCCTGTTGCATTGGTAAACTGCTCAGCATCCACGGGTGTGGTTTTGTCTATCGTTTCCTGGTCGAATGGGTCACCGTCCGGCTTGGGTACTTCACCTATTTCTGCTTCCATGCAAACACCAGAAGCATGAGCTATTTCACGCAAACGCTTTGTAATGGTTACATTCTCCTCAAATGGAAACTCATCCCCATCAAACATGACTGAGGTGAAACCCAAAGCGATCGCCTGCCTTACTTCGTCTTCATTGGCATGATCAAGATGGAGTGAAATTGGGACCTTGACCGAACCAGCAGCGACCTTGCCAATTGCGGCCATATACTTCAAACCAAGCATTGCGTTTCCACTGCCCACATACTGCAGCGCACGGTGGCTTACCTGAATAATGGCAGGCGCATTCTCGGCTTGTGCAGCAATCACAATTGCTTGCATTTGTTCCATCGTGTTGGCGTTAAATGCGGGAATGGCATACCCATCCCGGTGGGCGGCTTGAATCCAGGGTAGAACGTTTTGAAGTGTCATTTTATATCCCTTCGGGATGCAGGATAATCTTACGGTGCTTCAATGTGTGAGCACTTATTTGGGCAAAGATATCTGGTGTTTCCGCTAAAGAGAAGTGGTGAGAGATCATGGCATCCATATCCAAACTACCATCCACCAATGCAGTTATCGTTTCTGTCCACTCATGCCCGGGGAAAGGAGCTGAGTAAGACATAAAACAACCAGCAATGGTGAGTTCGCGGCGCATCATGCTTTCAATGAACTGCAGTGGAAGGGATTGATCCAAAGGTTGATTGCCCCCACATATAACTTTGCCGCGAGGGCGTGTGACCGCAATCGTCTGTTCCAACGCCTTGGGGGAGCCTGCAGCTTCAAAAGCAACATCCACGCCATCGCCAGTCCGTTTTCTCACTTCTGCGACCACATCATCATGCAGCGGGTTCAGGGTAAGGTGTGCCCCAAGGTTCGCAGCAGCATCCAGGTTTGTTTCCGATATATCCGTGGCAATGATCAACTCAGCACCAAGAATGCGCAGCCACTGGATGATCATTTTTCCGATGGAACCGCTGCCAAAAACAATAGCGGTCTGCCCTTTCTCAAATCCACCCAACGCCAACATATGACGCCCTACTGTGGAGGGCTCGATCAAGGCTGCATGTTCAAAAGGAACTGCGTCAGGCACAACCAGTACATTATTTTCAGGCAAAACCACATAATCCGCAAAACAACCAGATATTCTGGAACCAATAAAAGAATAACTATGGCAGGCAGAGTAGAACCCTCGCTGGCACTGTTCACAACCAAAACATGGGACCAGGGGAATTACAGTAGCGTGTTTACCAAGATAACTTTCGTCAACACCCTCTCCAACGCAGTCAACGATTCCTGCACTTTCATGCCCCAGGATCAGGGGATACATTCGATGTCCGTACACATAACGCTTGATATCCGATCCACAAATCGAGCTGGCTTTTATCTTTAACCGGACATGGCCAGGCTGCGGCTCTGGTGTTTTTACCTGCTTGTAGGTCATTATCCCCTTATTCTCCAATACTGCTGCTTTCATAAAATCGTTCTCCAGAATCTTATCGAGGTCTGCAAAGTCTGCCATTAACTTGCGGGAAACATTATGATACACCTGGAACAGCGCCTGGTATTTCACATGGTTCTCTTCAAATGGTTCGTATAGTCGCCTGTTAGGCAATAGCAAATCAACAAATTCGCCAATCTTTCCACATTCACCCAGCGCATTCGCAGTCATCGCGAAAAGGCCAAGGCTGTGCCCGCCTTCCGTGCCGTCAGCCATATGCGCCACCACAAAAGGACGTCCATAAACATCTGCTTTGATCTGACACCACACATCACTGTTGGTTGCCCCACCCGAGCCAAGAAATTCATCAACAACAATCCCGTGCTCCTGTGCAATCCAAAGGTTATCATACACGGCAAATGCACACCCCTCCATAATCGCTCGTAAGATATCCTTACGTGATGTCTGGTAAGTCAACCCGAAAAACACACCCCGAGCTATACTGCTCCACAGCGGGGTACGTTCACCCGCCATATACGGCAAAAAAAGCAGAGCATTGGAGCCTGGAGGGGATTGACTGGCTTGCAGGCTCATTAATTCAAAAGGATTCAAATTGATATCAACCTGTTGAATTCCTGCCGGAAAGCCCAGTTGATCTCGAAACCATCCGAGTGACCCTCCTCCAACCGTTCCCGCTGCCAGCAGGTATTGTCCTGGTAGCACATGATGGGAGAAGATAAGCCGGGGTTCGACCAAAACTTTTGTCAGGCTGATCCCAACACCCCCCGCCTGTCCGCCCTGCTCATTGGTCTTGCCGGGTTTTGTGACACCAGACCCCAATGCACCGACTGCCGCATCCAGGCACCCCGCAATGACAGGAATCCCGGCTTTCAAACTGGTTTCTTTCGCCGCCTTGGCAGTCACCCTCCCGATAATTTCAGTCGGGGCGACCAATGGCGGCATCTTTTCTATTGGGATGCCAATCCCTGATGCTGCGTCAGCATCCCATCTTTCATTGGCAATATCAAAAAAATGGAACCCGTAAGCTTGCGTGAAATCGCAGCTTAATTCTCCGGTAAATTTCGCTGCCAGATATCCTGTTGAAGTTAAAAACCGGTGCGCAAATTCAAACACTGACGGTTTATACTTTTTCAACCATAATAATTTCGGGGTGATATAGGCTTCATCAATAGGATTGGCTGCCAGGCTGACCAACTGATCTGCTTGCGGCAGGTTGTTGAGCCACTCTGTTTCCGCTGATGCGCGCCGATCAAGCCACAGCATCGCTGGCGAAAGGGCATTATTTTTCTTATCCACCGGGATAAGTGTCCACCCCACGCCATCCATTCCTATGCCAATGATGTTATCAGGATGGATTGATGCTTTGGCCAATACCTGGGCTGTTGTGTCAATGATCGCCTGCCACCATAAATCAGGGTCTATTTCTGCCCAGAGCGGTTCAGGCCGCTGCAATGGATACGATCCAGTTGCCGCGGCACACAGTCTGCCTTCTACATCCCAAATTGCCGTCTTCGTACTCGACGTTCCAACGTCAATGGTTAATATATATTTGCCTGCCATATCGATGCCCTCAGGCAGTGGCAATCACGCCATCAAGGTCCCATAGATCTTCCCAGGTATCCGCCGTTTCCCAGAGAAAGACCTGTCCTTTTATCAACCTGCAGTTTTTATCAATGGTCGCAATAGCAGCCATTTCCTCATCCGTAAGCGGATTTTCAGCCGCCGACCGCAAATTACTCATATATTCATTACGGCGAACCGAAAACGGAATGGGAACCTGTCCCCGTTGGACCGCCCATTTTACGCACACCACGGCAGGATGTACCTGAAGTCTTTCAGCAATTGCCACGATCACAGGGTCTTGAATATCAACTGTATCTTCCGGTGTTGTGTCCCGGTCTGGACGTGTGGGAGAGCCAATTGGCGAGAACCCAATCGGAACGATATCATTATCTTTGCAGAATTGAAACAGCTCTGGCTGCTGGAAATGAGGATGCAGTTCCATTTCATTCGCGGCAGGCTTGATCTTTGCATCTTGAAGCAGTAATTTAAGTTTAGGAACGGTCATATTCGAAGTCCCAATATGCTTCACCAAGCCCATCTCAACCAGTTTTTCCATCTGACGCCAGGTTTTCATATAATTCTCGTGAATATACGGCACGGCATGTGGGTCACGAGAATCGACATCCACACCTGGATCATGATGATTGGGGAAGGGCCAATGGATCAAATAGAGATCGAGGTAATCCAACTGCAGATCTTTCAGGGTTTGCTTGCAGGTAGGGATCACATCTTCTTCAGCGTGGCTATCGTTCCATAACTTTGAAGTGACCCAAAGCTCTTCCCGCTTCACCAGGCCGCTCGCTATCACCTCGTGAAACGCTGCTCCGATCAGGTGTTCATTGCCATAAACAGCCGCACAATCAATGTGGCGATAGCCATGAGAAATGGCATCCTTAACAGCAGCGGCAATTTCATCTCCTGAAAACCGGTCAGAGCCAAAAGTGCCCAGCCCCACTGCGGGGATCTTTGCACCAGTATGCACAGTCCGATAGGACACTTCCTCAGGATTAATCATTTCAGTTGGGTCTACTTGTTTGTTTGGGTTATCTACCATTGTTTCTCCTCTTTCAAGAATACATTTCATTAACAATTATCTGATTACAAGGGACTTGATTTGATCAAACCTCTTAGAAAGCTTGTTATCCGGGTTAATACAGTCATCTTATTCTTCAAGACGCATTGTCTGAATTATTAATCCTGCTGCAAAATGAATTTTACTACAGATGAAAAACACTTTCTCTTTTATAAACAGAATTTTTTAACGAGCCGTTTTGCTTTCTTTCTGGTCTTCGGACTGATGGAGTGAGCATTATTATTAATAATTGTTGTCAATGAAGAGCAAAATAGACAAAAACCGATCAACATCAGTGATCGGTTTATCGTATGACCCTCCGGAGACTCGAACTCCGAACCAATTGATTAAAAGTCAACTGCTCTACCAATTGAGCTAGAGGGCCAATTCGAGGTCATTATAGCACAATCCATATGAAAATTTAAGCTGACAGACCTCCTTTTTAAGCCCGGTGCTTATTAGAAAGGTATAAATATTAATCCCCTATGCTTGCTATTGTCCCATAACAGGAATATAATCTTTTTAGATAAAAAATAAAGAAGTTAGTTATGCCTACCTATACCTATCAATGTGAAAACTGCGGAATCCGCTTTGACCAATATCAAAAGTTCGATGAACCGCATCTGACAGTCTGCCCGGAGTGCGGTAAATCCGCCCTGCGTAAGGTTTTTCAGCCTGTCGGTATCGTGTTTAAAGGAAAAGGCTTCTACGCCACTGATAACCGCTCTCCCTCAGGGCAATCCTTTGCCTCGGATAAGGAAGACCATGGGAAGAAGGATTCTGAGACCAAGAGCGAAACCAAATCTGAAGATAAGAAAACGGAAACCAAATCGAAAGAAGATTAAGATCGATCTGGTTGTCTCATATGCGGGCAAGTGCTCGCATTTTTGTTTTAACAGCAATGCCTGTCAACCATTTATCGAGAAATTTCAAATTTATTAAACATCTCACCGTTATGGCACCAATCTTGAAACAAGCAGAATGCCTCTATGCACTTTTACCCGTCAGAAGCGGGTTTGAGCTATAATCCTAATAACCTCAAAACACAATAATGAGGATTATCCTATGAAACAATTACTGCAAAATATCAAAACAGGTGAGACTGAGGTCGCCGAAGTCCCTGTCCCGCATCCAGGTGATGGGAATGCTCTGATCCGCACGTCTGCCTCCCTCGTCTCAGCAGGAACAGAACGAATGGTGGTTGAATTTGCACAACGCAGCCTGGTGGGTAAAGCGCAATCCCGCCCCGACCTCGTCAAACAGGTACTCAATAAAGCTCGTCGTGAAGGCTTATTAACCACGATTGAAGCCGCCCAGAACCAGCTGGATCAACCTTTGGCTTTGGGTTACTCGTCTGCAGGAACCATCCTCCAAACAGGGTCTGGACTGCAGGGATTTAAGACTGGGGATCGGGTCGCCTGTGGGGGCGGCGGACACGCCGTTCATGCTGAATTCGCGACCGTTCCTCAAAACCTGATGGTTCACATCCCTGATCCGGTAAGTTTTGAGGAGGCAGCATTCACCACCGTTGGTGCAGTTGCCCTGCAAGGCTTCCGTCTCGCTGGCGTACAGGTAGGCGCAAAGGTCGCTGTGATCGGACTTGGCTTGCTTGGCATGCTGGCTACCGGGATCGCTGCTGCGGCTGGATGCCAGATATTGGGGATTGACCTCGACCCTGAACGGGTTGCACTTGCCAAACAAATGGGGGCAAAATCGGCTGTAACGAGGAGCGAAGCCATTGAAGCTGCCCTGGCCCTCTCCCGCGGCAGAGGGATGGATGCCGTCCTGATCTGTGCGGACACCACCTCCAATGACCCCATTGGACTGGCTGGAGAGATTGCCCGGGACAAGGCAAAGGTCGTTGCTGTGGGAGCAGTCGGGTTGGAAGTGCCCCGTAAACAATATTACGAGAAAGAACTGGAATTGATCGTTTCTCGCTCCTACGGTCCAGGTCGGTATGATCTCAACTATGAGGAAAAAGCGCAGGATTATCCCCTTGGCTACGTTCGCTGGACGATCTCCCGCAATATGGAAGCCTTTTTGGATCTGCTTGCTGCAGAGAAGCTGAACGTCACCCCATTGATCACGCACCGCATTCCCATTGCAGAAGGGAAACGAGCCTATGAACTCCTGACCGGTGAAGAACCATACCTGGGAGTCCTCCTCACCTACGATGAAGAACCGCTCCCGAAAGAAAATCGCATCCCAAATCTGGATGCCCCTACCGTTCGGGTAAAACCGGGGGATATCCTGGCATTAGGTGTTTTGGGTGCTGGGAAATATGCCAATGCTACCTTCCTGCCGGTGGTCAAGAAACAAGCAGGGATTGCCCCGGTCGGCATCGTTTCCGCATCCGGCACCAGCGCACATCACGCAGCCAGACGATTTGGCTTTGGATTTGCAGCCAGCGACCCTGAATCCGTTCTCCAGGACCCCGCCATCAATGTCATCGCTATCCTGACCCGGCACAACCTGCATACACCGCAGATCCTTCAGGCTCTCAGCACTGGAAAGCACGTATACTGCGAGAAACCCATCGCGATCAACCGGGACCAGCTTGAACAGGTTAGGGAAACATTGCAGAAAAACGACCTGCCTCTATTGATGCCCGGCTTCAACCGGCGTTTTGCCCCCATGGCAGTACGCATGAAGGCATTCATTGACCAACCCCAGGAACCGCTATTTGCCCACTACCGGGTCAATGCCAGTAAGCTCCCGGCAGATCACTGGCTCAACGATCTCGAAGTGGGCGGCGGGCGGATCATCGGCGAAGCCTGTCACTTCATTGATTTTCTGACCTTCCTGGTCGGCGCAATCCCCACTGAAGTGATCTCCCTTGGACTGCCTGATAATGGCCAATACCACGAAGATAATGTGGTTATGAATTTCAAGTTCCCGGATGGTTCGCTGGGCGTGGTTACGTACATGGCAAATGGTGATAAATCCTATCCCAAGGAACATCTTGAAATCTTCAGCAGCGGCCGTATCGCCACTCTCCATGACTGGCGGAAGCTTGAGCTTGTTAATAAGGGCAAACGCAAAGTAACGCGGCACCTGATGAGGCATAATAAAGGCCATCGAGGAGCCTGGCAGGCTTTTCTCTCCGCCATCCAGGGTGACAAAGCACCACCAATCCCATATGACCACATGGTCGGGGTCTCTCTTGCCAGCTTCGCGGCCGTGGAATCCTTGCGAAAAGGCGAGAAAGTTTCTATCCCTGCCGCAGGACCGGAATAAAAAGTTCAACCCATTCGGGAGGACCGGGTTTGAAAAAACAGACAGCCTTCCTCATCCTCGTTTGTCTGTTTAGTTTGTTAGCTTTTTCACTAATTAGCTGTCAATCATCTGAGATATCCACATTGACAAACCAACAACATGAGACACAACCTGATATTGAGGGTTCTCCCCTCTGGTGGACACCTAAACCCGGACAGCTTTTACAGGTTCAATATGATGGCGAGATCGATCTGACGGTCCAGGCAGAGATATTCAACCTCGACCTCTTTGAAACAACTCCCGAGGATATTCAAAGTTTGCATTCAAGAAATATCAAGGTCGTTTGCTACCTCAATGCAGGGGCTTGGGAAAATTGGCGTTCTGATAGTGAGCAGTACCCCAAATCTGTTATTGGGAAAAAATATCAAGGATGGCCTGGAGAATACTGGTTGGATATTCGCCAGATAGATGCGCTGGGACCTATCCTCACTGCCCGGTTGGACCTGTGTGCCGATAAGGGATTTGACGGTGTCGATCCTGATAACATGGATGGATATACGAATAACACTGGTTTCCCACTCACTTATGAAGACCAGATAAACTTCAACCGCTGGCTTGCAGCAGAAGCGCACCAACGACAACTAGCCATTGGATTGAAAAACGATCCCGATCAAGCGAATGAGTTAGTCATGGATTTTGATTGGACAACAACCGAGAGCTGTTTTAGTGAAGGTTGGTGCGGGAAGGTTGAATCATTTATTGATGCTGGCAAGCCCATCTTTGCAATCGAATACACTGATGATGATTCACAGTTTAGCGTAATATGCAGCTCAACCCTGGCACAGAACATCAATCCTATCCTCAAGCACCGGTCATTGGATGTCTGGCGAGAAATATGCCCCTGATGTAATAATATGAATAAAGTGACTAAATTCTTCAAAGCGATCAAAACATTGGGCTTTTCAAAGCTCTGGTATTACCTGGTCTACCAACTCGGGTTGCGCACCGGTCATTACCGGCGTGCGACTCCCAGCAGGAAAGCTGACTTTGGCGGTCAACCCGCTGTGAAACCTTTTCAGAAATTTCCAAAGCTATCGGAAAATCAAAAGAAGCTGGTACTTGCGTATGCAGATGAAATTATGGGTGGTTCAGTACGCCTTTTCGGTGGCCAACCCATCCCGGTTGATCTTTCCCAGGGGAGTTCTTCAAAACACTGGAGTGCATTGGACACCCTTCTACCTAACCAGGATATTAAATTCATCTGGGAGCCTGCTCGCTTTGGTTGGGCAGTCACATTGGCTCGAGCTTTCGCTTTCAACAGTGACAACCGTTATGCAGAAGACTTCTGGGAAAAAACTAACCAATTCCTGTTTGCTAATCCCCCCAACCTCGGCTATCAATGGCAGTCCGCCCAGGAGGTCGCAATTCGGTTGATGGTTCTGGTCTTCTGCGACCGTGTTTTTTCCAAAGCGCCGTCGTCCAAACCTGAAAATCGCCAGCGTATATGGGAGGCGATCATTGAACATGCCCAGCGCATCCCGCCGACATTGATCTATGCCAGGGCACAAAATAACAATCACCTGCTTTCAGAAGCTGCCGGGCTGCTGACCGCAGGGCTTTACCTGCCTTCACATCCTCAGGCAGCTAAATGGCGAATGATGGGTTGGCAGTGGCTGAATTGGAGTCTTCAGCATCAAATTGATGAAAACGGCACGTATATCCAGCACAGCGTCAATTACCACCGGTTGATGCTCCAAATCGCACTATTCAGCGATCATATGATCCGGATGGACCCTGACCTTACGTGGCCTCAAGAGACTCTGAACCGCCTGAACGCTGCCACACGCTGGCTGTGGGCTTTGACCGATCCAGAATCCGGCAAGGTTCCCAACCTGGGTGCGAACGATGGCGCATACCTCTTCCCACTGACAAGCCAACCTTTTGAGGATTACCGCCCGGTGGTGGATGCAGCTGCCAAAGCCTTCCTCGGAGGTGATGTTTACGTCCAGCCGGACCTGTCTGAAATGGCGGATTGGTTCTCTCTCTCCGGGGAAATGCTTGATGAGGGACAAAAACCGCTCGCTGCGGATATGTCCAAGGTGTCCGGGACACAAGGTCGGGCATTCATGCATTCCACTCACTATGCAGACCGCCCCTCCCATGCGGACCAGCTTCACGTTGATCTGTGGCACAAAGGGGTCAATATCGCACTCGACCCGGGGACCTACCGTTATGCAGCAGCAAGTCCATGGGAAAATGCGCTTGCATCAACACAGGTTCACAACACCCTCACCATCAACCACCAGGACCAAATGCTGCGAGCAGGGCGATTCCTCTGGCTGGATCCAGCCCAGGCGCAGATCATCTCCCATGAGATTGATGCCTCAGGCAACCTGATCAAGGTCACAGCAGAGCATGATGGGTACCGAAAACTGGGTGCCCGTCACCAGCGTACACTGATCAGAACCGATGGCGGGTGGACAATCAAAGATTTGGTGCTGCCCTGCGGCAAATCCGTTGATGAGCCTCTCGATCTGCGTCTCACCTGGCTGCTGCCGGATTGGAAGTGGACATTCATTGCTGAGAACCTCCTCCAATTAACCGGAGATCCTTTCTCATTTCAGGTCAAGATAGAAGGTGGGGGGCAGCTTAATCTTTTCCGTGCTGGTGAACGGCTGCACGGCTCCTTACCAGCCAATCCCATCTGGGGCTGGTATGCGCAAAATTATGGGGATAAGCAGCCCGCGCTTATGCTTGTGGTAGAAAAATCTTCCTATCTCCCAGCAGAACTTCAGTCCATTTTTGATGTCACAAATTAATCTATACGTAACATCTTTGATTTAATCAGTTCTTCTTACAGCTGACTATCTCTTCGCGACACATCTCTTCCTAATACCTATTACCTGATACCTGCTACCACTCTCCATGCACCACTCACCTAATCCCTGCTTTAATCAAGTAAAATGTTAACAATATGCACATTCTGCTGATCCACCAGGCTTTTGCCGCGCTGGACGAACCCGGCGGCACGCGCCACCACGAGCTGGCCAGGCACCTCTGCCAGAACGGCCACCAGGTGACGGTTATCGCCAGCCCCTTCAGCTACCTTACTGGGGACCATACTGCCAAGAAAATCCGCAAACAAACTGACGACATGGGGGTGACCATCATCCGCAGTTGGACGCTTCCTGCCCTGCATCGCTCCTTCGTATGGCGTGTGTTCAGCTTCCTGAGCTTCATGATCTCGTCCTTCTTCAACGGCTTGCTGGTGAGGAAGGTTGATCTTGTGTGGGGCACTTCTCCCCCAATCTTCCAGGGACCAACAGCCTGGCTGCTGGCGAGGTTGAAGGGCTGCCCCTTCCTACTGGAGGTTCGTGACCTCTGGCCTGCTTTTGCCGTGGCAGTTGGCGTCCTGAAAAATCCTTTCCTGATCCGTATCTCCGAATGGCTGGAAAGGTTTCTCTACCGCCATGCAGATCATGTCATGGTGAACTCCCCCGGGTTTATTGAGCACGTCACCGAACGTGGTGCAGAAGATGTGACATTGATCCCTAACGGTGCAGACCCGACCATGTTCAATCCTGAGGCAGACGGCACAGCTTTCAGAGAGGAACACAAACTCCTCAACCAATTTATTGTGCTGTATGCCGGTGCGCACGGTATGTCCAATGACCTTGACGTTGTTTTGAATGCTGCAGACCTGCTTCGAGATGACCCTTCCATAAGAATTGTCCTGCTGGGGTCCGGCAAGGACAAGCCCCGCCTACAAGAAGATGCGGCAGCACGAGGATTGGAAAACCTCCTGTTCCTACCCCCTGTTTCCAAGCTGGAGATGCGAGACGCACTGGCAGGTTCAGACGCCTGCCTGGCGATATTAAAGCCAATCGAGATGTATAAGACGACTTATCCTAACAAGGTCTTTGATTATATGGCTGCAGGACGCCCAGTGATCCTGGCAATTGATGGTGTCATTAAACAGGTTGTGGTAGAAGCCAATGCAGGCATGGGCAGTACCTCCTGGCAACCCTGAGGCTTTGGTGTCTGCGATCAGAACCTTAGCTGGTGACCATGAAATGTGTCGCAAATTGGGAAAAAATGGTAGAAATATAGTGGAGACGCAATTTTCCCGCGATGAATTAGCGGATAAATTCGCTACCCTCCTGGAATCCATGAGGAGTTGAAATGTCAGAAAAAATATTGGTCGTTGATGATGAAATTTCCCTTCAGGAAACCCTTACATACAACCTGAAGAAGCAGGGCTATGAAGTGTTTACCACAGGTGAGGGTACTGAAGCACTCAAACTGGCACGAGAGATGGAGCCAGACCTGATCATTCTGGATATCATGCTGCCGGGTTTGGATGGTTTTGAGATTTGCCGCATTTTACGCAAAGAAATGACAACGCCTGTCCTGATGCTCACAGCTCGCGATGATGAGATCGATCGTGTCGTGGGACTGGAAGTTGGCGCTGATGATTACCTCGCCAAACCTTTCAGCATGCGGGAGTTGATCGCCAGGGTGAAAGCTTTGCTCAGACGGGTCAGGTTGATCCGCGATGAGATCAAAGAGGACACCGAGGCGGATCAGAAATTAAAGAATGAGATATTCGAATTCGATAATCTTATCATTGATATGACCCGGCGTGAGATCAAGGTGAACGATGAGGTCGTGCCTTTCAAACCCAAAGAATATGAACTGCTCTCGTTTTTTGCGCAGCATAAAGGCCAGGTTCTTTCTCGGGAAATGATCCTGGAACGTGTTTGGGGGTGGGACTTTATCGGCGACAGCCGTACCGTTGATGTTCATGTGCGCTGGCTTCGGGAAAAGATCGAACGGAATCCTGCAGCCCCGAGCCGGATCATCACTGTTAGAGGTGCCGGTTACCGCTTTGAAGGCTGATTGATGCGGAACCGAATCCGTTGGCGGTCAATCCTGCCATATTTAATCGTCCTGGCAGTTGTTTTCACCATTTCCACAATACTCATCACAAATTTCATCAAGCGGAATGAAGAAGCGCGCTGGCAAACACAGCTCCTCGATACTGCAAAGCTTATCAGCTCGCAAGTAAAACCTTTATTCGTCACGCAGGGGGGGAACCAGAAGCTATCCGAATTTTCTCAATCCACTTCAGATATATTAGATTTATCAATAACGATTATGGGGCCAGATCGGGAGGTTTTAGCCTCATCACGTCCAGTGGACCAGCAGTCTAAAAATCCTCTCAAGATATCAGTGGTTGCCCAGGCTGTGACTGATGGAGAGGCAGCCCAAGTGTCTGATGATGGCATATCTGCTGCCGCTGTTGTTCCTGGTTCTGATGAAGAAATCCTAGGCGTGGTCCTTCTCCATGCACCTCTCACCTACTACCACATGGACCTGAAACCAATCATCTGGCTCGTCCCTGCAGTCCTGTTGATCAGCGCGATAGCTGTCGTCATCATAATGCTGATCAATCAGGATAGATCACAGGAGCCGATCCAGAAGCTTTCAATTGCTGCACAGCAAATCAGTCAGGGGAATTATCATAATCTCGAAATTCCAGAAACGGCATACCCTTTAAGCGATTTCAGCCAAACACTGAAGACGATGGCAGAACATGTGGGGGATCAAATCGATGCACTCACAAGTGAAAGAACTCAGCTCTCGGCTGTGTTCAACCAAATGACGGATGGTGTGCTTATTGTTGATTCAGAGGGCCGTGTACGGCTGGTGAACCCGGCTGCTGAACGCCTTTTTCAGATCCATGAAAAAAGCGGTGTTAACCGGTCAATCGTGGAAGTCCTCCGCTACCATCAGCTTGTTGACCTGTGGCACAAAACAAAATATGGTGAACCCCAAAGCACGATGCTGGAAATCGGCTCAGAGCATCAATTTTTACAGGTTGTCGCTATGCCTCTAAAAGTATCCCAGCCTGGAAGCACCTTGATGCTGTTCCAGGATCTGACCCAGCTTCGCCGCCTCGAAACCGTCCGCCGAGATTTTATCAGCAATGTCTCTCATGAACTGCGAACACCGCTTGCCAGCCTGAAAGCGCTTGCAGAGACACTGCAGGAAGGTGCGCTGGAAGACCCTCCAGCCGCAAGTCGTTTCATTTCGCGCATGGAAACTGAGATCGACAACCTGACCCAGCTTGTGAATGAACTTCTGGAGCTATCCCGAATAGAATCCGGGAAGCTTTCCCTTTCTTTCCATCGCATCCAACCATGTGAATTGTTAAAGCCGGCTGTGGATCGCATGTCCCTGCAAGCTGAACGTGCAGGGCTTGATCTATCATTGGAGTGCCCAGACAATTTACCTCCCGTGTTTGCAGACCCGAACCGCATTTCCCAGGTGATGATCAACCTGGTCCACAACGCGATAAAATTCACCCCACCCGGAGGGCATATCACCGTTTCAGCTTACCAGGATGTAAAAAACATTGTGTTCTTCGTCCGAGATACTGGCGTGGGAATCGCCAGGAAAGATCTTGGACGAATCTTTGAACGTTTTTACAAAGCGGACCGGGCGCGCACAGGTGGCGGAACCGGCCTTGGTCTTTCCATCGCCAGGCATATGATCGAGTCTCACGGCGGCTATATCTGGGCTGAAAGTGAAGATGACGTTGGCAGCACCTTCTATTTTTCACTGCCGATTGCGTGACGTTAACGGTTTCTTTACAAATCTTTATAGAAGTTTAACGGAATCATTGATGCCTATTCATCTTCAGGTGTTATCATATTTGTTGACATGTTAATAACAGGTTGAAATCGCCTGTTTTAAATGGAAATTTGAGTAAGTTATGAACTTATCTAAACCACAAACATTGACTATAAATCCACTGATTGTCACGCCCAAAGAGAATGCTGTTCAAACTGGTATTGAGATCAAGGAAACCACCGATACTACTGAAATGGGTTCCCTGCCTGTCAAAATCGAGGTGACTGACCTCTCTGTATATTATGGTGCTTATCGTGCAATAAAAAATATCTCCATGAATATCCCGGGAAACAAGATCACCGCACTGATCGGTCCTTCTGGATGCGGTAAATCAACCCTCCTCCGGACACTTAACCGCATGAATGACCTCATACCGGGATCACATATTGAGGGACGCGTGGTGTTAAACAACATCAATATCTATGATAACGATATTGACAAAGTGGATATCCGCCAGCGGGTTGGGATGGTCTTTCAACGCCCAAACCCCTTTCCAATGAGTGTTTTTGATAACATCGCTTATGGACCCAGGCTGTACGGCATCCGCAGGAAAAAGGTTTTGGAAGAAATCGTTGAACGCAGTTTGCACCAGGCTGCAGTTTGGGATGACCTTAAGGATAAACTCAACCATTCCGGTTTAGCCCTCTCCGGCGGTCAGCAGCAGCGCCTGTGTATTGCACGCGCCCTCGCAGTCGAACCATCTGTGATCCTGATGGATGAACCCGCATCAGCCCTTGACCCAATCGCCACATTGAAGATTGAAGAACTGATGGAAGACCTTAAAGAGGATTACACCATTGTGATCGTCACCCACAATATGCAGCAGGCTGCGCGTGTATCGGACTTTACAGCTTTTCTGATGATCGATGAAGACCGTTCTGGTATTTTAGTTGAGTTTGGTTCAACGCATCAAATCTTCACCAATCCTCGTGTTCAGAAAACAGAAGATTATGTGACGGGTCGTTTTGGATAGATTGATTATAATTACTGAACCTTCTTATGCATTTCCTGGGAGAGTCCCATGCCGCGACAAACATTAGATCGTGAAATTAAACTTCTTCAGGATGAGGTGTTGCTGCTTGGCAGCATGGTTGAGCAGGCAATGCTGAATGCCATCGACACCCTGAAACATCGGGATTTGATCGCTGCACGCAGGGTCTACAACGATGATGAACTGATCAACGAAAAACGCTATGCCATAGAAAACCGGCTTATGATCTTATTTGCCACACAGCAGCCCATCGCCCACGATCTCCGATTGCTGGCTGCGATCATGGAAGTGATCACTGAGTTGGAAAGGATGGGGGATTATGCAAAAGGCATCGCAAAAATTAACCTGATCCTTGGAGAGGATGACGTACCCATCCCCGTCCGTGAGATCAGCCGAATGGGAGACCTGGCTGTAGGAATGCTCCACCGTGCATTGAGTGCGTTCATTAATGAAGATGTCCACATGGCCTACCGCATCCCACAGGATGATGACCAGGTTGATGAAATGTTCAACCAGATCAATCGGAAAACGCTTGATGCGATGGTTGCCAACCCCTCGATTATCGACCAATCAAGCCATATCATGTGGATTGTACATAATATAGAACGCATGGCAGACCGGGTCACGAATATTTGCGAGCGGACTATATTCATTGCCACAGGAGAAACATTGGAGATCAACAAATCAGATGACGAATGGTCATTTGATGAAGATGAGTGAGCTACTCTCCCCACCAATGTCGAAACAAAAAAGACCGGCTTAATCAAGCCGGTTTTTTATTGGGATGTTGAAATGAAAAGCAAGCCGAATTCCATCCTCCATTTTTTGCTATATGCCCCAAGGATTCGCTAAAACAAATCAAGTATAATTCTTTCTATCCAAATATCTCAGCTTGAAAGGCATGATCATGTTAAGGAAAAACACCACTCCCGGCAAACTGATCATTGTCGAGGGTATCGACGGCAGTGGGAAATCAACACAAATCGACCTGTTGTACAAATGGCTTCACACACAGGGGCGATCCGTTTACTTCAGCGAATGGAATTCATCAGCACTCGTAAAAAGCACGACCAAACGTGCCAAGAAAAGGAAATTGTTCACGCCGACAACTTTCAGTCTTTTGCAGTGTACAGATTTTGCTGACCGGTGGGAAAACCGCATCTATCCCATGCTCAAGGCAGGCGTGATCGTCCTGGCTGACCGCTATGCGTTCACCGCTTTTGGCAGGGATGTCGCCAGGGGGGTTGATCGGGAATGGGTTCGGAACCTATATTCCTTTGCCATGCAGCCTGATATTGCCCTGTATTTCCGTGTGCCGCTGGATGTGGCTGTGCAGCGCATCACAGGCGCGAGGGCAACCCTCAAATACTATGAAGCCGGCATGGACCTATCCCTTTCTGAAAGCCGGATTGAAAGCTTCAAGATCTTTCAGCAGCACATCCTCAATGAATACGACAATATGGTTGATGAATTCAACCTGACGGTCATAGACGGCAACCTGACCGTTCAAGCACAACAGCGCCTGGTTCGCGAGATCGTCAAACAGGAGATTGAGGGCTGGGAGGGACTCCCCACTCCGGAAGCCAGGCCCCAAAGTCCATATCCTCGGAAAGCCAACACTACGAAAGGAAAAGCCTGATGCCTGATGCAAAATTCTATGGTGCTGGTTTCCCTTACCGTGAGATTGGAGATCTCCCTGGTAAATTGATCGTGTTGGAGGGATCTGACGGCGTAGGCCGGTCCACCCAAACACAACTGCTGCGCAGGTGGCTGGAGGATGAAGGCTTTGCCGTCTCAGATACCGGGTTGAAGCGTTCAGAGATGACACAGCAAGGTTTGGAGGAAGCTCAAAAAGGCCATACTCTCAGCCGAATTACCATGAGTTTATTTTACGCGACCGACTTCGCTGATCGGTTGGAAAACCAGATCATCCCCGCCCTGCAAGCAGGATTCATCGTCCTCTCGGACCGCTATTCTTATTCCATCATGGCAAGGGATATCGTACGTGGTGCTGACCCGGACTGGGCGCGCAAATTATATGGATTCGCATTAAAACCGGACCTGGTGCTCTATCTGAAAGCAGAAGTTTCCGACCTCATCTCACGGCTGATCCACGGTCGCGGACTCAGCTACTGGGAGTCTGGTATGGATATCCACCCTTCAACTGATCTCTATGATAGTTTTATTGATTATCAATCGGATTTGATCAATGTTTTCAACCACTTCGCAGAAGAATTTGGCTTCAAATCCGTTGATGCTGGTAGACCGGTCATGGAGGTTTTTTCGGATTTACAAAGCCATATCCGGGACCTTCTTGAAGATCAACAACCGATCATTGACGAAATATTATAAGCTTAGCCAATTTTCACTGTTTTTTAACCAGCGGTGTGGAGGCAGGAAATCATGGGTAGTAAAGTCCCGAAATCGATATGTATATTTGGCGCGAATTTCATGCTCGAGCAGGTCATTCGCCTTGAAAATGAGATCAGCGGCGCACTGGACGCCAGGGATATTGAGCACATCCACCGCATGCGTGTTGCATCACGACGACTCAGGAATGCCTTCGAGCACTTCAAAGATTGCTTCCCAAAAAAGTCGTTTAAAAAATGGCAGGATGATATCCGGCAGGTAACTAAAAGTCTGGGTACAGCTCGCGATCTTGACATCCAAATTGAACGGTTATCGGGTCTTTATAACGACTCTATGGACCCCGGCATCAAGCCCGGATACCAGCGCTTGCTGTTGAGGTTAAAGCAGCGACGTGTGAAAGCGCAGGAAAAAGTCAATAAAACGCTTAATAAAATGCGGGAAGAAAAAACGCTGGAGAAAATCCGCCTTGGGATAAAGAAGCTTTCTGTTGATACAGATAATGTTTACCTGTACACACCCGCACTGTACCAGAGAGCATTCAATGCCATCAATTCAACAATAGACGACTTCCTCAGCTATGAAGAATTTATTCATTCCCAGGAAAACGTCGAAGAACTGCATGCCATGCGGATCGCAGGGAAGAAACTACGCTACTCCATTGAGTTATTTGCCCCAATTTACAAACAAACCATGATCCCATACGTCCAGATCATGAAGGACATTCAGGACCAATTGGGGAATATCCATGATGATGATGTTTGGATCAACTGGCTGCCAACCTTTATCGAAAAAGAGAAAAAACGTATTGCGGATTTCTATGGCACTTCCAGCCCGTTAGACAAACTGCTTCCCGGCATCGTTAACCTGATCGAAAACAGAAAGAATGCGCGGGAGATGGAATATCAAGCCCTCCTGACCACGTGGAAAACCCACCAGGATGAAAATACCTGGCCTGTTTTAGACAATATCATCAATATGCCCATGCGGCTGGAATCCATTCTTCAGGATCTCTCAGAAGAAGAGGAAGTTGGCCCGGAGATGGGCGCTGGGGAAGTTGAAGAGGTTGAAGCTGAGGAAGAGCAAGCTGATGAAGTTGTGGAAAAGCAGGAGGAAGAGGTTGAAGAAGCGTTAGACGAAGCACCAGCGAAGCCTCCCTCGGAAAACGACGGAGATTCTGATGACGACAGAAATGTCTGGGTGCACCTTGATGAACCACCACAAACGCCCTGAATAATACGATGAAGATCGCAGTCATTTCAGATATTCACGGGAATTTACCTGCCCTCAAAGCAGTGATGAGACATGCTGCGGGGATGGGCGCAGCACAAACCATTCTCAATCTCGGTGATTCAATCGGGTATGGCCCGAACCCGGAGCAGGTTCTTCAACATCTCAACGGGGGAGGTTTTATTAGCCTTCGTGGGGATTATGACCAAAAAGTACTCAGCAAGACCCAGCGCAAGAAACAATGGTCGAACGTAAAGAAGCCAGATAAACGGCAGATGTTTGCCTGGACTTACCAGGCTCTTTCCAAAGCGTCGCGGAAATTTCTCAAATCGCTCCCCCAGGAACGGCTTCTTGAAATTGAGGGATTTACAATCTTCATGACCCACGAAAATCCCTTCTCTTCGACAGATTATCTCTCCCCCGAAACATCCGATAAATACTATTATTCCCTTGCTGAGACATATGATGCGGACATCCTGTTGTTTGGGCATACTCACCAGTCATTTATGCGTGAACTCAACGATATCTTCATCCTCAACCCCGGCACTGTGGGGCGACCTGATGATGGTGATCCACGTGCCAGCTATGCTGTATTGAATATTGAAAACAGGTCTCTCACTGCTGAGTTGTACAGGGTACCGTACAACATTAATGAAGCTGTCCACTCAATTCGGCAGACCGGTTTACCTGAAATTTTCTGCCACGTGCTCCGGCAGGGATTGAATTACAATGATGCTGTTAATAATATTCGGTGAACATCCTGACCCACCCGCCCTTGAGGCAGCGCCTGTAGTCACGCTTTTAACGGATTTTGGACTTCAGGACCACTTTGTCGGTGTGCTGAAAGGCGTGATCAAATCAATCGCCCCTCAGGCGGAGGTGATCGACATCAGTCACCAGATCCAACCGCAGAATATCGAACAGGCTTCTCGATTTCTCCAGCTTACCACCGATTACTTTCCACGCGGCACAGTGCACGTGGCTGTCGTTGACCCGGGTGTTGGCACATCTCGACGTGCCATTGCTGCTCAAATCAATGAATATTTCTATGTCGCCCCGGACAACGGCTTGCTCTCACCCCTGATTAGGAAAGCAAAAGAAGCCGGGGGGACTGTAGAAATTATCTCTCTTGATCAACTAGAGTATTGGCTTCCTGAACCCAGCAAGCTGTTCCATGGAAGGGATATTTTCGCACCTGTTGGTGCCCACCTGGCAAATG
Organism: uncultured Chloroflexia bacterium; assembly: GCA_963767675.1. GTDB lineage: Bacteria > Chloroflexota > Anaerolineae > Anaerolineales > Anaerolineaceae > Brevifilum. Next base: position 763,259 of record CAVYEQ010000003.1, read on the forward strand.
GCTTGCCTCTCGAAAAATTAGGGAAATACATCAATGATCCCGTTGAAATAACCCGATCCGCGCCAAAGCAGACCGATTATGGCTGGCAGGCTGAGGTCGTCCTGATCGACGTTTATGGCAACCTGGCAACGAACCTTCCAGCAAGCGCACTACCGGAAGAGGACCAAACCATCATCACAAAGATTAAGGGAGAAACGATCCACGGATTGACTAGAGCTTATGCAGATGGTGAATCGGGAACGTTGATCGCGACGATAGACAGCAGCAACAATTTGTCGATATCAGAAGTCAACGGCAGTGCAAAATTATGTCTGGATGCCTCAATAGGCACTCCAGTGGAAATCATTGTGGGATTATAGTTGGATAAATGCGATTTACAAGCTGAAAGAAATGTTATCAGAATAATTTTTCCCTCTTTAAAATGTGTTGTTATAATTCAATATCTCAAATCTTCATCCGGTAACCTAAGCGATGATTGTAAAGAATGGATATATAAAAATGATGACTTTCAACATTGACCAAGTACGTGCGGATTTCCCAATACTGCATCAGACGGTCAACGGCAAACCACTGATCTACCTGGACAACGCCGCAACAACACAAAAACCTCATTCAGTGATAAAAGCCATCACAGAATATTACACCTCCTATAACAGCAACATTCACCGCGGGGTACATCACCTTTCAAACCTGGCAACAGACGCGCATGAAAAAGCTCGCAAAACGCTTCAAACATATATCAACGCCAAACATGAACATGAAGTCATCTTCACCCGCGGCACAACAGACTCAATCAACCTTGTTGCCCGTTCTTTCGGTGAAGCATTCATCAAGCCAGGAGATGAAGTGATCACGACAGAACTAGAACATCACTCCAATTTTGTCCCCTGGCAAATGATGTGCGAACGCCGCCAGGCGAAACTGCGAGTCATTCCCTTTGATGAAAACGCAAGGCTTCAGCTTGAGGTTTTACAGAAATCATTGAACGATCGAACACGGCTGGTCGCATTCAATCATATTTCCAATTCAATCGGTACGATCAATCCCGCCAGAGAGATCATTAAAATGGCGCATGATGCTGGTGCCGCAGTGCTGGTGGATGCTGCTCAGGCTGTTCAGCATATCGAACATGATGTTCAAGCCCTGGATGCAGATTTCTATGTTTTTTCCGGGCACAAAATGTACGCACCAACAGGGATCGGCGTCCTTTATGGCAAAGAAGAATGGCTGGATGCCATGCCGCCCTACCAGGGTGGGGGTGAAATGATCGATATTGTGACCATTGAGAAAACCACCTATAACAAGCTCCCCTTTAAATTCGAGGCTGGAACGCCAAATATCGTTGGGCCAATTGGCATGGCAGCAGCCATCGACTACCTCAACCAATTTTCCTTTGAAGAAGTCATGGCCTATGAAGAGGATGTCCTTCTTTATGGGACAGATCAATTATTATCAATTGATGGTTTGACCCTTTACGGCGACAACGAGCATCGCTCAAGCATCCTTCCATTCAATATTGAAGGCATTCATCATTACGATCTGGGAACCTTATTGGATACACAGGGTGTGGCTGTCCGCACCGGGCAACACTGTACGCAACCGCTTATGGACTCACTTGGGATCAGCGGGACTGTACGCGCCTCCCTGGCGATCTATAATACCAAACAGGATATTGATGCCCTTGTCACAGCCATTCATAAATCACGCAAGATGTTAGGAAGGTAACCGATGCCCACTATACAGGAAATCCAGGCAAATATCATTGAAGATTTCGGCTTTCTGCCTGAATGGGATGAACGCTACATATACCTGATTGAAATTGGGCAAAAACTCCCCCCTATGCCGGATGCACTTAAGAACGAGGACACCCTTGTGAGAGGATGTCAGTCCAATGTGTGGCTCTCTCACGAGTGCCGGGATGGGAAAATCCATCTTCAGGCAGACAGCGACTCGCTGGTCGTCAAGGGCCTGGCCGCTCTGCTGCTGCAGGTTTACTCAGACCAGCCAGCAGATAGTGCTGCGGATGCAGCGTTAATCATTTTTGAACAAACAGGGTTGGACAAGCACCTTTCTTCCCAGCGAGCCAACGGCTTGATGGCGATGATCGAATATATCAAGAAATTTGCAGTTGAGTGTGCTTCAGCCCCATCTTCATGAATTCAGAGGATTATTGAGAAAGTAGTGTTCAAAAAACTGTTAAATCAAATCCATAATCGTGTACACCATCACTTGCCTGCACTTAATTCTTGCGTAAACCAATATCAACACTATTTAATGTGAAATGAATAATAAAACCAAACAAATCTTACTGACCAATGACGACAGCATCCATTCTCCCGGGTTGTGGACTGCAGCGGAAGCGCTGGACCCACTTGGCTATATCCATGTAGTTGCCCCCAGAAACCAGCAAACATGCTCCGGGCGCAGCATGCCCATTCGTTCCTCAGGCATTATTGAGCAGATGACCCTTCATATCAACGGGCGGGACTGGCAGGTTTTCTCCGTTGACGGCTCTCCCGGACAAACAATACTCCACGGTATCTACGATGTAATGGATAACAAACCAGACCTGGTTGTCTCAGGGATCAATTATGGTGAGAACATTGGATCAAGCATCACCATGTCCGGGACAGTAGGTGCTGCATTAGAGGCTGCATCGCTGGGCATCCCGGCATTGGCGGTATCCATGCAAACCAGTCGAGAACACCATTTCTCCCTTTCACAGGATGTCAATTTCAACATTGCGGGCTATTTTACATGGAAAATTGCCCAAAATATTATGAAGTACGGGCTGCCAGAAGATGTGGATATCATCAAACTGGATATACCTCAAGGTGCCACACAGGAGACTCCCTGTATACTGACGCGTCAATCCCGTCAGAGGTACTATTGTCCAAAACCGTCCAGACGAGATTCTCTTTCTGACCGAGGTCCAATGGGGTATGAAATCCGCTATGACCTGGATAAACTTGAGGAAGATTTTGATCTTCGGATCATCCTGGTCGACAAGAAAGTCTCTGTCACGCCAATCAGCATTGACCAAACCTCAAGAACAATTTTCGATAAATTACATTCTCTGCTTACTGATGAACCCGTTGAACAAGGGGATCTGATCTAAGATAATAATCATTTTTTATCATAAGGAGAAATCATGCCTCGCAGTAAATTCGTTCGATACCTTACATTCGGATCTCTTTATTTTACTCAGGGAACGATCCTGGGGTTCTTCGCTGCACTTAATGCCCTGTATCTGCTGGAAAATGGTTTGCAGATGACCGATGTAGGGATATTTGGCTTCATCGCTTTGATCCCTTTTATTCTCAAGATAGGCCTGGGTATTCTCAGCGATCAGGTAAACCTTTTCGGAATGGGCCATCGAAAACCTTATATCTTAATTGGTTTGTTGGTTCAGATCGTATGCCTTATAGTGGCACCTCTCGTTGATCCTGGCCAGCATTTCTGGGGTTATGTAGCTGTGGCATTCATCCTGCAGTTGGGAATGGCGCTGTATGACACCTGTACCGATGGATTGGCTCTGGACACAACGCCCCAGGAGGAACACAGTACGATCCAGGGTTTTATGGTTGGCGGACGCGCTGTGGGTTCCATTGTTGCAGCTTCTGCGGTGGGATTCCTGGCAGAGAATGTCTCCTGGTTATCTGTTTTCTGGGTGCTGGCCGGGTTGACCCTCCTGCCCTTTCCTCTTGTATTATTTGTCAAAGAAGCTAAACGGAAAATCGAGAAGCGCTTTGATTGGACTGCTTTCAAAGCCTTCAACAAAACCACATTTCTAGCTGGCGGATTGGGGCTGCTGATGTTCCTGATCATCCTGGGAGCCAACCAGCTTGTCAATCCTTATCTGGAAAGCCAATTCGGAATCAGCCTATCCACGGCTGGCTTGATTACTTCAATATGGGGCGCAGGCGTTGTGGGGGGCAGCATTGTCGGCGGATGGCTAATGCGAAAATTTCATGCTAAACGCGCATTGTTGGTCGGTGTCATACTATTGAGTGCATCCCTTCTGACTCTGGCATTCCTCATTTCACCCAGCTTTGGGTTGCCTCTGGCGATTGCCATGGTTATTTTCTTTGGGGTTGCCTATGGGACATATCAGACGGAATACTTTGCTGTTGCCATGCGCTTTGTTGACCCGCGTATCGCAGCATCCATGTATTCGATTTTGATGGCATTTACGAATGTCGGGCAGGGGATCGGGATGGCCTTGAGCGGGATGCTGGTAGACCGGGCCAGCTTCAGCAGCACTTTTTTGATCCTATTTGGGATCAACCTGCTTGTCATCCCATTTATTCTGCTTGTATTTTCTAAGAAAGTGAAAACTCATAGGAATCAAGCTAGCCTGTAATCTTCTTTCAAGACACCTGACTTTTTCTAGGGTTTGTTCTGATTCATTTTGGCAATATCAGAATAAAAGTTACTCCAACATCTGGATGGTTTTCGGCTATGAGTTTGCCACCATGTGCTTCTGCCAGTTCCTTGGCAATGGATAAACCCAAACCGGTGCCACCACTTGCCCGATCCCGAGCTCTATCACCCCGGTAGAAACGTTCAAACAGATGAGCCATCTCATTCTCAGGGATCTTTGGACCGTTATTATAAAAGTGCAGCTCTACTCGATTGCCTTTATTCTGGATTGATAAACTGATCTTCCCCCTATTTGGCGTGTATCGCAGAGCATTCTGGAGCAGGTTATCCTGAATTTGCTGAAGTCTTTTTTCATCTGCGTTGATTAATAATGGATCACCCTGACAATCAGCTGATAAATTAATCTGTTTTCTGACTGCCTGCGGCTCAAATCTCGTTATTACTTCTGAACACATTTGTCTCAGATCAACCATGTGTCTGTTCAATGCTAATTCACCGGTATCAGCAAGAGCTAAGGTGCGTAAATCCTCAACCAACCAGGTCAACTTCTGGTTCTGCTCAGTGATCAATTCAAGATTCTCACGGTTCAAAGGATAGAGACCGTCTTCGAGAGCTTCTAAATGGGCTCGCTAAATCGCTAATGGATTGCGCAATTCATGAGCGATATCGGCAGTTAACCCTTGCCGGCGTGATTCCGCTTCTTGCAAGGATTGGGACATGTTGTTAAATGCGTCACCGAGAGTCCTGATCTCACCCTTCCCCTGTATTGAGATGCGCTGAGAAAGATCCCCATCGGCTAATTTCTCAACTGCAGTGGTTAAACCATGAACCGGCCTTAGAATGATCGCTGCCAAAATAAGTGCAAGCAAAATCGCCAACCCTCCGGAGATCAATGCCGCAATAAACATCGCACGATTGACACGGTCAACGAGTAATGAATCAAAATTGTCTGGTAATTCTGGTATTCCACCTTCTGGAAATAGATAACCTACAACATTGCTAGATACGTTTAGAGAGATTGAATTCGATAAAGTTGAACCCGGCAAAGTTGTTCCCACATCAGAAGAATTTGGGCTATAAAGGATCATTCCAGACTCATTAGCAAGGACATGATTGCCTATTGCTGAATTATTGCCAGACTGAGGTCCCTTACCTCGCCCAGAGCCCGGTCGAAAAACAGACTCCACGCCCTCCCAGGTTTCAGCTTCAGCATAATATGCCTCTAAAGAATCGGATAAATTCTCAAGTCCGACCTGTCCGCCATAACCCAGAAAGCTCACAACTTCTTGCTCGGTTGTATAACGTGTGACAAGAGCTACGGTTCCCAGGGCAATAATGATAACCAACAAAAATGAACCCAGCAAACGCCAGCGCATACTCATCTAAACATCCTGTTTAAACCGATAACCAACACCGAATACAGTTTCTACATAGCCTGGATTGCGAGGGTCATCCCCCAATTTTGCTCTCAGGTTCTTGATATGCGCATCTATGCTTCTTTCGTATCCCTCAAATGCAACTCCCTGTGAAGCTTCTAATAATTGTAATCGCGAAAAAACCCGGCCAGGATGCTGTGCCATGGTAAATAATAGAGAAAACTCTGTAGGTGTCAGGTCAATCACTTTTCCAGACAGTTTGACTAAAAATGCTTCTGGATCAATTTCGAGATCAGCATGCTTGATCTTATCTATTTGACTTTCTGATGATTTCTCAACACGGCGTAAAACGGCTTTGACCCTGGCGACAACTTCCCGTGGAGAAAAGGGTTTTGTGATGTAATCATCAGCACCCAACTCCAACCCCAATAGTCGATCGACCTCATCAACTCGTGCCGTAATTATGATGATGGGAGTGTCATCCGTTTGGCGGATTCTCCTGGCGATATCAATGCCATCCATCCCCGGCAGGTTTAGATCCAACAACACCATGTTTGGCTTGTTTGCCTGCCAAAGATCGATCCCCTGATCACCACGATCGGCGACCAACACATCGAATCCTGCACGCTCGAGATATGCCTTTAACACACTGGATAACTCTTTTTCATCTTCAATGATCAAAACTTTGGACATAAGAATATTATAGCCTTCACAATTCATTATGGGGCATCTTCACAAATCCTTCACATCTCCTCCACTCTTTCTACAAGTCAGTCTTTTACAATTGAACTTGAAAACAAATCACGGAGAAAAAAATGATCAAGAAAAACGCTTCATTAACCCCAAAATTAAGCCAGAATTGGTGGATCGATGCCATGCTGGCTTTAGGTGCAGTCGTGGCATTATTGTCCAGCCTATATTTTCTCGCTTTTCCAATAGGTGGCTATCAAGGAGGACGAAATTTGAATTTTGCTCGTGTCGTTATCTTCAGCCGACATACATGGGATATCATCCATACCTGGTCTGGTGTGGCAATGATCCTGGCAGCTGTTGTACATATCTTGATCCATTGGGGATGGATCACAGGGACAATTAAGCGCACATGGCAGGTGATTCTCGGGAAAAGAGAAGGCTTCGGCAAGCGATTGAACTATAACATCGCGTTAGATGCTGTCATTGGAATAAGTTTTGTGATCTGTGCGATCTCCAGTGTGTATTTTCTGATCTTTGTCGAAAGCGGTCCAGTCAGCACTGTCTTTCTCTTCAACAAAACAACCTGGGATCTGATCCATACCTGGAGTGGTGTGCTGATGACCATTACAGCCATTCTTCATATTGCACTACATTGGAAATGGATAGTCAATATCTCAAGGAAAATGTTTCACAGATCGCAAGAAGGCTCCTACGAAAAGACAGTATCAATTAATTTTGAACAAGCTTGATCAACCTTTCTAATAAAAAATCAATAATTAAAGAATAGAGGTAAAAAATGGTAAAGAAAATCTTTGTTGGTGTTTTTTTGGCAATCGTGTTCGGATTGTTGGTGTTCGGTGCGGTCAATCGGACACTCGCAAAAAGTGATGAGAGTGAACCTCTTGCGCTGAATAATTCCCTTTCTGATGATGCAGATGACGGTAATTTGAATCAATACAAAAATCAATCAAGAAATCGAAACGTTGAAAACTTCATCTACAAGCATGGACAGAATCACGATCAGGGGATGACTGACTGTGATGGTGAACATCCTGAAGATGGCTTTAAAATCAAAAGGGGTTCCAATGGACAAGAGAATAGATCAGGCAATGCACAAGGTGGACAGCCAAATGAAATGCAGGGGGAAGGTTTTGGCGTCGGTCTGGCTGAAGTGGACGACCAGGTCACTTTGAACGGTACTGTCGTCTCCATATCTCCTGAAATCCTGGTCATTGAACTTACTGATGGCTCTCTGCTAGAAGTTGAAGGTCGTGTTCTAAGCTTCCTGAATGAAAAGGGATTTTCACTCTCTTCAGGAGATGACCTGAAAATTACAGGCTTCTATGAAGGTGACTCCTTTGAAGTGATTCAGATCACTAACGATGGTAGTGGTCAAACAATCCGTGTGCGCGATCAAGACGGACGTCCCTTTTGGGCAGGCGGTCGCCAAAATGGTGGTGGGAACGATTAAAGAATAAGTGTAAAGAAATAGAACAGCATTCTCCCCCCTCATCGGGGGGATTGTGTTTTAATGAAACCAAGAATTGACCCAAAACTTTCATGACACCAGAATTATCCGATTTTCGTGTTTTTGAATTTTTGGATTATGATGTTACAATCATTTTTAATTAATCACAACCCTGTTAAATAATTTTCGAATGTGCAGATTGTCAGAAGAAAATCATTTGATTAAAATGTCCCAAAAGCTCATGGACACCAGAATCATTATTCATAACTTATGTGTATATCAGGTGTTGTATTAAAGGCAATTATCAGTTCAAAGAGAGGTTAATCTAATGGAAAAGAATGAAAAACTTCCCCTAATAACAAAGCTGCTCTACGGCGTCGGTGACCTTGGCTTCAGTATGAACAACTCCATTATTACCGCATTTTTCTCGGTATTTATGGTTACCGTTGTCGGTATGCCCCCCGGATTAGTCGCTATCATATTTATGATCGGACGCAGTTGGGACTTTATCAATGACCCCATCATTGGACACATGTCAGATCGTACGCGGACAAAATGGGGACGCCGCCGACCCTTCCTGCTGTTTGGCGCAATTCCTTTCGGTCTCTCATTCATCTTATTATGGCTCAGTCCAGATCTGAGCCAAACGTGGCTGGTAGTCTATTATTCCGCAGCGTATGTGATCTATGAAATTCTGGCAACCGTTGTGTATATGCCTTATTTCGCTCTCACACCAGAATTGACCGATGATTATGACGAACGGACAAAACTGACCAGCTTCCGGATGATGTTCAACATCATCGGCAGTCTGACAGCTTACATCCTGCCATTACTCATCATTGGAAACGATTGGACGCAAGCTTCCAAACAAGGGGTTACAATCATGGGCGCGGTAGCTGCCGTGATTGCCGCAACGGGTTACCTGATTGTCTTCTTCGGGACAAAGGAAAAAGAAGAATACCAAAAAGAAGTCCAGCCTAAATTCCTTCCTTCTGTGAAGTCTGCTTTCAAGAACCGACCTTTTGTATTCGGCGCATTAATGTATTTGTTCACCTGGATGACCATTATCGTCGTTGAATCAAATCTGCAATTCTTTATTATATATATCCTTGGGCGAAAAACACAAAGCATGATCATCATGGTAAGCATTTTTGTCACCGCCATTTTTGCTTTACCCATTTGGAACTGGGTTTCAAAGCATTGGAACAAACGTTATGCCTATATCATTGGGGTCGTCTTCTGGGCTGTTGTCATGATGGTGTTGATCTTCATGACCCCTGAAACACCTTTCTGGCTGATCATGATACTCTGCATTATGGCAGGGATCGGCGTCAGTGCTGCGCAGGTTTTACCCTGGGCGATCATCCCGGATGCCATTGAATGGGAAGAATGGCATACAGGCGAAAGGCATGAGGGTATGTTCTACAGCTTGATCACCCTGTTGGGGAAGGTTGGTATGGCAATTGCCCAACCTGCGGGATTATTGATCTTACAACTTTCGAATTTCCAGGAAGGACAAAATGTCGTTCAGCCGGAAAGTGCGCTGATGGGCATCCGCCTTGTTATCGGAATACTGCCTGCATTACTCCTCTTCTCTGGGATCATGATGGCAGTCTTTTATCCCCTCACCCGAAAACAACACCACGAGATTGTTGAAGGACTAAAATTGCGTCGGCAAGAGCGTAAGCGAAAACGTGCTGAGAAGAAATCACTTCCAGGTGCTGAAGAGGCTGCCTAAAGACCGATGTACATTTAAGGCAGTTGAAGCACTAAAACCAGTTCAAACCCTTCAACAGCCGATAATAAGCCTGATATGCTAATTTCGCTTATAATTTCCCCTTGAATGGGTTAAATCCCCGATCAAGGGGATTTTGCTTGAGCCACAAGATCCGTCCAACTTTCATAAAGGAAGAACATATGAAAAAACTTTCCCGGCTTACAAAAATTATTTATGGTTTTGGTGATATCGGCTTCAGCATGACTTCAACAATCGTTGCTGCATATTTCCCAATGTTCATGACCGATGTCGTCGGCATCGCACCTGCCGTTGCCGCAATCGCCTTATTCATCGGAAAGAGCTGGGATTACATCAATGACCCCCTGGTTGGATACCTATCAGACCGAACCCGTTCCCGGTGGGGGCGACGTCGTCCATTTCTGCTTTTTGGCGCGCTTCCATACGGTATCTTCTTTGCCTTATTATGGTGGATACCTCCCCTTAAATCCCAAACAGCCCTGGTTGTTTTTTACACCATTATGTTTATCTTATATGATGCCGCAGTCACTTTCGTTGGGATGCCATATTTCTCCCTCACACCGGAATTGACTGAAGATTATGATGAGCGCACTGAGCTTACGGGATACCGCATGTTCTTCTCAATTCTCGGCGGATTGCTCTCATTTGTTGTCCCAATGATGATCATCGGTCAGATGTCCCCGGAAAATTCCGGGAATATCCTCCTCATGGGGATCATTTTCGGTGTGGCATCATTTGTTCCCCTGTATTTCGTGTTCTTTGGGACCAGAGAGAAACCCTACTTCGCTAATATGGAACAGCCAAAATTGCTGGCATCCTTGAAATCTGCCTTAAAAAACCGCCCGTTTGTTTTCAGTGCCGTGATTTACCTGTTCACCTGGACAGCCGTGCATATCATTGAGGCAAATTTACTTTATTACATCAAATATGTGGTCCAGCGCGAGGGCATGTCTGAGGTGATCATGGCAACTATTTTTGTCACAGCCATCATCTCGCTGCCCCTCTGGGATTGGATATCAAAGAAATTCAACAAACGGATGGCGTATATTTACGGTATCGGATTTTGGGCGGTCGTCCAGATTTTATTGATCACGGTCAGCGCATCCAGTTCAATCGTCTACCTGCTGGCGTTGTGCTTCCTGGCGGGGCTGGGTGTGGGTGCCGCACATGTCCTCCCCTGGGCAATGATCCCCGATGCCATCGAAGTGGATGAATTTGAGACAGGCAAACGGCATGAAGGGATGTTTTACAGCCTGGTCACCCTGGCGAGCAAAACAACAAATTCCATCGCTATCCCTCTTGCGTTGGCTGTGCTTGATTTCAGCGGCTACATACCAAACGCTGCTGTACAGCCGCAGTCAACCATCAACGGCATCCGGATCGTTGTTGGACCAATCCCTGCTGTCCTTTTATTAGGTGGGATCATTTTTGCGATCTTCTACCCCATGTCGCGAAAAGAACACCATGATGTTGTTAATAAACTGAAGATTCGACGCCAGGAAAAACAGTTCCTTGAGGAGTAATAATGAATCAAATTGTCATCAAACAAGTTAGGAATTGGTTTCAACGCCGCCGTTACGCCACCTTCCCCTGGCAGATATACAAAGACGATCCATTATGGGTTCCTCCTCTGGTACCTGAACGGATGAAACAGCTTAATCCGAAAAAGGGAACATTTTTTAATCATGGTGAAGCTGATTTTTTCATCGCCTACAAGGATGGCAAGCCAGCCGGGACGATCATGGCTGCTGTTGACCACTCTTCCAACACCTCACGAAAGCTCAATGACGGCATGTTTGGTTTTTTTGAGTGTATTGATGACCAGGCTGTGGCGGATAAATTATTCGTAACAGCGAAAACCTGGTTGCGGGATCGTCAGCTTTCACGTATGGTTGGTCCTTTCCACCAGGATTATGACTCTTCTTACGGCGTCCTGATCGAAGGGCGCGACCGCCCTCCAGCAATTAACTGCGGACATACGCCCGACTATTACGAAAAGCTGGTGGTCAGTCACGGCTTCGAGCCTTACCGGCCGGATAATATCGCGTATGAAGCGGACATCACAGAGGACACAAGAGAACTCCGGTTGCTCCATAAGCTGGCAGAAAAAGCTGCTGCCCGCGGTACAGCGGTGATCCGGGAGGCAAGGTTGGATGAATGGGAAAAGGAAGCAGATCGGATCCACATTCTCCTGAATAAAGCCCTGGCTCACCTGGTTGATTATGTAGGTTGGGATCGTGATGCCCTGGAGGACTCTTTGGAACCTTTCAGGAAGTATGCGGATCCTTACCTGATCCTCTTTGCTGATGTAGGTGACCAAACGGTCGGTTTTTTTCCCGGGATCCCCAACCTGAACGAGGTGTTACACAATGTAAATGGACTGCGCTACCCATGGGACCTGCTCAAAATGCTCAAGCATTCCCGCATTCAGCCAACATGTTTAGCGGTTAAAAGTGTATTGGTGCTGCCTGAATACTGGGGGACGGGTGTCAGCTTGATGCTGTTCTCAGAATTGGCAAAACGAGCCAAAGAAAAGGGATACACCTGGGCTGATCTCTCTTTGACCTCTGCAGATAACCCCAAAACCCCCATGCTTGCAGAGCGCATGGGCGGCAAGATTTATAAACGCTATCGTGTTTATCAAACCCATCTCTGATCTGATTTTCGAACTCAATATCAAACGCAAGCAAAGAATTAAATAATAATTGAATCAAAAATCATCGGGAAACATTAAAACAACTTTTAATTTCCCTCAAAACCCAATCTTGATTCATGCAAGAAAATCCTGTAGAATTGAATCACCCAAAAATGTGCCCCCGTTTTCACAATTAGAACATTAACTTCGAACCCGCAACTACTCAACAAGGGAGCAGGTTATGAACATCATCAAAGTTTCTGCAAACTCCCGGACGGCTGCTGTCGCTGGGGCAATCGCAGGTGTCATGCGTGAGCGACATTTCGCTGAGGTTCAATCAATAGGTGCTGGTGCAATCAATCAAGCGATAAAAGCCGTCATCCTTGCCAGGGGTTATCTTGTAAATGATGAGATTGATATCGTTTGTGTCCCAGAATTTGTTGATGTTGACATCGATGGCAAAATACGTACAGCTATCAAATTAACGGTCACTCAGCGCGGTGAAGAGACAAAACCTCAAGAAGAAGTAGAACAAGAAAGTTAATTACAGAAGCACTGATTCTTCTTACTAATCGAATCTGCCCTGCTTGGTATTTCATGATGCCTGAGGACAGTGAAATACTTGAATCTATCTTTATGTTTGCACTGGTGAATTGTATCTAGAAACGAACCTCTTCCTTCCCCATCAGAATGTCGCGTACTTTCTCCACAATTAGAGTAAGGTGCTGGGGTTTTGAAACGTAATCCAGGTTATCACATGGAACAGTCAAAATCGGGCACAGATCAAAATGCTCCACCCAGCTCTCATATAACTCATTTAAATCTTCCAGATAGCTTGCGCTGATCGTGCGTTCATATGAGCGGTCACGCATGGATATGCGGTTCAGAAGCGTAGGCACTGAAGCCCTCAAATAGACAACCAGGTCAGGTGGCGGTAGAAATTCAACCAGAACCTCGTAAAGTTCCCGGTAAGAGCTGTAATCACGCTCGCCTATAGCATCCTGCAGGTATAGGTTGTGGGCAAAGATTTCTGCGTCTTCATAAACACTGCGATCCTGGATGACCGAACCTTCCATGCTCATCAGACGGCGATGTATCCGCAGCCGTCTCGTGAGAAAATAGATCTGCGAATGGAATGCCCAGGTCTGCATATCCTCGTAGAAATCTGCGAGGTAAGGATTTTCTGTGACCGGTTCGTAAAATGGCCTCCAATCTAAGGACTCACTAATCATCTTCACAAGGGTTGATTTTCCCACGCCAATATTACCTGCCACAGCAATAAATTTATCCATTCAGACCTGCTCTTTCAATCTTCTTTTTTCTTTGGATCTCACTGAGATATAAAACCTAAACGAATTATAAACGAGTTTTTCATCCAACCTTTACACATGTTTTTATCAACAGTTTTATCCACCTGTTATCCCCAACTTCATAAAAATGGTGGATAACCTGTGGAAAAATACTGATTATTTGAGACCATATGTTATAATCCGGATACTAAAAATAAGTTGAAACCCCCGGGATATTTGAAAAATCCCGGGGGTTTTGTTTTGGAAAACGGTTCCAGAAGTGGCACCTTTCTTAATCTATTATGAGCCAAATTGAATTATGCAGCCTTTCCCTGTTTTGACTTCATCCGCCTGCTAAGCACGAGCTTGGTCAATTCTGCTGCAACAGAAGGAATTAATACAAGGGGTAAGATCTCAATCCATTGTTCAAATCCCAATGGGGCTGTATTGAAAATTGGCTGGAAGAAAGGCACATACAGCACCATGATGATCAGTACAAGTGAACCCAGCACCGCCCAATTCATCAGTTTATTTTTGAAAATGCCTATCTTCAGCAATGGGTAGAACTCAGACCGTGCCGTATAAGCTCTGAACAGCTCAGAGATACTCAGGGTCACAAAAGCCATCGTTTCAGCGAATTCAATATGTTCTGGATCAACAAATCGCCCGATCGCAAACGCACCCAAGGTCACTGCTGTGATGGCGATGGTCTGTACGATAATCCCAATTGCCATGTTCTTGTTTATGATCGATTCATTGGTTGGCCTTGGTTGTTGGTCCATCGTATCAGGGTCTCCTGGTTCTGTTCCCAAAGCCAGAGCCGGTGCGCCATCTGTCACCAGGTTCAACCATAATAGCTGAATGGCAGTCAGTGGGACAGGCCAACCAAACAAGGTTGCCAGGAAAATGATCATGATCTCGGCAACGTTGCAGGAAAGGAGGTAGTACACAAACTTCCTGATATTGGCGTAGATCACCCGACCCTGCTCAACCGCCGACACAATGCTGGCGTAGTTGTCATCCGTGAGGACCATGTCAGCCGTGCCCTTTGCCACATCTGTGCCGGTGATACCCATTGCAATACCAATGTCAGCACGTTTAATCGCAGGGGCATCATTCACACCATCACCTGTCATGGCAACAACTTCATGATTGGCCCGCAGTGCATCAACAATGCGCATTTTATGCTCAGGACTCACCCTGGCATACACATCTGTGACCTTGACGTTATCGACCATCTCTTCATCGGATAGTTCATTTAAGACTGATCCTGTCACCACCTGTCTTCCGGGCTGCAGGAGGCCAATTTCCTCGGCAATCGCCTTGGCTGTATTTGGGTAATCGCCGGTGATCATGATCGTTCTGATGCCTGCATCCCGAGCAGTATTAAGGGCTTCTTTGACCTCCATACGCGCCGGGTCGATCATGCCAATCAACCCAACAAAGGTCAGGTCCTTCTCAAGCTCATCGCTGTTTATCTCTTCTGGCAGGACGGGAACCATACGGTAAGCAACGCCAAGCACACGCAGTGCATCACCTGTCATTGTATCGTTGGCGTCCAGGATCTTCTTGCGTCGTTCCTCTGTCAGCTTTGCATCACCATTCTTGAGTGTTTGAACATGAGAGCATAAATCCAGCACGACATCCGGCGCGCCTTTAACGGCAACAATGTGCCATTCCCGATTTCCATCCTCTTTTGTGAGTGGTGAGATATCCTCTTTTTCCGGTTTTTCCACAGCATGAACCGTCACCATTCGTTTCCGGGTAGAGTCAAATGGTATTTCCTGCTTGCGTGGATAAGCAGCATTAAGCGCTTTTGCCGAAGCTCCTGCCTTCAATGCCGCCACCAGGATGGCACCCTCAGTGGGGTCACCGATCATCCTGTAAGTTTGTAGTCCGGCTTGCTCACCAGCATGTTCGAGCTGAGAGTCATTGTTCAGGGTGCCGACCCACAAGGCTGTTTTGACAGCCGGAAAATCCTCCAGTGTGACCACTTTTCCATCCTGCGTGAAATCACCCTTCGGTGCGTACCCACTGCCGCTAACACCCACGAACTCACCATCCGCCCAAAGACGTGTGACTGTCATTTCATTCTGTGTCAGTGTCCCTGTCTTATCTGAACAGATCACTGTGGCAGAACCCAAAGTTTCAACAGAAGAAAGCTTCCGGATCAGCGCATGACGGCGAACCATTTCACGCATCCCAAGCGCCAAACTGATTGTCACCACCGCAGGCAGGCCTTCAGGTACTGCTGCGATAGCCAATGAGACTGCAACCATGAACAGTTCAGTGAATCGTTCAAGCGCAGCCTGACTGAAAACACCTGCTGTCCCCGGTTCCAATATAAACCGGATGGCACCAATGACAAAGACAAGCCCACAAACCGCCAGGGAACCCCAGCCCAGCACTTTCCCCAATTCATCAAGCCTTCGTTGTAGCGGGGTTTGTTCATCTTCAACTCTCTGAAGCATCGTAGCAATCATGCCCAACTGGGTATTCATCCCCGTGCTGACCACAACACCCTTACCGCGTCCATACGTTACAAGCGTCCCCATAAATGCAGTGTTACGGCGATCCCCCAATGGAATGTCCTCTTCCAAACGTGTTTGGGCGTTTTTGTCGACCGCTACGGACTCACCCGTAAGAGAAGCTTCATCAATTTTTAAATTAACTGCTTCCAAAAGACGAACATCAGCCGGGATGAAATTCCCAGCTTCAAGGAAAACGATATCCCCGGGAACAAGCTGTGTGGCAGGCACAGATATGCGATGCCCATCACGTACAATATTTGCTTCAGGGGCGGCCAATTTCTTCAGGGCAGAAAGAGCAGCCTCAGCCCGGCTTTCCTGAATAATGCCCATGATCGCGTTCAGGACAACAATCGCCATGATAGCAATCGCTTCGGTGTAGTCGCCCAATAACGCTGAAATGATCGCTGCGCCAAGCAGCATGTAAATTACAAAGCTGTTGATCTGGTCCCACAGCATCTCCCAAAAAGTCGTTGGAGGTGCTTCTTCCAATTCATTTAGGCCAAATTTTTCCTGGCGAGATTGAACTTCCTCACTGCTGAGTCCTGATTCTGTCCTTGTTTCAAGCTGTTCCAGGACATCCGTGCTGCTCAAAGCATGCCATGAAATAGATACGCTTTCAGGTTCACCTGCTGCCGTTGCCATCATCTCGTCGCCCATGTAATAACTCCAATCAAATTTCTAATTAAGTACGAATCATACAACACGATAAAAAAATGACCCTTAGATTATCTTAGGGTCAATAATCATGATAATTGACGCAAAATCCCGATAATTATATCTGAATTTGATCAAAATACTATCTGGATCTCAGAAACCCAATCCTTTCTTAATTACTGCACTATCCTTCGGCGCACTCACATCCACCCCAATAACAGGACATTTCACACGCAGCAAGAATAGGATAGGGGCCTTCACTTCTGAAAGTGTTTCATAATTCCCCATCCCCTTTGAAATGATCAATTCTGCCTGGTTGAAGGTCTCCTGAAAAACCCTGCTGCTCATTGTCAAGACTGTTCCAGGGACGCGAGCTCCATTGTCAATCACTTCAGCGACCTGATCAATCCCAGCCGTGACCGCATCCTCCAAAGTTGCGTCGTTGAGAACCGGCCCTCCCCGCACGACATAGATGACTGGTTTTTGAAGTTCCTCAATTAACAGCCGGTCAAATACAGTTTCACCTGCATTATCTGCCAGGAACAACACTGAATCAACCTCCTGTAAGCGATTTAACAGGATTTCAGTATCATTGATTGCCAGATCCTGAGTCAGCACCTGTTCTATGATTTCCCACAGGTCATAATTCGAGTTGGGGCCAAAATCGATGATATTCCCGGCAATACTCAGACGGAGCGCTGTACCTAACCTGTCCTCTGATGTATCGATGATTGACCGTAATTCAGGCAGCATACCCAAAGCTTTTTCTGTGGCTTCTACCTTAACCTGTTTGTAGGGGTCTTGATTGCCGGTAATCTCACGGATGATCTGATGGACCTTTGTGCCAATGACTGGTGGTGTTGCCCCGTCTTCGATAACCAGCAGCATTTCCAGGATTTCCAGCACGATGGATTTTTCCTGCGCCTGGGTAGCACCAGACATTCGGGCTGCTTCGACGCCTTGACGTATAAAACAGGGATAGCACTCCAGGTAAGTTCGCATGGAAAGTATTATATCGGATCAGTGGATCAGGTCATAATGGAAAACATCACAAAATCCGAAGACCTTATTCCCATAATATACAAGTGAGTATTCTTCGGAAAGGTTCGGCCTGAGCTTCGCACTCACGAGGCCTCACTCCTTTTTTTACTTAATGGAGTGAGGGCTATAGCCCGATAATTGCTTTTTAGATACATATAAGCTCCAACATTCCTACATCATGTTATTATTCAACCAATTCTGTTAAAAGAAGTTCTTAATATGAAAAGCCCACTTCATCACCCCCCACACCTTTTTATTGACAATTCATGGTACTTCATTACCGCCCATACATTAGGGAAGGAAAAATCATTAAAGAATGAAAGAGCTAAGGAAATTTGGATTTCGAAATTACTTTGTCTGTCAAAAGAATTCGATGCAAGAATAAAGGCTTATATACTCCTTGACGATCACTACCATATCCTGTGCTTCTTCAAATACTCAAAAATAATTTCAAAATTCATTAATCATTTACATGGCGCAACCTCACGTCAAATTAACCTGTTAGATAACTGTCCACAAAGAAAGATTTGGCATAATTACTGGGATCGGATAATCAGAGATGAAGAAGAATTCTGGACAAGATTTAATTACATCCATTACAACCCGGTCAAGCATGGATATGTAAGCCACCCTGAGGAGTGGAAATATTCTTCCTATAAATACTATATTGGTTTAAAGGGAGAAGAGTGGATGAATGATTGCTGGCAGTCATATCCAGTTATTGAATTTGATTTTGAGAATTAGAATTCCACAGATAATAAATATATTCAGAAATACATAATTATTCGGCCTGAACTTCGCATTCACGAGGTCTCACTCCTAAAGGATAAAATTCTTTTGGGAATGAGGGCTTTAGCCCGACAAGAGCTCATAAATTTCACGACACAACTTAATTTTGGAGACGGGATAAAATATCAAACATTCGACCTGAAGGTCTCACTCCAACCTACCCGTCTGGCCCAAGATAAGTACCAGAAGGCAAGATCGTCCGCTTTGGCACCACCACAATCCCGTCCTTGACGGAATACAGGTCTTTGTCAAATTCAGTTCCTCTGGGAAACGATTTTATCGTCACATCATTCCCCATCCTGACGTTTTTATCGATGATCGCACCTTCTATGACACAATTTTCACCAATATGAATGGGTATACTCCCCGAATCATCATAATAATCAGCCCCCATTAAAATTGAATCTCGAATATAAACGCCACTTTCGATGTTGCTGCGCAAACCAATCACAGCGTGTTCAATATCCGCGTTCTTGATCTTACATCCTTCAGCGATCAGCACATCTTTCAAACGACAATCTGACAATCTGGAACCGGGCAAGAACCTCGCATGCGTATAGATACGTTTATGCGGGTCATAGATATTAAATTTCGGATCCAAGCTAGTAAGGTCCAGGTTGGCCTCATAAAACGAACGGATAGTTCCTATGTCTCGCCAGTATCCAGAAAATTCGTAGCTGAATACCCGTTGTTTATTTTTTACGCAGTAAGGGATAATGTCATAACCAAAATCATTAAATTCCGTACCGCTGGATTTAAGTGACAGGATTTTGACCAGTGTCTCCTGGTTGAACAGATATATGCCCATTGAAGCCAGGTATGGATTTTCCGGATCATCACGGCACTCAAAATCATCCAATACTTGTTCATCTTTTGGTTTCTCAGCAAAATCAACGATCTCTCCCTTTTCATCGCGTTTCAATAAACCAAACCTGGAAGCATTCGAGCGTCCTATCGGTTGAACAGCGACCGTCACATCTGCATTGCTCTCCCAGTGCGCCTGGGCCATCTTCGAGTAATCCATACGATAGAGGTGATCCCCTGACAGGATAAGCACATAACGCGAGCGAGAGGATTGGATCTCAGATAGCTGTTTTCGAACGGCATCAGCAGTTCCCTGGTACCACTCCATCCGCTCCATAGTCTGTTCTGCAGCCCAGATTTGAACCCAGCCTGTATGAAAGGAATCAAAATTATAGGTACCGGTGATGTGCCTGTGCAGGGAAACTGTGTTGAACTGTGTCAGAACGGCAATCGTGTAAATGGATGAGTTGATACAGTTGCTGATTGGAATATCGATCAAGCGGTATTTCCCGGCGATAGGTACAGCAGGTTTCGAACGCATTAACGTCAGGGGATATAGGCGCTTTCCTTGACCACCCCCCAGAACCACAGCTAAAATATGTTTCATAATAGGCATATCAGCTCCCTTTCAATTGCAGTCTACACAACAATGGGTTGACCGTATCTTAACCCAATTCTAACCTCAAATTTAATTATCTAGATGAAAAATCAACAATTATTTATAAACGATCTTGGAGCTGTGATTTACGCTTCTTGACCATTATTAGAATTTCATCCGCAGACTGCATTGTTCCATTCCCCACTGTGCCAAGCATCTGAGCTAATTCTGTTTGCCGGGCACCCCCCTCAAGCTGCACCAGTTCAGTTTGGGTACGGCCATCCTTCAGTCGCTTTATAACATTGAAATGCTGGTCAGCAAAACCAGCAAGCTGCGGCAGGTGCGTGATACACATGACCTGATGCTGTCGAGAGAGATTCCATAGTTTTTCCCCTACAACTACGCCGACCCGGCCCCCAATTCCCTGATCTATTTCGTCAAAGATCAATGTTGGCACCTTATCCGCTTTAACAAGGACATTTTTTAAGGCTAACATCAATCTTGACGTCTCTCCGCCTGAAGCGGTCTTTACCAAAGACCTCAGTCCCTCACCCGGGTTCGTCTCCACCAGGAATTCCACTCGATCATATCCCCTGCTATTAAATGCCACATGTTTTCCATCAGACAAGGGCAATCCGTTTTCATCAGACCGCGAACTAATTGAAACCTCAAATCTGGCGTCCGCCATTCGCAGATCCTCCAATTCGATTTCCACCATTCGACTTAGCGCCTCACCGGCTTCACGCCGCATCCTGCTTAGTTCTTCTGCTTTCTCAGCAAGTTCCACCAGGAGCTGCTTTTCCTGCACTTTCAGTTCTTCAATCCGTTCCTCTGCGTGTGTGATCGTCAGCAGCTCTTCTTTGGCTCTCACACAAAATGTCAGGATTTCTTCAATACTGCTGCCGTATTTTCGTTTCAAGTTGTTAAGTAAATCAATACGTTCTTCAACCCGGTTGAGCAAGCTGGGGTTGAATTCAATCCCATCTACATAATCCTGTAATTCAAGAGCCAAATCCTGCATCAGCGTTAAGGTCGTTTGTCCTCTTTCAGATAAACTTTCAGTCGATGAATCGATGCGGGTTAAACCTTTCAAAGCTTCCAGAACTTCCCCAAACAACTCGCTGATCCCGGGCGTATCTGGTGTTCCCTCTTCGATGAGCATCAATGCATTCTGTGAATGCTTCGCCAAACTTTCAGCATTGGCTAAACGAGTGCGGTCCTGCCGTAATGCTTCTTCATCACCTGGTTTGAGCTGTGCAGATTCAATCTCCTGGATCTGGTAAGTGAGCATATCAATTCTGCGGGCTTTGTCCTGCTCATCCTGCTTCAAATTCTCTAGCGATTCTTTCACATCACGAACCTGGTAATAAAACGCCTGATACTGGCTTAAAAGCGCTTCCACATCCGCAAAACTGTCCAACAGGTGCAGGTGATTTCGCATATGTAGCAACGAGAGATGCTCAGATTGGCCGTGGATATCAACCAGATAAGCCCCAATCTCCCGCTGCAGAGTAGCAGTCACAACCCGCCCGTTGATGCGGGAGGTGTTGCGTCCTTCAAGTCGGATCTCGCGCCCTAACGTCACAAACTCTGGGTTGTCAAGCAGGTCCTGCGCTTCAAGCAAAGAATGAACTTGATTTTTGATATCTGGCGTCAGCTTGAATGTTGCTTCAATCACCGCCCGATCGGTATCTGTACGGATTGCAGTTGATTCTGCACGCCCCCCCAACACAGCTTCCAATGCGTCCAGTATGATCGATTTCCCAGCACCTGTTTCACCCGTAAAAATCACCAGGTCCGGATCAAAGTCCAGGTTCAGTTCATCTATTATTGCGAAATTTCTGATATGCAGGTCGGTCAACATAGGTGATTTTCGATACAGCTCCCTAAGAACGTCGGTTCCCGGATAAACGATAATAAGCAGAGGGTACAGCCAGTACAAGGTACAGGATTTGAAAACCTATTGGTAGCAAACTAAATAAACTTATTGGTCCAGAACCTGATTGCAGCCCCAGGACCATGTTTGAGAGATAGAGAAGAATGAGTGGAAGACCTCCCAGGATAATTCCTGCTGCAACCAGTTGAAATAAACGTTTGCTGCGGCGCTTCTTGATCACCAAACGCACCACTTCTGCGATACCGACCCCTGCCGCAGGAGCTAATAAAAATGTGAAGAATCCGATCATCCTGATAATATAACTGGCTAAAAAAGATCCAATGACTGCGATCAGAAATCCCCATAAATAATCCAGTGGTTTACTGGTGTCAAAAACTTTCTGTTGTGTGCGGACACAATCACCGCAGCGGTAACCAATTGGTGTTTGAATGGCTTCGGCAGGTGTGATAGGTTTTCCACATTTACTGCAGCGCAGCGTGATTTCCTGCTCCCCTGAAGGCGTGTTTGAGTTAGTTTGATTTGTCATCAGCTTGTTTACTTATTATTGGATTTCTTTCCATGTGGGAAGTCAGATTACGATAAAAATAGCTTGGGTCTTCAAATCGGACCATATACAGCGTTTTTTTATTGGCAGTGATCCGAACACTGTCTCCA
This sequence comes from uncultured Chloroflexia bacterium, assembly GCA_963767675.1. Taxonomy (GTDB): domain Bacteria; phylum Chloroflexota; class Anaerolineae; order Anaerolineales; family Anaerolineaceae; genus Brevifilum. Next base: position 785,827 of record CAVYEQ010000003.1, read on the forward strand.
CTCAAGAGGTGCACGGGTTCATGCCCGTCAACGCTGAGGACTGCTTCATGCTTCGTGCGAACTTTGATCAGAACAGAAGCACCTTCCGAGAGCACGATGGCTCGATCCACTGAGAGGTGCGGTGCGATTGGCACTAACAAGATATTGCGAAGTTCAGGCGGTAGGATAGGACCACCTACAGCAAGGGCATAAGCTGTTGATCCCGTTGCCGTTGCGGCTAACAGACCATCTGCAATGTAACTGATGATATATGTGCCATCCAGATACGCCTCAACTTCGATAGGCCGGACATACTGACCTCGGGCAACGACCACATCATTGAGCACATCAAAGGATGCTTTTTCCTCGCCGCCATTCACACAACAGGCTTTCAGCATCATCCGAGCTTCATATCTGAATTTACCCTCTAACAGGTTTGGAAGGGTTTCTTTCCAATCCTCCCGGGTTAAATTCAGCAAGGAAACCAAAGTGACCAATGTTGATCCCAAGCAGAGGAACGTCGACCGGCGCACAGAGATGCCCGGCGCGCAGCATGGTTCCGTCACCCCCTAACGCGATCAAAAGTTCAAATTCTTTTACTCTAACGCCGCTGCGTAAATCCTCATCCTGCAATGAACCGATTTGAACTTTTATGCCTCTATCGAGTAAAAACGCACCCACATTTTCGGCCACATTAAGGGCATCAGGAATGTCAGGGTGGGCAAGAACTGCTATTGACTTGGGCATTGAAGGCTTTGGTCTCATATCGACCTAATTATAGCCGTTTTTAATAGGCATCCAAAATAAAGGTGTCTCGCCAAAACAATCATTCCACCCAGATAAAAGGTATGGGACCATCAACCAATAAACCCTCCTCAACAATTTCCAGATCCAAAGCTGGAAATTCCAAATGATAAAGCGATGTTTCTCCCAATATGAAAATTCCTTTTGAATCCGGCTGCCACAATACCTCTATGATCTGCTCTTCAGTGAGTTCCTGAAGTGGTTTACTGCTGGATGTTTGATATAAACGAGCCCCTGTGTCACCATCCACCCCATCTCCCCAGCCAGCCATCCAATGCCCACTTGGTGCAAGCCTGGCATGTCCTTCATCAGGCAAGTAGATATCCACACCATCTTCTCCATACACAAACACGCCATGTGTGCCTTCTATAATGAACCTTCCCCCTGGATCCCAGGTACAGGCATCCCAATCCCCGGCACGCTGCAGGCTGATCGCTGTGCTTTCAGGTTCCAGGAGATAGATACCAGCTAACATTTCGTTGATTGCTGCATTACTTTCTTTAATAACCAAAACGATCCTCTTCGTTTGCGGATCAAAACAGACACTATCAAACTGGCCCTCAAAACTGATGATCGCCTCCACCTTTTCATAATTGATCTGCCTGAGGGTATTCAGTCCCGATAGTGTTCGTGAGTAACTGATAAATGTTTGGCTGTTCAGCCAACCCAGGAAAACTTCACCAAGACTTTCGGAGGATGGGAAATACAGTGTATTTTGGTTCTCAAATCCCGGGACCTGAATCCCAGTGACATATAATGCTTGCCAGCTAATGTTATCCTGGTCGAATTCTCCGAACTCCTGTGAGATCAAATAGTTGCTTCCAGGTGTCCAGAATAATCCGCCATTTTGAGTGGATAGCCCGTTCAGCCGATCCACTCGGTTTTCTAATAAGTCGTAAACGTATAGATCACTTGATTGGTTGTCCAATGCAGCTGAAAAGGCTAAATAGCGGCTGTTAGGTGACCAGGCTAACCCATCCTCCCGGGTTACAGCTTGCAATACCTCAAAAGCATCTGCATCTGTGTTGTTGACTATATCCCTTTGCAGCGACAGGGACAGTAATGGGGATATCCTGGTGATTTCACCCCCGGGCAATTGGATTTGATACAGGGCTAATTCATCCAGGTTTTCCGGGGAACCTGCTCGTATGATCAGCGTTTCTCCATCAGGAGATAACCCTCGGTTGAGGTCAGCAGTATAGATTGGTTCCGGTAGATTGATCTTAATTATCTGATCAGCTTCATAGTCAAATGCAATCAGGACCCCAGCTTCATCCCCTGGATAGATCAACCAGGGACCATCGATCTCATTGAAAGACTCTACAGTAAGCGAAGTTTCTGTTGTTTCGGTGATCTCCGGCGTTGGGGTGACTATTGCTTCGGCCTGTTCACGAACGGCAGCCTGCGTCAATGCCACCGCAGTACTGGTCTCCCCCTGGGCTTGAGCAGTCGGCGTACGGGACCAGGAAGCTGGCGTTGGCGATGTCAAACTGCAAGCCAGGCTTAGCATCAATAATAATCCGAGCAGTATGCCAATTCTGTACTCATTCTGTTTCATGATCGACTCGGGTTTCAATCCTCGAGGATTTCCAGGTTCGACAACGAAGCCACCAATGCTTTCAGTCCCAAACCTTCAAAATATACTTCGACAGTTTCATCTCCATACTCCAGCCGGCTGGCTTTCACTAATCCTTCACCATAGACAGGATGAGATACCCGCATTTTGGGGAAGAACTGCTGGGTGATCATTTGTGTTGGTGATTCTGATTTTTTATCTCCATACGACCTGTATTGGCGATCCCATTGGAAAGTTCGCATATCGAATGACTGTCGATTGCGCCGTCGTGAACTGATCCTACCATGGAGCAAAGACCTCGGCAGGGCTTCAAGGAAGCGCGAAGGCTGCATTGTCTCGTAGCTCCCGTATGGACTGCGCCGTCTGTTCGCTCTCAAGAGATAAAGCCTGTCCTTTGCACGGGTCATTCCGACATAAAACAATCGTCTTTCTTCCGCCATCGCTTCCGGGTCATCCCTGGAACGGCTGTGGGGCAGGTAATATTCGTCCAGTCCAATGATGAAGACCTGCAAGAATTCCAATCCCTTGGCAGCATGCAGGGTTAATAACGTCGGCGCATCCAGGCTGTCAGGCAGTGTGTCCTGATCTGCAACAAGTGCCATCGCTTCGAGGAAAGCTCCCAGTCCAGCGTCCTCATACTCCAGAAGGACCTGCCTGAGTTCCTGCACATTCGCCCACCGATCCTGAAGCACATCACTCTCATTCTTGATATACCCATCATAACCGGTATCTTCGATGATCCTGTCAAACAACTCGGTTAACGTTTCCTGGTCAAGATTTTTTCGCCATTCTGAAAGCATTCCTGCAAAAGGCTTCAAACGATCAGCCGCTGACCCCAATGCATCCTGATGAGGATCTCCCGCATCCGTCATCAGTGCCAGCAGGACAACACCACTGCTCAATTCGCTTTGTCGTGCTCTTCTGCGTAACTTTTCCAGCGTGATGGCACCGATGCCACGCGACGGCAGGTTGATCGTCCGTGCCAGGCTGACTTCATCCTGCGGGTTGTAAATCAGGCGGAGGAATGCGATCAGGTCTTTAACCTCTCGCCGTCCATAGAACCTTTGGGTACCGACCAGTCGATAAGCCATATTTTCCCGCCGGAAAGCCTCCTCCAGAAGGCGGGATTGAGCGTTCGTTCGATACATAATTGCAAAATCCGACTCTTTCGCCTTATTCTGCATAATCTGTCGTAATATGGTATCAACGACATAACTTGCCTCTTCCAGATCATCTCCCGCTTCCTGCACAACTATCGCGTGCCCCTTTCCGCGACCAGTGAAGAGTGCTTTTTCAGTCCGGTTGGGGTTCTCGTTGATCACAGCAACCGCAGCGTCCAAAATGGATTGGGTTGATCGGTAATTCTGCTCAAGCAGGATCTTTTTCATCTTGGGGAAGTCATTCTCGAAACGCTGTACGTTGTGATAATCCGCTCCCCGCCAGCGATAGATCGACTGATCCTCGTCACCCACGACAAAGAGGTGTTGATGAATGGATGCAAGGTGATAGAGCAGGTAATATTGCGCCTGGTTGGTATCCTGGAATTCATCGACCAGGATGTGCTGGAACCGTCGTGCATATTTCTCCCGTACTTCCGGATGTGTCTCGAGCAGCCTGGCAGTATACAGGAGCATATCATCAAAATCCATGGCGTTGCTGGTTACCAGATAGTCCTGATACGCCATGTAGATCAGCTTGATCATTTCATCACGATGGCTCAATATAATATATTCTTCAGGGATGATCAGATCATTCTTAGCCTTGCTGATCTTGCCATGAACCTGATGCGGGCTGTAATCCTTTGTGTTCAACCCCATTTCCCGAATGACTTTTTTGATCAACGAAAGCTGATCATCCGAATCAAAAATGACATAATTACGATTAATCGGAAGAAGCGATGCTTCACGCCGTAGGATTCTTCCGCAAATGGCGTGAAACGTGCCCAACCATACCCCCTCTGCCTTGCCCCCAAGCAAACCCTCAACCCGATTTTTCATTTCCCGGGCAGCTTTGTTGGTGAATGTGACCGCCATGATCTGGTGAGGTGAAACACCCAGCGCAGCGATCAGGTAGGCAATCCGAAAAGTCAATACCCTGGTCTTCCCAGAGCCCGGGCCTGCCAAAACAAGAACAGGCCCTGGCGGGGAAGCCACGGCCTTTTGTTGTTGTGCGTTAAGTTCCTTCAGGAGATCTGCCATGTTGAATTCGATTTTACCGTTGCCTTAGATGAGCGTCAACGAAATATAGTTGATCATTCATTGCGATCAGATATTAAAACGGACCAGAATATAATCCCCATCATTCACGATATATTTTTTACCCTCCAACCGCAGTTTCCCCTGATGACGTGCTTCGGCCAAACTACCTAAGGCAACCAGATCAGCACAGGATATCACCTCCGCTCGGATGAATCCCTGCTCTAAATCGGAATGGATCGTCCCTGCAGCCTTAAGTGCCGTCCCCCCTTTTGAGATCGTCCAGGCATGCACATCAATTTCTCCCCCTGTGAAAAATGATAGTTGGTCCAGTAGATCGTATGAAAGTTTTATAAACCGAATTAAACTGGGTTCTTTAATATCATATTCCGCCAGAAAAACTTTTGCGTCTTCAGGTGGTAGTTGAGCAATTTCCATCTCGAGTTCCGCAGGTATGCAAATGACTTTTGTTTTAGCATAGGGCGTTTCAACCACAATTGGGGATTGGTCTTCTGATTGGTTCACCACAATTAATTGTGGTTTCCGACTGAGAAAGCCATAACCGGAAAGTAATTTTTCTTCCTCATCTGAAAAGGTCTCGTTACGCAGCGGAATTTCGTTGGACAGAATTTCCTGCAATTTCAAAAACAAAGCACTTTCGCGCTCGATCAAACCGATGTCCCGCCCAATGCCTCCCCGCTTGCGCTCCGCTTCCAAGCGCTGTAACTTCCGTTCAATGAGAATCATGTCATTTAGGATCAACTCCGTTTCCATGTCAGCCAGGTCACGTAATGGATCCACGCTGCCTGCAAAATGCGGTACCCGTGGATTGGTAAAATGACGCACGACATGGATAAAACCATCCATTTGCGATAATGTATTTAACAATGCACCGGAAATCCCCTTTTCAGACGCTTTGCCTTCCAAACCTGCTATGTCTGCATAGGTTACTTTCGCATGGACTATTTTCTTGGGGTTGAAAATATCCGCCAGTTGATAAAGACGCTCATCAGGAACATCAATAACAGCTCGATGCACTTCCAGTCGATCACCACTGATCCCTGTTGGAACACTCCCGCGTGTAAGGGCGTTGAACAAAGTTGTCTTGCCGGATTGAGGAAATCCGATAATGCCTAATTCCATTTCATAAACCTTCCTAAGCAGCCAAATGAATTGAATATCCTGGCTGAATAAAGCCGGTTAATCATACCCGAACGGTCTTCAAGGAGACAGAAAGGTGTAGTGACCTCGTCGTAAAATTATTTCTGTTTAGCGTCTGCTTGACCTAAATACTACAAAAGGTTAAAATACGAATCTCCAAAGCCGAAGTGGCGGAACTGGCAGACGCGCACGACTTCAAACTCGTGTGCCCTCGGGCATGTGGGTTCGATTCCCACCTTCGGCATACACAGACCTGAACCGAACCCTAACGATGTGGTTCGGTTTTTGTATATATTGAGGTTTGAAACCAAGAATGAATAAAGATGAAGGCAATAGGATTGAAACGCCCTTAGTGAGTACCAAAGCCCTCCATTATCAAAAAAAGTTATTCTTAGTTAGCATCATGCAGAATAAAGGGATCCGATTAAGGAGTTTGAATGAATAAAACAGAATTGATTGAATGGCTAAAAAGTGAACAACGGCAATGGCAATCGTTATTGATGCAAATTGATGAGAGAGATATGGGAAAACCAGGTTTAAACGATGATTGGTCGGTAAAGGATCTAGTGGCACATCTCACCACCTGGCACAGAGATCATGTGTTATGTCTGGATGCAGCAGTTAAGGGTATACCTGCACTGGACCCACCGTGGCCAGCAGAAATTACTGATACAGATGAAATCAACGTGTGGATTTTTTTACAAAACCACGAGCGGAGACTGGGGGATGTGTTGCAGGAAAACAAACAGGTTTTTGAGATCTTGATAGAAATAGTGAAAACTTTTCCAGATAATATTCAGATTGAAGTCTTAGACGCACACCGTGTTGTTCAATTTGACAATCAACAATTCTCGGTGGGTTATTTTTTCGACCATTTTCATGAGGATCATGAGGCTCAAATTCGGGAGTGGTTAGCGAAGAGAAGGGTTTGATCTTAATTCACCCATGGGTGCACAAATTATTCAATCAACTGGTCATCCTCCCAGATGGCAAAATAAATGTTTCCAGGATCAAGCCAAAACTGATACTGCCCCTTCCCTGGCACCGCAACCCACTACAAACCAGGTTACAACACCAGCAGTTGGTTTTGGAACCAACTTTATTTCTTTGTTTCCTATATTGCTACTTGATCAGGCTTGAGCGACCCCTTTTTCGCATATCGGTGTGTTCAGGTCCAAGGGGGCGGATTAGGACTGAGAAATGATATTCTCCCGGGTAGAGCAGATATTCAGGCAGGGTCATTGGTCCACAGGAATTTCCCCCCAGGCCGCATTGCGCTGCATCCAGGGTCCAGAAGATCTCATCACGGGGAACCAGTTCGTTGGTATGGTAAGCAATGAATAGGTCATTGGCAGTGAAATGACTTACGCCGGTTTCCATCAATGCACCACCGAGAGCCATCATGCCGTAGCCATCCTTATTGGTCACGGCCGACCAGCGCACATCGGTTTTGTTGCCGTTCTCCTGAGGCATGATGTAAGGGACATATTGATCGCTAACTGAACCGGCATAAAGTCCGACGGTCACACCTGCCTTCCGGTCAGCATAACTTTCCTCTGGTCCGCGACCCAACCAGGTGAACTGCTCAAACCCCTCTGGCATTGACAGGATCAACCCAATTCGGGGGAGCGGGGGCAGCTGGGGACTGCATTCAACGTGATGGTCTGTCCATATATCTCCCGACTTATAGACTATGTATTTGGTTTTGTGGATGAAACCATGTTCTGTGTTTTTGCCTAGAACCTGGTGAGTTGTGAAAATTTCTATGTGACCATCCACTTCTTTCCATGACAGTTCTTCACATGTGGAGATCAATTGGTTAAAGCCATGCTCAATCCACTGGTTCATCAACCTATCATCAACAAAATCGATCTCATCTCTGAACTTGAATCCGTCGTTATCTGTTGGCGCGCGCCAGATGTTCAGGAGGGGGCCAGCAGCAATCAGGTCCACACCACGATATTGGAATTTTGAGATCCTTCCCGCTGTTTTATCAATCTCGAGACCAAATAAATCATCACTGATGATCAGTTTAGTTTCTTCTTCGACAACCCTAATTCTTGCATCATCAGATGTCTCTTCTACGATAAGTTCTTTATTCACAAATGGTAGTAAAAATTGATCCCATCCGACCTTGTATCCGGCGTCGGCCCAAAGGGTACTGTTTCTGAGAGAGAAGCTCAAGTTGAGGAAGGCTTCGGCTCTCGGATACAGATCCGGTTCAGTGTACGGAATTGTCAGAAGGATGGTTTCTCCCGGGTCAATGGCAATTAATGGGAGAACCCCGGATTGGACGATTTCACCGTCGACTGCAACCTCCCAGGTGCATGTTAGCTCGTCAAACGAAGAGAAATCATACTTATTGGTGATCTCCATCTGTCTCTTGTGCAAATCAATAACTCCAATCCCTACTGGCTGGAACAGATATTTACATTCAACCAATGCTGGATGTGGCGTGCGGTCAGGAAAGACCAGCCCGTTGATACAGAAGTTGCGATCATTGACAGAATCTCCGAAATCTCCTCCATAGGCCCAGTATTCTTGGCCATTTTGACCCATTTTGATCAAGCCCTGGTCGATCCAATCCCAGATAAAGCCACCCTGTAAACCATGATGATTTTCAATCGCGTCCCAATACTCTTTAAGGTTTCCATGGCTGTTACCCATCCCGTGCGCGTATTCGCACATGATGTAAGGACGATCTTTTGCCGGGTCTTTCGAATACGCTATCATATCTGAGATCTCAGGATACATCGGTGGGCACAGGTCGCTGGAGAGGTGCCCTTTATTGTAATTCTCCAAACATCCGCTGACTGTCCCTTCATAGTGAATGATGCGGTCCTGATCGTAACCACGGATCCAACCTGCCATGGCATCGTGATTCGGTCCATAACCACTCTCATTACCCAGGGACCAGACCATTACGCTGGGGTGATTCTTATCCCGTTCCACCATGCGTACAACACGCGCCATGAAAGCATTCAGCCATTCCGTCTTATGACAGAGCACATCATAGACCGAATGGGTTTCCAGGTTGGCTTCGTCCCAAACGTACAGCCCGTATTCATCGCAGAGATCGTAGAACCTTGCATCATTGGGGTAATGCGAAGTGCGTACCGCATTAAAATTATGACGTTTCATCAACAACACATCAGCCAGCATATCCTCGTAAGGCACATATTTCCCATTTCGCTCGTGGTGGTCGTGACGGTTGACCCCTTTGATGTACACCTTCCTCCCGCTGATAAGCAGTTCCCGGTTCTTGATCTCAACTTTACGGAACCCAATTTTATGCGCGCAATATTGAACCGCCTTTCCCTTCCGGTCTTTGAGCGCGACAACAAGGGTGTAGAGATAAGGTGTTTCGTGATTCCACTTATTTGGAGATGTCACCTTCTGGCCTAATTCAACTGCAAGGATTTTTCTCTGGTCAGGAACCACTACATCGCCAATATGGTTGGGGAACACGGGGTTGAGATCAGCATCATATAGCTGAATTTCGACCCGGTACCCGGCAGCATTATGTTCATCGCCACCGATTTTTACGTTCACTTTCAGGAAGCCATCCTGGTAATCAGTGTCCAGAACTGGTTTGGCAAACACGTCCCAGAGATGAACCTCAGGCAGTGAATAAAGGAAAACATCCCTGAATATTCCCGCCATGCGCCAGTGGTCCTGGCATTCCAAGAAACTCCCATCTGACCAGCGGATCACCTGAGCAGTGATCAGATTCTCTCCAGGTTGAACATAACTGGTGATATCAAATTCAGCAGGAAGGCGAGATCCCTGGCTGTAACCGACCTTTTGCCCGTTGATCCACAGGTAAAAAGCTGATTCGACTCCGCTAAAACAGACGATCGTGTTACGTCCGCGCCACTCTGTTGGGACTTCGAAGGTTCGGCGGTACAGTCCGGTAGGATTTTCCTCCTGAGGAACGTAGGGAGGTGTGTTGGGGATGGGCATCTGCACATTGGTGTAGATTGGCTTGTCAAAACCCTGCATCATCCAGTTTCCAGGCACATGGATCTTAGTCCACTCTGCAGAGTCGAACTCAATAGAATAGAAACCCTCAGGCGCAGCGAAAGGATTTGCCGCAAGCTTGAAATCCCAGAAACCGTTCAGGTCAAGCACCCAGGGAGATGTGGATAAGTCGCACTTGATAGCTGAAGATTCCCCTGCATAAGGCAGCCCTGCTGCATGTGCTGGCAGCTTATTGATCCCGATTACCTGAGGATTTTCCCAGTCATTGACCATAACACCTCTCAAAAGACAATGTGATCTTCTCGATGCTGCAATTATATGTTATTTGTTCGATAACCCAGATTTGCTTCTATGTTTTCACTCGAAAACCGAAGTGGTGGAACAGAAAAATATGCGCGGCTCAAACTCATATACCTCTGGAGACGTTGGTTCGTTTCTACCTTTCAGCAACAGATAATTCTCAGGATTGCCTGAATATGTCATTCAGAATTAGCATTTTACACATGGGGAACACTGGAAACCATTCTTCTCATTATTCTGTGCTTCAAAAAAGCTTTTACTAAATGAACAAGATGATGATCAATTTCTTGTAATCTACAGGACTTCATTTGTATAATGACATTATGGAAATCATGAATTTTTCATAGAAATAATGGAGGATAAATGAAGAAGATATGGCTGGATACTGACCCTGGGATTGATGATACCGTCGCGATGGCGATGCTTTTTGAAACCGATAAGCAGGTTGAGGTTATCGGTGTATCAACAGTACATGGCAATGTGAGTGTGAAAAATACGACACGGAACGCTCAAATCCTCCTGGAAGCATCAGGCAAACAGCATTTACTCGTCTCACGGGGTTCAAGCGAACCCCTTGGCGTACCATTAGAATTGGGGGCTTTCGTGCATGGCGATAATGGCCTGGGAAATATGCCGTTACCCTCCCCAAAAATGCCTGAGAATCCGATAACTGCTCCTCAAGCGATCATAGATGTGATTCTTGCTCATCCACACGAAATTACTTTAATGCCAATTGGCCCACTGACGAATATCGCGATGGCATATCTATTAGAACCGAAAATTGCGGCTTTAGTAAAAGAAGTGGTCATTATGGGTGGCGCAGTACACTGCCCAGGAAATATCACGCCAGCAGCTGAAGCAAATTTCTATCATGATCCGCACGCTGCTCAAATCGTTGTACGAGCTGGCTGGCCGATCGTTCTGGCAGGGCTGGATGTTTGTGCATTTGGCAATATACCTCAAGCACTACTGGATAAGATTTGTACGGCCAAAAAACCGTTGACACCATTCATAGCTGGTGCACTGCCCCACTTCCAGGGCTTTCTCGAGACAATTGGATATTCCCAATCAGCGTACTTTCCGGACGCACTTGCTTCTGGTTATTTATTAGACCCAGACATTTACACCTGGGAAGAAGTCCCACTTTATGTTGCGACTGAAGGCACCTGTAGAGGTCAGAGCATACCGGTACCAACCGGGAAATGGTTTGAAGATCTTGAGGACACTCGGAAATTCCATGCTGACTCAAATATCGCACCAGTAAAAGTGTTACTTAAAGTTGATACAAAGAAGTTTCTTGCATTAATGGAAAAGCTGCTGACTTAACCATTTTGATAGTTATTCAGGAGAAACATTATGACAGACTTTCCAGAATTTACCCTCGCTGCTATCCAGGCAGCACCTGTTTACTTTGATCGGGAGGCTTCAACTGAGAAAGCATGCCAGCTCATTGAAGAAGCAGCTCATAAGGGAGCTGATATTGCAGCTTTCAGTGAGACCTGGCTGCCGGGATACCCTTTCTTCCATCCCTACCCGGTCCATTCCCCATTGTGGAACCAGGCTGTCACAGCTTACCTGTCCAGTGGCGTGAAAATCCCCAGTCCCACCACTGACCGCTTATGCAAAGCAGCTCGCGAGGCTGGAATCGATGTTGTTATTGGACTTGTCGAGCTTGATTCCAATACAAACGGTACTGTATACTGCACGCTTCTCTTCATTGGAAGGGAAGGGGAAATTCTCGGTCGACATCGGAAGCTCAAACCCACTCTTGCGGAACGAATGTTTTGGGGAGAAGGGGATGGTGTGGGACTTGGAGTTTACGAGCGAGATTATGGCCGCATCAGCGGATTATCCTGCGGGGAACATACAATGCTCCTCCCGGCTTATGCCTTGATCGCCCAGGGGACACAGATCCATATTGCTGCATGGCCATATTCCAGGCATATATCCGATTCCAGCCCTGTAAACGGCTTACTGATGTCGCGAGCCTTCTCCGTTCAGGGGAATTGTTTCGTGATAGCTGTTGGCAGTCTTGTCAGACCAGGCGATGTTCCCAAAGCCCATCGTGACCTTATTCGAACACGAGAATCAGAGAAAATCGGTGTAGGTGGCAGCTGCATCATCTCTCCTAGCGGGAATGTAATCGCAACTGCGCCAGCCAGTGAGGAAACGATTCTGACTGCAACGGTAACCCTCGAAACTGTCCTTCAGCAAAATGTTGTCAATGATATTGGAGGCCATTATTCTCGACCCGATATCCTGCGGTTACAAATCGACCGGCGCCCACATGAGCAAATAGTCGACCGCTCTCCTTGAACCCCTTCCTCTCAGGGTCACCCAATAAAAATCCCAATGATTAAGGGAATAAAGCACAGCAAAGCAAGTAAGGGATGACCTCGTCGCGAGGCATTACGACGATCCCAACTAAAAAGATAGACCGCCAACCCAAACGCCATTAAACCCACTATAAAAAGGAGTATGACAGACATCCAGGGATTGAAGTCAGCAACGCCGCCCATCGCTAACCCCTTAAAAGCATTCATTGCCTGGGTCGCAGGCAAAAGTTGTGCAATTTTTCCTACAACATCGGGAAGCATATAATAGGGAAACATCATCCCGGCTAACAAAATTGACGGAGTGAAGAAGATTTGTGAATACAGAACAGTAACTCTAGAGTTGGGCGATACAACAGCTATCAACACGCTGATTCCTGCCATGGCAAAGGCAAATACACCGAATATCAAAATATAGTTGAACCAGTTTACCGGTGCTGGAGCATCGAATAACACAGGGGCAGTGGCGGTGATTATGACTGATACTATGACTAAGTGCAGCATCGTCGTCAATGCTGGGATGGTTAGGATCGAAATTGCTGGAACACCGTTGATTTTATAACTGCGGAAGATTCCGTTTTCACGGGCATTGACAAGTGGATCAGGAATCCCCAACAAAGTAGCCGCCAGGACAGCAAAAACGACCATGGTTGGGGTCATTGTTTCCAGGAACAGGGGATTGATCCCTACCATGACAAAACCCATCATCAGGTAAAAACCCAGGGGAAACAAGTAATTCATCAAGAGCAACTGCTTGTTGCGAATGCCAGTACGAAACTCGAAAACAAAATGGTTAATAAAGGCAGTCATCATGCACCTCCAGTGGGTGAATTATTGTGGCTTGTGATTTCCAAAAAGCGATCTTCTAGCGACGGACGCTCGACTCGCAAATCGATCAATGTATCTCCCTGACTCTCTATCTGTGAAATGACGGTAGATACTGTCGGACCGATATCGGTACTGTACAAGATTTCGTATCCTTCCTTGGATAAGCGCTTCTCAACTGCAGGGAAGGCGATCGATGGATCCGACAGGCTTGAATCTTTCGAACGGATCGATATTTTAGTGAGACCTGCTCCGGTAGCCGTGATCTCCATTGGGGTTCCAACAGCAGCTAACCTATGATTAAGCAGAATGGCAACACGGTCGGACATTTCTTCCGCTTCAGCCATGTCATGGGTCGCCAAAATGATAGTTGAACCATTGGCTTTTAAATCCCGCAACAGGTCATGCAGATCAACCCGGGTGGCGACATCCAGTCCGGCGGTAGGTTCATCCAGGAAGAGCACCTGCGGGTCATGGGCGATAGCCAGCGCAAGCGCTAGACGTCGCTGCTGTCCAGTAGAAAGCTCAAAAAACTGGTCTTTGCGTTTTTCTGCGATATTAAGCCGTTCCAACAGATCAAATCGTGGCGCAACATTGTGATAAGCACAGAAGAATTTCATAGCTTCATCGGGGGTTATACTTTCAGGCAAACCTGCAGACTGCAACTGTACGCCGATCAGGTTGCGCAACTTCCGGGGTTCCCGTGTGGGGTCAATACCCGCCACACGCAATAAGCCACTATCGGGGGAGCGAATTCCCTCCAGGCTTTCCAAAGTGGTTGTTTTACCTGCGCCGTTAGGACCCAGGAGACCAAAAATTTCTCCTTTTTCCACAGAAAAACTAATGCCATCTATGGCAACAAAATCCCCATAGGCTTTGTAAAAATCTCTTACTTCGATCATTGCATTCGTCATACGTAGTACTCCTGGTTCGAAAGTATACATTTTGAAACAATGTTACACTAACTTCAGGTTTTTGACCATAAGCGCAAGTAAATTCAATGATAAAACTCCAGAATTAACGTCTTGTAATTTAGTGATCAGTAATGGGTCCTAAAGGAAAGGAATATGTTAGCAAGATATATCGCAAATTCAGTAGCAAAACCGGGGCAAGCCCCCGTATTTGGCAATCCAGGGGAATTTGAGCTTGAATATGAAGATGTAACCTTCAAAGCGGAAGATGGCGTCACGCTTTCCGCCTGGTTGGTCAAGGGCAGCTCAGAGAAAGTGATCATCTTTTCACACTTTGGGATCCAGAGCAGCCGAAGCGGATACACACCTGAGGGTAAGCCATTCCCCCGTCCATATCCCAACAAAATTGAATATCTGCAGACGATCAAGCACCTGGTTGAAGCAGGCTATGCCGTCTTGATGTACGACCAGCGTAATCATGGTAACAGCGATACCGGCACAAACCAATGGATCACCGGTGGCGTCGATGAATCCAAAGATGTTCTTGCAGCAGTCAAATACATCTCTACCCACCCGGAGTATAAGGACAGCCCATTGGCCTGTTAAGCTACTGTCAGGGTGCGAATGCCGTGACCTTTGCTTTCAGAAAAGAATATGGTTTGCGCAAGTACAAGAACCTCAAAGCCATGATCGCAAATCAGCCATTGTATAATTTTGCTACCTTTCTAAACGCCTTTGGTTTCCCCTACTGGATGGTGAGACGAGCAAACGTTGTGAATTTACAACGGAGCGGTGTGGATTTCTTCAAAAGTTGCTGGCCTTCTGTCGAGCAAATTAATATCCCCCACGTTGGTCACCCAGGGTGAAAGTGATCCGTGGACAGATCATGAAAAAGTTCGCGAATACTATGAAAACCTGACTGTAGATAAAGAGTTATATCTAATGCCAGGCGCAACACATCGATTCCAGGCATATGGCTGGTTCAACCATTCCCCCGAAAAAATGATTGAGTGATTTGGAAAATATTTATAGCAGATAATAACCTATCCTGACCTTACCCTCAGGAGAATGCTTCTCCTCAGCCATTTTGTCATCCTCCCAGATGACAAATTATTTGTTTTCAGGATCAAGACAGCAAGCGTAATACCCTTTACCTTGTACCGCGGTCTTAGGTACGAAAACAACTCCCCCTAACACCTAGACCTTTATCGATGACTCTTCAACCGAGGAGACAAGGAAATGACATCCGATAGGTTGGGTCGGCGCTGATTTCGGCACGATCCCCCCCTCATATCTGTCGCGGTTGTTCCCCTGAAACAAAATCAATTGGAAAATTTTCGGAAGATGACTTTTCTGGTTTGAATTTCCATCCAAACACGCCTTGATAGAACTGCATTATCGTTTCAACGTCGTTTGTTGTGACCTCCTGTTAATCATTAAACATCCAGTTCTCTTTCACCCAGCCATTTCACCATTTTTGGATCGCGATGGTCAAAGAAACTGCTGGTTTTTGTGTCCAGGACAGCGATCGCAGCCATGTCTTCAGTACCTAAATTAAAATCAAAGATACTGATATTTTCGATCATTCTTTCCTTGCTGGTTGTTTTTGCAAGAACAATAATGCCTCTTTGGACAAGCCAGCGAAGAATGACCTGTGCAATGCTTTTGCTGTGCTTCGCCGCGATTGAAAGCAGCAGTTCATTTTGAAACATGTTGTTTCTACCCTCTGCGAATGGTGCCCAGGCTTCAACATTAACACCCTTCTCCTCGAAAAACTTTTGCGTCTCAATTTGTTGTTGGAAAGGATTTACTTCTATCTGATTAACCGAAGGCGTTATCTGATTGTGAATCATCAAGTCTATGAGACGGTCAGGATAAAAATTTGAAACACCGATGGCTCTGATTTTGCCTTGCTGATACAGTTCTTCCATCACCCGCCATTCACCATACACATCGCCAAAAGGTTGATGGATCAGATATAGATCAATGTAATCCAATTGTAAACGCTTGAGGGAATTTTCAAAGGCTTTTCGAGTGCTCTCTAAGCCATTGCTTTGAATCCAAAGTTTTGTTGTTATAAACAATTTCTCTCTGGAAACACCGCATTGTTTGATCCCTCTTCCAACTGCCTCTTCATTCTGGTAGGAAGCGGCTGTATCGATATGACTATATCCAACTTGAACAGCCTCAACCACACATCTTTCACATTCTTTAGGATCAGTGATCTGAAAAACACCGAAGCCAAGAATTGGAATTTCAACATTATTATTCAATTTTACAGTTTGCATCGATTTCTCCTTAACCCTTGTATTATTGGTGATCATCTGGTGTCAGCAATTTGGTGAACGAGAGTGATGCTAACTTCCATCCACTATCTTGCTGCACGTAAATTTCTGTAACCATGAAAGGATTGGTGACCTCATTGCCCCCAACCACAGCGAGTAATGTGATCCTGTTCAAGAGAACGGCTGTATTATCCATGATATTCACCGACACTTCGTGGATGTCCGCTTGCTTGTAGTGGATCCCGCCGCTCTTAATGATCTCTAATTCACGTGCTTTGCCCCAGGAACCTCCCATGTGAACAAAAACAGATTTATCATGGAAGAGTGCCTCCAGAGCTTCTACGTTACGCCCTGCCATCCAATCCCACTTCTCTTTAGAAAGTTGGATTAATTCTTCTTCCAGACTAGTAATTTGCATCATGTTTCTCCTTGGATTTATTGTTATTAACGTCGCTATATGTACTTGATCCTATGAATGAGAGTGAGGCTTTTCTCGTGGTACTTCTTTGATGTTCTTCCCAGTATTGAACTGCAAAATCCACCCATCCTTCTGCGTCGGTTCCCGTACCCAATCCAAAACCATGCCCTGCACCTTGATACCTGTGATATTCAATATCCACTCCGACGTTTTTTAAATTCTCTACACGTCTCTCCACTGTGTTGCCATCATTTACTCCGTCGATAGAACGGTTGATTGCATCTACGACAGTATCAGGGTCCACATGACTTTGATACGGTATGATTGAGCCAACTTTTCGCAGTTGCATGTCATAGTAACCAGAGCTGTTGTTACGAGGTAACAATAACTTACCAAAATTAGTAAAAGCTGTGTGATTTTCGATCTCTCGGATAACGTTGTTGTTCGTCAGATGATTGTGCATTTCACCTTAGTACCTGTGCCCGACCACATTGATCTTTGACATGGCTTTGGCAATTTCGCTGAGATCGTCATCTGTCAAATTAATTTCAACCGCTTTGAGGTTCTCATCTAATCTATGAAGCTTGCGGGTACCCGGAATAGGAACGATCCAAGGTTTTTGGGCCAACAACCAGGCCAGGGCAATCTGTGCAGGGGTTGCATCATGTTGGCCGGCGATCCGCTCAAGCAGCTCGATCACAACCCGGTTGGCTTTAATCGCCTCTGGTGTAAAGCGGGGATTACCGCTGCGGATATCGGAGCTATCATAGGTGGTTTTTTCAGTGATCTTACCTGTTAGATAACCACGTCCTAGGGGACTGTACGGTACCAAACCTATTCCAAGTTCTTCACAAGTAGCAAGGACATCATTTTCTTCAATGGCTGTCCACCAAATTGAATATTCACTCTGTAGGACTGCCACCGGTAGAACAGCGTGGGCACGGCGGATAATATTTGAGCTGGATTCGGAAAGACCGAAATGTTTAACTTTGCCTTCCTGGATCAATTCCTTGACTGCTCCAGCAACTTCTTCCACCGGCACATCCGGGTCAGGCCGGTGCTGGTAAAAGAGATCGATAACATCCACTCGCAGCCGTTTGAGAGATTCTTCAGCAACACGTCGGATTTGCACAGGTCGGCTGTCCAACCCTGATCCAGGTAACGGGCCATGATCGTCGTGTTTGAATCCGAATTTGGTGGCGATAATGACTTCACCCTTAAAGGGTTCCAACGCTTCGCCAACCAATTCTTCGTTGGTGAACGGCCCATATACTTCAGCGGTATCAAAGAGGGTGACCCCACGCTCAACCGCTTTGTGTATTAATCCAATCATCTCGCCCTTATCGGTTGGCGTGTCGCCAAAACTCATCCTCATGCAGCCCAATCCAAGAGCTGAGACTTCCAAATTGCTGTTGCCAAGTTTGCGTGTTTTCATTTTTGAACGCCTTTCGTTTTGTATATTAACATAAAACGCCTCTAATAGTTGATTCCGTTATAATTGTGGTTCGTTGAACTTCAGTGAAATATCCGCCAATCATTTCATATGCATGAGTACAGAGAGGTTCTGTTTTCTTAAAGCAACATAAAAGTGAAGGCTCTTAAACAATATTGATCAGCCTTCTAATTAGACAATGGCATTCTCCACTTTCAGAAGAGCCTGATCATAGTAACTGATTTTATAATCTATCAAATCCATTGTCTTTTGCAGTTCTTTCATCCTGGCTATAATCTCAGCTCGATGCTCGATTAATATGGCCTTGCGATCTTCCATGGTTCCTTCTCCCTGTTGAACCAGGCTGTAATACTGGATCAATACATCAATCGGAAGCCCAGCTCTCCGCATGCACTTGATAAACTCAACTCGCTTGACATCCAGATCACTAAAATCTCTGATTCCGCTTTCACTACGCTTGATAGGTGGGAGAAGGCCAATACGTTCATAATAGCGCAACGTATCCGCTGAGATATCACACTTTTTACTAATTTCCGAAATCCTCATTACAACACCTCCAATTCCATTGTAACACCTGGAGTTAACTCCAAGTCAAGGGTTCTAACGAAAATGAATCTGATAGGGGAAAAGGATTAACATCTGGCCCCATGATGAGCTTCTGAATCCAGGTTTTCTTTTGGTACAATAGTCATATCCATCCACCTGTCCACACAATTTCACATCAAACTTGACAGGATAATCCACATCCAATAATCAGTGGAGGCTCTAATGTCCCAACCCTCCGGATCAAAAGCCTTGATAACCTGTCTGATCATTGTTGCTATCATTGCGGTGATTGGTTTCTGCTGCCTGGCGATCACTGGCGGTATTGGTTTTTACCTGTACAGAAACGGCCAGTTGAATTTCAACCAGTTCCTGTCCTTCGGCAGTGCCGGCCCCAGTGAGATACAGGTCATCAACTTATCGGACGGTCCGATCGAAGTCCAGCTTGAACAATAAGTGAAGATTCCGACGAAAATATCAGCAAAGGTACCCTGGACCTTGCTCCTTACGATATCTCCTCTTTCTCAGAATTATCAACCAGTGAATACATCCTGCAGATCAACGTCCCCAGCGGACTGCCGCTCAACAGCACCTGCAGACTTAATATTAAGAGGGGACAAATTTTCAGGGTTGTAACCATTCCTGAGGGCACTGTGATCGCCCTTGATGGCAATGAGGTTGATGCCATCGAAGAGCTGGATATTACAACCTCTTCTCTATGTCAGCCTTAGGAGAAATCAGATGAGAAATCCCAAACGAAGGCTCATTATGTTGACTGCTGTATTTGCACTGATGACCCTGGCTTGCGGTACAGTGAGCGTTGCCAATCAATCAGAATATAAAGCGCTTGTGTCTGTTACCCTGCCCGGTGCCAGCAGCACTGATACTCATTTATTTAAACCAGGGGAAGTATTTGATTACTATCCTGAATCAGGTGGGTCTTACACTGTCTCAGTCATCCCCCAGGAGGATTATATCGCTAAGATGGACAGCTTGCGTACGCAAATTGTCCTGACGTTATATGGGTATCAGTCAGCAATCCGACCGGGGTACGTTATTGAACTCACTGAACAACTGGCTAACATAGACCGGACTCTCAGCAGCCTGACCACACATTCCTGCAGCGGAAATTTCATAGAAGACTCAAATATAACGGCTACCGTCAACATGTCAAAGGAAGGTAAGATAACGCTACTCTGCCCTAGCTCGGAAAGCCAATCCCAAGAAAACTGATATTGACCCGTTGTTAATTAATCGGATACAAGCCGCTGAGTGTAATGGGGTATCACAACATGTCCAGATGCATCTTCCAAAAGCTCTTTCCATTTACACTGATTGAGATCATTACAAGTTTAGAACCTTCCCACTGAAATGTTTTTTAACAATCTGTCATAAGTTAAGTATGTTAAAATTTAAAACTCAGACTCTTTCATAACCAATAACAGGATCTACCATGAGACAATCTATTAAGGTTGGTGCCTCCGAATTTCACCTCTCCCAGTGTAAGGTGACAGGTAAATTTGTAGAAATAAATGGGGAGCAATTCTACTGCATTGAAAATTATGACCAGATGGCCCCATTTTTCATGAGTGTGGTGAGCAGCTCAGATCATTGGATGTTCATCTCGAGCACTGGAGGCCTGACTGCAGGACGAAAAAATGCTGAAGCGGCTGTCTTTCCATATGAAACAGATGACAAAGTCAGTGAAAGCAGCCAGAATACCGGACCGCTTTCACTCTTCCTGATCACGAAAGGTAATTCCACTTACCTCTGGGAGCCGCTTTCTGACCGATATTCCGGATTATACAAAACAGAACGAAAAATATATAAAAACATCATCGGAAACAAACTGATATTCGAAGAAACCAACCTGGACTTAGGAATTACCTTTCGACAGGCATGGAGGACAAGCGATCGTTTTGGGTTCATATTAATGATGTGGCTGCACAACCAATCTACCGAGGATGCAGACATCAACCTGTTATCAGGAATCAGGAACATTTTGCCTTTTGGCGTGACAACAACCCTTCAAACCACATTCAGCAACCTGCTTAATGCTTACAAGCGCAGTGAACTGGAAATGATGAGCGGTCTGGGTATCTTCAGCTTGAGTTCAACGCTGACCGATCTGGCTGAGCCAAGTGAATCTCTAAAAGCGACAACCGCCTGGCAGGTTGGACTAGAACATCCGTCACATTTGCTTTCCTCATTCCAGCTGGATGATTTCAAAAATGGTGTTGACCTCTCTGCGGAGGTTGATGTTCGCGGTGTCCGCGGCGCCTATCTACTGAATAAGTCAATACGCCTTGAAGGAAATGAAATTAAAGAATGGGCATTTATTATTGATGTTGAGCAGGACAGTGCTGATATAGCACAACGCATCAACATGCTCAAGCGTCCAGCCAGAGAGATAACTAATTCAATCGAAGCGGATATCACTGAAGGGGACAAAGCCCTAAGGGCTATTATCGCCAGCGCTGATGGGCTACAGGTAACACGTGACCAACTCAGCAGCACACATCATTTCGCAAACGTTCTCTTTAACACCATGCGAGGGGGAACCTTTGCGGATAACTACCAGATCCAAAAACCGGATCTAATTGACTTCATTCATACTCGAAACCGGGACCAAATAGTCAAGCATAAACAACTCCTGGAAAAGCTGCCAGAGAATATTCCTCTTGAGGATCTCCTAACCCAGGCAGGTAAATGCGGGGACGCAAATTTTATTCGGTTGTGTTATGGCTATCTTCCGTTGACATTCAGCCGCCGGCATGGCGACCCAAGTCGTCCATGGAACAGGTTCTCGATCAATCTAAAAAATGAGGATGGCAGCCAGCGGTTGGATTACCAGGGTAACTGGCGCGATATATTTCAAAACTGGGAAGCATTAGCATGTTCATATCCGGAGTTTGTAGAGAGTATGATCTCAGTTTTCGTCAATGCTGGTACGCCTGATGGATACAATCCTTATCGAGTTACTCGTGAAGGTGTTGAATGGGAAGTTCCTGAACCAGAAAACCCCTGGGCTAACATTGGCTACTGGTCGGATCACCAGATCATCTATCTACTGAAACTTCTGGAATTATCCTCTCGGTACCATCCAGGGAAATTGAAAGAGCTGTTAAGCAAGCAGATATTTTCTTATGTCAATGTCCCATATCGCTTGAAAAGGTATGCCGATATAGTAAACGACCCCTACCAAACTATTACCTTTGATTTTGAAGCCCACAACCAAATCGAAGAGGAGATTGCTTCCTTTGGAATGGATAGAAAGCTGATCCGTCTCCCAGATGGCGAGATTTATCATGTCAACTTGAATGAAAAAATGCTGATCTTCCTTTTGGCCAAGCTGGTGAATTTCGTCCCTGAAGGCGGGATCTGGATGAATACACAGCGGCCGGAGTGGAACGACGCCAATAATGCGCTTGTTGGAAAAGGCTTATCTGTTGTAACGCTGTGCTACCTTCGTCGCTATGTTGTGTTTTGGCAATCCTTATTGAATGGTGTTGAGGATTCAAACGTAAAGGTCAGCAGTGAAGTTTACAGCCTTTTTGAAGCGGTCCTTTCCATACTATCGGAATATTCATCAAAATTAAACGCACCCTTCTCCGACAGAGAACGTCGGGATATGATGGATTTATTGGGCCAGTCTGGAAGTGGTTACCGTTGGCAGATTTATCAGCAGGGGTTCTGTGGGGAATTTCAGTCGATCTCGGTCAGCAAACTTGTAACTTTCCTTAAGCTGAGCACCCAGTTTGTCGAGCATTCTCTCCAGGCAAATCAACGTGAGGATGGTTTGTACCATTCATACAATATCCTCGTTTTGGATCCGGACACAGCTAAGGTTGGTCACCTATATGAAATGCTTGAAGGTCAGGTGTCCGTTCTCTCTTCTGGTTTCCTGAAACCTCAGGAGGGTCTGACCTTGCTCAGTTGTCTTAGGGAGAGTGCCCTGTACCGCGCAGACCAGCACAGCTATATTCTCTATCCGGATAGAAACCTTCCTGCATTTATTACAAAGAATCGCCTTCCTCCAGCGCAAACACAGGCGATCGATCTGGTTATGGCTTTGGTAAACAACGATGAAAAAAGTTTGATCATCCAGGATGAGAACGGGGACTTTCATTTCAATGGAATGTTCCGCAATGCAGATGATGTGCGTCAGGCACTGGAACACCTCAGCCAGCAGAATTCCTACAAAGATCTGGTTTCGTCTGATGGAGAAAAGGTTCTCAACTTATTTGAAGACGTTTTCCATCACGCCTCGTTTACCGGCCGTTCAGGGACATTCTTTGCTTACGAGGGACTGGGCAGCATTTACTGGCACATGGTGTCCAAATTACTGCTGGCTACCCAGGAAAACATCCTTTGGGCGGTTGAACAAAATACTGAACCTGAAACCATTCAAGGTCTGCTCGAGTGCTATTATGACCTTCGCTTGGGGTTGGGGTTCAATAAAACACCCGATGTATTTGGTGCCTTCCCAACCGATCCTTACTCCCATACACCGAAAGGCCAGGGCGCGAAACAACCGGGTATGACAGGGCAGGTGAAAGAGGAAATATTAACGCGACTGGCTGAATTGGGCGTATTCGTGAAGAATGGACAAATAAGCTTTAACCCAATATTATTGCGAGTAGAAGAATTCCTAACGCAGCCAGATAACTTTGAGTATATCGATCTGAATGGAAAATCTCAGCGTGTTAGTTTACCAGCAGGATCGCTGGCATTCACCATCTGTCAAACACCAATCATTTACCTTCTCTGTGATCGATCGAAACTTCAGGTCCATTTCTCGGATGGCAGGATGGAAGAACTGTCAGGCTCCCGATTGGATAAAACGATCAGTCAGCGCATCTTCAAGCGTGATGGCACAGTCGCAAAAATCAGTGTTTTTATGGAAAGAACACAAATCAATTTATGAGCATCCAATATACTCAAATCAAGTGTTTATCATAGGAATAGGAGAATCACATCATGTCATTACGTTTCCACGAGATTGTAGAAAAGAACCATCATATCCTCAATCCATTATCAGATGAAAATTTGATGCTGTTAGGTGAAATGTGCCGCCTGAAACCTGACATGCGTCAGCTGGACCTGGCCTGCGGTAAAGGTGAAATGCTGTGCCAATGGGCTAATAAATTTGGGATTGAGGGTACAGGTGTGGATATCAGCACGGTATTTCTGGATGCTGCTCGAAAACGGGCGGACGAACTTGGCGTTTCAGATAAGTTAGGCTTTGTCCAGGAGGACGCAGCTAAATATCAATCTAAACCTGACTCATATGATATTGTCAGCTGCATTGGTGCCAACTGGATAGGCGGCGGAACGCGAGGCACTCTGGAATTAGTTAAAACCAAAGGCCTTAAAGTCAGCGCTGACAGCCTAATCCTCATGGGTGAAGTCTTTTGGCGTGAAGAACCTTCTGAAGAAGCATTGACCGCAATAGGCGTCCAGCGTGGGGAGTGGGCAGTTGGTCTTGAACAACTCGTAGAGATATTTGAGGATTCGGATACTTATCTTGTTGACATGGTCATCGCCACAGATACCGAATGGGATCGCTATGAGAGTAAGCATTGGTGGACTTTTGAAGACTGGAGGCATGAGAACCAGGATGACCCGGAATTCGATCAAATAGATACTTTTGTAAAAGAATCCCGTTTGAGTTACTTTCGTTATGTGCGACCATTATGCGATTGGGGCGTGTTTGTATTACGACCAAAAATAACCTGAACCACTGGGCAGGAAAAGGATCTCGTAAAATTTTTTTTCCATAGTTTCTGATACCCCGTGACCTTTAAATGATCATATAACATGATCATTCCTTGACACTCCAATTTTTTCAAAATAGGGATTATCGAAACCCAAAAACAATGACTGCATATTAGATTCTTAAAGAGGAAGAATTAATCATAGAAATTGGATTAGAATCAAAATATCTTTGTGGGTTTAAATAATTCCTTCATTTTGTGATGCGTTATAAGGGAGACTTCTGATCAACACATACGACCGATCACCTTCTAAACTAACAAAACCTCTAGAGATCCATATGCTGGGTCCGATTGAGATTTTATTCCAGGGTGATCCTCTGAAGATCAGCAGGCGCCTTGAACGTGTCATGCTATATTATCTTGCAGGGGAACATCGTCCTATCAGCCGCACTGAGTTGATTGACATCCTTTGGCCCCATGCACAACAGACAGACCCACGCAGAGCCTTAAGAACCGCACTATCACGGTTGCGCAGGCAGCTTCCAGATTCAGAATTGATCAAAACTGAGTTAGATAAAGTCTGGCTGGATACTGAACACTGCTATATTGATCTATTGATGTTTGAGCAGCGCAGTAAGCGGATACTCAATATTCTTGATGCTTATCATAATAACCGGAGCCTTCCAGCACAAATTGCACAGCAGCTTGAGGAAACAGTTTCCTTATGGCATGGAGAAGGTTTCATCCTTGGTGAAGACCTGAGTGCTTACCCCGAGTTGGTGTTATGGCGTCAGACACAGAATAATACCCTCGAGCATTACCGCAGATCTCTTATTTACAGATTGGGTGAGCACAATCGGGCAGCCGGGCACCCGGAAATGGCTCTTTCCTATTTTATGCAAATCGTTCAGGGGGATTTACTCAACGTCAACCTTCATCTCGCTATCCTGGATATTCTTACCCAGATAGGCAGACATCAGGAAGTTGTGGATTATTGTGACAATCTTGAAGAAGCTTACGACCGAGAATATCAAATTTCTCTACCGGATCCTATCCTGACTCGCTACCAGTATGCACAAATCCAAATTAACCTGAACCAGAATTTGCCAGCCAGGGATTGGCCAATCCCGCTGACAATGCAGCTTCAAATGGTTGGCAGGGCTGAAGAACTCACCGAACTTCGAAATGCCTTCTTTCAGGGCGGGGTGGTTGTGATCAAGGGTGAGTTGGGCTGTGGAAAAACCCGTCTCGTCCAGGAACTCTATCACACCCTGACCCCCAAACCACTGCTTCTCGCTGCACCTTCCTATAAATTTGAAAACCCTTTACCTCTCTCACCAATCATTCACTGTTTACGCCATCAACTCCCAGAAGATGTTTTGGAAGAAATTGATCCTATTTGGTTGGACCAGATGGCCTTGTTGCTGCCAGAGTTGAAGGAGAAACAGGGAATCGGTCAACTAGACCGTCCCGCTCTCACACCCTCAGGTCAGCAGAACTTGTTTGAAGCCTTGCTGCAAGTCTGCTCGTCAGCAGTCAGGAAATACGGACGGATTTTATTGTATCTTGATGATGCTCAATGGGTTGACTCTCAGACCCTGCAAGCTTTGTCTTATTTTGCACTGCATGGATTTTTCGGAAAAAATGCCGTGCTTGTCATCGCTTATTCAACAAAGGAACCTAATCCAAACCTTGAAGCAATGATAGATCAGATCCGTGGAACATGCTCGTTACAGATCATCCAGATTAGCCATCTAACGCCGGATGAAATCGCGGCCCTGGTTCAACAAGTTGTTGGCAAGCCCCTTCCCTCTGCAATGATTGATCGGTTATTCATCGAAACAAACGGCAACCCTCTATTCACGCTTGAGATAATCAGGAGTTTACTCGACCAACCGCAGCAACTCGAAAGATATCAGGCATCCGATCCATTTCCTCTACCTGAAAGCATTCAAGCCATTTTCCGAAGGCGTTTGAGCCAGCTTTATGTGGAAGAACGCCATATCCTGCTGTGCGCTGCTGTGCTTGGTGACAGTTTTTCTGCCCAGTTGCTAAAAGCCATAGCTCAACAGGATAAGACCTCTGATCAATCGTTCCTTGACCCTCTGATCATCGCAGGGTTTATCAATACTTCACCGGGAAACAAACCATCAGATATGTTTCACTTTGCCCATGCGAAAATGCATGAATTTGTTCTCAAAGAAGCCATCCCCATCCAAAAGCAAACAATCCATCGGCTGGTGGCCAGGCATTTAGTGAAGGAACAGCAGGCAAAGCAAAATGCGGGAGTTATTGCGGACCATTTCCTGAAAGGAGGAAGGATCAAAGATGCGTTTGACTGGTATTTGATCTCGGCGGAATCTGCCTGGATTGTGGCTGCAAAGGAAGAAGCCCAAAGAGCTTACCAACAGGCTGAGAAACTTTACCTTAATGCTCACGACGGCACGTTCGACATATTCGATGCATCCCGCCTGTACCAGCAGTGGGGAGAATTCGCTTACCAATCCATTCAGATCGATATCCTTGAAGAAACAGGGACAAAATTACAATATCTGGGTGAAAAGGAACAAATCCCCAGGTTAATTGGCATCTCCAAGATAGCACTGGCAAATGCCTGCCTTCTACGTAGAGATATCGATACTGGTCTCAAGGTCATTCAGGAAGCGTTAAATCAAATAAATTTTAAAGACAATCCCCTAACATATATTCGTGCAAAACTTCGTGAAGGCTCCCTGTTTTGGTTAAAATTTGACATAGATCAGGCAGAACAGGCAGCGGAAACTGCAATAAATCTGATCGAGAAAACAGAAAGTGACTCCCCTGATCTGACATCATTAGGATTTTATGCCAGATATGTTTTCACCATGTGTCTGTATGCTAAAGGTGAAGGCACCACAGCACTATCATATCTTCAGGAAACAAATGATATATTCACTGATCAACTTAATCCTTTTGATCTGATGCGTATCTATTATTTATTTTCATATATCCATCTCCTGATGGCGAACTAT
Organism: uncultured Chloroflexia bacterium; assembly: GCA_963767675.1. Taxonomy (GTDB): domain Bacteria; phylum Chloroflexota; class Anaerolineae; order Anaerolineales; family Anaerolineaceae; genus Brevifilum. The sequence continues at coordinate 813,319 of CAVYEQ010000003.1, forward strand.
GAAGAATGCATTGATTATTCACTGCAGGGATATAAAATTGCAGAATCCATGGCGCATGATTACACAGCAGAAATATGTCTGGTTCATCTCAGCAACGCGAATTTTTTTCAAGGGCATCTGGACGAAGCGTATGGATTCGCAGCTGAAGCCCTTAAGATGGGTGAGAAAAACAATCACAGACACATCGTTGCATTTGCGAATTGTGCGCTTGGAGATATTTACGGCGCTTTAGACAATTTTGTCCTTGCAGCAAAGCATTATAGAGTCGCACAGCTGAGGTTAGGCTTTACCGAAACAACGATAACCCAATTGGATTCTGATCTCCGTTTAGCAAATCTATTCATCTGGCATCAAAATCTAAAGGAAGCCAAGCCCTTATTGTCCCCGGTCCTGGAAATCACAAAGCAAGTTGACGCAAAGCACCTGTTGTCCCAGGGGTTGATCCTCTCCGGAAATTGCGATTTGATCGAAGGAAGCGATGGCCTTGCAGAAACTAAATTCGATCAGGCGCTGGAAATCGCCCAGAGCAATGGTTTAAAATATCAAATCCTCTGGTGCAAACTACAAAAGGCTCAGCTTGCCATTTCTCATGGCAAGTTGACATCCGCAGGGGAAATCTTGATAGAAATACAGGACAATGAGCACAACTTCAACGTTGCCTGGTTTAAATTATATGCTATGGGAATGTGCGCCAAAATTCAGAGGCAGTCCAATCTAACGATAATTCCTAACCTTCAAATCAGTTTTTCGACTTTTGCTAACAAAATTGAAGCGCATACTCAATCCCCACCCCTGAGTGAGATGTTTTTAAAAGCTAGACAACATTGGTGGGAAGGAATAAACTCCCTTTAAGCGTGTCCACGTTTTGGTAACGGTGCAGTGATAAACTTTATATCGTTATAGGCAATCTTCACACTCGGGTATATGGCCGAGGGGTCCTTATACAAAAGAACCGACAATGCCAAAGGGAGAGGATTCAATAGGCACTGCCGGTTCTTTTTGTTAATCAATCATCCCTTTTTAATATAAGCAACCGTCACACCTTCCCCGCCTTCTGTCCGGCCACCACGATCAAAACGGGCTACATGCGGATTATCTGCCAATGCTTCCCGGACTGAATCCCGCAAGCGCCCGGTGCCTTTGCCATGAATGATCCGAACAAATGGCAAACCTGCCAGAAATGCTCTTTCCAGATACCGGTCAAGGGCATCCAAACCCTCATCCACCCGCTGCCCTCGAATATCCAATTCCACCCCCGGCGATTCAGTAAAGGCTGGGAGTTTAATTGCGCTCTTTTTAGGTTTTTTCTCTGCATGTGAGGTCTCCTCTTCAGGTTCGCCCTTTCGGACAATATCTGAGGGCCGGGCACGCACCCTCAGCATGCCGATCTGCATCTCAACTTCGTTTTCACTTATTGCGGTCACAACCCCATCCTGGTCAATCGATCTTAAGTGAACTTTTTCACCTAAACGCAGGGGGCCTTTTGGTTTGCGAGCTGCCTTTGGTTGTGGTTTTCTAACGATTGGTTCAGCAACTTCTTCTTCCAATGCTTCAACCACCTCTTCCACCTGGTCTACAACCTCCAGGGGTTGGCTGGCTCGCGCCAAACGTTGCCGCAGGTGATACAGCTCATTCCGCAGCCTCTCAAGCTCTTTCTCTGACGCCTGCCGGGTTGCTTCCATCAGCGCATACCGTTCATCCTCAATTTTGTCCAAACGATGCGCCAGGGTATCACGCATTTCTTCAGCTTCCTGTTGTACGTCTACCGCTGCCTGCCTGGCCTGTCGCGCCAGGTCACGCTGCCGATGAATTTCATCCAGCAGGTCCTCTGAATGGAGATCGGCAGGGTTGATCTGCGACCGGGCAGAATCAATGATCGAGTTCCGGCAAACCCAATCGCTCAGCAATTGCCAATGCGTTGGAACGTCCCGGCAGTCCAATCGTCAGGTGATAAGTCGGCTGCAGCGTTTTGAGGTTGAACTCCACACTGGCGTTTCGGACCCCTTTTGTATTGTGCGCATAGGCTTTCAGTTCAGGATAATGGGTGGCAATCATGCAGGTGATGCTGCGATCCAATAAATGGGTCATCACAGATCTGGCGAGTGCTGACCCCTCCTGGGGATCTGTCCCTGCCCCCAGCTCGTCCAGTAGAACCAGCGATTGGGGATCTGCTCTCTTTAGAATTTCTACGATGTTCGTGACATGCCCGGAAAAAGTTGAAAGGGACTGCTCAATCGACTGCTCATCCCCAATATCAGCAAAAACTTTTTTGAAGACGGTCAGCTCAGAACCTGAAAGTGCCGGGATCTGCAGCCCGGATTGCGCCATCAATGCCAGCAATCCCACCGTTTTTAAGGTCACCGTCTTGCCGCCTGTATTGGGCCCTGTGATGATAAGAGCATAGGTATCTTCATCCAGGTCTACAGTGATAGGGACAACTTCCTTGGAATCAAGCAATGGATGACGCGCTTTGAGCAAGCGGATCCTGCTTCCCGGATGCCTCCCGGTTGTTTCACTGAAAGGTTCCAGGACAGGTTCAACGGCATCCAGGTCCTCAGCATACCTGGCACGCATGAATGACAGCCCCAGTTCCGCAATCGCTTCCACCAACACATTCAGGGTATCAGCATGCAGTGATACTGCGTGACTTAATTCAGCCAGGATGCGTCGTATCTCGTCCCTCTCCGCCAATTCGAACTCACGATAGCGGTTGTTCCATTCCACTACTGTCAGGGGCTCGATGAACAGCGTCGCCCCTGAGGCGGATTGGTCATGGATCACAGCTTTGATGCGACCTTTGAATTCAGCCCTCAGCGGCAGCACGTTCCGTCCGCTGCGTTGGGTGATGATCGGTTCCTGCAGCATGCGTGAGGTGCTCGAATCGGAGATATACCGCTGTAAGCGGGACATCATCCGTTCATATGTGATTTTCATATCCCGTCGGATCTCGGATAGCTTCTGCGAGGCTGAGCTTAGAACATCACCCCGTTCAGAGATCGTTTTGCTAATCTGGTCCACAAGCCCCAACCCTACCGGCAGGTCTTCCAACCTGCTGGAGAGCACCGGCGTTTCCTCGGCAAGATTCTCCAGAACTCTGCGTAAGGTGCGCGAGACGATCAGCGTGTTCTTGATTGCCAATAGGCCTGAAGGTTCCAGGACACCTTCTTTGCGTGCAAGACCGAGCTGCGGTCGGATGTCATGGGCTTTTTGAAGTGAAACATCCACCTCCAGGCTTAAAATGTGGCGAGCCTCCTGAGTTGCTGTTTGCCAGATACGGGCTTCTTCCAGGTTCGCTGTCGGACGCAACTGATGAGCCAGGTCCGTTGACGCGCTGAAATCTGAATACGCTGCTAAACGATCAATGATCTTATTGAATTCAAGTGTTTCTAATGTTTTTTCATTCATACGCATGGTAGTTTATCATAATTTCTCATCGGGTGGGGTAAACCAGGTGAAGGTGGACGAAAATTTGTCTCAGTATTTCCTATTGATGCAAGAAGAGAAAAACACACTTCACTGATAACGGTTTGGATTAACGTTTAATTAAGTCTGACATGGAAGCCACAAGTTCCTTACACTGCTTATGGTACGCTTTAATTACACGATCATATTGGGGGAAACTTTGCCAGCGATCTATCCTGTCATGCGCCTCGAGCCAATCATAAGTCCTTTTAGCACCGGTTTTCCAATCAATTGTATACTCAAAACCAAGATCACGTCTCGCCGCACTGTTTTCAAATATGTTCGTGTACTGGAAATTCAAGTAAGTGATCATCGTATGTTCCGGAAGGATTTTTGCCAGGACATCTGCCGGGATATGGATAATGGCGGGGCTTGGCGCACCGATAACTTCTGCCAGGCGCTCATGGTACTGGTTCCAGGTCTGCCATTCCTCTCCCGTGACATGATATGCCGTACCGAAAGCTCTTTGATTACCAGCCGCATTCACGAACGCACGTCCAACATCCTCAACATGACAGGATACCCACAGGGATTCACCATCGCCGTGAACGATGACCGGCTTACCCTGACGCAATCGATCCAGAAAATATGTGCCCCATCCAAGAGAGTGAATAATATTGCCACCTTCACCATAAGTTGACGCCGGCCGCAGGATCGTAACCGGGAAATGCCCTTCCTCATGGGCAGCCATGAAAATGTCTTCGCACTTCGCCTTGTTGCGTCCATAATCCGAAAGGGCATACCTCTCTTGCCCTTCAGTCACCGGGAAAGCCTCAGGGGGTTTGGTATAGACATCCACGGTACTGCAGAAAATGAGCTGTCCCACACGACCTTTGAAAGCTTGAATATCGCTCTTTGCGTCTTCAGGTGTAAAGCAGATCATGTCCATCACGCAGTCAAACGTTCCGGCATCAGCCATTTGTTCCTGAAAGGTTTCATGATTTTTGCGGTCACCTTTGATCAGGTGATAACCATCCGGCAGCCTCGGGTTTGTTTCGCCCCGGTTGAAAAGGGTCAGGTCATGCCCCTCGGCTAACAACTGCCGGCTGATAGCCGTGCTGATCAGCCCTGTTCCACCCATGATCAGGATTTTCATTTTTTTCTCCTAATAATCATTTTTCAATGCTGAAAATTTATCGGTTTAATCGAAAATATTCGCAATCATTATTTTACTTTAAACAAATGACGGACATGGATCATTTATCGTTCGTTGGCATGATCCAACGCTTCGATAATTGATTTTACAGAGTGACAGGGACCTCTTCTTCGATCGTTATCTCTTGCACGCTTACAGCACAACGATAGGCATGCACTTCAACACCCGCCTGGTGTACTTCATATAGCTTCTCTGCAAAATCAGGATCGATCTCCACGTAGGGTGTAAAGCTATCCACATCTTCCCGTTGGGCAACAAATACAACGCTTGCCCTATCCCCTACCCGTACCAGCTCAGCCAGTTCTTCCAGATGCTTGCGCCCGCGCCCTGTCGGTGCATCCGGGAACATCCCGAGCCTTTCAGAGACAAAAGTAACCGCCTTGATTTCAATCCAGCAGGTATGATCATCCTTTGATAAGCGTAAGTCCAGCCGGCTGTTACCAATGGTGACCTCCTTCTCAATCAGGTCGTATTGAAAAGCTTGTATTCTTCCCTCTGACAGGGCATCTGCAAACAACCGGTTAGCAAGGGCTGCGTTGACAGAACAATATCCTCCACCTTCCAGCCCTGCCAATACAAGGTTGTAAGGCGTTTTACGCTTCGGGTTAGCAGCCTTTGAAAGCCAGACCCGGTAGTTCGGCTCTAACACACCGGTAAGACGCCCGGTCGTCGGGACGTGTGCATAGGCAGCCTTGCCGTTATCCAAACGCACAGACGCCGTGAAACGGGTCGGGCGGAATATGAACTCAGCTGGGAAAAGCTCAGGGAATTTCATTGGTTTATCTGGAGTTTACGCTTTCTGCCACAAGATATATTCAGGATGCAGTTGCCATCCAGAAGATTTAAGATCCAAAAGTTGTGTTGCCCATCCCTTCTTCACACGAGCAAGCACAGAGTCCCAGGGCGAGATCCCCTCAACGGCATCCAGGCTTTCCACGCTGCATGCGCCTACTGCTGCAGCCATGATCATTGCAGTCTCGGGAGCTTCACCTCTGAGAAGGCTGGACAGGAACCCGGCAATCGCGGCATCCCCAGCACCTGTTGTGCCTCGCACGTTCACTGAAAACGCTGGTGCCCATAATTGACGTCCATGCCACTCAGATCCAATGCCCATTAGCGCACGGCCACCATCTTTCCATGCTCCTTCATCAGCAGTCCTCAAGTAAACACCCCGATAACCGAGTTTGATCAATACAGCTTTTACACCATAACCCAGCACCTGATCGCTGAGATCGCAAAGCAGGTCTGGTGTAACAGCATCAAGGAAATGGCAGTCCGGATCCAGATTAAGGGCATCATAGGTTTTACGGCGCAGCATATAGGTCAGTTCTTCAACGCTTGGGACAAAGAGGTCAACTAAAGGCAGGCTGCGCTCAAGGACTCCTGGCCAATCCACCTTTCCTGCAGGGCTGGTGGGATCAGGTAGAGAAAAATCAAGGGAGGTGGTCAAGCCTGCCTGGCGCGCTTTTCTTAATATGGAAATAAGCTCCTTGCCACCCTCCTGATAGATTGAACGCATGAGCGACGGGTAACCGAAATGGAACAGGTCTGCTTTTGTTAAGACATTCGTTGAAAGATCGGTTGCATAAAAATCGGCATTAGCCCCCTCAAAATGGAGGAAGGAGCGGTCAATCCCTGGTGGGTTGAGGATGAGCGTAATACTGGTTGCACTGCTTGGATCAATCACCAGGTCCTTTGTCAGTTGCTGTGACTCCTGACTGATCTTTTCAATGACTGCCTTACTGAAAATATCGTCGCCAAGTTTTCCAACCAGCATCACAGGGGTTCCCAACCTGTGCAGGGCTAACCCCGTGTTCGGCACAGCACCTCCTGTGCTGGTGGTAAACCCATCCGTGTAGACCAGTTTTCCTGGTTGAAAAAGCTTCTGGAACTGCCCCTCAGGGACTGAGGACAGGTCTGGTGTCACATCCAGGCAGGTGTGACCGGCAACGATAACTTTCTTAATCGTCATTCATCATCCTCCAATATCAAAGAACAGGATTAATCCTACCATAGCGTGTTTTTCAGGGAGTCATATCAAAAACATGAATAACTTTTCTCGATTTTTATTTGTCCTTATGGGAAATGTCTCACGATTTTTTCTTCAAGGCTTTCGCAATTCGTGGATGTAATTTACACTCTGGGAACTTTTCCACACTATAAAAGTAAAAGGTCTGCAGCGCTTTGATCACCTGATCACGTGCTCGATAAAGCGCTTCGTTTTCAATCGCCATTGATCGACCTCTGACCAGGTCCAACATAAGATCTTCAGTCTCCTTAAAGAAATCCGTCCTTCTTAGCTTCCAATCGTATTCACCTTTCTGCATTTGCATCGTAGCAAAGACCATCAGCGCATCCAGTTGATCGAGGTCCCAACGTCCAACCATGTCCATAACCTTCATCACCCAACCTAATAGCTCATCTCCCCCCTTGCGAGAACTTTTTTTCTTCCGCCCACCTATAGCACTGTCGAGGAGTAATAATAAACATGTCATTCCTGCAGGTACCCACACCCAATGATGTGAAATCGGGAGTTTTCTTCCAAGAAATGTGAGCACCAGCGCACCAATCACACCAACTACCATCACTGATAACACCACAATATGCAAAATGCGCAGAAATCCTGATTTATAGTCTTTAATAAAACTTTGGATGCCAATAAATACCCCGCTAGTAAGGCCTCCCAATATAGGCGTGCCTATTTGCCAAAAGAGTCGTTGGGCAGTTTTTGCTTGAAGGAGAAGTTGAGTGAAGAATTTTCCAGACAGCCAATACAAGAATATCAGAAAACCGATTACCAGGACAACTGTAAAAAACATAAATATGTTATCCTGGTGCTGCGCCCATGATTTACCTGGATGTTGGTGCTCCCAAACATCCCTTACGGAGGCATCCTTAGCTTTTGCCCCCGATCGTTTGTACACCCAGAGATGGGAAGTATCTCTTTGATAACCGCTGTCTTTTCCTGATATCAGGCTGGCGAACAAGATAACCACTGGTAAGCCGATAAACCCTAAGAAAAACATTGTCCAAAAAATTGACATGTGAGTTCTCCTCGCATGTTAGAAAGGCTGCAAATTGGCAGGCTAAATTGGTTTTTCGTATGCACACATCCACTTATCAATGATTGTACACCAGGCAATGAATTTCCCAGGTAAAAAAACATTCAATTCTCATTATCAATCGACCGGAAGAACTCTTTCCATGAGTCGTAACTCAGTTGAAACATAGAAAAAGCAGACTAAGCTTTGTACTGTCGAGTCTGCACTCTTAAAAACTATCTTTAGTTGGAGCGCGGACTTCAGTCCGCCTATTTCCACATTCATGTCTAATCTAAATCACAACAAAAAAACGCAGACTGAGCTTCGCACTGTCGAGTCTGCACTACGTTATAGCTTTTTATGGAGCGTGGATTTTAATCCGCAAATTCTTAGTCAAGAAAGACCTTATTGTCACGCAGTTTGCCCTGTCCCCCAAATGAAATGACAGGGGATCGCAAACGTGCATGACCTACAATTTCTTGTGAAGTGCAAAGCTTAGTCCGTAAATTGGTACATCCGGAAGTCACACACCGGCTTAAAACCAATCTTCTGATATATACTATTCGAAGTGGGATTCGCCAGGTCAGTGAATAAATTCACAAATTCATAGCCCGAATCCAACAAATGCTGGCTGAGCATGGCAACCAACGCCGTTGCATAACCCTTGCGACGATCTTCTGATGGCGTATATACGCCCCCAATCGAGATCGAGTGTGCAAGCGGACGAGATTGCATCGCCATTGAAACCAGTTTGCCTTCCAGATCCCAGACAAAGATGCTCCCCATATTGACCAGCCTACCTGCACGGGCTATGTCAACATCCTGCGACTTCCCCAATGCCTCTTCCTCAAATGACTGCAGCCACTCAGCAATAAGGGGAATATCATCCACGGAAGCAGCCCGGAATTGCCCATCCGGCATTGATGGCATATATACTTCACGCAGTTCATACACTTTTTGACGCATACTCACCTTACTGCGTTGATCCATCACTTTTTGCCACTCATCTGAAAAACATTCTGCAATTGAAGCTGGTCCGATGACGCCCGGCACCTCCAGCGGATTTTCCTTTACATACTCAATAAATGCTGACACACCTGCCTGGTAGTTTTCACCCCCTGCCAGGATCATATTGTGAGGCGGCGTCATCAGGGCAGCAAGAATTAATCCCCCTTCATCATCCCTTAAGACAGCGAAAAACGGGTCTTTATAAGCAGTTGGAAATTGGACCAACCTTTCGGCAATCCCCAGGATCAGGTTGTTAGCCGTTTCATTGGTATAAAGAATCTTTCCAGCAATATGCATAAATTCTTTTACATTTTTGAAATGCGAAACCTGCATTAGAACATCACCCCGCACTCATACGGCAAAAGCTGTTCATTCTGTGTATCAATGATCTGATATGGCGCAGATGCAGTCAGGGTATAGATCGTCTCATAGAAGCCGCCCCATTTTGTAAACCATAAAACTCGCACCGTCACCTTATCGTCCATGATTTCAACTTCAGGGGCAGGGTCAAGCCTGAGCGCTTCTTGTTTTTGAGAATCGGATAATGTGTAGCCAAAATCAGTTTCCGAGATTTCATCCACAACTTCTTCAAGACGCTCCTTGCTGGCGATGATCTCTGCGTCATTATAATTGGCGTGCCAAAAGAGATAGAACTGATCCCCCATCATCTGCAGCACTACCCATTGGAAATAACCTTCTTCAGAGTCGTCTCCCACAATATAGTCAAGATAATTTGAACTGGATTCATCTTCTGAAGTGGCGGCCTTGTACGCCTGATAGGATTCAAACGAGGAAGTTCCCTCTTCCCTGGCATATAATACCGGCAGCCCACCCATGCCGTCATACCAGTAAACATAATCCAGGACCATCCCTTCCTGGAGCTCAAGGTGGTCGAGAGGTTTAAGCAGCCGATTGGGGTCAAAATTCCCCACTGTCACCGGCGCATCAGGGTCACCCAAATCATTAGGGACAGGTAGTCCACGCGTCAACGCCTTGATCTCGTCCACGACATCCTGCCAGCTCTCATTTTCATTGGGTTTCCCACGGAAAACTTTCTCGAATTGAGATATCGGACAGGAACACGCCATGATAGAGACTGCAAAGAATACAACACCTAAGAATCTGACCTTTCTTAACTTATCTCTTGTATTTGGTTTGATCATAGCCTGGCTCCCTTCCTGATCATGAGAAGACATACAGTTGTCCGTTCTTTAATTGACAATTGTGAATACCTTTTCAATTATAGTGCGGTTTACTTTTCTTTCGCTGTACAACCAGATATTCCAGGATTTCCGGACTGAATGGATATTAGGGATGAACAATCACAATAATAAGAAAACCCCCAAATTCTTGCTTACTTCCATAAATTTCTTCATTCTCTTTGACAGCTTTACCATTCTCATATACAATCGATTGTAGAATTATTCTCATCGCTCCAATGGGGCACTTACAATTCAATACATTCTTCTGAAAGGAGATTGCAATGAAGTCTATTCGCCGTGTTTCTATTATTCTTATCATCGCATTTCTGCTGACCACCCCCTCCGTCATTGCCCAGGACAATGACCCACCATCCATCCTTCCAGAACCTTCCCAGAACGAACCCTTTTTTAGTGAAGCCCCGCTATCTGGTTCAATTTCCCCAGACAATATCAAAAAATCTAAAAACCGCGCCACATCAGCTTCGCGAACCTCCTCTCGGGGTGTGACGGATGTTACCGATGTGCTGTGCCTCTCCTGCATTAATGATGAAGCAGAGTTAAATCCTGAAGTCGCCTATGGTGGTGGCTACTACGTCGTCGCCTACGAAGAAGGAGGAGCTGTCCACGCAAATGTCTTTAATAGAGACGGCAGCATTCATTTGACAGTTCGTGATATTCATTCTAATTCAGGCACCCCGGATGTAGCGTATGAAGCCACAACCGGATTGTTTCTCATCGTTTGGCAGCTTGACTACTGGGACGATGGATCTGACTATGATATTCTATCAATTGCCCTATCCCCGACTTCAGGCCTGGTTGGCAGCACTATAGCTGTATCTTCAGATAACAACCACGAGCGGTATCCCAGTGTGGATTGCAATCCTGCGGATTCTTCCTGCCTGGTTGCTTATGAATATGATTTTAATTCAACTACTTACATTGACGGCGCCTTTATGGATATGTCAGCAACCATGGGTGTATCCCGCAATGATCCGAACTTCCATATTTCAACAACAACCAATGACTATGGTCCTATTGTCGCTTTCGGCGATCAGGGATACCTTGTTGCCGATACCTTTTTTGATGTCTCCGCAATCGCCTGGCCGGTTTACAACCATGTTTATCCGACGTATCAATCCGTTGGCAACCAGTACATGCACGGCACGGCGTATCTGGTCAACCCCGGCGATCTGACTGATGCTAACGATAAGTATCCCGGTGGTGCAGCATGGGATGGCTGTGCAAATAAGTTCGCTGTCACCTATACATACGATTACTATGGCAACGGGTCAGACCTTGATGTGCATGTCCGTGGTGTGGATGATAATTCTGCAACAGTTTATCCAATTCAATGGGTGGCTGGAACCGGTGACAGTGAATTCACAGCGGATATCAGTTTCATCGAAAATTATCCATGGACGAGCACCTCACCGTATGCTTCAAAAATGATCGTGGCTTACGTCCGCTCAGGCGGTGTTTATGATGAGGGTATCATAGCCACGGACCTGGTGAGCAACTGCTCCAGTTTAAGTCCTTCTTATGATATTCCCCCCGAATATCAGCATTTCCTCGTCAAGGAGCCCAACCTGGCTGCTGACTCCCTTGTCCTAACTCCTGCCATCACCGGTGCAGATGGGTTTAAGGATTTCCTTATAGCATGGCTGGATGTTCAGGGCGGCACACCTGATGAACTCGATATTTTTGGAAGGTTAATGGATGCATCGGAAAAGAACTTCCTTCCGCTGAACAATAAATAATTGCGGTTATTTGTAGGGTGGGTTGCCCAATGAAATGCTCAAACCACTATGGTCATATCCTTAACGCTTTTGAATATTGATCACTTTGAGAGCAACCCACCTTTTACATCTTATAAACCACAGCGCAACTTATGGTTCCCAAATGCATCAAATCACCCACTTATTACTGCTTTTCCAGCGAATTTCACACAAACCAATTGACAGTAACAGAACTTGCTGTTTATAATGAAACCCAGTTGTAATATTGCCTGCAAGGGGGCACTCAATCTATTAGAATTAATTAGAATGGAGTATTCAATGAAGTCCAGAACCATCATCCTGTCATTAGTTCTATTTACGCTGCTCTCAACTTTTCAATATGCCAACGCTCAGGACAAAGACCCGCCACCCATTCAGGTCATCGATCCGAAGACCGAACCCCTGCAAAGTGGTACACCTTTTCCTGCGACGGTACCCCAGTCTGCTCCAGAAAAAACGGAATCTACTGAGCGATCTTCATCACCTTCGTCTCCACGTTCTGTGGTAGATGATTCCGGCGTGTTTTATATTGGTGATAAACAGGATCCCGCGACAGCTCACGGCGGTGATTACTATGCCGTAGCTTATATTGAGGATGGCGCGCTCCACGTGACAACTTTCACTGAGGATCTAAATGAAATCAATACTTTTTATGATCTTTCCTCAAGAGCATCCATCCCGGACATCGCCTACGAAGCCAGCACAGGCTTATTCATCGTTGTGTGGCAATATGACTTTGGAGGTACTGGCACCGATTATGATATCCGCTCCCTTGCACTGGATCCCCATCCCTTTGAAGGGCAGATCGGGGCTGTAGCATGGGTTGCGTCTTCTGGCAGTCACAACGAAACAATGCCCAGTGTGGACTGCAATTCGGGAGACAGTTCCTGCCTTGTGGCCTATACCCATATAGGTACCGGTTCACCAGGGATCGAAGGACGGTTCATTGACATGACTGTTGCTGGTGCCAGCGCTAACGATCCAACATTCCCCATTTCGACAACGATCGGGAATAATCCCTACGTCGCCATGGGAGATGATGGATACCTGGTCGCCTACACTTGGGACGACATTTCTGCTCCTCCTTACCCAGCCTGGCCGGTTTATTCCCATGTCTATCCCTCGTATCAAAGCGGTGGTGGAAACCAGTACATGCACGATACAATGTACCTGATCAACCCCGGTGATTTACAAGATGACCATGATAAATACAGTTCCAGCGTCGCATATGATGCCTGTGCGGATAAATTCGTGGTGCTTTTTACTTATGATTGGGCAGGGGATAACACTGATCTCGACGTTGGGGCCCGACCCGTACATAAAAATTCAGGGTCAGTATCTGACTATTTCTGGATAGCAGCTTCAACAGGTCATGAGGCGAGCGGGGACATCAGCTTCATCGAAGATTACCACCTGACGTCCTCCCCGCCATACGCCTCCAAGCTGGTGGTGGCCTATTCCCGATGGAATAGTACTCTTCCTGAAGGAATTTATGCTACGGACCTGCTGAGTAATTGCTCCGAAACAAGCCCATCTTACCGCAAGGACTTAAGCTGGAATCACTCCCTTGTCGTGGAACCATATCCAGCTTTTGGCTCCAATGTTTCTGGCCCATCTATCACCGGTGCGGGTGGCTATAACAGTTTCTAGTAACATGGAATGATGGAGTAGAATACAACAGCAAAGTATTATGAATACGTTTACGGCAGGCTGATGGATGCCTCTGAAATGAATTTCCTTCCGCTGAATAATAAATAATTGCGGTTATTTGTAGGGTGGGTTGCCAAATGAAATGCTCAAACCACTATGGTCATATCCATGGCGCTTTTGATTATTGATCACTTAATGAGCAACCCACCAAAATTACTCCCCAAAATCTAAATCCTGACCTTTTTGTTCATATCCCTTTCCCCAATCCCTCTCATATATCCCCTCGCGCAAAAACCTGTGAAAACTGGACCACTTCCAATCTGAAACTTCCTCAACCAACCCATGTTTGACCGGGTTGAAATGGATGTAATGGAAATGATTTTCAAAATCCCGCTCATCCCGTATGGTATGTTCCCAAAAACGCCGCTGCCAGATCGTGGATTCCTGTTTTGCCTGCCTTGATGGATTGCGTCCTGCTGTTTCCCCATACCTGACGAGGTAATAGTTGGTAAAACGACGTTTGATCTCCCGGATTCGGATCGAATAATTATCTTCATCTTCCGGTAGGGTGATCAGTGTGTGCAGGTGGTCAGGGAGTAAACAAATTGCATCCGTGGTGAACGAAAATTTCTTGCTTGTATCCCGCCAGACGTTACGCAAAATTTCTCTTGCGCCAGGATCATTGAATAATGGTGCGCGGTTAAAGGTCACCTGGGTGATGAAAACGGTTGAGCCCTTGATATAGACACGCCGGTAATTTGACATTGTGGTATTTTTCAATCAAATGCTAATAATTGTGGGTTGGTTATGGAAATCATTATATACAGACAATCATTTCCGTTGTCATTTAGATAATCTATTAATACTCGCTTCCCAACCCACCCTACAGATGAGTAAGACAACGCTTATTTGTAGGGTGGGTTGAAGTGATCAACCCACCATCTCTTTAAAAGAAAAGGTGGCCGAAGACGATGACCAAACCCTCTAAATATCCACCCCAAGCCAACCCCGGATCAGGAAACCGATCAGGAAGCTGAAGGCTGCTACCCCCAAACTCAACCCCGCCATCTCAAGGAAGCGCTTCCCAAAAGGCTCTCCCTTTGCCACTGAGATATAGAAATTGAAGATGGCGATAATTACCACTGAAGTCGTGAGGGTTATCCCCAGGGCAAGATAAGCGTTATCAAGCAGCAGGTAGGGCAGGATCAACAAAGCCACTGTAATAACATAGGCAATCCCGGTGTATATCGCCGCCTTGACAGGGTTCTTTTCCGATTCCTCAGAACTGGTGGAAAGGTACTCCGATGCACCCATTGACAGCGAAGCGGCAATGCCCGTCACCAAACCCGACAGGGCAATGATGTTCACATCCCGAAATGCCAGCGTGAGCCCCGCCAGCGCACCGGTCAACTCCACCAGGGCATCGTTCAGCCCTAGAACGACTGAACCAGCATATACAAGCGCTTCCTCATCCAGTATATCAAGCAGATATCTTCATGACTGTTTTCGTCCGCGATCACAGAAGCTTGTTTCCGGCAGCACATCCTCGATCTTCTGATAATTGATCTGCGCTCTCTCTTCCCCCATCTCCATCAATTTGAATCCAAAGGTGAACCCGAGCAGGCGGCTGATGGTGGTATACAGCCAGACCAGGAACCGGTTCGGCTTTACTTCCTTGCCTGTATAGCCTTTCCAGATCTCATAATGCCGTTTCTCATCCTCGCCAATTTGGTCCACGATCTTCCGATTTTCTTCATCGGGAAGTGTCCTGGCGATATTCTTATACACATGGTATTCCGTGATTTCTGCTTTTTGTGCTTTCAGCAGTTCCTGCCTGATTTCTGGTGATAATGTCCATTTGCTGCTCCTCTCTCAGTACCCATTATATCCAATACAATGAATATTTACCCGGATGATGACTACTGGGGGAGCCCGCGGTCAAAAGATAAAAGGAACATAATCAGCGAGCATAATAAAATAACGCTTTATAAGGGTTTTTGCGTACGGAACAGGAAAGCTGGCATGGATGGCACCTGGCTTACAGTCCCAGGAGGCATCTGCAGCTCAGCAGCAATTTGCTTGTAAGCTTCCAATGAAGGCGCAGGTCGAAACATAAATCTCTGCAGAATTACAACGGCTGGTTTTTCAAATATCCGGGGGAATTCTGATATTCTATAAAAATTTTTTATCTGTTCCCGGGTGGCATCAGAAGTGGCATCCGCAACCAACAATTCACCTCCCTGTTTCAACACACGCCAGCATTCGCTGAAACCTTTCTGTGGATCAGGCCAATGCTTCGCTGAGCCAAAGCTGTAAACGACATCGAACGACTCATCCGGGAAAGGCAGGCATAGGGCGTCTGCTGCTGTGAACCGGATGTCGTATCCCCTTCTTGCTGTTCGCTGCCGGGCACGAGCAACCTGGTCAGTTGATAAATCTATACCTGTCAACTGAAGGTGAGGATACATCTCCTTCAATCGGATAGGGAACTGCCCACCACCACAGCCAACATCAAGCAGCCGTTGTGCTTTCCTTACTGAAAGAACAGCTTTTAAATTACCTTGCTCAAGAATGTAGGCATGCAGGTTTAGCGCACGATCAGCAATGATGTGATCGTGTGCCCACGCCTCAAAGGATGAATATTTCTGGGGTAGTTTCCCAAACAACAATGCCTGAACCTCCTTGAGATTTTATCTTATCGTTGAAATTAATGACAACCCTGAAGAAAATTCGTAAAAGCAAGAATTCTGTGTCTCATCTTGAAACAGAAAGGGGCCACATATCATTCGATGCAGTTCAAGGACTCCCGGCTATTTCAATGATGTTCCCATCCGGATCAGCGATCATGAACACGGCATATTCCGGACCATATTCGGTGTACTGCGTCACGATCTGCACATCTTTCTCCTGCGCAGCTTCGTATGCCGTTTTCACAGACTCCACACCGAAACAGACGGTCATATCCGCAGCTTCCATTTTCTGCTTTGTCAGGTTTTTACTTCTTCCCCCTTCCAGATAGAAAGAGGTGTCTCCCAGCGCCAGCATATGGCCGGGACCCATGCCCCCTTTATCCTCAAGCCCTAAAACCTTGACATAAAAATTGATGGATGCATCTAAGTCACTCACATAAATACCGATCACTGCGACGTCCTGCACATGAATGGATTTTGAAGTCATGAAACAACCTCCTCATACATCACGAATGACTAACACGCGGATCCGGATTTTTTCTAATAAACACATTCATTCTGAGAGCCGCTGAAAAAGATACAGTGCTGCTGTTTTGGTATACCCGACACCCCGTTTTCTGTCATGCAGCAGTTGTTTTGTCACCGTGATGTCCTTTTTGGGGATGAAATAATCCTCAAGGGCAGTGTTGGATAACCGGTATTTTCCAGAGCGCTTGTGAACGGTCGAATCAACTGGAAATCCGGGTCGATGGATGCCAATCCGGCGTCGCCATGGCTGTTGTTCACAAGCAGGTATCCGCCCAATTTTAAATAGGGTTTGCAAGCTTCTGAAATGAATCCTGCATATTGAGATATCAGCAGGTCAAAGCCTCCTCGATAGGTTGGAATTAACGCCTGGTAGTCAGCCCCATGAAACGTCACGATGGGGTCTTCTGGATATTCCTTTCGGCCATGAATGATTTCCAATAACTGCCCACTTTGAAAGCACTTGATCGCCTTTTTATCCGCATCGATATACACGACATCTGGGAAAATGAAAGATGGGGAAATATGGATGTAGCTGCCAGGATAGACAACCCTTTTTATGCCAAACCCATCTTTCAACAACCGGAACAGGTCGACCTGCTCGTATTCCCGATCAATGTAATATTTCTTATACAGGCTGTAAGCGTCGATTTTAGATGTTGCCATCATTATTCTTTTTCCCTGGGCTTGAAAAGCGTCGTCTTTTGACCGATCAACCACAGGATTCCCCAGACGACCAGGGCTGCGACCAGGACACCGGCATACTCGATCAAGGGGATGGACACCAGCTCATACAACTTGCCCCACCCGCGCTGGCTGTAGACAACCACCACGCCCGCACCATATCCGCCCAGGATCAGCCAGTGCACCCACTTTGGCACCTTCAATCCATGCATCTGCGTCATCACAAAGATTCCCAGGAAGCCAAAGAAGAACATCGGCCAGATTCCGTTGCCCTGGTAGATCGCCACAAGCGTGCCGTGGAAGGTCACAAATGCTTCCAGGAAGATGATCCAATTGCGGTTGAGATGCACCCGGGTATACAGCAGGCTTCCCTGCAGGAGGAGCAAGAACATAAAGAAAAAGCCGATCAGATGCGCACTGGGATTTTCCATCGGGTGGTACCAGAAGGTGTAGACCGTCGCCCAGGCGATATAGAATCCATGGTATCGTCGAATAAAACTGATGATCGCTTTGGAGAAAGGGATTTTCTTTCCCCAAAATAGGCCGCGTCGGGGAATTTCCATCAGCAGGATCAATACCAGCATGATGATCACCGACACCTGCGAGCTCCAGATCGACACGTCCTGCGCCAGTCCGTCATACCAGAGCTGCGTCTGGATAAGATGTGCGACAATGAAAAAGGCATTGATGCCTAATGCCCACAGGGCATATTTGTTCACCCCTTCGGTAAAACGGGGCCGCTTCTTCTGTGCCAGGTAGATCACCACCCAGAAGGAGATCTGGTGGGCAAGATACAGCCCCCATGCAGTGAACCGGGACCAGAAAGTTGGGTCCGGCCGCTTCCAGAAATACCAGCTGGCACCCTGGTCCGGGAGGAAACTGCTGGTATCGAGGAACTGCCCCGTCCACCAGATGAGCAGGGTAAAAGCCAGGCTGAAGGCAATCCCCAACCATAATGCTGTGCGGTCTGTTAAGGCCTTTTTCATTCATCTCTCCTTATCTCATGAACCATTTCTGCAAGAAGGCTGCAGATTACCCTGAATTATAAACAATAAACTGGGAATTGGGACTGAAAGTTGAGCCAGTAATCGGCTGGATCACGCTTTGAATAAGATTTAGCTAATGTGGCTGTGTCAAGCTGATATCCTTAAAATTTGAATTATAAATATGTGAGATGATTTATCTAATTATGCTGCCCCAATGCCTTTTACCATTAAGGAAAGGCATGCCATTTTTATATTTCACCTCTATCGATTCTATTTTTCCGGTTTTCCATAACTTTCTTGAGATGCGCATATGTCCCATTTGCTTTTGAGAATGGGCAAACTTTGACACAGATAGAGCAGCCCAGTGTCTGATTAAAATAAGGATAACATTTCTCACGCATAATGCTGGTCCTGATTGGTCCAACACCTTCGATCACTTCATCACCAAAGACACTTTCCTTTAGAATTGCTCCTGTGGGACACGCTTTCTGGCAGCGACGACAAAGCTTACAATACGCTTCAATCCACCTGTGTTCATCCGAATCGGTAAATTCAAATATAGGTTCATCAATAAAAATTGGCGCAATGCGCTGCCGTTGCCCATATTCTGGTGTAATTAAAAAGGCCATTGCTGCCGCTCCATCCCATTCCCGCTTTAACTGCTAACGGCACTGTGTTCACCAGCCCACCCAAGGGATGGTTTGCCTGGCAACGGATGCCGTACATCCTGCGCAGCCAACGGGCGATATCGGTAACAGCCAGTCCTAACGATTTATATACAGCAAGCACTTCCTCACCCGCATCTGGATCAGGCGCTTTGTCAATCTTTTCTTTATCCATTTCTTGTAATGCAACCAGGGAATACTTAAACAATATGGCTTTATTCTGAAAAATGATTTCCGTTGGAACTTCAGTAAAGCCAAGTTTTACACGCCATTTTCCCCATGCATAATCTGATAAATCTTTCCAAAGTTCAGAATTTGGGTAGCTCTCCAAATATTCGCCTGGGCTTTTATCAATAGTGCCTGTACGTTCCAAACTAACCAGGTAATCAGCAATATCTGTGAATGAATTTCTGCGTGCGCTAAATATCCCAAACATATTATCGATAAAAATCTTGAAAAACCGTGGCAGATTGCTTCG
This sequence comes from uncultured Chloroflexia bacterium, assembly GCA_963767675.1. Taxonomy (GTDB): domain Bacteria; phylum Chloroflexota; class Anaerolineae; order Anaerolineales; family Anaerolineaceae; genus Brevifilum. The sequence goes on from CAVYEQ010000003.1 coordinate 832,641, forward strand.
GGACATGGAGCGAAATTTATCAGTGAATAAATTTCCTTTCTTGCCGATTTTCTTTCGATATTCATCCGAGCTAAAATATTCAAACCCTTCCAACGGCGCATTTTCTTTTGCCAGGACGATATGCTTTGTGTGTGTCTTAAGAACATTTAAATACCTTGTTTCTTGTTTTGATGAACTTGGTGTCAAATTGATCATGAATTCCTCTCACTGCGATGTGTCAGCGGTTTTCATCAAACGCGTACAAATTGATAATGCGATTTCCTCAATCGTGGTTCCGGAAAGGAAATCAACACCTGCGAGCTGCAATTTTGATAATTCAAAAGCAGGACGGATGACAATCGCATAAATCGCTTCAATTGGCAACGGCAATAAATCTCCTTTTTTTATGCTTTCGTTTGTCTTTTCTTGCAATTTCAATAAAAATGCCTCTCGAGCTTTTGATATTCGATCCTTATAATAGATGGAATTCTGATAGTTTTCCACAAAAACTAACACCTGCGGATGGGTTAACCCAAATTGATAAGTCTTCAACCACAGATGTTGATAGCAATCAATAATGGGCATACTCAGGGGATCACCATTCGTAACCGCCTCTACAAACTCCTGTTCCAAATTGGTATAGAGCCTGTGTAGGATCTCATCTTTGGAGTTGAAATAATAATAGATGATGCCTGGACTGATTTTTGCTCGTTTCGAGATTTGCGAAATCGTGGTTCCTTTCAACCCTAATTCCGCAGCAACTTCCAGAGTGGTTCGCAGGATTAATTCCAGCCTGCAATTATCAGGTTTTTTCTCGCTAATTCTCATATTCACTCTCAATTGAACTGAACGTTCACTCTAATAATTATCAGCATTTTTATCCCTTTGTCAATACTGTGATTTTCTTTCCCCAAGAATTATTTTGCATTTAAAAAAGAATAGAAAAAAGCCATGAAATGTGCTTCGATTTCAAAACATACCAATCAATCCCATTGGACCAGTTCGGGTAAAATCGAGTAAGATGTTAAAGACCTCCTGTTGACTGGAATTATAGAAAGGAATGCGATGCAACCCCAAATATTCCATTATGACCGACTGGTAAAAGGCGAAGATTTGAACCACCACGGCACACTCTTTGCCGGCAGATCGGCGGAATGGTTCGTTGAGGCTGGTTTTATCGCTGCGGCAAGCGTCCTGCCCTCCCAAAATATCGTTTGCCTGACAATCCATGGGCTGACCTTCACCCAACCCATTCACCCTGGCGAGATTGCCCGTTTCGAAAGCAAGATCGTCCATACCGGGCGAAGTTCACTGGTTGTGTCCGTCCAGCTGAAAATCCAGAACCGGGACAAACCCGTCATCAACGGCTTCATCACCTTCGTCAACATCAATGAAGGGGGCAAAGCCGAACCGCACGGTTTGGAACTGGAATTAACATCAGATGAAGATATCCTGCTCAATCAACAGGCCAGAGCGCTGAAATAGATCAGCTCTAAATCCAAACCATCCCGGCCCAATGCCCTTCGATTTCCCCATGAGCCGTCTGCTCTGCCAGCTGACCTGCGGCCCTTAATTCATAAAAGTTTCAAATCCTACGATAATGGCATAAAACAGTCGATGGTATCTAAAATTATTCGAAACCAATATAGCTGCCAGGGGTATGGCCAGAATCTCGAGCTACGCTTTATTCCCAACAACCGTGATACTTTCCAGGCCAAGTGATTCATCAGATGTTGAACCATAAGCTTTGCTGCGGACAATGGCCACATCTCGAAATCCCGCATCAACAAGCATTTCCAGGTAAATGCGCTTCTCAAGCGCGCCAGAAACACAGGATGCCCAGGCTTGTAAATCTTGCCGGATGGAATCCGGTAATTCTCCATTTGTTACGATATCCGAAATGCAGAAACGTCCCCCTGATTTCAACACCCGGTAGATCTCCTGAAACGCCGCCTTCTTATCAGGCACCAAATTGATCACACAATTAGAGATCACCACGTCCTGACTGGCATCCGGGACAGGTAAATCCTCAATCTCACCCAGCTTAAAAGCCACATTTTGAACCTCACCTTGCGCGGCGTTTTTACGTGCCCGGGCAATCATTTCAGGAGTTATGTCCACCCCGGTCACAAAGCCTTTCTCACCGACAAGTTTTTCGGCACGGAAAACATCGACGCCAGCGCCACTGCCAAGATCCAGGACCCTGTCCCCGGCTTGATCCCCGCATCCTGGACAGGCAAGCCGCAGCTTAATCCCAGATCAGCCGCACCAATCACCTCATCAGCTGATGAAGCAGCGTTTGCAGAATCCTGTCCACAGCATCCAAACCCTTCATTTTGAGCCGAGGGTGAACAACCGCATCCACCTGTGTTTGCCGATTTAGCATACTTTTTTCGAATGACGGTCTTGATTTTTATCTCATCCATGAGGATTTCCTTTGCTAGCAGCAACAATTTGTGGGGGTAAGAAATTCAGAGTATTCTATCCAGTACCTTCAAATTCGGTCTCTGGCGCAGCGCCCCAGAATCCTCTAATCTTTAACCATTTGCCAAATGCCACCAACCCCAACATGATGGGCACTTCCCAGAAGAGACCCATGGTGGTTCCAAGCGCAGCCTGCGACCCCACGCCATAAAGCGCTACGGCCGTCGCAATGGCAATTTCAAAGTGGCTGGAAGACCCAATCAGCACGGTGATAATCGCTTCCCGATATTTAAATCTTAAATGCTTTGGTGATCAGCAGGTTATATCCAACAACAATGACAAAACCCAACAACAGCGGGATGGATACCAGAATTAACTTGTCAAAGTTTTGCAGAAGCACCTGGCCGTTGAGCGAGAACAAAATCAGCAGGGTTGATAAAAGGGCAATCGTGGAAATTTTACCAATTACCGGGCGATATTGATGATTGAACCAGTTCTCTCCTTTCCACCGAATTAGGAATTGTTTACTCAGAATCCCCAGAATGAGTGGAAGGCCGATAAAAACCAGCGCGGAAATGATCAGCATTCGCCGATCCAGCGGAATACCTTGAAGACCTGTCAGGAAGGTCACCACCGGCACATATAAAAACATAATAGTGATCGTATTCAGACTGGTATTCACGACATTTTGTTCCTGGTTGCCGTTCGCTAATTTCCCCCACACCAGAACCATGGCCGTGCAGGGGCTGGAGCCTAATAATATGACTGCAACCAGCAATTGAGGATCATCCTTGAGAAAGAGAGTTGCCAGACCGGCTGTGACCAATGGGGCCACAATCCAATTGGAAAACATCGTCAGCAAGATGGGCAGCGAATTTTTCCAATTTTTTTAATCTCCGAAAATTGGATGTTGAGCATGGCGGGATACATCATCAAAAATAGACAAATCCCAATGGGAATTGAGATGCCGCGAATTTGCCATGAATCAATAGCTTGACTTAGGCCTGGGAGAAATACGGATAAAAGAATTCCAACACCCATGCAAAGTGCAACCCACAGGGCCAGATATTTCTCATAGATACTAATATGTTTTTTATTATTTTCAGCCATCTGTGTACCTCAAATTATTCTTTAAATTGAATTGGTCGTTAAATATATGTGCTTCCTAGATTCCACAAACAACTATGAGATCATTCACCTTCCATGTCCTTTTGGACCGCATGAACTTAAACAGGGCATTATTCGTGACTTATCAAAAAAATCATTGAAGAATTTTTTTACCGGTGTGTAATACTTCTTCATTGACCGAATAATAAATCCAACGAGCATCATTCCGATCCCTTGCTGCCTGCACAATGCCTGAATCACACAATACTGAGAGATGATGGGAAACAAGGTTAGGCGCTAGGGAAAGGGACTTACCCAATTCGCAATTACATTGAACACCCTCAATAATTTTGTTCAATAACATCAGACGATTGGGTTCACCCAGGACTTTCAACATCTGTAGTAAATTCCTGAATATCAAGTTTTTTTGTGGTAAATTTTTCCATTTTGGCCATCTTTTATGTAACTTGGTTTCAAAAGCGAAAGATGTGTTTACCTGTTTTCGTAGAACATCTTGTTTGTAAGAAAACAAAGATTTTCTGAACAAATATAATTCAACAGCCATTGAATTATATATCGACCACGCGTTATGTCAAGGGTTAAAGCCAATCAAATACAGAATTTATGAGTTCCTGATAAGTCATTCCATGGAAATGAATTCCATCTGATTTGGTAATCGATGTAAAATCTTCGACTTCGACCCTGTGATCCGCCCCTTCTTTTCCTAAAACATCATACCAGAGGTCGAGTAGCCTGAAATCTTTATTGCCGCAGCAAGCCTTCAGGCCAAGAATATGTTTTATCAGTTGAGCAGCGTGGAGATAGGCAGATCGTTTGTCATCCGGGTTGATCTCCCTGGCTAATTTTTCCAGAACCGGGACGAATCCGTCCTCACCGGCTTCATCAACATCAATGAAGGGGGCAAAGCCGAACCACACGGGTTAGAGCTGGAATTAACATCAGATGAGGATATCCTGCTCAACCAGCAGGCCAGGGCGCTGAAATAGAACTGTCCCCAAAAAACCTCACCCAACCCGGTCCACCTCAACCTCTCCATGCGCGTCTGTCATGCATACAATTCCCAGTGTGCTGCTGGATGTGATGGATGTTGAATAACTGAAGCACCCGCTTATCGAAATGCAGCCTGTAGAAGCCCAACAAAGCACGCAATGTGTGCAGAACGAACCTTCGACCGAGCGGAAAAAGGCTTTATTCCAACTCGGCAATAAAATCAATCTTTTGAATGAACGACCAAGCTCACCGGCGGTAATGGAGCGCAGCGGAATTGCCATCCAAGTGCAGCGTTTTGTTAGGTATTGTCGTTATCCACCACAGTTATGACTACATTTCCTTTTTTGTGCCCTTTATCAACATACCGATGGGCTTCTACGATTTGTTCCAACGGATAGGTTCTATCTATAACCGGTTTTAGCTTTCCCTCCTCAATAAGCTCTTTGAGGAAAATTAAATCTTCTGCCTTAATTTTTTCTAACCCGTTAGTGGAAAGAAAAATTCCATTTTTCTTTAGAAGCCTTTACAGCGTGAACACGAACTCTTACCTACCGCATCAAAAATAACATCATAGGTCTCACTGCTTTTGGTAAAATCCTCTTTAGTGTAATCAATTACCTTATCAGCTCCCAGAGATTTCACCAATTCTAAATTAGTGGTGCTGCATACCCCGGTAACTTCTGCCCCAAAGTACTTGGAAAGCTGTATCGCATAAGTACCTAAACTTCCCGAAGCGCCATAGATAAGGACTTTTTGTCCTCTCTGGATATTTCCTTTTTTAAGAACCTTTATTATTGTAAGTCCTGCAGCAGGAACGGCGGCGGCTTCCTCATAGGTCATATTGGCAGGTTTTATTGCCACTAATCCCTGTTTTTCAATCGTTCCTTCTTCAGGTTTTTCAGGTAGACATATGTACTCGGCATAAGCACCGAAACCAAAACCGGTAAATGCAAAAACCTTGTCATCTTTCTTAAACTGTTTTACATCTTTACCTACTGCTTCAATTTCTCCGGCCAACTCCATACCTAATATAGGTGTTTTTTTTGGCCTTATAAGACCAAATAAAAATCTTACAGCAAATGGGTCAGGCTTTCGTATTCGAGTGTCTCCAATATTGCTGTTGTTGCATGAATTTTTATTAGCACTTCATTATCTTTTGGAACAGGTTTTTCTACCTCCTTGAGCTGAAGCACATCCGGTGATCCGTATTTTGTGCATACAATCGCTTTCATTAATATTCCTCCTATATTACGTTGATCCGGTGATTTTCAGAATAGTATACCAGCAAAGATCTTGCAAGCTTGCAAAACCTAACGGTAATTATGCTTCAAATGGAGATTAAAAGAATAAAAAAATCGAACGGGAAAGACAACAAAGAAATAATTGCGTTATTGGAGAAAATAATTGATAAGTTAGAGGTAATAACGTACAAGAAATATGGGCCCGGTAGGATTCGAACCTACGACCGAGCGGTTATGAGCCGCCTGCTCTGCCGCTGAGCTACGGGCCCCGGTTTTTTGGGTTTGCAAATTATACCATACCGACCTTATCATGTCATATAAACAGTAGGGGCAGACCTCCGTGTCTGCCCAAATTGTATTCAAATATCAGGTCATTTTTGGGCGACCACAGAGGGTCGCCCCTACATAAAATAAATAATTTATTTTCGCTGCTTCTGCATTTTCGCCCAGGTATCCACCAGGGAGATCGTGCGGTCAAACACCGACGCATCATTCCTTAATACCGGGACTCAAATAGGTCAACATTAAACCCCCAAATTTCTGTTTCCAGTATAATGGGAATGCCACAGTCCAATCGCCAGTAAATATCTTAAATGAGTTTCACATCGAGCAACAGGGGTGTGGCCATTTCTGATCATTCTTCCATAAACCAGTCAATCCTTTTCTTTTCAATTTGCAAATTCCAATTCAATAAATGGAGACAAAATGAACGCAATACTTCCATCAATAAGCCGTAAGGTTGTTGTCGTTGGTGCCGGTGCTGTCGGCTCCACCTATTGTTACGCCCTTGCCCAGAGCGGTATCGCCAATGAGATCGCTCTCATTGACAAGAACGAAAAGCTCGCCTGTGGGCACGTTCTTGACCTCGTCCACGGTCAACCCTACTTCCCAGCTGTCTCCATCTATGCGGGCAAACCTTCCGATTACGCTGACGCTCAGCTCATCGTCATCACCGCTGGCACTGCCCAGAAACCTGGCGAGACGCGTCTCGACCTCCTTCAACGTAACGCCACCATCATGCGCGCTATTATGGCGGACATCACAGCAGCCAGATCCTCCGCCGTCATCATCATCACCACCAATCCCGTCGATGTCATGACCTATACCGCCATCCATTGTGCGGGGAAAGGTAGCGAAAAAAACATCGTCGGCTCCGGCACCGTCCTCGATAGCTCCCGCTTCCGCTACCTCCTCAGCGACCACTGCGGCGTTGATATCCACAACGTCCACGCCTACATCCTCGGTGAGCATGGTGACTCCGAGTTTGCCGTCTGGTCTATGACCCACATCGCCGGTATGCCCTTCGACCAGTACTGCCCGGTCTGCGGTGTCTGTTCCGACTGGTCGGCTGAGAAGGACCGCATCGAGCAGGCTGTTCGTGACTCCGCCTACCACATCATCGACTATAAAGGTGCCACCAGCTGGGCGATTGGACTCGCCATGACTCGCATTACCGCGCCATCCTCCGAGATGAGCACAGCGTTCTTACCGTTTCAACTCTACTAAATGGTGAGTTCGGTCTGGATGATGTCTGCCTGAGCGTCCCCTGTATTGTTTCCTCCCATGGCATCGAAAAGGTCATCGCAGGTCAGTTGACAGAAGGAGAAATGGCGTCGCTCAAAAAATCAGCCTCCATCCTTAAAAGCGCCAATGCCAGTATTGAATTTAACCAATCCCAATTCGATCAGAAGTTGAGTCTTAGATGGCATTCTTCGTCCCCACAAAAATACGTTGTTGTTTGTAAATCCCGAGATTGCCTTCTTGCAGGACGCTTCGTATGCGGCTCCCGCATGGCATATACTGAGCCCTTTCAGGGACCTTAGACATTACCGGGCGATGCGTGCATCGCCCCTACGGGAATAAAAGATTGCTTCGCCTGCGGCTCCTGCCGTCGTGGCGCTTCGTTGATGTGCCGTGTAGGCACTCAACTCGTCGTAATGACAGAATTCTATTTACGCTGTTTCTCCATCTTTGCCCAGGTGTCCACCAGGGAGATGGTGCGGTTGAAGACCAGCACGCCTGGTCGTGAAGTCCTCAGAATCGGCACAAAAATAGCCCTGGCGCATGAACTGGAAGGGTTCGCCGCTCTTCTGCATCAGCCAAACTGGGCTCCAACTTGGCACCCTTCACCACCTGCAGCGAATCCGGGTTGATGTTATCGGTGAATTCACCACCGGCAGGCACTTCGTAGGGATCAGCCTTATCGAACAGGTATTCATACAAACGCAGCTCTGCATCCAAGGCATGCCGGGCGGAAACCCAGTGCATCGTCCCGCGCACTTTGCGCCTATCGGGTGACATTCCCCCTCGCGACTCCGGGTCGTACGTAGCGTGCAGTTCAACCACCTCACCTGCTTCGTTCTTGACCACCTCGGTGCAGGTGATGTAATACGCATTCATCAAACGAACCTCGCGCCCGGGTGCCAGGCGGTAGAACTTCTTGGGCGGGTCTTCCATGAAATCTGACCGCTCAATATAAATCTCACGAGAGAAGGGCACTTCCCGGGTGGGGCTGTTCTCTTTATCATAAGGGAAGAAAGCCACCTCAAATGTTTCTTCCTTATCCTCAGGGTAGTTATCAATAATGACTTTCAGAGGATCTACAACTGCCATGACCCGATGCGCCCGGTTGTTCAGATCGTCCCGCAGGACATGCTCCAGAAGTTCCATATCCACCATGCTGTTGGCTTTCGACACCCCAACCAGGTCCATCAGATTACGGATCGCTTCAGGCGTATAGCCCCGCCGGCGCATCCCGGAAAGGGTCGGCATGCGCGGGTCATCCCAGCCGCTGACATACCCCTCATTAACCAGCTTCAGCAGCTTGCGCTTGCTCATGACCGTGTAGGTCAGGTTGAACCGGGCAAATTCGATCTGCTGGGGATGAAAAACTTCCAACTCATCCAGGATCCAGTCATATAAGGGGCGGTTGGCCTCAAACTCCAGCGTACAGATGGAATGGGTGATGCCTTCCAGTGAATCGGAGATGCAATGGGCAAAATCGTACATGGGATAGATGCACCAGTCATCACCCGTGCGATGATGTTCGGAATGCAGGATGCGGTAAATAACCGGGTCGCGCATGTTGATGTTGGGGGAGCTCATGTCAATTTTGGCGCGCAGTGTGCGGGATCCATCCGGGAATTCACCCTCTCTTCATGCGCTCAAACAGGTCCAGGTTCTCCTCGACAGAGCGATCGCGGTAAGGGCTGTTCTTTCCGGGTTCCGTCAGCGTGCCGCGGTATTCCCGCAGCTCATCAAATGACAGGTCGCATACGAAAGCCTTTCCCTTCCTGATCAATTGAACCGCAGCCTGATACAAGCTCCTCAAAATAATCGGAGGCGAAAAACAGGCGGTCCTCCCAATCAAATCCCAGCCACTGGATATCCTGCTGGATCGCCTCAACATATTCCACCTCTTCCTTGGTGGGATTGGTGTCGTCAAAACGCAGGTTGGTCTTGCCGCCGTAAGCCAGAGCGGTGCCAAAATCCAGGCAGATCGCTTTGGCATGGCCGATATGCAGGCAGCCGTTCGGTTCCGGCGGAAAACGGGTGTGCACATAATCAAAGCGTCCGTTTTCAAGATGCTCATCGATGATGTTGGTAATAAAATTGGAAGGTTTTTCGCTCATGGTGTCTCCAAATAAAACAGATATTAGGTAATAGGTAATAGGTTCCAATAGGTAACAGGTAATCGGTATTAGGTAATAGGCCATATAACGATCGTAATTGAAAATCAATTATATTTATTCCAGTTTATTATTTAGACTCCCGGGATTTTTTCCTGATGTTTATGAGTTGGACGAATAAAAATCCCGGAGTTTGCATATCACGAGCCATGGATAACCCAAGACAAAAAAACAGCTCCGGAGATATCGGAGCTGTTGATCGTAAACACCAATTTCTCAGGTGGTTTTTACCGCTCGAGCTAACTGCGCACCCATTTCCCGGGCGCGGGTCAAATCCATATCAGTTGGGCCCCCGATAAAACCAAGGCTGTTCAGGACATCCCATTCCAATTTCTCAGCCATAGCTTCGAATTCTTTTTGTGCACCGCCGCTCCAGGCATAACTGCCCATATAGAGGGCTTTTTTCTGCATGATGCGTTTGCGATGCGCCATCATGAGCACATCCATCATACCTGGGAACAGGCCGCCCTCATAGGTCGGTGCAGCCACCAGCACGCCTTGCTGCGTCCACAGGTCGGGCAAAATGTAGCTGACGTGCGTTTTTCGGACGTCATAAACTTTGACCGGGACACCTTCAGATGCGATGCCATCCAGTGCAGCATTGAGAACCCGCTCTGTATTGCGGTACATCGTCCCAAAGAGGGCAGTAATGCCCACCTCACCAGGTGTATTGTAATATTCCGACCAGGTCTTATACAGCTCAACGATCCTGCCGGGGTCTTTACGCCAGATCAAGCCGTGTGAAGGCGCAATCATCTCAATAGGCGTGTCTCCAAATTTCCCAAGCGCACCCAGCACTGCTTTGCTGAAGGCCGCTACGATATTGGAGAAATAACGCAGTGATTCGGCCTCGTAGTAAGCCAGGTCATCACAGGTATCATCAAAAATACCACTGTCCAGGGTACCGTAACCGCCGAAGCCGTCACAGGGGAATAAAACCTTCTGCTCAACCAGATAGGTCATCATCGTTTCAGGCCAATGGACAAAGGGGGTGTAGACGAAACGCAGGGTGTTCTTCCCCAGCGAAAGTTCCTGCCCGTTGGTCAGCTTTTCAACCTTCTCCGTCAACCCATAAAAATCATCCAGCATCTTGACCGTCTTGGGCATACCCAATATGACAGCGTCTGGTGCCAATTCCCGCAAGCGCAGCAGCGCACCGCTGTGGTCCGGCTCCATGTGGTTGATGACGATGTAATCCAGATCGGAAATGTCAAAGACCTCAGCAATCTGGGCCAGGTAATCCTCACTCAACAGCTCCTTGGAAAGGTCTATCAGCGCAGATTTTTCATCCCTGATCAAATACGAGTTATAGGAAATGCCTTCCTGCTTGATCGGCCACAGCCCTTCGAAAAGCTCTGTGACCCGATCATTGATGCCGACCCAGAAAACGTCCGGGCGAATCTCAACGGGTTTCATCCTGCCTCCTATTTTTTAAGCAGCTCCCAGACATTATCCAGTTCGCCAGCGCTGCCGAGATATTCGTTCTTCTCAGCGATGAAATCAGCATAAGCCTGCATGAAGACCTTGCCGGGTTTGCGCAGGTCAAAACCATCAGGATTTTCGAGGAAATATTCCCTGTGAACACGGGTCCAGACCAGGCGGCCATCCGTGTCGATATTGATCTTGGTAACACCCAGGGTCGCAGCCTGTTTGAATTGACCAGCGTCAACACCCTTGGCGCCAAGGATATTGCCACCAGCAGCATTGATGCGTTTGACCTCTTCCTGGGGTACAGAACTGGAGCCATGCATGACAAAAGGGAATCCAGGTAATTTGTTTTGGATTTCGCTCAGAACGTTAAAGTGCAGCGATTGGGAGCCGCTGAACTTGAATGCGCCATGGCTGGTACCGATGGCAACTGCCAGTGAGTCGCAGCCTGTGCGATCCACAAATTCTTTAGCCTGGTCAGGATCTGTCAGCTTTGCATCCGCTTCATCAACCTTGACATGTTCTTCCACGCCGCCCAACTGGCCCAATTCTGCCTCCACCACGATACCTTTGGCATGAGCAGCGTCTACCACACGCTTGGTGATGGCGATGTTGGTCTCAAAATCCTCATGGCTAGCATCAATCATCACAGAGCTGTAGAAACCAGATTCGATGCAGTCCATGCAGGCTTCTTCATCGCCATGGTCAAGATGCACCGCGAAAACAGCTTCCGGATATATTTTGTCTGCGCTGCGGATCATCCCCTCAAGCAGGAGTTTATTGGTATAAGAACGTGCTCCTTTGCTGAGCTGGATAATGAAGGGGGCCTTGGATTGTAAGTTGCCGCGGAAAAGACCCACCGTCTGTTCCATGTTATTGATGTTATATGCACCAATGGCATATTTGCCATAAGCTGCTTCGAATAATTTTTTGGTCGTTACGATCATCTTCACTCCTTAATAAAATTGGATATGGGCTTTAATCCGGGTTGGACAGAAAGCCCTTATATGATTACATTCAATAAATGATTATACCCAGTTATCCTTTTGATTCGATAAAAGCGACACACGCTCTTTTGAGCTTTTAGGTGTGATATTGGTCATAAATGATGAGCTGATACCCGGAGTACAAAGCCTCCTGCTGGAACCCGAGAAAAACACTCTCTACCGATTGCGAAGGTGTCTCACCTGAGTAAAGCCTTCGTATGGACTGGCGAAAATGGAGACCTACGGTCATGCTTCCATCCCTGGTCAGGAGACCATGGATGAACGAGTAACACTGATATAGCCGGTGTCTCACTGGTGGGACATGAACTAACCTATTCGTTGTAGCTTATGTCCGCAGTGCAAAGACTCTGCAGGGACACGTTCAAGTGGAGATCTGCGTCTTTTTCCCTTTATGGTCCTTTCAGGAGGCTATGCACTCAGGAGACCATGAATGAACAAGTACTCCTTTTGATTGAGCTGGTGTCTCAGTGCGAAGCCTCCTGTCTGCGAAGCGTCCTGTAAGGAAAGGACCAGCTAAAGTGGGGACCTGGAATGATCAAAAGCTTTTATTTTTTATGTTAAAATAATCATCAAACCCCAGGACCAATTTTGGAGAAGCGATGCTCCATGAAACCTTCGAGATGAGAAAACAGCCTGTCACCCTGATCCAGCATGCTGCCAACTGCTCCCAGGACCTCCCCCAGGCTCAATTGCCGCCCTGGAAGGCTGCCTGAAGAAAGGCTCTGCAGTTGTTGAGATCGACGTGATCCCGCTTGGGGACGGCAGCTTTGCCTTGCTGCATGATAATAACCTGAAACTCGACACAAACGGTGAAGGGAATGCTGTTGACATGGACCGGGGCAAGGTTGAGAAGCTGCAATATAAGGTCAATAACAAAGTCTCTGATGAAAAAGTCGGCTTCCTTGAAGATGCCATTGACCTCCTGAAAGCTTATCCCAACACAAAGCAGCTGCAGATCGATCTCAAACCTTTCACCCCGCTGACGCGTGCAGTGCTGTCGGACTTCCTGAGGCTCCTGGCACCCGTCAAGGATCGGATCCTGGTCACTTCTGTCGTGGATTGGGCGCTTCGCTCTCTCGCCGCTTATGCACCTGACCTGGCTCTCGGATTTGATCCCCTGATCTACCTCGACATCGTGGATGAAGAACCACGCCCTGAGGGTATCCCGCCTTTTCGCGTGGGTGCATACGGCCTGCTGGATGATCATCCCCTATCCGCCTATCAATGGGGTGCACCAATAGAATACTATGCAGCCAGAGCAGGCGCTCTCCTTGTTCAGGCACCTAAAGGATGTGCCTGGTTCATCAGGGCAGCCCTTATACAAAAAATGCTCACAGCCGGATTCGATTGGATCGAATTCCTCCATCAAAAAGGCGCAACCGTGGATGGTTGGACCATTGATATATCCCAGCCAGACCAGGTCACATTAGCACAATCTCTTGTCGAACACGGGATCGACTACCTGACCACGGATACACCGGCCAGGTTAGCCGCCTATCTTCCAGCAATCACAATCTTCTGAGTCCTCTTCCAACTTATCCCTTATGGTGTTATGATTTCTGATATTGCATAGATAAGGTAAAAAGCATGAATTTTCTCGTCACAGGCGGAGCCGGATTTTTAGGCGCCGCTCTAAGTAATCGATTATTCCGCCAGGGACACCATGTCAGGGTACTTGATGACCTCTCCACAGGAGACCCTCAAGCCCTTGAACCGGATATCCATTTTACACGCGGGGATATCAATGACCGGCCAAAGTTATGGACTCTGCTGCAGGATATTGACTGTGTCTATCACCTCGCGGCCCGTGTTTCCGTCCCTGAATCGATCCTCTTTCCAAACGATTACAATACGGTCAATGTTGGCGGGACGGCAACTCTGATGGAAGCCGTCCGGGATGCCGGCACACCACGGGTCATCATGGCATCATCCGGAACGATTTACGGGAACCAGGAATCCACCGTCCTCTCAGAAAATATGCCCCCTCACCCTCTCTCGCCTTATGCGGTCTCAAAGCTTTCCGCTGAATGGTATGTGCGCACCATCGGTGCGCTTTCCGGGGTTGAAACGGTTTGTCTGCGCATATTCAATGCCTATGGACCTGGCCAGCGCATCCCCCCGGCGCACCCGCCAATCATCCCAAATTTCATCCGCCAGGCGATGCAGAACGGCACCTTTGTCATTCATGGGGACGGCAACCAGACCCGCGATTATGTCTATGTGGACGATGTTGTCAATGCATTGGTCTCCGCCGGTTCCCTGCAAAAGATAACTGAACCGATCATCAACATCGGCAGCGGTACCGAAACGAGCGTCCGGGATTTGGCAAGAATGGTGATATCCGTCACAGACGCCTCCCCGGAAGAAGTCTATAACCCCCGTGTCAGCGGCGGTGTTTCACGGATGAAAGCCGATATTTCACTGGCTAAGAAAATCCTTGACTATGTACCGCTGATCGAACTTGAAATGGGACTGCGCCTGACGGTTGAACGCGACCCCCAGTTCAAGAATGGGGATTAATCTCATTTGTGCTTCAAATGTGGGGGAACAGTAAACCGAACCTTCCCTGAACTGCACACAAGGTTCAACCATCAATAATCAAGTAGAATAACACCATGTCGATCATTGCCCGTGATTTCTACAACCGTCCCGCGTTGGAGGTTGCACGCGACCTGTTGGGCTGCCGCCTGGTTAGGATGCAATCCGGGCAGCGCTTGTCTGGATTGATCATGGAAACTGAAGCCTATCAGGGTGAATCGGATTTGGGCTGTCATGCCTCTGCCGGCAGAACACCCAGGACAGCGGTTATGTACGGTCCTCCGGGGCATGCCTATGTCTATTTCACATACGGTATGCACTGGATGTTCAATGTCGTCACTGATCCTGAGAATTCGCCTGCTGCAGTATTGATCCGCTGTGTCCAACCGGATGAAGGCAAAGAGATAATGGCTGAAAACCGCCCTTACAACGCAATGAAATCAGGATGGACGGATGGCCCAGCCAAGCTAGCCCAGGCATTGAAGATCGACAAAGCTTTCAATACCGCTGACCTCTGCAACAGGGAAAACGCAATCTGGATCGAAGGGGGTGAACGAATCCCGGATAGCCAGGTATCACAAACAGCTCGTGTCGGCCTGAATTCAGTTCCTGAACCCTGGCGTTCGATCCCATGGCGGTTTGTGGTGGATCAAGGGGTGAGTAATGGATAGAAATTCCCAGTTGTTCAAACAGCTTTACACCATCCGGTGCTTTGAGACATTGCTGCTTGACAAATTTTCAACTGGTGTTTTCCATGGGACAACCCACACCAGCCTTGGGCAGGAAGCCAATGCTGTGGGCATCCTTTCGCAAATCAATGAAGATGATGTAGTGGTCAGCAACCACCGCTGCCACGGACACTTCCTGGCTTATGGCGGCGATCCGCTGGCGCTTTTTGCTGAACTGATGGGAAAACCCGAGGGTATATGTGGTGGCGTGGGCGGCTCGCAGCACCTGCATTGGCGGAATTTCTATTCCAGCGGCGTGCAGGGCGGTACGGTGGCAATGGCATCCGGCATGGCCCTGGCTGAAAAACGTCTCAACCCGAACACCATCGTTGTAGACTTTATGGGGGATGGCACGCTTGGCGAGGGTATTGTCTATGAATGCCTGAACATGATCTCACTCTGGAGCGCTCCCATCCTGATCGTTTTAGAGAACAATCACATTGCCCAAACAACGCCTTCAAACCTGGCGGTCGCCGGTAACATTCCAGCCCGTTTTGAAGCGTTCAATATACCGGCAACCTACATTGACACCAGCGATATCCTCGAGATCCTGCCGGTCGCAGGGGAATTGATCAAAAAAGTCCGCTTTGAAGGGGCACCATACGCCCTGATCATCGAAACTGCCCGGCTGGGAACCCACTCAAAGGGTGATGACACACGCACACCAGAAGCGGTTGATAAGCTGTGGGAAACTCGAGACCCCATCGCGATCCACGGGAAACATCTGAGGGATAAGGATCGGGAAGATATTAAAGGAACGGTACAAGCAGACCTTCTGTCAGCTTTTGAAGCAGCTCTCAAGATGGAAGGCGGTCGTGTATGAGTGATTTTTCACCTAAAACCGTTCTTGATTCCCTGAACCTGGGCCTTCACCATGCTTTAGGAGATGACCCCAACGTGATCCTGCTGGGGGAAGATGTTCTTGATCCCTATGGCGGTTCCTTCAAAGTAACCCGCGGCCTTTCCAGCCAGTTCCCAGATCAGGTCATGACCACACCCATCTCTGAAGCAGGGATCACAGGGATAGCCGGCGGCATGGCTCTGCGGGGATTACGCCCCGTCGTAGAGATCATGTTTGGCGATTTCAGCACTTTGATCGCTGACCAGGTCATCAACCACCTATCCAAGTTTCAAGCCATGTATCAAGGACAGATTAACGCCCCAGTCGTCATCCGGACCCCAATGGGCGGACAGACGAGGTTACGGCCCGACGCACAGCCAGAGCCTGGAGAAATTCTTTTTAGGTGTTCCCGGACTGACCGTCTTGGCACCCTTCCATCTTAAAGGGGATGATGCACCTGGCGCACCGGGGAAGCTGCTCTATGATGCGATTGCTAAACATGGACTCTCCGGTTTTCTTTGTTGAGAACAAGCTGCAGTACTTGCTGAAGTTGTTATCCTCAGACGACCTGCGGGAATTTGAGCTATCTGCGTTTTCAACCACCAGCAGCCCTGCTTTTCCCTTTTATCAATTCACACTGCAGTCAGCCCCACACCCTCAAATCACCCTTGCTGCATACGGCTATATGGCACACCTGGCACTCAAAGCTGCACTCCGCCTGGCGTATGATGATGAAATCTTTTGTGAGGTGCTGGTTCCGACCCAGCTTGCACCCTTTGAATTGACACCCTTATATGATTCGGTCAGAAAAACTTCCCGACTGCTGACGATTGAAGAGGGTACACTTTCGTCAGGATGGGGCGCAGAGGTGCTGGCAAGGACAACTGAATCGCTTGGCCCTGAACTGAAATTCGCCAGCCGGCTGGGAGCAAGAGGTGATGTCGTGCCGGCAGCCCCGGATCTTGAAAAAGCCTGCTTACCAGGTGTGGAAGATATCGTCACTCGAGTAAGAGAAATGGTGTAAGTCATGGATAAAATGATCCCTATCAAAATTCCCCTGCTCAACGCCAATGAACCTGAAGCGCTGCTGGTTTCCCTGGTATGTGCTGAAGGAACACTGGTCGTTCAGGAGCAAGTCCTGGCTGTGATCGAGACGACCAAATCAACCGGGGAGATCCTGGCTGAAAAATCCGGGTACCTGGTCGGTCTGCGCTATTCGGTCGGAGATACCCTGCCTGCTGGTGAAACCCTGGCATTATATTGGCGAAACACCTGATGCACAGGACCCATCGCTGCCCCCCTGGAGAGAAAAGCCCCCAGCAGCAGAAGAAAAGTTAGAACCCGGTGGGCTGCGCATCACGACACCTGCCAAAGAACTGGCGCTTGCGAACGGACTGGATTTGTCCACCCTACCCCACGGCCCTTTGATCACCAGGCAGATGATCGAAGAACGGATTTCCTCCCAGGAACGACCTCAGCCTGCACCTCTCCCGGAAGGTGAAAACCGAATCCTGATCTACGGCGCGGGTGGCCATGGGCGATCACTGGCGGCCATGATCCGGAAACTTGGTTCTTTTGAGTTGATCGGATTCCTTGACGATGGCTATCAGCAGGGTGATCAAGTGCTTGACCTGCCTATCCTGGGTGGGGCTGAGAAGCTGCCTGAACTGGCGCAGGACGGCATCCGGCTGGCAATCAACGGCATTGGAGGGATAAGCGATCTGCGGATCCGGCTTCACGTTTTTGACCTGCTGCACGAAAGTGGCTTTTCCTGTCCAACCCTGGTCCACCCCACCGCTTTCCTGGAAGACAGCGCTGAACTTGCTGATGCAGTGCAGGTGTTTCCTTTCGCCTATGTCGGGACTGAAGTGAGAGTCGAAATATGGATCCATCATCAACACCGGCGTGATCATTTCACATAACTGTCAGCTGGCTCCCTATGTCAACCTCTCTCCCGGGGCAACCCTGGCAGGGGGAGTAACGGTGGGTGAAAAATCGCTCATCGGGATGCGTGCTACAGTCAACCTGAACGTTCACATTGGCAAGAACGCTCGCATCGGCAACGGAGCCACCGTCAAAGCGGACGTACCCGACAGGGGTGTCGTCCCAGCCGGCACGATCTGGCCTCCCAGGCGCTGAAAGAGAAATTATCAACCCTCATACAGTGGGAAGCAAAAATGAAAGGTTTTAGCTATGCTATTTGGAAAAAAGAAACCCACCCAATCCATGACACCCAGCCAGCCTGTTCAGCGGGTGACAACCATCCTCGGCCCCGGGATCAACTGGAAAGGTGATCTGCGCGGCAAGGGCGGGGTGAGAATTGAAGGTTCCCTTGAAGGGGAGATTGCCGTTCGGGGGCTGGTGATCATTGGCGAAACCGGACGCGTGAACTGTGAAAATGTCATGGCGGATACCATCATCGTGGCGGGAATCGTCAATGGACAGATCAAGACAGAAAAACTCGAAATCCGTTCAACCGGACGTGTTTACGGCGATGTGACCGTACAGTCATTTTCAACGGAAGAGGGTGCATTCCTGAGAGGACAGGTCACCATGGAAGAAAAGGTGACCCTCAGTGAACTTGACAGCACCTCAGATGAGACCCAACCTGAAGATCAAGCGAGTTAACCTATGCGAATGTCAGGATCCTTCAGCAGAACGCTGAGAGAAGCACCCGCTGAGGCTGAATTCACAAGCCACAGCCTGCTGGTGAGGGCTGGATTCATCCGCCAGCTTGGAGCCGGCATCTTCACCTACCTTCCATTGGCACGCCGTGCCATGGACCACATTGAAAAGATCATGCGTGAGGAGATCAATGCTATCGGTGGACAGGAATTGACCATGCCCGTTGTCCATCCTGCTGATGTCTGGCAGAAGACCGGCCGCTGGTCGCAGATCGGCGCTGAGATGGCACGCTTCAAGGACCGCAATGAACATGACATGGTCCTGGCGATGACCCATGAGGAGGTGGTGGCTGACCTGGTGAAACAGGAAATCCAATCTCATCGGCAGCTCCCGCAATTGATCTATCATATTCAGACGAAATTCCGTGATGACCCACGCCCTCGAGCAGGATTGATCCGTGTGCGCGAATTCACCATGCTTGACAGCTACAGCCTGGACCGGGATTGGGAGGGTCTGGATCAGCAGTACCAGGCGCATTACAAAGCTTACTTCCGCATTTTCAACCGCTGTGGTCTGCCGGTTCGATCCGTCCGTTCCGATACCGGGATGATGGGCGGTAAGGAAGCGCATGAATACATGTACCTGACACCGGTAGGGGAAGACTCACTGTTGTTCTGTGATACATGTCAATATGCTGCCAACCGCCAGGTGGCGGTATTTGAGAAGATCAATCCACCTGACGAGGAACTGAAGCCTTTAAAGAAAGTTTCCACACCGGAAATTTCCACGATATCAGGACTGACAGGTTTCCTCAATGTTCAGCCTTCCAAAACAGCAAAGGCTGTTTTCTATGCTGCTGAACGGCAGGGCGATGAGGATCCATTGCTGATCTTTGCCCTGGTGAGAGGGGATATGGCATTGAATGAGTTCAAGCTTTCTCAAGCTATATCATCTGCTGGACACGGCACGGTTACCAACCTGCGCCCAGCCCAGGATGAAGAGATCCAGGCAGTTGGCGCTGTCCCGGGGTACGCCTCACCGATTGGCATACAGCGTGACAATGTGCTGGTTGTGGTGGATGACCTGGTGACCCACAGCCCGAACCTGGTTTCCGGTGCCAATGAGCCGGGATATCACCTGCTTAACACCAATGCAGGCAGGGATTACGAGCCGGATATCGTTGCGGATATCGCCCTGGCAGAGGATGGCGCACCCTGTGCACATTGTAAGGGCACGCTGCACCTTAATCGGGGTGTCGAGGTTGGGAACATCTTCAAGCTTGGTTCTCATTATTCCAAAGCCGTAGGCGCAACCTTCCTGGATGAGGACGGCAAAGCTCAACCGGTCATTATGGGGTCGTACGGGATTGGGGTCGGCAGGCTGCTGGCCTGCGTGGCAGAAGAACATCATGATGAGCATGGGTTGATCTGGCCGGTTACGATCGCACCATACCCGGTGCACCTGGTGCTGCTACCCGGTAAAGATGGTAAGGCAGAAGAAGCAGCAGAAACACTTTATCAGGGATTTATTGGATGCAGGGATTGAATCCCTGTTCGACGACCGGGATGAGCGTGCCGGGGTTAAATTCAATGATGCTGACCTGATCGGCCTGCCCTTGAGAGCCACCATTTCCAAACGTTCGCTTGAGAATGGCGGGGTTGAGTTCAAGCGCCGGGATCAACAAGAGCGCCGGATCGTACCCCTTGATGAAGCGGTAGAGGTAATCCAGGCGGAGTTGAAGAACCTCGCGCAGGAGATCAAGGAACAGTTTGATCTATAAGAAAACGAAATATTATCATGGTAGATGAAGCCACAACTTATCACAGACGCCCTACCCGTTTGAAAGAATATGATTATTCAAGTCCAGGCGCATATTTCGTCACAATCGTAAGTCATAACCGCATGAAAATATTTGGGTCTATTTCAAATGGTGAAGTCCACCAAGCCAAATGTTGGCGAATTAGTGAACAAGACATGGTTTGAAATTCCACTTCATTTCCCTAATGTATCACTTGATGAATATCGTTGTCATGCCAAATCATATTCACGGCATAATAAACATCGTAGAGGCGACGTATAATTCATTTGTGACCGTGCCAAATCACGTTCACGGCATAACAACAACCGTAGAGGCGAGGCATGCCTCGCCCCTACCTGCGAAACGACAGCCTTTAGGTGTCATTATTGGTTCATTCAAATCCGCTGCAACGAAACATATACATCGTGCAGGATTATTCAAACATAAACCTGTCTGGCAGCGAAATTATTATGATCACATCATCCGGGATGAGGATGATTATTATAAAATCTGTGAATACATCGAATACAATCCAATCAACTGGGCATTCGACCATGAGAACCCCGCAAGATGAACGTTAAACTTTTAGAAATTGGTCAAATCGGAAATACCAATTTTGGCATTCTGGATATTCCCAGGCATTTCTGGCCAAATCCGGGACAATACCTGTCCTGCCAGAACCTCACACGTGACACATCGCTCCTTCCCACCCAACTCTTCAAGGTCTTTGGCCCTGAGAATGTCCGAAGATTAGGTCCCATGCCAAAATCCTGGCAGCCCGGTGATTCACTGGCAATCCTACCGCCTCAGGGAAAAGGTTTCAAACTACCGCTTTCAGCCCGAAGGGTAGGCTTGCTAACGTTTTCCGTTTCTCCAATTTATTTATTGACCCTGGCAGAAACTTCATTAGCACAGGGGGCATCTATCTCATTGTTCTGCGAATCCATCCCACCCAAAGAGCTTCTCAACCACGTCCCGTCCCGCGTGGAAGTAACACAAATCTCATCCCTAAAGGAAAATTTAAACTGGCCGGAATACCTGGCCGCTGATATTGAACATCATGAACTCGAAAAGCTGTCAGGATTACTCGCCGGATCAGAACTTCCCTTTCCAGGCCAGGTCCTGATCCGTACTTCCATGCCTTGCCGGGGGCTAGGGAACTGCGGTGTCTGTGCGGTTAAAACACGCAGCGGATGGCGTAATGCCTGTGTGGATGGCCCGGTTTTCCCAATGTCGGAGGTGCTGCATGTGGCTTGACAGCGATTCGCCCATCCACAAACAGGATCTGATGCTTGAAAAACCTTTTGTGAATGCCCCCGGGACGCTTGGCTTCGTCCCCGACACACGCACCATGCCGTTCCTGAAGCACCTGGGGGCATTCATCACCAATCCCATCAGCTACCGATCCCGTCAACCCGCTGGCAGCCGGGCATATCTACCATTTGATGGCGGCTTCTTGCTGCATACCGGCTTGCCAAACCCCGGTTTTACACGTGCTATATCCCGCTTCAAACGACGGTGGGCAAACTCACCTCTGCCCATTATCGTCCATCTTCTGGCTGAAACTCCCGGTACCCTGGCGGAAATGGTGCGAAAACTGGAGGGAATGGAAAACCTCATGGCGCTGGAAATCGGTCTTCCTCCAGGTTGCGATCCAGCTCTGCTGGGAACACTGCTGGATGCAGCAGCCGGTGAACTGCCCCTCATCGTTAGCTTGAACCCAGATCAAATCCCCATCCTGCTTGAACCACTTAAGAAACTGCAGCCTGCTGTGGTTCATCTCAGCCCACCAAGAGGAACACTCCCCAACCAGGCAGGTGAACTGATCTCTGGTCGCCTCTATGGTCCAGCGATGTTTCCTTTGATGCTGCAAGCCCTGAAACTACTGGTGGATGCTGGCCTAAAAACCATTGTATACGGTGCTGTTAATTCACAACATCAGGCGCAAACGCTGCTCGAAAGCGGTGCAATGGGGGTCAGCCTGGGGGAGGTCCTGTGGAAGATTGACATGGGAAATGTACTCGATCCACAAAATTTAACTCAACAGCCAAAATACCCATAAACATCCCTTTTTAATACGATTTATTTTCTCTCACAATTCAAACGAATAATTGTCAGACAATTGACAGATCGCTGATTTTTCGATACACTATAATTGTCAGACAAACTCACCAACCTCAACGGAGGGACATGTCTACCCTACTGGTTAAGAACATTGCTGTCCTGGTCACAATGGATGACCAGCGCCGGGAATTACATGATACGAACCTGTATATCAAGGACGGCTTTATCACGGCCATTGGGAAACTACAGGATTTGCCGGATACAGCAGATGAAACGCTGGACCTCAGCGGCCACATTGTGCTGCCTGGCTTTGTCAACACCCATCACCACTTTTACCAAACCCTCACGCGTGCGGTGCCAAAAGCCCAGGATGCCAACCTGTTCCACTGGCTGAAAACGCTCTACCCCATCTGGGCAAGACTTACACCCGAAGACATCCGCACCTCTACAAAAACTGCCCTGGCTGAATTAGCCCTATCGGGCTGTACAACAGCATCCGATCATCTATACCTGTTCCCCAACGGCTCCAGGCTGGATGACGAGATCCAGGCTGCCGGGGAAGTGGGTCTACGCCTGCATGCCTCACGCGGCTCAATGAGCCTGGGCGAATCCAAAGGCGGTCTGCCGCCAGACAGCGTAGTTGACACAGAAGAGCATATCCTCAATGACAGCCGACGCTTGATCGAGACTTATCATAACCCCAATCCGGGATCCATGGTCCAGATCGTGCTGGCCCCCTGCTCACCATTCAGCGTCACAGGAGAACTGATGCAGCAATCTGCCGTGATGGCCAGGGAGTACGGTGTCCAACTTCATACCCACCTTGCAGAAACCAAGGACGAGGAAGATTTCTGCCTTGAGATGTTCGGTCATCGTCCAGTAGGCTATATGCAGGAAGTGGACTGGATCGGTGATGACGTCTGGTTTGCACACAGCGTGCACGTCAACCAGGAAGAGATGCAGTTGTATTCTCACACAGGATGCGGCGTCGCCCACTGTCCGAGCTCCAACATGCGCCTGGCTTCCGGGATCGCCCCCATCACGAAAATGCGCTCGATGGGCATCAAGGTCGGGATCGGTGTGGACGGCTCTGCCAGCAACGACAGCTCACATATGATCGGTGAAGCACGCCAGGCAATGCTCCTTTCAAGAGTGGGTGCTGGTTTAGAAGGCGCTTCTCGATCTGACGAGGACGCACCCCCTTTAATGAGCGCCCGTCAGGCGATTGAGCTTGCCACCCGCGGTGGGGCAGCAGTCCTTGGACGTGATGATATCGGGTCACTGGCAGTTGGGAAATGTGCTGACCTGGTCGCCATCAACCTCAACAAACTGGGCTACGCCGGTGCGCTGCATGATCCGGTCGCTGCAACGTTGTTCTGCGCCCCTCAAAATGTTGATGTTAATATTGTGGGCGGCAAAATCGTTGTAAAAGACGGTCAATTGACCCGCCTTGACACACCTGCCCTGGTTCAAGAACACAATCGAGCTGCAAAAAGATTATTGAACGGATAGAAAGAAAACGGATGACCAACAATAATTCCACTTATCAGCGCCTGCAAAGTTTACTCAGCGAGCTGATCCAAAACACACCCAAAGGCAACAAACTGCCCTCGGAGCCCACATTAGCCAAACAATTCAACGTTTCCCGTGCAACGCTACGAGAAGCCATGCGCACGTTTGAAAGCCAGGGTCTTCTCAGGCGGCACCAGGGTTTGGGGACCTTTGTCACTGGCCCCACCCAGGTCATCGATTCTGGTCTTGAGGTGCTTGAGAGTATCGAAACCCAAGCTGAACGGCATGGCTTTGATGTGCATATGGAAGATTTTCAGATCACACCACTCCTGGCGGACAAAGAATATGCCGAAAAGCTGAACCTGGACATCGATGCCCCCCTGATAAGGGTTGCCCGTGTGATCATGACAGACCATACGCCTGTCGCATACCTGGTCGACATCCTCCCGGAAAACATCCTTGATCCTGAGGTGCTGACGGAGCAGTTCAAAGGCTCTGTGCTGGACCTGATCATTCAAAAAGGCGACCCAGCCCTTTCGATCTCCAAAACCGAGATCAGCGCCGTTCACGCGCCAACTGACGTAGCCAAAGCGCTGCACATTCAGCGCGGTGATACGCTCTTGCTGCTCAATGCGCTCTTATTTGATGAGGAGGGTAATCCTATCGATTATTCTCACAGTTATTTTTTACCAGGCCATTTCCGCCTGCATATCATTCGTAAAATCGGCGGTGTCAGTTCATGACAGACGCCTCACAAAATCAAACCAATATACGAAAAGGAGAGTTTTACAATGCGTAGTTTTTTAGGTCGAGATATTCTTTCATTAAAAGATTTCGAACGGAATGAGTTCTTCCGAATTTTTGAAATCGCAGAAAAGCTTGAACCAATCGCCAGAAACAGGCAGAACACGGACCTCTTGAAGGGCAAGACACTGGTGACGGCTTTCTACCAGCCCAGCACCCGAACCCGCCTCGCCCATGAGGCCGGCATGATCCGCCTGGGTGGCCAGGTGACAGGTTTCTCTGATTCAAAAATGACCCGTGCTGGCGACTTCTATCAGGAGTCCATCAAGGACACGGTCAAGATGCTGGAGTTCTATGGCGACGTGATCGTCATGCGCCACCCTCAAATCGGCGCGCCTCACGAGGCTGCCAAATGGGCAAGTGTGCCGGTGATCAACGGCGGTGACGGCTGGGGAGAACACCCCACCCAAATTCTGACAGACCTCTACACCATCCTGCGAGAAAAAGGTCGCATTGACGGCTTGCGCTGGCTGGCAGTTGGCGACATGCGCATGCGCACCATGCACTCCCTCGCCTACGGTCTGACCCAGTTTGACTGCCCGATCACCTTCGTCTCACCTCCTGACAAATCCCTGACCCCTGAATTCAAGGAAGAACTGAAAAAATACAGCCTGGACTTCAACGAAGTTGAACATGTTGAACAGGCGATCGCTGATGCCGATGTCATCCTGGTAGAGCCTGTTGTGCAGCCCGACTACACAAAAGCCCGCGATGAGCGGACAGGCGACGAAGGGCTGACCCCCTCCAACTATAAGATCACACGCGAACTGCTTTCCACAAAAGCAAAATCAGATGCGGTTCTGCTGCACTCCCTCCCCCGCATGGATGAGATCCCTCCCGATGTGGATATCACCAAGTGGTCCCGCTACTGGCAGGAAGCCTTCAACGGCGTTGTGATGCGCATGGCACTGCTGGCAAGCGTTCTGGGAAAGATGGAATAGCAATCAAATCAAGAATAATCAAAGCCGCAGATCAAGAGTAATCTGCGGTTTTGAATGACAAAGGAGTTAAACATGATCACAGATTTACGCGGACGCGACCTGATCAGCGACCTGGACTTCAGCAAGGAAGAAGTCGAGACCGTTATGGACGTGGCGTTCGACCTGAAAATGAAACGCGCTCTGGGGCAGCCGCATGCTTATCTGGATAACAAAACCCTCGGTATGCTGTTCTTCTTTTCCAGCACACGAACCCGCTGCAGTTTTGAATCAGGCATGGCGCAGTTAGGCGGCCACGCTGCATTTATTGAATCCAAGACCACACAGATCTCGCATGGTGATACCGAAAAAGAGATCGGCGAGATCCTCGGCCGCTATTTCGACGGCCTCGCTATTCGGCACTGCGACTGGGGTATTGGCAACCGCTACCTCAACCTAGTCGCCAGCGCATCCCGTGTGCCGGTGCTGAATATGCAATGCGATTTCTACCATCCCCATCAGTGCCTAGCAGACCTGATGACCATCTGGGAGAAAAAAGGACGCGACCTGCGCGGGAAGAAAATTGTCGTCTCCTGGGCTTATGCGGCATCCTATGCCAAGCCGATCTCCGTACCCCAATCCCTGATCCTGCAGATGCCCCGCTTCGGCCTGGATGTCACCCTGGCACACCCCCCTGAGTTTGAACTGATGCCCGAGATCATGGATCAGGCACGAGAGCAAGCGGCAAAACACAAGACAAAATTCGACGTCGTCCACAGCATGGAAGAAGGCTTTGAAGACGCCGACATCGTCTACGCCAAGTCCTGGGGACCCCTGGTCACCACCAGTGACCCGGACGAGATCACAAAGGTCACCCAGAAATACGAAAGCTGGATCACCGATGAACGCAAGATGGCACTCGCAAAAGAGGATTCCATCTACATGCATCCCCTGCCTGCTGACCGCAATATCGAGGTGACCGATGGCGTGATTGACGGACCGCATTCCGTTGTCTTTGACGAAGCAGAGAACCGCATGCATGCACAAAAAGCCGTCATGGCACTGACCATGGCATAATGCCTGGAATAAAAACGAAAACAAAGGAGCAAGTAAATATGGAAAAAAAGGGAATCGCAGTCGTCGCCGTGGGCGGCAACGCACTGATCAAAGATAAGAATCACAAAACTATTCAGGACCAATTCGCGGCCTCAAAAGACACCATGAGCCATATCGTTGACATGATCGAAAAAGGCTGGGATGTCGTCATCACACACGGCAACGGCCCGCAGGTTGGTTTCATCCTGCGCCGATCTGAACTTGCCAAGGACATCCTGCACGAGGTCCCATTGGATTACTGCGGCGCGGATACACAGGGCGCGATCGGGTATATGTTCCAGAAAGCCCTGCACAATGAATTCAAACGTCGTGGGATGCAGAAAGATGCTGCAACAGTCGTCACCCAAACCGTGGTCAACAAGGACGATCCAGCATTCAAGCACCCGACCAAACCCATCGGCACCTTCATGGAAGAAGAGGAAGCAAAATCCCGCCAGGAGCATGATGGCTGGACAGTTGTGGAAGATGCCGGCCGCGGCTGGCGACGTGTTGTCCCTTCGCCACTCCCTGAAAAAATCGTTGAAGCAAATGCGATCCATAACCTGCTCAACGCTGGCATCAGCGTCGTTGGCGTCGGCGGCGGCGGCATTCCGGTCATTGAAAATGAAGCCGGCGATTTAGAAGGGGTCGAAGCTGTGATCGATAAAGATTTCAGTTCATCCCTGTTAGCAACGGTGATCAATGCTGACCTATTCGTGATCAGCACAGCTGTCGAAAAAGTTGCCCTGAACTTCAACAAAGAAAATGAAGTATGGCTGGATAAAATGACGGTCGCTGAAGCAAAGCAGTATATTGAAGAAGGCCATTTTGCACCCGGCAGCATGCTGCCGAAAGTTAAGGCAATCATCCAGTTCCTGGAGAATGGCGGCAAAAAAGCTTTGATCACAGATCCGGAACACATCGGTGAAGCCCTGGATGGGAAAACCGGTACCTGGATCCTTCCTTAGATTGAATATTGGGCGGCTTTTTATCTCAAGCCGCCCAATTTTCGACTTTTCGCTATCCCCTGTGAGGTGAACCTCTTATGAAAAAAACATTCTCTCATTACACATGTTCCATTTGCAATGCGTCCTATGAACCGGATGAGGTCACCTACACCTGCCCAAAAGATGGCGGCAACCTCAATATCATTCTGGATGAAGCTTCAATCAAGCAGCACCTGACACCGGACGAATTTTCAACTCTGCCGGAAGCATCCTTGTGGCGCTACCTCAACCTGCTGCCTGTTGAAGATCCCGGCGGGTATGGCACACCTCTGCGGCGCGCTGGATGGACGCCGGTTTATAAGTCAAATAGATTAGCAGGTCAGTTAGGCTTGAGAGACCTTTGGATCAAAGACGAAAGTCCCAACCCCACTGCCTCATTCAAGGACCGCGCCAGCGCTGTTGTCGTGGCGCGAGCCAATCAGATCAATGCAGATACTATCGTCGCAGCCTCCACTGGAAATGCTGGCGCAGCCCTGGCCGGCATGGCCGCGGCTGTAGGTTCCAAAGCTGTCATTTTCGCACCAAAAACAGCACCGCCTGCAAAGATCGCCCAACTGCTTGTCTTTGGAGCAAAGGTGATCCTGGTTGACGGAACCTATGACCAGGCATTTGACCTCAGCATTGAAGCGACCCATCATTTTGGCTGGTACAACCGCAACACAGGTTTCAATCCCTTCACTGCTGAAGGCAAGAAAACCGCGGCTTTCGAAATTTGGGAGCAGGTCATCAGCCAGATCCCGGATCAGAAAAAACCACTATCCATTTTCATCCCGGTTGGAGACGGAAATATCATTTCAGGTGTGCATAAAGGGTTCAAGGACCTGCATTCACTGGGCTGGCTTGAGCACATGCCCCGGATAATCGGTGTACAGTCAGAAGGCTCCGCAGCCATTGCCAACACCTTCCACAGGGGCAGCGAAGAGATCAAAGCCGTCCAGGCGGATACATTGGCAGACAGCATCGCTGTTGATCTGCCGAGAGACGGCGTGCGCGCGGTACGCGCTGCCCGTGAAACCGACGGCACCTATATCATCGTCCCGGATAAGGACATCCTGACTGCAATCGCTGATCTTGGCAGGATCGGCGTCTTTGCAGAGCCTGCAGCAGCAACTGCCTATGCAGGGCTGAGAGCAGCCGTATCACAATCCCTTGTGACTGAAGATGATCCTGTATTAGTGCTGAGCACCGGCAGTGGTTTGAAAGACGTCCAGGCTGCCATGCAGGCTGTAACCGCAGCACCCATCATTGAACCAACCCTTGATGCAGTGAAAAAGGTACTCTGATGGAAAAACCAATCTTTTCGGTTGTTGCACCTATCTATAATGAACTGGAGAATATCCCTGAGCTTTACCCCCGTATCAGGGATGTCATGGATCAAACCGGTGAACCCTGGGAATTGATCCTGGTGGATGACGGCTCCACAGATGGTTCCACGGACGTTATCCGAAAACTGGCAGAAAATGACAAACATGTACGACCGGTGATCTTTGCCAGGAACTTTGGACATCAGATAGCAGTCACTGCGGGTATTGACTACAGCCGCGGTGACGCCGTGATCATCATCGATGCCGATTTGCAGGACCCGCCTGAGGTGATCTTAGACCTGATCGAGAAGTGGCGAGAAGGTTATCGAGGTCGTCTATGCGGAACGGGAAGAGCGTGAGGGTGAGACATGGTTCAAGCGGACCACCGCAAGCATCTTCTACCGACTGATCCAGGCCGTCACCAGTGTGAACATCCCCCTGGATACTGGCGATTTCCGCTTGATAGATAAAAAAATCATTGATGTTATGAAAACCATGCGCGAGAGGCATCGCTTCCTGCGCGGTATGTCTGCCTGGGTGGGCTTCAAACAGGTTGGTGTGAAATATAAACGCAAACCACGCTACGCAGGAACCTCGAAATATCCTCTAAAAAAGATGGTCCAATTTGCCCTGAATGCCATCACCAGCTTTTCCTATTTCCCCCTGCAGCTAGCGACTTATGTCGGATTTATCGCGGCTGGTTTGAGTGTACTGGCTATACCGGTCATCGCCATCCTGCGGTGGACAACCGGTACTGTCCTGATGGGTCAGGCAACTACACTGATCATGGTGCTCTTTTTGGGTGGTGTGCAGTTGATCAGCCTCGGGATCATCGGAGAATACATCGGACGCATCTATGACGAAGCCAAAGGCCGCCCTTATATACCGTAGCGGAAGCGCCTGAAAAAGAGGATAGCACTGAGTTATGATGAATAAATTGACGGAGCTTACAAATCAAATAAAAGAAGTTATAATCTAACTAGATATTAATTGTCAGACAATTAACCAAGGAGAATATTTATGGCTAAAATCGATCTAACCATGTATCCAGAACGTCTTGAACGCACGGTCAAACGCGCCCGTGAGCGCAATATCATCATCCCCACCTTTGAACAGCAGCTTGATCCGAGCAAGGTTCCGGCAAAGATCAAAGAAGAACTCACCAAAATCGGGTTGTGGGACCTGCATCCACGCAACCTGTTCCGTATTACCTGGCACAATGAACCAAAACCAAGCGGCGGTCTTTATGGTGGCTTGAATTATATAGAATTCCCGGAAAGCCTTACCGGTACGCCTGCCCGTATTTTGGCTTTGGAAGGAAAATGGTTCCCAACAGGTGCGCATAAAGTCGGCGCAGCCTTCGGGTGCCTGGTTCCCCGTTTAGTGACGGGACAATTTGATCCCACGCAGCAAAAAGCCGTTTGGCCTTCAACCGGCAACTACTGCCGGGGTGGTGCATACAACTCCGCCCTGCTGGGTTGCGAATCAATCGCCATCCTGCCGGAAGAGATGAGCCAGGAACGTTTTGATTGGCTTGCCACCATCGCAGGTGAAACCATCCGTACTCCCGGCTCCGAATCGAACGTCAAAGAAATTTTCGATAAGTGCTGGGAACTGCGAGCAACGGGTGAAGACCTGATGATCTTCAACCAATTCGATGAATTCGGCAACCACCTGTGGCATTATTACCTGACCGGCCGCGCGCTGGAGAGAATATTCCATGAAGTTGCCGGACCCAAAGACAGCTTTTGGGGTGTCGCCTCTGCAACTGGCTCTGCCGGCACGATTGCCGCGGGTGATTATTTGAAGGAAGTATTCCCTGGAAGTCACGTCGTCGCCTCGGAAGCGGTTCAATGCCCAACCCTGCTTATACAACGGATTTGGCGCTCACCGCATCGAGGGCATCGGAGATAAGCACGTCCCCTGGATCCATAATGCAAGGAATACGGATACTGTGGTTGCCATCGATGACAATGCAGTTGTGAACCTTGCCCGGGTTTTCAATGAGCCTGAAGGTCAGGCTCATCTTGGTGAAATCCGGAGTACCGATGGAAACAGTTGAAAAGCTGGATCTGTTAGGCTTCTCAGGCATCTCAAACGTGTTATCTGCCATCAAAGCAGCCAAGTATTATGAGCTTTCAGAAAACGACATTGTAGTAACCATGTTGACTGATTCCATGGAACTCTACCAGAGCAGATTACATGAGATGCGTGAAGAGATGGGTGAATATTCTGAAAAGCAAGCAGCGGCAGATGATGCCCGATGGCTGAAAGGTATCGCAACTGACCACCTGGAAGACCTGACCTACATGGGGCAGAAACGAGTCCATAATCTCAAATACTTTACCTGGGTTGAGCAGCAGGGCAAGACCTATGAAGAGATCCAGGCACAGTGGTATCAGCGTGATTACTGGGATGAACTCCACGCACAGATCCCTGAGATCGATGAAAAGATCAATGAGTTCAACGAAAGAGTGGGATTGCTCTAACCCCTATCTTATCCAGACAATAATGCTAACTCCCGAGATTTGAAAAAACTCCCGGGAGTTTTTTCTTTCTCCTGATCCTGATTGAGGAAAGTAAAGGCAAAGCTTTGAAATAAAAGACAGGCTTGTGCGGGGATAAAACGCTTTATAAATACTATAACATTATTCAACCAATAAATAATCCGTGATAGAATTTCCCTTAACACGAACAATGAGAGGTCACCTTGCCGGAAAACCTTCCTGATACCGCTCTGATCCTGGTTGCCATCCTACCTTCCCAGCGCGATTTTGATATCGCACGCTTGTTTGGCTGGTACCGTATCCCACTTAAAAGCGCACCAAAGGTCATCTCAGTTGATTACCTGGCTTTTTACCAGACCAAAGCCTTTGGTAAATCAGAACGCTGGCAGATCGCCTATGTGGCAGAAATCCTGGGCCATGAACTCACTTACAGAAGAGACCTGATCCGCGATGAACCGGACCACCCCCGCGCCCACGAGGAATACTTCAAACTCCAAATCGGACCTCTGGAGCGTCTGAATAAGCCCGTACCAGCCGGGGATTGGAAGCGCATCACATTTTTCTATACCACCGGTCAGCATTTCAAACCGCACATACAATAAATGACCTGGTCATCAAATCACAGGATGAACGTGAAATCCTCTGGCACACCCTCCGTGAACGTGCCTTAAAAGCCAACGAATACCGTGCAAAGGACCTGCCTGAGGCCGTCATTGACCCGGAAATTCTGGCTTTGCTTGGGGTTTTCGGTAAACACTGATATAATCATCCCCCCTCAATCTCATCCTTATCCTTATCAATCTATACAGATATCTCGCCTTCAATCAGGTCTGTGATAATACTTGAAATTTACCCTGGTTTCTGTCTATAATCGAGATAAGCACAACCAGGAGACAATCCCATGAAAGTCGTAAAACTTAACTGCCCGACCTGTGGTTCACCTATCTCACTTCCAGAAAATATCTCCCAATTCAACTGCGCGAGCTGCGGGAGCTTGCTGACCCTTGAACAAGGAGAAGGATATTATGCGCTCAAGGCAGCAGAAAAGATCTCAGATGCCATTCGCAGTTCGTCAAATGACCAGGTAAAGGAAATGCGCCGAACTCAGCTGATCCAATCACGCGATCGGGCGGAAACCAAACTGATGGAAAAGCGCAAGGAATATGTGGAAGCTGCCTCAAAACCCTGGACACAGTTCACCGAAAGCATCCTTGAACAGCTCATCTTCCAGGAATGGAGCATTGCCGAAGATTACCGGCGCTGCGTATGTGAGCTGGATACGCTGGATGGACAGGAATTGGAGAAAAACAAGCTGGCGCTTGAAAATCAAATCAACTGGATCGACCATTCCATCATGATCCTCTCACAACTGACCAAGGAATCCATGTATTACGACCTGATCAACTCAATGAAAGAGGAAAAGGAACTCTACCTGGAATACCTGGACGACCTCGGGTGAGGCGCTGCCAAATCCAATATGGGAAATTAAATCAAAACCGGCCAGTTTGCGGAAACCTGGCCGGTGTTTTTTCTAATCTAAGATTAGGATCTAGAGGGGTGTGACGTCCTTAGCTTGCAGGCCCTTTGGACCCTGTTCTACGGAGAATTCTACTTGCTGTTCTTCTCGCAGTGATTTGAATCCTGAACCCAGGATAGCGGTGTGATGGACAAAAACATCATCGCCAACTTGACGAGAGATAAAGCCATAACCTTTTGCATCGTTGAACCATTTTACGGTTCCAATTTCTTTTTCTGCCATTCGTAATACTTCCTTTGTTTTTTACTAAAAAATGTTGTTTTTGTGAGCCAGCTATTTTACTAGATATAAAAAAACCGCCCAGTCTCCGCAAGTCTGGACGATCATATCTCTTCCAACAACTAACATCACTTTCACAATAATACTACCCATTATTTATTTATTGTCAAGTAAGAAATTCGTAGTTGTTATTCGCAAATGACACCCCAGGTCGAGAATGATCAAGTCCGGCATTTCACGCCGAACTTTTCCAGGTCCAATTCGCCATCATCGAACTGCTTGCCGCCGCTTTTATGTTCATGTATTACGCTCCCATTGCGATCAATGATTGATACGCAATAAGAATAGCAGCCTAATATTCTTCCTCAATGGGCAAACAAATCGTCATAGCTGTTCCTTCACCGGGGCTGCTTTTTGCAATTAGGCTGCCCCCATGTGCTTCTATGATTTTCTTTGCAATTGAAAGACCCAAGCCCATGCCGCCAGAGTCACTGGTTTTATAAAAACGCTCAAAGATCATTTCTAAATCATCTGGTGCAATGCCTTCCCCGTTGTCCATAATTATTATTTTGAGATTCGGGCCAGGCTCGTTTTCGATCAAAGCACTCACCTCAATTTTTCCACCAACTGGCGTATGTCGAATTGCATTTGATAATAAATTTTGCAACACTTCACGAATCCGAACCGGAGAAAGATTCACCGCTGACATTGATTTCTGAATAGACAGTGTGATTTGAACTTCTTTTACTTTTGCCTGGTTTTCAAAACTAAGCATTAAATCATTCAACAAAGCAGGGATATCCGTAGCTTCCTTGTTCAGGATCAAGGACCCACTCTCTGCTAAAGCAAGCGTTCGCAGATCTTCCAGCAGGGCAGCCATTGTTTCCGTCTCTTCGTATAATGAGGATAAGCGTTTCTCCTCTGGCGTGTAGATCCCATCGATCATTGCTTCTAAATTACCTTAAATCACCGTGAGCGGCGTATTGAGTTCATGCGCAATATCAGCAAATTGGTTCCGGCGAATGTGATCACTTTTTTTCAATCGTTCCGCCATATTGTTAAAAGCTCGACCTAAAGAATGCAATTCAGCCGGTCCTCGAGACTGTACTCTTGCCTGGTAATCCCCTTCTGCTAAAGAATCTGCTGCCTCTAATACCTCGTTGATATAACGTGTTGTTCGAAAAAACCTTCTTGCTGAAATGATCATCAAGATTATGGCAAGCGCCGCTAATAAGAACCAAAAAGGCATAATTGAGTGCATGCGCGGCCCAATAGAGATCCATCCCATTTCGCTTGCGATTTTTCCAAGAATAACGATCACAAATCCACACACAGCGATCACAAGAAACAAAAAAGAACAACCAAACCTTCGGAAGAAACAATTCCTATAAATATCCCGACCTGAGTGCTGCGGGGGCCAGGGCTCATTATCCGGCCACCAGGGCGGCTTGCGTATTGGTCGAACCGGTTTATATTTCCAATTATGTCCTGACATTGACTGCCTCACCGATCTGCAAAACGATAACCCACACCATAAACAGTGAGTATATATTCCGGTTTATGCGGGTTGATCTCAATTTTCCGGCGAATGTTTTTAATATGTGCATCAATCGCTCGCTCGTAAGATTCAAATGCAACACCATGAATTACATCCAGCAATTGAGCGCGTGTAAATATTCGCCCCGGAGATGTAGCCAATGCAGTAAGCAACTTAAATTCTCTGGGGGTTAAATTCTTCAATTTCGCGAGCTTCCGCAGTAACACGCATTCTTGGGATATCCAAACTTAGACCTTTTATAGAAATCGTTTCAGTTTGCTGTTCCTGGTAAGTTCCCATGCGCCGGAAAACAACTCTCACACGCGCTACCAACTCCTTTGGGCTAAAGGGTTTTGTGATGTAATCATCCGCACCCAATTCCAGGCCGATCAGTTTGTCACTTTCATCACTACGAGCTGTGAGCATAATGATCGGCGCTACCGAAGATTGCCGAATTGAACGTGTCACATCCAAACCATCCAGTTTTGGCAACCCCAGGTCTAGAATGATCAAGTCCGGCTTTTCACGCCGAACTTTTTCCAGGGCTGATTCGCCATCATACGCGGATAAAACATCATAACCGGCACGTTTCAGATAATCTGAAACAAGTTCAACAATCTTTACTTCGTCATCTACAACAAGGATTCTTTTCATAAAAGGCAACCCGGATAGTTTGTTTCACCATCCGGGTTTATTATACGCCAGCTTGCTGACGAAAACGTGATTTTAGACTGCGGATGCCTTTTCATCACCTGACTTATCTTGTTCATCATCTTTCATAAGATCTTCGTGCAGCTTCTTGTGCATTTCCGCGACATAGGATGGTACACCACCCTCAAAGGTCCCATTCCCGCAAAATCGGCGACCAGGGGCGTGCATATGCCAATGGGCAAAAGAACGGCGGAAGAACAACGCTCTAATCAACCCAATGATGATAAAGAAGAAGAATAATCCACCCAAAATGCGCATGAAGGTAAAACCTCCAGATTTGAAACCGGTCATACCAGGGTGCATGCCATAAGGGTGCATCCCTCTCATAAAGGGTACAGAGCCTTCTTTTAGGGCTTCAACATCGATGTTTTGTGCAATCCCATAAGCTACTCCGGAACGATATGAGAAAACACCCACGGCTACAATTACACCGATCAACACAACTGCTAAAATGATTTTATAAATATTCTTTTTGACCTTCATGGCCATAACTCCTTTTTCTCTGCGTATTCGCAGTTTGTTTAATTATCTGAAATAAGTATAGGAGTTAATTGTGAAGCAATTATGAATGGATTTAGGATAAAAAATGGAGAATTTATAAACTACTATTGAGATTCAAGAACCTTGAGTATTTTTTAATAATACTAAATGTGTCAAATGATAGCTCATTTTTGTATTTACGAATGACAGCCAGAAGGTCGCAGGATTATCCCCACACCTCATCTTATTCCTGGATTAGGGATCAGGATGACGTCAATTTGCTTTATCATTAATGTGTCCATAATTTTCATATATGCAGATAATTGTAGCCAATATCCGTTTTTATGAATAATCTGCTAGAATCATTTTACACAGCAGGCAGTCATTTCGGGAATTTGGAGCACGCTCATGACACTTCTAATCAAAAATGGCACCCTGATCACCGCCAGCGAGTCATTCAAGGCAGATATCCTGGTAGAGGGAGAAAAAATCAGTCAGATCGGCCAGGATTTGATCCACCCCAACGCTGATATCGTCGATGTTGAAGGAAAATACGTCCTCCCCGGAGGCGTGGACGCCCACGTGCACCTTGATCTACCGATGTTTGGCACGGTCTCATCGGATGATCACTACACCGGCGGGAAAGCAGCAGCTTTTGGCGGCACTACCACCTTGATCGACTTCATCCCCCAGGACGAAGGTTCGCTTGAAGAAAATATCACCCGCTGGCACGCCAAGGCCGACCCTATAGCCTCCGTTGACTTCAGCTTCCATATGAATATCACCCGCTTCGATCAGGAGGTCGCCAAGGAGATCTTCAGCCTGCCGGATCTGGGGATCACAAGCTTTAAAGTTTTCACTGCTTACAACGGTCGATTGCGCTTATCCGACGGTGAAATCTTTCGTGTGATGCGATTAGCCCGTTCTGCCGGAATGCTGACCATGGTGCATGCTGAAAATGGCGATGTGATTGATATCCTGGTGGCTGAAGCCCTGGCTGCCGGCAATAAAGCGCCCTTCTTTCACGCCAAAACCCGCCCTGCATGGGGAGCAGTCGAAGCCTCATTACGTGCGGCTGCCCTTTCAGCCCAGGCTGGAGATGCCCCTCTTTACCTGGTGCATATGAATACAGCCGGCGAGGTTGACCAGTTGGCTTATGCAAGGGAACATGGACTGAATATGATGGGGGAAACCTGCCCCCAATACTTGTTCTTTGATGAAAGTGACCTGCAACGTGAAGATGCCGCAAAATGGATCTGCTCACCACCCATGCGTACCCAATCCGACAACCTCCGCTTATGGGTAGGGCTGGAATGCAGCACCATCCAGGTTGTTTCCACCGATCACTGCCCCTTCTTCTATGATGGAACCCAACCAATAGATTATGAAGGGGAATCAATTGCCATTCCCGGTAAGGAATTAGGACGGGATGATTTCACCAGGATACCTAACGGACTACCCGGTCTGGGTGATCGAATGCCAATCATGTGGACCCAGGGTGTTGGGAACAAGCACATCACACCCAACCAGTTTGTTGCTCAGCACTGCACCAACCCAGCAAAGAT
Organism: uncultured Chloroflexia bacterium; assembly: GCA_963767675.1. GTDB lineage: Bacteria > Chloroflexota > Anaerolineae > Anaerolineales > Anaerolineaceae > Brevifilum. The sequence goes on from CAVYEQ010000003.1 coordinate 870,316, forward strand.
ATTCGGCCTATACCCCAAAAAAGGGGCATTGATCCCGGGAGCTGATGCTGACATCGCCATCTGGGATCCTGACATGGAGCTGCATTATGGTGTGGAAGTTGCCAAACACCGAACGGACTACAACCTCTACGAAGGCTGGCAGCTAAAAGGCTTCCCAACGATGGTCTTCTTGCGCGGAAGAAGATCGTGGACGCTGATCAATGGTTGGGTAAGGCAGGAATGGGCCACTTCCTCCACCGTCATGAAGGCGAAATCCTGACTTGACGCACCTGACTGACCTATGATCCTTCTCATCCCCATCGGGCTTCTCCTTATTGCTGCCTTATTGATCAGCATCCTGGACCGGGTTAAACCAAAATTCGGCACAAGCTGGTTAATTGCATCTGCAGCATCCCTCATTGCCTGGTTGACCTATTTTTTTCTGCGCCTGCGCCTTCCAACTGTGCTGGATATTCACTCATGGGAAGGGTCAACCACAAACCTGGTGGGTCAGTTCTCCTTCCTGCTGGATTATGATAACTGGCCGTATGCTTTTTCACTGATCACGGTCACGCTGGCAGTGATTTTGACTGATGCAGCACGAACACGGTACGACAGCACACCTCTTTCCTGGGCAGCCAGCCTGGGGATCACTGCTTTTGGACTCCTTGCCCTTCAATCAGGATCCATATTGACCTTGATGATCACCTGGGTTTTGGTAGACATCATACAACTTTTTTATCTCCTGCGCCAAAAAGGAGACAACCGCTACCGCACTGCCATCATTCTTTCTTATGGCGTCCGAACCACCTCCATGCTGCTTCTGATTATTGCAGCCATCCAAACCTGGCAAAGCAGTGCATCATTCAGCCTGACCGGGATTCCCGATCAGACTGGCTTCCTATTCCTTCTGGCTGCAGGCTTGCGTACAGGAATCCTGCCGCTGAACCCCCGTATCCTTCAGGAGCCGAATTTACGTCGAGGCGCAGGGAATATCATCCAGCTTGTGCCTGTGATAATCAGCCTGAGCTTGATAGCCCGGCTGCCTTCAAACCTGGTGACTGGTGAATTACAACCCTGGATGCCGCTAATATTGGGTCTGCTTGCCATTTCAGCGCTGTATGCTGCCTTTCGCTGGTTCTCAGCACCAGAGGAGATCGAAGGGCGCCCCTATTGGATCATTGCATGGGTATCGTTGGCAGCTGTCTCAGCCCTGAACGGGGCACCAGAGGCAAGCCTTGCCTGGGGAACTGCCCTGATCCTTCCGGGAAGTTTAATGTTCCTTTATGCGCCGCGTGTTCAGCGCATGAATTTCCTTCTGCATTTTGGATTAATTGGCTTGATGGGCTGGCCTTTTACGCCTCTCGCCAGCGGATGGGCTGGATTGGCAGCGAATGGCGTGACGGTCTGGACAGTTCTATTCACCCTTGTTCATACGATCATGGTTCTGGGCTACCTTAGAAGAGTCTTACAGCCAAGTGGTGAGGTTGGTGCCCTGGAATCCTGGGCCCGTTTAGTGTATCCATTGGGATTTATCATCCTTATCCAGGCGATTGTCGCAATGGCTTTGATCGGATGGCCGGGATCGCTAACAGTTGGAACCTGGTGGTTGGGATTAGCCAGCAATCTTATAATCATCATCCTATTCATTCTCGTTTGGCGTTTGGGGATCAACCCTCCGTACATTCAACTCCCTGCAAGCAGCAGGCTGGCAAAGGTAAGTGGTTGGCTGCTTCCTCGATTAGAGCCAATATTCCGACTGGAATGGATACAAAAACTATTCTGGTGGGGTAAAGATTTCCTTGGGTTTATCCTAAATGGGTTTTCAAATATTCTTGAGAGCGAAGGTGGAATCCTTTGGACGATCCTGCTGATGGTGCTGATGATAGCCCTGCTGGCAGGTCTGGGAGTCAGGTGATATGCAGATACTATCAACCGTAGCATTTATTTTTATCGCTATCACAAGCATGGTCAACCTTATCCTTCGTGAATGGCGGATCAACGCGGTTGCTCTGGCAGTGCAATACCTGGCAGCTTTTTACCTCATTACCCTTTCCTGGCCTGTTGGACTGTCGGTTATCAAACTGATCGTTGGTTGGATGGCGACAGCCGCAATCGCTCTGACCAGCCTGCGGCAAAGAAAAGATGCTCCTCCCTCTGAGCCGGCTGCCAGTTTGGTTTTCAGGGGTTTGGCTGGCATCATTGTTATACTGGTCATTTTCGTCCTTGCACCTGGACTGCAGGGAAGCATCTTCCCTGATATTGAGCTTGTCATCGTTCAGAGTGGTTTAATGCTCATGGGGATGTCACTTATGCAGTTGGGGACCAGTGCAGATCCTTATCTGAACATCATCAGCCTGCTCAGTCTGCTGGCTGGTTTTGATGTTATTTATGCAGCATTGGAACGTTCCACGCTTCTGACTGGTTTGCTGGTCGTCCTGAATCTTGGCCTTGCGCTGGTTGGTGTTTATTTTATTTCGCAATCCAGTACTGAGAAAGGGAGTGAGAACCAATCCCCATGACCCTCAGCACACCCGTCCTCTTTGTGATCTTCCCTCTGATCGTTGCTGCTGTTGCGATCGCATTTTCAAACCGCACGATTTTTGTGACCATTCTCACAGGTGTGACAGCATTGGCATTAGCCCTGCTGGCCGCCTTCTTCCCTGAATCAATGATGATAGAAATTGGACCTCTTGCAGTTGCTTTTGAGGAAAGCCTTGAAGTCCTGGGAAGAAGCATCACTTTAACGATCAATATCATGCCTGTAATCAGTTTGTCATTTGCTGCTGCAGGGCTGTGGATCCTTCTCGGTAATGTCACCAGTATTCCAAAGTTTTTTCAACCGATCAGTCTGGTCATTTCCGCGCTGCTCACTGCCGCACTTGGTGTTGAACCATTCCTGTATGCTGCATTATTCATCCAAACCGCTGTTTTAGCTTCACTGCCAATCCTTTCACCCGAAGGGAAGAAACCTCAGCCTGGCGTTTTACGTTTTCTCATCCTGGAAACACTATCGCTGCCGTTCTTACTCCTCGCAGGATGGCTGCTTTCAGGGGTTGAAACACTCCCTGTGGACAGCCCATTGGTCGGGCAATCTGCTATTATTCTGGGCCTTGGCTTTGCACTCATGTTGGGCGCTTTCCCATTCCACAGCTGGCTGCCGATGATCAGTCAGCATTCACATCCCACAGCAGTCAGCTTTTTACTGTTCCTGCTGCCATCAACGGTCATTTTATTCAGCCTGAATTTCCTGGACCGATACACCTTCCTCAGAACCCTTCAAAACCTGCAAGGAATACTGAGCCAGCTTGGTGCTATTTTGATCTTTATTGGAGGAATCTGGACAGCCGTTCAGAATAATCCAAAACGGGTTTTCGGGTATACGATCCTGGTTGAAGCAGGGTACAGCTTACTGGCACTTGGTTTGTTTTCCCAGGGTGGCCTTGAGTGGCTGCTTATGCTGCTACCTGGCCGTGCCTTAGGCTTCTGGTTATGGGGTTTTTCAATGTCACTGATTGAAGAATACAATGGCTCAATGGACCTCAAAGCATTACAGGGTTTCGCAAGGCGCTACCCCTTCCTGTCTTCCGGGCTTCTCATTGCGCAGCTAACCATCGCTGGACTGCCAATTCTGGCAGCCTTTCCGATAAAATTCTCTATTCTTTCTGCAGCAATCATAAACAGAACAAGCATTGGTATATGGATTTACCTCGGCAGCTTTGGCTTATTCTTTTTCACCTTCCGGATGATGGCTTCATTCTTCAGATCAACAAGGGCAGCAGAAGTTCAAAGCTGGACCATAACAGAAAAAATGAGGGAATACATGCCAATTGTGTTCATAATCCTGGTCCTGGTGATCCTCGGCCTTTTCCCCAACCTGATTGAAAACATCACCAGCGCCTTGACCGCTTTTCCCCAACTGCAGTAGACATTGGGCAAGTCAAATCCAATATTTTATTAATCAAATGAATGAAATCGAGTCTTATTGGTTATAATTCATAAGATAGAAATAGGAACAGATAGCATATTTTTCCTACACCATCCTTAGTAACCTGGATATAGATAGGTGCAAACCATGGATAAACCTTTTGATAGTCAACAGATAGAAAAACGCCTGGAATGGCTTGACAATGAGCGACGCAACGACAAATCGTTGATTGCATCAATGCAAAAACAGCTTGAAGCAGTTTCTTCTGAAAACACCACTCTCCGTAAACAATTGTCGGAAATTCAAAGTGATGTCACTCGTTTGAATACACTGATGCTCCGCCTGGAGCAATTTGAAAAGGACATTGCCAATCTTGAGACGGAGTCGAAACGCCAACTGGATGGATTCAAAGACGACGTGCAAAATATACATAGCCAATCTCATAGTAACCAAAGAGAAATCGAAACGCTTAATTCGAGTTTCCTCACACATCGTAATAAATTCACTGATTATGACGATGTCAAATCAAACATCGAAGACCAAAAAGAGGAGGATATTCGATTATCCAGTTTGTGTGAGGAACTACGAACCCAGATCAACGAAATCGCTCGATTTGATGATGAATATAAACGGCATCTTCATATCATTGAAGAAAACCATCGTCAGGATTCAAAACGACTGACTGATTTCCAGGGTGAAATTGCTGCGCTTCGAAAAAGGCAGGATGAAACCCGGAGTAAACAGGAACTGAGCAGTGACAGTATACGCAAAATTGACGGCAGGATTAAAAACCTGCTTGACGCAGAATCTGAAAGACGGCAAACTCAGACGGCATTCGTCGAAAAAATCAATTTAGGCCAGGTCGAACGCGATCGCCTGTTCAATCAATGGACAGAGCGGTTTGAAAAAATGGAGAAAATCACCGCAGAACTTGAAGAAGAAATTACCGGACTTGAAACCACCCACCGCTCAGTAAAAAAATCCCAGGCCGAATTAGATGAAATCACCCAGCAGTTCAGACGGCGGATAAACGAGATCACCGAGGTTCAGCGCTTGAATGAGGATCGCTTCCGGCAGGAGTGGACAACATTCAAATCCGATGACCAGAAGCGCTGGTCTAACTACACCTTATCCCAGGATGAGCAGCATCGGGAAATGAATAAGTCAATCGACGGCCTGGCAGAGCGCATCACAAACCAGGAAGATAACCTGGACATACTCAAGGAAAATTTCCGAAAACTTGGCAGGGATAATCTAAAGCGCATGCAGAATGTCCTGACCCTGTACAGGGAATCGATCGACAATCACAACACAACATTGAACGATTAACCCAAGATAGGATTCATCACGTGCAAGTCATCGGCACAGCAGGTCATGTCGACCATGGCAAATCCACCCTGATCAACCGATTAACCGGCATTAACCCCGATCGTCTCAAAGCTGAACAGGATCGTGAGATGAGCATTGAGCTGGGTTTTGCCTGGCTGACACTGCCAAACGGGCAGGAAGTCGGCATTGTTGACGTCCCGGGACATCGTGATTTTATTGAAAATATGCTCTCAGGCATCAGCGGCATTGATGCTGTGCTTTTTGTTGTTGCTGCGGACGAGGGTGTCATGCCGCAAACCAGGGAACACCTGGCGATCATCGACCTGCTGCAAATCCCGACCGGCATCGTTGCCCTGACAAAAACCGATTTGATCGATGACACGGAGTGGTTGAACCTGGTTGAAGAAGACCTCAGGGAAATATTAGCAGGAACCGTGCTGGAAGATGCACCAATTGTCCAGGTCAGCGCTCGTTCCGGGGCTGGACTCAAAAAGCTGGTTGATTCAATCCAGGACATCCTCACAGAACGACCTCACCGACCTGACCTGCAGCGACCCCGCCTGCCTGTGGACCGGGTGTTCACTTTGACTGGATTCGGCACCGTCGTGACCGGAACCCTGTCAGATGGGAGGCTGGCTGTGGGGGACCCAGTTGAAATCCTCCCCTCAGGAATTGAAGGGCGAATCCGGGGACTGCAAACTCACAAACAAGCGGAAGAAAAAGCCCTGCCGGGCAGTCGAACTGCGGTCAATATCTCCGGGATGAGTGTTGACCAAATCGATCGGGGAAACGTGGTGGTCCATCCCGGAACTTACCAGCCATCCAAAATAGTTGATGTTTGGTGCACTATGCTGCCTCAGGCTGACGCCCCTCTCAAACATAACACCGAAATAAAAATATTTCTTGGTGCTGCTGAGGTCATGGCAAGGGTGCGCCTGCTGGGCACTGATGAGCTCAAACCTGGTGGGGATGCCTTTATCCAGTTGATGCTCCAGGAACCGCTTGTCACCCTTCGCCAGGATCGCTTTATCATCCGCCGCCCTTCCCCGCCCAACACCATAGCTGGTGGGGTAGTCCTTGATCCTCATCCCAAAAACCGCCATAAACGGTTTAATACCAGACGCCTTGCGGAACTGGAGCAGCTATTGGTGGGCACCCCAGAAGATATTCTTCTTCAAGCCATCCAAAAAGCAGGTCCTGTAACACGGGATCAGCTTATTCAAGCGTCAGGCCTGGAAATGGAAACTGCAATACAAGCGCTTGAGGTGCTGCTGCAAGCACATAAACTGGTTGACCTGAATGGCAAGGGTTTATTAATATCCCAAACCTGGGCTGAAGAACACAAAAAGATCATAGAAGATACTTTGGTCGATTTTCATCAGGCATTCCCTTTACGTTTGGGGATGCCTCGCGAGCAGCTCAAATCCCAGTCTGGCATTAAATCAAATATCTTCAATTCACTCATTGAACAGATGGAGGAGGAAGGGGTGCTAAAAGATGGGGGCACAGAAATTCACATGACGGATCATCATGTAAGCTTCTCGGAAGCTCAGCAAACAAGGATTGATAACCTTCTCAGTCAATTCAAAGCCCAGCCTTATTCCCCTCCCACAAATAAACAATGCCAAACAGCAGTTGGCGAGTTACTCCTGACCGCAATGATCGAAACCGGACAGCTCATGCAGTTAAATGAAGATGTGCTTTTCCGTCCGGAGGTTGTCCAGGAGATGAAGGTAGCAGTGGTAGCTCACATTCAAAATAATGAGAAATTAACCTTAGCTGAGCTGCGGGACATGTTCAACACCAGTCGAAAATACGCTGTCGCTGTGCTGGATCACTTGGATCAAACAGGGGTCACGATTCGAAAGGGTGACTTCCGGATTTTGAGGCGTTCAAAATAATAAACTTATAAAATTCACATATCTCAAAATCAAGTTCTCCCCTGATAAGGAGATTTTAACTTTTAATCAAAACCGAATCTACGGTAAAATAGTCAAGCACTCACCAATATGATTTAAGGAGATACCCACCTATGAAATGGAAAATTTTATTGACTGACGGGCTATCAAAGATAACTGATCAGGGACTGCTCAATTCAGTGGAACTGGTTGACAGAAAAGGCATCACTGCTGAAGAAATACTTGAAGAGCTAAAAGACTTCGATGCCGTCATCGTCCGCGGACGCACAAAAATTACCGATGCTGTCCTCAGTACGGCACCCAATTTGAAAGTCGTGGGGCGCATGGGCGTTGGTGTGGATAATATTGACCTGGAAGCCGCTCGATCGCACAACGTCACCGTTGTAAACTGCCCCGTTGCTACAACAGTATCCGTCGCGGAGCTGACCATGGGATTGATGCTCAGCTTGATACGCGGGATCACTAAAGCTAATTCAGGCATGAAATCAGGTGACTGGCTCAAGAAGCAGCTACGTGGTACTGAGCTGTTCCAGAAAACCCTTGGCGTGATCGGCTTTGGACATATCGGCGAAACGGTCGCAAAAAGAGCGCTTGCTTTCGATATGAAAGTGATCGCCAGCGATCCCGTCCGACCCGCAGAGGAGGTCAAAGCGGCAGGGGTCGAACCTGTCAGCTTTGAAGAACTCTTACGGCAATCGGACATCATCACCATGCACATCCCCCACATCAAAGCCACACATCACCTGCTTGATAAAGAAGCTATCAGCAAAATGAAAGACCAGGTGTTGATCATCTGTGCGGCACGCGGCGGCGTGATTGACGAAAGCGCATTACTTGCTGCACTGGAAAGCGGTAAAGTCGCTGGCGCTGCCCTGGATGTATTTGAAACTGAACCTCCTGGCGAGCACCCCCTGCCAATGCATCCCAATGTGGTTGCCACCCCACATATCGGGGCACAGACCAAGGAAGCCCAATTGCGTGCTGGTTTCGACATCCTCTCAGAGGTTGTTGCAGCACTCGACAAAGAACCATTGCGTTGGAAAATTGTCTGATAGACAGGAAAAATAAAAACAGAAAAAAGGAATAATATGACAGAAAAAATACAGTACTCCCCCAAAATGCAGCAGTTGGTTGAGCTCGCAGCAGAGCTTGAAGACCTCAACCACATCGGCGCAGTCCTCGGTTGGGACCAGCAGACATACATGCCCCCTGGCGGTGCAGAAGAAAGAGGCCTTCAATTGTCTTCACTTGGCCGCATCATGCATGAAAAATTCACTTCCGATGAAGTCGGTCAATTGATCAGTGAACTTGTGGATGAAGTTGGTGACCTGAACGCTGGAAACAGACGAAGCCCGGATGGTGAAAGTATCCAAACGCGCTTACGACAAGCAAACCAAAGTTCCCCTTCCGTTGCTGATGGAAACCATTCAAACCACGACGATGGCGAATGAGACCTGGGTAAAGGCCAAAGGTGAAGACGATTATTCGATCTTCCAACCCGATCTTGAAAAAATCGTGGACCTTCGAAAGCAGTATGCCGAACTGTTCAAACCCTACGATCATATTTACGACGCCCTCCTGGATGATTTTGAACCCGGCATGAAAACGGCTGATGTGAAAGAGATCTTTGATACACTGCGTCCGCAGCAGGTTGAGATCATCCATGCGATCATGGAAAAAGAACCACCTGATAACAGCTTTCTGAAACAGTACTATAAGGAGGAATATCAAGAGATCGTAGGCCGCGATGTGATCACACGTTTTGGCTACGACTGGAATCGCGGTCGGCTTGACATTGCACCACATCCATTTACCACAGAGTTTGGATTGGGCGACGTCCGGATCACCACCCGCTACCTCAAAGATGATGCAGGGTCTGCCCTCTTCAGCACCATGCACGAAGCGGGACACGCCATGTACGGCCAGGGTGTCGCTAAAAAATACAGACGTCACCCGCTCAGCGGAGCAGCCTCACTCGCCATCCACGAATCCCAATCCCGGTTGTGGGAAAACCTGGTTGGCAGGAGCAAGGAGTTCTGGTCCTTCTTCTATCCCTCTCTGCAGATGCTCTTCCCGGAGTTCCTGGCGAATGTCGGCCGGGACGATTTCTACCGGGGTATCAACAGGGTTGAGCCATCCCTGATCCGCGTGGAAGCTGATGAAGCGACTTATAACATGCATGTCATGCTCAGGCTTGAGATCGAAATAGGGCTGATGGAAGGCACCATCAAAGTGAAAGACCTCCCCGAGATCTGGAACACGAGGATGCAGGAATACCTTGGCGTGACACCACCTGACGACGCTCAGGGCGTTCTGCAGGATGTCCATTGGTCTGCCGGTATGATCGGCTACTTCCCCACCTATGCGTTGGGCAACCTGGCATCTGTCCAGCTCTGGGATACCATGCTGGAGCAGCATCCCAATGTGCCGGATGAAATTGCACAGGGAAAATTCGATACCATCCTGGGGTGGATGCGTGACCACGTGCACCAATACGGGAATAAATTCGAGCCGCAGGAGATCATGCTGAAGGCAACCGGCAGCAAGATCACACCAGAGCCATACATCAAGTACCTGAAGACCAAGTATGGTGAAATTTACGATCTCTAATCAGATTTAGCAAAAAATTCGATGGGCTGTCCATTGTATGAACCGGACAGCCCTTATTGTTTAAATCGGATTAAATGTATAATAGCCACATGCCAAACAAGCATCGTTTAGGATTAATTGTCATCCTTTTCCTGGTTATGGGGCTGTTCCCCCCTTTGCATGGGTCTGCTTCTCCTGAACCCCGCATCAACATCCTCAGTCCCGGGGATAATTCTGTACTTACATCACCTATCAAGCTGTCAGCCGAAATCTTGCCAGACCCACAAAGCATGATCCGCGTGACCCTCACCAGTCGAAATGGCGACCTGCTTGCCCGGCAATTAATGCGCTTGGATACGAACAGCACATCTCCAATTATTATGGATACGGATATCCCGTTTGAGATTCCCACTGACCAAACTGAGGCTTTGTTGACTCTCGCCATTCAGGATGAAGCGTTCCGAACGATCACCCTACGCTCAGTCCGGGTGAACTTGACCTCAAGTGGTGAAACAAAACTTCAACCTGCAGCTTCAAGCCCCCCCTGGGTAGAGATCACACAACCCCAACCCATGGAGGAGGTAAGCGGCGGTGAATTCTCCATCATAGGTCGAGTTGCCCCCGTATCTGAAAGCCCCATCACATTTGAACTGATCAGTGACAGCGGTCGTGTTGTCGGGTCTACACAACTTCAGGTTGATACCTCCGGTGAATGGCTTGACTTCAAAATTAGGCTTAACTACACATACATAACAAAATCAACGGGCGTCAGACTGATCATTCGGCAGAACTGCTACCCCTACAATGAAATTATGATCCTTGATAGTCTGCAATTGACGGCTGCTCCTTGACAGCAATCAGTTTTTATATAAAGGTTCATCCTAATAGATACACAAATCCATGTTTAGGCCAAGGTAAAGGGTCCTACTCTGTAGCAAAGTAGATATGACCTAATTTGGTGGTTGATTAGGTTGTCCTAAATTTTGGGACCTCACGGTCTGTAGAGTAATTATGTTTACTTGGTCAGTGTATTGACCCTAAAAATTTTTCACACTTAAGCTTTTGGCAACTAACATGACTGTTGGGGGTCAAAGTCTGAAAGAGCTGTAGAAATCAAATTAGGTATAATACGGTTAACTGATGTAGCAAGGCAACAGGTTCGCGGTGAAGCAGGTAACCTGTTGATAGGGGGTTGGTTTTATGTAATATGTATAGGTCTTTTCGGAATATTATCCACTCTCTCATCAGCCTCTGTAACGGAGGGTAATCAGTCATGTTTGAAAAAATTCTTTTACCCCTGGATGGTTCTGCACTGGCAGAACGTAGCATCCCCACGCGATCGCATTTCCGCGTATTTTTAATAGTAAGGTTGAACTGCTGCGTGTATTGGAACCCAATAAAAGCGCTGAAAGATCACAATTCTCAGAACCGCTGCAATGGCAGCTGCTCAAAACCGAAGCTAACCTATATCTGCAAACCATCGCTGAGCGGGTGCACAAGGCACTCAACCTGTCCAAGGATGAGGGGATAGATCGCGTCAACACGACGATTTTGGAAGGCAAAGTTGCCGAGTGCATCGTTGATTTTACTCAAAAAGAAGCCATTGACTTACTGGTAATCTGCACGCATGGGGCGGGTGGATTGAGCCGCTGGAATCTCAACAGCGTGATCGCCAAGGTCATCAGCCTGGTCTATTTACCCGTTCTCATCATCCGTACCTACCGTTCCGAAGGAACCGAACTGCGCCAACCGCTTTATAACCGCATCCTGATCCCGATTGACTGTTCGCTGCGGGCAGAATCCGCGCTCAACGCCGGCATTGCCCTGGCTGAAGCTAATCACTCGTTCCTTATTCTGACATCGGTAATCAAACCACCGGATATACCAGAGATAGCACCCTACCACCAGGACATGCAAGCGCTGAGCGAAAAACTGGTGGCCCTCAATCATAAAGCTTTACGCAATTACATGAATGAAATCTCTCAAAGGCTGACTGTGGAAAACGAAATCCACATCCTTGAAAATCCGAGCATCTCCCAGGCAATCCTCAACCTGGCCAAGGAGGAAAAGGCAGACCTATTGGTCCTGTGCGCGCATGGTTATACGGGCGACATGGATCGTCCCTTTGGGATGGTCGCGCGCGATTGTATTGATTATGGCACCCAGCCAGTGCTTGTCATCCAGGACCTTCCCCGCTCACAGGTCAAACCCTCGGAAGTTGAACAGGTCTCAAAACAAACCATGAGTCGAGAATGATCTTGGACAACACCGTGGAGAACCCAACAGACACGTCAACGCGGTATTTTGCATATGCCCTGGCTAAGCAATACCAAGCGGTAACAGATGCTAAAAATAAAAGTACCAATCTGTCATCATATGACCTGATCAGTCATGATCTCAATAAATATGCAGACTGGCTTGAGGATGCCTATCATTACTACCAGGAAATTTCCGATTCGGGCAGTCCCATCACGATCACAGCCGAATGGATCCTTGATAATAATTACATCATCCGACAAGCCATTTCACAGATAAAAGAAGACCTGCCGCTGGGATACCAAAAGAAGCTGCCTAAATTGTCACAAGCTCCGCAGGAAGGATTTCCGCGCATTTTTGCCCTGAGCCGTAGTCTGCTGCAGTGGCAGAAATTCCTTCTGGATGTGGATAACCTCGAAGAGGTCATGGCTGTATTCCAGGAAGATGGATCCCTCAGCATGGGTGAGATCTGGGCAATCCCAATCTTCTTAAGATTCGGCCTGCTGGAGAAATTGGCTGATATCCTCTGCGAAGCAATCAATCCCGCCATTCCGCCTGAACTGCCCATCCTGCCTCCCGTATGGGCAGAACCCATAGCTGATGAGGACAGCAGCGAACCAGCAGCAGTCAATAATCATGCTGATATTGTAGCCACCATCATTTCCAGTTTGAGATTGATCTCAGAAACGGATTGGAAAGAAATATTTGAAGAAATTAGCCTGGTTGAGGCACACCTGAGCAAGGACCCGGCCGGCATATACCCGCTGATGGATTTCAAAACGCGCAACCTTTACAGAAATGAAATCGAAGCCCTTGCTCTGGCCTCCGGTGAGGCTGAAACGGAGGTGGCAAAGGCACTGCTGATGCTCTGTCAAGAAGCAGCCCCGGCAGAAGGCTTGCAGGGGGACACACTGGTTAATGCCCGAGAAAATAAAGCTATGCATGTGGGCACTTATCTCATCGGCGAGGGGCACAGGCGCTTTCAGGAGCGCCTGCATATTAAACCTTCTTTGATCGCACATATCCAGCGCTGGGCAGCCACTCATAATCAGAAGCTTTATTTGGGTGGTATCACCTTTATCGCGTTGATTTTCATTATTCTCAGCCTGATGACAGTTCATGCACAACCTTTATTTTCGTCCATGGGAGTATTCCAGATCGCCTTGATGGCCCTCCTCAGCATGTGCATGATTCCCACTGCTGTTATTACCGCAAGTAATCTGGTTAATACTGGTCTGACGGCACGCGTTCCGCCACGTATTCTTCCCAAAATGGATTTCAAAGAAGCCATCCCCCCTGCATTTCAAACACTGGTGGTCATTCCGGGGATGATCAGCGACAGCAGTAGTATCGAAAACCTTGCCCGTCAATTGGAAATACACTATCTCAGCAATCCTCAACCCGGGCTCAAGTTCGCCCTCCTGACCGACTTTGCCAACTCTGACAGCCAATCCCAGCCTGAAGACGAAGACCTGCTAAAGCAGGCTTTACAAACCATCGCCGTGCTGGATCATAAATATGTGAACAATGTGATTGGGCAGCGCTTTTTTTTGCTGCATCGCCAGCGCAAGTGGAATACGTCGCAGTCTACATGGATGGGATGGGAACGCAAGCGCGGCAAACTGGAAGAGCTCAACGAGCTTCTACGCGGCAGCTTAGAAACAAGCTTTTTGGATATCACCGCTGGTAAGGACGTGCAGCAGGAGCTGGAAAATACTCGTTTCGTGATCACAGCAGACGCTGACACCGTACTCCCACCCGGATCAGCGGTACGCCTGGTCGGAACCCTGGCACATCCCCTTAACCAGGCGGAGTTTGACCCCAAAAGCGGCAGGGTCCAATACGGATATACCATCCTGCAACCTGGCGTGGAAGTTCATCCCCGCAGCGCTAACCTGACCTGGTTCACGCGCATCTTTGCCGGTGATACTGGACTGGATCTTTATACGCATGCAGTTTCTGACGTTTACCAGGATCTCTTTGGTGAGGGGACCTTTGTCGGTAAAGGTATTTATGATGTGGATGCTTTTATGCGCAGCGTTAAGGGACGCATCCCTGAAAACACACTTTTGAGCCATGATTTACTTGAAGGTATCCTCGGACGCGCCGGATTGGTGAGCGATATTACCCTTATTGAGGATTACCCGAGGAATTATTATGAACAGGTGATGCGCCAGCGCCGTTGGATTCGCGGGGATTGGCAGCTCTTGCCCTGGCTGATGCGCCCCGCCAAATACAACACAAGGCTATCCGCCATTGACCGCTGGAAAATGCTGCATAACCTGATGCGTTCGCTGCTTTCGCCGGCGTTGCTGACAATCATCCTGTTAGGGATGGCTTTCCTGCCTGAATTGGCATGGCTGTGGGTATTGATCTTGCTGATTGCCTTTGGTATCCCACTCGCCACCGCAGTGTTCAAGAACATCTTTGAAAGCATCCTCAGTAACCGTCGAAAAACCATCTGGCCATCCCTGTGGCCAATCTTTTTGCGCTGGCTATTTGCGCTCATCTTTCTCCCCTACGAAGCTTATTTTTGCTTGGATGCTATTATCATTACCCTTTACAAACTCCTAATCAGCCGCCGTAACTTGCTCACATGGACAACAGCAGAACGTACTGCCGCCCTATTTAAATCTCGCGGCACCCATAATAAAGCCTGGATCAAGCTCAGCCTTTCCGCCATTCTCTCAGCTCTGTTCGTGCTTGGCGCGCAATTACGATCAATTATCACAGACAGTGCTTCCGCCCTGGCACTCACCCCGGTAATACCAATCTTCGTGCTCTGGGTGCTATCCTCCGGGTTGGTCATCCTGATCAATAGGCCGGTTCCCAGTCCGAAAAGCGCAAGACCTTTCAAGCAGATGGGGCTATTACGAACTATTGCCAGGCGTACTTGGGGCTTTTTCGAACATTTTGTGGGTCCCCAGGATCACTGGCTGCCGCCTGACCACTTCCAGGAAACACCCATCGAGATCATCGCCCATCATACTTCGCCCTCCAATATCGGTCTATTCTTCACCTCGGCAATTGCTGCCTATGACCTGGGATACCTGGACCTACTTGCGCTGGCGTCCCGCCTGGATACCACCCTTCAAACGCTGGAACACCTTGAGCGTCACCGCGGGCATTTCCTCAACTGGTACAACACCCAGACCCTCGAACCACTCCAACCCCGCTATGTATCCACCGTGGACAGCGGCAACCTGGCAGCCAGTTTCATCATCCTGGCGCAAGCCAGCCGCCAGATGCTTGCAGAGCCAGCTTTTCGGTGGAAGCTGTGGGAAGGATACATTGATGACCTCACCATCCTTTCCGATACCCTTTCTATGATCGGATCCTTCCAAGAAAACCCTGACATAAATGCGATTCAAAAAAGCATCAAAAAAATGCGCAGTCGCATCCTTGCGGTCAAAGAGCAACCCGGACAGTGGTATGCACTCTTCCAAACTGTTATCAACACCTTCTGGGTCGACCTCTCACAGAATCTCAGTCGACTGATCAACAGCGTGCATACTGGCATGGATTTGGACAACCTGCACCATCTACAAGAAATCATACGCTCATTAGAGAGCCAGCATCTCGCTGTTCAACGCGTCCTCGATGAACTTGTCCCCTGGGTCTCCTTCATGGAAAATATTCCCGATGTCCTAAAGAAAAAAGCTTACAAGGCGCTGGTTGACGAGTTGGGTGATGTCCTGACATACAATCCCTGTCTCAACCAGATTGAACCTCTCAGTACAACCGGCAAGGTGCACATCGAAGCGCTGCAAAATACGCTGCGGTCAGTTGCCAGCCTGTCTGAAAAAGCACAGTTAGCCTTAGATGAAGCACAAACCTGGCTGGAGACACTATTAGAGGCACTGCAAGCGGCAGGAATCCATGCCCGGAAGCTGCAATCCATGTTTAAATCTTTTTCGACCCGGGCTGAGCAGCTCATCGAAGAAATGGACTTCAACTTCCTCTACAGCCCCTCCCGCAAGGTCTTTCACATCGGCTATAACCTTGAAACCGGGCAACTTGATAAGAATTATTATGACCTGCTTGCGTCTGAAGCGCGCATTGCCTCCTTGATTGCCATTGCTAAGAGAGACGTACCTCAATCCCATTGGATGTACCTGAGCCGACCGATCACACGAATTAACGGCGATTATGCCCTCCTTTCGTGGAGTGCAACCATGTTCGAATACTTGATGCCGACTCTTTACCTGCGCTCCGAGCCCAACACCCTGCTATATACCAGCGCCACTGGTGCGATCCGGCATCAGCAGGCATATGCCAAAACCAAAGAAGTTCCCTGGGGCATCTCCGAATCTGGTTTCTTCCAATTTGATGCCAATCAGAATTATCAATACCGTGCTTTTGGTGTTCCCGGGCTGGGTTTCAAACGCGGTCTTGGTGATGACCTGGTCATTGCTCCCTACGCCTCACTGATTGCGATCAAATGGGCACCCTCGGCAGTGGAAGATAATCTTCACAAGCTGATTGTACAAAAGACATTCGGTCTTTATGGCTTTTATGAAGCCATCGATTTCACTGCGAAGCGTTTGCCAGCCGGTAATCAGGCTGAGGTGGTGCAGGAATATATGGCACACCACCAGGGCATGATCATGATGGCATTGGTTAACTACCTGTATAACGACATCATGGTTGAGCGCATGCATGCCGACCCTCAGATCCAGAGTGTGGAACTGCTTCTGCAGGAACAAATGCCCTTCAATGTACCGCTCCTGAAGCCAGGCGATGAGGATATCAAAGGGACTCGCCGCATCAATGAAGCCCCAGTTGTTATCACACCCTGGACTGAACCGGTGAACACTACAGCACCCCGCATGCACCTGCTTTCCAATGGTGAATTCAGCACGCTGATTTCCAACAGGGGAGGCGGATTTAACCGCTGGAAAGGCGTCGACCTCACCCGCTGGCGTGCAGATGGCATCCTTGATCCCTGGGGGACCTGGATTTACATCCAGGATATGCAAAAGGACGCTGCCAGCGGAAACTACCCCACCTGGTCAGCTGCCCAACAGCCCATTCCTGCTTTTCCAAATCTGGTGCAGACTAGCTCTTTTGCCCACATGGCAGTCTTCCACCGTACCCAAAATGACATCATTTCGAATATGGAAGTGACTGTAGCTGCCGAAGACCCCCTCGAGATCCGCCGTATTACCCTGATCAACAACCAGGATGTCCCCCGCCACCTTCGCCTGACTTCATATGGCGAGGTTATCTTGAACCAGCAGGCAAACGACATGCGCCACCCTGCCTTCAATAAGCTTTTCATCGAATCTGAATATGTGCCCGAACTTAATTTGCAGATATTCAAGCGCCGCCCAAATGGTGATGAAGATCAACCCATCGTTCTAGGGCATATGCTGATGCTGAAAAAAACGGGCAGGCAAAACCAGGATGATTTCAGGGTTGCCCATGAAGCTGACCGCCGAGCCTTTATTGGCCACGATCACACACTGCGGAACCCGCTTGCACTGCAGTCCCCTGCATATTTATCAGGTACCAGCGGAGCCACCCTGGATCCTATCTTTTCTTTGGGCAGGGAACTCACCCTCCAACCGCATGATACCCGTGAGTTGGCATTTCTTACTTTCACAGCATCCAGCCGTAGAAGGCTTCTTGACCTGGCAAAGCGCTACAGCCATTGGTCGCGCGTTGAGGGTACCTTCCTGGAAGCCGACAATGCCAATCTGACCTGGCTGGGAAAGCAAAAAGTGGACACCCAGGCGTTAAAAACAAATCTACGACTGCTTTCTGCGCTCTTATATAACAACAGCCAACTTCGTGCCAAACCGGAAATCCTGGCTGCCAACAGCCTTAACCAGGCTGGCCTGTGGCACTTTGGTATTTCCGGCGATTACCCCATCATCCTGCTGATGCTCGATAATGCCGAGCAGCTTGACTTGATTTTTGAGGCTGTACAGGCTCAGTCCTTCCTGCGCACGCGCGGATTCCAGACTGACCTGGTCGTTCTCAACCAGCAGCCAAGTTCATATAATACAGAATTGTACGATCTGCTCCTGCGCAGGATCCACCAGGCAAACGCCGACCAGTGGCTGAACCAGCGTGGTGGTATCTTCCTGCGATATGCGGACCAGATCACAGCAGAGGAGCAAATCCTTCTCAAAGCCGCAGCCAGGGTTAACTTGCATGGCAGTCAGGGCACGTTAACACAGCAGCTGATGGTCGAATCCGTCCTCATTTCAAATTTGCCATACCTCGCTCCCACCCAGCCTTCCCGTCGGTACCTGCCAGGTCCGGCACCCTGGGAGGGGAAAAATAAAATTGCTCTGAAATTTTATAATGGTTATGGGGGTTTCAGCCCGGACGGCAAAGAATATGTCATCAACCTCACGCCCAATAAAACGACACCCGCCCCCTGGGTCAACGTGATTGGCTACCCCCACTTTGGCTTCATGGTCAGCCAGGCCGGCAGCCAGACAACCTGGGCACTCAACAGCGGCGAAAATCGACTTACTCCCTGGCATAACGACCCGGTTATTGATCCTTCTGGTGAAGTCTTGTACCTGCGCGATGAGGAAAGCGGCGACGTGTGGACGCCCACACCGCAGCCAATCCTTTCTACCCAACCTTGCCGCGTGCGCCACGGCGCAGGCTATACTATTTTTGAATCCGAATCGCACGGATTGAAGCAGGAACTGACCCTCTTCGCCAGCCCCCAGGATCCTGTCAAAGTTTTCCATCTGCGTATCAAGAACACCCTTAAAAGCAACCGCCGTATTACCGCCACCTGTTACCTTGAATGGGTGCTGGGGACAACCCACGAAGAGGGCGTCGACCATCTCATCCCCGACTACAATCCCGAGCATGCCATGCTCACCATGCGCAACCCTTATCACCCCGAATTGGGCGAATGGGTTGCATTCCTGATGGCTAACCGCTCCCCGCATAGTTTCACTACCGACCGCCTGGAATTCCTGGGAAACGATGGCGACCTTGCCCACCCAATTGGACTCTCACGCATCGGTCTCTCCGGAAAACTTGCCGCCGGCATTGATTCCTGTGCCGCGCTGCAGCTGCACATTGACCTGCTCCCAAACGGGACTGATGAGATCTACTTTGTGTTAGGAGAGGGGAAAAATCAGGCACAGGTCCAATCCCTGGCTGAAAAATATCAGGTTCCTTCTGCTGTTGGGGATGCTCTCAACCAGACACATGATTTTTGGGATGGCCTGCTGGGCCGCATCCAGGTCGGGACACCCAATGCTGCCGCCAACCTGATGCTCAACCGCTGGTGGTTGTATCAATCGCTTTCATGCCGTATATGGGGTCGCTCAGCATTCTACCAATCCAGCGGTGCTTATGGTTTCCGCGATCAACTTCAGGATGTGCTGGCACTACTCAACATCGACCCTGCCATCGCTAAAGAACAGATACTTAACGCTGCTTGCCACCAGTTTGAAGAGGGTGATGTCCTCCATTGGTGGCACCCGCCATCCGGACGTGGTGTACGAACGCGTATCTCGGATAATCTCTTATGGTTACCTTACGTCGCCTGTCTTTATGTATCCACCAGCGGTGACACCTCCCTGTGGGATGAAAAGATCCCCTTCCTTGATGCACTGCCGCTCAAACCTGATGAACACGAACGCTACGGTCATTACAACACCACCCTAAAAACTTATACGCTCTTTGAGCACTGCCACCGAGCGCTGCAGAAAGGCAGCACCCAGGGGCCGCATGGACTGCCGCTCATTGGGGCCGGTGATTGGAACGACGGTTATAATTTTGTTGGTAAAGAAGGCCGGGGAGAAAGCACCTGGCTGGCATGGTTCCTCTGTGATACCCTTAGGCGCTTTGCGGATGCCTGCGATCAGCGCGGTGAAGCTCAGGCTGCCAAATCTTATCGCAGCAAGGCATATGTTTACGCCCAATCCGTTGAAAAACATGCCTGGGATGGAAATTGGTACCTGCGTGCATTTTACGATGATGGGTCACCCTTGGGCAGCCAAAGCTCAGATGAATGCAAGATTGATGCTATTGCCCAGTCGTGGGCACTCATCAGCAGCGCTGGTGACCCGCAGCGGAGCCGGCAGGCGATGGACGCCGCCTGGGAACACCTGGTTAAACCTGACCTCAATCTCTGCCTGCTCTTCAAACCGCCCTTCGATAAAAGCAGTCGTAATCCCGGTTATATTAAAAGTTATCCTCCAGGTGTGCGCGAAAATGGCGGGCAGTATACCCATGCTGCTGCCTGGACGAGTTGGGCGCTTGCTGAGATGGGCGACAGCATCCGCGCCTGGCACCTTTACGACATCCTCAATCCCATTTTCCAGAGCGATCACCAATCCCGTGCACGCCAGTATCGTGTTGAGCCTTACGTCAGTGCTGCTGATGTTTACAGCCAGGATCCCTGGCTGCAGCGGGGAGGTTGGACCTGGTACACCGGCTCAGCTGCATGGCTTTACCGCCTTGGGATTGAAAGCTTACTCGGTTTCCATAAAGAGGGAGATAAGCTGCATATCGACCCTGTCATCCCGCCCAATTGGGATGGTTTCCTCATCCAATACCGCCACGGAAATGCTGTCTACAAAATACAGGTGCACAATCCTTTGCATCGTGGTAGGGGCGTGGGCAGCGTTGTCCTTGATGGAGAACCACAGCCAATGCACCTCATTCACCTGCTTGACGACGGTCAAGAGCATCAGGTTGACATTACCCTGGGTTAGCATAGTCGAATGCACAATCAACTGATTCGCCGAGGGACATATCATGTAAATCGGAATGATGAGGATATTGCGTCTACTCTATCCCACATAAGAGCAAAATTTTCTTCCAAGCTGAATCAATCTACTGCTTGGCACTTCCTTATTTGCACCACATTGAACAAATCGGTGAAGCCAGAGAAGGTCACCCTCATGCCCTTGGATATTTTCATATAGGAAGGCTTTACATTCAACGTGAGGTTTTCAAGACTTCAATATAGTTCAACATTCACTGATTAGATATGTCCTATTTAGATGGTTGATAGGTTGTCCATTGATCCGATGGCCATAATTTCTCCAGGGATGATCAGGAGCAGGTTCATAATCCTCATGTTCGATAGTTACCCCCTGACCCATTGTTGATTATCAATTCCCCAACACAAAGAAATTGAAATATGTCTTTCAGTCAGTCACATACTTTTTTCCATAGCGATCAAAAGTATCATAAATAATTACATTAAGTGGTTTCGAACAAGTGCTTGCGCAGTAGGTTCATCAATAATCAGTTCTTTAATGTAGCCACCCTTTAAAGCAGAAAACAATCCTTTTACCTTTGCAACGCCTGAAACAACACAAATGCTGTGTTTATCTCTGAAGAAACTTAATTCCGGTCCACTTGCCCTTTTATTATAGGGAATGTTTTGATAATCGCCATTTGATTTAAAAAAGACGGTCGCAATATCACCCACTACATCTAATTTATTCAATTCTTTATAATCCTTCTCATTCAAGTAGCCACCACTATAAACATGACTGGGGATGCCAGCGTTAACAGCCCCAATACTGAACAGAAGAATATCAGCCTGTTTTTGAATATCCAGCAATCTTTTGATACTTCTTTCTTGCCAGAGGGCATGTTTTGTCTCTGGATAATCAAAGAAGCATGGAAGCGGGAAAAGGTGCGCACGAGCCTGATAATTTTCCGAAAACCGCATGATGATCTCACTTGCATATTCAATGCCCATGGATAAGATGTTCCCTGCACCATTCAATTGAACGATCTGAGAATTATGCGTTGTTTTCTTCATCAAACACTTGGAAATAGCTGTCAGGGTTGTCCCCCAGGCGATCCCAAGCGTCATATTCGAACCAAACACCGTGTTTAAATATCTTGCCGTGTAGTGAGCTACTCGGTTGAGCCATTCATCTTCACTTGTGATTGATGGAACTGGGACGACATGAACATTTGTCCCTTTGAATTGAGCAGAGATCCTTTTTTCAATGAGTCTGGGTTCTTCGGCAGGATCAACAATATTGATATTGATAAGGCCCTCTATGCGGGCAAATTTCAACATTCGAGAAACAGTGGACCTTGAGACATTCATCTCATTGGCAATCGCCTTAGTTGTTCTTTCCTGATAATAATACAACCTTGCAACCTTGATGGCATCATTTATTCTGTTATGAAAAGTCAAGACACCTCACTAAGATAATAGTTGTTGAATGTATCCTGCACATATGTCATTGAAAATCTTAAATTTATTATGGCCGTTTTGCACATATGTGCAATTTATGTGAAACACACGGTCAATATTTGAACTTTGTATATATAATTTAAATATGTAGACTTTTTGGACTTGTTCACCTTGAGTGTCGACTGTTGGGTAAGACACAAAATTTTGATCAAATCTTCAAATATTCACCCTTAATATCAAATGAAGAGGTTGTTATGTAAACGTTATGAGTTTGTTGACCCCGCCGAGAGGATTGTGTGAGAGACAATAAAAAACGTGCGGGCATTGGAACTTTATACTTACACCAATTTTATAACATGCCTTATTAGGAGAATAATGTTATGGATAAGAAAGTTCGGAAAAATTTGATCTTTCTGATCGTCATGGTGGTCGTCATCACATTTTCAGCGATCATGGCAGATCAAATCGAGAGCGGATTTGGAAAATCTGAAGTTTCAATTGTCAGAATTAAAGATCCCGATGGCAATATCGTGGTTGCCAAGTTGTTCCGTCCTAAAGAAGCAACCGCGAGCAACCCACTGCCTGCTGTTCTGAATATGCACGGCTATCAGAACGACAAAAATGTGCAGGATCCATTCTCTGTGGAGTTGGCCCGACGTGGATTTGTAGTCCTGGCACCGGATTCACTGGGACATGGTGACAGCGGCGGCGGCCTGAACGTTGGTGCCTGGTTCGCAGATCCTACTTATGTGATGGGTAACGAAACTGCGCTCGCTTGGCTAATCGAACAACCTTTCGTTGATGCTGAATACATCGGTGTCACCGGACACTCTATGGGGGCATGAACGCTGTCAAAATGCCAGCTCTGTTCCCTCAAAATGTCAAGGCGGTTGTACAGCAAGCCTCTTCACCAGGTTCACCGGAACTACCCAACCTGTTGATGCTTCAAGCACGTTATGATGAGTTCGGTGGTTTCCGCGACAATCAGCTGCGCACTGAACCGATTGTTAATAGTGAGACCCGGGCAGCAGCACTTAGGTCTGACTCCTCCTCTTGAATGGGACACCACTTATGGCAGCTTTTCAGATGGCACCGCTCGCAGGATGGCCTACATCAATATGGACCATCACCTTCTACCCTTGATGAATAAATCCGCGGCAGAAACGGTGGATTGGTTCCGCCTGGCTCTGAAAGACGGCGATGGTGGTTCCATGTGGATTGAGCCGACCAAACAGGTCTTCATGTGGAAGGAAATCTTTGGCTTTGTTACGTTAATTGGCACAATGGTTACCATGCTGCCTCTCACCAACCTGCTGCTTTCGACAAAATTCTTTGCACCGGTTGCGCAGCCCGTTCCAGAACGCTATGTTGCTACTAAAAAAGAATGGTGGAAACTGGCGACAATCAACATGCTGATTGGTGGGATCCTTTACCCCCTGACTACCCAATATGGCGGTATTGGAGGAAAGCTCGAAACCTGGTTCCCCTGGACTAAGATGGAAATGGCTAATGGAGTTGCAGCTTTCTTCCTGGTTAACGCAGTGGTGTGCTTCATTTTATTCATTTTCTGGTTCAGGGATAAAAAGAAGGAAGGCGTCACTCTGTATGATATGGGTGTGACCTATGGTGAGGAAAAAAACAAGATGGATTGGGGCATCCTCGGCAAAACAGTCCTCATTTCCGTGATCCTCTTCCTGTGGATGTACCTGTTAACTGGCTTATTCCAGCTCACAATCGGGCAGGAGTTCCGGTTCGCCTGGCCGTATATGCGTTTGTTCTCCAGTGGATTACGGGTCAAGTATTTCTTCATCTATTTGATCCCAGCTTTACTCTTCTTCCTGGTCAACGGCGGCATCTTCTTGTTTGGCCAAGCAAGAATGAAGAAATATGATAAACCCGCCAAGACACAGTGGATGTGGTGGCTTAAGGTAGTGTATCCCATGGTGACTGGCCTGTTCCTGTGGTGGTGCTTCCAGTACTTGCCGTGGTTCCTTGGTGGTGCATGTCCTGGAACTGAGACGATTACGATTTTCCTGATGGATCTCTCCCAGTTCACCTCTATGTGGCCGTTGATGCTGTTCGTCTATATCCCCGAGTTTATCATCCTGTTCTGGTTCCACACCTGGTTCTTCCGTCGGACAGGCAAGATCTACCTTGGCGCTCTGATGATTGCCAGCATTGCCACCTGGTTCATGACCGCAGGTACAATTTGGCTTATGTAAGCTGATTCTGCAGGTAATAAACTCAAGTAACTTGATAAACCCAGCGGAGCAGACCCAGCCGTTGGGCTTATTGATACTTTTTAGAAAATTAATATTGGAGGGATGATGGGTAAATTTATCGCATCCGTTGACCAGGGGACGACCAGTACACGCTGCATCCTGTTCAACCACAGCGGCCAGATCGTCAGCTCCCACCAGTTAGAGCACGAACAAATCTATCCTAAACCAGGTTGGGTGGAGCATGACCCGCATGAGATTTGGGCGCGCACCCAGGTTGTGATCAAAGGTGCATTGCGCCAGGTAAATGCGAAAGCCCAAGATATTGCCGCAGATCGGCGTGACCAACCAGCGCGAGACAACGATCGTTTGGGATAAGGTGAGCGGTGAGGTCTATTACAATGCTATCGTCTGGCAGGACACCCGTACTGACAAGATCATCGCGGATCTTGCCAAACAAGGCGGACAGAACCGGTTTCAAGAGCTTGTCGGGTTACCCCTGGCAACCTATTTTTCAGGGCCGAAGATCCGCTGGATCCTGGACAATGTGGAAGGTGTCAGAACAGCCGCTGAGCAGGGTAGTGCGATCTTTGGCAATATCGACACCTGGATCATCTGGAATCTGACCGGTGGCGTGGAGGACGGTTTGCACATCACCGATGTGACCAACGCCAGCCGCACCATGCTGATGAACTTGAAAACCCTGAATTGGGATGAAGAAATCTGTGCCATCATGGGGATCCCGATCCAGATGCTGCCTGAGATACACCCCTCCTCCCAGGTTTATGGATACACCAGGACGGATGGTCCCTTTGGGGGCGTGATCCCAGTCTCGGGCGACCTTGGCGATCAGCAGGCAGCCACGGTCGGGCAGACCTGCTTCGACCCGGGGGAAGCCAAGAACACCTACGGGACCGGCTGTTTCATGATCCTCAACACAGGGTCCAGAGATCGTTGTCTCAAAAAATGGGCTGCTGACCACCCTGTGCTACCAGTTTGAAGGAGAACCTCCAACGTATGCTCTGGAGGGTTCCATTGCCATCACAGGCGCGCTGGTGCAGTGGCTGCGGGATAACATCGGGTTGATCAAAGAAGCCCCTGAAATTGAAGATTTAGCGAAGACCGTTGAAGATAACGGCGGCATCTACTTTGTACCTGCTTTTTCCGGCTTGTTTGCCCCCTACTGGCGTTCTGACGCCCGTGGTGTGATTGTCGGATTGACACGCTTTATCAACCGTGGACATATCGCCAGGGCAGCTCTGGAGGCGACAGCCTTCCAAACCCGGGAGGTGCTTGATGCCATGAAGATTGACTCAGGTGTTGACTTAAAAGTCTTAAAAGTTGACGGTGGTATGGTTCAAAATGACCTGTTGATGCAAATACAGGCTGATGTACTGCAGGTCCCGGTTATTCGTCCTGAAGTAGCTGAAACCACCGCACTTGGTGCAGCCTATGCAGCAGGGCTCGCCGTTGGGTTCTGGAAAAATAAAGATGAAATGCGCAAAAACTGGCGTATGGATAAGACCTGGCATCCTGATCAAGACAGCCCACTGCATGAGATTAAATTCAAAGAATGGCAGAAGGCAGTTCAACGCACCTTTAATTGGATCGAATGATCAGATATATAATCTAAGCCTTAAAAATACGCCTGGTGGAGAAGGTTCTTTGTAATTTAGAACCTCCCACGTCAGACCTGTGAAGTTTAGAAACAACAACCAATATTTTTAGGCCATGCTTATGAGAGTATAATGGTGAGGTTGCCTTAATGGCAAACAACACTTACACGGAGGCTTGTATGGTGGAGAAATTTGATGTCATCATCGTCGGCGCAGGCGTCGTCGGCAGCATGGTGGCACGTTTCCTCTCCAGGTATCAGCTTGATATTTTGTTGATTGATAAAGAAGACCGACGTTGGCATGGGGACCAGTTCAGCCAACTCTGCTGCCATCCACGCAGGTTATGACGCCCTGCCCGGGACGAACAAGGCACTCACCAATATGACGGGGGTTGATATGTGGCCTCAATTATCACAGGAATTGGGCATTAATTATGAACGCTGCGGGGATTATGTTGTCGCTGTCAATGATGAAGATATGCAAGTGCTGGAAGAGCTTATGGAACGCGGCAAGCGAAATGGCGTACCAGGCATGGAGATCATCAGCGGAGAGAAAATGCGCCAGCAGGGAACCACTTGTGAGAGCGGACACCGTTGGGGCTATTATGGGCACCAACCGGCGGCACTCGGGGATCCCTTCGGAGCGACCGTTGCCGCTGCAGAAAACGCCGTCATGAACGGCGTTGTACTCAAGCTGAACACAGCCTTCGAAGATTTCATTCTTGAAGAAAGCAAGATCACAGGTATTCGCACCAATAAAGGTGATTTTGCATGCCGCTGGGTGGTCAACGCGGCTGGTTTACACGCTGACGAGGTGATGCATAAAGCAGGAATTAGACCGGAATTTCACATCCGTCCCAGGCGTGGGGAATACATCATCCTCGATAAGGCTGACTTTCAGTTAACCAATACTTCCCTCCTGTTCCCAACTCCCTCTGAAAAAGGGAAAGGGATCCTGGTCGCATCAACATTGCACGGCAATGTGATCGTCGGACCCAATGCCAATTTTGTAGATTCCAAGGAAAACAAGGACGTGACCAAAGAGGGTATCCAGGAGATTTGGGAAGGGGGCAGTAAGCTGGTCCCATGCCATCAACCGCAAGCACATCATCGCAGAATTTGCAGGATTGCGCGCCACTGGTAATGCGCCAACGCCCAATCCGGATATTGACTACGACCAGGATTTCATCATCGAAATCCCCGACTAATGTACAGGGCCTGGTCAACCTGGGCGGGATTGAATCGCCCGGTTTCACCGCTGCGCCTGCTATAGCCATCAGGGTGATCGAGCTGCTAAAAGAGGCGGGTGAACTGCTGGAGGAGAGAGCTGATTGGAACCCGACAAGACAATCTCGACCTGTCTTCAGACACATGAATCGAAAAGAACAGGCCGCCTTGATCGCCAGAGATCCTGCTTACGGTCGTATCGTCTGCCGCTGCGAGATGGTGACAGAAGGCGAGATCCTGGCCGAAATCCACGCACCAATCCCTGCCCTCACATATGACGCTATCAAACGGAGGACATGGCTTGGCACAGGCAGATGCCAGGGGGGATTCGATATGCCGCGTGTGGTCGGCATCCTCTCTCAAGAACTTGGAGTCCCACCAGAGGAGATCACCAAAAAGGGTCAAGGCTCTGAATTCCTGTACCGGAAAACCAAGGACGTCCTGGAAGATCACCTCAATGTGGAGAGCCTGATATGAAAGACACATATGATGTGATCATCATCGGCAGCGGCCCGGGCGGGCTGGCAGCTGCAATCGCTGCCAAAGAAAATGGTGCGGATGATGTCCTGATCATCGAACGGGATGTCGAGCTGGGGGGAATCCTTGTGCAATGCATCCATAACGGCTTTGGCCTGGAAATATTCAACGAAGATATGCCCGGCCCCTCATATGCACAGCATTTCATCGAAAAAGCCATTGCTCATGGCGTGCAGACTTTGCTGGACACCATGGTGCTGGACATTACACCGGAACGAAAAGTCTTTGCGATCAATCGAGATCTGGGATATCTGGAATTATCTGCAAAGGCAATCGTACTGGCAATGGGTTGTCGTGAACGCACCCGGGCTCAGATATCCCTGCCGGGAGCACGCCCAGCAGGGATCTATACGGCCGGCACCGCACAGCGCTTCGTCAATGTGGAAGGATATATGCCGGGAAAGAACTTTGTCATCCTCGGCTCCGGCGACATTGGCATGATCATGGCGCGCCGGCTGACGATCGAAGGCGCTCGGGTAGAACGTGTCCTGGAGATCATGCCTTACCTGACCGGCCTGACCCGCAACTACGTCCAGTGCCTGCTTGATTACGGAATCACCCTGCAGAAACAGCGTACCGTAAACACCATCATCGGCAGAGACCGTGTGGAAGCGATCGAAGCCGTCAGCGTGGATAAAAAATGGAACCCCATTCCAGGGACCAGGGAGATCATCCCCTGCGACACACTGCTTCTCTCTGTTGGCTTGATCCCCGAAAATGAGCTCTCAAAAAAAGCCGGCGTAGCCATTGATCCGGTTACGAACGGTCCCTATGTCGATGACCGATTCATGACCAATGTGCCGGGGATCTTTGCAGCAGGAAACGTTGTGCATGTTTACGACCTGGTGGATTGGGTAACTGAAGCAGGTTATGTCGCGGGCAAAGGTGCGGCGGAATTTGCGCAATCCAAAAAACGAAAATCTGAACATCAGATTCCCTTACAGGCAGGGGAGAATATTCGCTATGTTGTCCCGCACAAACTCGAGGTGGAACACCTTGCAGAAGAACAGGTGCAGCTACAAATGCGTGCAATCACACCCATAGAAGAACGTGTTTTGGTGACAGTCGAAGACCAGCATGGCGAGATCGTCGCCAAAAAAGGCGAACCCTATGCAAGACCGGGTGAGATCCTGTCTCTGACGATCAAACCAAAAGCATATCAGGTAATTCAAAACGCGACCTCCTTGACAGTCAATGTTCGTAAGCGATAAAATGGCGTAATTCACAGGATAGAAAGAATGACCTATGGCTGAAACAAGTGAAATCATCTGCGTGGCCTGCCCAAAAGGCTGCCCTCTGCAAATTAAACATGAAGGTGGAGATGTGCTTGAAATTGTCGGAGCAGGCTGCAAGCGCGGCAAAGAGTATGCAATCTGTGAATTACAGGATCCACGCCGGATGGTGGCATCCACAGTCAAAGTCCAGGGTGGTTTACATCCACTTGTGCCTGTCTATACTCGCGAGGCTTTCCCGAAACCCCTCATCCTACAGCTTGCCAGGAAACTGCGTGAGGTTGAAGTGCCTGCGCCGGTTAAGATCAATCAGGTTGTCCTCAAAGACGCTTTGGGTTCCGGCATTGATATCATTGCCAGCCGGGATTTGCCAAAAGAATAGGGAATGGGGAGGCCAAATTCTCATGAATTTGGCATACGACTGATGCGACTCGAATGCCGCTTCAGTCTATAGTGATCAGGGATTAGGTATTAGTTATCAGGAATCAGGTATCGGTGACCCATCCTGAATTACGTTATCAGATTTTAGTTGGGAATAAGTCCAACTCATACAGCTATGGACTTCCTTATGGCGCGCCGGGTCCGTAATATTCCGCATCGGTAGGGGTCTGCCCACTCGGGTCATGCACCCACACATAGTCTCCCTCATCTGCCCATTCATACAGCCATTTTGCGTCCCCGGGCGACAGGTTAACACAGCCGTGAGATTGGGGGTAACCGAAAAAAGTTCGCCAGTAGGCTGCGTGCAGCGCTCGAGCCTGGTCAAAATACATCGTCCAGGGGACATCTTCCAGGTAATAAAAATCTGACCGGTCGGCTTCAAACGAACCCTGCATGGTTTCTAATGGTTTTTTCTCATCAATCGTAAATACACCGGGTTGCGTATAAAAGGGTTCCAGACCAGAAGCAATAATGGTGGCAAACTGGAGGTGACCATCTTCATAGACGGTCAGGATCTGCTGCTGCAGGTTGATCTCGATCCACCGATTCGCATCAACCCCTTCTGGTGGATTATCGTTCACAGAGATCACACGGGCCTTCAGGCTGTTGACCCATTCATCCTCTGCGATCTGATACCAGGTCACGCCCTCAGCTTCGGTCGAGTTGAAAACCTGGATCACATCCTCACGTATATAAGTCTTTCCCGTGATTGGCGCACCAAAACCCGGGCTTTGATAGCTCGGGGTTTGATCAACAATCCACCCAAAATCAGTCTTTGGATTGGCGAAGAAAAGCAACCCCTGGAAACCAGTATAGGCTGCCGGTGAGGCACGCAGCCAACCACCGCTGGCAAGCTGAACAAAGGCGTTCCCGTCCTGATCAAGCCGGCTGACATAACTGATGTAACGCAGGGATCCCGGGTCGATCTGGCTGACTGGGTTGCTGCCTGCAACAGCATCTTCAAACGAGCCGTAAACCGGGGCTGGTTCGTAATCTTGCAAATTGATCTTTGCCACGTAAACAGGCAAAACACCCAGCTCCGCAGGCGGGGCGGCAGCCGGCAGGTCCATCGGCGGGTAGGGGAAGCCGGCAGCTTCCATCTCCGCGGTAGTTTGGGCAGGTCCATACATCAGGCATGACCCATCCGACGACATCCCGGGCAGGCATAAAGGCAGGTTGTAATATGCCTGATCCGGATCTTCCTCATCTGTCGGTGCGGCAGCTTGAACCCCTTCCCACAAAAGAGGGAACAAAACCAAACTTAGAATAATGGGAATAATCAATAAACGACGCATTACACCTCATACGAAACGCGATTGAGCATCATTATACCAAAAGGCGTGTTTCAACCAAATTAACCATTTTCATTCAATATACGCAACAAATACACGAAAAGACCAAATTTTTTTCTTTGGGTGGACATCACTCAAAGGAATAGGATTGAGGTTGAAAGCGCTATGAAATTAATCAAATTAATCCGATAAGCATCAACGATCTGCATTGACCGTTGATCGTGTATGAATAGAGTCAAATTAACAAATCAGCAAAAAAAATGATCTTTGCCGACCCTGAGATGAGAACCCTTTCTCCCCTCAATTCCACATATAGAATGCCGCCCCGGCTTGAAGCCTGGTAGGCTTTGAATGACTTCTTACCCAACTTCTCTGACCAGTATGGTGCCAGCAGGCAGTGGGCTGACCCGGTGACCGGGTCCTCATCAATGCCAAGCCTGGGGGCAAAGAACCGGGAGACAAAATCAAAAGCCGGGTTGTCACTCCTGGCTGTGATCATTACTTCTGGTATCTCTGATTCCGACAGGGTTTGGAAATCTGGTTTTGCCTCCCGAATTGCTTGCTCGCTTTCCACCTCTAACAGGTAATAATCGCCAGAGCGCACGCCCTGCACCACACCAACCCCCAGGATTGTCTCAATACCCGCTGGGATCTCAATCGGCACAGGCTGCATGACAGGGAAGTCCAGCTCGACCTGATCATCCACCCATCGGGCTGTAAGCAGTCCACTGCGAGTATTAAAACGGATCGGATGATCACGTAAACCTTGATGCAGTTCGAACAATACCCGTGCGCTTGCCAGGGTCGCATGCCCGCACAGGTTCACCTCTGTCCTGGGTGTGAACCAGCGCAGCCGCCAACCCTCACCTTCAGGGAGAAGAAAGGCTGTTTCTGAAAGGTTCATCTCAGCCGCAAGGGACTGCATCCACTGATCTGGAGCAGGCTCATTAAGCAGGCACACTGCAGCGGGATTGCCTTTGAACGGCTTGTCAGCAAATGCGTCGACCTGGAATAACCTCTTGGACATAGTACTCTCCTGTTATTGCCTGATTATACACGAACGCTGAAAGGTCCCGTGTTCTTGATATTTTTTCCTGGAGAGAGTCTATATGGATAACCCAATGTTCAATTGCGTGACTTAATACCGAGGGATGTATGGGTTTGAATAAAGGTGCAGTACATTTCTAACCACCCAGGTAAGCTTCCTTCACCAATGGATTCTCAACCAAGTCAGAAACCTCCCCTGCAAGGACAACCTTTCCCGTTTCCAGCACATACCCACGATCTGCTATTGAAAGCGCCATGTGTGCATTCTGCTCCACCAAAAGGATGCTCACGCCTTGTTGGTTAATTTCCTGGATAATTTCAAAAATCTGTTTTACCAGAATTGGCGCTAATCCCATGGATGGTTCATCCAACAACAATAATCGGGGGTTTGCCATGAGCCCCCTTCCCATTGCCAGCATTTGTTGTTCACCGCCAGAGAGAGTCCCCCCATTTGCCGTTGGCGTTCCTGAAGTCGGGGAAAAATCTCGAATACTCGAGCCAAATTGTCTTGGAACTGAGCTTTGTCTTTCAGGGAATACGCCCCCATTTCCAAATTTTCGCGAACGGTCATACGCGAAAATATTTTTCGTCCCTCAGGGACTTGAACAACACCGCTTTGTACAATTTTCGCCGGTGAAACTGCAGACAAGTTATTCCCTTCCAATACAATACGGCCTGAATCCGGGCGAAGGATGCCTGAGATAGAATTGAGTGTCGTGCTTTTTCCAGCGCCATTTGCCCCAATCAGCGCGATAATTTCTCCCTTCTCAAGCGTAAACGAAACACCTTTCAGGGCATGAATAGCTCCATATGATACATTTAAGTCAGTTATATTAAGCATAAAACGGTATCTTCCGATTGAGTTAGGATTCCATCTCAATAATACTTGGTCCGAGATAGGCTTCAATCACATTTTGGTTGGATTGTATCTCCTCAGGATTTCCCTCAGCTATTTTCCGCCCATAGTCCAGAACGTAAATTAATTCTGAGATACCCATCACCACGCGCATGTCATGTTCAATTAAGACGATCGTTATCTTTTTTGAATCACGTAATTCTTTTATGAATGCCATCATCTCAGCAGTTTCTTGCGGATTCATCCCTGCTGTTGGTTCATCCAACATTAATACGATAGGTTCACTGGCTAATGCACGAGCAATTTCTAACCGACGCTGGGCACCATAAGGCAGATTTAATGCGGGTGTGTCTGCTAAATCAGATAATCCAATAAATTCAAGTAATTCATACGCCTTTTCAAGAGCTTTCTGTTCTTCTGTTGTAAAGTGAGGCGTGTGAAGGATTGACTCTACCCACATTACGCTCATCTGTGTATGCTGTCCAACTAAAATGTTTTCAATAGCAGTCATATCTTTGAACAAGCGAATATTCTGATAAGTACGAGCAATACCCTTTGAACATATCTTATGAGTTGGCAACCCATGGATCGGTTGATCAAAGAAATGTATCTCACCTTCATCTGGAACATAAAATCCAGAGACACAATTAAAAGTGTCGTCTTCCCAGCGCCATTCGGCCCAATAATACTTGAAATCGAGCCTTCTGGCACAACCAGGTTGACATTATCCACTGCTTTTAATCCACCAAAGCGCTTGGTCACGTTTTTGACGTTGATGGCTGTTGAGGTCATGTCTCTACCTCAACTGAGCTATCATCTTTAATATCATACGAAGGTTTCTTATATTGACGATGCTTAGCTGGCCAGAGACCATTTGGTCGGACAATCATCATCACAACAAGCAAAGCGCCAAAAGCCAACAATCTATAATCAGTTAATTCTCGCAATATTTCGGGTAAGCCTTTTAAAACAAATGCGCCTACGATCACACCAGGCAAGCTGCCCATTCCACCGACAATTACAATACACAACACGTTGACAGAAACCATCAAGGTGAAATCTTCCGGTCCTGTAAATTGGTTTCGAGAAGCAAATAATGCGCCACTTAGCCCAGCAAAGCCCGCTCCCAACAGTAATGCTAGAATTTTGTGCTGAAAGGTATTAACTCCGGTAGCCTGAGCTACAGTTTGGTCCTCTCGAATGGCAATCCATGCCCTTCCGGTACGTGAATCTTTTAGGCGTTTAGCAATAAATAATCCTACCAGTACCAACAGCGTTAGGAGATGCATATAGTTGATATCTGAAAAGATTTTTCCAAACCACATCGGTTGTCCGACATCGGTTACACCTTTTGGACCCCTTGTCAAGGGTGTTAACAAGTCACTCCTGATAAGAATTCGAACGATTTCACCAAATCCCAGCGTGACGATAGCCAGGTAATCACCCCTCAAATTTAAGATTGGTAAACCAACGATTAATCCAGCCACAATTGAAACCAGTATTGAAATACCTGTTGCAAGAATCAAATTCATTTCAATCGCATGTGGTTCAGGTGCAGTTAGCAATGCGAACGTATAAGCCCCAGTAGCAAAGAAAGCCACATAGCCAAGAACAAGCTGTCCTGAATAACCCACAATGATATTCAAACCCAACCCAAGTAAGATATAAAGTGCTACAGTACCCATAACATAATTCCAGTAAGTTCCCCACACTATGGGTAGGAAGTAGAGGACCACTGCAACAACAATCAATGCTGCTATCTGGACAACCTTATTCTCGAAAACCTGTTTAATACTTCCGAGATTCACTCGTTCCATTACATTTTCCATAGTTTAACGAAAATGATTTCTGAATGGTCCTTCTCTGGGATATCACCTCAAGCAATTTTTTTATAATAGCCCCAATCATACTAAATAATAATATAAGGAAACCATATATTAGGGCAGCTTTTTGAGGTGTATTATAGAATAATAGGAATTCGATTTGATCAGGACCGAGATTAGGAAGATAGGTTCGGAAGTCAGTACCGCCTATATGAAGATTCCCCACCAATAATATCAATATTGCTACTAAAAATGCGCTTGACAAACCTGCAAATAAGCCGCAAAAAATAGTTCGCTTTCGGGGGGCATCACGATCTTCCTTTTGACTAGTGAACCCACTCACAAGGCTCAATAAGCCTGTAAGTATCACTAAATTTTCCAGAGGAAAAAGAGCATCAGTTGCCAGATTCTCTAAATTGCCTAAGAAATTCCCAATCATTTTTGTTGCGATGAGAATAAACCCAATCAACAATAAGAAAATAAAAATAATGCCAAAAGTTATCCCGGCTCCGAGACCTTGTTTTATTGCCCGTTTCATCAGATTTTTTCCTCCGACAGCACTTCTCCCAGCAGACCTGAAGGACGAAAAATTAATACAAGAATCAATATTGTGAAAGCAATCACATCTTTGAGTTGGAAATCAAGACCAAGAAGCGCAGGTCCCAGTGATTCAAGTAATCCCAACAACATCCCTCCCAACATCGCTCCCGGAATATTCCCTATGCCGCCAAGTACTGCGGCAGTAAAAGCCTTGATTCCCGGGAGAAAACCAACAAAGTGGTTGAAAAGTCCGTTGTGAATTCCCCACATCACACCCGCTGCCCCGGCCAATGCACCACTGATCAGAAATGTTTTACTAATCACAGAGTCAACATCAATCCCCATCAATGCAGCGGCTTGCTTGTTTTCAGCGACAGCCCGCATTGACTTTCCAAATTTTGTCTTTTTTACCAGGATAAACAAGCCGATCATTAAGAGGACAGAAAGAATAAATGAGAAAACACCGGTGTATGTCAACATGACTGATTTGTCACCAACCGGGATCATCCATCCGGTTCCTCTCCAAAGGATATCCGGATTCATGTACTGACGTCTTTGAGGGCCAAATAGTAACTGCGCTGCGTTTTGAAAGAAAATGGATGCACCAATGGCGCTGATCAAAGGGATCAAACGTTGTGCTCCACGCAATGGACGGTAAGCAATCTTCTCAAGAAGAAACCCTAATAACGCAGAAACACCAGCACCTACCAGAAAGGTCGAGAGTAACGAAATCACCGGATGCGCATTTAAAAAATTAATTTCACTTCCGGATGATGCTGGGATAGCCGCAAAAGCTTCGAGTACAAAATAGCCAGCAAAAGTTCCAAGCATCATTACTTCGCCATGCGCAAAATTGATCATGAATAAAATGCCATAAACGAGCGTATATCCAATGGCAATGAGCGCATACATACCACCAATGACAAGTCCTGTAATTAAAAATCTCAACCAGGTATGTGGACCAAAGGCTGTGTCACTGGTCATAACCTGGATTACTCGCCACCCAAGAAAAATCAAAACCAATACGCCAACGACGATCCGTAAAATATTCCGAGGTGTGAGTTTGGAGGCTCTTGAAGAATTAATCATATTGATGATGTCCTGTCAAGAAAAAAAGCAGGATGGGGAAGCGTACATCACTTCCCCATCCATTAAATCAATCAATTAATCAGATGTCACGTCAAGAGCTGCCCATTCACCATCCACAACTTCATAGAATGAGGGTCCTGAGGCGTTGCATTCACCAATGTCATCACACTGTATCGAACCAGTCAAACCAACAAAATATGTGTTTCTGACAGCTTGAACGAGTGCAGAACGCGGTACGAACACCTTATCACCTTCTACAAACGCGACACTCTCTATCGCTTCAATAAGGACATTACCAGTATCAAAGGCTGCCCAGGAGAAAGCACTTAACACACCTGGTTCCCTCCCATATTCCTCTGCAAAGAGTGCGTCAAATTTTTCTTTTTCTTCTGAATCGGGCGGAACGAGAGATGTGGCAATCGCGCCCTCGCCATTCGGCCCTGTCTTCTCTAGAAATTCAACCCCAAATGTTCCATCACATCCAAAAAATTGAACGCCATCTAATCCAGCTTGTGCCCATTGGTTCATCATCACGATGGCTTCAGCTGCATAACCACCAAAATAAACCACCTCAGGTTCTGAATCGGCAACAGCAGAGAGAACTGCGACATAATCTGCCTCACCAGGTGTTAATGCTTCATAAGCCGTAACCTCACCACCCATGTTCTCAAATTCCGCTTGAACGACATCGGCCAGACCTTGTCCATAAGAACTACCGTCATGCATCAGCGCAATCTTGGTAACACCAAGTTGGTTATAAAGCAAACCTGCTGCAGTCTTTCCCTGGTCGGCATCAGTGAAGGCTAAACGGTTGAATACAGAAGAACCTTTCTGCGTTAGGGAAGGATTCGTGGCAGAAGGTGACATCATTGGCAGACCTGCCTTTTCATAGATCGGCATGGCCGCAGCCGTCGAATCTGTGAAAATATGCCCTGCAATTGCAGCGACGGTTGGATCTGTAACCATTTTATTGGCAACGGCTGCTCCTGCTTCAGCTTGACCACCAGTATCTTCTGCAACCAGCTCATAACTCCAGCCCTCAAAGCCATCATCCTGTGCAAGAGCCAGCGCCACACCCTCACTAATATCAATACCAAACATGGAGTAGTCACCCAAAAGTGGTGCTCCCATGCCAATCTTGATGGTTTCACCCGCCGGGATAACCGCACAACCAAGAGGATCATCCGTACAGGCTTGTGGTTCTTCAGCTTCATCTCCACTTGGTGCATCAGCTTCATCATCGCTGGGAGCTTCAGCTTCATCTTCACTCGGTGCTTCGGCTTCAGGTTCACTGGGTGCTTCAGCTTCAGGTTCACTGGGTGTCTCAGGTTCTTCAACAGCTTTTGGCGCACAAGCACTGAGAACCATAACGAAAACGATCAACAAAGTAAATAGTAAACTTTTCTTCATTTCTTTCTTCTCCTAACTACGTAATGATTGAACTTGTCTAAAAACACACTTTCACAAATTATTACCAATAAAACACCTCCTGCCTTTATTACCTTTGCAGATTACTAACAAAAAAACCACCCGGTTGGGTGGCCTGGTTTATTCAACCTGCTTCGGTCTATTTCTTCCTCTTTGACCGATACCTTCCCAACCGCAAGGTGGTGCTTTTCATATACATGTAAAGCACCCATAGAAGATAGCCGATAATAATAAAGTAAACTGATTTGGTCAAAGGAATCCTCACGATTTGTAACATTCAAAAGATTATAAGTGAGAAATCATATAAATTTCACGTTTGAGCCTCATTTTGTGTTAAATGTTTGCTTAACAATCGAATAAGATTTGATTTAATGCTCCAAAATATAATAAAAAAGCCCAAAAAAGTGCCGGGGCTTCAGTTTTAATGGCCAGTTCGACTTCCACACACCATAACACGCGTGGGATATCGGGGTGAATTTGGCTTTCACCTGTTAGGTAAATGGATGCACAATAGTATCTTCTGGGTATCTTGATCAGTTTCCATCAAAAAACCCCGACCATATTTTGGACGAGGTTTTTCTAAAAAAATTTTTGGAACCTGTCAATCACCCATACATGTACCAACTGCCCGTGCACTTTCTAACCAGGGGTGGTCTGCAGGAATTACCTTTCGTTTCCCGGCTACTTTTTCCAGTGGGACCGGCTCTACCCCATCCCCACATGCAGCAACCATGACACCGTATTGTTCTTTGTCCAGCAATCGCGCACAGGCTGTCCCCAATCGTGTCGCCAACAGCCGATCCGCAGCAGAAGGTGCCCCACCCCGCTGCAGATAGCCCAGGATCGTGACTCTGGATTCCAGGCCGGTCAATTTCTCCAGCTGCCTGGTCAGTTTTATCGTGCTTTCAGATCGATCTTCTTCAAGCTCATGAATTTTTTCTTTTTCAGCCTGCCGTTCTTTATTGTCTTCAGCTTTGCGTAGTTTTTCCTGCGCCTTGTACAAGCGTGATGCGATATCCACTGACATCGCCCCTTCGGACACCGCTACAATACTGAAACGTTTTCCTCCCCGGCTGCGCTTCAGGATGGCTTCGGCGATTTTTTCCTCGTCATATGGAACTTCAGGGATCAGGATCACATCGGCACCCCCAGCAACCCCGGCACCCAATGCCAGCCAGCCAGTGTTATGGCCCATGATTTCAACGAGGATGATCCTGTGGTGACTGTGCGCGGTGCTATGCAGGCGGTCAATCGCCTCAGTTGCGATCCCCAAAGCCGTATCAAACCCAAAGGTCACATCGGTCATGGCTACATCATTGTCGATCGTCTTCGGCAGCGTGATGACGTTCATGCCCTTGTTTTTCAGGCGCAGGGCACTCTTTTGCGTACCACCGCCGCCCAAGCACACAAGGGCGTCCAGGTGATGGCGCTCATAGGTGTCAAGCATGGCATCGGTCATGTCAAGATACTCGCCACCCACAGGCATCTTGTGCGGCTTATCCCGGCTGGTTCCCAATATGGTGCCGCCCTGCGTGAGGATCCCTGAAAGCTGCTTTTCATCCAACCGGATGGTCCGGTTCTGCATCAACCCCCGAAACCCATCCAGAAACCCAACAAGCTTCATATCGTATTGGCCTAATCCGGCTTTGCCAATACCGCGCAGTGCTGCGTTCAGGCCGGGGCTGTCGCCACCGG
The DNA here is from genome assembly GCA_963767675.1 of uncultured Chloroflexia bacterium. Lineage (GTDB taxonomy): Bacteria > Chloroflexota > Anaerolineae > Anaerolineales > Anaerolineaceae > Brevifilum. The sequence goes on from CAVYEQ010000003.1 coordinate 909,507, forward strand.
CGGTCAATACACCAACATATCTTCCAGTTTTCACCGTTCGCTCCTTTTTTCCCTAGTGCTTGTCTATATAATAGTTAATATATATATTGTCTATAAAAACAATTTTCGAAAGCCTGGTGTAGGGGCAACCATCGGAGTGGTTGCCTCTCTGATACAAATCAAAAAATCATGCTGAATAAAAATTTATTTACTCTAAATACTGAAGTCATATTATTATCTTATGTCTTAGTATACACGAGCCTAACATTATCCCGTTCTTTTGTAGGATTATGAACTGGATTATAATTCCCGAGTATTTATGAAGTTTTCTCAGAGAGGAATCAATCTCCATAAATGAAAATCGAATTGAAACACTACCCCAACATTCAATCACCCGGATTATTGCCAAGGGATGTGTGGGTATGGACTCCACCTCAGTACAACCAAAATGATCAAGCCCATTTCCCGGTCATCTATATGCAGGACGGGCAAAACTTATTTATCAAAGAAAAATCCTACACCCATGTGACATGGGGTGTGGCGGAGGTTATCACAAAATTATCTGCCTTCGGTTTCATCCAACCAGCCATCGTTGTGGGGATTGACAACACGGAAAACCGATCAGGAGATTACCTGCCCACCAAACCTTTTGAGACACAAGGTGGGAAAGCGCTTATCGCTGAACTCATAGAAAAGGATCCAGAAGCCTTAGAAGAATTCGCGTATGTTGCAGACGAATACTTGAAATTACTCGTTGAAAAGATCAAACCTCAGATCGATGCTGATTACCGCACCCTTCCTGATATGAGAAACACCTTTGTAATGGGATCAAGCAGTGGGGCTTTGATCTCACTCTATGCCCTGGTCGAATATCCGGATGTGTTTGGGGGAGCTGGATGCCTTTCGACCCATTGGCCAGCCCTTCAGCATTTGACAACTCCCTATCTGAGTAAGTTCTTGCCAAACGCAGGGGTTCACCGGGTTTATTTTGACCATGGTACGAGAGAGCTTGATGCAGATTATGCCCCTTATCCAGCAGGACGTGGACAGGATCATGCAAGAAAAAGGCTATATCCACGGCAAGGATTGGCTGACACGGATTGCCCCCGGTGCCGGCCATCATGAAAGTGCCTGGCGCAGCCGGTTGCATATCGCTTTAAGGTTTTTATTGGGTGTCCAGTCCAAAATTAGAGATTAAATTCACTTATCGATCAAGTAAAAAACCCCGGGATTTCAAAGAAAAATCCCGGGGGTTTATTAATTGTCCAGTAGAACTGATCTAATACCGCAAAATCGCAGCGATATGACCCGCTTTGGCAAGCGCTTCATTTTCAATGATCACTTTGACCTCTGCATTCTTCCGCAGGGAATCCTGCACAGCCATCTCCACTGCCACATCGATCCGGGCGAATTTGCCGCCGCAGAATGGACAGCTCTCCAATTCCTGCGTGGTCAGGTAACCGCATCCTTTGCAGCGGAAACCTTCCTGTTCAAAATCCTGCGACACAAGCAGAGTCTTTACTCTGCCTTCATGGATCATATTAAGCGTGTCAATCAAACCGGTGACACCATTACTCCCCTTTGCTGACTGGGTGACCGCCATCTCAATCAATTTTTGGTTGATCTTTTCTTGAGCTGCCAGCGCTTCTGATGTTGCCTGTGCCAGAACTTCGGAGTGGCTGGCATTCATACTCATCGGGAAATCTCCCACAACCAGCGACTGCCATGATTTTGGTAATTCGTCTTTGAATCGGGCAACATTGGCATCAATCCCACCGATCATGATCCGTCGGATGTGATTCCCACTGAAAAAGGCTGTGGCATACTCAATCACTTCTTTAATATTTTGATCAATGATATTATCGACTTTCCCGCTGGCATTCGCACCCCCCATCCGACCATGCATCGCATTGCCGCCCCCTCGCTTGGTCTGCTTAACAACCTCACCGCTGACACCACTCGCTTCGTCAAGTTCGCCCAGGTCAAAAGCGAAAAACCTTGCGCCCTGCTTGTCCACAAGAACCACACTCCAACCTGTAAAGGTGTCCAGGAGCCGGACCAGCGGTCGGACCATTGGCCTCCCACCTACATATACATGGTTGGGAACGGATATATTGAATTGATATGTATTGAAAAAGTCCTCTTTTTGATTTGAAAATACAGCTAACCCCTTGGCTGACCAATCGTATTCAAGACTGACAAAATCCTCAACAGCTTGAACATCCTCTGGGAGATCAACCGTCTTCAACAAGTTTCTGAGATGGAGTTTTGCTGCTTCTGTGTTGATGTCCGTTGGGTCAGTGTTTAAATAGACACTTAACACCTGGTTCACCGCAGAATAATCTAATAGTGTCTGCAGGTCTTTTTTGGAAAACATTATTTGCCTCCATATTTAAGTTGTGGATTTTTAAGGTGAGGAATTGATCAACGAGATCAATCTTATAATCAATTTTATCTCAGATTTTCAATTCTTTCAAAATGGTTAAGAAGAAGCACTGCTGCAAGGAAAACTCAACAGCAGTGCTTTCAGTAATAAGAAGTTATGGTCTTTCACCCAACATCACTGTGACATCCATCTCTTCACCATCCCGGATGACGGTTAGAACAAGGTCGTCACCTGGTTGCTTGTTCAACATCAGATAGCTGAGTAATTCCCCAAATTCCAGGATTTCCTGATCATCAACTGCAATGATGAGATCGCCTCCGGTAAATAAACCTTGAACCTCAGTTGGCTCATTCCCTGCCTGGAGGCCAGCTTCCTCCGAAGGTCCACCGCTAACCACTTCAACGACATATGCGCCCGTCGCTTGCGGAAGGTCCAGGAATTCTGCTTGTGTTAGCGTCAATGAAGGTAAAGCAGACAATCCTAAATATGGATAAGCATAACCACCACCGTTTATCAATGAAGGCAGAACAACGCTTAAGATATTTGAAGAAACTGCAAATCCGATCCCCGTGTTTGAAACGCCGGTTAACGACGAGGAGCCATTGGTTTGAATCGCCCGGTTGATCCCAATCACCTCGCCATTCAAATTGAGTAGGGGTCCACCCGAGTTGCCGGGGTTGATATTCGCATCAGTTTGAATTAGATCACCTGCTGAAAAAAATGTACCACCTTCTGTTTGGCGAATGGAGTCAAGCGTCCGGCCGCGTGCAGAAACGATCCCTGTTGTCATCGTACCGGTTAACCCATAAGGATTCCCGATCGCAACAACTGATTGACCAACATATAATTGATCCGAATCACCTATGACCAATGGGGTAAGTTCATCGATGTCGACATCGACTTTTATCACAGCAAGATCTGAATCCAAATCCACACCAATTACTTCACCAAATACCTTTAATCCGCTTGTAAAGTGGACTTCGACCTGACCTGCCTCATCCACAACATGGTAGTTGGTGACAATGTGCCCATCTTTATCAATGACGAAGCCCGATCCAATCCCCGCACCGAATTCTGAATACACCTGGATGGAAACGACACCGGGACTGACGTCCTGATAAATGCTGATCAATGCATCTTCCAACAGCACTTCATCCGGAACCACATAAGACACTGAATTGGGCACCTGGACAACTTCCGTCTCAACAACCTGTTCGGGTTTCTCCTCTTCAATGACATCTTCCAACTGCGTCAGGGAACTGAAGTCCGGTAAAGTGCATGCCAGCATTGCCAATACGAGGACGCTAACAACCAGTAATAGTTTAATATTTATCGTTTTCATTTTTCTTTTCCTTTCACATTCAACATATCTTATCCCCAAATCATTAGACCTCTATTAACATCAAGAGGAAATTTTGAAAGGTTTGATGATCTGGATAGATAACATTCACTTTCTTGAAACTATATCTGAATCTGTACAGGATTTCACCCTTTTGTAGAACCTAATTGGCTTTGCCTCCTGAAGTTTGCATCATCGCGGAGGATTTTTATCCACGCCTTGACGCTAAAATGGGATTATGCTACTATCAAATTAGCTTCAAACCTGGATTTCTACCATTTCAAATACTAGTATAGTGAAGGAGATTCATCAATGACGAAATTAACCAGCAGGGTCATCGTCAGTGCTGTCCTTTTGGTTCTTCTGCTTTCTGGATGCAAAATGCCTGCCTCCAAAGCGCCAGAGGAGGACACTGAAGAGATGAAAACCACCCCTATCCGCCTTCATACCGATTCCCCAGAACCAGATGCACCTGCAGAGACCACAGAATCCGAAGAACCCACTGAGGAGGTCACACAGGAGGCAGGGCCAACTCCCACCAACACCCCGCCACCAACAGAAATCGTAGCAGTACCTACGGTGACACGACCGGCAGAATACACCCTGAAAGAAGGGGAATACGTCTTTTGTATTGCCAGGCGCTTTAACATCAGCCCTGATGATCTACTGGCTCTTAACAACCTTGCCCCTGACACCTTGCTCAGTACCGGGACAGTTTTGCAGATACCCCAAGCCGGCACGTGGGAAGGTGAAGGACGTGTCCGCCTTCCGCATCCGACAAGCCATGCTGTGGCAGCCGGTGAAACGATTTACAGCATTGCCTGTGACTATGGGGATGTGACCCCTGAAGCGATCATCGCTGTCAATGGGCTTGAGGAGCCTTATGACCTCACTGTGGGTCAAACCTTGAACATCCCCTGATCATTCGTCCTGATTAACCGTGAGAAAATCGAACCTGATCCTGCGCATTTTTACAACCCAAATGCGCAGGTTATTTTAATTCAATTGATCTCAACCCTGCAAAAATTTGAGGAATACACCATGTCAATAGCTATTCTGAATCGCCTGAAGCAGTACCGTGGGCACGCGTTCGACGTCTCAAAAGTTCAAATCCGCCTGCCTGATGACCGTGAGCGGTTTTATGACCTGGTTGAACATGGTGATTCTGTGTCCATCGTCCCTGTGGACGCACAGGGCAATATCTATTTTGTATCGCAGCCTCGCATCGGGTCAGGGGATACACTCCTTGAGCTCCCAGCAGGGGTGATGGATGATGGCGAAACACCCTTGCAGTGTGCAAAACGAGAGGTTCGCGAAGAGATTGGGATGGCAGCCGGTGAGATCAGGACTCTGGGTGGTTTTTACCTTGCTGCCGGGTACAGCGATGAATATATGACTGTGTTTCTAGCCACCAAACTTTTCGAATCACCACTCCCCCCAGATGAGGATGAATTTATCAATATCCAGAAAATGCCAGCAGCAAAAGCCTTTCAAAAAGCACAGGCGGGAGAATTTCAAGATGGGAAAACCCTGGCAGCACTTTTGTTGGCACAACCCTATCTAAAAATCAAATACTGATCCCCTCAGGAACATTGTTTCGGGTATGATTTAACCGTGCCTGCGATATGTTATTTATCAAAAACGGTCATATGACAGGTTTCACCGCTTAATATGAAGGATATTACATATACCCACCTCTGATTCAGGATATAATTCAGGGTTGGATAAGACATAATTCCTGCTTTTGTGGAAATCAAACACGGGCAGAGTCCCTTAATTTACTGATTAGGTTAAGTTCTTGTTACTAACAAAGGAGAATGATTAATGACACGTCAAATGGTAATGACTGATGCCAATGAGGCTACCGCCTGGGTCGCTTACCGGTTAAACGAGATCATCGCGATCTACCCGATCACACCCTCGTCACCGATGGGCGAATATGCCGATGCTTGGGCTGCCGAAGGCATCCCCAATATCTGGGGGACTGTTCCGGATGTGACGGAAATGCAAGCGGAGGGTGGGGCGGCTGGTGCCGTTCACGGTGCACTGCAAGCCGGCGGCCTTACTACCACTTTTACAGCTTCTCAGGGTTTGCTCCTGATGATCCCCAATATGTACAAAATTGCTGGCGAACTCACAGCCACCGTGTTCAATGTAAGCGCACGGTCTGTGGCAGCCCAAGCACTGTCCATCTTTGGGGACCACACTGACGTGACCGCCGCACGCGCCACTGGCTTTGCCATGCTGGCAAGCGGTTCCGTCCAACAGGCACAGGATATGGCACTGATCGCTCAGGCAGCGACGCTGCGAACCAGGGTGCCATTTATGCACTTCTTCGACGGTTTCCGAAACTCTCATGAGATTTCAAAAATTGAACGTCTCGACGAAGCAGATCTGAAAGCCTTGATCGATGATGAAACCATCATCCAGCATCGTGCTCGTGCACTATCACCTGACCATCCGGTCATACGCGGCACGGCACAGAATCCTGATGTCTTCTTCCAGGGTCGTGAAACGGTCAATCCCTATTACGATAAAACACCTGAGATCGTTCAAGAAGTAATGGACACCTTTGCTGAACAGGTTGGACGCAGCTATCACCTTTTCGACTATTGTGGTGCCCCTGATGCGGAGAAAGTCATTGTATTGATGGCATCAGGCACTGAAACGGTTGAAGAGACGGTAAAAACACTGATGAAGGCAGGTGAAAAAGTAGGCGTGGTCTCCGTTCGCCTCTTCCGTCCCTTCTGTGTCCAGCACTTGATGGAAGCTCTCCCCGGCACCGTCAAGGTGATTGCAGCCCTTGACCGTACCAAAGAACCCGGTTCGATGGGTGAGCCGCTGTTCCTGGACATCGTCAACGCCGTCAAAGAAGGCTACGAACTGGGAATCGCACCTTTCGAAAATGAACCCAAAGTGATTGGTGGTCGCTATGGCCTCTCTTCCAAGGAATTCACCCCCGCTATGGTCAAAGGTGTCTTCGATGAGATGGACAAAGAAACCCCCAAGAAACATTTCACGGTCGGTATTTTTGATGATGTAACCCACACCAATCTGGAATGGGACCCCTCCTTCGAAATATTGGAGGATAATGTTGTCCAGGCGATGTTCTTCGGTCTTGGTTCGGATGGTACCGTCGGTGCAAATAAGAACTCGATCAAGATCATTGGCGAGGAGACCAAGAATTTTGCCCAGGGTTATTTCCAGTATGACTCAAAGAAAGCCGGTGCTGTAACCGTTTCGCACCTCCGCTTTGGGCCAGAACCGATCCGAGCCCCCTACATGATCGCAGAAAATGAGGCGAACTTCCTGGCATGCCACCAATTTTCGTTCCTTGAAAAATACGACATGCTCAGATTTGTCCGTCCTGGCGGCATCTTCCTGCTCAACAGCATCTACGATTCAGACGATATTTGGGACAACCTGCCCAAAAAGGTTCAGGAAGCGCTGATCGAGAAGAACCTGAAGTTTTATATCATCGACGCCTATGATGTCGCTGAAAAGACCAATATGGGCACACGCATCAACACGATCATGCAGACCTGTTTCTTCGCCATCAGCGGCGTCCTCCCCAAGGACCAGGCGATAAAACAGATCAAGAAATCGATTAAGAAAACCTACGGGAAACGCGGTGAAGCCGTTGTCAAGCAGAATTACGCTGCGGTCGACAACTCGTTGGCAAACCTGCATGAGGTCAAAGTGCCGGAACAGGTCACCAGTGATATCCCCATGCACCCACCAGTCCCGGCTGGGGCACCTGAATTTGTACGCGAAGTCCTTGGCAAGATCATTGACAGGGACGGAGATTACGTCAAAGTGAGTGAGATGCCTGCAGACGGCACATTCCCCAGTGCAACCACCCAGTGGGAGAAGCGCAATATCGCGCTGGAGATCCCTGTTTGGAATCCAGATGTTTGTATTCAATGCGGCAAGTGTGCCTTTGTTTGCCCACACGCAGTTATTCGAACCAAAGTGTATGAGGATTCCTACCTGGAGAAAGCGCCGGAAACCTTTAAACATACCAATGCAAAATTCCGTGAGTTCCGCGAAGGCTGGTCATTCACTGTCCAGGTTGCGCCAGAAGACTGCACCGGCTGCGGTATGTGCGTGGAAAGCTGCCCTGCGAAAGACAAACAAAATCCTGGCCGCAAAGCGATAAATATGACACCACAACCACCTCTGCGAGAGAAAGAAGCAGAAAATTGGGCTTTCTTCGATGCAATCCCCTACCCGGACCGCAAGAGCTTCACACCCCATACGGTCAAGAACTCCCAGCTTCTGGATCCCTTATTTGAGTTCTCTGGCGCCTGCGCAGGCTGTGGCGAAACACCTTACATCAAGCTGGCAACCCAGCTGTTTGGTGACCGCATGGTCATCGCCAACGCAACAGGCTGCTCATCCATCTACGGCGGCAACCTGCCTACAACGCCTTACGCAACCGACGTGAACGGCCGAGGTCCTTCCTGGTCCAACTCATTGTTTGAAGATAACGCTGAGTTTGGCCTGGGAATGCGCCTGACCATTGATAAATTCGTCGAATATGGAAAAGAGCTGCTCGGGAAATTAGCAGATGAGGTCGGAAAAGATCTGGCTGATGAAATCCTGAATGCAAGCCAATCAGATGAAGCGGAACTTGAAGCCCAGCGCAAACGTGTTGAACAGCTTAAAGAAAAATTGGCAGAGCTCAAGACACCTGCTGCACGAAACCTGCTTTCCATCGCTGATTACCTGGTTCGCAAGAGCGTATGGATCATCGGTGGTGACGGCTGGGCGTATGACATCGGTTACGGTGGTTTGGACCATGTCCTCGCCTCTGGTCGCGACATCAACGTGTTGGTCCTCGACACCGAGGTTTACTCCAACACCGGCGGTCAATCCTCCAAAGGCACCCCCCGGGCAGCCGTGGCGAAGTTCGCTGCCAACGGTAAGGACCTGCCCAAGAAAGACCTGGGGATGATGGCCATGTCCTACGGCTATGTGTACGTCGCACGGGTGGCAATGGGCGCCAGCGACCGACAGACCCTGACGGCCTTCCGAGAAGCGGAAGCTTATAACGGGCCTTCACTGATCATTGCTTATTCACACTGCATTGCTCACGGCATCACCATGAAACACGGCCTCAGGCAGCAGAAGCTGGCAGCACAGGCTGGCGTGTGGCCGCTGTATCGCTATAATCCGGACAAGGCTGAACTGGGCGAGAACCCGCTTTCAGTCGACTCTAAGGAACCGACGATACCGGTGGAAGAATATGCCTATAACGAGACCCGCTACCGCATGCTTGTCCAGAGCAATGAGGAACGCGCTGAGATGCTGATGGCCAAAGCCAAAAAGGATGCTGCCAGCCGCTGGAACCTGTATAAGCAGATGTCGGAAATGCAGTACAGCAAGCCTGAAGAAGAAGCCTGAGTTTTGGCATAGCGAAACTGACCAGTATAATAATGGTGATGGACTCCGGTTCATCACCATTTTTTTCTTAATTAATTCAACATTGGAGGAACAGTGATCGACCTTAAAACAACCTACCTTGGTCTTAAACTGGCCAATCCCCTTGTGGCTTCAGCCTCACCTTTTTCAAAAAGAACCAGCAGCGTCCGCAAAATGGAGGATTCCGGGATCAGTGCTGTAGTTATGTACTCTCTTTTTGAAGAACAGATCGTTCAGGACAGCCTGGCCTTTAATTATTATATGGAGCGTGGGACAGATCGCTTCGCCGAATCACTGGATTATTTCCCTGACCTGGACCGCTATAATGTAGGACCGGATGAATACCTTGAGCGAATCCGCAAGAACAAGGCGGCTGTTGACATCCCCGTTATTGCCAGCCTGAACGGTATTTCCAATTCGGGTTGGATTGACTATGCTCAAAAGATGGCAGAGGCTGGTGCAGACGCCCTGGAACTGAACACCTACTATATTTCCGCCAATCCGGAAACCACAGCAGAGAAATTAGAAGACAATTATGTTGAACTGGTGACTGCGGTGTGTGAAAACATCAAGATACCAGTGGCTGTCAAGTTAAGCCCTTATTTCTCTGCACTGCCAAACATCCTGGCTCGCCTGGTGAAGGCGGGTGCAGACGGGTTTGTGCTCTTCAACCGTTTCATTCAACCTGACCTGGACATTGAAAACCTGGAAGTGGACACCACCCTGCAGCTTTCGACCTCGGCTGAACTTCTCCTACCCCTTCGCTGGATGGCAATCCTTCATGGCCGAATCGATGCTGACCTGGCACTGACAAGCGGTGTGCATACAGGTTTTGACATGGTTAAAGCCGTTGTTGCAGGTGCTAACGTGGTGATGGTTGCCTCAGAATTCGTCGCTAAAGGGATTGGTCGCGCCAAAGAATGCTGGCGGAGATGGAAAACTGGATGGCAGCTTAATGAGTATAAGTCCGTGGAAAAGATGTGCGGCAGTATGAGCCAGCAGAATGATTGGAAATCCTGCTGCCTATGAGCGGGCCAATTACATGAAAGCCCTCCTGACCTACGATAACAAGCTGCCATAATCCATCCCGTAAAGCACCTGTAGGGTGGGTTCCGTCTTTGAACCCACCAATAATCATTCCATAAGAGATATCTAATCACTGTTTCGGTGCAGTCACAACCAGACTGCATCCTACCAATAATCCGCAGAGCGGGTTCCGGCTTTGAACCCGCCAATATCAATATTCCATTTATAATTTCACCATGCCAAACTATCGTCGAGTAAAAATAAAAGGTGGAACTTATTTCTTCACACTTGTTACAAATAACAGACAAAAACACTTTGCTTCCCCCAAATCTAGAGAGCTTTTCCTTGCATCAACAAATCATGTTAAGCAATTTCATCCATTTTCCATGGTAGCTTATTGTATTTTGCCAGATCATATTCATTTATTAATACAAATGCCCGAAAATGAAAACAACTATTCCTTGATAATAGCTGAAATTAAGAAATATTTCTCAAAATATTTTCGTGTTGAATTTTAATGTGCACAACAACCCCAGCCAATTGCAGATAAAACGTGGCGAAAGCGGAATATGGCAACGCCGATTTTGGGAACACTACATTCGAGATGAGGAAGACCTCGAAAAACACATTGAGTACATCCATTACAATCCTGTCAAACATGATTTGGTAAATCGGGTGCGTGATTGGCCAAGCTCCAGTTTTTTCGACTATGTTCGCTTAGGAAATTACCCTATAGATTGGGGTGAGAAATATCATACCAATCACGAAAAGATAAATTTTGGAGAGTGATTTTTTCGGTGCAGTCACAACCAGACTGCACCCTACCAATAATTCGTAGGGCGGGTTCTGTTTTTGAACCCGCCGTTATCCATCCCCCAACTTCAAATACTTATCAATGATCGCCTTATGCTCATGCAAAAGCTCCGGCAGCGCATTCACCGGGAAAAATCGCGCTTCAACCACCTCAATTGATGGGACAAAATCAGCTTCACCGACCAATTCCGCCTGGTACAGCACCTCAAACCTCGCCATCTCGTGCGACCGTGCCACCTCCAACGGCTTGAGGATATTGATTTCAAACCCTGATTCTTCGAAAATCTCCCTTTTCATGGCATCATCCGGATCCTCATTCTTCTTGAGATACCCCCCGGGGAAAGACCAGGGGACATCATTCCGGTAGGTGTGCTTGAACAGCAAAACCTCTCCCTGATCATTCAGAATAAATGCGCTGATGCCAATGACAAATTTCCTGTTTCCCAGCCACAGGATGGGGGCGCGCATGCGCTTGGATAAGGGAATAACTCGCCACAACCAGTATAAAAAACGTTTCATAATTTACCAAATTCCCGGGAAGAGCCTGAAACGTACTTCCTGCGCATAATCCTTGTAACCATCCAGGGATTCTTGCAGGAAGTTATCTTCCAAACGCGTCCGGATGACAATCACCAGGAAGCTCAAGAACGCAGGGATGAGTGTCCACCAGGAGTCAAGCAGGAATGGCACAGCCACATAGGTCAGCAAGGCTCCGAGATACCCGGGGTGCCGCACCCAGCGATAAGGCCCATCGCTGATCACGTGATGGCCCCTGTCTGTTTGCAGGCGCACCATGCCGGAGAAAAAGCGGTTCGTCATCAGTGCATACGTCCCAATGGCATTACTCCCCAGCATGAATAAAATGGCGATCCCTTTGATCACCCAGCTAAAGTCTGCAGATGGTCCAAAGCGTCCATCCAACCCTGCCGCAATTGGGAGCGCGGCACCAACCAACCCCAATAATGGAGAAAGTTTCTTGTCCCAGGGCTCCGGGTTATCATGATCAAGGTATTTGCCGCGCTCCCTGATCAGGTCAGGATGCTTCCGTCCTGCCAGGTATCGGCTGACGATGAAGCCTAAAAAACTGAAACCAAAATAAACCCAGGCTTCCCACCAATCCCACTTCCATGAGATCAGCAGGGGCAGCAGCGGCATGATAACGATAAAGATGATTAACAACAGCAGAGTTTTTGGTGTAATAATCTTCTGTTTCTCATGTCATGAGATGCCTCCACAACGAAATGATGAACTGAAATCCATTATACAACAGGAAGCCCAGACAGGGTGATCATGTTGAATCAATTTGTCGGGGTGTAATACAGATTGGACACTAATTACAAAGTCAAACGGACTAAAGTCCGTACTCCAACCAAAGATATTAATTTTACCGGAGTGCAGACTCGACAGTGCGAAGCTCAGTCTGCCTTATTTCATCGCGATTCAGATTTGAACGTGTTTTCGCAGGTAATCGAGCTAAAGCTCTCACTCCACCTTTCTTTTCGGAGCGCAGACTTGACAGTGCTAAGCTCAGTCTGCTTTTTAATCCCAATTCAGATGAGATTTTGATTTCACGATCTACAATTAACTATAGGTTCCACGTTATACTTATGAAGAATTTCAATGTTTCGAAAGGGCATCACCTCCATGCAAATCGAAATGGACTATGGCCGCAAAGGCATGCCGATAGAAGTTCCTGACGATACAGACATCTTTCTTGTCCGGGAAACCCCTGCCATTCAAGACGAAACGGCTGCCATCCAGGACGCTCTGCGCAACCCCATCAACCTTTCCCCGCTTGGAGATCTCGTCAGAGAAGGCACGAAAGTCGTCATTGTCCACACCGATATCACCCGGGCGACCCCCAATGCACGCTTGCTGCCTGTCATCATCAATGAACTCGAATCCCATGGGGTCAGAAGCGCGAGGACATCACCCTCCTGAACGCCCTGGGGACACATCGCCTCCAAACAGAAGCAGAACTCAGGCACATGCTTGGAGCGGACATTGCAAACCATTACCGCTGCCTTCAACATGATGCAAATGACGAAAAACAACTGGTTTCACTGGGGGTCAGCAGTTTTGGTCATCCCATTGAAATCAACAGTGCGCTGATGGATGCAGACCTGAAGGTCCTGACCGGCTTCATCGAACCCCATTTCTTTGCCGGCTACAGCGGTGGACCCAAAGCCATCCTGCCCGGCGCTGCAGGTTCGAAGACCGTCTTCGCCAATCACAGCCCTGAGATGATCGCTCATCCCAATGCGGATTTTAATAGAACAGAAGGTAATCCGATCTGGGAAGAGATGAAAGAAGCTGCACTTTTGGTACCCAACACTTTCCTGGTAAATGTCACATTGGACCGGGACAACCGCATCACGGGGGTTTTTGCTGGGGATGTGATCGCTGCTCACCAGGCTGGGTGTCAATTAGTGCAGAAAATCAGCCTTTTCCCCATCGACAAACCTTATGACTGGGCGGTCACAAGCAACAGCGGCTATCCTCTGGATCAAAACCTCTACCAGTGTGTGAAAGGCCTTGCTGCGGCCAAACGGGCTGTCCGAAAAGGCGGTGCGATCCTGCTGCTGGCTGCCTGTGAAGAAGGCCTGCCTGACCATGGTGAGTATGCCAGGCTGCTCAAATCTGCCAGACTCGCCACAATCCCTCCTCCACAATCTGTCCCTACCAGGATGCTCAGGCCAGGACGTCTGGCAGGCCCAGATCCAGGCAAATGTACAATCTCATGCCGATGTCTTCATCTACAGCGATGGACTCAGCGACGATCAGATCAAAATGTGCCTGCTCCAGCCCTGCCGGGATATTCCCACCACCATCCAGAGGTTGATGGACACCTATGGCAGCCGCGCCTGCGTCCTCCCACAGGGTCCACTGACGATATTGGAATATTGAGAATAGTGAATAGTGATTTGTGAATGGTTTGTGGCCAGTAGTTCGTAGCTTGTAGCAAATAGTTTCTTGCTACTAACTACCAGCAACCAGCAACTAGCTTCCATCTCTTACCTTTGAACTTTCAGCTACAACTCACAACTCTCCGTTCACGATTCTCTAAATGGTTTTATAATCACAGGCAGAATAAATAAACCTTCGCTCCTGGAGGGACAATGCATTCATCTTTCATCTTCAAACCCAAAGTCCGCAAAGCTGCCACCTGGGCACTGATCATCGGCATCCTCATCACCCTGGGCGCGCAAATCCTGGCACATGCTGCCATGACAAACTGGTTCCAGGTGAAAGTGACCAACGTTACATTCTAAAACAAGAACGGCTTGATGGTGCGCGGGAAGCTCTTCAGACCACCAAACGCCACCGCAGAAAACCCCGCCCCCGGCGTCGTGTACCTGCATGGTTACCAGAACAACCGGGAGACCATGGACCCCTTCGGCATAGAGCTGGCGCGGCGGGGATTCGTCGCCATTACCCTGGACGCCCTTGGTCGCGGCAACTCCGACAACCAGTTTTCCGAATCAGAACCCGGCTTTGACCCAACCTACGGTGCGAACACAGCTTTTGAATACCTTCAGAGCCTACCGTTTGTGAACGAAGACCGCTGCGGGATGGGCGGGCACAGCCTGGGCGGCGAGTGGAGCTACCTGGCGGCATTGGAGAACCCTGACGTGCAGGCAATCGTCTTCTCCGGGTTCGCCTACCGGGAAGATGCGACCCCAGACTTACCGAAGAATATGCTGATGATCTTCGGGAAATACGACGAATACCGCCAGCGCATGACCGGCACGCGTGATTTTGAGGCGGAATGGATGACCAGCCCCCAAACCCAGGCGGCCATTGACGATCCGAAACCCAGCTTTCGATACGACCTACGGTTCCTTTGCGGACGGTACCGCCCGGCGTGTGCATATGACACGCACGACCCACGTCCCGGAATCCTTTAACAAGACTGCCATTGCCGAAGCAGTAACCTGGTACAGGCTGGCGCTCAAACCTGAAATTTCGTTTGCCATCCCAGGGGATCAGCAGATCTGGCAGGTCAAGGAAATCGGTTCTTTGGTTGCAATGATCTTCGGTGTGCTCAGTGCCATCCCCCTCGCCATCCTGCTTTTAGGCGTGAAGCCCTTTACAAATTTGGCAGGAGCCCCATCAACGGTCTATCGCTGCGACAAAAAGACCTTCTGGCGTGCCTTCCTCATCAACGGGGGACTGACGCTGCTCTATCTGGCCCTGGTCATGGTCATCTTCGGCCTGCACGTCTACGTCCTCCCCATTGACACAGTCTTCCCGATGATGATGGTCAACGGTGTCGTTTTCTGGTTCCTGGTGATCAACATCATTGGTTTTTTCATCTTTCGGAGCTGGCTTAAGAAACGCAAAGCTGCCCAGGGAGATGCCAACTACAAAGAGCTGGGGATTTCAGAATCTGAAGACCGCATACGCCCATCCTGGGCAAAGCTGTGGCGCGCGGTTCTGCTGGCGGTCGTGCTGTTCGGCTTCGTTTACGCCCTGGAAGCCATCCCTGAAGCCTTCCTGCTGGTGGATTTCCGCTATAAGTTCCCCTATGCCAGCGACCTGACGCCCTACCGCTTCCTGATGATGCTGCTGTATTTCCCGCTTTTCCTGGTTGGCTTTCTGCAGGTCAATATCCTCCTGCAGGGGCAGCTTCGTCCTGCTCCGGGGAAGACCTGGCTGCACACCGTATTGCGGAAATCCCTGGTGGGAATATTTGTGATGCTGGTTCCTTTGCTCGTGCACATGGCGCTGCAGTACATTCCCCTCCTCACCACAGGTTTTGTCCCCTTTGTCGGTCCTGGCGGTGCCCTGGTGGGATTTGTGATCAACCTGGAGCATATGTGTGTCCTGCTGGCATTGATGATCCCCGTGGGCACTGTGCTGTATGAAGCCACCGGGCAGATCTATGCTGGTGCGGTCCTGAATGCCCTGATCGTGACCTGGATGTTCACCTCATCCTCCGTCATCGCCCCATTGCCAATATAGTGTGAGCGGCATCAAGCCGCATCACACGTATGCACGGTTCATGAGAACCGTGTAAAGCGGCACCGCTGTGACGAGTACTTGTAGGTCATACACGGTTGCTGCGCAACCTGCGTGACAACAATATTTTAAGTCGGGTTGCGACTCCTACTTGAAGCGTAGCCGAACATCTATGATGCAGAGCCGATAATGCATGAGGGTTCAACCCACCTAAAATACCGAAACCGGACTGAAGTCCGTACTCCAACAAAATCCTAATTTATCTACGTTTTTTAGATTGGAGTGCGGGTTGTAACCCGTCATTTCAGTGAACTGACACTTGATATTTCTGGTATTCTTGTTTTGCACCAGATAAAATTATACAGGAGATAATTATGAACTATCGACAATTCGGAAAAACCAGTGGCAGGTCTCAGAGATCGGCTTCGGCGCCTGGGCAATCGGTGGAAGCTGGGGGCATGTCAGCCAGAAGGACGCGTTTTAGCCCTCCGAACCGCTATTGAGGCAGGAGTTGAATTTCATTGACACAGCGGACGTCTATGGTGACGGCCGTAGTGAACGCCTTGTTGGTCAGGTTATCAAGGACTTCCCAGGTCAAAGAATTTATGTCGCTACTAAAGCAGGGCGGCGTCTAAATCCACATGTCACGAAAGGGTTCACCAGGGAGAACCTGACGGCTTTTATTGAGCGCAGCCTGACAAATCTCGACATGGAAAGGTTAGACCTTGTCCAGCTGCACTGCCCCCCAACGCAGGTCTATTACATGCCCGAGGTCTTCAGCATTATGGAAGACCTTGTGACCACCGGCAAGATCCAGTACTACGGCGTCAGTGTCGAAAAGGTAGAAGAAGCCATCAAGGCCCTGAATATCCCAACATACAAAGCGTACAGATCATCTTCAATATCTTCCGTCAGCGCCCAGCAGAATGGTTCTTCCCCCTTGCCCAGGAAAAAAAAACAGCCATCTTAGCGTGGGTTCCCCTCGCCAGCGGCTTGCTGACCGGCAAGATGACCCAGGGGACTACCTTTCAGATTCGGACCACCGTAAATACAACCGAAAGGGTAAAGCCTTTGATGTGGGTGAGACCTTTGCAGGCGTCCCATTTGAGACCGGCCTTGAAGCGGTGGAGAACCTGCGTCCACTTGTCCCGGAAGGCTTCAGTATGGCGCAGTTTGCCTTGCGTTGGATCCTGATGAACGATGCTGTGAGTCCTGGCTATACCCGGTGCCAAGAATCCCCTGGAGGCGCGGGACAACGCCGCCGCCTCAAACTTGCCCCCGCTGGACGATGAGACTATGCAGAAGGTGCAGGATATCTACGACCAATACATACGGGAGCATGTGCATCAAAGATGGTAGTCTGAAGAACCCTCCAGGTTCATCAGACGTACACCCAGTTCATGAGAACTGGGTGTAGTAAGTATCCATAATAATAAACAACAACACATCATGAGATCTCTGCGAAGATGTTTTCAATGAAGCGCCATCACTCAAAGAGTGCTCTTCGAGCAGGCGCTTCGGGCGCTTGCTCGCACATTTTTTTTGGTTGTTTGCCTGGTTCATGAGAACCAGGCGAAGCAAATCAGATCATTCGTATGCAGAGCTTCATAGTCCTGAAGCGTAGCAAAACAGGATGAGCTGGCAACTTAGAGTTTTCACCTATCAGCTATCACCTATCAGCTATTTGCTATCTTTTTCCCAAAGTATCCTCACCGTCTCATTGCCCATCATCGCCAGTTTCTTTATATTCTCTTCCGTATGCTCAAAGTGTGTCTCAGGATCAAATTCTTCCACATCTACCAGGTTCTCCAGACATTATCCACGACCACCGCCATCCCACCAGCACGCAGTCCCCATACCCGTGATAGAACAAAGATGATACTGGCTTCCATCTCTGGCTGCCAGGACGTTCAAGCGTTTGAGGTCCTCAAAATGATGCTTCCAATTTGACTGCCAGAACTTGTTATAAGATGATCCAGGCCTGGGGTGTTTAGCATAAAAGGTATCTGCCGATCGGGTTGTCCCTACATGATACGGCAGCCTCAAGCGCTTCACCCGCTTCGATGCAAGCGTTGACTATGTCGTGATCAGCCACAGCAGGGAATTCCGGGTGGCGCGTATAGATGCGAAGCCCCATCATAGCGCATAGCCGAATCAAAAACAGCGATATCCCCATTGTTGACATGATCCAGGAAAGTACCGCAGGTGCCGATGCGGAGGAAGGTCGTCGCCCCCACCCGCGCAAGTTCTTCGATGGCGATCGCCGTTGAAGGGCAGCCGATGCCCGTGCTCGTGCAGGAGATCGGTGCGCCTTTGTAAACGCCAGTGTACGTGGTGTATTCCCGGTTCTCAGCGACCTTGTGCGCCTCATCCCATAGGGCCGCCACTTTTGCCACCCTGCCCGGATCCCCTGGCAGAAGAACATAGGGTGCCACATCTCCTTCAGAAAGTTGAACATGATATTGTTTGGTCATAATTCTCTCCTTGAAATAATAGGGGTTCTAATATTATATAAATGAATGAGTAGTTAAACAAGCAAAGCTTGTAACTCTTTCTTACAGGGTGATATAATTCTTTCTGGTCCTCAACTTGAATTTTCCAGGGGGTTAAACATTAATTGAAGTTAAATGGTAGGTCGTAACCATTCAAGACACTTTTTCTTAGAGGTGAAGATGCAGAATTTATATAATTATATTGCGAAAGCAGTAGCATATCTGGATACTTTATGCAGTGTGAAGCCCAACAGGCGGACTACACCAGGGAACCGACTGGCAACAGAATTCTTTGCTGACACTCTTCGTGGTTACAGCTACGAGATCGACGATACCCATTTAAAAGCCTTGATTATGCCAGCAGCGGGGAGAGATTGACCCATGCAAATCAGTCCTTTGAGGTTTTCGTCAGCCCCTATTCCCTGGCTGCAATATTACAACCAAACTGGTCGTCGTCTCAACGCCCCAGGAGCTGGAAAAGGCTGACTGCGAGGGCAAGCTGATGCTGCTGAGAGGCCCCATATCCTCAGAACAGTTGATGCCAAAAAATTTCGTCTTCTACAATCCAGAACATCATCAAAAAGATCATTGCGCTCCCTGGAAAGCAAACAACCAGCCGGGATCATCGCAGCAACATCAAGGCAGGCGGAACTGGTGGGCGCACTGTATCCTTTTCCATTATTTGTGGACGGGGACTTTGATATCCCGAATGTTTACTGTAAAGACATCGTCGGTGACACACTTGCCGACATAGACGGTTGAAGTATGTGCATTTGATGATCCATTTCAGCACATTAGCTTCTACTGCAAACAACGTCATTGTAATAAGGAACCAGAAAGCGGATCAAAAGATCGTGTTCACAGCCCATATAGACGCTTACGAGGATTCCCCGGGAGCGCTGGATAATGCCGCGGGAGTTGTGGTGCTAATGCTCCTGGCTGAAATGCTTTCAGATTATCAAGGAAATATGGGTTTTGAGATCGTAGCTTTCAACGGCGAAGACCACTACAGCGCCGGAGGACAGATGGATTACCTGAGCCGTTATGGAGGTGAACTCTCAAAAATCGCCCTGGTCGTGAACCTGGATGATCTTGGCTACAAGGAAGGGAAAATCATCCCTACTCCTTCTATACCTGCCCGCAACCCCTTGAGAAAAAAGACTGAGGAGAATATTTCAACGAGTATGACGATCTCATTCACGGCGACCCTTTGGTTCCAGGGGGATCACATGATCTTTGGTGCAGAAGGTATATCCCTGCCGTTGCTATCACTTCGGAATTTATGACGAATTAATGGGGACTATCACCTCATACTTCGATGCAGATACACCAGATAAGGTTGACTGTAATAAGCTTGTTGAGGTCGCAGCAACTTTGAATGCCTTATTAAGGGCGTTGTAAAAAGCTGATAGGATAGAGCAAGTAGCTTGTAGCTAGTAGTTTGTAGTTAGTAGATGAACGTTACAAGCTTACAGATGATCCCACTTCGCTTCACTTCAGAGACTATAAAGTTGAAAGCTGGAAGAATTTTGCTTTGATGCTGACTGAAATTCATGCTCCTGCTTAAATTTTATCACCTGCTTGTTGATCACCAGATATCGTTTCATTATTACAATATTATGAGAACTGAACATTTAAGGGTTTAATTTCTGAATTCATCCACGTTATTCATATCATGGATATGAAGAGGTCCGGTAAGTCGAGACCTCCCCCGACTTAATCAGCCTGACAATGGTACCCTCATCAAGCGGTGAGTTAAATTGCAGGCCCAATGAAGGTGATGTATACAGCTCGGGTGGGACGCTGATATCCGCCAGGAACAATTCACCCACACACAACGATGCACCCGGATTCAGCAGCCCAATTTTTGGCAGTGCCAGCGTCAACGTGGCTGCCGCCTGAATACACAGATCAGATTGAATGCCGGTTGTTGTGTTCAGCCCGGTGGGCGCATCCAGGGCAAGAATTTGGTTACGGCTCGCATTCGCCTTTGTGATCCAATCACTGATGGGCGGTCGGGGGGATCCAACCAATCCATAGCCAATCATGGCATCTAGGATCAGGTCAGCTTTCTTAAGATCGGCATCCTTACAATCCAAGCCCATTTTTTGGATGATCTGCCACTGTTGTGCAGGAACTTTTTTCAGCTTCTGAGGGAATCCATTAGAAGCACCTTGACCAGCGCTCCCCAGTTATGAAGATGCCGGGCACTGACCAGCCCACCTCCACCATTATTCCCCGTTCCGCACAGCACGATCACCTGCTTTCTTCCTTGAACACATCCTCCCTGGAGGTGCCTGGCCAATTCGCAAAATTTCGGCCGGCATTTTCCATCATCTGGACCAAACTGATATGCCATTCTTCGATCATCAGACGGTCAACTTCAACCATTTGGGCGGTGGTCAGCTGGGAAATATCTGCGGCAGGTATACTTTTCATCATAATGCTTTCTCTGGTGGATGATTAATTTTATCCCATCCTCCATCCATGTGAGAACCTTCGATGGGAAGCCCTCACCAGGTCTGGACCAGGGCCAATTATAGCCAACATTCTTTATAATGGTGATACAGTTCACCCATCATACTGAGGAAGGAAATCTCATGACCGCACGACCTTTTAGAGATCTCACCCGCCGAGAACGCCTGTATCGCTACCGGGAATTGGCAAAGATCGCCCTGCGCGCTTACGGGATGGAAGACGCTCAATTGACCTTCGTGCAGTACCTTGCCAACGTGATCTACCGTGTGGACCTGCCCGACGGGTCAATCCAGGACACTATGAAGGAGCCTTATGTGCCCAACCGCTATCTGCTGCGGCTGCACGCCTGGGATAATGTACCCTTTATCAACTCCGAGATGATCTGGCTGGAAGCACTGGCAAACGAAGGTGGCCTGATAGTTCAAAAGCCCATGCGCGCCTTGAACAACGAATTCTCCGTCCAGGTCAGCTCCTCCAAGATTCCACGGGGGCGCTGTGCGACGCTTCTGGGCTGGCTGGATGGGCGTAAACTGGGTGCAAAAAGCATCCGCCCGAAACACCTGGAATCCCTGGGACGGTTGGTGGCACAGCTGCACACCTTTTCCGCAGCCTGGCAGCCTCCTGAGGTATTTTCCCGTCCCACCTGGGATTGGGATGCACAACTGGGTGGGAGCGAGTTTGATATCAGCATCGGGGAGCTGATTGAGACAATGCCAGATAAGTTTCAGGAACCGTTCAAGGGCACCTCACGAGAGGCGAAAGACGCCATGGCGAGCCTCGGGACAGGTTCAGATGCTTTTGGGTTGATCCATTCGGACCTCTATCCAGAGAACCTTCTGTTCAAGGCCGGACAGGCATACCCGATCGATTTTGAGGACTGCGGTTATGGCTGCTGGATCTGGGATATTGCGGTGGCATTATGCACCTGGGCGTGGAAGCCGGGTTGGGAAAGGATGCGTGATGCTTTTTTTGAGGGATATCAAGCTGTTCGGACGCTGCCGGCTGCGCAGTGGGAGATGCTAGACTTGTTCATTGCAACGCAGTATGCAACAATGCTGATTTGGGCGTCTGCGTTCTTGAAGAATGATCCGATGCGGGCAGATGAGCATAGTGCCTGGCGGGATGAGAGCGGGGAGGGGTTGCTGAAGCATTATGATTGAAAAGGTTATAGCTGATAGGGGTCAAATTCTCTTGAATTTGACATTCCTTTGCAGGACAAGTGACGACTGAGGCGGTATCGCAGATCTCTCTTGAGATCTTGCATACGTTTGATGTGGCATGATGCCACTCAAACTATGAGACCGCTTCAGTCTATAGCTGATCCCACTCCGCTTTGCTCCAGGAACTTCGTAGGGGATAGGTCATAGTCAAAAGCTGAAAGGTGAAAGAAATTGGGTGATAGCTAATAGCTCATAGCTGATAGGATAGAGCAAGCAACTTGCAGCTGGTAGCTCAAATATGAAATTTACATGCTGATCCTGCTCCGCTTTGCTTCAGTTAATGCAAGTCGACCCTCATATTTTTCGGAATTAGACCATTCACCATTCACAATTTTTCTTACCAGAACCCCACGTGAACAGCTCTTGCCTCTTCTTCAAGAATAGGGCCAATGACTTCAATAGATTTATTTCCCTTATTATAGAAATCCTGACAAGACAAATGGAGCGCGTCTCCTCTGCCTTCTCCAACCATGTCATAAAGGCTTTCCTGGCTCAAACCAAACACCACCCGGTGAACATTTCCCCAGAAGATCGCACCCGCACACATCGGGCAGGGTTCCGTGCTGGCATACAGCGTACAACCAGCAAGAAAATCACGGTAGTAAGTCTTGGAAGCTTCCCTCATCAGGTTCAATTCCGCATGCCCTGTGCAGTCTTTTTCGGTGACAACGGTATTCTCGCCGGTGAGGAGGATGTTTTCCAGCCCATCAACCAGGACCGCTCCGAAAGGGTGATTGCCGTTTTCCCGGGCTTTACGGGCGGCTTCAATGGCTAAACGCATGAATTTTTTGTCTGATACGTTCATTTTATTTTCCTTTTGCTAACGCTTCCTAACAGTTCAACCTCGTGTCATGTAGGCTTGCTTTACAGCCGTACATGACCTACAAATTTACTGTGGTTAGTGGTTGGTAGCTTCCTTTTTGTCTTGAAGGCGTTCCTCGCAGCCATACATGCCTTACAACTCTTTTTAATTAATAGTTCCTATCAGGATGAGAAAGCTGATAGGTGAAAACTGGTTGGTGGGTTGTAAACCGCAACCCACCCTACAAACTAATAGCTCATAGCGGGTAGTTTGTAGCTGGTAGTCAGTAGCTCAAAGTTCAAAGCTGAAAGCTCAAAGGCAAAAGGAAAGAGTTGATCCCACTCCGCTGCACTACAGGGACTTCGTATCTCATAGCTAATAGTTTTTTGTTATCACCTATCGCCTATCTCCCATTAGCTTTGGTTTCTTTCCAATATACAACAAGTGGCGGGAGGCGCCGATGGTGGATTCATTGGCGCTGACTTCTTGCAGCAGATCCAACCACAATTCCCGCAGCTCCTCATCCAGCTTGTTGTAGCTTTCATCATCGGCTGAGATGGCCGGTTCTACACCCACGAGTTTAAGCATCTTAAAGCCAACGGCCTGGTGCAGGGGTTCGATCTCGGAGATATCAGCGAAATATCCCCGAAACCTTCCGTCACGCGGGTACTCATCTGAATCTCTTCCCCTTGTCAACACAGATCTCACTTCCTTTTGAATTTTGATCCAATCAGGAATGTTTTTTAGTAAATCACCAAAGATGCCAAAGCGGCTGATGAAGGATGAAAAGATAATCCCACCGTCTTTCAACCGATCATAAGCTTGCTGCAGGGCACGCTTTCGATCAGCTTCTTCCACCAGGTGATAGAGCGGGCCCATGAGTAAGACTGCATCGAAATCATGCTTGGTGATCGCACTCAGATCGCGCACGTCCGCAACCAGGAATTCCACCGCACCTTCCAAACCTGCCTCAGCGATCCTTTGGCTGGCAACTTCAAGCTGCACAGGGGATAAATCTACTGCGGTGATGCCATATCCTCGTTCTGCCAGAGGTAGGGTGTAACGCCCGGTTGCAGCACCGATTTCCAGGATCGATCCCTCACCAGGTAGATGTTGTTCCAGGAATCGCCAGGTGAGATCAAATTCCAACCGGTGATTATCTAACCGGTTATGTTCTCTTTCAGGGTCCTGGTTGTAATGCTCTGCGATATCTCGAATGTCGTCAGGCATAGTGAGCTCCTCATCCAGATGAAATATATTGATGATTATAGTTTATCCCATTCCGCTTCGCCTCTGCCCCCTTCTCTCCGTTGCGGGGGTTTCGCCTTGCTTCAGGACTTCATAGGCGATAGCTCATAGCTGATAGGGGATAGTTAAAAGCTCAAAGTTTGAAGCTGAAAGCAAAAGATTAGGTTATTTGGGTTGGGTTCTCCAACCGTCCTACGGCTGGTAGCTGGTAGCAGGAAACTTAAAACTACAAGCCACGGACTAAAGACTACAAATCACTCATCAATCTTTTCGCACGGTTCTCCTGAACCGTGCATACATCTGATGAACCTTGAGGGTTCTTCAGATTATCACGATTCACTAATTTCCCGTATAATTGCCTTTAGGATACACAATCATGAACCCTGTTGATGAGATCAAAGCCCGGCTGGATATCGTGGACATCGTCTCCGAGACGGTGAAGATGCGCCATTCCGGAAAAAACTACACCGGCTTCTGCCCCTTCCACACCAACACGAAAACGCCTGCTTTCGTGGTCTTCCCGGATACACAAACCTGGCGCTGCTTCGGGCAGTGCAATGAAGGGGGAGATATATTCAAATACGTGATGAAGCGCGAGGGCTGGGATTTTCCTGAAACACTCCGCCGCCTGGCAGAACGTGCCGGGGTGACGCTGCGGGAATACACACCCGAGCAGCAGGAGAAAGCGGATGAAAACGAGCACCTGCGCGAGGTGCTGAGCATGGCTGTCACCTTCTACCAGCACCAACTCCGCAATACCCAGGCTGGCAGGGCTGCTCTCAATTACCTGCACGAACGCAAGCTGATTGACGCAACCATCGATGCCTTCGCCCTGGGGTATGCTCCCGACACCTGGGATGCCCTCACCAACCACCTGAAATCACGCAGCATATCAGAAACTGACCTGCTCAACGCCGGGCTGGCATCAAAGCGAGAAAAAGAGGGCATCTACGACCGCTTCCGGCACCGCCTGGTGATCCCTATCCGCGACGCACGTGGCCGTATGGCAGGTTTCGGTGGACGGGTGCTGCGCAAGGAAGACGTCCCGAAATACCTCAACTCACCCAAGACACCCATCTTTGACAAAGGCAGGCTGCTATACGGCCTGGATATGGCAAGACGCGAGATCCGATCCAAAGACCAGGTCGTGATCGTGGAAGGATACCTGGATGTGATCGGACCCTACCAGGCAGGCTTTAAGAATTGTGTCTCCCCTATGGGCACCGCCCTTACGGAAGACCAGTTCCGCCTGATCAAACGCTACTCTCGCAGGATCATCCTGGCACTGGACCCGGATATAGCCGGTCAAAAAGCAACCCTGCGCGGCCTGCAGACCGCCCGAAAGACCCTCGACCGTGAAGGCGAGGTCGTTTTTGATGCCCGGGGGCTAATGCAGGTTGAAGGACGCCTTAAGGCAGATATCCGCGTGATGACCCTGCCGGACGAACTCGACCCGGATGAAATTGCCTTAGCCGACCCTGATAAGTGGGCTGAACTTGTCAAAGACGCCAAGCCGGTTGTGACCCACGTGATGGAGACGCTGGCTGCACGCCCGGATATTGATGATCCCAAAGCCAAGGAAGAGGTCGCTAACCAGGTGCTGCCACTGATCGAAGACGTAAAAGGCAGCGTGGAACGGGAAGCCTACCGTCAGCGGCTAGCACGCCTGCTGGGAGTGGATGAACGCGCCCTGGTGCGTGGTTCATCAGGGAGAACACCACGCCAGCGCAGGTCCTACCAGCCCAGACCCGAGCTGGCATCTACCCCAAAGAGCGTGACGAACCATCGTAAACTGGAAGAAACCTGCATTAGGGCTTTGCTATCAGACCCCACACTGGTGCATTTTGTGGACAGAGCGCTGCGAGGTTATGAGCTTGCTCCGCTCCACCCTGAAGACTTTGCTCAAACAGACTTTAAGGAAACTTTAAAGCTGGTCTTGGAAGCCCTTGATCAAGAGCAAGACACACCTTCGGAATATCTCCAGGAACACATGCCTGAGGAGATGATGGACGCCCTGCTGGGAGAGCCCTCACAGGAAGATTATCCGGATTGGCACTTCCAGCCCAGCGACCCCATCTTAGATTCGCTGCTTAGAACATTTATCCGGCTGCGCCGCATCAGGATCGACGAGGGGTTGGAGCAGTTGGTTTTTCTTCAAAGACAGGATCCTGATGAGGATAGGATTGACCAGCCGGATGTGAATAAAATTGCAATGGAATATGCTCAGGTGCGTGCGAAATTGGACCTGGCACTGCGTCAATCCTTCGCACATGGAAAGGGACCCTCATCATAAAGACACCGTCAACCAAAACAGGTTGTATTGCACACCTTAGCGTAAAAATAAGGAAGAGATGAACCAGGATACGGAAGATCAGATCATGCCATCCATGGAACCAGAACGGCGCCCAGCCGCCGCCGATCCTTCCGGCATACCTGCTATTCATCCGACTTCTGATGACCCGGTCAGGCTGTACCTGCGCGAGATCGGGCAAATCCCCCTGCTAGAATCGGACCAGGAATTCTGGCTCGCAGCACGTATGAAGGCGCAGAACCTTCTGGACAAAAAAACCCTCAGCATAATAGAAGCGATCCAAAATCCCGGTCAAGTCCTGATGACTGAAGTCATCAAAGAGCTGCTCACGAACTGGAAAGCTCTACCACACGAAGTGAAGAAAGCTCGACGAAAGCTTCCGGATTTCGGCAAATCGCTTGCTGAAACACGACGCCTGCGGCAATCCTGGCAGGGGAGTAACCCTTCCTACCTGAGGAATTACTTTGAGGAAACTTTCTGGACGTCAGATGATAAATTTGAGGATATTATCAAGAAGGTTTTCAGCATATACCGATGCTTTTACCTGCTGCCAGCAGGTTTGGCAGAAAAACTTAAGGACTACCTTGAAAGCAAGTCCTCACCCCCAAATGAAGAATTCTTCACGAAGGACCTGCCGGATGAACAGGCTCTGGCTCACAACGCCGCAAATGTGCGGGACCTGAACGATGAAGCGAACCTGATCCTGATCCGATCCAACCTGCGCCTGGTGGTCAGTGTGGCAAAACGCTATCTGAATCGTGGCATTTCTTTCCTGGACATGATCCAGGAAGGCAATATCGGACTGCTTCGCGCAGTCAAGAAATTTGACCCCACCATGGGTTTCAAATTCAGCACCTACGCCACCTGGTGGATCAGGCAGTCTATAAGCCGACACATCGCAGAAAATGCTCGAACCATCCGCATCCCGGTGCATATGTATGAAGCCATTTCACGCGTCATCCGGATCCAGCACAATCTCACCCAAAGGCTGGGTCGTGAACCCACTCTTGAGGAGATCGCCCTGGAATCCGATCTGATGGAAGAGGATGTCGTTGAAGCAATCCACAAGGCACAAATATCCGGGGATTCTCTTGATCAGCAGCTTTCAAGCATTTGGGAGGCTGCCACCGACAAAATCGAAAACATTCTCAAGGTCGCTGAGGAACCCATCTCACTGGAACTTCCTATAGGCGATGAAGATAACAGCGTTCTGGCTGATTTCATCGAAGACACTGAGGCATTTGCCCCCATGGATGCAGCAGCCAGAGAGATGCTGGCAGATCAGGTGCGTGCCTCATTGGATGTGCTGAACGATCGTGAGCGACAGGTTCTTGAACTGCGTTTTGGGTTGGTGGACGGCAAAGATCATACTCTCGAAGAGGTCAGTCAGTATTTTGATGTGACCCGTGAACGCATCCGCCAGATCGAAGCGAAAGCACTGCGAAAACTTCGCCACCCCAGGCACAGCAGCAACCTGCGGGAATTCCTCTCTTAATACCATGAATGAGAACCCCAACATCCACAAAGAATCAATTCCCCATGAAGAAGCCAGGGCTGGCAACCGGGCACTGTGGGATGAGATCACACCAGTGCACGAGCGCACTTACGGCGTGGATCGCTTCCTGGCTGGAGAACGCTGGCTGCCGGAAGAGATTTTGGGAGAAGTGGGCGATGTTCAAAGGCAGACTTTATTACACATGCAGTGTCATTTTGGACTGGATAGCCTGGCATGGGTCCGCCGCGGCGCAACCGTGACAGGAGTGGATTTCTCACCAGTGGCGATCCAGGCTGCCCGAGACCTATCGGGGTTTGCAAACCTGCCGGCGACTTTCATCTGTTCCGATATATACGACCTGCCCCAAAACCTGGAAGGTCAATTTGACATTGTATTCACATCGATTGGTGTACTGTGCTGGCTTTCAGACTTGGGCAGGTGGGCCCAGATCATCTCTCATTTCCTCAAACCTGGAGGGATCTTTTATCTCATGGATGCCCACCCGCTGCTGTACACCTTTGATGAAGAAGGGCGCTGGACCTTTCAACTCCCCTATTTCCACAACGATGACCCCTATGTATGGGATGATGATGGCCCGGATTACATGGACCCAAGCTATATCCCCGAATCACCAAGTTATGAGTGGCAGTGGGCCGTCAGCGATATCATCAACGCCATCGTGAGTGCGGGGATGACGATCGAGTTTTTCCATGAATTTGATGCGTTGAGCGATCCAGTCTTCCCTGAAATGTCACAGCGAGAGGATGGGCTATATGCCTATGCGGGCACTCCTGTCGCACTGCCAATCCTGTTTTCCCTCAGAGCACGCCAAACCGGTTAAGACTGCTAAAAATGGATAAAAAGGACCCCCTTTACGACCGGATCTACGCTATGGTTCGGCGGATTCCGCCCGGGCAGGTCACCACCTATGGTCGAATTGCTGAACTGGTTGGTGGGTGTACGGCACGCATGATCGGCTATGCCATGGCGGCGCTCAAACGAAGGACTGCCCCGGATGTACCATGGCAGCGGGTGATCAACGCCAAAGGCAAGGTCTCTGTTCACGGCGACGGCATCGGCAACGCCCTGCAGCGAGTCATCCTGGAGGGGGAAGGTGTCGTTTTCGATGAGCATGAGAGGGTGGACTTCAGTCTGTTTGGTTGGACAGGACCGGATGAACCTTATTAGGGATAAGTAAATTAAAAGTTAAAAAGGAGACCAAGCAATGGGTATCGTATTGCAGGCAAAAACTGAGGTGATCCTTTACTTAACGGATATGGAAGGCGGAGTGCGTTTCTATCGAGATGTGTTAGGTCTATCAATCCGCTACCCAAAGGGATTATCAGATTACACCGACGAAATGTGGGTGGAATTCGGCATAGGCGATACCATCCTTGCCCTGCATGGTGGTGCTGAGAGCAAGCCTGATGGCCTTCATGAGATTGTCTTCTGGGTGGACGACGTCGATAAATCACGGGAAGAGATAATCAAGGCTGGCTATTCAATTGGTAAAGTGCGAATCCTTGAGGATGGTGCCCCCATCGCCCAGGGGTTTGATCCTGCCGGGCACCGCTATGCCATCCGTTCTGAAAAGAAAGGTTGAGATGATGTCAGAATTCTATCAAGAAGCGCAATTTGCACAAACCTATAATGATATGGTCGATCGGGAGGATTACGAGGGGAACTTGCTGCCTGCCATCCAGAAGATAACCCCACTTAAAAATGAAGCTGTTCTTGAGCTGGGTGCTGGGACCGGTCGCGTAAGCTGCCTTCTCGCCCCCTACACACGGAGCCTGACCTTGACAGATCTCTCCCCCACCATGTTGGTTCAAGGGATAAATAACCTATCAAAATTAGCATCTTACAATTGGCAGGCAACACTGGCTGTGCACCAGGCGCTGCCGTTTGTAGATGGCAGATTCGACTGCATTATCTCTGGTTGGAGCTTCCATGGGGTGATATTAGGCTTTCCAAACAATTGGCAAGCTGCTCTGGATCATGCCTTAGCCGGCGTTGCGCGGGTCTTGCGTCCCGGGGGAAGAGTTATTCTGATTGAATCTGTAGGAACAGGTTTTGAAACCCCAAATCCACCGGATGATCTGGCGGATTATCTGGATGCATTGGATACAAGAGGATTTAAATCAACCTGGATCCGAACCGATTATTGTTTCAGTAATATGGCAGAAGCGAAGAAACTGATCACTTTCTTCTTCAGCGATAGAGATATCCCCATGTGGGAAAGTGACCGGGGGGTCATTGTGCCGGAGTGCACCGGGTTGTGGTGGAAGAGTAATTAATAGTGAAAATAGCCAGATACAACTGAAAGCACCTTTCATAACACATTTCTGAGATTGCTTCTTCGCTGCGTTCGTCGCTATAACGAAGTTCTTGTCACTGCAAGCCCATGACAATAGTGAAGGTTTTGGCAATCTCAGGACTATGCTTACACTATCATCCCATACCGCCTAAGGGCTGTCTCCAGGATCATATTGACCAATGTAGGGTGGTCCACTCCTTCTGCGGCGGCTTCAATGACAATGTCCGATATTCCCGGTGATAATCCCGGCAGGGGGTTGATTTCCAGGATATAGGGCTTCCAATTCTCATGAACGTTCAGCCGAAAATCTACCCGCGAGACATCCAGCGCGCCTGTTACACGAAACACTGCCGCTGCCAGCCAGTTAAGCTCATCTACCATATCGTCATCCAGAGGAGCAGGACAGATGTAGTTCAGTTGATCTGCTAAGGCAACCTTTAATCGGTTTGCGTAAACAGCATCCGTTTCCAAGTAAGGTGTCAGGTCCACTTCCATAGGAGGAAAGAATCGCAGACCTGCCTGGACACGGGGTAAGTTATCCCTGTATGGCAGACGCCGAGCCACAGGCCCTACCAGATTGCCGACCATCCCAACTGTGACCTCACGCCCCTCAATGAAAGTCTCAACAAGGGCTGCTTGCTTATAGCGCTCAATGATCAACCCAACCTGTTCTCTTAGTTCAGATTCGTTCCTGACGATGGATTTTGCGGTAACCCCCATACCTGTCCCTTCCCGGCTGGGTTTGACAAACAATGGAAACTTCATTTTATCTTCTAAAGGCTCATCCACACGCTCAAAGGTTTGGAACTCTGGCGTAGGCAGGTCATGATATGCCAGCACCCGCTTCGTCATCGGCTTATCCAGCCCTAAAGCCAAACATAAGACCTTGGAGCCTGTATAGGGAATACGTAATTTTTCCAATACTGCCGGTACCTGCGCTTCGCGAGCATCACCGAAATGACTCTCACAAATATTAAAGCAGATATCCGGTTTGAATTTTCGGATAGTATCCACAATGGTGAAGTCTCCTTCAAGAAACTCACAGGTATGACCACCGGATCGAATCGCATCCAACAAAGCGTGGATGGTCTTTTCGCTGTCAAGGTCATCCCACTGGTCCTCAAGCATCCCTTCCCAATGCGGGGCATTTACTTTTAAATTGGCAAGCAGCGCAACTTTAAATGATTTCATTTATTACTACTGTTCTCCTATTTCGGAATGAATTTAAATTAATTATATATCCAAATATTTTGAAATGTAAATATTCCCCTGGATATATTTGGGTTATCGATTTTTAAATTTATCCTTCTTTCAGGCCAATTCTTAGGATTTTCTAAGGAACTTACGTGATGATTGATATAAGATCACCAATGAAGATCGCAGTTCATTAAGAAAAGGAATGAAATAAATGAAACAGAAAATTAAAGATATCTTCTACTCAACAATGCTTGTGGTTTTCGTGGTTCTCGTCTTGATTTCCATGAATGCCTGCAGTCCTATCGCACAGGCTGCTGATACAGAGTCCTCTGACCAAACCGAAACATGGCCTGAAGAAGCCCAAAGTGATAAAGTCGAAATAGAAAATGAGACAAATGCGACAGACCTGACTTCAACATGGACAGTTGAAACGCACAGCAACGAGGCGGAACCTGATTACGAAATTGTCTTCCCTCAGGATGAGGTCAACCAGATCAATATCACCATCTCTGAAGAAAATTGGGAGACGATGATGGCGGACATGACCGAATCGATGGGTGAATTCGGCGCTCGAGGAGAAATGGGCATGGATCAGGGCGGTCGGGACCAGGGGAATCCTCCAGCCAACAATGAGGGTAGAGGAAACCGCCAGCCAGGCGGCAATATGGACCCTGGGGGCGGTGGGATGAACATGGATTTCACAGAGGAAAATCCGGTCTGGGTCACAGCAACGATCGAGTTTGAAGGCGATGTGTGGGAGAACGTCGGCATCCGCTTTAAAGGCAATTCCTCCCTCCGGGAAGCCTGGTCCTCGGGCAGCTACAAGATCCCCTTCAAACTGGATTTCGACCAGTTTGAGGATGAATATCCTGAAACAGAAGACCAACGCTTTTACGGCTTCAAACAGCTTTCCCTGGGGAACAACTTCAGTGACGATTCCTACCTGCGTGAAAAGGTAACCGCGGATATCTTCCGGGACTTCGGCGTCGCAGCAGCGCATACAGCCTTTTACGAGGTTTATGTGGATTATGGTGAAGGGTTAGAATATTTCGGGCTGTACACTATGGTTGAGATTGTGGAAGATACCATGATCGAGGAACAGTTCGCCGATGACAGTGGGAACCTGTACAAACCTGAAGGCTCAGGAGCAAGTTTTGCGGAAGGAAGCTTCAACGAGGTGTCTTTTGACAAGGAAACCAACCAGGAAGAAGACGATTACAGCGATATCCTGGCATTGTTCGATGCACTGCATGCGGATAACCGCCTGACCGATCCTGAAGCCTGGCGCTCAGGTTTGGAATCTGTTTTTGATGTTGACACCTTCCTGCGCTGGCTGGCGGTGAACACCACAGTTCAGAACTGGGATACATACGGCGTGATGAGCCACAATTACTATCTCTACACCGATCCTGAAACAGATTTAATCACCTGGATACCCTGGGATAATAATATGGCGCTGACTGATTCAGTCGGGCATGGGAAAACGCTTTCATTCAGCATGGAAGAAGTCACAGAGCAGTGGCCCCTGATCCGTTACATGATGGATGATCCAGTGTATGAAACCCAGTATGAAGCCTACCTGGCAGATTTCCTGGAAACCGCATTCGTGCCTGAAGAACTGGCGCAGACTTATATCTATTTTCACGACCTGGTTGCGGATTCCGTCCTCAAGGAAACCAGCAAAGCCACCACGCTCAGTTCAGTCAATGCTTTCGAAAACAGCGCTCAAGACTTAATTGCTCACACGAATACACGCTACCAGGCAGCGCTGGATTATCTGTCCGAATGAATGACAGCACTCTGAGATTACGTCTTCCTTACAGGACACTTCGTAGTCGCTTCGCTCATCGCAATCCCCTGGCGGGGACAGGTGACTCTCTTGTTTTGCTGCAATGAGATCATAAGAATGAATAGCGCCAGGGATTGACTGCGGATTCTAAGACGATTCTAAGATTTATGGTTTATGATCTCCATCACTATTGATTTTTGTAATTTTGATTCAATAGAGAAAAGGAAAAACAATGAAAGAAAAAATCAAAGATATCCTGTTCTCAGTATTATTCGTCTCCTTTGTGGTTCTGGTTCTCATTTCCATGAACGCCTGAAGCACGATCGCTAAAAATCAAAATCCCCGGAAAACCGGGGATTTTTAAATTAAGTGAGGTCTTTTATCAGTGCCTCTCCGATGTAATTACATCGATCTGATCATGCTTATCTTTCAGAAACAGAGGCCTGCACGAGCCGTTCTTCCTCTTCCTTTGCCACACGAATCCCTTCTTTTTCATCCACCCGGGACAGCAGGTAGCCGCCCACAATGAAGAACACAATCAGGGAGACGATCGAAAGCCGGCTGCCGCCCATGACGGTGCTGACGACACCGAACAGGAAGGGTCCGAAGCTTCCAGCGACCTTTTCACTGACGCTGAAGAAACTGTAAAATTCGGCTGATTGGCTCTTTGGCAGCATACGGCTGAATAAGGACCGGGAAAGTGCCTGGCTGCCGCCCTGCACCATCGCTACACCAAAGCCCAGGATCCAGAAATGGATTTCATCGACCATGAAATAACCCCCAATGGCTATGACTGAGTAAATCGCCAAACTGATCAGGATGGATTTCTTGGTGCCGATCTTCTTCCCCATCCAGCCGAACAAAAACGAAAAGGGGATCGCCACGAACTGCACCATTAGAAGCGTCCCGATCGTGGTTGCTGAGCTGAATTCCAGCTCTGTGCCGTAAATGGTTGCCATAGTAATGATCGTCCCGATGCCGTTATTGTACAACCAGAATGCGATAATGAATTTAAAGAGCTCTTTATATTTTCGGACCTCACTGAAAGTATGTCGCCAGCCGGCTGAAGCTGGCCTGGATCGGGTTGAAATTCTCTTCACCCTTGAGGATACGTCGGACCGGTTCCTTGATCCAGCGCCAGAGCGGGATGGTAAAGATCAACCACCAGGCGGCGACCATCAGGAAGCTGATGCGGCTCATCAGGGCTGTGGTTTCTGAATCTGGGGCAGTCATGATCATCACCAGGTTCACCGCCAGCAGAATCCCACCTCCAAGGTAGCCAAAGGCAAAACCTTTTGAGGAAAGCTGGTCTCGCTCTTCTTCTTCAGAGATATGCGGCAGCAAGGAGTCGTAAAACACATTCGCGCCGGAAAAGCCAACATTCCCAAGAATATAGAAGATGGAGGCCATCAACCAATTCCCTTCGGTGACCAGGAACAGTAGTGATGCACCCAGGATACCGATTAATGCGAATCGGGTGAGGAATTTTTTCTTAGCGCCACTAAAATCAGCCATGGCACCTAAAATAGGACCCAATAGTGCAACCAGCAGCAGTGCGATGGTGGAGGTATACCCCCAGTAAGCGGTTCGCAGATTGGCTGGCAGGTTCACCGCTGCCACACTTGAAAAATAAACTGGCAGGACAGCAGCGGTGATCGTGGTGACAAAGGCAGAATTGGCCCAATCGTACATCACCCAGGCAAATTGTGCGCGTTTCTTCTGTTTTTGTTCCATTTATAACTCCTTGCGTTGTGATTGGACCTTCTTATTATATAACTGATTTTGATACAGGACGTTGTGAAAAAGAAGGTGAATAGTGAATAGAGAATTGAGAGCAGGTAGCAGGTAGCAGGTAGCAGGTAGCAGAAATAATCATTCCTTTCCTGCAGGTTGAGAACGGCTCAGATTTCGTGCGGGTATAATGGGAAGTTGCGCGTTTGAATAGCAAAGAATATATAAAACATTTGTGCTATAATTAACCAATTGAGTGAACATATGATGATGGCACGAGATAGCCTGCGCGTTGTGGGTGCACGCGTACACAATTTAAAAAATATCACCGTTGAGATCCCCCGCGACCAGCTGGTGGTGATCACCGGTTTGTCTGGTTCGGGGAAAAGCTCCCTGGCATTCGACACCATCTTCGCCGAGGGACAACGGCGCTATGTTGAGTCCCTGTCGGCGTACGCCCGGCAGTTCCTTGGGCAGATGAGCAAGCCCGATGTGGACACCATCGAGGGCCTCTCCCCGGCTGTTTCGATTGACCAGAAAGCCACCTCCCACAACCCTCGCTCGACTGTTGGCACAGTAACCGAAGTCTATGATTACCTGCGCCTGCTGTATGCCCGGGTGGGTATCCCCCACTGCCCGGTCTGCGGACGGGTTGTTCAAAAACAATCCGCCCAGGAGATCGTTGACGACATTGAAAAGCTCCCCAAAGGCAGCCGCCTGCAGATTCTCTCACCCCTGGTGCGGGAGCGTAAGGGTACCTACCAGGCCGTTTTCGACGAGATCCGCAAAGCAGGTTTTGTGCGTGTGCGCGTGGATGGTGAAACATATACCCTGGATGAGAAATTCAACCTGGAACGGTATAAAAAACACACCATCGAAGCAGTGGTGGACCGCCTGGTCCTGCGTGAACCTGAAGATGATGAAGCCGCGCAGGCTGCCCGTTCCCGCATGACAGATTCCGTTGAAACCGCCCTGAAGTTCGGCGACGGCTACATCACCGTCCAAAACCTTTCAGAGGACCCACCCCTTGATATTCAATTCTCGGAACACCTGGCCTGCCCTGAACACGGCAGCATCATCACTGAGATCGAACCACGCACCTTCTCCTTCAACACACCCCATGGTGCATGCCCCACCTGCCAGGGACTTGGCAGCAAATTGGAGATTGACCCTGACCTGCTGATCCCCAACCGTACCGTCTCATTGATTGACGGTGCGATCGTTGATCCCTCCTGGAGTGGTCCAAAAGAAAACGGCGGATACTACTGGCAGATGCTTGAAGCTGTTGCGAGGCACTACGATATTGACCTGGAAGCATTCGTGGATTCCATCTCAAAGGACAAACTCGAAAAGATCCTTTACGGTACCGGCGAGAAGGAACTACAAGTGGAATTCACCGGAAGAAACGGACGAAAAAGTTCCTTCCGGGCTAATTTTGAAGGCGTGATCAACAACCTTGAACGCCGCTATCGTGAGTCGACCTCAGATTACACCCGGGGGAAGATTGCTGAGTTCATGAGCAAACGCCCTTGCCAGACCTGCGGAGGCCTTCGGCTGCGTAAAGAAGCCCTGGCTGTAACAATTGACAACAAACATATCATCGAAGTCAGCCAGTGGCCTGTACGTAAATGTTTGGAATGGATCGACGACCTGTCAGGTGATTCCTCGCCGTTCACAGAGCGAGAAAACATGATCGCTTCCCGTGTTCTTAAGGAGATCCGGTCCCGCCTGGGATTCCTGGTCAATGTGGGCCTGGACTACCTGACCCTCCAGCGGTCAGCCGGCTCGCTTTCCGGTGGTGAAGCCCAACGCATCCGCCTGGCGACCCAGATCGGCTCGCGTTTGATGGGCGTCCTGTATGTTCTGGACGAGCCATCCATCGGGCTGCACCCGCGTGATAACGACCGCCTGCTGGTTACCCTCGAAGGTATGCGCGACCTGGGAAACACCGTGCTGATCGTGGAGCATGACGCTGAGACCATCCGCCGGGCAAACTGGATCGTGGATATGGGGCCCGGTGCAGGAGACCACGGCGGGGAAGTCGTCGCTGAAGGCCCCCCGGAAGCCATCCTCAAACACCCTGAGTCGTTAACAGG
The DNA here is from genome assembly GCA_963767675.1 of uncultured Chloroflexia bacterium. Taxonomy (GTDB): domain Bacteria; phylum Chloroflexota; class Anaerolineae; order Anaerolineales; family Anaerolineaceae; genus Brevifilum. The sequence goes on from CAVYEQ010000003.1 coordinate 946,612, forward strand.
TGCATACCTCTCTGGCCGCCTGTTCGTCCCCATCCCGGAAACACGGCGAAAGGGGAATGGTCAGCACCTGATCGTGAAAGGTGCGCGGGTGAACAACCTGAAGCATGTCACCCTGGACATCCCTTTGGGGAAATTTGTGTGCATTACAGGTGTTTCGGGTTCTGGCAAATCCTCGCTGCTGATCGACACCCTCTATCGAGCCCTTGCGCGTCAGCTGCACGGCGCTCGTACCCCCCCGGGTGAATTTGATAAGCTGACAGGCATTGAGCACATTGATAAGATCATCAATATTGACCAATCCCCCATCGGCCGCACACCGCGCTCAAACCCCGGCACCTATACCGGTGTGTTTGACTCCATCCGTGACTTATTCGCTGAACTCCCCGAAAGCAAGATGCGGGGCTATAAAAAAGGTCGCTTCAGCTTCAATGTCAAGGGTGGGCGCTGTGAAGCCTGTGCCGGACAGGGGCAGTTGAAGATCGAGATGCAGTTTCTGCCGGATGTTTACGTCCCCTGCGATGTCTGCCATGGGTCCCGCTTCAATCGAGAGACGCTGCAGATCCAGTTCAAAGGCAAGAATATTGCCGAAGTGCTGGAAATGACCATTGATACTGCTGCTGAGTTTTTCAGCGCTTTCCCAAAGATCACGCGCCGGCTGGAAACCCTCCAGGATGTTGGCCTTGGCTATATCCGCTTAGGGCAATCCGCCACCACGCTCTCCGGCGGTGAAGCTCAGCGTGTTAAACTTTCCAAAGAACTCTCCCGCCGCTCAACCGGCAGCACCCTGTATGTGCTTGATGAACCATCCGTGGGCCTGCACGCAGCAGATGTACACCGACTGATCGAGGTGCTGCAGCGGTTGGTGGATGAGGGTAACACGGTCGTGATCATCGAACACAATCTGGATATCGTGAAAGTTTCTGACTGGATCATCGACCTGGGACCTGAAGGCGGTGATGCGGGTGGTGAGATCATCGCCGTGGGCGAACCCGAGGAATTGTGTGAAATGACACACTCATACACCGGTCAATTCATGAAGCGCATCCTGGATTGCCAAAAACAGAACCCTATGGATGATTATTAGTTTCAATATTAGATAGACTGCGGTCATTACCTGCAGATGTAAACGAAATCGAGAATAGACTCGACCGAAAATCAGTTTTCTGCTAAAATGAAATTACATAATATTCCCGAGAGGGGACAATCCTGGAAGTCCAAATCGGGTTCGTCCAAACTTGTAAAGGAAACCTTATGAGTAAAAAAGATGCCAAGAACGTCATATCCTCTTACCGAAAGAAACAAAAATTAGGCCCGTATATCATTGGCGGGGTTGCCATCCTGCTTGCCATTGCAGGTATAACGCTGCTGATCATCTACCTGGTTGGCGGTGGGGATGGCGGGAAAATCTCCCTCTTCAAAACCGACACGCCTACCCCGACCTCAACGATGACGCCTACACCAGTCACGCCAACCGCCACAGCGACCATGACAGCGACGCCAACGTTCACGCCTACCATCACACAGTCGCCGACTGCCTCAGCCCCCTTCGAGTATGAAGTGCAGGAAGGGGATAACTGTACTTCCATTGCTGAGGAGTTTGACGTGGATATTGAAGTCCTGATGGAACTGAACAGCCTGACCAGCAGCTGCTTCATAACACCCGGTCAGACCATCCTGATCCCGGCACCCGGCCAGGAACTTCCCACAGCCACAGCGCTGCCAAGTGATGTTGCCCCGGGTACATTGATCGAATACAAAGTCCGATCGGGGGACAGCCTGTATGCTCTCGCTGATCAATTTAACAGCACGGTTGACCGAATCCTTGAAGAGACGAATGACTATCGAGCTGATAATGACCTGGATGAACTGGAAGATGCCAATGACATCCTCGTCGGCGATATCCTGATCATCCCAGTCTTCATCGTTACACCAGTTCCCACGGAGACGATAACGCCTACTGCAACTCTGGAAAGCTGATTCTTTCATAATTCAACAACAAAATCCCGGGGATTTTCAAGAATCCCCGGGATTTATTAATTTAAACCAGCCACCGTTGAATATTTAATCTTGTGTCAATTTAACGATATAAGCTATTTAGCCTGGATACGTTCACACCTCAGTCAAACATTTCCACTGCAGTGCTTTCAATGGTCAGCCCTTTTTTATACCGCTCCATAAACGCTGCAAAACCTTCAACATCTGCAGGTTCGGGGTGAACAATACTTCCCTGCTCTCCCATAAAAACCTTTTCGGATAGGAAAGTCTCAAACGGTTCGCACTCTCCTTTATGCACTAAATAAGACGCCAGCAACGCCATCCCCCATGCGCCGCCCTCCCCGGCTGTTTCCATCACGGAGACGGGGACGTTCATCGCTGCGGCCATCATCTTTTGCCCCACTTCCGGGGTCTTGAAGAAGCCGCCATGACCAAGGATCTGGTCAATCTCTACATTCTCTTCATCAAATAGAATATCCAATCCAATTCGCATCGCGCCAAGCGAAGAGAAGAGATGTGTACGCATGAAGTTTGCCAGTGTAAAACGGCTATTGGGTTTGCGCACAAACAAGGGACGCCCTTCCTCAAGATGCGTGATGTGCTCGCCGGAAATCGTGTTGTACGCCAGCAGGTCACCCCCATCCGCTTCCCCTTTCAGCGCTTGCTTGTACAGCGTCTCAAATAAACTTGACTGACTGATCTCCACCCCAAGGACTTCGGTGAATTCCCGGAACAGCTCCACCCAGGCGTTCAGATCCGTCGTGCCGTTGTTGCTGTGGACCATGGCAACATGTTTGCCGGCTGGGGTCGTGACAATGTCAATTTCTGGATAAACCTTTGAAAGTGCTTTTTCCAAAACGATCATGGCAAAGATCGACGTCCCTGCAGAAACATTGCCCGTTCGAGCTGCAATGCTGTTCGTGGCAACCATGCCGGTACCAGCGTCTCCTTCCGGTGGACAAAGGGGAATGTCTGGCTGCAGGGTCCCGGAAGGGTCAAGCATCCCGGCACCCTCTTTGGTCAGAACACCAGCCTCATCTCCTGCCACAAGGACTTTGGGTAGGATTTCATCTATCCTCCATGAGAAGCCTTCGCCCTGAATCCGTGTATTGAACTGCTCAAGCATCCTCTCACTGTAGTCAAAGGTCTCGTTATCAATGGGGAACATCCCAGAAGCCTCTCCAACCCCCATCACCTTTTGTCCTGTGATCTTCCAGTGAATGTAACCTGCCAGCGTGGTCAGATAACGAATATCCTTCACATGGGATTCTCCTTTCAGGATCGCCTGGTAAAGGTGTGCGATGCTCCAGCGCTGGGGAACATTGAATTGGAACAGGGAGGTAAGCTGTTCCGCAGCTTCGAAAGTGATGGTATTGCGCCAGGTACGAAACGGCGCGAGTAAACTGCCATTCTCATCAAACGCCAAATAACCATGCATCATCCCGCTGAACCCTATCCCCCGAAATGTTCTCAGTACTGTATCATATTTCTCTGAAACGTCCCGACAGAGTTCGCTATAGCATTCCTGCAAACCAGACCAGGCTTCATCAAGATCGTACGTCCATATCCCGTTCTCGTAACGATTTTCCCAGGCATACCCCCCTGATGCAATCGGGGCATGCGCCTCATCAACCAGCACTGCCTTGATGCGAGTGGAGCCAAGTTCAATGCCAAGCACCGTTAATCCATTATCAATCGCACTTCTTATTTCATTTTCCATTTATTTGACTCCTGTCTATTTTTCACATTTCTCTAGCTTTAATTCTAAACCTTTTTTTGGATTCCCATTCTTAGTTCTTTGACACCTATTTGCCACCGACAGTTGCACCTCCAAAGCATCACATGGTATTTTATTAAGACTAACCAGGAAATGCGAGAAATCTATATGGTTCAAAGGAAGAATATTTTGCAGCACATTATCAGACAATTCATATGCCTGGGGATCATTGCCTTAGTAGTGGCTCTTTCAGGCTGTCAGATTGCCCGACAGGATTCTTATGTTGCCCAAACCTATCCGAAAGATGGCTCTACGTCAGGTGCATTTAGCTGGATTGGCGTACGCTTCTCCCAGCCCATGCGGCACGGACTGGTGGAAGGAGATTTTGAAATATCACCAGAGACGCCCGGTCAAACCTTTTGGGTAGATAACACCTTCTGGTTTCGCCCTTCCCAGGCTTATGATCAGGACACCCAATATCAGGCATCTCTCACAGGTGACCTTGAGACAGTTGATGGTCAGACCATCCCCGTCAACCTGACCTGGAAATTCACAATCCGCAATCCTGAGCTGATCTATTTTGTGCATGAGGGCGACCTGGGAGAGATCTGGCGTTGTGCTGCTGATGGAAGCCAAAACCAGCAGTTGACAGATACAGGCGGAAAAGTCTTTGACTATTCCCCGGATCAAAGCGGTTCATGGATTGCATTTTCTGTTCAAAACGATTCCAGTGGACAGGATTTGTGGATCATGGATCGGGATGGCGAAAATCAACAAATTCTCGTCGAATGCAAGCAGGATATCTGCAGTGAGTCAGCATGGTCATTAGATCAAACCTGGCTTGCCTACAGCCGTCATAGCCATGCTGAGGAGACCGGGGGATACCTACCCTCTCAAATCTGGCAGGTTGACATCCAGAGCAGCGAAACCAGACCTCTGTATCAGAAGGAGACCCTCTTTGCCCAATCTCCTTCTTTTTCCCCTGACGGCAGCAAGCTGGCAGTTTATGACTCCAGCCATCAAGTTATCCGTGTTTTTGATTTACAGACCCGGGAAGAAACCCTGATTCCTCGCACGGTTCCCGGTTCGGGGGACTGGTCAGCCGACAGCAGCCATATCCTGTTCACAGATGAAGTGCCGGCCGTCTTGGAACCATTTATTGACCTCTATATCTCAGACGTATCATCAGGCGAAGTCACCACTGCATTTCCAAACCCGACAACAGATACTGATTTCAGCCAACCGAGATGGTCACCAGATGAGGATTGGGTAGCGGTCAGCTTACGTCCTGTCAATGGCCCGATTAATAAAATGCTGTGGGTCTCCAACCTGAACGGGAACCGCAATATCACTATTACAGAGGATCAATCTGCAACGTTTTCTTCTTATGAATGGGATCCATGGGGAAGCAAATTGGTTTATCAGCGCTTGGGACTGGGAAGCTCAGAACCGCAAAGTTCTATCTGGATTTGGGATTGGCAAACACGGGAAAGTGTAATGATCATGGCTAATGCTTCTCGCCCTCTTTGGCTGCCGTAGTATAGTTACATGATTTCGTGAGTTTTTGATAGGACATTGCCGGTATCATCAAAGAGAAAATAATAAACAAACAGGTATGTCGAATGATAATCGAAAGGACTTCGATCATGAAAAACCTGCTGTGTCCAAAATGCCGGTCAAATGACATCGTCCGATTGCCGGGTGATATACAAGCACCTTCAATTATCAGCGGTGCGAAACCGCCTTCTACTTATAGGGCCATTCAAATCACCTACTACTGCTGTACAAATTGTGGTTACACCGAAACATGGGTAAATAATCCGGATGATTTGAAGGAAGTTCTTACAAAATACGGGTTTTAAGCAACCGAGTAAGTAACAGCTCGGAACATTTTAAATCAGCACGATATTCCGAAGAAAAAGCGTAACCCGTATTTAATTAAATATCTACTATGAAACAGGTTGTTTGAGGCTTCTGGTTGATGTCACATATCCAGATTGCGCAAATGAAGGATCAATGTAGAAAGCGCCTTGTCAACCTCTTAATTTGTCTTTCATTGTGAAAAGAGTTTACTACATTACCTTCCCCCTAAGCCACTTCAAAGGATAGGGTTCTTCGCCGGAATACCTGTTCTGCGAGGGAGCTCCTCAGGTGTTCGGGCTACCTTGTCAACGACCACGATGAAGCGTTCTTCAACCACTCCCGGCAGCTCCACATGCACTAACTTTCTGATACGACCGCCCAGAAGCTTGATAGCATTATCTGCAGTATGCGTCTCTGCAGGGGCTGTCTCCCCTTTCATCGCCATAACAACTCCGTTGCGATGAACCAGCGGAAGCAAGTATTCCATCAGAATTGGCATGCGTGCAACCGCACGAGCGACAGCGAGGTCATATGCATGCCGGTGATCCGGATCCTGCCCCACGACCTCGGCTCTTTCGGTAAGCACCTCAACCCCGCTCATCCCTAATTGATCAACAATGTGGCAGCAGAAATCAGCCTTTTTGCGTACAGATTCCACCAGGGTAACCTGCGTATTGGACCAGACCAGTTTCAACACCAAACCCGGAAATCCTGCGCCGGTGCCAATATCAATCAGCCGCTCCGGGGGGTTCTGCCGTTCCCAGGCTTTCAAAATCGTTAACGAATCAAGGAAGTGTTTGACTCTCACCCCTGCTGAATCTTTTATCGCCGTCAGGTTGATTCGCTGATTCCAAGAGAGCAACTCTGCTTCGTAATGCCCTAAAGCCTCAAGCTGGCTGCGATTGAGATCCAAACCCAGCAAAGACCTGACGTTTTCAGAAAATTCTTTGAATTCCAAAAATAAACCTATCGTGTAATGGATGTGTCTTTTCTATCTCACCAATTATATTCATAAAGTGCTGATTATTATAGATTCAGCCTGAATTAGGTTCTATACGAATAATCACCGTTTAAAAATAATGATGTTTTGGAAGACTTGCAAGACCAATTTTCAAGAGGGTTCTTTTTCTTTAGCGTGACCAAATAATTGAGAAACGAACATACCCAACAACATGAGCCCACTGCCAATGAAATCTCTTAGGGAAAATAATTCATTCAGCAGGAACCAGCCACCCAGCCCGGCAAAAACGCTCTCCAGACTGAGGATAATCACAGCATGCGTAGGGTCTGCTGTGCGCTGGGCAACCACCTGCAGCGTGTAAGCGATACCCACTGAAAGAAAAGCCCCGTAGAGGATCGGCCAGAGGCCATCCAGGATACCGTCAAAGCTTATGGTTTCGAATATCAAGGCGGCTATCCCGCTGAGGACTCCGCATACTGCCGCCTGGATAACTGCCAATCGCAGTGGACCAACCTCTTCTGCAAAGCGTGTGATCAGTTGCACATGCACCGCCCACAGGAAAGCTCCAGCCAAAACGATCAGATCGGAGGTGGAAACTGTGAAATCAGCCTGAACAGAGAGGAAATAAAGTCCTGGCACAGCCAAAGCAGCACCGATCCAATGTGCTGGATGGGTACGCATCCCTAAAAACAAACCCAAAAGCGGTACAAGGATCACGTAAAGTCCGGTAATAAAACCAGCTTTACCCGCGCTGGTCCCAACCAGCCCAATCTGCTGCAGGGAGGCACCACCAAATAAAGACAATCCTGTTAGAAGCCCTGGCCAGATGAGTTGTTTGGATGTTAAATTAGATTTGCTTCCTTCACGCCTGCCCCTCCAAAGCATAAATGGCAGCAATGCCAGTGCGCCCATACTGAATCGCAGGGCATTAAACGTAAACGGCCCCATATGAGCCATGCCAACGCGCTGTGCGACAAAGGCAAAACCCCATATGGCGGCCGTGATCAGTAAGAGAAGGTCCCCTTTCACACCTGGCGACTTCCCATTTTCAGTTAGTCCCGCTTGATGTGCCAAATGACTTTCCCGGATACATTTTTATGCCGTACCGGTCCAAAATTCCGGCTGTCAGTGCTTTCTACCTGCGTGCCGCGCACGTCGAAAGCATGCCCATCATCCACAACTCGCTTGACCCGTTTGATCAGCTTGCCGTAACCGGGCTGCTGAAAAACGATCACATCCCCAACCTTGATCTTGCCGGATGGAAAGGGAACCCTCGCAGAGAGGACATACTCACCTTCGCGATAATCCGGATAAAGGCTGTGTCCCTGGATTTTGAACAGACGCAGCATCACTTTAGAGAACAGGCTGAACGACGTCTTCTTTGACGGAATACGGTGATTTGACGACTTTTGTCTCAATCCCTTTGATCTGCCAGAAGATCCCGGCAAATTCATTCACTGCGTCAAGCAGAGCGAGGGCTGTCTCGCGGTTCACCGTCTGACGGCACTTTGAGCCAAGTTTCATGATCTTATGCACCAGACCCGGAAGCTGTGGATATTCTTCAACGTGGGCTTCCTTCATGAAATCGCCCCAGATCACACGAACCTCATGTTTGGTGAGTTCAGCGTGTTCTTCCTTGACGGCAATGTAACGTGCCATGCTGTTAATGAATTCAGCCGTGTCTCCTGACCCATGGGTTTTCACAACGCTGTCGATCAGGTCCACCATCCGGATCACAGTCAGGGCACCGACCTGTGCATGATGTGGGTCATAGATTCCGCAGGGGATGTCGCAGTGCGCCTGAACGGTGTCGATAGGGTGGTGCTGGTCTAATTTTTGAGCTAATTTATGGAACATCGTATTGTCTCCTTTAAGATGTGGTTAATTTGATATTGTTGATATGAATTATTATATTTTCAAGAAGGCTGTTAAGCAAATTGGAATTGAGAATTATAAAGTGCAGACTCGATAGTGCGTAGCTCAGTCTACGTATTTTGTGTTTTTTCTATGATTTAACCAATCGGGCTGAAGCCCTCACTCCATTCATTATTTTGGAGTGCAGACGTTAGTCTGCTTTTTGATTAATTCCCATAAAATCCAAGCAAGGCGGGTTAAACCCTACTCCTTATGGCTCAACACCCAAATTGCGCAGTTCCTGCTCCGCCACCCACCAGCCTGGATGCCATTCCAGAGCCGTACGGAAATCTTCAATCCCCCCCTCAACATCCCCCAGGGCAACCTTCGCCCGTCCGCGCCATACCCAGGATTCCTCGATTGAGGGCTGCACAGATGAATAACTCAATGTTATATCTGCCAGATCGATCACATCCTGGTAGCGACCGGTGTAGTAGTATGCAAAATAAGGACCCGTCTGATACCAGGTGATCCTCCAGGGCTTGGAGGCAAGATTTGCATAGAGTTCATATGCCTGGTCGTATGCCTGCGCTGACCCATAATAATCCCCCAGATACATCAGGTTGGTCCCATAATTGAACCAGGCAAAGAATTGCTCCAATCCCTTTTGCGTATCGATTTCATCCACAGCCTTTTGGGCAGCATGTTGGTAGTTATAGGTTTCATCAGCATGAGGACCAAGAATCTGGAGAACTTCAGCTTCTCTATCCGGAGGATAGACAATCAAATAAACATAATTGAACGCTCGCCAGTGCCGTTCAATAAAATCATAATCATTGGGATAATCTTCCATGACATAGGAATCCTGGATCAGGAATTGCTCCTTGCTGTCATCATAAGCCGTGATCACAGCATAATGCCCCATCCAATATTCATTGGGGACCTCTTCCTTGAATCCCCTTTCGATCAGCACTGGGAAGCCGGCAGCGACAAAGCGTTTGATCAAATCAATATCACCGCCTGCACGCATAAGAGCGGAAAACCTTGTCTCTAAGTTGACATAATCAACCATTTCATAAGGCATCACGTTGCGATCTTCCTGCACCGGTTTGAGGTAGTCTGCCGTAACGAACTGGTCTCCCTCCCAACCCCAATATGAGAGTGCCATCGAAAGGTTAGCCGGTCCGCAGTTGTTAAATTTTTGAAATTCATGTACCACCCCTTCAAGCCGAACTTTCTCGGGGATGGGGGTTGGGGAAGGCGTAGGGGTTGCTGTTTGAGTGGTTGTTGGACTGACGAAATTAGTGGGTGTGATCGTTGGCGGAATTGTTGCTGTGCTGGTTGGCACCATAGCTGTTTGGGTCTTGCCGACAACATTGTCCATCTCCGCCTGCTGCTCAGGTGAGAAAGACACATCTTCTGGTGGATTGAAAAAATAAAATATCTTTGCCCGTAAGTTAACCAACCGCCAGGACAGGCGGTCATGCACCGGCGGGATGAAATACACCCCCACAGCAAGTCCAGCTAATCCGATCAAGATGATAAGGATTTTCAAAAGTTTGCTGATTTTGTGCTTTTTAGGGGTCACCATGCTGTTTCTCGGCATAGACAGATTATAACCCTTGGGTTTCTTTTAGCAAATCCACATAAATACCCTGGTTGGGTTCTCTCATTTTGAGTTAGGATAGGTAAATCACTGGATCGGGTTGTTGTTCGCCCAATCGTCCCCCAATATCAAAACAATATCTGCATCTGCGTCTGGTGCATAGCGATAGTCAATATGCCCGGTGGTCATGCCAAAGGTCTCTACCAGCCAGCTCAGCGCATGGGGCGTGGTGCCCTGCAGGTCAACCGTCGAAATAGTCGTTGATTGTGCATTACCCGTCCCTGTCACATTAAAGCCCTGGTCGCTCAGCCAGACTGCTGTCCTTTCGGCCAGGTCAGGCAGGTAGCTGGCATTCAGCAGCATAATACGTGCATTCTCTTCATGAACCAGCGCAAGTTTGTCTTCAGACTCTGTTGGTGCCAGCAAGCCCTCACTTCCGAAGACCTCATCACGAAGCAAGCGGATCTTATCCGGAATCGGTACGAGGATTTCAAGCCCATCCGGGGATTTGCCAAATGTAATATGCTCAGGGCCGATCACAACCATATCCATGTCCCAGAGTCGGATTTCCTTGGCTTTCCACGCCAGCTGGATCACCTGGTTCAGGCTCATATTGGTGCGGATTCCCGAGGAGAGGTCTTCGTATATCGCCGGCGCGTTCAACACCATTGTGGGGAGCATGTCAAATTTTAAGATTCGCTGGCGGATCAGGAGGATCACCTCCAGCTGCCGGCTGGAGCGGTCAAAATCATCCCCATCTGACTTACGATCCCGGGCATATGCCAGGGCATATTCCCCATCCAACACGTAAGTGCCCGGCTCCAGGATAACAGTATTCCACTTGCCGCGGCGGTCAATGGTGTAGGGTTCATCAAAGGTCACCTTGATGCCCTTGATATGATCAATAAAATCCACAAAAGCCTGGAAGTCAACCTGGACATAAAAATGAACCGGGACCCCAAGGAACTCTTCTACCGTTCGGGAAGCCAGTTCAGGTCCGCCACCAGGGATATTATACAATTCGCCAAACCGAAATGCGGTATTGATCTTGTAGTTGCCAAATCCCGGCACAGCCACCCACATATCGCGGGGGATGGCGATGGCGGCAGCCGTGTCATTCAATGGATCCATGCTCAACAGGATCATCGTATCTGAACGCGGCGCTTTTTCCCCTGCTTCTTCATCACGCAGGTCCAATCCCATCACCAGGACGTTGACTCGGCTTGTGCCATCCCAGGGGTCAGGGTCAGGCAGTGCAGCTTCCGGGTCTGCCGGTGTTTCGACTGTGTCTCCTTCTTCTTCTGAAGGATCACCTTCCTTGTCCTCTTCATCCTCCGGTTCAACGATCACCGGGTCACCAGGCAGGGAAAAAGTCTCATTCGTGGCAACAAGATGACGGACGTACTGATTGACAAAGAATGCGCCGGCAACAGATAAACCGATCAGGAGGACCAAGACGAGCCACCCAATCCAACCCAATGACGTTTTTTCTTTTATCCGTTGAAAGAATGACATGACCGTATTCCAGACTAATGAAATTTGCTTCGATTAATTCTAACATCGCTGAAATGATCTGAACAGGTGAGGTGCTTTCATCAGCCAGGAAAATAAACAGGATTCCACTTACTGTTTAACATGCAGTTGACTTGTGTGCAGCAGTAGAATAATATCAAACACGTTTGCAGTCAGCAAAAGACTATTCCATATCCATTTTCCGGTTTGAATATCATTGGGTTGGGAAATCTCAAGTTTCTCCCCAGACATAAAGGCGCTTGACCTGCGCAGAAGAAGCATCGAATTAAAATGGCCCATCATATTGAATTCCTGGCAGGAGATTTCTCGATTTATCAATGAACAACTCATCCAAGCAAAGCACTGACGGAGCCATCAGTACCTATATCCAGAGGGTCAAAGCCTTCAGTCCAAACGCACGAAAATATTTGATCAGCATCATGATCTTCGGTGCGGGTTTTGGCATCCACCGCATCCTGTTCAATTTCTTCCTGCGCAGCCTGGGCTATGAAGAAACGTTCATGGGATTACTTTCGACCATCAGCAGCATGACAGTGTTGATCGCTGCCCTGCCGATGGGTTACCTTGCTGATTTTCTTGGCAGAAAGCGCTCCCTGGTCATTTCAGGCTTATTGATCGGACCATCCATGATTTTGATGGTCAATTCCCCTTCTGTGGGGATGCTTATCGCCATGAATATCCTAATGGGCATCGGTTCCAGCCTGGGAAGCGTGGTCAGCGGACCATTCCTGATGGAAAACAGCACCGAAGTTGAACGCACCTACCTGTTCAGTATGAGCTCAGGATTGCGTATGGCAGCTTTCTCTGTTGGCGATTGGATCGGAGGTTATCTGCCGACCTGGTTTGGTAGGATGATGAATGTTAGTGCGGTCAGTTCAACCGCCTATACCTGGGCGATCAGCGTAGCTGGATTGCTTGTTTTCCTGACGATTGTGCCGAGAGCCCTTATCAAACGAAATTATATTGCCCCAGACGATCGAGCGGTCTTTGCACCATTATCTTTTGCACGCAAGCACCCCGGGATGCTCACAAAATTACTCCTCCCCATGTTCATTACATCCATTGGGGCTGGACTGATCATGCCGTTCATGAATATCTTCTTCAGCAAAGTGCATCAACAGCCTGACCCGGTCGTTGGTGTTATGTTTGCCTGGGGTTCGCTTGCGATGGGCATCGGACTGCTTCTCGCCCCAGTCTTCGCAGACAGATTTGGTAAGATGAAGGTTATTTTCCTGAGCCAGGCACTCTCAATTCCCTTCCTGATCATACTGGGGTTCGCTCCAAACTTCGGCCTCAGTGCCTTGGGGTATTACGTCAGGCTGACCCTGATGAACATGAGCTCCCCTATATATCAGACCTTTGTGATGGAACAGGTGGATACTGAGTTACGCGCCATGGTCGCCAGCCTTAACAGCATGGTGCACAGTTTCGGCCGTGCTTTCAGCCCAACCCTCAGCGGTTGGATGCAGGTGCAGTATGGCTTTGGGCCGCCGTTCATCGGAACGATATTCCTGTATATCGTTGCCATCGGAATGTATTATTTCTTCTTTCTGCGGGGGAAGAAACAGAAGGTTAGATCAATTTAAGCATTAACGATATTGAAATTATTCGATTAAGTAACTTATTTTAAATAGGGTGTGCACCGCACTTGTGCGCACCATATAAATTTTGAAGACTACAACACCTTAATATAGGCAAACGACCTATCTCCTCCTGAAGGCTCAAGCAAGGTCGCTGCTCGTTAAAACCGCAGCAGCGCTAGCGCCATCACCGCCTGCCACGGCAGCAGTTTAAAAGCACCCCTCGCCACAGCAGCCTCAACCTCAACCCGGGAAAGCTTCAACAGCACCTGTTCTTCCAGGTCATCTGCGTCAATTTCAGCGATAGGATGGGCCTCCCTGGCGAGAAAAAAGAACGCCACACCGTTCCCCCTATTGCCATCGACCGAAAACTGCCCCAGACTTTCCCACAAACGTGCTTCATAGCCTGTTTCTTCAAGCAGCTCACGCTTTGCTGCAGCCAGCGGGGTTTCACCAGGCTCGATATACCCGCCCACCGGCGCCAGGCTGGATCCCTTCACACTATATTTCGTTTGCCGGAAACACAGGTAGTCATTATCTTCGGAGATAGCGACGACATTCACATAATTAGGCGTGACCAACCACGGCCAATCATCGATGATTTCCCCATCAGGCAGCTGGATCTGATGCTTTTCTACCTTGAGATGCGGTGACATATCCAGGATGACTTCCCGTTTGATCGTTTTCCATATTTCCATTTCATACTCCTGCTATTCGGTCGTTTTCATACTTTCCAGAAGAACCTCATCACCACCTCAGACGTCCAGCCCCTCCCGGTCCAACAAGCCCAGGATCAGGGAAAGCTCTCCCCGATGATGGATCTCATGTTCAAGCACATGCCAGAAAACCCATGCGGGTGTGTAATCATACCCATCCGGGTAACGAAAGGGTTGATTCCAATCTTGCATGTCAAATCCCTCAAGCAGCAACATCGTCCGCTGGTGCTCTTCTGCCAGGGTGGCTCGAATGGCATCCAGGGATGGATAAATTTCGAGTGGGGCGTCACCGTTCTGATAAGCATTGGTCGAACTGAGTATGCCGCTGTGCAGCCAGTAATCGGCAGCGCTGCTGATGTGCAGCATAATTCGCCCTGTCCTCCAGCCCCCCACAACCGGTGAATAGGACAGGTCCTCATCATGGAATCCATCCAGGACTGATAACAATCCCTTTCTTATTATTGGCAAACGCTGCAGGTAAAACGCTTTTTCCATAGGTGCACCGCCTTCAGATATCTGCTGGTTCAACCATCAGGTCCAATGGAGTAACGTCCAGGTCCTGAAAATTTTCAAAAATCAAATCATCAAACGGTAAGCCCAAATTTGTTTTCACGATTTGCATTAGCCCCAGGTAGTTCGTGTTGATCCCCTTTGCCCAATCCAAACCAAGGATCATGGCTACCCCTTCAATGAGGGTATTGTTGGAGGCTTCAATTTCCAAAAAATCCCCGAAGGGCAGTTCGTCAAGCATTACCGTGACATCCCCTAACTGATATTCACGACGGTATTTCTCGTAGGTCACCACCACCTGGTACCCCAATCCTTCAAAAAGCCTGCGAGCTTTTTCAATGTCGTCTGCACCAAACTCAATTTCTGTCCGGGCAATGACGCCATCTTCAATGCGTGCATTTGCTTTATAGGTGATACGCACACGATCGTCCTGACGAAGTCTCAGCATCCTGCCCTTCTGCATCAAGGTTCTCTCAGTTGTGTCCAATCGCAGGTTGCGTTCCAGAATCCGGGGGCGGGTGAGTTCAGCACCGCAAAGCTTCAGCTTTTCAGCAACCGCCGGTAAATCTTGAATATAAAATTTAATTTCTCTTTCCATATCTTCCATAATCATCAACCTCCTTCTTCATCTGCATGAGGTTTCTTCAGGGACTGCCTGACACGATTTGACAGTGAAACCCAGGTCAGGATGCCCAACCAAATCAACGTAAGAACCAGCATGAAAGGCCAGTTCGCCTGTGCACCTGGGTCCTTCCACAAGAAAAGCCTCTCAAACCAATAGACTGCCGGGTAAAGCAGTCCAGCTATCCAGATTAATTTGATCGTCCAACCTGCACGAATCACAAGCCCCAGCAGAACCGGAAAGCCCGCCAATCCCCAGATCAAACCCGCACCAACCAAATACCAGAAGGTACTGGGAGATAAAAACTCTTCAATCAGTGCCCACTGCAAAAGAACTTCAGAAAACCGCAACCAACCCAGGATCATCCAAATAATAAATATGAGGGTGACAATCGTCAATGAAAGTGGATGGCGTGGACCATTTCTCTGAGGTCGGTTCGGGTTCTTCAAATCAGGTCTCATGATTCACCTGTCATTTCCTCATCATCGAATTCTATATCGCTGAGGTAACCCAGCCTGGCCAGGGCTGCTGCGACTTTCTCCACCGTATCCGGGTGGATGAGGGCTGATGTGGGACCAAGTGGGTCCTCCATATACCGCCCTGCAGGAGAATCTCTCAGTGCTTGCAAAATTTTCGGGGATTCCACCCGTAAGATCACGCCCGGATGTATCCGCACCTGACCCCCATTCTTTTCCCAGTGGCGCAGCGCATCAATCAACGAAGGAGGCAGCGATTCGCCGAATTTCTTTAGAAGTGTTTCCAGATGTGTGACCTTCAACCCCTGAGAGGCAGCTTTCCTGAGTGATTCCGGGGAGAGTTGATAGGTATAGGCATTATCGGCTTCATCCACCCACAAACAGAAACGGGAAATCTGATAGCGTGCTAACCTGGAAGACAATCGGCTGGCTTCAATGATTCCTTCTGAGGATACAACAATGGGCTGCTCCTCAGCAGGGAGTTCCTCTATCGGCTTCCCTAACATAAGCCGGGCAGCCCAATCAGAAAAACGAAATGCTTTGGGTGTGCTATCTTCATCCGGTGAGGCTAAATCGATCAACCCTAACCAATGCATAGGTCCGGTGATCAAATATCGCACAAGCGCACCATCAATGGCTTGCCAGTGTGCAAAACCTACCAGGGACTGGTCGGTCTCTGCCTCCCTTATCAGCCAGGTATCATAATCGCCGGCAGGCCTCTGGAAATCCGGCTCACGTTCAAAAATAGCCTCAATGAACGAATCAATGTGCCACCATGCGTTTTCAGGTACCTCACTGAGCAGAGCCAAAACTTTTTCACGTGCCTGCACAGGATCGTTACGCCATGCCCCCTCGCAAATGATCCCCGGCATCAGACGCAGTTCATTGAATAGGGCAGATTCTCGCCAGCCCCCCACCAGCCAAGCAAGGGCTTTTCCACGCGGCATTTTAAGGAATGTGCGAGCAGCTTCGGGAACAGGCTTGTCATTTGAATTGACCAGCTTCATCGCCCCTAGCAGGCCATGTACGACTTCGACAGGTGGCTGCCAACCCTCCACAGCAGGGGAACGCTGAGGGTCTTCAAGGCGAAGTGCTGCCAGCAGCGTACAGGCGTGATCCAATATTCGATCATTGGCAGGCAGGATATGCGCTGCTTCCCCGGGAGAGGCTGCCCTGCCTGGCAGTTTTGGTCCTTTGGGAACAACCAGCGGCATCAGTGAAAGGAAATCATCAGGGATGTAAGCACACTCTTGAAGATTCCCCCCTGAGCGGAGGAAATCACGCCCGATCAACCCCCGATACCAGAGTGCTTCCGTTGGGGATTGAGGATCAAGATAGGGTTTCTCCCTGTCGCGCTTGCCCGGCCCCATCTCCCTAAACTTGCCAAATGCCTGTATGAATCGACTCCATGGCATCCTGCCGGAATGAAGGATCAATTCATCCAGTGCCTGGCGAACATCCTCATCCAACACCCCCACGACTTCCACCACCAATACTGGATCAATGAGCTTGCGCACCAGGATTGGCAGCGCTGTTTGGGCATCAGGCGCCTTGAGGTCAACACCCCAGAAGGATGCAATAATTTTTAGAAATCCTATGTCCTGCACTCTCAAGCTATGTGATAAATCTGGCATCGCATAAGGAGTATACAACACTTTTATCTATATAGACAGAAGAACGAATTTATACAAAGGTTGTACAAATTTTTGAATTGGACGTTGATCTGTCATAAACTCAATTTCAGATAAACAAAAAAACAAATAAGAAAAGGAGTATAAAATGTTTTACAAGAAATCCCTATTGTCCCTATCCATTCTGGTTATCGCTGCAATTGTCCTGGCTGCATGTGCGCCAGCTGCCGCACCTGAACCAGCACCAGAACCCACCCCCATGCCAATGGAAGAAACAGAAGATGAACCAATGGAAGAACCTGAGGAAGAGGCTATGCCTGAACCCCTCGGTACCATCGTCGACATCGCTGTTGCTGATGGTCGATTTGAGACATTGGTAACGGCAGTCACCGAAGCTGGATTAGCTGAGACGCTCTCCGGAGACGGTCCCTTCACAGTCTTTGCCCCCACAGACGATGCATTCGCAAAATTGCCGGAAGGCACAGTCGAAGCCCTCTTAGAGGACATTCCTGCACTGACCGACATTCTGCTCTACCACGTTGTTTCAGGTGAAGTCCTGGCTGAAGCTGTCGTTTCTCTTGAAAGTGCTGAAACACTTTTAGGTGAAAATGTCGCTATAAAAGTTGAAGACGGTAAAGTTTTCATCAATGAATCCGAAGTCATTATCACCGATATTATGGCTGACAACGGCGTGATCCACGTCATCGACACCGTGTTGCTGCCTGAAGAACCACTCGGCTCAATCGTTGATATCGCTGTTGCAGACGGCCGCTTCGAGACTCTCGTTGCCGCCCTGCAAGCTGCAGACCTTGCAGAAACACTGGCAGGGGAAGGACCCTTCACGGTCTTCGCTCCTACAGACGATGCCTTCGCCAAATTGCCTGAAGGCACGGTTGAAGCTCTGCTAGAAGATATTCCTGCCCTGACTGACATCTTGCTTTACCACGTTGTTTCCGGTGAAGTCATGGCAGAACAGGTCGTTTCACTGAACAGCGCCAAAGCATTAAATGAGAAATTCCTCCAGATCAAGGTCATGGACGGCATGGTCTACATCAATGATGCCCAGGTTATCATCACCGACATCAAAGCTGACAATGGTGTGATCCACGTCATCGATACAGTGCTATTACCTGCTGAATCTGTTGGCTCCATCGTAGACATCGCAGTCGCAGATGGGCGATTCACCACCCTGGTTACTGCAGTGACAGAAGCAGGTCTGGCAGAGACACTCTCCAGCGACGGCCTCTTTACTGTCTTCGCCCCCACAGACAACGCTTTTGCCAAATTGCCTGAAGGAACGGTTGCAGCACTGTTGGAAGACATCCCCGCATTGACCGATATCCTCCTTTACCACGTGGTAGATGGCAAAGTTCTGGCGGAAGATGTTGTGATGCTCGAAGAAGCTGAAACGCTTCAGGGTGAGAAAGTCAGCATCATGGTCGAAGATGGCATGGTTTACCTCAATGAAGAATCACAGGTCATCATCACCGATATCATCGCTGACAACGGCGTGATCCATGTGATCGATGTCGTACTGCTTCCTCCTGCCGAGTAAGTTTCGTTTCATTTCGTTTCTCCTCAAGAATCAAACGGCTGGTGAAATAACAACCAGCCGTTTGCATTTATATATTTCTATTAATCTAAAAACAGATCCGTTATGTGTGGTGAGGATTTCACCGCACCATCAAAATATTGACGGAAACATCCCGCTCTGCTTACGCCAGCAAATATGCCAAACACCACTTTGTTGTGGCTTCCAGTGCTTCCATATGCGTCCGCTCATAATTATGCGAGGCGTCCACGCCGGGACCGATCAACGCCACTGCCACATCGCCCCCCGCACGCCAGAAAGCTTCCCCATCCGAACCGTAATGGGGATAAATATCCGTTTTGTAAGGAATCTCATACTCCTCAGCCAGGTGCCTCATTTTCTTATTGAGGTCAAAATGATATGGCCCACCGGAATCCTTCACACACAAGGTGGCGTGGAATTCATCCGACGCCTGTCCATCTCCCACTGCGGCCATATCCACCGAGATCAATTCCGTCACCTGAGGTGGGATCCCGGCTGCGGCCCCATGCCCAACCTCTTCGTAGTTGCTGACATGCAGGATAGTAGTGGTTTTGGGTTTCATCCCGGCATCTACGATCGCCTTTACGGCGAAGATCATATTGGCAACACAGGCCTTGTCATCCAGGTGGCGTGAGCGCACAAACCCATTAGTTACTTCTACCCGTGGGTCAAATACGACGAAGTCTCCCACGTTGATCCCCAAATCCTCCGTTTCCTGTGCATTCTGTGTGCAAGCGTCCAATCGGATTTCCATCGTGGCATCATTGCGTTCTGTTTTCGTGACCTCCTGACCGTAAACATGGCTGGAGGCTTTGTTGATCAGGATCGAGCCGCGAACTGTCTGTCCATCCTGTGTGAAGACTGTCACACCTTCACCTTCGACAGAACTCCAGGCAAAGCCCCCCAGTTTGCTCATCTTCAGCCGGCCGTTGGATTTGATTTCCTTAACCATCGCGCCCAGCGTGTCCACATGGGCTGTTAGCGCCCGCCAGCCGCCGTCTCCTGATTGACCAGGCAGGGTTGCAACCAGCGCCCCTTTATTTGTGCGCTTCATCGCTATGCCCGGCACCGTTTCAAGCGTTTCCTCACACAGTTTAATCGCCTTTTCCGTGAAGCCCGTTGGACTGGGTGTGTTCAGTAGTTGCACAAGGAAGCTGAGCATTCCTTCGGTATTGATTTCAGGTAATTTCATTCTGTTTTTCTCATTTCTTCAAACTGGTTGATCTGCTCCCGCCAGGCATCCGGGATGGGTACCCCCTGCTCGGTCGTGTTATCATAAGCCACCATCACGGATTTTCCGCGGGCAAAGGGTGTGCCATCTGCTTCATTTTCGATCTGGAAGGCAAAGGTGATGGATTTCGTCCCAGTGCGCTCAACACGCAGTCCCACGCGGACAGCCTGACCGAAGCGGATAGGTGCCAGGTAGTCTATCTCATTGTGCACCACCACCATCCCGGTGAGGATGCGCGAGTCAGGGTGATAGATACCGACCTGCTGGTAGTAGCCGAGACGTGCACTTTCCAGGTAGGTTAAGTAAACGGTATTGTTGACATGCCCCTGCGGGTCCAAGTCGCCATAGCGTACGGATATGGGATGGAAATAGCTGAAAGTGGTCATGGGATTATTATAAATGAAAACGTATGGTATCAGGGAATCAGGTATCAGGTATTTGTGGATCAAAAACCATATATACAGGAGTTAGGGTTCAGGTCATATGCGTAGGGGATAAGCACAATGTGTCGAGAAACGAAGATAAGCCTGTCCTCCACGATAATCTTGTCATTGCGACAAGCTGAGTACCTTCAAGTTACATCAGCGAAGTGCCAAGCGGAATAAGCCGCAGGCGATGATCCGAAGGATGTGAGGTGGCTATCTCGTTATGACCAGGCATTGTGAACGAACTGAAGCCGATGCGTCTTATAATGAATTAATCGGTCTTGTCATATAGGTGTTTTAATTCACAAAAATGTAAATTGGATGATTGGAGAAAAAGATGGGAAAAATTGGATATGGCTATGGTAGCGAGTGGCATCTGCTCAGGTATCTTGGTTATCATCGCGGTTGCCTCAACGAACAGATCTTGAACTTGATTGGTGGACAACAACTAGATTGGTTGGATTTTGGTTATTCCAAAGACAACGCCCCCTTGAAAAGGGATAAGGAACTGGTCGGGCTTGAGTTCATTGATAACCCTGATGTCCAGCGAAGGTGGTATGCGTTCTGGCCGCAATCGGGCAGTGCACAGAATTGGGATGCTGTTGGAAAGATATTTGTGGATGGAAAGGAAGAATGGTTATTGGTAGAAGCCAAAGCCCATATCAAGGAACTACAGAGTTCATGTCGTGCGAAAAGCGAGCGCAGTAAAGCAAAGATTCAGATCCTCGCTTGAAGAAATCAAAAATTGCCTTTGGGGGACAAACCAATCTGTTGATAACTGGCTTTCGCCTTATTACCAGTATGCCAATCGCCTTGCAGTGCTATATTTCTTGATGAAGGAATGCGATCCCCCTATACCTGCACGGCTGCTCTCAATCTATTTCTATGGGGATAAACGGCAAAATGCAGAGTGCCCACAATCAGCAAAAGAATGGGAACCGGTCCTCAGGTCGATGGATGAGTGGCTGGGGATTGATCATCGTCAAAGTCTGTATGGACGAATTCATCATTTGTTCTTGCCAGTTAATCCAAAAGTGATTTCCGAGTGAGGTCAAATCTGCATGAGGCGAGACGTGCCTCGCCTCTACAATAATTCTGTCGTTGCGACGATCATCCGAAGGATGTGAGGTGGCAATCTCTCTTTAACTCTTTTTCCTGATTGCCTCTTGGTAAATTGTGCGATCCATTCTTGATCGCACACTAAAATTTATCAATGCGGACGGAGTGAAAAATATTGTTGTGAAGCGGAGTAACGAGTAATCTCAAGAGATTCTTTCATTGCAACTGATCCCCTCCAATTGCGTATCATAATAAAAAAAGCAGCTCAAAAACAATCATCTTTTTTGAGCTGCACATCAGCAGGTTTCACTCACCCTATAAACGAGAAAGAAAATCAAAACTACATCGCTAAGTTTTCACCTTTGGATATTCGGTTGAAAATCAACAAGGATATGACCGTCAACAATGTCAATATCGTTGCTAATGCTGCCGAGATACCATAATTACCGCGTATGATCTGTGTATAGATCTCCACTGTCAAAGTTCTTGTCCGGGCAGTATACAAAAGGATCGCGGTTGATAGCTCACTGATCATCGTAATCCAGCTAAGAATTGCCCCAGAAAATATCCCTGCAGCCATCATTGGCATTGTGATCTTGTAAAACGTGTTCATTTTCGAGCTGCCCAAACTCAGAGCAGCCTCCTCAATGCTCATCGGAATTTGCTGCAATATTGCCGCAGTTGACCGGATCGTGTACGGCATTCTTCGAATTACCAGACCAATCACCATGATCGTCAATGTACCGCTTAATATGATTGGGGGTTTATTGAATGCAATGAGCAAGGTGATACCGATAACCGAACCAGGAATAATATAAGGCACCATTGAAACAGAATCCAACACCTTCGAAAGGGCACTGACTCGTCGAATTGATATATATGCCAGTAGTACCGCCAGGAATACAACTATAACAAGCGATATACCAGGAATAACCAATGTATTCGAAATTGCTTTGCCGACTTTATCAAAAGCATCGATATAACTTTGGAAAGAATATCCCGGCGCAAAGGTTAACCCCTGTACATTTTTAAAGGACGTGTAGAAAATATAAACCTGCGGAAGAATTGAAATACCCACCAGCACGTACGAGTAAATATGGATCAGAACTTGTTTTATTCCTGTGGCCTTCTTGGGCCTGATCTTGTTCAGTGAACTCATGCTGAAGGTTTTTCGCATCGTTACATACTGCTGTGCCAGGAAAACCAGGGTTGTAATAACGATTGCGATAATAGATATTGCAGCCGCAAATCCGTCATCCCCGCCGATCTCACTAATGAATTCATTAAAATATAGTCACAGGGAAGGTTCGATAGCCTTCACCAATGAGCATTGGCGTCCCGAAATCAGCCAACGCTCTCATAAAAACCAACAAGCCCCCCGCAAAAAGTGTAGGTGATATCAGAGGAATAGTTATTTTGAAAAATCGCTTTATCCCGGAGCAGCCCAGATTTTCACTAGCCTCCAACAAGGAATTATCCACATTGCTGAGGGCACCGGACACATAAAGAAAAATCAACGGGTAAAGCTGCATGGTTAAAACAATAAGAATGCCAGCGAAACCATAAATATCAGGAATGATTATCCCCAGACTGTTCTTGAAGAAAAGGGTAATCACACCACTTCGGCCCAACAGAAGTATCCAGGAATATGCGCCGATAAAAGGAGCAGACATTGATGAGAGAATGATCAGCACTCTCAATACCCCCTTACCTTTGATCTCATACCGAGTAAAAATATATCCTAAAGGCGTTCCTACTATCAGCGTAAAAATGGTAACAGCAATCGTAACTTTAAAACTATTCCAAAGCGTATTAAAATAATACGGTGAACTAAAGAACTCTACGAAATATGCAAGCGTTAATTTTCCGGTTTCCTTATCTCGAACAGCCTGGGTGATTAGATTTGTCATTGGAAATATCAGGAATACTCCATAGAGACCTAATAACACTAAGCCAATTATTATCCAAAGATCAAACTTCTTCTTTCTTTTCATCTTCGTTTAGCCCTTCAATATAAGGTTTTTCAAACCGTCATCTGAAAAAACATTGATCTTGTGGCTTTTAATGGATAAAGTGACTTCCTCTCCCACCGCTAATGGCTCATCTAATGCTGATTTTTTGATGATCTCAATAATTTGTTGATTATGCGAGAGCTCTACCAATTGATGGGTATTCAGACCCAAAAAGTAGCTATCTCTGACAAGACCTTTCAAGCCGGATTGATCCTCTTTATGCATAATAAAATCCTCTGGTCGGATTGACAAAAGGACTGGGCTGTCTTCACTGATACTGAGACCGCTGAACGGAATCTCATGATCCCCGACCGTAATGCGGCTGTCCCTTGAAGAATATTGTGCTTTTATAAAATTCGTGCGCCCAATGAAAGTTGCCACAAACTGATTAATTGGTCTGTGGTAGATCTCTTGTGGTGTTCCGATTTGTTGAATTTCCCCGTCACTCATGACAGCAATTCTGTCAGATATAGCCATTGCCTCTTCCTGATCATGGGTTACGTAAATCGTCGTGATACCGACTTCTTTTTGGATATCGCGAATCACCTGTCGCATTTCCAATCGCAGTTTTGCATCAAGGTTTGAAAGCGGTTCATCCATCAAAAGGACATCAGGCTTTATCACAAGCGCTCGAGCCAACGCAACACGCTGCTGCTGACCACCGGAAAGCTGTTCAGGTTTTCGATCTCTAAACTCATATATTTGCATTAGTTTTAGAAATTTATCTGCTTCGCTTATGATTTTTTCCTTCTCATATTTACGATTTTTAATCCGAACTCAACATTCTGTCGTACAGAATAATGTGGGAATATGGCGTAATTTTGAAAAACCATGCCAATATTTCTGATGACTGACTTCCATATCGTTGATCTTTTTCTCATTGAAAAAGAACTCTCCCCCTTCAATCGAGTTAAATCCGCAATCATCCTGAGAAGTGTTGTTTTCCCACATCCAGACGGTCCTAACAGTGTAAATAATTCTTTATCTTTAATATCTAAAGAGACATCTGAGATAACGGTATTATCACCAAATTTTTTTACAGCATTTTTTAATTTTGATATTAACACTCATATGTTAATCTCTCCTCTGAAACAAACTTACAAAGTGAACTACAAAAAACCTATTTGAATTATATGTGCAGAAACAATGTTCGAATAATACATATATTCCATTTAGGGATTTGGGGATATTAATTCTTGATCTGTTAATTGAAAATCTTCAGAATAAAAGTTCTTTCAGCCCAAAACTTGCTAAATGGAAATTCCTAATTATTCCCAAGGTCGATAATAAAATTGAGGGAAGATAGATCTCTGTTTTTGAACAGAGCTCCATCTTCCCAAATACGATATCAGGATTAATTAATTGGATATCCAAATCTCTTTAAAGTGATCCTGAAGGGCTTCTTTATTCTTGAAGCAGTACTCCATGTCTTCCTGAATGACATTGATATCAGCGAAGGGAGTGATATAGTCAGGTGTGGCAACATCTGCCATGACCGGTCTGTTGGTCAGCGTTGTACCGAATGTATTCTGAATGTCTTCAGAGATGATCAGATCGATAAAACGTTGAGCGTTGAGCATGTTCTTCGCGCCTTTTATGATGCCGGAACCGGCTGGAAGGTACACAACGCCTTCTTCCATATAGATGACCTCTACATCCGCGCCATCACGGACGAGCGTTACACTGGGGTCCTCATAGGAAAGACCAACGGTGTACTCACCATCCCGAACGCCTTTCCAAACAGAGCTTGAGCTGTCAATAACAATGGTTTGGGCAAACAAGTCTTCTACGAAACGCCCAGGCTTCTTCACTCTCATAATCACCATTCTCCAATCGCATTGAGCATATTGGTCAGGTGTGCATAGGCACTTGAAGATGCTGTTGGGTTGGCAGATACAATTTTGCCAGCAAGGTCAGGGTTCAGAAGATCTTTATAGCCTTTAATTTCAATATCACCGATCAGGCTTTTGTTGACCAGAATGATGCTCCCATCAAGAACATAAGGGGTTATAAACCCAGTTGTATTCTGATAGGCTTCCATCACGTTGCTGTTGTTTGGAGAAAGGTATTCTTCAAAGAGATCTTCGTTGATCATATAGGTTGCATAAGCGCCGCCGTACGCAACGTCTGCGTATGGGTTGTTCTTTTCTCCTTGCAGGCGTTTGAACACTTCACCGGTGCCAGCTGAGATCACTTCCACTTCAACGCCATACATTTCCTCAAAAACTGGAATGGTTGAATTCAAGAGATTCTCACTGTTGGGAGAATAAATCACGAGCTTATCAGTTTCTTCGAGCGCTTCCACCTCTGGGGTTTCCTCTTCAGGGGCTGCATCCTCAGGGGTTGCTTCTGGTGTGCATGCAGTAACAACACCTAACAATACTGCTGACAGAATCATCAAACTTAATAAAATATTCTTTCTTTCCATTTCTATCTCCTTTTGTTATTTAAAAAAAGTTTTGACATACAGGGATTATTGCTTATTTCAAACACCTCCTTTCTAATAATCAGCAAGTTTTTTTAGAGAATTTCCTAAATATTATAACACAAACATAGTTCGAAAATTCATTCCCAGCTTGTGAGAATGATATCTTTGTGTCTATATACATTAACTCATAAAATCCTGATTTTCAAATTCCCAATCATACTATCCTTTCACCTTAAACCCCGACATAGTTTACATTTTTCTCTAAATTGGATAAAATAGGTATTAACACGATTAATATCTTATTCATGGAAATTGTTTATTAAAAATAAATAATTAAAAAATGTAAAACTTCTCACCTAAATATTATATTAAGATTAGAAAAGAGACCATCTTATGCAGATAACGCACCAGGCAGACTATGCCCTCCGAGCCGTTCTTTTCCTCTCCCGCTGCTACGATAAACCAGGCGATCGAGTCGCAACCAGTAAAATCGCACAAGCGCAGGAAATTCCAACCTCTTTCCTGGCCAAGATCATCTCACAATTAAACATAGCTGGATTGATCAACACCTCCCGCGGTGCTCACGGCGGCGTGCGCCTGGCACGCGATCCCAAAGATATCAGCTTGCTTGATGTGGTTGAAGCTATTGATGGCTCGATTACCCTCAATGAATGCGTGCAAAATCCCTCCATCTGCTCCTTTGGTGACAACTGCCCTCTGCATTCTGTTTTTTGTGAAGCCCAGGCAGAACTGGTCAAAAAACTGCGTCAATCCACTTTTGATAAAATGGTTAAAATGGAGAAGGACTCAGCTTAATCCTCTACCAAACTACTCAAACGGTGAATATCATATCTTATTCACATTATCCAAAATAACATAATTTCCTGGGTTCTCCGCGCTAACAATAATCAAATATTCTGTTAACACTCTTCTATGACTCCCTCAGTATTCTCATAAACGTAAAAGAAGTTTTATATTGAGGAGAAATAAAAATGTCTAAAATTATCGGTATTGACCTGGGCACGACCAACAGCGTCGTTTCCGTGGTCGAGGGCGGCTCAGCCACAGTGATCCCAACAGCGGAAGGATCAAATTTACTTCCCTCTGTGGTCGCCTTTACAAAAAATAATGAACGCCTGGTCGGTGTACCAGCCAAACGTCAGGCGGTTGTGAATTCAGAAAACACGATCTATTCCATTAAACGTTTCATGGGCCGGCGGTACGATGAAGTTGAAACCGAACGGAAAATGGTGCCTTTTAAGGTTGTTGAAGGGTCTGCTGGCGATGCCCGTGTGCATACCCCCGTGAACAATAAAACCTACACACCGCAGGAAATTTCTGCCATGGTTCTTGAGAAGCTTAAGGCAGATGCAGAGTCGTACCTCGGTGAACCGGTCACCAAAGCTGTGATCACTGTTCCAGCTTACTTCAACGACAGCCAGCGCCAGGCAACAAAAGATGCCGGGAAGATCGCTGGGCTGGAAGTGATGCGGATCATCAACGAGCCCACCGCTTCTGCCCTGGCTTACGGCCTTGACAAGAAAGAAAGCGAAGTCATCCTAGTTTTCGACCTGGGCGGCGGCACATTTGATGTCAGCCTTCTGGAAGTTGGAGAAGGTGTGATTGAAGTTAGGGCAACCAACGGCGACACCCACCTGGGCGGCGATGACTGGGATGAAGTGATTGTCAACTGGGCTGCTGACGAGTTTAAAAAGCAGCAGGGGATTGACCTGCGTCAGGATCGCCAGGCACTACAGCGACTGCGTGAAGCATCAGAAAAAGCCAAGATCGAACTGAGCTCGATGATGGAGACAGAGATCAACCTACCCTACGTCACAGCGGATGCCAACGGACCCAAGCACCTGCAGCTCAAGCTGAACCGTGCCACACTTGAAAAGATGACGGCACACCTGGTTGAGCGGGCACGTGGACCCTTCCAGGCAGCTATCAAAGATGCAAAGATGACCGTTGATCAGATTGATGAAGTCGTCCTTGTGGGCGGTGCTACTCGTATGCCAATGATCCAGGACCTGGTACGTGACCTGACCAACGGCAAGGACCCCAATAAGAGTGTAAACCCCGATGAGGTGGTTTCTATTGGTGCTGCTATCCAGGGCGGTGTTCTGGCTGGCGATGTGAAGGACGTCCTCTTGCTGGATGTGACCCCGCTTTCCCTTGGTATTGAAACCCTTGGAAGCGTAATGACGACACTGATCGAACGCAATACGACCATTCCCATTATGAAGACCGAGGTGTTTTCAACCGCACAGGATAACCAGCCCTCCGTTGATGTGCATATCCTGCAAGGTGAACGCCCGATGGCTGCAGACAACATGAGCCTGGGACGCTTCCGTCTGGACGGTCTCCCCCCTGCGCCACGTGGCATTCCACAAATTGAGGTCACCTTTGACATTGATGCCAACGGTATCATCAACGTGACTGCAAAAGACAAGGCTACCAGTAAGGAACAAAAGATAACCATTACAGCTTCTACTAACCTTGACAAAAAGGATATTGAGAAAATGGTTGAGGAAGCAGCACAAAACCGCACGGCTGACGAACAGCGCAAAGTCCTGATCGAGCTGAAGAACCAGGGTGACACCATGGCATACCAGGCTGAGAAATTGCTCAAGGATATGGGAGACAAAATCTCACCTGATCAGCGAGAGAAAGTCGAAAGCCAGGTCAAAGAGCTGCGAGAAGCAATCGAAGGCGAAGATAAGGAACACATCCAGACCCTGATCAACGCCTTCCAGGCTGACCTGCAGGCCATCGGCCAGGCTGCCTATCAACAAACTGGTGCAGAACCACAAGCCCCACAAAGCGAAACAGAGCAGAGTGACGAGGATGTTGTGGAAGGGGAGTTCAGGGAAGCGTAAAAGAACCGTGAATTGTTGATTTGTGAATAGTGAATAGTAAAACAAATAGAAGGCTGCTCCGTTCGAAGCAGCCTTTTGATTAACAAGTAAAGACAGCGCCTAGGATGAGGGGGGCATCCTAAAAGCGCTGCCTTCACTCATATTGTAGCATAAAAATTCAACTTTTGAATGTTAAATTTGGATTAATCATCCGAATTTAACCTATTAGGTAGAGAAAGCTATCCTTC
The DNA here is from genome assembly GCA_963767675.1 of uncultured Chloroflexia bacterium. Classification (GTDB taxonomy): domain Bacteria; phylum Chloroflexota; class Anaerolineae; order Anaerolineales; family Anaerolineaceae; genus Brevifilum. Next base: position 975,510 of record CAVYEQ010000003.1, read on the forward strand.
AACACTTTTCAGCAATATTCAACTCACCAACCGCGCCATGTGCGGCTTGCACGTTTGAGGGCAAAGAAAAATCCAAAAATCCATACAATAAACATAACAACCGTGGGAACGGGAATGCCGGGAAGTATCTCCTCATACATACCGAGACCTTCGGCGAAAAACCATCCAGCTAAGTAACCAAGCACCGCAAACAACCCGAGCAGGAAAAGGAATAAAACAATTGCTCCAAAAGGCCGTCCTGTACGAGATTTCTGCTCCCCTTGCGATGTTTTGGAGCCAGTTGCGGCGCTGCTGCCCTGTACCCAACGCCCTGGCGGCGTGGACTGCACCCAGTTCTGCCCATCAAAACGGAACCATGCATCAGACTTCGTGCCAATCATCCACCAATCCCCTTTATCATCCTCGACCATCAGATCATTGAGCTGCTCGTTGAGTTTTTCCTCGCTCAAACGGCCAGCCTTAAACTGCTTTTTCAAGCTGGCTACTTCAGCCTCCACCTTGCTGAAACGTTCGTCTGCCTGGAAATACCCGCTGCCCTGCCACCTGGTGGTGGTTCCCCCACCGCTCTTATTCTCATGACCAGCTTGCTCAAGTCGGCGCGCCTCTTCCTGCTGTTTCTGTGTCCACGCCATCTGCATGCTGTGTTTTTGTTGATTCGCCATTTGTTTCTGCGAACGAGCCATCATATCCTGCAGGTGTTTCTGCCCGGGATTTTTATTCATCGTACCTCCTGATTATATGTGGTATCTGAACCACCTGTTATTCAACTCATTTCTCGCCTTTGATCTCTGCTAACCGCTGCTGCCGATTCCGTGCAATCCTGGGAAGAACCGTTTCAGCAAAACCTCGTAAGGCTGCCTGTCGCGCTTCAGGTGTACTCGCCTGGCGCATCACCTGGTTAATGGCATCGGCTGCAATTTTGAAACCGCGATCCAGATCCTGATCACCTGCACGATTGCCAATTTTGCACCACTTCATATCATCGGCCATTTTACGTTTATCACCAGGATACATACGATCCTTGAATTCTTGAGGTGTATAAGGCTTGCCATCGGTGATATGCGGACCACGTCCATGGAGCCAGTCTTGCGTGGTCACCTTGATCGCATTCTCGATACCCGTTAATTCAGCCGCTCGTTTATTTGCCTCCTTAAGTTCGCCCACACCCTCCAGGTAAGTTTTCGCCAGCTTGCCAATTTCCTTAAGGATCTGTTTCACAAACTTCCCTTTGAGGATATCCGGAATATCCTTCAGCCGGTCCCGAATTTCTTTATCATGGTCGTAACCTTTGGGCTTTTTTGGGGGTTCGGTAAGATCCTTTTGCGGATCACCCTCTATCACCAGCGGCTCTTTTATCTCGATCTTTTCCGGTGGCACAATATCCACAAACACCTGCCTCATAAGAGCATCATCTCCCTCAGGTGCAGCTTTGTCATATCCAAGCGCTTCAATTTTTATATTTGCCTTCACACCTAATTTTTCCTGCAAAATCCGCTTTGAGGTTTCGCCGCTTCGCTTTGTTAGACGCTCATTATAACCGGCATCCCCTGTGCGACTGGCGGTGCAGGTGAGTACAACCTGATGCGTGGAATCTTTTAAAGCTTCCTTATCCGCTTCAGGAAGCTTATCGTACCAATCACGTACATTTTGTTCAGTAGGGACCCGGTCAAACCCGCGCCCAATAGCTCCGGGAATGCTTTCCACTTTCTTTCTCTCTGCCTGTTCCTGGGCGCTGAGTGTCCGGTCTGTTCGGCTGGCAGCCTGTTCGTTCCAACTCGATGCAGCACTGCCATCCCCTTTCCTGGTAGCTTCTTCCATTTTCGGTTTGTCCTGCGGTTGGTTTTCCGGAAATTCATTGAAATATGCCATCTTACACCTCCATAACAACTAGACGAAATTACCTTCCCTTCCCAGCTTTTTTTACACCTTCCCAAATCTCATCAGATTGCGCTTTAGTTCGCTCTACCATTTTATTATTCCAGGTTTGAACGTCATCCCATTTTTGAGCTTTTGCCTTGGCTTCTTTCTGATACTGCTCAATTTTGGAAGGACCTTTCCTGCTCTCTTTCGGTTGTGCATGCTTAGCCCCACCCCCACCCTTTGGCAGCCAATCTCCTTTCGGTACAGCCGATGCGGCCTTTTGTTTTTCCTGATCCTTCTTTATCTTCTCCAGATCCTTATCTGTCAGTTCACCGCGTCTCCAGCGGGAAAAAATATCATCTCCCGGAGGCGGTTTCTTCCCTTTTTCAGATTGAGACGACTTTTCGTTTTCTCTCTGCTTGTCTTGCTTATTAGATGGGGATTCCTGCTTATTTTCTGATCCGTCACCCGTCTGATCATCATCACCTTCCCCACTGGATTGATCACCGCCTTCTGGTTCGTTGGCCTCTCCGCTATCCTGATCCGTCTCCTCTGGCCCCCCTGCATCAACTGGACCCTCCGGGACATCCTCAGGAGGGGGAGGTTCTTCAGATGTATCCTGGGAGGCTGGTCCATTGTCAAAGCCTTGTTCAGAAGGCTGGCTCTCTTCACCTCCCATATCTCCCTCGAAATCACCCTCATCCCCACCTTCGCTGAAATCTGACCCCCCATCCCCCTCAAAGAAGGAATCGTCTCCCTCCTGCCCCCCTTCGAAACCTTCTGAATAATCTCCCTGGGCATCCATGCCGCCTGAGTCCGGGCGCTGGCTGCATTGGTCATTGAAGGCATCAACACCCTCTCCATAATTTTCTCCCGGGCCACCAGATCCTTGTTCACCACCTTCCTGCTGTTCTGGAACTGCCTCAACCGGAGCTGGTGCTTCACTCATCTTCCATATCTCCTTCTGAGGAAAACTGTTGATCAAATCCCTCAACCAGACGCTGTACCGCTATCTGGCGAGCCTGCTCCATCAGACCAGGTTTATACACAATTTTCTGCATGCCGTAGCATAATCCTGCACTGCGCTGCACTGACATGGGAACATCAAAACTTACCAACCTGCTGATGACCTGGTCAATGGCAATAAAATTTACCCAGTGTCCATCTGCTGCTTCCTTCATAGATTCGTCGAAAAGTTCGCTCAGATGACGTTCTCCAATTAATTTCTGTGCCTGGAAGCGGAACAGGCATTCTCCCTCCGGGCAGATTGCCGAACAAGCAGGAAAGGGATCATAAGAGCGGCGGCAAGCCTGGTGATACAGACTGGCAAATTCCGCTGCTGGCCTTTCGAAATTCTCCAAATCCGAGCCTGAGCCGGCCAGTGGAGGCAGAACATTCAATAATGCTTCAACTAGCGGGACACGAATTTCTTCCTGGACAACATAATTCCACCGGTAATAACGACCATAGGTCGCCAGGAACCAGCGTACAGCATTCATTACCACACAGGAAAATGATTCACGTCCTGTCATGCCCTGGGGTAATCGTGCTGTGATATACTCCGCCAAAGGTTTCGCAAAGTGAGCCGGTGATCCACCTTTGATTGCCAGCGACTGCACCAGGGCAATGAATTGGTTCTGAAAGTCCCATTTTCCAACCAACTCACGAGCCTGTTCACAATAACGATAGGGTTCACCACAGGCATGCGGACAGCGATCAAAAGGTATGAGACATCTGGCAATGTGCGGTTGGCGCCTGAATCCCGCCATGGCTTCCGCAACTGCGCGGTCTGAACCCGCACGCGTGCGCATATCAGGTGGCACAGTGATCTTTGCATAAGGCACTGACACCAGGATTGGACGATCATCACCCTCTGAAAACACAGCTGCCTGCCCCACCCGCAGGGTAGAAAGCATTTCACGCTGTTGAGGTTCCATGTTCATCGTTTCTCCCAGCACCTGCCTATCATCCCCAGCTACAATCCGATGAACGATCTTTATATTGGTGTTCTTGATCACATCAAGCGCCAGCTTGCTGGGGATCTGCTCTGCGACCAGGAAGCCCTCTCCATAAGCCCGGATCTCGGAAAGCATATTGGAGAAAGTCTCCACAGCCTTCCCACGCACATTGGACTGCTCCTGATTGGCGCTGGGAGGCACATTAGCCAGCAAGCGGTGAGCTTCTTCAACGACCACCACATGGTTCAATCCAGTGCCTTCCAGGCTGCCGGTCACCCGGCGGTGTTCATACAAGCGGATCAGCAGCAGTCCCATCAGGAAAGCTTTCTCGTCATCATCACCTATTGGTTCCAATTCAATAACTGTTGGCCGGTTGAGCAGTTCTGTCATGGGGATGGCGCGCTGGGTATCAAGCATCACACCCTTACCGCCAATGCGTAAGCTGTTCAGGCGGGTCATCAAACTAGCCTTGATATCGGAGGTCACCCGGTCTTCATATCCCAGGCTGTCTGCGACTTCACCCACTTTGTAATACAGATCAGTGAGGGTCGGGAACGCCTGCTCTCGTGAAGCTGCCTCTGATGATAGACGGCTGTTGGTTCCCCTGACGGGGTCCCAGCCATAATCCCGGTATACCGTATGCAGGCAGCGCTCCAGAACCTGGGGAAGGGGATTCCACATACCAAAACTGGCATTGAAAACTGATTTAAGCAGGTCGATATGGGTGGATATTGACACCCCAGGTTCAACTTCAAAAGGATTGATCCGCAAAGGAGAAACCCCTTCCTGCCCAAGTGTGAAAACACGCAAGTCGCTTGCCACTGTTGACGCTGCAAATAACGATCGGTATTCAGTCTTCGCTGGCTCCAACACCAGGAAAGGCACCCCTTGCTGCCATAGTTGGATCAGGATGTGGAACAGTGTATTGGTTTTGCCACTTCCAGTAACTCCCGCCACTAGGCCGTGGCGGCTGATATCGTTCAAGCCGAGTTTGTATAAAGAGGATGTCTTGCGGGTGCGATCCATCACTTGTCCAAGTGATAGATTTTTCCCTCTAGTGACAGATCGCGGCACAATATCATAATCTGGTACAAGTTGTATGCGGAAACCAGCTGTCTCAAGCACAGGCAGGTGAATATAAGCTGCCAGTTGATTGGAGGTGAGTAGGGTCTGATAGGTAAAGGGATGCTGGAAATGTCCTGGGGGTGGGGGGCCAGGCAAATCAGGTAAAGCCCAGGCAGCGGCCAATTCCTTAACCTCAGGGCTTTCCCAAACCCGAACCGCTTCCGGCAAAGAAGCCTCGCCCGAAAAAATGCTCTGCCACACGCTCGCCAGGCGGTAGTAGCTGCTCTCATCTCCAAGCAAGTAAACCGCAGTACGCCAGGACCCAACCGCCTGGCCTTGAGACATCCCTTTTAAACTTACATCGAGTAAGAAAGTATAGGCTTTGGCCTGTGGACTTGGGGTACGAACTACATCTGCAGCGGTCTGAACAGAACGCTGCTCGTTGATCAAGGCATGCCGAAGATTGTTGATCATCCGGCTGGACACCGGCTCAGCCAACGCAAGCACTGCCCATTTAGAACCATGCATGGCACGCACGAGCCGGTCCCAGGGCAGTGCGCCGTCACGAGGGTCAGCCTGCTTGATTGTCGGTATCCCCAACACCTGACCTGCTAATGGCAGTTCTGGCAATTGAACGCTCTCAGACATCTGCATGTCCACTGCTGGATACAAACTTTCAAGGAGCGTACCTACCACTTGACAGCGGCTGTTGAGCACTGCTGGGGATGCATTTTCACGTTCTTTCTGCGACCAGGTCCCCAGGTTAATGCTCACCCCACTCTCCTGGCCAACAACAGAAAACGCTACGGGCATACGGAATCCTGCCAGACCGATCAGAATATCCTCACTGGGCAGCCGGATTTGCTCATTCATCATGGCAGTCGAGTATTCCCTTTCCTTCTCCTCCCAACCAGTCTTACTTCTTGTAGACTGCCCCCCTGGCTTATTTCGCTGATTCTGTCCCACACCGCAGATATGCCATAAACGACGCAAACCCGGAGGAGCCGTGGTCATTGGCGTTTGAGCTGGTATGGTCGGAGGAGCATAATTATTACGCTGCAGATAATCGACGTGATCCGTTGAAAACTTGACCGTGGTCATGGATGAGCACCAATCTCTAGGGTTTTTTACTTAAGAAAGACGAAATAAACAAAGGCGATCACAGCACCAATAAAAATAACAAACATAATCCAGCCGCAAGTCATACCGATTTTCGTGCCAACTGGAACAGAACCGCTTATTATTGCACCCGTTGTCAGATTGGTGAACTTCTTCGGGGAGGCTACTTCACCAGGTTTCCATAGTTCTGGCAGTTCCACCCAGTCCCCTTCACTGATTGTCCCTTCGAATTTCATTCCCCTAATCTCGACCGGCACAGGCTGCATCCGGTTGCCAGATTCATCATAACGCTCGACCCGGAAAGACCAGATTGTCCAGGTGAAGTTGCCTTCTGTTTCACGCCTTTCACGGAATTCCCGAACCTCACCAATGACGCGATTACCTTTAGCGCTGAATTTAGGTGTATGCGTTTCAGATGCAGCTCCCCCCTGCTGTTCCGGCAGGGAAATCGGCCGCCCGTCCCTGGATCCCCCACCAGACGATTCAAAGGCGACGCCTCCAGGTTTGACAGGGGCAGATTGAGATGACTTTGGAGGTTGAGGTCGGGGTTGATGTTGAACTTTCTCTTGCTCCGGAAGGTTAGGTGGACGCCCCTTTCGCCTGTCGCTGTCAACTGCTGCAGATTCATCAGATGAACCAGAAGGTGTTTGCCAGCCTGAAGAGGCATCAAACGCATTCCCAGCGGGGCTCTCCGGCGGTTTGGGCTGCTCTGTCTTTTCTATTTGCAAAGGTTTACCGCACTGATCGCAGAACTGCGCTGTGGTACGGTTTGGCGCATTACAATGTGGACATGTGATATCCATGGAATACCTTCATTTCATAATATTTGGATAAACATCTGATTTTCATCTTGAAGGCTGTAATTAATTTGATTATACATGACTTTAAGCATGCCAATGGGTTAATTACTCTTCATAGCAGCCACTCTCACTTGGAATTCCAGCATCTTCAATCCCGCTTGCAGGCTAATCATAACTGGTATCATGTTGGCGAGGTGTTCTTGATCTTATCAGTGTATAATGTTGCGTAAATGAGCGTCACCTGGAAATGCTCTGAAGGTTCTTAAGGAAAGAGATACAATGGATTTGATTGAACACATCCTCATTACATTTTTTTCTCGTTCGGCTAACACACTCAAGATCGCCGAACTCATTAAAATCGAGGTCGGGGGAACCTTGCATGAAATACTCCCCCAAGAAACCTATCCTTTAGATAATAATGCAGTTGTTGAGCAGGCGAAACAAGAAATTCGCACAGGTTTCAAGCCCCCTTTGAAGTCCAATTTTGAGGATATCGCTTCGTATAACCTCATATTTGTGGGCTCGCCCATTTGGTGGGGCACCATGGCCCCGCCGGTAGCTACATTTCTATCTGATATTGATTTTTCAGGCAAGACCATCCTCCCATTTTGTACGCATGGGGGAGGAGGATCAGGACAATTTGAGGAGGACATTGCCAGGCTCTGCTCACACTCACATATTCTCAGCGGTTTATCCATCTATCGAAGGGATATGGAGAAAGCACAATCCGAAGTAAATGCATGGTTAAGGAGAGTGGAATTGATACAGTAGCCAACCTATCACCTGGCTCAATCAAGATCGAAAAAGCCCCAGGAAAAAATCTCTGGGGCTTTATTTTTTCGTAAACAAGTATGTTTATAGCCAGCCGCGCAGTTCCATGGCGTTTACCACTCTGTGAATGGCTACCATATAAGCCGCATCACGCATAAAGACATCCTGGGAACGGGACATCTCATACACGCCTTTAAAAGCCTGAGACATCTTGTCGTTTAATTTTTCCAGCACTTCTTTCTTGGTCCAGTAAAAGTTCATGTCATTTTGAACTCCCTCAAAATAGGAGGTGGTTACACCGCCTGCGTTGCACAAGAAGTCCGGGATGACAAAAACGCCACGTTCCTTTAAAACCTCATCCGCCTCAGGGGTTGTGGGCCCATTTGCGCCTTCGGCCAGAATCTTCACTCGATCGTGGATGTGGTGGACGGTCTCGCTGTTGATCTGCCCTTCTAAAGCAGCAGGAATGAGCACATCAACTTCCTTCTTGATCCATTCATCACCCAACTCAATGGCATAGCCGGCTTTGGCAGCTTTATCTTTGTTGATCGACCCATATTGATCCGAAATACTCATTAAGTAAGAAGGATCAATACCATCGTCCTTGCTGACGGTATAAGAAGTGCGGTCATCTCGATCCCAATAGCTCACACAGACCACTTTTCCGCCCAGGTGGTTGATGAAACCCTGTGCTGCATATTGGGCTACGTTGCCAAATCCCTGGATCGCTGCCACTGCCTTAGTTGGATCAAAATCCAATCGCTGCATGGCTTCCCGGACGGAATAGATCACGCCAAAACCAGTTGCTTCGGTACGCCCTAATGAGCCCCCACCGCCAACCGGCTTTCCGGTGATCACCCCAGGGGTGTAGCTGCCAGTGATCCTGGAATACTCATCCATCATCCAGCCCATCATTTGAGGTGTGGTGCCGACATCAGGCGCTGGCACATCCTGGCGTGGTCCAACGACACGCCATAGCTCCTGGATAAAAGAACGGCATAAGCGCTCTTTTTCATTCATAGACAGGGTCGCTGGATCCAATACAATACCACCCTTCCCGCCACCGAGTGGAATATCGGCTACCGCACACTTCCAGGTCATCCACATTGCCAGCGCGCGTACCGTATCAATTGTCTCTGCCGGGTGAAAACGCAAACCGCCTTTGTTGGGTCCCCGAGCATCATTATGTTGCACACGATAGCCCTGGAAAACCCGGATATCTCCATCATCCATCCTGATCGGGATGCGCAGGTGATATTCCCTCATTGGCCAGCGCAGCATTTCCCGTACCGTGTGGTCAAGGCTTAACAAATCAGCAACATGGTCAAATTGCTGCTGAGCCATTGTAAATGCGTTTGTCGTTTCTGCCATCATCTCTCCTGTTTAATAATTATCAGTAAAATATTCAGTTGCCTGCTTGAAGCAAAAAATGCACTTGAGACAACCGAGTTAAATAAAAATATGCGGGTATGTCGGAATGATTCCCGCATGCTTTCGCGATCAGTTTTCCCTGAATGAAGAACATGCCTGCTCCACAGTTTTTGATCCCCTTAACCTTAGTCGAGAATCAGAAAGGCGTCAATAGACGCTGCATAAGAATTATTGATGACATTCGTCACATGATTCCTCGGCTCAAATAATAAATATTTGTTAGAATTAGAATCAACAACAAATAAATTATTTATGTGACTGTGGAACTTTTTTCAGATCAAATGCGTCCAATATATGAGAAAAGAAATAAGCGTTAAGAATTTTATGGAGGATCAATCAAATGAAGAAAAAAAATAGCTTAGTCTTAGTCGGCTTGATCGCTTTTAGCCTTTTAGCAGCCTGCGGGCCATTGTCAAAGTCATCGTACGCAGATAAGGGACGATCGATGACAGTCAATGGTACTGGCCGTGTCACCATTGTGCCGGACATCGCCACAGTTAATATCGGCGTCAGAACAGAGGCAGACAACGTCACAAAAGCACTGGACGGCAACACTGCCCAGGCAAATGCCATTGCTGATTCACTGAAAACGCTTGGTGTTGAGGAAAAGGATATTCAGACAGCCAACTTCAATGTCTACCCCTCAGATAGATACAACCCGATGACCGGGGAGATCGAAGGTCAGTACTTCGTCGTTGAAAACACGGTCAATGTAACGGTTAGAGACCTGGCGAGCCTGGGTGCTGTACTTTCAAATGTTGTTGAAGCCGGTGCGAACAACATCTACGGCATCAACTTCAGCGTTGAGGATCAGGAAGCTGCGGTTGCTGAAGCACGGCGATTGGCGATTGAAGACGCCAAAGCAAAAGCGGAAATCATCGCTGGTGATGCAGGAGTCGAATTAGGCGATCTGATCAATATCAGTGTATACGAGGGCAGCGTGCCATACACCTATTTTGATGCCAAAGGCGGCGCTTATGCCGAAGCCTCAGAAGTCCCTGTTGCTGCAGGCACCCTGACCATCACAATGGAATGCAACCTAACCTACGGGATCAAGTAAATCATTTCCTGTTGAAACATGGGAGGTGTCCAATAAGACACCTCCTTTTCTATTTCCTGACCTGATAAATACATTTTCCAACTTGTGCTTATTTTTTGATACAATAAAGTCATCTAATCTCTTTCCTTCAGCCCTGTTACACTTCACGATTCAGATTAGTAATTAAAAAGTGACAAAACCTAATACAAGTCAACCCTCAATTCTCGTTTGATCAGATGGGTACACAGCCTGTCGTTTCAACAATCTAAGCAATGAAATAAATTTAACCTAACAAATAAACTGATTCGTTTTCAAAATCAACCATTTAGATCCAGGAAAGGAAAACAACATGAAGAAAAAGGCTTTCGTTATCGTATGGTTTATTCTATTCCCCCTCATGGTCAGCTTAGCATGCACCTGTGGATTTCTGCCGTTTGGCAGAGATAAAGGAGAGGATGCCAAAGAGCCTGAAGCTTTTATCGTCGAAGATGAAGACGCGGCTGAACCACCAGAGGAGCCACAACAGGATGAGGAGAGTGACACCCCTGAGGAAGTGGATGAACCTGAGACTGAGGATATAGATGAACCGGTGGACGTGGTGATTCAAGCAGTCGGAGACCTTGCCACTGTGAAGGAAAACTTTGGAGTGGACGGGGACGAGGCATACGTCGGATTTGTGATGAAGAACCTGAACACCAGCCTTGCCCTGACTGGTGTGGAATATACGATCAATATCATGGATGGAGATGGGATTATCGTGGGACAGGAGAATAACATCTTCCCATGGCTCCTTCCGGAACAAAAATCGGGATTCTTTTTCAGGGTTTCCCTGGATGAAGAAAACCCTCCCCCCGAATCTTATAATATTGTCCTTGAATACGAAAATGCTGAAGAACCCGAATTGTCCGGGGATCCCTTTTCGAGCGACAAGATCAAGCTTTATGATAGCGGTTACTGGCCAGTTGTCTCAGGGATCATCAGGAACAGCAGCACAAACGTCTACACAGATGTTCGAACCAGTGTCCTTTGTTATGATGCGGATGGAAAAATCATTGGCGGCGGCTATGAGTATATTGACTTCATCCCAGGAGGCGGTCAAAATGGATTCGCCTCGTATCTGGACACCTACGGTCCTGTTGAGTCGATGGAAGTTTTCCCAATTATGAGCTATTTGTCTGAACCCTATGAGGACACAGCTGAATTCTGGGGAAAGATCAGCGTCGTAGATCAAAACTTTTATCTCTCAAGCTCAGACCACCTGTACGGAGGCGTGATCGTCCAAAGCGAACTTGATGATGAAATCTTAGAAGATGCCATCCTGAATGTCACCTTCTATGATGCCGAAGGCTATGTCGTCGGCCATGCTTCTCAAAAGATTGATTACCTGATGCCTGGTGAGCGCCTGGGGGTAACACCATACATAGATGATTTTTCTGATGACATCTCGCTATCCAGTTTTGAAACTCGCGTATTCCCGGGAGAGTATGCAGAAGATTTTGAGCTAACGGAAAATGTTTTCCCCGTGAACAGCACTGAATTGGTTGGAGACTACCAGAGCGATGTAAAAGTCAATTTCTCAAATGCTTACACCAAAGAGGTGAATGAAGTTGATGTCTATGTGCTGCTGTATGATGCCAGCGGGATCATTATCGGTGGTGGAACAGGCTATACTGACGAACCAACTCCTGCAGGCGGCACTGGGGAAGCTGAAGTCTACGTCTATTATGATGATGAAGTCACTATAGACAGCATTGAAGCATGGGTCGTTCCCAGCTACTGGACAGACTTTGAATAAACTTTGAGGTAACTTCTAAAAAAGTAACTTCTTGTCCTCCAGATTAAGGATAATTTTTAGGCTTTCAGATAGGACAACCGTTTAAACACAAATTCCCGGGATTTTCAAAAATCCCGGGAATTTTTTAAATGCACCAATCTGCCGTTGTTGACAGCTCTGTTCTGTTTTTTTTATTTTGTTCACTATGGCATGGGGTTTTGTGCTGCCCAGTCATCTCCGAGGACAACGATGATATCAATCTCTCCGCCTGGATCTACATCATTGACAATATTGCTGGATGAAATACCCATTGTCTCCGAAAGCCAGTTCACAGCATAGGGCATGCCGCTGAAGACGTACACCCTTGTGGTCATGTTGTAATCCGTATTAACCTCTTCCACGACATTGATGCCCTGTTCCCTAAACCAGGCCCCTGTCCTTGCTGCCAGGTCAGGTTGGGATGAGCCGTTTCGAATAGAAATACGCACTTTTTCCTGTACCATCAGATCCAGGAGGTCGCCATCTGCGACCGGACCCAAAGCAGCGCCAGTACCAAAGAGCTCATCACGTAGCAAACGAATTTTATCAGGAACCGGTTTCAGGATATCCAGTCCATCAGAAGATTTTCCCAATGTTACATATTCATTGCTGATCACAATCTGTTTAATCTCGTCCCGGTCGACATCCAGTGCGGACCAACCGAGTTTGATGGCTTGGTTCAGGCTCATATTTGTCCGGATTCCTGCAGCAAGGTCGCTGTAAATTTCCGGAGCTTTCGCCACCAGCTTGGGCATCATATCAAATTCAAGTATTCTGTCGCGGATAGCCATGATCAGTTTTTGTTGCCGATCAGCGCGATCAAAATCCCCTCCTTCGGTTTTGCGTGCGCGAACATACGCCAGAGCATAATCCCCTGGCAGCGTGATCACACCGGGTTCGATCGTGACCGTATTCCACTTGCCAAGCCGATCCAGCACCATGGGTTCATCAAAGGTGAGGCGGACCCCTTCAATGTGATCGATAAAATCAACAAAAGCCTGAAAATCGATCTGAGCGTAGTAGTGAATGGGAACGCCCAGGAGTTCCTCGACTGTTTTTGCGGCTAAACCCGGTCCACCTCCTGGCAGGTTGTAAACCTCACCAAGGTAATAGGCTGTGTTTATCTTGTTCGATTCAAACCCCGGGATCGTGACCCATAAGTCTCGCGGGATAGAGATCATGCCAGCTGTGTTGTTCAACGGATCCAGCGTAAAGACGATCATCGTGTCGGTGCGTGGCGTTTCCCCGGCTTCCCAATCACGGTAATCCAGCCCCATCACCAGGAGATTTATCCTACTGACACCGTCCCATGGTTCCGGTGTGGGAAGTTCAGCGATAAGGATTTCTGTAGGCTGGTCAGTTTCACCTGGATCATCACTCCCCTCAGGTTCAATCCCGTCACTGCTGGCGACAACTGGATCACCCGGCAGAGAAAACGTTTCATTGGTTGCAATGAACTGCCTTGCAAACCGGAAGCCAAAATACGCACCAACCAGAGCTAATATCACCAGTAACCCCAGGACGATCTGGGTTATGCGATCTTTTGGAAAAGTTTCTTTGATACTACTAAAAAGCTTCATTAATTTTCTACTTTATTTATTGTTTATGTTTACACAGGAAAAAATATCTCTAATTTACTTGCCGATATATTGTTCAAGATTGGGGAGTTTCTATTTCAAGGGCGGGGGAGGGACCGGTAATTCTTCCTTGTTTACCTCAGTCCACTTGTCACCTTCATCGATCAACATGACCGGGATATCCTCAACAATGGGGTATTTCCTGCTGCATTCCTGACAAATGAGCCAGCATTCCTGATAAAAATCCAGGAGTCCCTCGTTTTCCTGCACACAATTTGGGCAGCGAAGCATATCAAGCAACTCTTTGTTGACCATCAGACCTCCAATTAAGCACCCTTATAAGCTTTCCGGGCAAAGTGATTTATTCTAATTCATAATCCTTAAAACTCAAAATGATCATTCTTGCGGAAGCTCTCTGTTTTTTCAAAATATTGCTTAATCCTCCTCGGGTTCTGGAAGCTCTGTCCCGGGGCCATATTCCCACACCTCCTGCCAGGGGCGGAATTTTGTGTAAAAAGAGTCCGAAAAATGAACCTTATCATCTAAATAAACTGTGCGCGTGACTGTGATTTCCGCACCATCTGCAGCATAATCGACTTTTTTTAGCTCCCCTTTTTCAAGGTCAGGGTTCTCATTATAAATCGGCTCAGGAGCTGGGATAACGTTCGTCGGTCCAGTGGTTTGCCAGCTTATCGACCGCCCCTCCTTGGTGGAATAAAACTTCCATGTCAGCGAATCATACTGCCCCATGTAGGTTTCCATCAGCAGCCAGTATTCCGTATCATTGGTGAACTTAAAATCAACAAGCGGAAAGTATACCGTTGCGTCCAGGCCGGCTAAATTGGGATCCTTGCTGCCGTCCCTCTTCATTTCATAATAGCCCACACGATACGCATGCGCATGGCGCTCCACGATGGGAAAACCGGCGTTGAAGGCTGCCCTGAAAAGTGTTGTGCTGACCTGGCAAACGCCTCCGCCAACCCCCTGAATGGTCTGGCCACCGTAGATGATCAAAGCTTCAGCATAACCATTCTCAAGACTGATGTCGCCCAATGCGGCTCCCATAGAGAATGTCTCTCCCGGGGGGATCAGCAGTCCATGGAATTGGGCAGCCGCAGTTTCAATATTTTGGACTCGCTCAGGATCTGAACCGTAAAAATACGATGTCTCACTGTGAACCAGCTCTGTAACCCCAAGTGACTGACCGGTCATATCGTCTGTCGCTGCAGGTTGGATCGTTTCAAACTGAAGCTTTGCTTCATGTTCATGGCTCTGCAGCATCTGATCAACCTGGCTGATGCTTGACGACACATCCAATTGACGTCCTATGACCGCAGGCTCTATCAATTCCAGCTCATTTGTATCATCATTGAAAATGGCCCTGGCATTGACAGGTTCAATCGACAAATCCGAGGCCAATTCGCCAAGGTATTCTCCAAATAACGTCTCGTTCAGCGAAATTTGATAAGCGATCTGACCTTCTTCCTTTTCCCCCCTGGAGATGACCAGCATTTCAGCCAACTCTTCCGGAGGAATCGACCAGGTCAGCGGTTCACCTTTGCTATCTGAAGTCGATAAAACCAGAGGTTGGTTCAACATTTCCTGAGCTAATTCTGCCTGTGGCCCAACGTCCATGACCTCCGGGGCAGTTTCTTTCACTGATATTGACATTTCTCCGCTCTGCATTTCAATCATGGTGCGTTCAATCATAGTGAGGGTATCGGCGATATCAACTTCAAGGCCAACCTGACCTTCATGAACGATCACATTCGTATTATCCAATCCCAGGGAAGCTTCCAATACTGGCTGGTTGATTTCTTCTGCGATCGACTGCAGCACAACTTGAGCCGCGCGCTCATCAAAGTATGCCACCGGTGAAAGCTGTACACCGGAAAACCATGCCTGTCCTTTTTCTGTCAGGTTGTTTACTACCCACCCGCTGCGCCCAATGTCATATGCTCGTTGGGCATTATACGCCGGGTCAATCAGATAACCCATATCAATTGGACGCATTTCCCATTCCTGATCCACATAAGAAAGCAGCAGCTTCCCATCATGCGAATACGACATGTTATCAGCAATAAGTTTTCCTGCTTCCTCGAGCGTCAGCCCTGAAAGATCCAGCTCATCCACAATAACACCGGGGTATACACGATTCGCATAGCCTATCTCAAAACTGAACAGCGTCACCAGCGCAACCAAAATGAATGCGACTAAGCTGATGGGAACTGCAAAGAGGATCTGCGACAGTGCTTTTCCTGAGTCCTGAGTGTGTGATCTATCTTCCATCATTTATCTCGATTATACTGCAAGCACATTAATAAAACCTGATTAACGGTATCCAGCATTTGTAAGACGACTTACGGAAAATAAAAGTTCCTGATTGTCACTCGTCGAAAAATAACCTTATAATAGATACAATAACCACCAACCTTCAAAGGTGATGATGACCCTATCCATCGTTTTGCTGATCGTCATAATTCTTGCTGCATTGATCCTATTTTCCTTTGAAACGCTGCCTGCGGATGTTGTCGCCCTGGGGGTGATGTTAGCCCTTATCCTGACAGGGATTTTGCCGGCTAACGTCGCTTTTCAAGGCTTTGGCAGCGAGACTGCGATCATGATCCTGGGTTTGCTGATCCTGACATCTGCACTGGTCCGGACGGGCGTTGTGCAGATGCTCTCCCGTCGTATCCTCCGCACTGTTGGCAAGAGTCAAAATCGGCTTTTCTGGGTCATTACCGGGGCGGCAGGTTTACTAAGCGGCTTCATCTCAAACACAGCAACGGCTGCATTTTTCGTGCCGATGACCATAGGACTTTCCAGAAAGCTTAAAGTCCAGCCTTCCAAACTACTCATGTCCCTGGCCTTCGCCGCAGTTCTTGCCAGTTCGATCACGCTTGTGGGCACCTCAACCAATCTGGTTGTCAGCGGATTGATGACCCAATATGGACTGGCACCCCTGAAAATGTTCGAGCTGACACCCGTAGGCATCCCAATCCTGATTGTGGGATTGTTGTACATGTTCTTCATTGGCCGGCATCTTATCCCCGTCCGTGAGGCTGAAGGCGGAGATCTTGAAGAGGCTATCCTTTCCTACTGCTCGGAATTCATCGTAGCGGAAAATTCTCCATGGGATGGAAAAACACTGGCTGAAATTGCTCTTGGGAAAGAATACGACCTGAATATTCTTCGGATATTAAAGAATCAGGAATACCATATTGAACCACGTGCCAACACCATCCTTCAAGGCGGAGACCGCATTCTCGTGGAGGGAAATCGTGACGATCTTGTCACCTTGCAGGACAAAAACCTGGTTGAATTTACAGGTGACTTTGATAAGGATAGCGACTTCGCAAAAGACCTTTCTATGTCGGAGGTGATCCTGCTGCCTGGCTCCCCCCTGATAGGCCGGACTCTGTGGGGATTGAACTTCAGGGACAGGTATGGTCTGCAAGTTTTAGGCATCAATCGCAAAGGGGAAACTATCCGCCGCCGCATCAGCCGGACTCGGATGCAGGTTGGGGATCAGCTTCTGCTGCAGGGCAGGCCGGAAACACTGCGTGGTTTGGGGAAAAGCACCAGCTTTCGAGTTGTTTCTGCAAAACTGGATATCCTGCCTGAGACACACAGGGCACCGATTGCATTGACAATTTTTGGCTGCGTCATCCTGCTGGTCGCATTTAACATCTTATCCTTGCCAGTAGGTGTGATGCTTGGTTCATTAGCTGTATTCGTTTCCCGCTGCATCACCCCGACAGAAGCTTATCGCCAGGTGAACTGGAGTGCATGGCTGCTTATCGCTTGCATGCTGACTCTCGGACGTGCAATGGAAGCTTCCGGATTGGCGACACTGATTGCAGATCAAATTGTAATGTTTGCTAATGCCGCAAATCCCTTATGGCTGCTGGCCGCTTTCTTTGTGCTTTCGCTGCTGCTGACCCAGCCCATGTCCAACCAGGCGGCCGCTGTCGTGGTCATCCCGATCGCCCTTCAAACAGCCACCCAACTGGGATTAAACCCCCGCACCTTTGCAGTGATGATCGCACTTGGCGCAAGCTGTTCGTTCATCACACCTCTCGAACCTGCCTGCCTGATGGTCTATGGTCCTGGCAATTATCGATTCTTTGATTTTGTGAAGGTTGGCTCTCTCCTGACGATATTGATATTCCTGATTGCTATCGTCATGGTGCCGTGGCTGTGGCCTTTATAGACATAGATATTCGACCCCTTGCTTTCCAAATTCAGATTCTAATTTTATTTCTATTTTCCCTGAGACACCTTGTTTCAGATTTCAAACATTCTTTACTTTAGAATTGGGCAGCAGGACCTACGTATTGCGAATTCCCGTAACCAAGAATGGGGAGAAATATCGGCGCAAGAACGAGCAAACCAAAGCCGAAGGCTGGATCTTTCCCAAATGATTTCGCCAGGTCAAATAATAGGATGATAATAAAGATAAAGTTCACAAATGGTATAACCATTAAAATCAACCACCACCATTCTCTTCCCACAATCTCCAGCAGGACATAGGCGTTATAGATCGGTATAAGAACAGCCCAACCGGGTTGTCCTGCTTTTGTGAATATCCGCCACACAGCGACGAGCAGAAAAACACCGACAACCAAGCCAATCAGCCCTCCACAAACAGCGCCAATAAATGAAAAGAATTCCTCTTCTCTCTGGAAATAAGGAGAGAAATAAACAAGATTCTGCAACATTGGTGATCTCCTCTCAATATGATGACAATTAATCCATTTCTACGACCATTATAATCCTATAATAATATGTCGGTCTAAAAATATCCTCAAATAAAGGATAGACTGTGTCAAAAACGAAATTTGGCTGTCGTTTATGTTGATTTACCTATGGTATATTTTAACCACTCAATACCATCAACAGGAGAACCTATGTACATTGCCATCGAAGGCGTGATTGGTGTGGGAAAAACAACCCTGGCACGCCTCCTCCAACCTTCCTTTGACGCAGAACTGCTTTTGGAGATATTTGAGGAAAATCCTTTTTTAAGCGATTTCTACAGCGACAGACAGCGCTATGCATTCCAAACCCAAATCTTCTTCCTTCTCAGTCGCTATCATCAGCAGCGCAAAGGGATACTGGAGGCTCTGAAAAAGAAATCCTGTTTGATATCCGATTACACCTTCAGAAAAGATCGTCTCTTTGCTGAAGTCAATATATGCGGCGATGAGCTGGAAATGTATTTCAAAGTTCATGAGGCGCTGGCTGATAAGATCACCCATCCGGACCTGACCGTCTATCTTCGGGCAGATACAAAGGTGCTCATGCAGCGAATAGCTCAACGCGATCGCCCTTATGAACGAATGATGGAAGTTGACTATATCGATACCCTGAATCAAACCTATGAAACCCACTTTGGGAAGAGCGCGGGGAAGAACATCCTTGTGATCAATTCAAATGATTTGGATTTTGTCCGCATTCCTGAGGACCTGGAGTATGTCGAACGTCGTATACGCCAGGCTTTAAAGTTAGCTCCATTCCAGGAAAGCTTACCCATCGATCTCTAATCCAGGGGAGGGCCCCATGCGTATTACGCAAGATTTACTACACAGATTTGCAAAAGAAACCGTAAAACAACGTCAAAGCAAAGAGCCGGACCTTCATGCTGTATATCTAACTGGCTCCATTCTGGATAAACACCCTTTGTTGGGCGGTACGACAGACATCGACATGGTTTTCGTCCATAAATACCAGGCTCCAATCGAGCGAGAGACAAAATCGCTTTCAAAAGAAGTTTCTCTGGATATCGTTCATAAGAAACAGGAGGATTACGACCAGTATCGCCAGCTTCGGCAGGATCCTTACATAGGCTACCCCCTGACACGCTATCATATTCGCATGTTTGATACGGATCACTGGCTGGAATTCCTGCAAGCAAGCGTCAGTGCGGACTTCCAAAAATCTGAAAACGTCCTGGCCCGGGTAAATGCGCTGTCCAATACGGCTCGCGAGAACTGGTTCAAACTCATTCAAGCAGCCCCTGATTCCCATCTCTCCTGGCTGAAGCTCTATTTGCAGAGCCTTTCACAGGCAGCTAATGCGGTCAGCGGATTAATTGGCCCTCCCCTAACAACCCGCCGATTTATGATGACCTTCCGGGAGCAAGTTGAATCACTTGGCGTGCCTGATCTTTATTCCGACCTGGCAGGTTTACTGGGTTATTCAGAAGAAAACGAAGACAATATGATCAGCTGGGTGGACCGTTTTTCTCATGATTTTGAGTCCCTTAAAGATTTGCCATCACTGCCTGCGCATCTTTCAAGCTGCCGGCAGGCCTACTACATAGATGCTCTCCACGCATTTGTGCAAAGCGGTGATTTAAAAATCGCCCTCTGGCCGCTGCTGCGTGTTTGGCTTGATATTCAGTTATTGACTGAGAAAACCTCCCCGGATACACAAGACTGGGAAGCCTGCCTGTCTGAATTAGGTCTCTCTGAAACTAACGTTTCGCAAAACGCAGATGCACTGGATGCTTTTTTGGACACTGTGGAAGTCGTCATTGAAAAATGGTCAAATAAATATGGCTATTAATACCCTACGGAAATAGCTCGTAAAAAGGTATGAATTAAGGTCCACACCCAAATAATTGTGGATAAAACGCCAAAAACTGTGGATAACTTATACGAAATGTGGATAACTTGCATAAATATTGCAAGAATCCTGACAATAGACTCTGGAGAAATCACAGCCCAATTGCTCTGTGAAGCGTCCTTTCAAAGATCAGTTACATTTTGTTCTCTTCTTATCCACAGATCGTTGTGGATAGCGAGCGTAAGAACAACCGGTAGATATCAGGTTCTTGCTTGGAATAACCCGATATAGACGGCCTAACAGCGACATAACAGGAAAAAGAGCCACCCTATCCACATATCCACAGCCCCTATTACTACGACTAAATATAGATTCTAATAATAATTAATGTGGAATAATATTACATGAGCTATTCAGAATAAACTTCTATAATTTTTTTAGTTGGTATTGCATGAAATGCAAAGATAAAGTCTTCTTATTATTATGAAACATCCTTTATCAAAAGCCTATCAAATAGAGGAAGAAAAACCATAAGATATTCTGGGAATTCGAAATGTTAATCAGAATGCATTTAAAAACAGCGGGGAGGCAGATATTATTGATCTTCTTAGGAGTAACTGTCCATTTTTTATATCCCTGGTGGCAAAGTCCAGGGAAAATGTGATCGGGCACAGCCTTTTCACACCTGTGCAGATCATTACATCAAAGAATCAAACCATAGCAGGGATGGGCCTGGCTCCGCTGGCTGTCTTGCCGAAGTACCACGGGCATGGTATTGGTTCCGAACTGTGCAGGAGGGGTATTCAGAAAATTACTACGTTGGGATATCCCTTCGTTGTTGTTTTGGGGCATCCAGGTTTTTACACCAGGTTTGGGTTTAAACCTGCTAAACAACGTGGTATTGCCTGTGAATATCAGGATGTCCCTGATGATTCCTTTATGATTAAAGTTAGCGACGCAGAAATGATGCAAGATGTGACTGGAACAGTCTATTATCGGCCAGAATTCGGTGAGATAACCTGAAAATGAGGATTTGAGGAGGAATTAAATGGGAATAATGCAAGCAATTGAAGACCGGAGAAGTATTCGAAAGTTTAAACCAGACCCTGTTCCAAGGGAGATACTGGATAAAATTCTACGAGCAGGGACCCTGGCGCCTTCCGGGAAAAACAAGCAACCCTGGAAGTTTTATGTTGTGCAAGGGGATAAGCGTCAGGAGATGGTTGAGGTCATGGGGAAGGGGATCAATCGACTGGAGGCAGACGGTGTGCGTTCTGGCAGTGCAAAATTCACACGCAAAATCATGGAAAATGCACCGGTAACGATATTTGTCTTCAATCCTACCAGCAAACACCCACTGCTCAAACGGCATGTGTTGGAAAAATACTCAGATTTAGTAGACATTCAATCTGTCGGCGCCGCTATCCAAAATATGTTGTTGTCTGCAATGGCGTATGGATTGGGATCCTTATGGATTTGCGATATTTTCTATGCATACGAAGAGTTTTGTGACTGGTTTGGAGAAACAGGACAGATGATCGCAGCAGTTTCTTTGGGGTATCCTGATCAGGAGCCAAATCCCAGACCTCGGAGTACGGTTGATGAAGTAACGATCTTTTTTGAGTGAGCCTCAGAATGCTTATGTAAGAATTTCAGCTTGACTTCAGTATACCGCTCGGTATAATACATTCCTATGGATAACCATCAACAATTAATTGATTGTGCATTGACTCTGTTCAGCAGGCGTGGCTATAATGCTGTTGGCGTGCAGGAAATCGTGGAAGCAGTTGGCGTGACAAAGCCTACGCTATATCACTATTTTGGAAGTAAACGAGGTTTGCTTGATGCCCTCCTGAGCCGTGAAGCCAGTATTTTATATTCCAGAATTAGTGCTGCTGCTGAGTATCATGGTGATCTGGTACTGACGCTGGAGAAAGTTGCCAAAGCTTATTTCAAAGCAGCTAAAGAGGAAAGCGCCTATTACCGCATGCAGAGGGTGATGTTTATTTCTCCTCCTGAAAGTGAAGCAAACCAGGCTATCCAGCCTTATATGCAATGGCAAGCGGCTATTTTGGAAGAGGTTTTTATCAGGGCAGCAGAGGATCACGGCAATTTACGAGGCAGGCACAAGCGTTATGCGGCAGGGTTTCTTGGGGAGATCAATGCGTTGATCGGTTTATATCTCAATAATGAGCTGTATCTAACGGGGGAAACCGTGTATCAACTCGTCCATCAATTTATGCACGGCATTTTCAGTTGATGGACTTTTGTGGAAATTTTCCAAACTGAATATACTGAACGGTATACTGAATAAATAAAGGATTTATGTATTATGATGACACCTCAATGGACAAAGGAATCCATTTTTTACCATATTTACCCGCTGGGATTGTGCGGCGCTCCTGAATGGAATAAGTCCACTTCACCTGTAGTGCACCGCCTTGATAAGCTTATGCCCTGGCTGGGCCATCTCCAATCCATGGGTGCAAATGCAATTTATTTAGGACCTGTGTTTGAGGCTTCCAGTCATGGCTATGATGTGATCGATTATTATCAAGTTGACCGCCGGTTGGGAAACAACCAGACACTAAAGCAGTTTTCCAATGAAGTGCACCAGAGAAGGATGCACTTGGTGTTGGACGCCGTCTTCAACCATGTAGGACGGGATTTTTGGGCATTTAAAGATGTTCAGGAGCATGGAAAGGACTTAGCATACCGTGATTGGTTTCATAACCTGCGCTTTGATGACGTCAGTCCGATGGGAGATCCCTTCAATTATGAAAGCTGGGAGGGTCATTACAAGTTGGTGAAGCTAAACTTAGCTCATCCGGATGTTCGAAAGCACCTTTTTGACGCTGTTGCGATGTGGATGGATCAATTTAATATCGATGGGCTGAGGCTAGATGCAGCGGATTGCATCGATTTTAATTTCTTGAGTGCGCTTCATGATTTTACTAAGGCAAAACGATCAGAATTTTGGCTGATGGGAGAGGTTGTGCATGGGAACTACCGGGATTGGATCAACCCCAATACACTTGATTCAGTAACAAATTATCAAACCTATAAGGGATTGTATTCGAGCTTGCTGGAAAAGAATTACTTCGAAATTGCCCATGAGATCAATCGGCAGTTTGGAGAAGGGGGGATATACAGGGGTCTAGATATGTATAATTTTGTGGACAATCATGACGTTGACCGGGTAGCCAGCAAGTTAGACGATCCAGCAATGCTTTTTCCTTTATATTTGCTGCTTTTTACCATGCCTGGCATCCCTTCTGTCTATTACGGCAGCGAGTACGGGATTGATGGTCAAAAGGGACCCTGGTCAGATGGCAGTTTGCGACCTGAGCTTGAGCTCAATCAATTGAACATACAGGGACAGACAGATCTGCTGGAGGCGATCAAACGGCTGGCAGCCTTACGGCAGGGAACAAAAGCGCTGAGCCTTGGTGATTATAAGCCAGTTCATGTAAATCACCAGCAGTTTGCTTTTATGCGCCAATTTGAGGAACAGATAATGCTCATAATTTTGAACAGCGCTTCAGAAGAAGTTGATTTGAGCCTTGATTTGCCCTGGCAAGAGGGTGTTTTTATGGATCAATTGAGCGGAAAGACAGTATTCAAGCTGGAAAATGGTCAACTGAGGGTGAAGGTACCGCCGTGCTGGGGGAGAGCGTTGTCGTTTGAGTGAAAGGTCAGGGATCACATACTTTTGGGAAAGCAACCGCCGCGTTCAACAATAAGTGCCCCCGTAGTGGCATTTTGATAACGGCGAACAGGCGTGAGGCTTATTGCAAAACCAGATTGCTTAACCCAAAGCCCTAATCTGGTCAACTCCTTCAGGGCTTTTTTGACCGCGACACCCTCGTCAATGCCAAAACGATAGGTGAAATACCCGGGATTGTCCTTGAGGTAATCCAGGACGGAAACCCAGGCGTTTATCAAGGCGTCCAGCGCATCTTCATGAACAGTCTTTCTGAGAGGACGAATCGGTAAATGGAGATTGCGCGCCAGTACGTCCATCATGGTGGGGTTAAACAGAAATCGCGCGTAGGCTGAACCATGCGTGATTTGTATTTCCTCAGGGATGGGGATCAATGTACTGTTTGAAAAAACCTTTGTCTCAAGATGATAAGTTTCATTGAACTGGCTGCGAAACCGGTGAAGGTCTTTTTCAGGAATCAGGACGTTTACTTTAGCCATAACCCTGTTTGCCGCTTGCTCAAGTTTCGCTTTCATCGAGAGGCTGCTGTCTTTCAGCGTGACGGGGGGGATGATCTCACCAACGTTCATCACCAGTTTTGGACGCTGCAGGTTGAAAGCCTTTTCGAGGCCGCCCTTAACGCCACCAAAACCAATTGGAATGACAGGCACTTGCGCACGGTAGCTCAACCACGAAACCCCTATTTGAGCCTGCATTTGTGCGGGATCCCAGGTGCCGCCTTCTGGAAAGATACCTAAAATACCATTCTGGGCGAGCACGCCAAGTGCAGCTTGCAGCCCTTTCCGATCAAGATTCCCTCGATTGATTGGAATTAAGCCGTAGCTGTTAGCGATAAAAGCATAATTTGGGTCGAAGGGGATATCGCCGTTACCCAGAAACTCCACCATGCCGGGACAGTATGCCGCCATCATGACTGCCTCCAGAACAGCAACGTGGTTCCCTGCCAGGATTACGGGACCTGTCCTGGGAAGCTTTTCCCTGCCGTTGATTGTCACATTTGCCAGTAAGGCTAATAAGGCTTTCCCCAAAGAGGTCATGCTTTTGCGGATCAGGACACGGCGGGGGTACTTCACGGCGAAGACTTTGTTTTTCATCAGTTTTCCAATACCGAGTAAATTATTTCAATGCGCTCTGGACTGAACAGGGGATTTTGATAGTTGTTGGAGCACAAACAGCGATTATTATATTTCATAACGTGCCTGTGTGGGCAGCGTCAGAGACGTTTTCCGAAGAAGGAAACTCGCAAAAATTAGAGTTTTCAGTCTTTCAGAGCGCCAAGCGCAAGTATAATACCTATCTACAGCAGCATTATCCAATAAAGGCGTATTGTCAAAGCTGTCTGCAAGTCAGGATGACGGAATGAATTTTTCGAAGATCAATTATCAAAGTTTTTTTGGAAGACTGCTCCGCTTTCCATTGCGGTTAATCCCAAAGAAGATGGTCCTACCCATACTGCAGGGCAGCTTACGTGGAAAAAAATGGATCGTAGGCGCTGGAGAACACGGCTACTGGCTGGGAAGCTATGAGTTGAATAAACGGGTGGCTTTTGAAAGAGAGATCGCGCCAGAGTCAGTGATTTATGATATAGGGGCAAATGTAGGCTATTTCAGCCTTTTGGCTGCTGTTTTAGCAGGAGAGAGGGGGAAAGTATATGCTTTCGAACCTTTGCCGCGTAATGTCGCGTTTCTAAGAAGGCATAAAGATATCAACCAGATGAATATAATTGAGGTTATCGAAGCTGCCGCATCAGATCATTCCGGGACAGCCAGATTTGACCTGGGAGCTTCCACAGCAATGGGACACATTGCTGAAGGCGGTGAGCTTGAAGTGAAAATGGTGTGTCTGGACGATCTTTTGTCTGAAGGGGTAATCCAACCACCGGATTACATGAAGGTAGATGTTGAGGGGGCTGAATTCCTGGCTCTGAGCGGGGCAAAAAAACTACTGATGGAACATCACCCCCTGCTTTTCTTGGATACGCATAACCAGGAAGCTCATCAGGCGACACTAAGTTTACTGAGTGAATTAGGATATCAATTTGAGGTGCTGGACGGCAAGCCAATCGGCGAATCAAAGGAATTAATTGCCAGATTCAGCTGAAATCCATGTATAATAAATTATCCTAAAGTCATCCCGGCTTTCATTACAGCATTAATCATTCGGAGGGTCTATGAGATGCTCAAAATGTCACTTTGAGAATCGTCTTGGTGTAACCTTTTGCGAGCAGTGCGGCACTCGTCTCGTGGATGTTAAGCCAGAAGGAAAACCCTGCCCAAATTGCGGATTTACCAATCGACCGGGGGTGAGATTCTGTGAAGAATGTGGTGAACAACTTATTACAACTGGCATTCCCAGCAGCGTTTGTACATCCTGTGGTTTTGCTAATCGGGAAGGGGTAAAGTTTTGTGAACAGTGTGGGGAATTAATTAGTGTGCAAAAAAAGGCTTCCGTTTCAGCAAGAAAATCGAGAAAAAATCCAAAACACAAGAAGTCTAAATTATTGAAATGGACGGTGCGAGTTGCTATTGTTCTGTTCATCTTATTGCTGGGGCTGATTATCCTGGGGATGATCCCCAATAAAAACGAGTTAGCTCCTGTTGTTAGTGCTGAACCGATTCCATTACTGACCCTCCAGGGTCTGCCTGCTGCTGATGTAGCAATGGTGGTGGAGCCGGGTGCTTTTTCTGCCACTGCGACAGACCCTGCGGGGATCGAGCGCATGGAACTGTATGTGGATGGGGAGCTGATCGATGCTGAAAACTACCCGGGGGAACCCAACACACCGGTCGTGTTTGAGCCGCCTTTAGAAGCCCTTCCTGAAGGGGAGCATGAGATCATTGTGGTGGTCACCAACTCAGAGGCGCAGACAGCCCAATCCCAGGTGGTCCCGGTGATCAATGATGAGCCAGTACCCTTACCTCCAGAGGAAGGCTTCGTGATTGAGCCAGACCCATATAATTTACCTGAGCCGGAGGTCATCACAGCAATGTTGAGCGCCGACAGAAAGACAGTTAAAGTTGGTTGGTCCTTACCCGCAGTGCCATTCAAAGAGACCAATATTTACCTCCAACCACCAGGTGCGGCTGGAATGACGCTGCAGGCCGTGGCGGGGAGCACCGTCACGGAATATGATTTTCCAGCTCACCCAGCAGGACTCTGGTACATCTATGTTTCTTACGTTTTCCTGGATGGACGGGAAGGCCCCCTGGGGCATGTCCATATGGTGGTCCCTGATCCGGAAACAGACGAAGCGATTATCAGTAGTAAAAGCATGATCACTTCTGCAAATGTGTCCCTTGAGATGCAGAATGAAAGTCTGATCAACGGGATATTTGCTTATGTACGCATTGGCGGAGAGGCTAACCGCTATCAGCGGATTCCGGTTGGTCAGGGAGAGGTTCTCTACCGTCAGGTAACCGGGAAACTATTCAATTTTCAAGTACCGTTCAATAACTATCCGATCAGCCAGCCAATGCTGGTGGATGTTGAGCTTTGGGCTCTGAATGAAGATCAAACCCCATACCGGGTAGGCTGGTATTCCCACACATTTACCACCGAGGAGATGGCACGCGGCCAGATGGAATTCAACACGAATGAATTCAAAGCACAAATTGTCCTGGAAATTGAGGAAAAGTTCGGCGTTCTTGTCACGGATACAGTTGGCGGACCCAGGCCAATATTACTGCCGCCGCCGACGCACACGCAAATTGCCTCCTTTATTGACCAGTGCCAGTTTGTCACCAGCACGTTGGGACCAGTTCGGGACGCCTTATATCCCCAATGTGTTGACGCGGTGCTTGGACAAACGCAGCAATACTTGCTGTGGGGTTGGCCTTCGAAAGAGCCAGGCGCATTACAGGCAACCGAGGACGACATCACCGGGTTTGAGCTGAAATTAGTTGTGACAGATGCCCAAAACCAAGTTGTAGGAGAGAATATCCTGCCCATTCCTTTTCCACAAGCACGCAGTGTTTGGCGCAATACATATCAGGATTTGGGATGGGACTGTGGGGTTCGTAGCACCTGGTACCTGCGTGCGGTTAGTACAGACGCAGTTTCAGAATGGGTTTACGCTGGGACACAGCCTCCAGAACCATGTGAAAAGGAGTTTCAGGGCTTTGGCTGTGGGGGTGAGTTGAAATATGTGCTGAATTGGGTTAACTATGATCAATCTGAGATGGATAAGGTGTGTGCTCCATCCAACGATCTGTTCTACTGTTATGACCGGGAATTGTCTGGAAAAGACAAGGTTACCTGTGACAACGAATACCTGGAGGATATGCTGTCGTTTTGTAATGACATCTCTGAGATGTCTGATCCAGTAACTTGCGTCGGCATAGCCTATGCTAACTATGATTTTTTGAATTTGTGGGGGCGATTTTTCTACAAAGGGGATATGAATGTCCTTGATTGTACACATGCATATAATCCTGGAAATTGTTTGTTGGGACATTCTCCTGAAGCCTTACAAAACGCCTGGAACGGCATAAAATCCGGATATAACTATGGAGAAATGGCTCTTAAGACTGGATGGGGAAAGGTTGAGGATGCCGGAGGATGGGTTGGCGACCAGGTTAGCAATGGATGGAATAAGGGTAAAGATTTTCTCAGCGGAAAAGGTAACCCTTTATGGTAGTTTGTTTTTTTGAGAAAGTTAGGAGTGCAGTATGCATTCAATATCAAGAATAGTTAAATGGTTCATTTTCTGTAATCTCCTATTAATAATTGCTGCCTGCACGGGAATTGACGGCGTAGCCAGCATGCAGGTCTGGCTGGATTCACCTTTGGACGGCAGTAGCTTTCAGTTAGGAGACACGGTGCAGCTACATACTCACGCCAGGGATGTTAACGGACCAGGTATTGATGAGCTTCATTATTTCGCTAACGATCGTTTGCTGGCAATCGGTGAAGCCGATTTTACGCTTCCCCTGGTGCATTCTTTCATGGGTTGGACCCCCGCTGCAGCAGGAATATATGACGTCTTTATCAGAGCGGTCAGCGTCAGCGGTGCCACAGTGGAAAGCGTGCATATTAAAGTCACGATTACAGGGCAGCAATTCAAAGAAATGGGGCAGGGGCCTGATTCTTCATCCACCCCAACGATCACAAGACCGCCGGTCACGCCAACTCGCACCACCACCCAAAAGATACCCACACTTACACCCAGTCCTACACGCACGTTTAACCCAACCGATACGGTCACCCAGCGCCCCCCAGCAGTGTATTTGTATGCCGACGACACTTCGCTTTCTGCCGGTGAATGCACAACATTGACCTGGGAAACGTATAATGTGAACAGTGCCACACTAGACGATATGCCTTTATATACTGAATTTGGCTCGACACAGAAATGCCCGATGACAAATGCCTCATATTATCTGGTTGGCTACTATCCGGGAGGGAGCATCAGTGATTCAGTGACTATTTATGTGGATTACTTGTTCCCGCTTGAAGTATTGTCCGATCATGCGACTCTGAATATCGCGGGTGGTCATGAAAGTATTTATTATGTTGGCAACAGTATGGGAATTTGTTACAGTTACCCGCCGGCAAGTTATTTGTTTGAGCTTCGAGATTATTATCCTGCCACCCCTGGCTTGAATGGGCCATTTCAGGTTCTCGAATCTGGCTCAATGTATGAAGGTGAAGACCGTTACTGTATGTCTATTTCTTTGGCTGGCCCTGGTGGCTACAAAGCATTTCAATTTCGTGTTATATCAGGTGGTGGTGAGCAAGCAAGCAAATTAATAGATTACGCGGAAGTATGGATATATGTGGTTCCATAGCTATTCATTTAACATAGGAAAAAATTATGAAATGTTTCAATTGTGATGAACAGGTTCCTGATACAGCAGCAGTGTGCGGTTATTGCGGTCAGGTTCTAAATAAAGAATTGCATGCAAAGTTACAAGAAAGCATTCCACTAGACAGAAAACGAATGCCCCCCTGGCTGAAATGGGCTATTGGCGTTGGAGCGGTTTTGATTATTGCCGTTATTTGTCTCGTCGCCATATCTGTCACTAACAACATGAGAAGGAAAAGTGTGAAACAGGGGATTCAAACAGAAGCAGCATTGGCGCATGATACTAATAACGTCCCTAAGCCATCACCAACCGTAGACCTTCCTCCAGAAGCCACAAACACAGTCGAAATTACATCTCAACAAGAAAGTGAAACACCAACAACTGAAGTTGTACAAACAGAGGAAGCAGGTGAACCTAAGGCGGGTGACGAAATGACAAACAGCATTGATGGGGCGGTTATGGTGTATGTGCCTGAAGGAAACTTCAAGATGGGCGCAGCAGACAACGACCAGCAAGCTGAGGAAAACGAAAAGCCACAGCGTACTGTTTATTTAGACGCCTTTTGGATCCACAAACTTGAAATTACGAATAAGCAGTATCTGGATTGCATGGAAAGGGGTGATTGCTTAGGCAATTTTAAAGAATATACTGACGATTATTATCCTGTCGTTTCGATTAATTGGCATGAAGCATCCGCATATTGTGAGTTGGTTGGTGGTAGGCTGCCAACAGAAGCAGAATGGGAAAAGGCAGCACGGGGTGTCGCGATGAATTTTTACCCATGGGGAGATACAGCACCCAACTGCGCATTAGTAAATTATTCAGGTTGTGTAGGGACGACTGCGCCAGTTGGTAGTTACCCGAATGGTGCCAGCCCCTATGGAGCAATGGACATGGCAGGAAATGTCTGGGAATGGGTGGCAGATTGGTATGATCCAGATTACTATAGCCAATCAGGCAACACAAACAATCCGCTGACCTCTGGTTATACTGGACAGAAAGTAATTCGAGGGGGGTCCTGGGGTTTGGGCGGGAATGAACTGCGGGTATCATTTCGCGGTAGTTTTTACCCGGAGGATTCATATTACAATATTGGTTTTCGTTGTGTTCTACCAGAACAGCCTTAGAGAAACATGGAAATTCAATATTTTGTAAAACCACTGATCGAGAAATGTTTTTGAATATACTAAGGTTTTTAAAAAAAGCGCATTTTGAGTGTTGAGCAATTCTTTTGTTTCAGAATGTGAGTATGAACAGGATAAAAAATAATGAAATGCACAATTTGTGGGGAACAGGTTCCCGATACTGCAAAAGTGTGTGGTTACTGCGGCCATGTACTGAAAAAGGATCAAGGGCATAATATAGATTCTGTTGATAGAACATTAAAAAGAAAACGGATGCCAGCATGGCTGAAATGGGCGATTGCTGCTGGGGTCGTCATTCTCGCTATTCTGATCGGGTTATTCGTGATTGGAACCATCAACCGCAACCGTACGCAAGCTTTGATGAATGACATGCAAAAAGAATTTGTAGAAGAATCAGCTCCCATGGCACATAATACTGCAACGAAAGACAATACTTATACACAAGCAGCAGCAACTGTTGAAGTAATCATTCAACAAACGGAAATGACTCCAACCACTCAGATAGAAGCTACAGCAACGGTGGAACCAACGCAAGAACCTGACGAGGTGACCAACAACTTGGATGGGGCAGAGATGGTTTATATCCCCGCTGGAGCGTTTTTGATGGGAGCAAGTGAAGATGATGTCCTGGCGAATTCAGACGAAAAACCGCAGCGATCGGTGGTTCTGGATGCCTATTGGATCTACAAGTATGAAGTGTCAAACGCAAAGTACAGGAGCTGTATTGAAGCTGGGGTTTGTTCGGGAAGCTTGAATAGATATCCAGCAGACACGTTCCCAGCTACCTTTATCAGCTCATATGAGGCAGAAATGTATTGCAGCTGGGCTGGGGGGAGGCTGCCAACAGAGGCAGAATGGGAGAAGGCGGCCAGAGGGGTTGGTGCGAATTTATATGCTTGGGGTGATGATCCACCCAACTGCAGCCAGGCAAATTTTGAGGGGTGTTTGGGTTCATCGTCGGCAATCGGGAGTTACCCAGCTGGTGTCAGTCCCTATGGGGTTGAAGAGGTGGCTGGTAATGTTTGGGAGTGGGTTTCTGATTGGTACAGCAGCAGTTATTATCAACAGAGCGGGAATGTCAGCAACCCTTCTGGCCCTGAAAGAGGTGAATATCGTGTCATTCGGGGTGGTGGATGGGGTAGCCCTGTTGAGAAGTTAAGAATTTCAGAGCGAGGTTGGGTCACACCGAACTGGAACCAGAGTACAGTTGGATTTCGATGCGTTGTTTCCCCATAAGTACCAAAAGTTGACTGAGTATCTGAGAGCAGCCAGGTTGATCAGAACGAAACATATTGGATCAATTGATTAAAGGGTTTCAATGATCTCAAGCGTTAATTCATAACTCTCTGATTCATTGGGTGCAAGGGATCGGGGTAAGCCTTTTTCTGCCAGCTCTTCCCAGGGCGCCATGGCATGGGTGGCAGGCTCCAATCCGCACACATATTCCCCTTTCCCCATCATTTTCCATTGTGTCAGGACAGGCATTACATCAGCCTTCCACTCAAGCTGGACGCCAAAATCCAGGTCGGGATTGAATAAAGCAGCTTTCGCGAGTCCACTCGAGTCTACCCTTGGATAATGAAAGAAAACCTGCTCCTCATAGCCAGCTTTGGGCGACTCAAATTGAGCGTATTCAGCCAGTCCAGAAGCCGCGGCCGGGGTGCGGGGGTCTGTTTTCTCACTCTCAACGATCAGTTTGCTGGCAGGGCTGACAATTGGGAAGCCGATATTGCAGTGGTAAAGCAGGCTGTGCGGTGTGGGCTGACTTCCCTCATTGACGACAATGTCTTTGAGGAGAATTTTTTGGCTGCCCAGAGAGGTTTCAATCCGTCGCTTCAGCAGTAAACTTTCTCCAAAAAGGACTGCCTGCCTGATCTCACCCTCCACTATCAGGACATACTCATCCCCCCGCCATTCCTGCCATAAACGCAGGTTCTCAGCAGGGAGATGGGCAATCCGTCCATGTAAGCCATAGGATTGTCCATGGTAGTTGTCCGGCGCACCAATGTGAACAAGCCCGCAGCTTGTCAATAATCCACCGCCATAAGTACGTAACCACCCCAGCCCTTCAGGTTCGTATTGAGCAGGAGCGCCAAGAGCAGGATGAAGCCAGGAAACAGATTTGCCTTTGAATCTGGTGGGCCCGATGTCTAATGCGCGGTCAGGCCAGAGAGTAAAACGAAGGCCGCTTCCGGTCCAGACATCTATACCGCGCATTCCTCTAACTTTGCCTTGTTCGTAGAGAAACGGACGCAGCCCGGCGAAAGACGAAAGCGTGCTGGTGAACGATGATAACTCATCCTTAGAATAGTCTTGATTCCATAACGTGGTCATAAGGGCCTCCGTAGACGGATGTCTTGAGAAGATAATGATAGTGTAAAGGCTACATCAAATAATTCGACATGCATGTTTATTTTATATCATATCTCCGGCTGGGCTTATTCAAAGTGGCATATAGATCTGATGGCTGATCCCTTGACGAAGAAAGTGTGTTTCACGTGAAACATAGAGCATTCAATCATCGATTAGACTCGACAAAAAATTTACAGCTATACTTGAAGTATAGACGTGATGTTTCACGTGAAACAACGCATAAATTAAGGCGTATTGACTAAGGCAAAGCTTTCTATGTTATCAGAATCGAAAGACACGGCTTACCGCATTCTTGTTTTCAACCAGAAACCACTCGGAAGGATAAATAGTAATGAGGTGCTTGAGGCTATCTCGCGTTCGAATTTCAACACCCTATGCGAGCAATATGGCATCAGTCCGGATCTGATCTTGCCCGGGAGGGTGTCGTTGGAGGTTGTCGCTGCAAGCCGAGATGTTGCGCCGTTTTTTACACTGTTTTACGATCCTGATCGCCAAAATCCTCTCGTCATTTATGAATGGGATTTCAATGACACTGAAGTGAGGAGTGAGATTGAGGTTCTCCTGGAGGAATTTCCCTCTAAAGCGTTTCGAAAACAGCTGCTGTCCACTGCGAATCTCGTTTCAATTGCTCTGAGTCAATCACAATTGAATGACCTGGGACGGCTGCTGGCCTACGAATTGGCGCGTTGGGCGGCGGAAACTGGAAATGGCCTGGTATGGGGATTGGATGGGGAATGGTATCGCCTAAATGCTCATCAGGCTTTCATCCCAATTGAAGAATAAAAAAATTTTCAACTTAATACAGCAGAGAAATCCAATGGATTAGGTTGTCAGATACGGCGGCCGCCACGTTCGCGCTATGTTTCTGACAGGAAGGCCACGGCACGACCCTTCTTCCCGTCCATTACCAGCTCAAGGTGATGGCCAGGCTTGAAGTCGCTGACTTTGATCAGCCGCAACCTTTTGAACAGCCCGGGCTTGGCTTCAATCCATTCAGATAGACGGTTAGGAGCGTCGTAAAAGAAGTCACGGTTGAACTGATCTTCACCGACATGGATTGCCAGGGGATAAATTTCTCCTTCCAGAAGATCCTGGAAAAAATGAGTCCCCAGTGAGGGCTCAGGGGCAAGCCCGATCCCTTCGCCCGAAAGCTCAACCAGCGCCTTGCTGTTGAAGATGTCCGCATAATCGATATGCACCCCAAGGTCAGGGTTGGATGTCCCCCAGCGGCCAGGCCCAACACAAATAAAACTCTCGCCGCCCAGGGCTGCATTCAGCTTCCCGATGGCACGCTCAAGTTTCGTCCGGGCGGATTGTGATGGCAGGCTGAAGTAGCTTTCTGGGGGCACGAACAGAACATAATTGATCTCCTTAAGCCATCCCCCTGTTACCATGATGCTGGATGAAAAAAGGATCTTTTCCTCTGGCAGGTTCTTCGGCAATGCAACCTGACTCCCCTCTTTAATATAGCTAAGAGGACGGCACTGGATCAGGGATAGTTTGATGTCGGGCTTGCCCTGGCTTTCGATGATATCGGCGGTGAACTCAACATCAACAGGTGAGCCATAGGCTTTCTCAAGCGTGTTGAGTAAGATGCGCATCCGTTCAGCAAAAGGTGTTCTCCTAAGTAAATCCTCGAATGTCAGGATCAATTGCGATGGCTCAGAATCCACCAAGACGGGACCGGATAGAGCGGAAATAACCTTCCTGGTCGATTTGAGCCAGGTAACGCAGGGGAGGATAATTGCCATGTAAAACCTCATGGACGGGCAGGGTCTTCATGAGATTCTCTTTCAGGTCGATCAGATCTACAAACTGCTGAGAATAGCGGCGAATGGATTTGACTGTGTTGGAAGGACGCAGGGTTGGATGGCTGAGGGCAACCAGGCGGGGATAGTCATTTCCCACACGATCCACGGCGCGGGTCCCAAGTCCCCAAACCAGGCGAACGATCCCATCTTCAGCTCTGATTTGCGGTGACCAGCGGTATTGATTATAGCTAAAGGCAACCCCTGCAAGGTCCGGTAGATAATAGTTCTTAAATTGTTCTCCCTCAACGCCCTGTATCAGCACAGCCATACGTTCGTCATAATCCTGGAGGCCGCGCCCACGCCGGTATAGAAGTGCGCTGGGATTGAGCGTGGATGCATAGATGCGAGCAATGGAATGGGTGAGGGCTTGCAGGTTTTCTTCCAGGTTTCCCTGGTTGGGACAGAAGATGCTTTCGTATTTCCCTGCAAAGGCTGTACCAAAGCTATCCTCCAACAAGCTGGACGAACGGACTATCAGGGGTTGTTGCCCAACAGAGGTCAGCAGCGTTTCCAGTCGCTGGATCACACCGGGAGGAAATTGGGAGCTGTCATAATCCTCAATAATTTTTGGATAATCTCTCCGCATTTCATCTTCTGGTTTGTACTTTTGATCATTCCAATGGATCAGGTTGTTCATAGAAATGAAGGTGTACATCAGGTCGGCGCCCAGGTAATACGATTTAGGCGTGCGGGTACAATTTCGCACATCCTCCTTGCTGCAACCTTTTAGAATGCGAGCAGCAAGCAGCATTCCAGCCGCTTTGCCGCCTATCCGCCCATGCCCAATTTTATGCAGACGGACCTCCATGAGGTCAGATATTGTGAACCAGTCACGGGCGATGTTGATATACCGCAGCTGGTCGCTGATCATGTTGCGTATCAGAACAACCTTAATCTCCCGCAAGCGTGCTTCCATGGGCTTCCGATCAGCGGGGGGAAGCTTTTCTATCATCATGCCCTGGTTGAAGAGCATTTCATGAGGGGCGATTTCCGGGTTGAACTCATATAAAGCTTCGTGGCTGGTCACGCCGCGTTCGGTTAAGGGCCTCTTCGATCAATTCCTCGATCAACTCAAAGCTTAGATGGTGGCTGAAGTAGAAGTCGGTTAATTGATCACGAACAATCGTTTTTCGACGCTCCCATAGCTCATTGGGTTCTTCGATCTGGGGGACCTCAAGCCCTTCACGTTCCTGTGATTGAATTGACTTCGTAGTGACTTCTTTTTCAAACTTTTTCTGATCCAGGAAGCCCTGCTGAAACAACTCCCTTCGCATCAGGTCCCTTATGTGTGATGCGAGGATGGGGTATTGGGACAATACCAGGAAAACGCTTAAAAGCCTGTCAGTTGCACTGAGTGGGAGGGTCATTGATTAACACCTTAAATCCTGTAGTTGATTAATTAATTCTAATTGAATTCTGGCAAATTCGGAATATAACAAAAAACACCTGCAAGGCAGATGTTTTTAGTCTAAATGGAAAAAACTCATTACCCAATATGCATGGGCATGATGATATGCTTAAAATGGTCGTCACCCTGGGGATGGAGCAAGCCGGGAGTGTTGGCCGCATTCGTTTCAAGCCAAACATTGTCTGACTTGATCACTTCCAAAACCTCACGCAGAAAGCGTACGTTGAAGGCCACCAGCAAGGGGATGCCATCTACAGAGGCATCAACAAGCACTTCTGAGTTGCCGGTCTGCTCGGATTGGGCCGAGATCTCAAGTGTGCCAGGGCTGGCTTCGTCTGAATCGGGAATGATGTTCAAACGGGCCACGTTAGTACCTTCGCGGGCGATGATCTCAGCCTGTTTGCAGGCTTTCAGCAAGCCGCTGGTGGAAAGCAGGGTGTGGGTTTTGAATTTTGGGGGAAGGATCGCCCGGTAATCCGGAAAGCTGCCCTCTATCAACTGTGAAGCCAGTTCCAGATCGTCCATGTGGAAGATGACCTGTCCCCGGTCTGGAGGGAAGGTCATTGTCATGCTTCCATCACCGCTGCCGATGATCCGGGCCAGCTCGACCAACGCGCGGGCAGGGATGATGGCTTCTATCGGAGAGGAGACTGGATTGGATATCTCGTCTTCTCTGATGGAAATCCGGAACCCATCAGTGGCTGCCATGGTGATGTGTTCAGCGTCCAGCTTAAGCAGCACGCCGGTCAGGACTGGACGGGCCTCATCTGTTGACGCTGCAAAGGCAACCTGTTGGACCATATCTTTAAAAGTGGTGACATTCAGCATAACACCATCTTCAAGATTGGGTTCAGGGATGGGTGGGAATTCCTCCGCATCGATCCCTTTGATGTTGGTCTCTGAGGTACCACAGCGAACATTTAGTGTTTGTGTGCTGTGGTCCAGGGTCAATGAAACTTTATCGCTGGGCAGGTTGCTGATCAGGTCAGTGAATGTTCGGGCGGGCACGGTGATGGCCCCCTCGCTTTCGACGCTAGCTGCGATCCAACAGGTGATCCCCAATTCCAGGTTCGTCGCGGATAAGCGCAGCCGACCATCGTCGGTTTTAACCAGGATATTTGAAAGGACAGGCAGCGTACTGCGGGGGGATACCGCTCTCGATACCATATTGACACAATGTGCCAGTTTTTGTTGGTTGACATTTAGTTTCATGGGGGGTGTACCTCTCCTGTTACCTTATAGTGGCAATCTATACACCATAAAGTATACATCGAAGGGTGATTTTTCGCCAGTTATGAAGAGGGCTGTTAGACTGGAGCTATGCGTTGTTGACAGCCTAAAAGGGGTGCAGTATGCTTAATCGCGCCCGGGTGGGACCGGCGCGGCGGAGCCCTGCGAACCCCGTCAGGTCCGAGAGGAAGCAGCGGTAAGGAGGTATCTCCGGGTGCCGTCGGTCATCCTGCCCGGGTATTTTATTCTTGTTTATCAGTGGATATTGAAGCGAACAGAAATTCTTGAGATGAAGCCTATGAGCGATAACACACCACCAATCTGCGACTATGAAGGGTCAGACTATCAACAAAGCTTCTGGGATGAGGGAGGGCGTTCCTATGAAGATGCTGTTGAAGCGATAGCACTTGAGCGGCTTCTTCCGCCCAGCGGGGAGTTCATGTTGGAGCTGGGAGCTGGCGCCGGTCGGAACACGCTGCGCTATAAGAACTTTCGGCGCATCGCTCTGCTGGATTATTCGCGCACTCAGCTGCTGCAAGCGCGTGAACGCCTGGGGGACTCAAGCCGGTTCCTCTACATCGCTGCAGATGTGTATCAGTTGCCGTTTGTTTCAGGGCTGTTTGATGGCGGTACTATGATCAGGACGCTGCACCACATGGCGGATCCTGCATTGGCCCTTGTTCAAGTCTCAAGAGTGATGTCTCCTGAAGGTGTCTTTATCCTTGAATTTGCCAACAAGCGCAACCTTAAAGCGATGCTGCGTTACCTGTTCGGTAAGCAGTCGTGGAGTCCCTATTCTCATGAGCCGGTGGAGTTTGCGGCATTGAATTTTGATTTCCATCCCAAAGCCATCAGGAGTTACTTACACGACGCCGGTTTTACAATTGAAAGGCAATTGAGTGTTTCGCATTTCAGGGTTGGATTTTTAAAGAGGAATTTTCCGCTAAGGCTGTTAGTAGGGTTGGATGCCATACTGCAGCACACAGGCCGATTCATACAGATCAGTCCCAGCGTGTTTTCCCGCTGCCGTGCGTCTGCTGAAAAGGCCCCAGCAGACGTTAACGACCTATTCATCTGTCCAAAATGTAAGGCAGCGCTACCAGGCTTAGGCGAGGATCTGCATTGTAAGCAATGTGGGGCAGTTTGGCCTTTCCAGGATGGGATATATGACTTCCGCATGGGTCAGGACGAATAGCGCTTAGGAGAATTAGCCTAACTATGACCGGGTAGTCATATATTTATGAACAGTCCTGTGACCGACCAGTCATAATTTTAGTAAGATATTTTAGATGAGGATGTAACAATGTTGTTATCTGAAGAGAGAAACGCTGTTGTTGAATATGGCAGGAAGTTGATCGCATACAACCTGACGACAGGTATTGGCGGCAACCTGAGCGTATTTAATCGATCTAAAGGGTTGATTGCGATTAAACCAAGCGGGGTGGAATATGATATTATGCGGCCTGAAGACGTTGTCGTGATTACGTCTGAGGGAGACATCGTAGATGGCGACTTGCAGCCTTCATCTGAGATTAGAATTCACCTGGCGTTGTTGAATCGCCGGAAGGACGTCAACGCTGTTATTCATACCCATCAGGTCTATGCCACTACGATTGCCTGCATGAACTGGGAACTGCCTGCAGTTCATTATCTGGTCCGTTTTTCAGGGGACAAGGTTCCAATTGCAAAATATGCAACCTTTGGTACGCAGGAATTATCTGACAATATCATCAAAGCGATTGGCAGTTATAATGCTTGCCTGATGGCCAACCACGGGATTGTGACTGTTGGCAAGGATCTAAAAAATGCTTTTGATGCAACTGATGAATTGGAGCTTGTGGCGAGATTGTATTATCAATGTAAGTGCCTGGGGGAACCTGATATTTTGACCAATGAAGAAATGAAACAAGTCATCGAGAAATCTAGCACTGCTGAAAAACCCCAAAAAGCTTAACTTTGACTCATGGATTTTTTGGCAGTGAAAAACGTTTATAGGCAGGGGAATTGCAGCAACACCCTAGGCATATTCTTCCCATATTTTTAACACCAGGTCAGCATAATAATATCCCACATCCATCGGTCCATAACGATAAAGCGCGTCACGATAAGATTCATGTTTGGCATACAATCCAGCCAGCATCTGGCTGCCATAAGTTACATTGTAAGCGGGGTCTTTTAGTTCTTTAATTGTAGGCCGGGCTGCAAAGCAGGGGCCGTTCACACACATGAATTCAGCAGCAATACCATCTCTCGGCATGACTTGCATTAAACCAACTGCCCCACTGCTTGACAAAATTTGCGGATCACCCCCGCTTTCCTGCAGGATGAGGGCGGCAAGCAGGTTTGGGGGTAGTCCGGTTTCCTGAGCGGCGATTTCAATCAAATTACACCATTGTAAGATGGTTTCTGGATAGGCGACAGACAAGGTGCAGCTCTTGTTGTCCGCAACAGGCTCCGGGGCTTCTTCTTCTCCCTTGTGAACACTTGCCGATTTTAGAGAGGCCGTTTTTGCTGCGGCAGTCTGGGTGGGTGCCAGGATTTCCTGAGGAGGCATATTTGCTGCAGCGACAGTGCCAACCCATACAACAATCAAACATCCAATGAAAACGGCAGGAATTACGATTATTCTACGCACTTCTACCTCTCAATCATCAACAATAGAAAATATGTTCTATAATTAAATACCAGTATAGCACATATGTTCGAAATTACAAGAGCAGAGACTGCTAATTGAAAAACTTTAAGGTTGCATCGAAATAATGGCATATTCCATGCAGTATCCCCCTATTATTTTCATAAAAGGTCAGGAATGAGAGGTTATATTGAGTGAATTGTGGTTAGCTGACTTGTTGGAGGTCGAACGGTACACCCGCCTTTTTCCCAGCTTCCTTAAGGGAATTGACGACTTCAGGCATCAAGGGGACACCTGAAACCATGTTCTGGTCAACCTGCTCGAATTCTTTTTCACCGTGAATATAAATTCGATTCTGTCCAGGGAGTTTAGGGGTGTTTTTTAACGTGCGGATATAGTCGTCTATATCTGCCTTGAAGCGGCTTACCGGTCGGAAATTCTCTATCTTGATCGCCGCAAAGAAATGACCAACGTCTGTGCCGACTTTTTCTGAAGGGCGGCCAACATCTTTACCGTAAGCAGCCCCAGAAAGCACCCCGGAGAGCAGGTCAACCAGCAGCGACAGCCCATATCCTTTGTATCCCCGCAATTCAGCCGGGCCGCCAAGGGGCAGTAAAGATCCGCCGTTGATCACATCTGCCGGGTTGCTGGTCAATGCGCCATCACTGTCAATCCCCCAACCCTTTGGGATAACCTGCCCGGCCTTTTGGCGGTAGGCTACCCTTCCTTTGGGGACAATACTGGTTGCCATGTCCAGGACATAGGGGCGCTCTTCACCAGCAGGGACAGCCACGGCAATCGGGTTTGTTCCCACTGCAGGGCGAAGGCCAAATGTTGGTGCAACCAGAGGGCTTGAATTGGTCAAGCTGATCCCGATCATGTCTTCAGGAAGCGCCATCATGGCATAATAGCCGGCAATCCCAAAATGGTTGCTGTTGCGTACAGTTGTTATGGCGATACCTGCCTGGTCAGCCAAATGGATACAACGGGACATGGCACGGTAGGCAACCACCTGTCCGAGGCCATTGCCGCCGTCCAAAGCCAGGGTAGCAGGACTTTCTTTGAGGACCTTTATCGGAGAAACCGGGTCGATCTGTTGTTTGCGCAGTCGATCGCCATAATAGCTGTGCAGGCGGATCACCCCATGGGAGTGGACGCCCCTCAGATCAGCCGAGACGAGGACGTCAGCTGCTATCCTTGCATCAATCTCCGGGACACCCAGGGCACTAAAGAATCGTACCACATAGTCCTTCAAATCCTCAAAACGAAATCGCAATCCTTCATGCATGAACGTCCTCCAAATCAGAGCGGGTCAACCGGTTCAATTATAATGCACAGGGGAGGGAGAAAACAAAAACCGGGAAGGAAATCACCGGCTGCTGGTCTCAAAATGACTGCGTGCTATAATTATGCTTGTACGGGAGAAGAGGAATATGACGCCAAAAATCATTGCCCATCGAGGTGCGAATGCAAATGCACCTGAAAATACCATGGCTGCTTTTCAATTAGCCATGGATCAGGGTGCGGATGGATTCGAGCTGGATGTGAGGTTGTCGGGGGATGGGCAGGTCGTAGTCATTCACGATGGCACAGTTGATCGAACAACGAACGGCTCGGGACGGGTGAGTGAGATGAGTTTAAAGCAGCTCAAGTCCCTGGATGCTGGTGGGGGCGAACGCATCCCTGCTCTGGCTGAGGTCCTGGCGAAGTTCGGTGGAAATGGCTTGATCAATATCGAATTGAAGAATTTCTCCTCGATTTTCGATGGCTTACCTCACAAAGTGGCTGAATTGATCATTCACTATAAATTGGTGGATTCAGTCATTGTTTCCTCATTTAATCCCATCAACTTCCGGAGAATACGTCGTTTGCTTCCCGATGTACCCATTGGATTGCTTACCCCACCCCATCAGGCGAAGCTGTGGCTGTGGCGTTTGTTCAAGTATGATGCCCTTCATCCTCACTTCAGCGATGTGGACGAGGCATTGGTAACAGCAGCGCATTCATGTAACCGGCAGGTCAATGTTTGGACAGTTGATGATCATGAGGAAATCACCCGGCTGGCAGCCTTGAACGTTGACAGTATTATTACAAATCAGCCAGTGCGAGCAAGAGAGGTTCTGGAGTCCTGATGGAGAGATTCCGAAAACAATTCCAGCAGGTTCTTTTCATCCTGGTTGTCATTTTTACCATTCTGTTTGTCCATCCGGTAAGTGCCTCCAATCTATCAGAGCCGGAAGAGATTCTTCAGGCTATGAGCGCAGAAGAAAAGATCGGACAGCTTTTCCTGGTGACATTTGATGGGACGGATGTAGGAGAAGAATCGGATATCTATAATTTGGTCGCAAATTATCATGTTGGGGGTGTGGTTCTGCTTGCAGAGAATAACAACTTCACTTCTGAGTCTATCATAACTCGCACCCAGGAAACGATTTTTGATTTGCAGATGATCGAATGGAATGCATCAGTTGAAGGGAATAAAGCTGGGATCAGTGAAAGTGGATTTTCATATATTCCTTTACTGGTGGGCACAAAACAGCTTGGTAACGGGGCTTTCAGCGACCAGATTTTGACAGGCTTAACCACGCTGCCATCTCAGATGGCTGTTGGTGCAAGCTGGGACCTTAACCTGGCAGGTCAAGCAGGGCAGGTTGTGGGTCAGGAATTATCCAGTTTGGGAATCAACCTCTACCTTGGTCCCAACCTGGATGTGCTTGAAACGGCAAATATTGAAGCAGCCAGCTCGCTGGGTGTCAATACATACGGCGGGGATCCCTTCTGGGTTGGTGAAATAGGCAAATCCTTTATCACTGGTGTTCATACTGGAAGCGAAAACCGCATCCTTGTTGTCGCACAGAATTTTCCCGGTTCAGGTAACTCTGACCGATCTCCAGAGTTTGAGGTCGCAACGGTTCGAAAATCATTGGAACAGCTCAAACAGATTGAGCTGGCGCCTTATTTTTCTGTGACGGAACTGGATCCTGGTGATGCTGGCAGGGTGGATGCGGTGATGGTTTCCCACATCCGCTACCAGGGATTCCAGGGGAACATTCGTGCAACAACCCGGCCGATCAGCTTTGACTCCAATGCGCTGCAGGAGATTATGTCGCTGGAAGCGTTCTCCGACTGGCGAGATACTGGCGGATTATTGGTCAGTGACAACCTCGGCAGCGGGGCCATCCAGAGATTCTTTGATCCTAACGAAACGAATTTTGATGCCCGACAGGTTGCGCTGAATGCTTTCCTGGCCGGGAATGATATTTTATATGTTGATGATCTGATCAGCACAGGGGATCTAGATGCTGTCACGACATTACAGTCCATATTGGATTTCTTTGTAAATAAATACCGGGAAGATTCAGCCTTTGCAAAACGGGTGGATGCATCTGTCCTTCGGATTCTGCAGGCAAAAACAGTGCTCTACGAAGATTTTTCGATGCAAAAAGTCCTCCCATTACCAGGGTCCACAGAAAACATCGGG
Source organism: uncultured Chloroflexia bacterium (assembly GCA_963767675.1). GTDB lineage: Bacteria > Chloroflexota > Anaerolineae > Anaerolineales > Anaerolineaceae > Brevifilum. Next base: position 1,019,121 of record CAVYEQ010000003.1, read on the forward strand.
CTTTCCCAGGAGGTGACTTTTGATATTGTGCAAAGTGCTGTAACTCTGATCAATCCTTCCAGACAGGAAATTGACTCAGTTTTACCTTCAGCGCCGCTTTCATTTGATGATATTGTGGTTTTTTCCGATGTTCGCCAGGTATATCAGTGTGATGATTGCTCACCACAAAGCAGCGTCACTCCCAATACATTAGCATCAAAGCTGCTGGTTTTATACGGCCCCCAGGCAGGAGGGCAGATACAGGATTATCGATTAACATCTTACTCATTTAAGCAGCTCAGCTCATTTTTAGATAATTCAGAGGATGAAACAAGCGAGACGCTTGCCACAAATTTGGGGGCTGCAGAGTGGGTTGTTTTCAACACGCTTGACGTTGATCCAGTTTATCCGGAGTCGACAGCTTTACAGCGTGTGCTGTCCGAAAGGGAAGATTTGCTGGCCGGGAAAAAGGTGATTGTTTTTGCCATGGGGACACCGACCTACCTGGATGCGACCGATATATCCAAAGTAACAGCATACTATGCCCTGTATTCGAAAGTGCCTGCCTCTCTTGATGTTGCCGCCCGTGTGCTGATGAAGGAATTGGATCCCCCAGGCGCTCTGCCGGTTTCACTGAACGCGGTTGGGTACGATTTGATCTCGGTGATGTCACCGGACCCAAATCAGGTCATTCCACTTTCTCTGGTTCTTCTTGAAGAGGAAGAAGAAAGTGAAGAGGTGGAAGAAACCCCTGCTGTCACACACACGCCCGAACCAACCCCAATCCCGAGCTTTACTGTCGGGGATACCCTGACGATCCGCACCGGACAAATCCTTGATCATAATCAAAACATAGTGCCAGATGGCACGATTGTTAAATTTAATTTCCTGATTTCGGGCGAACCAGAGATCACGCAGCAGTTTGAGACCACGACCAGTGGGGGCGTGGCATATTTCAACTACCGGATCGAAGCTGCGGGAGGACTTCAGATCAGCGCGACAAGCGAACCGGCAATTCAGTCTGAGATCCTGCTGATTAATCTCTCGCCGGATGGGAGCACTTCTATTATTGCCTATACACCCACGCCGTTGATTACGATGACACCCACAGCGACGCCTTCTCCCACAACCACATTGCTCCCAATGCCAACGGCGACCCCTGAGCCCTTCCATAAGGAATATCCAACCCTGGGAGACTGGGCACTAGGCGTGATCGTCATTGTGCTGGGCAGCGGTCTGGCCTTTTTGATCGGGTACTTCTGGTGGGGATCGTTCCACTGGGGCTTGAGGTCTATGATGAGCGCCATGATTGGGGGGTTATTAGCCTACACTTACCTCAACATTGGTTTTGAGGGATCAAGAGCCTGGATGGAATCATCCGGAATGGCTTTTGTTGTGGAAGTGATTATCGTTGGCCTGCTATTGGGGTGGATCGTTGGGTTGGTTTGGTGGATGAGAACGTCCGGACGGTATTTCCTGCGTAACAAACGCTAGGCGTGTCTCGAAGAAATTTAAGAAAGATTTATTATGGGGAATAACTAGAAATTTCGCATCAATGTCAGTAGAAAACTGATCACCAATAATGATCCAGTCAGAAAAAGGAGCACTTTTTCAGATCGACGCAACATATCTGGCCGCTGACGGGTGGCTCGATAGGGTTTGGTGATAGGGGCATCTTCAACGAATAATGCTTTTATGAAGGCGGAGATGTCCGTTGGACGATCTTCCGGGTGAAGCTGCAATGCCCAGTGAATGGCGCGTTCTGTGCGGACGCTGACGTCGGGGTTGATATCACGGACTCTGGGCAGGCTGCCCGGGTTGAGGAAGCGGTCCCGAACGTTGATGGGTGGTTGATTGGTCAGAAGGTGGTAAAGTGTTCCTCCAAAGGCGTAGATGTCGCTGCGAGCATCTGTGTGCCCGGAATCCCCCCCATACTGCTCCAGAGGTGTGTAAAGCGCAGTGCCCTGTCCCTGTAAGATAGTGATGGTCACTTCTCCAGGCGCAAGCATTTTTACCAATCCAAAGTCAACCAGTTTAACAAATCCGCTGGGTGTCAGCTTGAGGTTGCTGGGTTTAATGTCGCGGTGAACGATGGGTTGTGCCTGTGTATGCAGGTACAGCAAAGCATCTGCAAGCTGGTTTGCCCATTCAAGCACATCTTTTTCAGGGATGAAAGCGTTATTTGCCCGTGCCTCCATCATGAGCTGGCGAAGGTCTTTTCCGGGGACGAAATCCATCACAAGGTAATCACGCATGTCAATTGAGAAAAAGTCCGATACTTTTGGTAAATTTGGATGGTCCAGGCGCGCTAAAACAGTTGCCTCGCGCTGGAACTGCTCACGCGCTTCCAATAGCAAATCTTCCGGCAGCAGCCGGTCATATTCAACTTCTTTAACCGCGCACAGGCGGCCATCAAGACGCTTGTCATCAGCGAGGTAAATACACCCCATTCCCCCCTGACCGATGATTTTGCTGACCTGATACCTGTCCCTAAGGACTGTACCAGCCTTGATTGGGACTGGCATTGTATCAAACCTCAATTGACATCTTTCTAACCTATCCAGGATAGGTTCATGATTTGTTTGGTCGGTCATATTCTCGGCGTAAGACCGTTTTCCAAGTGTTTGGATGAAAGGCATATTTTAAAAGACGATCATCCGACAGCTATGTCATACAATTAATTCTACCAGAGATGATTTCGGAATGTAAAAAATGGACACGACTTGAACCCCGGGGCGTTATTATAATTGTGGAAAACGGATCAATTCATTGTTTGAAAGCCCCAATCCCAAGTTGGGTTCAAGGTAAAATTAATTTATGAAAACCTTTGTCGAGGTTGCAGTCAACCTCCCGCATGTTTCTGAACATTTTCACTATCACCTACCGCAGGGAATGGAAAGTAGTGTTGAGGCAGGCTCCCTGGTGATTGTGCCTTTTGGCCGCCAGCGGGTACAGGGGATCGTTATGCGTTTCATTGAAAGCCCTGAGGTTTCGGAGACACGTCCGGTTGAAGAGGTGCTGGATGAAAAAACGGCTCTAAATGCGGTACAGATTGAATTGGTGCAATGGCTTGCTGAAGAAACGCTTTCGCCTCTTGGCGCATGCGTCAGCTTGATGCTTCCCCCCGGGCTGAGCCAGCGGTCGGATACGCTGGTCTCATTGAACATGGGAAAGGATTTTGACGAAGCTGCCCTTTCTCCCCTGGGGAAAAGGATAATTGGGCTGCTGAAAAAGCGGGGGGATTTACGCGGCAGGCAAATTGGTGCTGCGTTGCGGCATGTTGAATGGCGAGGGACACTTCGGAAATTGGTTCGGGAAGGGATTGTCAACGCCCGCCCTGTTCTTCCCCCAGCCCCGCGTGCGACCCAAGATGGTGCGCAAAATTATTCTTATGGCGGCCCCTGCCAGGCTTGATGACCTGGAACAGCCGCTCAGCAAGGTGGGGCGGGTCCATGAACGGCGTTTGAAGTTACTGAGGTTCTTAGCTCAACGAGCAATTCCAATGGAACCAGGGACGCTCTATGCCCAAACGGGGGCGAATTACGGAGACCTCAAAGCCCTGGAGAAGATGGAGCTGGTCAAAGCCACAACTGAGCAAGCTTACCGTGATCCTTTGGAGGGGCTTTCGTTTGTGCCAACAGACGCGCTTGAACTAACGAAGGACCAGGAGCGTGTATGGGGGCAAATCGGATCGGGATTGGCAGAAGCATGGTCGGGGAAACACGTCTCGCCTTTTTTGCTGCATGGCGTGACCGGTTCGGGAAAAACAGAGATATATCTAAAAGCGGTCAAAACAGCTTTGACTGAAGGGAAAACTGCGATCATCCTTGTCCCTGAAATATCCCTGACTCCTCAAACGATCAACCGCTTTTCTTCCCGCTTCCCCGGAAAGGTCGGTGTGGTCCATTCGCAGCTCTCTGAGGGGGAGCGGTATGATACCTGGCGCCGGGTGCGGAACGGGGAGATATGTGTCATCATCGGGCCGCGCAGCGCGCTGTTCCTACCCATGGACAACCTGGGCTTGATCGTGGCAGATGAATGCCATCATGAATCCTATGATCAGCAAGATATTCAGCCTTATTACCGGGGTATTCCAACAGCGGCAGCCTGTGCAAGGCTTTCAGGAGCGGGGGTCATATTGGGCTCTGCTACACCGCGCTTAACGCAATATTATCAAGCCCTTCACGGAACCTGGACCTATCTTGAACTTCCAAAGCGCATCCTTGCCCATCAGGAAACGATCCGGCATCACGCACAGCGCCTGGGTGTTGAACTGCCGGTGAAGGCTGGTGAAGGAAAAACGGCTGATTTGAGTTTGCCGGGGGTTTCGGTTGTGGATATGCGGCAGGAGCTGCGAACCGGCAACCGGAGCATTTTCAGCAACCAATTACAGGATGTGATTGAGTTTGTTTTACACACAAACCAGCAGGCGATCCTCTTTCTCAACCGTCGGGGGACAGCAACCTATGTATTTTGTCGTGATTGTGGCTATGTGGTCAGGTGCCCGCGGGATGATAAACCGTTAACCTATCACCGTTCACAGGATGGATTGATATGTCATACCTGTGGTTACACGCGGCAGGTCCCTAAAAAATGTCCGGTATGCGGCGGGAAGCACATCCGGCAGTTGGGTACTGGTACCGAGAAGGTCGAGGAAATAGTGCACGAATATTTCCCATCTGCACGGACTCTGCGGTGGGATGCTGAGACCTCGCGGAAGAAAGGGGCGCATGAACGGATCCTTTCCCAATTCTCTGATCATCAAGCGGATATCCTCATTGGCACACAAATGCTGGCAAAGGGGCTTGATCTGCCGCTCGTGACCCTGGTGGGTGTCATCCTGGCAGAAGTTGGGCTGACCCTGCCGGACTTTCGCGGCAGCAGAACGCACATTCCAGGTGCTGACCCAGGTTGCGGGGCGTGCGGGGCGCAGTCCGCTTGGGGGGCAGGTCATCCTGCAAACCTATATGCCGGAGCATTATGCCATAAGGGCGGCCGCGCATCATGATTTCAAAGGCTTTTATGAACAGGAAATAGCTTATCGGCGCGAATTACACTACCCGCCGTTTTCAAGGCTGGTCAGGCTGGAATATCGTCATTACGAGCAGGAAGTTGCAGAAGCTGCTGCCCATGCTCTCGCAGAACGGCTCAAGATGTAGATTGCACAGAACGGTTCTCAGATAGAAATGGTCGGCCCTGCACCGTGTTTTTTCAGCCGTTTGTATGGACGTTACCGCTGGCAGATCATCCTGCGCGGTAAAGACCCCCGGAAGCTGCTGCGGCATCAACGGCTTTCAGATTGGATCATAGAAGTGGATCCTTCAAGTATCTTATAGTCATGCAAAACGGTTCTGAGTGAGGTTAACCGTCAGAGCAACCTCACGTTATAATAAATAAATGAGAATTCATTATTGATCCACCCAGGAATAATTAGGTGCAACGTCTAAAATACGCTTTTCGATTTATTAGCCGCAGTTTCCAATTGGCAAAAGAAAATGAAGCCCTCCAGAAGCCCTGGATGGTTCAAACCCTGGGTCACTTCGCATTGATGATCCTGTGGCTTCTTCCTCTAGCGCTTGTGGTCGGGTTGATTGGTTTCAAACCTGTTGGGTTGATCCTGATGGGTGTGATCATTGTCCTGTTGGTGATCAGCTGGGGGATATGGGGGGAAATCGCAGCATCAGGATTCTGCCAGCTGTTTGACTCCTTGATAAAGACCGGGGACTGGAGCCCTGATTCACCTTCTGATCGAACGGCATATCAGGATGTTTGGGCGGATATCTTGCTTTTAGCATTGATACTGCCGGGGGCATGGCTGCGCAGCACTGTCAGGCGGGTGTTCTCGAAAAAGATAAACACTCAACCTGGTTGGGTGGAAGCACGTTCATTGATTCAGCCTGTGATCGTGCTTGAAGACTTTGATCTGAAAGGGGCAGCCGAACGAGTCGGGGGGATGGTTGAGGGAAATCTACTGCGCTTCCAGGCTGGATTGATGCAGGTTAACCTGGTTGCCCGAATCGTGGAGTGGTTGTTGCTGGTACTGGGTTTTGGTGCTGGGCTCTGGGTCTTCAAACTGATCGTGGATCCAATAACTGCAGGCTCTTGGAAGCTTATCCTGGGAGTCGGGGTTGGACTTCTGGTTACCAGTGCTTTCGGATTGTTTGGGTTTGGATTCAGTGTATACGCACGCACCTGTTATCATACATCGCTCTACCGTTGGGTTCGAAATGTGGAAGCAGCAAAAACAACAGGGGATAGCCTTAAGGCACAGCCGCCGGTGATACTGGCTCAGGTATTGGGCGGTGCGACCGAAAGTAAAAAGGATTGAAATCATGCAGCACAGAAAAGAAGTACTCACCTGGAATGATGTTGATCAACTAATGGATCATTTATTACCTCAATTTGATATCGAGTTTGACAGCATGATCATGATCTCTCGTGGCGGAATTGTCCCCGGCGGGATGCTGGCTGAGGCGATGGATATCCAGAAACTTCTGATCGCATCGGTGGATTTTCCTTCAGAATTGGAAGATATGGACCGACCTCGGCTTCTTGCGTGGCCAAAATTCCTCATGTTTCCTGATGATGAGCTGCTTGCTGGAGACCGCATCCTGATTGTTGATGATGTCTGGGGCTCTGGGAGGACGATCACTTCAGTCAAGAACCGTGTTGCTGCTGCAGGCGGATTTCCATATACCTGCGTCGTTCACTTCAATCCCTATCGGAATCTGTTCGGTACCAATCGACCAGATTACTTCGCCGGGACAACGGACGCCTTTATTGTTTATCCATGGGAGATAGATCGGGATTTGCACAGGTCTTTTCTGCAGGACTTTTAATTGATAACCAGTTCGGGAGGATCGAATATGGAGCGGAAAATTCGTTGGTATGACTATATAACCATCAACATCTTTTATTTTGGGCTGACCACCCGGTCACAAGTATTAACGCCTCTTATTTTGCCTTTACTCGTGCAGACCTTCGTGGGGGATGAGGTGAAGGGGACTGCCTACGGGAACCTTCGTTTATGGGCGATTGATGATCGCGGTCCTGGTGCAGGGTTTGATCGGGATACTTTCAGACCGCAGCACCTCCCGTATGGGACGGCGCAGGCCGTTTATCCTCATTGGGGGCGTCACGGAAGTGGTGGTCTTCATTGGGATTGGCGTGATAGCTGCCACAATGGAAGGGCAGATGGGTTACTGGATGTTGTTCGCGGCAAATATCCTATCGATGCTATCTTCCAACACCGGGCATGCTGCTGTTCAGGGATTGATCCCGGATATCGTCCCGGAATCAAAGCACGGGATATTTTCAGGGGTCAAGGCTTTTTTTGAGTTACCGGCCCCTTTGATCTTTGTGTCCTTTGTGGTCACAAAAATGGTCGAGGCGGGGAATATCTGGGGAGCGATCTTTATTTTGAGTGCTGTCGTTCTGATCTGCACTGCACTGGCGATGTTTGCTCCTGAAAAACCGATCAAACAGCCCCCTTACGAAATGGACTGGACGCCGGTTCTTCGTTTGGTGGCCATGACAGCGATTTTCACTGTCATTATCATCGGTTCCGGGGCGCTGGTGAATTATGTCAACAAGCTGGCGACAAATTTACCCGACACGTCCGCTCTGATCGCCGCTGTGGCAGTAGGGGTGTTCGGGATGGCAGTTGCCGTGATCCTGGGGGTTTGGGCGAGCGTTCGGGTCAGCCTTGGTAAAGAAAGCAGCGGAGACAAGACGTCTTTTACCTGGTGGGTGGTTAACCGGCTGGCTTTTCTGGTGGGGTCCACCAACCTGGCGAGTTTTGTACTTTATTTCCTTCAGGAGCGTTTTACCCATCTTCAGGGGGCTGCGGCTGCAGGGCCAACCTCAATGCTGGTGATGTTTGTTGGTGTCGCGATATTGATCTCAAGTATTCCAGCAGGATGGCTGACGGATAAATTTGGGCGGAAACCGGTCTGTGCTATCAGCGGGGTGCTGGCAATGATCGGTACGATCGTGGTCACAACTTCAGGGGGTATGGTCATGCTGTATGTCGGCGGGCTGCTGGTCGGGATCGCAATCGGGCTGTTCTATTCAGCCAGCTGGGCGATAGGGACCACGCTTGTTCCGAAGGAGGAGGCAGGGCGCTACCTTGGCATCCAGAATCTGGCTGGCGCAGGGGCTGGCGCCATTGGTGCCTATATCGGTGGACCGATTGGTGACGGGGTCAGCTTCACCTTATTGATGAGCATTTTTGGTCTGCTGTTCCTCGTCTCGACCCTGGCATTGTTTGGGATCAAGGAAAAACAACCCATTCAAGCGGAGACGGAACCCTTAGGCGATTGAAGTTTTTACATCTACGATGTGTGAGACTCCAGGCATTCACTGTAATTGACTGGAGTCTTTTTCAAACCACCTCAATGACAATCTATCAAAATTACGATATAATCAGGCTTGATTAACAAGTAAGGAGCTGTGTGTGACTTCGCATCAAACTGTAACATTCTTAGTGTTTCGGAAGGCCTGAGATAGGTTTATGTTTCTCAACCGAGGGCTTTCCCTTGGTTTTTTGTTTAAGAAGGCAGGTTGATGTGTTAAAAGTTCATAGTATCAATAAATCATACGGACTTAATCCAGTCCTCAAGAAAATTACTTTCAGTCTAAATCAGGGTAAACGCGCTGCACTGGTGGGGCCAAACGGATGCGGTAAATCCACCCTGCTGGATATCATTGCAAAACGGACATCGCCTGATTCCGGGCATGTCGCCTATACCCCAAGGTCATTAAGGATAGGGTATCTACCTCAAGGGATGACATTTAACCATGAGGAGACACTTGGTGCGTATCTGAATCACTACGCATCAAATCTTGAAGAAACTTTGGAATCGCTCAAGAATATCTGCGATTCCCTCGTCTTGCAGCCTGAGGATCCCGAATTGGTTGAGCGTTACACAGAAACACTGAAGGCTCTGGACTATGCCCAGGAGATGGAAGGACTGCGCCTGGATGTACTTTCCAGGTTCAAACTTCACGAAATCCCCCAGGATACGCCTATCGTGCTGTTGAGTGGTGGACAGAAAATGCGCCTTGCTTTAGCAGGGCTGCTGCTTGACCGTCCTGATGTCGTTCTTTTAGATGAGCCTACCAACCATCTTGATCTCGAAATGCGTATCTGGTTGAAGGATTGGGCCATATCCTTCCCCGGTGCGCTCCTGCTTGTCTCCCACGATCGGGCATTCCTGGATGCGGTGATCCATAAAGTAATTGCCTTTTCACCCACAGGTGAGGGTGTGCGGGAGTACGCGGGGAATTACACGGACTACCTTGAAGTGAGGGAAGCCGAATTTGACCTGGCAATGCAAGCATATGTTGATCAGCAGGATGAGATCAAACGTTTGAAGAAAGCAGCTCGCAGCGTGCGTGACCAGGCGAAGCCGCACAAAGGAGGAAAGGCTGATGGGAAAAACACTGATGGGTTTTCTGTTGGCCACTTCAACGACCGTTCGCTTGAGACCGTCAGGCGCGCCAAACAGATCGAAAAACGGGTTGATTTCCTTGAAGGCGAAGGTACGCTGGAGAAACCCGGTCATGCATGGGATGTGCGAATGCAGTTTTCGGACATTTCAAGAAGTGGGGATGTTGTTTTGCAGATGGATCGATTGTCGATTGGATATGATGATCAGCCTCTTTTGGCCCCCATCACGCAGACGATCATCCAGGGGCAGCGGATTGCATTGGTTGGTCCAAACGGCGTGGGGAAAACGACTCTGTTCAAAACGCTTCTGGAAGAAACAGAACCCATTTCCGGGGGCTTCAAGTATGGGAAGGGTGTTCACACGGGGTACCTTTCCCAGGAGCAGGAAATGCTTGACCATGATCTGACCGTATTGGAAACCATTCAGGGGATAACCGGTTGGTTCAACCACACCCAGGCACGCACTTTCCTTCACCGTTTCCTGTTCAGCGGGGATGAGGTGTTCCAGCCTGTGGAAACCTTATCCTTTGGTCAGCGCTCCCGCCTGATGCTGGCGATGCTGGTGGCAGATCACTGCAATTTTCTACTGCTGGATGAACCGCTCAATCATCTGGACCTCAGTTCTCAGGAGTCCTTCGAAGCAGCACTAAGAAATTTTGAGGGAACCATCATTGCCATCACCCATGATCAGTATTTTATTGATCGCTTTGCCCAAACCATCTGGTGGTTCACGCCAGAGGCACTTCGTGTGGAACTCACAAGCGAAGCGCTTGAGAAGATCAGGTTGTCTTAGAAAGGGATTTTGAGTTGCCAATCATCATTGCTTTGTGATAAGATTTTGGAAACAGGAATAAACAGGAGTTCCAGGTATGACTGAAAAGGATTATTCTTTTGAAGAGAAAGTTCACGGCTTGGTTGAACAGCTAAATGCCTATATTGAACAATATCATGGCGGGTCTGTTGAAATTGATAAGATTGAGGGGAACACCGTCTATGTCGCCTTAGGGGGAGCCTGTGAGGGCTGCCCACACGTCCAGGCGACACTGCAAGGGTGGGTGGCAGGCACACTGCGGCAATTTTTCCCGGATATACAGGTTATGGAAGCAGAATAAGGCGCTTACCAAAAAAAAAAGAGGCAGTCCATGTTGGGTAGCCTCTTAACTTAAGCGGTAGAGTTATTGAATATGGTATCAGGTTAAAGCCTTCTCCTGGGAGAAGGTGGCATGCCGAAGGCGTGACGGATGAGGGGTATTAGACAGGTCAAGCAAAATCCACAATATGAACTTTTAATATTGTCCCAAGAAGTATTCGCTAAGTTGGGAATAGGGTTTAACCCAGCTATTATTTATAAACTCATTGTCGCAGGGAAAGCCCTCATCAGTCAGCAGTGCTGACAGCTTCCCCCAGGGGAAGCCTTAATTCTGCCTTCTCAGTAGAAAGTACGACATGAGGGATGAGGGGATTAATTTTTACGATCTTAATTATTGATTTCTTGTACTGGTTCCGAAATTTATCTCGCTCTGCACCGTTCGGTAAAGGGTCTCACTGCGTAGTTCCGCCAGCGTGTAGCAGGGTGCCTTCAAATGTTCTGCAAGAGCCTGTGCCAAACCTTGATCAAACGCCTCATGCTCCATGTTGATCACAACAGTGCGGATAGCTTCCCCAGCAATTTGTTCAGCAATTTCATGCGCTTCAGTTTGTGGTGACCCTGATTTCATTGCCACATTGCCTGCGCCGTCCGTCAGGAGGATCAAAAGTGGCAGGACGTCAGGGTGGAGCGTTTTTTCTCTTTTCAGCACCTGGTATGCCATTGACAGCCCAGCACTCAGGGGTGTCTTCCCGCCCACGGGGATATCCGCCAGCGAGCGCTGTGCCAGGAGGACGGAATTGGTAGGAGGCAAGACGAGGGTGGCACGGTCCTTTTGGAACACGATCAAACCCACCCGGTCGCGCCGCTGATAGGCATCGGTCAGAAGCGATAGGATCGCCCCTTTTGTGGCAGCCATGCGTTCAGCCACCGCCATCGACCAGGAGGCATCTACCAAAAACAGGATCAGGTTGGAAGCCCGTCGTACGCGCACCTTTCGCTGATAATCCTCACGCCTGACAGCAAAGGCAACATCTTCTTCCTTGCGGATATCCTCTCTTGCCTTTTGAAAGGGTGCGGCAGCGCGCAATGTCGCATCGAAGGCCAGATCATCAGTTTTGCCATTTGCTGGGCGTGATTGGATATACCTGCCTCGTTTGCGGTCGGTTTGGGTTTGCGAACGTCTTCCTCCCTGTTTTCGCATCATGTCATCAAGGGGCGTATCCAACCGGCGCGGTTCGAACGTCTCCCCCGGCTTGACTTTCTTTCCGCCGTCCCACCAGTGAGCGGTGGTATCCTGGAAGATATCCTGTCTTGTGGGGGTTAAGGGCTCGGATCCAGGGGGTTCGTTGCTAATCTGGACATGGGGGGATGTTGACTTTTTTTTTGCGCGGATTCCAACTCTTCCGAACCATTTTCTTCTTCAGAGGGAGTGCCTTGAGTCGCTGCGCCTTTGAGCTGTTCGATTTGTTCCTCAAGCTGTGTCACACCCATATCGGATTGCCGGAAGGGGCCGGCTTTGACCCGATGCGGTAAGAGCTAACTCTGCCGCCAGCGCAATATCCCGAGGTGTGATTGCATCCCGGCCTTCAAAGGCAGCATGCGCACGTGACGCTTTTAATATCACCAGGTCGGCACGGTGTCCATCAACCTGCATTTTCGATGTCAGGTCAGCGATGACCAACAGGTCTCTGCTGGTGTAGCGAACCTTGTTGACCAGGTGCCGTGCCTGGGCAATTTGCTCAGAAAGCTCAACCTCTTTGGGCAGCCACTCCTGTCGAAAAGCTTCCGGGTCCGACTCATATGCAATGTTTCGCTCCATGATCTGCACCCGCTGGCGGCGCTCAAGAATACCCCGGATCTCAACCGAGAGCGCAAAGCGGTCCAGAAGCTGCGGACGCAGGTCGCCTTCCTCAGGGTTCATTGTCCCCACCAGGATGAAACGTGCAGGATGTGAAAACGAGATGCCTTCCCGTTCAACGATGTTCATGCCCATTGCCGCGGAATCAAGTAAAACGTCCACCACATGGTCATCCAGCAGGTTGACCTCATCTATGTAAAGAAGGCCCCTATTGGCAGAAGCAAGGACACCCGGCTCGAACTTCCTTTCACCCTTTTGGATCGCTTTTTCGATATCAAGTGTCCCCACCACGCGGTCTTCCGTGGCTGAAATGGGCAAATTGATGAAAGGCGTTTGGTGGATATCGATGGGTGGAACCTCATTATCTGCATAGTTTTCCCGGCATTCCGTACACCAGGTGATTGGTTTGTGCGGGTCACAACCGAAGCGGCAGCCTTGCACCGCTTCAACAGGCGGCAAAAGCGCTGCTAGAGCTCTTGCTGCGGTTGATTTACCCGTACCGCGTTCGCCGCGTATCAAAACACCTCCGATGCGAGTATCGATCGCGTTCAAGACTAATGCGCGCCGCATCCGTTTTTGACCGACAATAGCTGAAAAGGGGTAGATCACTCGCATAATGGACGTTCCGAAATCTGGTTGAAAGTGCCTAAAGTTTACCACGTCCAGAATGGAATCAGCAATTTTGTATAAGCTTCAGCAAAGATGACATGATTGCTTATCGTGAGGTGAAACTTAAGCTACAATACATCCATGGAATGGCAGATTTTTGGACACGATTGGGCGGTGAACCTCCTAAAAACCCATGCGGCTGGGGGCAAGCTCAGACATGCTTATCTCTTTGTGGGGCCGGAGGGGATTGGAAAGCGGACGCTTGCCCTGCGCTTTGCCCAGGCGGTCAATTGTACTCAGGCACCAGCCCCCGGCATGTTCTGCGGTACCTGCAGGGACTGCCGCCAAACCTTTTCGATGGGTTATCCTGATCTGAGCCTGGTTGTGCCTGGGGAAGGACATAAAGATATCCGCATCGATCAGATCCGGAGTTTGCAACACACTTTGGCCTTGACCCCCTACGCTGCGTCTTACCGGATTGCGCTGCTGCCGAATTTCCATAACGTGACCGAACAGGCAGAAAATGCCTTGCTGAAAACACTGGAGGAGCCGCCAGACAGGGTCATTCTATTATTAACTGCACTTTCGCCAGAGGGTTTACTGCCAACCATCGTTTCGCGCTGCGAGGTCATCCGGCTGCGGCCGGCATCAATCGCAGAAACACAGGGATTTCTTCAGACTGAAGGGGGTTTATCCGCTGATAAGGCTGGCCTGATAGCGCATCTCTCCGGGGGGCGTATTGGCGCTGCTCTGCGATTAGCCCAGGATTCCAAGGCATTATCCAGACGAGAAACCGCTTTGATATCATTCTTTGAGTCATTATCCGCCAGCCGCTATGAACGGTTTGTGTATGCAGATATGCTCAGTAAGGAAAGCGGAAGGGATCGGCAAAAAATTCGCGAGATATTATATTTATGGCTTTCCTTTTGGCGGGATGTTTTCATTCGCTGCTCAGGGGCTGATATGAATCTGGTCAATGTTGACCTGCTCCCCCAGATTGACACCACTGCCAATCAGATGTCGGAGGGGGAAGCCCGGGAGCTTGTGATTATCCACGAAAAGGCACTGCAGCAGCTTGACCTGTATGCCAATGTCCGCTTGCTGCTTGAAGCACTTATGTTGAAGTGGCCAACCCTGAAAACACCAAAACCAAATGTGACTGATCAGTCACCTGGGTGATACGATTTATTCCATTTCCACCTGGTAGATCTGCAGATCTGAGAAGCGCACGGTCATCGCCGTGCCGTTGATGGTGCGTGAAAAAACGCCCAAACGCCCGGTGTGCTCTCCCCCAATTTGTGTCTCAAACTGGAAAGCGTCGTTGATATATAGCTGGAAGGTGCCATCATAAACCCAGATACTGATCTGGTTAGTTGCAGGAGCTGATAGCTGCATCTGCGTTGCCGAGTCCCAGTCGTATATAACAGCGTTTTGTCCCCCCTGGAAAAGCTCCAATCGATATCCGCCTGTGCAGTTCAACAGGAGCCGATAATAATCCGAGGAAGATTGATACCAGAGGACGATGCCGATCTGGTCTTGTTGATCGCATAAGGTGGTCTGGACGGTCATTTCCAGGTAGAAATTCTCTGGCAAGGTGTGATTGCTGAGGCTGAGCAGGGATGAACTTGATTTGGCGACAGCCAGTGTTAGGCTATCTGTACCGAAAGCGGCATTGCCTGACTCACTTTGGGAGGTGATCCACAAGCCTTCATTTGAAAAATCATCCTGTATCAGCAGCTCGGTGATTCCTCGGACCTGATCTTCTTTGGTGGGCTTGGGGGTTGGACTGACTTCAGGCAGGAGGGTCGATGTGGGTGTTGCTGGGAACCAATCAATGGTTGGAGATGGGATGGGCGTCTGAGTACTGGTTGATGTGGGTGCTGCTGGTTGTTTTGGCAGCAGGAATTCACAGCCTGTCAATGTTGAAACGACAAGGATTAGACCGATTGAAAGAAGGAATGCTGTAATATATTTTCTTTTCATGCTGTATCTTTCGTTCATTATTATATATCCAAACATATCAACCCCACAAACACACTTATAGGTTAGAAAATGAAGATAGGATATAATCAGGTCAGGAAAAATATTGAATGATGAAACGAAAATTAATCCTCCTGATACTGCTGCTGGCATTCTTTAGCACAGCCATACTCCTCCTCATGGCAGCCAACCCCGTCCAGGCAGATTCACCTGCACAGGCAGTCTTTCAGACGCCGACACCGAATGCAGATGGGCAGATTATCTATACCGTGCGCGATGGGGATACCTGCACGAGCATCTACCTTTTATTTCAGAACAGGGTGCCTATCGAACAGATCATCGCCCTCAATGGGCTTGACTCAGATTGCACCTTGACCGTTTCTCAAAAGCTCATCCTGGCCACGGTTGACCCGATGTCAGCCTCTGAAGAAGGACCTGCGCCAACTGCAACGCTTGATATGCCGGTCCCCACACCTTTTGATGGCAATGGTGAATTGTGCGTGGTCCTTTTTGAGGACCTGGACGGCAACCAGATGCGTTCCGAGACGGAACTCTACCTTGCTGGCGGTGTAGTCAGCGTCAACAACCGTGAAGGGACCTTTTCAGAAACCAAGGAAACCATCGGGGGAGATCCTGAACTGGTGGAGCTTGCATGCTTTGAGGATGTGCCGGAAGGGGAATACAACCTCAGTATGGGTATTCCAGATGGGTATTTTGCCACTACGGGGTTGAATATCACCCTGTTTGTGACAGCGGGAGATACTGTTGTGGTGGATTTTGGGGCACAGCCGGCCTCACCGGGGAGTGATCCAGAGATACCTGCTGAGGATAACGGGCGCTCCCCCTTGCTTCTGGTGATTGGTATCCTTCTCCTTGCAGGTGGTGCCGGGCTGACTTACTTCTTCATTCGCTTTCGCCGGCAGGCTGGCTAATCTAAGAAGCGTTCCTCTTTCCAAACATCAGCTTCATTGTGATTGCCGTGTGACTCCCAGAAACCAAAACGGTCTCTT
Source organism: uncultured Chloroflexia bacterium (assembly GCA_963767675.1). Classification (GTDB taxonomy): domain Bacteria; phylum Chloroflexota; class Anaerolineae; order Anaerolineales; family Anaerolineaceae; genus Brevifilum. Next base: position 1,035,098 of record CAVYEQ010000003.1, read on the forward strand.
TTCATAAACTCCAACCCCCGCAGCCATTTCGCGCCTTTATATAAGTAGAGGTCTTTTTGGCCTTTTATGGCTGGTTGTGAACCGATCACCCCCCTGAGTGGGTAGCCGTGTTCTGGGGTCAGGGGTTCACCCTGATAATGCGTGGCTAGCAGGAAATTGTTCTGCAGGGCAACTTCCAGGGGGAGATTGGTTGTGTAGCCGTATGCTGCATGCTGCACGATGTAACGTGCCTCAGGGTCAGGCTTGATCAACCCCTCATCGATCAATTGCTTTAAGGATATCCCCTGCCACTCCGTACCGGATTTGCTCCATCCAGTGACGCAATGCAGGTCAATTGTAATTGTGATGCGGGGAAGTGCTAAGACCTGCTCCCAGGACCATACGATTGACTCTGCAACGACGCCCCAGATTCGGAAATCCCAGGTTGAAGGCGTAAAGGTGGGAATGGAACCCACGTGTTGTGTTGGAAGATCATCAGAAAGTGATTGGCCTGGAGGCAGTTGGTTTTCTTCAGGCATGATTATTCCTGTGGATAGGAGAAGGAGTCACCTGGTTGTAAAACATGTGCTTTCGCATCAGTTTCATTATGGACAGACTGCGCCCAGGCTTCCGGATCTTGCTTGATCAAGCCGAAGGTGCTGTAATGGATCGGGATGACATGTTTCGGGGCGAGAAGCTTCACTGCTCGCAGCGCATCCGACGGCCCCATGGTGTAGTTATCGCCGATGGGGATAACTGCCAGGGTAACACCCTCTTCACCGATCAGGCGCATATCACCAAACAAACCTGTATCGCCTGCCATATAGACCTTTTCTCCGCTGTTGGTGGTCAGCAGTAAGCCGACCGGGTTGCCGCCGTAGCTGCCGTCAGGGAGGGCGGAACCGTGCAGCGCCAGGGTCAGCTTGAGGTAGCCGAATGGGTGCTTGAAGCCGCCGCCAATATGCTGTCCGTGTACTTTTAATCCTTTTTTGCCCAACCAGCGACAAATTTCAGCGACAGAAATAACCGTGGCGTCGGTGCGTTTGGCGATCTCGATCGTGTCTCCGAGGTGGTCGCCGTGCCCGTGCGTGACAAGGATATAATCTGCCTTGATCGTATCAGGATCTTCCTGGACGGTTGGATTATCCCGCAGCCAGGGATCAATCAGGACTACGTAGCCGTCTGTTTCTAACTTCAGGGAAGCATGCCCAAGCCATGTCATTTCAAAAGCCATTCATCACTCCTTTTCTTGTGTGGTGGTTTAATATCAATTATACAACTCCTGCTTTCTTGTATCGAATCCCTCAAAGTTCACTAAGAATGTAGCGGTGTTCAAAGAAACACCGCCATTTCTATAATCTAAACATCTTAGATTATTTGTTATCCATTGAGTGTCCGTAAAACCAGAGAAAAGGCTTTAAATTAGCCCTTCCAGCAAATCGATCATTTCTTGATCACCACCTGCAGGAGGTGCCCAATCAATATGTGTTACAAGCACTTCCTGGTCATCAAGGTTTTCTGCAAATTGTCGTAGACCAATATTTATTACGACTAATTCCATTTCAAACAGGTTATTTTTAATTTTATCCATTAGTGCACCCCCGCATTCTTAGCTAAGATTTGTTCGCAGAATTTCGCTGCCCGGGCATTGCTTTCAAATACAATCACCCCAGCCTTCTCTAGCAGGCTAATTTGAAGGCTCTTGTCCTGGAAATCCTCATCAGTTCCACAGATTGAAGCCACAACAATGAGGGAATCTCCCCGGTTCTTCACAAGCTTCTTTGCCTCGATTACGGCCTCGAAAATATCCCCTACAGGATCAGGAGAGGCATTATAACCAAGGATGATATCGAGCAGGATTATTGCTACTTCGGGATCCTTGCTTTCATGTAGAATTCTTTGCCGACGGCCTTCACCGTCAATCATAGGATGAGGTTTCCCTATTGTGTATCGGTCATCTCCCATATCCACCATGGTATGGTGCATTGACTGATCCGGGTTTCTTAGTTTATCCTGGACATTAATTGGTGTATTAGAAAAAATTCGGATACCTGAATCTTTTAAGATTTGTTGGGCTTGAAAACAAAAGGTCCCCCCCGCGAAAATCCCTCGCAGGTATTTTTGGTTGTGATCTTAATTTCTCTCTTTCTTGATAGGCCTTCTCAACCTCTTCTTCTGACAAAGAACTGAGATTTGGCTCAACTTGTTGCTTGCTCGAAGACATTGTCATACTGACTGCAGCATCGATTGTACGGGCAAGTTGAAATGACTTGTTTTGTTCGATGAGAATTGGATCCATCCCAAGAAAACATCCAACCACTGGTTTGGTCATCAAGGGAATTGCTTCAAAAATGGATTTTATGGTTTCACGACCTGGAGGTTTAGAGATGATTGCGATCACTTCGGTATTGACATCCTCTTCAAGCAACTGCAAACCTGCCAAGGTTGTCAAACCGCCAATTTTGTCTGAGAGATCATGGCCTCCGGTGCCTATTGCCTGCGAGATACCCAACCCAGCGTTGTGGATCTGGGAGGTGAATTCCTGAATCCCGGTACCAGAAGCACCAACGAGGCCTATTCGACCTCGGCGGACCTTGTTTGCAAAACCAATCCCAATCCCATTGATAATGCTAGTGCCACAATCCGGTCCCATGACAAGCAAACCCTTATTTGATGCAAATTGCTTCAATTGCAGTTCCTCAGAGACGGGCACATTATCACTGAATAAAAAGACATTCAGGCCATTTTTCAGCGCTTTATTGGCTTCGCGAAATGCAAATTCTCCAGGCACTGAGATAACAACAAGATTTGCTGAGGGTTGGGCTGCCAAACCATCTTCAAGTGTTCTCGGTTTAACCTCAGAGTTGCCATCACTTTCGCTCTCCAGCCATTGATCCAGGTTTGCCAGAATTGTATCAATGAGGGCCTGATCATATGAAAATAAGGCCACGATTAAGTCATTAGGTGATGCCGACTTAATCTCTGGCCCAGATATTCCAATATCAGATAGCAGCTGCTTATTATTATCGGTACCCATTAGAACTGCGGGCCTTTAACTCCTTCAACTTGAGATATTTTATTGTTGATCCCCATCAAGAACACAGAATCAAAATATTGATTTTTTCGTATTGTGAACCCGTTACCCATAATTATCTTCCTAATCTTGAATTCTAACCCGCACTGTATTTCTTGCTGAATTCGATCAAAGCTGACTTAAAACATTCCATTGGTGCTCTCACCAATCCGGCACCGATGATTGGATAGCCCGGGTTTTTATGGGCAATTGCTGTATCAATAATCGGGGTGATATTCGTCTGAACCACCTTGCGAATATCAATGCCCATTGAAGTACCCACAGAACCTAGCGCAGGCATGCGGTAGGTAGGATGGGTAACAGTAGTAATATTCTTCATTTCTTTGGAATAGCCAATTGCTTCTTCTGGCGTCCCACCCACAAGGCTCAGAATTCCAGGAGCGCCACCGATCACAAATGCCCCCCAACCTACTGTTTCAGTAATGGCGGAGTCCCCCATATCCAGACCTCCATCGGAGTCGGTGTAACCAGGAAGATATAATCCATCAACAACTGGAGCTGGTGCGGTGAACCACGAATCTCCTAGCCCACTGACTCGAATCCCAAACTCTGTGCCATTCCTTGCCATAGCAGTTACAATGGTGCTGTATTCAATACCGTGAGCAGCATCAGCTATCGATTTTCCACTTGCCATTGCCAATCCTAAGAATATCAAATTATGACCAGTGATATATCCCAGGGTCATCATGGTCTCTTTTTTAGGAAGGTCAGCAAGGGCAATGCCTTTTGCCATCTCATTGGCAAACAGGCTTGATGAGGCAGTATGTCGATTGTGTAATTCATCGCCCATTTGAAGTGCCTTGGTGATAATTGGAGCCAGCTCAAGTTCTCCGATAGCTTTCAGAGCTTGCTTTAAGGTTGGTGCCCAGACATCTCGCCATAGTGTGAGGCCTTTTCGAGCTTCTTCACTGATATTCGCCAAACTGCTGTTTGGGCTCAACTTGTCTGCAAAAAGCCCGGTTGCCAAATGCTCTTATTTTCAACAACCCACAATGGCATACCCTGTGTGATCGTGCCAGCCATTGGCCCAACGGATTGATGATGATGGTTTGGCTCGAAGTCGAATTCGTCATTCTCGAGCATTTTTTCTGCATTCCTCAGGGCTTTTAGCCCAACCTTCAAAAAGCACTGCGCCAATAATTGCCCCTCTTTGAGCGCCACACATTTGTGACCATTGGATTGGAGGACCTGAGTGCATGATCAAACCATCTTTCATGCCGGGCACGACATCTTCGGCAGGGGCGATATCAACCAGAACAGGCTGTCCAGTGATTAGCCTTTGGACTGCCTCACTCATTTGCTTCGTGATATTTTCTGTTTAATATCCATTTGAATTTTCTCCAATCAATTAGAATCCTTTGCCCTAAACCATAAAATCTTATGAAAGTTTTAATAATTACTCATTATGAAATACTCAGGGGTATTGGATTACCAATACCCCTGAGATTATCCTTCTGCTACTTGGGGCTGCCGGTGACACCCTGAACAAACCAGTCTACAGAACTCATCAGATCAGCGGTCAAGACTTCGCCTTCGGCAACAACAACCTTCCCATCCTGATTATAAATCGGACCAGCGAAGACAACAATGTCCCCGGCTTCAATCTCATCCTTGACTGCAATACCTGATCTTGCACTTCTTGAGGTACATTCGGACCAAAAGGCGCCATTTCCATACAGCCATCTGCAATCCCGCAGCGCAGGAAGATCGGTTCCCAGGTGCCGTCAAGCACAGTCGAAGTCAGCCAGGTCAGTTTACCGCCCAGTGTAAATCCAATCCCGGAAATCCAGTATTCAGGCGCAAATTCCTGCGCGTTCAGTCGATTGGAAGCCGATTGAATAAGCACCTCGTGGATTCAGCAGTGGAGAGGACTGTTGCTGGTGAATCCACATGCATGGTGATCACATCCACACCCTGGTTGATCAAGCGAGTTGGTGGCATCTGCTTCTTTGGCGCTATCGCCCCAGCCAAAGGTAAACGCCACAATGGTTTCAACATCAGGATTGACCGACTGTGCACCCAGGGTATAGGCATTGATAAAGGTATTTGTCCAGCCCAAGGGGAAGGCAGCCACAAAACCGAGCTTATTGGTTTCGGTCATCAAGCCAGCAGCTACACCCATGATGTACCAGGTGTCAGGCGGTTCACCAAAGAAGTTGGCAAAGTTACCGCTCATCTCCCAGCCACCGGCATGTTCAAAGATAACATCCGGGTATTGTTCGGCCAAGCGTCAAGTGCAGGATATTGGTGGTTGAAAGCTGTAGCAATGATCATCTCCGCGCCTTGATGAGATCATATTTTCCATTGTCGATGGTTGCCCCGGCTTCTTCAGGCACATTTTCTGCTTCAATGATCTCAACACAAGGGATATTTTCTTTGATCGCCATCACACTTTCATGCATGGCCTGGTTATATCCGGCATCATGTGATCGGGCCACCGTACAGTGCGCCAATGATCAGACAAGGACCTTCTTCAGCAGCTTCTTCAATCAGGTTCTTCAGCTTCGGTTCTTCAACTGCAGGTTCTTCGGCTGCGGGTCTCTTCAGCTAGCGGCTCTTCTACTGCTGGTTCCTCTACAGCTGGTTCGGCTTGGCAGGTCAACCAGCAAGCAATAGAGCACCGCATCAAAATCAGTATCGCAAAAATCGAGTAAAACGATTTTCTTTTCATTCTAATCCTCCATATTATGAGATGTTGATCAAATAATCAGATGGATTATCAAATATTTTATGCAATATGATTTGCCTCCTTTCATAATTGCAGATTCATTATTCTGTCCGCCTTGATAAACTCTTCCCAAGACTGGCAGGGGCAGCATGTTTCGATTGTCCCGCCCCAGATGATCAAGCACCACCAGCGTGAGAACATAAGGGATCGTATCCAGCAGAAAATGGCGATACCTGGACACCGCTGGATTGCAGCAAAAGTTGGAAAGCAACTGCCCCGCTGAACAACAACGCCCCACCAATTGCTCTTAGCGGATGCCATTTGGAGAATATCACCAGAGCAACCGCGATAAAACCCCGCCCCGCGGTCATATATTCTGACCAGTTCATCGTATAAGCGATCGACAGATGTGCGCGCCTAAACCAGCTAAGCATCCCTCCCAAGAAAAGCGCCTGATATCGGATGAAAAATGGATTTCGCCCAGATGCAAAAGCTGTATCTGCATTTTCACCCACCGCCCGCAGCCCCAAGCCCCAGCGTGTTCTGAAGAGCAGCCACCAGATCAGAACTGCTACAGGGATGACCAGGATATATCAGAATATCGAATTTGAAAAGCGAAGCATATAGATTATTGGCAGATTTGATAATCCCGGTAAGAGAATCCTGGGCAAGGCATTGATTTTGCATCCCACATATGATTTGCCGATCAAGGCACTCAACCCAAACCCAAAGAACATCAATGCCAAACCACTGGCTAACTGGTTTGCTCGGCGGGTGACAACCAGATAACCCAAAATCATATTCATCATCCCACCAGCAAGCATGGCAACCAGAACACCCAGATATGGATTTCCGGTAATCGCAGTAACTGCAAACCCGGAAGATGCGCTGACCAGCATCACCCCTTCCAGACCCAAGATTTACAATCCCTGATCGCTGATGAATGGTTTCTCCCAGGGTGGCATAAAGCAGCGATGTGCCGGAAAAGATTGCACTTGAAATTACACCAAGAATAGATAAAAAGCTCATGCTGTTTTCCTTTTGAAAAATATTGGGCGAGCAAGGACAACAAACAAAGTGAAAGCCAACAGGATATTGATGACCGCATAAGGAATCCCACTGGTCAACTGAAGCATATTCCCCCCGGTGAAGATGATCGAAACAACAAAGGAGGTCAGAAGAATGCCAATCGGATCACCAAAGGACAACCAGCAGATCAAAAACCCCATAAACCCCAACCCTCGCGAAAAATTGACCAGCAGGACACCGTAATACCCTGAAACCTGTGACACACCGGCCAACCCGGCAATTGCACCGCCGATCACACATGCACCATGATCCAATACTGATTGATCGGCAAACCATTTCGTTTGGCTGCTTGTGGATTTCCTCCAATTGCTCGCATTTCCAAGTCCCCACGCGTGATATTTCATCACGATACCAAAAGATCAACAACAAAACAATCGCAATGAAGAAACTGAGATCGATCCTGGAATCAAAAAATGTTGGAAGACGGGCAGCATCCACAAAATTTGGGGTCTTGTTGGTATCCATCGGTGAATGCCAAAAACCAAACACGAAGAAGGCGACGATACTTGGGGCGACTGAATTTAATAAGCAAGGTTGTGATTGTTTCATTGACCAAGCCCAAGGGATTTCAGAATACCCAGGAATGAATGCCCACAAATCCCCCCCAAGCATCCCAAGAAGCATCATCAGTGGCAACAATACCCAGGCAGGCAGATGTGTCAAAGGTGAGTGCGCCCCAGGTGGCAAAACAAGCCCCCATATATAGCTGCCCTTCTCCACCAACATTGATCAAACCTAATCCGTGACGGCAAAGCCACTGCAAGCGCAGTGATCAACATCGGGGTCATACCTAACCAGGACTTCGGAAAACCCATACGAGCTCCCCAATGTGTAGGCTAAAGATATCCTTGTACGATTGAATTGGGTCTTTTCCAGAGATCAGCAAGATGATCCCAAACAGCACCAATAACAACAAGAACCATCCAAGACATATCGACCAAGTGCTCCTACTAAATTTTCTGACAGGATTTTCGCAAGGGTTTGTTGAATTATTGTTATCCTTGACATATTGCACCTCCGACCCGGTCATCAGATGACCGATTTCGTAAATGTCTGTTTCTGATGGCATAAATGTCCCTACAATTTCTCCATTGAAGAGCACAATCAACCGATCACTCAAAGTAGAAGAGTTCTTCCAGATCTTCAGAGATGAGCAAAACGCCTGCACCACTCCTCACATGCCTGGAGCAATGCTCTGCGAGCTGCAAGAGTGCTTTGCACATCCAGACCCCGAGTGAGATAAGAAGCGATCAATAAGTCGGGGATCTGATGGGTCATCTCCCGGACAATCACCATTCTCTGAAGATTCCCCCCGGAGAGAGCGCGTGGGATAGAGTAAAAGGGAAATGAAAAACCCCAACTTCTCTTGAGTAGCCTGATAATCCTCTTTGTACAGCCTCCCAATCCAATCCTCAAGCCACCCTGACTTGAATAACGCCAGGTATTTGTTAGCGCCATATTTTCCAAAACAGTCATAAATGGTATAGAAGCCATTGACAAGCGGATTTTCAGGAATAAAGCCAACCCCATCTTCGACGAATTATCTCCAATAGGATGATTAGTCATATCTTTTCCAAACAACATTTTTTTCCCTGAAACACTCTTTTCCATCCCCAGGATAACATCCCCCAACTCTTTTTGTCCATTGCCGGACACACCAGCAACCCCTACAATCTCACCTGAAAAAATTTCTAGATTAATATTCTTTAGGCTGAATTGCATTACCTTCACCCGAGTGTGATTTCAGATAAGCTCAAAATGGGATTCCATCATGCGACTTTTCGTCTCTTCTGCGGCATTTTTCTGACTTCCGGCAATCCGTCTTGGAAAACATCATCTCGATCAATTTTTCTTCATTGGCCTCAGATCTGAAAACGCTGCCAGCTACTTTTCCGCCTCGAAGCACAGTTATCCTATCAGAACAATGCTAAAACCTCTTTCATCTTATGCGTGATCAAAATAATGGCATATCCATCTTCTCGAAGATTATCGAGTACTTCAAAAAACGCCTCAATTTCATGAGGGGCAAGCACCCGAGTTGGCTCATCAAGAATTAAGAATTTTGGCATCTGAAAGCAATAATTTCAAAATTTCCACTTTTTGCTGCTCACCAATCGATAACTGAGAAACCATAGCATATGGATCAACACTGTAACCCATAACGCTTCGAGATCTTCATTGATCCGCTTTTCAACATCGTTTTTGTTTATAAACAGGATTGAAGATCTGGTAAAAATAAGGCGATATTTTCCAGCACATTGAAGGCAGGGATTTGGGTAAAATCTTGAAAAACCATACCAATATGGAAAATTCCTGAGCATCCTGCGGAGACTTGAATCGAAATTGGTTTCATCTCGAAGGTAAATTTCTCCGGCATCAGCTCGGTAAAAACCATAGAGTATTTTCATGAGAGTGCTTTTACCTGCACCATTTTCCCCTAAGTAAGGCATGAATCTCTGACTCATAAATATCAAAATCAATCTGATCGTTTGCCACGACACCAGGGAAAGACTTTAGTGATCCCTCGCATGGAAATAAGTGCGAGTGTTGTGATCACTATTTTCAGTACTTTGTCATTTGACTTCGTTCTCATTCAATGGAATATACGTACAAAACAAACAACTGCATTAACTTTAGTAAAGCACTACCATGTATATAATATTATCAATAACACCTTGATGGAATGTAAGCGTATATAATTTGGAATTTTTAAAGATTAGAATACACGTAGAAACTACGTGTTTATTTACGTTTCTATAAAAGTACTTTGTGGTTCAGAGGATATTAACTGTCGTTAGTCAATCAAACCACGTCGTGAGCGTAACGTACTAACTCAACCCGGCTTTTGATGCCTAGTTTCTCAGATAAGATTAGCTCTATGACCTTCAACAGTACGTACACTGATATTTAACTCTTCCCCAACCTGACGATTAGTGTATCCTAAGACGATTAATTTCAATACTTCAATCTCACGAGGGGTGAGAAGCTCAAGAGCTTCTGGTACAGACTTTAGCAGATTTATTCATAATTATCAACCAATGTATGCACCATTGATGGATCAATATACATATCTCCCCGCATCATAATTTTAATAGCTGAGAGTAACTCTTTTTCTGCAACATGCTTTAATCACATATCCAGATGCACCTGATTTCAATCGCTTCCCGCAACAATGCTTTATCTTCATGAATTGTAAGCATCAAAATTCGAATCGTTATAATCCTGTAATTTAAGTTTTTTAGCTACAGCAATCCCATCAATATCTGGCATACTGATATCAAGGACCAGGATATCCGGTTTCGTAATTCTCAACTAATTCTAATCGCCTCATAACCACCAGTATGCTTCCCAACCAATTCAAGGATAGATCCGGATTCAATTAAAGCTCTCAAACCTGCTACGGACAATCGCATGATCATCAGCAATTAACACTCTAATCATTGCAATGGAACCTCTGCCTTAACAGTTGTGCCTTCACCAGTGCTTACTCTCGATAGTAAATTCCGCCACCCAAGCATTTCGATCCTCTCACTGCATCCCAAATAAACCAAGGTGTTGTGCAGAGGTCGATTGCTGGAAGAGAAAATCCAACTCCATTATCTTCAACCATCGCGACTATCATGCTGCGTTATTCTTGCTTAATAACACATCAACGCTGGTTGCTTCAGCATGCAAGTCCAATATTTGTTAATGCTTCTTGCACTATGCGGAACAGTGTTGTTTCAATTTCAATTGGCAAGCGGATATTATCCATGCTAACGGTTTCAAAATCAACAATGACATCGTGCTGGCTGCTAAATTCTTCTGTGAGCTGTTGTAAAGCATTTACCAATCCCAAATGATCCAAGCTAGCAGGACGCAAATCTACTGCTAACTTATGTAAATTCTCTTGTAAGATGGTTTGTTGTCTTTCTTAAAGTTCTGAAACTCGCTCAATGATGAGTTCGCTGTTTATCCGAATCTTTTTCAAGCAAGCCAAGTTGAACTGATAATGCAGCCAGCAGCTGCCCAGATTCATCATGTAGCTCTCTGGATAAATTTAACCTTTCTTCTTCTTGTGCCTTCAACAACCTTTGAGACAATGCATGCAATTGCTTATTTCGATGCTGAACTTGGTTGTAGAGCCAGGCATTTTGGATCGCAACAGCAGCAAGGTTCACATAGGATTGAGCTAGCTGTATCCGCTCAGATGTAAAAAAGTCCTTGTCCTTGCTAAGGAGTTTAATTGCGCCAAGTTTATCGCCACTAACCACCAGAGGAAATACGGCATATGATTGTAGTGTAGGTTGCTCAACATTAGATATTGGCAATTCATTGATTGTTTTGAACCAAGGTTTTTCATAATCCGAAGAAGTAGCGTTTCTTTCCCATTGATCCCGAATTCGATCAATCTCTGCTGGTAAAATCCCATAAACTAACTCTCGAGGTTCTCCCCCTATTCCCAGGTCTTTTGACTCAATCCAGGCAACATCAAATCCTAAACGGGTAACTGCCAATTCACATATTGTTTGGTATGTGTTTCCAATGAGAAAATTGTCTATCAATTTTCTGGATAGAATCGTTTAGAGTTGCCAGATCTATTACCCGCTGACTAAGCGCATTTACAGCTCTTTGCCTTTCCATTGTGGTTGCGGCCAAGACCAATGATGTTAATGCTAACACTCCGGTAAATGTTTGTAGAAGGACCAGGCTTTCATTGATTGAGCCCATCGAAAAAGGACCTAGGAAATTTATCGTTCCGGTAATCGCGATTCCAGAAGCAACCCCAATGAAAATTGTCGCCCCGCGCTGCTTGAAGCGTAAAGCGGCAATGATCATGAACGGGAAAATGACATAGAGCAATGCCTGATGAAGTACACCTGCAGGGAATTTATAGCTAAACACATACCATGAAACAATCGATAGCGGGATTAATAACGAAAACCCTTCGATATAAAATCGCTTGTTTGGAAGTTCTCGAGCAGGAGACAACCAAACAAGCAGGGCGGGTGCAACAACTAAAGCACCTAACAAATCCCCTATCCACCAAGTGGTCCAAATATTCCCGAAATACGGCCATTCAGCCTTGCCCAAAAGTAATAAGGTTAGAGAACCAATAGACGCGCTAATCATCGTGCTGAAAAAGGCAGTAACTGCAAACCAGCCTACATCTTGTACCCGGTCCATGGAATTGTGAAATTTAGTAAACCTTTGTAAAACATATGCTCCGACAAGGCTCTCGAGAGTATTCCCCAGTGCCATACCTATTGCCAACAAAGGCGGGCCGCCATTCAATATGAAGCCAAGAAAAACACCTGCAGCCACGCCTGGCCATAATCTCAAACCAAACAAGAGCAACGCAGCAATTCCAATCCCTGTTGGAGGCCAAACCGGGGAGGTATTCGCCTGCACATAGGCCATTTTCAAGCCAACCCTCGCAGCCAAGTGGTAAACAATAGCGAGCAAGATTATCTTAAGGACATACTTTATGATGGGCCTGATTTTTTTGGTGCTCATGATTTTTCCATAATTCATTTTGCAGTGATTACTGATTATATTATAAGTCTTAGTATTAAATCCTTGGCTGATTGCCCCGATCGGTTTTTCCGGACACTAAACACATGCTTTTTTTGGTGTACTGTAGAAAATCTATTGGGAACGAAGTTATTATTCCCCTACAATGAATTAATCGATAGCAAATAAAGGAGATAAAAATGAGCACGGAATCAAATCAAGTTTCGTACAATCACGATCGCTGCAGGAATGTCCACTATAGAAGCAGTGCAGGAGATGCTGTTTACGGATTGGGAATCATCGGTGCGGCTATCTTCTTCATCGGTCAGGCGACGACCTTTTGGTTGGGCGTGCTGGGCCTCTTGAAAGCAATTGTCTGGCCGGTTTTCCTGGTGCTGGCAGCACTGCAAGCCTTGATGTAATAAGTCAATAGCAAGACTCTCGCTGGCATTTTCCGGCGAGAGTTCTTTATTCAATCCTACAGATTCGAGAAGATACCCAGCATAATCGGGATATCCATCCCGGCATGGAATAGGATCGACGCCCAAACGCCTTCTGTCTTTTGCATGATCCAACCCCAAAGTAATGCCAGCGGAAAGAGGATGGCCACAAAGATCAGGTTATCAGCAGAATAATCTGTGAATCCATGGATCAGGGTGAAGACGATAGCGACCAGCAAATTGGCACCAAATTTTCCCACGAATGGGGTCAGTTTTTTCAGGAACACACCCCTGAAGAGGATCTCTTCCATCGCAGCATTGGCAAATACATAGATCAGGATCCACGGTACCCAGGGCAGGATGCGGGAGATGGTCAGGTTCTGGGCATTGAACAGCGTAGCCATGGGGATAGCACCAGCCGCAGCCAGCAGAAAAGTGCTCAGGCCGATGATCAGTCCCAGCTTGAGGTTGCCGCGTTGAATGTAGAGTGACTTTAGGTCCAGCCCCCCAAGTTTGTTCAGGAGCAGCACCGAACCAACGACCATGACGAATTCATTGAATTTCAGAACAGCCCAACCCGAAGGGATCTCATCCGTGACGCCGAGATGTTTGAACAGGTAGATGCCGGAGATGTAGGATAGGGAACTGGCGAAAATCAGGATGAACAGCCCAAACAGGACAAGCCAGAACTTCTGGAACCGGGGGCTGAGCCTGGCGGCCTGGGAGACCGCGAATAACAGTGTGATCAGGACCAGCCTTCCGATATAGTCAGCCCGTTCTATTCAGCATAGGATCCCAGGGACTGAACACCAGCATGATCAATGATCCGAGAACAAGAAAGATTACAAGGATGATAATACGGTCAGTGGTTGAAATTGGGGCATCCGATCGGTCAGTCATCATTACCTCCGTACAGAGTTTCTTATACCAGAACACAAAATCTTAATGAAATATTGTGCTGCACTTCAGTAGATTATAATGGAAGCCCCCGTCCAAAAAAGGTCAAGTCCTTTGGAGTGAGACCTTTAGGTCGACATGTTGAATCATTACCCAAATCTGAGTGCGGTCATAGAATGCCCACCGCCTATCCTGAAGCGAAACGGAACATCCACAGGATGCTGGAGTGAGACCTCGAAGTGCGCAGCTCAGGTCGATTTTTTCTCCTTCCGCTATCAGCTTTGAGCTATAAGCTGTTTTATCCCTCTAAGGTCCTTCTGATCTGTTCAGCGGTCCTGAGTGGGTCCGCCTGGCAAACCGACAACCCTAACTGCTCAAATCCCCCCTGTTCCTGAGTATAAGGCAGGAACTCAAAGTATAACCCTGCACCAGGTCCGTTGTGACTCACAATGTTATAGGCTATTTCCTTATTAATTTCAGGCATCAATTTTCGTATGGCACGCGTCCCATCCGTCCAGCCCCGGCTGACCGCTGATATTTCGCTTTCATCAAGCTGGTACAGATAGGCCTTTTTACAGTCTTTCAGTGCCAGGATCATTTCCAACGGGCGGCGCATATATTGAGAGACGACCAGTACCGCACCGCCATAATCGCGGAGCAGCAGTTCAGTGGGATTGGTAGCCTGAAGATGTTCCGAGAACGTGATCCCATATTCCTTTTCGAACGTCTGGTTATCACGTAATCTCCGTGGAGCCAGGTTGGACAGCAGGATTTGCTGGTGGCCATGCTCAATGGATCCTCCAACGGCAGACCCCGCATTCTTGATGATCGAAATATAGGCTTCATTCCCCAACTGATCGTTTTTGGATTTTAGCTTCTCCCTCATCTCCCGGGCCGCACTGAGCAGCCTCTTCTCGGCAGCCGCCAGGCGTGACATGACGATCACACAATCTTCTTCAGCCATATTATGCCAGTCCTGGTCATGAATGGAAGAGGACCATTGAACCAGGTGAAAACCCCATTGGAGGTTGCGATCTTTCGACTGGACGCTTCCTGCCAGGTCTGGAGGATGGATGACCGGGAAAAGGTTTCTGTTTATAAAGGTATAGCCATTGCTCAAGGGGGCAAGGTCAATAATGCCCGTTGTCTCGCCGGCACAGATCGGACAGGAAACCCTTACGGTCTTCTTCTTGGTTTTATCGTCGGAATAATTATGGGGACGATGTGCCCGGGCTGGATTGTAAATGATCGATTCCCTGGACCGTGGATCAACAGAAAATGCAAAATTGGGTGATGTTCTGCTTTCCGCCTGATCCTTCTTGAAATATGCCAGCAGATCATCCAGTGGGATCGTCTCAATCTCCTGGTTGACCAATATTTCCCTGAGGAGCTTTTCAGTGATTCTTCCCGAATCAGTTGGCATCACCCTGAAATGCTCCTTCCAGAAAGTCTTGGACAATATGCTCCCAGGTGAAATAAGGGATTGTGGCCTTGAAAGCCGATAATCCCATAGTCTTCCTGAGGGGCTCATCTGATAACAGAAGATCAATAGCGCCTGCAAAACCTTCCACATCGCCAGGAGAAACGATCAGTGCACCAGCACCAATCGTTATCTCGCTCCTAAACCCAGTTTCGATCTTAGACGCCGCTTCGCCTGCCAGGTATTCAGTGGCAAAGGGGACCAGATTGCTCGATACGACCGGCACACGTGTCGCAGCCGCTTCCTGCACCGACATGCCAAACCCTTCCATGATCGATGGGGTGCAGTAAATGTCTGTAATGGCATACAAAGCTGGAAGGGCTTCCCAGATTGATCCAACTGCCGCCACGTTCCCTGCAAGGTTTTCCGTTTCGATCAGACCCAGCAGCTCATCGGCTAAAGGCCCGTTTGTTTTATCGATTGACACAACCAAAAAGCTATCCGGGTGTCTCTGGTGCGCCAAAGCAAAGGCTTTGATCAGGACATCTTTCTGTTTCGTATCGTCTGTGCGGCTGATCTCGGTGATGATCTTTTTCCCCTGGATTTCTTCAGGGGATACGCCTGACGCTTTGCTTAACACATGCCAGATTGAGTCGGAATCAGACACAGCCCGTGGATAATACCGCTCCTGGTTAACCCACGGCGGAAGCCAAAGCGTTTTGCCTTCATACCCATAATCATATTCTGCGGATGCCTTGATCTTACTGGAAGTCGCACCTAGAAAGTCAACTTGTTTGAAGATATCTCGCTCGAAGGCAATCCGTTCCTGGATACGAAGATCATTACAGGCTTCAGGAGAAAGATTGCGCCGCTTGAGCATGCCTAAAGAATGAGGAACCCAGACGTGTTTGGCATTCAGCTCATTGTTCTGGATGAGCAAGTTCCCAAGCTTTCCAGCATCCCAATAATGGGATACGATGAGCTCAACTTTTTCGCCCTCTTCTTCCAGAAAAGATGTCAAGGAATCCAGTAAATCCGGTAGCCGATCACCCATATCCTCTTTGCGAACGAACTCAGGCAGACCGTCTTCAAGATATAGAATGCGCTGATTTTCATCCAAATAACAAAGGCCAGCCTGAGAATCCCCTGTTCTCGGGTGCGGATACCCTCCCCGGTTGACGATCGTTACTTTATAGCCACTTTTACATAATGCGGAAGAGAACATGTTCACAAATACGTTCTGTCCCCCCGTATCCTGGAGGCCGGGTACAACCTGCCACTCATGAACGCCATGAATGGTTAGCATCAGGATATGCTCTCTGCTGGATTGAATGAATGCTTGATGCAAGCGTTCGTCATTTATCATGATCTGGCTCTCTTTGGGCAGGTGATGTTTCACCAGCAGAAGCACCCGATCTCAGATCAGCTTTTTTTATGCTTATCTGGATGGCGGTGCAGTTGTCTTCCTAATAATTAATTTAACTGGGAGAATGATCTCCTCAGGCTCTAAGTCCGGCTGATCAATAATAGTCAGCAGTGTTTCACATCCTACTTTCCCCGCCTTGAAAAGCGGCTGCTTGATGGTTGTTAATTCCAGGTACTCAGCATCGCGGATATTATCATAGCCCACAACAGATAATTGTTCCGGGATCTTAATTCCCTTCTTTCTGGCTGCATCCAGGACACCGACAGCCTTGGTATCACTGGATGAGAAAATCGCCGTCGGGGGATCAGCCTGGTTCAGAAGTGTGAGAGCCATCTCTTCAGCCACTTCCCGCCCGTGGTCCCCTGATACCTGATAATCTTGGTTCATGGGAATCCCCGCAGATTGTAGCGCGTTGCGGTAGCCTTGAAAGCGGTTCAGGGTGGATGAGAATTGGAGCGGGTTTTCCAGGTGAGAGCTGATGAATGCAATCTTCCGGTGTCCCAGATCGATCAGATGTTGGGTGGCCAGCCTTCCGCCTTCTGTATCATCAACATTGACCCGGCTGAATTCAGGCCGCTCGGAGTCGATCAGCATCACCGGCATCTTATTCTTTATCAAGCGCTCTGTTTGGAGATCGTTGATGGGTAATGAAATGATCATCAGGCCATCTGCTCTTGAGCGGTTTGCCAGGTCATGGATCCTTTTATCCCGGATTTCTGGCGATCCTACGCTGTAAGGGATCAGGTCAAGGTTGTTGTCAAGCAGTGCTTCCTGAACGCCGCGTAAGCGTTCAACAATGGATGGCAGAGTCAGGAAGGGGAGCACGACGCAGATGGTGTTCGTTTTTCCAAGGCGCAGCCTTTGGGCTGCCCAATGCAGCGAGTAGTCAAGTTCCTGGCAGGCTCGCAGCACCTTCTCGCGGGTCTCATCAATGACCTTGTTGGATCCATTGACAACCCTGGAGACAGTAGCAACACTGACTCCTGCTCTTTGGGCTACGTCCTTTAAGGTTGCATCAGACATCATAATCTCATTATTGAACTAGCGCTTAGCGCCGGGCTTCATTTGGATGTCCATCCAATCAGGCCTTTGACATAATATTTTTGCAGCAGCACAAAGATCAGCAGAGGAATGGCAGTGGTGATTAGTGAGGCTGCGGACAGAACCCCCCAATCAACGGTGAATTGACCTTTTAGTAAGGGGATCCTTTGGGTGGCAACCAGTTTTGAGGGGTCAAAGATCGTGACCAGCGCCATAAAGAAATCGTTCCACACCCAGGTAAACTGAAGGGCTGCCACAGATGCCAGGCCGGGCAGAGAAAGCGGAAGGATGATCTTTGTGAAGATCTGGAACCGGCTGGCCCCGTCCAGGCTGGCAGCCTCCTCGACCTCGGGGGGAAGCGTGGTTAGATAATTCCTCATAAAAATAGTGATCCAGATGATTCCCCATGAGGTGTGTACAATGATCAACCCAAGGTGAGTATTGAGAATCTTCAGGTCCAGCAAGGTCTGGAACAAAGGCACTGCAACCATTTGCTGGGGGATGGATAGGAGCAGGACGATGCCGATGAGCATCAGCTTCCTTCCCGGGAACTTCAGGCGCATTAACCCATACGCTGCCAGCGTGGCAATGATCAGCGGCAGTATGGTTGCCGGGATCGTTACGATTAAAGAGTTTTTGATTCCCTCGCCCATTGGGGCGGTTGGGTGAACCCAGGCGTTTAGAAAATTGGCGAAGGATATGGTCACTTCTTCCATTTTCCACCAGCCGTGGATGAGTTCACGTTGCGGCCTGATCGCAGCCATTAATATGCCAAGGAATGGAATGATCCAGATCAATCCGAAGATCCATGCGATGATACTGGTGATGACCTTCTTCCAGGAAAATTTCTTTTTAGTCATTTCAGGCTCATCCTTCCATCTTACTTGTGGACCGTGACAGGAATATTCCTATCGCTAACGTGAGCACCGTCAGTAAAGTTGCTATAACAGCAGATTTGTTTGGGTCCAGCGCTCTGAAGGCGAGTGTATACATTCTGAGGGCCAGAACCGTTGATGAAGCGCCAGGGCCGCCCCCCGTGGCTGTATAAACCATATCAAATACTTTTAGCTCCCACAATAATGACATGGAAACCACCGTGATCGTGACAGGCTTCAGTGAGGGAACGGTGATGTAGAAGAATTTTTGAAGAGCGTTAGCGCCATCGACTTCAGCCGCCTCATACCATTCCTTTGGAATGGTCGATAAACCCGATGAATAGAGTATCAAACTAAACCCGGTCCACAGCAGGATCGACCCCAGGATAAGGGCCAGTAAGGCAGTATCAGGAAACACCATCCAGGACCTGACCCACTGGTCAAGCCCCACAGCGCGCAGGATCGCATTCACAACCCCGGAGTATTCATCAAAAATAAAGGTGACGATCCCGCCCCCGACCACCATTGGGGTGATCATACCCAGGAATATGATTGATTTGATCACATTTCCGCCCCATGCGTCCTGCAGGATCACCGCCAGGACCATGCCCAAAACAACCACAGATGGTAAATGGATGCCTATCCACACGCCATTATGGATCAGGGCACCCCATGGAGGCGATTTCGTTGGAAATCGTTCAAAATTGATGATGTCCTTTGAAAGCAGCACGTCTTTAAAATTCTGCAAGCCTACAAATTGCCCCTCTGCATCAAGGAATGCCAGGGAGAGCGTTTTACCGGCTGGGATGACCACGAATATCATCAGCAGGAGTAGTGCGGGAACAATGAAGACAAGGACTTCTAATACTGGCCTGATTTTGTTTTTTGCCTGCATTTTTCACCTGCTGCTTTTCTGTTTTGAAACAAATAATGAATTATGACTGCCCAGCGCCTGTGATACCCTGAGGACAAAGATTTCTCCCCATTGTGATTTGATTATATACAAGCTCTATTATTGTTCCTCGCAGCCAGTTTATCTGGCTGCGAGGAGAGTAGGAGAGTAACTAAATTTCTAGTCCTGGGGCATGTTTGTTTCAAGCATTTCGAGCACATCATCCAGGGCTGAAGTGTCAACCCACAGCAAAGCGATCTGATCCCAGAAGATCTCCTGCCATTCGCCACCAATGGTGTCGTCCATGTCACCCAATACTTCGAATGTGGACACGGTCTCTGCCAGAACGGCTTCACCGGGAGGATACACATCAAGAGAGATATCTGCTCGGCTGGAGAGTCGGCCGCCCTTTTCAAGACGGGCTTTCATGCCAGCTTCAGAGATGACATATTCGATGAATGCCGTGGCATCTTCAACGCGGTTGGTGTATTTCGGGATGAACATCCAGTCAGTACCGCTGACGATAGATGTAGAGCCAGGGACGGGCATCAAGCGTAGATCGCTAGGATCCTCAAGCTTCTCGGCAATCCAGTTTCCATAATAGTGGAAGGCATATTCGCCTTCGATCCACAGCTCACCAGCAGTACCTCTGTCGACAGGATCATCGAAGTAACCCGCATCGATTAATGGAAGCAGGTAATCAGAGAAAACCGCCCGTACCTCGGCATCCGTCCATTTCACCGTTCCGTCAATAAGACCCTTGACCATATCAGGGCCACCGACTGCAGCAAGGAAGTGCTCCACGATGTCAGCCAGTGGGTATCCTGCAGGTGAGGCGAACGGCGTCTCAAGGTCTTCCATTTCAGCCAGGGTAGCAACCAGGGCATCAAACTCATCCCAGGTCTCTGGCTTGGTTAGGTTGTTTGCATCAAAGAATGACTGGAGATACCAGAACCCACCTTTAACCCACAGATAGGTTGGGATGCCGTAGGTTGCGCCATCCACGACGACCGGATTGCCCAACCAGTCCACATCAGCTGCCACATCTGAAAGGTCCACCAGGTGCTCGGTGTTTTCCTCGATCCACCAGGGCCAGGACATGATGAACACGTCAGCCATAGGCTCCTGTGCCATGAATTGCGCTGGGAGTAATGGACCAAGGTCTGCAGTCTTGTATGGAAGGACGGTAACCTCAATGCCGGATTCTGCTTCAAAAGCTTCCACTACAGGCAGGAAGAGATCCATTGCATCGCCTGTCCAGGGGATGGTCACGGAAATGGGGGATTTATCCACTTCAACGATGACTTCTTTTTCTACTTCAACCGGGACCTCAACTTCTTTGACAACCTCAACCGGGACCTCAACTTCTTTGATGACCTCAACAGTCTCCGGTGTGCAGGCTGTAAGAAGCAGAACAGCCAGTACGAATATTATTATTTTCTTGCTCATCTAATTCTCCTTTTACTAAATTGAGTTTATAAATAGGTGATCGTTTTTATTGCAGCAGGCCTCCTTTTGTTACTTGGAATTCACATAAAAAAAGCGTTCATATTTAATGAACGCTGTAAAACCTCAGCATAACCAAACGAACCAGACTTTTCCAACATCACCAGAAAGATGGATACCCATAGTTTCTCGCTAACTTCCTTGATAAGAACAACCCAAACCCTTAATATATTGTTAATGTAATCGATTACATTATATCAAAATATTTATGTGCTTGTCAAGGGTTTAACCTCCCTTTGTTGTTCGGGAATTATTTTGTCATCATGGTTACTATGACAATAACCAGTTTTTGGAGTGAGACCTTTAGGTCGATTTTTCCACTGTCATTGCGACGAGTTGAGTGCCGTCACTCAAAGAGTGCTCTTCGAGCAAGGCACAAAGTCCCCTTTTCGGGGATCAGCAAACATAGACCTCTTTTTGAGGGGTGCAACAAGTCATAGAATGAGCACCATCATAGAATGAGCGCAATCAATGCGCATCATTCGTATGCAAGATCTTGTAATCCTGGAAGCAATAGCGAATAGGACTAGAGAGGTCTGCAATGGTGCGTCATTCGCCTGTACGCACCTGTCCTGTGGGTATACACCCAATTCATGAGAATTGGGGGAGAGCGAATAAGCGGAGACCTGTGCTCCACAGGAGCCGCTGGTGAAAAACTCGTGGCGATCTCCTTGAATTTTATTCATCTATCCGTAACCCGCCTTACTCACTTGTGTTTTTTATTCTAAAGCACTAGAACAGCAAAGCTAATACAGGTAAGGTGTTCTGGCAGGAAACGGTATCACAAGGGGAAACCCTGGTCCTGCTATAATGAAAATGCAGATGCATATGCAGTCGCCAATTGCTGGCTCGGATAAACCGAATTGCAGTTGAACCAGGGCAATAAGGTGATTTAGGTGTTTTGCTGACCTCAATTTCGGAGAACGAACTGGAGGAATGATGTACGAATATAAACCTGTCGCAGTAGTCGCCTTCGGTGCAATTTTGCCGGATGCGCCCGATGCTTCAATATTCTGGCGCAACATCCTGAATTCAACATACTCAATCAGCAAGGTCCCGGATGCTCGCTGGCAGTCCGATCTTTACTACGATCCTGATCCCAGGGTACCGGATAAAACATACAGTAATATTGGTGGCTTTGTAAAGGACTATGCCTTTGAACCATTGAAGTGGCGTATTCCGATCCCCCCGTTGGTTCAGCAGGCGATGGATCACTCACAAAAATGGGGGATTGCCACGACGCGCCAGATGCTGATGCAGTATGGGGTTCCTGAACGGGACGTTGACCGGGATCGAACAGCTGTGATCCTCGGGAATGCAATGGCGGGTGAACGCCATTACATAACCACACTGCGCATTCGGCTTCCGGAATTTCTCAAAGCGCTGGAAGCTGCGCCGTCTTTCCGATCCCTTCCAGGGGGTGTCCAGCAGGCGATGCTTGAAGAAGCTGCTGAGAGGTTCAAGGGCACGATCCCGACTATTACCGAAGATACGATGCCGGGTGAACTCGCCAATGTCATTGCCGGTCGGATTGCGAATATTTTCAATTTTCGGGGACCTAACTTCATTTCCGATGCGGCTTGCGCTTCCTCATTTGCAGCACTGCAATCGGCTGTGGACGGATTGAACGCACACCGCTTCGACGCTGCCGTCACAGGCGGGATTGATGCAGGTATGGGCGTCGAAGCCTATGTGAAATTCTGCAAGGTTGGGGCGCTCAGTCCGGACGGCAGCCGTCCATACGATGCGGGGGCAAACGGGTTTGTCATGGGTGAGGGTGGCGTTGTTTTCCTCTTGAAGCGTCTGGAGGATGCGGAACGAGATGGCGATCAGATTTTCGCAGTCATTCGAGGTATTGGGAGCAGCAGTGATGGGAAGGGGAAGGGGATCACGGCGCCTAATCCCATTGGGCAAATTAAAAGCTGTGCAGCGCGCCTGGCAAAACGCCGACGTGAACCCGGCTAGTGTGGGTTTGATTGAAGGCCATGGCACCTCAACCCGCGTGGGTGATGTGGTGGAAGTGAATTGTCTTGAAGAAGTGTTCAGGGAATTTGGTCTACCCAAACATTCCATTCCTCTGGGCTCGGTGAAATCCAATATCGGCCATCTTAAAAGTGCAGCAGGCGCTGCTGGGATGTTGAAAACCGTCCTGGCTTTACATGAGAAGATCCTGCCGCCTTCCGTTAATTTTAATACCCCAATCCGAATATTAATTTCGACCAGATTCCGTTCTATGTCAATACACTTGCGAAGCCCTGGGAGGTGCAGCCGGGTGAGATCAGACGGGCAGGTGTGTCTGCGTTCGGATTTGGCGGCACGAATTTCCATATTGTATTGGAGGAATATGTGCCCGGGAAAACGGTTGAACGCGGACAGGTATTCCAGGCGGTAAAAGCAGAGGAACCTGTAATCTCTGAACCAACCTCTTTGGCTGAATCGGCTCCTGCGGTTGAGCCTGCTGAAGCAGCAATGGATGATGCGGAAATCCGGGGGTATATTCTTGAAGCCGTCAGCGAAAAAACAGGTTACCCTGTGGAAATGCTTGATCCTGAATTGGATCTGGAAGCAGACCTGGGGGTGGATACGGTCAAACAGGCAGAGTTGTTTGTCCTCATTCGTGAACATTTTGGCATTCCGCGCCGGGAGGACCTGGTCCTTTCCGACTACAACACCCTGGAGAAAGTGATCCGGTTCGTCCGTGAAAACAGCGGCACGACCGAACAGGTTGGACTTGAATCACCACCTGAGACGGCAGAAGTCGAGGAAGATTCGGAACAAAAAGCGGATGAAGAGTCTGTCTTCAGCTTCCTGGTGGCGAAGATCAGTGAAAAGACCGGCTATCCTGAAGACATGCTGGATCTGGACCTGGATCTGGAAGCAGACCTGGGGGTTGACACCGTCAAACAGGCGGAATTATTAGCCGGGATTCGGGAACACTTTGACATTCCGCGCAGAGATGACCTGGTCTTGGCAGATTACAATACGCTCAGGAAGGTTGCTGCGTTTGTACTGGAAAATTCACAGCCCGGGGGGCTGGCTGAAGCACAAAAACCAGCGGAGCCTGTTGTTGAAGAGCCATCTCCGCTGGAATACGATGGCACTTCGCATGCGCCAGTACGGGGGTTGCTGTTCCTGGGCGCTGAAACCAGAGGGGATTTGGTTCGATCCATTGAGGAAGCGGTAGAAGCTGCAAAAGCTGGCATAACACCGGCGCGGGTATTCCCGGAACCCAAGTTAGTTGCCCTGCCTGAACGCATCGCGATTGATTTTGAGGATGCCCCTGATCTGGCTTCAAAAGGCGCAAAAGGCGCTCAAAGCGTTTGCTGCCGATAACCCAAAGATCTGGTTTGCATTAGGGGCTCAGGGTATCCGTCACGGCAGTGGTGATCCCGGAAAATTGGTCTTCATGTTCCCGGGGCAGGGCTCCCAGTATGTCAATATGCTGCGGGATCTGTTGGACCTGTCTCCTGTAATCCGGGAGACGTTTGCAGAAGCGGATGCGGTCACGACACCGATCTTTGGGAGGCCCCTGACGGACTATATCTTTGTGGATGGGGATGAAAAGGCTTTCGCCCAGGCAAAAGAGAACCTGCGGGATACCACGATCACACAGCCTGCGGTCCTGACATGCAACGTGGCATTAGCCCGGATGCTGAAATCATTTGGTTATCAACCTGATATGGTTGTGGGACACAGCCTGGGTGAATATGCCGCCCTGGTTGAGGCGGGGATCCTGTCCTTCAGCAACGCCCTTGAAGGTGGTCTCGGTGCGCGGGCAGGAAATGTCCAAAGTGGCGATGGAAGACAATGGCTGCATGGCAGCTGTGAACGCGCCCATTGAGCAGGTTCGAGAAACACTGGAAGGCATTGATGGCTATGTGGTTCTGGCCAACCTCAACAGCCCTAAGCAAGCCGTGATCGGTGGGGCGACACCTGCGGTCGATCGCGCCCTGGCTGTTTTCAATGAAGCCGGGATCAACGCAGTCAAGATCCCGGTGTCTCACGGATTTCATACTAAGATCGTTGAACCCGCTTCACAACCATTGCGGATAGTGATTGACCGGATGGAGGTCAATGCACCAGGCATGCCAATTGTGGCAAATGTGACCGGTGATTGGTATCCAACCGATCGGGATGGGATTCTGGATGTTTTAGGCGACCAGGTGTCCTCACCTGTGCAATTCATCGACTGCATGGAAACCTTATATCAAGGCGGCGGACGG
This sequence comes from uncultured Chloroflexia bacterium, assembly GCA_963767675.1. Classification (GTDB taxonomy): domain Bacteria; phylum Chloroflexota; class Anaerolineae; order Anaerolineales; family Anaerolineaceae; genus Brevifilum. Next base: position 1,060,141 of record CAVYEQ010000003.1, read on the forward strand.
ACCTTTATCGAAGTCGGACCAAAACGTGTGTTAAGTACGCTTGCCATGGAGATCTTTGCTGGTGTTGATGATGTTCATATATCGTCTCTTAACCATCCCCGCAAGGGTGGTCTGGTTTCGTTCAATCAAGCCTTATGTGCACTGCTGGCTGCCGGGATGGCACCAAATCGTCATCAAACTGCTGAAAGACCTGCTGAAAAAGCACAACCGGCACTCAGTTTGGACGTGGATGAATCAACAGTCGGTGATGTTCGTATTTCAGGTGTTGAGAGCGAGCCTCCGGAGGAAAATATACCGGTAGATCAGCCGTTGGAAGTGGATCCGGTGAGAGCATATTGTGTTAATCTGCTCAGTGAAAAAACCGGATATCCCGCTGAAATGCTGGACCTCGACCTGGACCTCGAAGCTGATCTTGGCATTGACACCGTAAAACAGGCAGAGTTGTTTGCTGAATTGAGAGAACATTATCACCTGGCGCGCCGGGAGGATTTGTTGTTATCTGATTACAACACACTGCAAAAAGTGATTGATTTCATGAAGCAGGCCACTAAATCGAGTGACTCTGCAGAGAATTTGACCGATGCATCTCAGCAGAAAGAAGAAGGTGTTGAGGAAGACCAGGTTGAGGTGAAGCTCATCCGCCGTGTTCCTCGACCGGTCCTGCGGCCGAAATTAGATCTTTGCCTGCCAACAGGTCTGACATTGTTCTCTGGGGATACGATTCTCCTGATTGGAGACCAGGGTGACCTATCCCGTGCATTTGAAGAGCATTTAGCTGGGCTGCAAGTCAATGCTGTTGTTTGTTCGCCGGAGAATGCAAAAGATCATGTGGATGATGGATCGATAAAGGGCATCTTCTTCCTGGCTGGCCTGGAGGAACTTGGTCAATTTGACTCCCTGGATTTGGAAACACTTCAAAACCAACTGGAGCGCCAGGTTTACGCACTCTATCATTTGATGAGAAACGCTAAGGATCTCGAATTCCTGGTTGCCGTCACCCAAACTGACGGGCTGCACGGGTATGGAAAATCCGGTCAGAGCCTGTCTTTGAATGGGGGCATCTCAGGATTTTGTAAATCGCTGGCCCGTGAAGACGATTCTCTCATGGTCAAGGTTATCGACTTTGAATCAGGTGCAGACCCTGTCTGGATGGCTGAAAAAGCGGTCAGAGAAGTCACCTCAGACCCGGCTGTGGTCGAGGTAGGTTGGCACGGGGAGGGGCGATGGACGATTGCTGTCCTGCCTGAAGACCGTCCTGAGGATCAGGACCTGGAACTAAACACTGATACCGTATTTTTGATCAGTGGAGGCGCAGGCGGGATCAGCGTCCCGATCGCCAGTGATTTAGCAGTCCGAACACGGGGAACCTTCATCCTGTTGGGCCGAACTGAATTGCCGGATGAAGAGGATCAATATGTTAAGCAGGCGTTGAGGGATAGAGCTGGGTTGAAGAAGCGCTTGATTGCAGAAGCAGCCTCTCAGCAGCAGAAAATCACACCAAAACACATTGAAAAACAATTGGACAGGTATGAAAAACAAGGTCGCATCCTGCAGGTTCTTGAAGGCATTCGCAGTGCGGGGGCGCAGGCAGAATATATCCCATGTGACGTCATTGATGCCGAAGCAGTACACCAAACGGTGTCAGGTATCCTCGAAGCATATGGAAAGGTTGACGTTTTCATTCACGCTGCAGGTGTTGAAAAGAGCCGCAAGCTGACCACGAAAACGCTGGAAGAATTCCAACAAATTGTGGAAGTGAAAGTCCTGGGTTTTTATAACCTTTACCACACCTTACAGGCACAAAATGCTAACCCACAAGCAATTCAGGTATTTTCATCAGTGGCTGGTCGTTTTGGGAATGCAGGTCAGACGGATTATTCTGCAGCAAATGACCTGCTGTGCCGTTGGATGATGACCTTGGCAAAGGAATACCCGGATGTCAAATACCAGGCGCTTGATTGGAGTGCCTGGGCTGAGGTTGGGATGGCGACGCGAGGATTTATCCCCCGGGTGATGGCTCAGGCTGGCATTGAAATGCTGCCGACGAATGTTGCCGCACCCCAGGTTTGGCATGAGCTGACCCAGGGAAGTTCGGGTGAAGTGATCCTGGCAGGCAGTTTAGGTCTATTGGAGCAGCAGACGGATTCAAGTGGTGGGATGGATATTTCTAAAGCAAATGAAGCACTTCAAGCAGGTGACCCGAATCACCCACTGTTCAACGAATTAACCGGATTGGATATCACGGGAGGGATCATCCTGGAAGCAGATCTCGATCCGAAAAGCAAATCCTTCCTGCAAGATCACAAGTTAAATGGGGTGTCGATCCTGCCTGGAGTGATGGGCATAGAAGGCATTGGGGTCGCTGCAACTCACATTGCATCTGTCCTTGGGACTGAAGGGCCAGGTTTCTATGTTAGCTGCCTGCGCCAGATCAGGTTTGAGACGCCCCTGAAATTCTTTCGAGAGGAACCGCGCCACATCATTTGGAAAACCCGGGTCATCCAGCGAGAGGATGAAATGATTGCTGAGGTCAAACTCTCGTCAATCCTGCACACGCAGCTTGGTGAAACGAAGACTTCTGACCATTTCTCCGGTCAGGTTGTTTTATCACCCACACCCATCCTTCAGCCCGAAAACTGGGAGGCAATTCCCGAATGGGAGCGTGCTGAGGGTATTTCAAAAGATAAGATCTATCAAATCTCTTTCTATGGGCCGTCTTTCCAGGTTCTGGAGGGCGTCCAAAGAAGTGACGAATATATTTTGGGCAAATTACTGCCTGATTTCACGTCTGGCTCAAATCCTTTGATGCAGTTAACCAGTCATCCAATGTTAATTGAATTATGTTTCCAGACAGTCGGTGTGTTTGAGATCGGTAAGGCCGGTGAGATTCGCTTACCGTATTCTGTGGGTGCATTACGGATCTACCCGAACCAGGTCAAAGGAAGCAGTTTTTATGCGTTTGTGAAGCCCAAGATCGTTCTTGAGGATGAGATGGCATATGATGCGTGGGTTGTTGACCAGGATGGAAAGATCTATCTTGAGATCAGCGATTATCGCACCGCTCTGCAGTCGAATGAACTGGACGCTTCCTTTGTCGCACCATTCAAAAAGGCACTGGGTGTTCAGGGGTGAAAAGGAAGGTGTTTTGGTCGCTCTCAGGCCAAACCCACTCGGATCGGACGGATCAATTTCTGAGTGAGGCGGAGCAGCGTATCTTTGATGAATTCCGCTTTGACCTGCGCCGCAGCTCTTTCCTGGCTGGCCGATGGGTTGCCAAGGGGTTGATCCAAAAGGCACTCTCGCTGGAAAATGCCTTCACTGATATAGCCATCCTGAACGAATCCAGCGGGAAGCCTTACGCTGTCATCGATGGAGAACGCCTTGAGGGAGAGCTGTCCATCAGCCACGCCGGGAAGTGGGCAGCTGCTGTTTTATCTGTTGATGGCGTCCAGGCTGGTGTGGATGTCGAAGTGATTGTGCCGCGCCCCAGGTCTTTTGTCACGGATTATTTCACATCAAGCGAAATTGAATTGCTGGAGGGGCATCCCGGAAATGATGATCGCGATGTGACCCTGATCTGGTCTGCAAAGGAAGCAGCGTTAAAAGCCCTGGGATTGGGCTTGCGACTGGATACCCGGCGTGTGGTTGTAACTTCGCTTGAAGACGCCAGGGAAAACAGTTCGGATGGTTGGAACCAACTCACTTTAAAGTCGGATGAAAATAATTGGGTTGGCTATTGGCGGCAGGTAGAAGATGTTGTGCTTGTATGCGTGATGGATTCATCAGGGGGGAATAATATCAATTTGATCAAGGTCTGAGAGAAGCGAAAATCCAGCACTCGCAAGCGGATGCTTGTTTACACCAGTGCTGCTTGAGGGAGATAGGTCCTTGACCTCTTCCGGGAAAACAATCCCCTGGGCTTCCAGGATTCCGCATTCGGTACAGGTAGGCTGCCCCGGTGAGAATGTGCAGATTCACGTCTGCAACATGCCTGTTTTCCACGTCTTCAAGATAAGTGCCGCGAACCCAATCATTGAAAGTCCCCATGGATGGACCGCACCAGATCTGGTAGTCCATCTCTCGGCCGGGTTCACCGCGGCTTGACCAACGGGAAGACATGCCCAGGTACCAGCGGAAGATCAAAGCCATCTTATGTTTGGGGTTCGTCTGTGCTTTTTGGATCTGTGCCGGGTCCCGCTCTTCAAAGAAGGCTGAAGTTTCCCGCCAGATGTCATCCATAGGTTTTCGCAGGATCTTCTCTTCAATTTGATTTTTTGTGTTTTCGGGGATGGCCTCGATGCTTTCATAATTCCGGTAGGTTTCATACAGCTTGGAGGCGCGCATTGCGAACATCGTACCGCGCTTCAGGACCTGGACTTTGACGCCCATCTCGAACATATCAGCCGCAGGCGCCATGATCACATCTGCCATATCTGCCTTGGCAAGCAGGCTGCGGGTGTGGGCTGAGGTGGCTGATTCTTTGCAGCTCTGATTGATGGAACCCGTCACAATATAGGCTGCGCCTGCCATCAGGGCGGCCAGGGCAGATTCCGGGGTGCTGATCCCGCCAGCTGCGCCAATTCGGATAGGGGTGGGGTAATTTCGTTCCTTTTGAACGGCGTTCCTTTCTGCTATCATGGTGGGGATCAGGCATAATAGGGGACGGTTGTCAGTATGTCCGCCGGAATCGGCTTCAACCGTAATATCGTCAGCAACGGGTATTTTTTCAGCCAGGTTTGCTTGCTGCTGGGTGATCCTGCCTTCACTTACCAGCGATTGAAGGATATCTTTTGGCGCAGGCCGCATGAAGCGCCGGGCGATTTCCTTTCGGGAGATTTTCGCGATGATCCGGTTTTGGATGTCCAGAGTCCCATCCGGCAGTAAACGCTTAACCCGGCAGCGCGATACAAAACCAGCCCGCGTGTCATGCTCAGGAACGCTGAGGCTTCAACTGTGCGGACTTGATATTTCAGTAGCAGGTCAACAGTCTTGCGTTCCCGGCCGGGTTCAAATGGGCTGTTGAGCAGGTTTACAGCGTAAGGCTTTTCGGGCAGGGCTGATTGGATCTGTTGGATCGAGGATTCAATTTCATCCAGTTCGTACGCCCCCGGACCCATAGGAACCCAGCAGACCGCTTTTACTCAATGCGATGACCATTTCAGGAGATGCAATGCCGTTGGCCATCGAGCCTGCGTAGAACGACGCCTGGCAGCCGTGCATGGTTTGGAAAGAATGATCGCCAAGGGCACCAATAGGGAGCGCTGGTGCAGATGCCAGAATCTGACCTTCTGGTTCAGAAACGTTTTGTGCTGTGACCTTGCCATCCTTACCCCGGTCGACAAAAACAGGGTCATTCAGAGAAGCCAGGGCGTCTCGAAGGCTGTCGGAGGCCTCGAGTTTGTAGCGCCTAGGTGTTGGTTTTTCAAGAGATGTCATCATGTCCTGGATGTGGTCATTATTTTTATTAACAGACCGAATAATGCTGTTTTCCTTCAAAGGATAGAACACAAGCGTTTTCAGATAGTTGCTGGGGGCTATGTTTAAATCAATATTATCGAATGATCCATTCAGTGATTTCCCATTGGAGATTAAAACTCCCTGAAGTTTTGTCTCCGATGATATTAAGTGTATATTGACCCCCATTTTCAGATCGTATGGTGATAATGTCATTTATATCTTCGAGAAAAGTTTCTTCCCATACAACGTTTTCGTCAGGGTCGATCAGCTCGAGTGTTAATGAGCCTTCTTTTACTTCAATTAACAGCCAGCATAAGGCTTTCGCCAGCCTCGATCTTGATTTTTTCTACTTTTTTCCCATTGAAATATTGATAAGAGGCGTTGTTTACATTCCCATAGTCGTTACCTGACCATCCCCTTTGCATAGTACAGGATGTTAGCAGGATGACTGCAACCAAAATAACAGCATAAACTATCTTCTTCATAAGTCATCTCCTATTTCTAGCAAGGGTTTATTGTCTCCTTGATGATGTAATTGTACTTATTTTATATCTAAAATTCTTTATAAAATCATGAGATCAGCCTTTTGAAAAATTCATATATTGCGCGACAATGAGATTCAGATTGTGACAAACTGAATGGAGTGAGACCTCGAAGTGCACAGCTTAGGTCGACATGATTATGTCATTGCGACAAGCTGAGCCAAATCGGTTGGCTTCAGCGCACATAGTCCTCTTTTCGAGGGGGTGACCAAGCTGAAGCAAGTCATAGAATGAGCGCAATCAATGCGCATCATTCGCCTGCACGCACCGCTTTTGTGGGTGTATGCAAGATATCAAGAGATATCTGCAATGGTGCATCATACGCCTGTATGCACCTGTCCTATGGGTATACACCAAATTCATGAGAATTGGGTGAAAGCACATAAGCGGAGACCTGTGCTTCAGATGTCATGGCAATCTCAAACAAATCGGACACTAAAATCAATTTGGGCGCATTTAGGAGGGAAGTCAGGGGGACGAGGCACTCAGGTTTAAACTCAAACACTTCACAAGTGAAAGGATCTATCCACTTGATACACTGATCGTAAATTCAGGTAAACCGTGGAGCATTTCCTCAATCAACGAATCCTCAACAGATTCCGAGTAATAAATGGCCCGTTTTTCACCTTCTCTTTGATCCCTGGTCAAATCCCATCTTTGCAAGATATTTGATTTTGAGATGGGTTTTCGAATTTCCTTCTGGCATAGATAACCAATAATTTCTTTAAGATCAAGCTTGTGAGTTTTCAATATCAGGTAAACATCGAAAAAGTCTCGATACCTCGCACGATCACTCATTGCACGAAGCTTTTCAGCACAAATTTCCCGAATATCCATCACCCTGACAGGGAATTCAATTCCCCATACAGTTCGATAAGGGATTTCTTGCACAGGTAGCAGTACATTTTGAAGCTTGTCTATGTCTATTTTTAGTGAATTAGGAAAACCGATAGGACCTGAATAAAGCAATCGTTCGATTTTGATTGTAGCCGTGGAGAGGTAATGTTTTTTGATGGTCAAATAGTCAACATTGGCAAGAACCTCTTGCACTTCATTAAAGGAAATGGGCTGTTGCCCAGAAGAAAAATCCAGATCTTCAGAAAAGCGCTGTTGCTTCAGGTAGCAGTGGTGGATAGATGTTCCACCTTTGAAAATCAGTTTCTTTCCCAAGGGGGATCGACTGATTAATTGCAGGACAAGCGCTAATACATAATCTTTCTCGGCAATTTGCAGCGGATACCTGAGGGAGTTTCGGTTTAGTACTTCTAATTGTCGACGTGTTATCATCAATCCTTCTTCTCAATTTGGTAGCTGTCAAAATATTCATCATAGTAAAGACGCCACTTGGCATTAAAAGTCTCATCCTTGGTATTGATCCAGTGGGTACTTCGAGTACCTGCAAGAAGCTGTAGTAATTCTTTCAAATCCCAGCCTAAAAAATCAAATACCAGGCCAAAGACCTTTACGGTTTTTTGTGAAGCGAGACTGGCATAATGGATGAAATTTTCAATGATGAGATCATCTTTATAGGTTTGCAGCTTTTCAATTACCAGGTCAACCATATAATTACCGGTCCGAAAGTAAATCATGTCCACCAGCGATTTTTCGGCACTGGCAATTTTGGCTGGCATATTTTCGATTTCTACTTCTTCCCAACCAACAAAGAAGATTTCCTTGGATTTGATAAATCGGTACTGGATTGATTCCAGGTTAGTTGCTTTATACTGTTTTAGAGAAATTGAGGTGTATTGCTGAACAAACTGATCAAACATCCCGCGATAATTTAGAGCGGCTTCAAACGAGACATAAAGTCTTCTACCAGCAGCCCTGCAACGACGTAGGGGGAGATCGATAAGAAACCTCGACTGCTAAGGTCATTGATGGCATATAAGCCACGTTTAATTCGAATCAACCAGCCATTCTTGACTAACTGCTGGATGCGATTATGCGTCTGCTGATAATCCCAGGTGCCTTTTGCTTCAGCCACTATTTGCTTTGAAGTAGCTACTTTGCCATATTTGGCGATCAACATTTCAAGAAGTTCGCCATCTTTAACTGCTAAGGTTGTTTTTTTCATATAACGTTATTAATTCGTATGAGTTAATTTATATATATAAAATACACCATCTTATGATTTGTTGTCAAGCAACCATCCCAAAAATTTATAAACATCATTCTCTTCTAGCCTGTCCACAGGTTAGTAAATTTATTATGATGATTACTATTACAATAACCAGTTTTTTGGAGTGAGACCTCGAAGTGCACAGCTTAGGTCGACATGATTATGTCATTGCGACGAGCTGAGTGCCATCAAGGCACATCAGCGAAGTGCCATGCGGCAGGAGCCGCAGGCTAAACGACAGAATGCCTTCACTCAAAGAGTGCTCTTCGAGCGAGGCACAAAGTCCCTGAAGCGAAGCGGAACACCCGAAGGGTGATTGGCTTCAGCGCACATAGTCCTCTTTTCGAGGGGGTGACCAAGCTGAAGCAAGTCATAGAATGAGCGCAATCAATGCGCATCATTCGCCTGCACGCACCGCTTTTGTGGGTGTATGCAAGATATCAAGAGATATCTGCAATGGTGCATCATACGCCTGTATGCACCTGTCCTATGGGTATACACCAAATTCATGAGAATTGGGTGAAAGCACATAAGCGGAGACCTGTGCTTCAGATGTCGTGGCGATCTAAGTCAAAAATGGTGTGTTGTGATTTTCAACGCACTCTATTATTCTGATATACTAAATCAATTCACGGCTGATTTTTACAAAGTGAAATAAATTTCTAAGCTTTTGGAGGAAAATATGAAGATTCTTGCCTACATACTTACAGGTCTTTCCTTTCTAATGAGTATCCTGCTGTTTATTAAATTAAAGAAAATCGGCATGCCCTTGTTTGCCAAATTGGCTGCTGCAGCCTTATCTCGCATTTGGGCACTACTGGGTCTGACTGGCGCAGTGCTGGGATGGTTTTTTCAAGCCTATATCGCCATCCCGATAGGCCTTATCGGTACATTTGTTATGCTCTGGTATGTTTGGGCGAACACGCGGGGGCATGATGGTTTTGAAAGCGCTTTTGGAGCGGGTTGGGAGGATATGATCACTGCGGAGCAAGCCCAAAGAATGTTAAAGAAACGCCGGCAGTTATTTGTCCGGATGAAAGCATCCCCTGAACCGATATTGGAAAAAGATCTGGCTTTCTGGAAGATAAAAGATACAGATCGAGAGTTATTGTGTGACCTGTGGCGTCCGGCGGACGGGAATATCTCCGGTCTGGCGTTTATTTTCTTGCACGGCAGCGGTTGGGCAGCAGGGGACAAAGATTTTGGTACCCGGCCTTTCTTCAATCATCTTGTCTCGCAGGGTCATACCATCATGGATGTGGCCTATCGTCTTTGTCCCGAGGTACAGCTTGATGAAATGGTGGGGGATGCCAAACGAGCGGTAGCCTGGATGAAGAAAAATGCAGCAAAATACAGCGTGGATCCGAGTAAAATTATCTTGGCAGGTGGCTCTGCAGGGGCGCATGTTGCCATGTTGGGTGCATATTCATCCAACGACACGAAATTTACACCTGAGGATCTGAAAGAAATTGACCTTTCGGTATGCGGCATGGTCTCATATTATGTCCCAGTGGACCTAGCGGTTGGTTATCTGCCCTGGATGGAGTCAAACCCGAATTCAGATCTCCCCGCACCGCCTACTGGTACAAGATTGGAGGGGATGGAGGGGATCAAATATGCAGGGCGTATGGATTTATTGCTTGGCGGTTCTCCCGAGGAAATACCAGAAGTGTATAAAGCAGCCGCACCGATTAACCATGTGAGCGCACAAACCCCTCCCACAATATTTTTTCAGGGAACCAATGATGTCCTGGTTCCCGTAGAACCGACAGAAAGCCTCATGGCAAAACTGCAGGAAACAGGTGTACCTGCGGTGAAGGTTATTTTTCCTACGACAGAGCATATGTTTGACTTCATGTTCCCACAGTTAGCGCCAGCAGCTCAATCTGCGCTGTACGATGTTGATCGCTTTCTAGCTTTGATGGTGAATCAGGATTGATCCTACCTGTTATCGACAATCAATTTAAGAGGGAGTGTTGGCCAATATGAAAAAGAATTTTGCTGCTCAATTGGGTTTCTGGGCATCGGTGGTTTCCGCAGCACTTGGGGTATTTTATCTCTTGCTTCTTGTTCTCCACTTTTCCACTGCGGGTTTTGTGAATCCAACGACTGGATTTGTGCCATTAGCTGGTGGCATTTCCATGCTGATTCTCGTTCAGGTGTTGGTTTTACTTTTTACTGCTGTCAACTTTGTTAACGACGGAGACAAAAGGATTCTTGGGTCGCTCGGAGTCAGCTTTGCTGTTCTGTGTGCTGCGGCTGTGAGCATTAACCGCTTTGTACAGCTTACAGTGATCCAACAAAGCTTGCCGGATCTACCATCGGATCTGACACGCTTTTTGCCCTACGGGGCAGGCTCAGTGATGTATGCTTTGGAGTGGTTAGGATGGGGTTTCTTCTCTTCTCTGGCAGCAGCATTTGTCGCGCCTCTTTTCTCCGCCAGTCGTCTTAATAAGGCTATTCGTTGGCTGTTTGTTTTATATGCGATCTTCTCTTTCATTGGGCTTATTGGTTTTATGTTGAATATCCCCATCGCCTCTATTGCTTTCATAGCTTGGGGACCGATATTATTGGCAGTAACTATTCTGTTGAGTCTTTACTTTCACAAACTGAGAAAAGCGTAACAGTCGCAGCAATCCAAGAAAAGCAGGGTGCGTTGGAAAGCACAACATACCCCACGAATCTTTACTGTCGAATTGATTAATAGCTGTTATTTAGCCGTTATACAACCGATAAGAAATCTAAATTGTCATCGCGACGAACTGAAGCAATTCAGTGAGCATCAGTGAAGTGCAACAGGTTACGAGACCTGTGCCCTAAGCTGAGTGCCATGCGATAAGAGTTGCAGGGAAGTTTTTTGGAGTGAGACCTTTAGTCGACCTGATTATCTAATTAGTGACCTTGCAGGAGCCGTGGCATTCCAAGAAAAATGGTGCCTTGAACATCACAACGCACCCAACGAATCACCATAGACTGAAGCGACGTCAAATCGCATCAGTCGTATGCCAAATTCCAGAGAATTTGGCCCACAAATCACGATTCACATTTTCCTGATCAAAACCTTCAAGCAATCCCCCTTTTAATTTAAATTTATAACTCAAATCAAAAAGAACCGAACAAAACTGCTTGAATATTGAATTGATTGCGCGATAATAGACATGAGAGTGAAGCGTTCATAGCTTCCAGACTGCCTTTCTATATTTGAAAGTAAAGTTTATCTTCTGTTGAATCCTCCCTACCCCAGGGCAGGCTCTCAAGGTTAACCGAAATAATATCAGGAGCATATGATGAAGAACATTTCTGGTAAAAGGAATATCCGTACAGCCTATGTTTTCATTTTAGTATTGATTTTGACACTTACTGCTTGTGAAGTCGAAAGCATGCAGTCAGCAGAAACCGTCCCCGCTTCCAATACATCAATATCATCTGTAGATTCGGACACCGACGAAGAATCATCTGACAGCCAGAACGCAGAACCAATTCAACCGCCCACGGCTTTCAACATTACACCTGAGCCCTGTACCTATCCCCTTTCAGAACCAGGCCCCTATGGCGTATGGAAACTTGAGATTGAAACAGAAGATCCCAGCCGCTCGAGGACGTCCGGTAGGCATCCGCGTCTGGTACCCGGCTGACGGCAACCATGACCCCGATTTCAGCGGTGCGCCTTATCCGCTGATCATTAGTTCCGCGAAAGTGGGAAATGAACTGGCGCTGTATCTGGTCAAGCATGGTTTTGTTTGGGCAGGTGTTACCAGGATAGACACCTATCTATACATGAACCTGGAGATGATTGACCAGCCCCTGGATATCCTGTTTGCATTGGAACAGATGGCATCCAACCCACCGGCCGAACTGGAGGGATTGATCGATTCGGACCATGTTGGGGCTATTGGGTATTCCTTTGATGGCTATAATGCCCTGGCTTTGGGAGGTGCACGGATTGATCCCGACCATTACCTGTCTCAATGCCCGGATCCTGATGCAATAACCCAGGCGAGTTTGGAAGGGTATTCGGCTTTTAGCTGCGGTCCAGCCGGTGAGTGGGAGGCGTTTACAGCCAAGGTCAGTGATGCCATTACAAACTCTGAGGATGGACTCTGGCAGCCCATCACCGACCCCCGGATTCGTGCGGTGATCCCGATGGCTGCGGAGGGTTGGTGGCTTTTTGGGGAGCAGGGGTTGGCAGCGGTTGACCGCCCTGTCCTGATGATAGTGGGGACAGATGATGGACTTTACACTGAAAACGTGGCGATCTTTGAGCATCTCGGGACGCCAGATAAGATCTTGCTTTCATTCGTTGATCAGGATCACATGATGATATATAAAGGTTCATCAAATAGCGCATGGCGCATTTTGCGGCGGCTTTCTTCGGTGTCCATCTTCAAGGACGCGATGAGCTGAGCGCTTTCCTTTCTGAGGAATTATTTGATCAATGCAGTGATGTTGCCTGGGGTGTATACGATGAATAAACGCTTACTAATAGATTAGGCAGTTGTTGAGCGATTTGTCGTTTATAATGATAGTGACAGCATCGAAATGATATAGCTAAGGTTTTCCGGGGGATGAACCCCGAATTTCTTTCAGTTATAGGTTGTTTTCAGGTAGATGGAGAAAAAAACATGTCCAGGATAATTTCCGTTGTTCAATGTGTCAGCAAAAAGCGGGATACACCGCAGCGAGCGCGAAATCTATATACCTCTCCCTTATTTGTAAACGCAGCTGCCTATGCAGAGAAAATTAGTGATGAATGGTACATCATTTCAGCGAAATATGGTCTGGTTAAGCCTTCAGATTGGCTTGAACCTTATGATGTAACCTAAATCATATGACTGCAAGACAAAGGCGAGTTTGGGCTGAACAGGTATTCTCAGATCTCAAATCGCTACTGCAGACCAACAGATACAGTCGTGTTCCTTGCTGGAGTTGTTTACAGAGAGAATTTAGTCAACAAGGTTGAAGGTCTTGGCTGCAGGGTTGAAATACCGATGAAAGGTTTACGAATTGGTGAGCAGGTCAGTTGGCTTAAGGAGCAGCTAAGAAGATCAATGAGGGATAACAAAGAATTCAGCGATATCCAGCAATTCTATGAATTACTTGCACAGATAGAGAGCAAGATTGGCGGGAAACGCATCCTTGCCAATTGTGATGGCGAATGTCATGGCCAGAACGTGGTGTTTATTTCTTCTTTGAACCAGGAGAAGAGCGCACAACAACAGGAAGTGGCTTGAGATGTGTTCGGGTTGGTACACATGCCCTTGAAGATCAGGTGCAAAATCCACTTTGTGGAAACGATTACGCCAACATCGTGGAACACGTTAGGGGGCAGAAATCCTGGTGGCGGCAATCACCGAGGATCAGTATTTCAGACATCATGTAGGGACAGCATTAATTGAGCGAGATAATTGGCCTGATCATATCGCTGGAAATTGGGGTGGTTCAAATGCTCCTCGCCACATCAAAGATGCTGAAGTGCCCTTAGAACAGGCAATCAGCAAACATATTCGGATCAATGCCATTCATCTGGCTTGAGATCAACGATGAACCAGGTCCAGACAGCCTGCGAGGATACATTGAACGAAATTCGATTGCCTTGTTGAGCAATTACAATCAGCAAAGCAATCCTATTGATCCACCCAGCAAATCCTGGTTAGGCCAATGGGCGAAAAGTGAAAAAGTCAGGAATTCTGGCTTGTGGAATTCAAATCATGTTGATGAAGAGTTTTGATAAGCAATTTTTATGAAACTCTGGAATCACTGATTTAAGGATAAGTATTTATGGCAAACAACAATAACGACGCAGCAGAACCAATCGAAAAACAGCTCTGGAAGGCAGCGGATAAATTACGAAAGAATATTGATGCGGCTGAATACAAGCATGTTGTCCTGGGCTTGATCTTCCTGCGCTATATTTCCGATGCCTTTGAAAACCTGTATGAAAAACTCAAAAAAGGTGAAGGCGAATATGAAGGGGCAGACCCTGAAGACCGGGATGAATACAAAGCGGAGAATGTGTTCTTTGTCCCGCCAACAGCCAGATGGGCATATTTGCAATCCAAGGCCAAGCTGCCGGATATTGGCAAAGAAATTGATGACGCCATGGATGCGATTGAAAAGGAAAACCCATCCCTGAAAGGCGTCTTGCCGAAAGTTTATGCCAGGGGCAATCTCGACCCGACCAACCTGGGCGGTTTGATTGACCTGATGAGCAATGTCGCTTTGGGGGAAGCCAAAGAACGAAGCGCCGATGTTTTGGGGCATGTATTTGAATACTTCCTGGGTGAATTTGCCCTGGCAGAAGGGAAAAAGGGCGGACAGTTCTATACGCCCAGGAGTGTGGTCCGATTACTGGTTGAAATGCTGGAACCCTTACAAGGGCAGAGTGTTTGACCCCTGCTGCGGTTCCGGCGGGATGTTTGTCCAATCCGAAGAATTTGTCGAAGAGCACCAGGGCAGGGTCAACGATATTTCAATCTATGGGCAGGAAAGCAACCTGACCACCTGGCGGTTGGCAAAAATGAACCTGGCAATTCGCGGGATTGACAGCTCCCAGGTCAAGTGGAACAACGAAGGCTCTTTCCTGAATGATGCCCACAAAGACCTGAAAGCCGATTATGTGATCGCCAATCCGCCATTCAATGACAGCGATTGGAGCGGCGACTTGCTGCGGAATGATGGACGCTGGCAGTATGGCGACGCCGCCCTACCGGCAATGCCAACTATGCCTGGATCCAGCACTTTATTTACCACCTCAACCCCAGCGGACAGGCCGGCTTTGTGCTGGCGAAAGGTGCTTTGACCTCGCAATCCTCTGGCGAGGGGGATATCCGCCAGGCATTGGTTGAAGCCCGTCTGGTGGACTGCATCGTCAATTTGCCTGCCAAACTGTTCCTGAATACCCAGATACCCGCCAGCCTGTGGTTCCTCAGCCGGAACAAAGCCAACGGCAAGTTCAGAAACCGGCAGGATGAGATCCTGTTCATTGATGCCCGCGAGATCGGGCATCTGATCAACCGCCGAACGCGGGAATTTTCAACAGAAGATATCGAAAAGATCGCCAGCACCTACCACAACTGGCGCAATCTGGATGGAACATATGAAGACATCCCGGGTTTCTGCAAATCCGCCACAATTGAGGAAGTAGCAGAATTGGGGTTATGTGCTCACCCCTGGCCGTTATGTCGGTCTGCCGGATGAGGAAGATGATTTCGATTTCGAGGAACGCTTCACAGCACTCAAAGCGGAATTTGCAAGCCCAGATTGGAAGAAGAAACCCGCTTGAATGCACTCATTCAGAAAATCTAGCAAAGGTGCGTATTGGATGAGTGAGTGGCTTGATATTCAACTAGGAGAAGTTACTGAAATTCAGACAGGACCTTTTGGTAGCATGCTCCATCAGGAGAGACTATTGTTGAAGTTGGAATGCCGTTAATTACTGTAAAAAATTTGGGCAATAACAAATCACCTATAACAAAATTGATCATGTATCGGAATTCTAGATGTTGAAAGATTGTCTAAGTTTCTCTTAAAGAAGGTGATATTGTTTTTAGAGAGTAGGGTATGTAGATAGACGAGCATATATTACAAGAGAACGAAGCAGATGGTTATTTTCAGGCAGCACGTTAAGAATTAGCATGTTACTGACACCACAACAATTGATCCCAAATTCTTTCATATTACTTTGCAAAATATGTTAACAGAACAATCAAAAACTTATCCATTGGTGCAACTAGGCCATCACTTAACACTAAATTACTTGAAGAACTTGAAATACTTCTCCCCGCTTTCCCCGAACAACGCGCCATCGCCGGTGTCCTCTCCTCCCTCGACGACAAGATCGACCTGCTCCACCGCCAGAACGAGACCCTGGAAGCCCTGGCGCAAACCCTCTTCCGCCAGTGGTTTGTGGAGGAGGCAAAGGATGATTGGGAGGAGAAACCGTTAGATGAAGTCGCAAATTTTCTAAACGGATTAGCTTGTCAAAAATATCCACCAAAAAATGAGATAGAAAAATTACCAGTACTAAAAATCAAAAGAACTTCAGAGGTGGTATTTCAGATTCCTCAGACTGGGTAAGCACAGATATTTCGGAAGAATATATTGTTAAAAATGGTGATGTGATTTTTTCGTGGTCTGGAAGTTTACTTGTGAAAATATGGGATGGTGATGATTGTATTCTAAATCAACATTTATTAAAGTCACTTCAGGATCTATTACCCCAAGTGGTTCTATTACTTGTGGACAAAACACCACTTACGGAAATTCATTTCAATTGCGGAAAGCAAATCAACAACAATGGGACATATCAAAAGAGGGGATCTGGCAAATTCAATGGTATTGATTCCAACACCTCAAGAACTCATGTCAATGGATGAAGTAGTTGCCCCATTGATCCATAAATTGATCACTAATAATCAACAAATCCGCATCCTTGAAGAACTACGTAATACTCTTTTACCAAAATTAATGAGTGGTGAAGTAAATACTGATCATTAGATAGGAGTAAAGAAATGAAACGAGCATTATCAAGTTTTGCAATAATCAAGAGAAATTTTGATGAAGGAAATGATTCATATTGGAGCTTTTGAAACCCCTGGTGCTTCTTCATTCTTTAAACACAAAAGGACACCAAACTGTAAATATCAAAACCATATGCCAAGATTTTAAAGATGAATACGGTATCCAGAATTCCACGACATCCTATGATCACAATTGTAAACAGGTTAAAGGAAAAAATTGGTTAAACAAATTGCTGGTGAATTTAGAATAAATCTGGAAGAAGTTAAAAAGGCGACTAAACAAATAACTTACCAGGAAGAAATAACAAAGTATAACTGGTTGTTAAATCATTTTATTTCTTTTTCTAAAGAATTTGCCTCTGAAATAACCATAACTATTGAGGAAGCTGATCTGCTTTTTACAAAATTCTTCAAAGAGCATGATTTAGACATCATATTTGCTGCATGTGATGAGGAAACAACCTCATTATTACCAGATGACGATGGTTTAGAAGAATCCCATGAAAGAAATTATTTAGTAAACCGATATGTTAAAGTTCTAATGCAGGAAGGTGGAGAACATGCAAAATATTTAATAGATTGTGCAATTGGTCATAACTATGCCAGTACAATTTTGTATAGAGAATTTTCTAACATAGAGGTAAAGGATTTGCGGAGAAATATTATCTTGATTCAGATTTGTTGTTTGATTTGGCTGGTGTAAATGGGGAATTTAGAAAAAATTCAATGGTTGATTTCCTTTTCATTATTGGTCTCCAAAAAATCTGAGTTGTTTGTATTTCGGCATAGTTATGAAGAATTTCTTCAGATTGTTGAAAGTTGTTTGGATTGGAATGACAACAATTACTATGATCCTGAGAAAAGCCAAGCAGATCATTCCAAGATTTTAAGGATATGGGTTGTACTTCAATTCGAAGTTAAAGCATTCATAGCTCAAATTCCATTTTTGCTAAACAAAAATAAAATAAAAATAGTAGACACACCCGACCCTAAATATTGATAAATTTTATCAGGTTAGCGAAGAAGATTTAAAAGAAAATTATATTGAATACATATTCCTCAAGCGGAGGATTTTTCGATGAAGAAAAGAGAGAAGACACTCTTCAGCGTGATATTGTTTCAATATCAAGTATTTATAAACTGAGGAGAGGTAGAAGCCCAACAAATCTCAACGATGTTACTCATGTATTTGTCTACTAGTAATTGCTGGTTTGGCATTTGCTTCAACCAAATTTGAACAACACGTTTCTAAAAAGAGAGTATTTTTTACATTACCTACTGTTTAAACAAGACATATTCGTCGAAACCATGATTTGGGTATCTAAATACCGCAGATATTGTTGAGGATTTTAGTAGAAGTAAGCTAATTGCTTATACCAATGCAGTAATTCAACCTAGCCCTATACCATAAAGACTTTTTCTCAACAAGTTCAAAAAGCTCAAAAAAATTTGGGTAAACCCAATTTCAGAGGATAGTGCAATGATATTGCTTGAAAGTGGTTTGTCTCGCCACCTACTCTCTGACTTCACTTTAGGTGACCACAATCGTGTATCGGATAAAACACCTTATGAGGTGCTTGATGAACTAAAGAAGACGATTTCGGCAGAAGAGCGTGTAAGAGCTGAAGAAGCAATAAAAAATGCAACAGAAGAAAGGAAGGAAAAAGAAAAATCGCAGAGAGAGTTATTTTAACCAGAAGAATACATTCAAGGCTTTGATAAGGAAAATTGCTAAAAATATAAAAAACAGTATTAAAGCAATTTTCTCCTTGTTGGGTATTAGCTATCAGGGCTTATAATATTTGGCGAGCGGAGAATCGAACACTTCGAAAAATTATTGAGTTAGTAATTTCCTTGCTTGGATTTTTATTTGGGTTTTCTGCTTGTGTGTTAGGTGAAAAGGTAGAGGCCAAGGTCATATCCATTCTTTCTAATCGTCTTTTACAAGCATCAAATAATGACCATTGCCTAAAATAACCGAATCCGCTGTAGAAGACCTCGCCATCCAGCGCCTTGAAGAACAGGGCTATACCTATCTATCCGGGCCGGAGATCGCCCCAGACGGCGAAACACCCATGCGGGCCAGCTTTGAGGATGTGCTGCTGCTGGAAAAGGTCAAAGCTGCCATCGACCGCCTCAATCCCACCATCCCGCCTGCTGCCCGCGCAGACGCCCTCAAACAAATCCAACGCTTCCATTCCCCGGAACTGATCGCCAATAACGAAGCCTTTCACCGGTTGCTGACCGAGGGCATCAATGTCACTTACCAGAAAGACGGCCATCCCGCGCGGGGATTATGTCTGGCTGATTGATTTTGACAATCCCGAAAACAATGAATTCAATGTCGTCAACCAGTTCACCGTCATTGAAAACGAGATCAACAAACGGCCGGATGTGATCCTGTTCGTCAACGGCATCCCCCTGGTGGTGATCGAACTCAAGAACCCCGCCGATGAAAACGCCACCGTCAAATCTGCTTTCAAGCAGCTCCAAACCTATAAAGCCACCATCCCACCCTGTTTCACTATAACGGCCTGCTGGTGATCTCTGATGGCCTTGAAGCCAGGATGGGGTCGCTCTCTGCTGGGTTACAGCCGCTTCATGGCCTGGAAGTCAGCCGATGGCGTTGATGAAGCTTCCCACCTTGTCAGCCAGATGGAAGTGCTGATCAAAGGGTTGCTGAACAAGGAAACCCTGCTGGATCTGATCCGCCATTTCACCGTTTTTGAAAAATCGAAGAAGGAAGATCTGAAAACCGGCATCACCACCATCGAAACCGTCAAGAAAATTGCCGGCTACCATCAATATTACGCCGTCAACCGGGCGGTGAAATCTGCCATCCGGGCAGCAGGATACAAGACCAAATTAAAGGCTTTGAAAGAATCTCCTGCCAAATATGGTTTACCCACTGTTGAAGACCAACCGAGGGAGATCAAAAAGGCGGCGTGGTGTGGCATACCCAGGGCAGCGGCAAGTCCCTTTCGATGGTCTTTTTCACCGGCAAGATCGTTTTGGCGTTGGATAACCCCACCATCCTGGTGATCACAGACCGCAACGACCTGGACGACCAGCTTTTCGACACCTTTGCCGCTTCCACCCAGCTGCTCCGCCAGGAACCGGTCCAGGCACAAAGCCGGGAACATCTCAAAGACACTGCTCAAAGTCGCCTCTGGTGGCGTGGTGTTCTCCACCATCCAGAAATTCTACCCGGAAGATGGCAATATCTACGAAGAACTATCAGACCGGAAAAATATCATTGTGCTGGCAGATGAAGCCCACAGCACCCAATATGGTTTCAAGGCCAAGACAATCGATGAGAAGGATGACGAAGGCAATGTCATCGGCAAGAAAATCGTTTACGGCTTTGCCAAATATATTCGTGATGCCCTGCCCAATGCCACCTTCATCGGCTTTACCGGAACGCCCATCGAGAGCACAGACATCAATACCCCGGCTGTATTTGGCAATTACATCGATATTTACGACATCGCCCAGGCGGTTGAAGATGGCGCCACGGTCAAGATCTATTATGAAAGCAGGTTGGCGAAAATTGAATTGAGCGATGAGGGCAAAAAGCTGGTCAAAGAATTGGATGCGGAACTGGAAAAAGAAGACCTCTCCGAAACCCAAAAAGCCAAGGTCAAATGGACCCAGCTTGAAGCCCTGGTTGGCAGTGAAAACCGGATTGAAAAAGTGGCCGCAGGACATCGTGGATCATTTTGAAAAACGCCAGGAGGTGTTTGAAGGCAAAGCCATGATCGTCACCATGTCCCGGCGCATCGCTGCTGATCTGTATGCAGCCATTGAAGAAATCAGGCCGGAATGGCATCATAACGACCTGGATAAAGGCATGATGAAAGTCGTCATGACGGCGGCATCCTCGGATGGCCCGAAGATGGCAAGGCATCACACCAACAAGATCCAGCGCCGGGCACTGGCAGACCGGATGAGAACCCCGGATGATCCGCTGAAACTGGTCATTGTCTGCGATATGTGGCTGACCGGGTTTGATGTTCCCTCCCTGCACACCATGTACCTGGATAAACCGATGAAAGGCCACAACCTGATGCAGGCCATTGCCAGGGTCAATCGGGTTTACAAGGATAAGCCCGGCGGCTTGATCGTCGATTATCTGGGCGTTGCTGCTGAATTGAAGAAAGCGCTGTCCTTCTATTCGGATGGCGGCGGCAAGGGTGATCCTGCCCTTCTCCAGGAACAGGCTGTTGCCCTCATGCAGGAAAAGCTCGAGGTGGTGTCGCAGCTCTTCCACGGCTTCAATTATCAGGCATATTTCTCTGCGGATACCTCACGGAAATTATCCATCATCCTGGAAGCGGAAGACTTCATCCTGGGCATTGAAAATGGCAAGAAACGCTTCATCGATGAAGTGACTGCCCTCTCCAAAGCCTTTGCGATTGCCATTCCGCATGAAGAGGCCATGGCGATCAAAGATGAAGTGTCTTTCTTCCAGGCGATCAAAGCAAGGCTGGTCAAGTTTGATGTGACCGGTACGGGCAGAACAGATGAGGAGATCGAAACAGCCATCCGCCAGGTGATTGACCAGGCATTGGTCTCGGAACAGGTCATTGATGTCTTTGATGCTGCTGGGATCAAAAAGCCGGATATCTCCATTCTGTCTGAAGAATTCCTGCTCGAAATTCAGGGGATGGAACACAAAAATATTGCCCTGGAGACCTTGAAGAAACTGCTCAATGATGAGATCAGAGCCAGGGCAAAGAAGAACCTTGTCCAGAGCAAAACCTTGATGGAATTGCTCGAAGACTCGATCAATCGCTACCACAACAAAATCATCACCGCCGCCGAAGTGATCGAGGAACTGATCAAAATCAGTAAAAACATTCAGGAAATGGATAAAGAACCCGAAGAAATGGGCTTATCCGATTTTGAATATGCCTTTTACACGGCTGTTGCCAATAATGAGAGTGCCAGAGAACTGATGCAGGTGGATAAACTGAGGAACTGGCGGTTGGTCTTAACCGAACGAGTTAGAAACAATGCTTCCATCGACTGGACGATCAAAGAAAGTGCCAGGGCCAAACTAAGAGTGATCGTTAAGCGAACCCTGCGCAAATATGGATACCCGCCGGACATGGAGAAACTGGCAACTGATACAGTCTTGAAGCAGGCTGAATTGATTGCTGATGAGTTGACTAAATCTCCCATATAAGTATTTCTCAAGAGACGTAATAATACACAAGAAATAATGGCAAGCGAGATAATTTGTATTTGATCTATATGGTGGTTAGATTTAAAATCCAAAAAAGGAAAAAGTGGAATATGAAAATCCTCGTCAGAAATGAAAATCAGAATAACTGGAAAATGGTGCAATCCTTTGCCTATGGAAATGAAGCAGAATTACAAAGACTTCTATCTGAAACGCCTGCTCTAATTCCAATTGGAGATATTCGTGAGGATGCAGGTGAATTAATAGCAACCATAAGGGAATTTACGTATCTATTGGGTCAATTGATCTCCTTGCTTTCAATGCAGAAGGCGAGATCGCTGTTATTGAATGCGAACTGGCGGCCAATCCTGAAAGTAAAAGGAAAGTCATCGGTCAGGTGCTGGAATATGGTGCGGCTATATGGGGAATAGAGTTATGAGGAACTAGATCAAGGTGTAAAAGAAAACAAATTTTAACCTGGCTGATTATATTAAGGAAAAAGCGAGGTGAAAAAGAATGGGATGAAGAAACATTTCGAAAAAACATTACGGAGAATCTAAGAAGACGGAAATTTCATTTTGGTAATTGTGGTTGATGAAATTAATGATGAACTAACTAAATAATTCATTTCTTGAATGCATGTGGTAAACCCACATTCTCATTTACTGCTTTAGAAATGAGGAGATTTCATACAGTCAGATACAGAGATATTGGTACCGAAGGTTGATGGCGCTGTACGTTCATCAACGAGTTACGGGAAACATCCACGCGAAAAACCTGGAATGAAGCATCGTTATTTGCAGATGCGAGGAAAAAGCTGGATAAACAAAACTTGGATATATCGGAAGTTATTTGAATTTGGCGAAAGAATATTCTCATGGAGGGATTGATTTCGGTACTGGATATAAAAAAGGATCATTTTCTTTCTACTATCATGAACAAGATAACAGACGATCTGTATTTTCTGCTTATTCAAATGGTAATTTATACACTTAATAATTAATTATCTTTCACAATTATTCACCGCAGATCAAGTGGAACGATTCACTTCAAATTATCTCAAATCCCTACATTTATTGATGTTCTGGATGAAAATGTTTTTATTATTCAAAGCAAATTGGTGATGCTTTCTCTGAAAAAGAGTATCTCGAAAATTTATAAAACAAGTCATAGAATTGGGAAAAGACCTGGATAGGAATTAAGATCAACTTTGTTGTTTATTTGAGAAGCAAGGGAGTTCTATTATGGTTCAGCAGTCTTTTTCTGATATGTAAAATTCATCCTAACATAATTCTGATTTATGTATTCGTTTCTTTTGAAAGGAGCACATCATGCGCGTGCATCCCGGTCAATATAAGGGCATGTCCACCCTGCTAACCCACTACACCGAACTGGAAAATGCTGAAAGGGCACATATCGCGCCCATCTATCAAAACTCAGTGTTCATTTTTGATGATGCGGTTTCTGGCGCAGCGGTTGCCGCAGGTGAGCGTGATGGTTATTATTACACTCGCTTGAATAACCCCAACCACCAACAATTGGCACGCAAACTGGCAGCAGGAGCATTGGATATATTGAGGGAAAACCAGGAAACAGAAATTCTTGTCAAGTAAGAAGTCTAATAAGTATAAAGATAGGTCATCTGCGTAGATTAATTCAGCACTTCAATATTCGGTTCCAGCGGGATGCGTTCGATCATATCCAGGAAATCGGCTTCGGTAATTTCATCATCTGGTTTGTCTATCAGCGCACGCAGGGTGGCTTCCATCACATTGGTGCCGAAGGTTCGACCTTCAAGGCGCGGGGTGCTCGTGGCAAGAATATGGAGCCCACGCTCACGTAATTCCTCGACATTTTTAGCAGTAGTGGTATTCGTGAGAATGATCTTGCCAGTCAGATCGTCAGGCATACTCGCGCGGATGGAGACGAAATCTCCAGCAATAACTGTGGCTTCATTGTAATATTTTGTCCATTTTGGCTCCGGGTCGTTATCTTGTTCCGAGCCAAGGGGGTAAAACCATTTGAAGGGCATTTTGGTAATGAAGGGCAATAGTATTGCGGCCAAGAGGCGTACCGCAGACAAGCTGCGAAGAGGAATAGGAATTCCGAGCGAAAACATCAGATCTCCGAAGGTTGTATCACAGCCAGCTTCAACAAGCGCAGCCGCCATCACGTAGCGATCTACTGCATTGGTTTTCAAGGCTTTCATACCTTTGAGGGTTTTACCTTCTTCATTGAGTTTGGATTCAAGTGCTTGCAGGGCACGTTTGACCAGCAGCCCCTTAACCCCGTTCCCATCGCCAACTTTACTCTTCTGGATTGCAGCACGAATTTGCCTGGCTTCTCGAAAATAATAGCGCTTCTTCCCCACGCCAAGATAAAATTCTGTTCCGCCAACACCAAAGGCATCTACTTTACCGTCATATTCTTTATAGGCTTCAATAGCCTTTTCAAGATCGGCATTATAGCCTTTCCGCGAGAGTTCAAATTCCTCACCTAAGAATTCATGGACTGTACTATGATCACGTGATTCTGACCCCAAGCTGATAGATAATATTTTTTTCATTTCACTCTCCTTTTCTTCCGCATTTCTCTCGCTTATGTGTCAATTGGGGGCGGGTGTTTCTTTGTGCTGCTGTCACGCATATGCCTATTATACTTCTGATGTAATTTGGGTAACACCAACATTCCTTGACGATTACATTGCTTCAAATATAGATTCTGAGCAAATAACGAGATTGAGCAATATTTCCTCCTAACAATCGATGGTTTTCCGATTGTCGGGAAGTGGTTTCGTTCGGAATCTGTCTCTTTAGGGGTGCTGAATACATCATGCGCATTCATCCCGGTCAATTTATGGGCGTATCCACCCTGCTGACCCACTACACCGAACCGGAAAATGCTGAAAGTGCACATATTGCCTCCCCGGTTTCAAAACGCTGCATTTTCTGAGGATGCAGCCTCTCCGGTCAATTGATGTGCTCAGGATGCGTTTGCAAATGATCAAAAAAATCCATTATAATAATTAATAGAGCGTGTGTTACTGAGACATATTCATCGCTGCCAGGGGGTCATATTCAGTACAATCCTTATGTCTTTTTGATTGTTGAGTCATCTTGTTGTTGTGAACATGCCTTGTTTCTTGATGAGGAGGTGGGATGAACAGGCTTACGATATTTTTCTCAAGACTATTGGTCCTTGTTGCCATTATCACTGTGCTTGCTGCGTGCAATTTGCCATCAAGTCAGCCCACAGAGCTGGCTGAGGCACTGCCGCCGAGAGATGCCGGGGCATGGATTGACGCGCCGCTCAACGGCGCGCAAGCCCCGCCCAGCACACCCATCAAGGTGATCGGGCATGTTGATCCCTCTGTGGGGCAGGCATACCTGTATATCAACGGGGTGGATTCGGGTTTACCTTCCGCTCCCATCCTCAACAAAATGCCGCCAGCTTATGAATGGCAGTGGCAGCCGGCAGCAGCCGGTGTTTACTTTTTGCGTGTTGGCGGCGAAGGCGGTCCCCTCTCCACCAGTGTGAAGGTCACCATCACCAGCGAAATGCCCGTTCCGGCAAGCTTTTATGCCGATGAGACCACATTAAACCTCGGCGAGTGCACCCTGCTGCATTGGACGACGGAAAACGCCGTCGATGTTCAGTTGGATGACGAAGAGGTTGAACCCGAAGGGGAACAGGAAGTGTGTCCCGAAGAGGACCAAACCTATATTTTAGCAGTGCAGTATTCTGATAAAAGGGATGAGGAACTGCTTGTGGAGATCACTGTTACAGAAATCACAGAAACGCCTACAATGACCCCCACAATAACCACCACACCGACGCCGACAACCACGACTTATATTCCGCCCGCAGCGACGCTGACACCGACGGCCACCCAAACCACGGTGCCGGACACCCCAACGCCCACCAATACGGCCACGGAATCGGATAACACACCGCCGGCTGCACCCACCGGTTTGGCTCCCTGCGGCAGTCGGAACAGCCCGGCTTTTGTGAACTCCCCTGTTAATCTGTCCTGGTATCCAGTCAGCGATGCCAGTGGGATCTCACAATACCAGATCACCCTCTATAACATCAACAGTCAGCAAACCAACAACTATTATTCATCCAGCACATCCTATTCAACACCTGTTCAAGAAGCGACGTATTACTGGCAGGTGCGTGCCCAGGATGGTGCAGGAAATTGGGGATCGTTCAGCCAAAAATGTTACTTCTACTTTGATATAGTGGATTAGGGAGGGAGCCATGAAACGAAAATGGATCATTTGGGTTTCGATCATCCTGGTCATTTTGTGTGTTATCAGCATTGTGGCGGGAGGTGTCGTCGTATTACCTCCTCATCAGCCGACCCAAAAAGGCTGCTGTTCAGGCGCCTGTGCCTGTTGTCGAGGTCTTTTATCCTGCTAACCTTGCTGAGGTGCCTTACGGGAGCATCATCCCTGTGGGGGTCGAAGCCTCCATCCCTGAAGGAAATCAGATCATCCTGCTGCAGTTGTGGGTTGAAGGGGAGCTGATCGGTGATATGACTGGCAGCACGGCTGGATTGACTGCCTCCTGGGGGTGGGTGCCGTCTCATGATGGCGAAACCACCCTGATTGGCCGCGCCTATAACCAGGAAGGCGGCGAAGGTACGAGCATTATCCATGTGCAGGTGAGGCGGGACCTGACGGATTCGGACCAGGACGGTGTGCCGGATGTGGATGATGACTGCCCGGATGTGGTCGGTGCGCCCGAGTGGAACGGCTGCACACCTGAAGCGGCAGGTCCGATCGGGGAAGCCTGGGCGCCGGGTGACGGCGGCTTTTCCGATGAAGAGGGGGCTGAATTGGCTGGTTTTGAGGGGGAGGGTCTCCCTGAGGAGGAGCTCCCACCCAGCGAAGACCCGCCGGTGGTTGAACCTGACCCTGAGCCTGAGCCCGACCCGCCTGAGGCAGTCCCCATCACAGTGGTGGAGGTGGAAGCGCTGAGCCTCGTCTCAGCCGTTGGTGCCAGGGATGTCTACTGCTACCTGACCTTGACTGCTCAGCCGGTGGTGCGCGTGCCTGAGGATGCTGAGGGCGATTTTGTCGAGAGTGGCTCCCCTGGTGAATGGAATATCAGCGAGTACATGAGCGGGGATCGTGGGCGGATGGTCGAAGTGCCCGAGACGGGTCCGCTGCATATGGAAATGGACTGCTGGGGGCATTTTAGCGACGACCCGCTGGACCCGGATGTGCGCCATATGGGCATTGTGAGTGTTGATCACGGTCCAGGGGATTGGGATGGACATGACCTGTTTGCTCGCGGGGAGATGGATGCCAACTGGTTTGACCTGACTTACCGCATCTGCCAGGGTTCCTGTGAAACCACTATCCTCCCTGCGCCATATAACCTGTTTATCGACTTCTCTGGGCCAAATTATGAGTTATTTTGGGACTGGGATGAAGACCCAGCCGTCGACAACAGCGATGTGAGTTTCCTCCTCTATCGCAACGGCGCTGGTTTTGTCCATGTACCAACACATGATCCCCATACCCTTATTGAGCTGCCTCCCGATGCCGTTGAGCCGCCAGATTGCGGCCAGGAGTATCGTTGGGAAGTGCGTGCCATGCGTGGGGCAGGACTCCAGTTTTCAAATCCCAGCAACGCCGCCTGGTCTGTCTCGCCCGATCCCTGTATCGGTGAGAACTGGCTCGCAATAGTATTCTCATTCCCTTGGGGGAATCCAGTCTGGGCCTTGCATTGGAACGTTTTTATACCACCAGCCATTCCGAACGTGTCGTGGTGGGAGCTTTCCCCACTTCAGGTGGAGAATTGGTGGATGAAACGTTGTTTTCCTGGCATGGTATAACAGTGGGAGGTGGTGGGGGAATCAGCCCTGCAGATATCTTCTACCACGGTTCTGAGCTCATGACAACAGATGGCTTACGTCTGTTCATGATCACGGTTGCTGATGGTGTTTTCCCCGGTGGGGATATCATCTATGAGCGTGATGTGCCGTTTGATTTTACATGGCAGCCTGGTATTCCCGATCTGGTTATTCCTAATATCTTGTATCCTGAAGATGATGACACCTTGCGGATCATGGTAGTAAATATTGGCCAAGATGTCATAAAAGATTGGACACCTGCTTTTGCCTTCTTCCAGGATGTAGGGGGTGTACGCACACGATTGGTTGACCTGGATTCCCCTCCGGACTTACCGCCTGTTACCCTGGAACCGCATCGTTGGAGTCTTATCGAATGGCCTGGCTGGACTCCGGCTCAATTTGACCTACTCCAGCCCATATTCGAAGTAGAGGTGGACCCGGATAACCTGGTGGCAGAATTTTCCGAAGAAAACAATGTCTATGCTGCCAGCAAGCCGAATATCCAGATCACACTTCAAACAATACGTATCATGGCACATGGAAGCAGTGATGCGGCAGGGTTTAGCGGCTGTTTTGTGGGCCTTTACGGTCAAGTCTCGGTTCCCTCAGACACAGGATATTTTAATTTCTATGGTTATGGAATGAAGAAATATTACCCAACACTTTTTGACCTGTATTATCCGCACGAGTTAGGTTTATTGGTCTGCCCGGATCAAGTGTTTGATGTTGAAACGGAATTGATCCCTGCCCTGATGAGCGACACCTGCCAATCAGCCTGCAGTGCCTATTTTGCTGCTCACGGTCAGCCGATGTTTGCCGAAGCCAACCACACGATGCTCCCAATTGGCACCTGGGGGACGGATTACTGCGGTGCTTGTTATACACTGGCAGGGCAAACTGCTGTATACGATCCTACCAATACCCTGAGCGTTCCTTATGCTGGAGGTGACCTTCCAGTTTCTATTAGATTCGATAACTGGGATTATTTTTATGACGAGACTGGGGCTTCTATCAATGTCTGTGATTTCACAGGTACCATTCCAGCCGCAGATATGGCTGCTCTGCCCATTACAGATTTTGCGATCACGGACCCTGCCGGCAATTGTGAGATTGTTGTTTCGGTTAAGTCATTCCCGTAAGAAACGGTGATCGAAAAAGATCATTATAGGCTGTCGAAGAATAGCTATCCTTTCGAGGAGATCACCTCTTGTACTGAGATTGCTGGCAAGGAGGTGAATAATCCTGTTTTACACCTTATTTTCTACTTTCACCAATTCACTCGGGTTTTTATTAATATGTTGTAAGATATGTATGTAATCCTGATTGGTTCAACTACCTTTTCTTTTCATAAGTGAAAACACCAATAATTACCACTAAGCTCAATTCACCTCGTCTGCGGGCAAAGATCGTTCCCCGCCTGCGCCTGGTAGAAGGTCTTGAGGAAGATTTTCTTCAAGAGGATGTTTTTGGACGCAAGCTGACCCTGGTCTCTGCACCTGCCGGGTATGGAAAAACCACCCTGGTTGTGGATTGGCTGGCGCGCCACCGCAGCCGCACAGGCTGGGTCTCGCTGGAGGAAGCGGATAATGACCCGCGGCGTTTTATCACTTATTTGATAGCCGCCCTGGAACAGATCAATGGGTGTATTGGCGAAGCTCCAAATGCCATCCTCCAGTACTCTCAACAAGCACCAGACGATGTATTGATCGCAGCCCTGCTGAACGAAATCTCGTCCGTAGATCAGCCGATAATCCTGGTGCTGGACGATTATCATGTCATTCACACCCCTGTTATTCACGAGCAGCTTGCTTTTTTGATCGACCACCAGCCCACCAATCTGCACCTGGTGATCACCACCAGGGAAGACCCTCTGCTGCCAGTCTCTCGTCTGAGAGCTCGCGGACAGATTTTAGAGATCCAGCAAAGCGATTTACGTTTCACAGCAGATGAAACTTCAACTTTTCTAAATAAGGTGATGGGGTTGGATATTTCTCCGGTTGAAGCTGCAGAATTGGAATACCGCACAGAAGGTTGGATCGCCGGGCTGCAGCTTGGCAGCATTGTCCATGCAGCACCGTGGCGATCTATCAGACTTCATTCAGGCGTTCACTGGTTCAAATCGCTTCATTCTGGATTACCTGATCGAAGAAGTCTTTGAGGATCAGCCTCCTGAATTAAAGGATTTCCTGCTTAAAACTTCGATTTTGGATCGGTTGTCATCCCCGTTGTGCAACGCAGTGACAGGAGAAACCAACAGCCAGGATCTGCTTGAGACACTTGACCAGAACAATCTTTTTGTAGTCGCACTTGACCAGTCTCGAAATTGGTACCGCTATCACCGCCTCTTTTCTGAACTGCTAAGAAACAGACTGCGTCTCAGCGGAATACCGGAGACGCAACTGCACCAGAAGGCCAGTCAGTGGTATGAAGATAATGCTTATGTGAATGATGCCATCAGGCATGCTGTCATAGCAGAAGAGTGGGAACAGGCTGGCAACATCATCCTGGAGAATAACGCAGCATATCTCAAACGCGGTGAAGTACAGACGGTGATCGGGTGGTTCGAATCACTGCCTGAAGAAAGTCTGTTCTCCAATCCCAAGTTGGGGTTTGATTATTGCTGGCCTTTACTGCTCGCTGGTCAATTTGATACGGCTGCACAATATCTGTCATACTTTGAAAAGATGGCTGAAGATATTCCCGAATTCCTTGGTGAAGTCTATGCCGCGCAAGCATACCATGCCCTCGGGAAAGGCGACCACAAACGTATGGTCGAACGCTCACAGACTGCATTGAAGCTGCTGCCTGATGACTCAAATAATGCACGTGGGATCGTTGCGATAAACCTGGGGCTTGCTTACTGGCATATGGGACAGATGAAGGCAGCGGAAGAAGTATTGCGGCAAGCTCTAAAAGCCGGGCAAGCTACACAAAATCACTATGTCGCTATGACAGCTTTGATCTTCCTGGGACGCGTAAAGGCTGTGAGAGGTCAATTACACCAGGCAGCAGAGGTATTTAAGCAGGCCATCCATGAGGGGGGAGAAATCCCGATCAATGCTCTCGCGCATATGGACCTGGCACAACTGCATATCGAATGGGATGATTTAGACGAAAGCGAAAGGCACATTCAGAAATCGATTGCCCTGTGCGAGCGTTCCCGGAATTATGAGTTTCTTGTCGCAACCAGGATGATCCAATCCAGCAAGCGGATCGCGGAAGGTGACTTGTCAGGCGCTGAAGAATCATTGGCAAAAGCCTGGGAAACGATCAACCAGGAAACCATTTCCCCACCGACAGTTAAGCGTGTGAATGCGGCTCATGTCAATTTTCTGTTGGCAAAAGGTCAACCACTGGGAGAATGGGCTGACAAGTTAGATGAGCGTATTGACTGCCACCCCTTTTACCGCTTTGTTGGGCTGACCAAAGCCAGGACACTCCCCATGTCAAAAGCCCTGGCATATCTGGATAATTTAGGCAAAATCGCAAGCAAAAAAGAATGGATATATTGTTTGATTGCAATACGTATATTGCAGGCACATGTGGTTGATTCACCTGATGAAGCATTGGGATATTTAAGTGAAGCCCTGCAGTTGACTGAAGGTGAGCGTTTCACCCATTCCTTTATGTCCTTGGGGGATAAGCTCATTCCACTGTTAGAAATGGCCGTACAACAAGGGATTGCTGTTGATATTGTACATAGGCTGCTGGCCGAGGTGAGAGGGAAGAAAATTCAGCGAGTTAAATCAAACCAGTCTTCCATGATTGATCCGCTGAGCGACCGTGAGCTTGAAGTACTGCGTTTGCTTGCCACAGGAATGACCAACCGCCAGATTGCTGAACAAATTGTGGTCAGCATCAGCACAGTAAAGAGCCATGTACATCATATCTGCAGTAAATTGGATGCTGAAAACCGGACCCAGGCAGTGGCGCTGGCACGCCAATTAGACCTTTTGTAAAACAATTTCCTGATTAAACTCAAAACCAAAGTTTAAACCCCTAAATCAATCTTTCGATGGATGAATATTTCTATCCATTTTGATATTCTATGTTTACAAATTCTTGGTTCAAGGAGAGAAAAATGACAATGAAAACAAAAAACCAAACAAAACAAGTTGAAGGGAGCGGTCTGTTCACCAAGCAATTCTGGCTGGGTGTGGCTTTGTCTTGTCTGAGCGGTCTGCTTATGTTCCTGGCTTTTCCTCCGGTAAATATTGGAGCGCTGATGTTTATTGCGATGATTCCAAGTCTGGTTGCTCAGTACAGGTTCATGCCCCGGAAGTGGTCGGCTTTAGCGCCAACACTGACAAATCTGATCTGGCTATGGCCATTCCTTTATCGGATCTTTAATATTGAAGGTGCCCCGTTCTATATCCAGCATCTGGGATTGTTGGTTGCGGTATTCACCTTTTTCACCAGCACGGAGAGGATATTCCATGAGCTGACAGGCTTTCGGTGGTTCATCTTACAGGGGCTATTCGCCTGGGTGGGATTTGAGATGATCCGGAGCTTTATCCCCTTCATGGGTACGATGGGCTTTGCGGCCAACCCGCTGGCGAGTATACCCTGGCTGACCCAGCCGATTTCGATTTTCAGCATTTACGGGCTGAACCTGCTGGTTGTGCTGGTTAACTTTACTCTGGCGCAGGTGATCATGTTGTGGTTTGACAAGCGAAGGAACCTCAAAAATACTGTTCCTGTCAGAAAAAAGTCCACACGTAAATGGGTGTTGGGTACCGTCATCGTGGTCGTCGCCTGGGTCACGATCAGTTTGGTGATCTACAATCAGCCCTCAGCAAGCGCTGAAACCACAAGGGTGGCTGCATTGCAGATGAACATGGCGGGTCCTGGGCATCAGGCAGATGATGCTGAGCAGGTAGAACGATTGAGCCTGCTTCGGGAACTTGCCCTGGAAGCGGCAGATCAGGGAGCAGAAGTGCTCTATGCTCCTGAAATGGCGTTTGGCTTTGATCCGCAGGAAGAATATACCCAGGAGCTGGTTGAACTTGCGAGGGAAACCAATGCGTACATCTACATCCCCTATGCTTTCCATACAGAAGAAGGGTGGCATAACGAAACAGTATTGCTCAGCCCTGCTGGTGAATTTTCACCGATCTATGGCAAGCAGCACGCCTTTGGAGAACCGAAAACCATCTCGGCTGGACCTTCCCCGGTACACCAGACGCCGTTTGGAACGCTGGGCTCGATCATCTGCATGGATGGTGTATTCACCGACTCCGCTCGAGAGAATGTTGCTAATGGCTCTGAAATTCTGGCAATTCCCAGCTACAACGCCACGAAGGGGATCTCAGAGCAAAACTGGACACATTTTGTGATGCGCTCTGTTGAGAACCAGGTGCCTGTGGTCAATACGGACCGCGGTTACTACACCATGATCACCGATGCTCACGGGAAGATTCTGGCTGATGTTCGGACACCTGAGGGTGACAAGCCAGGTTGTGATCGCCGATGTCCCGCTGGGCGGTGGGAATGCTACCCTCTATACTCGGTTGGGTGTAGATGTGTTGGGATGGGCCAGTCTGGCAGGATATGTCTTCTTTATGGTCTTTCAAACTGTTGTGGAGAAAAAGGCTAAGAAAACAAAGGTAAGCTAAACGATTCAGTCATCAATAGATCTCTGCTCTCCCGGCAGGCAGCGTAGAGATCTCAAATAATAAGAAAAGGAGAAAATAATGAAAAAGTCTAATCTAATCGGAGGGATCATCTGTCTCGCAATTGCAGGCGTTGCTCACCGTGCTCAATTTGACCCTACCGCCGGAAAACCTGATGTTCCAGGTGGGTGATGTGAATATGCCGTGGGTGCCGCCGGTTGTGCTGGGGATCATCGGGATCATATTACTGGCGAATATCAAACAAGCCAGAGGAGAAGGAAGCAGAAATAAAATTCACGGAAGATCCTGAGAAAGCAGCGTTGAATAAACGCCTGGAGACAATTGCCTGGGGAAGCTTCCTGATCCTGCTGGGTGGTTTCATGTTTGTGCCCAAGGAAATCATCAAAGGCGGCTGGTGGACGATCTGCATCGGACTGCTCTTCCTGGGGTTGAATGCAGCACGCTACTTCAAAGGTCTGCGGATGAGCGGTTTCACCGTATTGTTGGGAATCCTCTCGGTGATCGGTGGGGTGTTGGACCTTGTGGGGGTTGAAGGCGTAAATGGCGCGATCCTGATCATTGTCCTGGGCGCATACTTGATCCTGAGGCCGTTCTTTGAAAAGCGTCAGATGTTTGGAAAAGCTGAACACCCGAAGGATCTTATAATGCAGTCCCTCGAAATCCGTGTAGAAGGTCATCTGGATAAAACCTGGTCAGAATGGCTGGATGGTTTTACCCTCACCCACACAAAAGAGGGTGAAACTATCCTTACCGGAGAGATCAGCGAGCAGGCTGGGTTGTACGGATTGCTTGCCAAACTGCGTGACCTGGGGGTCGTTCTAATTTCGATAGATCTAGCCCCCAGGAAAACAGATTGACGAATTACCTTCTGGATTAAATGGATTAAAAATGATTTAGTAAACTGCCTGAGAAATCTCTTGGGCAGTTTTATTGTTAAATAGCCTGCAGTAATAATTCATCAGATATATGTTTCGGATATGCTAAAATTCAACCATAATATAATGCTTAACGTTGTATCAGATTGAATTAAAGGAGACCATTATGCGCAGTTCATCCCGGTCAATATAAGGGCATGTCCACCCTGCTGACCCACTACACCGAACTGGAAAATGCGGAAAGGGCACATATCGCGCCTATTTATCAAAGCTCGGTGTTTATTTTTGAGGATGCGGTTTCTGGTGCGGCGGTTGCCGCCGGGGAGGTGGATGATTACTACTACACCCGCTGGAACAATCCCAACCACCATCAGTTAGCCAGGAAACTGGCAGGGTTGGAAGCGATGGATATCCTGAAGCAGAATCCGGAAACGGACCCTGATGAGCTTGTGGGTGGGTTTGTGCTTGCTTCAGGCATGGCAGCCATCACGGCAGCGATCCTGGCATGTGTTCAGGCTGGTGAGACCGTGCTCACCCAATCAGCGCTGTATGATGGGTCATATCTGTTCTTGAAGAACCTTGCCCCCCGCTATGGGATCAATGTGGTTTGGGTCACGGATAACACCACCCAGGGTTGGGAGGAAGCCTTCAAAGCTCATCCGGAGACAAAACTGGTCTATATTGAGACGCCGGTCAACCCTGCGCTGCGGTTGACGGATATCCAGATGGTGACCTCGCTGGCGCATCAACATGGTGCCAGGGTGATTGTGGATAATACCTTTGCCTCCCCGTACTGCCAGCGCCCCTTCAATATGGGGGTTGATGTCATCATGCATTCCACGACGAAGTACCTCTCAGGGCATGGGCAGGTGATCGGGGGTGCGGTGCTGACCACTGACCTCGATCTTTTGCATGGGAGGCTTTACGAGGCGTATAAGATCCTGGGGGCGACGCCCAGCCCATTTGATACCTGGATGGCGAATATTGGGTTGAAGACTTTCGAACTGCGCATGGAAAGGCACTGCCAGAATGCGATGCAGATCGCCAGGCAATTGGAAAGCCATCCAGCGGTCAACCGTGTGTTTTATCCCGGCCTGCCAAGCCATCCAGATCATGAGCTGGCAAAGAAGCAGATGATGGCATACGGTGGGATGATCGCTTTTGACCTGAAGGGCGGCGTGGAAGCAGGGCAGCGGATGATGGACAATGTCCGGGTGGCGACGCTGGCCGTCAGCCTGGGGAATGTGGATACGCTGGTGCAGCACCCCGCCAGCATGACGCACCGGCATACGCCCAGGGAGGTGCGTTTGAAAGCAGGGATCACAGACGGCCTGGTGCGGCTGTCAGTGGGGATAGAGGATGTGGATGATATTGTGGAGGACCTGTTCCAGGCGA
Organism: uncultured Chloroflexia bacterium; assembly: GCA_963767675.1. Classification (GTDB taxonomy): domain Bacteria; phylum Chloroflexota; class Anaerolineae; order Anaerolineales; family Anaerolineaceae; genus Brevifilum. The sequence continues at coordinate 1,095,732 of CAVYEQ010000003.1, forward strand.
TGAGGTAGCGGGTCAAATTCTCCTGAATTTGACATACGACTGAGGCGGCTTGAGACCGCTTCAGTCTATAGCTGGTAGCTGATAGGGAAAGAAATAGTATTGAAAGACCTCGTTTGGCCGCGGGAAATAGTTGATTACTGGAAGTGTCTTTCCCTCATCCGTCCCGTTTTCAACGTGCCACCTTCCCCCGAGGGAAGGCTTAATTTAGGCTTCTCCTGGGAGAAGCTGTGAGCTTCCGGCTGACTGATGAGGGGTCGTGGGCGTTGCTATTGGTTGTAGGATCTTGACATATACCGACTTATTTATTTGGCAGCGTTATACATTCCCTCAGGGCGAGGCCTTAAGCTTGAGAATTTATCGTTCTGTACTTGGAAAAATGCGAAGTATTGAAGAAAATTTAACCTAAACGGAAATAAGAGTTATCCTTATTTCCGTTTAGGTTATTAAATGACAATAAGGAATATACGAATTTACTTTATTAAGTCTATCTCTATAAGCTATGAGCAATCAGCTATCAACTAAGAACCACCAGCTACACGCTACCAACTACTAGCCTTGAACTTTTAGCTTTCAGCTTCGTCCTAATACTCATATATGCCACCCCCGATGAACTCACGGATGACCGAGTTTTCAGGCACAATCAAATCATCTTTGATGGGTTCCATTGTTTTCATGAGTTTATACACCCGACTGGCCCTCTCGTAAGCATCTTTTCGCAGCGGATCATCCGCATATTCTTTCGTCCACCGTTTGAATTCTTTGAATAACTTCGCCTTATAGATCGGCATCTCATAGGGCATGCCGCTGTTGACGATGTAGTCCGTGGTGTTCACATAAGGAATGATGTTGCGCAGCTCGCTGGCTCTCACATAGTGCCAGTGCAGCAGGGTCTTGGTGGGATCGTAAGCCCGATGGGAAGCATCCCGCAGCATGCGGCGCACCAGGCGGATATCCGTCCAGCGGATATAGCGACCATCGGGGTCCTTCATCTGCAGCAGGGGTTCAATGTACAGCTTGAACTTCATCTCGGGGGGAATGTCTTTGGTCATGTCCGGATACAAACCGTGAAGGCTGTCGATCAGGATCACTTCATTGGGAGCCAGTTTCATGGGGGTTTGTTCAGGTTGACGTTTGCCGGTCTTGAAATCATAGAAAGGTATCTTCACTTCTTCGCCTGCAAACAGGCGGGTGAGATTGTCATTGATCAGTTCCAGGTCCAGCGCCTGGGGCGTTTCAAAGTCATAATCGCCAAACTCATCCTTGGGGTGCATTTCCAGGTCAAAGAAGTAATTGTCCACATTCAGCGTGACCAGCTTCATGTTGTGCCGTTTGAGCCGTTCCCCAAGCTTGATGGTGGTGGTCGTCTTACCGGAAGATGAGGGGCCGGAGATGATCACCATGCGCAGTTCATCTTTTCTTTCCGCCACCAGGTGGGCGGCGTTCTCCACGTCCTCATGGTAAAAGGCTTCCGATGCAGCGACAATCTTTGAGAACTTGCCTTTGCGGATCATTTTGTTCAGGCTGTTCACGGTGTGAAATTTATGGTCCACAGCCCAATCCTGGATTCGCCACAGCTTGGACCAGGGGATGTTGGTGGAGGGCAGCGCATTGCGTTCAGCCCTCTGCTCCCGCAGCCGTGCCCGTTCTGCCCGGTAGAGGATGTAGGCTTTGGCCACCTTGGCGTGGCCTTCTTCGATCAGGATCTTTTCAACAGCATCCTGGACCTGCTCCACGGTGGGAGTCTCGCCCTCGGGCACCCGTTCGCTGAGGAGGGCAAGGACTTTCTTGGTCAATTTCTCAGCCGTTTTCTTATCCCGACCACCCACAGCAACCGCAGAGCGGTAGATGGCGTTGGTGATCCTTTGCGGTGTGAAGGCAACAACGGTCCCATCCCTTTTGACAATCGAATCAAATTTTGGCATATCAACTCCTTTTGCATCCCCGGAAAGAATGACATTCTATAAGTTATTATAACGAAAGACGGGGAAATCTGCTATGTTTCGTATATTCTTATTGATCGCGATGGTGTTGGTCAATTAACAACGCGTCTAGGGGCGCGGCACGCCGCGCCCAGAAAAAGACGGATTGGTCAAAAAAAGTTTGTGGGAAATTGACCTACGAAAAAGGGTTTGGCATGCCAAACCCCTACGATATAGGTCGGGTGGAGACCTGCGGTCAACACAGCACCTCATGGTCGGGAGACCATGGGTGATCGATAAAACAGGGGGGCGCGGCATCCGCGCCCAGAAAAAGACGGTTTGGTCATATAGAAGTTTGTGGAAAATTGACCTGCGAAAAAGGGTTTGGACGGTCTTCGTCCCTCGACACAAGGTGCCAAACCCCTACGATATAGGTCGGGTGGAGACCTGCGGTCATCGTCCCCTCATGGTCCTTTCCTTACAGGACGGGTCACAGACAGGAGATTACGCACTCAGGAGACTATGGGTGATCGATAAATCAGGTAGGGGCGCGGCACGCCGCGCCCAGATTAAGCCGGTTTGTTCAAATCAAAAGTTTTTAGGAAATTGACGTGCGAATAAGGGTTTAGACGGTCTTCATCCCTCGACACAAGGTGCCAAACCCCTACGATATAGGTTGGGTGGAGACCTTCAGTAATTTTTTTACTAATGGGTCGGCGGCTCATGCCGCCCGGCACCCCTCGAAAAGAGGGCTATGTTCGCTGATCCCCAAGCACCCTTCGGGGTTCCGCTTTGCTTCAGGGACTTTGTGCCTTGCTCGAAGAGCACTCTTTGAGTGATCCAGATTGGGCTCTGCTGCATCCTGCGGATGTTCCGCTTTGCTTCAGGACAGGTGGCACTCAGCTTGTCATGAGACCATGGGAAACAGAGACTGCTTCACTTCGTTCGCAGTGACAAATTTATTGATTGAGCTGGTGTCCACATGCAGCATGGAGACCTTCGGTCAATTCAACACCTCATGGTCCTTACAGGAGGCTACGCACTCAGGAGACCATGAGTGATCGAAACTGAATTATGTTCGCCTCTTGGTCAGGAGACCATGAGTGATCATTTCTTCCGATTTACTAAGGTATCCTCACCGCAGCATGGAGACCAGGGGGAACGTAAAACATAAGCTTTGAGGAATGGTGTATGATAAGCTTTAGATAAGCACTCTTGATTTTCACACCACGGCGCGACATTTCAACACCGTAATTTATCGGGAACAACCATTTCCTCATATTCGTTAATAAGTTAAGTGAACAGTAAATTTCAGGAGGTTTCGATGAAAAAGAAATTCATGTTGGGATTGACAGTATTGACTTTGATTCTTGCTGCACTGGCCTGCAAACCTCCCTGGGGGCCTGACCCAGAACCGGAGCCAGAAGAACCTGAACCCACACCCACCTTCACACAGGAAGAGCCTGATGAGGAGGAAACCGAAGAGCCTACTGAACTAGAAGAGCCTACCGAGGAACCCACGCCAGACCTGGTTGAATTCACCAACCCGGTCATCTTCGATTTTGAATTCTTTACCCACATAGAAGGGTGGGCGGTCACACGATACGGGGATCATCTTTTAGTGACAGTGGATGGCGGCGAAACCTGGCTGAATGCCACGCCAGCCGGATTATCTTCTCCCAACCTCAATCCGTTCTTCCTTGATGAGACGACTGCCTGGTTCGTGTTCAATAATGGCGGCAGCGGGGAGCTCTATCACACGCAGGACAGCGGTGAAAACTGGACGATGACCTCAGTGCCTTTTGATAACGCTCGGGTATTCTTCCTGGACCTCAATTCAGGGTTTGCCATGGTGAGTTTAGGTGCAGGTGCTGGATCGCATTACTATGCCATCTACAGAACATCTGACGGCGGGGCGACCTGGACGGAAGTCTTTACCCATGAACCGGGTGAAATGATGTCCCTGCCAGAAGGTGGTTCAAAGAACGGGATCACCTTTATCGATCTGAATAAGGGCTGGATTGGCGGCTCCATTCCCATGACTGACCACTTCTACCTTTATTTCACAGAAGATGGCGGCGAAACCTGGGCGCAGGAAATGGGTTTATCGGTGCCTCCAACCTATGCAGGAGCCATGCTGGATGTGCAGCAGCCCGTTTTTGTGGATGCGAGCACCGGTTTCCTGCCGGTCAGGGCGATGAATCCCCCCTTGAACCCCTTCATGTTCTACCGCAGCGAGGATTACGGTGCAACGTGGACGTATAAGGGCGCGATCATGAACGGCAAAGCGGTGGATTTCATTTCGATCAATGAGGTTTGGGCTGCTGGGCCTGAAGAACTCTTCCACTCGCTGGACGGCGGAGAGACCTGGACGGCTGAAGCAGCTTCTGGCATTCCTGCTGGCGAGTTCTTTATGAAACTTGATTTCGCGGGCAGCCAGCACGGCTGGGCGCTGACGACACCGGATGAAAGCACCTGGGATCCGCTGAAGTTCTTCCGCACGACCGATTATGGTGTGACCTGGACGCAATTGCTGCCTTAGCCAGTTTTAATATGGCAAAATCGAAGAATTTTATGTGACCGGGCAGTCATATCCCGGTGAGAATTCACCTGGTTTGAATGATCATATGAACACATTGTTGTTTCTACGCAGGCGTCTGTTATAGCCGGTTAAGACTGGTTTTGATTTTACTGCTTGCCTTAACCACGGCTTGTGAAGCTGCCCGATCTGATATAACACCTGGCAATACAAGCACGCAGCCAGCCACGCTTTCCCCAACGGCAACTGAATCTCCCACGTCCACAATGACGGACACGCCTGAACCGACGCCAACTGAGACGCAAACGCCCACGCCAGAACCCAGTTTCAGCTTTGTAGTCACATCGGATATCTCCCATTACAGCACCGAGGAATATTTCGTCTATCCCAATTTCTTCGCTGCGCTGCTCGGGTATGTCAAGCAGTTCGGGGCTGGTGATTTCATGGTCACGACCGGAGATGTGCTGCCTGCTGCGGATGCCCGTTGGACGATTGACCAGGTGCTGGGGGAGGATTATCTCTGGTTCCCGCTGCCGGGCAACCACGATTTTGGTTTGGCAGACCTCAGGTTTCTCCAGAACTACGAATACGACCCTAACGGACCTGCGGAACCAAACATCGTCAACTGGGGGCCGGAACCATGCCCGCGCACAACCTACAGTTTTGATTATAAGAATGCGCATTTCATTGCCCTAAATGTATACTGCAATGAAGAAGCGCCCTGGGGGATTGACGGGAGCATCACAGATACGATATATGACTGGTTAGTCACAGACCTGGCGGAAACGACACAGGAGCATGTTTTTGTGTTTGGTCATGAACCTGCCTTTCCCCAGCCCGATGCCCAGACAGGGCGGGAAAATCACCTATACGAAAGCCTGGACCAGTATCGCGATGCAAGAGACCGATTTTGGGCATTATTGCAGGATCACAACGTCCTTGCTTATGTTCATGGGCACACGCATGGATACAACGCGTTGGAAATCGAAGGCGTTTGGGAAATTGATGCAGGTCATGCCATGGGGGTACGGGCGGCACCAACGCCGGGGACGTTTTTGATTTTTACGGTGCAGGGTGGGTCGGTGAGTATGAAGGTTTATCGGGGGGAAGAGGGGCCGGGGTTTGGGTTCGTTTTGAGGGATGAGATCGGTTTGAGACCGTAAGTCAGGAAAGATTGCAAATTATGAATAAACGGGGGATGTACAGGCAGTCTTGAAGGGCAAACAATTGTCTTTGTTCCACGAACATTGTGCCCAGCCTCTACGATTTCACATGGGTGAAGCTGTCATTACAGGCTGAATAATCAGGTAAGAACGATATTACAGCCTGGTTAAGGGCAACTCAAGAGTAAAAACTGTTTTATAAGTGTAGTTTCCGGTTTTGGAGAAGGTTTTCTGAGCATCTGACTTGCACCCTCATCCGTCATACCTGTGTGCACCTTCCCCAAGGGAAGGCATAACACCTGAATATGGCGACAATCCTCATACCGTATGGGATAACCTCTCTACGATTTGTTAGAACTTGACCGGTATATTGTGGGGAATTTACCAGGCCTCACTATTCGGATAGAATAGACCTCGGTGTCTAGGCCCTGGGCATGCCACTGCCCCTACGGAATGATATGAATAAGCAGGCGTATTCAGGCAAGGCATGACCCTGCCTCTACGATATCGCATTCCATCCTGTGATGGTATAATGCCATGTTTGTAAATTATCAATAATATAGAAAGAGACTCCATGGTCAAACAAACCATTTCATGCCCCCAATGTCATCAACCGGTGGTTGCCGAAATCACCCGATTATTCGATCTCAGCCAGGACCCGCAGGCGAAGCAAATCTTGCTCGCCGGGGCGTATAACCTGATCCAGTGCCCAAGCTGCGGCTACCGCGGCCAGGCACCTACCCCCATCGTTTATCACGACCACGAGAAAGAGCTTTTATTAACCTTCTTCCCGCCTGAGATGGGCGTTCCTGTCAACCAGCAGGAACAGATGATCGGCCCAATGATCAAGAAGGTCATGGACAACCTGCCCATGGAGCATCGCAAAGCCTATCTATTCAAGCCTGAAACGATGCTGACCCGTCAGCGTCTGCTTGAGCGAATCCTCGAAGAGGACGGTGTCACACCGGAAATGCTCAAAGCCCAGCAGGACAGGTTGAACCTGCTTCAGCGTCTGGCTGGCTTATCTTCAGAGTCAAGGCCGGAAGTGATCAAGCAGGAAGAGGAACTGGTCGATGAGCAGTTCTTGATGATCCTCCAGCGGCTATTGCAAAGTGCATCGGCTTCCGGTGAAGAGGAGAGCACGAAGGTGCTTGCCGACCTGCAGCAGCAGATCCTGGAGAATTCCACCTACGGCCGCAAGGTCTTGAAACAGGTTCAGGAACAGCAGGAAGTGATGAAAGCGCTTGAGGAAGCTGGCAAGAAGGGATTGACCAGGGAGCGTTTGCTTGAACTGGTCATTGATGCAGCAGAGAGTGAAGTCAAACTGGCAACGTTGGTCAGCTATACCCGGGGTGGGCTGGATTACGGATTCTTCCAGCTGCTCACCGAACAAATCCAGAGATCAACAGGTGAAAAGCAGGCTCATCTAACCGAGTTACGCGAAAAGCTGCTGAACATGACGCATGAGATTGATGAAGCGGTCAAGAAGGAAGAGCAGGCAGCTAACCAGGCGCTCGACGAGCTTCTAAATAGCGATGATATCGAAGAGGCCACCCTTAAAGCACTGCCCGCAATCAGCGAGATCTTTCTTGATGTGTTGCGAAGGCGACTCTCGGAAGCTCGTAAAGCTGAAAATGAGGCGGAGCTGGAAAAACTCCAAAAGATCGCAGCCACCATACAAAGTGTCACTGCACCCGGTGCGAATATCGAGCTGATCGAATCCCTTATCCAGGCAGAGGATAGTGACGCGATTGACGGAATCCTGGAAGAAAATGCCGATGAGGTCACGGATGAATTCATTCAATTCCTGCAGAATCTGATGAATCAGACACAGCAGCAGGAAAACAGCCCGGTAGCGGTAGAGAAGCTTCAGCAGGTATACCGGAAGGCACTGCGTTTTTCAATGAAACGCAATCTGGAAGCGGAAGAATAATTTAGCGAGTTTTATCTTGGGGGATTGTCCAGCCGCAGGCCGTGCCCGCGGACAGTAATGATATACTCCCTGCTGGGGTCAGCCTCTGACAGCCGGTCGCGGAGTCGGCGGACAAGAGCATCAAGCGCCTGCTCAGTCACACCTTCTGCAACACTGCTCCACACCGATTCAATGATCTCATGGCGGGAAACCACCTCACCGGGCTGCTCATAAAGCACCTGCAGCAGGGTGAATTGTGCGGCAGAGAGCGGGGGATCGATTTCTTTATCCAACACCAACACACGACGCGCACCGGCATCAACCCGGAGGTATCGTTTTTGCATTTCAAGGGGCAGGTTTTCCAGAGGCATGGTCGCATCTGAACTGAGGTAGATAAAATGCTGGGAAAGTGAGATTTGCAGTTCATCGCCGTCAATGAGCATTACAGCTTCCTGAAGGAGGTCACCGTTGACATACGTGCCATTTTTGCTGTCCAGGTCCTCGACCATGGTGCCCAGCGCACCAGGAAAAATGCGGGAATGGTGTCGGGATACCTGTCGATCGGGAATGATGATGTCACAGTCAGAGCCGCGCCCCAGGATCAGTACGGTCCGGATATTCCAGCGCTTCCCTTCCAGCGGCCCAGCCTGGGCGATCAACAGCGGGTATTCCTGATTGTTATTCAGCATCATAATCCTTATTAGGGCTATGCCAAATTCAAAATGACATGTTTGTTATAATTATAGTATATATACATTTATGAAGAGAATTATCGAAACCATCTTATCCAAGGGAAATCAGGTGACCCATGTCTAAAAAATACCACACCCATTACCGCTCATTTTTCTGGCCTGTACTCATGCTTGGTGCAGGGGTGGTCTGGCTGCTGATCAACTTTAACATCATCTCGACCGAAAACTTGAGGATTCTATACGATCTCTGGCCTATTCTGATCATTCTTGCCGGGTTGGATGTCCTTTTTGCCAGGAGGCTGGCGTTCATTGGTGCCCTGCTTGCCCTTTTGTTGATCGCCGGTGTCATTTATATCCTGATCTACGGCAGTCCATTCGAATTCTTAAGTGTATCGAATTTGTTGGGGCATCTTCTCACTTGAAACTCAAGCCTGACAAGGTAACACCATTTCATATCCCACTCTCTTTATGTTGTTAAAAGCCATAATCAGGCTGGTGGCATGAAAAGAATTGTTTAAAAATCACACATTCCTATGAAACCAACCCGTATTGCCATCATTGCTGACTGCCACGGCATCCTGCCATCGTTGAAAGCTGTCCTGGCTGACTTGTTGAAAAATCCACCGGATGAGATCATTGTCGCAGGCGATTTCATAGGTGGGCCTCAACCGGTTAAGACGCTCTCGCTTCTTCAGGAAGTTGGCTGCAGGTTCATCCTGGGAAATGGGGAAGCCAATTTATTGAAGATGAAACGGGGAACTGCCCCTGGGGTCTGGTGGACTCACAGCCAGTTTGTCCTTGGGCGTTGGATATTTGACAGGTTATCTGAAGACCACTTCAATTTTCTCGAGAACCTCACGGAACAATACGTATTTGATGGGGAAGGTTGTGACCCACTCCGCGTTGTGCATGGGTCACCCTGGGATATTAACAAGGAGGTCTTCCCGCATAAAGAACCTGAGGTGATGCGCCGTGCGCTGGCGATGATCCCTGAGAATTTGCTGGTCTTTGCGCATACACACCTCCCTGATGTGATCCCTATGGATGGGAAAGTGGCGGTGAATCCGGGCAGCACGGGAAATAATCTTAATGGGGATACCCGTGTCAGCTACGCGGTGCTGGCCTGGGATGGGCAAGTCTGGCAGCCTGAGCTGCATTATGTGCCTAATAAGCATGAAGAAGTGATAAAAGCGTTCAAAGAAACCGGGTTCCTGGAAGGCACGCGCCCTTTGGGCAGGTCCTTCCTTGAGAGCATCTTTACTGCAGAGAATACAGCTCTGGATTATATCTTGTATGCCTTTGATTTAGCCCATCAGGCAGGATATGGGGAGCTTGACGCTGTGCCCGATGAGATCTGGCTGGGGGCTGAAGCGAGCTTCCCCTGGCGATTTGATTTTTAAGTGGTGTATTAACGTTCTATTATAAAACCCGTACAAATGTTCCTTTTCAACTAAAATTAGGTAGAATCCCATTAAACCTGAGACGAATTCTAATGCAATCACTGAGTTCGTCAACGCCCCCTGGAATTAATCACGACATCACAGCTTGACACACCAGGTGTGGCTGTCATTAATAATTGCACTAACAAGGAGGTAAGGCTTGGCAGGTATTGATAATTTCACACCGAAAGCACGCAAAGTGCTCAGCCTGGCTCAAAAACAAGCAGAACGTTTTCGTAAAGCTCAGATCAGCACAGAGCATCTATTGATCGCGCTGATCGAACTGGAAGGCAGCGTTGCCAGCCGTGTATTACGGGACCTGGGGCTGGAAGTTGACCGTGTGGCAGACCTGGTAGAGAACGAAATCGGGTTTGGCGACCATGTCGGCCAGATCACCCTGTCTCCTGGCATGCAGCAGGTGATCCCATACGCTATAGACGAAGCAAAAGAGAGTAATAAAAAAGCTGTCAGCACAGAACATTTATTATTGGGCTTGCTCCGCCTGAGCAACTGCGAAGCGATGAACATCCTCAATAAGCTGGGGGTAACGCCGGAGCAAATCCGACGTCAGGTCCAGAGGGTTCAGAAAGAATCACAGGATGAAACCCCAACCGCCATGGCAGGCAGGCCGGCCAGCAAGCGGCGGCGTTCTGAAAAGAAAAGTCAGGACAAAACACCGCTGATCGATCAGCTATCAACCGACTTGACCACTCTGGCGGAAGAAGAAAAGCTGGACCCGGTGATCGGGCGCCAGACTGAAATTGAGCGCGTTATTCAAATCCTTGCCCGTCGGACGAAGAACAACCCGGCTTTGATCGGGGAACCCGGTGTGGGCAAGACAGCTATTGTTGAAGGGCTTGCGCAGCGCATTATTGACGCTGATGTACCTGCTCCGTTACTGGACAAGCGGTTGATCCAGCTTGATGTGGGGTCGCTTGTGGCAGGGACGATGTACCGGGGGCAGTTTGAAGAACGCCTGAAGCGCGTCATTGATGAACTGAAGGCTTCAGAGGCGATCCTTTTCATTGATGAGGTGCACATGATTGTTGGCGCTGGTTCAGCGGGGTCTTCCGTGGACGCAGCCAACATTCTCAAGCCAGCCTTATCACGTGGTGAACTTCAGGTGATCGGGGCAACGACCCTGGATGAGTATCGTAAGAATATTGAGTCCGATGCAGCGCTTGAACGGCGCTTTCAGCCCATCATTGTGGAAGAGCCAACCATCGAAGAGACGATTGATATCCTTCATGGGATTCGCTCTGCCTACGAAGACCATCACCGGCTGACGATTGAGGACGATGCCCTTGAATCGGCTGCGAGGCTTTCAGCTCGCTATGTGAGCGACCGCTTCCTGCCGGATAAAGCCATTGATTTGATCGACGAATCAGCCTCCCGGGTGAGGATGTATAAAAGCCCTGCTGCAGTGGATGCCAAAGTGGTGATCACTGAACTGCGAGAACGACGCAAGGAATTGGAAACAGCAAAGGAAAAAGAGGATTTTGACCAGGTAGAGGATATCCAGAACCAGATCGAGAAACTCGAAGCGAAGCTTGAAAAAATGCGCACAGTCTGGAACCGCGAAAACAGCCCGCATGTGACCACCGAAGATATCGCTGAAGTGATCTCCATGTGGACAGGTGTGCCCCTGATGCAGCTTGAAACCGAGGAGTCTGCCCGTTTATTGAATATGGAAGCGAAGATCAGGGAGCATATCATCGGGCAGGACGAACCCATCGAAATGATCTCAAAGGCAATCCGTCGGGCCAGGGCTGGCCTGAAGGACCCCAACCGCCCAGTTGGCTCATTCATTTTTCTTGGTCCCACGGGCGTTGGGAAAACTGAGCTGACCAAAGCGTTAGCTTCATTCATGTTTGGCAGCGAAGATGCGCTTATCCAGCTCGATATGTCTGAGTTCATGGAAAAGCACAGCGTCAGCCGCCTGGTAGGTGCCCCTCCCGGGTACGTTGGCTATGATGACGCCGGTCAGCTCACCGAAGCGATCCGTCGGCGACCCTATTCCATCATTGTTTTCGATGAAATTGAAAAAGCACATCCGGATGCTCATAATATGCTCCTGCAGATCATGGAAGAAGGGCATTTATCCGATGCACGCGGCCGTAAGATCGATTTCCGCAATGCCATCATCATAATGACCACCAATGTTGGTGCTGAAATGATCCAGCGTGGTACAACATTTGGTTTTTCACTTACTGTCGATGAGATTCAGGAAGAAGCTCAGGCGTATAAAGAGATGCGCAAGAAGCTGATGGATGCGCTTAAGAAGAGCTTCCGTCCTGAATTTATCAACCGCCTGGATTCGGTGATCGTATTTCGTTCGTTAAATAAGGATGATATCCAGAAGATCGTTAGGTTGGAGCTGGAAAAGGTCAACAGCCGGCTGCAGGAAAACAATATCAGCCTACTTGCCACAGATGAAGCGCTTGATTACCTCTCAGAGGAAGGTTACAATCCCGAGATGGGCGCCAGGCCGCTGAAGCGTGTGATCCAGCAGAAGATCGAAGACCGACTCTCAGATGCCCTGCTGGCGAATGAATTTGATGAAGGCCAACAAATCTTGATTGATATCGAAACCGTCATGGAAGATGGTGCTGAGGTTAAAAGAATTGTATTGAAGCATGATACTGAGGGAGGTCAGCAGGAAGAACCTGACCTTGCCGCAGTGGAAAACTAAACCATGTCCAAAGCTATCACGCGCTATGTCTGCCAGGAATGCGGACGAACTTCGCCGAAACAGATGGGCCGCTGCCCACAGTGCGGCGCGTGGGACACCATGGTTGAAGAAATTGTAACAACAAATAAAACCGCTCAAAGCCGTGTAAATCTGCAGGGATTGAGCGGTTATTCTGTTCCCAAGAAGCTCAGTGAAATAGAGAGCGACCAGGAAGACCGCATCCCGGTACCCATTGAAGAATTTTCTCGTGTCTTGGGTGGCGGGGTCGTCCCGGGTTCAATTGTCCTGATCGGCGGTGACCCGGGGATCGGCAAGTCGACCTTGATGCTGCAGATGACCCTGCAGATGGCAGATAAGCATACTGTGCTGTATGTCTCCGGTGAGGAATCAGAACGCCAGATCAAGATGCGCGCTGAACGACTGCTGAGTGGAGGCGAAAAGCCCCATCAAGCCCTACCGGAAAATCTCTACCTGGTGACCGAAACCAATCTGGAAGCGATCATGACACATATCAAGGAGGTCAACCCCCGCCTGCTGGTGGTGGATTCGATCCAGACGGTTTACCGGCCAGAGATGGAATCCAGCGCTGGATCTGTCTCTCAGGTGCGGGAGAGCGCTGCACAGCTGCGTGAGCTGGCTAAAAAAACCGGTATATCCGTATTTGTGATCGGACATGTCACCAAGAAGGGTATCATTGCTGGGCCGCGAGTTCCTTGAGCATATTGTGGACACCGTGCTGTACCTGGAAGGGGATCGTTTTCAGGCTTATCGGCTGCTGCGATCAGTGAAAAACCGTTTCGGCACGACATCTGAGGTGGGCGTGTTTGAAATGCGGGATAAGGGCTTGATCGAGATCAAAAATCCCTCTGAAGTGTTTTTAGCAGAACGCATGGTCAACGCACCCGGGTCTGCAATAGCCGTGACCATGGAAGGCACACGGCCTTTGCTGGTTGAAATCCAGGGGTTGACCAGCCATACGTCATTTGGCAATCCCAGGCGCACGCCAAACGGGATTGATTTCAATCGCCTGCTGTTGATCACGGCAGTCCTGTCACGGCGTTTGAATATGCGCCTCTCCGAGCAGGATGTGTTCGTCAATGTGGTCGGAGGGCTGAGAATTGATGAACCGGCTGCAGACCTGGCTGTGGCAGCTGCAATAACTTCCTCTATGCGCGACCAGCCCATCAAGGCTGACCTTGCATTAGTTGGTGAGTTGGGGCTGTCGGGAGAACTGCGAATGGTTGGACAGATCGATGCCCGTATCCGCGAGGCCGCCAGCCTTGGCTTCAAACAGATCATTGTCCCCCGGGGGATGAAGCGTAAGCAGGCCTGGCCAGGTGGGATTAAGGTCCTTGAAGCCAGATCGCTGCGTGATGCCCTCTCTCTTGCCCTGATCAAATAAACCAAATTCAAACTTCATCAATACATTTCACCCGTTATAATTGATTTATTCATCAAGATGAAATCACCCTGGTGGTTCATTTTTCTATAGGATAGGATTTAGCTATGAACACCTCATTACTTCACCTAAAACCGGTTTCACGTATCCGCCGCAACCATGGTTTGGAACATGCGACCATAAATGTTCTATCGAAGCGGTTTCCAAATATGAAATTTGGCGGTATGTCCACGCCGATGGGCTTTTTCATTATTGGCGATGTCACATCTGAAGAAATCGTCCAAGCAGCGATCGAAGCCTTGAAAAGACTTCGAGCAGGGGAAGCAGGACTGGCTTTGCATGACAGCTGCGGGACGAATTATGCTGTTCCGGGCATGTTTGCGGGGTTGGCTGCCTGGCTGGGCACCCTGGGAAGTGGCAAAAGCATGAAAAGTAAACTGGAAAGACTGCCGCTGTCAATCATGCTGGCTACGGTTGCCCTGATCCTCACCCGATCCCTGGGTCCACTGGTGCAAAAACAATTCGTTGTCGCAGGTGATCCTGAAGGGCTGGAATTGGAGCGTGTGGAGACGTCTGTTCGAATGGGGGTGCGAATGCACCGTGTGCTGACGAAGGGATAAATTAATTAATGACGGCAGAAAAACCCATCGTTTACATCCTGCGCGGAGATGACCGCGAGGCCATAGAAGCACACATTCAAAAAGCATTTAACTCCCTGGGTGCGCCGGATATGGCGGGATTGAACACCACGTATCTGGATGGGAAGCAGATCACACTCAACGACCTGCGTGCCTCGGCGCTGGCTGTACCGTTTTTGACAGAACGGCGTTTGGTGGTCGTGGATGATGCACTCAGGATACTTGCCAGGGGGGGATCCGGGAATGGGGATAAAAAGAAGCAATCTGAATTTCTGACTCTGATGGATGGCCTTCCCAGGTCAACGGCGTTGGTTCTGGTGATCCCGGATACATCGAAAAACCGTAAGCGGGGTGGGGTTTGGGAATCATACTGGCAAACACTGAACAACAGGCACTGGTTGATCAAATGGGCAAGTTCTGCTGGCGATCGGGCTTACATTCAGGATTGTCCATTGCCGTCAGGCAACGAGATGGTGAAATGGATCCAGGAAAAAACGCAAGAACTTGGTGGTAAGATCGCGCCCAGGGCAGCCCAGACCCTGATGGCATATTTGGGGAATGATACGCAGCGTGCGGCACAGGAAATTGAAAAGCTCCTCACTTACGTCAATTTTGAACGTCCGGTGGATGAGGCGGATGTGCAACTTCTCAGCATTCCGGAGAATCAAAGCGACATATTTGATATGGTGGATGCTCTTGGAAGCAGGGACGGCAAAGAAGCGATCCGCCAGATGCACCTCCTCCTTGAGAATAATGACTTTATCCCCGTTTTTTCGATGGTCGTCCGGCAGTTCCGGTTGATCCTGCAAGCCAGGGAAATCCTGGATGATGGGGGAAGTGAAAAGGATGTCGAAAAGCTGCTCCATCAAAGGTCTTTCGTTGCCCGGAAAGTATGCACACAGGCAGGAAGGTTTTCCATGCAGCAGTTGGAATCGATCTACCATCATCTGCAAAAGATTGATGTTGATATGAAAACAGGCGTCATGCAGGGGGATGTTGCGATGGAGCTGTTCATCACACGCTTGACGATGCCCATCGGATAGTTTTCCATCACATAGCAGATAATTGTATATGGGTATAATAATCCTGTGATTGGAACAGGGATTGTTCAGCGTATATTCATGGCCTACAGGATACATCATCAATGACAGTATTGGACTTGCGCGTGGCCACCTTGAATGTTGCCGGTGGGGAAAAAACGTTTGAGCAGGTATCAAATGACTCGAAACAAGCCAGGTTGGAAGCTTTAGGGAAGTTGATCAAGCACCTGAATGCTGATCTGCTCTGCCTTCAGGAAGTGTCGCAATATATTGATGCGAAGGGGGTTACGTACAGCTTGCGGGATAGGATCAACCAGGAATGTGATTTTAGGTCCTGCTTTTACGGCAAGACGCTGACGATGAAAATGCATGTGCAAGCGAAGAATGAGACCACGTCTGATGGGGTCTTCAAAGATTGGATGGATTGGTCTAAGGGAAATGCGATCCATTCAAGGTTCGCCTTTTCAAGCATGAATGATCCGAAAGCTGCTGATGAACCACGGAATATCCCCTTGTATCAACCTGCAGCTTATGAGGGGAACCGGGACACAGAGCCTAGACATGTAATATTGTCCCGTCTGAACAGAGCACCTTTCCCATTTGCAGCCACCCTGCACCTCACCACGCTGGTGGGAGAACGTCAGCTGGAATCCTCGCTGGCAAGGATTGAACAAGCGCAGATGCTGCGTTCTCAGCAAATTGGTAAGTTTTTGGATTTGGTGAGGAAACCAGTTCTTGAAGAGAGGCAGCCTATGATCCTGGCAGGCGATTTCAACGCTGAAAAGGATGAGGCTTGCATTCAGCAGCTTTTTGAGGCTGGGTTTATCAGATTAGAACCCCAAAAAGCAGGTCCCAGCCATGGGGGATCAGGCAGAATGATCGACCATATCTTGTTTTTCCCTCGTGAACGGCTGGTGAATTATGAAAGTTTTATTGAAGATAGCGACCTCAGCAAGCGCGCCTCAGATCACCTGCCGGTCGTAGCGGATATGCGGATAAAATAGATAAAAAATATAAGATAAGCGCTGACCTGAAGCGGCATTTGAATCAAAGGGCAGCGTTTTTTATTCTCAGGTTTGGATAGGAGTGTCAATGACTGAAAAAAGACAGTATTTTGGAACGGACGGTGTGCGGGGTACGGTTGGAAAACCTCCCCTGGTTCCTGACTTCATCACCAAGTTAGGGTACGCAGCAGGTGTGGTGCTTTCTCGCAGAGGGTCACATCCGACGTTTGTGATTGGCCGGGACACGCGCCAATCAGGCGAAATGCTGCAGAGCGCACTCACAACCGGTTTGTTGGCCAGCGGGGCTACGGTGATTGACCTGGGTGTGATCACAACACCTGGCGTGGCTTTTATGGTGCGCAAGATAAGCGCAGAAGCAGGGGTGGTTATTTCAGCATCGCATAATCCGGTTGCTGAGAATGGGATCAAGTTCTTTGATGCGAATGCTTTGAAATTGAGCGAAGCGATTGAGGTAGAGATCGAATCTGTGATGAACCAGCCCATTGACCTTCAAAAAGCACCATCTGATCTGTTTGGACGCTTGATAGATGGCTCTGATATGCGAGAGCTGTACGTGGATAACCTGGTGGATGAGCATCATGATTTTTCTTTGAATGGGTTGAAGCTGGTCCTGGATTGTGCTAATGGGGCAGCTTCCTGGTATGCGCCCCAGGTTTTCTCCCGGCTTGGCGCAGATGTCGTCGTGATCCATGCCTCACCGACCGGGGTGAACATCAACGAACATGCCGGGTCTGAGCATGTCCGCAGGCAGCCAGAGGACATGCATGCCCTGATCAAGCAGTACCAGGCCAACTTTGGCGTGGTCTTTGATGGAGATGCTGACCGGGTCATCTTTGTGGATGAGGATGGGAATCTGGTTGATGGCGATCACATGCTCGCTATTTTAGCCGATTACTTCTCTGCGAAGGGTAAATTATTGGGCAACACGGTGGTCAGCACCACGATGCGCAATGGTTCTTTGGTGAATTATTTTGCTGAACGAGAGATCAACTTTATCGAAACCCAGGTGGGTGATAAATATGTCATGTCGGAAATTCAAAAATTGATGATAGCTGATGACAAACCGAACCAGATTGGGCTGGGTGGAGAGCAGTCCGGACATATCATATTGATGGATGAGGGCCACGGTACCGGTGATGGTTTGCGTTCGGCGATTTTTCTCATAAAGGCTTTCGTCGCAAGTGGCGCGGACTCTTTGGCTGCGCTGGCAGAGAGCATTAATAAATATCCGCAGGTGATCGCCTCAGCAGTTGTAGCAGAGAAAATACCGCTTGAGCAGTTGGAGGATGTTGCAGATATGCAGGCGGGGATGAATGTCGCCCTGCCCGGTTTGACACGCCTCAACCTGCGTTATTCAGGAACAGAACCGAAAGTCCGCTTGATGCTGGAAGCGGATAATCGGCATACAGAGGAAGAGTTGGCACAACAGGCTTTTGCATTGTGTGAGGCGGTTCAGAAGGCAACCGTTACCCCCGCTGGAAGCTTCCTGGAGGTGCTTAATGTCACCAAAGGGGGATTGGTCAGCCGGCCAGCACAGGACTGAATTTGAGAAATACTTGCTAAATCGAGAGAATTATTCCAGGAGAACTTCATGACTCATTCAGATACCCGCTTTGACGATTTGAAACCAAGCCAATTTGGAGCGATGTTCAACCGTTTGAACCGAGTGTTGACCAGTGCTGAAACAGCGGCACAATGGGAGCCAGCGATTGCGGAAATGACAGCTTTTCTGGATATCCTGGATCAGAAACTGTTTTCGAAGCCGGAAGTTATTGCCGCTAACCACAGCGAGTTATCGCGGGTCTTCAGCATGCTTTTAACCCTGGCGGCGGTTGGAACCCAGTACCGGTTGGAGCAATTCAAGCCGAAGGATGAAGCGACCAGGGAAAAGCGCCGGGAAATCGACCAGAAATATATTCCTGCAGCCGGGCAATTGCGTAAGGAAGCCATTACCCTGGCAAAGAAATACCTGGGAACCCCTGTTTTTGACAGCCTGCGAGATGCGCTGGACTATGAAATTATTCCTCTGCTGGACAGCCTGGATTTTGAGCAGGACCCCGACCGATGGATGCCTTTCAGAGTTGTTCAGATTGGGAATATATACGAACGGCTTTACAGCTTCCGGCTGCGGACGACGGATACCCGTCTTGTTGGCGCTGGGGATCAGCCTGGGCTGCTGCGGAAAATCTACGACCGGAAATATCTGCGTTTTGGCACCTCCGGTGTACGCGGGAAGTGGGGGGCTGACCTGACCGAGGAGCGGATACGGGGGGTTGTGCAGGCGGTGTGTGATTTCCTGAATGATGAGGATGTGCCTGATTACGTTGACCGTGAGAATTTAGCTGGCAAGAAGATCGTCATCGGGTATGACACGCGTCGGAATGCAGACCTTGTGGCTGAATGGGCAGCAGAAGTATGCCTGGGAAATGGGTTTAAGGTTGAATTTGCCAACCGCGATACACCTACACCAGCCCTGGTATATTACCTCACGGATTATCTTCCACCCGATGAGGTAGCAGGGCTGCTGATCTGTACAGCCAGCCACAATCCACCTGAATGGCAGGGCATCAAGTTCAATCCCCATTTGGGGTATCCAGCCCCCACGTCGGTAACTGATTTTCTGGCGCTTCGGATTAATGAACTGCAGCTTGTGGATGCGGATTCCCGTACCGCTGATCTGGCCAATGCCAGGGAGCAGGGGCGGTTGAATGGTTTTGACCCGCTGGATGATTATGTCGCCTGGATCAAGGATAATGGCAACGGGAATGCCCGGATCCCGATCGATCTTGACCGGATCAGGCGATTTCTTCAGCGACAAGATGGTGGTCATTGATGAAATGCACGGTTCCGGGCGGGGGTACATGACCCGGTTGCTCGGTGAAGCAGGTGTCCGCTATACGGTGATCCATGCCCAGCGTGACCCAAACCTGACCGGGCTGGACTATGCCAACCCGGAAGAACCGTTCATCAACCCGCTGAAAGCGAAGGTGGCTGAGACAGGAGCACATCTGGGCCTGGGGATGGATACCGATGCAGACCGCTTTGGTGTGGTGGATAAAGGCGGTGTGTATTTCCGACCAAACCAGATCCTGGCGATGCTGGTCCGCTACCTTGGCGTGGAAAGAGGACTTAAGGGGCGTGTGATTGCCACCCAGACTGGGTCTCCCCTCATCGAGGTCCTCGCAGGGAAGATCCCGGGGAATGAGGAGAATGAACCTGCTGAAGATGCACTGCCAGGTTATGTCAGCCATCCCTTTTACAAAATTCAAATAGGCAGCCGTGAAGACCGCATCCTGAAGCATGCTTTTCTTGTCCCTGTGGGGATCAAATACATTGAAGAGATCAGGCGCACCGATCGAGCATACCAGGCGGAAAAACCACTGCCTGAAAACTGGCGAGACCGGATCTTACTCGGTGGTGAGGAATCTTCGGGGCTGACCAGCCGCGGCCATGTCACTGATAAGGATGGCCCCTGGGCAAACATCCTGATCATGGATATGCTCGCTTATTTTGGCACCCGGGAAGAAAACCCGCTGACGACGATCACTGAGATTTGGGAAGATACCGTCAGGATGGAAGGCTTATGGCATTCCTACGGTTGTTCTCCGGATGATGAGACCTCCCATACAGGACGAACGGATGTGGATGCGCCACTGGAAGCCAAGGAGGCTTTCATCAGCTATTACCTCGAGCTGGCTCAAGCGCATGATCAAACTCAGGTTGCAGGGATGAAACTCGCTTACCTGGGCGGTATTCGCTATGATGTGGCTGAAATGCAGCTGATTGATGAGCAGGGGGATGAGCGCTATCAATTGCGTGTACGTGCTTCTGGTACGGAACCCATTAACCGGATATATGTTGAGAGCAAGGACCCGCTCCTCGGTAGAAAGCTTATGGATGCTGCACTGGAAAGGCTTGAGCTGCTGACGATTGAGGAAATTCGCAAGGCTCACAGTGAGTGGCGGTTGGTGGATATCCTCTCGCAGACCAGATTGACTGAGAAAGCTTGCCAGGCTGTGAAGGCGACCGTTGGGGATAAAGGTTGGAAGATGTCCGATGTAACTGCAAAACTTACCAGGAGCATGACAATCCTGGAAAACCGCAACCGAAAGATCGCTCAGAAATGGCTGGATGTGCTTGAAAAAACCTAGCACGCTTCGAAACACAGCTGCTGTTGTTCAAGCTCTGCTGGCAGCCCTGCTATTCGGAATCGAGCGCGCCAATTTCCAAGCTGCTCCTTGGTGATATCGAGCCAATCCCACTCGCCGCCTTTCTTTATCTTGGCAGCGGTATAGGATTGGCTGTTTTTCAGGTTATTCGACGAGGAAAACGACCTGAAGGGGGAGAGGCATCTCTCAAGCGATCGGATCTGGGATGGTTAGCGGGTGCCATTATTGCTGGCGGCGTTATCGCCCCGATCATCCTCATGTATGGCTTACAGCACACCCCTGGAGCTACGGCGTCGCTATTGTTGAATTTTGAGGGGGTGGCGACCACGCTGCTGGCTGCCCTGATATTCAAAGAAGCAGTCAGCCGCAGAGCCTGGCTGGCGATTATCTTCATTACAGGGGCAAGCATCCTTCTTTCAGTGACACTCGGCGAGGAATGGGGAATATCTCTGGGGGCTGTTGGCGTTCTGGCTGCCTGTATCTTTTGGGGCATTGATAACAACTTCACCCGTAATATATCCGCGAAAGACCCGGTCAGCATTGTGATGATCAAGGGTCTGGCAGCAGGCTTTTTTTCTCTCTGCCTGGCTTTGATCTTGGGGAATAAGATCCCGGACTGGATGACTGTCCTAAAAGCCATGCTGTTGGGCAGCGTCAGTTATGGATTGAGCATCACGCTTTTCATTCGAGCGATGCGGGGTCTCGGTGCAGCACGTACAAGCGCATTATTTGGCACAGCGCCGTTGGCTGGTGTTGCATTGTCTTTTATTTTGTTAAAGGAATCTGGGAAGCATTATGTTCTTGATCGCGCTGCCGCTGATGATCATCGGCGCGGTTCTGCTTGTTTATGAAGAGCATAACCACAGCCACGTTCACGGATCCCTCCTGCATGAGCACTGGCACCAGCATGATGATGACCATCACCAGCATGTTCATGAAGACCTCCAATCCCCTCAAGCCCATTCACATGAACATCGGCACGATCAGCGGGATCACACACATCACCACATGCCGGATATTCATCACCGGCATATGCATTCATCTGAAGAATAATCCCAGGGGCAGGAATTAGAACGGGGGTATGGTCAATCTTCCCCCTGTATGATAATCAATGTTTGGCTGCTGTAGGCATATATTCCCAATGGCATTTCTTTCTGCTCATTAACATGGTCCCTGAAAGCATACGCAAAATCGCTTTGCTCAACCAGGCGGTCATAAACATCAAACTCGAACAAAGGCTGGTAGCGAGCTGCGAGATACGAGACTCGCTCCATGTCCAGCTTGATCTGCGGCCAGTCATTGCGGGGGAACAGGATGGCGTGGTTTGCTAATAAGATCAGCTCCTCTGGGAGTGTTGGCAGCAGTTCCTGAAATTCCTCCAGGTACATCAATGGATAAGATGAGTCCCGTGATTCGTAATCAGTGTTTGCGTCACGGTGGATGAGGTAAGGGTCGAACCCTTCAGAAACGCTTCGTACCTGTACCTGCAGGTAGGCGGACCCGACAGCGGTAATGTCTGAAATTGCCACATCTGCACCCGGTGACCCGCCAAGGACCAGCTGCATTGGAAGCATCTCATCGTTAAAATCGTGTGCGACGTTCAAGTAATACACTGTGATCGTTTCCCCCAGGAACTCGAAGTTTCGCTGGTGGATCGCCCGGTCAAGCAGTTGAAAGCTGGTGAAGGCCCACAGGTCATTGACCTCATCGAATTGATTTGTGTTGATCTGGGTGATATAGATATATGACCAATCAACCGTTCTGCCGGAGAGATCTTCAAAGGGGAAGAGGACCGCCGGCTGTGATGGCACCTGGCTTGCTGTTGGCGTGGGGCTCAAAGTCCGATAGGGCGTGAGGGTGACGGTGGGGGTGCCTGTCGGGCGCGGGGTGATCGTATCCGCCGGTGTGGAGGTCAAAGTGATCGTTGGTGTGAATGTATTGGTGTTTGTCGGGGAGGCTGTTATGGTTTGAGTTGGCGTCGGTGTAACAGTGGTTGAACGCTGGCAGGCAGCCGAACTCAATATAACGGTGGATATCAATAATATGAAAAAATTTCTAAGGGGGAGGCGGGATATCATCACAAAAGATTTATGTCAGGCTGGCCGGGTGATCGCAGCAGCGCCGTAACCCACAACGGAGGAGGTGTCCCCTGTTGTGGATGCTGAGGTGTCATATTTGAGGAGGGTCACATCATTTGCCCCCAACTCCCGGGCGGCCCACAAAACAGCCGCCACAGCCGCCAGGCCGCACGCGTGGCCCTTTCCCTTGTCTTTGAGATCGAATAAGCCATCCGGAGAAAAATCTTCCAGGGCTGACAGCACCCTGTTATCGAGCTGGTGGGCGGTCCTTTCGGGATAAAAATGGGACAGGTCGCTGCTGGCAACCAGCAGGCATGATTCACCTTTAAGGTTCTCAGCGAGGATTTCACCGATCGTTTTCGTCAGGGTTCGGGATTGGTCGCGAAGCATGATGGGGATCAGGGGAAACGCACCTTTGACTGCACGCTGCAAAAAAGGAAGTTCGATCTCAAGCGAGTGTTCCCGGTCGTTGGCAACAGGTGTGAGTGACACATCTGCTCTCTCCTGCAAAGCAGTGTTGATTTCAGCAAGTTTTTCATGTGCAAGGGGGATCTCTCCAAGTGGGGTGCCATAAGCCTTGTGGGCACTGGTCAGCACAGGTTGGGGATAATACTGGTGCATGGGGGAAATGACCGCAACGTAATCGAATGATCTTCCAAGAACGGATTTATAGGCATATCCAGCCACAGTGCCGGAATACTGGTAGCCGGCGTGGGGCGCGACCAGAGCGACGACTTCTCCGGGGAGGTCAGGCAGCACTGCCGTTTCGATATAGCGATCGACAGTTCTCCCCAGCTTTTCCGGGTTGGCACTGTACCAGGTGCCTGCGATTGGGGAAGGTCTCACAGGCTGAATTTCTGTCATCATATTTTGATTTTAGCATATCCATGGGATGATTACCATCAGAAAAGGACCATGTGCAGGTTCAGTGTTAAGTTTTCGATTGTCCGTTGGTTGGTGAATTAATAAAGGAAATCCCAGGGATTCACACGCCCATATTCATCGCTGCGCATTTCAAAGTGTAAATGAGGTCCGGTGGACATACCCGTGCTGCCCATCAATCCTATCGTATCCCCCTGGTAAACTTCCTGTCCACACACCACATTGATTTGGCTGAGGTGACCATAGAGGGTTTGCCAACCGGAGCCATGATCGACCACGATCATTTCGCCGTAACCATAATCATTCCAGCCGGCATAGACCACAACACCGTGGTCAGCAGCGTAAATTGGGTTTCCGAGTTTTCCGGCAATATCGATCCCGTAATGATTTGTTTCAGGGCTGTAATCGTATCCGGACAGGTAGCGTTCAACACTCGGCCACATGAACGTGAGCGAGCCAGACACGCCATCGTACTTGGCTGTACAGGCGCCAGGACCAAGGTGCTTGGCTGTGGCTGGTTCATCCCTGCTGATGCGCGGGGTGCGCCAGTCGGAAAATACCCCTTCGCCATCAGGGATCACAAGCATTTTGTCAGCAGGAATATTTGGGTTGGCATAGTCACCGATTGTATTTGGGTCCAGCTCATTTTCCGGCCAATTGATGATGTCTTCCGGGGTTACACCATAGAACTCTGCCACACCATTCAATCCTTCACCGGCACTCCATTTGTGGTAAACCCCATCAACCGGCAGAATATTCAACTTCTGCCCGGGGTGGATGAAATGAGGGTCATCACCCAACAAATATCGATTGCCCCACAGGATTGTTTGAGGCCTGAGATTGAATTTCTCGGCGATGCTGAAGATCGAATCACCCAATTCTACAGTGTATTGGGTAACCGTATCGCGCACCAGGTTGACCGGTAATACGGTGTGCAGGTTCGAATTGCGATCTACACCATCAGTCACACCGCCGCCAGCATAAAACTGAGGCGTCACGGCGATTGTGGGGGTGAGCATTGTGTCAGCATTTGCCACAACGGGGCTGACAGGGTCTTGCTGTGGGTCGTTAGAATAGAAACCTTTCATGACCCAGACGACCAGGATGATCAGGGAGAGCGTCACGACAGCAGTGGCAAACCGTAAAGCCGTATCCCCCAAGCCATAGCTTCTCAGCCAGGCGAGAAATTGGTTCAATCGCGTTTCAGTAGAGCCAGTTTCAGGATCCCCTAATGGTTCCTCTTGGCCTGGTTGAATAATTGGTTTCTGCCAGTTTAATTTTTCTTCTTGCATGGAAAACTCCGTAAGGAGTCTAGCATTTTTTATCTTGAAAGGCGAATCTTATAGGGTAAACATGAGTGAATGGAAATATCATAGGAACAGTAATTTTCATTGTATAATCATAAAAGGAAAGGTTTTATCGGGGGAACATCTCGCATATCACCCCGTTAGTCACCAAAGTTTTCATTTTGCATTTGGGAGAAATCATGAACTTCGTTCGAGTTTGGTTCACGGGTTACGTCAACCCTCTAAGATTCCTTGATGCACTAAAAAACAAACCCGCGCCTCATTGGGGCTTCTATGCACAAGTTCTACGCAGTCTAATGGTCTCGCTATTGTTATACTTGCCAATTGCTTTACTGGGGCGATCTCCTCCGACCCCCTCCTATCTCACGTTCATTCCCACAGAAAAGTATTACACAGCGCTTATTTGGCTTACCCCACTCGTTTTCATGGCTGATTGGCTACTCGGTGCCGTCATAGTCCATTTCGTTCTGCGTCTGAGTAAACGGCCGAGTAACATTGATCACATTCTCAACATCACTGGCATGGCAAGCTTGGTCATCGCGGCTGTGTTGATTGTGTGGGATTGGATCTGGTTTCTTGTGGGTGGGGCGAATCAATACTTCTTGGGCATAAGTCATTTACTGATTGATGTTTGGTGGTTCTTTATCATAGTTGCTGGCCTAAAGCGGTTCTTAGGTGTTCCTGTGTGGTTCGGTATTGCCATAAGTCTCCTTGCTTTCGCAGCAACAATGCCGTTTGCGGTGATATTTATGAGAGCACCTTTCTAGTCAGAAGTTATGCTTATTTCAATGGCGGCTGACACCGGCTCCAAAGGACAGCGACTTTCGCCGCTCCGCACAGGCGCGGTTTGGTAAAATAGGCCATACTTGGCAGGGTGTCTTACCCGTTGCGCCGCTGCCGCTGAGCCAAACCGGTAGATTGCAAGTGAGAACCGTGTAAATGGCAAAATAAGCATTGTGTTTGATGGGATGCAAAAAAGACTGATTTAGTGGGCTTTTGATATCCAACCAAAAATGCCAATTTGTTTATATTAAACACATCCCT
Source organism: uncultured Chloroflexia bacterium (assembly GCA_963767675.1). Lineage (GTDB taxonomy): Bacteria > Chloroflexota > Anaerolineae > Anaerolineales > Anaerolineaceae > Brevifilum. Next base: position 1,121,670 of record CAVYEQ010000003.1, read on the forward strand.
GTCTTTGAGAAAATGAGTTCAACCATTTTTAGGGGTTTATCGGGGACAGACTCGTTTGTATCGACTTATTCTTCGATAGTTTCTCAGACAGGTTGGTGATCTGGTTTTCAAGCTGCTGCTGCCTGTAGCTGACGGTGACATCCGCCTGGGTTCGCTCGATGATGCTTCGGGCGATATCCGTTCTTCGGCGCAGGCCATAAGTCAGGGCATCCGGGAAATCAATTGTCACAAGCTGTGCATAAATGTCATCCATGACATCAAGCAAGCGGTCAACCTCTGATGAGTGGCCACTGCGGATGATATCCATCACCCTTCTGCGAAGTTCCCCCACCACCTCCGACATGCCGTTAAGATAAGTGGCGAATTCTACCTTCAACTCTTCCGGTGTTGGCCATTCCTTTGCCAGAATGGTCGCTACGGTCAGATGGGCTTCGCAGTATTCCTTCAGGGCGTCCTGGGCATAACCAGAAAAATAGAGGTCCGGGTCTTCAGACAAGCCAGCCCTTAAATCATTTGCCAGCTTATCTGCTTCGGCTAAATGTTCAAGGGCGAGTTGGTTGTCATCCCGATGAATGGCACGAATTGCCCTGGCTGAATGCCGGGTTAAGTTACGGCTTTGAGTGAGTGCCAGGTCTCTGATCTGGTTCTTCCGCTCAAAATTTGCCCTGATCCGTTCAGAAAGGGCTTCAAGATCTGCACTCATTTCTTGTCCTCGGGGTTATTAGGTGTCCGAAAGAGATCATCCGCCAGTGTATGTTTACCGGGGATTGTAATTTCCCCAAATTTCTTTTCATAGCGGTTGATGTTTTCTGTCATTGCCCGCATGAAGAGCTTAGCCGCAATAGGGGACATCACCAGACGTGCAGTGACCTCTGGTTTCTTAACCCCGGGTAGAAGAAGTGAGTAGTCCATCACAAATTCAGACGCGGTATGCGAGATCCGTGCGAAATTAACATACTTGTTTTCCAGATCGTCCGGAAGTTCCATGGGTGGAAGGTTTTTTGCTGGCATTTTTTCTCCCATCTAGAAGGGGATATCGTCGTCTTCAGCGCCTCCCTGTGTGTCACCCTGGTCTTGGGAAAAACCTCGACCGTCGCCACCGCGGGGAAGGAAGCGAACATTTCTTGCATTGATTTCGAATGAGGCTCCAGTTGAGCCATCCTTCCGGGTGAAAACGCGTGGATTGCCTGTCTGGGGGTCCGGTTGTATGCGTCCGACCACGAGCACGGGGCTGCCCTTACTCAGGTATTGATTGCAGGATTCTGCCTGGGCACCCCAAACTGAGACACGGAACCAGGTCGATTCGTCGACTTTCTGTCCGGCGTTGGTGGTGTAGGAACGCGAGGTTGCGACTGAGAAGCTTGTGACAGCCTGTCCGCTGGAGGTGAACCGCATCTCGGGATCCCTGCCTAAATAGCCGACAATTGTAATTTGTTGGTACATATTGTTTCCCTTTCCTTTGGTGAATTGGTTGATTTCAATTTTACATCACAATTTCGATTTTTTCCTTACCAATCTTTGGCATACCAGCACAAATATTGCTTAATATGGCTTGACCAGTAGGATTCTGTGTGACCGTTACTGTACATATACCATTCATGGGGAATGTGATTGGCATCAAGAAGGTCTGCAAAATCCTGTGCTGTTTTCCATTCCTGATCATTCCGTCCAATATCGATAAAAACCCTGGGTTGCTCTTCAATCGGTTCCTGGCTCAACCACAGGGCGATATTGGCATGATCAGCCTGAAATAACGGCAAGCTGTGTGCCCCTATCGCACTGAAAAGGTCGTTGTGCTCAAATCCGATCTGGACAGCCCATGCGGCACCCCGGGAAACGCCGCCAATTGCCCGGTGAGGTCTGTCAGTGAGGGTCCTGTAATGTACATCCACCCATGGGATGAGTTCCTGCGCAAGGACTTCTGGGAAGCGGGAAGTCTGGGGAGGCTCTGCATCCTTTTCATATGGGAGGATCACAATAAAAGGTGCGATGAGCCCATCTGCGATCAAGCTGTCCATGGTTTCCGTTAACCCCAATCGAAACCATTGGTCATTGGTATAGGACAACCCATGCAGCAGGTAGGCAACCGGGTAATCCTGTTCCGTGTTGCTGCGGTAACAGGGAGGAAGGTAGATCTTATATTCAAAACGCACTCCCAGGAGTTCGCTTTCCAAGTGACTGCTTTGCACCTCACCACCTGATGCCAGGCAGTTTTCAATTTGTGTTGTGAGCGAAGGTGCAGTTTCGGTTATCTCTGGGGAAGGTGTTGGCTCTTGGGGGGTTGGAGTTAGGTTTTCAGGTGTTGAAGCAACCGAAGCGACGTCATTGGTGATTTGATTGTTCGTGGATGAACAGGCAGCAGTGTTCAGGATGAGAAACAAGGTAAATATCATAATCACGATATATGCTGCCGTGTAAAAAACAGCAGCATCTTGACGTTTATGCATACTTCGGATTATACTCTTATCTGCCGGGGTGTAGCGCAGTCGGCCAGCGCGCCGCGTTTGGGACGCGGAGGTCGGCGGTTCAAGTCCGCCCACCCCGACTTAGAAGAGAATGGGAAGGCGAACGGTGTTTAATCAAGCGTTCTCCTTGCCATTTTTTGGTCATGGACATCAACACAAAAAAGGATCATTTTGTCTGAAACATTCTTATCCATTATCATTCCGGCCCATAATGAAGTGAACCGCCTGGGACCAACCCTTGAGGCGATCGGCAACTTCTTAGGAAATCAGGATTATTCAGCAGAAATTCTCGTTGTAGAAAATGGGAGCCAGGATGATACCCTGGCCATTGCGCAATCATATATTGAAAAAATACCGAATTTACGTGTCTTTTTTGAAGAAAGAAGAGGCAAAGGGCTGGCCATCAAGCGGGGTATGCTGGAATCATATGGAAAATACCGGTTTTTATGTGATGCTGACCTATCCATGCCGATTGAGCAGGTCAATCGTTTTATCCCACCAGCATTAGTATCAGTCGATATTGCCGTCGGTTCACGGGAGGTTGAGGGATCTCACCGATATGATGAACCTGAATACCGTCACGTCATTGGCCGCATCTTCAACGCCATGGTTCGATGGCTGGTTCTGCCGGGACTTCAGGATACGCAGTGCGGCTTTAAATGTTTCAGTGGGGAAGTTGCTGAACGGGTATTCCCGCTGCAAACACTGGATGGCATGTCTTTTGATGCTGAGGTGCTCTTCATTGCCCGGAAAATGGGTTACGATATACAGGAAGTAGGCATAGACTGGTATTTCAATGCAGACAGCCGCGTACGACTCATCGAGGATTCCATGCGTATGGCTTTTGACCTGCTGACGATCCGATGGAATGCCCTGCGTGGACGCTATGAGTCCAAGAAAAAAATTTGATCGTTCACTTCTTCCAGATCGCCCCGATCTCACATTTGAGAGAAAATTGTGGGATGGGGGTATTTCTTTAATTGCAGGCGTTGATGAAGCAGGACGGGGGGCATTAGTTGGACCGGTTGCTGCTGGCGTCGTCATCCTTCCATCGGATATGAGTGACCTGGCGGAAAAACTTTGTGGGGTGAGAGACTCTAAAGTGATGTCCCCAAAGCAACGTGAGGTGTGGGCAATTGTGATCAAAGAGATTGCGGTAGCCTGGGGGGTTGGGTTCGCATCTGCCGGGGAAATTGACCGGATCGGGATTGTGCCTGCCACGTACCAGGCAGCTAAAACTGCTATGGGCCAGGTTGAATGTGCCATCGAACACTTTTTGGTAGATTACATAACGATTCCCGATGTTGAAGTTCCCCAAACACCCCTGGTCAAAGGGGATGCCCGTTCATTATCTATTGCCTCAGCCGCGATCCTGGCAAAAACAACTCGTGATGCTTTTATGGTGAAAATGGATGCGGAACATCCCGGGTATGGATTTGCTTCAAATAAGGGGTATGCAACAGAAGCGCATCGCGAGGCGATCAACCAATTGGGACCCTGCCGGCTGCATAGGAGAACATTCTCCCCGGTTAGCGCATATTATTCGTTGTTTCCGCCTGAATAATTGTATTTTCTTCGTAGAGATGTTGCAGGCAACGTCTCTATATATGACATCCGTTTACTCCAGTTTCAATGCGAAAATAGTATATTATCTTGATTTTACTTACGTTCCCCAATCCCGTAAATACAAAAAGTCATACCCAATCGTCCGTTCGGAAAGCTTGGCAATAGGTGGCATGATGCGTTTGAAGTGATTACGCTGCATTCTACTGACCACTTTTTCCACGAATGATCGTTCAAAACCTTCGTCAATGCAGGTTTCCGGGCGATAGCGTTGATCAACAAGCAAATACAGGAGCTGGTCAACTTCCGCATAGGTGAAACCTAACTCACCCTCATCGGTTTGGCCAAGCCAAAGATCTGCTGACGGTGCTTTTTGAATGACCTGCTCAGGAACGCCTAACGATTTTGCCAGCTGGCGAACCTGCGTTTTATACAGGTCGCCGATAGGCTGCAGGGCTGCAGCGGAATCGCCATACACTGTTGAATAGCCTAATAACAATTCCGTCTTGTTGCTGGTTCCCATCACCAGGCCGTTGAAAGCAACGGATTGATCGTATAAGATGATCATCCGCATACGTGCCATGATATTGCCGGCACGCAACCGATCGATATCATTGTAGTGACTAATGAGTGGGTCCACCATATCTGTGATCTCAACGGTCATTGATCGCACGCCCAGGTCGTCGATCATTAGTTGCGCATCGTCCAGCGTATCCTTCGGTGAGGTTTTATAGGGCATTCGCAGTGCCAGGACGTTTTCTGGACCCAGAGCTCTGGCTGAAAGATACAAACTTATTGCGGAATCAATTCCGCCAGAAACGCCAAGTAAGGTTTTTGTAAACCCAACACGGTTCAATTCAGATTTAATGAAACCTGTCAGGATCTTTTCGGTCAATTCAGTGTTTATCGTCAGGTCAATCATGTCTCACGCAAAATTCTTTCCAGTTCACGCTGTACCAGGCTGGTGCGTTCGTCTCGCAGCAGGGGCAGCTTGGCGCGTGAACGATGTAATTGGTTCAGATCAATCTCTGTCACCGTTAATGATGGCTCAAAGTCCGGTGCACGCACCAGGAGATTACCATCAGGATCAAAAATCGTGGAGCCTCCCCAGAAATTTAGTCCGTCTTCGTAGCCAACACGATTTGCATGAGCGACAAAAACAGTGAAAAAACCAGCATAAGCACGGTTGGTGTGTTCCACCCACGATGAGCTTTTTAAACGGGGCTTATTCTCTAACCCGCGCCCCGGAGAGGCAGAGGAAAACAAAAGCACATCTGCTCCATCCAACCACAGCAGGTATGGCAGAGAGGCATGCCAGAAATCTTCACAGATCAGCATACCAAAGCGGCCAAACCTGGTATCAAAAGCTCGCACGGAATCTCCCCAGGCAAAGAACCTGCCTTCATCGAACATGCCGTAAGTAGGCAGGTAAACTTTGTTGTGAATGTGCAGTATCTCACCTTCAGAAAGATAAGCAGAGGCGATATAAAACCGGTGACGGCGATCTTCGTGAACGAAACCCACCATCAGGTCAATATCCTGGCTGGCTTTCAGAAGGTCATTGAAAACTGGGTCGTCTGCGTGAGGTTGAAGTGCTGTGGCAACAGCAAGGTCTTGCAGCGCGTAACCAGTTAATGAAAGCTCTGGGAAGATGACCAGATCAGCATCCTGGTCCCTGGCTTGTCCTATGATCTGGATATGCTGTTGAAGATTGGCAGGGACATCACCAAGTTTGGTATTGCATTGGGCAAGTGCGATTCGAGTTTTCATAGATCAGCCATTCTTAAGGGCGGTATTATGTCAGTTAGTTTATTTTACTTTCTTTTTATTGGGGTGTGCCCGGAAGGTTGCGTGTATAATTATTTCCGGCAGGATTATCCATACAAAGGGGTGCCCGTGGTCGCAGGTGATGATCTGAAAGTAACTCGCAGTTCAGAAACAAGCTGGTTAATTGAGAAGGCAGATTGGCGGGATTATACGCAGCTGACACAACTGGAAAGAGCCTGTTTTTCCTCTGAAGATGCCTGGCCTTTTTGGGACCTGATCGGTGTGCTGACCTTCCCGGGACTGATCCGATTGAAGGCTGTGGTTGAAGGCCGGATGGTGGGTTTCATCAGTGGTGAGTTTGACCGGGTTAAGAAAAAAGGCTGGATAACCACACTGGCGGTCTTACCGGCATTTCGAAGAAAAGGTATTGCACAGGCCTTATTGGCTCAATGTGAGCATGACCTGGGCATGCCGGTGGTCCGACTGAGTGTGCGAGCGTCGAATAGTGGAGCAATAAAGCTATATGAGATCGCTGGGTATAAAATCTCTGATCGCTGGGCACGATATTATGCTGGTGGAGAGGATGCAGTGGTCTTCGAGAAGCGTTGTTGACATCCCATCGAACTAGGTTTATACTGAAAGCAAGTAAACCTCCTGCGAAAAGGTTCGCATGCAGAGATTATTTCTAAAAATTCAATACGGATGCACGCCAGGCAACCCTGTGCGTGCTGTTTTTATTTAGTCCTTCTTGTGGAAAGGATAAGAAGTTATGGATTATGGATTGATTGGAAAAATTGAAAAAGCCAAACGCTATGCCGAAGAGCGCGATAGGATCGAATTCAAGGCATTTGAAGTGACTTTTAAGGGTTCGAACAATGACCACACGGTCACATATGATGAGGGCAAGTGGCAATGCAATTGTGATTTCTTTCAGACCCGCGGTCGGTGCAGTCACACGATGGCACTGGAGATGATCCTGGAAGACATGGTGGAAATTGCCGGGATCGATTGATTTTGATCGTTTAGTTATCAGATAAAGATATCAAGCCGTGAGAAATCACGGCTTGTTTTGTGTTACCAACCAGGCGGCCCCCAGGGGGCGACAATCAGGCGTTTTTGTGGCTTCAGGTTATCCAGTATTGCCATATCTTCATCATCCAAATCAAAGAAAATATCAGCGTTCTCTATGATGCGTGCTTCATGGGTTGACTTTGGGATCACGACAATATCATGGTGGAGCAACCAGGCAAGCATGACCTGTGCGGCTGTCTTGTGATGCTTGCTGGCAACCTGGTTGAGGGTTTTATGATCCAGGTACTTTGCCCTGGCAAGGGGGCTGTATGCTTCAATTTGAATTGAATTTTTCCGGGAGTATTCCAACAGCTCCTTCTGGTAGAAGAAGGCATGAAATTCCACCTGGTTCGTGCTGGGAACGACGTTGACTTCTTCAATAAGCTTTTCAATTAAATCAGGTGTGAAATTGCTGACCCCAATGCTTCGGCATAGACCCTGCGCTTTCAGATCTGCCATAGCCTGCCATGTTTCAATCGTCAGGTTGAATTCTTTGATATTTGCCCAATGAATGAGAAGCAGGTCCACATAATCTGTTTGCAGGTCTTTCAAGCTTTGCAGAAAAGACTGCCTTGTTGGTTCATAACCGTGGTTCGGGTTATTTATCTTCGTTGTGAGAAAGATTTTGTCCCGTTCACAGCCGCTAGCTTTCCAGCCTTCACCCACTTCTTTTTCGTTATTATAGCCTTGAGCGCCATCTATTGATAAATAGCCATATTTCAGGGCTGTTTCAACTGCAGATACACAATCTTTCCCCAGGGACTGCCAGGTGCCCATTCCCAGGTAGGGGATCTCTACGCCATCATTCAACTTTATTCTTGAGGAAATTGTCTTTTTCATCTTGTCTCGAATCCCTTCACTATTCACTAATCACTATTCACAATTCTACCAGCCTACCGGGGTGACATCAGCGTTCTTGAGGCAAAATCAGACCAAGAAACGATATTCAGTACAGAGGTTGATGATGGGTATACTTAAATATGATCATTTCCAATTGTGCACAGCAGGTTATCAAGTGAGGTTTGATATGAGGATATCTGGAGATCCACTCATCATTAAAGCCCATGACAGTCATATTAGTGCTGTTAAGTTCTCACCGGATGGGCAAACGTTGTTATCAGCAGGGATGGATAACCTTGTCAAGATGTGGTCTGTTCCCGGCTGGGAACTTGGTGGCATGCTCTCCGGGCATGAGAAGAGTGTCAATGTTCTGAACCTGACCGCAGATGGCAATTGGCTTTTCACTGCGTCAAGTGATAGGACGGTCCGAAAGTGGAATCTTAAAAGGGGAACAGAGTTGAAACAATTGGATGTAAAGGGGAATAGTGCACTGCTTTCACCTGATGAGGGTTACCTGGCGGTGATGGATAACCCCTGGTTGAAAATCGTCAATCTTGAAAAATTGGATGAAGTTGAACGCTTCAAACCCTTCCCTAAACGAACAACAGCGATCGCTTTTTCAGCCCAGTCTCCGTACTCTGGCAGTTGGTGGTCAGGGCGATGATATTCTGATATATGATCACAGGGAAATTAAGCTGGTTCATACGATCGCTGGCGCGCACAAGGGGTATGTCCTGTCGTTATCTTTCTCACCGGAGGGTAAGCAGCTTGTTTCTACGGGCTATGAGAAAAGGCTGTGCTTTTGGGATACGGGCACATGGGAATTATCTGGGGAAGTCCCCCTGCAAAATCAGGGAGTACAATCTATGGCATTTTCACCTGCGGGGAAACATCTTGTTGTGGCAAGCGATCACCGTATCACGCTAATAAATACTCACAACAATGGATATCATGCAGATCGTTGACCTGAAACCCAAAGGGATTTACTGCCTTGCATTTTCACCTGATGGAAATTGGTTGGCCTGCGGTGCAGCAGATAAGCGGATACGTATCTGGGCATTGGAATACTAGTTTTGTGCTGGCAGGAAATACGCAAGGTCGAAGTTGATGAAGCCTTTTCAATTTTCTATATGATGGGATATGATAAGGCTTGGCAATCAGTTTAGATAAGATATTTTTATGGCAAAAAAGCGATATTTTGACCGGAATTCTCAACCTAAAATAGAGATGATCCGAAAACAGATTGGTGATGCAGTTCTTCCCGTATGGGAGGCTGTGGTCAATTACCTGGAGGAGGAATTCCCGGGCTGTCAAGTCGGAGATGATATATTTCAGCCAGCAGGAAGGTTGGGGAATCCGATATCGACAGGAATCAACTTTGTTATGCACACTCTTTCCGGAACAAGGTGCTTTCACAACATTGATCACGCTTTCTCCAGCAGACCAAATGTTAGCTCTTGAGAAGTCAAACTTTTTCAATGCGCGTATACGGAAAATCCTGAATCAATCACCCTCACCATCGCAGGGACGGTGGCTGTGGATAAAGACTGAGGACCATACGGACTTCGTAGGGATAAAGTTGTTGTTAGGACTCAAGCAGAATTAAATACGCTGCTTGAAATCTTTCTTGTAGATGTACCCTATGTCGTTTGTTTCATTTATGATAGAATCAATTCCATTAAAACCATACAACCTCTGGATAGGACTCCTGGCTTCTTTTGCCATATTATCCACCGAAAAATAATAAATTGCTCACCAAACAGCGATCTGTATAGGTCACTAAAAATAACCCAAAAATCATATCGATCAGCAGGCGATCATAATAAATTAAGAATTAACGGAATTTCTTTCTCTGGAGGTTTCGAAAGTTATTATTAACGATAGGAGAGAAGGCCTATGATATCCGAAACTCAATTTATCATCAGGATCCTTGTAGCAGCCGCATTGGGTGCCGCTGTAGGGCTTGAACGGGAGCGTCAGGATCAACCTGCAGGACTTCGCACACACATCATCCTTGTGATCGGCTCCGCAATGGCGATGGTGCTCTCCGCAAATCTGGGATACCTCTATGCGAGGCCTGGTTTACCTGCAGACCCAGCTCGTTTAGCAGCCCAGGTGATATCCGGGATTGGCTTTTTAGGTGCTGGTGCGATCCTGCGATATGGTTTCACAGTAAAAGGTTTGACGACAGCGACATCCCTGTGGACAATGGCTATTGTTGGGCTAACAGTAGGTGCAGGGTATTACCTGGTCGCCGTGATTGCGACAGCCTTGATTCTGATTGTTCTGATCCTGCTGAATGTGATTGAAAAACGATTTGTGCGTACTTCAGTTTCACGATTCATCTCAATCGAGGCCGGTTACCGAAAAGGCTTGGTTAAATCTATCCGAAAAGACGTACATAAATTTGCTGATGATATCTTAAACTTCACCATTCAAAAGCACGTCAAGGATAAGCGTTTGAGGATCCAGGTTGTGGCGAAGATTTCCAAAGACCAGAACCTGGAAGAGTTGATTGAGGTGATGTCTGACATTGATGGTGTGAGAAGTATGAAGGTTGAGTGAAAATAAGCCTGTCAGATTAAAAGATCCGTTGGGAAGCCAGCGGATCTTATTTCTTGTCACGCAATTTTACTAATCGGGCCGCATTTTCATAAGGGAAGATAAAGCGTTGGCGGTCAACATCAGGGATCGGTTGTTCGAATTTTTCCTGGATTGACTCAAATGTGACCAATCTTTTGGCAAGTTTGTCGCAAATATATTCCTCACAACCGGCACAGGTTTCCAAATTTCGCTCTGTTACGCAGGGTTTCACTTCACAATCTGCTATCCAGGGTTGGACTACCATCCGGGAAACAGCCATCACATTCAATTTCATCCGGGGGAACACGAAAGCCAAAGTATTTAAACCAGCCATCGCTGAGTACTTGACGGTTTTCTGGGTGTCCTTCGAGGTTGGGGCGATAAGCCAAGCACAGATCGCAGCGCATACCGCATAGACTGAGAATTTCTTCCATATTAAACTCCTTTACCATTTGCCAGCGTATTCCACGCCGTATGGTTGGAAATCCGCTGAGGTTAATTGGTAGCGTAATTCAACCAGCTGGCGGATATGCAGCAGGTCATGTGCGAGCCAGGATGCCAGCATATCTCCCGCAGACAGGGTGCCCCAGGGAAATGAGACGCTGGAATCCCAATTTGGATCAGGGAGTTCCTCCAGCCAGGTCAGGGATTTTTCGCGCTCTCCCTTGAAGTTTTGCAAAGTTTCAGCCAGGTCGTTCTGGTTATATGCTCTTTCTGTGACCCATCCCTGAGGATCAATTTCTGGCCAGGGTTGATCCGGTGTGAAAAGGATGTGCTCTGTATGCTGCCTGAAATCAAATATCTCTTCATCCAGGAGATGATTGAGCACTTCAAGGATGGACCAACTGTTATCATCTGGCTTCCAACGAGCGTTTTCCTCGGTGATATCTGCTGTCAATGATCTGATCACAATGCCCTGGTGCCTGAGTTGGGTAATGGCTTTGTTAATTTCCATTATTGCTCCTTATGATCTGGTTTAGCTTTTTCATGATGGCAATCATGCCGTATGTATCCAATTGGCAATAGTCTTTCATGGCTTGCCTGACATCAGCCTGGTCATCGATTGGGATTTTCCCGGTTTGGAACTTATACCAGGTCAGCATGGTTTCCTCGCCATTCTGGATGACCAGGTCCTCATACCGCTGCTCTGGGCATAAGACCGGCAGTACAGCTTTGAGCGAGGCACTGCCATGGAAGTCAGGATGCACATAATGCCCCTGTTGAAAGAGGAGCATCAGGTCATAAAACCGGTCATTGATACCCAGGAGCTGCTCCGCAAATTGAGGACAATGACCAGCAAGGTCTTTATTCCGATAGGCTTCAAATGTTTTGTTCCATACGATAACTGATCCAATGGGGCCGAGATGCTTCAGTAGATCGGGGACAAGCTTTGGGGTCGGATCAAGTAATTCTGTGAGCAAGCAATCATAATGGAGGGGATCAGCCCCGGGATGTGGGATCACATGCAGGGAATATTGATAGACAATGTGCTCATAGGGTCGGTAGTTGGGGAATAGTGGGACAGCAGGATTGAAAGTTTCATAATCTAAAAAATATAGGGGATATTGCAGAGTTGAAAGTGATGCATGAACAGACTGTCTGTCTATTATCGCCCCTCCGGATTTGACAGCCTGAACATGTTTTTGTTGTTTGTTGTTGAGGTTGAAAGAAGGTGGTATGTCCGCAATATCTGTGATGCCCTGTTCTCGCAGCTGAACTGCTTTCTTTCCGATATAGGGGATATTGTAAATGGGGTTTTCGGGAAGCTGGGGATGGCACAGGGAGGGACAGGGGCAGGAGCGGGGTTTTGTACAGGCAAAATCATTGGGTGGCACTGCCATTTGAGAAACTTCCCAGGCTTGTTCTCGAAGCAGATCGACCTCATCCCGGTATTCTTCAACCATCTCTGTAAGGTCTTCCACCATGAAGAAACTATCAAGTTCAAGAGCATCCTTGTGAATGTATGTTTTTTCGATGTGCAGCAGGTACACATTGCGTAAGTTCAGGAGGGCTTCAAGCAGCAAAACCTGGAAAGTCAGATCAAATTTATGCTGCTTGCTGACGGATGTGGAGGATTTAATTTCATAAAGATCAAAGCTATCCGGCTCCCTATTGTGGATCAAGGCGTCTGCTCGGATCTTGAACCTGTCGGTTTCATAAGCTGGCTGCCAGATCAGGCTGGCGTGGTGATGCTGCGGGAGCAGAACTTCTTTGATGTAAGAATGTCCGAGAGATTCCACCTGCTTACCCTGTTCCGCAAGGTGCTGTTCGAAAAGGGAGGGCGGACCGGGATCCAATTGAGCGTGTTTTGCTGCCCAAAGGTGCATTGGGGAGGTCAAATAAAGCAGGAAGTCCGATTTCGTGATCATAATCCTGTATCTCCCTGGATCAAGTGATACTGGCTATCAAATCGGGGAGTTGGTTCATCCCTGATAATTCGAAGTATCTTGTATGCGATGTGTCGAAATCAGGCGCCATTTCATGATCCCAGGTGGTATCCGCAGGGATATGGACGGCTGTTCCCCCTAATTCGAGGATTGGGAGGACATCAGAGCGAAGCGAATTACCGACCATCAGGAAGTTCTCTGGCTTTAGCTGATACTTGTTAAAAACCCTGCGATAGGAATCGGGTGTTTTATCGTTGATCACCTCTACCAGTGAAAAGTAATCACGCATCCCGGAGCGTTCGATCTTACTGGTCTGATCCAGTAGATCGCCCTTGGTGATGACCATCAGTGGGTGTTTTCCTGAAAGTGTCTGAAGCGTTTCGATCACGTGATCATGCGGCAGGATTTCCGCCCCGAGCATGGACCGACCGATGGAGATGATCTTCTCAATTGCATCTCCCTGGATCTGCCTTTCAGAAACATGGTATGCGGTCTCAATCATGGATAGGACAAAGGCTTTGACGCCATAACCGTATAAAGGCAGGTTGCGAATTTCAATTTCATTAAGCGTTTCAGCGACAACCTCAGCCTGCCCCCAATTGGCCAGGATTAGTTTTAATTTTGCTTGAGCATCCTGATAATATATTTCGTTATACCAGAGGGTATCATCTGCATCGAATCCGATCATCTCAATCATTTGTCAACCGCCTTGGAATCTAGTTCAATAAGGCAAATTATACTGGCACTATCCAGAATCGAATAAGAAATTCTCAAATCACACACGATTTAGATGTATACTATGAGATATAAATTGGAATCGAAAAAAACAGGAGAGCTGATGGCAGACGAAAAGATTTTGAAACCCACCAGGAACCTAGCATTGGAGCTTGTTCGTGTAACTGAGGCGGGTGCGTTAGCTGCTGGACGGCATTTTGGACGAGGGGAGAAATTGAATGCAGATGGTGCAGCAGTGGATGCAATGCGTTTGATGATCAATGAGATTGATATGGATGGCAAGATTGTCATCGGTGAGGGAGAGAAAGATGAAGCGCCGATGCTATTTAATGGCGAGATTGTTGGCACAGGTGAACCGCCGTCACTGGATATTGCTGTTGACCCGGTTGAAGGGACAACCCTGGTCGCAAAGGGGATGCCAAATGCGATAGCGACCATTGCGGCTGCTCCGAGAGGGTCAATGTATGATCCCGGCCCTTTCTTTTATATGGACAAGATTGCCGTTGGCTCAGAAGCGCGAGATGTGATTGATATTAATGCACCCATCAAAGTAAACCTGGAGAAGATCGGCAAGGCTAAGGGAATGGATATGGGTGAGTTAACAGTGGTCATCCTGGACCGACCCAGGCATGCAGATCTAATTAAGAACGTTCGGGCTTGTGGTGCGCGCATCCGCTTGATTCCTGCTGGTGATGTGGCAGGAGCGTTGATGGCTGCCTGGCCTGGAACAGGCATTGATGTGCTTATGGGTATCGGTGGGACTCCTGAAGCTGTCTTAGCGGCTTGTGGTTTACGTGCAATGCGCGGGGCGATGCAGGGAAAACTCTGGCCAATGAACGAGCAAGTCAGAAAAATGGCGCAAAAAGCAGGTTATGACCTATCTCAGGTGTTGACATTGGACGATATGGTCTCATCCGATGATACGTTTTTTGTGGCTACGGGTATATCTGATGGCCCGTTGTTGGACGGGGTCAGCTATTCAGAAGGGTTTGCCCATACCCACAGCCTGGTCACCCGGGGATTGACCGGTACTGTGCGAGAAATTGTGGCACACCATCATCTCGGTACGCTTACAAGGATCAGTTCGATTGCCTATTAGAATTATCGCAGCATTCATCAACCCTTCGCCTAGTTCGTCACCCACCCAATGTATCTGTAACTTTGTGAAAGCTTGTCCGCAAGATGGGTTGAAACATTTCTTTGCGATGGGCACAAACTGGATCCATCTGGCAGATCTGACATTCCGGTTCAGACATTTCAGGGCAGTATTTGGATGCGCTAAAGAACAACCAGTCAAGGTCGCTCGTTTTATTGCCCGATAGTCCGGCAATCTGTTCATCAACGCCATATGCTGGATATCGATCTATACCATTCCTCTCATAGTGATAGCAGAGAATTCTATGCAATTATTATTATTTATTAGGTTTTTTCTAATAGCCTGCAGCTATGCAGGTGAGGTCCGAACCTCATTATCCAAGCAGTCTTTGTGGTATGATTAACGACTGCAAAATGAGTAATTTTAGAACGAGTCACGTAAATAAAAGACGAAAGGACACGTATCCTGCCGAAATGATTGATTTCATTTTAGCAGGTATTCAATTTAAAAAGAGGTAATGAAAAATGACTGAAATCATTAGAGAGAAATCAGTAAAATTCAACCTGCCGCGCCGGATCAAACGACTGGAGGAACTGGCATTCAACCTTTGGTGGGTTTGGCATCCGGAAGCACAGCGGCTTTTCAGGGAAATTGATGATCTGCTCTGGGAGGAAACATACCACAACCCTGTTGCATTTCTACGGGATTGCGAACGGACCCGTTTGAATGCAGTAACGCAGGACCGCTATTTCCTGGATAAGTTTGACCAGGTCATGCGGGGTTTTGATCACTATATGAATGACAAGGACACGTGGTTCTCCACAACTTATCCTGAATTATCGGACGAGTTGATGGCATATTTTTCCTTTGAATTTGGATTGCATGAATCTCTGATGGTGTATGCAGGTGGTCTGGGTGTGTTATCAGGAGACCACTTGAAAGAAGCCAGCAACTTGGGGCTCCCGCTTGTGGGAGTTGGTTTCGTCTATACTTACGGTTATTTCTCGCAGCGTATCAGTGAAGATGGCTGGCAGCATGCTCAAAACGTCCCGATCGACTTTGATTCACTACCACTTATCCGCTTGATGGATGAGGACGGTGAACCGATAAAGATCGCGATTAACCTGCCAGGTCGAAAAGTCTATGCAAGGATCTACGAATTGAATGTAGGGCGAGTTAAGCTCTTATTGCTGCATACCAATATCCCGGATAACGATCCAAACGACCGTCATCTGACAGACAGGCTGTATATCAGCGACCTGGAGTTGCGAATCTCACAGGAGATCCTCCTTGGTATGGGCGGTGTGCGTGCCTTGCGCACGCTTGGCTATGATCCATCAGCCTGGCATATGAACGAAGGACATTCAGCATTCCTCACTCTTGAGCGCGCTTTGGAGTATGCCCGGGAAGGGAAGTCGTTTGAGGAAGCAGCAGCTCAGATCAAAGAGAACAGCATTTTTACAACTCATACACCCGTCCCAGCCGGAAATGATGAATTCCCCTTATGGTTGATTGATAAATATTTCGTCAACGTCTGGCCGGAGCTTGGGTTGACGCGAGAGGCTTTCATCGATATTGCCAAGATCAAACAGTCCTGGGGTGGGGATGCTTTCAGTATGCCTATCCTGGCTCTGAAGCTGTCGCAGTTCCGGAATGGTGTTTCAGAACTCCATGGGCAGGTGGCGCGCGAGATGTGGCAGTTCCTGTGGCCTGAAAAGAAAGTCGAGGATGTCCCCATCACACATGTGACCAACGGCATCCATACCGAGACCTGGCTCGCCCGGCGAATGGGAATCCTTTTCTCAAAGTATATCAACTCAGATTGGACAGAGCATATTGGTGATCCTGATCTGTGGGCGCAGGTCGAGAATATTCCGGATGAGGAATTCTGGCGTGTGCGGCGGCACCTGAAACGCAAGCTGATTGCCTACATGATCAGTCGGGGAAGACGACGGTGGAAGTCGAATGGCATACACCCCGTTCAGACAATTGCCAGCGGCGTTCTTCTTGATCCATATAAGCTGACGATCGGATTCGCCAGGCGATTTGCGACATATAAACGCGCCAACCTGATCTTGAGTGACTATGATCGGTTGTTGAAAATTGTTTCCAATGACCGTATGCCGGTGCAGTTCATTTTTGCAGGGAAAGCCCATCCCGCTGATGAACCCGGGAAGCAGATGATCCAGGACGTGTATCGTGCTGTCAAGGATGCACGGTTCGGAGGCCGATTGGCGTTTCTGGAAGACTATGATATGAATATTGCTCGCTACCTTGTTCAGGGTGTGGACGTCTGGCTCAATACACCGCGACGCCCCCGGGAAGCTTCCGGGACATCCGGCATGAAAGCTGCTTTAAATGGTGTACTTAACTTCTCAGTTTTGGATGGTTGGTGGCGTGAAGGGTACAACGGGCATAATGGTTGGCCGATAGGTCAGGATGTGCCAGTTGACGCAGATAACGCAACACAGGATGCGGCAGACTCCGACAGCCTGTATGATACGCTTGAAAATGAGATCATCCCCATGTATTACGAGCATCGTTCTGCGGATAATCTCCCCGGGGATTGGATTGCGATGATGAAAGAAAGCATCCGTACGCTGGGCGGTCAATTCAGCATGAGCCGAATGGTCAAGGAATATATGGATCTGTTGTATCAGCCGGCGATAGTAAATGGCCTTAACGAACGTAATGGGAAAAACAAAGGAAATTAATGGAAGCTTTCCTGTCCCCCGCAGCCTGGTTGATCGCATTGGGGATTTTTGCTGCGCGTTTGGTTAACGTTGCGATGGATACATTGCGCTTTATGTTCACGCTTCGCGGCAAACGTTCGCTTGCCTGGATATTAGGCTTTGTACAATCGCTGATCTATATCCTGATCATCGGTTCTGTCCTTACCAACCTGGGCAATGTGCTTAACCTAATCGGTTATGCGGCGGGTTTTGCTACCGGTAACGTTGTGGGAATGGCGATTGAAAAACGTCTGGCGATTGGATTTACACATTTCACTATCATCAGCAGGGGCCGGAGTACGGAAATAGCGGATGCGTTAAGGAATGAGGGTTTTGGCGTAACAGAAATCCCGGCCAGAGGACGAGAGAGCAGTTTTATTTTGGTAGACTGTCACGTCAGGCGCAAACAGGCTGCCATCGTTGAAAAGTTGGTGCTTGATATTGATCCTGATGCCTTTATCACCGCAGAGGAAGTGACACCAAGGCGCAGCGGCATTTGGCGATCGTAATGTAAAAAATGATCAAGGCTGTAGATTTTTTCTGCAGCCTTTTTTTGATTAATTATTATGGAGAGGTTAGATCCAGGGGAGAAAAATTTCTCTCCCATAATTTCTGCGTGTTGTTGTATACTTTTATTGATCACTGAATCATAGGAGGCGCTATGTCTGGAAAGTCTGATAAATTTTTTCTTGGGAAAGTCTATGACCTTGACCATGGTGAGATGCTGGATGATTTTGTCCATTACGATCCGGATGATTTGACTACACACGGCGTCATAACCGGTATGACAGGATCAGGGAAGACCGGCCTGGGGGTGATCATGCTGGAAGAAGCTGCGTTGAAAGGCATTCCCGCTATTGTTGTCGATCCTAAAGGTGACCTGACAAACCTGCTGCTGCATTTCCCCGATTTACTGCCTGGCGATTTTACACCCTGGGTGGATCAGGACGCAGCCCGGCGGGAAGGGATTACCGTGGACGATGCTGCTGAAAAAGCAGCCTCGTTATGGAAAAAGGGGTTGGCTTCATACGGCATTGGCAAACCTGATTTAGAAGCACTGCGGGACGCTGTGGATTACGCGATCTATACGCCTGGTTCTGATGCAGGGCTGCCGGTCAGCATTCTTGCATCCTTAGCTGCACCGCCCATTCCCTGGGAAGGTAATAAGGAGATACTGCGGGAAAAGATATCATCCACAGTAACAGCTCTGCTGGGGCTGGTCGGGTTCAAGGACATTGACCCGGTCAGGTCGAAAGAACACATTTTACTTTCAAATATCTTTGAGGCAGCCTGGCAGGAGGGGAAAGACCTTGATATGGGTATGTTGATCACGCATGTCCAGTCACCTCCCTTTGAAAAACTAGGTGTCCTTTCGCTGGATCAGTTCTACCCGGAAAAAGACCGGTTTGAATTGGCGATGCTCCTGAATAATTTTCTTGCAGCCCCTGCGTTCCAGACCTGGATGGAAGGACAGCCCCTGGACATTAGCAAGATTTTATTCACGTCTTCAGGAAAGCCGCGTCATAGTGTTTTCTACCTCGCTCATCTGAGCGACCAGGAAAGGATGTTCTTCGTTACCTTGCTCTATTCATCCATTGAAACATGGATGCGGACACAAAAAGGATCCGGCAGCTTGCGAGTGATGGTGTATTTTGATGAGATTGCTGGCTACTTACCCCCCATTGCCAACCCGCCCAGCAAGAACATCATACTACGGATGTTGAAGCAAGCCCGCGCTTTCGGCGTGGGTCTCACACTGGCCACCCAGAACCCGGTTGACCTCGACTATAAAGCCCTTTCAAATGCAGGGACGTGGATGATAGGTAAACTGCAGACGGAAAGGGATAAAGCGAGGCTGTTGGATGGCCTGGAAGGCGCAGCACCAGGTCTTGATCGGAAGGCATTCGATAAGATGATCTCATTGGTGGATAAGCGTGTCTTCATTCTCCACAATGTTCACGAAGAAGCCCCTGTGGTATTTCATACCCGCTGGGCAATGAACTACCTGCCCGGACCGCTTACCCGGGCACAGTTACCTGTTCTTAATACCCTGGTGAGTGCAAAGACACATATCAGTGAACCTGAAAAATCACGGTCAGAGGCAAAAGATGGTAGAAAAGCAGGTTCTGCAATTGGGCAGGATGTCCCGCCAGTTGTCCCTGGTTCTATTTCTGTGAACTACTTCCCGGCTGGTTTAGCCCCATCAGAAGCATTGAACAAAAGCGGGTAAAACCCTGGCAGGGGGAATCCCGGAACCTAAAATTCTCTATCGTCCAGCGCTTGCTGGTCAGGCAAGGGTCGCATACATTGAACGCAAATATAATATCAGCTCTGAAAAGGTGTTTTCAGTGAGGATTGATGATATGAAGCATAAGGGGTTGGTCAGGTGGGAGAATTT
Source organism: uncultured Chloroflexia bacterium (assembly GCA_963767675.1). GTDB lineage: Bacteria > Chloroflexota > Anaerolineae > Anaerolineales > Anaerolineaceae > Brevifilum. The sequence goes on from CAVYEQ010000003.1 coordinate 1,141,307, forward strand.
CCAGGTTGATGAAATTGACCTGGATAGGCTGACTTCTTCTCCCCGATCCGGTGCCGCCTATGAGACGCTGGATAACCTTGCTATTGAAGACTCCAAGTATGTCAAAGGTTTGGAAACAGATTTTGTGGATTGGATCTACCGCACACAAGCAATGACCATCCGCATGAATGAAGATTTGGGTGTGGTTGCCGGCCCGGATATTTCTGATGATGATTTTCACAAGATGTGTCAGGAAGCAGTAGAGGAAAAGAAAGAAGCTGAAATCGAAGCTTTGAAAGAAAAATATGAAGCCAAGCTGGATAAGCTTGAGGATAAACTGGAAGATGAGGTGCAGGACTATGAGGAGGACAAAGCGGAATTAGGCCACCGGCGCATCGAAGAAGTGGGGAAAGGGGTGGAAAATGTCCTTGGGCTTCTCGCTGGCAGGCGCCGCAGTCTTTCTACTTCATTGACAAAACGGCGCATGACCAGTAAGGCAAAGTCAGACTTGAAAGCCAGCGAGCTGGAGATCAAACAGCTTGAGGAAGATATCCAGGAGATGGAAGCTGAACTCAAGGAAGAGGTGGAAGAGCTCAGTCAACGCTTTGAAGATGCTGTTGGGAAAATCACCGAAGAGCCGGTAGCACCTTTCAAGAAGAACATTTTCTCCGAGTTCTTTGGCTTGTTGTGGCTTCCCTACTATGCATTTGAACAGGACGACAGTTGGGTAATAGTACCGGCTTATAAGTTGTAGGTTGATCAGGATCAAGATACTAATGAGGAGCAATGATGATTAAACGGACAGCACAGGCGGTTTGGCAGGGGAACCTTAAGGCAGGCAAAGGGGAAGTGTCCCTTGGAAGTGGCGCTTATCAGGGGCAGTATTCTTTTACCTCAAGATTTGAAGAAGGTGTCGGTACAAATCCGGAGGAATTGATCGGCGCAGCGCACGCTGGATGTTTTTCAATGGCACTTAGTGCTGATCTGAGCAAAGCTGGCTTTTTGGTTGAGGAGGTTCAAACCAAGGCGGAAGTTTCCCTGGATAAAACGGAAACGGGATTTGAAATCACCAGGATAAAATTGATCACCAAAGCCAAGGTTCAGGGGATTACTGAGATCGAATTCATGAAATTCGCTTCAGGGGCAAAGGTCAATTGTCCTGTCTCCAAAGCCCTGGCTAGTGTTGATGTACAGCTTGATGCACAGCTAATAATTTAAGCTTTCGAGATAAAACCGTATTGCCAATAGAAATGACCTGGATAGCATTTCTAAGTTTGCCTTAAAATATGAATTGATTGATCTTCAGGGTTTTATTGGTGGGGACTTCCTAACCCTGGCGGACGCTTAAGATCTTCTTGATCATCTGGATATGCTCGTCCATATGCTCTTTCAGCATGACGATCATTTTCTCCACTGATGACTCAGCAAGTTTCTCATTTTCTTCATTGTAGAAGTTGACCGTGTTATCCCAGCGGTCAGGGAAGTGACCGACCAATTCGGAGAGGTATTTACGGTGGGCGTGCATTAATTCTCTGGCCCCCTCAACCGGTCGTTCATGCCATGCCATCAGGTTTGACCATGCTTTATTGCCAGGAAACTCCCCAAAAAAGACTTTGCATCCGGGGGTTGCCAGGCCGCGTTCGATGATGAATGCATACACGTTGCAATCTTCAGCCAGGTGGTGAACGACCTGGCGGATGGACCACTCCCCGTCCTTTTCTGCCCAATCGTATCCCACTTCGGGCACCTCAGCCAGTACTGAATCCAGGTCAGCCAATACACCGGTGAAATCATCGATTATTTTTTGTTGTGTTTGTTTCATGTTGCTCTCCATGTATCTGAAAAATGTCTAATTGAAATAAGGGAAGTTTGATGAAAGTTTCTTCAAGGAGAATTTTAACATAAAACATGTGACTGTCAGATGCTACAATATGTGTGGAATCCAAGGAGATCATTATGTACATTCATGAATTGCATCAGGTGAACCAGGAAGTCATTGCAGCGTTTCAGCGGTTGATCCCACAGCTTTCGACCCGCAGCAAGACACCAGCACAGGAAGATTTAGTGACTATGGCTGAGACTAAAGGAACGTTTGTATTTCTTGCACGGCAGCCTGATAAGGATGGAGAGATCATCGGTTCAGCGACGCTGGCAACTTTCCAGACACCAACCGGGGTTCATGGGTGGATTGAAGACGTTGTGGTTGATGTATCAGCCCGGAAACAGGGTATCGGTCGCGCCCTGACCCAAGCCTGTCTTGATAAGGCCCGGGCATTGGGTTTGAGGGATGTCAACCTCACCTCTCGTCCAAGCCGCATGCCAGCCAACAGCCTGTATCAGGGGATGGGGTTTGAACTGCGTGAGACGAATGTTTACCGGTACGCGCTGGATTAGACAAATTAATCAGGGCATTTGAGTGGGCTGAGGCAGGGTTTGTGTAGGAATGCGTTCAAGCGTTGCTGTAGGGATTTCATGGGATTGAAGCGCTGATGCGAGCAAGGCTAGGGCATAAGCCTGGTCTCCTTTGCCAGCTGCTAAGGCTCTTTGCGCCTGTGCCCCCAAGGTGTACACGATTTCCTGGTCATTGAGTAGTTCCAGGCGGCCCATTGCTCGTTCGAGATTTCCCGTTGCTGCAAACGCTTGTGCGATGGTAACCCGATAGGTCTCTTTATCATCTGTATCCAGGTTAGCTGGATGGGCGTTTTCATAGATGATGGGGTTGATCCACCAGGAATAGGCCAAGCCCAGCAGCAAGCCAAGAAAGATCCCGGTTAATATGAACCAGGGCGGCTTTTTCTTCCTGGATTGGGGAGATAACTCATCAACCTGTTCGCGATCAGTCATTAAACACCTGGATAATCCTTCAATCTATAAGTAAAGATTGAGTAACATCTGCATATAAGTCCAGAATTAACTGCTGGTCTTTTATTGAATAAGATTGTTCATCAGCATAAAGCATAGCTGATCCTATCATTTCTTCATGGGAACTATCACCGAGATAGGTTAACCGGGTAAACGCCTTATCCAGATCACCATCATTGTGATAAATCTCGGAAACCATCAGCACATAATCAGTCTTGTAATCGATATGCAGTGTTTGAGGTTCTGATATGGCAGTCTGTGGGGGGAAGAGTTCCCAGCCTAACATAATTCCTACTGCGATTCCAACCAGGATGGCGGCTATGAAGAAATATATCGAACAAATGGACGCTGCAAATTACTATTCCTTTAACATCGGCATTCGGATGCCATGCCTCTTGATCGCTTGAATGGCTTTCTCATAACCCGCATCAGCATGACGCACGATCCCGATCCCGGGATCAAGTGTCAGCACCCTTTCGAGACGGACTGCTGCTTCAGGTGTGCCGTCAGCGACGATCACCTGCCCGGCATGCTGGCTGAAGCCAATTCCCACACCACCACCGTGATGGAAGGAGACCCAGGTTGCCCCGCCCACAGCGTTCAGCAGGGCGTTCAGGATGGGCCAATCACTGACCGCATCTGTACCGTCCTTCATGCTCTCAGTTTCACGGTTTGGTGATGCCACCGAGCCAGAATCAAGATGATCGCGTCCGATCACGATCGGCGCGGAGACAATGCCATCAGCCACAAGCTTATTGAAGGCAAGGCCAGCCAGTGCCCGTTCACCATAACCAAGCCAGCAGATTCGGGAGGGTAATCCCTGGAAGGGGATTTTTTCCCGGGCCATATCCAGCCAGCGGTGCAGGTGAATGTCATCAGGGAAGAGTCTTTTGATGACACGGTCGGTTTCATAGATGTCTTCCGGATCGCCTGAGAGGGCTACCCAGCGGAAAGGACCCTTACCTTCGCAGAACAGCGGACGGATGTACGCCGGGACGAACCCGGGGAAGTTGAAGGCGTCCTTAACGCCATGGTCGAAAGCTCGCTGCCGGATGTTATTGCCGTAATCAAAGACTTCGGAACCGCCCTGCTGGAAGTCCAGCATCGCCTGGACGTGTTTCGCGATCGAATCCTGTGATTTTCGTGCGTATGAGTTTGGATCGTTCTCTCGTAACGCGTCAGCTTCCTCAAGCGTCAGCCCGGATGGGATGTAATTGTGCAGGTTGTGTGCAGGTGTCTGGTCCGTGACGATATCCGGTACGACACCGCGCATCACCAGTTCAGGGTAAATATCAGCGGCGTTGCCGATCAGACCGATCGATTTGGGAGTCTCGTCCTCAAGGGCGTCCTCCACCAGGGTCATCGCTTCTTCCAGGGTGTCCACCACCTGATCCACATAGCCAACATCCAGCCTGCGTTTGGCACGTTCGGGGTCCACTTCAACGATCAACCCCACACCTTCGTTCATGGTGATGGCCAATGGCTGTGCGCCTCCCATACCACCCAATCCTGCAGTGAGTACGAATTTTCCTCTCAGCGAAGGCCATCCCTTGAGATGTGCTAACGACCCCAGCGTTTCATAAGTGCCCTGAAGGATGCCCTGTGTCCCGATGTAAATCCACGATCCGGCTGTCATCTGGCCATACATGATCAACCCCTTGGCAGCAAGTTCATCAAAATGTGCCTGGGTTGCCCAATGGGGAACAAGATTAGAATTGGCAAGCATCACCCTGGGGGCATCACGGTGGGTTCTAAAAACAGCAACCGGCTTGCCGGATTGCACCAATAAAGTTTCATCATCTTCAAGGTCTTTTAATGTCGCCAGGATGGCATCAAATGACTCCCAGTTTCGGGCTGCCTGGCCGGTTCCTCCATAAACCACGAGATCGTCCGGTCGCTCAGCCACATCAGGATCCAAATTATTCTGTATCATGCGGAACGGAGCTTCTGTTAACCAGGATTTGCAGGTGAGTTTTGTGCCGCGTGGGGCGCGTACAGGACGGGGTTCAGACATGTATTCCTCCATAATCAAGCTCTTTGTTTTAAGTAGATTATAGTCCTTTCCTGGAAAGTGTCGCAGTGCAAGACGAGACTGCCACGACCCATTCCCTTTGGTCAGAGCCTTGCAGTGACAGGAAAAAAGGGACTCCTTCAATGCCGATGTGAAGCATCAAGTATAATTAACCCTGTCGATCTCAAATTATTTTAATAGATATTTGTACAGGTCATATACGGTGTCTTTTGATGCCTACATGACAGCGATAAAACCCAAAACAGATTGGAAATATCATGACCCCCTTAACCTCCCTTGGTTTCCCTCGAATGATGCAAGAAGCTGGTGAAAAACGAGTCTTTCTTCCGGATTTCATCCAGCGTATATGTGACATTGGATTTCAGGTGGTGATTGAAGAAGGATATGGGTCACGATCGGGATTTGATAAGGCAAATTATAGACAGGGAAATATGAATGTCTCCTTTGGCTCTCGGCAGGAAGCCTTTGACCAGGATATGGTTTTGGTTCTGAGGGCTCCAGATAAAGACTTTGAGCGGATGAAACCTGGCACATTATTAATGTCAATGCTTCATTATCCAACGCACCCAAATCGAATTCACCTATTTAGAAAGATGGGTTTGAATACCATATCATTGGACAGCATTGTCAATGATAACGATGTGAGGTTGGTTGAAAATATGAAATCAGTGGCCTGGAATGGTTTGGAGGTCGCATTTGACTTACTGGAGGAACGTTGGTCAGGGTTGGTTCGTCCAGATGGCAAGCCGATCCAAACCCTGCTGTTGGGAACGGGCATGGTAGGAAAGCATGCTGTTGATGCGGCAGTGCACTTTGGCAATATCGAACGTAATAATGAGTTAATTGAAAAAGCTGTGCCTGGTGTGATCTGCCGGTCGGTGGGGCGAAACCTGACAGTCCAAAAGAGTAAAATAAGGCGGCTCTTCGAGGAAACTGATATCCTGATCGATGCTACACAGCGGCGTAATCCTGCCAAACCGGTCATACCAAATAAATGGATCAAACATCTGCCAGAACACGCCATTTTAGTGGACTTATCCGTGGATCCCTATATCCCGAATGCTGATCCACCCGTAGTTCGCGGCATTGAGGGTATTCCTAAAGGGGATCTGGATAAATGTGTTTTTCAACCAACTGATGCTGACTGGGAGGATACGGTTGCGCCTGGTATTGCGACAAAACACAGACGAACAGCGGTCACCTGCTATTCCTGGCCGGGTTTTCACCCCGAGTCCTGCATGATCCATTATGCCCAGCAATTGAATCCAATGATGCCGGTCCTGTTTGAGAAAGGATATGATGGGCTTTCTCTTGAAGGAGGTTTCTTCGAACGAGCGCTTTTCAGGGGGACACTGAAGGCCTGGGAACATGAACTGGCCAGCAAGACGATTTGGGATGGGGATAAGTCTTATCCATAACAGGTGAAACAAAAGGGTTTTTTAGGAGTGCAGACTCTGCAGTGCGGAGCTCAGTTTGCTTCTTTATCGTTTTAAAGATTAAGTTCGGCGGACTAAAACCCACACTCGACGATAATGATGAGGAGTTTTATCAGAATAGATAATTTATAGTTGTCTTTGTTTTTTGTATTCCTAATTGAGATAGCGGACTAAGCTTTGCACTGTCGAGTCCGCGCTCCGTTTTTTTATAACGTAGAAAATATATCGATTACTACAGAGATCTTGGATATAATGGTCTCAGATATAAAACACTAAAGATTAGACTTTCTTATGAGTAACGAGAAACCAAAAATACTGATCATCGGTGCTGGTGTAGCTGGGCTATCAGCTGGTATTTATGCTCAAATGAACGGATTTAATACAGCGATCTTTGAGAAGCACCGTATCCCCGGCGGATTGTGTACCTCCTGGAAGCGCCGTGGCTATACTTTTGACGGCTCGATACGCTACCTGGCTGGTGTCAATCCGGAAACAAAAGGATATCAGCTCTGGCGGGAACTTGGCATCCTTCAAGACAAGAAGTTCCATTATTATGATGAGTTCATCATGATTGAGGGGGTGGAAGGGCGTCAATTACACATCTATACCGATGTGGACAAGTTGCGTGCACATCTGCTTGAGCTTTCCTCTCAGGACAAAAAAGTTATTGAAGATTTCATTGAGGGGATTAAGGATTTCACCCGTTTGGATTTGCCGGTTGACATTACTGCCCGGGATGCAAAAGAAATGGCAGAGATGGGACGTGGTATGCTGCCGGTAGCCATACCCACTTTACGCTGGCGGAGTGTGAAGCTCGATGATTTTGCGCAGCGTTTCAAAGACCCTCTCTTGCGTGAGGGATTGACCCTGTTCTTCCAATTCTCACATCCTGGTTTCCCCATGATGCTGTGTATGTCCACCCTGGCAATGATGAACGATCGAGAAGCAGGTTATCCCCTCGGTGGATCATTGCCCATTGCCAAATCTTTGGAAGCCCGATATAAGGAATTGGGTGGCGAGGTAAATTACCGTTGCCATGTGACAGAAATCCTTATAGATGAAAACGTTGCAGTTGGACTGGGATTGGAAGGGGGCACTAAAGTCTATGGAGATGTCATCATCTCCGCTGCTGATGGGCATGGAACGATCTTTGACCTTCTGGGAGCCAAATACATTGACCAAAAAATTCGGCGAAGATATGAGGGTCGTATGGTCCCCAGCCAATCGATCATCCAGGTTTCCCTGGGTGTGGGGATGGATTTCTCGGAGGAGCCACCGATGATCAATTTCCCCTTGGACATTCCTGTCTGGTTGGGAAATATTCGTCATGACCGCCTTGTGCTGAAACATTATTGTTTTGATCCGACACTGGCACCAAAAGGAAAATCTGTTCTCACACTATGGTGCAAAGCGGATTTCGATTACTGGCAATGGCTGCGCCGGGATAAGTCGAGATATCGCAAGCATAAGGAGGAGGTGGCGGATATCGTAATCGAAATACTGGAGCAACGGTATCCTGGTTTGAAAAAGGCTGTTGAAGTCGTTGATGTTGCCACTCCCGTTACTTTTGAGCGTTATACCGGAAACTGGCGTGGTGCATTTGCCGGCTGGGCGTTGACGACTCGCAAGATGAGCATGATGATGGGGGTCGGGATGGACAAGACTCTGCCCGGATTGGAAAACTTTTACATGATTGGTCATTGGGTGGAGCCTGGTGGCAATGTGGAACTGTCATGTGCCTCAGGGCGCGATGTGATTAAAGATATTGTCAATGCCAATGAAGAAGAGCTGATCACGGAAATTAGTGAAGGATAAGAATGAATATTCGATGAGGATGATTGGCAAAGCGTCAACCATTAATTTTTCAATGTGATTAAGGAATATTAATTATGTTTCGTTCCCGTAAATACCGGCATGATAATGAGCAGCTTATCCTGGTTCTTTCCATCCTGTTGGTATTGGCTGTGATCATCCTAGCGTCCACGGTGACATTCTGTTTGAGTGGGGTGTTTATCCTGGGTATGTTTGTGATCAGTGCGTTGATGATCCGATCTCATCATAAATCATTGATGCGGCATACGCTGACCGTAGATCGACACACCGCTCCTGACCTGGATGCTGTCGTTGACGAGTGTTCAGCTAAGCTGCAGCCCGGGCAAGTGGATGTGTTTGTTGCCAAACAAAACCAGCTGAATGCGTATACATTTGGTTTGAGTGAACCAAAAGCGCTGGTGCTGTATGCACCCCTGTTCAAGGTCATGTCCCCCGGGGAGTTGAAGTTCATCATCGGGCATGAGATGGGGCATGTCGCCCTGGGGCATACCTGGCTTAACACCATCCTTGGTGGGATGGCTGGCATCCCGGCACCATTTGGAGCTTCGGTCATACTCTATGCAGTTTTCCGCTGGTGGAATCGCATGTGCGAATTCTCTGCAGATCGGGCTGGGCTGCTGGCCTGCGGGGACAAGAACCTTGCTGTTTCAGCCCTGGTGAAGCTTGTTGCGCCGGAAGTGCGCACCCAGAGGGAGTTTGAACATGCCCTGGCTTTGATTGATGCTGAAGATGACCGGATCGCAAACCGTATGAACGAAGTCTTTCAGAGTCACCCCATGTTGATCCGGCGGATCAATGAGCTTCTTGAGTACACGCGCACCGAGGAATATGCACGAATGCAGGAAGGTGTAAACCGTAATGTGGGGGTCCATAGCAGTGGAGTAAGCCAGCAGTCTGAAAAGCAAACGACTGAAAAGAACCCGCCTAAATCACCGGAAGAGCGCTGGCCCTGGCTGCGAAAGATTGATGATTGAGGGTTTGAAATCCCTGCCTGCTAATCACTTTAAAGGTCGGAATCTTTGTTCAGAAGGTAAGGTGTAATTTCTTAAGAGATTGACCAGACGTGCGATGACTTTTTGGGGAAGAGTGCGTTCAATAGATGCTTTCTTTCAGTATTCTTCGGATAACAATCAGTGAATGCATGATCCAGTTCACCCATTGTCCGGTGGTCAAACAACAGGTGATAGAATACAAACGGCGGGAAGCATGCATCAGCAGTTTCAGGATCGACATAATCAAGTACATCAAGTTCAGTTAGCTGCCCCTTTTTAAAAACGAGTTTCAATCCAGAGCGATAGAAGCAAAGCTTAAGTTCACCGCTGTAGTACCTGAAGGATGATTTTTCCAGGCGGCTTTCCAGAACGGGTTGAATTGTCCTGATAAAGGCGCACAAATCCGGAACGCGGACATAAAATGCATACGGTTTATGTTCTCTGGGCAGCTTTGATGCCAGTACGTCATAAACCGGATGGGTGTCCCCTAAGAAAAAACCAAACTGATTCTGGTCAGCTTTTTGTTCCTTGGCCAGTTCCTCACCTCTGTGCCAAAGGAACCGCACCACGCTGGGTGTCACTTCAGACCACGAAAAACCGGGGGACAATTCATAGACTGTCAGGGCTGATAAGCCTTTCCATTTTATGGGCGGCGTTCCAAAAAAACCGGCTGAATCGCCTGTTTCATTTTCGATGATGAAAATATCCCGCCGGTTGATATTGTATTTTCGTTTTCCTTCCAGTTCATACCGCCAGGTTTCTTCATCCCAGACAGCAGATATCATGCTTCGCTGGCAGCCCAGGTCATAGGTTGCTTTCAGGAAATCAAGGTCATCGAGTGTTGCCGATCGGAAAGTATATGGTTCGGTTTCTTCCTCTTTCAATTTTGGGATATGGATCTCGTAACCCGAGCGACCGCCATCCAGGTCCAGTGTCATCTCATAGCCGAATTGTCGGTAGTAGTATGGGATGCCCGTGATCACTTGAACCAGTTCACCCCGGGCTTCACTCCATTCGTGCAGGATCTCAAACTGCTGCCGCACCAATCCCCGCCGGCGGTAGTCCTCTTTTGTCGCAACCAGTTCAGGTCGACCGACCTTGAATGGGATACCTTCATATGACCAGGTTTGAGAGATCGTGCAGCAGCTAGAGACGATTTCACCTGTTTTGGTGTCTTCGACGACCGTGAAATCCCCTGTTTCGAAGGTTGGACCTTCCCCGCTGATCAAATCCAGAGTCCAGGCCTCAACGCCAACGCCGACCCAATCCCAATCAGCGTGGATCTCCTTATTAAAACTTGCCAGAGGCTGGGTATCCTCAGGAGTGGCACGGCGAATGATCAAGCCCTGGTCTAATTCTCGGATGGTGTTTTCTGACATGGTAGCTCTCCTTCAGAGGTAGCAATCCCCCAAATTGTAACGGAAAATTGAGGAAGTTCCTATAGATGGTTACTAGAGGATACAGGGTATGGGGAGGACTGGTTAACGATCCTATTTTTGATAAACGATTTGACCGGAGACCATTGTAAGCTGAGGGTTTAGCCGATCATCCATGATCACGATATCTGCCTTAGCGCCTTGTTGAAGCACACCAATCTGGTCTTCCATTCCCAGGCTTTTTGCTGGGACACTGGTTGCAGAAGGAAGCAGGTCTTGCCAGGGCATTCCGGTGAACATCGCACTGTTCAGTAGGGCATCCTTTAAAATCAGTGTGCTGCCAGCCAGCGCACCACTATTGGTTCGGGCAACACCATCTTTAACGGAAACCGGTTCTTCACCGAGGTTGTAGTTTCCGTTGGGCATACCGGCTGCCCCTATTGCATCGGTGATCAAAATGGTTTTTTCAACACTTTTGGCATTAAAAATCAATTTGACAATACCTGGATGCAGATGAATGCCATCAGCGATGACCTGGCAGTACACGCGGTCATCAGTCAAAACAGCGCCTAATACACTAGGTTTCCGATGATGAAGCGGCGGCATGGCATTGAAGGTGTGTGTGGCTTGATTCAGTCCTGCTCCTATGGATTCCAGGACAGTTTCGTAAGAAGCGTTGCTGTGTCCAACCGAAAATTTTATCCCCATGGATGTACCGGTCCGGATGAGCTTCGTGACGCCATCGATTTCAGGAGCCACCGTCATCAGCTTGACCAAACCTGATTGGAGCCACGGCAGATATTCTTCCGGGTTAGCATCCCGTAAATAGCGCTCGACCTGCGCACCGCGATATTGAGCCTGTAGATAGGGTCCTTCAAGGTGCAGTCCCAACAGGCGTGCGCCGGGCCGATCTTGTTTAAATTGGCTTGCTTTTAAGCACCGCAGTAATATCCTGTTTCGATGCGGTGACCGTGGTCGGAAGGAAGCTGGTCACCCCATTGGAAGTAAGAAACTGCGACAGGGCGGGAAAGGAATCAGGGTCAGGAGCCATGGTGTCTACGCCCGAACTTCCATGGATATGGATATCGATCAAACCCGGGATGACCCAATTGCCATGTGCATTGATTTCAGCGATCTGTTCGGGAAGGGCATCCTGTGGGGCAATCTGCCTGATGACGCCGTTTTCAATGAATATGCCGTACCCATCAGGAAGGGGGGAAGGCGACAGTATTTTTCCATTGATGACTTTATACATTACTAAAGGTCCTTGATTTTTCGAATCCAGTCAAAAAATTAAGCCTGATATGCGTGACTTTGAAAGGATGTTTGTGTTAATGCAATATAAGCTTCTTCATTATGCCATATTTTTACTGCAGCAGTTTCACTGCAGGAAATATGGGCGATAAGTTTTTTGTTAACAACCTCTTGAAATTCGGATAAATTTTATATTATATGATACAATTTCTTTGAAATTTTATGGTGTGATATCATCATATTCAGTTTTCAAATAGGGGCTTAGAGAAAGGAGAGAAGATTACAGATTGAAGACCATTTTTATCCGTTCCTAATCGTTTCTATTTTTTATCAAGGAGAAAACAATGAATTTTAAAGCTCGTATTCAAAAATGGGGTGGTTTTCTTGCGTCTATGGTCGTCCCCAATATTGGCGCTTTCATCGCCTGGGGCTTGATCACAGCGCTATTCATCCCCACAGGCTGGGTGCCAAGTGAGAAATTCAGCGCACTTGTTGGCCCCATGATCCTCTACATGCTGCCCATTCTCATCGGTTACACCGGTGGTCGAGCAGTTGGTGGCCACAGGGGCGGCGTGATTGGTGCGGTGGCAACCATGGGCACCATTGTTGGGTCATCCATCCCACAATTCATGGGTGCCATGATCATGGGCCCCATCTCTGGCTGGATATTGAAGAAAGTTGATGACTTCCTGGAGCCGAAGATCCCGATCGGATTTGAGCTACTGATCAACAACTTCTCACTGGGTATTCTTGGTACGCTATTGGCCATGGTGGCAGTCCTGTGGATTGGTCCGTTCGTGACAGCTGTCAGTAATGTGGCTGGGGCAGCCGTGCAGTGGATGGTCAATGCAAAGTTATTACCGCTGGTGGCGTTGATCGTTGAGCCTGCAAAGGTGTTGTTCCTGAACAATGCCCTTAACATCGGAGTGCTTGCACCGCTGGGTGCTGCTGCTGCCCAGGAAACCGGGCGCGCCATTCACTTCATGCTGGAATCGAATCCTGGCCCAGGCCTTGGTTTGTTGGTTGCTTTCTGGGTTGCCGGGAAAGGTCTCCTGAAAGATTCTGCACCAGGCTCGATCATTATTCACTTCCTGGGCGGCATCCACGAGATCTACTTCCCCTATGTGCTGGCTCATCCCATTATGATCTTGGCCATGTATGCAGGTGCGTTGCTTGCGAATACCTGGTGGGTCATTACGAATGCAGGATTGGTCGCCACACCCTCACCCGGATCCATCTTTGCTTACCTGGCGATGACGCCAAAAGGATGGCACTTCCAGGTCCTTATGGGTGTCCTGCTTGGGGCGGTAGGTACCTTCCTGGTTGGCTGGCTGCTCCTCAGAGCATTTCCTGTGAAAGAAGAGGAAGAAGGAGAGGAAGAAGAACTGGAAGGCATCCCCGGCCTGTAATCGAACGAAATAATTGGGTCCTTGTTTTGCAAGGACCCAATTCATTATTAACTTTACAAAATATCTATAGGAGAGGTTGAGTAATGGGAAAATCAATTCATACATCTGACATTAAAACGATCATATTAGCTTGTGAAGCGGGTGTTGGTTCTAGCCTGATGAGTGTTAATTCGCTTAAAAAGAAATTTAAAAAAGCAGGCTTGAAAGATGTTAATATTATTCACAAAGCGACGGCAACGATTCCTTCTACTGCCAAATTCATTGTTTGTCATAATGGCATTAAGAATTTGTAAGGCTTCAAGCTCCCGATGCGGTTATCGTTGGGTTTAAAATGTTCTTTAATGATCCGATTTTTGATAAGATTGTTCAGGCGTTTGTAGAGGGAAGAGAGATTTCTATTAATAACTGATTTATTGATCCCCTTTCTAAGATGGGGTGATGGTCAGGATAAAAAACCATTATGGAGTGAAGATGCTCCAAGAAATTAAGGTTTTTATTTACTAAAGAAAATATCTATGAAAAATATATTATCTCTGGAAACAATCCGCGTTCAAGCGAAAGCTAAATCGAAAGAAGAAGCCATCCGCGCTGCAGGGGAATTGCTGGTCAGTTCAGGCTGTGTGGAACCGGGTTATGTGGACAGCATGCTTGAACGTGAGAAGACAATGTCCACTTTTGTAGGAAATGGTGTTTCAATCCCCCACGGGGAATTTAAAAATCTGGGATTGGTCAATCGAACCGGGATTTCGGTACTTCAGGTGCCGGAAGGTGTTGAGTGGCATCCGGGCGATATGGTTTATCTTATCGTCGGCATAGCAGCAACTGGCGATGAACATATGCAGGTGCTGCAGAACCTTGCAGAAGTTGTGGAGGATATTGAAACAGCAGAGTTGCTGGCGAAAACCGAGGATCCGGAACTGATCCTTGAAAAGCTGAATAGCCCCATTGAAGAAGAGTAATGGCTCAAAGGCTTTTGGGCACTCAAAAATCTCAAAAAAAAGCTAACGGTTATCAATCAATAAAGATATGTCCGCCTTTATTAAGGCGAGATAGATGTGCTATTTAAGAGGAAGAGCAGAAGAAAGGTTTTTATCCGATAAATTAGTTCGCAATTCGATCTACTGGTATTATGGTTTGTTGAGCAGAAAACCAACAAATTAACTGCATTATTAATATTTTTATTAGGTATGATAAAACCAGGAAAACAGACATAAGGAATGAGAATGACTGGAAAATTTAAGAAATATCAAAATCTAAATTATTCAATCCCACAAGAAACAATTTTATGGAACATGTATGGTGCAGGTTTGGAGAATATTGGAAAGGATGGAAAACCTGAGGTCCAACCCATCCCCGAACCCGCTGACGATCAACTGCTGGTCAGGATTGATGCTGTGGGGATGTGTTTTTCCGATGTGAAGCTGATCAAGCAGGGGGGCGCGCATCCAAAGCTGTATAACCGGGACCTGAAAACCAATCCCACGCGGCTGGGGCATGAGGCAGCTATGACGGTGATCAAGGTGGGTTCAAAGCTGGCTGGACAATATTTCCCGGGGCAAAAATTAGCCATTCAGCCTGATATCTATCATAATAAAAGAAGCACTGCTTATGGCTACACGGTTCCAGGCGGTTTGATCCAGTACCACCTTGTTGGTGATGAGGTGTTGAATGCCGATGACGGTGCCTATGTGATCCCCTTTGAAGGTGATCTGAGCTACGCAGAATCTGCATTGACGGAACCCTGGGCATGTGTTGTTGCTGCTTACACACAACGCCGCAGGCTGTCGCCTAAACCGGGTGGATCCATGTGGATCTTGGGGAATAAACGGGATCAAGGGTTATACGAGTTTTCACACGGACTTGACGCACCCAAAAAGATCGTCATCTCTGATGTGTCACCAAGGTTCAAGGCACTGGTGAAAAGAAAAATCAAACCCGGAACAGAGCTGTTGGAGATCAACAACCTTTCATCTGGGGATTTCAGGGGTATCAACGCACGTATTTGTAATAATGAAGGGTTTGATGATATTGTGTTGCTGGAGCCTAAATCTGCAGCATTGGTAGGTGAAGCAGCAAACCTGATCGCCTTCCGGGGCACTTTAAATATTGTAGGGAAACAACCCCTGGATGGGCCTGTAATGATTGATGCCAGCAGGATCCACTATCACTACACAACCTATATTGGAAATAGCGGAACGGATATCGCTGCATCATATGGTGAGGTTCGCAACCGCTGTGATCTGGCAGATGGCGGCACGCTTGTCGTTGTCGGTGCGGGTGGTCCAATGGGCCAGATGCATGTTCAGCGTGCTTTGGAGATGGAGGGTGGGCCGAAACGGATCATTGCCTCAGATGTGGATGAAGCCCGTTTGAAAGCGTTAGGGGAGTTTACAAAACCAATTGCGGCGAGAAACGAGAAGGAAATTCTATGCTTCAATCCCACTGCATCAGACCAATCCATTGATTCTTTTCTTAAGGGTGTGAATCATCACCGGTTAGCGGACGATGTGGTGGTTTGCGTGCCGTCCGGGCCATTAATGGAAGCATCATTCAAGCTGGTTGGGCCTGATGGCATGCTGGTTCTTTTTGCTGGAGCTCAAGCAGGGACAAAAATCAATATTGATATCCGCAATATTTATTTTAGTAACCAGCAGTTAACCGGCACTTCAGGTTCCACAATGGATGATCAGATCCTTGTCATTCAAAATACGATTGAAGGAAATCTCTCACCAATCCTCTCGGTTGCTGCTGTTGGCGGGATGGAAACCGCAGTGGATGGAATGGATGCCATGATGACGGGGAGGTATGCCGGGAAGGTCGTGATATTCCCGCAGGTTACCGGCTTCCCACTGACAGGTTTGGACGTGATGCATGTGCATTATCCCGAAATCGCTGAGAAGTTAGGTGACAATAACGCCTGGACTTTGGAGGCTGAACAAGCGCTCATTGAAAAGTTTTGGAATATGAAAGAATAAGAAAATGGAAAACAACAAGAGTCAATATCGAATATATATGCAATTTGTCCTCATCGGTGCCGCGCTTGGGCTTTACTATGGTGTGTTTTACAGAGGGCCTCAGACCCCACCAGATTATTTTAATGGCGTTAATTCTGAGTGTCTTTGCGGCATTGATAACAGTTCTCGTTCGTTCCTGGAAAAAGAAACGCACGTTCAGAGAGATTTTATTTGATTTCCTGAAGGTCCTTTTAATGTTCTCTGTTTTCATGATCAGCCTTGAGTTGAGAAAGGTGATATTTGAACGATGGGGAAAGACTGCGGTAATCATATTCACCACCAGCGTGGGTATTTTGGTTGGACTGGGTTTGGCTGTAAGGAAAAAAGATGGTAAGGACATCAGGATAATTTAGGGAAAAGTGAACAGGGTATGATCTATACGGTCACATTAAATCCAGCGTTAGACAAGGAGTATCAGGTTCCCAAGCTCATCATTGATGAGATCATGCGGATGAACCATTTGCGGATCGACTTTGGGGGCAAAGGATTCAATGTTTCACGCATGCTGAAATCTTTAGGGGTTGAGAGTACTGCACTGGGTTTTGTGGGTGGCCATACGGGCGAAGTCATTGAGGCAGGATTGAGGGGGTTGGGAATATGGGTCGACTTGACGATTATTGCGGGTGAGACCAGGACGAATAACAGCATTGTTGGTAAATCAGATGGCCATCATGTAAAAATAAACGAAAAAGGACCTGATGTATCAGAGGATGAAATCAATTCATTGCTAGATAAAATCAAAGGATTGGTTCGATCAGGGGATTTTTGGGTTCTGGCCGGCAGCCTGCCAAATCTTGTACCGGATGATATCTATGCCAGGATCATTCAGCAGATCAATCAGGCTGGTGCGTTTGCCATCCTGGACACCAGCGGAGAGCCTTTGCGGTTGGGCATTCAGGAGAAACCCTTTTTGATCAAACCCAATATTCATGAATTGAACTTCCTTCTGGGAAAGGAAGTCAGTGATAGGGAGTATTTACCTGATGTTGTCGCAGAGCTTCACGGACAGGGAGTACCTAACGTCCTTGTCTCTTTAGGTGAAGATGGGGCTTTTCTGAGCGCATCTGGCGAAACCTGGTTTGGTAAGCCGCCGGAAATTGAAATTCAAAATCCTGTTGGTGCAGGTGATGCCATGGTGGCGGGTTTGATCTGGCGGATGAGTATTGGTGATACAATAGGTGCGGCACTGCCCTGGTCCATTGCATGCGGTACGGCTGCTGCAAACCAGCCAGGAACAGGGATGCCGTCCCTGGCAGTGGTTGAGAATATTTATAAGCAAGTTGTGATTGAGGAGAAATGATTCATGCCTTATGAAAAAAAGAGAACAGAGGTTTTCGATCATCCATTTACGGACGTTTATCGAGCTGCATTTGTGTGCGCTAAGGAGTTGGGCGGAAAAATCCTGAAAAACGAACCTGAAAAGAAACTGCTTCATGCTCAAATGTATAAGCGGATGAAAGGTGAAACACTGGGGGACCGCAGCCAATTTGAGATGACGTTTGTGGAAGAGGAGTCAGGGCAAACAACGATCCAAATTTTTGCGTACCCACTAAACGCTGTAGGTCAAAAATTGATGTTTGGTGCCCGTAAAGGTGCTGTGGAACGCGCTTTGACGATCTTTATTGAAGAAGTGAAAAACCGGCTGGATTCATAAAAAGCAATCATTGATTACAGTTTCGTTGAAGAAGAACCTGATTAAGAATTAGTAGATATGACGCGAGTAATAATAATTCGACATGGCGAAACTTTTGCCAATGCGGAATTCCGCTTACAGGGGGCCAGTGATGGCCCTCTGACAGTTTTGGGGGAGAAGCAAATTGAGCTGCTGGGTCAGCATTTTCGTTCATTCCAGATTGACCATGTGGTGTCAAGTGATCTTCGCAGGGCTTTTTTGACGGCAGAAGCCATTGCGAAATATCATGACCTCATCGTGGAACAGAACCTATTGGTCAGGGAGTGGGATTGCGGGGTGTGGGATGGCAGGACAGCTGAGGTGTTTTTGAACATGCTGGCAAAATTCAATAAACCAATTTCTGAATTTCATCCTGAAGGAGGAGAAACGCTGGCAGAAGTTCGAAAAAGAGCAGATGAATTTATCGCCCAGATTTTGACAGATCACCGGGAGGAAACGGTTGTGGTTTGTTCTCATGGCGATTTCATGCGGATGCTGGTGGGAAGTATGCTGAACCTGTCCATAGACCAGGCCAGTCATTTTTTCTTCAACAATGCCTCGTATAGTTTGTTTGAACACGATGGGGTGGCATGGAAGGCGATTTTCACCAACAGAATTCCATCTTTTGATTGGGAATCAGTGTGAAAGAAATAGTGAAATTATTGATTATTATAAGAATAAGGAGTTACCTGTGAAAACTTTGAACATCGGTGTGATAGGGCTTGGTGCGATTGGGCAGAAGCATTGCCAGGTGTTATCAGCTATTCGACAGACAAAGATCGTGGCTGTTGCGGATGTTAATGAAGCTGTCCTTAACGTGACAGCAGAGAAATATCATGCAGAACCCTATACGGACTATAAAGAGCTATTCAAGCATGAGGGTTTAGAAGCTGTTGTGGTTGCCACGCCAGATGACCTGCACCGTGATCCATGTATTCTGGCTGCACAATCCGGCCTTCATGTACTGGTTGAGAAGCCTATCGCTACGAGCGAAGCGGATGCACTTGCCATGATGGATGCTGCCGAGAAAGCTGGCGTAAAGCTAATGGTTGGGTTTACACTCCGGTTTGTCCCGCATTACCTGAAAACGAAAGCTGCTGTTGCTGAGGGAAAGCTTGGTCAGATGATCAGTGTTTTTGCCCGTCGTTTGAATGTTGCGGGGCAGGCAAAACGAATTGGAGGGCGGTGTGGTGTATTGCATTTCCTGGGCATTCACGACTTTGATGCCATGCGTTGGATCGTAGGGAGTGAACCGGTTTCGATATATACAGAAGCATCAACAAGCACCGAACGTGATTTTCCAAATGAAGAAGAAACCTTCTCAATCATCAAATTCGCCAACGGTGTGGTGGGATGTGCGCACATTGGATGGAAGCTGCCGGATAATCATCCAGGGGGCAGGGATTTTAAACTGGATATCATTGGTGATAAAGGCAGTTTAAATATGGACCTTGCCAGCCAGGGCTTGAAAATTTACACTGAATCAGGGCATAAGTTCCCGTCAACAGCCCCGGGGTTAATTGAAGAGGACCGTGCGTTTGTGGATTGCGTTCTGGATGATAAACCTGTGCCGGTGACCGGCGAAGATGGTCTTGTAGCGTTAAAAATGGTCATGGCGTCCCTGGAATCGATTGAGAAGAAAGCAGTTGTAGAAATTTAGGTGAGGTGTGTGACAGCAATGAAATTAATGATATCAACGGCAGGAATAATCTCGAATAAGGAATTGTGAATAATGAATGATGCAGATCGTGCACAATTATTGAATGATTTTATCCAACAGGTTAATAAGCGATTGGTTGTTTCCTGCCAGGCTTTAGAGAATGAAGCGCTTTTTGGTGCGGATATCATGGCCAAAATGGCGATAGCGGCACAGCGCGGTGGTGCATGTGCTATCCGAGCCAATACCCCGGTGGACGTGCAGGCGATAAAGGGAGCCGTCATCCTGCCAGTGATCGGACTGTACAAGGAGGTTCTTCCTGATACACCTGTGATCATCACACCAACCTGGAAGCATGCCCTCGCCCTGGTAAAGGCAGGTGCGGATATGATTGCCCTTGATGCAACTGAAAGGCCACATCCCGAAGAAGATGTCCCTACATTGATAAAGATGATCCATGAACAGACAGATTGCCTGGTCATGGCGGATATCTCGACCCTGTCAGAAGGGATTGCTGCGGAGGCGGCTGGTGCGGATGTCGTATCGACAACGCTTTCCGGATATACGGCTTACAGTTCACAGGGGGGCATGCCGGATATTGAGTTGGTAAAGCAGCTTGCCCAGCGAGTTAAAAGTACCGGTGTTTGGAGAGGGGCGCTATCATACACCTGAACAGGTCAAGCAAGCCCTGGATGCAGGTGCAACAGCAGTTGTTGTCGGTGGAGCAATCACCCGACCGCGGGAGATAACCGCACGATATGTGAAGTTCCTTTCTGGTTGAGTAGATACACCTGGGAAAACAGATCCTTGCTGATATCGATTGACGTGAAGTGATTGGATATTCAGATGACTGAGAAATACTTATTAGGCGTTGATATTGGTACATATTCATCAAAGGGTGTGTTGGTGAATGCATCAAATGGGGAAGTCCTCGCTTCTCATGTGATTGAGCACAGCCTGTCCATGCCCCATCCGAGATGGGTTGAGCATGATGCAGATCAGATTTGGTGGGGGGAATTTGTGCAGATCAGCAACAACATCATCAATAAAACAGGCGTTGATCCGAGGGCGATTGCTGGGGTTGGTGTTTCGGGTATTGGACCCTGCGTGTTGCCCGTGGATGAAATGGGGAAACCGCTACGCGCAGGCATTTTATATGGTATTGACACGCGCTCACAGAAAGAGATCAGGCAGTATGAAGAGGTGTTGGGTCCGGATGAGATTTTTCAGCTGAGCGGATCCAAACTTTCATCTTCTTCAACCGGGCCGAAAATCCTATGGCTCAAAAACAATGAACCAGATAATTATGATCGCGCCAGGTGGATATTCAACAGTCATTCTTATATAGTGTTTAAATTGACTGGTCAGGCAACCGTTGATGTATATTCGGCGTGTTCATACGCGCCTCTGATGGACATTGAAAAAATCTCCTGGGTTGATCGTGAAGTGGCCGGCATCAATCCAATCAATAAATTGCCTAAAATAATCTGGGGTTGCGACATAGCAGGTGAGGTCACGGCAGAAGCTGCAAAGATATCCGGGCTGGCGGAAGGTACGCCGGTGATCGCCGGGACGATTGATGCAGGCGCGGAAGCGATCAGTGCTGGATTGAACATAACCGGCGACATGATGATGATGTTTGGCAGCAGCAACTCCCTCATTATAAGGACAGAACACCTCATCCGCACGCCACACTTCTGGGGATTGAATTGGATGATGCCAAATACATTTGCAGTTGTTGGAGGGATGGCGACTGTAGGCAGCCTGACTCGCTGGTTCAGGGATAATTTCTCACCCCTTGAACTCGAACAGCAGCGCCAGAGCGGCGAAAATGCCTATGCGGCGTTGGCACAGCTCCTGGCGCAATCCCCTTCAGGGGCTAACAACTTGATTGCTCTTCCATATTTCCAGGGTGAAAGAACACCTTTTGAGGACCCGGATGCAAAGGGGATTTTATTTGGATTGACATTAAAACATACACGTGCGGATGTGTACCGCGCTCTGCTTGAAAGCATCGGGTTCGGGGTGCGTCATAATATCGATGTGATGCACAAAAACGGAGTCACACCCATGCGCATCCTTGGTGTAGGGGGTGCGACAAAGAATAAAGCATGGATGCAAATCATCAGTGATATTGCCGATGTTAAAATGCTCATCCCAAAACAGCAAATTGGGGCTTCATATGGTGATGCGCTTATGGCTGGTGTTGGCGCTGGTGTTTATGATAATCTTCAGCAAAGCCAGAAATGGATTGAATATGCGGAAGAAATTGTGCCAGACCCCACCAATCACGAAAAATATGCACCCCTTTATGAGATTTACCGCGACCTTTATGAGAATACAAAGAGATTGATGGGCAGGCTGTCCTCTATAAATGTGTCAGATTGAGGGTTTGAAGGATACTGGCTACTTCTTTTGATTCGCTTTTTTAGGTTGAACAAACTTTAACCAATTGGGGATATAAAACCCGAGAAATGCAAAAACCATGGCGAGGTTGGAATAATAGGAGACCATCCTGTCAAGGACAATTTCCTGGAAGTCTTGTTGATTTTCAAAGCCAACCGATAGGCCAAGAAGGACCAGAAGTCCCAGGGGGAGCAGCGCCAGGCCTGCCGAACTTAGAAAACGTAAACCGGCTCTAAGGGGTGTGGTTTTCCTGATCAGGAGACTCAATATTCCAATACCGTATACACCAACCACAACACTGGCCCAGATCAACAGGGGGATGATAATAAATTCGCCTGTTTTGGTGACCTGACCTGGGAATACATAACTGCGAAAAATCTCCTGGAGTAATAAACAAACGACAATCTGCAAGATGATCGTTACGACCCAGCCAAAGATGTTCCAAAATTTTTTCATTTTATTTACCTGTCTCAGATTTCGTAGAGACGTTGCATGCAACGTCTCTACGTTTGTCTCTTATTTGCCTTACTCGATCCAGGTCGCGCATCCAACACGTTGATTTTGTGCAACCGTTAAACATTGATTATGCGTCTTACGAAAGGCTCTCCAGTTTGGTGACCATGCTGTCGATCACATCAAAACCGCCTTGCCAGAAATCAGCAGTTGTCACATCAATACCGGCATTGTGCAGTAATTGAACTGGCGCAATCGACCCACCAGAAGAGAGGATCTTCATGTAACGCGGCTTGAAAGCATCACCTTCTTCCTGGTACTGCTTGTAGAGCGACAGCACCAAAAGCTGTCCAAAAGCATAAGCATACACGTAGAAGGGGACATTATAAAAGTGAGGGATCATTACCCATTCCCAGCGGAATTCGTCCGCAAGGTCAACCGATTCACCGAACTGGCTCTCGAGGTTTTTCATATAGGCATCTGCCAGGTCTTTAACCTGTGCACCTTCAGAGATCATGTTGTGGGCTGTCTTCTCATACATGGAGAAATAGTTCTGGCGCAGAATGGTCGCAAAGGCATCATCCATCTGGCGGAAGAGCAGATCTCTTCGTACAGCTTCATCTGTTTCCTCAGATAGGAGTTTGTCAACCAGTGTCATCTCGGCGAAAGTGGAAGCTGTTTCTGCAAGAGGTAAGCAGGCATGCTGGGTGAGTGCCGTATGTTCCCGAGCCATCAGGGAGTGGATACCGTGCCCTAATTCATGTGCCATGGTAGCGACATCGTCTGGCTTCCCCTGGTAATTAAGCAAAACCCAGGGGGTCAGGTCCGGTGTGATGGTGGCACAGAATGCGCCGCCCATCTTGCCTTTACGGACCTCGCTGTCGATGTGATTTGCATCAAGGATTTCTTTCGCCATATCAGCAAACTTGGGGTCGAATTCCAAGAAGACTCCATCACAATATCTGCCGCATCATTGTATGAATACTTTTTATCCGATTTGGTCACAGGGGCGTAAATATCATAGCGGCGAAGTTTTTCCATGCCAATCCGTTTCGCTTTCAGGCGGAAGAAGCGTTGAAAATGCTTCGCATTTTGCCGGGTGACGTCCAGCAGGGTGTCGATAACCGTATCCGGGATATCATTGATCAGGTTGCGAACACCGCGCGGTGTTTTGAACCCGCGCAGATCAATATTCTCATTGCGCCAGTCACGGACAATTGCCTGGTAGATTTGACCAAGGATGGGGGCGTCTTTCTCATAGACTTTAAACAGGGTCTTGTAAGCTCTTGCGCGCAGGTCAGGATTCGGTTCTCTGACCAGGACTGAGAGTTCACCGCGTGTGAGTTTTTTCTCTTCTCCATCGACTTCAATTTCGAATACGTACCGGTTGGTGATCGAGTCATACAGCATATTGAGGGCGTTCACACCTGTGACGTCCTTGATATTGATGATCTTCTCTTCCGGTTCGCTCAGTGTGTAATCTTTGAAATTGCGCATGGCTACCAGCCAGTAGCTGTAATCACCGGAAGCTGCCAATAAGCGCTGGGCGTTTTCATTATCAAGGGCTTTCCACCACAGGCTGAAAAAGATGGTTTGATTGCCGACCTCAGCCTGGAATTGATCCACTCGCGCAACTTCGGCTTGCGCTTTTTGATCCTGTGTATCTGCAGCAAAGGCAAGCTGTACAAAACCGTTCAACCGGCTCATTCTTCGATAAAACTGTTCGTAGGTTGTGATGATATCCTTGAATAAATCTTCATTGATATCAGCTTTGAGCTGTTCCCGGAAAGCCTGGAATGCTTCAACACCTTGCTTGATTTCGTCAAATAAAGACTCATATTTTGGGTCATCGTACCCATCAAACAGGTCTTTCAGACTCCATGGATCCTGGGTGTATTCAATTTTCTGTGTCATTTTTTATCCTTTGTTTTCTATTGTTTGTGCATAATTCTAACTTGATTCTGCAGGATTAGCTGCAGGATTGATTTCTTTTC
The DNA here is from genome assembly GCA_963767675.1 of uncultured Chloroflexia bacterium. Classification (GTDB taxonomy): domain Bacteria; phylum Chloroflexota; class Anaerolineae; order Anaerolineales; family Anaerolineaceae; genus Brevifilum. Next base: position 1,165,676 of record CAVYEQ010000003.1, read on the forward strand.
GAACGATCTCACGCAGATGATCGATTTGTCTCCTTCTTTGAGCTTTTTCATCCCAGTAGTACCACAGCTTCCAGCCGTTGCTGGGGCCGTTGTGAATGCTTTTAGCAATTTGATGAATTGACCCGCGCTGTCCATTGAAGGCAAGTTTGCCATCCGCTAAAACCCTGGCAGTTAATCCTCCCTCTGATCCAAAATACAGCAGCTGTCCGGGTTCCAGCAGCCCGTTTTCTACCAGGACGCTGAACGGGATCCGTTTCTTTTGACGCGGGTTGGGTGTGATAAAAATAGGAGGGTCAAACTCCAGTTGAACCACATCGTTAACACGTGCCATTGCCAGTTCAGCATATTTCTCTTCAACTTCAATGCCGATGAAATGCCTGTGAAGTTTGCGTGCAACAGCTCCAGTGGTTCCTGTACCAAAGAATGGGTCCAACACAACGTCACCAGGATTTGAGCTGGACAGGATCACTCGATAAAGAATGCCTTCAGGCTTTTGAGTCGGGTGCGCTTTCTCGCCGTCAGCATCTCTCAGGCGCTCCTTGCCGGTACAAATTGGGATGTACCAATCGCTGCGCATCTGAAGGTCGTTATTCAATCCTTTCATGGCGTGGTAATTAAAGGTGTACTTTGCACCCTTCTCTTTTTGCATCCATAAAAGCGTTTCATGTGCGTTGGTATAACGCACGCCGCGGAAATTGGGCATGGGATTCGATTTGACCCAAACGACATCGTTCAGGAACCAGAAGTTGAGGTCCTGAAGGATCTTGCCAACACGGTAGATATTATGATAAGAACCGATCACCCACAGGGTTCCGGTGGGTTTGAGGACCCGGCGGCAGGCAGTTAACCATTCACGGGTGAAACGGTCATATTGGTTGAAGCTCTCAAATTGGTCCCAATCGTCATCCACCCCATCCACCCTGGTCATGTTCGGACGCCATAATTCACCTTCCAGCTGTAGGTTGTATGGGGGGTCTGCAAAGATCAGGTCAACGGATTCTTCTGGGATATCAGCAAGAAGCTGGCGGCAGTCACCAACCAGCACCTGGTCCAGGGGGAGATTTATTTGGAGGTCGTTCATAAGTGTTCTTATTTTATCGGGTTTATCGGATTATGGGGAGGCACCTGGTTTTCTAGATCCCCGGGATTTTCGAAAATCCCGGGGATCTTCCTACATATTAGTTATGGATGGCTCAGTTACACGAGAAATTGATTAGTGCTTCATGGGTTATAATCCTACCAATCTAAAAATCTACTGAAAGCACTTATGACTTCAAGCACTGATCACAATCCCTTACCCAAAAGATGGAAAATTCACCATTTGATCCCTGATGATGTATCCAATGCACTGCATGATTTCTCACCACTGATGCGTCAGCTTTTATATAACCGGGGCTATCGGGATCCCGAATCTGCAGAGGCGTTTTTAACAGGCACCGTTCCCTTCTCAATCGACCCATTTCTGTTCACTGGAATGACGCAAGCTGTTTCCCGGATAAATCAAGCCATTTATGAAGAAGAGAAGGTGGTTGTCTATGGGGATTACGATGCTGATGGCATCACATCAACTGCGCTGTTGATCAGTTTCTTTTCAAGCGTCGGTGTTGAAGCGACCCCTTATATTCCCGACAGGTATGAAGAAGGTTACGGCCTGAACAGCCAGGCTATCCGGCATTTAGCTGAAGGGGGAACTGACCTTATTATCACGGTTGATTGCGGTGTGCGTGCTCTCAAAGAGGTGGCTTTGGCTAATGAATTGGGGATGGAAGTGATCGTGACAGACCATCATGTCCCCGGGGATGAACTGCCGACAGCGTTGGCGGTCATTGATCCCAAACAGCCGGGAGATCCATATCCTGAAAAAAACCTTGCAGGTGTGGGGCTGGCATATAAACTGGTTCAGGCATATCTAAAGGAATTTCCAGTGGAAGGGGTTTTCGCTGAAGATTGGCTTGACCTCGTGGCGATTGGCACGGTTGTTGATATCGCCCCACTGAAAGGTGAAAACCGGATGCTTGTCAGAGCCGGGTTGGATAAGATCCGCCAAACACCAAGGCAGGGAATTTATGCCCTGGCACAGGTGGCGCGTATTGATATTTCAAAGTGTACTGCTGCAAACCTTGGATTTGTTGTGGGCCCCCGTCTCAACGCAGCTGGCAGGCTTGAATCTGCCCTGAAGGCATATGATCTCCTGATCACTGCTGACCCTTTTAAGGCTGGTCATTTGGCTCAGAAACTGGATACCTATAACCGGCAGCGGCAGGAAATCACCCACAATATCCGGGAGAAAGCAGTAGAAATGGTTCTAAGTGAAGACCCGGAGGCAGTATTGTTCTTTGCCGCACATCCTGATTTCAGCGAAGGGGTTGTGGGTTTGGCAGCTTCCCGACTTGTGGATTCTTTTTATCGGCCATCAATCGTTGGTCACCAGGGTGAAAGCTTTACGAAAGCTTCCTGCCGATCAATACCGGAATTTCATATCACGCATGCCCTGGATGCCTGTGCAGGCCTATTGGTGCGTCACGGCGGTCATGCGGCAGCAGCAGGATTCACCGTTCGGAATGAGAACGTGGAAGAACTGGTGGTAAAGCTTCGGAAGATTGCCGCTGAAAAACTTGAAGGGGTTGAGCTTTTCCCAGAGCTGATGATTGATCGAATGATCAAGCTGGATAAACTCAATGGCAAGTACATTGGTGGGATTTTAGATGATCTGCAGAAGCTGGAGCCTACCGGTCTCAGCAACCCGGAACCGGTATTTGCTTCTGTTGATGTGGGGGTGCGTTCTGCGAGGGCTGTTGGACGTGAGGGCAGCCATTTAAAATTGACTTTGCAGGCAGGGACAAATACTTTCGATGCGATTGCCTTCAGGCAGGGACACTGGATGGCGGAATTACCTGAAAGGGTTGACCTGGCGTACCGATTTGAGATCAATGAATTCAATGGGCGCAGCAGCCTGCAGTTGAATGTGAAGGATATCAAGCCTGCCGCATGAGTTGGAGTACGAACTATAATCCGTCTGATTGAGCAATCAATGACCAGTCTGAATTGATGGGATAATAAGCAGACTAAAGTCTGCATTCCTAAAAAAACATAATTTGAGAAATTTGGAGTACGGACTTTAGTCCGTCTGATTGCGTATACGATGTCCAATCTGAGTTGCTATGAAAAAATGCAATTAATGTCTGTACTCCTGCAACAAAACAGCTTGGGCTGGAGTGCGGGATTTTGATTGTCGTATAATTGATCCATGTTATTTCCCTATATTATCAAAGCAGTTGGGATAGGTTTTTCCGCCGGGGTTACGCCAGGGCCACTTCAGGCTGTTTTCTTATCCTATGCCATCAAGGGAGGATGGAGGCGTGCCTTCCCTGCTGCTTTTGCGCCGCTTGTCAGTGATGGTCCGGTCATCCTGATCGTTATGCTGATGCTGAACAACATTCCTTCAGGGTTCATCCGGGTATTACACATTGGTGGTGCTTTATTCCTGTTATATCTTGCCTGGGAATCCTTTAAGGCATTTCGAGAGGGTGACAATATTAAAATAACTCAAGTATCCAATGGATGGCAAACTTTATTTAAAGCCACTGCTATGAACCTGCTGGCTCCTGGTCCATGGCTTTTTTGGAGCTTGATCAATGGCCCAAATCTTAAGGAAGCCTGGTCGCACTCACCCTTGTGGGGTGCGGTATATTTGATCAGTTTTTATGGGGTCTTCATTATTTGCAACATCATTTTAATCCTGTTATTCAGTACAATGCGGACGATGGGTGAAAAGGTGCGCAAGGGATTGTTACTGATCTCAGCGGTTATGTTGGCAGGTTTTGCAGTCTATCAGGCTTTGCAGGGCTTACTGATCATCTGATTCGTTTTTCCTGGATATGGTAAACTTTCTGCAATCAACTCACGACAGAGAAGGTCATTATGTTTCCTCTCGCTCATCCAAGGGTCATACAGCGTGCTCAGCAGATCCTGGCTTATGATCCGATATTCATCGATACAGAAACCACTGGTTTTGCACCAAACGATGTTGTGATCGAAATCGGCGTGGTCTCTTTAGCGGGGGATGTCCTGTTTGAATCGTTCTTCAAACCAGTCATTCCAATCCCGGAGGACTCAATCGCCATTCATCACATTACGGAAGAGATGGTCGCTGATGCCCCCAGTTGGAAAGACATCTGGGATGATCTTCACTCAGTGCTGGCTGGTCGGTTTGTGGGTATGTATAATGCGGATTTTGACCTGCGGATGATCAAGCAGACACACGCCCGTTACTGGCTTGATTGGCCGATGGATGATAGAAACTTTTTCTGTGTGATGAAACTTTATGCCGCATTTTATGGTGAGATTATAGAAAAATTTGGTAAACGGAGAGAGAAAAAGAAGAGCTACCGATTTCATAAGCTCGAGGCCGCAGGAGCAGCCTGCGGAATCCCCTTGCCCAACTCACACAGGGCAGTTGATGATGCCCTGCTGACCGGAGCTTTATTCAATTACATTGCAGATTACAAACGATAGCAATAGGAGTGGAAAGTGGCTTATAAATATCCCCATACAAGAACACAAGACCTGGTTGACAATCTTCATGGGCAGGAAGTCCCAGACCCCTACAGGTGGATGGAAGACCTTGAGAGTGACGAAATCCAGGAGTGGATTGAAGCACAAAACAAAATCACCTATGATTTTCTGGACCAATCACCTTTACGAAAGAAAATCACTCAGCGCATGACCGAGTTATGGAATTATGAGAAATACTCACCGCCGTTCAAGCGTGCAGGACGGTATTTTTATTTCTTCAATAATGGACTGCAGAACCAGAATGTCCTGTACTGGATGGAAAACCTTGATGATGAACCGAGATTATTGATTGACCCAAACAAGCTATCAGAGGATGGTACGGTTGCCCTCAGCGGAACAGCGATCAGCAGGGATGGACACTACCTGGCGTATGGACTCTCGGATGCTGGTTCAGATTGGCAAACCTGGCATATCCGCAGCATCGATGAGGGAAAAGACCTCGAGGATACGATCTCCTGGGTTAAGTTTTCAGGTGCTAGTTGGGATGCGGAAAATGAGGGCTTTTATTACAGCCGTTATGATGCGCCGGAGGGAGATGCACTCAAACAGGCGAACTACTTCCATAAGCTTTACTATCATAAGCTGGGAACAGACCAATCCGAAGACCGGCTGGTGTATGAACGTCCGGACCAAAAGGAATGGGGTTTCAATGGTGAAGTGACGGAGGATGGGCGTTACCTGGTCATTTACGTCTGGCATGGCACAGCGGCTGAGAACGGCGTGTTTTATCTTGATCTGTCTGACCCGAACTCACAGGTCGTGGAACTTCTCCCGGATTTTGATGCTGAATATATCATGGTTGGCAATGAAGGAGAGAAAGTTTATTTCCAAACAGATTGTTGTGCACCACAGAACAGGTTGGTGCAAATTGATCTGAGGAATCCAACCCAAGAGAATTGGGTTGAGGTCATTCCAGAAGCTGAGGACAAGCTTGAGTACGTGGACTATGTAGGGAACCGGTTTGTGTGCACCTTTTTGCACCATGCGGCAAACCTGGTGCATTTTTTCAATGTGGACGGCACACCACATGGGGAGTTGGCCTTGCCTGGACCAGGGGTGGTCATCGGGTTTGCTGGCCGGAGTGACGATACCGAAACTTTCTACCAATTTTCTGGCTTCACCACACCGGGGACGATCTACCACTACGATTTTCAAACAAAGACAAACAGGGAATACCGAAAGCCTGATGTAATATTTGATCCGGAGGATTACATCACCGAACAGTTGTTTTACGAGAGCAAGGATGGCACGCGAATTCCCTTGTTCATCAGCCATCGGAAAGATATAAAAGTAGATGGGGATACACCAACTTATTTATATGGTTACGGAGGGTTTAATATTTCAATACCTGTGAGTTTCAGCGTTCCCAACCTTGTCTGGATGGAAATGGGTGGGATCTATGCCCAGGCGCAGCTGCGCGGGGGAGGGGAATACGGCCGTGAATGGCACGAAGCCGGCATGAAGCAAAACAAGCAAAATGTCTTTGATGATTTTATTGCTGCGGCTGAGTTCTTAATTGGAAAAGGCTATACCAGCAAAGACCGTCTTGTGATAGGGGGACGCAGCAACGGCGGTTTATTAATTGGGGCATGCCTGACCCAGCGCCCTGATTTATTTGGTGTATGCCTGCCGAATGTTGGGGTGATGGATATGCTCCGATTCCATAAATTCACCATTGGATGGGCCTGGGTTTCGGATTATGGCTCACCGGATGACCCTGAGGAATTTGAAACGTTGAGAGAATATTCACCCTATCACAATATCCGTGAGGGTGTTCATTATCCACCCACAATGGTCATGACAGGGGATCACGATGACCGTGTCTTTCCTGCACACAGCTTTAAGTTTGGGGCGAAGCTGCAAGCTGCACAGGTTGGGGATAATCCGATCCTGATGCGGATCGAGACCCGTGCGGGTCACGGTGTTGGGAAGCCAACCAAGAAACTGATTGAAGAATTTTCTGATATGTGGACATTTGCTTTGGAGAATATGCCTTGAGATAAACAAAAAGTAATTTGTCACGCATGACGAAGTCTGCGTGACCTATAAAAAATTTATGATATCAAGAAGGTCATGCACTTAACCTGAAGCGCCTTCACTCAAAGAGTGCTCTTCGAGCATGGTGCATCAGGTGTATGCAGGGTTCATGAGAACCGTGCGAAGTATGCATGACATGTTTTTCTAGGAGTGCGGGTTTCAACCCGCCTAAACTCAAAAGCGGACTGAGCTTTGCACTGTCGAGTCCGCGATCTAAAAAATGAAGAAGTACATTTTGTGGGTCATGTACAGTGAAGCTTACGTGAAGACAGCAAGACAAACATGGCGGACTGAGCTTCGCACTGTCGAGTCCGCACTCCAACAAATATGAACGACCATCATGTGTATCATTATCTTTGAGATATAAAACCAAAGATAATCTTCCGGTTTTTCTTTAATTCTTGTGTATACTTAAGCTGTCATGGATGTTGATGATTTTGATGGTGATAGATATTCGAAAGGTCATGCAAGCGCGCAGGTTGGTAGAGGGGTTTCCATGTAACCACATGCGTGACTGAACTGTCTTCGTGGAAGTTTTCACCCATCACAATATTCACACCGTGATGGGTTATTTTATGTAAAAGTGATTGTGGGAGGCAGCAATGACAGACAATAACACATTCAGTATGGATGATGTCCTTGAAAAAATCCGCGAAGGCCTTTCAGAGGGGAAATGGGATGAGGTGACAACCCTGCTTGAGTCCCTGAGGCGTTCAGATCAGGCTGAGGTTTTTTCAGATCTGCCGCCAGAACAACAGCAGGAGATTCTGCCCCTTCTGGATCCCGAAGACTCCGCTGATATTCTTGAGGAGTTGGAGGATGAAGACGTTTTCGAGATCGCCAACCTTTTGGAAACAGATCGTCTTGTTGAGATTGTGGATGAAATGGAACCCGACGAAGCGGCTGACCTGCTGGGGGATATTTCATCTGAGCAGGCTGAAGAAGTCCTGAAGCGTATTGATGAATCGGACGAAGTGCGCTTCCTCCTGGAACATCCGGATGAGACTGCCGGTGGTGTGATGACTGCGTTGGATGTGCACATCCAGCAGGACATGACGGTTGATGAGGCTATCTGGCATTTGCGGCATCTTTCTCCTACATCTGAAAATATTTACTATCTATTTGTCCAGGATGAAAAGGATTTTCTGGTTGGCGTGGTTTCTCTAAGAGACCTTGTGGTGGCAAAACCCGGGACAATCATTCGCGGTATCATGGATCAAGAGCCCATTTCAGTTAAGGTTGAGGCTGACCAGGAAGATGCAGCCAGATTGATGCAGCGTTATGACCTGCTGGCACTGCCTGTGGTTGATGATGTGGGTAAGCTGGTTGGATTGATAACCTATGATGACCTGCTGGATGTATTGGAAGATGAGGCAACTGAGGATATCTATCGCCTGGGTGGTATCCCAAAGGAGCAGCCAGCTGATGTGCCGCTTTTTTCTGCGATGAAGACGCGATTGCCCTGGCTGGTGCTGAACCTGTTGACAGCCATGATCTCTGTAGCTGTGTTAAGTCTTTTCGAAAACACGATTGCCCAGGTGGCTGTTCTGGCGGCATTTTTCCCGATCGTCGCCGGGGTCAGCGGGAGTGCGGCCACGCAGACCCTGACCGTCACAGTGCGAGGTCTGGCGCTGGGGGATATCGCCCCAAAGGAAGGCCTGCGGACGCTCGTGCGTGAGCTGCTGCTTGGCCTTGTGAATGGCCTCAGCATCGGTTTGATCGTGGCTGTGATCGCCCTGTTCTGGAAGGGCACACCCTTATTGGGCCTGGTGGTGGGCGGATCGACTCTGCTGAATATGTTGTGTGCTGGATTGGCTGGCGTGGTTGTGCCGCTTCTGATGCAGCGGTTGAAATTCGATCCAGCCTTAGCCTCTCCAATCTTAGTGACGACCACAACGGATACGTTTGGTTATTTCATATACCTGGGGCTGGCAACACTGATGATCACCAGCCTTATATAAGAGATCAGCTGAAAGTTTACTTATTGCTTTTTTACTTCCTGAAATAGGAGTGTTATGGAAACGGTACAATGGCTGTTATCTGCTGACCCGTGGGTGGCATACCGAACAAGACTGGATATCTCACATGAAGACCCTGACTCACCTGCGGTAAAGTGTGCTTATGCTGAAATGATTGGCCATCCAAAGATTCAGAGCCTGGTGACAGAATTATCTGAATGGCCTGGCGCTGCGTTAAAAAACCATAAAAAGGCTGGTCACCTGCTGCATAAGCTGGTTTTTATCGCCGATCTCGGTTTACGTATGGACTATCCGCAGGTGGCTGATATCATGAACACAGTGTTATCGAATACGGCTGAAGAAGGGCCTTTCCAGATCCTGGTCAATCTACCGAAGCATTTTGGAGGGAGCGGTGAGGATGAGCTGAGCTGGATGCTGTGTGATGCTGGGTCCACCTTGTATGCAGCAGCAAAGATCGCTGGATGTGAACATCCAAAGGTTCTGAAGGCTGCAGATTATTTGGCTGACCTGGTGGATATGGGGTTTGGCTGGCCCTGCGCTGCAACGCAAGCTTTGGGACAGTTTCGTGGTCCGGGTAAAAAGGGAGACCCCTGCCCATATGCTAACCTTCTGATGGTTAAAGCTTTGCTGCCATTTGGTGATCGGTATCAGGAACTGATTCAACTGGGGGTGCGGACATTATTATCCTTGTGGGAAGTTCGAAAAACGAATAAGCCTTACCTGTTTGCCATGGGATCCGGGTTCGTCAAACTCAAAGCACCGTTTGTCTGGTATGACATCATGCACGTGCTGGACGTGCTGTCGCAAATCCCTTCTGCTCGAAACGAACCGGCTGTTTTGGAGATGAAACAGATTTTAGGGGAAAAAGCAGATTCAGATGGGCGTTTTCAACCCGAATCAATCTGGATGGATTGGCGAGGTTGGGATTTTGGTCAGAAGCGGGAGCCATCACAATGGCTGACGTTTTTGGCGACAAGGATTATCCTGCGTTTCATCCCTGAGAACCATTGATCAATTTTCCCATATACCAGTTGAAAATAAATCTCAACATCTTTGATAGGTTTTTATACTGCATGGGAGATACAGTGATTCTTGCCCCTTGATTTATTCTCCCATTATCACCTTGATATTCATATTTAAGCTATCTTGACAATTTCGGCTGATAGATTAAAATAAATACATGAATAAATGCTCATATATTCAAGGATAAGTGATGACACAACAATTGGATATTCAACAACTGATCGAGACTGACCAGATTAAAGAAGACACATTTTTTGTCGTGGCAGAAAGCTTCAAAGCCCTGGCAGACCCAACCCGCCTGCGCATTCTGGCTATGTTGTTCGCATCCGAACGCAGGGTCAGCGACTTGTCAGATCATTTAACCGTCTCGCAAAGTGCCGTCTCGCACCAATTACGGTTGCTCCGAGCGCTTGATATTGTTCGCTACAGGAAAGCTGGCCGGGAAGTATTCTATGACCTGGCAGATGACCACGTCCGTGATATTTTGATCAGGACATTTGAGCACGTCCTGATTGATTGAGGAAAGTATATTAATGGTTGAAACAATATTGAATATTTCCGGTTTAGATTGTATTGATTGTGCCAAAAGGCTTGAGGTTTCTATGGTTGCTTTACCGGATGTTCTTGAGGCAAGAGTTTCCTTCTTTGATGGAACCCTGACTGTCCTTGGCGATATGCCTGAAAATGCTCTTCGAAAGCTGATCAAAAAATTGGGCTATGAAGTGGTGGATCCGCGTGATGCGGCAACAGCCCCTGAAAGAGACCCAAATGCTCTGATCGGTTTTTGGCGATTCATCATCAAGCGCTTGGAAACACAATTATCCTTGATTGCTGCTTTGATTGTGTTTTTGTCATTGATCTTAGGCTGGTTAGCATTCCCGGAGTGGCTTGTCATCAGTTTACAAGTCGGTGCGTTGATCCTGGCTGGTTGGCCAATTGCTCGCAGTGGGGTCATTGTGTTATGGAAAACACGTACTTTTAACGTTAATTTCTTGATGACGCTTGCTGGTATTGGCGCTGTGGTCATTGGAGAATTTTTTGAAGCAGCGACATTGATTTTGCTGTTCAACCTGGCTGAAGCATTGGAGGGTTTTACCAATGCCCGGGCAAAAGGTGCATTGGGCAAAATGACTGAATTGGCTTCTACCCATGCGATCAGACTTGTCGATGGGCAGGAAAATCTTGTACCTATTGAAAGCCTGGAGATTGGCGATCAAATCCTGGTTCGTGCTGGTGAACGCATCCCTATGGATGGCATCATACTCAAAGGACAGAGCGGTATAAATCAGGCACCTATCACGGGTGAGAGCCTGCCCGTTTGGAAGCAGGAGAGCGACGAGGTCTACAGCGGTACTGTTAATGGCAGTGTAAACCTCGTGATTGAAGTAAAACATCTTGTTGCTGACAGCACCCTACATCGTATCATTGAGATGGTGACGAAAGCCCAATCACGCCATTCCAAAAGCCAAAAATCGATCGATCGATTTGCAAAATACTATACCCCTGTCATGGTGCTCCTGGCAGTGTTAATGGCTACTGTCCCACCCATTCTTTTCAATGAGCCTTTTCTCAACCTGGCTGATGGCACACGTGGTTGGTTGTACCGTGCTTTGGTTATGTTGGTGATCAGCTGTCCTTGCGCATTGGTGATTTCTACACCTGTCACCATGGCAGCAAGCTTGATGAAAGCTGCACGCGAGGGTGTTCTTTTTAAAGGGGGGATATTTGTTGAAGCCTTATCAAAAGTAAAGGCTTTTGCTTTTGATAAGACCGGTACATTGACTGAGGGTCAGCCAAAGGTTGTGGAATGCAGGGATATGGCATGTCAGGGGGCTGCAGCGTGTGACTCGTGTGATGATATGTTGGCAATGGCGTACGCTTTGGAGCGGCACAGTACCCATCCCCTGGCACAAGCAATTGTTGAAGAGGCAGAACGTCGAAACGTCACCACACACTATCCCACAGCGGAGAATTTAGTCACCCGGGGTGGTTTGGGATTGGAAGGTGAGATAAATGGGCAAAAAATGACAATTGGCAGCCTAAGGCTTTTTGAGCAAGAACATGATGTACCAATGGTCATTCATCATTGGGTACAAAGAGCAGAATCTGAGGGACAAACCGCGATGCTGCTGTGTGATGGCAAAAAAGTTCGTGGTTTTATCGCTGTCGCAGATACATCCAGGTCAGCTGCACGAAATGTGGTGAAAGATCTGAATGCGATGGAGAAAAACACGATCATGCTGACAGGGGATAACAGCACGGTAGCCAGTGTTTTAGCCAATGAAATTGGTTTGGAGGATGTCAGGGCAGGATTACTGCCGGGAGACAAGCAACAAGCAGTAGAGGCATTGCAGGCCAAGTATGGCACCGTGGCCATGGTAGGCGATGGGATTAATGATGCACCCGCATTGGCATCTGCAGATCTGGGTATTGCCATGGGTGGAAGCGGCAGTGCACAGGCAATGGAAACGGCTGACATTGTTTTGATGGGTGATGATATTCAAAAATTACCTTTTGCGATCCGGCTGTCGAATTTAGCCAATCAATTGATCCGACAGAATATCACTTTCAGTTTGGGAAGTAAATTCCTGGTGGCAGTGATCGCGCTTTTAGGTTATGCGCCGTTGTGGTTGGCGGTCATAGCTGATATGGGTGTCTCACTTCTTGTCACGTTGAATGGTTTACGCGTCACACGAATAAAAATGTGACCCCCTTTAGCTCGGAGAAAAGCAGTAACGATCATGTTGTCTTTTATTCACTTGATGGAACAGAGAAATCGAATTCTTTCACTGATATGGTACGACTGGTGCATCCCGGGTAGCTAAGCCAATTCATTACAGTGTTCAACTCCTGCACAATACTTTCAGCTTCAATCATTATGCCGTTCTCCAATATCATTGTTTCTGTTGTGTGTGCATCCTGAAGCAGAGTGAGATCGTAGCCTCGATCCAGCGCAGCGTAAGCTGTAGCTCGAATGCACCAGTTTGTCGCTGCACCAGCTAAAACGATGTGAGTAGCACCTAGTTGAGCCAATGTCTCTTCCAATGATGTTTGTTCAAAGGAAGAATTGAATTTCTTATTAATCCTTGTTTCTTCTCCTTCTAAAGGGACCAATTCAGGCACGATTTGCCATTCAGGATTGTCCTGGATCAGTTTTGAATTTATATGTTGAACCCATATGACAGGTATGTTGTGGTGACGTGCTTTTTCGACAGCAATGCTGATGTTTTTGATGATTTGAGGTGCTTTCCACAAATTCTGAAGGACACCGACCTGAGTATCAACAACCAGTAGAACTTTCTTATAACCTTCTCGAACAGTTGCCATATTAATCTCCTTGAGATGAATTATATCAAGATAAGGAAGATAATGATCGGTAGTTGTGAATAGGGTAGCTTATGAGCTTTATCTCAATTGATTGCGCCGGTGGAACTCAGGTGGTTATTGATCAATCCGGTGATAAGGTGGGAAATTGTTCAATCCACCCGATTTTATTTTTCTGCTCTGCTTCGATCACCCCAAATGTAACCCTGAGTTTTTTTGGAAAAAATAGCATATGCAGGATAATGGTTGCTAAATCATCGCGGCTGATCATACCCACTATATGGTCGCCTTGAGCAATCGTTAGATCATACCGCCTTCCCGGTGTGTCGAGCAATTTTCCAGGGCGAATGATTGCATAAGATAGATTGCTTGCCCTGAGGATTTCCTCTCCCTTTAGTTTCCAATCCAATACTTTTCCAAAGGCGTTTAAGGGATGCTCTGAATGAGTTACCGAAATGGAGGAGACGTGGATAAAGCGCTTTACGTTCCTGGTCCCTGCTGCATATACAAGGTTCGCCACGCCTTCAAAATCCACACGTCTGGGACAGTTTTTCCCTACAGGTGTTCTTGAACCAATACAGGAAACGACCATTTCGACATCTTTCATGGCAGAACATAAGCTGCATATCTCCCGAACATCTCCCTGATGGTAGATGACGCTTCTTCCGAAGAGGTTATTCGCCTTGGCCAAATCGCGTACGAGAACTTGGGGTGTTATCCCCTGACTGAGTAATTTATTAACCACAATTCGGCCTGTACGACCTGTTGCTCCAGCAATCAAAATCCTCTTTGTCATATGAAACCCATACCTAACGTAACCAGATTAAATGTTACGTGTTTATCTCAGCCAATCTTTTGAGGATTATCTGATTACTTGGGATATCTGACATTGACCTGGAATAATGTACATAACGATAGATGCCGTTTTTGTCAATCAGCACCTGAACCGGAATGCGACCAAATTTGAGCAGAGTCACTTCCTGTTCATATATCCTGGCAACACGATGATCCGGGTCCGCTAATCCAATAAAAGGCATCTTATTTCGCCTCCAGTAGAGTTTAAAAGATTTTTGATTGTCAGGTCCGACAGCAATAACGACGGAATCCTGTTTGATAAACGCTTCATGATCCTGGCGCAACTGCGCCATATGCCTGCGGCAGTACGGTCAGGAAAAGCCGCGATTGAAGACCAGATAGACGCTTTTCTTACCTTTATAATCCGAAAGGGCAATCACTTCACCATTGGTGTCCTTCAGTTCAAAGTCCCTGATCTCTTCGCCTTTTCTTACCCGTCCTTTATTCATTCCTAAACTCCAATTCTGAAACTAAAAACCGACAAACGGCTTGGATAAAATCTTGAGGGCACTCTTCCTGAGGGAGGTGCCCACATTTTGGCAGAACGGCTAAAAACGCGCCCTGAATATCCTGAGCAAGCTGTCGGCTGTTTTCTACCGGGACGATCTGATCAGAATCACCTGAAATGACCAGGGTAGGGACGGTAATTTGATCCAATTGCCCAGCCAGGTCAACTGCCTTTGTTGCCCTGGTATGTTCCCACAACCCACGGTCCCAATTTTGTGCATTCAGGGGTTTACGATAGCCGGTAATGATCTCTGGATTCAATTCAAGCTGACTCGGGTCGTACCAGGCACTTTCTATAAATCGCTCTCCCCGCATCCCGGTCAGACTGCGAGCGATCAATGGTCCAATATGGTTTATCTGGGGCGTGTTTAAGAGCCATTCAATGATGGCTGAATCTGGCATGGTCTGATAAACTGCAGCATCAACTTCTATCAAAGCCTGAACGCGGTCTGGGTGAGCCAACGTAAATGCGGTTGCCAGGGTGCCCCCGGCTGAATTTCCGATAAGGATAGCCTGATTGATGGACAGGGCATCAATTAAGCCCAGCAGAATAAAGACATTACTTTTCTGTGTGTAGGGGCTTTCTCCTTCCCAATCCATTACACGTTCTGTTAATCCGAAGGCAGGCCGGTCATAAGCAATCACGGTGCCATATTCTGCAAGCGGTTCCATCACCTCACGCCATGAAAATGTACTGGCACCAAACCCATGCAGCAGGATGAAGAACGGTTTGCCTGAACCAGCTTGTTTATAGTGGATATTGATGTCATTGATCTCAATGAACAGGCTGTCTTCATCAGCCAGTGTTTGAACAGATTGTGTGTTCTCTAATGGTGCGACAGGAACCAGAAATGGACCTGCCAGGATTAAGATAAGCAGTGCTGATATGGTGATGAGTGTGATTTTTATGCCTTTGTTCATTATTTGATATCCGAGTATTCTCCTAATAATGCCAATATATCAACCGTCCTCTCGACGGCCAGGTTCTGCTGTTCAGATTTGGAGATTTCTGCTACACCATCTCTGCTTTGAGGTCCATACCAACCAAATCCAGCATGGTTGCCCACCTTGAACTTTAACAAAAATTGCCTCATCAGGAAGCTGCTCTTTTGAAGCCTAAATATCGCCAATTTTATTCATTATTTTTCCTGTAACATATTCAATTAAGTTTATTATATATTTGGCCATTGGTGAATGTAAAGAAAGAAGGTTCTACAAGTGTGTGAAGAAGTTTTTAAAAAAAGGGCAATTTGATTCGTGATACAATCTATCCGTATATATAATTGTTCAAATCGCCATAGCTAAGGAGGAATCGCGTCCCATGACAGATAAAAAACCTTTTAAACTCACTTATGCAACCATGTTCACCCCACCGGAAGAACTGCATACGCGTTTTGCAGAAGCAATGACAAAATTGAAAGCCAACCTGGGTCAGGACTATCCGATGTTCATTGGGGGCGAAGAACGTTTCACCGATGAAAAGGTCCAAGCCTATTCACCTATCAACACCGAGATGCATCTGGCGACATTTCAGAAGGGGGGTGTGAAGGACGCTGATGATGCTATTGCTGCGGCACGAGGGACTTTTCCAAAGTGGAGCCGGATGAATTGGGATGAACGGGTTTACCTGCTGCGAAAAGCGGCTGATATCATTGACCAGCGACTGTTTGAGCTTGGTGCAGTCGTCACACTTGAAGTGGGGAAGAACCGCATGGAAGCACTGGGCGATGTTGCAGAAACAGCGGAATTGATCCGCTATGCCTGCAGCCAAATGGAAGCCAGCCAGGGTTATACAGCCAGGATGGGGAAAGATCCCTTACCCGGGTATGACTCAACGAATACATCTGTGCTCAAGCCTTATGGCGTCTGGGTGGTGATCAGCCCCTTCAATTTCCCAGCAGCGCTTACCGGCGGTCCTTCCGGCGCTGCGCTAACAGCGGGGAACACTCTGGTGATCAAGCCGGCTTCAGCAACAACCTGGACCACTGTCCTGCTGGTGGACTGTATGCGCCAGGCGGGTATCCCCGATGGGGTGGTCAATTTTGTTTCCGGTCCCGGATCAACGGTAGGTAAGGCGCTGGTTGAGTCGAAAGATGTAGACGGGCTGACATTTACAGGGTCCTTTGATGTGGGGATGGGAATCTTCAGGACTTTTGCACAGGGTGACTTATGTACGTCCCACCATTCTGGAACTGGGCGGGAAGAATCCCGCTATTGTATCGAAAAATGCCAATATCGAGGATGCCGCAGTTGGTATTGTGCGTTCCGCTTTCGGACTCCAGGGGCAGAAATGCTCAGCCTGCTCACGGGTTTTTGCGGCCGAAGAGATTTATGATCAGCTTGTTGACCGGGTGGTCACATTGACGGAGAAGCTGACCCTTGGCGACCCGGCTGAGCGTGAGACCTACATGGGTCCTGTTGTGACGAAAAAATCCTATGAGGATTTCCAGACATTCTGCACTGAACTTAAAGAAGCTGGAAAAGTCCTGACAGGCGGTGATGTCCTCACTGAGGGTGATCTCGGAAAAGGATATTTCTGCCAGCCCACGGTTGCAGTAGATGTCCCGCTCACACACCGTCTCTGGACACATGAGATGTTTGTGCCGATTACCCTGATCCACCCCGTCAAGGATATCCAGGAGGCCATGACGCTGGCGAACAGCACCAAGTATGGGCTGACGGCAGGATTCTTCGGCTCTGAAGAAGAAGTTGGCTGGTTCTTTGATAACATCAGGGCAGGCGTGGTTTATGCTAACCGTCCGCAGGGTGCGACAACAGGTGCATGGCCCGGCTTCCAGCCCTTTGGCGGCTGGAAAGGCTCTGGTGCCAGTGGGAAGAATGCCGGCGGGCTATATTACCTTCCGCTGTACATGCATGAACAAAGCCAGACGTTCATTCGTCGAGGCTGATGGATCAACTAAAAATTGTTTGATATCAACCGGATGACAGGTTTGTCAGCCATCCGGTTTTTGACTTATTGATGATTAGATATATCTTTTCTCGTCTTGGTTGTTTAATGGTGCTGGTGGGGGCGATCCTGCTTGTGCTGGGAATCGCCGCTGTGCGTTCAGCGCAGCCAGCGTTCACATATCTGCTGTTTGGTGCCTTACTTATAATAATAGGATTTGCACTGTGGAATAAACTGCGCAGAAAGCAGCGGCGCAGCACCCGCTTCTCACTTTTCAGAAGGCGGGATAGGGAAGACAATAATAACGAACAGGATAATAATGGCTGGGGTGATTGGTAATATGACAAAATTAATTTCACTGAAAGAGGCAATTCATAAGTATGTTCGTGAAGGGGATACGCTGTATGCCAGCGGATTTACGCACCTGATCCCATTCGCTGCCGGGCATGAGATCATCCGGCAGGGGATCAAAAATCTAACACTGGCACGTGCCACACCGGACCTGATCTATGACCAGATGGTCGCTGCAGGATGTGCCTGTAAGATCATTTTCTCCTATATGGGCAATCCCGGCGTGGGGTCTTTGAGACGGGTTAGGGCAGCTATTGAAGCAGGAAATCTTGAGTGGGAGGAGTACTCCCATTTCAGCATGATCAGCCGGTTGCAGGCAGGCGCCAGCGGTCTGCCTTTCATGCCCATGAAGCAAACCGGTGCGTCGGACCTTTTGCGTAATAATCAAAATTACCAGCATGTGACCGATCCTTACACAGGGGAAGAGGTTGTTGTAGTTCCCCCGTTGAAGCCGGATGTGGTTGTTGTGCATGTGCAGCGTGCGGATACAGAGGGGAATGCGCATGTGTGGGGAATCCTGGGGGAGCAGCGCTTGGCAGCTTTTGCCGCTGATCGTGTGATATTGACTGCAGAAGAGATTGTGGATGAAGCCGTGATCCGTTCAGATCCTAACCGTACCCTGATTCCGGGTCTGGTTGTGGATGCGGTCTGTCATGTACCCTATTGCGCTCATCCTTCCTACACGCAGGGATACCATGACCGGGACAATGCCTTCTACTTGGCCTGGGATAATATCAGCAAGACGGATGAAGGCGTTCAGGCATATCTCAAAGAATGGGTGTATGACCTGCCGGATCGCAATGCTTACTGGGATAAACTCGGTCCTGACGTGCATCAGCGATTGAACGCAGGTGATCGTTATTCCGAACCGGTCAACTATGGGAATTATTAATATGAGTGAACAAGCCTATAATCCGAAAGAATTAATGGTCGTCAACGCCGCCAGGATGCTGCGCGATCATGACGTGGTATTTGTGGGGGTGGGCATCCCCAACCTCGCATGCAACCTGGCCAGACGCACGCATGCCCCAAATTTACAGATGATCTATGAAGCGGGTGTGATCGGTGCGCAGCCTTCTCGATTGCCCCTCTCCATCGGTGATCCCTCACTTGTCTCGGGCTCACTTTCCGTATGCAGTATGTACGATGTTTTCACGCTCTATTTGCAGCGGGGGAATGTGGATGTGGGCTTCCTGGGCGGGGCACAGATTGACCAGTACAGCAACATCAATGCCACCGTGATTGGCGAGTACCAGCATCCAAAAGTGCGCCTGCCTGGTTCAGGTGGCTCCATGGAGATCGCTGCCTGGGCGAACCGATGCTACATCATCACGCCGCACCAAAAGCGACGTTTCCCAGCGCGGGTGGATTTCCACACATCAATTGGCTTTCTTTCTGGTGGGGATGCCCGGAAAAGGACAGGTGTGCGTGGTGGGGGACCCCAGGCGGTGGTGACCAACCTCGGCGTAATGCAGCCTGATGTAAGTGGGGAGCTGGTGCTGACCGGGATGCACCCTGGTGTGACCTTTGATGAGGTACAGGAAAATACCGGATGGGAGCTCAAACAGGCTGAGGATTGTATGGTTACCGATCCCCCAAGCGTCGACGAACTGCGCATCTTGCGGGAGGAACTGGATCCGACGGGGATATATATCTAGTTTCAACGTTTTAACTCGTTTAATATTTATAACGGTATTCAGGGGCTGTTAGATTTAAATTGAGTTATTCAATATCGCACAAATGTTCCAAAAATAACACAGTCATGGTAAAATCAACACATGGATTTATTTGACCATGCCATGCAGGAACGCATGCAGCATGAAGCTCCTCTGGCAGACCGCATGCGTCCGCAGACACTCGATGATATCCTCGGGCAGGATCACATAATCGGGGCGGGGCGTCTGTTGAGGCGTGCCATCCAGGCGGATCGGCTGTTTTCGTCCATTATCCTTTATGGTCCTCCAGGGACTGGCAAGACCACCCTGGCGCGTGTCATTTCCAACTTAAGCAAAGCGCATTTTGAGAACATGTCTGCAGTGCTGGCAGGTGTGGGAGATCTGCGCCGTGTGATCAAGGAGGCAACAGACCGCCGCAGGCTTTATGGGCGACGCACCATCCTGTTCATTGACGAGGTGCACCGCTGGAATAAATCCCAGCAGGATGCCCTCCTGCCGCATGTGGAGACGGGTTTACTGACATTGATCGGGGCGACGACCCAGAATCCGTATTTCGATGTAATCAAAGCGCTGGTTTCACGCTCCCGTATCTTTGAACTCAACTCCCTGACCGAGGAGGATATCCAGGGGATTTTGATTAATGCCCTGAAGGATCCGGAAAAAGGGTATGGAAAACTCAAGGTTGACCTGACCCCTGAAGCGATGGCGCATCTGACTCGCATGGCGGGGGGTGATGCCCGAAATGCACTGAATGCCCTAGAACTGGCAGTGGAGACCACACCACAGGATAAGGATGGGATGATCAAGATTGGGGTGGATGTCGCCCAGGAATCGATCCAGAAAAGGGCAGTGCTGTATGATAAGAACGATGATGCCCACTATGATACGATTTCTGCCTTCATCAAATCGGTGCGCGGCTCCGACCCAGACGCAGCGCTGTACTGGCTGGCGAAAATGCTTTATGCAGGCGAAGACCCCCGTTTTATCTTGCGGCGTTTGATCGTGCTGGCAGGCGAAGATATTGGTATGGCAGACCCTATGGGGCTTGTTGTGGCGAATGCAGCAGCACAGGCATATGAGTTCATTGGACTGCCGGAAGGTGTCTTCCCGATCACCGAAGCAACGCTTTACCTTGCAACCGCACCCAAGTCCAACTCAGCTTTTGCATTTCACGCAGCCCGTCATGAGATCGAAGAGAATGGGGTTGGTCCGATCCCCATCCACCTGATGGATGGAAGTAGGGATGCCAAAGGATTGGGGCATGGGCAGGGCTATGATTACCCCCATAACCACGATGGTCACTGGGCGCCGCAGCAGTATCTTCCTTCAAGCCTTGCTGGACATAAATTTTACAAACCATCAAACCAGGGATATGAAGCCGAGGTAAGTGAACGGCTGCAGCGATGGCGGAAAGCGCAGGCTAAAGCCCTGGCAGACCTTGAAAAGGAAGCAGGGGAAAAGTGATTTTTGATCTGACCACCACACTTTAGATTCCTGGAAGCCATTTATATTAAATTAATAACGAATAACGGAGAGACTCGGGGATTTTTAGATATAATTATTCAAAAACATATCAAAAAGGAGCCGGAAATGGATCAGTATCGTATTCCACCAGAGACACAGGTTGATCTAGGTCAATATGCTACAAGCTACCAGGGTGAACTGGATAAGAAAACAGGCAAGTTGCAGCTCAAGGAACATAACAAAGCATTAAGGGATATCCAGGAATTGATGTATGCTGAACACAAGCAGAAACTTCTTGTTGTCCTGCAGGGGATTGATACCGCCGGTAAAGATGGGACGATTGAGCACGTCTTTGGAGATGTCAACCCGCAGGGAACGAAGGTGATCAGCTTCAAAGTGCCGACAAAGAAGGAATTAGACCACGACTATCTCTGGCGGGTGCACCAGAATACTCCGGGGGATGGTGAAATTGTGATATTTAACCGTTCGCATTATGAAGATGTACTGGTTGTGCGTGTACATGATCTTGCGCCAAAAGATGTTTGGAAGAAACGCTATGCTCATATCAATGCTTTTGAAAAGCTTCTGGCAGAAGAGGGAACCACAATTCGCAAATTTTTCCTTCACATCAGTAAAGAGGCCCAGGCAAGACGTTTTCTGGCAAGGCTTGACCGACCACAAAAACGATGGAAATTCAATCCTGGGGACCTGGAGGAACGGGAATATTGGGAGGAATACAGGGCTGCATTTGAGGATATGCTCAGCAAAACAAGCACACCCTGGGCTCCCTGGTATGTGGTGCCGTCTGATCGGAAGTGGTACAGAAATTTAGTCGTTGCCACCGTGGTTCAGGAGACACTGCAAAGCCTGGGTATGGCATTCCCGGAAGAGGTGCCGGAGATCGATTCATATCGTAATCAACTCATTAAAATGATCGGGGAAGAGCCCGCGTGATAAAGGGATCGTCTGGCGATCCCCCACGTTTTGTGATTGCTGGCTGCCTGAACCGGGATTATATCCTGCCCATCTCAGGTTCACCGCAGATCAATACACTGGGGGGTAATTTAACCTACGCGGCGATCGGACTCAACCTGTGGGGAGGCTCGGGAGGACTGCTTGCACGTGTCGGGGAAGATTTTCCAGGGGAGTGGCTGGACTTGCTAAAATCACTTGGATTCGACCTGTCAGGTGTTAAGATACTTTCAGGCTTTCTTGATTTACGGCGCTTTTTAGCACATGAAGATCAAAACACAACTTATACACAACGTCCCATACAGCACTTTGCCAGCCGACGCCTTGCTTTTCCACAAGATCTGCTCGGGTACCGTGATACCCAACCGAGTTATGCCAGCCGTACAAAACCCCTGCATCAGACGATCCAAATCTCTGATGTCCCTGTGTTCTATCTTGATAGCAGCGCAGTGCACATCTGTCCGATTGATTATCTGTCGCACCTGGTTTTACCCTCCCTGTTCAAACAGGGGCAGGCATCAACCATAACGATGACAGCCGATCCGGGGTATATGTCCCCTTCGTTCTGGGAAGAGATTCCAGGATTGCTTTCTGAACTAACGGCTTTCATTACCAATGAGGGTGAGATTCGCAGTCTATTCAAGGGGCGTCATACAGATCTGTGGGATATGGCGTATATTTTGGCAGGTTTTGGTCCTGAATATATTCTGATTGAAACGATTTCCCGGGGTTATTATTTATTTGACCGCATCAGCGGGAAGAAATGGATGGTGCCGAATTACCCGGCAAAAGCAGTTGATCCAACGGGCTGCAGGGATGCGTTTGCAGGCGGTTTCCTGGCCGGCTACCGGCAGAGTTATAATGCACTGGAAGGGACAATGAAAGGAAGCATTGCAGCTTCTCTGGTGCTTGAAGGAAGCGGACCATTCTTTGCCCTGAATGCGATGCCTGGGCTGGTAGATCTTCGACTGGAGGCTTTACGGGAGCGTGTACAGGAAGTTTAATGACCGGGAAAGAGTGCTTTGGTCGTTAGAACTTGAAAAGCGTGACATTATCCCACCAGGCTTGACGGGTTAGTTTTCTTATCCGCTGTACGATCAATTTAATTCTTTCTGCCTTGGTGTGCTGGTTGGGGTATTGATCAAGACGATAAGTCTTTACACTTTCTTTTTCGGACTGTATCTCTTTTGAGATGAAATCGATCAGTTTCCCAGATTGAACCTCTTCACCACCTTGAAGGCTGTATTGATCAAGTTGAAAGGCGTTGACGACCTGTAGGATCTGTCTTTTTGCACTGGGTAGAAGAGTGATAAGTGTTCGGGCGCGTTCAATCGGGGTTTCTGAGAGGTTAAGAGGTTGTCCCAATCTTTTAATGGATCGTCCTAATTGCCGATAGGCTCTTTCTGCAGGTGATAGTTGAGCTTTGAAACTCATTCGTCGCAGCCATTTGGGGACTCCTTTACCCCCTTCATCCAGGCGGGTTTCCAGGATGATGGGCAGTGAACGCACATTCAATTTGATATATCTTGGCAGCAACACAACTGCAAGAACGATCAATAAGGCAATGCCAGCGATGGCAAGAATATCCCAAAGGGAAAACCCCGGTTCTGTTCCCTCAGGGAGTTCATCAATCATTTCCTGTAATTCTGCGTCTGTTATCCCCCGAGGTTCTTCTATTCCTTCATCTTCACCACCTGTATCCAGGAGAGGTTCCAACCTTGGCAGTTCACCCTGGAGGATGTCCAGTTCTGGTTCCCCGATCGGTGGGATCAAACCGGGCAGGAATAATGCCGGTTCGGAAACGGTCGGTTCAAAGGTGACCCAGCCGTAATTGACAAAATAAACTTCAGGCCAGGCGTGGCTGTTCTTCTCCCGTACGGTATAGGTGTTTGTTTCGGGGTCATAAGCTCCTTCTGCATATCCCACAGACAGGCGAGCCGGGATGCCAAGCGAACGCAGCATTAAAACTTGGGCAGAAGCGTAATAATTGCAAAAACCTTTCTTTTCTTCGAGAAGGAACCACTCAATTGGATCATTACCCGAAGGGGCGGATGGTATTGAATCCGAATATTCCATATTTATTCGCAGGTATCGGGTGATGGCAAAGGTTTTGGAATAAGGACTGTCCTCGCCTTCTGTGATGCGTTCTGCCAGCTCTTTAATTTCAGGAGAGAAACGCTCAGGAAGCTGCAGGTACCTGTTCAACCATGAAGGGTATTCTGTGGATGATTTATCTAAATTTGCAATGCTGAGGAGGCTGATATTAGATTCAACCTGGTAACTATCTCCAGAGATCAAATCTGGTCTAGGAAGCAACGCAAGAAGGTCTTCACTGGAAACTGAAATTGGTTGGGTGATGGCAAAAACAGGGTGACTGATCCAGATAGGCGTTCCGGGTGCATAGATATTAACAATCCGGTCAGCTTTGATGGAAAAGGTGTATTTCACCATTAGCAAATCTTTCCATCTTGGATATTGGATGTTGAAATTCTCCTCAGTCAGACGCAATCGCTGGGTGCCCGGGCTGGTTGACCAGGTTCCGTCTTCATAGAGATCATAACTGCGTGCCCGCCAATAATTGCGATAATCCTCGATCTCCTTTGATTCAGGTTGAACGATAAAGATGATTTCTTCGCTATTTGGTGAATCTGTCCCCAATGACATTGTATCGCCAGAATAGTCTTGTCTTGTGATTGAAGTGTTTGTTTCAAATGTAAAGATTTCTGCAATAGGATCTGTCAGACGTTCCCATTGTTCAGTGATCGATCGCCAAAGATTGGAGTATCGACGCTTACTTTGTGTATCAATGGGGATGAGGATTGCTATAAGGAGGATGGCTGAAGCCAGGGGCAACAATACCTTTGAAAGGTCAATTTGGATCCGTGTCGTGACATTGATCCCCTCCTTAAGCCATCTTTGTTGATAATGCAGGAAAGCTGCGCGGCCAATGAGCAGCAATAGAAGAAAGAGGAAAGATATCAGGAAGCGTGAATTACGACCGGGATCCTGGTCATAGTGACCAAACACGAGAATTGTGACCAGCAGAGGCGTTATGGATGCCCATGCCCAGCCTTTTCGAACCAGGATGAATGCAGAAACGGAACCGATGGTCCAAAGTAAGATGGCCATAATCGTAATAAAGAGAATGGCATCTGTGATGTCATTTCCATAGATGAGCTGGTTGATGGTAATCCGTAAGCGCCAGCCAAGGTGGTTCACTATCCGGTAGTGCCAGGTCATATCTGATTTAACTGTTGTTCCGAGGAAAAATGTATACAGGAATGCCCCGTAAACTGTTGAGAATAACCACGCGATGAGAGGTGAAAAACGGCTGTATCCTAAAGCCAGACCGGTCAATCCGGCTAAAAGGGACAGAATAACGAGGATCTGTAAGTGCCCGGTCCATTGTGTTGCTTCCAGCCGTGCCCCCGTTAACGTGATCGCGACCAGCGCGATCAAGGCAGTCCAGATGTCCCACCAGTGCTGTTTAGGAAAATACTTGGCCAATTTTGTCATATGATGTGTCTAATCAAGGCAGAAAAATTCGTCATATTATTAAGATGGAAGTATGCAGGTATTGTGTTTTAAATCCTTTTGACGAAGTTCCCGATTTTCTCCAATGCTTTCTCGATCAATTCATATTTTGTAGCATAAGAACAGCGTACAAAACCACTGCCTGCCTCACCGAAGGCAGATCCTGGGATGACGGCCACTTTTTCTTCAACCAGGAGCCTTTCTGCGAACATCTTGTCACTCAACCCTGTGTCGTGCACGCTTGGGAAGGCGTAAAAAGCACCATGTGGTTCAAAGGTTGGCAATCCAAGCTGGTTTAATCCATCGTAAATTAAGTGACGTCGTCGGTCGTATTCAGCTTTCATTTCCTGAACAAAAGGCTCACCAACTTTCAGCGCTTCCAGAGCTGCGTATTGCGAGATGGTTGGAGCGCACATCACTGAATATTGGTGGACCCGCATCAGGCCCTGGATCAGGTCGGCTGGTCCAGCAGCATAGCCGATCCGCCAGCCTGTCATGGCATAGGCCTTTGAAAATCCACCCAGGAGTACCGTCTGATCCTGCATACCTGGCAGCGCAGCAAAGCATACATGTTCATGGCCATACACCAGGCGATCATAAATCTCATCTGAGATAATCAGTATATTATGTTTCTCTGCCAGATTGGCGATCGCGTTTAACCGGTCACGGCTGACGACTGCGCCAGTTGGGTTGTTGGGATAACCAAGCAGAATGGCTTTCGTTCTTGGGGTAATGGCTTTCTCGATGACCGCAGGATTGGGTTGGAAGTCGTCTTCCATGGAAGTGTAAATCTCTACAGGCTTGCCGCCCGCGAGTGATACTTCAGCCTGATAGGAGACAAAACAGGGGGTGGGAATGATCACCTCATCACCTGGGTTTAATAGTGCAGCGAAAGTTAGGTAAAGCGCTTCCGAAACACCAACAGTGATAATGATTTCAGAGAGGGGATCGTATTTAAGACCATAGAGCTCTTCAAGATGCGCAGCCAAAGCCAGGCGCAGCTCAAGAATACCAGCGTTGGAAGTGTAATGCGTTTCTCCTGCCTTGAGTGATTGCATACCGGCGTCAATGATGGGCTGAGGGGTGGGAAAATCCGGTTCACCAATTCCCAGGGAAACGACATCATCCATGGTGGCAGCGATATCGAAGAATTTTCTTATCCCAGAAGGTTTCAGGTTGCGGATCGTGTTGGATAAAAATGATTTTGCCATTCAATCTCCTTGAAGAATTATTTTATTTGGCGTAACTTTCCAGGACGCCTTCAGGACATTATAAAACAATTTGAAAATTCTGATGTCAGGGGAGCAACTCACCAGGAAGCCAAGGCCATCAGGTTCACACCAGCGCTGGAGGACTGCTGATACGTGATAGCGCTGCCCTTCCCATGTCAGCGCGCGCGGTTGCTCGGGATAGGTGCTGCCGGCATAACATGCAACCTCATGTGTCATTGGGTTGCCCGGGCGTTGTCACCCAATACATACTGCCCGGTCTGGTTTTTTATCATCACATGGTCAGCGATTAGAGAGGTATTCAGATGGCTGTCTGTTACCTGCGTTCCCTTGCCAATGATCGTATCCTGGATCGTGCTGCTTTTCACAACAGAGCCTGCACCGATGGAAACATGAGGTCCAATGGTTGATGAAGTGATCACTGCATCAGGATGGATATTAACAGGTGGGTAGATGACGGCATCTTCTAAATTGGATAAAAGTGGGTTGCTATCCCTGCCATGTTCAAGCAAATATCGGTTAGTTTCCATCACGGCATCAATTGTCCCGGCATCCCGCCAGACCTCAACCTTTTCAGTGCGCATTTGGAAGCCGTGTTCCAGGAGAATGTTGATGGCATCCACCAGATATAATTCCCCTTTTAGTGTGATATTTCT
The DNA here is from genome assembly GCA_963767675.1 of uncultured Chloroflexia bacterium. Classification (GTDB taxonomy): domain Bacteria; phylum Chloroflexota; class Anaerolineae; order Anaerolineales; family Anaerolineaceae; genus Brevifilum. The sequence goes on from CAVYEQ010000003.1 coordinate 1,192,766, forward strand.
TTCTATTTGCTCTTCAATGGCAGAGATCAAATCCTCTGCTTCTTTGAAGTAATAACAACCGACCAGGGCAAGGTTATTGCTCATATCCTGCGGTTTTTCTATCAGCTTTGTGACAGCGCCAGTATCGTTTATCTCTGCCACGCCAAACCGTCGTGGATCCGGGACGGGTTTGACGACACCGACGATATCTTTATCTTCATCTTCAAGAAATGAGAAATCTTGCTCGATCAGGGTGTCAGCGAAAGCCATTAACATCGGTCCGTGCAGGAACTCACGAGCCTGCCAGTAGGCATCGGACTGCCCTTTCATTTCGGGTTGGACGGCATAGTCCACATGCCTGTCCGGATAATGCTCTGCCATATAATCCCGGATCTGATCCCCCATCGTTGGACCAAGGATGAATACAAATTCAGCCTTATCGAAGTCTGGCGCGGAACGGAACATATCCAGCAGATGATCCAGGACCGCCCCGCCAGCCAGGGGGAGCAGGGGTTTGGGCTTGCTCCAGGTGAGGGGACGCAACCGGGTGCCGAATCCGGCCATTGGTATCACAATTTTTAATGGTTTTCTCATAAGTTGCTCTCCATTATATCGGAGTTAAATTTCTAGAATTATTTTCTCAAATGTATGAGAACGCAATCCAGCTATGTTTTAAGTCTATCTACCGCCATCATTGTCTACATTGAAGTAACGATACGATTAATTTCTTCAATATTGAGCTTCATAAGGCTAATTATAATGGAGGATAGTCAGAGATAGATGTAAACAGGTTTTTATTCACAGGCATCAGAATTGATTTTTGACTATTCCGGATTTTCAAAAAAACTCTTTCGTTTCGATAGTATTTTCGTAACTACTCCCGGGAATCTTATTTATCCCGGGAGTAGTTTGTCAGTTTGTTAGCAATTGATCAGTCATTTCCAGGGTCAATCTATTGGTGTTGCCGTAAAGCCTGGAAACCACCTGGGGGCGGTTTAATTTTCCGAGTAGTTGAATGCTATTCCTTTCACATCTTAGATTTATTTCATGGTCTTCGGATAAACCTCTATCCAGGATCTTAAGCAATCTTTAATGAGTCATCATCAGCTGCAATCCTGTTGATTGATAGGGCACCGCAGCCAAGGCAACAATGTACAAGCATTAACTCGCCTCCCTGGTCGTTGGAATATTTATCCCGACTTTGTTTGAGTGTTAGCCCTATTGGAGCCATGAGACCTTTGCAGGCGCACAATCGATCGCCGGCTCGAAATAAATCAACGTGCAGAGAATGAAGGCATGAGGGACAGTGATTGCGGATGACCACACCAGAGATCATGTTTAAGGTGCTTACAAAGTAGCTGCAGTGTTTGCAGATGTAATCAGAATTGAATTCACTAATGTAAGTATGCATAATGCACCTCAAAGATCCGCTTTGAGCCTGAGGTAGCTCTTATAACGGTAGGGGCTGATTGAACCCTCCATAACAGCCTGGCGGATGGCACATCCGGGTTCTTCATCATGTTGGCAGCTTAAGCCAAATTTGCAATGACCGAGTAGAGTTGCCATTTCAGGGAAATAGTACGCGATATCTTCAGGGGAAAGATCCCAAATACCGAATTCACGCACACCAGGTGTATCGATGATCGCACCCCCTTGGCTAAGAGAAAACATTTCCATGTGGCTGGTCGTATGTCTGCCCTTACCTGTCTTTTGACTATTAGCTTTGACGCGTAATCCAAGGCCTGGTTCAAGCGCATTCAACAGGCTTGTCTTTCCTACGCCGGACTTTCCCACTAAAACCGAACGGTAATTTGCCAGTTTATGTTGGAGCGTTTCCAGACCGTCACCCTTCTTGGCACTCGTAAGGACGACAGGGTAACCAATGGCACGGTAACGTTCAACTACAGTCATTAATTCTTGCTCTTCAAATTTACCCTGTACCAGATCAAACTTGGTGACCACCACAGTGGCGGGTATCCCGTATAATTCGGCGGTGACCAGGTACCTATCAAGTAGATGCCATTTTGGTTTTGGATTGGCAGCAGCAAAGACCGGGACCACCTTTTCAAGATTGGCAGCAATCACCTGTTCAAAGGCATGTGCACCGGGCATTGGTTTTGCCGATCTCCTTGCCAGGAAATTTTGACGAGGGAGTACGTCAACGATCATCCCTGAACCGTCAGGTATGGGGATAAAAGCAACATGATCGCCAATTGCTACTGGGTCCATATGCTTCTCCCGGATATCCTTAACTCGGCGGAGACTGATACCTGGAAGTTTTGTTGTTTCGAAATCTTTCCAAAGTTTGGATGATACAGCACATCTGATCACCTGGTCGTGATAATGGACATTGTAAAAACCTAACATTTTCTTAAAAACGATACCGATTTGATGGGTATCGGCGTTTTGGGTTTGCATTGTAAAAGTTCCTTATAAAACCTTGCGGTTTTGTTGTTAGAAAAATAATTTTTTATCGACCGTTTGGTCGGAATACAATCTATTTGGGTGAACATAATTACTCTCATTAATTTTTCCTTTCAAATCTCTTTCGAAATCCGGGTTCCAGATCTCCTATTGGTTAAAAACAAAACGGTCACAGGACTGTCCCGTGACCGGATTAAAATTTGTCGGGTTAGTTATAAAGGGTTGTAATTGCTATTGATGTGCTAATTTTTAAAAGCATTTATGCAAACAACCTGTGCGCCCGATGTGAAGCCTATTAAATCAAAAAGCCACGGGGATGAACACACCCGAGGCCGGAAAACTTTGCAGGTTAGAAGAAAACCTTCTATACAGCTATAAAGGCGCGTTCATACAGGGATTCAATCACAACTACAACGACTTTTACCATAAACGTGCCTCCTTCTTTCTCTAAGTATTATCAAAATCTTACGGTCATTATTTTAGTGAAATTTTGTCAGTTGTCAAGCAACTGGTCTGGGGTAAAACGCGGCTGACCAATTGGGTTTTGGTGGCTTCTGTAGAACGACAAAGTTTTATCGTCTTTTCCCATCTATCTTACTCATTCGCTAAGAAGTCCTCATCCCGTAAACTGTCCCTCAACTGGTGTGTCAGGTCACGGAATTCAGGGAAATAACGTATTTCGTTTGTGCGCGGCCGGGGAAGATCAACCGGGAGTTCAAGCTCTATCCTGCCGGGACGGGGGGACAGCACCAGCACCCGGTCTGAGAGATAGATCGCTTCCGGGATTGAATGGGTTACCATCAGGACGGTTTTTCGCCGTGCCTGCCAGATGTGAAGAAGCTCATCACCCATCCGCTCGCGAGTCAGCGCATCCAGCGACCCAAAGGGTTCATCCAGCAGGAGCAGATCCGGGTCCTGCATCAGGGACCGGGCAATTGCCACCCGCTGCGCCATCCCTCCAGACAGATCGCGCGGATAAGCTTTTTCAAAACCTTCCAGCCCGACCAGTTTGATCAATTCGCGGGCACGGGTTTCAATCTCTTCTTTGGAGACGTTTTCTAGTTCCAATGGTAAACAGACGTTGTCCATCACGCGCCGCCAGGGCATCAGGTTGGCGGTTTGGAAAACAATCCCCACCTCTGGCTGGTCTTTGGAAAACACCACTTCACCGCTTGTCGGCTCTACCAAACCAGCCACAACCCTTAAAAGGGTGCTTTTCCCGCTGCCGGATGGCCCGATCAGGGTGACAAAGCTGTTGGGTTCCAGTGAAAAGGACACATCTTTCAGCGCACGCACCACACCGCTGGCATCATTGAATGTAACCCCCAGGTCGTGAACACTGATCGATGCGTCAGGGAAGGAAGTCATTGGTGAACGCCTCGTTCAAATCTAAAACTTTTTCTAGCAAGCCCATATCCAGCAGTACCTGCTGCATATTGCTCCATCCTGTAGGTTCGCTATAACCAGGTTGTTGCGTTTGCCAGAGTTTGATTGATTCATCTAAAACCGCACGCTGGACAGTCTCATCTGTTTCAGCCAGGTTTTCAACGAAATTTTTACTGATCTCATATGCTTCATCAGGATCTTCGATCGTGTCAGCGATACCTTTCAGCAGGGCTTCAACGAAACCAAAAACCTGTTCAGGATGTTTCTGAATGGTCTCTTCATTGGTGACCAGGCCGTTTGCGACCAATTTCATGAAATCTGCCACTCGAACGGTATTGACCTTATACCCCTGAGACCGCAGCACAACAGGCTCATTCGCCAGGTAAACAACAGCCGCTTCAGCCTGTTCACTGACCAGGGCTTCAACCTGGTTGAAACCGATTGAGAGCAGGTTGACATCGTTTTCTGTCAGGTCGCCTGTATTAAGTAAAGTGATCAACCCGATGTAGCTGGCACCGTACAACCCCGGGATACCGATGGTAACGCCTTTCAGGTCCTTAGGTTCCGTGATCTGTGCGTCGTTGAATGAGACAATGCCAACTGGATAGTCCTGATACCATGCGGCGACATAAACAACCGGCAGTCCCTGTGCACGCGCCAGCAGGACCTGTTCACCGCTTGCAATTGCAAACGTCTGGTTACCCGCACCGATCAGGGCAACCGCATCGGTTTCGCTGCCGTATTCCAGGGTCACATCAAAGCCGGCTTCCTCGAAATAGCCCTTTTCTAAGGCGACATAGATTGGCGCAAACTGGATATTGGGGATATACCCTAAAGTCAGGCGTGTGGGGGCTGCCGAAGCTTCTTCCTGACTTGTTGACTCCTTGCAGGCATTCAGTGTCAGGCTCAGCGTAAGAAGGATGCCTACGATTATGAGCCACTGTTTCTTATTCATTGATTAGTTCTCCTCTATTCAGTCACCCTTAATCTTCGCGCCATGACTGCCAGGCTAGGAAGCGGGTTTCAAGTAAAAGGACCATTCCATACAGAGCCATCGCCATCACGACCAGGGTGAGTACTGAGACAAACACAAGGGCTGTGTCGTACTGGCCGCGGCCAACATTGATCAGGAATCCGAGGCCTCGGTCTGCACCAACGAGTTCACCTACAACCGCGCCGATGACCGAGAGGGTTGCGCTAACTCTCACACCGCCCAGGTAGACAGGTAAAGCTGCAGGGACTTCAAGCTTCCAGAAGGTTTGCAGGTTGTTTGCTCTAAGGGATTCCATCAGATCACGCAGGTCCTGGGGCACTTCCCGCAGGCCGACCATAGTGTTGATCAGGATTGGGAAAAAGACGATCAGGCTGCAGATAAGAACTTTGGATGAAATGCCTGCGCCAAACCAGATCACCAGCAGGGGGGCAATCGCGACGATCGGTATCGATTGGCTCGCGACCAGGTAGGGTGCGAGTAGTTTTTCAAGGGCGGGGAATTTTGAAAGGAAGTAGCCAAGCAGTGTGGCTGCCAGTCCTCCAAGGGTCAGTCCAGCCAGCACTTCCAGGAGGGTTGCCATTGAATGATATAAGAGCTGTCCATCCGAAAGGGATTGAAGGAAGCGCTGCCAAACAAGGATAGGTCCGGGCAGGATGAAAGGGGGTAATCCGAGAAAACTGGAGAAAAGATGCCAGATGATCAATCCTGCCCCAAGCGAAATCACCAGCCACAGGACCTGGTTTAGTGGCCGCTTCCTGCTTTTAATATTTTTGATATTATCTTCTGACATAAAACTGCCCCAAAAGGGTCTTCGGGGCAATAACGTTTGATTGAGATAAACCTTCTTCCATTCGGACTGTAACCGCCGGCACCGGCTTCTCACCGGTTCATGTGCTTACTGCACTCGTGGGCTATCCCTTTTGGGGAGTACCACCGGTCGGGAATTGGGTCATGGACCCTCACCCTGCCCCGAAGGCTGTATTGTTGTATTAGAAGTATATCCATTGCGTTTGATGCTGTCAATAAAAGGAGGGTGAATGGTGAGTTGTTAAAGTGAGTAGTGAATTGTGAGTGGTTATTGGTAAATAACGGGTTGCCTCGGAATGTAGGTGTAAAATGGAAAATTTAAGTAATGGCTTGGATATCTATCGTTATAATAGAGCCATGTTCTTGTCACGAAGTGCAAAAGCATGTACAATAATAAAACAAATGTTCGAAATGTTCAGAGGGAATGATGCCCGTTAACCTGCTTGATATTCAGCGAAAATTAAGTGATTTTAGTAACCAGGCAAAGGTGCTGAAAAAGGAGATTGCCAGCCGTCAGCAAGAGGTTGTTGAATTGATCAACGGTTTTGCAGACCGTTTGGATGATCTGTGTGAACTGGTGAAACGTGCCGCCTCAAAAAATCCCCATTTACGTTGTGCTGTGCCGGTGGATGAGGCACTCAACGCTGTAATCCCCATGCCTGATCTCCCACCTAAGTTCACTGTAGTGGCAGCTGATGGCTCCCAGATCAACCCCAGCAGGCATGCCCGGGTGGAATTCTGCGTGATCAATGTGGGTGTGGTAAAGATGGTACGAGGTTCGGGTAAGACGCCCGAGACCTATACACACAGCCAGCTTCTGGATTATGATGCACTTTTCCTTCCAGGCGGGGGAATGATCTCGGAAGGAATGGTTGCGCTGAAACGTGACTTGCGGGAACGGGAAGCCCTGGCAGAACTGGGGGGTAATCTTCTGCGACCTGCGATTTCAATGACCGATGGCCCATTGGAACTTTACAGTGAACCGAAGGAGACTTCACAATTTTCCAAAGTGCTTGAGCAGTACCTTGAAGTGCTGGCGAAACTGCGGGACCTGGGGTTAATAACCCTGGGTTATGTAGATAAGCCCGGAAGTGACCTGATCAGCAGGCTGCTGGAATTGGTGCAGGTGTCTGATGTTGATCGTGTACCCAGCAATAAGCGACAGCGGAGGTTCGCAGGGGTCAGCGACCGCCAGTTGATGTCAGGCTTACTGCTGAAATCCCGGGGATAGGTCGGCGCTCTTTTCCATTCAATCTCAAACAGTCCTTCGTTTCCCGGACGACCTTGCGCCGCATTTCTTTTTCCTGAATGTGGGCAAACCCGGGAAACCACACCTGGCACGGGTGGAAGTACCTGGATGGGTCGCAGAAGACAAGATGCTGCTTGGGTTGATCCAGGCTGTGTTGACAGAACAGGCTTCGATAATGGGAACCCGGCCATATCCATATATTCTCCACCGGGCGCATGAGGTGGCGGTTGTCACCATGCCAGAGCATCAGCATGTGGAGGAGATGATCGTGGCTGAGTTCCAGAGGCGAGAGGTCCCCCTGGGTGAAAAGTCAAACAAACAATTTCATAAGGACTTAAATATGACGAAAACGAGGTACAAGTCATGAGCGGAATTACGATTGGCAGGTTATTACGTTCAGGGACGACCGGTTTTGTGGTTGGCTGCCGTGTGAATCAACTGGATGCACCCAGCTTTGGCGCCCTGGTGCGGGTTCCGTTGGAGTCAGGTTACCTGGTTTTTGGCCTGATATATGACATCCATATCGAGGATGATGGATTGGTGCGGCAGTTGATCACGGCTCAGGATGTCCCTGAGGAAGTGATTATGGACAATCGGGAAAACCGCAACATCCCGGTTGAGATCGGGGTTCTCACTCTGGGGTATGAGCAAGGTGATGAGATTTTCCACCTGCTCCCACCCCGTCCTCCTTTGAGCCTGGATGCGATTTATTTATGCACACCTGAGGATTTGGTCCGCTTTACGGGGGCTGGACGTTTTGGTTACTTCCGGCATATCCTCCGCGCTGGAGACAAACCGATTGAGGAACTGTTAGCAGCCCATTTAATGGCTGGGCGTGCAGCTCACTCCGATGTCGATAATGAACAATGGTTTGAGAACGCAGTCCAGGAGCTGATCACATTGATGCGTGATGATTACCAGCAATTAATTAACGTTCTGAGTGCGGTCAGTGATATCTAAATAGATAAAAAAGAAATGATGCGTGAAATAATGAGTGAAAGAAATGATATAAAACCTAATCCGCAGTCGGACCTGATTGGATATATCGTTGGCGGCGGGTTAAAGGCCAATTTGCAAGCTCGCTTGAGTATCCCAGCACAATCGGTGCAGGAAGGCGCCTTTGTGGTTATTGAGAGCAGCGGCTGGTTGTTCTATGGTCTTGTGACGGATTTATTTTTGGGATCCACCGACCCACGCTTTGCAGATGAGCAGACGGAGACTCGGCTACCGCAGAACCTGGCGAAGCTGCTGCATGGCCAGACGCTTTTCACTAACCTGGAAGTCATGCCGGCATTGATGATGGAACAGGGGCCTGAGCCTGATGATCCTGGTTACGTTGAATGGTTCCAGGAAGTATTGGATGAACACATCCATCCCGAACCTGTCAAAACCGTACCGCAGCATCATGCCCAGGTGCGGTTAGCTCGTGCTGAGGATATCGCTCAAATATTCGGAGATGAGAGCAGGGATGCTTTTTTCCGCATAGGTGATACGCTCGAAGGGGCTCATCCTGTATGTGTGAACCTGGATAAACTGGTGCAGCGATCTGCGGGGATCTTCGGGGCAACGGGATCAGGAAAATCTTTTCTGACCCGGGTGATGTTGTCGGGTTTGATCAAGCGGGATAAAACATCCGTCCTGATCTTTGATATGCACAATGAATATGGTCCGGATGATACTGCCTCAGATACCGGGCTGCGTGTACCAGGATTACGGGGTAAATTCCCCACCAAGGTGCGTATGGTCGGGTTGGGACGCAGCGCAACGATCCGAGGTGAACAGCCAGACTACACACTTGAGATTGCAGAGTCAGATATCGCTGCTGAAGATATCTTGATGCTGTCGCATGAATTGAATCTGCGGGAGACGACAGCAGGCACATTGAATGCGCTGGCATCATCATTTGGCAGGGATTGGTTTCATCAATTCAAGCAAATGCGGCCTCATGCGGTTGTTGAGAACGAAGACGGAAAAAAAGTGCCAGCAGAAGACAGTGTGGAAGCTTGGGCGAACGGTGCGAATATCCATCCTCTGGCAGCTGTTGGATTACATTCAAAACTCAACCGGTTATTTGATTGTGACTATATCGTGGAAGAGCCGGCTGCAGATGCGCTTAAGCAGATGGTAGGCAACCTCGAAAATGGTCAGCATGTGGTGCTTTCCTTCGGCAGGCATGAGAAAGACCTGGACTATTTATTCGTCTCCAACTTACTCACGAGACGGATCAGAGAGGTTTGGGAGAAAAAGACCAATAAATTCCGCAGTGGAAAATCTGGTGCAGCTGAACCGCGTCAGCTTGTGATCGTGGTGGAAGAAGCCCACAAGCTGCTCAACCGGGAGATGGCAGCCCAGACGACTTTCAGCACAATTGCTCGTGAAATGCGCAAATACTATGTGACCTTATTGATCATAGACCAGCGTCCGTCGCAAATATATGATGAGGTCATGTCTCAATTGGGAACAAGGATCAGCGGATGGTTGGGTGATGCAGATGATATTCATGCTGTCCTGACCGGACTGGCAGGACGTGATGCCCTGCGCGGTATGCTGGCGCGATTGCAACCCAAGGAGGAAGTGCTTGTTTTAGGCTGGGGGGTGCCAATGCCCATCGTGGTTCGTTCACGACGCTATGATGATGCGTTTTGGGATGAGCTGCTTGGCGAAAAATCAATTCGCAGTAATGAAGACATCCTCGAGGAATTGGGTTTCTGATATGATCCCGGTAAAGTTGAGAATTGAAGGTTTCTTATCCTATCGTCAGCCGGTTGAGCTGGATTTCAAAGGATTCGATTTAGCCTGTATATCCGGGCCAAACGGTGCAGGGAAAAGCTCGCTGCTGGATGCCATGACCTGGGCGCTGTTTGGCCGGGCTCGTCAGCGGGACGAGTCGGTGATCAACAACAATCCTGCTGTGAAGGCGGCGGCAGTGACATTCGATTTTGATTATGAGAATGATCGCTATCGGGTACAGCGAACTAATCCCCGTGGGAAGACCTCAACGGTGGAATTCTATATTCTATCCCGGATGGAGGGTGAGGATGGGCGTTGGAAGCCTCTCACAGAACGCACGAAAAGTGAAACAGACCAGAAGATTCAGAATACACTGAAGATGGATTTTGATACATTTACGAACGCCTCATTTTTCCTGCAGGGGAAAGCTGATCAGTTTGCTACTGCCCGACCGGCAGACAGGAAACGCATCCTCAGCAATATCCTGGGGCTGGAAATCTGGGAATCCTACCGGGAAGGCACACGGCAAAGGCGAAGCCTGGAGGAAAAAGAAGTCCAGGAAGTAGATGGGCGTTTGAGCGAGATCCAGAGCGAGCTGGATGAAGAACCTGCACGGCGAGAAAGGTTATCGGAATTAGAAGCACGCATGGCAGGGTTGGTGAAGCAGCGTGAAACTCAAGCAAGAGAGCTGGAAGTTGTTCAGCGTTTGCATGCTGTCCTTGAAGAGCAGCGAAAAGCGGTGGAAATTCTGAAAGCACAACTTGAGTCTGCTGAACGCAACCGTGAACGCACGCTTATGACACTGGAAGATAGGCGTATCGAGAAGAACGGTTTAGACCGGACACTGTCAGAATCTGAGGAGATTGAAAAGGCATACAAAGATTGGCTGGATGCACGCCAGCAGCTTGAAGCCATGGAGGAGATCGCAGAACAATTCCGTCAGCATGAAACACTGCGCCATGAACCCATGGGGGTGATCCAGGCGGAGGAAGCACGCTTGGTTCAGGAACAACAGAGCCTGAAATCACAGAAATCAGCTCTTGAAGAGGCGTTAGCCGAGGGAGAGAGCCTTAAAGTGCAGATGATAACAGCACAGGAGAAAATAAGAACCCTTCAAAAGGCACAGGTGGAAGGGGAGAATCTGGAGGTTCAGAATTCGACAGCTTCAAGCTGATCAGGCTGAGGCAAAAGCGGAAAACCCCAGGCTGAAATCAGAAATGGAAGATATTAGATTGCGTCTGAACCAGTTAGAGGCTGCGGATGAACCGGAGTGCCCTGTTTGCGGTCAGCCACTTTCTGAAGACCATAGAAACAACCTCATCCGGGAGTATTATAAGGAAGGAGAAGGCAGGCGGGATCGTTATAAAGCGAATAAAACGCTCCTTGTAAATTTCGAATCCAACCTGAAGAAACTGGGCGCACAATACGCAGACCACAGAGCTTCTGAGATGGAACTTCAGGATGAAAACCGCTTATTGGACCAGATTGAGAATAAACTCGATTTATTGAAAACCCGGGAAAAGGATTGGGTCATACAGGGTGCACCGCGTCTCGAGCAGATATCAAAAATGTTGAGCGATGAGGCTTTCGCACTTGAAGCACGAAACCGTCTGGAAGAAATTCGTGAAGAGCTTGGAAAATTGGGGTATGACACAGAAGCCCACAAGCAGCTTCGTCAAGCGGAAGTGAAAGGGAGAGAAGCGGAAAAGAACTTACGAAAATTGGAGGCTGCAAGGTCAGCCATGGCACCTATTGAGCGTGAGATCTCCGGGCTGGAAGCTGGGCTTTTGGAACAGGAAAAAACAAATGCAACTTTGAGAACAGCTCACGATGATGCCGTCGCTAAGTATGCTGTAGAAGAGGTGGCATTGCCGGATCTGGCACAGGCGGAAGCAGCTTTACACGATATCCAGGAACAGGAGAACCGCTTGCTCATGTCGGTGGGAGGGGCGCGTCAGAAAGTGAACGTCCTTGAGACCCTGAAAGAACGAAAAGCTGGGTTGGTAGAGACAAAGGAAGGGATGGCTCAAACCATCGCTGACCTTAAGCAGCTTGAACGCGCGTTTGGTAAAGATGGCATCCCAGCGCTTCTGATCGAGCAGGCTTTACCTGAGATTGAAGAGATCACCAACAACCTGCTTTCCCGGTTGACCAATGGGCGAATGTCATTTAGATTCCAAACCCAGAGGGAATACAAGGACACAAAGCGGGAGGATAAAAAAGAAACCCTGGATATGGTCATCAGTGACACAGTGGGTGTTCGGGATTATGAAATGTTCTCCGGTGGGGAGGCTTTCCGGATCAACTTTTCCATCCGCCTGGCTTTGTCTGAAGTGCTGGCACGCAGGGCAGGTGCACGGCTGCAAACGCTTGTCATTGATGAAGGGTTTGGCAGCCAGGACGAGGAAGGTCGTCAACGGCTGGTGGAAGCGATTAATCTGGTCAGGGATGATTTTGAGAAGATACTGGTGATCACACATTTGGAGGAATTGAAAGAAGTATTCCCCACACGGATTGAGGTGGAAAAGACCCTGGAGGGGTCAAAGATAAGGGTGATTTAGTATTCTTATCCCTTTGTAGGTCATGTACGTATGCAATGCAAACTCCATGACATCGTATGGAATGAGACCTCGAAGTGCGTAGCTCAGGTCGAATTTTTTAGGTTGGAGTGCGGGTGTTCAGCCCGCTAAAAACAAACATTCCCCGAAATCTCAAGGATTTCGGGGAATGTCTTAAGGGGAATCAGGTCCGCCTGTTAATTCTATTTTATCAATAAATCATTTACATGTGAATGGCTTTACCCAAGGATTGCTCCGCTGCCTCCATGATCGCTTCTGAGAGCGTTGGATGGGCATGCACATTACGGGCAATTTCGTGGACTGTCAGTTCATTTCCCTGTGCCAGGGTCAGCTCGGGAAGTAGTTCTGAGACATCTGGCCCAACCATATGCGCACCGAGGATCTCGCCATATTTTTTGTCGCTGACGATCTTGATGAAGCCCTGGTAGTCACCCAAACCCAGCGCTTTACCATTCGGTTGGAAGGGGAATTTCCCAACGGCAACGTCATACCCTTTTTCTTTGGCTTGCTCTTCTGTATAGCCAAAAGAAGCAGTCTGGGGGAAGCTGTAAGTTGCACGGGGCATCATATCATAATCCAGGGTTACCGTCTCCACACCAGCAATATTTTCTGCAGCGACGATCCCCATGGCTGAAGCTACGTGAGCCAGGAGCAGTTTGCCGGTCACATCACCGATGGCATAAACACCAGCAACATTAGTTGCCATGTGATCATCGATCTCGATATACCCGCGTTTGTCAATATTCACCCCCACATCTTCAAGGCCTAATCCTTTGCTGTTGGGACGGAATCCGATGGCGACAAGTGTCAAATCTACCTCAATGGTTTCTTCCCCATCCCCGGTTTCAAGGGTTACTTTTGTACCCTTGTCGGTGGTTTCCACACCCTTCACCGTTGACTTTGTCATGATTTTGATGCCGCGTTTCTTATACGCCTTTTGAATTTCCGCACCAACTTCCGCATCTTCAAGCGGGAGGAGGCTGTCGAGCATTTCAATCATCGTGATCTTCACGCCGTAAGCACTCCAAATGGTGGCGAATTCCACACCGATCGCGCCGCCACCGATGATCACGGCTGATTCTGGCAGTTCATCTCGCAGGATAGCCGCTTCAAAGCCGATTACTTTTTCACCATCCAGTTCCACACCAGGAATGGTGAATGGATGAGAGCCGGTGGCGATGATGATGTTCTTAGCTGTCAGGGTTTCCGTTTCACCATCTTCCAGTGACACTTCAATTGTGTCTTTGGCAGTGAGTTTGGCTGCGCCCATATGCACATCGATGTTGTGCTTTTTCATCAGGAATCCAACGCCACGCGTCAGCCTGCTGGAAATTTTCCTGCTGCGTTTATGTGCCACACTGAAATCCAACTTCAGGTTCTCCATGGAGAATCCAAATTCTTTGCCGCGCTCTCGCAGTGTGTGAGCCACATCCGCATTCTTGATCAGGGCTTTGGAAGGGATACAGCCTATGTTCAAACAAACGCCACCCAGGAAACGCTTTTCCACGATGGCTGTTTTCAATCCGAGCTGTGCGCTGCGGATGGCTGCGACATACCCACCTGGCCCTGCACCAATGATAACGACATCATATTCTTTCATTTGGTAAAACTCACTTTCTAAATAATAATTTCATAGATAATTTTTCATATCCATTCGACCCATTATTATACCGGAACCAGTTTTCTCTGATTTGATGACATACAATTTATTCTGTTTTGCATTGTGTCGAGTGTTCAATAGGTTATCTTCAAATGCTATCCTGTATAATAAAGAATGATACTTGGGATATTGTTGAACTGCACGATTAATTATTCTAACAAGTACAAGCACCGATTGGAATATTTCTTGCAAATACCAGCAAGAATTGATCTATTGAATACTATTATGGATGATAACTTTGTTGATAGAAAATTAGATGAAAAATGGCTGGATCTCGGGTCGATTTTTGAGGGTGTGACCAATCAGACAAATGATGTTCAGCATTTGAATTCGGTTGGGAGCAATCAGGAAGTTAGTCCTGGATATACTGGGGATCTTTCATCTGTCAACGCAAAGGATTTGATAAAAGAAAATGAAATCAATGCCTGGCAGAAAACTCAAGACTTCTCAAATTAGAAATGATCTGGCAAGTGTTTTCCAGGATGAGCTGGAACTGAAGGATGTTTCGTCAGGCTTGAACGAATGGATGATAACACCTGAAGAAATGAGTGAGCAAGACACGTCAAACTTTGAAGTCCCTGTAAAGGTAATTAATGAAGAAGTTTTCACAATAATCACTTTCTCCTTGAAGCCTGATTCTAAAGAAAATTTTCTGCATGGGCGAATCAAGGATGATTTGCGGAACTGGATTCCTGTTATCTGTGATCAGTATTGCTGGCAGTTGGATTTTCTATCAATTCGACCAAAACAGCTTTCATGGAGGTTGCGTGACTTTCCTAAATCGCTGATCTGTGAAATGTACAAGATCGTTCGTGATAGAACCTCAGAACAACTCTTTCAAGTTTTTCCTGAATTAAGGTTGGGAAATACTTCTGGGGATTTCTGGTCTCCGGGTTATTATGTTGATGCAGAGCTTTGACGTATGCTTATGGGCGGTTAGATTCTCTTTGCTTTGATGATACAATATTTTCAATCTATATCTAAAGAAATTTGTTGAGTAGCTATTTTGTTTTCAGCATGAATAATCACTTATTTAATTTAGACTTGGAACACGAATTATTATTCATGTGGTAAAGGTCAAGTCAGGATTTTGCAATTATGTCTTCTAATGCTTTTCTCTCTATTGTCATTCCCGTTCTAAACGAAGCTGATAATATCCAGAAACTACATTCAGAGGTTGTTCGGATTTGTGAGGGGGAAGGCTATCAATTTGAGATCATCATCGTCGATGATGGCTCAAATGATATCACAAGGCAGGTCCTGACAAAACTTTCACCTCTCACGAACATCAGACTTCGGCGAAATTTCGGACAAACTGCGGCGATGGACTGCGGAATCAAACATGCTGTAGGGGAATTGATTGTAACAATGGATGGGGATGGACAAAATGACCCAGCAGATATTCCAAGACTGATTCAGCATCTTCAGGATGAAGGTCTCGATCTCGTTTCAGGTTGGCGAAAATACCGCAAGGATTCCTTTTTCAAAAAACTGGCTTCCCGGGCAGCCGGTCTACTGCGATATTTTATTCTTGATGATGGGCTTCACGATTCTGGCTGTACGTTAAAGGTATATCGGGCAGACTGTTTCGAGGGGGTCAACCTCTATGGTGAGGCTCATCGTTTCATCCCTGCAATCCTTGAAATTAAGGGATTCAGTGTTGGTGAGATTGAAGTAAAGCACAGACCCCGTACCGCAGGGAAAACGAAATATAACTGGACAAGAGCGGTCAAGGGGTTGATTGATATGCTCAGCGTATGGTTCTGGCACAAGTATGCAGTTCGCCCCCTGCATCTTTTGGGTGGCGTAGGTGGTCTAAGTGTTCTGCTTGGTTTGATTATTGCAGCTATAGGGATTGGTTTCTATATTGCTGGAATAACGCTGTTTAAATATTTTCTCCCCACTTTGAGTTCCCTTCTTCTTATATCTGGTATTCAGATATTCCTGTTTGGATTGATCGCAGATATTCTCTCAAAGAGCTACTTTGCCACTACAACAGATACTCCCTATAATATTGAAGAAATTATTCAGCAGTGATCATGTATACAGAATGTTTTTCCATGAGGTATTTCCATCATTGCATTTTTGATTGGGACTCATAAATAAAGAAATGGTTTTAAGGAACAGGACATACCATCGTTTACAAATAATCCTCTCACTGATTTTATTAGTGGCTTTACTTCTATTCGTTAATCTACGCATTGACCTTGATCCGAATACCGTAACAGTTCGTGCTCAATCTTCAGATTCGTTTAACACACCGGAGATTTATGTCAGAACAGGAAATGGCTATGAGGATACAGTGTACAGCTCAGGTCAAATTCTTCCAGTCAGGGCAAGTGCCCTTAAATCAGTTCAAATTGATTTTCATCGCAACCCCCAATTCAAAGGAGATGATTTTAGTCTGAGAGAGTTTGAAATTGACGATGAAATTGAGTCTTCATCGTGGACTGCGCTTTTAAACCCTTTCACCGAGAGCCTGGAGTATATCCATTCGATTAGCATTAAACCACTCGATCAGGGTATAGAATTTGAGCTGTTTGTTGATGATGTTTTATGGCCACTTGAGGATACAGACGGCGTCCTGAGTGCACAAAATCCAGGACTTCAATCCAATCATGTTGGACGGATAGTGATTGCCCAGAAAAATAAAGCTAAGACAGCCGAGGAAATATTTCAGCCTGTTATTGGCTTCGAATCTCTCTATACTATAAACAATGCCTCAGACCAGCTCCTGATTAAATCGATCTCTTTTGAGAAGCATTTCAGCGAGTTGGGGATTATCATCCCAATTAAAACCTGGAAGGCTTCAGGTATCGTTGGAGAATTTGCGATCGATGAAACAGGGTTCCTTGCAGTGGTTGAGAATGGATACGCAGCTATCACCGCCAACGAATTTGGACCAATCCGTCTAACGCTCGAAGAAAATATAACAAGGACTGTTGAGGAGATCAATGCAAAGATCCTTCAATTCATGCTTCTTATTAACTTTCTGGTTGTTATCGCAGTGGTGGTTTTCTATGTACTTCTTGGTAAATTGATTTCGTTTATTCAGATCCAAAGACCAAAGCATTGGAATGAATTTACAAAGCTTTTTGGAGGATTATCGCAAGGATCTGAGGGCATTCCCCACACCAGGGATGTCCCAGGTGGGACAATAAAGAAGGTTATCGTCGTATTACTGCGGATTTGTTTTTTCGCCTGTCTGATTCTAAGTTTCTTCATTGCGCATGAGAATAGAGATGTTTTAATCATTTTGTTCGTCACTGGATGTTTGTCAATGCTAGTCGAGAGCAGACTTAGCAGAGATCATTTAGATATTGGGAATGATATTCCGAGAAAGAGAAGGAAGCGTTTAGAAGTATTGATAGTTGTGGTGCTCGTAATCCTTAATGGCGTTGCACTTTTCTATAAACTTGGAAATGAGGAATTCAAGGAAGACGAATTTCAGGTTATAAGCTCTGCTGCAGGCTTCATGCATACCGGGGAGTTTTCCAGCTGGAATTGGATTGAGGAGGAAACCGGAAATCCATATGCGAGGGCCTGGCCGCACACGTTCCTAATTGCCCAGGCATTTAAGATCCTTGGCATATCGGAGTTTTCCGGGAGGATTGTATCCGTTCTGGGAGGCTTGGTCTTTATCATATGTCTGTATTTTTTCGCGCGATTTTTTACAAATCGAAAAATTGCCTTACTTGCCCTGTTCTCGGTAAGTTTATTCCCGGCATATCTTGGATTGTTCAGATACGCTCGTATGTATGCATTGTTATTGCCGATGTTTTTGATATTGACATACTGCATCTACCGGGCTCTCACCGGAGATTGGCTCATCAAAACAGGGATCAAAAGATTGGATGAGTTTGTAGGCAAGTTCATTAATTTTGACTACAGGTTTTTACTGGCAAGCATCCCAATTCTATATCTTACTTACCTCATCCATGTCAACTCGCTGATCATTGTTTTGGCGGCATATCTATTTGTTTGTGTTTTGGCTTTGAAAGATAAAGAAAAAAAATTTATTGTTTTAGCGATATTGGGTTTGAACTCTTGGCACCCTGCTAATTTCAGCGATGATCATTATGGAAAACACGGAAAGCATTCGTTACAGCTATGAGAGTCTGCCGAAATTCTCAATGTTCTTTAGTTTCTTTGAGCGCAGGAATTTTGTGTACTTGGATTATCTTGTCAGCTATCCTTTTGGTAAGATTGGTGGATTGATCTTGGTTGGATTGTTATGCTATATATTGTTACGAAGTGACAATCCAAAGTTTGTGAATAAATATCTATATTTATTAATCATAGGTGCTTTTGCAGCAGTATTCTTCATTTTTATTGCTGATAGGTATGCCAGCTTTTTTTACATATCACATGTAACACCTATTACGCTTTTGTTGATCCTGAGTGGTTTTTATTATTTTGGAAAAATGAGTTTGAAGAAGCCATTTGTCCTGACATTGATGCTTTGCACCCTTATTGTTCAGATATTTTGGGGGCACCTTGAGTCCCTGTATGGCGGTGTAACAAGGTTCGGAGATTTCCGGTCTGCCTATCAGGTGATCATTGATCACTATGATGAAGAAAATGAAGTCATATTTGGCCAATACTTGCGAGGGTATTACTTGCAAGAGATGGATAGCTTCACTTCGATTTCATTGATGAATAACCGTCAATACACCTATGAACAATTTCTGGACGATCTTGAAGAGTATGATTCGGGCTGGTTGACCTGGGAATCGAGAAAAGCATATCATGTAGATCCTCAAATTATCAGCTATGCCAACGATAATTTTTATAAGATCCATGGCTGGAACGTTGATGATTTTGGTGTTGAGGTGTATTATTTCACACCTGGCATTTTCGGGGAATGAAGAAAACATATGGTTGTGACATGGGGGATACCTGGATGTCATAAGATCAGATTCATAATAAAATTGCTTATTGAACCAAATTCTTAAGAAGGTTAAAGTGTTGTAAATGCAGAAAATCCTTGTGCTCAATTATGAATTTCCCCCACTTGGTGGTGGTGCCGGACACGTATCCTATGAAATCGCGGCCGGGTATGTTGGGAAGGGCTGTCAGGTTGATGTGGTCACGATGGGTTTCGCTGGTTTGCCCGAGAGAGAAGAAAAAAATGGGGTTAATATTATCCGGGTAAAAAGCATAAGAAAGCGGATGGAAGTATGCAGTACTTTTGAGATGCTGTCCTATGTCATAAGTGCCATCTCTTTCTTAAGAAAGTGTCAGGATATTACAAAATATGATATCGTCCATTGTCATTTTCTGATCCCGACGGGATTGGTTGCATTGTTTCTCAAACGGAAGTTCAACCTTGACTTTATTGTAACCATTCACGGCAGTGATGTGCCTGGTTATAATCCGGATCGTTTTAAACTCGAACATCTGTTCACGAAACAGATGCTGTCGAGGATCTGTCATAAGGCAAAAGTGATCTGTTCTCCTTCCATTTACTTACAGAACTTGTTGATATCGAAAATTGACTGTAAGGACGTTGTGCACATTCCCAACGGTATCGATCTGAAACTCTTTAATTTGGATCTTTCAAAACCCAAGGAAAACATAATTTTAAGCACAGGTAGGTTGCTGGAACGAAAAGGCTTTCAAACCTTGATCAGGGCAGTAAAGGATATATCCTTGCCTTTCGAAGTTCACATTGTTGGGGATGGTCCGTACAGACAGTTTTTGGAGAACCTGGCTGAGGGTGCAAAGACGAAAATTGTCTTTCATGGTTGGGTGAAGAGAGGTTCCCACGAATTATTGGATTTATATGAGAGAGCTGCAATTTATGTATTGGCATCTTCAAAGGAAAATGCGAGTATTGCCCTGCTTGAAGGAATGGCAGCAGGGTGTGCTATGATCTCCACGAATGTCTCTGGCTGTCCTGAGACGATAGGTGATGCAGGTTATCTGATTGATTATGGTGATGATCAAGGATTGAAGAATATTTTGCTAACCTTGTCCAGGGACAGGGAAAAAATTGAGGATTGTTCAATTAGAAGTCGTAAAAGGTTGATCAATAATTTCATGTGGGATAAGAACATAGATAAATATTTGGATATCATATATGAGCTAACCAAGTGAGGGGATATTAAAAACCCCTTGCTTAATCTTGAAAATCATGATATATTTATTTTGTCAAACGTCCGGGTGCCCCCCTCACCTGGGCGTTTGGCCTTTAAATAACTTAATATTATCAAGCTGGGAATTTAGTGGTTTCACATTTTCCTTCAATGAAGATAGAATAAACAAGCTCAGCACAAAGAAACATCTCTAATTTGGAGTGATAAGTTTGTCCGATTTTGAAATACGCCAATGCACCAATCCGGGGTGCCGGTTGAGATTGCCGGTTGACATGGATAATTATTGTGGAAGATTTTGTCCAAAATGTGGTGAACCCATGGTTTGTGTTGAGCGAATTCAATCGCAGATGGCATCCGAATTTGATAGTGAGTCAGACAGCCGAGAGATGGTTGTCATTCTTGATAACATCCGCAGCGCTCAGAATGTTGGCTCGATTTTCAGGACGGCTGATGGCGCTGGTGTGAGGCACCTGTATTTGTGTGGGATCACACCAACGCCTGTTGACAACCCACCGTTAGGAAAAACATCTTTAGGTTCTGAGGGTTTTGTGCCCTGGTCATCTCATCTTAATGCAGAGGACCTGGCAAGGCAGCGAAAAGAAGAAGGTTATCTTTTATTTGCCCTGGAACGCACCCCAAATGCAGTTCCTATTTTCCAATATAGGATTGGTGATGACAAAAGACGGCGTCCAATGGCTTTGATTCTTGGTAATGAGCGTGCCGGGGTTGATCCCGGATTATTAACTTTGTGTAACGAAGTCCTTTCGCTTCCAATGGCTGGTCAGAAAGCCTCCCTCAATGTGGCAGTTGCTTTTGGCGTGGCAGCATACTGGCTGATGTTTGCATGAGTTATAGGGCGTAGCATAAGTAGATACGTAAAAATGTTAGGAATATTAATGATTGAAACTAAGGGTCTAACAAAGATATTTAAAATCAAAAAAGCTGAGGATATTCCAGCAGTTGTGGACCTCACACTAACGGTTGAGGAAGGGGAGGTGTTTGGCTTTCTGGGTCCGAATGGTGCAGGAAAAACGACCACAGTGCGTATGCTGACCAGCCTGATAGGTGCCACTTCCGGCACTGCCAATGTAAACGGCTTCAAGGTTGGTGAAGAGGATCAGGAGATCCGCCGGTCAGTGGGTATCCTGACGGAAAGCCCGGGGTTATATGAAGGACTCAGCGCAAGAAAGAACCTTGAGATATTTGCCAACCTCTATGATGTAGAGGATGTTGAAAAACGGGTTGGAAAATACCTGAAGATGCTTGGTTTGTGGTCAAGGCGCGACGATCCCGTTGGGAGCTTCTCAAAGGGCATGAGGCAGAAGTTATCTATTGCACGATCGCTGCTGCATGAGCCACAGCTCCTGTTCCTTGATGAACCAACTAGCAATCTGGATCCTGAGGCTTCTCGAATGGTGCGCCAATTCATTCAGAGCCTCCGAGATCAGGGACGGACGATTTTCATGTGTACGCACAATCTGAATGAGGCTGACCAGCTTTGTGACAGGATTGGGATTTTCAAGACGAGGTTGATCACAGTTGATACACCTGCCAACCTGCGTCGGGAGATTTTTGGCAGGAAGGTGGTTTTTCACCTACGGGATATCAATTCAGAATGGGTTGATCAGCTTAATTCGCTGGATGGGGTAATGGATGTAGAATGCGTTGATCGTAAGCTGGTTGTTTCACTGGAAGAGCCTGAAAGAACAAACCCTCAGATTATCCGTTTCCTTGTTGATGAAGGGGCAGATATCCAATTTGTTGGCGAGCTGCGACATTCGCTGGAGGAAATCTATCTGCAGATGATGCAAAGTACTGGTGGAAAGGCGGAAACCGCATGAACCACATCAAAACGATCATAGATAAGGAATGGGCTGAGGTCTTCAAAAGCAAAATGGTTTTGTTCACGACCATTTTCATTCCATTGATTTTCACAGCCATGCCCCTTGTAATGCTGTTCATAACCGGTCAGGCAATGGGTGAGGTTGATTCAACAAGCATGTCGGATGTGCCGGTCGAATTTCTCTCGGTTTGTGGAACAGATATGACCGGAGGGGAATGTATGCAGATCTATGTGATCTACCAGTTCCTGTTGTTATTCATGATGGTGCCGGTGATTGTCCCCGTAACGATTGCAGCATACAGCATTGTGGGCGAGAAAACAACTCACAGTTTGGAACCCTTACTGGCAACACCACTTACAACAATGGAACTGTTGGCCGGCAAAAGTCTTGCCGCTGTGATACCCGCCGTCCTGGTTGGATGGCTCTCATTCGGATTATTTCTTCTGGGTTTGCCGATCCTGGGTGTCAGCCGTGCTGTGATAGACTATATCGTCGGACCGACATGGATGCTGGCAATCCTGGTAGGCGGACCCCTCATGGCTGTTGCGTCGGTCAATTTCACGATTTTTGTTTCCTCCCGTGTCAATGATCCCCGTGTGGCAGAACAAATTTCATCGCTTTTGATATTGCCTATCCTGGGATTGATGTTCGCCCAGATTGCTGGTGTGATTGTTGTCAATGTGATCGTCATGCTGAGCTTCATCGGGGGGATGGTTTTGTTTGATATTGGGATGATCTATCTGGGAACAACGATATTTCAGCGGGAGACAATTCTTACGAGATGGAAGTGAGGATGAGAATGGTGACAAAAAACAAGATTCTTTTTTCAGGGTTGCTCCTTTTGGTATCAGTGTTATGCCTCATATCTCCAGCACATGGTCAGGGAAATGACTATGCGGTGCACTTACGCAGGGATTTTGGGTATGGGGGTGGAGTCAATATACGTGGAAAATTCACCATCAGCCTGGTGGGGCAGGAGGACCAGGTGGGGTCAGTTACTTTTTTGATAGATAATGAACCAATGATAGCAATCCATGAAGCGCCCTTCAAGTATCAATTTCATACCGATGATTATGGATTTGGCTTTCATTTTCTATCTGCAGAGGTCACACGAAAGGATGGCCGGGTTAAGGTGACGCCCTCTCTTCAGTATAACTTTGTCAGCCCTGAAGAAGAACGGGGGCAGATCGTTAATATCCTGCTGATTGTGGGTGGTGTCATCCTATTGGCTTTTGTGATTTTTGCCCTGGTCCAGGGATTATTCTTTAAGGATAGAGCCAAACGGGGTAAACAGGTGATCGCAGGTCAGACCTATGGTTTACTGGGCGGGACGATTTGTCCCAAGTGTGGTTCTCCCTTTTCACGGCATTTCTGGGGCTTGAAATTAGTCGTAGGCAGGTTAGATCGATGTGATTTCTGCGGCAAATGGGTGATGACCACACGTGCAACCCAAGAGGCATTACATGAAGCAGAACAGGCAAAACTGGCAGAACAGGATGGAACAGAAGCTTCCATCCCAATCACAGAAACGAAGGACCAGTTAGATCAGACAAAGTACATTGATCAAATCTAATTTAATGCCTTGAGTATCAAGTTTTGGTGGTGTTTATTGTAGCATCTATATCTGCGTGGTAGAATCCGTGGCAAATGACGAGTTGGAGGTGTTATGGAACGAGAGATTGCAACATTTAAAGTAAAAGCTGGGCTTGCTCAGATGCTAAAGGGCGGGGTGATCATGGATGTGGTCACAGCTGAACATGCAAGGATCGCTGAAGAGGCTGGCGCAGTTGCCGTCATGGCCCTGGAGCGCGTTCCTGCGGATATACGTGCCGACGGTGGGGTTGCCCGAATGAGCGACCCTGAATTGATCCTGGAGATCATGGAAGCCGTTTCCATCCCTGTGATGGCAAAGTGCCGTATCGGTCATTTTGTTGAAGCGCAAATCCTGGAATCCCTGGGTGTGGATTATATTGATGAGTCCGAAGTCCTGACACCTGCTGATGAACAGCACCATATTAACAAGCATGACTTTAAAGTTCCATTTGTTTGCGGCTGCCGCAACCTGGGTGAAGCCCTGCGTCGCCTTGGCGAGGGCGCGGCAATGATCCGCACCAAGGGCGAAGCCGGCACCGGTGATGTTGTGGAAGCTGTCCGGCATGCCAGGTGTGTACTTGGGGAGATCAGGCAATTGCAAAACATGCCCGAAGAAGAGCTGATGTCTTTCTCAAAACAGATTGGTGCCCCCTATGAATTGGTCAAGGGTACACGAGAGCTGGGCAGGCTGCCAGTAGTGAACTTTGCTGCTGGCGGTATTGCCACACCAGCCGATGCGGGATTGATGATGCAGTTGGGTGTGGATGGTTTATTTGTGGGTTCCGGTATCTTCAAATCGGGCAATCCTTCAAAACGCGCTAATGCTATTGTTAAGGCCACAACCCACTACAACAACCCTGAGATCTTAGCAGAGGTAAGCCGCAATCTGGGCGAAGCGATGGTTGGACGTCAGGTCACAGATATCCCGGAAGCGGAATTAATTGCTGCACGCGGCTGGTAAGCTGAACTAAGTGAGGAATTATCCTGTGAATATCGGCATACTTGCCTTGCAGGGCGATTTCTTGGAACATTACAAGGTACTGCAATCCATTGGGGTCACACCTCGTTTGGTCAAACTACCAGAAGATCTAAATGGCTTGAGTGGTCTGATCATTCCAGGTGGTGAGTCGACCACAATCGGGAAATTAGCCACTGCATATGGGCTAATTGAACCATTGCGGGAGTTTGGGCGAGAACACGCCATTATGGGCACATGCGCTGGGGCTATTTTCCTCTCAAAGGATGCACAGCTTGACCAGCCTATACTTAACCTGATGGATATACAAGTGGAGCGAAATGCATTTGGCCGTCAGGTTGATAGTTTTGAGATAGATCTGTCAGCACCATTTCTTCAGAATGGGAATAATCATCCATTTCATGCGGTGTTTATCCGAGCGCCAATTATTGAATCTGTTTCTGGTAATTCACAGGTTTTGTTGAGGTTGCCTGATAGCCGCATTATCGCAGCTCAGCAGGGAAAGTTATTAGCAACATCATTCCATCCAGAGTTAACTGATGATCCTCGTTTTCACCAATATTTTGTGGAGATAGCCACATCGTAATAATTAAACCGATTAGCTGGTATGACTGGCCGTTCATATACCGTCACAGGAAACAAGCGCAAAGCCTGGACAACGTCCTTGCTTTGACTTATGGTGTCCCCATTTCTCTTATCGGCCTGGTTACCACGATGCGCCCGGCAGATAGGGTCTTTACGGGTATTTACCAACCTGAAGGGGAATCCGAAAGGGTAATTGGGCAGGTTCGGCAATCCTCAAATTTGAGCAGCGCATTACTTGGCTTTATTTTAAAATCTGACCAGGTCGATCCTCAGAAAATCGTTGCTTTTTTAGAGGGCGTGATCAAGCAGGTTGGGGAATGGGGGGCCAAGCAGGTTGTTGCTGATTTGGACATATCGTCTGAGATTTTCTCGAATTTTCGTCAAGCTGGATTTTCAGTAATGGCTAAGCAACGCGTGTATCACTACCGTCCTGTGAAAAGGGAAAAATCCCTATCGGCCAATGTTTGGCGAACCTGGACGAGTCTTGATATCCCGGCCGTCCAAAGGTTATATTCAGCCATCGTCCCGCCATTACTACAACCTGTAGAGCCACTCACAAGGCGGGAATCCTTAGGGCTGGTCTATTACGATGAGCAGGGCGACCTGCAAGCGTACGCAGACCTGGTTTACGGACCAATTGGATTATGGGTGCTGCCAATGATCCATCCCCGAACATCGGGAAAAACCACAGAGCTTTTGGTACAAATGCTTCATGACCTCCCGGGAGTCAATAATCGGTCAGTCTATATCTCCGTTAGATCCTATCAACCCTGGGTGGAAGAAGCCCTGGTGAAGTTAAATGTAAACCCAGGACCGGAGCAGGCTTTACTCGTCCGCTATCTAACACTTCAGCAGCGAGTGGAAACGGAATTTTCATTTACCGCGATTGAAAACGGGAAAGCTGAACCGACGATGCCCGTCGCGCGGATAAAAAGACAGCAAAACAAAGATTTTTGTCCATAATCGGTGAAACTTAAAATCGGATACAATTATTGATTGCATAGACAGGCGAAAGATCAGAAAGCGCCTGGTTAAGAGAAACTACAAAATTTATGTTTGGACATCAAAAAATAACCGATGATTTGGATCTCATGTTAGATGTGCTGCCGCCGCATATCTCAAAGGTTGTGCGTGAATTGGACGACAGCGAAAATCTCTTAGAGATCGTCATGGACCTGGGCCGTATCCCCAAAGCCCGTTTTGTTCAGCGCGAAGAAGCCTTGAGCGACAGTGAGGTCACTTACGAGGACCTCAACATGGTGATCAAATCCATCAGTGAATTTGATGATGATAACCGTGCAGGGATTGAACGGACATTGCACAGGATTTCGGCGATACGGAATCGACACAAAGTGGTGGTTGGATTAACCTTTCGGATTGGTCGAGCTGTTTACGGCACAAGCGATATCATCCAGGACTTGATTGAATCGGGGGTCAGCATTCTGATCCTGGGTCGTCCGGGTGTCGGTAAGACAACCATTTTAAGAGAAGCCGCCCGGATGCTCGCAGATAGCGCCAGGGTGATCATCGTGGATACAAGCAACGAAATCGGGGGAGATGGGGATGTTCCGCATCCTGCAATTGGGGAGGCCAGAAGAATGCAGGTGTCTCAGCCATCATTACAACACGAGGTGATGATTGAAGCGGTTGAGAATCACAACCCTGAGGTGATTGTGATCGATGAAATTGGTCGGGAGCTTGAAGCGATGGCAGCACGAACGATTGCTGAGCGGGGTGTGCAGCTTATTGGCACAGCTCACGGCAATAAATTGGAGAACCTGCTGCTCAACCCAACACTTTCTGACCTGGTGGGCGGTATTGAATCTGTTACCCTGTCCGATGATGAAGCACGCCGACGGGGCACCCAAAAGACAGTGCTTGAACGCCGGGCACCGCCCACATTCGATGTCCTTGTTGAAATTCAGGAGCGCAACCGCATCGCAGTTCAGCGGGATGTATCTGCCGCAGTTGATGCACTGCTGCGGGGTTACCCACTTCCGCCTGAGATCAGGTACCGCGACGATGAAAACAAGATACATATTCAAAAGCCTTCTGCGCCAAAAATTCAGACTGCAGCACAGACACTGAACAGGAACAATAAAAGGGATACAACACCCTTCAGCCGGTCTGCCGGCAGTCAGCGTCAACCAGCAAGCGATGGGCAAATTGAGGTTCTGGAACAGTCACTCGATGTTGCTCAGATGGGACAACAATCACTAAAACCCGTCAATATCTATCCCTATGGCGTTGCCCGTAACAGGCTGTTGCAGGCGGCCAGCCAGCTTAAGGTGCCTGCCAAGATCGTGCGTAGCCTGAAAGAAGCGAATGCTCTATTAACCCTCCGAAGATATTACCGTGAACGGCAGCAGCCGATCATCGAAGCGGAACAGCGTGGATTGCCGATCTATGTACTGCGTTCGAATACGAGCCAGCAAATGGAGCAGTTCCTGGTAGATTTGTTCAACCTTTCCAGTGTTGAGGAGGAATCACAACAGGACAGTATGATGGTTGAACAAACGCAAGCTGCTATCAATACGGTTCTCAATGGAAAGCGGTGGGTTGACCTGGCACCAGTCCCATCATCAATTCGCAGGATGCAGCACGAGATGGCACGCCAGGCAAACCTTGTCTCGCATTCGTATGGACAGGAGCCGAACAGGCACGTGAGGATATTCAGGGAGTAAACATGTTCATAACATTGGAAGGACCTGAAGGAAGCGGTAAGTCCTCTCAGCTTCCCGCATTGGCAAAATTCTTGCGTGACGCTGGCTACGAGGTGGTTGAGACGCGTGAGCCAGGCGGGACAGTTGTCGGTGACCAGATTCGTGAAGTGCTGATGAATTTGGAGAATGTGACGATCGTGCCGCGCACAGAGATACTTTTATTTTTAGCTGCTCGCGCTCAGCATGTTGAAGGATTGATCAAACCAGCCCTGGCATCCGGGAAAATCGTACTATGCGATCGCTATGGGGATTCCACCCTGGCTTATCAGGGTTATGGGCACGAAACAGATCTGGATACATTGCGTTCGCTATTAGCATTTTCGACTGGCGGACTCAAACCAGACCTGACCCTGCTTCTTGACGTACCCATCGACGAAGGTTTTAGAAGGAAACGCGGTAACAGTGTTGAGTGGAACCGACTCGATGCATACGCTGAAGCGTTTCATGAGCGAGTCAGGCAGGGTTACCTTGCTTTAGCGGAGGAAGAGCCGGACCGCTGGATGATCATTGATGCCACACAAGATAGAGGAAAAGTCTTGGAAGCGATGCAAAAAGCAGTGCTCAATCGACTTGAAAGTGGTTAATATAAAGAGAAATTAGTGAGTGATCACTGAGATTTTACAAGAAAGGTTAGATGTGTTGAAGAAAAGAATTTTAGTATTGTTAGTATTTGTGTTATTGATTTCAGCCTGTACGCCGAAAACGGCTGAAACGGATGAGCCCACAGAAGTTGTGGTTACAGAAGAAGAACCAGAAGAACCAACTGAGGAAGGGATAACTGGAGACCGTATGCTCTGTGCGACGGTTTACGATTATGAAGTCAGCCCGGAGACGGCACAGTACCAGGCAGTTGTGGATCAGCAGCCCCCGGTCACAGAAGATGATTGGATATACGGCAATCCTGATGCGCCGATCACCTTTGTGGAATACGAAGATTTCCAGTGCCCGGCCTGTCCCAGCTTTTCACTTGGAGTTAAACGATTAATCAGCCAATACCCCAATTCTATCCGGGTCGTTTTCAGGCATTTACCGCTGCCATCCATTCATGATAAGGCTTATATATCATCCATGGCGGCTGAAGCAGCAGGTGCCCAGGGAAAATTCTGGGAGATGCATGATATTCTATACACCATGCAAAGTCAGTGGACCAACCTTTCAGAATCGGATTTCGTGGATTGGGTGGTTGCGCAGGCTGAGGTGCTGGGTCTGGATATCGACCAATTTGGGGAAGACCTGTATGATAAAAAAGCCCGGGCTGAACTGGAAGAGACCACTGTGGAACGGTTGTCAATGGGCTTGAACTATACGCCTTTCGTTGTGCTGAATGACCGCCTTTTTCGTGAAAACAACCCGAGTATCTCCAGCTTGATTGGTATTCATGAATTTGATGGTTATCAGGAATGTCCAGCATGGGTGATTGAAGAAGGAAAATCATATACGGCAAAAGTCGAGACCAATGTGGGTGAGATAGAGATAGAACTTTTTACTGATGTGGCACCGCTGGCTGTAAACTCATTTGTGTTTTTAGCACAGAATGGCTGGTATGACGATGTGTATTTCCACCGTGTCATAGAGGATTTTGTTGCCCAGGCTGGCGATCCCTCTGGGACCGGATTTGCAGGACCGGGATATACTTTTGCGAATGAAACCGATAATGACCTGAGTTTCGATCGGAAAGGGATCCTGGGGATGGCTAACTCTGGCGTGGATATGAATGGCAGCCAGATCTTTATTACCCTTGCTCCAGCAACTGATCTGGACGGCGGCTATACCATATTTGGTGAAGTGAACGAAGAAAGCATGGCTGTCTTGGACAGTATTGCCCTGAGAGACCCATCTACTGCTGTCGATCTTGAGGATGCAACACAAATATTGGGGATCGAGATCATCGAAGACTGAACATAACCGGAAGCCAGTACAATGGAGCCACAAATTACACATAAAAACGATTGGCGCAGCCTGATAACAATGGTTGTCAGTGGACTTGCCATTCTTTATTTCATTGCACAGGCTTTTTTATTATCAGGTTTATTGCTGATCAGTGGAATTTCTACACAGATCGATTCCAGCGAGAATGTCATACTTGGGTCGCTGATCTGGTATTCTGTCCTGTCAGGGGTGCTGCTGATTCCGGTTTTCTTACTTGGCTTGTTTGATTATCGCAAGAAGGCAATTCCCAACTGGATGAATACGGACAGACCAGTGGTCAAGAAAGGGTCCTTGTGGTTGATTCTTGCTTTGCCTGTGGTGTTTCTCGCAGGATGGCTGACTGCAGGACAAGAAGCGTTATCCATTTTCCTGCTGGGATTGATCAATATTCTGGTCACTGGGATTCCTGTGTTGTGGATTTACCTTGTGAGTCAGAACGGAATAAAGGGGGGTTCACAGGGGAGAAAATGGCGCATATTCGGCTTCAGCTTCACGATTATGCCGTTCGTGGTTATGATTGTTGAATTACTCGCCATTCTTATCCTTGTAGGTTTTGTGGGTATTTGGATGGCCTATAAAATGTCAATCAATCCGCAGCTGCAATCAGAGTTGTTGTTCCTGTCTAATAAAATTTCGCAAATTGAAGGTGATCTGGATGGCATCGTTCAATTGATTCAGCCGTATATTCTTCAACCGGGTGTCATTTTCTGGGTGATTGCGATATCCAGCGGGATCATACCCCTGATTGAAGAGCTATTAAAACCAATTGCGATATGGTCCCTGGCAGGCAGGAAAATCTCCCCCCAGGAGGGTTTTGTCAGCGGTGTATTATGTGGGGCTGGATTCGCCTTATTGGAGAATCTGCTGTATTTTCAAGCTGCGGTTACGCCTGATGATTGGTTATTGATGGCATTAGGGCGGATTGGAACAGCTGTATTGCATATCCTGGTGTCGGGGCTGGTAGGGTGGGGTCTGGCACGGACCTGGCGGGATGGGAAATGGATCCCGCTTATCGCGATGACATTGGGTGCGGTTGCCCTGCATGGATTCTGGAACGTATTGGCACTCCTGTCAGGCATTGCTCCTATGATCGTG
This sequence comes from uncultured Chloroflexia bacterium, assembly GCA_963767675.1. GTDB lineage: Bacteria > Chloroflexota > Anaerolineae > Anaerolineales > Anaerolineaceae > Brevifilum. The sequence goes on from CAVYEQ010000003.1 coordinate 1,223,417, forward strand.
CCGAATATTGAAGAAGCACCCAGGTTGATGATCGTGTTGAATGCGCCTCTTGTCTTATTATCCGTAGCTTCACTCATGGGTATCTTTCTGATCAATCATCATTTCAGGAGAGCAAATCAGATATCTGAGGCTCAACCTGAACTTGAGGGAGAGGATGCAGTTGGAAACCCGACATAATCAGCAACGGCAATCAAGGTTTGGGGTTGTGATTCAATGGAGAAACATTTTGTGAACAGATACCCCTTCTTAATGCCCATTCGTTTCCTGGTACGGACCTTGACAAAATTTCAGGTCGTTGGACATGAAAATTTCCCTTCGCAGGGTGGTGTTATGCTGACGACAAATCATTTAAGCCGTTTGGATACACCCATCCTGATGGCGACCAATGAGCGCAAGGATATTGTCGCAATCGTTGCAAAAAAATATCAACAAAAACCCTTATTTCGATGGTTCTTAGAAAGAGTGAGTAAGATAATCTGGATAGATCGGGATAATCCAGACTTTTTTGCCTTACGGCAAGCTCGCGATCATCTGCGTCATGGTGCCATTGTTGGCATTGCACCTGAAGGAACCCGCAGCCGGGGGACCATGGGACTCCTTGAGGGGAAGCAAGGGGCAGCATTGATTGCAGCTAGAGCAGATGCGCTTATTCTTCCCGTTGGCATTTACGGGTCTGAAGCGGTTAATGAGCAATTTCTTAAATTACGTCGGCCGACTGTGATTGTCCGGATCGGTGAACCATACCGGCTGCCAGACCTGGACCGAAACGACCGGCAAGCCTGGCTTTCGAAAAATACAGATGAGATCATGTGCCGGATAGCCGCGTTGCTTCCTCCTGCTTATCGTGGGTATTATGCGGATCATCCAAGGTTAAAAGAGCTGTTGGATGAAACAACTTGGATCTGACTTTGTATATAGCATGGATTGAATAAGGTCACGAAAGGGATAATCCAGGAATGCTTCAGGACCTAAATCTGGACGATATCGTTCGCTTACGCAAGCCGCATCCCTGTGGGGGATATAAGTGGCGGGTAATTCGTCTTGGCGCGGATATTGGACTTGAATGTCTCACCTGTGGGCACCGGATCATGCTAACCAGGCGTGCCCTTAAGAATCGGATCAAGAAAATAATCAGCCAGGATCATGAGACACCCTGACCAGATTGTAATCCAAATCAAATTGAATAGGGTGGACCAAGATTACGCAATTGGCGGTTAAATTGCGAAACTAACAGACCTGTCATGAAGTAAATTTTGACTGATGCTAGAGTATGGTAATCATTGCGTAATTATTGATCAATGATTAATTGCTGATTAGTCACAAATCTGATATGATACTTATTACAGTATGCCTATTCTAGATAATCGTCTATTTGAGTTTTTTAGCTATAGCCCTGACCAGACCCGCCGCCTTGGTATTCACCTCGGTCGGTATCTATCAGACAGCGACCTGGTGTGTTTGGAAGGGAATTTAGGCTCCGGGAAGACCACATTGGTTCAGGGTATTGCCCAGGGCTGGGGGGCTTTGGACCCGGTCACCAGCCCGACCTATGTGATCGTCAATGAATACAGGCGTGCAGATGAACAGCGCATGTATCACCTTGATGCTTATCGGCTGAGTGGAACCTGGGACGCAGATATTTTGGATTTTGACCGTATGTCTGCACAGGGACCGGTTGTCATAGAGTGGCCTGAGCGAATCAAAGAAAGCCTGCCTGAGCATTGTTTATGGGTTAAGCTGACCTTTACAGGCATGGAACGCCGGGCGATGATGCTGACACCAAGCGGTAAGCATTACGAAAGCATGGTTGAAAAAGTCCGAAAGAAAATCTATGGAGAATTTTAGTGTTACTGGCAATTGATACCTCGACATCCTGGATCAGCCTTGCGCTTTATAATGGTATTTCTGTACGTTATGAGGTGACATGGCAAAGCAAGTATCACCATTCAGTTGAACTGGCCCCCGCTATTGACCAGCTTTTTGACCGCACAGGAACAACAAGTCAGGACCTGACAGGACTTGCTGTTGCTATCGGTCCCGGGTCATTTACGAGTTTGCGGATCGGTCTTGCTGTCGCAAAGGGATTGTCTCTAGCCATGAAGCTTCCGGTTGCAGGTGTTCCATCGTTGGACGTGATAGCAGCAGCGCAGCCATTGGATGAAAGACCGATGGTTGCCGTTCTGCATGCTGGCCGGACACGCCTGGCTTATGCTGTTTATGAGGTCGTGGAGGACTCCTGGGTGATGAAAACAGATCCAGCAGTGATTGATCCAAAGGACCTGGTGAAGACGATCACAAAGCCAACCCTTATTTGCGGAGAACTCTCTGATAAATCACGTTCAATAATTGGGCGGCGTTGGAAGAATGCGATTATTGTCTCTCCTGCAAAATGCTTGCGCCGGGGGGGATTCCTGGCTGAATTGGGGTGGAAACGCCTGGAGAATGGCGGGGCGGATGACCCGGTGTCGTTAGCACCAATATATCTGAGCACATCGAATTCGATACCCGCATAAAATGATTATAAGGATGGACTTTTCGCAGATCACACTGCGACAAATGATCCTGTTTGGTATTTAAATTGTCCTTGACAATCAATATGAGTCATTTGTATCACCTTGGACTGAGGAAGCCTTTCTCCATTAAATAAGAAGATGCTTGCCGACTTGGTGAATTGCGGATAACATTATTATCGATTTGTGTAAAAAGATTGGAGGCTAAATTTTGAAGCCAGAGCAAGTTCTGAAGGAAATCGCTGAACAGACCGGGACGTGTACCCGATGTAAATTACATTTTTCCCGCAAGAATGCGGTTCCCGGCACAGGAGATCCAAACACATCGATCATGTTCATTGGGGAAGGCCCAGGTTTTCATGAGAATGAACAGGGTTTACCTTTTGTGGGCGCAGCCGGGAAATTCCTGGATGAACTTCTGGCTGAGGCCGGATTATCACGGGAGGAAGTATTCATTACGAACGTTGTCAAATGCCGGCCGCCTGGAAACCGAGACCCTCAAAATGAAGAATTGGAAGCTTGCAAACCTTTTTTGGATCGACAAATGGCTGCGATCAACCCGGATGTGATTGTCACACTGGGAAGAATTTCGATGAGTTATTTTGTTGCCAACGGGAAGATCAGCAGTATTCATGGCAAGCATTTTTGGTCAAATGGACGTTTGGTTGTCCCCATGTATCACCCGGCTGCGGCATTACATCAGCCTTCCCTGCGCAGCGTGGTGAAAGCAGACTTCGCAAAATTACCCGGATTTATTAAGGAAGCTCAAAAGACACGTCAGGATAATCCCGGTTTGGCTTCAATGAGTCAGACAAATCAAGATGATGATGAGCCATCTGATCATGTCGTAGAACAGCTCAATCTTTTTTAATTTGCAGCCAAAATCACGAAAGAAGTCACCGTAATCTTGCGATGTATAGCAAAGCAATTAAGGAAAAGTAATGGAAAACCTGAAAGAATCATTGATCAAGAAATTCGAAGACAAAACAGCCCGTATTGGTGTGGTTGGGATAGGCTATGTGGGTTTACCCCTCGCAGTTGTCTTTGCCGAAGCAGGCTTTACTGTTGTTGGTGTTGATCCAATAAAGGAGAAGGTTGATGCGCTCAACAGGGGTGAAAGCTACATACTTGATGTGGAATCAGAGCGTGTCAAAGCATTGGTTGAGGCCGGCAAACTTTTTGCTAGCACGGATTATCAAACACTTGAGGAAGTGGATGCTGTTTCAATCTGTGTGCCTACACCTTTACGAAAGACAGGGGATCCTGACCTCTCATTTATTGCTTCTGCAAGCACTTCCCTCGCTCCCTTTTTACACAGGGGGATGGTGATTGTGCTGGAATCAAGCACATACCCGGGAACGACGCGTGAAATGGTCTTGCCAGAACTGGAATCTGTCAGCGGCCTCAAAGTTAGCGAAGATTATTTCCTGGCGTTTTCACCGGAACGGGTGGACCCAGGACGAGAGGATTGGACCACAATCAACACGCCAAAAGTTATGGGCGGGATCACAGAAGATTGTGGCGATGTCGCAGCCGCCTGGTATGGGCAAGCCCTGGACACCATTGTTGCAGTTTCGTCCTGTGAAGTTGCTGAGATGGCAAAGCTCCTTGAGAACACGTTCCGGATGATCAATATTGGATTGGTTAATGAACTGGCGATCATGTGCGACCGGTTGAAAGTTGATGTATGGGAAGTCATTGATGCAGCTGCAACCAAGCCGTTTGGCTTCATGAAGTTCACGCCAGGCCCTGGGTTGGGTGGGCACTGCATCCCAATCGATCCGCTTTACCTTTCATGGAAGCTCAGGTCTTTGAATTACAACGCCAGGTTCATTGAGTTAGCATCTGAAATCAACACGAATATGCCCCGGTATACTGTTGGCAAAATTCAGGATGCCTTGAATCAGCATAAGAAAGCAGTCAACAGCAGCCGTGTGTTAATCCTGGGCGTTGCTTATAAGCCAGATATTGATGATTTGCGTGAATCACCCGCACTGGATGTCATCCATTTATTGAAAGAAAAAGGTGCAGATGTTGTCTATCATGACCCATATATCGAGCAGCTCAATGATGAAAACCTTCAAATGGTATCTGTCGCAGACCTGATGAAGGAAGTTAAGGGGGCTGATTGTGTGGCGATCATCACCAACCACAGCGACTATGATTACCCGGCCATCCTTGAAAATGCTGTGATGGTCGTGGATACTCGAAATGCGCTGGGTAAACTTGGGAAAGATCATCCTAAAGTCGTTCGGCTTTGATCCCCTGCCAAAGGTGAAAATTATCCGATACCGGTATGAAACCAGATTGATAGATTGGTTACGGGGGATAGCAATCTGTTTGGGTAGAAATTAAAAGTGAATGTGTGAGTAAAAAAAGAAGCCCTGTGAAGCAGTTGCTCTCTAACCTTAAGGCCTGGGGGACGGATGTTGTCTTGAAAAAGGTTATCGGGAATTCTGCCTATCTATTTGGCAGCCAGGCGATCAGTGCCGTGTTGAGTATCCTGACGGCGAACCTGCTAGGCGTGGCAAGCTTTGGCGAGTTGGGGGTTGTGATCAGTTTCGTCACCAATATCAATAGATTGCTCTCGTTCCGGATGAGGGATTTTGTGGTCAGGTATATGGGCGGTTTCCTGGCGCAGGATAAGCGTCAGGAAGCTGCAGCAGTGGTTAAAGCCTCTGCGATAGTTGAGTTTACAACCGCCGTACTGGCATACCTGGTCCTGGTATTGTTGTCAGGTTGGGGCGCTTCGGGTTTTGTGAAAGACCCTGCAACGCAGCCTCTTTTCATTATTTACGGTTTAGCAATTCTTGGCAACGTCATGGCTGAAACAGCCACCGGTGCTTTGCAGGTTGCAGGTCGTTTTCGATCGCAGGCTTTGCTCAACCTTTTTCAAAGCATTGTGACCATGGGGCTTTTTGCCGTCGTCGCTTTCCGGCAGGGCGACATTTATGATGTCATGCTGGTCTACCTGGTTGGGAAGCTGATCCTGGGGATTGGACCGGTTTTATTGGCATTCTATTGGCTGCCAAAAAGCCTGGGAAAAGGATGGTTGCGTACACCGTTCAGAGGGAATTTGCCAGACAGAAAGCAGATGATCCGTTTTGCTTTGAATTCAAATTTCAGCAGCATCGTCACCATCCTGGCAAGGGATAGCGAGGTGTTGTGGGTCGGTTATTTCTTTGATACAACAGTTGCTGGTTATTTCAAGGTTGCGCTGGCGGTGATCAATCTCATGGTTATGCCCATCACCCCCTTTATCAGCACCACATTTCCTGAAATCACACGCCATGTCGTAAAAAAGGAATGGGGGCAATTAAAGGCGCTGATAAGGAGAGTCACAACCATTTCAGGAGTGTGGACCGGTTCAGTCGCGGCAGGCTTGTTGTTGCTGGGACGTCAGCTGCTGTTCTCACCCTGGTCGCTATTTGGAAGAGAGATATATATTTATAAATCAGGCTATGCCCCAGCATTCGCTGTAATGCTGATCTTGTTGATCGGTTATGGTGTCGCAAACATTTTCTTCTGGGACCGATCGTTGCTGCTCTCTTTTGGGAAAGCAGAACTGCCGTTGCGGGTGAGTTTCTTTGCCATGCTTGGTAAGGTTGTCCTGGCTTTCCTGCTCGTGCCTGTCCTCGGTTATCTTGCTGAAGCAGCCCTGTTCAGCGCATACTTTGTGGTTTCTGTTGGCGTCCTCACACTTCAGGGTTTGGCCGAATTAAGGACCCGTTCTCAGCGTTTAGTATGAAAATTTTCTAAAAATCAAGCAAATAATAAATAGTCCCGTTTTGCACCAGCATCAGACTCTCGTGGTATGTATAGCCATGCTGGTTTGATGTTAAAATTCATTTGATAATCCTCAATACTTAAAGGAGAAATAATGGCTCAACAGGACGTTTCTTCCCCCATGGCCAGGATCAAAGAGATGTTATTGCCCTGGCAAACAGCATTGAAAAACCCTGCACAGACTCAGGAGATGGTCCTGGAAGGATTGCTGGCTATTTATTCTCAAACCGGTTATGGACAAAAGTATGGTGCAGCAAGTGTGGGTTCTATTGAGGATTATCGTGCCCTGTTCCCAATCGCTACCTATGATGATTATCAACCAGTTATTCGTCGGGTGATGGGAGGTGAAACAGAGTTGTTGTTGAATGAACCGGTTTTGGGGTGGGCGATCACTCGAGGGACGACCAAGGGCGAGAGTAAGTTCATCCCCATGACCCCCACAGATATCAAGATGCGTGTCTCTGCTGGCAGGGCTGTGATGATGTATGCAATGCAGACAAAATCAGCTCAGGTTTTCGAAGGCGTGAACCTCAACCTGAATTTTCCATCGGTGGTTGGCACGATCAAGGCAGGTGAAAAAGAGATAACCTATGGTTACAGCTCAGGGATCTATACGAAGTTCGTCTCGCACAAGACACCTGTAAGATCAGTGCCTTCACAGGAAGCAATTGATGAAATTGGCGGAAGTAAAGCCTGGTCAGCCTGGGAAAAACGATTTGACCTGGCTTATGAGCAGTGTTTGGAGGAGAATGTGACCCTGGTGGGGGGTGTAGCACCAACGGCGATCTCATTTGGCCGCTATATTTATAAAAAACATCGTTGCTACCCCAGGGATTACTGGAAGGTGTTGGTAATGACCCTTGGCAGTACTCCGGGGATCAATACCTATCGAGCCGGGACACTTAAGTCATTCTATGGACGTCAGGTGACTATCCGGGAGATCTATGGGGCAACAGAAGGCATGTTCGGCCAGCAAATGGATGAGAAACGTGCCTGGGTGCCGAATTACGACCTGTTCTTTTTCGAGGTAGAAACAAAAAAAGGCGTCAAGATGCTCCATGAGATGCTGCCTGGGGAATCGGGCAGCCTGGTTGTCTCAACGCCTGTACTGGCGAGATATAAAATTGGTGACCTAATATGTGCCTTTGCGCCGCCGTATTTCAGGTGTATAGGGCGTGACCGCTGGCATACACGATTCACTCATTCCTGGCGAATGCTCAAGACACTGGATTTTGGCGGATTATAGCCTTATTTATTCCTTCGGATCAATGCACTGGCCAGGGCGGAAAGACCCATCGCGATCAGGATGAAAGGCCATACAAGGGTCCAGCCGAAGATGCCTCCCAGCCCAATACCGATAAAGATCGCTGCCAGGAAGAAATTACCTCCTGTGGAAGAACGAAAAGCGGGGACGAAAGTCCGAACGATTGCTTCCAGGAAGACCAGCACACCTGCGCCGAGGAATATAACAGACCAGACACTCAGGTTGGCGATTTGAATGCCTTCTATGCCAAACCCCTGGGTTTGAATTTGATCCAGCCAACCCAGGTTGGAAGCAAGGAACACCAGCCCTGCCCAGATCAGGATCAGTGCCCACGTGAGAGAACTCAAAGGGTCTTGATCGTGTTTTTCGACGTGCTTCTCATCTTCCTTTTCGTATTTTTCTTCTGCCTTTTCTTCATAATACGGCTGCCATTGATTAGGTTCGTCATTAGGCTCGTCATTAGGTTTATTTTCTTGATCGCTCATGATTAGTTCCTTTTGTTACGAGAAAATAGGTTCACTTAAATACTATATCACATCAGGCTCAGTGGGACGATAGATTATCTACTGCTAAGTTCAATGTTATTATATGGACGTTTAGCCTGTGTTTCAGGCCAGCCATTCGCCAATATCCTGCCAGGCATAGTCAAGATGTTCTGCTATAACAGCTTTGAGCTTACGTTTCACATGCGATCGAGCTGCCTGCATCAGCTCCAGCCCTCCTATTTCATTGAGGCGTTCACCAATCCGCCGGGCACCAGTATGGTGACAGCGAATGTTGAACGGTCCGCCAGGACGGAGTGAAAGGAAATCGTCCAGTTGACCGATTTTTATCAACTCTCCAAAAAGCTTGTCTACTTCCTGTTTCGAATGCGCAGGTAATTGTCGAACGGCTGGATGGCCAAAAAGTGTTTCCCAGATGCTCATAAAAGGGTGATCCTTTTCTCTTGTTTTCTTAATTATAGATGAAACTGTCTGATTTGTAGAATCAATATTTATAAAAATGGTCTTGACCTCCAAATTAAGTGGATAGTCATGGCTTCAGCTTCAAATATCGAATATTGTGCGTTACAATTCAACGCGTTTAATTTTGATTTATGTACATAAGAAAGAAGAAGGAATGGAAAGTAATAATCTAACCGCATTGATCACTGGACCAACCAGCGGTATTGGAGAAGAATTCGCAAAGCAGCTTGCAGCGCTTGGATATAATCTTGTGCTTGTTGCCCGGAATGAAGAAAAACTGGCGAAAATGTGTCGAATATTTTTCGGCAGAATTTGGAATAGATGCGCATTTTATCGCAGCTGATCTGGCAGTTCTGGATACACCTGAAATGGTTTATCATAAAACACAAGCATTAGGATTAAGGGTTGATGTGTTGATCAATAATGCTGGGATTGATGTGTATGCACCATTTGATGAAGCAGATTGGGAGGCAATCCAAACGACTGGTGAATTTGAATGTTTATGCGAGCCTGCGGTTAACGCACCTATTCCTGCCGGGTATGATCGAGCGTGATCATGGACATATCCTAAATTTAGGATCAATCGGCTCTTTTATCCCTGGTCCAAACAATGCCGCGTATGCAGCATCAAAAGCATTCTTGCTTAATTTTTCACGAGGAATTGCTGAAGAACTGAGAGGCACGAATGTTGCTGTGACCTGTCTCTGCCCTGGTGCAGTTCGCACTGCCTTTGCTGATAAATCGGATCTCAACGGCACGTTCTTGTTTAAATATACATCCAGTGACCCAAAAGCTGTAGCTTCTGCAGGCATAAAGGCGATCCAGCGAAAAAATTATGTATGCGTACCAGGGTTTTATCAACCAGGTGATTGTGTTCATCTACCGCTTTGTCCCTGGTAGGTGGGTGGCAAGGATCTCAAAATGGGCAATGCAGAGGCATTGAAGGTATGTCTGAAAGAACAGGTGTCAGGGGAATGAATTTAATGCAACTTTTCAAGTTAAATGGATTTTTTGTCTTGAGAGTGTAAACTTCTTATGCAATTCTTATCAAATGAAACTATATTAACAACTATCATTAAACAAAAACACTTATTGGGAGAGGTCGAAAATGGTTGATCAATCTGAATCAAAGAATGGAAAACCCATTCGTTTTAAAGCGGAAACACAGCAATTATTAAACATCCTTATCCATTCCCTGTATACAGAGCGGGAAATATTCCTGAGAGAATTAATATCAAATGCTTCCGACGCCCTGACTCGCATGGCGTTTTTAATGTTAACTGAGCGGGATGTGTTGGATGCTGAAGTTCCCCTGGAAATTCACATCAGGGTTGAGAAGGAGAAAGGTCTCCTGATTATCGAAGACAGCGGGATTGGGATGACACGTGAGGAGTTAATGGATAACCTCGGGACGATTGCTCGTTCCGGGGCAAAGGCTTTCGTTGAAGCGGCCAAAGAAGAGGACCGCACTTTATCTGATATCATCGGGCAGTTCGGGGTGGGTTTTTATTCCGCTTTTATGGCGGCCGAGTCGATCCGTGTGGTCTCCCGGTCATACCTTCCGGAGGCAGACGCTTTTGCGTGGATTGCCTCAGGTGAAGACACCTACACATTAGAGCAAGCTGAGAGAGAACACCGGGGAACAGCAGTGCAAATCACGCTGAAAGAGGATGCCAGTGAATTCCTGGATGAAACCCGGTTGAAGCAGGTGATCAAGCGGCACTCCGATTTCATCCAGTATCCGATTTTTATTGGAGATTCAGCAGAACCGGTCAACCAGCAGACGGCACTTTGGCGTCAGACGCCGCGTGAGATTGAAGAAGAAGCCTACCAGGAATTCTATAAGCAGTTGACCCTGGATTTCAGTGAACCTTTAGCCCGTGCACACATGGTTGTTGATGCCCCTGCCCAGATGTATGCCCTACTGTATGTGCCGCAGGATCCAAAGAACCTGGCTTTTTCGCCTCGCCGAGAGCCGGGGTTGAAGCTTTATGCCCATAAAGTATTGATCCAGGAATTCTGCACCGATCTGCTGCCCCCATACTTGAACTTTATCCAGGGTGTGGTGGATTCAGAGGACCTGCCGCTGAATGTCTCCCGTGAAAGTGTTCAATCGAACAGAATAATGGCACAAATCAAGCATCTTGTATTTGGAAAAGCCGTGGCTATGTTATCTGCACTTGGCATGGACGCCCCTGAGGAGTACGCAAAATTCTGGGAGGTCTATGGATCGCTCCTTAAGGAAGGCGTTGCGATTGAGCAGGACAAGCCAGAGAAACTATTTCCACTATTGAGGTTCCATACAGACAAGGACCTGACCGGCTGGTCATCTTTAGCGGAATACCTTGAGAGAGCGGCGCCTGATCAAGAAGAAGATTTATTATTTCCTGGGTGAAGATGCAAGTGCTGTTCGTTTCAGCCCACATATGGATGAATTCAGGAAAAAAGATATTGAGGTTCTGGTGCTGTCTGACCCCGTTGATCCTTTTATGCTGATGCAGTTAAAGACATTTGAGGACCACCAACTGGTAAATGTTGCGGAAGCAGAACTTCCAGAGGATGAAGGGGATGACAAGGTAAGCGAACAAGAACCTGTAATGGATCAAAGTACGGAAGCAAGCCTGGTTGGCCGGATGAAGGCTGTCCTTGGGGATCGTGTCAGCGATGTGCGGACGACGACTCGCCTATCTGATTCCCCGGCACGTTTGATCGATCCAGAAGGTGCGCCAGATCAATCGATGCAGCGAGTTTTGGAGATGATGGATAAGCAGTTTGAGATTCCGAAGAAAGTTTTGGAACTAAATCCCAACCACAGGATCGTTTTGGGATTGGCAGACCTCCCTGATGATGACGGGCGGTTTGACCTGGTTGCAGAACAGGTCTTTGAGAATGCGCTCCTGATTGAAGGGCTGCATAAAGACCCCGTCAGCATGGTGGAGCGGATCCAGGAATTAATGGTCAATGTATTGGGAGATGAGCCTGAGTCTGATTGAATGGGCTGGCCCTAATCAATCCATTCCACAATGGTGCTTTCACCCTGACCGACGCCCACGCAGAGTCGTAGCAAGACCGAAAAACGGTCGTTTTGCTGAGGGAGCGACGACGCTTCATTTCATATAAAAGGGTGGTCATAATGCGTGCACCTGAGCATCCCAGGGGATGGCCCAAGGCCACAGCCCCACCGTTGACGTTTGTGATCTCATGAGCTAACCCCAATGTATCCATCACTGCCAGTGCCTGCACCGCAAAAGCTTCATTTAGTTCAATCAATTGAATATCGTCAATACTGAGCCCTGCCCGTTCCAGGGCTTTTTCTGTTGCGGGGATAGGACCCAGATCCCATGATCCGGGGCGGGACACCGGCAGAAGCCATACTTACAATCCGGGCCATTGGTTTTAGCCCGAGAGTCTTTGGCTTTTAAGGCACTCATCACAACCAGGTACGGCCGCGCCATCATTCAGGCCGGAGCTGTTGCCGGCGGTGACAGTGCCATTCTGCTTGAATGCAGGTTTTAGTCTGCCAAGTTTCTCAAGCGAAGTATCCCGCCGGGGGTGTTCATCTGTCATCGAAAACCAGAGGATCGCCCTTGCGCTGCGGTATTGAAACTGGAAGGATCTCTTCAGCGAGCTTACCGCTGTCGATGGCCGCAATAGCCCGTTTGATGGCTGGAAAGGCAAACTGGTCCTGTGCTTCGCGGCTAATACCGATCATTTCAGCGATATTTTCTGCAGTGATGCCCATAGGTTCCGCGCCGTATTTTTGCTCCATGCGTGGGTTTACCATTCGCCAGCCCAGGGTCGTGTCGTAAGCGGTTAGATTACCTACAAGTCGCTCTGGTTTTGGAATAACATATGGTGCCCTGCTCATGCTTTCAACACCGCCAGTGATGAACACGTCGCCATCACCAGCGCGGATAGAACGGGCTGCGATATTGACAGCGCTTAGACCGGAAGCACACAAACGGTTTAGGGTCATACCTGGAATGGTTACAGGTAAACCTGCCAGCAGCAGAGCCATACGAGCAACGTTCCGGTTGTCTTCTCCTGCCTGGTTTGTGCATCCGAAGTAAACATCCTCAATCGATGTAGGATCAAGTTCGTTACGTTCTACCAATGCCTGGATAACCAGGGCAGCCAGGTCATCCGGCCGAACTGTGGAAAGGGCACCTCCAAGATTGCCGATGGGGGTTCTAAGTGCATCAACGATTACAGCTTCGGGCATAGATCACTCCTGTCGAAAGTTATTTTCATACTGATTTTACCATTGAGGATAATATTCCCCAGCACCTATAGAGAATGTAATCACTCTGTTGGACAAACATCAGGTGTTGATGTCCCAAAACCAAATTACAATATTAAGGAAATATAGGCAACGATGTTTCGATAAGCGATTGTGATGGTTAATAATTATCTACCAGCTTTAGAGAGTATCAAGACCATTCGTAAGGAGGTATCAGCCATATCTCCTGCCCTTGAGCGGTGTTACCCTGTCGCGATTGTTGATGGTGGATCGATTCTGGTTTATGATGTAAACCCAACAGATTGTGAATATCGTTTTATCAAACAAGCAAGCCTGAATATGGCGGTTCCTTCTGGCATTCGTGCGGCTTTCCAACTGGAGGAGTTAGGGGGGAGGATCGCATGCGTGATCACCCCGGATGTATTTGATTCAATTGAAGGGTATGTCACGATCTTTCATGAATTTGTCCACTGCTACCAGTTTGAAACCTGTGAAGAAACCTTAAAGAACCAGCTTGATATTGCACAGAAAGCGCGTGAGGTGGGCGATCATATGTGGGAGATCGAACATCCATTTCCATATACTTCAAGAAACTTTGTAGATGGCTACAAGCGATTTATGGATGCTGTTCAGGATGCTGACCAAAAAAGGATCAAGGAAGCACGGAAAAGTCTCAGAGCCTATTTAGGTGTTCACGATTACGAGTATATGGTCTGGCAGGAATGGAAAGAAGGTTTTGCCCGTTGGGTGGAAAACTGTGTCCGGGAGCACCTGGGTTTGCCACAAAATGACAAGGGGAAGCAGACACCCTACAGCCGTGTTTCTTTTTATGTTGGGGGAGCAGCCTTCATTGAATTGCTGGCTAAAGATCAACCATGTCTGGTTGAAAACCTGAGCAGCCTGTTTTCGAGGATTTATATATCTGCGATGGATGAGAATGTGGATTTAGCCGGTTAGCCAGGATATTTGTGAGAGAATTTATCCAATCGTGTTTGCAGGTCAAGACACGATTGGGCTTTTCTCGTTCTGCTTGGATATCCTGCAGACCGGTTAAATTTACCAGGCGTTTCTCACCCATACCACTTAGCTATCATGGTGAAGGCGTTACTTGTGGGTTGCCTCCTGGACCGAAAATGGGATCGACAAACAAATTGAAGTTAAACCAGGCAGCCAGCAACGGTCTGCGAACGCCCTGGATGTAACCCCATTTCGAAGAATATGTTTCTGAAGTTGCGCTTCCCCAGGCTCCTGGGAACTGCCAGATCGCAGCGAAATTTGGGTCTGACAAGTCCACATATTCAAGTTTGAGAGAAACAGTTTTTTGCCCTGGTGAGGTCCGGTTAGCCGGTTTACTTGGGTAAGTAGATCCATTTGACCCAGGAAGCGCATCATAGCCATCTTCATTGGTTGTCTCTTTATTATCCACATTTTCAGGTGAAACACCGCTTGAGTCAAAATGGAACAGGATACTCACAACCGCTTGCACAAAGCACAAATGGAAGAAGCGGCGGAAATAGGATATAAGCGTACCAGGGTATCTCTCCCCAGTCTGTTTCTCCTGTAATCGTGTTATTTACAGGGCCAGGGGAGTATTTTTCGCCTTCGACATCGTCTGAAGTGATATATGACCTCCATGGTGAAAACTGGGATACATTCTTATCAAATGCGGTGTAGTAGCAGTTATGCCGGCCTTTGGAGACAAATATCTTTGGATGAGTGAGGTGGTTCACCGAGGAATCATGGGTCTTTGTGACGTCCTGCCAGCGGCGAAAACCATTGGGATGTGCCAAAAGGAGCGGGGATGGTGGGTATCCCTCCAATGTTTTCCTGAAGCAGCAGCATAAGACAGGTTCAAAAGTTGAAACATTGTTCTTTAGATCCTCAAACGAGTTTGGAATGGCCTTTAGCAATAAAGATATACCTGTCCAATCGCCTTCAGAGGTCAGGTTCTTGCTCTCATAGGCAGGAAAGTAGCAATAATAGGTCAGCAGGTAACCTTCAGCGAGTGCTGAGCGAACCTTAACATTCATCGAAGAGCTGTTGTACAATAGCTGGAAATTCGGCGTTTCGCGGGTCTTGCAAACCATCCCGTAAATGGTCAGCTCCGGTCGGATTTCATCCCTGTAAACCTGCAGGATCTTTTCAGGCTTTGGTTCGGGTTGTTGAATAGATGGCTGTCCTTCGATTTGTTTGCTAAACCAGCTCATCTCTGTCACGGTCGTGAAGTGGTTTGCCGTCTTGTTGAGCAGATCGACTTTTGGATTGGTAATCTGACCCTTGCTGAAGATTTGTTTACAGGCGGATGGTGTCAGATCCACATTTGGATCATAAACCCACAGCGCAGATTTTTTAATTGTTGAAGGCAAATCAACAGGGAAGAAACGTTCATCAGGGTGGAAATGCAGGATAGGACAAAATACTGTCAACAGCCGCTTATACAAGTCTTTCAGGTTGGTTCCAACCGGGGTATTACATCCTGTATCTTTTCTGGTCATTATTCTCTCCTTTCTCAGGCTGCCGCCGCGATTTCACGGATTGCTGTTTCCCATTCATCAAGTTCCGGGAAAAGGATCTTATTCAATTCGGTGATGCGGTCAAATGGCTGCCCCTCTCTCACACACAGGTGTGCGATCTTAAAAAAATCTTCCATCAGGGCTAAAAATTGCGCCAGCTCCGAAGGGTTGGTTTCACCGTCAATGGAGCGGAAGAATTTTAGAAGTTCAGTTTTGATCTTGCCGATATTGGGGATGCAGCACCACGCGTCCCTCAGGTTCATCCCGAGTTTTCTCAGGACGTAATAACCCCTGGGCAGAAGAAGTCGCATCTTGCGCATCCATTCACACATTAATTTGCTCTGTTTTGCTGCACACCTTTTCAATACCAAAGCGTCTTTTTCATCAAGGTGTGAGATGATGTATTCAAGCTCTGTAAGGGCAGCCATTTGATCGGTTGACAAAGGTTTGCGACAGAATGCGGTAACCATCGCATCCCGCCAGTAATCTTCATAATCACGCTTCTCAATCCGAACATGACCGATCTGTCCTTTGAAGGTGTAGCGGTCATCCCCTCTTGGCCAGTGTCCAAGTGTGATAACCTGTTGGGGTTGAACCATACCGGTTGGCAGATCCATCCGTGTCCCAACGATGCTGCCGTTCAGGGTAACCTTCGCGTAACTCACGCCATCATATTCAAAGGAGACGCGTGACCATTGGTTTGGCGGCACCTTGGTGCTGCCGCTGTCCGGCCCGTCCCAGATTTGCCCATCATAGATGGTCCCATGAAGCCGTCCATCTGCTTCAATCACGAAAGCAAAGGACATCCACCCTTCTACAATATTGAAACGGCGGGTGATCGTTTCTGGTTTGATTAGTGCCTGGATACGAAGCGCTGTGAATTTGTTGAGGGAATCATTGGTGATGGGAATCTCAATTTGACCATTATCAGAATAGAAATTTACGTATTCGTCGTTTTGCGCAACGCCACCAATTAAATTGGCATGATTCTGGTGCGAGGTTGTATCCAGCACTTGGTTGTTATGATAGCTCTTCATCGGCAGGTTGCATACAACAGTCCATGTCATAACTTCCTCCATTTCTAACAGGGATAGAAAGAAAGTATTGTCTGTGTCGATTCACTAAAAAAATCAAAGTCTTCTGTGCGATGAAATGGAAGTGCATGGCAGCGATGCACTCAATAAACTTCCCCCTCAACAGCAGCGCATTCCATTCGTGCTTTGATGCACATTTATTATGGCATATCGGAGGCTCCATAATGGGGTTCAACCTCTTGTTTTTAAGAACGGGTTGATGAAAATAATGATGAATTTTGGTAAAAGAGACGAATAATTTTGGAGTATACTTTTAATATGGGTCCTGAAAATACTCACCAAAAGATATTTCAGGACTTACTATTTAATAAATCTTTAAACCACATAAAGAGGTTCGTTTATGCCCGCAATGGGTTATATCGAAGTCAACGAGTTATTTAGCAAAGCATGTGAATTGTGCGTGACGGATTGTCCGCACAGTGTGTTTGCACAGGATATGGAACGCCTGACACCCAAGGGTTACCACCCGGCTTATATGGTAAATCCCAGATTGGCCATCAAGTAATAACGCCCGGGGATACTAACCAGCAGCATCACTCCGGACGTTCATCGGACCTGGCAATCTATCTGAGGGGATACGCCAGGCCCTGGAATGGTTCAATCTGATTTAACGTTGCACGCGTCCTGAAGCGTCCCCTCCCATCAGCTTTTCCACATCCGCTACTCCCACCCGGTTGAAATCTCCCGAGATCGAATGCTTCAAGCAGCTGGCTGCCACCGCAAACTCTAGGGCAACCTGTCTGCTTTCGTAGTGGTTCAAGGCGTAGATCAGGCCCCCACCGAAGGCATCCCCGCCGCCTACCCGGTCCACAATATCCCGGATCTCATACTTCCGACTGAGGTAGAAGGCTTCGCGATCGTTCAGGCATGCCGACCAGTTGTTATGGTCCGCGCTGATGCTCTCACGCAGTGTGATCCCAATCAACTGTAGGTTTGGGAAGGCCGCCAGCACTTTGTCTGACAGAGCCTTATACTTCTCTGTATCCAAGCGCCCGCTGGCAACATCCACGTCCACGCTGATACCCAGTGATCGCTGGCAGTCTTCTTCATTTGCAATAGCCACGTCCACATATTTAACCAGTTCGTTCATCACCTCTGGCGCTCTCTGGCCGTATTTCCACAGTTTCTTGCGGTAGTTGAAGTCGCAGGACACGGTTAATCCCATATCTTTAGCTGCTTTGACCGATTCTAACGAAAGCGCCTTGGCTGTCGTTGAAATGGCCGGGGTGATCCCGGTTATGTGGAACCAGTCTGCGCCCTCAAAGCTTCGCGCCCAATCAACGTCCCCTGGTTTAGCCAGCGCGATGGCCGAACCGCCCCGGTCATACACCACCTTGCTTGGTAGCTGGTTAGCGCCTGCTTCCAGGAAATATACGCCCATCCGACCCTGGCCCCGCATGATCTTGCCCGTGTCCACGCCCTGCCGCCTGAGCTCCTGCATGCAGGCATCTCCCAGGACATTCTCGGGCAGCACCGTCACAAAGGCCGCCTTCATCCCGTAGTTCGCCAGGGACACGGCTACATTGGCCTCTCCCCCGCCAAAGGTCGCTTCCAGCATTGGGCTCTGGAAAAAGCGCTCGACCCCCGGCGCTTTCAGCCGCAGCATGATCTCGCCAAATGTCACTACTCTCATTGCTCTTTCGCTCCCTTCACTCGCATTCACTTTACTTCTGCAACAAATGCACGGAGAATCCGCCAAAGTAATCCTTGAGATAGATGGCGATTATTCTGCCGTTCTTGAACTTGGCCGTGTCTTCGTCCACATCAAAACCGCGCTTGCCTAGATAGTGGTTGGCGCGTTCAATGTTGTTTGTGCGAACCGCCAGGTGCCCGTGCTTGCCCAGGTAGGGGGATTTAGTCACTTCAAAGCCCGTCCCGGCCATATTAGAGCTGCCCCCCTCATTGATCGGGAAGCTGAAGGCCTGGTTCAGGCGTTTGACCACGCGCAATGACTCAGCCTCATCCGCACCATTGATGCCCACATGGGCCAGCTCAAACCCAAGCAGAACGTCAATCGATGAACGCGCAACCGCCGTGATCGATGCAAAGTCTTGGTTGGCAATCGCTGAAGACCGACAAAGCCAGCTGCCTCCCACCGCATGGATAAAGGGTTTGTCGGCGTATTCAGGCAGATTGTTGATGTCCACTCCCCCCGTGGGGATGAAAGACACATTGGCAGACCGGTAGGGCCCATACAATGATTTACAGGCCCCAACTCCGCCGTAAGTGCCCGCCGGGAAGAACTTGACCACATGGATCCCGTACGAAAGGGCGGCTTCAATCTCTGTCGGCGTGACGCAGCCCGGCGTCACCGCTACCTCATTTTCAACACACCAAGAAACGATTTTCTCATTAAACCCGGGCGCCACAATGAATTGCACACCAGCCGCCACTGCTTCCTGGCATTTCTCCAGCGTAAGCACTGTTCCTGCCCCCAGCAGCATGTCCGGGCAGGCTCTCGCCACATTCTTGATGGCCTGGATTCCTGCCTCCGTGCGCATGGTGATCTCCATAATATCCAGACCACCTGCCAGAAGTGCTTCCGCTGCCGGGACCGCATCCTCCGCTTGCTCAATCACCACCACCGGCACCAGGCCGGCCAGACCAATTCGGTGCAATACGTTCATGATTCCTCGTCCTCCGTCCAATTGATTTCTAATCCCAATTCTGAACCCAGTTTCTCGAGGGAATCAACCACATTCAGAGGCAGTTCCAAGCCATCCTGTGCCTTCTGATATTTGTTCCACTCCATTTCACCTGGTGTGTAAATTCGGTCTGAGCCTTTTGCCTTCGGGGCTCCCCGCAGCGCTTTTGCCATGGCATCCGCCCGATCGATAAAGGCCTCTTTGCCCACAAACTGCTCAATGTCGATCGCAATGAAGGTGTGGCTGACATTATTCTTCTCTCCAGGCTCAAAAAGCCAGCTGACGATATCGCCCACAGGGCTCATGCCGCCACCGGACAGGGCGCCGGTCATGAGTTCAACCATGACTGCCAAGCCATAGCCCTTGTGTGCAGCCATGGGTTGTACTGCCCCTTCCTCAGGATAATGGCTGGGGTCTGTTGTAGGCAGGCCGTCTTTATCCACAACCCAGGTATCCGGGATCGATCTACCCTCTTTGCGCGCTTTGACCACTTTTAGTGAGGCAACTTTGCTGAGGGCAATATCCAAGGAAATGGTTGGTGTCAGGCTGGCTGGCGCTGCGTACGAAACCGGGTTATTGCCGATCACCATCCCCCGAGCTCCAGGAGCAGTCATATTCGGATCCACATTGCTCATGGAGAGCCCCAGCATGCCGCGCTGAGCTGCCATGTTGGCATAGTAACCAGCTGCACCAAAATGGGTGCTGTTCTTAACGGTCACGAGTCCAATGCCTGTCTCCCTGGCTTTTTCGCAAGCCAGTTCCATAGCTTTATACGAAGGCACCATGCCCATACTGTCCTGCGCATCCATGATGGCAAACGCAGGCCCTTCCTTAACTACAACTGGTTTTGCGGCGATATCCAACCCGCCCACCTGAGCTTTTTTGATATAGCCGCCCAAGTTCACAGTACCATGAGAGTGGGTGCCGTAAGCATCCGTCTCAGACAGCACTTCGGCAGTGATCCGGGCAAATTCTTCCGTCATCCCGGCTTTCATCAACGCATGGCGGCAAAAGGACTTCAAATCTGACAATTTAATTTTTCTTTTGACTTGATTCATTTAAGTGATTCTCCTTAGTGATTTTCAGAGTCAATTTTCACCATCTCTATATTTTGAAGAGGGCAACGGAGATAACACATCCCGCAGGCAACACAAGACTCTGGATCAATACCCAAGACGTCCTGGGCAACAATATCCGGGGCAAACTCACAGCAAATCGTCTTGCACAGCTGGCAACCCTCCCCACAGCCGCAATTCAAACAGCGCGTGGCTTCAGATACTGCCTCTACTTCATTAAAAGAACGCTCAAAGGCATCGAGATTACTGATGCGATCCGTACCTGAGACCATAATCGTTTCAGGCGGCCGCGAATTATCCTTCAGGTACCCTACTCGCCGCAGCACCTGGTTGGTATCCACGACAACCGTATCCGGTGTATATTCTAGGATGGCTTCCGATTCGCGCAGGTAATGGTCAATGGAAACAGCTGCCCTCTTACCGGCAGCGATGGCTGCAATGATATTATTGGGCCGCACTGCATCCCCACCTGCAAAGATGCCTGCTTGACCGGTCGCTCCTGATATCTGGTCAATTCTAATCCGTCCATTGTGTAGCAGGTCCGAATCCACACCGTCAACCACCTTCATTTCGTTGGAAAGCACGACTGACTCGCATGCGTCCTGCATTTTCAAACCGAGAGGATTGGTCAGTTCAAACCCTGAGACCCGCCCATTCTTCTCAATAATGTTTGATAATTCTACATTCTCTATCACCTGGACGCCTTCTTCCCTTGCTTGATCAAGGTACTGATGTAATGTGCTTTTGCGTTTTGAGAAACCTTTTGAAGCCAGAACCACCTTCACAGCCCCCAGCCTGCGCGCCGTTCGGGCGGCATCAATCGCCTGAATATCCTGACCAAACACAAGCACTCGTTGTCCGAGGTCGACCTGCATCCCATCACTGGTTTGTTTGAGCAGATCAACAGCTTGGATCACACTTTGTGCGTCTTCTCCGGGAACACCAAGGGGTTGGCTGCTCCCAGCGCCTAAGGCCAAAAAGACGCTCTCAAAGCCTTCTGCGACAAGGTCTTCAAGGGTGAAGTCATTGCCCAGGGTTTTACCGTTCTCGAAGGTCATCCCAAAATTACGGATCCGGTCTAGTTCAGTTTGCAGGCGGCTGTAATCCAACCGATATCGGGGGATGCCAAAGCGCAAATTACCGCCGATCTGCTGTTCGCGCTCAAAAACCGAAACATTATAACCCGCCCTGCGCAGTTCTACGGCGCAGGCGAGTCCTGCTGGACCAGAACCGATTACAGCCACCTTACGGCCGTTTGCTGCTCCTGGTTCACCGCCCTCGGGCCAGCCCTTCTGGCGGCCGTACTCCAGCACAAAACGTTTGATCGCCCGGATGGCTACCGGTCGGCTGGTTTTCCCCAGCGTACACACATCCTCACAGGGAGCTGTGCACACCAGCCCGCAAACATCCTGAAGAGGATTTTTTGCGGTGATCAGGGTAAATGCATCCCTGAATTCGCCCTTAGCCACTTTTTGAACATAAGCCTGGACAGGGACATGATGGGGGCAAACCGCCTTACAGGGTGCTGACAAGTGAGGTTTAATGATTCGGGCATAACCTTCGTGAAGGGTCAATTCAACTGAAGTCTTCACCTTAGACACGATCATGCTTCGAAAGTCATCCAGTCTTTCGAAATTATTCTGATCCATGTACGTCTTTAAGCCTTGGATCATCGGGCGGACAATATCAAAGCCGCTGATCAATGTTTCAGCACAGATTCCCAGCAGGTTGCCACCACACAGGATCATCTCAACCGCATCGTGCCAGTTGGCAATACCGCCCGTTGCAGTGATGAAAGCATCCAGACCATTTAGTTTTCGGATTTCATAGGTATCGCGCTGCGCGAGGGGTTTGAGCCAGGAACTGGAGTAACAGCTCATACTGATCTCATCCTGCAAGTGATAGCAGGATCTGTCTGGCTTATCCAGGATAATAGGGGGAATCCCCAATCGGTTGCCGGTCGATCCCACGGCATCTGCACCAGCTGTATATAGGGCATGAGCCACCCGGGCAATATTCCCGCCCTCTGGTGTCAACTTTACAAACAAGGGGATGTTGATTTCTTCAACAATGGCTCCCACAATCTCCGCTGAAACATCCTTATGCTGGCCCATGCTTGCGCCTGTTTTTTCCCTGACCTTATGGTCTTCATCGCCTGAAATCTCGACGTTATAGGACATATTCGGGCAGCACATATTCAGTTCGATGATATCTGCTCCTGCTGCCTCAAACTGCCTGGCCATATTGATCCATCCTGTAGGACCCTGATCGCCAGCGTAAGTAATATTGGCCATCAGAATAAGCTCTGTCAGGACCTTTTTTGCATTTTCGATCAGCTTCAGGCCTTCAGTAAAGTCAATCGCTTTTCGGCAGTGAAAGCCAGCGCGTCCTGGTGTTTAATAAACCATAGCGTGGTTTGCGATTGATATAAGGGGGGGGATCAATGCATAATTTTATGCTGGCAGCGGACCACCCTGTTTCTTCAATCCGCTGCAGCTGGGGTACCGATTTGGAAGTCGGACCGGAAGCAACATAAAAAGGATTTTTAAACGTGATCCCACCGATGGTAACAGGGATTCGAATATCTCCATTCATATCACTTTACACCTTGAGCTTGCTGTTGGTAATCCGGATGCCTTCCCGGCTGGATTGATAGATCAGCTTGATTACTTCCAACGTTTCCAGACCGTCCACGCCGCGCAGGCCGATATCGGCATCTGTGTTCTGGGCAATGCAATCCACAAAGTGGTCAATTTCAGCCACATACCCCAGGTTATAGCGTTCATCCACGGCAGGCCGTGACCAGCCGGTGGTAACTTCTGCTTTTTCTACCGTATAATCAAAACCTGGGATGCTGTAACCCTTTATGGCACTGGTGAATGTCGGGTCAACATGCAAGCACCCCTGGGTACCATAAAAATCAATCACGTCTTCCATGCCGCCTGCCGTCACATAATTGGCCTCTATCACGGCAGTTGTGCCGTCTTCAAAGCGCATCAAGGCACCTGCCCAGTCTTCACCTTCCATCGTCCGGTGGATCAAATTGGTTTCACCACCTCCTGAGGTGAGAGCCACCAATTCCTTCCAGCGGTTGTTCTTCATCGCCAGCATGAATCCCACCGGATGGACACCCAGGTGCACCATGGCACCGCCGCCACAATATTCAATCGTTTGAGCAAAAGGGCTGTGAGATCCGCTGTGACATTCCCGAGCCCTAACGAAGGTCAAATCACCAATGGCGCCGCTCTCAACCAGTTCCCGCGCTTTCTTGAGTGCTGGTGATCCCAGCCAGTCTTCAGCGTAATAAATATGCTTGCCCAGGGACTGGGCTGTCTCAACCATCTCCTTAGCATCCTCTACTGTGGTGGCCAGGGGCTTTTCGCAGATCACATCCCGCCCCTGTTTGAGCGCAGCCATGGTGACGGGATGATGTAAGAAGTTGGGCATGCAAACATCTACCACATCACAGTCGACTTCAGCGATGGCCGTTTCAAAGTCATCATAAGCCTGGAAATTCGTAAAACCGTATTTATCAGCCAGTGCATGGACCGGTCTAAAACCTTGTCAACAATGGCAACAATCTGACCTTCTGTTGGATACGGGCGTAGCCATCCGCATGCAGATCCGCTGAAAAGGCCGCACCCACGATCATTACCCTAACTTTTGTGCTCACAACAATTCCTCCTGTCAATACTTCCTTTTGCAGATCATTGTATCAAACTCCTGAATAAGCGTTGAACCCGCCGTCAATCGGGAGGACAACACCCGTTACAAAACTGGCGGCTTCAGAACAGAGGTAAATGACTGCACCGTTAATTCTTCCGGCTTGCCATAGCGCCCCATGGGCGTGTTATCAATAATTTTCTGACCGGCTGTTCGGTTGCCTTCCTGATCCTCAAGCAGATACTGGTTCTGCTGGGTTAGCAGGAAACCCGGGGCGATGGCATTGACCCGGATCGCCGGGGAATACTCCTGACAGAAGTGCACACTCATCCATTCGGTGAAATTTGACACGCTGGCCTTGGCTGCGCTGTACGCAATCGTATTGGTAAGAGGCTTGAAAGCCGCCATGGAGGAGACGTTCACCACACTGCCGGAGGCCTGATCGGTCATCACTTTCCCAAAGACCTGCATTGGATAAATGGTTCCCAGCAGATTGAGGTTGATCACCCACTGCAGGGCATCCTCAGGGAGGTCAAAAAATGATACCTCGCTGCAAGTGGTCGCCGCTGCCTTGTTACCGCCTGCACCATTCACCAGGATATCTACCCGGCCAAAATGCGCCAATACAGCGTCGCATGAATTTTTCAGGCTTTCCTTATTTAGCACATCGGTCCCCACGCCAATCGCCCTCCCCCCGTGTGCCTCAATTGCGGTAGCGACCTTCTTTGCCCCAAATTCATCCAGATCGAGCACAGCGATTTGTGCGCCTGCTTCCGCCAATCCCTTTGCCATAGCAAAACACAAATCCCCGCACCGCCAGTTATCACTGCAACCTTACCGCTCAGATCAAAACTTACCATTTCATCTCTCTCCTCTAGTCCTTTGTTCATCAGAGGCTGTCAAACAGACTAAACCGTGGATGAAATAGTTCAGCCCATCACATGGTCTTCATATCACCGGCATTAATGCTCAAAATTTCCCATCCCTGACCTCGAAATGCGTGGGGGCATAAATCACCTCACCACCCGACTGGACCCAATATGCAACCATCTTCATCATGGACAACAAAGCCATGCGTGGATAACCCATCAGGTCATTTAGTTTGGCAGATTGCTGAAAAGTGTCTTGCCAGGTGCCGGACATCACCAAACAATGGTTCCCGATCCAGAAATGCGCCCATTTTTCGGCCGCCCAGCGAATACTGACATCCTCCGGGCCGGTCACATTCGAGGATATCGGGCGGGTTCTGGTTGCATGAAGATCGGATGGCATATTCGCAAACATCACCCTGCCAGATGCAGTTGAAATAGCCAATTTCGGTGTTGATGGGATTGCCCGTCAGAATGTCCCGGGCAATGTCGTACAACACGCCGTATCGCAGGTCAATGGCGTAATTCAGCCGGAAGAACAACAATTTATTCTGATGCAAACGGGCGTAGTATTGAAAGACCCGCTCCCGTCCTAGGGAGGTTTGGCCGTATTCGCCGGCGGGTTCGGGCAGATGGGTCTCAACCGAACCGCCGCTGGCCACATCTTCCAATCGGTACACATTCCCTGTAGAGAAACCATAAAATCGGATTCCGGGAAACGCTCGCAGACTTTCGCTGGCAGGAGCACATTGAGCGCCCAGGTCATTTTCGGGTCCCCCTTTGTGCCAAATTTACGTCCGACCATGTAAATAATATCTGACATCCGGCAGAGATGTTCGTTGTTTTTGATCAAAAAGATCTGCCTCGATCACCTTCGATGCCAGCACAGCGCATTTGTTCTGGTCCATCTGGGTAATCAAAGGCGATGCCCCAAAAACCTGTTTATCCAGGCCAGCTTGCTCAATGGCGCGCTGTGCTGTGATGGCCAGCGAGGGGCCAATCTTACCTCCGCAACCCAGGATCAGTATATCATCTTCAATACTCTTACTATCGTCAAGCAGGCGTTCCGATGTCTAGGTTAATGCTTCAATGTTTGAAATCATTCATGGTAATTTCTTCGCACTCAAGTCTTTTCAGGATCTAGAAATGGCTATAGCCGAATTTCTCTTTCTTTTCCATATGGTTAAAGATCTTCTCAATTTCTTCAACAGCCAGCTCAATCGTTCGCTTCAATAGAGCTTCTCCTTTTTCTTTTGTCGCCAGGGATGGTAATCCCCATCGCCCAAAGGAGATGCTCGGAAGATGCTTCCATAGCTGAGGTATGGCCGGGGAACATCGGGAACAAAATCCACAGCCCGGTCCATACGGACGGTCTCCGGGGCAATAGCCAGCATTTTAGAGGTTTCAATCTCGCCGGCATGCCGTCTGTAGTGGTTTCAACCAATTTTTCTGACTAAATCCTTTGCATGAGCAGCATGGAATCAATATTTGCCACCATCAGGTCGGGGTTATATTTCCCGTTTAGATCACGCACCAGTGGGGTCATCACGAAGATCCCACCATCGGCATGCAGGATGGCCACTTTCATAAACCCTGGGTCTTTAGCGAAAGGATGATATCTGTCATCATCTGGTAGAAGGTGGGAGGTTCCATCCAAACACTGCCTTTCTTGCCCATATCCTCCCGGCAGGTGCTAATGGGTCGCACAGGAGATTGAAAACCCACCGGTCTTCTCCGATACACCCTGTCCCAACGCCGTGGCGATGGCCCAATCAGTCATCACCGGCAGGTGAGGGCCATGCTGTTTCCGGGAACCAACGGGGATAATTGCCAGTTCCGGATCGTTTTTAACAATATCATCGGCTGTCATCTGGTAGCTGTACATTATATTTCCTCATATTTTCTATATTAGATCCGCCTGGCTAGCGCTGTCTGCGTCCAGGTAAAGGGATGCATTTTTCACGGTTTTCAAGATGCTGGCTGGACACTCGGTGGATATTTCCCATTAGCCTCGGGTTAATCGCTGGTGCTTTTTCTTTCCAGGCACCACGGTAATGTTCTTTAATCTCAAGCAAGGCCCGCATGGTAAGTGTGATCGCCTTCTCGGGAACTTCATCAAAGCTGTCAGAACACCCATCATTCACCTGCTGCATGCGGCAGACGTGATCCAGCGCTACAATCTTGACCACCTAGGGATCCTCAAAGTTAGCCACTGCCGAGTCATTGAACGCCAGATGCCCATTCTCGCCAACCCCCAGCAGCACCAGATCCGGCGGGAATTGCTGGATGAGTTTAGAATAACAGTCGAAAATTATTCGGCATCGGCTTGGCTGTCATATAAGTAATACACAGCCTTAAAGGGAAGGTCATTGAAGATCGCTCGGTCCAGAAATTGCCAAATCCAGACTTATGATCTTCCGGAAGACCAATATATTCATCCATGTGCATAGCCCGAACCTTAGTCCAGTCAATATCTGCAATTTTTAGAGATTGTCAACAGTTCATTTTGTGATGGAGCAGCAGCAAAAACAATGGTTGCTTCACCCTTTTTGGAAATCACTTTGTTGATCCTCGATTCTGCATCTTTAGCCGCATAAAATCCCATTGCCTCACGGAAATCAAAACAAAAACCTTGAGTTTGCCAAATTTAAATTTCTTTCTCTTCATCATCACCTCCTAATGAAAATATCATATGACTTTATGCAGACCGAACTGCAAGGTATACGGATAATCATTATTATTTGTTGTAAATTATCAACAACGAATTTAATGTGATCTGCAGCAATGTTTTTACTTTCGGTTAATAGTTCGCAATCACAAGCCTGACCTCATTCTGATGTGAAGCCCACGCCATCACAAGTAAAATTCCAGAAAGCTCTTTATTGTAATTTCTCTTTTTGATTTAATGATTTAACTGTTCCCATTCAATGAGAAAACATAAATTATGAAATGGAATTTAATCATTAATCCATCTCGATCAGCCAATAATTGATACTATTATAGTTTAAATCTAAATATTATCACTGTTCCAATTTACGGGGGGCACTGGAATAATGTGAGATGCACGCTGATGTACGATTCTTAGCAGCAGCATGGGTGGTGTAGTCGTACCTTGGCAGCACGGCGTATGGGATGTACCGTCATCCTGGCAGAAGAAACAAATTGTATTGACGGTTACAGTCTCCCGTTGTTATGCTTCGATAAATCCTCTTAATAATAAATACAATACAGGCGCTACGCACTCCTACTGTAGGATAGCGAGGCATTCGCGCCTACTACCGACGCAACTTTCACTTGCCTCTGTGGATTTTTCAGAAACCGACCCAAGCCCTTCACCCACTATGGTGCCGTTCTGTCAGAAGCACAGCTTCGGTCCGTTGATGGATTGACATGACATCCACATAGAGGTGCCAAGAGCGGAATTCCAGACGCTGCATCATATGCGCTCGGCGGAAGTCTGTTCATATTGAGAGCCGAATCGAGTTCCTGCCAGAACCAGATGAAGACAGCTCAGTGGTAGCAATAATTGAACGAAAGGGCATATGACCGGATGCTCAAGCACTCAAGGACGCTTACGGATCTGGAAGCGGTTTAGGTGATAACCCAAGTGTGTTTGACGGAAGCGCTGTAGTACTGTTAGAAGCTTGAATTGATGTACACGACGGGTTTTGCTATACAATGCCAGCAAGGGCAGGTTCTAGTTGCCGGTACCGCACAAGCAGTATATGTGGTGTAAACTCGCAAATTTATTCTAGGATGGATTGGCTTAGATTAATCACAATTCAATTGCATAGATGATGTGTTGATCCTTCAAAACCTTAAGTATCAAGTAGATTTGCACAGCCACTGACTACTGAACTTAGGCAATTCGTAGATATGATTTCCGGAGTTCTTTTGGGTAGAAATTGACATTTCCTAATTTTATAGCCAATGTTTACCTATCATTATGTGCTTAATGCATCTAAGGAAAGTTTTGATGTCCAATGTGGAATCAAAGTGCCGTAACGAAAGTGATCAATCAACGAATGCCTCTCAGTTTCCTGTTATCTTGCGGTACATGTTGCTCTTAGGGATGCGCATCTAAAGCCCGCGTAGAGGTCCTCTCACCAAATTGACCTTAATGAATAGGTAACAAATTTCTTGAAAAGGGGCATTTTACTGCCACTGGTGTAATATTTATCCGACAAAGCGATTGTTTTTTAGAAACACTTGGTCATTGACAAATGAAAAGACATAGCTTTATAATGGATTTCAAATTAGAATTGATTTCAAGAAAGTGAAAAGCCTGGTCAATAAATTGAACAATAATAAGGATTCTGATATGGAAAACAAAAAAATAGCAGTATTACAAATCAATTCAATACCTGGTGACCAACATGCTAACTTAAAAAAAATTGATGATATGATTGCTACCATACATGACACCAGTGTTCGCATGGCAGTTTTTTGCGAATATGGGCTAAGCGGTTCTGTACCGATTTGACAACAATTGCCGAACCAATACCTGGCAGTATAACAAACTCACTTGCCGAGATTTCTAAGAAACATAATGTTTCGATTACAGGAGGCCTGCCTGAGAAAGTGTCTGAAGGGAAATTTGCCAACGCCAGTGTAATGGTATCTCCAAAGGATGGTTTAGTTGCGACTTACCGCAAGATCCATCCTTTTGGCGCTGAACGCGAGAAGTGTTTTATGGTAATGAGCCTGTCGTGGTTGACACAGAACTAGGAAAGGTTGGCATGTCCATTTGCTATGATCTTGTTTTTCCTGAATTCATTCGAGGTCTCCGCTTGAAAGGCGCAGAACTTATTGTCCACTCGACGTTATGGTATTCCGATAAGTACAGCGGCCCCCTGGGGTGGAATTCAGACCATACACTTGCCATGGCAACAACCAGGGCGCTAGAAAACAAGGTGTATGTAGTCATGGCGTGCCGCTGCGGGACTGATTTCACCGAGGATAACGTGATCCGAGCGTTTGGTTATTCTGCTATTTGTGATCCGATGGGAACGATCCTGGCGGGCTAATCTGGGTGAAACGGTGATCATCGCTGAAATTGATGAGGAATTCGAAGGAAGGTGCAGAGATGAGCTATATTTCCGATAAAAGGCCGGAGATTTACAAGAAAATGCTGGACTTCTAATACACAGGAGAGACATGAGACAGACAAAGTCAGTCAAGCAATATGCCGGCGTATACATAGTGATTGCACAGTTGGTGTTCTCAGCAACGATATACCGGCCTGACTACTTCCAGCTTGACCTTGTCTATATGATGCTTCGGCAGGCCGCCTGCCTGGGTATTTTGTCCATGGGTCAGATGTTTGTCGTGGCGGGAGGCGGGACAGATTTATCTGTGGTGGCAACCATGGAAATCTCTATGGTGATCACCATGCTTTTTTACAACCAACTTGGGGAAAAC
This sequence comes from uncultured Chloroflexia bacterium, assembly GCA_963767675.1. Lineage (GTDB taxonomy): Bacteria > Chloroflexota > Anaerolineae > Anaerolineales > Anaerolineaceae > Brevifilum. The sequence goes on from CAVYEQ010000003.1 coordinate 1,253,463, forward strand.
TCGATTCTTCCAGGCATTCTAGCCGCCTTGGCCGCCTGTTTAGTGGTGGGGCTGATCAACGGGACTTTGATCACACAGTTCAAGGTGGCGCCATTCTTGATCACCATGTTCACAGGAGCAATATTTGCCGGTGTGAGACGTATATTTACTGGCGTATCACCGATGGGTTCAATTCCACCATCACTGGCATACTTTGTAAAAGGTGAACAAGCGGGAGAAGCACCCCATGCCGCCTTTATATTGCTGGCTGTAACTGTCGTGGCTTATGTTGTTATGAACAAAACCGTATTTGGCCGCAAGTTGGTGCTCGTAGGCAGCAATCCGACTTCGGCAGAATTTTCCGGGATAAGGGTCAAAAAAATTCGCATCCTGACCTATTGCATCAGCGCCGGAGTGGCGGTCCTGGCTGGCATCATCATCGCTGGTTACACGGGCTATGTTGATCAGGAGACACTGGCTGCCGGAAAAGGATTTACTCGCTGATCGCTGTTGTTTTAGGGGAAAATATCTTGGGCGGTGGAAAGGCAACAGTGATTGGAACACTGGGCGGCGCACTCGCCACCACCCTGATCCTCAATATTGTCATGCTGTATGGTTCGAGATCCAGCACCAGTTTGTATTCAAAGGCTAACTTTATTGGTTGTTATTCTTTTCGCTTCATTTGCGAATAATAAAAGTTTGAGGAATATGTTCCATCAGAAAAATCCGATTGCTTCGGATCCAAACCAACTATAGTTAAGGAGTGAAACAATGAGAAAGTTATAAGTGCAATCCTGTTGATCGTAATGGTAGGCATTGCTTGCAGCATGTGCCACGGGGGGTGAAACAAGCCCAACTGAAGAGCCAGAAGAAGTGACAGCCCCAACCGAGGAACCGGCTGAAAAATATGTGATCGGCATTTCCTACCAGGGGCCCAACAATGACTGGGCGATCAATTTTAAAGCACACTTCGAAATGACCATGCAGCAAGAATTTGCTGATAAAATCGAAGAAGTCATTTACAAAGAATATGGCTGGGAGGGAGAACAGCAAATTGCGGATGTTGAAGACCTGATGACGATGGGCATTGACATCCTGATTGTGGCGCCGCACAGCGACACGGGGCTGGATACAACCATTAAATCCGTCAAGGCTGCAGGGATTCCGGTGGTTATTTACAATACGGCACCCGGAACAGATCAGTATGACGCCCTGATCATGAGTGACCATCTGGCTGACGGCCGCGATAAGGCAGAGTGGATGGCTGAAGAACTCAACGGGCAGGGTAATATTCTTATCATCGGCGGGGCGCCTGGTAGCTCCTATGCTGAAAATATGATTAAGGGTTACGACCAGGTTTTGGCAGATTTCCCGGATGTTACAGTCCTGGGTTACGAGTATGCCTACTGGACTCCGGCCACTGCGAAGCAAATCGTCGAAAGCTACATTGCCAAAGGTGACCAGATCGATGGCATTATCACCAGCGGGTTGATGGGACTTGGCTGCCTGGAAGCCTTTGTGGATGCAGGTATGTCGATCCCACCCATGACATCTGGCGATGGCTGGACCGGGTTCCTCCGCAAGGCTAAAGAAATTGGATATACTGATTTTGGTGGTCTTCCAACAAACAACTTTATATATGCAGTTGGTGCCATCCGGTTAGCCTTTGACGTGCTTGAAGGGAATCCCGTTGAAAAAATCACCTTGGTTCCTCCAAACGAGCCCATGGAAGGGCAAGCCATGCTGGACATGCTGACCGATGATATGCCCGCTAGCTATTGGATTGGTGGCTTGGTACCGGTTGAAGATTTTAATAAATACGCCGGAATTGAGTAATTGAATTAGCATAAACCCCGCGCTGTCAAACAATAGCGCGGGGGAAATTAATTGAATCTGCTTTGTGTACTTGCCTGCTGGTGAAGTACTGGTATTTTTATTGCAGATTCTTTTTTTTCGGAGGTCATAGGTTCATGAGCAGCAGTCCAATCCTAACCATCAATAAAATCACAAAGAGATTTGGCGGTGTGCTCGCATTGGATGATGTTAGTTTTGAGATCCAGCGTGGTGAGATTCTGGGTCTCCTAGGCGCTAATGGCGCAGGCAAGAGCACTTTGCTGAAAATCATCGGTGGGGTCCTGGATAGCGATTCTTGGTGAAATCAGTCTGGATGAGAATCACTATCATGCCACCAATGCCAATGAAGCACGCCAGCACGGCATCATCAGCGTTTACCAGGAACTTAACCTGTTTTTGAACATGACTGTCGCCGAAAACATGTTTTTAGGGCGGGAACCGAAAAAACCAACCGGCTTGATTGATTGGGAGAAGATCAAAGTAGAAACACGTGATGTGCTCTCTCAGTTTGACCTGGATATTCCCATAAACGTGGCCGTTCAGAATCTCAGCGTGGCTCAACGGCATCTCGTTGAGATTGTTCGTGCCATGAATGAGAGCCCGCGCATCCTCATGCTGGATGAGCCAACAGCTGCGCTTTCTACCAGTCAAATTAAGTGGCTCTTTGTGAAAATTCGTCAATTGGTAGCGGCAGGCACAACGGTTATATTTGTTTCCCACAGGTTGGATGAAATTATTGATTTGTGCGACCGGTGTGTTGTGTTGCGGGACGGTCGTTTTTCAGCCCTGTTAGACGGGGATTTCGACCAGGACCGAATTATCCAGGCCATGATCGGCAGAACCGTCGAGATCGAAAAGAAAGTCAACCTTTGCGAGTCGGAGGATGTTGTATTTTCATGCCGCAACCTGTCTGAACCCGGCAAGCTGTATGATATCAGCTTCGAAACGCATAGAGGGGAGATCCTGGGTGTGGTAGGCTTGATGGGTTCAGGACGCACTGAGCTGCTGAGAGCGCTCTATGGTGTTGATAAAAGCGAAAATGCCCATCTTGAGATAAACGGTCAGCCAATTACCATCAATAACACTACAGACGCCGTGAACAACGGCATGGTTTTGGTTAGCGAGGATAGAAAAACAGAAGGACTGTTCTTGTTAGAGCCAGTGGTGAACAATCTGACCGCCAACATTGTCGGCAGACATGCTTTTTGGGGCTTTATCAAGCGGAAAGCAGAGGTGAAAGCCGCGCAGGAGACAGCCGATGATGTTCGTGTAACGGCTGGCCGGCTTTTTGACAAAACCAATACATTATCAGGCGGAAACCAGCAAAAAGTGGTGCTTGGTAAGGCTTTGTTGACGGGCGCGCAGGTGCTTTTACTGGATGAGCCAACCAGGGGCGTGGATGTAGGTGCCCGGGCTGATATCTATCGCATCATTCAGCAGCTCGCAGATGAAGGCAAGAGCATTATCCTGGTTTCATCCGATTGGGAAGAGCTCTTAGTGCTTTCTGACCGAGTCATTGTTATGGCTGAGGGGCGCATTGCCGCAGAGTTGTGTCGCGATGAGATCACAGAAGACAACTTTATGCGTCATGCGTCCGTTGCCAATATTGCAGGAGCCATCAGCGCCAGTGAAAAACCAGGATATCTTACCAGGTTGAGAGATTTGGTTTTGTTTGCCAAAAGCAATGCGGTGTTTTTTGGCATCTTCAATGTACTCTTATTGATCATCGGGACCATGATCTCCGAGCGGTTTCTTACGCCTGTCAACCTGAGGAATATGTTCCTCCAATCCTTTGTTTATATCCTTTTAACTATGGGACAGCTCTTCGTTGTGATTTCTGGCAGCACGGACTTAAGCATGAGCGCCGCCATGACGGTTGCTGGTGTGATTGGACTCACTATTGCCAACTCAGGTGCTGGTCGGACCCTGCCAGCCATGACCATTATGCTGCTGTTTGGCGTTCTAGTTGGCCTGATTAACGGTACATTGATTCTCGTTGGAAAGATGAACCCGCTCATTGCGACTTTTGGGATAAGCATCATTCTTCGTGGGGTTGCGCTGATCATCACGCCGAGGCCATTATCGCCATCACCTGATATTTTTAAGGGCATATTTAAAGGCACAATTCTGGGATTCCCCCTTGTATTATTTATTGGGTTGTTCCTGTTTGCCGTTATCAGCATCGTTCTAAAACACACACCCTTCGGCCGAAGATTGTTTGCTGTGGGTGAAAACGCCACCGCAGCAGCATGGTCAGGCCTGCGGGTCACATCAACGAAGTATATTGCCTTCATTGCCTGTTCGGTGATGGCGGTACTGGCGTCCTGGTATATGTATGGACGCAGAGGCGCAGCGGAATCGATCGTTAACACGCAAATGGTCCTCGATGCGATTGCCTTTGCGCTCATCGGTGGCGCCTCCTTCAGCGGGGGAAAAGGGAGCCTCAGCGGTTCGGTGCTGTCGATCTTTTCTGTTGTGATTCTAATGAATATTCTTAACCAGCTGGGGGTGGGCACCTACGCCAAGGATGTCATTAAAGGGATCTTGTTGGTGAGTGTGGTGGTGCTGAATGAATACCGGTCACTCAAAGCCAAAAGCATGATAAAGAGTTGATTATTTGATTTTTCTTGCTATATACAGCCGATATATCGGGAACGCCAGGGCTTGGAATATCGTCACAAGGCTAATCGCCTGATGCTCTGGCCGGGTGGATGTTATCGTACCCCGACGACATCCAAGCCCTGCTGCTCAACCATGGAGACCCGTTGCAAGAAACACATTGAGAAAACTTTGATGTAAGGCTTTTACATTCAAATTTGGTTACCACGGGTTGAATTCCAGAAGCTAAAAAGGAATTAATCCCAGGGAGATCTCCGATCATAGTAAGGGTCGGATGAAAGCTACACGGAAGCACCAGATAAAACGCTATCAGATCGTCAGGGCAATCGGATATACCACTCCGCCGTAGGCTGCTAGGTTGATTTCAGGATCTCCCAGCTGGGCAATGATGGCATTGATTGTGGGTAGTTCGATGCTCTTCAACAGCCAGCTTGCCACCAGCAGCAACCGGGTTTAAAAAACTTGTTTAGCTTTCAGTCTTGCTGGTGGATAGGGTGTTTCGTTGTTTTGTTCCAAAGGTTAATCATCGTTATGCAAGAGCTGTGATCAACGCCCTACTACTGAGTTTGGATCGATTTCAAGGATCTTTAATGCACCTTGAGCGATAATGCCCACAGCATACGGAAGGCAGGCTTCGTCAATATCGAATTTGGGATGGTGATGACCGTAATCCAACCCTTTCTCAGGGTGGGCCGAGCCCACCCCCACAAAACAACCGGAAATATCATCCATCATGAATGAAAAATCTTCCGAAGCCATGGATCGATGGTTTGGATCGATCTGTGCATCAGGATCCAAAGACCGAACCACATCTCCCATCAGGGCAACCAGGTCCGGGTCATTGATCACCGGCAGGGTGATCCGTTCCATGCTGATCTCTGCCAGGCACCCCATGGCTTGAGCGGTTTGATTGACAATCGACTCAAAACGGGTTTTAACGGTCTTGAATATCTCGGGGTTAAAAGTTCGAATGGTGCCTGAGAAAGCCGCTTCCTGTGGGATGATGTTAAAGGCTGTCCCTGCCTGTAGGGTGCAGACGGACACCACCGCACTGTCCAAGGGATGTATATTGCGGGACGCGATCGTCTGCAAGGCAGTGATGATCTGGGCTGCCGCAACAACAGGGTCCACACTTTGATGTGGCGCTGCGCCGTGCCCGCCCTTGCCAGTGAGCTTTACTGAGAAAATATGCGAGCCCGCCATCATCGGACCGGGATTTAGCACATACCAGCCGACCGGTTTTTCATTCCACACGTGCATCGCCATGGAATAATCCGTCCTGGGATTCTCAAGAACGCCGGCTTTGACCATTTGTTCGGCACCGCCGCCACCTTCCTCTGCGGGTTGGAAAACAAACTTAACCGTGCCTTTTAGGTCATCCCGGTGGGCGGAAAGAAGTTTTGCTATACCCAAGCCCACCGCAATATGGCTGTCATGCCCGCAAGCGTGCATCAGGCCAGGGCTTTCGGAAGCGTATTCCGCGCCGGTCTCTTCCTGGATTGGGAGGGCGTCCATATCAAACCGCAGCAAAAGCACAGGTCTTTCAGCCTGGCCTTTCAGGATGCCAACAACACCGGTTTCAGCGATACCGGTAGTCGTATCAATTCCCAGGCTTTCTAACCTTTGTGCCACAATCCCAGCGGTGCGATTTTCTTCAAAACCAAGTTCTGGGTGTCGGTGAAAATCGCGCCGCAGGGCAACTGTCTCATCTTGGATTGCTCGGGCTTCGTCTAATAAGTTCATTCTGAGCTCCTTCTGAATTTGATCACGCGAAATCGCGCTTAAAATATAAAATCAACATCTTCTACCTGCTCAATCCGCCTAAGCATACGCTTTTCAAATGCATCCGGATCTCAAATTTGCGAGGCATGCTGTTATGTGCTGTGATTTTCTCATCCCAATGGTCGGTTACATCCAGGATGACATCCGGTTTGTTTGTCAGGCTCAACCAGACATCCTCTACCTTATGGTGTACAAATTATTCTTCTAGCAGATCGAAAAAATAGAATCGGTTGCCAGAAGCAGGAAACACTGCATCGATCACAACCTGTCCGGCATTGCGGTAGTCGGGATGGTTGATGTAATGATGGTTGGGAAACACATTTGAAGGAGCGCAGGAGACCAAGATTTGCGGTAATAATTCCGGACCACCCCGGTGACCTGCTTGCGCATGTACACGTCAGGGATTAGGTAGCCGTCTTCATAGTCCATATAATCCAATGATACCATGCCCAGGGACGCTGCAGCGTCTGCTTGTTCCCGCAGGCTGATCTCCGCCACATCATCACCTGTCAGGGATTCATCTTTTGCGCTATTGTCTCCTCGCGTGAGTAAGACATGCCTTACACGGTGACCGGCTTTGATCCATCAGGCAATGGTCGCCCCTAAAATAATTCTGGGTCATCCGGATACGCCAGGATGGCCAGAATCTCCATATTGCCTTCCCAATATTCTTGATATTCGGTAATTTAATCCCAAATTCCGAGGTGCCCCTTCCATGATGAAGGTCTTGACCTCCGGGATGTTCCGGATGAAGACACGCTCAGCTATGGCCTTACGGTTAGCAGGTCTGAGGCTGATAGAGGCGAGGAGAGGTTGGAGTCCTTCGGGTTTGATCATGAGCGTTTGGCTTGTGTATGTATCTTGATACGTACCTTCATGTGGTAGTTAGCTTCAGGAAGGCAGTAATAATTGGAATTGCTAGAGTTATGATTATAGTCACAAGTTAAAACCCTGTAGATCCTTATCTCCTTTCCTGCCATGTGAATAGCCAAACTCACTCATCAACCTGAGCTTCTCCTGCGGTTGGTAAAACCTTTTCAGGCTTTGGTTCACGTTAGAACCTTCACCTGCTTCAACAGTCAGAAAAGCTTCGAGATTTTCATTTTTTATATTCTGTCATAAGAAACGCACTTTCAATTGTTGGTCTTTTTATCGAGCTTTTGGGTGAAATTAACCGATAGTACAGGACAAATTGTTTAAGTAATAGTCTTATGACCTGGCTAGGCTGGAAGTACCGATTATTTGGAGTATACTTTTACTGCGTGTCCTGAACCTACTCACCTAATGATATTCTCAGGACAAACCATTGAATCAAATCTTCAAACCAAATAAGGAGGTTCGTTAATGCCCGCAAAGGGTTATATCGAAGTCAACGAGTTATATTGCAAAGCATGTGAACTGTGCGTGACGGATTGTCCGCACAGTGTGTTAGCACTGGATATGGAGCACCTCACTCCCAAGGGATATCACCCATCACATATGGTGAATCCAGATGCCTGCACAGGCTGTGGAATCTGTGCGATAGTTTGTCCGGATGCTGCAATTACTGTTTATCGTTATGTCAGGCAAAAGGCGGAGGCGTGATATGGCAAAAGAGATGATAAAAGGCAACACGGCAGTTGCCGAGGCTTCGGTTCGGGCTGGCCTTCAAGCCTATTTTGGCTATCCAATCACCCCGCAAACGGAATTATTGGAGCACCTTTCAGCACGGATGCCAGAACTCGGGAGACCCTTTGTCCAGGCTGAGAGTGAACTTGGGGCGATCAATATGGTTTATGGTGCTGCCTGTACGGGGAAGCGTGTGATGACATCTTCCTCCAGTCCAGGCGTCAGCTTGATGATGGAAGGGCTTTCCTACATCGCCGGCACGGAGGTCCCCGCTGTCCTGGTGGATGTGGTCCGCGGAGGTCCCGGTCTGGGAAATATTGCACCTGCTCAGGGGGACTACAACCAAATTGTGCATGGTGGGGGTCATGGTGATTATCACATGATCGTCCTTGCACCAGCCAGCGTGCAGGAAGCCATTGATCTGACCGTTTTGTCCTTTGACCTGGCGGAAAAATATCGTAATCTTGTTGCGGTTTTAATGGATGGGAGTATTGGCCAGATGATGGAACCAGCTGAACTTCCTCCCATGCAGCCGCTCAAAACGGAGACCCCGGATTGGGCTGTACGAGGCACCAACGGTGGTGAGAAGCGGTTGTTGACCTCGATTAACCTGGATCCGCCAGCACAGGAGGTTATGAACCTGCGATTGATGAAACGCTGGCAAACCATTGAGCAAAACGAGGTGCGATATAAAAGCTATTTCCTGGAAGATGCGGAATATGTGGTGGTGGGCTTTGGTACCGCAGGACGAGTTGCCCTTTCAGCGGTCCGCGCTGCGCGTGAAAAAGGGGTAAAGGTTGGCTTGTTACGGCCTATCTCCCTGGCACCTTTCCCCAATGCCGTTCTGGATGATCTGACTGACAAAGTGAAAGCCTTTTTGGTGGTGGAGATGAATTCTGGACAAATGCTGGAAGATGTCCGGTTAGTTGTTAGGGGCCGCAAGCCGGTTGAATTCTTTGGGCGTATGGGTGGTGTTGTGCCGTTTCCTGATGAGATTATGACCGAGATAGACAACTTGATCAAGGGTCCTCTCACAACTGAAGGTCACCCGCGCGATCGCTGGCTATCCAGATTATCTGCCATATTAGGATAAGGAGAATTAAATGGTTTCAGTAGATATTCCTACCAAATTAATTTATCAGCGCCCAGATGACCTTGATCCCCGAAGTACGCACTACTGCCCGGGATGCACCCATGGCGTAGCACATCGATTGGTGGGTGAAGTCCTGGAAGAGATGGATCAAGTAGGTAACACCATTGGGGTAGCATCAGTTGGTTGTTCAGTGTTTGCCTATAATTATTTCAATTTTGATTTTGTCGAAGCAGCTCACGGGCGAGCGCCAGCGATGGCGACCGGGATCAAGCGTGTTTTACCAGACCGATTGGTCTTTACCTATCAGGGAGATGGCGATCTGGCATCCATTGGGATGGGTGAGATTGTTGGAGCAGCCTCACGTGGTGAGAATATCACCGTGGTCTTCATCAATAATGCCAATTACGGCATGACAGGGGGGCAGATGGCGCCTACAACCCTTCCCGGCCAGGTGACGAGTTCATCACCAACAGGGCGGGAAGTGGGCCGTCAGGGTTACCCGATCCAGACTGCAGAACTTCTCGCAACACTGGAGGGTGCCGTTTATGTCGTTCGGCGCAGCATGCACAGTGCACGAGAGATTCGACGAGCGAAAAAAGCCATCCGCACGGCATTTGAAGTACAGAAACACGGCCTCGGATTTGCCGCGGTAGAGCTGCTTTCCACCTGCCCAACTAACTGGGGTCAGACACCTGTAGAAGCAAGGGAGTGGCTGGAAGAACGAATGATCCCGGCCTTCCCATTGGGCGATTACAAAGTATCATCCGCTGTCGCGGAAATCAAGGTTTAGGGAGAGAAAATGCAACAAGAAGTGATCGTTTCTGGTTTCGGTGGTCAAGGTGTATTGTTTGCCGGTCAGTTATTAGCCTATACCGGAATGGATGTGGGCAAAGCAGTCACATGGATCCCATCCTACGGGCCTGAGATGCGAGGAGGTACAGCCAACTGCACCGTGGTTGTTTCTGACGAGGAAATCGGTTCGCCATTCGTGAAGAACCCCACTGCAGTGATCGCCATGAACCTGCCATCTCTGGATAAATATGAACCCCTGGTCGAAAAAGGCGGCACGCTGGTGGTCAACGCTTCGATGGTCAACCGTGAGGTAGAAAGAACGGACATCAAGGTTGTAAGCCTTCCAGCCAATGATATTGCGGAAGAACTTGGCAGCCAGCGTTCTGTGAACATGGTTATGCTGGGTGCGCTGCTTGCCAATCTGGACCTGCTTTCGATTGAAGATGTCGAGACAGCCCTTGAGGAACATTTGCCTGAAAGGCATAAGAAATTCCTGGAGGGGAATAAGGCAGCATTACGCAAGGGGGCAGAATTTACGGCTTAGATTGTACAGGGATAGGTGATACAGATAACTTTGAACCCCGGGTCAGCCATTCCCGGGGTTTTTGTTTGACCATTATAATTTGAGGGTCGATTTGGTATAATCTGGCTCCGAAGAGGAAATAAAATCAAAATTAACTATTTTCAAATAACCTGGAAGGTGTTATGAAAATTCGCATGTCATCTCCCGATCTTACCGATGCTGACCGCCAGGCAGTGCTGGACGTTGTAAATACCCCCAACCTCTCTATGGGGCCTAAGATTGATGCTTTTGAGCGATCTTTTTGCGGATTAACGGGTGCAAAACATGCTATCGGTGTCAGCTCCGGAACAGCTGGATTGCACTTATGCATTCGGGCAGCAGATATCGGTGAGGGCGACCTAGTGGTGACGACACCATTTTCCTTTGTCTCCTCAACCAATGTGATCCTTTTTGAAAGAGCAGTGCCGGTGTTTGTGGATGTTGATCCGGTTACAGGTAACATCGACACCGTGTTGCTCGAAAAGGCAGTGGAAGATATAGGCCGGGGGGGTGACGCTGCCCAGCGATGGCTGCCGCGTAAGCTTCCATCAGCAAACCGGGGTGGGTTAAAGTCCCTCAAAGCGATCTTGCCTGTTGATGTATTTGGGCAGCCGGCTGATTATGATCTTATCAATCACATTGCCAGCCAGAATGACCTGAAAGTGATCGAGGACTCGTGTGAGGCATTGGGCGGAGAATATAAGGGCTTGCCAGCCGGCACACTGGGTGATTATGGTGTATTTGCCTTTTATCCGAACAAACAAATTACAACCGGTGAGGGGGGGATGATCGTCACGGATGATGACCAGGCGGCTGAATTCATGCGCGCTTTGCGCAACCAGGGACGTGCACCAGGGGATACCTGGCTGCAGCATACACATCTGGGATATAACTACCGGCTGGATGAGATGAGTGCTGCCCTGGGCTTGTCTCAAATGAAGCGCCTAGAGACTCTTCTGAAGCAGCGTGGACAGGTAGCTGAATGGTATACAAAACACCTGGCAAAGGTTGATGGTGTCACACCACCTCAGATTGTCGGAGATACAACCCGCGTTAGCTGGTTCGTGTATGTGATCAGAGTGGATGAAACGATAGACCGTGATCGTTTTGCTAAAATCCTGATTGGAAAAGGGATACCTGTCCGGCCGTACTTCGCCCCGATCCATCTGCAGCCATATATGGTAGAGATGTTTGGTTATCAACAGGGTGACTACCCGGTCACAGAAGATTTGGGGAACCGCAGCCTGGCATTACCTTTCTCAGGCACGATGAGTGAAGAAGAGGTTGTGACAGTGTGTCAGAAGATTGCCGAATCCCTGATTGGGGCAACGAAGAGATCTTAAAACGATATAGGATCTGATGGATACTGATTTTCACCCACCACGCCGCACGGGTCTCCTGGTTCAGGGGGGCTTGATCCTTGCGCTATCTGGTGCCGGCGCATACTTCTTCTTCCGGGCCACCCAGGACCAATCGGGATTGGGTTTCCTGCTGAATATGCTGATTGCACTGATCGTCCTTTCAGGGCTGCCTTTGGTGCTTTATCGTTTTTATGCATTGCTCAACGGGGGGTATGTCCTTCGCCGTGATGGCCTCAGGATCAGATGGGGGCTGCGGCAGGAAGATATCCCGTTAGGAGAAATTGAGTGGATGCGGCCTGCCGATGAGCTGGGATTTCGATTGCCCACACCCTGGTTGAAGTGGCCGGGAGCTATCCTGGGAACACGGCGCGTCCCGGAATTAGGATTGGTTGAATTCATGTCTGCTGATCGTGCTCATATGATCCTGGTCGCGACGCCTGAAAAAATTTACGCTATTTCTCCTGTGCGGGGAAACGCATTTCTGGCGAAATATCAGCAGATCAACGAGATGGGAAGCCTGACACCGCTTGAAGCGCAGTCATTTTATCCACAGGTCCTCATAGGTAGAGTGTGGGAAGATCGTTTGGCTCGTTTGTTGATTTTATTGGGTTTGGGCATTGGATTGGTCCTTCTTGCGGTTGTAGCCTTCACAATACCGAGTCTTGAAACGGTCACATGGATCGGGTTTGGTGATGATGCGCCAGCAGAACGACTGTTGTTGCTGCCTATCCTTGATGCCCTTATTTGGATTTCCAACATCATTTTTGGCTCCCTCTTGTATCGGCAAGGAACTGAATATCGAAATGCCGCATATATGGTGTGGGGAAATGCAGTGCTTGTGGGCGTATTGTTGTTGGTAGGTAGTTTGTTGTTGATATTTTAAATCCTGAGATACATGAAAGAGCGACTCTCTTATTTTATTGATCTATTGATTTGATGGAAAAATTCTTGATTGGACTTGCAACCGGGATCGCCATCGCATACCTGGCTTATCGCGCAGAAGTGCTTGACCTCAGTGGTGCTTTTGCTGCAGGTGTTCTTGGAACAATTGTATTTGGTTTGGGTGGGGTGAGTTGGGCGCTGGTCCTGCTGACATTTTTCATATCCGCCAGCGGGATATCAAAATTATTCCAGGCTAGAAAATCCGCGTTGAAGGGAAATTTTGCCAAGGGTTCAAAAAGGGATGCCTGGCAGGTGTCCGCTAACGGTGGGGTTGGTGGCGCGATCGTTCTGGCATTCATCGTTCTGAACCATTTCATACCAGATGCTGGCCTATTGCCAGCCTTATGGCTTGGGTATGCAGCCAGCTTTGCTGCTGCGAACGCAGATACCTGGGCGACGGAATTGGGTGTGCTAATCCCGAGACACCCTGTGTTGGCGACCAGTTTCAAACGGGTTCTCCCGGGGACCTCAGGTGGCATCAGCCTGGTCGGGTCGCTGGCGGCTGTCACGGGGTCGGCGTTGGTGGCAGGGATGGCTGTCTTTTGCAGTTGGATGGGTTGGACACCAGCCGGGACAATTTCTCTCTGGATGCAGTTCTTAATCGTCACCTTAAGCGGGTTCATCGGGGCTGTGGTGGATTCAATTCTGGGGGCAACGATCCAGGTGGTCTATAAGTGCCCTGTATGTGAGAAGGAAACGGAGCAGCATCCCGTTCATTTCTGTGGGATAGAAACTGTACGAAAAAGGGGATTAACCTGGCTGAATAATGATTGGGTTAACGTTGCATGCACGCTTAGTGGAGGTATTGTTGGCATCGTGCTGGGGACAATGATCTAACGCAGACTAAAGTCTGCACTCCTCAAGATTTGTTTTTGGGTTGGAGCGCGGACTTCAGTCCGCACAACTTTGCCTTCATTGCCTAATTAAAATTACAACGAAACAAGGCAGACTGAGCTTCGCATTGTCGAGTCTGTACTCCGAAAACAATAAGTTTTGTCACGCAGGTTGCAGCGCAACCGTGCATGACCTACATCTACATCCTGTCATTGCGAACCCATGACCGAAGGGAAGGGGCGTGGCGATCTAGACTACGATTTTATTGTTAGGAGCGCGGGAGTGAGGGCTTTAGCCCGATTATCTCAATGGATACTAACAAAATTCCTTAACTGCTTCGTACAATGCCAACAAATTCTCAACTGGCACACCGGCCTGCACGTTGTGGATCGGGTTGAACACAAATCCTCCGCCACTCCCAAAAATCCGCATGCGGTCACGCACCTGCTCTTTGATCTCCTCTGGTGTACCAAAGGGCAGCGTGTGCTGCGTGTCAACTCCCCCGCCCCAGAATGTCACCTGGTCACCAAACTGCTCTGACAGCACTTCCGGGGACATCCCTTTTGCAGAAGTCTGCACGGGATTGATGATATCAAAGCCTGCCTCAATAAAATCAGGATAGAGTTTGACGACTGAACCACAGGAGTGGATAAAGGTCTTCCAGCTTGTGTTCTGATGCACCCAATCATTGATGATCTTATGGAAAGGCTGGTAAAGGTCACGGTAAGCTTTCGGCGAGATAAAGGGTCCGTTCTGGGTGCCAAAGTCCGTCCCGGTGACGAACAGCACACTGATCATTTTCCCAACCCGTTGGTGGATGCGTTTCAGATTCTCCAAACCGATCTCACATTGCTTTTCAAACACCTGCCAGACGTAATCCCGGCGTGTCACGGTGGAGATATACCATTCGGTGATATCCCGGATCCCCTTTGGGTCACGCAGTTGGATCCCGGGGACCAGGGCGATATCCCCGAAACCTGTCCCGCCAAAATTGCCCAGGATAGCTTTCCCTGTTTGATAGAGGCGTTCGGCTTTATGTTCGTAATAGTCCAGCTCATCCTCGGAGATCGGTTTGAATTCCTCAAGATTACGGGCAGAGTCTAATTTATTATCATCAATCTCGTGCTGGCGGACGATCGCATCAAAGTAGAACCCACCCCCCGGCATACGTCCGCTTGGAGCGTTTGCAGGGTTCCCTTCCGGGTAGAGCAGAATATCCCCATTGGGTTGGGGAATTGTGTTGAATCCTCCGGGAACCAGAAGAGGTGTCCCATCAAAGAATGTCCACGGTTTCCATTCCTTCAGTGGGAAGCCAAACATTGAGTTGGGGTTGCCTAAGCTGACCACATCCACACCCAATGCTGCGATCAGGTCCGGTTTGATCTCACCCAGCATTTGATAAGGTTCAATGACTTTGACAGGTGTACCAGGTGAATCTAATCCAAGAGCCTGGCGGAGTTGGTAAACAGAACTGACGTGCATGCCCGTCACCGGGCTGCCGCCAAGGTCCAGAGGGACTCGATCAGGCTCTTGATGGTTGAGGGTCAGGGTGATGCGTTCTCTTGAGTTCATAAAGCGATTCTTTCTTGAAAATACATTAACTTTTCTGTAGAGGACATGTCATCCATACCAAGTATAAACGGTTACCCAAAATTAATGTTTTTGCTGCCACCTGATCAATGCTGGCATTGTGATTAGAAGTAATCAGGAATCCTTTTGTGGAGTTGACTGCGAAATCGTCCAATATATTGTGATCTCTATGATATTATTCAACAGAAAGATAAAGATTTTCAAGTCCACAACACGATTAGTAAATCAAGCTGCAACTGAGAAAATTATGGCTTCTGGGTTTCAATCGAAAGGAAATATCTACAGACTTGTTGAACAAGCCAGTATTTATATTTTTCTGATACTTGTTGTTTTCTTAGTCCTACTCAGTGAACTGACGCCAGCAGCACTACCAGGTCAACAGCAGCAAAGTTATCAATTGGAAGCTCATGCCCATGCAATGCCGGATAAGGGTTGGGCACCATTGACGGTGTACTATTCTGCTTTTGGCTCCGAAAGCGATGGGGGAAAGATCGTGAAATACGACTGGGACTTGGATGGAAACGGCCAGTTTGATTACAATGCGACCCTCCGAAACGGTTATGCTGAATACACTTATTCCAAACCAGGTCTTTACACTATTAATTTACGTGTGACTGATCAACAGGGGTACACAGCCACGGATTCCGTTCAGGTGGAAGTCATGCACCCAATGGGGAGCAGCGTTGACTACTGGAAGGTATTTGATGATTCCTCAATCCGTAAGGTGACTATTGAGATAACCAAAGCAAACTGGGATTTGATGTGGGAGGATATTGAAGCGAAAGTGACCGTACCAGCAGATGTTATCATTTTTGGGGAACGTCTTTCATCCATCGGATTACGAATGCGTGGACAATTTTCACTCCGTGAATCCGGTGAGAAAAAACCTTGGAAGATCGATACGGATTATTATATTGATGGGCAGGAGTATCAGAACCTAAAACAGCTTTTGTTTATCAATAATATTGGGGATCCAACGCTGGTCAGGGAAAAGCTGGCGTATGAGATGATGCAGTTCGCCGGATTACCGGCAAGCTTCACCTGCTATGTTCAGATATGGATTGATACTATTGATGATGAACTTCCGCCTGAATTCTGGGGTGTATATACGATGATCGAGCGCATCGACCGAAAATTCATCTCCAACCGTTTTGGACAGGAGGTGAAAGATGGGAACCTTTACAAAGCCAGCCACGCCCAACGAGGACCGATGGACCTGGTTTACTATGGTGATTCGATTGAAGATTTTCCAACGCAAAACGGTCAGGTGGCATATGGCAAGATGACCAATAAGGAAGAAGGTGATTACAGCGATATTATTAACCTCACAAAAGTGATTGATGGCGCGGATTATGAAACACCCGAAACATTTGCGCTGGCCGTAGAAGAAGTATTCAATATCGATCAATTTCTGAGATACATGGCTGTGGTTGATGCGACGATGAATTGGGATAGTTATCCATATACTGGTAATAACTTTTATCTCTTCAATAATCCTACAACAGGGAAATTCGAATGGATCCCGTGGGACCTCACCTGGGGAGATAACCCTCAACATGCTGTCTTTGAGGCAACTGAACAGGGACTGACAGACCGTTCCCCGCTGCACACGCTGGCTTTTGAGGTTCCTGAATATCGACTGCGGTACGCTGCATACCTCGATTTGTTAATGCGCCATTTTTTTAACTCACAGATGATTGGAGACCGTACCCGAGAACTGCAAGCGATGATTGCCCCAATGCTGAGTCTGGGTGACGGGGATAAAATGTATTCCGTTCCACAGGATATTAACCCTGACCTGTTCATGGATGGGTGGCGTCATATATCAGATCTGGTCAAACAGAGAGATGCATATATTCAATCGAAGTTGTTGGAATATAAGCAGACACCAGCCTGGGGCAGTCAGACGGTTGGGCAGCCTCACCAGCTTGGATCAATACAGGGAGAAGAATAATGGCAGATATGAATTTTCATAAAATCTTAAAGGAGTTTAGCGTGAAAGAAGTAACTAAGAAACTTACGATATTTGTGACACTTCTGATCATGTTTACTGTTTCTGGCTTAAACCATAGCGCAGTTTGGGCAATACCTTTCGGGCAGGAGGGTTTTAGCCAGGATTTTGCCTCAGGAGAACTTGAAGGCTGGGAGATGACACCTGATGTCACGGTGGTGGATGGCAAACTGCGCCTTTACGGCGGAAATTTTGCAATGAAATTCGGTGACTGGGGAGATCAGGAAATGAAACTGGAATTATCATTGTCATCAGCAGAAGGCGAATTCATTATTCATTACTTTGCCACAGACAGCGGTAGTTACAACCTCATCCTGACCCCGATGACCATGCTTTTGGAGAAAGGAGGGCGCCCGGGAGATCAACTCATCCTGGCAGAAGCACCCTATCAGCGCCTGTTGGAGACGTGGCTGGAAATCGGGATCAAGGTTGAAAATGAGACGCACACGGTCTCCGTTGATGATGAAGTCATCTTAACTGCTGATGATCCAGATCCATTACGACCAGGTGGGATGGGTTTCCACTATTTTGGACCTGGTTCAGCAGATATTGATCAAGTGATTTTGACACCGACTGGTGGAGATGCAGTATACGAGCAGCCGCCTGAAGAAGTGGATCATCTGGAAACAGCGGTCGTCACACCACAGGATCCAGCATCCACCGACAATCTCCTGGATTCACTCCAGGGTATTTTCTCCCCTCGAAATACCCAGATGGACTTGATGACCTTTGCGATCAACCTGCTGCTGTCGGTCTTGATGGCTTTCATTTTGGGAAGGGTATATATCTATTGGGGTGGCGCGCTCTCCAACAGGCGAAAATTTGCGGCGAACTTCATGCTGATGACCATCACAACGACCTTTATTATCCTGGTTGTGCGTTCTTCAGTAGCTCTGTCACTGGGTCTGGTTGGTGCCTTATCAATCGTTCGTTTTCGAACGGCTGTTAAAGAACCTGAAGAGCTGGCATACTTGTTTTTTGCGATTGGGATTGGCATTGGATTGGGAGACAACCAGCGCTTGATCACCCTGGTCGCTTTTGCCCTGGTGATCCTGATCCTTGGTTTAATGAAGCTCTTCCGTCAACATGGAGCTGATGTAAATCTCCATCTGACAGTGACTGGCAATCATGATGGGGGACTCACCCTTGACCAAATCATGGCATCCCTGGAACCCCATACCGACAAATTAAAACTGCTCAGGCTGGACGATTCGAGGGACCTGATCGAAGCAGCCTTTTTAGTAGAATTTAAACATACAGATGATCTCATCCAGGCGAAATCAGCGATAAAGATGCTTGACCCTCAAGCATCAATTACTTTTCTGGATAACAAAGGAATCTGGTGAACCATATGTTGAAGGTTGCTGATCAGCCTCTGGAAAAATTCCGCTATGAGCGGAAATTCCTGGTGGATCAGATGGATCGACACCAGATTTGTGCGCTTATCAGGCTGCATCCGGCAATGTTTGTGACGACCTATCCCCCGCGATGGGTCAATAATATCTACCTCGATACACCGCAGTTGGATAATTATTTGGATAATGTCAACGGCGCTGTGGATAGACGAAAGGTCAGGCTGCGGTGGTATCATCGATTGTTTGATGAGCCAGGTCCTGCTGTTCTTGAATTCAAGATCAAAAGAGGCTTGGTTGGAAAAAAACAACAGTATGCGTTTACGCCTTTCAAACTGGGAAATGAATTCAACCACAAGGCGCTGCAAACTTTTTTCGAGAATGCAAATCTGCCGCCTGAAGTGAAGTTTCTCCTGAATGGGCAAGTCCCGGTGCTGATCAATCGCTATCAGCGTTGGTATTATGCCACAACGGATGGACGGTTTCGCATAACCGTGGACAGCAGCATGGCGTTTTATCATCTTGGCTTGCTTGAGAATAATTTCCGGTATCACTTCAAAGACATGCGAAACAAAGTCGTTGAATTGAAGTATCAAAAGGAAGATGAGATAACGGCTTCCAGGATCGCAAATCATTTACCATTTACTGTGTATAAAAACTCCAAGTACGTTTATGGAATGGATTGCGTGTATTGGTGAGTTTGGAATGCGCGCCAAGCAGAAAACACCCCAATTACGGTGTTTTGTTTTCAAAGGATAATTTATTGTTGGGCAATTAGTTCTGCGATTTTAACCAGTGTCTCAACGGCTTTTTCCATTGCGAACACAGGGACAAACTCGTATTTTCCATGACCGTAATGCCCGCCGGTGAAGATGTTTGGGGTTGGCAAGCCCTTATAGGATAACTGGCTGCCGTCTGTCCCACCCCGAACAGGTTTGACAAGGGGAGTAACACCGACAGCTTCAACCGCCCGGATAGCAATAGCCATGATCTCAGGCTGTTTTTCAACCTGCTCGCGCATATTGTAGTACTGATCATTGATGGTGATCTCAATCACCTCAGCCCCGTATTTCGTATTGATGAAGTCAACCGCCTGCTTGATCAACTGCTTCTTCTGTGAGAATTTTTCACGGTCATGGTCCCGGATGATATAGGTCATAACAGCTTCTTCAACGGTGCCGTTCATCAGGTAGAGATGGAAAAAGCCCTCATATTTTTCGGTGAATTCAGGCCTTTCAAAGATCGGCAGCAGGTCATTGAGCTCCATGCCGATTAGAAGGGCGTTGCGCATCTTCAGCTTGGCTTTCCCGGGATGTACATTGCGGCCGTGGATGGTCAGCTTTGCACTGGCGGCATTGAAGTTTTCAAACTGCACCTCTCCAACTTCTCCTCCATCAACGGTGTAAGCAAAGTCAGCTCCAAACTTCTGCACATCGAAGTGATCCACGCCATGACCGATCTCCTCATCCGGCGTGAAACCGATCTTGATCGCACCGTGGGGAATCTCCGGGTGGTCGATAAGATAAGCGATTGCCGTGATGATCTCAGCAATGCCGGCTTTATCATCCGCACCTAGTAAGGTGGTTCCGTCGGTTGTAATCAGGGTTTTTCCGACGTATTTCTTCAGGTCAGAGAATTCTTCAGGGGACATGACGATATTCTTTTCAGCATTCAAGACTAACGGGCTGCCATCGTAGTTTTCCACGAATTGGGGGTTGACGTCCTTCCCATGAAAATCAGGACTGGTATCCATATGTGCCAGGAATCCAACCACAGGTATATCTGTCTTATCGGTGTTCGCAGGGAGGGTTGCCGTCACATTGCCGTACTCATCAACGGCAGCATCGGTCAATCCCAAATCCTTGAGTTCCTTAACCAGTACATGAGCAAGGTTGAATTGTTTTTTGGTGCTGGGATAGGATTTCGAATCCCGGTCGGATTCTGTATCGATCTTGAGATATCGAATGAAGCGCATAACGACTGGAAGCATAAGGACCTCGCTAGTATTGAGTAGGGGAAAGTGAATAGTGAATCATGATTGGTTTAGGTTTTTGTACCATTAGAAGCCCATTCCTGATAAAAGACATCTGAGCCAGAAGAATTGTATCATACCCAAACAACAGTGGTTGCAGAATGAATGCTTTTCATGCTATCAATGTGACACTATTTTATGGGGAACTTACTCGTACTGGAATTTGAGAAAAATATCTTTCTTTTATCCCGATACCCTTTATAATAATATTTACAGACCACGATCAAATTGCAAGGAATAAAGGAGAAGATCATGAAATTGAACAGGAAATTAATCCTATTGTTTGTCGTCCCCCTCATTCTTGTTCTATGTCTATCGGCCTGTGCTTCAACACCAACTGAAGAGGTTGAGCAGAAGCCGGTTAAAGATGCGGAAACACAGCCAGAGGAACCTGAGGTTGAAGCGCCAGAAGAGCCGGAAACGGATACTGATGAAGCAGAGCCAATGGAGCCAGAGGAGGAAGAGGCGGAGGATGAAACTTCTGAGGAAGATGCATCTGAGGCGTATCCTGCAGACACTGAAGAGGAAGGTGAAGATGCTGAGGCAGAAACAGAGGAAGCGTTGGCCAATCCCCTGCCACCTGACCCAATTGCTCTGACGATCCAGACCAGCGATGCGGTCGATTTGCCGGGGTTTTTCTTCCCAGCAGCAACGATCGATGCACCTCTGGTTGTTCTTTACCATTGGGCACCCGGCGATCAGAAAGATTACGAAGCCATCGCCCCCTGGTTTCAGAACAGGGGCTATCGAGGTGGAAATCCCTGAAGGGGCAGCACCATTCCTGGACTCAAGCTGGTTCCCTGTGCTGCCGGAGGACGTCTCATTCAATGTGGTAACTTTCACGTTCCGGGGGTGTGATGGTGGCTGCCAGCAGTTTAACCCGGAAGGGTGGCAGCTGGATTCTGAAGCTGTTATGAGCCATATCACAACATTAGATAACGTTGATACCACGCAGGTTGTCACGATAGGTGCCAGTATTGGTGCAGACGGTGCTGCCTATGGGTGTCATTATTACAACGAGAATTTCGGTGGATGTCAGGGAGCGCTATCCAACTCACCGGGCGGTTATCTAAATATTCCTTATCCTGATGAGGTAACCAATTTAGGCCAGGAAGATCCTCCAAAACCCACCTGGTGTGTTTACAGTAAAGGTGATGGTGAATCTGCCGCAGCCTGTGAAAATGTTTCCTGTGTGCATTATCAGGTCACAGCGTATGATGATGCTGCCCATGGCATGGCGATGTTTGAGCCAAGTCGTGACCCCAACCCAATGCAGATCATCGTGACCTTCCTCAACCAACTTGGTCTTTGCGAAACCTGCAACTGAAATAGAAGGGTAGTTGATCTATGCATAACACATCTGACCGCACGAAACAGCGAAGGATTTTATGGCTGGGTTTGGCTGTAAGTGTCCTCATTCTCGCTGCAGGGGTCACTGTTGTCAGGTTGAAACAAACCGAACAATCAGACCATGATTGGACTGGTGATCTGCAGGATCGGATGACCTATGAGGTGGTCAATGTGTTTCCCCATGATCACGAGGCTTTCACCCAGGGATTGATCTTTCTGGATGGATTCCTGTACGAAAGTACCGGGATATACGGGGAATCAACTCTTCGTAAGGTTGACCTTGAATCAGGGGAGGTGCTTCAGAAGGTCGTGTTGGATTCAGGGGACTTTGGAGAGGGATTGACGGTCTGGGAAGATACATTGGTGCAGATAACCTGGCGGGAGGGGTCAGGCTATGTTTATGATCTGGTGGATTTCTCCCTCCAGGATCAATTCAGCTATGATACCGAAGGTTGGGGATTGACCCAAGATGGGGAGAAGTTGATCATGAGTGACGGGTCGTCTGAACTATATTTTCTCAACCCTGAGTCTTTCCAGGTGAATGATTCTGTAACAGTGAATTATCAAGGAGAAGAAATTAGATGGTTAAACGAACTGGAATTCATCAAGGGTGAAGTTTACGCTAATGTTTATCAAACAGACCATATCGTGCGTATCAATCCTGAAACGGGTCAGGTCACCGGTTGGATCGATCTGGAGGGGATTTTACCGACAGGTGCTGAGGCTCAATATGCTGGTGTGTTGAATGGGATAGCGTATGATCCGGAAACGGGCAGGCTGTTCATCACCGGAAAACATTGGCCATATCTCTATGAGATCGTCTTAATCCCAGCCGGATCGGAAGAATAATAAGAAGGCAGTCAAAGATTGCTTTGACTGCCTATTTTTGTTAAAAGTGGGGATGGATTAATCGTTCTTTGTTTTGCCGTTGATAACCTTTGGGGAATGCCCACCTTTGATTAGGATGCGGTGAGGTTTAACCTCTTCCTTCTTGGGAAGGTGGATATTCAGGACGCCATTCTTGGTTTCAGCTTCAATCTTTGAAACATCCACAGCCCCGGGCATGGAGAGCGTCCGGGAAAAAGTGCCGTGCCGGCGTTCCTTGAGATGGTAGCGGCCTTCTTTTTCCTCTTTTTCTTCGATCAACTCTCCCTTAATGGTGAGGTTGTTGTCAGTATAGGTGATGTCGATGTTTTCTGGATCAATCCCGGCGACATCTGCGGTGACCATGAAATCCGTCAGGGTTCTCGACAACATCCATTGCCATGCAAAAGTTAGCCGGTTCTCCAAATCCCAGTTCGTCACGACCATAAAAGTCGCCTGTCATTCTTCGCATCGTGCGGTTCCATGAAAGCATCTCCCGGTAAGGGTCACGTCGAATTAAATTAGCCATTGTTTTCCTCCGATTTTGATTATTTTATTTACTTACTGCTTAAATTTTAGGAGGAAAGTGTATGAAAAACATCAAAGATAAATAAACGAATTATTAAAAATGATCGTAATGGGGAAAAACAGCGGGAGAATTTCTTACACTGATAACTGGTCGTTAAATTTTCTCAACAACCCAAAAATGAGAGAGTCCCAGGCGTTGCAAAGGTGTCTTTTCCAGACCCTGCAGCAGTTTTTTTAGCAGATTACCCAGTTTTGGCCAGCGTGCAATAATATTGTCATATGCCCCAAATATCGTTGAACAATGAATAATATTAACTGGAAGGTCATCAAACAATTTGTTGAGGTCTTTTCGAGTAAAAACGTTGACATGTGGTGCGAGCCTGTCTCGCCAGGCACGCGGCAGGTAGTTGATCAATGGGATATTCCCAAAATGGTATTTTCCCCGCCAATAGACACCATGGGTTTCAAACGGGTAACCGCGGTTGGGGCACAGCAGGACCAACCGTCCACCAGGTTCCAACACTCTTATTATCTCCGTGATGGCTGCCTGGTCATTGTCGACGTGTTCAAGAACCTCATGGTTCAATACAAAACTAAAGCTGTTTGACGAAAAGGGAAGTATTTCACCTCTACCGTTGACCAGATGCTTGCCTCGCAGTTTTGCTTCTTGCAGGCGCTCGAATTCAATATCAAGCCCGATGATGGTGGAGAAGAATTCCTGAAGGTGATGGACGTACATGCCCACACCGCATCCATCGACGAGTCCGACGCCTGAAGTACGATCTCCTGCAGCCTCCAGGATCATTCTTAGCCGCCGCTTTTGGCCTTCTCGCCACACATAAGACGGTTCACCACGCAGGGCAGCTTTTTCTAAGTTCCGGGGTTGGTTCATCACTCACTCCAGCTTTTTTCAATTCACTGCTGCAGAATAGGGCATCCAGGCCAGGATCGTTGTGCCGCTATCAGGTTCAGTGGTGATCTCCAGGTCACCGCCGACGTTTCGAGCCCGTGTTTGCATATTTGATATCCCGTGCCCGAGTGAAAATTTTATCTCCTGAGGGTCAAAACCGCGTCCATCATCGTGTATCTCCATCAATATTCTGTCAACTGCAGTCCACACATGCACATCAACGGTTTTTGCCCTTGCATGCTTGGCGGCATTCGCCAGAGCTTCCTGGCAGATATGGAATAAGGCTGTGGCATGAGCTTCGGATAAGCTATCCAGGCGTTTGGATGGGCCGGTGAGTGTCGCTTCCACCAGCGAATTCGCACGGAACTCATCAATCAGGCGCTGCAAACCGTCCATCAAGTTTTCTTCATAGAGTTGACGGGGGCGCATATCCATGATGAAGGACCGGAGGTCACGGATGGTGCTGTTCAAATCCTCAATCGATTGGCAGATGCTTTTCTGGGTTTGTTCCCGGTCTTCACCCAGCAATAAACGGGCATGCTCCAAAGTTAAACCAACCGCATAGATGGATTGAATGATCCCGTCATGAAGGTCCATACCGATTCGTTCCCGTTCTTCCAATACTGCCAATCGGCGTCCCCGAACATTTAGCCGGACATTTTCCAGGGTTGTACCAACCCATGAAGCAATAGAGGATAGAAGCTGTTGGTCTGTCTCATCCAGGGATTTACCTTTTCCGATGGCAATTCCCAGGACTCCCAGCACCTCGCTTCGGCTGGTTAGTGGAAAACAAGCCACCTGTGTGATGCCTGAAGAGAGCAGCGACTCATTTCTCAAGAGGTGATCGTCCTGATACGGAAGATCCATTATGACCGGGAGGCCATTCGTAAAGGTTTGTTCGATCAGGGTTCCTTTCATTGAGGAGTTAACTGAATCCCAGATTGCCTGGTTGACAGGGCCCTGCTGGCGCACTTTCGTTATCATGGCGTAATTTTCACCATTCAGGTAGATCTCGCCCACATCAAAATGAAAGTATTTAATCACTCGGTCCAGGGCAGCATCCAGTAGCTTTTCTGTTTCCGTGATCGCTGCAAGTGTGGAAGCGAGGTTGTTTAGTAGCGCCAGGTCTTGATTTCGCCGCGTGAGTGCTCGATCTCGTTCATGCAGTTCCTTATAAGAGCGTGCGTTTGAGATCGCCACAGCTGCATATGCAGCCAGTGTTTCAATCACCCGCTCATCATCTGAAGTGAAAGCTTCATCATCGAGTTTGTTGACCAGGTACAGGTGCCCCATATCAAACCTGCCTAAACGGATGGGAACCCCCATCAAGCTGGTCATTTCGGGGAATGGTTCGCGGTGTTTGCTTTTTTGTACATAATTGACACGAACAGATTCTCCCTCTCCGGCAACGATTCCCAGTAACGCAAAATCCAGGGGTGGTTCGGCCATGATCAGGATATTTTCCCCGTCCCGACCAGCACTGATGATGCGAATATCATCTTTGCCTTCCTCCCTTACCCCGATGAGTGCGTAGCAGGATTGACCCTGTTCGCATGCGATACAGGCGATTCGCTCGAGTAATATTGATAATGAAATTTCCTGCACAAGCTCAAGGCTGACTCGATGCAGGGCAGCCAGCCTGTCTTCCAGTTGTTCACAGGTGAGGGATGTTTTGCTCGTCATGACCGGCTCATTTTACCTCGAATGGATCATTATTGTCTTTAGAGCGATTCAACAGAAATTAAATTTCAAGACACAATAAATGCAACCTATCTTTATGGGTATTGGTGGAAAGTTATAAATAAAAATAAGAACATTTGGATATTATTAAAAAGAGCGTGGATTCAACTCGCAAGTGCAACAAAGTTGATCGTAGAAAGGTAAGCTGAAGTAAAATAAGGCTCTTTCCACCGACCAAAGTTGAAGGAGCACTTATGAGTTACTCGCAGCTTACCTATGAACAAAGATACCTTATTTATCAACTTATGAAAATAGACTTTAACCAAACTGAGATTGCAAATGCAGTAGGTGTCCATAAATCGACCATTAGCAGAGAACTGAAGCGGAATACCGGAAAACGAGGCTATCGCTATAAACAAGCCCAAAGAATAGCAGAGCGGCGAAAGATAAAAACCAAAAGAAGGATCACACCCGCAGACTGGTTGCTTATTGAGAGATACTTGCAAAAGGATTTCAGTCCTGAACAAACCGCTCACTGGGTTTTGAAATATTTTGGCATCCAGGTCAGTCACGAATGGATCTATCAACATCTCTGGGAAGACAAAAGGAATGGCGGCCAACTGTACCAACATCTCCGGCGCAAGAAAAAGTATCGAAAACGAGGTGCAAACGGCGACAATCGTGGCAAAATACCCCACCAGAGATGCATAGAGGAGCGTCCAGCGCTCGTGGAGAAACGAGAACGAATTGGCGACTGGGAAGCCGACACCATTATCGGTAAGGGGATGAAAGGAGCAATTGTGACCCTGGTTGATAGAAAAAGCCGGTTCTTGCGCATGGGCTTGGTGGAACAGCGGACCAAAGAAGCTGTCAAAGAGGGCATGATAGAGTTGTTGAAAGGGTATCCGGTTCATACCATCACCTGTGATAACGGCAAGGAATTCGCAGCTCATGAAGAAATTGCTCAAGCCCTGGAAGCAGACATTTATTTTGCTCATCCCTATGCTTCCTGGGAAAGAGGAACCAATGAAAACACCAACGGCTTGATCCGTCAATATATTCCGAAGGACAAGGATTTTCGTACATTAACTGATGTTGATATATATTTTATTGAGTATCGTCTGAACACCAGACCACGGAAGTGCCTTTCATTCTCTCCGCCTATGGTATTCTTAAAAAATAACTGTTGCACTTAATACTTGAATCTAGGGAGCAAAAAAAGAAAGCCAGGATAATTTTATTTCCTGGCTTTATATTTCTAGAGATAGATCCCTTTTAGTATTCAATAAAATTCAGAAAAACCAGAAGAGATTCACAAATGGGGGTTGAATCCGTTATTGAGTCAGTTGTTCAAACTTCATAACTTATATTGACAATCTTTTTCTCATCGTTGGACTTATGTGCTGCTTCAGCAGCCTTAAGAAGTCTATAACCTGCAATCTCTATACTCTGATATTTTGGCACTGGCTTATCTTCCAAAATAATGGATGCAAAATCTTCAGCCATTCTTGCCATGCCATTTCTGAGATCATCTTGGCAACCAAACTCCCAAGTTTTCCCCCAGGTCAAATTCTTTCCTGTTACTGTCAATTTTGGCACAGGGAAATAATCGAATACCAGGGCACCATCTTCACATACTATTCTCACATTTAGTATCTCAAATGGATCGGGGGCGATACCATCACATTTTAAGATGGCTCTTACACCATTATCCATTGTATAAAGACCAACTCCCCAATCTGTATTATCGGTAATTTCAGTGTGGGTTAAGTTGTCGAGTTTTGCAAAGACATCGGTAAATTTTGCGTCTAACAACCACATCAACATATCAAGCCCATGGTCCACATGAATAAACCAATAACTCATGTTCTCTTTTGGATCCATGAGCCAACCAGGTTTTGTGCTCCACTCAGTTTCTTGCAGCATATGACCATCATATGCAAAGAAAGCATATACTGGTTTGCCAAGTTTACCTTCCCTTAAAATTTGATGAGCTTGATTCAGGGTTTGGGCATAATGCAAGTTGTATCCGACCATAGCTTTTACATTTTCTCTATTGCATACTTTGGCAATTTCAAGTGCATCAGCAGAAGTTGTTGCTACAGGTTTATCATTCAATACATGAATTTTTGCTGCCGCATATTTCCTTATCTCTGCGAGTTTTGTGGATGGAAGCCCAGTCATAATTACCATATCGATTCCTGAATCAATGAACTCATCGATATCTGTAAATACTTTTGCTCCTCCAGCAGCTTCGCCAAGACGTTTTGCATACCGTGGATTCTCATCAAAAACACTAACTGTCTTCATCGTGTTGGATTTTTGCAACTCTTCTGCAAAAACGATGGAGTGGTACCAGATCTGGTAACCAGAAATTCCTACTCTTAACATGACTTCCTCCTTTGTGATTTAATTGAGTTGATTGTTTTCTATTAAACAGATTGTTTATAGAATTAATTAGGTATTTCTCATTTCGCGATATATCAGGAATCAAATTCCAGTTTTATTTTTCATACTCATTTTTTCGCGATTCTAATACTGGTCACACCGACTGCCGCCGCAATTACCAAGCCTTTGACTATCAACTGGATATAAGGGTTAATGTTTAATAATGTTAATCCATTAACAATACTAGTCATTGTAAGCACACCAATTAGCGTTCCCCAAATATTTCCCATGCCTCCGAATATGCTCGTGCCCCCGAGGACAACAGCTGCTATGGAATCCATTTCCATTCCGCCACCCCCGTTTGGATGACCGTTAGCGACTCGTGCAGTGAGTAGGACACTGGCAAAGGTAGTAAAAAAACCACAGAGCATGTAAATCAACACAGTGTATTTCTTAACGGATATGCCTGACAAATATACTGCTTCGACATTTCCTCCCAGTCCATAAACTATTCGTCCAAATCCTGTGTTTTTTAAAAACATTTGCGAAATGAAATATACAACCACAACTATCAACATTGATATTGGTATTTCCCAGATTTTTCCTCCCCCAAGAATTTTTATGACACTGTCAACGGGAAGATTGATGGAATATCCCTGAGTAATGGTATAAGCAATTCCACTGAATACGATAGAGCTGGAAAGGGTAGCAATAATTGGAGGAATTTTTATGATTGTAATGAGAAATCCATTAAATAACCCTAAAGCTATCCCAATAATGAATACAAGTATTAATGAGATTGACAATGGCAAATTAAAGCTTTTAAGAAACATGGCGAGTAAAACACTTGTAAGGCTGATACTCGATGCGACAGAAAGGTCAATGCCGCCGGATATGATAACAATAGTGATTCCGATTGCCACCATAGCAAGAGGAGCAGATTGCCGAAAGACATTAGTAATATTTCTGACTGTAAGAAAGTAAGGGCTTAGAAAGCTTAGAACAATGATTAGCAATATGTTGGCGAGTAAAACACCACCAATTGGTCCGAGTTTCCCAAAGGATTTTCTCAGGACGCTCCAGATTTGATTGTTTGAGTCTTTCACCGATTCGTCCATTTCATTAATTGCCAATTCCGGCTCCCGTTCCATAGTGCATTATCTCCTGCATAGTAGTTTCGTGATTAAATTCATGGACGTTCTGCCCATTATAAATAACAATGATCCTATCGCTTACTTCCATTACTTCTTCAAGCTCTGACGAAACAAAGATGATACTTTTGCCTTCCCTTGATAGCTTATCTACAAGCTCGTAGATCTCTGCTTTCGAACCAACATCTATTCCTCTTGTGGGCTCATCCATTAGAATGATGTCGCTGTTTGCTAAAAGCCATTTACCTATGACGACTTTTTGTTGGTTTCCACCCGAAAGATTGCTTGTATTGGTGCTAAGCTTGTCGTATCTAAGGTTTAGACCCTGTGCTTGTTTTTTTATCATTTCATGGGCTTTAGTCTTCCGTATTATTGGACCAAATGAAAATTTAGCAAGATTTGGAAACAGCATGTTATCTGTTATCGACATGGAAAGAATTAACCCTTCACTCTTTCTGTCTTCGGATATCAGGGCAATACGTCGATTTAATGCCGTAACTGGGCTTTGTGGTTTATAAGGAATATTATTTAAGATAAATTCTCCAGTTTTTGGCTTCAAGGCACCAAAAATACATTTAAGTAATTCTGTACGACCAGAACCCATCAGACCGGCGATCCCAAGAACTTCACCCTTCCTCAATTCAAAACTAAAGTTATTGAGCTTGTTTTTATAACAGATATTTTTTCCTGAAAAAACGATTGATTTCTCCGCTCGTTTTGT
The DNA here is from genome assembly GCA_963767675.1 of uncultured Chloroflexia bacterium. Taxonomy (GTDB): domain Bacteria; phylum Chloroflexota; class Anaerolineae; order Anaerolineales; family Anaerolineaceae; genus Brevifilum. The sequence continues at coordinate 1,283,466 of CAVYEQ010000003.1, forward strand.
TTTATTATTGTCGGGTAATTTTATGTTCACTTTCGATATCATTAACCTGACCAGATGATCTTTTGTTAATTCTGGTGTATTTCTAATCCTTGTGACAAGTTTTGAGTCTTCAAGTACTGTGATGCAATCAGATATCTCAAGAACTTCTTCCAGTCGGTGGGAAATATAAATAATCGCCATCCCCTTATTCTTAAGATCAATCATTAACTTGAATAAAGATTTCACTTCCTCGCCGGTAAGGCTGGCAGTGGGCTCATCCATAATCAATATTTTTGCCTCTTTGGATAGTGCTTTTGCTATTTCCACCAATTGCATCTCTGCGACAGATAACCCCGAAACCTTCCTTGTAGGATCAATATTGCTGCCAAGATCCTGAAGTAGTTTGGCGGATTTCCTGTTCATCTCTTTCCAGTCGATTGTTGGATAATTTGGATATCTGGGAAATCTGCCGAAAAAAATATTTTCTGATACAAACATCTCAGGCATAAGTTTGAGTTCTTGATGAATTAATGTGATACCGATTCCCATAGCCTGAGAAGGATGGCTGAATAAAACTTTTTCCCCGTTAACAAAAATATCTCCTTTTGTTTGGGGGAATGTACCTGCTAGAATGTTTGCAAGAGTGGATTTGCCTGAACCATTCGTACCGATTAATGATTGTATTTCCCCTGTCCTTACAATAAAGCTGACATCATTCAAAGCCTGGGTCCCAGGAAATATTTTATCAATATGCTTCATTTCGCAGATTATTTTATTCATTTAAGACCCATTTTATTTACCAAGGCCGACTCAAAAAAGATCGAATGATTGGATGGATAACCCATAAGTCTCAAATTTCAGCGACTTATGGGTTATCGTCTTTTCTACTTGGAAACTGCAAACATTTCCTTAACCATTAACCAATGCAACTTTAGTCATCCAGGAAGTCTGCTGCGTTGTCGTTGGTAATTAGTAAGGTTGGGACCTCTGTAAAAGCTGAAATATCAGTTGTCTCCGGATCGGCACAATAGGTTAACCATGCCGTTACAGCCGTTTTGCCGAATTCAAAAGGTTGCTGTTGGGCAGTAGCACCTTTTACTGCTCCACTTGCCAGCAGTTCGATCTCTTCCGGTATACCATCGATTTCTCCAACGAATACCTCTTCCATACCGAGGTTAGGCAGAACTGTTGCGGCTGCGGGAATTCCATACCCGGCATAGACTAGAATTGCTTTAGTCTCAGGTGATGCGGTTAGAAGGTTCTCTATCATTGTTGCATTGGCGGGAATTGTAACTTCTTCTTTCATCGCCTGACCAGCAAGATTTACATCCGGGTATTTGTCAATGACATCCTTGTAAGCTCTCATTCTCTCCAACACCACAGAAACCTGCGGACCGTCTACCAGAACGACATCCCCTGTATAGTCAATTTGTTCGAGGATATATTCAGCCACTTCAGTTGAAGCGTTGTAATCGTTAGAAGCAATGAAGGTCACATACTCCACATCCTCGTCAGGATCAGGTCCAAGTGCGACAAAGATTACGGGAACACCTGCGTCATTTGCTTTTCGAATAGCTTCCATACTGCCAACTGGATCTGTAGCGCTAATAAATAGAACATCAATGTCCTGCGCAAGGAAATCCTCAACGGCAGCAAGTTCCTTTTTCAAGTCACCACCAGAGACTGATCGAAGCAATTCGCCGCCTGAGGCATCTGTGGCTTCCTTAAGTCCCTCGTATACAGCATCATAAAATGGATTGGATTGGAATTCCACCGATGCAGCTTTGTATGAACTGCACACATCTACAGCATCAGGTTCTGTCGTCTCCTGTGGGGCACAGCTGGCAATTATTATGCTGGACAAAACAAGCATCGACAATAAAACGATATACTTTTTCTTAGGCATTGTATTCTCCTTGTAAAATACTCTTTTGGATTGTGTCTGTTGAAATGGAGAGAGAGATTGTTTGGGAATTGTTTATGATGCCTCCTTTATGTAATATTTACACGAGAATCAGGTCTGGTGAATCAGTTCGGTAGAGATATGATTTTTTACGACGGGATGGCTGACACCCATTGTCCTTCTCCACCAGCACCATCCAGTCGTTTCGTAGTTCAATGATCACACCACCCAGCAGTTCACTTGTGTCATAGTATGCCCATTTTGAGCCGACGTGAACGCCAGTACCGCTGGCAATTTTCTTGACCCCCCTAGCTTCCAGGTCTGCCCCTCTTTCTTCAAAGTCAGGCACGGTGAAGCGGAAGTGATGCAGTCCTGGACCGCGTTCATCCAGGAAATCACTATAAATATTTTGTCCTTCAAGGGGCTGGACGATCTCGACCTGAGTTTTCCCTATGGTTGAGAATGCCAGTAACAACCTGAAATTTCCAGGCTCCCCGTGATAGGTGGCCTGGGGGTCAACCCCCTCGAGAGGCCACTCCATCACACGAAAATCTTCAACTCCGAATAATTGTTCGAATGCTTTAACAACAGCATGGAGGTCTCGAACAACTATCCCGACCTGATCTATACTGATATTATTAGCAGAGGTGTTCGTTTCATCCATAGAACACTTTCCTTACAAAGTTAACTTATAGAATGGAACGGTGTTCATCCGTTGCGTAATTAATCGGGATGCCTTTTTCTTTTTTCTCGATAAACGCATTTACGACTTTGATTACACCTGCTGCGACATCATCCAAATCCTGCTGCTCCAGCAAAGGATGGACGCTGGCAAGCCAGAATACTTCACTGCAGGATTTTTCAGCAACGGGGCAAAGCCCTTCATAATACTCAACATGTCCTTCATATAATGGGCATTCAAAAGGACATTTGGTCCCACCATAACCCGCTTTATTGACGAACATTGGCTCAAGGTGCTGGGGGATCATCCATCGGGTTGTGCTCAGGTACTTGAGGTTATAAACACCTTCCGCCGCCAATGCGACAGCAAAATTGAGCATATCTGTTCCCAGTACTTCAGGGAGAAGCCGGATCAGGTAATAGAAATAGACCCGTTCACCCCAGGGTGACTTTGGAGGTAATACAATGCCGGGTACATCCGCTAGCTTCTCACTTAGGTAATCCGCATTCTCTGTGCGTTTTTTGATCATATCCCATGCACGGTTCATCTGCTGAATGCCGATGGCAGCCTGCATGTTGGTGATGCGGTAATTGGTGCATGGCAATTCCCAGTGGTACTTCGATGCGGGTCCGAGTGATCGGCGTCTACCAAAATCTGTGTACCCCCACATTTTTTCAAACAGATCAGTATCGTTGGTGACGACAAATCCTCCCTCGCCGGTGTTGGTGATCTTCCCGGTGATGGAGCTGAATGCGCCTACATGTCCGATCGTACCGACCATCTGTCCCTTATATTTTGCGCCAAGGGATTGACAGGCATCCTCAAGCATCCACAGGTTGTGTTTCTCACATAGTTCCATCAGGGGATCCATGTCCACGAGTGAGCCTGAGATGGTAACAGGGATGATTGCCTTGGTTCGGGGGGTGATCTTTCTGGCCACGTCTTCAGGATCCAGGGTCAGGTGAACCGGATCAACATCAGCAAAGATAGGTATGGCATTCTGCTCCAGAACAACTGAGTCGGAAGCAACAAAGGTGTAAGGTGTGACTATAACCTCATCCCCAGGACCAATGCCAAAAGCTGCCAATGCGATATGAAGCGCTGTTGTCCCGCTCGAGACCGCAATGGCGTGTTTTGCCCCAAACCAATCGGCAATGGTTCGCTCGTATTCAAGGGCAGCTTCCGCCCGACGAAGTTTTTTCGCCTTGGCGACCTCCATCAGGGCATCAAATTCTTCTTTCTCGAAGACATCCGTTTCAACGATAGGTCCCTTGGTTCGGACCGGAATTCCACCATCAATAGCCAATTTATCCATGACCTTACTCCTGTTCAAATGTGTTTGAGCGAATTGTGTTGCTCTTAATTGAGAATAATAAATCCTGTTTAGTGTGGGTTCAAAAAACTATAGATGTCATACATGAAGAAGTCCTGTCAAAGTAATTGTCCACAGAAGGGATTGTATTGCTCCAGATGTCTGACCTCTTAGAAGTAATAATTAGCGTTTTCAACAGTATATCATTGGCAAATTGCCTTGTCAAGAGTTTGTTTTGATGAATTTATGAAGAAAATGATGCATTTTGTATTGACACCCTCGGAAATGTTTGATAAGATAAGTTGCATGATGTCATACATCTGGAGCAATGATTAATGGAAAAATCATCCATATTTCAACCTTTCGTACATAACATGGGGGATGGTTACGACAACTCTTCCCTGGCTCAGCGAGTAGCCGAACATCTCCGTACGTTGATCATGGACGGAAAACTAGCACCAGAATCACAACTGCCTAATGAGCCGGATCTTTCCTCCCTACTAAAAGTCAGCCGCAGTACAGTGCGTTCGGCCCTAACCATCCTGGAACAGGGAGGGTTCATACAGCGCCGCTGGGGAGTTGGAACTTTCATTGCCAAGAACCCTCCAACATATAACAATCTGAATATCAACTCTGGGACGACCCAGCTCATCCAATCTTCGGGTGCGGAACCTGGTTTTATTGAATTTCTTATCACTACGCGACCGGCTAGCGAACATGTTGCCAACTGCCTTTCACTGGAACTTGGCGACCCTGTTGTGGTGCTGGAGCGGGTCCGGCTGGCAAATGAACGCAGGGTTGTTTTCAGTCTGGATATGATCCCAAAGGTTTTATTTCGAGACAGGGAGGGTGAGATCCCTTTAGATGTAGTTGAGCAGTACCTCAGAGAAAACCAATCCATGTACAAGTTTTTTCGCGAGCGCCTGGGGATGGAGATCCATCATGGCATTGCCCGGATTCGTCCTTTATCGGCTGAAGAGTATTTAGCAGAGAAGCTGGCGATTCCTGCCTGCAGCAGTATTCTTCACATTGAGCAGGTCGATATCGGGAATGATGGTGAGCCGTTAGCGATGTCAGATGAATATTTTGTGGCAGATGCTTTCACATTCTACAGCTACAGATCAAGTTACTAGATGACAAATCCGGCATTGAAAGTATAGAAGGAGCCTCAATTATGACTGAAGAACTCAATATCAATCCACGGAAGGACTTGTTCAATCGGGTAGCCCTGGTGACTGGTGCTGCCTCCGGTATTGGGCTGGCAATCACAAAGCGGTTTATCCAGGAGGGAGCAAAAGTCGCCCTATGGGATTTCAACCAGGCAAAGCTTGAAGAAAGTAAAGCATTGTTGCGGAGTGTCGGGAGTGATGACCAGATTTTCCTTGTACACTGCGACATTACCAATGAGGATGATGTGATCGCAGGGATGCAGTCGACTGTCGATCATTTTGGGAAGCTTAATATCGCAGTCAATAATGCAGGGGTTGCTGTGAGTGTGCCCTCCGATGAATGCACCCTGGAGCAGTGGAATTGGGTGATAAGTGTGAACTGCACCGGAAGCTTTTTGGTATCACGCGAAGCCATAAAGGTGTTCAAAACACAGCCGGATGGCGGTGTGCTGGTATTCAACAGCAGTGATAACTCGCTCAAGCCCAGTAAACATTTTTTGGCATATAACACCTCAAAGGCCGGCATCCTGCATATGGCGAGGACAATAGCCAACGAGTTTGGAAAATATAATATCCGAGCGAACAGTGTGCTGCCAGGTGCGGTATTTGGCGGAAGCCAAATGTGGACACAAGGTCTCCGAGAAGCAAGAGCGAATATCCATGGTTTCCATCCGGATAAACTGGAAGAGGAATACAAAAAGAATAATGCTATGGGCGTGATTATCGATCCTGCTGAGATCGCCGAATTAGTTGTGTTTCTTGCCAGTGATCGATCCGCAAAAATGACCGGCAATGCCCTGGTGATTGATGGTGGCGGGTTGGGCGGATTTGTTCGATAAACACGGAGAAATCAAAGTCTAAAATGAAAAGACTTAGGAACTAGAGAGGAATGACACATATGATGCTCAGAGAATTACGGCAAGAAGTGTATGAATCGCTGCTTGAGCTGCCCAAGAACCGTCTGGTCACAATGCACAGCGGCACTGTAAGTGGACGGGATCCTGCTTCTGGTTTGATCGTCATCAAGCCTACTGGTTTTCGCTATGACAAGTTAAAACCGTCAGATTTGATCGTGATGGATATTGATGGGAAGCGCATCGAGGGAGATCTGAAACCTTCCAGTGATACTGAAACCCACCTGTATATGTACCAGCACCGCCCGGATGTCCACGGTATCGTCCACACGCATTCACCTTTTGCCAGCATCTTTGCCGTCCTGGGGAAACCAATCCCACCGGTCATGACCTCAGCGGCCCTATTAGGCGGTGAGATACCAATTGGTGGTTATGCACCTGTTGGCGGGGAAGATATCGGTTCTGAGATCATGGCTAAGATTGGAGAGTGCAAGGCTATTGTGATGCAGAGCCACGGCGTGTATACTTTTGCCCCCACAGTTTGGAAAGCTACAGTTTATGCTGTGGAGGTCGAGGACCTAGCGAAGATTGCTCATTATGCTATGCTGCATGGCGACCCGATCGTGCTGTCAGATGAACAGGTGAAAGAATATCAAAATATCTATGCCACTTATTACGGGCAAAAGGAAGAATAACAACAAGCCCATGGATTGGCCTGGAATTTTATTGGTGAATTGAAAATGAGTCTTGAAGGATAAATGAAGGAATTTCAGAAATTTGGGAAGAACCCAATCGGGATATATGAAAAGGCTTTTCCAGCCAGCCTGAAATGGGAGGAGCGTTTAGCTCAAGCGGCTATCGCTGGCTATGACTTTGTTGAGATGTCCATTGATGTCAGCGAAGAGCGCCTGTCCCGACTTGAATGGTCATCATCCGCTCGACAGGCTGTACGGCATGCGATCGAAAGCACCGGGACGCCAATCCTTACGATGGGAGTCAGCGGCCATCGAGATTTCCCTTTGGGCAGTCCTTCAAAGAAGGAGCGAGAAAGAGGGCTTGAAATCCTTTATCGAGCCATTGGGTTGGCGAATGATCTTGGGATAAAGATCATTCAGTTGATGGGTTACGATGTTTTCGATGAGACCAGCGATGCTGGGACAAAGGCGCGTTTCCTTGAAGGACTGGTTCAGGGCACCCATTGGGCAGGGGCAGCAGGTGTTATGCTGGCGCTTGAAAATGTGGATGTCGAAACGGTGGACTCAGTCGGAAAGGCTCTCCAGTTTGTCAAATCCGTAAATTCACCCTGGCTGAACCTTTATCCTGACATGGGCAACCTGGTCGCTGCAGGCTTTGATCCAATCGAACAATTGAAGCTCGCTGAAGGATACCTGGTTGGTGTCCATGTAAAGGATGCCCTGCCTGGCGAAGTGCGAGGAGTCGTTTTTGAGAAAGGGATAGTGCCTTTCAGCAAGGTGTTCCATACGCTGGCTGAAATGACGTTTTCCGGACCGATGGTGGTTGAGATGTGGGCTCACCTGGACGCGACCGGTGATCCTGTTCAGGCTGCTACAGAGGCACAGCAGTTGGTGAGAAGTCTGCTCCAGTCAACTGCTGAAACGATTGCAGGAGACATATAAGAGAGTTGTAAGCTATGATAGAATCATCCTGTCTGCAAGACCCAATTCATAAGATTCATAAAATTGATTTAGCCGTCGTTCCGAGTTCGACATATGCGGACAGGAGGTAGGACCTTAGCAATCATTGGATTTAGTTACCAAACTTCATATCATAAACCAAATTTAGGAGACCAAAATGGAGAAAAAACTAACAGTACTATGCGCATCAGCGCACCCAGATGACATTGAACTTCAATGCGCAGGCACCCTTATCCGCTACGTCAAAGAAGGACATAAAGTTTACATGGCAATCGGCTGCACCGGAAATGTAGGCTCAAAGGTTCATACAGGACCGGAGATCGAAGCTATCCGTGCTGTGGAAGCACAAAAGGCAGCCGATGTGATCGGTGCAGAACTGATCATGATGGGTTATAAGGACGGAGAGGTTTGGCTGGACAATCCAACCTGGAAATCATATGTGGACCTTATCAGGCGAACAAACCCTGATGTGATCATCACCCATGATCGGGATGACTACGTACATGACCACTCTAACGTTGGAGAAAATGTGTACCGGGCTGCTATCTGGGCAAGTGTAGCCAATATCCCGGATACAAAATACGAGCCAATAGATCATATCCCCACTGTCTTTTATTTTGAAACAATAGGAACGCTTCGCGTTGCACCACCAGACCACTATGTTGACATCTCCGAGGAATATGAGCAGAAGGTTGAAGCTTTCAGGCAGCATGAGAGTCAGCATGGCGATTTCCTGGAAAAACAGTTTGGTGTCAAGGATTGGTTTGAATATTTATATGTATTAGGCAAGATGCGCGGCTTCCAATGCGGCTGCAAGTATGCTGAAGCCTTCCGTATTGTGCAAACCTGGCCGAACCATAAGGCATATCGTCTTTTACCACCTGTACAATTCGGAACAAAATAAGTCATGGCAAAACAATTAACCATCCTATCAGCAATGGCACACCCGGATGATGCTGAAGTTAATTGTGCAGGAACGCTCATTCGCTATGTAAAAGAAGGACACAAAGTGTTTCTGGCAATCGCTGCTACCGGCAATGTGGGTTCAAAGACCCACACAGGACCGGAGATTGAAGCGATCCGCGCTGTGGAGGCGCAGAGAGCTGCAGATGTGATTGGTGCTGAACTGATCATGCTGGGTTATAAGGACGGCGAAGTCTGGTTGGATAATCCGACTTGGAAAACATATGTTGATCTGATTCGTCGTACAAACCCTGATGTGATCATTACCCACGATCGGGATGATTATGTCCATGATCATTCCAATGTCGGTGAGAATGTCTACCGGGCGGCAATTTGGGCCAGCGTCGCCAATATTCCCGACACCCGGTATGAGCCTATAGATCACATACCTACCATCTATCGCGCAGAGACATCTGGAATGACTCGGGTCGCTCCCCCGGATTGTTATGTGGATATCACGGAGGAGTTCGAGCAAAAAATAAAAGCTTTCAGCATGCATGAGAGTCAGCATGGTGATTTCCTGGAAAAACAATTTGGTATCAAGGATTGGTTCGAATATGTGGAGGTGATCAATAAATTGCGTGGATTCCAGTGCGGCTGCAAGTATGCTGAAGCCTTCCGTATCGTGCAAACCTGGCCTAACCACAAGCCATATCGGCTGCTTCCTCCCGTCCAATTTAGTGGCCGATGAAAGAAGTAAATCTTTGGAGGTGTGAGTGAGTTCGGGTGAGACTATATTCGAACTTAGGAATATCAGCAAGACATTTCCGGGTGTCGTTGCTCTCAAGAACGTCAATATGGATGTGGTCCACGGTGAAGTCCATGCTCTACTGGGTGAGAATGGTGCTGGCAAGTCCACGTTGATCAAGATCTTAAGCGGTTATCACCAGCCGGATGAAGGTGGTGAAGTGATCATGGGTGGAGAACCGGTCGTCTTCAAGAACCCCAAAGACGCTATCGAGTCCTCCATTGTCACGATCTACCAGGAATTAACGCTTTGCCCGGACATGACTGTAGCAGAAAATATCGTCTTGGACAAACAAAATCAGTTCAAGGGTTTTCTGCAAAGAAAACAAGAATTCATTACGATAGCAGCTAAAGCGCTGAAGGATTTGGGCCAGAGTGAAATCGATCCGACGAGGCAGGTGAGGGACTTATCCATTGCCCAACAGCAGGTTGTTGAGATTGCAAAAGCCGTCACTTCTGAGGCGAAAATCGTTTTGATGGATGAACCAACATCCTCCATATCTCAAAGTGATGCGGACAAACTCATGGATATCATCCGTGGTCTGAGGGCAAAAGGGGTCTCTATTATCTATATCACCCACAGGCTTCACGAAATTGGCGGCATTGCAGATCGGGTCACAGTACTTCGTGATGGCGAGCTGGTTGGCACGGTGGACAACTCGGATGTCACCGAAAAAGACCTGATCACCATGATGGTAGGCCGTGATATTCAGAACGTGTACCCCAAGCGGGACGTGCCAATCGGTGATGTTGTGTTGAAGGTGGAAAACCTTTCCAGCGGAGAATTATTAGAGGGGATAACCTTCGATGTCCACAAAGGTGAAATCTTTGGGATTGGAGGGCTGGTTGGCTCAATGCGGACAGAGACTTTGGAAACATTGTTTGGCATGAGAGAAATCACCGACGGAAGGGTGACGCTTAATGGAGAAGATTTTCAACCGAAGAGTCCCAGGGACGCGATCAAGCACGGTATTGCGTTTGTAACAGAGGATAGGAAAAAGTCAGGACTGGTGTCCTGTCTTCCGGTTTACGAGAACATTAATATGGTCAATGCTCAAAAGCCGTCGTTTGCAGGGGTTCTGAATTGGAAAATCCTGAAGGTAATTGCCCAAAAACAACGTAAAGCGCTGAATATTAGGGTCAGCAGGATCGAACAAATCGTCGATTCACTTTCTGGTGGCAATCAACAAAAGGTTGCCCTTGCCAAATGGCTGGACTTCTCTCCAGAAGTGATTATATTTGATGAGCCAACCCGCGGCATCGATATCGGCGCGAAAACAGAGATTTACACAATTATGGGCGAATTCGCTGCACGCGGCGCAGCAATTGTGATGGTTTCATCTGAGCTGCCGGAACTTATCAGTGTAGCAGATAGAATTATGGTGCTTCAGGAAGGTAGGATGAAGGGGATCGTATCGAAAGCGGAAGCAAATCAGGAATATGTGATGAGTCTGGCTACTCAGAATGGTCAGGCTTCATCTGATGAGTTAATTGAAGGAAAATGAGAACTATGACAACAGCGAACAATACCAATCAAATGTCCGATCCGACAGAGGCTCGGACGAAAAAATCAATCTGGCTGGTGATCGGAGATATCCTCATTCGGTATCGCACATTTGTGATCCTGATAGTCCTCATGGTTGTTTTTTCCTTAATAAAACCCATATTTATGCATCCAAAAAACTTACTTTCAATCCTGAAAAACATGAGCTATGTGCTCATCGCAGGACTGGGGATGACATTCATCATAACGCTTGGTGGGCTGGACCTCTCAGTCGGCTCGACAGCAGCGGTTGTTGGTGTCGGTTTTGCGTTGCTTATTAGGGGCGGTCGCATGTCGCCAATACCGGCACTAATGATCGTTTTGTTCGGAGCCATGTTCCTCGGCTTTCTCAATGGGTTTGTCTCCGTCAAAGGCAAAATTGAGCCCTTCCTTGTGACGCTCGCATCGATGAATATCTACAGGGGACTTGCCCTTACGTTAACTACTGGCAAACCAGTCCCAATCGTGATACCGTATTTTGCGGATATAATGGGCAATGGACGGTTGTTTGATGTGATTCCATCCCCGGTCATAATCTCACTGGTTGTGCTGATCGTCTCATGGTTTCTTTTCAATAAGACAAAATTCGGATTCTTTGTGCGAAGCATTGGCGGCAATATTGAAGCAGCCAGGGTAGCTGGCATCAACATCAGCCTGGTCAAGATCGCCGCTTATACGATGAATGGGCTGTTCGCCTTCATTTCTGGACTCGATTCTCGCAGCATTGTTTAACTCTGGTCTTCCAGACGCTGGAAGAGATTTAGCGCTGGACAGCATCTCTGGCGTTATCCTCGGGGGGACGGCGATTGCAGGTGGAGTTGGTTCGATATGGGGTACGTTGGGTGGTTGCCTCATTATGGCAGCACTCAACAACGGTATGTCGCTTTTGGGTGCGCAGTACCACGTGCAGATATTTGTCAAAGGTTTGGTCATCATCTTCGCAGTTCTGATGGACAATGCATTCAAGTCAAGACAGAGGTGACCGTACACGCCTGACATCACGGGAAAAAGCAGCCAGATAAATAGAGAAAGGAGAAACATATCCTGAAAAAATGTAACGATTGGAAGATTGCCTATCAACTACGAGTATTAAGATTAAAAGGAGAGAGAAAATGAAAAAACTATCACGTTTTGTTTGGCTTTTGATAATCATTGCTGTTATGGTTACAGCATGTCAGCCAGCTGCCCCGGCAGAGGAACCAGAAGTGGAAGAACCGGAAGTTGAAGAGCCGGAAGTCGAAGCAGGTCCACCAGAGAATGCTAACCTGGCGGATTTCACTTATGTTGGTGATCCGGATGAAGTCTTTGACCTGAATGGCTGGTACGATGAGGTTGGCGTTGAATGCGACGTGACGATCAGGAACGCCGGCGCTGTGAAAGTACCCGATGATATGACAACCGAATTGCCCAAGGCAGACGGGGATTACACAATTGGTTTCTCCGTCTACTATACGGTGGATGAAGTTGGCTCCATGATCCTTGACACGATGAAAGCTGCTGCGGAAGAATCAGGGGTTGAACTTCTGGTCAACGACGCAAATTATGATCAGAGTGCTCAGAATCAGGCGATTGAGCAGTGGATCCTGCAGGAAGTTGACGGCGTTATCCTTGCGCCATGCGATTTCACAGGTGTTAAGACCTCCCTCGATGCACTTGAGGAAGCCGGTATCCCGGTGATTACGTTGAATGCCCCTCTCGCTGGGAATGCCGATGCAGTTATCATTTCGGATACTGTGGAACAGGGCGCGATTGCTGGCAAAATGCTTGAGGAAGCTTTGCTTGCTGCAGGCACAGCGATGGAAGGTGTCATCGTCTATCAGACGCTGCCATTCGTGCACCCCAATGCGGCTACCCGAGCAAAAGGTTTCATCGATACCTTTGCGGATTATCCGGATATTGAGATCGTAGAGCTGACTGGTATTTCACCCGAAGAGCATTACACTGCCTTTGATGGTGCGCTTAAAGCTTATCCCGATATGCTTGGTGCCTGGGGTCTCTACTCCTCAGCCACGATCGGTATGCTGAATGCCAAATTGGCCAATGGGTTTGACGATCTGCTTCTGTCCTCAATTGACCAGGATAAACCCATTTTAAAGGGTATTTATGATGGTGATGTCGTTGGTACAGCAGCTTACTCCTCGATCGCACCTGCCTGGTACTGCATGAGCCAGATGGTTAACATGCTCAATGGTGCTGAAATTCCTGGTGTGATATTCTATGCGAATATGGGTATCACGGCTGACAATGTTGAATCAGCTTTCGAACACTACTATCCTGGCAAGACCCTGCAGGAATATTTGGACGGTGAAGTCGATTAGCATTAGCCATCAATAAGACATGAACATAGAGGCTGACTGTGGCTTGCCGCAGTCAGCCACTTTGCATGACAGAATAAAATTCATCATTGTTAAATGAATAATTAGGTTCAGGGGATAACTGGTCTACGGTAAAGCACAAAAGGAAATGACGATGATAAAAGGACAAACAAATTTACAGACACGGCAATTTAGCACTACTGATATGAATATCACGCCTGTGGGATTTGGTTCCTGGGCCATTGGTGGAGGAGGATGGGCATATGCCTGGGGAGCGCAGGATGACAGCGATTTTATTGCAGCGATCCACCGTGCGATGGACCTTGGCATCAACTGGATTGATACTGCAGCGGCATATGGCCTTGGACATTCTGAAAAGGTGGTTGGCAAGGCGCTGGCAGGGATGACCGATCGCCCTTATGTTTTTACGAAATGCGAGCTGACATGGAATGATAAAGGGGAAATAATTGATTGCATGAAGCGCGATTCTATCCGGCGAGAATGCGAGGATAGTTTGCGTCGTCTTAATCTCGACGTGATCGACCTGTACCAAATCCACTGGCCGCGCCCTGAAGAGGATATTGAAGAGGGTTGGTCAGCGCTTGCCGAATTACAGCGTGAAGGAAAGGTTCGCTGGATTGGCGTTTCGAATTTCAGCATACCGCAGATGCGCCGTGCGCAGGCGATTGCCCCGATCAACTCTTTGCAGCCCCCATACTCACTCATCCGTCCGGATGTGGAAAGAGAGATTCTTCCTTTCTGCAAGGAACATAACATCGGCGTGATCGTCTATTCGCCAATGTACTCAGGTTTGCTGACCGGGAAAATGACAGCAGAGAGAATTAAGAATATGCCAGACGATGATTGGCGGCAGCATGAACCCCAGTTCCAGCCACCACTTCTCGAAAAGAACTTAAAGCTGGTCGATGCACTCACTGAAATTGGAGAGAAGCATGATGTCCAGCCGGGTGTGGTTGCGATTGCATGGACGCTTCGCCATCCAGCGGTCACTGGTGCAATTGTCGGAGGGCGGTACCCAAGCCAGGTGGAAGGGACTTTCCCAGCCGTAGATTTTCGCCTTTCCGATCAGGAAGTTGATCATCTGAATGGGCTGATAGCCGCATAACAAGTAGGACTTTAGTGTTCTGTGCACGCTAATAAAAACATAGTTTCCGTTTTTTAGCACGGGATGCAGGTTGTTTAATTAAAAAGAATCAATTTGGTTTATTGTTTTATCTAATATTTGGATAAAAAACTGAACGATTGAGATTGGAGGGTGTAGGTGGACTATTTACTTGGTATTGATGTTGGCTCGACAAGTATGAAGGCCCTGGTGTATGACCTGGACGGCAATGTTGTTTCACAAGGCAGTCACCCAACTGAAAGTGTGGCAAACGATTCAGAACACCCAAACTGGCAAGTCTATCACCCTGACCATATCTGGGATGGGATTTCATCTGCGATCCGTGATGCTGTGGACCAGATTGACGCAAAGGATCGGATCAAGGCAGCCGCGGTCACCGGACTTGGCGCGGATGCTGTACCCCTTGATGAACGCGGGGAACCTGTGTATCCATTTATCAACTGGATCTGCACGCGAACAACACCGCAATTTGAACGCTGGCTGGAAAACGTTGGCCTTGAAAAGACCTTTGAAATCTCTGGCTGGCAACCCTTCATCTGGAGTACGGTCCTGCGATTCCAGTGGTTGAAAGAAAATGAACCTGAGATTGCCCGTCAGGTTCACAAATGGCTGATCATTGAGGATTTTGTCAATTATAAGCTGACTGGGAAATATTCCACTGATTTCACCGATGCCTCTCCGACTTTATTATTTAATCAACGATCGCTGAACTGGTCGGATGAGATGTTAAAGCTTGCCGGGCTTGAAAAGGATCTTCTGCCAACCCCTCAACCCAGCGGGTCTTTTATTGGGGAGGTTACATCTGAAGCTGCGGAAAAAACAGGGCTGCTACCCGGTACACCGATCTACCAGGGTGGCCATGATTACCTGGTGGGTGCGCTAGCAGCTGGTGCGATTTCTCCCGGCACATTCCTGGATGTGACCGGCACCTGGGAACTGGTAATCACTCCCACAGCCGATCCGAAATGGACACCTGAAATTCGCCAGTTGGGACTGACAGTTGAAGCACATTCAGCTCCTGGTATGTATTGTCTCTGGGCCGGGGGAACCGCGGCAAGCATGCTTGAGTGGTATAAGGAGCAGATCGGATCGGAAGCGATGCGATTGGCTGAGGCAGGTCAGGGCAATGTTTGGTCCAATCTGATGGATGAGGCACAGAGTTCTCCACCTGGGGCCAACGGTATCTTCTTCATGCCACATTTTAATGGGACTACCTGCCCTACATTGGATCCACGTTCATTAGGTGCATTTTTGGGTTTGAATGACACAACGAAACGCGGGGACATGATCCGCGCTGTGGTTGAAGGACTTGATTATGCATTTCTTGAAATGCTGAAAGCGCTTGAGCTGGGGGCAGGTCAAACGGCTGAAAAGATCACGGCGATTGGGGGAGGCACCCGTAATGCGTTCTGGATGCAGAACAAAGCCGATATCTCCGGTCGTCCGGTTGTGACGTTGGAAATTGAAGAAGCAACTGCACTTGGTGCCGCCATGCTGGCTGGCGTGGGGGCTGGTGTTTATCGTGATTTAGGGGAAGCTGCTCAAAGAGTACATAAGCCGGGCAAGGTCTTTGAACCGAATGCGAAGATGGTGCCATTGTATGCGGAACTGTTTAAGATTTACAGGGAAATTCACCCTGCATTGCATAAACTGAACAACCGTATTTACAATCGGTTTCGGGTTTGACCCGGCTTTCATTGTGTAACCAGAATAAATATATCTATAAATACTGATCCTTTAACCGACTGGAAATCATCAGAATACCTGGTGTATCTTCAGGAGGTTGGAGGATTTACTCGTTTAACGGGTGATCCCATTCGGAACGAATTAGTTATTACCCAAAAGAAATCTATCCGATGACGACAATTTGATAGCTTTTGGGAGCGTGAAACCGGTATTAATTAACCGGTTTTCTATCTTCTACCTGAGGAAGTTAATTTTAGGTGCTTGATTCGTAATAAAATTAGATAAAGTTAAGGAAATTGTGGCTGATGGCATCAAAAATGGATGACACGAAAAAATTTTATAACCTCTCTCCTCAGGAACGCCTGGCGAAAATCGCCCAGGAGGGGGATTTATCGATCTCTGAAGCGGCTGCGTTAAGTGGTGAAAATGGTTTGAGTATAGATGATGCGGACCATATGATCGAAAACGTGATCGGTACGTTTGCCCTCCCCATAGGCATTGCTCAGCACTTCAAAGTTAATGGGCGCGAAGTCCCTGTCCCGATGGTTATTGAGGAACCATCTGTTGTTGCAGGCGCATCATTTATGGCAAAGCTGACTTTGCGTACGGGGGGATTCTTTGCTCAAACAACAGCCCCGGAGATGATCGGGCAGATCCAAATACTGGATTTGGAAAACCCCCAGAAGGCAAAAGAAAAGCTGCTCCAGGCGAAGGACATTCTGCTGTCTGAAGCAGCTAAAGTGGATCCCGTTTTGATAAAGTTGGGCGGGGGTCCAAGAGACCTGGAAGTGCGGATAATCCCTGACTCCCCGATAGGGGCTTTCCTGGTGGCGCACCTGATCTATGATGTGCAGGATGCTATGGGTGCCAATGCCGTCAATACGGCTGTGGAGCGGTTGGCACCGAAAGTGGAGGATATCACTGGGGGGCGTGTCTTACTGCGCATCCTCTCAAACCTTGCCGACAGGCGGCTGGCAAAAGTTTCGGTCACGATTCAAACGGAGGACCTCGCATTCGATGATTTCTCCGGTGAAGAAGTGCGGGATGGCATTATCAAAGCCTGGGCTTTTGCTGTATCCGATTCTTACCGGGCTGCAACCCATAATAAGGGCATTATGAACGGGATCGACCCGGTTGTGATTGCCACCGGGAACGATTGGCGTGCAGTTGAAGCCGGCGCGCATGCTTATGCAGCACGGGATGGAGGATATACAAGCCTTTCCACATGGGAGGTGGACCCAGATGGGAACCTGCATGGCTCCCTGGAAATGCCGATGGCAGTTGGGATTGTAGGCGGGGCAACCAGGGTTCATCCAGGGGCAAAGGCTTGCCTGAGATTGATGGGAATAAAGAAAGCATCAGAACTAGCAGAGGTGATTGTATCCGTTGGCCTGGCACAAAACCTGGCAGCATTACGAGCTTTGGCTACAGAAGGCATTCAAAAGGGGCATATGAGTTTGCATGCACGTCAGGTGGCAATTGCAGCAGGCGCTGAGGGTGAGATGATAGATGAGCTTGCCAAACGCCTTGTAGAGGATAGAATAGTGCGGATTGATCACGCAAAAAAAGTCCTTGCGGAATGGAGTGAATGAATAGATGAGTGAAAAGACGACACAGGGAATTGTCAATAAACCCATCAGACCGGTTGGTATTACCGGGTACGGATCTTATATCCCGCGATACCGCTTACCTGCGACAGAGGTTTCACGGATTTGGAAAGGGGAACCATTGCCGGGGCCTGTAAAAGAAAAAGCTGTTGCAGGCATCGATGAGGACGTGATCACGATGTCAATCGAAGCTGCCCGTAATGCCATTGCCCGGGCAGGCATTGATCCAAAGCAGCTCAGGGCGGTGTGGGTGGGGTCAGAGTCGCATCCTTATGCGGTCAAACCTTCCGGTACTGTTGTGGCTGAAGCAATAGGTGCGTCCACGCATATCCAGGCAGGAGATTGGGAATTTGCCTGTAAAGCGGGATCGGAAGCCATCGTGGCAGCCATGGGCCTTGTTGGTTCTAAGATGGGGGATTATGCTCTGGCGATTGGGATGGATACTGCCCAGGGGAAACCGGGTGATGCATTGGAATATACTGCTGCTTCAGGCGGGGCGGCATTTATCATTGGACCGGCAGAAAATGCCCTCGCAACCATTGATGCGCATTATTCGTATGTCACGGACACGCCGGACTTCTGGCGCAGGGCACACCAGAAATACCCGGAGCACGGACAGCGCTTCACCGGGGATCCAGCTTATTTCCATCACATCACTTCAGCCACATCTACGCTTATGGAGCACGAAGGGCTGAATCCGGTAGACCTGGCTTATGCGGTGTTCCACCAGCCGAATGAGAAATTTCCTACCCGGGTTGCCAAACAGCTCGGGTTCAACCCCGAACAATTCAAGGACGGGCTGCTTTCACCTGTCATCGGCAACACTTATGCTGGTGCGTCGCTGGTTGGTCTGACGAATGTTTTGGATATTGCTTCTCCGGGTGATCGTATCCTGGTCACATCCTATGGGTCTGGCGCCGGGTCAGACTCCTTCATCCTCACGACCACAGATGCGCTCCTTGAGCGAAGAGAAGCCGCTCTGAGCACGATGGATTACATCAACAGGCGGACGGTCATTGATTACGCCACATACACGCGCTTCCGCGGCAAGATCGCAATGAGGTGATGATGGGAGCAGATAAGACGAAACCTCAAATCATTGCGGCCGGTATCGGTCAGACGAAAGTTGGTGAACTTTGGGATGTATCACTCCGAGAGCTGGCAATTGAAGCAGTTCAGGGCGCTGTACAGGATTCGGGCAACCTGCGGCCGCAGGTGATCTATGTCGGGAATATGCTGGCTGCTTCTGCATCTCGTCAGGCAAACCTTGGGGCATTGGTTGCCGATAATGTAGGCTTACATGGTGTGGAAGGTGTGACAGTTGAAGCAGTGGATGCTTCCGGTGGGGCAGCGCTGCGTATGGCTTACCTGGCGGTGTTATCCGGTGCAGTTGATGTTGCCCTTGCATTGGGCGTGGAAAAATATTCAGATGTGATCGGTCCGGAAGCGGAAACGCTTGTTTCACAAATGCTGGACGCGGATTTTGAGGCTGCTCAGGGATTGACGCCTATCAGCCTGGCTGGATTGTTGTTTCACCGATACCTGCAGGAGTATTCCGCAGAACGAGAAGATTTTGGCGGCTTCCCGGAGGTTGCCCATGCCAACGGCGCGACGAATTCTTATGCCATGTATCAAAAGCCAATCCGAGCAGGGGCATACCAGAAGCGTGTATCAATAGATGCCCAGGCTTTGAACCTGTTTGATGTAGCACCTTATGCAGATGGCGCTGCTGCGATGATCCTGGCAAGAGAAGATGCGCTTCCTGGCACTTTCAAACACCCAATTGTGAAGGTGATTGGTTCCAGCGTCGTAACGGATGCTTTATCCATTCATGACCGTCCTTCCCCGCTCCTTTGGGATGCTGCCAGGCTTTCGGTCGAACGTGCCTGCCGGCGAGCGGGGATCAAGCCGAAAGATGTTGATTTCTTTGAGTATCATGATGCAACCTCCCTCCATGCAGCCATCTCTCTGGAAGCAGCGGGATTTGCTCCAAAAGGCCGGGGATGGACGCTGGCCAAACAGGAGATCATTGGTTTGAGCGGACAGATCCCGGTGGCAACATTTGGTGGGTTGAAAGCGCGCGGGCATCCTCTTGGGGCAACCGGGGTTTACCAGGCTGTGGAAGCCGTCATGCAGCTACGTGGGGAAGCAGGGAAAAATCAGGTAAAAGGAGCCAGGTTTGGGTTGATCCAGAGCCTGGGTGGGATGGCATCCACTGCGGTTACACATGTTTTAACAAAAAGATAAGCATTCATTTTTATATAGATCCACGGGATTTTTAAAATCCCGTGGATCTGTCTTGTAGGAAAAAATTTCCATGTAAACCAAGAGATGTTAGAATCAAGCTTTGAAGAACATAAAACACGGAGATGAAACATGAAGATATTGATCACAGGCGGTGCAGGTTACATCGGAAGCACGATATGTTCTGCCCTGAAAGATCATGGGCATACACCCATCATTCTTGACTCTCTGGTCACCGGGCGGGAGGAGTTCACCAAAGGTCATATCTTCTACCAGGGGGATATTGGCGATCCGCACGCGGTTGAAAAGGTTTTCAGCGAACATCCTGATATCTATGCCACGATCCACTGCGCGGCATTGATCGTCGTGCCGGAATCCGTTACCCGGCCATTTGAGTACTATCGGGAAAATGTCTTAAAATCAATGCATTTCTTTCACCAATTGGCAGAGCTTGGCTATCCCCGGGTGGTGTTCAGTTCATCTGCAGCGATTTATGATGTGGTGCCTGACTTCATGGTCACAGAAGAATCACCCCTCAAACCCAACAGCCCCTATTCACGCACCAAGTACATGATGGAAATGGTGCTGAAAGACTTCACCCATGCCTATCCATTGCAGGGAATCGCGTTGCGCTACTTCAATCCCATCGGCGCAGATCCCCAGCTGCGATCCGGGATGCATATTGAAAAACCCAGCCATATTCTGGGAAAACTGGTTGAAGTGGCTATGGGTGTATCCCCTGTCTTAATATCACCGGGACAAATTGGCCGACAAGAGACGGGACGGGCATACGGGATTATATCCATGTATGGGATTTAGCTCTGGCGCATATTAAAGCAGTCGAGAAATTTGATGACGTAATTGCACAGGATGCTTACCCGGAAATACCTTATGTTGTGATCAATTTGGGTACAGGCAGGGGTGTTACCGTCCGGGAAATGGTTGATGCTTTTGAACGCGTGCATGGGAAAACCATCCCAACGGTTGAAAAAGAACCACGACCAGGCGATGTAGCAGGCGCGTACGCCAACGCTGATAAAGCCCGAGAGTTGTTAGGATGGGTGGCGGAACAGCCCATTGATAAAGGAATTGAAGACGCCCTGAGGTGGGGGGAGATCAGGGATGATATCCTGACATATTAGGATCAGGAATCCAGAAAAAGTTTTACCTAGGCTGTGCTTTGATAATCAGAAAAAATTTTTATTGCCCAGATAAACCAGGATTCACCCTAACAATTATTGATATCCTCTAACGGATCAGGTACATGGCCAAAGGCAACATCTGTCTTTTCGTGTTCTGCTGCCCACTGGCATGCGTTGATGATCACCTTCTGAATGTTCTGGTCATAATAGATGGGGTAGGTTTCATGACCGGGTGCAAAATAGAATATCCGGCCAAGCCCACGCTGCCAGCAGCAGCCGCTGCGGAACACATCGCCCCCTGCAAACCAGCTGATGAACACCAGTACATCCGGATCGGGGATGTCAAAATACTCGCCATACATCTCAGCATGCGGGAGCTCAAAATGGGGCTCCACACCTTTGGTGATTGGATGCCCTTGTGCCACGGTCCACACGCGCTCTTTTTCCCCAATTTCACGCCAGCGCAGGTTGCAGGTTGTACCCATCATCCGCTTGAAAATCTTTGAATGATGTCCTGAATGAAGGACGATCAACCCCATCCCTTCTTGGATGCGTTTTTGAACACGGTCTACGATGGAGTTGTCAACATCACCGTGTGCCATATGGCCCCACCATATCAGCACATCGGTTTGATCCAGGACAGCTTCCGTCAAGCCATGCTCTGGTTGGTCCAGTGTCGCAGTTCGGGTGGGGAAGCCAGCTTTGGACAGGAAATCTGCAATCGCCTGGTGAATGCCATTGGGATAGACCTTCTGGACGTCCTCATCGCTTCTTTCGTGGCGATATTCATTCCAAACAGTGACGCGAGGTTTTTCTTTCATATTTTCTCCTTAAGATCAGGACTCGATTTTTACGATACGACCGCCTTCTGCCGCTGAAAGGCAAATGGCATCGTAAAGACGGATCATGCGCAGCCCGATCTCAGGTGGGCTGGGGTTGTCAATTTCATTAGCGCATACTTTCAGGAACGTATTCCAAACACTTGACTGGGGCGGCAGGGGTATCTCCTGGGCTTCCTTTTCATTCCCTTTCTGGATCTGCAGATATCCTCCCCAGACGCCTGTTGTGAAGATAGCATTTTCACAGAACACTTTGATCTCAGAACTGCAGGAACGCGAGGTTTCACCACAGGCATGAAAAGTCACAAAAGCACCTGATCTAAGCTTAGACATCGCCACGGACAGAATTTCAACAGGACGGCCTTTGTTATCCATCCAGGCTGCCACCTCAACGAAATCCTGATTTACCAGGTCCGCCACAGTGTTGAGCATGTGAGCGCCTGTATCGAAGGTGAATCCGCCGCCTGACAGTGCGGGTTTTTGACGCCATGTCCCTGAGGTGTTAGAACCCCAGTTTTGCCACACAGTGGCACTGACGGACAGCAGGTCGCCAAAATCCTTGTTCTTAATATGATCTGATGCCAGGCGGACCAGGGGGCAAAGGCTTCCCTGGAAAGCGATCACCAGTGTTTTTCCGGTTTGGTCTCGCGTCTCGATCATCCGGATAGCCTCTTCCGTGTTCATCGCCATAGGCTTTTCCAGGAGGACATCCAGACCTGCTTCAAGGGAGGCAATGGTCTGGTCGTGGTGCATCGAGTGCGGCGTGGCAATCAGAACCGAATCCAGGTCGAATTTTTCCAGGAACCTGGTGAGATTTGGCTCATTTGGAGGTTTTTTCTGCCCAGCGGCTTTAAATACCTTCCTGGCTTTGCGAATAGCTCTTTTCGAAGGATCGCAAAGTGCGACAATCTCGGTTTGATCGTTTTGAAGCATGGTCTTTATATGGTGAAGGCTGATTCCACCGCATCCAATGATTCCTGTGCGAATTTTTTCGTTTGGCATATCACTCCTCGGATTATCCATGGCTTGAGTCGAATACAACCATTTTACACCAGCTTCGGAAATTAGCCATAACAATTTCTGATCTGATGCGTCGTAAACCTTCGAATCTGAATTCTTGTGAGTTTTAGGGTTTATTGATGATCTGGTGCGTCGGTTTCCCGCCTGAAAAAATGCCTGATCGGTTTGTATATGAAGGGAATCCGCAGGAGAAATAGTACTACCAGCGTGCCAGCCGCGATGAGAGGTGACCGATACCCGCCCTGTAAACTGAATAGGTCCCCTTTAATGGCGAGTAAATAATGGAGGGTCATGAGGATACCCGCAAGGTAAACCAACTTGTGCAGCCTCGACCACCACCTCCCAAGTTTGCGCTGCCAGAATCGAAATGACGTTGCCGCGAGGAGAAGCAGGATGATCGTTGCCCCGAAACCAAGCAGGATGAAGGGTTTATTGCTGATCTCTGACCAGATCAAATTAAAATTCAACCGGTAATCCCAGATAGCAAAAACGGAAAAATGGATCAAGGCATAAAGTGCTGAATATAAGCCCAAGGGTTTTCTCAACCTGCGGATACCTGGCAATATGAACAGGTTGTGGAGCGGCGTGCAGGTAAGGGATAGGAGCAGGAAGATAACTGCTGAACGCCCGGTATGCTTGAGGATGGTTTGAACCGGGTTGAACCCAAGATTTCCCCGCAAGGCATTCACACCAACTATCAGCAGGGGCAGAATCCCGCCAAGGTGTACCAGGATCTTTACCCAAGTTTGATATGGCTTATTTTTCTTCATCGCATTCATTAAATCAGCATATGTTGATTAGAAATCAATATTCAGGTCCATCCCCTCATAAAGCGGCATCACTTCTTCAGCATAGCCGTTCATCAGCAGAGTGTCAATCCGGTCGTATTCACCAATCCTGCGTTCTGTGGATTGCGACCAGCGTGGGTGATCGACAGCCGGGTTCACATTTGCATAAAAGCCGTATTCGTGCGGGGCAATGGTGTTCCAAAGGGTGGGAGGTTGGTTCCGACCAATTGCAATCCGCACAATGGATTTGATGCTCTTGAAACCGTACTTCCAGGGCACCACCAGGCGGATCGGTGCACCGTTTTGGGGTGGCAGCGGTTCGTTATAGATGCCGGTGGCTAGGATGGTCAAATCATGCATGGCTTCATCCAGGCGCAACCCTTCCAAATAAGGGAAGGGGAACATCCCTGAGTTAGCGCCATCCATCTGGTCGGGAATCAAGGCGCTTTCAAAGGAAACGTATTGTGCTTCCTCAGTGGGTTGTACATCCTCGAGCAGTTGATGAAGGGGAAAGCCTGTCCAGGGGATCACCATGGACCACCCCTCAACGCAGCGCATGCGGTAAATACGCTCCTCCTGGGTGAACTTCGCCAGGATGTCTTCCATTGAATAAATGCGGGGATTCTTCACCAACCCGCTGACTTCGACAGACCAGGGCTCAGTTACGAAATCCTGGGCAAGCTCATCCACCGTTTCTTTGTCTGTGGTGAATTCGTAGAAGTTGCAGTAGCCTTTGATCGCATCATAATCCGTCAGGAGATTCCCCATGTCATCTGTCAGTGTGCTGGTTGCATCAGGGGTATTTTCGGGTAGTTCTGTGATGATATCGGGTGCACAGCTTGCTAACAATGCACCAATCCCAATAAAACCCATCTGCTTCAGGAACTGCCGGCGTGATCTATAGATATGCTTCGGGGTGATTTCTTCCGGGTTGACTGGTATGGAGGAATAGATTTTTTTATTCATCATTTCACCTTCCTAAGAGAATGGATTGGACAATTGGTTTATTATTCTGAATCATCTTGTGCTTCCGATATCATTTCGGATATTTCTTGGTATAATCCAGTTCGGTAATGAAACAAATTATACCTTAATTATCATAATAATTAACTAAAGATATAGATATTACTCCTTCATTTCGGATGATATAATCACATCGTTTTGAGGTAATCTTATTAAAACATAAAACCATGCTATTTAATCTCTCACTTCCTACCCTGATATCCAGAATAATAACTTTGCTGCTGGCGTTCACGTTCCATGAATTTGCCCACGCTGCAACGGCAACAGCTTTGGGGGATATGACCCCCAAAAACAACGGTCGCCTGACCTTGAACCCTTTAGCCCATCTGGATGTGATGGGCACGATCACCTTGCTGTTTGCAGGTTTTGGATGGGCAAAGCCTGTCCCGGTCAATCCTTATGCTGTCCAGCGAAAAACACGGGCGGGGATGATGCTCGTATCCCTGGCAGGACCGGTTATGAATTTAGTCCTGGGTGTCGTGGCTGCCATACCGCTGCGTTTTGGCTGGGTCCCATTGACGATGAGCACCAATGCTTTTCTGCCTTCCTGGGGAGAATTTTTACTTGAATTCCTTTCGATCAATTTAGCCCTGTTCTTATTTAATTTGATCCCTCTGTCGCCGTTGGATGGAGAAAAAGTGATCACCTATTTCCTGCCTGATCACTGGGCAGAATTCTATGACCGAATTCGACCTTACAGCCCTATTATCCTGCTGGTGGTTTTGTTTGTTTTGCCGATATTCGGTCTGGATTTGATTGGCCTTCTCATCCGAAGACCTTTAAATTCCCTGGTACTGTTTCTGCTGGGCAGGGGATGATGATTTATAGGATAAATGGCTGATGGCCTTTTATTGCTACATGGTTCGTTGTGCGAACGATGCATTTTATACAGGGTGGTCTACTGACCCCTTGCGGAGGGTAAAAGAACACAACGCCGGAAGGGGGGCACGCTACACAAAGATGCACAGCCCTGTCGAGCTGGTCTATGTGGAGGAAGTGGGTGACCACAGTGAAGCCCTGAAAAGAGAAGCGCAGATCAAATCCTACACACATGTACGAAAAGAAAACCTGGCAAATGCAAACCCGCTGCCAACTGGTTTTCATGCTGACGGTGAGGAAATTATTTAGTTTGACAAAATCAATGGGGGTGAGAGTTACTTCAACCGTGACGAGGTGAACAATAGCAGAGCGACCCCAAAAACACTCACTGCAACCAGTCCAATACCAAGCCAGAGGGTTTCACCGCTGAAAATATTTGCTAGGAAGCCGCTGCTATCCTTCGGGGTTGCTGTTGGTGTGGCAGCAGGTGTCGTTGGCGTACTGGGCAGTGTTTCAGTCGGTGATTGTGTGCGGGTAGGTTCTTGGGTTAATTCCAATGTCTCTGTGACCTCAGGTGTCTCCCGAATTTCAATCGTTGCCGGGAAAATGAGCAGTTCCTGGTCCGGGTAGATGGGTGAGTCTTCAGTGAGGTTGTTTTGCGCCAGCAGGTCTGTGAATGGGACGTCATAGGCGTCAGCAATCCCCCAAAGGGATTGCCCATACTGTACGATGTGGGTCACAGAGCCGTCTGACCCAGGGGTGGATGTTGTGACCGGTTGGATGAACGGTTCAAGAGTGTTTGTCGGTACACTGGGAGTGATGGTTTCGCCGTCAGGATCCCCGGTTGACTCTACCGTTGGTTGGACCGGGACATTACCGCTGACATGCCCAAAGTTGACCACATAGATGGTCATCCCATCTCCGTCAAGGGCCACTCCCGCCCCAAATTCGTTGTGCCAGGTGGTCAGCATATTGCCCATGTGGGCATCGTCATCCCACATGACATAAATACAGTCAGAAACGGTCAACCCATATCCCCGTGCCCAATTCTCCGTCACATAAACCTCAGCCCCTTCACCGTAACCAACAGCAAGTGCCCGGTCATAGGCTGTGCTGCCACCTTCACCGGTGTGCCCTCCTGGATTTCCGGCTGCGATCCAGTTAGCGTGGTTCTGAGCGGACTGCATCAAGTAGCTGTTGACGGATAAGGCATAGAGCCCATTGGCTGCCCGTAGTTGATTGATCTGGTCATGCATTTCCCCCGGGGTGCCTGCTTGCGCCTGGGCTGGCGTTGGCAGTGTGAAGAATGCACCCAGGAGGCACAGCGTGAGAAGGAGAATGAGAAGGTTGTTGGTGTTTTTTCTACTCATAGGGATTGTCAATGCTGAATTATCTGATCATTTATCAAGCAGATTGGACTTTGACATGAGATTAAGTGGCTGGATTCTACTCAAAATTAAATATTTAGACAAATTGATCCTTTTGGGTCAATTTAATAACTGAATAATTTTTCTGAACTGGTTAGGGGTGAACCTCAATTCGATCCCCGGGGATAACTTCCCCCACAACCCAGGCAGATAGTTTTTTGATTTTTGCTTCAGTCATGAAAGCATCAATCTTTTCTTCAGGTACACCCAACAACAACCCACCGCTGGTTTGCGGATCGAACAGCAGCATCCGGTTTTCCTCCGGGATATTCGGGTCGAAGGCGATGAATTTTTCATAGTAGAGTTTATTATCTGCCGCGTCCGCCGGGGAAGTGCCAGGCTTGCGCATATTTTTGAGCGCAGGAGACGAAGGGGATCTCTGAAAAACTAAGTTGCATTCCAGCACGGGCACCAAGGGCCATCTCCCAGGCATGCCCTAAAAACCCGAATCCTGTGATATCAGTCGCAGCATGCAGTTTGAATTCTCTGGCGAGGTCAGCGGCCCCTCGGTTTAACTGCTTCATCCAGGTGACCACCTCTTCCACATCTTCAATGGCAGCCTTTTCTTTCTTTAGGGCTGTGGTTGTCACACCAAAACCCAAGCGGCTTGGTCAGCACCAGTTTATCCCCAATATGCAGGCCATCCTTGCGGAGCAGTTCACGTTCATCCGCGAATCCCAAACCCACCAGCCCGATTTTTGGTTCCTGGTCCTGGATGGTGTGGCCTCCTGCGATGATGGCGCCAGCTTCGGCTGATTTCTCTGCAAGGCCGCGAATGATCTCCTTTGAGATCGCAATATCCAGGTTGGGGGGAAGGGCGGCGACTGTCAGCGCAAGAAAGGGTATGGCTCCCATGGCATACACATCCGAAAGGCTGTTTGCCGCAGCGATCGCGCCGTAATCGTAGGGGTCATCCACAACAGGTGTAAAAAAGTCGGTCGTCAACACGATGACACGGCCATCCCCTAACCGCCAAACTGCGGCATCGTCGGGTGTATCAAGCCCGATCAGGAGGTCAGGTGTATTGGATTCCCGGAAAACTTCAGAGAGCGGCTGCAGAACCTGCGCCAGCGCTTCAGCGCGTAATTTGGACGCTCAGCCAGCGCAGCTTGAGAGTGTTGTCAGGCGAACTTCTCGCCCGGTGATAGCTTTTTCGGACATAGTGATATCCTAACTTAGGGTTCCGTGGTTGTTTCAGTGGGTTCTGTGGTAGGTGTCGGTTCTGTTTCCGGCGTTGTCACCTCTGTCATGTCTGGCAGGGGGAAGATAAAGGGACTGTCTGATGGCAGGAACATCACATCCACGTTGGGTGAAAGCTTTGTGATATAAACATACGTCAGCATGTCGGGATATTCAGCCAGCACCTCAGCTTGCACCTTCAATGCTTTTGCTTCAGCTTCAGCTTCGAGGATCCGCGCCGCTGCTTCACCTTCTGCGATAATGACAGCAGCATCGGCTGCGCCCTGTGCTTGCTGGCGAGCCTGTTCAGCTTCCTGCTTCTTCTTTTCAACCAGGAGTTCTGCCTGCTGGGACTGTTGTTCAGCAATCTGCTTTTGTTCGACGGCTGCTGCATATTCAGGTGAGAATGCGATATTACGGATGACGAAGTCAACCATCAATAGGCCATTATCACCCAACGCTGCAGACATCTCTTCATTGATCGTGGTGATCAATTCAAAGCGCTTTGTGCTGACGACTTCATTAACATTGAATTGAGAGACAGCATCACGGATGATGCTGCGCGCCTGGGTACGTACCAGTTCTTCCTGGTAGCGATCCTGCCATAAGATGTGCACTCGAATCACCTGTTCAGGATCGATGGCGAAGATCACAGATGCATCCACAAGGATCTCCTGCCCATCAGCAGTGCGTGCATAGATTGAGTCATCTCCTATACGCTGCCCTTCTTCTGGCGCGATCGACATAGTATAAGTTTCATAGAAAATGGGGTATATCTCGACCTTTTCAAAAAATGGGATCACCCATGAAAGGCCGGGCTTCAAAGGTTCCTGGCGGTAACCATCCTGTGCAAATGCAGAAATCACCACGCCAAGCTCCTGCGGCTGGATGAATACTAATCCGCTGTTGACCAGGGTTAGCACAAGAGCGAGGACAACCAGGCCGACTGTGACGGCAACACCGGATTTCAGAGGTTTATTCCGGACCGAATTAATGACTGTCCAGGCTATCCACAATACGGCCGCCAACCAGACAAAGCCAACGATCCACGACAAAAGGATTGTCACATCCATTAATGTACTCCTTTGTAAATTTAGATTGTATACTTTTATTATACTTAAGCAGGTGAAACCATCCAGAGAAAATCTAAGGTATTGTATTGATCTGGCTGGTTTGATCTTTGGTCAGGTGTGATCAGGATGAAATGACCGCACCCTGAATTAATCCTTCATCAATCAAACCGACCTGACCCTCTGCTGCGTAAGCATAAACCGCGGCAGTAAAAATGCCGTTGAGGGTCGAACTCAGCAGGCTGAGTGTCAGGATGAAAATGATCAGGAGGACTCCAAATACCACACCCGGGATAAAGCTTTCAAGGACAAAAGATAAGCCGACGCCAAGACCTGCCAGCAGTAATCCACCTGCCACACCGATCAAACCGAAGACCAATCCGATGGAGAATGTTCCAGCGATTTGCTCCCCCCAGCTCTTTTTCAGCAGGTTGAAACTGCGTTCGATCGCTTTGAATGGACCTAAACCTTCAATAGCCACGACCGGGACAACCAGGAAAGTGACCACATTCCAGGCTGCACCAAGCAATGAACCGATGAAGGATTTTGTGCGTCCACCTTTTTCTCCCGAACTGCGTGACATCATATTGAGGATCAGACCTACAGTCGCGGAAGTCAATGCCCAGCCGAGGATGGGGACGAAGCGTGATGTGGCAACCTTGAAGCCGTCTTTGACCTTTGGGTCCCCGCCGCGCAAACGGATCATGGCTGCTCCGACCAGGGCTGTGTTGTTGAAATAAACCACCGTGTATTGAACCAGGTAGAACAGGAACAGCACGACATACCCTAAAAACGGAATGCTGGTGTTCAGCACCTGGTCAAAGATATTGCTGAAAATGGTGGGGATTATGAATGTCAGTGATACAAATATCATGATTATGGCAGATACAATCGGGAAGAGTAGAAGCTCTTTGTCTTTTTTCAAGACTTCCATGCTGGCTTTTGCCAACTGCCAACTGCGTTTGATGCGTTCCATTTGATCTCCTTGGATAACTAAGGTTATTGATTTTATTCTATGATGATTATAATCTGTGTTTTCTGGCAGAGTACGTTTGGTATTTTGCCTCACTGAATTTTTTTCGTGGGTCAGGAGACCCTATTTGATCGGTTTGGATTGCGCAGGTGTCCTCACCAGCGCAATTTGTTGGTGTACTCAACACTCATCATGGTAGATTTTTGTAGGAATTCCACATATGATCATTTAGAACCTTCCCAGAGATTCTGCATTTCAACACTTGTTTCCAGCAAATATTCAAGCTTCCCCACTGCTTCTATGCGTCCTTCTTTTAATAATATGATCTGGTCAGCTCGCTTCAGGGCAGGTTTGCGGTGGCTGACGACCAGGCAGGTTGCATCTTTCTGGCTGGAAAAAATCTGTTCCCATAATGTGATCTCGGTTTCGACATCCAGCGCACTGGATATATCATCAAATACCAACAGGGAGGGGTGACGTACAAACATACGTGCTGCTGCAGTTCGCTGACGCTGTCCACCGGAGAGTTTGACGCCTTTCGCCCCAATACGTGCAGATAATCCACCAGATATCTCGTCCAGGTCCGCCTCAAGAACTGCTAACCGAATTGCCTCCTGCAGGTTCACCTTATCTTCCGGTAATCCCATCAAGATATTGTCCCGCAGGCTTTCGCTGAATAACAGAGGCACCTGAGGTGTATAAGCACATCGAGGTGGGACGAAAAAGTTTCCCGGGTCGCTGACAGGATTGCTGTTCCAAAAGATCTCTCCAGATTGAGGGGGCAGCAAACCTAATAATGCCTGCAGTAAAGTTGTCTTACCTGAGCCAACCCGTCCTGTGATGACGGTAAATGACCCATGATGAAGCTGGAAATTGATCCCCTCGATCCCCCTGTCTGTATCAGGGAAGCGATATGTGAGGTCTCGAATATCCAGGGCTTGCAGTTCATCAGCCTGTGTTTTCGGGATGAACGGCACATCCGGGAGGTCCTTACGCAGGTAAATCGGTGCATTCTCCACCAATCCTTCAGGTGGAGCTCCCTGAAGGAGAACCACCATCCGATCAATGGAAACTCCCAGGCGTTTGAACCAGGCGATCTTGTTTCCGATGATGGCTGAGAAGTCTGTCACCCAGGAGAGGTAATATACAAATAACGCCAGGTCACCGATGGAGAACTGCCCTCCTTGCATGGCGGATCCCGCAGTTAGCAGGATCAATCCAGTGAACAGGTTGGCAGTGTTGCGAAAGGCTGAGTCAAGAATCTGTGTAAAGAGAGCGTCTTTCAAAGACGTCTTACGCCTGGTTTCGTTGATCTCTCGTAGATACTGCACACTGCGTTCTTCAGCGCCAGCGACTTTTACCGCCTGGATTGCGCCGAACAACTCACCAATGAAATCGGTGACCTTTCCGGTTGCCTTACGGCTGGTCTGCCGGTATTCCGTGATCTTATTATTGGCATAGTTGGCGATGAAGATCACAATGCACAAGGGGATGAAAACTACCAAAGTGATGGTCACATTGATGCGCAGCATAACGATCAGTGCAACGATGGCAAAAAAACCAAAGCCAAACACGATCAGCATTTCAGACATGAACCAGGCAATTTCTTCAGCATCATCACGGAAGCGGCTGACAGCTTCACCGGGAGATTCCGGCACGGCTTTTGCGCCCGGTCGCTGTAGAATGGTGTTGAAGATGTTGCGCCGCAGAAGTGCGGTGACGGTGTATTGGAATGTGAAATAAAGGACCACATCGGTGAAGAATGCCGCTCCGCGTCCGATCGCAACGGCTATCAGGAGCAGTGACAACCCGACCAGGCTGAAGCTGGTTTGAGCGGCACCTGTGAGCTGGTCAAATATTGCCTGGATCGTGAAGCCGGTTAGTTGTGGAAAGACACCGAAGATCAGGATTTCCATTAAGCCAAATATGCCGTAAACCCAGGGCCTGAACTTGGTCAGCTGCCAGATATACCACCAGGTGCTGGGACGTTTTGTTGGCATTTTGTTGGTCTCGCTCATGCCAGCACCTCATCCATCCCGGTTTGTAGCAATTTTGAAAATCGTGAGTGGGGATCTGAAGCCAGCTTCTTTCGATTGCCATATTCAAGGATACGACCCCCTTCAAGGATCATGATCTTATCTGCTCGCTGGACTGTTTTCAGGCGATGAGCGATCACCAGGGCTGTGCGCCCAGCAACCAACCGATCAACAGCTTTTTCAATCAGGTTCTCAGTGGCTGGATCCAGGCGTGAAGAAGCTTCGTCCAGAACGACAACCCCGGGGTCTTTCAGGAAGACACGGGTGAATGCCAGTAGCTGTGCTTCGCCTGCTGACAAACCAGCCCCCCCGGATTCCAGCACAGTGTCAAGGCCAGACGGGAGGCTTTCAAACCAGCGTGTGAGGCCAAGTTCATGGAGCACTTTCAGGATAGCATCATCCGGGATACTTTGATCAAAGAAGGTCAGGTTATCCCGGACACTTGCATGAAAAAGCTCAATGGATTGTGTCACCATCCCGATGCGTGAGCGTAATTCAGCTAAGGGCAGATCCCGGATATTTTCCATGTGCTGAGTCTTGTTGTTTGTGCTGATTTGTATGCTTCCGGATTGGGGGTCATATAGGCGGAAGAGAAGGCGGATCAAGGTGGTTTTCCCGCTGCCTGTCCGACCCAAAAGGCCAAGTACTTCACCCGAGGTGAGTTGAAAATCAATATCCTCCAATACGTTGTCAGCAGGAGGAGGTGTTTTTTCATCAGGTGTCTTTACTGTCTGCTCATCCTCATAGTGGAAAATGATATTCTGAAATCGAACCGATAGGGGTGACGAGATAAGGCTGGAATCAGCGGCTGGATCAGCATTTGGCGCGATGATCTTTGTTTGGGTATTGAATAACTCCCCTATCCGCTTGATGCTGGCCAGGGATTTCTGCACATTTGAAAGCTGTCGTGAGATATCTTCAAGCGGCCTTTGAAGCATACTGTTGTATTGAAAGACGATGTATACAGTACCAATGGTGATCACATCACCTATATAAAGCATGCCGCTGACAATCAATGACGCAGCGGTGCCGATGGCAAAAACCAGGAACATCGAGTTCAGCATGATATTGACCATCAACCCTGCTTTTAATGAAAGTTGATACATTGATTTAATGCGTTCAAAAAACTGGCGCAGGGCATAGGCTGTGCCGCCGTTGGCACGAATATCTGCCGTACCGGCCAAACGTTCTTCCAGAAAGCTATAGAAACCTGCTTCAGCCTTGCGCTGCGCTTCCCAATGAGGGACCGCGATGTTGCGAAAGCGGGTTAGAATGATCAGGGCAACCAGACTGAAAAGGGTTAGGACAAGACCGAGACGCCAATCTTCCAGGAATAACAGGACCAGGATGACGATGACCAGCAGCAGGTTGCCTACTAGTTTGAGGAAGAATTGAGAGAAGAAATCATTCAGCGTGTTGATATCTGAATCAATCCGGCTGATCATCTCACCAGGAGGATGTGCCTTGTGAAAGCTCATATCCAGGTTGACGGTATGCCGGGTCAGGTCTTCACGCAGGGTATTTGTAGCTGTCCACCCGACGTTTTGCGTGTAGTAAGAGGTGATAATATTGATCAATTGTTGTCCCAAAGCCACAATCAGGAAAATGATGCTTAATCGCACCAGGCTTGTGATAGCAGAGCCTTCTATAACAGAATCGATAAACTGCCGCATGATCTGGGGGGTGAGGAGTTGCAAGCCAAGGTTGAGAAAAATGAATAACGCCAGCAAGAGGACTCGCCACTTTTGGGGTTTAAGATATTTTATGAGGAATTTCAGAGTCTTTTTGTTTGAGCTGTTCATGGGTCGATGCTTATCTTAAAATCCTTGGCCGTAGGGTGCGTTGATCTGTCCAACGCACCGAAAGAAATGGTGCGCTGAAATACGCAGCGCACCCTACGAAAATCTAACATGCCTTTAATAAAAGACTGAAATAGGCGATGCATACCGGGATCATCAGGCAAGCTTTCCGGGTGCCATTGAACGCCGAGGGCGAAGGATTTCCCATCCACTTCAAGTCCTTCTATCAATCCATCCGGACTGAAAGCTGTGGCGGTCAGGTTCTCACCAATTTGCTGGATACCCTGGTGATGCAGGCTGTTGACCTGAATCTCATTGCTTCCATATATCTTGTTCAGTAAACTGTCGGGTGTCAGGCTGACACTATGGGCAAGTTTATCACGGGGATAACCGGGGAACCAGTCGTGTTTCAAAGCATTTGGCATCTGATCTTCAATATCCAGGTAAAGTGTGCCACCGCAGGCAACGTTCAGGACCTGAATACCTCTGCAGATTGCCAGAATGGGCATGTCACTTGCTATGATTTTTTCGATCATGGTGAATTCAAGGGCATCGCGAGCCTGGGAAACGCCATAAACCCTGGGATGTGTTTGGGCACTAAAGCGCTGGGGTTCAATGTCTGCTCCGCCTGTGAACAGTACACCATCCAAGCGGGATAAAAGCGAATCCGGGGCGGGGATATCTTTTCCCACGGGGATCACCATGGGGATGCCACCGGCTTTTTGGATTGAATTAACATATGCCTGCCCGACCTGGCAGACCAGAGACCCGGTTTGCTTTTGGATCAGGCTGCTGGTGATGCCGATCAAGGGTCTTTGATGATTTGTCATGATCCTCTTGAATATAAAAACACCTCATCATAAATCAACGCGTGTGGCGATATAAGTGCCACGTAGTTGAGCCCTGATGAGGTGCATTCCCCTTGGGTGGGTTACCCGAGGGAAGTGAAGATAATTCTCAGGTCTTAGAAGCGCTGTTTTAGCCTTGCGCTCTTGCCTTTGCGTTCACGCAGGAAATACAGCCGGGCACGACGGGCTTTGGTGTGTCGGTCGACGACAACCTTTTCAATGCGGGGTGACCGCATTAAAAAATTTCGTTCAACGCCGATGCCGTTGCTGGCAATGCGCCGTACGGTAAATGATGCATCATTTGCGCCGCCGCGTACATACAGGAGTGTGCCTTTAAAGACCTGGATCCGCTCCCGGTCACCTTCTTTGATCTTGAGGTGGACGCTGACTGCGTCGCCGGGGGTCAGTTCCGGAATGTTCTCGTTGACAGGTGCTTCAACTGATTTCAATAGTTCAGCTTGGTTCATTTCTCGTTCCTTACTTAATAATATTATTGCTGCGTCCATGGTTCTGGACGCGACGAAAGATTATACCATCTGGAATGGGAGTCAGCAAGCAGATATTTAGGGAATTGTGAGTTGTGAATGGAGAAATGTGAATGGTCGTTTTGTCACCTGTACTTGCACGGGTATTGAGGCAAGCGCAGGCAAATGCGAAACGAAGAAGCAATCTTGGAGAGAATGAAATTTCTGATATTGAATTAAAATAATGATGTGAATGACTGGTTACATCTTGAGTTAGGAGTCGTGATGAGGAAAGAAGAAAGAACAATCGTTGGTATGGTAATAGTAAGTGGCGCACTAAATGAAGTTTGGAAGGCCTGGGCAACAGAAGAAGGGGCAAAATCCTTTTTTGCACCTGACTGCAAGATTGAATTGGAACCAGGCGGTGCTTATGAAATGTATTTTGCACTTGATTATCCTTTAGGCCTTCGAGGGGGTGAGGGGTGCACGGTGATGGCAATCGAGACGATGAAAATGCTTGCCTTTACCTGGAATGCGCCACCGAGTTGCCTGCTGTGCGAGGCCAATATACCCATGTCGTCATCCGTTTTGATGAGGTTTCTGAAGGGACACGAGTGTCTCTAGTCCATGATGGATGGGGGACGAGTTCGGAATGGGATCAGGCGTTTAATTATTTCGAGTCAGCCTGGCTGCGTGTTGTCCTGCCGAGGTTGAATTATCGCTTCAAACACGGTCCAATTGATTGGAAAAATCCCCCTGATCTGAGTGAGTTATGATCAGTTTCTCATAACCGGTTATTTTAGGAGGGTGAAGAGAGATGATTCAAAGCCACGGTAATTTTCTGAACGACTTTTCTTTTGGCATGTATTATTGATTACATAGCATATCTGCGATATGATGTAGTTATCTGAATGAATACCGAAAATATGTTCAGGATGGGAATTGATTATGATCAGAAAACCTAAGATCGTTATCGTCATCGTTAGTTTGATTGTTTTTATGTTGGTATTGCTGCCAACAAATCGGGCGACCGCGGCACTACCGGTCATCGATCAGGAGGGTCTCAGGCAAGATGATCTTGACCTCA
Organism: uncultured Chloroflexia bacterium; assembly: GCA_963767675.1. Classification (GTDB taxonomy): domain Bacteria; phylum Chloroflexota; class Anaerolineae; order Anaerolineales; family Anaerolineaceae; genus Brevifilum. The sequence continues at coordinate 1,319,783 of CAVYEQ010000003.1, forward strand.
GTGATCTTGATCTCCTGCAAGCGGCGTCAACTCTCGGTCCCTGGACGGAGGTCCCCGGTAGTCTTTCTATGGGCTACACGGTGCAGCTTGACCCAGCAATGGGATTTTATTATTTTGACGCCGCGAACCTGGTCGTCAACCGTCCTTTAGCAGATGACCTTTATCCGTTCACCCTTGACACAACCAGCCTGCCAGCTGAATTCTATACTTACTGGGAAGCACGTGGCGTGACTGCCAGCGCTTCCGGTGGGTGGGAAGAGATCATGTGGAATATCATCACCGGCATTGAACCGATGTTCTACCTGAAGGTGGATGGCGCGTCTGCTGATCTGATTGATGGGCTCCAGTACCTGGCAAGCGGTGGAACCCTGGAGGAACCTCTTAGGGTTGATGGGGATTATCCACTGGGTGATTTCGCCTTCAATGGCACTGTGGATGATGGGTCAGGATACACTGATGATGTCGTGGTTGCGATCACTTTTATTGCACCGCTTGAATTATCTGGACTTGACCTGCTCCAATCAACGGATCAGATTATTTGGTCCAATGCCTATGGGAATTTTGTGGATGGCTTCACGATGCTGCTTGACCCACTCGTCACGTTCCACTACCTGGATGCAGAAAACCTTGTGGTCAACCGCCCTCTGGCAAACGACCTTTATCCCTTTTACCTTGACATATCCAGCCTGCCGGGTGACTTCTACACCTACTGGGCAGCACGTGGGGTGACAGCCGGTGCTTCCGGCGGGTGGGAAGAGATCATGTGGGATATCATCACCGTTGTTGAACCGATGTTCTACCTGAAGGTGGATGGCATGTCTACTGACCTGGTAGATGGGCTGCAGTATCTGGCAAGCGGCGGGACCTTGGAAGAGCCGCTGCGTTTGAATGGGGATTATCCCCTGGGTATATACGCCTTTAGTGGCAGTGTAGAGGATCAGTATGGCTTTACGGATGATGTCTCCATCAGCATCACATTCAATGACCAGCCTGAAGCTCACGACCAGAGTTTATCCACAGATGAAGACACAGAATTAGGAATAACCCTGACTGTCACAGATCAATATCCTGGCTCAATCCTTTGGGATTATGCACAGCCGGAACATGGGGTGGTCACAGGCACCGCACCAAATCTTACCTATGAACCGGACGAGAATTGGTTTGGGGATGATTCGTTTTTATTTGATGTTGATGATGAGAAATATGGCACTGATAGCGGAATCATTTCGATCTCAGTTGGTCCAGTGAATGACCCGCCGGTTGCCTTTCCTCAAGGTGTTCAAACACTGAGCAACATGCCCCTTGCGATCTTGCTGGAGGCTGAGGATGTAGATGGTGACCCGTTGGAGTGGTTCAGAGGAGAACCATCGCACGGCAGTTTATCCGGAGTGGCGCCTAATCTGACCTACACCCCCGATACGGATTATGCAGGACCTGACAGCTTTACATTTTGGGTTGAAGATGCGGAGTATGAGTCGGAGCGCGTTTTAGTTTCGATTATGGTATACGAGGCTTTTGATGTCACAAATGTTAATTTGCAGCAGTCCATTGACCAGGCGAGCTGGTCACCTGTTGTCGGCAGCCTGACCGAGGGCTATCATTTAGACCTGGATACCGGGATTGAATTCTACTATCTGGATGTGACGACTCTGGAAGCGAACCGGGATGCTGCAGAGGGTTTTTATCCCTTCGATCTGGATACTGATAGTGTGTCTGAGGATTTTTATACCTATTGGGAAAACAGGGGGGTGTTTGAAGGGGCTGGAGGGACGTGGGAACCGATCATGTGGCAGATCATTAATGGTGACCTGCCTATGTTCTACCTGGATGTTACCAGCGGTGACAATGTGCTGGTGGATGGTTTGATCTATGCGTTTCAGGGGATCAAGACTTACCTGCGCATCGATGGGGACTACTGGCCGGGTGTGTACCGTTTTACGGGGGCTGTGTCCGACCAGCTTGGATATACCGATGAGCTGACCCTTGAACTCACCATGAATGATATCCCTGTGGGAAATTCTCAATCAGTAGCAACTGAAGTTAATACAGCTTTAAACATTGTTCTAACTGCAGATGACCTGTTTGGGGAGCCGTTAGAATTTGAAATTACCCAGGATCCTTCAAATGGCGTGTTAGGTGGGACAATTTCTGAATTGACCTACACACCAAATTCAGATTTTATTGGCATGGACAGCTTTGAATTTGAGGTCACGGATGTTTATGGTGCGGCCAGTCAGGGAGCAGTCATCACCATTCATGTGCATGAGCCAGTTTGTCTTGTTGTCGATCCTGCGTCCCTTGAAATGACTCTGCTGCAGGACACCACGGATATGCTGACGCTTTCAATAACCAATCATTGTACAGAACCAGTGTCCTTTGAGATCGTCGAAGTGCATCCTCCAGATGGCGAGCTGTTATTGGATCAGGGATTCGAGGGTGGTCAAATGCCGCCTACAGAGAGCTGGGAAGTACTTCATCATGGTGCAACAGCCAATGTGTGGGAAATTAAAGGCGACTTGGATAAGGTGTACGAAGGTCAGTACACTGCCTGGGTTGGCTATGACGACAACAATCATTCAGATGAATGGTTGATCACACCAGTAATGGATTTTAGTAGTTTAAGCCAACCCGCTCTAACCTTTTGGGCACTCTCCGATACCAATTGGCCAGGGGCAACGATGAAATTGTGGGCACTGGATGAGAGTAATCAAAAATTATCGGCTGAGCCGCTCTGGGATATGGTACAGGATGAGAGTTGGGGAATTTGGGCTTACCGTTTTCTGCTTATTGACCTTAGGCCGTATGCTGGTGTAGGTCAACTTAGAATAGGCTGGGAATATGTTGGACAGGGTGGTCAGAGTTTTGGACTTGATCTGATCAAAGTAGGTGAAAGCTCTGAAGTCACCTGGGTTTCATCCACACCTGAAACATCTACGATCGGGACAGGGGCCACACAGGAAGTGATTGTGACATTTGACGCGGTTGGGATGTCAATGGGAGATTATTATTCCGCACTGATCATTGACAATGATCCATATCCAGCACAGAAGGCGATGTTGACTTTACATGTTAGAGGTGATGATCAGTTCTTATACATCCCTATGTTTGTGCGATAAAAAAACGCTTAGCTCATAGGATAAAAAGACTGCTTGTCCAGCCGTCATTTTTTGCCTTATTATGGAGTCTCTTTGTACTCAGATGTATTGGTCGGAGGTGGTGCACTGGTTGGGGGCGCGCTGGTTGGCCTCGGCCGTGATGTGGGTTCCGTCGGGGGATTGGTTGGCTGTGGTGCTGGCGGTTTTGTGTTCGTTGGGGGGGTATAAGGACGTTTCGTGTTGGTCGTGGTTGGCGTCTCAGTGGGGGTTGTTGATTTGGTTGGTGTCTGAGTTTCCGTAGGCGAGGCAGTTGGCGAGGAAGTCAATGTTGGTTCCTCAGTACTGGTCAATGTGATTGTTGATGTTGCCGTGCGGGTGGGAGGCAATGTCACCGAGGGGGGTAACGTGGGGTTGATCCAGCCTTTAACATTGGTCATGAAATTAAGTTCTGGCCAAGGGAAAAATCCGCTGTAGCTGCCCAAAAGAAAGGCGACGATCAATACTGTCAGGATCATCCATAACCATCTTCTCGAAAAACTTTTTGGTTTGGTTGTTCTCATACCCCGCAGAGATTTAGGAAATCCTTTTTCCCAACCATCTATAACTCCCGGACAGCGTAAATGGGAGGGTTTTAAGCAGCAATTCTCCTGATAGGCCAGGTCGATCGTTGTAGGCGGCGTGACTGCGTGGCAAGCATTACCCACATAGGGAAAGTCCGTATTGGTCTTTGGGTCATCGCTCAAACCAAGGTAAGGGCAGCTGATCGATTTATATGAAGAGGTTTGGTCAGTCATAATCTATGAATTGGGGCGAAACGCACATCTTTTCTGATGGTTGATAATAATCATCCCTTATAATATCCAGTGCTGTTATTATACTATTTCAGGCAGAGTGCGCAGAATTTCGAATCTGTTCCCTTTTCATATTGGATATGCTATACTCATACCGCTGTCAAAAAGACTGGCAGCGACTATTTCACACGCTTCTAGATTTGCCCTGCGTGCCCATATGATGGGTGAGGGGCAAGCCTGAAGGAAGCGGCGGATCAAAACGCAAAGGAGTTTAATTTACCATGTCACCTACAGTAACAATGAAAGCTCTCCTGGAGAGCGGCGTCCACTTTGGTCATCGCACGAACAAGTGGAACCCCAAGATGCGTTCCTATATTTTTACAGAACGCAACGGTATTCATATCATTGACCTGCAGCAAACGGTCAAACTTTTGGATGAAGCCTATGATTTCGTGCGAGATAATGTCGCCAAAGGCGGCACTATCCTGTTTGTCGGCACCAAACGTCAGGCACAGGATACGATTGCTGATGAAGCTGAACGCTGCGGTATGCCCTATGTCAACGAACGTTGGCTGGGCGGCACCATCACCAACTGGGTCACCATTCAAAAACGGATATTTGAGCTTGAACGGCTTGAACGTATGCGCGACAGCGGTCAGGTTGATCTGCTGACGAAAAAAGAAGGCTTGATGATCGAACGGGAAATCGAGCGTTTGGATCGGCGCCTTCACGGCATCCGTACCATGAAACAGATGCCTGATGTCCTGTTTGCGGTCGATGTAACCCGAGAGGATACGGCTGTTCATGAAGCAAATCTAAAGGATATCCCCGTTGTCGCAATGGTGGATACCAATTGTGACCCAAAGAATATTGACTACATCATTCCATCCAACGATGATGCCATCCGTGCCATCAAACTTCTGGTTGGCAAGATTGCTGATGCAGTGATGGAAGGGAAAGCCATCCGCACCAAGACAATGGAAGAAGAAGAATTGGAAGCTGAAGCAATGCCTGCGGCAATTCGACGCTTCACTGAAGAGGAAGAATTAGAAGACAAAGATCTGCTGGGTAAATCCACCTTGAAATATATGGACTCAGCCAAGAAAGCTGAAGTGAAAGAGGAAGAAGCTGAGGACGAGGTTGAAGCCGAAGAAACAGTAGAAAAAGCGGAAACTAAAGCGGAAGCTGAAGAAGAAGCGACCGAAGAACCAGTAAAAGAAGCAGAAACTAAAGCAGAGCAGGATGATGAACCTGCTGATAAAGTTGAAGAAGCCGAAGCTGAAGAAGAAGCAACTGAAGAACTGGTAGAAGTAGCTGAAGAAGAAAAAGCTGAAGTGAAAACGAAAAAACCAGCTAAGAAAGCAACCGAAAAACAGGCTTCTAAACCAGATGTTGCTGAGAAATCTGAAAATAAAGAAGAAAAAGAAGCAGAAACTGAAGTAGAGCAAGCAGAAGAATCTGCAGAAGAAGCTGAAGAAGAAAAAGCTGAAGTGAAAACGAAAAAAACAGCTAAGAAGGCAGCTAAAAAGCAGACAACAAAATCAGATGACGCTGAGGAATTTGAAACCATAGATGAAAAAGAAGACGATTAATCGTCTTTTTACAGAACAACAGATAGGAATTTGCAGAAAATGACAGAAATTACAACCAAAATGATCAAAGAATTACGAGATGCCACTGGCTGTGGAGTCCTTGACTGCCGGGCAGCGCTGCGCGATGCTGAAGGCGATTTCGATAGAGCTGGTGACATTCTTCGTGAGAAGGGTTTGGCAAAGGCCGCGAAACGCGCTGGCAAAGAAGCCTCAGAGGGTGTTGTTGAAATCTATTCCCATGGGGATGGCCGACTGGCTGTGATGGTCGAAGTGAATTGTGAAACAGACTTTGTAGGACGATCACCAGATTTTCGTATCCTGGCCCATGAACTTGCACTGCAGGTTGCAGCAGCTAATCCACAATATCTGACTGAAGAGGATATCCCCCAGGCAGCCATTGATCATGAATCTGAAATTGCTGCTGGTCGTGCAAGAGAAGATGGGAAACCTGATAAAATAGTTCCAAAGATCGTCGAAGGTTACCTGAAGAAATTCAAAGAGGAAACCGTATTGATGAACCAGGCTTATGTTCGTGACGGCAGTCTGACTGTCAAGGACCTGATCAATGAACAGGTTGTTAAGCTGGGTGAGAAGATCGTTGTGCGACGGTTTGTACGCTGGGAACTTGGCGCTGAGTCAGGCGAAAGTGAAGAAACTGAAGAAGACGAGTAAATTTCAAAGGCCAGCCAAACGGTTGGCCTTATTCATAAATTGTCCTCCAACCAATTAAACTCGGGAGGGATGATGGCTATGAAAGAAAACGGATTGAAATATAAACGGATCATGCTGAAGATCAGCGGTGAAGCGATCGCCGGCGATGACGGCTTTGGGATTGACCCAGTCAAGGCAACCCATATCGCTGAACGCGTCAAACAGGTGCATGCCATGGATGTGGATGTTGCTATCGTGATCGGTGCTGGCAACCTGTGGCGAGGGAAACTCGGATTGGATGCTGGCATGGACCGGGCAACTGCAGATTATATGGGCATGCTGGCAACAGTGATGAACGGTTTGGCTTTGATGGACGCGTTTGAACGGGTTGATGTGGTCACCCGGGTTCAATCTGCCATCGAAATGCGTTCTGTGGCAGAGCCATATATCCGCCGCCGTGCTATTCGACACCTTGAGAAAGGCCGTGTGGTGATCTTTGGGGGCGGTACAGGCAACCCCTATTTCTCAACGGATACAGCTGCTGCCCTGCGAGCGATGGAGATTGATGCGGACGTGCTGATCAAAGCCACCAAGGTGGATGGGGTGTATGATAAGGATCCCGTCAAACACCCTGATGCCAGGAAGTTTGACCACCTTTCTTATATTGATACGCTAAATCGACGCCTGGAAGTGATGGACAGCACTGCTGTTTCGCTGTGCATGGAAAATAAGCTGCCGATCCTCGTTCTGAACCTGTGGGATGAAGAAGCCCTGCCGAAAGCCCTGAAGGGGAAGAAGGTTGGAACGCTGGTTGATGATATGACAGTTTGAGGGTCAAGGAGAACTTCAAACGCTTGACCTGGATTTAATAATCGAATAGAATCACCTCGCCTTATGAACCCTCGTAGCTTAATGGATAGAGCAACTGCTTGCGGAGTAGTAGGTTGCGCGTTCGAGTCGCGCCGAGGGTATATAAACCGCCCAGAATCAATCCTGGGCGGTTAATTATTAAAAATTGCGTTTTGTATGTTTGGGTTTATAGCTGGAGAACTGATTGAAAGAATGCTTTCAGTATTTGTGAGTTTTGCACCAAATAAATGCGCTGTGTCTATTCGATAATTAATGATATCAACCCTAATTCATACTTAATAGCTCCAAAATCAGGTTTTGTTGATATTTGCTATATTCGGATCATTAGGTCAAACCCAGCCTGGGCAATTGAAATTTTTTAAATTATCTGAGGAGAGTCGCATTCTAAATTTTTTTTCAATGGAACCACAGGCTGGGCTGGCAAATATTTATATTGAAAGTCGATGAAAAACCATTTTTATTTTTGCTGCCTCGTACATTGACACCCAAGCATTTTCCATATACATGTTGGGTAGCAGACTCTGCCATCCTTCTCTCCATTAATTCGAGAGCCTGTTTTTCTTGGGATACTCGCACTCGGTTCTTCAACTGGTTCCCCTGCTTTTGATTCTGCCCACACAGAACTGGTCATCATGAACAGCGCAACCAGGATGATGAACATCAAAGAAACTCTTGTTAATATGTTTTTTTTCATTTAGCTCCTCCAGAAAAAGTCGTTCGATTTATTGAAATAAGTTTCACATGACGATTTATCAATAAAATCCTCCTCTCGTTCGTGTCATATCTGGTAATGTTTTTGTCGAGTTCATGCTTTGTTGATCAGTTGTCCCGAGGGGATTCCTCCTCGATGCCGAAGGTAACCTCATGAGTTCTTTAAAGAAATTTAGTAGATCCTCCAGGCTGGTAAAGGATCGAATTTCTCTTGTTCTTGTACTTTCCAGTGAAATGTGCCAGATAGGAGGCTCATCGCTTTCTGAAGTCCAAAATCTCACCAAAAAGGAGTGATACATAGGATCCATTGCCTTCCTTGTCTCGTTAGGCAAGTGTTTTATTGATCACTATTTTTTACAGTGTAACAATGTAACGTTACGAAAGTGTGCATAGATCGTTAAGAGTTCATTGTTTTCCCCTACAATTTCTTGTATAATGACAATAGAAATAACCAAGGTAAAGAAATGGCCGACCTAAAAATCCACTTATTGGGTCAGTTCCAGGTCAGTCTGAACGGGGAGAGCGTCTCAAGTTTTGTATCAGATAAGGCAAGAGCGCTTCTGGCATACCTTGCAGTTGAAGGGGACCATCCCCAACGTCGAGATATCTTAGCACACCTGTTGTGGCCAAATAAAACTGATAATCGAGCGCGAGCCAATTTACGCCAGGTTTTAGCTAACCTGCGTAAGGTTATTGGAGACTTACAAGCCGATCCACCCTGCCTTTTGGCAACCTATCAGGATATTAAAAGTAATTAAAACTCCTCGTATATGGGTGGATGTTGATGTCCTGACTAATGTTTTCGATAACGAAAGGGTTACACCTGATAATGTCATCCTGTATGATCAGATCCTTGACATCTACCAGGATGAATTCTTGAAAGGCTTTAATCTTCCAGATAGCCTGTCCTTTGATGAGTGGGCACTGTTAAAGCGCGAACAATACGCCCGTATGATGGATACGATCTTTGAAAGAATCAGCGATTACTATGAAAAGTTAGGGGATTACGAATCAGCAGTTCCATTTGCCTGGCGCCATGTGGAGTTAGAACCATGGCAGGAAAGAGCCAGGCGTCAGCTGATGCGTCTGCTTTGCTATACCGGTAGGCGAGATGAAGCACTGCAGCAGTTTCATGACCTGGAAAATGCACTGGATTCAGAATTGAAGATCAATCCAGGGACAAAATCCAGGCGGCTTTATATTGACATCCTGGGGGGAATGAAGACCGTTACTTCCCAAAGACTTTCAGTGTCAACAGGTGATTTGCCACCTTTCCCTAATTTCCTGGAACCTAAAAAGGCAAGTGAGGTGGATATATCAGAGACCTTTGTGGGTCGTCTGAATGAACTCAATCGGTTGCATACCCTGCTGGAAGGTATAACAGAGGGACGGGGAAGCTTTGTGATGGTTGCTGGGGAAGCTGGCAGTGGGAAAACCATGCTCGTTAGAGAATTTATCCGCCAGGCGCAATCCAATTACCCAAACCTTGTCTCAGCGATCGGTTATTGCAGCGCCTTCACTGAAGCTGGGGATCCCTACCTGCCGCTCCGAGAGATACTTTATCAGCTTAGTGGGGACATCGAAAGCTATTGGAAAGCAGGGTCTTGCAGCTATCAAAATGCTGTGAACCTTTGGAATTTAGTCCCAGTCACATGCCAATCGCTGCTCACCTATAGTCCGGACTTGATTGATACGTTTATCCCTGGCCAAATCCTTTTGGAATTTACTGCATCTCAATCAATAACCAAAACGGACTGGTTTACTGCGCTGGATGAACATTTGCGCAATAAACACCAGCATCAGGTAACGCCGTTCAGCAGACTAACTTGATTTCCTCAATACATTTCAGTTCTCCAGAAAATCTCCGTCCAGGTACCCATGCTGATCTTTGTGGATGATTTACAGTGGGCAGATATGGGTACTATTGGCTTGCTGTTCCAATTCATCAAACATATCCCTCAGAGTCGAATCTTACTGGTAGGGGCATACCGAACAGAGGAGATAAGTTTAGTTCAGAAAGGTGAGCCCCATCCACTTGTCCCGTTTTTAAATCAGATACAACGTGATTTTGGCGACGTAGTCATCAACCTGGGCTTAAACTCAGGGCGTGATTTTATTCAAGCCCTGGCAGAAAGTGAACCGAATGATCTTCAAGAAGCACTCATCGAAGATATATATCAACTGACAGGTGGGAATGCCCTGTTCACAATCGAACTATTACGCAATTTGCAGGAAGAGGAGGTTCTAGTAAAGGATAAACGAGACGTTTGGGTGGTTCGAGAAAGCTTCCATCTGGATAAGTTGCCACCTCGAACTGAAGGGGTCATCGCCCAAAGGATCAGTAGATTACCTCAAAATCTGAAACAACTCCTGACCCTTGCCAGTATCGAGGGAGAAAGCTTTACCGCAGAGATCATTGCTGCAATTGAAGGATTATCCGTTGATGAGGTTGTAACACTGCTCAGCGAACAATTAGTTATGCAGCACCGTCTGGTTCGACCGGAGCAGATCATCCGGCGTGGTGAACAGACAATTTCCACCTACAATTTTAGACATAGTCTTTTCCAAAAATATATGTATCACCAAATGGATGAAATTCAGCGAAGCCGTCTTCATGACCAGGTCGGGAACGAAATAGAAAGAATAGCTGGTGAGGATAACGGTGACTTTGCGGTTAGCCTGGCAAGGCACTTCAATAGGGCAAACCAACCGGAGAAAGCATTCGATTATTACGCTCTTGCAGGGGAGCGTGCCGTCAGAATGGCAGCTTACCCTGAAGCGATCAACCAGTTTGAAGCAGCACTTACGATGCTGCTTTCACTACCAGAAGCCCCATCCAGAAATGAGAAAGAAATTGGGCTTCAGCTCCAGATAGGACTGGCATACCAGGCAATCATGGGATTTGGTAATGAACATGTCGGAAAAGCATACCAGCGCGCCTGGGAATTGTGCCGATCTGGAGGAGATTCCATTAACCGATTTTCAACCAGGCAGCTTCTTTATAGCTATTATGCCAATATTGCAGATTTCGAAACCGCAATATCATTGTATGAATTGTTGAATCAGGAATCTGAAAGACAGGATGAAATAATCCCTATAAATGTCCATTTAACGCATTTAGCGTACGGTTACATTGATTCTACACTTGGTAGGCATCAATCTGCATTTGATCATGCGAAAGAGGCAATCAAGTACTATGATCAGGAAGCGCAGCTCTCCGGACAAAGGCTGGGGATGGACACCGGGATTTTGGGGCACACATGGGCAGGTTTACATCAAATCTGGCTGGGGTACCCGGAAAAGGCTAGGGGGCATATCCAGTTCATCTTAAACATTGCTGAATGGTATGACTCAAAACTTATTACGAATGATGCCTTTTGGTACTGTGCCTGGATGAGCTTTGAATTAGGGGATATTGAGACATCAAAGGAATACACCAATGCAACGTTGGCTTTATCCATCAAAGAACATTATTTTTTGTTTGAGGGAGGGGCAAGGATATTCAAAGGCAGGATTTTATCAAGGGATGGGAAGTACCAGGAAGCCATCCAGAGTATTCAAGAAGGTTTGAACTTGTATTACCGGACGGGAATAGTTACTTTCGAGGTTGATTATTTGTATTTCCTGGCAGAAGCATATTGTGCTGCTGGTCAGGTTGACGAAGGGTTCAAGACGATCTTGAAAGCAGAGCAAATTGAGCAGGAAACTGACCAGGGAAGGTATAAATCTGCTCTGCAGCGCGTCAAAGGAGACTTAAACCTGCTGAGTGGCGATGAAAAAGCTGCTGAGGATGCTTATCTACAAGCCATTCATATCGCCCAGGTGGATGGTACCAAACTATTTGAGTTGGAAGCTGTTAAACATTTGGCACGTCTTTGGAGGAATCAAGGCAAGGCAGATCAAGCAGTGCACAAGTTGCAAGAAATCTACGGATGGTTCACGGAAGGGTTTGACACACCGATGCTGGTTGAGGCAAAGCAACTGCTTGCGGAGTAGTAGGTTGCGCGTTCGAGTTGCGCCGAGGGTATACAAACCGCCCAGGATTAATCCTGGGCGGTTTTCTGGTAAATACGATTTGACATTATGCAAAAACTGGATGATTTACCAAATTTTTATTAAAGGATGAAAACACATCATAAATATTTCTAAGAGATTAGTTTACGTCGATACGCCAATCGTTGCAACGTAACACGCCAGCGAAGCCTTCGTTGTCGAATTCACCCTGATTTTCCATCCCTATTTTTCGAGAAATTGCGTTGGAGGCGGCATTGGCCACAGCTGGATACGCGTGGATGTAATGAACCTCGGGATTAGAACGAGCCTGTGAGATCAGTAGAAGCGCCGCTTCCGTGGCTACCCCCTTTCCCTGTTGGTCAGGGAGAACGAACCAGCCCATTTCGTATGTGTGCGGTCCTTTCCAGTCGATCTTCCACATGCCGACCAAACCGAGTATTTCGTTGGAATCCTTGGCAACTATTTTGTACATATATGCCGTACCCTCCTCCATCAATTTGAGGCGGCGCTTGTGGGTTGCACGCACATCTGCTTCTGGGCGCGGACCACCGATATGGAGCATCATCTCTGGGTCGCATTCCAGGCGAACGGTGAGGTCTTCATCATCGGCTGTGATTGGCATGAGTATCACATTACACCTCCAGGATTAGAAGCACCAAACAGTGTGCAGATCAAATTATTATTGTGGAAAACATAATCAAGCGCCATTATAAGTGAGAATACATGAAACCCATTCCAATGGCCTTGACACAAAGTGAAAAACCACCAAATTTAGTAAAACCAGCTTTCAGACTAAGGCCGTCTTTATTGGCTTGGACTATTGTGTCTACCGGCTTTAGTTAATGTTGTTAAGGCTTGTCCGTGTCCAACCAGGCCGTCCTTTGATTAGTCTTGTGAAGCACCTAAAGCCGTGAAGAACAAGTCAGCGAGTGGTTCCCCACCGAACATGATAGAGACTTCAAGAGGGAAATGCTCACCTGAGTCTGTTGTCATAACGAAGGTTGCGATTGTTTTTGTCTTCTCGACCGTCACGCTAACCTCATCCTTGGGCCAGCGTGCAACCTCCTTCTTGATCTTGAACTTAAATCCCCTGGGAGCATATTTAAACGCGTAAACCGTTTCCGATCCTACAGCGAGATAGACCGGGTTGGGAAGCTTGCTGGATTTTACGATTGTTCCTGCGCCACTCATCAACTTGGAAATCAGCACTGAACTTAGCGAGCCAGCATGGCTGCAGGTTATGGCCGCTACAATTTCTTCGTCGCAGTGTGGTTGAACAGCATCCACCATTATTGCCATTTGTTTCAGTGTTTTGTTGTCCATTTTTTTATCTCCTTATGTATGATTATGAGATTAGACGAATCCGTTTAAGAATGTTACAAGACATCTTTGTTGATCGTTTTTTATCAACGAACTTGAGCCTGAACGTGTAGAGGGAATGAGGGTACACGGACCGCCCAGAAAATTTTCTGGGCGGTTTTTTTCTGTGGTTTGGTGCGATATAGAGCATAAACTGGTCGGTTTGTTGGTTCTTTGTCCGAACTGCCTGTTAGCCAAGATCAAAGCGGTCAAGGTTCATTACTTTATCCCATGCCTTTACAAAGTCATCCACGAATTTCTCTTGTGAATCCTCGCAACCATAAACTTCTGCCAGGGCTCGAAGCTGTGAATTTGAGCCGAATACGAGGTCAACTCGTGTGGCCGTCCACTTGAGTTCCCCAGATGCACGGTCACGACCCTCAAAAAAGTTTTCATCCTCCGATGTTGGCTTCCATGCTGTGCTCATATCGAGAAGGTTCACAAAGAAGTCATTTGAGAGTGTCTCTGGCTGTTTGGTGAAGACGCCGTGTTTCGTCTGACCATAGTTGGTGTTCAAAACGCGCATACCGCCTAAGAGGACTGTCATTTCAGGGGCGGTCAGCGTCAATAATTGTGCACGATCGAGCATCAGTTCTTCTGCTGGAACCGCGAATTTGGCTTTCAGATAGTTGCGGAACGCATCTGCAGCAGGTTCAAGTACATTAAAAGCTTTCACATCGGTTTGTTCCATTGATGCATCAGTGCGTCCCGGGGTAAAGGGAACAGTGACCTTGTGACCAGCTTTCTTCGCAGCTTCCTCAACGCCAGCACATCCACCAAGAACAATCAGATCAGCGAGAGAAACTTTTTTACCGCCTGATTGAGCGTCATTGAATTCCTTTTGGATACTTTCAAGGACTTCCAGAACCTTCTTCAATTGGATAGGCTGGTTGACTTCCCAATCCTTCTGCGGGGCCAGGCGAATGCGTGCGCCATTAGCACCACCGCGCTTGTCAGAACCGCGGAATGTGGATGCTGATGCCCAAGCCGTCGTAACCAGTTCGGTGACCGAAAGACCTGAGGCAAGGATCTTATCCTTAAGCGTGGCGATATCTTTCTCATCAATCAATTCATGATCGACTTGGGGAACCGGGTCTTGCCAGATCAGTTCTTCCTCTGGCACTTCTGGACCAAGATAGATTGAGCGGGGACCCATATCGCGGTGGGTCAGTTTGAACCATGCCCGGGCAAACGCGTCGGCGAACTCCTCCGGATTTTCATGAAATCGGCGAGCGATTGGTTCGTAGATCGCGTCATAGCGCAGCGACAGATCGGCAGTCGTCATAATGGTCTTCACACGCTTAGAAGGATCATGTGCGGCTGGTGCCAGGTCCTTTTCATCCGGATTGACCGGGACCCACTGCCAGGCACCGGCAGGGCTTTTTTCCAGGTCCCAATCATAGCCAAACAGCATATCAAAATAGCCCATACTCCACTTGATCGGATCAGGCGTCCAGGCTCCTTCGATACCGCTGGAGATGGTGTCATCCCCTTTGCCAATGCCGTGAGTGCTGGCCCAGCCAAGGCCCTGCTCTTCAATTCCGGCTGCTTCAGGCTCAGGCCCGACCTGGGCTGCGTCTCCAGCGCCATGGCATTTACCGAACGTATGCCCACCGGCAATGAGTGCAACAGTCTCTTCATCATTCATCGCCATGCGTGCAAAGGTTTCTCGGACGTCACGGCCAGATGCGACAGCACTCGGTTGCCCGTTTGGTCCTTCCGGGTTCACATAGATCAAACCCATCTGAACTGCGGCGAGCGGATTCTCGAGGTCTCGATCACCGGAGTACCGCTTATCACCAAGCCATTCGCTTTCAGCACCCCAATAAGTATCCTCTTCCGGTTCCCAAATGTCCTCGCGGCCGCCAGCAAAGCCGAAAGTCTTGAATCCCATCGATTCAAGCGCGCAGTTGCCAGCAAGGATCATCAGGTCTGCCCAGGAAATCTTTTTGCCGTACTTCTGTTTGATCGGCCAGAGTAGCCGGCGTGCCTTGTCGAGGTTGACGTTGTCAGGCCAGCTGTTGAGTGGAGCAAAACGCTGGTTGCCTGTTCCCCCGCCGCCGCGGCCGTCACCAACGCGGTATGTTCCTGCGCTGTGCCAGGCCATGCGGATGAAGAGGCCGCCGTAATGACCGTAATCAGCCGGCCACCAGTCCTGAGAATCGGTCATCAATGCATAGAGGTCCTCTTTCAGGGCTTTGAAGTCGAGCGTCTTGAATTCTTCAGCGTAGTTAAACGCTTCGCCCATTGGATTGCCCTTTTGTGAGTGCTGATGAAGAATTTTGAGGTTCAACTGGTTTGGCCACCAGTCCCGGTTTGACGTGCCTCCACCCCCAGCCATGGGATTACTCTTTTTTCCAGTTACAGGGCACTTACCGTTTTTACCCATAAGGTTATCTCCTTTCTTTGTGGTTAACCTTTAACTCATGATAAATTATTATGTAATTGGGTCAATTGCATGTCAGTATTCACCATAATTATACAGCAATCCTGTTTAGAAATTGCTCGATAAGAAAGTTACCGTGTGAAGTACACCTCCAGTTCTATCCAACACTCTATCGTTGGGTTGAAGGAATCAAAGTCCGCCGGAGGATAGGTGCGGTATAATACTTTAAAAATGGGAAATTGCTCCCAATTGAGATCTTTAAAAGTTTGTTTTGCCTACAAGACTTACTCTGGATTTAGATATCATAAAATCCAAAAAAACGTCGAATTGTCCCTGTGCAAACAAACCCATCCTTTCAACGATTATGAAAACCGGATATTCCAAAGATAATTTAATAAAATACCTTAAAGAATATGAGTGGTCTAATATTTTTGCAATGATCCGCAATCAAAAATTAGACCCTGAAATATGTACAGATGAATTTAATAACCGTTTGGTTGTAATTACTGGAGCAACGTCAGGAATAGGCTTGGTTACCGCCAAATTATTTGCCTCTCATGGCGCAGATATTTTAAGTGTCAACAGGAATGAAAAAAAATCAAAAGAGTTATGTGAAACACTTACAAGTCAATACAACGTAAAATGCACCTATTTGATTGCTGATTTTTCAAGTTTATCAGATGTCCATGCTGTCGGAAAGCGATTGTCTGAATACGAAAGAGATATTGATGTCATCATCCATAATGCTGGTGTTTATATGACAAAAAAGACTTTCACGGCTGATAAGCTGGAAATGGTGTTTCAGACAAATTATCTTAGTACCTTTATTTTAAATTATTGCATCAAAGAGAAACTCATACATCAAAAATACGGTCGAATCATATTTGTTAATTCTGAAGCACATAGATTTGCCGTATGGGGCATGCATTTGGATGATCTAAACTGGGAAAAGCATCGTTATTCAGGATCGAAAAGCTATGGAGCTGCTAAATTAGCACAATTGTTGTCAATGCTAAAACTAAACGAGTACTTTAACGGAACAAGAATAACGGTGAATGCAATGCACCCGGGCAATGTGAAAACAAATAGTGGTCAGAACAATGGCGCGCTATATAAATTATTCAAGAAGGTATTCGTTGATGCAACAGCCAAACCAATAGAAAATTCTGCAGAGGCCTTATATTATTTAGGCGTTTCCCCTGATTTGGGAAAAATTTCAGGCAAATTCTTCAATCTCACAACTGAAGAAGAACCTGCACCTCCAGCATTGGATATGGGTGCGGCTGAAGAATTGTGGCGATTAAGTCAAGAGTTAGGTAGATTACCATGACAACGGAAAACAAGAAGATCGTGATCGTAGGGGCTGGTATGGGAGGATTAACTGCAGCCGCATTTTTGACCAACGAGAATATTGGTGTATTGTTGTTAGATAAGAATGATAGAATTGGGGGATTAATCCAAACATATGAAAAGGATGGATTTTTCTTTGATACTGGCCCAAGGGCTTTTGTAAACTCTGGAATCGTTCAACCAATATTAAAAGATTTAGGAATAAATTGGGACTTTGTAGATAATAAGATCTCAATTGGGATTGAAGACCAATTGATTCAAGTAAACTCAATGGATGCACTATAGTGAATATCAACGTATTCTGAGCAAACTGTTTCCTGAAAATATTGGGGATATCGAGAAAATTATCTCAAAAATTTTTGAACTATCTGAATACACCAAAGTTTTATATGATTTTGACAACCCAAATTTCGGGGATGTTTTTAGCGACAGAAAATTTGTAATTCGAGAGCTATTACCCTGGACAATAAAGTTCCTTATTGCTTTAAGAAAACTGAATCAGTTCAATATGCCGATGGAAGTTTTTCTAGAGGGTTTAACTGATAATCAATCATTAATTGATGTAATGACTCAACAATTTTTTAGAAAGACACCCACTCATTTTGCTTTGGGCTATTTTTATGTTTATCTTGACTATTTTTATCCAAAGGGCGGAACAAGTGCTTTGGCAAATCTTCTAAAAAAGAAAATATTGGATGGGGGCGGGGAAATTAAGCTAAATACATACATTTCAGAAGTCATTCCATCAGAAACGAAAGTGATCGACTCAGAAGGGAATAGTTATCACTATGATCAGCTGATATGGGCAGCAGATTTAAAAAATCTATATCGAAACGTCAATCCGATAGGTCTAGACAAAAAAACCTCCAGCAAGATTAGATCTGGGAGCAAGCGTATTCTTTCTTCCAAAGGTGCTGAATCTGTCTTCATTCTTTTTTTTGCAGCAGACCGCCCACCCTCCTATTTCCAAACACGCGGTGGTGAGCACATGTTCTACACCCCATCAAGAAAAGGATTAGGGGAAACTCATCTCGAGGAAAGACACAATCTTATTGATAGTTTTAGCAACAAATCGAAAAATGAAATATTTGATTGGGTAGCGAAATTTTGTGATTTGAACACATTCGAAGTATCCATTCCTGTTCTACGAGATCCCACATTAGCACCTGAAGGACACACAGGCATAATGATAAGTTGCCTTTTTGATTATTGTGTTGTTGAAAAGATTGAAAAAGCCGGTTGGCTTGATGAGTTTAAAGAATTTCTGGAAAATCGTATCATCAGCATTTTTTCCCAAACCATATACGAAGGGATAGAAGAGGATATCCTGTTTAAATTTTCTTCTACACCATTAACCATAAATGAAGTATCTGGGAGTTCTGAAGGAGCGATTACTGGCTGGTCTTTTGAAGCAGACGTTCCAGTAGTAAATCAATTGAAAGATATTCCAAAATCTATCAAGACAGCTATTCCAGGTGTCCTACAAGCAGGCCAGTGGGCATATGCTCCTTCTGGTGTCCCCATGGCCATGCTGACAGGCTGGTATGCAACCCAAAAAATCATAAAGCAAAATAAGAGAAAATAGATCAGTTAGAAAGTGATAAGTGAAATAAATTAAGGCTAAAACGTTGGTCTGTGGGGTGGCTTGCATTTTCCAAGCATAAATCAAAAGCGGCTTTTTCTTTTCATGTGTCTCAACAACAATGACAGGCTGGAGACCTTCCACTGGTTGAAATATTCCTCGAAAATTGCGTTACCTTGTGCAGTACACCTCCAGTTCTATCCATCCATCAATGGTTGGGTTGAACGCTACAAAATCCGCCGGCGGATAGGTGCGGTAAATACCTGCGAAATCGCAGCCTTTTGCATCCTCCCAGCAAGTGCTCCTGGGCGTAATGGAGGCATTGTTCTCTTCGATGAATTCACCCTCGAACTGGACACCCCCGATCAGGTAGCTGATATGCGCCCCGGTGACAGAGTTGTCCCGAAGAGTAAAGGTGGAGTGCTCGGGTACGTACACCCACACCTGGCAGGAGGATGCATCACCACAAACAGTCAGTCCTGGTGGCTCCGGGTATGTACTGCAGGAATTGATGTTGCCGATGCCTGAGGGCGATCCATTCGTGCAGGCAATATTCCACATCTGGCCGCCGATATTGATCCCGGCATGGAGCCCACCGCAGTCTTCATCAGACTGGTTAATGACTGTATTACCGATAATCTCATAGTTGGTCGTGATTCCGTATGACCAGGGATGCAGCGCAATCCCGGCAAACGCGCCGTAGTTCCCCGGTTCGGAAATGATGGTGTTGTAGCTGATCTTTAAGTCACGCCCACCAAAATGCACGATACCGATATCGGATGCATTAATGACCGTATTATGTGTGATCGTCATGCCTGGTCCAACTATCGTCATTCCATCTGACCAGCCGCCAACAGGCTCATCCGGGTCAGTTTTTGTGCATTGCCACGGATGGACATGGTCACCAGCGGTATCGATGGTTACATTGGATATCCTGCCTGCAGCCCCGATAAATCCCAGGGCGGTTCCGCATTCGACATTCGTGATCACCACATCCTCGACCACCAATCCGGTCGTCCATCTCGCAGGGTTATGCTCGAAGTCCTGCCAGGGATCGTAATCATCGATTCCACCATTTAGGGCGATCCCACCAGGTGCGCACCAGGCATCGTCGAGAACATCGCACTCAGGGAGCCATGAACCCCAGCTATCATCTTCTCCTTCTTCGACCAAATTTGCGCCAAAACAAACCCGTTCAGCCCGATTGCTGTCCACATCAAGGTGGATGAAAGAGATATTATCTGCCAACCCCACGTGTGCGACACGTGAACGGGCATACAGCATGACTACAAACCCTTTCAGGTCAGCGGTGGCCTGCAGCAGAGCATGGTTGTTTTCATTCGAAGAAGTAAATATCAGGTCAGTTTTTATGCCATTGTGAAGCAGGAAAATCGTCTTGTCAATTAGGTAGCCAACATAATCCTGGCTGCCATCTGGTGAAGTGAACACTGCTGTATCACCGCTGCACATCTGGTCGATGCAGGTCTGGATCGCATCACTGTCCGGCTGATCGTCGTAAGGATTGGCACCGCAGCTGTCCACCTGGATGGTCACCGTTCCCTCCGGTTCGGGCAGCAGCCTGACAGATACGCTTAAGATCGTTTCTGCTCCATCTGCAAAGTCAGTGATCCGGAAGTCTGCCCCATTATCCCGGTTTCCGAAGTAGGCATCGCAGATAGAAAAATGGGCGTATCTGATCTCACCCGAGTCTGTCTTGAAAACAGCGCCTGTCTCCGAAAACGTACCTGCCACGGCATCATACTGGATATTGAAGCTATCAGTGCCCACATCCAGATATTCAACCTCGATCACCACCCGGCTGGTCGGGCTTCCCTGAAAAATGACAGAGTCGTCCACCTGGAACTGGATATAGCTATCCCCGATCGTATTGCCATCACTCGCTGGTAAGGTTACCCCATTCCCGGTTTGCAGCGCTGCCTGGACTGGTTCCCCCACCTCCACTTCCCTGGTATCCACATCGCCTCCTTTGTCCAGGTACAGGCCGTTTTTCTGCTCTCCAGGTGTAAAACTGACCTCAGATACCTGTATTTCAGATGAGGGATCTACCGCCGAATCACTGGATTCATTTTCTGGCGAGGCTGTGTTGTCTTCAGGTTGGATTTCGCTGGTTGCGGTGAGTGTCAGCATTTCAGATAGGGGATCTGCTTCTGTCTCAGCGGATTCATTTTCTGGTTGGTCTCTGCAGGATGAGGTAAACACAAGCAATATAATTAGGAAAATTATAAACCCAACCTGCTCCCTTTTCTTCATACCTTCCTCCTCTGGGTCAATGGGACATATCATTGATTTCATTATACAGGATTGATACAACACATGATTTTTGAATACTATGGTGATCTTATTGTTGGATAGGGTGAGTTAGGTGACAATCAGGTATGGTGGTGAAGCATGGAGTAAAATTGAACTGGGTGTGATAAAGAAACTATCTTGTAATGAAAGCAAAGAATAATGCCATTTTGAGAATTGCCTGATATCATGTTATTTGTATGATATCTGAATTAAACCTTGGAGAGAAAATGCCCTCTTATGTAATTGCTGTGAGTATCAGTGCTGAGCATACGTTCAGTAAGCCGAATCAAAAATCCATAATATTGATTGAAGGGTTAGGTGTGGAGGGGGATGCACATGCGGGGAAAAAGGTCAAGCATCGTTATCTGGCAAAACTTGATCCCAAACGGCCAAATTTGCGTCAGGTGCATCTTATTCATGTCGAACTACTGGACAAGTTATATGAAAAAGGATTTTCTGTCGCGCCAGGTCAATTAGGAGAAAATATTACCACGAAGGGTGTTGATCTTCTTGGTTTACCAACAGGTGCAAAGCTGAAAATTGGTAAGAAAGCAGTTGTTGAGATAACCGGTCTTAGAAACCCTTGTAAACAAATTGATCGCTTTCAAAAAGGCTTACAGAGAGCTTTATTGTCTAAAGATGAGGAAAGAAATCTTGTCAGAGAAGCTGGCGTGATGGGGATTGTGGTAGTTGGAGGGGAAATTTTTCCAGGTGATCCTATTGTGGTTGACCTGCCACCAAAACCACATCAGCCGTTGGTGTATACTGGAGAACTGCCTTACTAATCAATTATCGGTCTGGTGCTTGTTTTGTGTATCCACTTTCCCAAGATGATGACAAGATGAACATGATCGACGAAGAGACGATCGGGAGAATACCAGCTAATTTAGGGGGACAATTTTAATATGGCCTTATAATAATGAACATTCTGAGTATAAATTCACAGGACACCGCCTGCTGTATTTATGCTCAATATGTGAACCCGAGCACTGAATGACGTCAAGATCACCATCCAGATGAGGTAAATGTGAAAGGTATTCGATCTCCAAAATTTATTTTAAACCTCCTGGGTATTGGTACTGCCATTTCCTTATTAGGGGATGCTACCTTGTATACAGTACTGCCCCATCCAGACATCGCTGCACAATTGGGAATTACCCTCTCAATGGTGGGATTGTTATTAGGTGCCAATCGAGCCGTTCGCCTATTCCTGAACGGACCGGTGGGGATGCTTTTCGACCGAATGCCGCGTCGTGGTTTATTGATCGCCGGGTTATCTCTGGGTGCCGGATCAAGTGTCTTTTATGCCCTTGGACATGGTTTCTGGCCATTATTGATAGGCAGGCTTTCCTGGGGGTTGGCCTGGGCACTCTTATGGGTGGGAGGAAACTCAGTTGTGCTGGATGTATCCACAGAAAAAAACCGCGGACGCAACAGCGGTATTTATCAAATGTGGTTCTTTATCGGCATTGCAGGTGCTTCATTTTTAGGGGCTTTGCTGACCGATATATTTGGCTTCAGAAACAGTCAATGGATCAGCGTGGCAGTTATCGCAACAGCAGCTTTAGCCTGGTTATTCTTCCTTCCCGAGACCAGAAAAAATAATGAAAACACTAAGGCTAACGGTGAAAAAGCAGAAGAAACCGCAGAGAAAAAGCTACCCGTGAATGTTATCATAACAACCTCATTCACCATGTTTATATCCAGGCTGTTGACCTGGGGAGTGTTGGCGGCAACAACGATCCTGTGGCTGTCAGAAATATTTGGAGAGGGTATGCAGGTTGCGACCATTTTTATTCCCATCGCAACTCTTTCAGGGATCTATACCGCCTTGAGCAACCTGACCAGCATTGGCAGCACCCCTCTCGCTGGTTCTGTATCTGATAAAGTTGGCAGAAGATGGCCAGTCATGGGATGGGCACTCGTGCTGGGCGGCCTTGGATTGTGGCTCATGAGTGTGGATATCCAGAGCCTGGCATTGATCGGTTCATTTTTGGTGCCGTTAGCAAGCAGCAGTGTGGAAACCATGATCCCCGCTATCGCAGGAGACCGAGTTCCGGAGCATTTGCGCAGTCGTGCATTGGGTTTGATCAATACAGCAGGGGACCTTGGTGCGACACTAGGTCCATTTGCTGCATTGGGTGCACTTAGCTCAGGCTGGCTTTCATTGGGAGGAATCTATAAAATTGGGAGTTTATTATTGGGTGTTGTAGCTGTAATGGCTTTATCCCCTTTGGTCTCCAGACGTTCCAGAAGGACGGAAAATTGAGCTTGTAGCAAAGTATAATTCTCACTTCAACAAACATTTCATTGGAGCAGCAACATGAACTTTTTAACAATTGTAACAATTGGGTTCTTAACCCTTGAAGCCTCAAACGTCATCGCCCTTTACTTTTTCCCAGCCACAAAATATGCTAACGCAATTGGTATGTTCAAGGCTTGGGAGAAATCAAAAGCAGATCCGGAGATTCATAATTTTATTAAATATATGGTCAATTGGGTAGCCGGAACGAAATTGATCTTCATCTTATTATTGATCGTTATCCTGTTCGTTGGAGATGACAACACCCTGGTGTTTTCCGGGTTTGCCCTCGTGATCTCCATTGCATCATTCTTCTGGCGGCTTTTTCCATTGATCCGAAAAATGGATAAAGAAGGACAAATTGATCCGGAGAATTATTCTGCAGTTTTGGCTTGGATGATAAGCGCTTTCATCCTTGTATTTCTGGCTGCTGCAGTAATCTCTATTATTTGAAAATTACTTTAATACCTAAACCAATATCAATCACTCGAAAAATTAAGAGGGAGGCAGAAAGCGTAATATGAAAGGATATGATGTTTTTGTCGCTGGAGGGGCTGTTGCGGGACCAGTAGCTGCAAAGTTCTGTGCAAAACAAGGCCTCAAAACTTTACTTGTGGAAAAACATAAGGTCCCACGTAACAAACCCTGTTCGGGGGATATAGTTCCCCTATTTTGAAAAGATCATGGGTGACTCCATCCCAGCAGAGAGATTGTGCAATCACACCTTATCCAAAGTCGAGATGCATTTTCCAAATGAACGAGTGATCTCTTCTTCATTTCCGATAGACCGATTTTTATTGAAACCCATATCTTGATATAATTTCAAATGCAGCATCAACAGAACAAAAATAACAAGGAACACAATAATGTTCAAGCATGATCGCATGTTCCCCCGTTTTGCGCTGTATGGGTTTTTAAAGAACCTGCGCTTCTTTGACCCATTCATCATCCTGATCTTTCGTGAAGTGGGGATGAGTTATCTGCAAATCGGCTTCCTGTATGCCATCCGGGATGTCGCGACGAACATTCTTGAGATTCCCACAGGTGTTTTTGCTAGACTCTTTTGGACGGCGTAAGTCCATGTTGATGGCCTTCGGGTCTTATATCCTTTCTTTTCTGATCTTTTATTTTTTCAAAGGTTTTTCGATCTATGCACTAGCGATGATCCTGTTTGCGTTTGGGGAGGCTTTCCGATCCGGAACACATAAAGCATTGATATTCGAATACCTGAAGTTGAACAACATGTCAAATCTTAAAGTGGAATATTATGGACGCACGCGAGGGTTCTCACAGTTAGGCTCAGCCATCAATGCCCTGATAGCAGCCGGACTGGTCTTTTATCGGGGTGAATATCGCATCATGTTCCTGGCATCAATCATCCCTTATGTGCTGGATTTCATCAACCTGGCAAGCTACCCACGAGAACTGGATGGCGAACTGACCCGGGTTCCCGTGGGGAGGATCGGTTCACAAATTCGTGCTACGTTGAAAACATTTTTGAGTATATTCAGGGACTGGCGTGCCTTGCGGGGAATACTGAATAGTGCTGGATTCAGCGGTTTGTTTAAAACCAGCAAAGATTACCTGCAGCCCATCCTGGAAAGTTTCGCATTGATGCTGCCCATCTTTCTAATCCTGGAGGATAAACAACGCAGCGCGCTTGTGATTGGCCTGGTTTATTTTGTGATCTACATGCTGACAAGTTTCGCCTCCCGAGGCGCGGCTGATTTCAGCCAGCGTTTCAGATCCCTGGGACGGGCCATCAACCTTACTTTTGTAATCGGTGCCGGTTTATTGCTTCTCGCAGGATTCGCGATTTGGAAGAACCTTACCTGGCTGGCTATCCTGATATTTATGTTGTTCTATTTGCTTCAGAATATCCGACGCCCAATGAATATGTCCTTCATCAGCGATCAAATCTCAAACACTGTGATGGCTTCCGGGCTGTCAGTGGAGTCGCAGTTTACTACCATTTTGACGGCGATATTTGCCCCGATATTAGGCGCGCTGGCAGATCGTTTCAGCATCGGCACAGCGTTGATGATTTTAGCTGGCGGGGTCTTACTTCTGATCTTTTTCGTTCGTGTGGATGAAACACCCCCCGATCACGTTCAAGCAGCGTGAAATCAATCGCAATATCTCCTGCTTTAGGCGCAGATAGGTCCAGTTCGAGCATCTGCTTCATTTTTTCTTTGCGAAATGAAATGATGAATTTGAGATCACCTAAGAGTTCAGAAATATTGTTCATTTAATCTTTGGGAATCTTATATAAATAGACAGTTTTAAAAACTAAGGACTGACCATTCTGGTGATTTTACGGCATTGGTCAGAGCTTCACCGGTGTAAAAGACGTGTACGCCCAATTCAGCCAATCCTTCACTGGTACCAAGCCGGTCTGCACAGCCTTTGCAGGCGATCACCTCAACCCCTTCGTCGATCATGGCTTTGATCTCTGTTTGGAGTTCATCATCAGACAGAAGCAGTTTGCCCGAGGGACCCCATATTAGTATATTGATCTCATCCCACCAGTTGAAGCGTTTTGCATTCCTGCCGTACATCAGGATCATGTGCATTGCTACTTCACGGTCCGCTGATGTCCAGACCAAAACAAGTTTTGTGGGCTGCTCGCTCATTTCCTTCTCCTTTATGTTATTTCTTCCGGCTCTTCAGCAGCTTTGATAACCCTTTGAAGAACTTGCCATTGATCATCAGCAGCATGCCCTCAAGCATTCCCCAATTCAAGCCCCCGCCAAACATCATTATCACTCGGAGGGGTGCTTCATTGAGAGCAGCTTTTATCATCTGAGCATTGGGGCTATCTGGAGCAGTGCTGACCATTTTCTGGGCCTGCTTCAACATATTTTTATGAAGCATTCGCCCAACAAAGGAATGCTGCATATCCGCAATGGGTGTGTTCAGTGTACAAACTTCCCCTTTAATTAACTCATTGGTTGGCAGCTTATGCTCAATAAGGGTTTGAAAATCTCCTTTACTTATGTGGCCATCTCCAGGAAAATCCTTGTAAGCAGGAAGCTTATCACGATCCGGGATGGAAACATCTTCCTGGAATGAAGCAACCTGGACTTCTGCTTTGAGTTGAATATCCCGGGATGATGCACCTACAAGGATGTGGAAGGAACCAGATTCCACCTGCCAATCATGGATTTCTGAATTATAAAAAGCAAAAGCGCGGGGTGGCAGGACCAGGGTGATCGATTTCTCTTCTCCAGGCTGCAGACTGACTTTTTCAAAGCCTTTGAGTTCTTTAATTGGGCGATATGCCGTTGGGTTCTGAGGTTCAACATACACCTGGACGACTTCTTTCCCTGCAACATCACCCTTGTTTTTTACAGAGAATGACACAGTGAGGGCTTCCTTGCCTGTCAGTTCTTCCTGGTCGAGGTGCAAGTTGCCATATTCAAAAGTTGTGTAGCTCAAGCCATACCCAAAGGGGAACAGGACGTTCTTGTCAACCTTGTCGTAAAATCGATAACCTACATAAAGGGATTCTCGGTACTCAACTGTTTTTGGACCGCCTGGATAATGATGAAAAGCTGGTGTATCATCCAACCTGAGGGGGAATGTCTCAGCAAGTTTTCCGCTTGGGTTTGTTACCCCAAACAGAACATCAGCCACACCACCAGCACCAGCCTGACCTCCAAGGTAGCCTTCCAGGACAGCCTGAACTTCCTTGACCCAGGGCATTTCGACCGGTGATCCATTGCTGAGAACCACGATGACTTTTGAGTGAACAGCGGCTACAGCTTCAATGAGTTTGTTATGGCTTTCAGGGAGTTTCATATGGGTTCGGTCGAGACCTTCCACTTCGAATACATCCGGTAAACCGACATTGATCACGACAACATCTGCCTTTTTAGCCAATTCAAGGGCTTGATCAATCATTAACTGATCTGGGAGGGTTCCTTTGTGTGGAAAACCTGGTGCATAGGTGATGTTCTCTTCTCCAATAAGTTTAACCATTTCCTCATGTAGGTTATCCAGTTTTGTCGGGTTCATGGACGAACTACCGGCACCCTGGTAGCGAGGGGCTTTGGCAAAGGATCCAAGTAAGAGTATTTTTGTGCCTTTCATCAACGGTAAAGTGTTGGCATCATTTTTCAAAAGCACAGCCCCTTCCCCTGCAGCTTCTCTTGCCAGGGCATGATGTGCCTCAATATCATAGGTGAAATCCTCTTCCAGGGTTTTTCTTGTCTTGAAGACCATATCGAGGATTCGTTCAACAGCCGTGTCAAGGATGGTTTCGTCCAAATCACCAGCCTGTACAGCAGCGATAATTTTCTCGGTGTTGTCGTTGTCCAAACCAGGCATTTCCAGCTCCAAACCTGCTTTGAGGGCATCAACACGTTCGTTCATTGCGCCCCAATCCGTCACGACAAGCCCCTCATGCCCCCAATCTTCTTTCAGTGATTTCGTTAATAGATAAGAGTTTTCACAGCAATAAGTTCCGTTGACCCTGTTATAGGCACACATCACTGTCCAAGGTTGAGCTTCTTTTACTGCAATTTCATAACCAGCAAGATAAATCTCATTCAGGGCACGTTCATCTACAATGGCATCAATCGTCATCCGGCGGAATTCCTGGTTGTTAACAGAATAATGCTTTAGGGATGTGCCGATCCCCTGGCTTTGAACGCCCTTGATGTGGCTTGTAGCAATTTCACCTGATAGGAATGGGTCCTCAGAGAAATATTCGAAATTGCGTCCGCAAAGAGGCGTTCGTTTGATGTTCGCACCCGGTCCGAGGATCACCGCTACCTTCTCCTGTCGGCACTCTTCTCCCAGTGCCTCTCCAACCCGAAATATCAGCTGACGGTTCCAGGTCGCAGCCAGTGCAGATGCAGTTGGAAAGCAAGTGGCTGGGACGCTTTCGTCCAGCTCAGCGATATCGCCCCTGCCGGATTGTTTTCGCAAGCCATGAGGGCCATCTGTCATCATAATGGATGGGATCCCCAGCCGTTCAATCCCCTTTGTGTGCCAGAAATCAAAACCTGAACAGAGGGATGCTTTCTCTTCCAGGGTCATTTTTGAGATTAATTCTTTTTGGTTTGCCATTAAATATCTCCTGTTGGTGAATTCTTTGACATAAGTCATAAATAATTTTAGCGTATTTTCGCCGTTCTCATACAAAAACTTTAAAAAAACCTGGCACTTTTTGGTGTCAGGTTAATTGGTTAGTGTTGAGTTTATCGATTTTGATACAGCGATCAGATTTGTGATAGTAAATTGAATTAATCACACCCCAATGCCAGGATAGCCGGGTCACTCCAATTCCCTGCTTCATCCTGCAGCATGATCCGCAATGTGATCTGCTGCTGTGCCTGGTTTTCACCGCACCAGAGGTGGAATGAGAACTTTCCATCGAAGAAATCTCCTTCCAGAAACTCTTCTCCTATATTGAACCCAAAACCTTGGAAGCCAGAATCAACTTCCATGGGTTCAAAGCTGGTGTAGCTCAAATCTCCATCTTTATCCTCAAAATGGATATACCCACCGAATTCTGTGCCGTCTGCAGGCAGCTCAATCAGGTCATTGGCTATTGGGTCCATAATGTTGTCAAAGGGAAATTCCACTGCTGTAATAACCGGTGGTGTGCCTTGTCCTTGTGCATCTGATGTGGAGGCTTCCTCTGATACCACATAGAACGTTGTACAGGCAAACCCAAGGAAACCATCATTTTCAGAAGTGACATCTAAACAGATATTGGTCACACCCGATTGAGCTAAGGTGATGATAGGATTTTTCTCATTTGATATCACTTCCCCTAACTCCCCTGACATGTAGTACCACTCATAGTAATATGCCCCATACCCATAATACTCATCTGACACTTCGCTGATTAATTGCAGCTCGCTGCTCAGCTCGTAATGAAGTTGATCTTGCGTGATCGCCACGCCTATCCCCTCATTTTCCAGGTCTGGATCATGTACAAACACGGTGAACACGCTTGGAAAACTTTCCATTTCTTCGTTATCTTTAACCGACAAATAGATTTCATGCGTCCCTGGTTCAGTTAATACCAGGATTGTTTCACCATAGGTAAGTAATTCCTCTGCATTTTCCGATTCGCAGGTGGCTTCCTCTGTACTTACCAGAAGATTTCTGAGGACTAAATCTTCCATCCAATCTGTACCAGGCCAACCGTCATCCGGGTCAAGGCATGTTGCATACAGTTTCACATTGGAAGTACCATCTATCAAGTCAACCACCAGGTTGTCTGCAGAAAGGCTGCAAACTGGCTGCGTGGATTCCTCGACGGGTTCAAAAGGTAGGGGTGTCGGTTCCTGCGCTCGCGGCTCTTCGGTGGCCACGAGGTCAAATTCCAAACCCCAAAATCGATGGGATGTCAAGGACATCTGCCGTCCTGGTCTGACCAACCTCAGGGAAGCTTCGCCTGATTCATGGAAGTTGATCTAGCATTATTTTGATTTCTATCGTTTCGTCATCCACATAATCAAAATCGTCCAAATTAACTGTGAACAACTCATCAAGGAATTCCAGTTCAGCTGTTATAAAGGGATTGCCCCGTTCCCAATCCCAATCCGGGAAGGCATATTTGATGGTCAGCTTGATCGTATTTGTAATGGGATCCTCCAGGAAGACTTGAACATCCTTGATCACATCAGCCAAATCACCGATCACACCCCCTTTTCTGCCTTTTTTACCGTCATCCGCCCCTTTCCACCCTTTACCAGGGTCGCCGCCTTCCCCACCCTGCATTAGCCCTTTGCCACCGGTCCCACCGTCCCCAGCTTTGCTGCCAGCAGTATTGCCATCAGTACCTTTATATTTGCAGGCGTTAAATCTTTACCGCCTTTTCCCGCCTCAGCTGTTGCGCTGCCGCCTTTGCCGCCCGGTTTGCCCTGGTTGGCATTTGGGCAGTTCGAGGCGTTCCCGCCATTGCCGCCAGTTGCTTTTGCCTTGCCGCCCTTTCCTCCTACGGGCGTAAAATTAATAGTAATAGGAAGCCCAGGCTTGATTTTACGCAGGTAAGCTGAGCCGCCCTTGCCGCCTGTGGCTTTCGCATCCCCGCCTTTCTTCCCGGCGATACAGCTTTCGCACTTAGCCGGCGGTGGGTTGGCTGCGTTGCCGCCCTTGCCGCCTGTGGCTTCGGCATCCCCACCGTCCCCTCCGGTTGGACCTTGTTTATTTGGAGCTGGGTCAGGTATGTTAATTTTAATTGCCCCGGCAGGATCAAAACGGGTCTTATCGAAAAGTTGGGTGAACTTCATGCTGCCGCCTCGACCAGCCCTGGCAGTTGCTTTGCCTCCTTTGGTTGGTGCGTTGCAGTTTTCCTTACCATCCCCGCCTTGAGCCTTTGCATCTCCGCCGTCACCCCCCTTCCCCAGGTTCATAATGACATCATTCGCCCACCAAGGTGTGCCCGTGCCTGCGATGACCAGTTCGTGATCTCGATCGGTGATAAAGGTGATCGACCCGGCTTTCCCACCATGGCCACCTAAAGCAGTCGCACTTCTTCCGTCAATTTTATTATTCTTAGCTTCGGCATCCCCACCATCCCCACCGTTGCCTGCTGTGAACTTAGCGCCGTTGCACAGGACAATATCCCCATTCCCATTTTGGATCAGGATTCTCCCGCCGTTTCCGCCCTTATCGCCTCGCGCAAAAACTGGGATCTTCTACTTTTCTCCTGGTTTTTCCATTCCCTGCTTTTATAACAGCAGCTGGTAAGATCATGATAGGTCGCGATGTTACAGGGAGAATACGAGCGATCAGACTCCGTCCGATTCTAGATGATTTTGATATTACCAAAGATAATGGCATCACTTGGCGGATTACTGCAGCTGTAATTTGTGACCAATGCTGGTTTTGCCAGGACCAGGCCTGAGGATTCCGATGTCATTTCAGGTGTGACATACAGGGTTCTGTCCGCATATCCCACTATCTCATCGACGAAATAAACGCTCAAGGCAATATTCATCACCCCCGGTTCGTCCAGGTTGATTATGGGAGCAGCCTCGTAAGATTCCATCAGAAAGGATTCATTTAATGAGATGTTCCAGGTATATTCAAAGTCGGACTCAGAGTAGGTGGTTTCGATCAGGCTCTCTAACTGCAATTCACTGCCCTGCTCGTAAAAAGACCAATCTTGCTCAATGGCAATGCCGGTCGCATCCTGTTCTTCCAGGTCAGGATCGAGCACGAACACGGTGATGGTGCTTGGATAACTCCAATCGCCTTCATCATCTTGTGCCCATAAACTGATGTAATGTGCGCCGGGTTTATCCAACCACAACATCGTTTCTCCGCGATCAAATAATTCAGTCGAATTGTCAGGCAGGGAGAAAGTGTCCCCTGTGCTCATCAGGGTGTATTTCAGCGCGAAGGTTTCCAGCGGTCCATCATCCGGATCAAGGCATTCCGTCCACAGGGTGACATAGGCATAGTCTTCTTCTGTTAGGTCTGCCACGAGGGCATCTGCTGAGAGGGTGCATACTGGCGGGGTGGAGTCCAGTGCGGGTTAAAAGGTAGTGGCATTGCAATTTCAAGCCCCTGGACATCCCCGATATTGATGAGCAAATCGCCATCCACGGCGATCTCCTGGTCCTCACCCCCGAATTGAATGGGTTGGTCACCAGCCAGGTTGAGAGTGACATCGGCAGATTCTTCTTCTTCGCAACCGGTATTGTTGAGACTACCGTTGAGGGTAAATGCACCACCCACCTGCAGGGTAATGCCTGTGCATCTCCCAGACACGCTACCTGCAATCTCTACATCCCCATCCACAGTCATGATCACATCCTCTTCGAAGGTCACATTGACATCATCTGGAATATCCATGGAGGGGATATGATACTCCCCACCCTGGATTGTGGTATCCCGAGAGGGTTCAAATGCTTTCCCTTCCTGCATGATTTTTGGAGCAGTACTGCATTGGGTCAGGCTGCAGGCCATGATGACCAGTGAACTGAACAGCAGCAAACACCAAACCAAGACCTTTGTTTTAGTGAGATCGAAATGTCGCGTTTGATGAATATTTTGTTTATTTCTTGTATTTAGCATACGAACCTCCCATTTTGATAATTTCCACCTGTTATTCTGGTGACAGGATAAAAACCTCATCCTGCTGAAACAGTTTTATTGTGAGTATTAGATAATACTCACGAAGCTAAAACCTAAAGAAGGCGAGTTATATTATGTGCTGTGAAGGGGTAATGGGAATTGGTATTCGTGAGAGAAATAGTTAATATATCAGACACGATATCATTAGTTCCAGGCTGTCTGCTTTTCCGCCGTTGTCTATATTATAGCAATGTCGATTACGCGAATCAAGAAATTGACTGAATCGGTTCTAAATGCATCTGACAGGTCAATTTGACATGGGACATTCTGCCTGAGTTACGGTATACTCTTGGAAAATCAAGAAAAAGGATTATATGAGAAAGTAATTCATGTGATCAGGTTTTTCAAAAAAATTTTAAAACCGTCAAACAATGACTATACAAAATCAAAAACTGAAATTCTCTACACTGAAAGTTCCACTTATCCTGTTGGTTCTGTGTGTTCTGGCATACGGGCTGCTGATCCCCACGCTGGGCTACTACTGGGATGACTGGCCTTATGCCTGGATCAATCACATGTACGGGCCTGCGGGATACCCGGATTATGTCGCGCTGGATCGTCCCTATTCCGCCTGGATTTTCATGCTGCTGGCGTTTGTTTTCGGAGAGCAGCCGTTGGGATACCACATCAGTTCACTGCTGCTGTACTGGCTGTGTTCGGTGCTGTTCTGGCTGCTGCTGCGTTTGATTTGGCCTGGGCATAAAAAAGAAGCCTTGTGGGCTGCGCTGCTATTTGCCATCTACCCGGGGTTTTTGGGCCATCCGCAGGCGATCATTTACAATCACCATTTTGCAGCTATGGCGTTGTATCTATTTTCTTTCATCGGTATGGTGAAAGCCCTCCAGGTGCCTTCAGAAGGTAAGTTCTCATGGCGTGCCAGTGCCTGGCATATCCCAGCTCTGATTTCACTGGTGATCAGCCAATTTACGATTGAATACTTCCTTGGCTGGGAATTAGTCCGGCCGCTGCTGATTTGGTTGACCATTCGAAAGAAAGCTGTTAATTTGGAGAGCCGAGTTGGCGCTGGTATTTTACAGTTAGCTCCATACTGGTTTGTGAGCTGCATATTTGTCATCTGGCGGGTATTCGTGTTTAAGTTCCCCACCTATCAACCCCTTGGAATCGGTGAATCAGAGTTTGTCCTGGGAGAGTGGTTGGTTGGGATATTTACCCAGTTTTGGGAGGCTGTGTTTGGTGCCTGGGAGGGTGCACTTCCCCATCTGTCTCGTGGCGAATTCAGCTATATATTCTGGATATCATATCTTGTTCTATCATTGACAACCTTTATTTTTATCTTGATCGTGCTGCTTTTCTATAAACGTGACAGGAGCGGGGATAATGCGAAAACGCTGAAGAAGCATAACGCTTTTGGTTTTCCGGCACTTATTGTGGGGCTGACAGGGCTTGTATTTGCTGGTTGGACATTCTGGCTGACGAACCTGAACATTGATGTCAGTTCTCCGTTTAAGAGCCGCTTTACGATGGCTTTCATCCCCTGGGTTGCGCTGTTCTTCACCGCGATCCTGCATTTCATCGCCAGACCACGTTCCCGCTTTCTGCGAATTATTTCAATCATCATCCTTGCCTTGCTGGTGGGTGGTTCCACAGGGGCGCATTTCTGGAATGCCAATACGTACCGGCATGAGTGGCTGGTGACCCAGCGGTATTTCAGGCAGTTAGTCCAACGAATGCCTGGAATCGAACCCGACACCTCACTTGTGATTAACGACTTGCAAACGATCAGCCTCAACGAGGATGATTCGCTTACAGCGATCTTGAATTGGACTTATGCACCTGATCACACAGACAGCCAGATCAATTACATCGTACAGTATCTGAGTTTACGGCTTGGTCGGGAGATACCTGCACTTGAGCCAGGGTTGGTGATCGAGCAATCGATTCGATCCGTCCAATTCACTGGATCAACAGACCAAATACTGGTGGTGTACTACGAGCCCCCTGGCTGCTTGCGTGTGCTGGATGATGCGCATCCTGAACGAATCCCGCAAGATTTTCCAGATCGAATGCTCCCTGCCCTTTCCCTTTCCAATCTATCCTTGATCCAAACTGATGCTGAGGGAAACGTCACCCCGCCGCTCAACCTGTTTGAGATGGATTCCGAAGAAACCTGGTGCATGTATTTCGAAAGTGCGGAATTGGAAGCGCAACGAGGAGAATGGGTGAAGGTGGGCGAGATAGGGGACCTGGCTTTCAGGCTTGAGGACCAGACCAATGAGGTTACCGAGTTGTTCGTTTTCCTCGAGGGTTACCTGAGGGTGGCGCGGTTGGATAATGCCTTCAGAGTGAGTAAATTGATCTGGGAACGTGGCGCTGGCGCATATGACGAAGCAGTCTGTGAGTTGTGGCATGACGTTGAAGATGATAAAGGTGGTTTTTCAGCCGATTTTGACCTGACCCAGGTCTATGGATGGTTCTGTTCTGGGGAATGAGGGGTGATGATAGAATTTGATTATGAGTAAGCGTGTTGTTTTATCATTTCTCATCCTCCTTTTCCTCTCTGCTTGTGTTAAAGAAGCACCTCCTGAGCCGGAGAGCATGTTATCTGTTGCAGAAGCAGATCTTTCTACACCTGAACCGACTTTCACAATAACCAGTACAGCAACGCTTGAACCAACTCCCAGCCTGACACCCACATTCACACCAACATTCCCCGCAACGCTCACTCCGACCCTGACCCCTTTTGGTGAATTTAATATGGGAATTAATCCCCTAACAGGGTTGGCTGTGGATGATCCAGAAAAACTTGAGCGACGACCGGTCATGGTCAAGGTCTCGAATTGGCCTCGAACGGGAAGACCGCATGCGGGACTGACAAGCGCAGATATTGTTTTCGAGTATTTCATCGGGCACCAGATGAACCGATTCCTTGCGCTTTATTATGGGGAGGACTCTGATGTGATCGGGCCGGTCAGGTCAGGGCGCCTGGTGGACGCCCAACTGGTCAATTTTTATCAGGGTATCCTTGCCTATGGTGACGCAGACCCGCAGGTGGATGGGGTGATTTATGATATGTTAGGTGCGAGAGCCCTGGCATTCCTGGAAGTTCCCTGCCCACCCATGTGCGGTGAGGCGACCCACGATGCAACAGGTGTGTTTACCAATTCTGCTGACCTGACGGATTATGCGGTGAGTATTGGTGTTGACAACAGCAGGCCTGACCTGCATGGCATGTTCTTTCAGCAGGACCCTCTGTCCGGGGATGCGGATGGAAAGCTGCTCAGGGTGGAGTACGCTGATTTCAGCATCATGGAATGGCGTTTTGATCTTGTAACACAAAACTATCGCTTGTGGATGGATGAAGAGTCCGAGGATGGCCTGGATCTGGGGTTGATGACCGACCGCAATAATGACCAGCCAGTCATGTTTGATAATGTTGTGGTGATGTACGCAGATTATCTTGAACATACCTCAACCCTGCATGATATTCTCCTTCGAGATGCTGCCGATTACCAGCCGGTTCTGCTTTTTAGAAACGGCAGGATGACATACGGTACATGGCGTGTCACCAGTCCTGATAATCCTATCCTGTTTGAAACAATCGAGGGTGATCCGCTGGCATTCAAGCCTGGCAAGACATGGATTGTGATCATGGGGATGAGTTCGCAGACGATACAGCCTGCAGGTGGGGAGTGGGAAATTTATTTTAACTTACCGTGAGTTGTGATTAGTGAATTGGTAGCAGGTAGCAGGTAGCAGGTAACAGGAAAATTGTAGTTTGCTTTCAGCTTTGACCTTCTTACTTTCAGCTATT
The DNA here is from genome assembly GCA_963767675.1 of uncultured Chloroflexia bacterium. Taxonomy (GTDB): domain Bacteria; phylum Chloroflexota; class Anaerolineae; order Anaerolineales; family Anaerolineaceae; genus Brevifilum. The sequence continues at coordinate 1,355,670 of CAVYEQ010000003.1, forward strand.
AACTATCGCCTATCATCTATCAGCTCCAAAATCCCTACATACTAAATATCTTGACAATATAATAACCAATCATTGCCCCCCAGATCCATGTGTCAATGCGGTCGAGAACACCTCCATGACCCGGTATGAGGTCCCCGGTATCTTTGACGCCGGCGGTGCGTTTGAGCATACTGATCATCAGGTCGCCAAGAGGCGTTAACACAGCCAGGACCAGTCCCATCACTGCACCAAGCCAGAGGGGTGTTCCAACTGGGAGAAATCCTACCGCTCGCCAAAGCATGATCAGCAGAAATCCGCTTAACACACCGGATAGGGTACCTCCTATGAAACCCTCCCATGTCTTCCCGGGGCTAAGGTTGGGAGCCATTTTTGTATTGCCAATCCAGCGCCCAAAGAAGTATGCCCCGTTATCCACCAGCCAGGTCGCGGGGAGGGCAGTCAGCATCCACCCCAAGCCGAAAGGGATGCGCTCTCAAAGCGATCAAAAAGCTGCCTACCCAACCAAGATAAAGTGTGCCAGCCAGGGTGATTGAAAAGCTGACGCTTGCTTTCTTGCTCCCGAGTTCATACCTGATTAGGGCTATGATCGCTGCTAGAAATATGATGACCGAGATAACAATGTCGAGATACTCCCCCTCCCAAAACCAGCGCTGCAGGACGAAAAGCATAACCCCTGCAATCAGCACTATTCGGGAAGCACGATAGCCAATCTTGAGGAATATGCGTACGTATTCCAAAGCAGCCAGCAGAAGGATGATTGTAATGAAGCTGTTATAAGCCCAGCCGCCGATGTAGATCATGACCAGTACAAGCGGTATAAAAATCAAGGCTGCTTTCACTCGTTGGGATAACATGGGATTATTTCTGGAAAGGATTATGACTTGTTGTCCAAACCGCCAAAGCGCCGCTCGCGTTCTGCATACTCCTGAAGCGCTTTTTTTAGCTCCTCCTTATCGAAGTCAGGCCAATAAACCTTTGGGAAATACCATTCAGAATACACGGACTGCCAGGTCAGGAAGTTGCTGGTCCTGCGTTCTCCGGAGGTGCGAATAACCAGATCTGGATCAGGGATATCCCTGGTGAACATATACTTACTGACCATTTCAGCATCCACAACTTCCGGTTTGACATCCTCAGCGAGCATCTTCTTGACAGCGTGGACGATCTCATCTCGACCGCCGTAGTTAAAAGCCAGTACGATGGTGATGCCTTTGTTATACCTGGTCAGTTCAATGGCTTGTTTGACTTTTTCCCGGAGGGTTTTTGATAAGCCGTCCAGGTGTCCGATATGCAGGAGACGGGCACCTTCCTTATGCAATTCATTCATTTCCCGGTCGATCACATCAGCAAGGATGTTCATCAGCCCGGATACCTCAGCCTGGGGTCGTGACCAGTTCTCGGTGGAGAAGGCATATAAGGTCAGGTACTTGATGCCAAATTCTGCACTGGCGCGGATGATTGTCCGCAGGTTCTCGGTGCCTGCACGATGGCCGGCCACACGTGGTAAACCGCGTTTCTTTGCCCACCTGCCATTGCCGTCCATGATGATGGCAACATGCCGGGGAATGGTTTCTATTTTTTTTGAAGGATCTTTGAGGGTCATGGGTGTTTAGACTTCCATGATCTCTTTCTCTTTGAGTTCGCCTATTTCTCCAACCTTATCATTGAATTTGTCAGTCCAATCCTGGAGTTCTTTCTTGCCGCGTTCCTCATCATCTTCAGAGATCAAACCTTCGTCTTCAAATTCCCGGATGTCTTTGATCTGGTCGCGGCGGATATTGCGGATCTGGACGCGAGTCTCTTCCATGCGGTTGTTCACCACACGTACGAGTTCACGACGGCGCTCCTCAGTGAGTTGAGGCAGTGAAAGCCGGATAACCTTCCCATCATTATTGGGCGTCAGACCAAGGTCTGAGACCATGATCGCCCGTTCAATATCCTTGAGTGTGGCAGGGTCAAATGGGCGGATGAGTAGTTGGCGCGGTTCAGGAACACTGATCGATGCAAGTTGGATCAGCGGTGTATTGGTGCCGTAATAGTTGACAGGCAAACGTTCAACCAGTGCTGGTGAGGCACGGCCAGTGCGAATGCCAGCAAGATCCTCTTCAAGTGAATCCAAAGCAGATTGCATACGTTCCACAGCTTCTCTTAAGATATCTTTGATCATGGAAACCTCCTTTGATTATTCCGCTATGGTCTGGGCATTAAGCATACAACAAAACCTGCTGAACGTCTACCGGATGTGTCGTATTTCATTCGTTCCGGGAGATCAGCCACTCGATGATACTTTCCTTTTCTTCTGGGCTTATTTTTGCTCCATAACCAATCATTCGGTCAATGGTATCAGACCACTCTTCCCTGGTTTTATTTTTTGATAGGATGAAGGCGAGTTTGTGGTTGTCTTTAATCTTTTCCGTTATCAAACCTTCCATCTCCGTATCGTCACTTTCCATCCCGACATCTGGGGATGACTCATCAACTGGATCATCTTCTTCAATAACGACTGCTTCCGGTTCTGGTTCAGTTTCCACAACTTCATTATCTGTGGGTTGTGTGCAGGCTGTGAGTAGAAAAACTGAAAGGAACAACAGAAATAGTATGGATTGTGTGATCTTTTTCATCAAATTCTCCTGTTAGATTACTGTCAATTATGAAGGTGGCCGTAGATGGCATTATTATAATGGAAATTTCCACCAAAAAGGATATTCCCTGGCAGGGGGAAACCAGAAAGGGGAATAATAGCTAGCTTGTTTTATCCGAATTGATTGTTTCGTATAAAGTTTCTAACATCAAAACTAATCACGGCATTTACGACAAAAACGATGGATGAGAAGGGCGATCAGGTACGCAACACCTGAAACCAGAATGATGGTTGCGCCGGTCGAAAGGTTAAACGTGTAGGATATCAGCAAGCCGCTTATCGTAAAGACCAGGCTTAATCCGGTTGCCAGCCACATGATCTGTCTCATGTTTTTCAGGAACATTGATCCAATTGCAGCTGGGATGGTCAGCAACGCAATGATCATGATCAATCCAACCACACGCATCAACATAACAACAGCCAGCCCGATCAAGGCGATCAGGATCATATATAAACTATCAACAGGCAAATTGCGCACGCGGGCAAATGTTTCGTCAAACGCGCCAGCCTGCAGTTCTTTGTAAAACAGAACAATAAATCCAATCACCAGGACGTCTACGATCAGCATCAAGAGCAGGTCAAAGCTTGTCACAGCCAGGATGCTTCCAAAAAGGTAGCTCATCAGGTCGGCTTTATAGCCAGGAGTAAGATCAGTAAAGATGATGCCGATGGCCATGCCAATTGCCCACATCACGCCGATTAAAGTATCCTGCCTCTGGCGGGTCCTGCGTTGGACAAATCCCATCAGGAAGGATGCGCCCAGGCTGAAAGCAATCGCGCCAAGTATTGGATTGATGCCTAAATAAAAAGCTAACCCTACACCACCATAAGCGGTATGGGCAACACCACCCGTAAGAAAGACCATCCGTTTCAGGACGACCAGGGTACCGATGATCCCCGCAGCCAGGCTGATAAGGACACCTGCAATAAGGGCGTTACGCATAAAGCCATAGCTGAGTAGTTCAACCATTATCTTCCCTCCTGGTGTTCTGCCAGGACCCGGTGCGGCAAGCCGTGAGCAATCAAATCTACAGGGCAATTGTAGCCAGCTTTTACCATGTCTTCCGTGATCACCTTTTCACCATGGTAATGCAGCTGGCGGTTCAAACATCCGATTGTTTTAACAAAGCTTGAAATGATATTCAGGTCATGGGAAACAAGCAGGATGGTCACACCGTTTAAATTGATATTGTGCAGTAGTTCATAAATCTTAGTTCTTGATTCTAAATCCACGCTGATGGTAGGTTCATCCAACAGGAGTATTTTTGGTTCTGTTGCCAGGGCTCTAGCAATATAAACTCGCCGACGCTGCCCGCCTGACAACTCTTGTATCCCTGTATCTTTAAAGTCAAGCATGTCCACCCAGGCTAGTTTTTCTTTGATGATCTCGTCATCCTGACCGGTAAGGGATTTAAAGACACGCTTTTCACTCAGGCGTCCCATTTTTACAACATCATAAGTACTGATTGGGAAATCCGAATCAAAAACAGTAAATTGGGGGACATAACCAATGTGCTGCCGGCCCTGGCGTGGAGGTTTACCCATTATTCGGACCTGGCCTCTTTTTGGGGAAAGCAAGCCTAGGATCATTTTGAGCAAGGTTGTCTTGCCGCCTCCATTTGGGCCGATCAAACCGATGAAATCATTCTCCTGTATGGTTAGATTGATGTCCTCCAGGACGATTTCATTGTCGTAGCCTCCAAATAAATGATCAATTTCGATTTGCGGTTTGGGTGTCGGATTGTTTTGTGCCATTTGTGACCTTCTTATACATGATATAGATGGATCTTTTAAGGTAAGTCTTTCAAAGCGGATGCAAAAGCTTCAGCTGCAATCTCGAGATTGGAAAGCCAGTCTTCCGCCAACGGATTGACAATTGCCACTTCACCGTTGATCTCCTGGGCGATTGCTTCAGCACTTGCTGTATTAAAGGTTGGTTGTACGAAAACAACCTTTATTCCTTCATCCTGAGCGATATGAATGAGCGATGCCATTTCACTTGCACTGGGATCCTGCCCTCCAACCTGAACAGGTATTTGTTCCAGATTGTATTGTTCTGCGAAATAACCCCAGGCAGGATGAAAGACCATGAATTTCTGCCGGTCCAATCCATCGAGGGTTTCTTTGATGTGGGTATCCAGGACTTCAATGTCAGCAATCAGGTTATCGTAATTGTCCTGGAATAATTCTGCGGAGTCAGGCATCAAGCTGCTCAGCGCAAGAAGGATATTTTCAGCAATGATGCGTCCGTTCTCAGGTGATAGCCATACATGCGGGTCCAAATGCTGTTCCCCATCATCTTCATCATGATGATCATGGTCAGTCGAGAGCGGGATATGCTGAATGCCGTTTGCCGAATTGATGATTTCTAAATCGGGATTGATCTCTTCAAAGCGCGGCACCCAAACTTCCTCATATTCAACACCAATAGTGAAAAAGAAGACAGACTGGGCCAGGGATTTCATTTGTTCCGGGGTTGGTTCATAGGTGTGGGCTTCTTCACCAGGCCCAACCATGACATTGACGGAAATGGCACCGCCGGAGATGCGCTCGATAAAATATGCCTGGGGAAGGATGCTGACGGTCACCTGAGATGTGTTCTCCTGGATGGATGGTTTACAGGCAGAAAATAAGACTGGGATTATAAGAAGAATCAGGGATAATGCTCTCTGGTCTTTTTTATGATTGCGCATTTAATTATTTTCTTCCTGACAATGCTGGCACAACCCATAGAGCTGTAAGATGTGTTCGTCGATCGAATAACCTGTTTGATCAGCTATTCGCTTTATGAAATTAGTTAAATCATCAGATCCAATGAATTCGACAGCTTTTCCACACTGGCGGCAAACGAGGTAGTGATGGTGCCCTGGGGAGGACAACACATAGCCATGGCATCCATCCTGACTGTGAACCCGGCGAACCAGATCCAGCTCAGAAAGGAGGTCCAAGGTTCGATAAACAGAAACAAGGCTGACCTCACAATTTTTTTCTTTTGCACGCTGGTGAATTGTTTGGGGAGAAAGGGGTGTTTTGGCTTCATTGAGTATTGCAGTCACTTCACGCCGAGGCCGCGTCAACCTTAAACCCTTCTGATTTAATTCGTTCTGCAAATTCACTAAAGCATCCTTATTGATAAAGTTTTTCAATAAGCATTTTATTGGAAATGAATCGAAAAGTCAACAGGTTACCTGGACCGCATAACTGGATGAAATTCTTTAATGAAAAAACCCCCGGCCGGCGTAAACCAGGGGTAGGAGAAAGATTGCTGTGTTTTGAATTAAATAACTGAACGGATTATATCATAAATATTTCCATATAGGGTGAATAAAAACCAGTCAAGGCTGCTCTGCACAGACTGCCCTGATGAGGGTTCAGCTCACTTTAAAAAAAGAACTCCTCGACCAGGACTCGAACCTGGAACCCAGCGGTTAACAGCCGCTTGCTCTACCAATTGAGCTATCGAGGAAGACGTATGAAATTATACGGAAAACAGTTATAAGAGTCAAGCAAAATTATTCAACGAAGTGACAATACCTGGTCACTCATTCCCCGGATTTTACATCATCCATAATAGATTTTGCCAGTTGATTCAACCTTTGCTTTTTATCCGCTTCAAGGTCTTTGTGGGTGACTTTCCAGTACAGGTCGAGGAGTTCAGCTTCTCCCAAACTACTGGCAGTGTGCCCCTCAGGCAGCCGTACCCGCGCTTCAGTTTTGGACTGTTTTACTAATTGAAACTCAAAGGCGTCTGATGCCTGTGAACGCAGGGCAGCTTCATCGATGAGGGCTTCCCATTCCTGGGGATATTCGATTTTCATCCGGATAATGGCATCCTTGATCTCTTCATCTGAAGGCAGTGCGGATTGAAGCGTCTGGTTGATCCCCTGGTCTGAATCCAGTTCTACAGAGATGTCAATAAATGGTCGGATATTTTTCAACTCGTGCCAATCCACTTTTGTCTTCCCTTTCGACACCTCTGCGATGACGAAATATTTTTTATCTTTCACCTCACCAAAATCAACCCTCTCGATCGACCCCGAGTAGATAACAGGGGGGTGGTTGTTTTCGTTCAGGTTCTGCGGTTTGTGAATGTGACCGAGAGCAACATAATCGAGTCGTTTATCTTTCACCAGAGCTGGCGGTAGGACAAGGTCATTTCCCAGCATGACCATCCGTTCAGATCCATACATTGCCCCTTCAACAGAAGCATGCGCTGAGAGAATGATCGGCAGGCTTGGGTCTGCATCTGCCACCCAACTTGACACCAGGTCGCTCAAGCGGCTTTCCATTTCTTCATACACTTTTCCAGGCTCTGCCCCATCCAGCTCGAGATTAGCCATCAACCCGGATCGTGATATCCAGGGAAGTGCCAGCACCTGGATTGGCAAATCGTTCAATTCGGACGGGGAGAGAAATTGAGGCTTGCTCAACACAACCACATTCGGAACTTGAAGAGACTCAAATTCCTGAATGGCGTGGGCGCGGCCTGTCGCCGGGGAGATATCGTGGTTTCCGGTTAGCAGCAGCGTCAAGATACCTGCTTTTGATAAACGCATGATGCGCTTATCCCATTCGCGTTGAAAGGTTGGCTTTGGAGAGCGGTCCCTGTATGCATCGCCAGCGAATATGACTATATCAACAGCTTCATCAATGGCGGTTTGAACAATCTCATCCAGGGAGCTCAGGAAATCCATCACACGTAAAGGCAGGCCAGATTCAGGGTCATGCCTGCCGTAATTCGCCATGTCAATGTGTGCGTCAGCAAAGTGAAGGATTTTTATCATAATTGACCATATGAATGAAGAAATTAATTAGGAGAAGACATTAATTTTCGTGTGATTCCTTCGCCTTTTCGCTTTGTTTTTCCAACTTCCTCTCCAAACGCTTCTCGTCAAGCATCTGTAGCTTCTTCGCCTGTATGCTGGTGTTGATCATGAAATAGATCAGCATAACAATGGCTAAAATCCCGACGATCAATGTGTACAGGCTGGTAGTGCCGACCAGGGGCAGATTGAATGAGAGGTCGCCTGCGAAAAACAATACAGTATTGGATAGGATTGCAATCAGTCGGATCTCTGTTGGGCCGATTTTTGCATTTGTGATCTGGAAGACCCCTGTGACATACGTGATCAGGTAGACCATGATAGATAGCAGGAGATAGGCGATGATGCCGATACAAGCCACCACAAGGTCAACATAGGGAGACAACCCCAGGCCCATGAATATCAGAACGGTGCTGATGGCATCTATCCAGTGATCGATCAAAAAGCCATAGCGCGGACGCTCGATTTTCCGATACCTTGCAAGGGTCCCATCCAGGCTGTCTCCAAACCAGTTAAGTATGAATCCAAGGCTGGCCAGCCAAAGAAAGTATGGACTGATATGGGTCAGGATATAGCTGATAAAGATCAGGACTGAAGCGGATATGCCAATCCAGGTCAGCATATCAGGGGTGATCCAAGCCGGCATTTTAGCTGCTAACCAATTTAAAGCTGGTCTTTCCAAAAATCCCAGCAAGATATCGTTTTCTCTTTTTTGTTTTTCAATTGTCGGCATTATTCCTCTTCTATAATGATATTATATGCCCAGAAATTGGGGCCAAACCGGGTAAAACATAGCCCATTGGTCAGCATATTTTTTAATGATTGGTTCTGCTTCTGATAATACCCGCTTTGCATTCATGCGTATTTCAGAATCGAGGCTTTTCTCCGCTTCCATCCAGATTGGTTGTGAACCTTCTAGCCGATACTTTCCACCGGGCTGGGATGTTGCAGCCATGATAAAAACGGGTGCATCAGCTTCCATTGCCATCCGAACATAAGACACCGGCAAATTACTTTCGAAGCCAAAGAAAGTCGTTTGATACTTTTGTTCCTGAGTGTTTTCTAATGGACGGTCAAGGCCTGTCAGGATGGTCCCACCATTCCTGAGCCGTTTTCTTGCCTGCCGAAAAGAACTCAAGCTCATCGGCGTGACCTGAATTCCCAGACTTTCACGAAGGCGATTCTGCAATTTGTAGGAAGTATTGGGGTTCGGGAAGGATAATACCTGAACATCAAGGTTGTAAAGTGTCAACACATAGCCCATCAGGTCGAAGTTGCTGGTATGAGGGCAGACAATAACACAGGGCTCGTTCCTCCAAATGCGCTCAAAGGCTGCCATAGCTTCTGGGCTGATCTCAACGATTTCTTTTAACTTCTCTGGCCTGGAAAGAAAATGAAAATAATCAAACAAACACTTCGCTGATGATTCAAAAACCATTTGTGGGATGAGATTCAGAGTTTCAGGTTTAACGGATTGACCGTGGATGACCCACTGGTTGGCGCGGATGGCCTTGACAATGGGGCTGTGTTTACTCTTCCCGAGTTGGATCCCGATCAGTGATGCCAATTTCAAACCTAATTTTCGCGGGAGTACCTTCCCGATCAGCATCGCAAGACGAATTATGATTGGGTGGTCAAAGGTTTTTCTTTTTTGGGGTTGATTTTTCTGGCGGGTCATAAAGTTTATGTTGAATGCTGAGCAGTTGTGCAATCGCTATATGGAATCTTATTCTACTTCAAAACAAATCCCTGTTCGCTATACTTACTAACCGTGGCATGATTTCAGCCAGATGAAAGGGCTATTGTCATGTAAATCCAAAAAAAGCTTTGATGTGGTATAAATTCAGTCAATATCAGGGTATGGACGCTTATCCTGTAATGATTTTGATCCCACAGGTGCCTGCTTGAAAATACTCAGTATTGCAGCTTCTTTTATTCCGTCAAACACTGCCAACAGTATGCAGGTGGTTAAGGCGACCCAGGCATTGGCTTCATTAGGGCATGATGTCACCTTGGTCGTACCCGGCAACAAGGAAACACCCTGGGACGCGCTTCAGGCACATTACGGCTTGATCTACCCATTTAACATTCACTGGATTCCAGAAAATCTTACTTTCAGGCGCTATGATTTTGCGTATAAAGCCCTGAGATATTCCCGTCAGCTTCAGCCGGACCTGGTATATACCTGGGTGCTGCAGGCAGCAGTACTGGCTCTTTGGCAAGGGATGCCGGTGGTTCTTGAACTGCATGATCGGGTTTCGGGGAAGATTGGGCCATTTCTATTTCGTCGGTTCGGCAAGGCAAAGGCGAGGAAGCGTTTATTGACAAACACGGATGCGCTTCGAAAAGTACTCACCGCGGATTTTAACTTGGCTCCGTCCATGTTGGATATCATTTCTGCTCCAAACGGGGTGGACCTGGAAAGATACCAGGACCTTCCCACGCCTGAAGTTGCCCGTCATGGCTTGGGTTTACCAGAGGGTTTCACAGTTGGCTATACCGGTCATTTCTATCAGGGACGAGGGATTGAACTCATGCTGGCGCTTGCCAAAGGACTGCCTGAGGTTAATTTTCTTTGGGTGGGTGGAGAAGATTCTGATGTTGCTGCATGGAAGAAGCGGTTGGATTTGCAGAATGTTCATAATGTAATATTGACAGGATTTGTCGACAATGCAAAATTGCCCATGTACCAGGCAGCTTCTGATGTTTTATTAATGCCCTACAGTACATCTATTGCCGGCAGCGGGGGTGGGAACACTGCCGATGTGGCCAGCCCGATGAAAATGTTTGAATACCTGGCGTCAGGCAGGCCGATCCTGAGCAGCGACCTACCGGTCATGCATGAGGTTCTGGATGACTCTTCAGCCGTGTTTTGTGAGCCAGATGATGCAACTGCATGGAAAGAAGCGATCATTGCCCTTCAAGCGAATCCTATCCGAAGAAAAGAACTGGGTGATGCTGCACGAGAGGTGTCAAAGGCTTATACCTGGCGCGAACGGGCGGATCGGGCATTGAGCGGTTTTCTTTCACGATATTAATGCACGAGAAAAAATTTGACTGATATGGAACGAAATCAAAAGAAAACCCTGAGGATCTGGGTTGGCATTGTCCTGGCGGTCGCTCTACTTCTACGAGTGATTCTATTTGCTGCATATCCAGCAGTCTCCTACAGCGACACAGCCAGCTATCGACGGTCTGCAAATGCCATACTGGGTGGCTTCAAGGTTTACGACGGCACTCGTACACCGGGTTATCCGGGATTCATGGCAATCATTGGCTCTGACCGGTCTGTGTATGCAGTTCAATTGCTTCTCGGTTTGGGCATTACAATGATGTGGTTCCTGATTGGATGGAAAGCCAGCGGGAAGGCATGGATTGGGGGAATAATAGCACTGGCACACACACTCAACCCGGGCCAGTTCTTTTTTGAGGCGAATCTCCTGACCGAAACACTTGCGACGTTTTTGCTGGCAGTCGCTTTATTAGGTGCCTTTTTCTGGCTGAAAGACGGTAAATTCCAGACGATCTGGATGGGCCTGGGGATTGGATTTGCTTCTGCCCTGGCGGTCCTAACACGGCCTTTATTCATTTTTTTGCCTATCTGGCTGGCGGTTTTTCTGGCGGTCACATTTAAAGAAAAGAAACTGCGGATCAATTGGCAGGCACTGATCTGTGTTCTGCTACCGGCAATCCTGCTGGTTGGCGGGTGGATGCTGTGGATCCAGACAAAATATCATGTGTTCAGTCTGACGACGATGTCTGGCTATCATCTGATCCAGCACACAGGCTACTATTTTGAGGATGTTCCGGATGAATATGCCCAGTTGAGGGATGTTTACCTCGCTTTCCGGGAAGAGCGCATTCTTGAGCGGGGAACGCAGGGGAATACCATCTGGTATGCCATTCCTGCCATGCAGGAAGCCTCAGGGCTGAATTTTTACGAGCTTTCACGTGTCTTACAAAAGATATCGGTTCAACTGATCCTTACGCACCCATGGGAATACATATCCCGGGTTTTGAAGGGGTGGTGGTTGTTTTGGCGTGCACCTGTTTATTGGGATATTAATGCATTTTCCTCTGCTTCAACTGCTGCGGGAATAAATTACATTATTACTGGCGTCCGGGGATTGCTTTTCGGGGTGAACATCTTCTTTGTCCTGACTTCGCTTGGAGCTTGTGTGTCAAAGAAGATGCGTCAGTTTTGGGCGTTGAAGCCTTTTCACTGGCTTATTGCGGGTTCTGTCTGGGCGACGTCGATTGCCTCATCCATGCTGGATCACGGGGATAACCCACGCTTCCTTGTGCCGTTGCAGACAGCCGTTGCGTTCTGGGTGGTGTGGGTCGCGCTTCATACATGGTTTGCCTTGCGAAAAAACAAAACGGAATTGGAGTAAACTTCTAAGATGAAAAGCAGAGACTTCAACCGGAAATATTTAACTTATATCGCCTTTATTGCGGGTTTCAGTTTGATCCTGGGGGCCATTTTTCAGGCAGTGACAGCTGCTGGGGAATTCCTGCCCGGATTCTTTGCCGCCTCTCTGCTGATCTTCATTTGCTGGATGGTTATCTATCTTGCCTGGTGTCTTTCAGGCAGAGAAAAAACACTTGCCTGGATGATGGTGACAGCCTTTGTTTTGCGTCTTGCACTCGGTATGTTTTTTGCTTGGGGGCTGCCGCAGTATGGCTATGATGAGGATCCACAAAATGCCGGGTTTGTTTTTGAGGATGCGTATCGGCGAGAAGCGGATGCATGGCACCTGGCAAAATCTGATGCACCTTTGACGAAGGCCTTTGGTGATGCTTACCAGACAGATCAATATGGCGGGATGCTTGCCTTGAGTGCACTCGTATACCGGACGATCAGTCCTGATGCATACCGTCCCGGTCTGATATCCATAATTGCCGCAGGGGTGATGACTCTCAGTTTGCCGTTCTTATTATCAGCTTTAATGAAGTTTAATCAGGGAGCTTACAGTTGGGCTGGATGGATAGTTGCTTTATACCCGGAAGGGCTCCTGTTGGGGTCAGCCCAATTGAGGGAACCGTATTTCATCCTGATCTTCTCGATATTATTTTGGGCAACCATTAATGTTCTGCAAAGAAAGAAGATCAAGCTTTCAATTTTAGTGATCCTGATGAGTGTTGGATCGCTACTCCTGTTTTCATTCCGGATTGGCGTTCCGATCCTTGGTGTGATGCTGGTGTTGATGTGGGTGGAATTCACTTCCCGGATCAAGCGATTATGGATTAAGGTTGCAGGCTGGGCGGTCATTTTTCTGGCTGTGGCAGCCATCCTTTATCTGACCTGGTACTGGGTGGATGCGGTGTTATGGTGGGACACGCTTGTCACCATCCGGACATCCAACCGGGTGCAACTTCATATAGAAGCGCTGCCTGATTGGCTGGGCTACCCGTTCATTATTATTTACGGGATTCTGCAGCCTGTTTTACCCGCTGCGATTGCTGCGCCAGCACCCTGGATATGGCAGTCTCTGGGAATCTTCCGCGCTCTTGGGTGGTACCTCCTGCTGCCTTTGCTTGTATATGCAATGATCAGCGTATGGCGCATGAAACCCTCTACAAAAAAACGCTGGATGGTCATCATCACACTATTGGTCTGGGTTTGGATCATTATTGCATCAACTCGCGCCGGTGGGGACCAATGGGATAACCCTCGCTACCGGACAATATTCCTGCCCTGGATGGGATTGGTCGCTGGATGGGCGATCACCTTTGCTAAGAAGCTGAAAGATCGCTGGCTCGTTCGCAGCCTGATCATGGAGGGAATCTTCCTTGTATTCTTCACCGCCTGGTACATCAGTCGCTATCACCCCAGCATTCCTCGACTGGAATTTTATGCCAGCATAGGCGTGATCATCGTTTTGTGCCTTGTGGTGATCATCGTGGGATTGGTGCGGGATGCACGTCGGAGAAGAGCTGCTCTTCAAGACAGTGCCCATGATTGAGGGATCATTTCATTCTGTGATAAGGGATATTGAAATTTATAAAGCCCTTTTATGGGTTTGTCCTTCTTGACCATTCAGACTCTGAGATTATAATTCACTTGACTTGTCACAAGCAGAATGCGGTCGGGCACATGAACCTGTTGTTTATGGCAATACATGATATTGCGAGGTTGGATGGATAAGGTTATTGATTGGACCGAAAAAAGAATATGTATCACGGGAGGGGCTGGGTTCCTTGGGACGCAACTGATTGATTATTTACATAAGCAGGGAGCAGAGCAAATCTTTATCCCCAAGATTGAAGATTACGATCTCGTTCAAAAGGATTCGATCTTGCAGATGCTGAGTGATGCCAACCCGGAGGTGATCATTCATCTTGCCGCACATGTGGGTGGGATAGGGGCGAACCGTGAACATCCTGCGGAGTTCTTTTATGATAATTTGATGATGGGTGTTCAGCTTCTCCATGAAGCATATGTGTCTGGTGTCGAAAAATTCGTTGCGATTGGGACGGTTTGCGCTTATCCGAAATTCACACCCGTACCATTTTCAGAGGACAATCTTTGGAAAGGCTATCCGGAGGAGACCAATGCGCCTTACGGGCTGGCAAAAAAGATGCTGCTGGTCCAGTCACAGGCTTATCGTGATCAATACGGGTATAACAGCATTTTTCTCTTGCCTGTGAACCTTTATGGTCCGGGAGATAATTTTAACCCCCGCAGTTCCCATGTGATTCCAGCACTGATCCGAAAATGTGTCGAAGCTAAGGAGCAGGGTAAAGACCACATTGTCGTTTGGGGGGATGGCTCACCAACCCGTGAGTTCATTTATGTGAAGGATGCAGCCCGTGGGATTGCCCTTGCAGCAGAACACTATGATCAATCCCTGCCTGTCAACCTCGGGTCGGGATTTGAGATCAGCATCAAGGACCTGGTGAATAAGATCGCCTCAATGGCTGGTTTTGATGGCGAGATCATTTGGGATACAAGCAAACCCAACGGGCAGCCGCGGCGTGCTCTGGATGTAAGCCGTGCAAAAGAGCTGTTCGGCTTTGAAGCGCATACCGATTTTGATGAGGGCCTGCAGGAAACAATTAATTGGTTCATAGAAAACAGGAAATAAGGCGAGAAGTTAATGGAACAAGCCCAATCCCGGAAAGATCAATCTCAAATCATTTATCTGAAGCCTGCTAAAGGCTGGCTTCCGTTTGATTTTAAAGAATTGTGGCGTTATCGCGAATTGATCTATTTCCTCACCTGGCGGGATATTAAAGTGCGCTACAAGCAGGCAGTATTGGGTATCGCCTGGGCGATCCTGCAGCCTTTGCTGACCATGGGCATTTTCACCGTCATCTTTGGTATTTTGTTGAAAACACCTTCCCAGGGGATACCCTATCCCTTGTTTGCGTTAACCGCCCTCTTACCGTGGCAGTTATTCGCGACGGCTTTACAACGGTCCAGCGTCAGCCTGGTGGGCAACGCCAACCTGATAACAAAGATCTATTTTCCCCGGCTTGCCATTCCAATGTCAACGGTTTTTGCCGCACTGGTAGATTTTGTTGTCTCTTTTGTGGTCTTACTGGGTGTTATGGCAGTTTATGGCTATTGGCCCGGCTGGAATATCCTCTGGCTGATCCCGCTTGTGATATTCACTTTCCTCACGGCTTTCTCTGTAGGTTTGTGGCTTTCAGCATTGAACGTGCAGTACCGGGATATCCAGCACATGGTGCCATTTCTGATCCAGGTCTGGATGTATGCCTCTCCCATTGTTTACCCAATTGAAACCATACCGGAGGGTGTGTGGCGGGTATTGTATGGTTTGAATCCACTGGTGGGGATTATCCAGGGATTCCGTTGGGCGCTTTTAGGCGGGAGCCCACCTGATGCGACTAGCCTGATCTCAGGGGCAATGGTGCTGGTACTGTTGGTGAGTGGTTTATATTATTTCCGGCGAATGGAAAAAACATTCGCAGATATTGTATAGGTGACGATGTCTGATTTTGCCATCAAAGTAGAGAATATCTCTAAGCGATACCGTATTGGTCTGGCTCAAAGCCGGCCAGACACCCTGCGGGACTTCATGACTTCCCAATTTCAACAAATTGGGCGGTTTTTCCGACGTGATAAAGCAAGCCGATATGAGAGTCCTGAATATATCTGGGCGCTCAAGGATGTATCATTTGAGCTTGAACGGGGTCAGGTGTTGGGCATTGTCGGGCGGAACGGTGCCGGGAAGAGCACACTGCTGAAAATACTCTCACGGGTCACCGATCCAACAGAAGGTATCGGGGAGATTCACGGGCGTGTTGGTTCGCTGCTTGAGGTTGGGACCGGCTTCCATCCGGAACTTTCCGGTAGGGAGAATATCTATTTGAACGGCGCAATCCTGGGCATGCGCAGGGAAGAAATCAAACGGAAATTCGATGAGATCGTGGCATTTTCTGAAGTCGGAAAATTCATCGATACACCAGTGAAGCGTTTTTCAAGCGGCATGTATCTGAGACTGGCATTTGCCGTCGCAGCGCATCTTGAACCAGAGATCCTGGTGGTGGATGAGGTTTTAGCTGTGGGTGATGCTGAATTCCAGCGCAAGTGCCTGGGGAAGATGAACGATGTTGCCCAGCAGGGGCGAACGGTTCTATTCGTAAGTCATAATATGTCTGCCATCTTGCGCCTGACGCAGGAAACGATTGTCCTGGATGGCGGGAAGATCGTCATGCGTGCACCAACGCCTGAAGCGGTGGATCATTACCTCAACATGGGCTTGACCAAGCAGGGTGAACGGTATTGGGATGCTGAGGAAGTTGCAGGTGTAAAAAATCCTTTCCAGCCTGTTGCTCTGCGGGTAACCAATAACAAAGGGGAGGTTGTTGATACGGTCAATGCGGCAGACGGTTTTGATTTTACGATGGAATATCACCTGAACAAGGCGATAAATAATCTACGTGTGGGTTTGTACATGATGACCACACGGGGAGAATTCGTGTTTACATCTTTTGATACTGATGCTTCAGAAATGTTCCAGGAACACGAAGTGAGGCCAGCCGGGCGATACGTCAGCAGGTGCCACATCCCGCCACACCTGATGAACGAAGGACGTTTTGTCCTGGGTGTGAATGCCAGTTCTTACCGTATACAACGTTTTTTCCAGGATGATAAGGCTCTGACATTTACAGTCAATGCTGCTGGTACGGCAGGGTCCCACTGGCCGGAGAAAAGGCTTGGTCCCGTTCGACCGCAGCTAAAGTGGAATATTGAAAAGATAGAAGATTGAACCTATGAACCGACGACAAATCAAGCGAATATTGGGTGAACTGCCGTATACCGCTGAACTTTACTGGAATCTTGTCACCAGGCATAAGCAATGGCAGGCTCACTTTAAATTGGATTTTCTAAAATCAAAATTGGCTGAAGCTGTCCTGCAAGCAGAACCGTTTGCTGATGAAGCCCCAAAAGGTAATAAAGTCTTTCTTTTCACCTCACTTCACTTTTGGATCGAATTCACCACCATGATGGCGGTGATTTTAGCTGGTAAAGGTCATGAGGTGACGATGTCGTTTCTGCCCTATGCCAGCTGGGATACGCCCATTCAAAAGTTTGACCTGCGCAAACAGAATTTGTATGCAAGGCAGATATTAGGCCCCGCAAATTCGGTTCTCAGAGTGCAGTCATTATTGGATGTCAAGCCATTTTCGAAGAAACTTCCGCCGGAACTCTTGAAAGCGGTTGAGGAGGTCAGTATTTATGATGCGCAATACACCCTCCAGGTTGAGGATATTACGCAAGAGGAAGAAATATACAAATTCCGCTACCAGCGGAACCTGGAAGCAGCCGTAAACGTAAAGGCATGGCTGGTCGCCCACCGACCTGACGTCGTCATTCTTCCTAATGGCACCATACAGGAGATGGGTGTTGTTTATCGTGTCGCACAGCATCTCGGGATACAGACTGTAACCTTTGAATTCAGCGATCAGGGTGAACACATTTGGCTGGCACAGGACGCTGAGATCATGCGGCATGAAACAGATGACCTCTGGCATGCGAAAGGTGGTGAACCGCTCGAAGAAGACCAGCTTCAGCAGCTTCAGGATCTTTTTGCAGCAAGGAAAGGGGCCAAGAAGTGGAAGAATTTCACCCGGAAGTGGCAGGGCACACCCACTGAGGGTGGGTATGCAGTAAGGCAAAAAATAGGATTAGATGACCGGCCGGTCGTTTTACTTGCTACGAATGTGCTTGGTGACAGTTTGACACTGGGCAGGCAGGTCTTCAGTCAAAATATGGCTGAATGGATTGAAAAGACGGTCATGAATTTTTCTGACCGCGAGGACGTTCAGCTGGTTATTCGTGTGCACCCGGGGGAACAGCTGATCCATGGAACTTCGATGGTAGACGTGGTTAATGAAAAATTACCGGAATTACCAAAGCACATTCATTTGGTTAAACCAGAAGAAAAAATCAACACCTATGATCTGCTGGATATCACCGATCTAGGGCTGGTCTATACAACAACGGTTGGTTTGGAAATGGCCATGCGCGGCATCCCGGTTGTGGTCTCTGGAAACACCCATTACCGAAACCGTGGATTCACGAAAGATCCGCAATCCTGGGATGAGTATTATCAGGTTTTAAACAGCTTATTGGAAGATATCGAAGCTGCCCGGTTGACGCAGGAGCAGGTTGAACTTTCCTGGCGGTATGCTTATCTGTTTTTCTTTGTTTTTCCAAGGCCATTCCCCTGGCGGCTGTTTGATTTCAGGGACGAAATTAAATCCCGTTCGATTGAGTATATTCTGGGTCCGGAAGGGGATGCGAAGTATGGAAAGACTCTGGACGCCCTTACCGGACAGCCATTTGATTGGTAAGAGATTCAGGATACGACAATCAGGTGTAAAACACATTCAAGTCTGGAAATGTGTATAGGGTTGGAAAACATTCCTCAAGTTCATTGGCAATAGTATAATTCATTCAGAATTCCCAGGAGAAAACGTATGGATTGGACTAAAAAGAATATTCTGGTAACCGGAGGCACCGGTTCATTTGGTAAGAAATTTGTAGGGGCAATGATGGAGAAATATCATCCCAAACGGCTGATCGTTTACAGCCGGGATGAGTTAAAGCAGCACGAGATGCGCCTTGCAGGGTTCAATCACCCGAATTTGCGCTACTTCATCGGTGATGTGCGAGACCTGCCGAGAATGAAACGGGCCTTTAACGGTGTTGATATCGTGGTTCATGCAGCTGCCCTGAAACAGGTGCCTGCCTGTGAATATAATCCCATGGAAGCGGTCAAGACCAATATCCTGGGTAGCAGCAACGTGGTTGATGCGGCTTTGGATGCCGGTGTGGAAAAAGTGCTTGCACTCAGCACTGATAAGGCGGTCAACCCCATTAACCTTTACGGCGCAACGAAACTTGCGGCTGAAAAACTGATGGTGCAAAGCAACGCTTATGCCGGGGGAATGAAAACGCGGTTCAGCTGCGTCCGGTACGGGAATGTGGTCGGATCCCGCGGCAGTGTGGTGCCTTTGTTCCTAAAACAGCGTGAGACCGGTGAGGTGACCCTCACAGATGAGAGGATGACACGCTTCTGGATCTCCCTGAACCAGGGTGTGGAATTTGTCATCAGTTGCATCGAAGAGATGCAGGGGGGGGAAGTGTTCGTGCCAAAAATCCCCAGTATGAAGATGGTTGATCTGGCGAAAGCGATTGCCCCGGATGCAAAGATCAAGGTCATTGGCATTCGTCCAGGGGAAAAGCTTCACGAAGTTTTGATTTCCAAGGATGAAGCCCGCACAACTGTGGAATTGAATCATATGTATGTCGTCCAGCCTGCAGAAGCTTTTTGGTTTGGTCGTCATTGGACAGATACTGGAAAACCTTTACCCGATGGATTCAAATATGCCAGCGACAATAATACGGTCTGGTTATCGGTGAAAGAGATCAATGAAATGGTTGCATCGAAGGCAATGGCTCCCAAAGAGAATCAGGGATAAGCATGAGGCTGCTTGTCACAGGCGCTACCGGCTTGTTGGGGTTGAATTTTTGCCTGGCAGCCAGTGAGGATGGACATCAAGTCACAGGTTTAGCCAATTCACGGGGGCTGCAGGATATCCCATTTGAGCTTCTCAAAATTGATTTAATAAATACTGGGCAAGCGTTGAACGCCATTGAAGCTATTCACCCTGATGGCATCATTCACTGTGCGGCAATTGCAAATATGAACACAGCCCGTGAGCATCCTGAGATGACCATGAAAGTAAATGGTGAGGTTCCCGGGATTCTAGCTGAGAAGGCCTATCGATTGGGAATCCGTTTCTTGCATATATCCACCGATGCTGTGTTTGATGGGGAAAAAGGGAATTATGTGGAGACTGATCCTACCAATCCGTTAAGCATCTATGCTCGGACGAAACTGGCCGGGGAGCAGGCTGTTTCAGACGCCAATCCGGATGCCATCATCGCAAGGGTTGTTTTCTTTGGATGGAGCCTTTCGGGGTCACGCAGCCTGTCTGAATTCTTTTTCAATCATCTAAAGGCCGGTGAACCGATCAAAGGGTTCATCGACACTTTTTTTTCGCCGCTTTATGTTGAGGACCTCTCCAAGATTCTTTTGGAGTTGGTTTCAAATGACCTGACAGGCGTGTTTCATGTGGTCAGCCCTGACAAATTGAGCAAGTATGATTTTGGCAGGCGGATCGCAAAGCGGTTTGGGTTTGATCCTGAATTAGTTGAACCCATCTGTGGTGGGGAGGTTGATCGTGGTGCGTCACGATCCTTGAACCTGCACCTCAACCCTGATAAGGCGCAGGCAGCCCTTGGTTATGCTTTCCCAACTGTGGATGAAGGCATTGATAGGATGCATCAGCGATGGCAGGAGGGGTACCCTGATAATCTTCACAATCTGGCTGTGAACAAACTCCCACTTAAATAAATTTTTAACCAAGGAGTATTGATGAACATTAAAATTGGAAAGAACACCATTGGCGAAAATCACCCAACTTATTTCATTGCGGATATTGCTGCCAACCATGACGGCAGCCTGGATCGTGCCAAATTACTGATTAAGCTGGCAAAAGAGGCTGGTGCTGATGCAGCCAAGTTCCAGAATTTCCGTGCGCCAAAAATCGTCTCTGATTATGGGTTCACGCACATGGATGCCCAGGTTTCACACCAGGCGAAATGGAAAAAATCCGTTTCGGAAGTGTATGCTTCTGCCGCTGTCCCTTTCGACTGGACGCCGGTGCTTAAGGAGACCTGTGATGAGGTTGGGATTGATTATTTTTCTTCCCCCTATGATTTTGATGCCATTGATATGCTGGAACCTTATGTCCCGGCGTATAAGATTGGTTCAGGGGATATCACCTGGATAGAAGCCTGTGAACACATTGCGCATAAAGGAAAACCTGTGCTGCTTGCGACTGGTGCTTCGGTCATCGGCGATGTTCAAAGGGCAGTTCATGCGATTTTAGCGATCAATCCCCAGCTTATTCTGATGCAGTGCAATACCAATTACACCGCGGCAGACGGGAATTTCGACAATATCCATTTGAATGTTCTCAAGACTTACCGGATGATGTTCCCCGATCTGATCCTGGGCTTATCAGATCACACCCATGGCCATGCGACAGTTTTGGGGGCTGTGTCGTTGGGTGCCAGGGTGGTAGAGAAGCATTTCACGGATGATAATGACAGGATTGGTCCAGATCATCCGTTTGCGATGAACCCTAAATCGTGGGCAGCGATGGTAAAAGCAACCCGGCAGCTTGAGCGTGCCCTGGGTTCTGGCGACAAATTTGTTGCTGACAACGAAGGGCAGACAGTCGTCATTCAAAGGCGCTGCCTGCCGCGCAGCCAGGACGATCCAACCTGGTGAACCCGTCACCCGTGAGATGGTTGATGTACTGCGGCCGGCGACCAAAGGCGCGATCCTCCCTTATGAAATTCAAGATTTACTTGGTTTGAAAGCCATTGAGGAAATCCAGGCTGGCCAGGAACTAAGCTGGAGTCAGTTTGGACATTCATAAAGCCTGAAAGTTGATAATTAATCAGAGAGTATAAACTGATGCGAATTCTCTATCTCACAGAGCGGGACGGCCCACACGACCAAAGGTTCCTGACTGCATTGGCAGGGACGGACCATCAGGTTATTGCTTTTAGGCAGAAGCAGTGCGTACCTGTGTCTATCACTGGGATCACTGAACTGCGATGGCCTGATAAACATCCGGATTGGTCCGACTGGTGTGGATGGCAGGACGGAAAAGATCAGTTCTCTCAGATCCTTGATGAGGTCCAGCCCGACCTGGTGCATGCAGGACCTTTGCAGGGACCCGCCCTGCTGGTAGCACTTGCGGAATTTCATCCCCTGGTGACCATGTCGTGGGGGTCTGACCTGCTGCTGCGAGCGAAGCGCAGTCCGTGGATGCGCGAGGCGACACAATTCACTTTGGACCGAACTGATATATTCCTGGGTGACTGCCAGACGGTTTTGGATGAAGCTGTCGCTTACGGATTTTCACCATCAAAGATGGTGCAGTTCCCCTGGGGGGTGGATTTGGATCATTACTCTCCTCACCGAGCTAAGGGCGCTGGTTTGGAATATCGGGAATCATTGCACTGGGAGGATCATTTCGTCCTATTGTGCAATCGCACCTGGTCACCAGTTTACGGTGTGGACCTTTTAGCAAAAGCTTTCGCCGCTGCCGTCAAAGAAAATGAGAATCTGCGGCTGTTGCTTGTTGGGGATGGTCCCCAGTCCGATCTGATCCATCAAATCCTGGATCCAGTGCGTGAATTTGTCCATTTCCCGGGTCGGCTATCCCGCCAGGAGATTTTAGAAGCTTATGGTGCTGCAGATTTATTCGTCAGCCCATCGCACTGCGATGGGTCATCCGTTTCGCTGCTTGAAGCGCTCGCCTGTGGACTTCCGGTGCTGACATCGGATATTCCCAGCAATACGGAATGGGTCACACCTTGTGAAGTAGGAGATTTGTTCCGCGATGGGGACGTCAATAATTTAATGAAAAAATTACTGGACATGTCAAAAGAACCCGACCTGAAAAGCATGGGTGAAAAATCCCGTCAGCTTGCTGAAGAACGTGCGGATTGGCGGGAGAATTTTCAAACATTAATGGGCGCTTATCAACTGGGAAGTAGCAGCGCTCAGTCGAAGGATATGAGTTGATGGTTGAATCAAGAAATCCATCTGTTGTAGCGATCATCCAGGCGCGCATGGGGTCCAGTCGCCTGCCCGGAAAGGTTCTGATGCCTATTGGTGGGGAACCGATGCTCTTCCGGGTGGTTCGGCGTGCCCGTCGTGCGAATTTAGTTGGGAAGGTCATTGTAGCGACGACGACTGATCCCGGTGATGATCCGGTGGAGGCATTTTGCCAGAAGAAAGGGTTTCCCTGCTTTCGGGGTGACCCAATGGATGTGCTGGATCGCTACTTCAAGGCAGCAAAGCATTTCAAAGCCGGTACTGTGGTGCGCCTGACAGCGGATTGCCCGTTGATTGCCCCAAAGGAAATTGACCGCATTGTCAAAGCATTTTTTGACTCAAAGGTGGATTTTGCCGCCAACCGATTGCCACCGCCCTGGAAGCGCACCACCCCGATAGGGATGGATACGGAAGTGGTTTCCGTCAGTGCCCTGACACGAGCCTGGCGGGAAGCCAAAGAAAAATTCGAACGAGAGCACGTTATGCCCTATCTTTATGATAAGGAAGGGCGTTTTCGTATCCTGCTGGTTGACCACGAACCCGATCTTGGGCATTTGCGGCTGACGGTGGATACAGCCGAAGACCTGGCTCTTGTGCGCAAGATATACCAGCATTTTGGTAACTCCGACGATTTTTCGTTGACTGATATCCTGATGCTGCTGGAGAAACACCCAGAATACCTTGCAGATCAATGCGGAGGTGTCGCATAAATCATTCACTGATGTGGACAAGCGCCAGGGATAGTCAACCAAAATCTGCAAAAAGAGCAGATGTTATAATAGCTGTACTTGTTTGGAAAATCTAACAATAAATACACAAACAAGATAGAATGATTTGATGCCTAAATTAACGCTTTTCACGTGCTCCGAAGCCTTTCACTAACCCCCATATCGATATGATCCAGCGGAATGCCCTGCGCAACTGGCTGGCTCTGGGTGATGATATTGAAGTGGTCGTGGTTGGCGATGAACCCGGGATCGGGGAGGCATGCCGGGAACTGAATATCCTGCACCTGCCGGATGTCAGGTGCAATGAACATGGGACGCCGTTGATCAGTTCAATATTTGAACTCGCCAGGGGGGTCAATGAATCTCCTTACCTGGCTTATGTTAATGCGGATATCCTCTTTCTGCCGGGAATCCTTGAATCGATCAATCAGATTACCCGGGAGAAGCAGCAATTCCTTGGCGTAGGCCAACGCTGGGACCTGGATGTGGAATCATCAATATCATATGAAGGCAATTGGGCTGGTGACCTGAACGATGCTGTACACCAAAATGGGAAGCTGCATGGCCAAACTGGCAGTGATTATTTCATCTTTCCTCGCTCCTGTTTTGCGAATATCCCGGATTTCGCTGTAGGAAGGGCCGGCTGGGATAATTGGATGATCTTCAAAGCGCGCTGGGAACATTGGCCGGTGGTCGACATGACGGATGCGCTCAGGATCGTGCATCAAAATCATGATTATGCCCACCTTCCAGGCGGCATCATCCATTTCCATCAACCTGAAACGCAGGTCAATGTGCGTTTGGCTGGCGGCCGGCGAACCATCTTTGAGTTGACGGATGCCACGCATTCCTTATCAGATGGCCAGTTAAGACGAAAACCTTCGAGCTGGAAAAGATTCTGGCGGGAAGTGGAGATTTTCCCGCTGACCTGCCTGCATTCAAGGATTTTAGGACGAATCTCCTTTGCCATTTTCCATCCAGTAAAGGCTTTCAATGAAGTTAAAGGCTGGCTGGCATATAAATTGAGTAAACGTAAACAGGATAAATAATAGAAGGCTAAGAAAAAACGATGCCGCGTATTGGACAAAACCCCTCACGAGGACAAACACTGGATTTTTCACCCGCACGTACGACCGTCGCAATGCTTGTTTATGCACCGCATAAAGCGGGTTATTTCCAGGAGAGAATGGATGTCACTCGCCTGACCCTTGAAAGCATCCTTGCCAATACCAGGGAGCCATTTGACCTGCTGGTGTTTGATAACGGCAGCTGCCCTGAGATGGTTAAGTACCTGCAGTCGCTTTATGAAGTGGGTTCCATTGATTACCTGATCCTGTCAAAGCGCAACATCGGCAAATTGAACGCACTGAAGATCATTTTCAATGCAGCTCCCGGGGAGATCGTTGCTTATACTGACGATGATGTTTTCCATCTGCCGGGATGGCTTGGTGCGCATCTGGCGGTCATCGATACGTTTCCAAATGTGGGGGCAGTTACCGGTTTCTATATTCGGGAACGAGTGGCCGTTGGCTCAAAGAGCACCCTGGCCTTTGCGGATCAACCTGAAATCGAAACAAAGCGCGGGCTGCTGATCCCCCGTAAGTGGGAGGAGGAATACATCATCAATACTGGCCGCACACGGGAGCAGTATGACGCAGAGGTGGCTGGCATTGAAGATGTGATCGTCAAATATAAAGGGTTGGAAGCATGGGTTTCCGCACATCACTTCCAGGCGGTTTTCCCCAAAGCGGTTGTGCTGGACGTGCTGGATGAGATGCTGCCCGAAGGATGGAGCGACAAGGTCATGGGCAGGATGCTTGGAGCTTGATGAACACATGGATGCCAGGGGTTACCTGCGCTTCTGCACACGGGAACAAACAGTACGCCTGATGGGAAATGTTATTTCTGATGAGGTGGCAGCTTTGGCAGCACAGGCAGGATTGTCCGCTAAAGCAGGAAAAGATGCTGGTAGATCAAAGGGACTGATGAACCGCCTGGCAAAGGTCAAGTGGATCAGGTACCTCATGCAGGGGATTGTGAACAGGATTTATCGCTGGCTGCATTGAGTAGGTGCGAACAGGTGTTGATACGATGGTCTTCGGTAAAGGACGTATGAATTGAGAGTATTAATTGCTGGTTTGGGATCGATTGGACGGCGACATCTGCGGAATCTCCTGACCCTGGATCAGGGGGAGATTATATTGTTCAGAACGCATCAAAGCACACTGCCAGAAGATGAATTGGCAGAATTCCCGGTTGAGACGGATTTGAATATCTGCACTGGCAAGAAAGCCAGATGCTGTGGTGATTGCCAATCCCACAGCACTGCATATGGAATTGCGATTCCTGCTGCACAGGCTGGATGCCACTTGTTGATTGAAAAGCCGGTCGCAACTAAATGGGATGAAAAGGTGGATGAATTCAGGCACATTGTATCGAATAAAGCCATCCGCACCCTGGTGGCATTCCAATTTCGCTTTCATCCGGTACTGGCACGCATTAAGGACCTGCTTGAGGGGGATACGATTGGCAGGATGCTGTCCTTTCGAGTCCACTGGGGAGAATATTTACCTGGATGGCACCCCTGGGAGGATTATCGTCTGGGATATGCAGCTAGAAAGGACCTGGGGGGCGGCGTGGTCAATACCCTCTGTCATCCGTTGGATTATGTGCGCTGGCTGTTTGGTGAGGTTGAGTCGCTTTCCGCGATGACCGGGCATGTCTCTGAGCTTGATCTGGATGTGGAGGATGTCGCTGAGATTTCATTGCGCATGACAAATGGCGGGGTTGGTTCTATCCATCTGGATTATTTCCAACGTCCACCTGCTCACTGGATCAAGATCATTTGTGAAAAGGGTGCAGTGCACTGGGATAACGACACCGGCAATGCAAAAGTCTATCATGTTGATGGGGATGAATGGGAAGTAATCGCCCCACCTGAAGGGTTTGAACGCAATGCATTGTTCCTGGATGAAATGCGGCATTTCCTGTCACTGGTGAAAGGGGAAGCGGACTCACGCTGCAGCCTGGAAGATGGGATTGCAGCCCTTAAACTAACTAAATCCGTCCATCAATCAGCCAGAACAGGCTGTGTTGTAGGGCTTTAATGTTACGTTTGGAAGCCTCTTGATAAGAGATTGAGGAGCTCTGCGGGGGTATAATATCAATCTAAATTGTATGATAAGGACCAGTACATGACAGATGTGATGGAAAAATTTTCATTAAACGGGCGCACAGCCTTGGTCACAGGCGGGGCAGGCTTGCTGGGCAAGCAGTTCACCCGGGCTCTGGGCCAGGCGGGGGCGAATGTTGTTGTCGCCGATCTGGACCTTTCTGCAGCGCAGGCTCATGCAGACATGCTGACATCAGAAGGGATCAATACGCTCCCCGTGCAGGTGAACGTCACTGATCCGGAATCAGTATCTGGTATGGTTCATAGCGCGGTCACAAAATACGGAAGCCTTGATGTGCTGGTGAACAGTGCTGCGCTTGACCCAAAATTTGACCCGGAGAACCTGGGGGCACAATCTGCCAATGCTTTCGAAACATACCCACTTAAGTCATGGCAGCAGGCGATTGACGTCAACCTGACAGGGATGTTCCTGGCGTGCCAGGCAGCAGCCCGGCAGATGGTGTTGCAGGGTAACGGCGTGGTCATCAATATTTGCTCAACCTATGGTCTGGTGGGGCCGGACCAGCGCTTGTATGAGCGTCCGGATGGTCCACGACAGTATAAACCTGTGTATTACACGGTCAGCAAAGCCGGCGTCTTGGGCCTGACCCGTTATCTGGCGACCTATTATGCCGGTAAACCCATCCGGGTGAATGCGCTGACGCCAGGCGGTGTCTTTAACAATCATGACGATACATTCCTGAAAGCCTACTCAGCCCGGACGGTGATGGGGCGGATGGCAAACAAGGATGAGATGGATGGTGCGATCGTGTTCTTGGCATCAGATGCTTCATCTTATATGACCGGAGCTAACCTGGTGGTAGATGGGGGGTGGACAGCATGGTAAACAAACCTGAAGTATTGGCAATCATCCTGGCACGCGGAGGATCAAAGGGCATTCCTCGAAAAAATATCCGTGACTTTGCCGGCTATCCATTAATCGCTTACAGCATCGCAGCCGGCCTGCAGGCCGAGTCAGTTTCACGGGTGATCGTTTCCACAGAAGATCATGAGATCGCTGAAATAGCACGCAATTTTGGTGCAGAAGTGCCTTTTATGCGTCCTGCGGATTTGGCACAGGATGACACACGAGACCTGCCGGTCATTGAACATGCCGTGAGATGGCTGGCGAAGCATGAGGGATATCTCCCTGATTATGTTGTTCAGTTAAGGCCAACGTCACCCATTCGTCCAAAGGACATGATCGACCGCGCAGTCAAGAAACTTGTAAATAACCCTGACGCGGATTCGGTGCGCGGTGTGGTGCCTGCCGGGGAAAACCCCCATAAGATGTGGCGCATCAGTCCTGAAGGCCAGATGGAGCCTTTGCTGCAAGTGGAGGGGATCAATGAACCGTACAACTCACCCAGGCAAAAACTGCCGCCTGTATTCTGGCAGACAGGGCATATTGATGTCGTCCGCCCTGAGGTGATCCTGGAACAGAACTCGATCAGTGGTGATGTGATCCTGCCGGTTTTCATCGATCCAGCATTCAAGGTGGATATTGATGATTTACAGGACTGGACTCACGCTGAAAGGCTTGTCCGTGAGGGGGAACTGGATATGGTCCATCCCGGTCGCATCCCACGACCTTGGCCTGAAAAGGTCTCGTTGGTGGTATTCGATTTTGATGGTGTAATGACGAATAACCGGGTGTGGGTGGATCAGAACGGGATTGAATCTGTTGCTGCCAACCGCGGGGATGGGATGGGTGTGGAGATGCTCCTGGAGGCTGGTTTCAGGGGGGTCATTATTTCAAGCGAACCCAACCCGGTAGTGGCAGCCCGCGCCAGGAAAATTGGCCTGCCGTATTTCCATGGTGTGGGAGATAAGGTGGGGACTCTGACAGCCTATCTTGAAGAGCACGGAATAGATCCTGCGGAGGCCATTTATATTGGCAATGACGTGAACGATCTTCCCTGTTTTGAGATTGTTGGATGTGCTGCTGTGGTTTCTGATGCCCATCCTGACGTAAAAAGAGAAGCTGACCAGGTTTTGACCAATCCGGGGGGACATGGGGCTGTGCGGGAAGTCTGCGATTTGATTTTGACAAAATATACTAAAGTATGATGTGCGCAAGAATGTGCATTTTAAGGAGCGAAGGATGACAAGAGAAATTAATCTTGGGGACCGCAAGGTAGGAGATGGACACCCGACCTATATTGTTGCAGAGGTGGGGATCAACCACAATGGCAGCGTTCAAACAGCCAAAGAATTGATCAAAGCCGCCGCTGAGGCGGGTGTGGATGCTGTCAAGTTCCAGAAGCGCACACCTGAGATTTGCGTTCCTGATCACCAAAAAAATCAGATGCGGGATACTCCCTGGGGTTATATTACTTATCTTGAGTATCGTCATATCGTGGAGTTTGGCCAGGCTGAATATGAAGAAATTGACGCCTGCTGCAAATCCTTTGGGATTGATTGGCTCGCCAGCTCCTGGGATGTCCCCTCATTGGAATTCATCGACACATTTTCCCCCCCAGCACACAAGGTGCCATCCGCTTTGATAACCGATCACGAATTGCTGCGAGCGATCAAAAAAACGGGTCGGCCTGTCATCCTGTCTACCGGGATGTCCACCATGGATGAGATCGAAGAAGCAGTTGCTATCCTCAATAGTGACAATCTCCTGATATGCCATACGACCAGCAGCTACCCCTGCCCACCTGAAGAGTTGAATTTGAAGATGATCAAGACACTGCTTGATAAATTCTCCTGCCCGATCGGCTATTCGGGGCATGAAGTTGGTCTGGTCCCTTCTGCGCTGGCGGTGGCGATGGGTGCATGCCTTGTTGAACGGCATGTCACGCTTGACCGGGCGATGTGGGGCTCTGACCAGGCGGCTTCTGTCGAACCGCATGGGGTTCGTACACTTGTTAAATATGTCCGAGTGACTGAGAAGGCAATGGGGGATGGAGAAAAGCATGTTTACGAGAGTGAGCAGTCCTCGCTGAATAAACTGCGCCGCTACAGTCAATAAATTACAAAAAAAATGCAATTGATCAAACAGGCGAATCAATATTTCAAAGAGCAATTCTTGCGTGGGGATGTTAATAAGGATATGCGCAGTATGGCGAATGTAGTCGCCAAATCAGCACCGAATCCTGACCCTGATAAAATAGTTATTTCCTTCAATGCTTCCACAAGAATTTCAGGGCTCAGCTTGAATGCTGCGTTTGCGATGCTGACCGGGTGGTCACTGCGGTTGCAAGGCGTCAGGTTGGTCAAATTTGTATGTCATTGGGGGATGACACGGTGTGTTCTGGGGACAGATCGAACAGATGTGAGGAAGGTCCCACCCTGTCAGAAGTGTATCAACCAGTCAAGAACGATAAATTATAAACAATATCTCAGAAAAATGGAGTTCTTTCCGTCTTCTGACCTGGCAAAATCACTGCAAAATCTTGATGTATCCAGGTTACGTCATTTTCGCTACGATGGAATCCCGTTGGGGTATTTATGCCTACCCTCCATGCGCTGGGTTTTACGAAGGCATCACCTCCATGATGATCTTGACACACAAATCCTCTACCGTCACTATATCCTTTCTGCGTATAAAATTGCTGTGCAGTTTGAAAAATTATTATATGAATTGAACCCATCATCCGTTTTTATTTTCAACGGGATGCAGTTCCCAGAGGCAACAGCTCGCTGGATGGCCAGGAAATTTGGTGCACCGGCTTATTCACATGAAGTAGGGTTGCTGCCTTTTTCGTGTTTTATTACTGAAGGAGATGCCACAGCTTATCCAGTGGATATATCGGATGATTTTCAGCTCTCTGATGAACAGAATCAGCAGTTGGATGAATACCTCTCTCAACGTTTTAAAGGTGACTTCAGCATGGCCGGTGTTCAATTTTGGCCTGAGATGACTGGGCTGGATGGGGAGTTTGTCCAGAAAATTGAATCCTTCAAGCAAGTTGTCCCGATATTCACCAATGTGATCTTTGACACCAGCCAACCTCATGCCAATACTAACTTTCCGCATATGTTTGCCTGGTTGGAGAGGGTATTGCGGGTGATCAAGTCACATCCTGAAACATTATTTGTGATCAGGGCACATCCGGATGAATCAAGGCCTGGCAAAGCGAGTCAGGAAAGTGTGTCTGATTGGGTCCAGGACAGGGGTGTGGAAGCGCTGTCGAATGTCATCTTTGTTGGGCCGGAGGATTATTTCAGTTCCTATGAAATGATCCAGCGTGCAAAATTTGTGATGATCTACAACTCAACTATCGGAATGGAAGCCTCGATCATGGGGGCACCAGTTTTATGCGCTGGGCAAGCCCGGTTCACACAACTGGATACCGTTTACTTCCCCGATTCCAAACAGGTGTACATGGCAAAACTGGAAGAATTCCTGAATACCGAAACCGTACCTGTACTCGAAGCACATCAGATCAATGCTCGACGTTTTCTTTATTATCAGCTCTACCGCACATCCCTGCCTTTCGACCGTTATATTGAGCCAGATAATGTGTGGCCGGGTTTTGTGAGGCTGAAATCATTTTCCTGGCAGGACTTGCTGCCGGAAAATTCACCCGTCATGCAGGTCATCTCTAATGGTTTGCTGAATGGAAAAGGATTTATCCTACCCCAGGGTTAGGTGTTTTAGCTCTCTGACTTGTTTGCGATATAATAAAATCCTGAAACATAATTGTGAGTAACTATGTCGAATAAAATCATTGCGCTTGTCCCCATGCGGCATCACTCTGAGCGCGTTCTTGGGAAAAATTATCGTCCTTTCGCTGAAAGGCCGCTGTTTCATCACATCATCAGCACGCTGCAATCCGTACCTGAATTGGATGCGATCATGGTGGATACGGATAGCCCTGTGATCATGGATGGGTTAGCAGAAGCATTTCCCGAGGTTGTTGTCCATGAGCGTCCGGAAAGCTTACGGGGAGGCGGAGTCCCCATGAACGACATCCTCATCCATGATGCAGGTGTGATTGAGTCGGATTATTACCTGCAGACTCATTCGACCAACCCGCTTCTGCGGTCGGAGACGGTTTCCTCTGCCATAAAAACGTTCTTTGAGAGCCTTCCCCAATATGATTCCCTATTTGGCGTCACCCGTCTTCAAACCCGGTTGTGGGACAAGAAGGGTCAACCGCTGAATCACAACCCGGGTATATTGCTGCGGACGCAGGACTTGCCTCCGGTCTTTGAGGAGAATTCCTGTATCTACCTGTTCTCACGCCAGTCACTTCTTGAGCGGGAAAACCGCCTGGGTGAACGCCCGTTGATGTTTGAGATTCCCCCGGAAGAAGCATTGGACATTGATGAGGAATTGGATTTCCTCATCGCTGAGATGATATATAAACAGCGTTATGGTTGATAAGAATCAGCCCAAATTACACACAGAAGAAAATTTGGAGTTTATTACATGATGAAGACGGTTTTGATTTCTGCCCCTTACATCCTGCCCGAAATGAACAGGTTTCAACCAATTCTTGAGAAACTTGGCCTGCAGGTGGTCATCGCTGAGGTCAATGAGCGATTATCTGAAGAGGAGATCCTTGCCTATGCAGGGGATTTTGATGGGACGATTTGTGGGGATGACCGCTATTCCCGAAGAGTGATTGAAGCCTGTACCCCCCGGTTGAGCGTGATCTCAAAGTGGGGGACGGGTATCGATTCGATTGACCAGGAGGCAGCGGGTGACCTGGGGGTGATGGTAGGTAATACCCCCAACGCCTTCACAACCCCTGTATCGGAAAGCGTTCTCGGGTATATGCTTGCTTTTGCCCGTCAGATCCCATGGCTGGATGACAATATGAAAACCGGACATTGGGAAAAACTGAATGGCAAAACGCTCAGCGAGTGCACATTGGGTGTGATTGGGGTTGGCAATGTGGGCAAGGCAGTCATCCATCGGGCACATCAATTTGGGATGAAGCTGCTGGGTAATGATATCGTGGAAATCCCCTCTGAATTCCTGGATAAATACGAAGTTGAGATGACCGACCTTGAATCGCTGCTGAAACAGGCTGATTATATCAGTGTGAATTGTTCGCTGAACCCGACGAGTTTTCATTTGATAACTGCAGACCGATTAGCCCTGTGCAAGCCGGAGGCAGTGTTGATCAATACAGCAAGAGGGCCGATTGTGGATGAGCCAGCCCTGGTGACTGCATTGGAAAGCGGAAGGCTGCGGGGTGCGGCGATGGATGTGTTTGAAGAGGAACCCCTGCCTGCGAACAGTCCATTGCTTTCGATGACACAGGTCCTCCTCGCACCGCATAATGCTAATTCAAGCCCCAAATTCAGGGAACGGGTGCACTGGAACACGATCAGGAACCTGCTGATTGGGCTGGAAATGAATACTGAGCTTCTTGAGGTTCTGCAGGAGCAGCATGCCAATTGATATCAGAAATGATCAATCCAGATTGTGAGCTGGTTGAGGGTAGAAAGGATGAATACATTGACTGAAAACGAGAAAAGGATATTACTGATCACAGGCGCAGCGGGGGGCATCGGCCGTGCGACTGTCAGGGTTTTTGCTGAAGCAGGATGGAAGGTGATCGGTGTGGATCGTGCTCCGAAGTTTGAAGGATTCCCCGAGAACGGTTTATATATCCAGGCAGATATCTCCCTCCCTGAGCAAATTAAATTAATTTATGATAAGGTGTCCGGATTTACCGATAAGCTGGATGCCGTTGTGCATAATGCTGCAATCCAGGTTGGAAAAACCCTGCTGGATACGACTGTTGAAGAGTGGGATAGGGTGATGGCTTCCAATCTCCGGTCTGTATTCCTGGGGGTGAAATTGGCTTATCCGTTCCTGAAAGCAAAAGGCGGCGGGGCGATTGTGAATGTGTCATCTGTCCATGCCGTGGCAACCTCTGCCGGGATTGCATCCTACGCAGCCAGCAAGGGTGGATTATTAGCCCTGACGCGCGCCATAGCGATAGAATTTGCCCCCGACAATGTCAGGGTCAATGCCATTTTGCCCGGCGCGGTGGATACACCCATGCTGCGGGAAAGCTTCAAGCGCGGCATGGCCGGCAAAGGGGATGTTATGGACCAGATGGCAAACCTGGCAAGTAAGACTGTCAACGGCAGGGTGGGGCAGCCTGAAGAGATTGCCCGATCAATTTACTTCCTGGCGGACAATGTTCAATCCTCCTTCATGACCGGCCAGGCGCTGGTTGTTGACGGCGGGGCCACCGCCAGATTAAGCACGGAGTAAGCTGTGTCTCTGAAGCAGACCCTGAAAGGTGTTGTGCCTGAATCAACATGGCAGAAAATATCAGACCGGTACTGGTCATGGTATAACCGCGACCGGCACCTGATAGCCCGGGTCATTTCTCCGGTTTGGATGAAGAATAAAGAGCGCCTGGAAGCCTGGCGGGATAGGTTTAAGGGGGAGCGGTGTTTCGTGGTTGGTAACGGACCGAGTTTGCGCAAAACGGACCTCAGTAAGCTTGATGGAGAGTTCACCATTGGGATGAACCGCATCTACCTGGCATTCGAAGATTATCAATTTCGTTCCTCCTGCCTTGTTTCGGTGAATGACCTGGTTTTGGAGCAGTGCCATACAGAAATGAAAGCGCTGGATATCCCCAAATTCATCAGTTGGCGTGCTCGGAAATATTTCAAAGCAAACCCTGATACTATGTTCCTGGATACGGATTACACGCTCCCGGAGGATTTTAATGGAGATGCGACAGGGCGTTTGTTTGAAGGATTCACCGTCACCTATGTCAGCCTGCAGCTGGCTTATTT
Source organism: uncultured Chloroflexia bacterium (assembly GCA_963767675.1). Classification (GTDB taxonomy): domain Bacteria; phylum Chloroflexota; class Anaerolineae; order Anaerolineales; family Anaerolineaceae; genus Brevifilum. Next base: position 1,389,941 of record CAVYEQ010000003.1, read on the forward strand.
TATGGGCTTTTCAGAAGCGATCCTGATTGGCGTGGATCATAATTTTGCCACCAAAGGCCCGGCTAATACCGTGGTGACCTCCCAGGGCGAGGATCCCAATCATTTCAGTGCTAATTATTTTGGGAAGGGATTCAAGTGGCAGCTGCCAGATCTGGAAGGTTCCGAACGGGCTTACTACATGGCTCGTGAAGCGTTCGAAGCAGATGGGCGGCAGATCCTGGATGCGACAGTGGGTGGGAAGCTGACCGTTTTTCCCAAAGTGGATTATGAAGAGCTGTTTTAATTTCCAATGAATAAAACCCTTGTTTCCATCATCACGCCTTCATATGACCAGGCGCAGTATATTGAAGAGACCTTGTTGTCTGTACTATGCCAGGATTACCCGCATATTGAGTATATTGTCATTGATGGGGCGTCAACCGATGGCAGCCAGGCGATCATCCAGCGCTACGAGGATAGGCTGGTTTACTGGACTTCAGAGAAGGACCAGGGACAGGCGGATGCCATCAACAAGGGCTTTAGCAGAGCAGCCGGGGAGATCGTCGCCTGGATCAATTCCGATGACGTTTATTACAGTTGTGACGTGGTCAGCCAGGCGGTTGCAGCATTGACTGCTAACCCAGACCTGGGCATGGTGTATGGGAACGGGGTTATGGTTGATGGGGAAGGGCACCTGCTGGACTGGCATCCTTATCGGCAGTACACGCTGGACGACCTGCTGGCGTTCAATGTGCTGCTTCAGCCAGCCGTTTTTATGCGCAGGGAAGCCCTCGAGCATGCGAATTACCTTCGTCCAGAGAGCCACCTGATCCTGGATCACGAATTGTGGGTGCGCATAGCATCAACATATCCAATTAAAGTATCTTAACGCATATTGGGCAGTTGAACGCACCCATGAAGACGCAAAAACGATTGCCCAGTCAGCCAAATTTGTAGATGAAGCGTTTTCTTTTGTGGACGGCTTGAGGGACGAAGCGGCTTTTTCAGATGTTTTTGAAGCGCATGACCAGAAGATCAAAGCCGGTCTGCATACTTTTTCTGCCAGGAGGTTGATCGATGCTGGGATGCCTAAGAAGGCTTTAGAGCATTTCAGACAGGCATGGCGCATCCAACCTGGGGCTGTCCTGTCCATCTGGTATAAATGGCTCCAGGCTGTTGGAGGGGCGTTGGGTTTGGGTGGGCTGTTTCTGTGGTACCGCAAGGCCCGCCGAAAACTTCAGCATAAGAGAAAGCAGTTGGTTGTGGATCAGCAGGGTGTGCACTGGCAAGAGGCATCTGACGAATAAATCTGTTATAAAGAAGTTACTTTTAGTATTGAGAATGTATTGCAATGGATGATAAGAAGAATCAAAATCACCTATCGAAACTTTGGGACAGGATAAAAACTGGCCTGAAATGCCTGGTGACTTCACCTGTCTTTTATATCTACCTTGCTGCTGTTCTGATCTATCTACCGTGGTTTTTGCCCAACCTGAGCGATATTTCCCCGTGGGATGAGACGTACTACATTGTCAGCGGCAGGGATATGTTTTCAGGTCAGCTGCCGGAACTGGGGTTCAGTCCCCTTTACAGCTTTTTAGCGATGATCTCTTACATCTTTTTCCGTGGGTCTGCGTTCTGGTTGATCCATGTTGATTCGATCATGCGTTTCTTTTTGTTCAGTATCCTGTTCATCGCCAACTGGCAGGTGGGGGAAGCGCTTAAGGATCATTTCAAGCCGATCATCATCATCGGGTTCCTGTTTGTTTCCCCGGTGCTGACGCTAAATTTTGAATACCCGACCGATATCCTCTATGCTGGACTCACAGCCCTGGCTTTCGCGCGTGTGGTGAATTTTATCAATACGAAAGACATCAAGCATATCTGGTGGGCATCCTTCTGGCTGGGACTGGGGATGTTGACGCGCGGTGATGCGATGATCCTGATCATAGTCCTTACAGTGTTTGTTCTCTGGCAGGGGTTGAAGCATCATAACTGGCTGAAATTAGTTATGGCACTGATGATCCCTTTCGTGGCATTGACTGTGGGGTATGTATTTTTTCGCGGCGTGCTGACCGGTGACTATGACACCGGCATGAAGGGGAGATCGTACATGGCGTTTGAACAGGGGCAGGAAGTGGACATGCCCGAGTCGGAAGCTCGATTTGGTGCTCCAGTTGAGAGTTTCTATGCTGCCCGGGAGTTGTTTGGTACGCCTGAGGAAAATGATTACTCGGTTTTTAAAGCCATATCACGCAATCCCGGTGCTTACCTGAGCCGCCTTTGGGCGGTAATCAAAACCCTGCCGGGCTTATACCTGACGGCCTATTACAGACGTTATGCGATATTCCTTGCTCTGCTGGCCCTGCGAGGCTTGATTGCATTCATTCAACAAAAGAAGATTCCCCTGGCGGTTCTCCATCTCATCTGGTTTATCCCTCTTGCTGCTGGTATTGCGCGGACACTTGTCCGGGTGGGGTATTTCCGTCTGTTCCACTCTGTGGTCTTTTCACTGGCAATCATCGGGTTGAACGCTTTGCTGAAGGGGCTCAATAAGACCTGGGAAAAATGGATTTGGATTGGGTTATTAGGGGTTGTGCTGGTTGCCTCTATTGTCAAGGGAGACCAGGCGATCCTGCTGGGGATGACTGTGTTCCTCATTTGGCTTGTGCTGGCAAGCATCCTGGCAAAGCAGTCCGAAACCCATTCGAACTGGCGGGATATGGCGTTGATGTTATTATTGACTGCGGCATTATTATTGAGAATGAATACACCTGTGTATGAACCAAGGGTTTTGGGGCAGGACCCGCAGGAACAGGCGTCACTGATTTTAAAAGAAGAAACCAAACCTGGAGATATTGTGCTGACCTGTACGCCATCCGTGGTGTTCCTGGCAGATCGGCAGGTGGCGAATTTCTGCAGTGGGGATATCCCGGAATTTGAATCCTCTGATGTGTTTGGTGAGTGGATCCTTGCTCAAAATATCTCTGCGATCTACCTTGATCATGCATCACCTGATGTTTTTGTGGATCTATGTTTCGATCAGCGTTTTAAGACCCTCACCTGGATTCACAGTTCTAAAGGTGGCGAATCATCCATCTTTATCGTGAATGAGGGGAATTGAAATTTTCACACTACTTGTGAATATTACGCACCCTTTGTTTAAATCCCATCCTCAGTATAATTAAGTCGCAGTTGCTCGAGTATAGCTCAGAAAATCAATCACACCACGACAATATGTCAGAAAAACCGCTTGTCTCCATTGTGACCCCGTCTTTCAACCAGGCTCAATTCTTGCGCCTGACGATTGAATCGGTGCTGTCGCAGGATTATCCCAAAATCGAATACATCATTATAGATGGCGCTTCTTCAGATGGCAGTGTTGAGATCATCAAGGTATACGAAAACCGGGTAAGTTATTGGGAGTCGATCCCCGACAAAGGGCAGACGGACGCTATAAATAAAGGCTTTGCCAAAGCGAAGGGGAAGTACCTCGCATGGCTGAACTCAGATGACGTATATCACCCTGGGGCTGTAGCGGAAGCTGTTAGTTACCTGGAAACCCATCCGGAGGTCGGGTTGGTTTATGGTGATTGTGATTTTATTGATGCGAGTGATCAAAAAATAGGACAGTTTCCTGCAGCCCAGACGGGTCTTGCCCGTCTGAGGAGAGGCTACGTTCATATTCCACAGCAGGCTACTTTTTTCAGGGCGGATTTATGGAAAAAGGTCGGTCCGCTGGACCCCAGCTTTTATTTCGCAATGGATTACGACCTGTGGGTTCGGTTAGCAGGGCAGGCTCCGCTTGTGTACCTTCCGGATCGCACCTGGGCGAGTTTTCGCTTGCACGGTGATGCGAAGACGATCATGGCAGATGACCGCTGTTGGCCTGAGATGCTGCGGGTGCATTATCGGGAGGGTGGTCGTTGGCTTTCACCGATCGTTCTCAAATACATAATTCGCAGGATTGCTGCCCCGTTCATCAATTGGCGGCGGCAGAAGATGTTTACAAAGAATGGAGAGCAATAATATGGCTGAAAACAATAACAATCCCCTTGACCGGGCGCGCAGGGCAAATGAGGGATTCTTTAATGGCTTGTACAATAATTTGCGTTTGATTGTCAAACTTTTCAAGGATAATCGGGTGAGTCCATTATTAAAACTGCTCCCGATTGGTGCGTTGGTCTACTTGGTCGTTCCGGTGGATATTATGCCGATCAATCCAATTGATGATGGGTTGGTGGTCTGGTTAGGTGGGTATTTGTTCATCGAATTATGCCCGGATGATGTGGTTGAGGAACACCGTAAGACCCTCGCGCAGTTGAAGGACATAGAAGTGACCACTGACGAGGAAACCGCAGAAGTGGTTGATGGGTCTTTCCGGGATGTCACATCAGATGAGGAATAACGCTATTAGGTGAAAGCTCAAAGCTGAAAGCTTGTTGTTCATAGGGTGAGTAGTGAGTGGGGAATGGTGAATTGTAATACACCACTAGCTTTGTCATTGCGAACGAAGTGACTGCAAAGCGTCCTGTAAGGAAGCAATCTCGAGATTGCCTCCCTCTCCGCTACCGCTTCGGGGACTATGACGCCCTATTCTCTTCGGTCAGGAGCTCGCAATGACAAAAACATTGTCGCAGTGAGCGATTTGATATAAACCAATCGTCTGTGCGTGATCTACACACTTTCTTTTTTTTCGGAGTGCGGACTTTAGTCCGCTTTATTTGTAGGTCATGCACTGCGAAGCATGCATGACAAGTTTCTTGGGGTTAATCAATAACACCCAACTTCTTCCCGACCGCAGCAAAAGCAGATAAGGACTGTTCAAGGTCTTCCTGCGTGTGGGCTGCAGAGATCATCACCCTGATGCGTGCTTTACCCCTTGGGACGGTTGGGAAACCCAGTGCCATGGCAAACACATCATTTTCATAGAGCTGGCGGCTGAACTCGCGTGCCAGCTTAGCTTCTCCGAGCATGACAGGGGTGATGGGGGTCATACTCTTTCCGGTATCAAACCCGAGGTTTTTCATCTCATCTTTGAAGAATTTTGCGTTCGACCACAGCCTATCGACCAGTTCAGTCGATTCTTCCAGCATGTCAATCGCCGCGATGGTTGCTGCGACATCGGGGATGGTCACCGCCGAGGAGAACAGGAAGGGACGCCCTCGCTGCCTGAGCCAGTTGATGATCCGGGCATCACCGGCAACCACGCCGCCCATCACGCCAAACGCCTTGGAGAATGTACCCACCTCTACATCCACCTGGCCGTGCAGGTGGAAATGGTCCACGATACCCCGGCCGCCTTCTCCCAGGACACCTTCGCCATGTGCATCATCCACCATCAGCATCAGGTCATGTGCCTTGGCGATCTCTGTCAGTTTGTCCAAGGGGGGGTAATCGCCATCCATTGAAAAGACGCCGTCCGTGATGATCAGCCCGCGTTGATAGCCGCCTTCGTTCTCCTTGATGACGGCTTCCAGGGAGGCAGGATCAGCATGGGTATAGCGTTTGATGGGTGCGCCTGACAGCCGGCAGCCGTCAATTATGGAAGCATGGTTGAGTTCATCCGAAAAGATCATATCACCCTTCCCAACCAGGGCAGGGATGGTGCCGGTATTAGCGGTAAAACCCGATTGAAAGGTGATAGCATCTTCCACCCGTTTGAATTTTGCGATCCGTCTTTCTAGTTCCAGGTGCAGGTCCATCGTACCGGCGATCGTCCGTACTGCGCCGGGGCCAACGCCGTAGTTATCCATGGCTTTCCGGGCAGCTTCTACTATTCTGGGATGGTTTGCCAACCCCAGATAGTTGTTTGAACAAAAATTCAGCACCCGCCTGCCGTCCACAACCAGCCAGGCACCCTGCGGTGAGCTCAGGGTACGGATGGTGTTGTATAGCCCGGTTTCTCGTAGATTATTGAGTTCTTCATCGATCCAATCAAGTTTATGTGACATAACTCCCTCGAAAAGTATGTTTGGGTAAAGTTTACGCTAACATTATACCTGTACTTACTTTCCCACAAGGAAATGTATAAGGACATATAAGATGTGTGATGTATTGGGATTTACTCGATCGTCACTTCCCAAAGATGGACGTGGGCGATTTCGCCATCGTGGGTGTTCAGGATGTCAATTTCCAACCTGTCCGCCTGGATCGCGGGAAAAAATTCCAGGATGATGTTTCGTTTTACAGCAGCGAGGTCAACTTGATCTGAAAGCGTTGCCAGTTTGATATCGCCGAGATAAGCTAAAGCTGTTACACGAGTTGGCGTGCCGCCGATGATGACCGTAATCCGTTGGAGATTGATGGGTTCCGGGAAAGTCAGGATCAAACGCAAGGGATTGGCTTCAAGCGTGCGAATCAGTGTGGTTGGGTCACCGTCAAAGACATGATATATCTCGTTCATGTCAAGAGCCGGGTACTGCACCTCAACCTGCCTCCTGTTAAGCGAGATAACGTCACTTAGAAGAGCCTGCCGGGCAGCTCGTTCTGCAGCCAGTATCTCTTCAATATCGTCCACATAATCCAGGCGTACGAAGTAGAAACCATCACTTCCATCAGGATAGGGAAGCGTTTCTTCAACGGTGACATTGGTGAATTTCTCGGACTCCTCGATAAAGACCAGATCTTCATCAGTCATGATGAAGAGGGTGTTGTGGTCTAAAGGACGATATTGTATGGCGAAAGCATTGATATTACCCATGCGCACATTGGGCATGTCATCCAGGAAGTAGCGCAGGAGCACATCCGGTCCGTTTGCCCAGGTCGAGCTGACCAGCACTGACGTCTCTGGTTGAGAGCGGGCAATTTCTTCTGCGCGGGTAAACACCTGCTGGCCGCCGTACTGCATGCCTGCCATACCGTAGTCGTCATACCAGGTGGCACCGTTCTTGAGTGCGTCGAAGGTCATCCAGAAGCTGAACACGGTGAGGAGGATTGTGCAGAGAATGGCAGTACGAAGAAAGGGCAATCTCTTCACCCGCACCATCAACCAATCTACAGCCTTTTCAAGTCCGATTGCGATCATGATGACAGAGGGGAGGATAAAAACCATCCCGCGAGTGATGCCCCAATCCACAATGGCCGCGCCGCTTGGTGCGATCAACATGGACAGCAGAATAGTTCGGTAAGTAGGTTTCTTGAAACCTTTGATGCACCGAATCAATCCGATAACCCAGAATGGGAAGAAGACCCAGATTATATGCCCATATCCCTTCATCGTGTGCCGGGTGAGGTCCAGTTGATTGGAGAATAACCATGCGGGGAGCTTCAGGTTTGGCCATATCTTGTTCAAAAAAGGCGGGTTTGAGCTGAACCAGTAGAAGGGATTGAGTCCCTTAAGGTAGCGGATGAGATAAGTCAGGATTTTTTCATAGAGGGGGATGGGCTTGACCCAGTATGAGTTGAGCATGGTGAGATGGTGGAGGGGAGCCTGATCCTGGTTCAGGATGAAGCGCATATAGGGATAGGCCAGGAGAGCAAGCAAAATAAGGCCTGCCAGGGCGATCTTGCGGTGCTGCCAGTGGTGTTTTGCATCCACGACCAGCATCACCAACCCGGTGAGGACCACAATTACCTGTCCGGGACTGTAAGTATAGAAAGCCAACCCACCGAAGACCAGTGCAAGCAGGAGAGTCCACGGCTTTCCATTGCGGTACCGCAGGTAAAAGTAGAGGAAAACTGCATACAAGGATGTCATGATAACCGTCTCAAAGGCGGTGCGGGAATGCAGGAACCAGGCTGGTATGCAGGACAGAATCAACGGGGCAAGCCACCAAATGCGGCTGTTGAAGGTATTTTTCAAGATCAAGGCCAGGCTGATTGCCGCAGACAGGCTGATCAGCACTGAGACACCCCGTGTGACCCATATCGATTTTCCAAAAACCATGGTTGGCAGCACCTGGGCATAGACCGAAAGGCTGAGGTTGTATTGGCCGCCGTTCTCGAAATAGGTCGGCAGAAGTGTGTCATCTGCACTGTGAAAATCATTCTCGATCAGGTCCGCTGCACGCTGGGACTGGATGGCTTCATCTGTGAAGAAGTAGATTGGGAAATCCGGCAAATGGATAAATCTCGTCAGGAGATAAACGATCAACCCAGCGAAGAACAACACAAGCGGCAGAGATTTTTCCAGGTTCTGTAAATGGTCACTTTTCCTGGGATTGATGGATGGAAGCTTATTTTTAGGTTGTTGATCGGGGGTCATTGTGTAGGTCCTGTGGGAATGGTATCCAGATTATAGCATGCACATACAGTCGAGTAGTGTGCGATTTTTTAGGGTAGGGGTAGACCTCCGTGTCTACCCAAAATTAATTTCGCAGGTGAATTGAATTGGATACTCCACTCATGTATAATTTGTATAGACATTGTATGTTCGTAAATTGATTTTGGTGAGGAGAATGAAATGAGAAAACACTTATATCAGGGGTTAATAATATTTATATGTTCATGCCTGCTGGTGCTTTCCGCCTGCACCGGCGCACCTCCGGTAGAAGATGAAATGCCTGAACCACAGGAAGCAGCACCAGAGGAACCAGCCGAAGAACCGCCTGCACAACCGACAAACACAATCCCCCCGCCGACGCCCACCATTGAACCATCACCCACACCCACAACAGAGCCAGAAAATCCCCAGGTTGCGTTTGTGTCCAACCGCAGTGGGGACGAGGACTCACGCTTGCTGCATTTGATGGACCTGGAAACGGGTGAGATCACCTTGCTGGAAACCGGTTTGGATAACCTTGCCTTTCCGCGCTGGTCCCCAGACGGCAGCAAGATCCTCTTCGTTGTGGTTGATGTCTGGAATCTATACACCGTTGAACCCGATGGGAGCAACCTGACCCAGGTCACGGATTTCCGATCGAATAATGCGGATTGGTCACCGGATGGCATGCAGATCGTCTTCCAATCCGATCACGCCAACGAACCGGAGAATATCCCGGATATTTACACCATGAGCCTTGATGGGAGTAATCTGACCAAGATTCTCGAAATCCTGGATATCCCGGATTACGGTCCGCGTTGGTCCAGGACGGGCGAGTTCATTTCCTTCATCTCTTTCATGGAAGATTTCGTACCGGCAGTTTATACGATAGCACCGGATGGAAGCAATATTGAGCGCATTTCAGGGGATGATGTTTTTGCGTTCGAAGCGGCTATCTCACCGGATGGGAGGCAGTTCATTTTTGCTGTTCAAAACCAGGGAGAAAACAGCGACCTGTTCCTCTTTGATACCACTGCTGATGATGGTGGATTACGCCAGTTGACCGACGATGCAGCTATGGAAGCTTCGGTCAATTGGTTCCCGGACGGGTCGAAGATCGTTTACCACGTGCGCGATGGTGATCTGTATAACCTGTGGATGATGAATACGGATGGCAGCGAGATGATCCAGTTGACAGATGATCATAATATTGACCTCTATCCGGATGTCTGGGTGCCTTGAGATAAACCAAGGAAACTCATTGTTCAGTAGCTAAAATAGATCCAGACGATCGTTATGATGACACATGATGAATCGCCTGGAAAAATAATCATAAAAAAATCGATCAAATTGGAGATTTTATGGGGGATTATCGGCTGATTCTTCAAATTGGATGAACGGCAGGTAAAAATTGTGGGTGAGGTCATCAGCAATACGCCTTATCAGGGTGAATTTCATCGCACTGGCCGAAACAGTGGTTGTCTGGAATTCCTCCCCGGTCGTGTCTGCAAGCGTGACGCCGGTCGGGGTGCTGCCGTTGAAATAAAAAATCCCCAGGTCAACCCAGTCATCGGCAATGGGGGCTTGATTGATGGTGGATGTTGAACTTCCATTGGTGTGAGTGATTTCGTAGATGGCGTTACCGGTATCCCAAACGATTTGTTTATCCGGGCACTGCCACTCGATCGCTCTGTGATCCGGGATGAATGCTTCAACACGGTACTCACCGCTGAAAGGTAAATCTGCTTCCCAGTTTGCCTGGTGGGTACTCTGTTCACTACTATATGTGTTAGGCATCAGATAAGCTGACTCGCCACGTGGGTTGGTTAGTTCATACCATCCTGAGCCGCACATCCCGCTGTCATATGGGGGTGTCAGGGTGGGTGTCTCGACCACTGTTGGCAATGAAATGGTGATATTCTCACAGGTCACACCCTGATACGTACATATACCCTCTGTTATTGCCCTGGCTGCCAGGCGTTTGAAGGAGTCATCCTGGAGATAGCTGTTATCGATGGGGTTGTCCATGAAGGCTAACTCAAGCAAGACGGCCGGCATTTCCGCAAAGTAGATCTCACCGTAGCTCCAATCGGTCGCACGTACATTGCGGTCAATCCAATCCGGGTCGTAATCCTCACGGATGGTGCTGATAACGCTTTCATGAATTGCATTGGTAAAATCACCAGAGTCGGGGTGGTTGTTGATATCGTAGTAAGTTTCAGTGCCCCTCAAGTCACCGTTCCAGCCGTTGTTATGCAGGCTGATAAACAGGTCAGCACCGTAGTAGTTTGCCATGTAGGGCCTGGCGCGGATATCGCTGTTGTAGTTATTATTGCTCCCATCATACACAGAGGACGGGAGGCCTTCATAGATGGCATAGCGCCGGGTGGATTCGTGCCAGGCGGGATAGCCGGTTATACCTGTCCGGGCGTTGAAGTCCAGCTCACGCAGCTGGATCACGGTTGCCCCCTGGCTTATCAGGGCCGCCTGAACATAACGCATGATCTCCGCGTTGACGGTGTCCTCGCGGATTCCAAAAAATTCGATCCGCTGATAGCGCCAGTCAGAATAAGTTTCATTCCAATATAGGCCATGCCCCGGGCTGAGGGCGATCTTCACGCCTGAGAGGGGGCCTGAAATTGGTGAGCTGCTCAATGACCGGGTGAATCTATCTCAGGGCTCAAGGTCAGGAGCAGGGCGCCCCCAATATTCAAGCGGCTCTCCTTCCACCTTGAAAGCTGGTCATGTAGAAAAGGTTGACCTGCAGTGCAAGGTCGAGGTCAGCTTGAAGCTGGGTGAAGACCTGCTCATCATAAACGCCATCCGGTAGGATGGATTCAGACAGGTCGATCACCAACGCTTCACCCTGGATAGTCACGTCCAGGATTTCAGTTCCAGTCGACGTGATCAGGGGATGCGTGTTCAGATAATCTGAAATGGCATCCTCATCAGGCCTTAATGGCTGCGAAGAACCTGCATGAGATGGCGTGAGGACCATCAGCAGGCTGACCAGGCATGTCAATCGGAAGATATTTCTCCTTCTCAAAAGAGTTTGATTACGCATCTTAATTTTAAGAATGGTGCAATTAGGATGCCAATCAATTGATCATTATGGATGTTATGTTTAGAAAATCGAAAGCGAAAACCGCCAGTTGAAAGCACCCATCCATATTCGTTAAAGGGGACTTTAAGGTATCATATACTTCAGATTACGATAGACCAATAATTTGATTGGAAACCGTCTTATGACCGATGAAATCACCCCTGAAGTATTTGAACACCTGGTAAACCTGGCAGCTTTTGCCTTTGATCCAAAAGAAGCAAAATACCTGCGCGGAGAGCTCAACAGCCAGCTGCGAGCTATCCACCAGCTGGAAACCGTGACCCTCGATGATGATGTCCCTCTTGCATCGCATGGGGTACCCTACACCGAACAGAGCAGCCCTCCGCTGCGCGAGGATAAATGGGTGCCTTGCGATAACCCGGAGGATATTCTGGCCCAAGCCCCACAGATGGATGATGGTTACTTCATTGTCCCCGATAAACCACCAACAAAACTGGATTAAACCATGGCGTCATTACTGGAATTATCTGCATTTGATATTGCTGGCAAAGTCAAGAAAGGGGAAATTTCTGCTGTTGAGGTGCTTGAAGAAGCCCAGAGGCGCATTGAAGCGGTTGACGGTCAGCCCGGCACGCTGGATTATGGGGACCTGAATGAGGAAGACCTGTCGAAAGTGCATGCCTTTATCACATTGACGGCGGATCGGGCACGACAGCAAGCGCAGGAAATTGATCAGCGTGTCAGTGCAGGGGAAGAAGTTGGCCCCCTGGCTGGTGTGCCGGTTTCGATCAAGGATATTTTCTGCCAGAAGGGAACGCCTTCCACGGCCGGTTCCCGTATCCTGTCAAATTTTGTTGCACCTTACACAGCCACACCGGTTGCACGGCTTGAAGCCGCCGGTGCGCTCACGCTGGGCAAAGTAAACCTGGATGAGTTCACTTACGGCTCCTCGTCGGAGTCTTCCGCTTTTCAACCTGCCACCCGCAATCCCTGGGACACCTCCCGGGTGCCGGGCGGCTCTTCAGGTGGGTCAGCTGCTTCCGTTGCTGCAGGTGAAGTTTTCCTGTCCCTGGGGACAGATACGGGCGGTTCAATCCGTCAACCTGCGGCATTTTGCGGTGTGGTTGGGTTAAAGCCGACCTACGGCAGGGTTCCGCGCTACGGGCTGATCGCGTTTGGCTCATCTTTGGACTGCCCCGGTCCTCTTGCACGAAACGTGCGTGACGCAGCTATGATGCTGGGTGTCATTGCCGGCCCGGACCCTCGTGACAGCACCGCAGCACGAGTGCCTGTCCCGGATTACATGGGAAGCATTGATAAAGGTGTCAAGGGGATGCGAATTGGGCTGTCGCCTGATATGATGGAGATCGTCTTTCCTGACCCAAAAACCGGCGCAATGGTGAAAGAACCTCTGCCAGATGAAATCCGGAACACGGTCTTACAATCCGCGGAAATCCTGGCAAAGCAGGGGGCAGAGATTGTGGAAGATATTCCAATGCCCAACTCGGCTTACGGCATCCCGGTTTATTTTGTGATCAGCCGGGTGGAAGCCGCTTCAAACCTGCACCGTTATGATGGTGTCAAATATGGCTACCGCACCGGATCCAGCTTCCGCGACCGGCATGAGATGTACCGCCAGACGCGTTCGGAAGCCCTTGGTCTGCAGCCCAAACTGCGGATACTTATGGGGATGTACGTCAGCGCAGCGCAGTTCAGCGAGCAATACTACCAGCGTGCCTTGCAGGTTCGCAGCATGATCCGCTCTGATTTTGAAGCAGGATTCGACCCCCAGGGGAAGTATGTGGTGGATGCATTCCTGACGCCATCCACACCGACAAGCGCTTTCAGAATGGGTGATGTATACGGCGATTCGATCCTGATGCAGTATGCAGACCAATTCACTGTTCCTGCCAACCATGCCGGCATTCCTGGTATGTCCATCCCGGCCGGGTTCGATGAGGAAGGACTCCCGATCGGGGTTCAGCTTATGGCACCGGACTTCAAAGAAGAGACGCTATTCCAGGTGGGTTATGCTTTTGAGCAGGCGACTCAACATGCTGATTGGCGGAAACAACAACCCCAGGTGCTGAGATCAATTGAGAGTAATGGATGAGCGGAACAACCTCCCGGGAAATCCTGCCAGAAGAGAAGAATGCAGCAGGACTCGCTTACTTCTTAGGTTTTATTCCTGCGTTGATCATCTGGTTGGTCAAAAGGAGAGAGTCTGAATACGTTAGCTTCCATGCAATTCAAGCGGCTTTGTATGATGGATTATTAATGCTGGTAGCAGTGGTGTTATTTGGAATGCAATTTTTTCAGATATTTTTCTGGATGATTGCCACCACTTTTGGTGCAAATATTCTTATGGATATGATTGAATTAGGGAATCCTCTCATACTCATTTTAATCGCCATGAGTCTGATGTTGATAGGTATGGGTTTGATGAGCATCATGATTCTTGTGTTGTTGATTTTGAGCTTGATTGATCTTGCGGCAGCTTTCTCAGCTTTCACTGGAAAGGATTTTCGCTATCCAGTATTTGGTATTCTGGCGGATAAATTCAGCCACAGTGTTTAGATGTAATTGAAAGAAGAAATTATGACCGAATATGAAGTTGTTATTGGGCTTGAAACACATATCCAGTTGAATACGACCACGAAGATATTCTGCGGCTGCAAAGCGGATTCATGGGAAGAACCCCCAAACACGAATATCTGTCCAGTGTGCTCCGGGCTGCCGGGGGTACTGCCGGTTTTGAATGAAGCAGTGGTTCGCAAAGGCGCGCTGCTGGCTGCCGCAATGCATGCTGAGATCCGCCTGACCTCGTATTTTGACCGTAAGAATTATTTTTATCCTGATCTCCCCAAGGGTTACCAGATCACACAGTACGACAAAGCGATTGGGAAAGGGGGGTATATGGACCTGCCGATGCCGGATGGGACGGAACGACGGGTGAATATCACCAAACTGCACCTGGAGGAGGATGCCGGGAAGACCAGATATGAACATGGGAAGCGCTATGTGGACTTCAACCGCTGCGGTGTCCCACTGGTGGAAATGGTCACCGAGCCAGACTTGCGTTCAGCCGACGAAGCGGCGCAGTACCTGATCCGCCTGCGCCAGCTATTGCGTTGGCTGGGAGTCTCTGAAGCAAATATGGAAAAAGGGCATTTGAGATGTGATGCCAACGTCTCCATCCGTCCAGTGGGAAACACTGAACTGAATACCAAAACGGAAATCAAGAATGTGAACTCGATCGAAGCAGTGCGAACGGCGGTAAAAAAAGAAATAGAACGGCAGATTAAGGTAGTTGAGGAAGGTGGCACGGTGAAAGCCTGGACCCTGGATTGGGATGATGCACACAACCGCCTGAGTAAGCTGCGCTCCAAGGAGACCGAAGCCGACTACCGTTACTTCCGTGAGCCGGACCTATTGCCTTTGAAGCTGGATGAAGCCTGGAGGGATGAGGTTCTTGCTTCGCTGCCGGAGCTGCCGCTGGAACGACGGGCACGCTTCATGGAAGATATGGGGTTGCCCTTATATGATGCGGACATACTCACCGTGAATAGAGCTCTTTCGGAATACTTTGAATCTGCAGTGGATGCATACGGTGGAGATGCAAAGGTTGTTTCCAACTGGGTTATCAATGACGTCCTGCGAATGCTGAATGATTTAGGACTTAGTGCTGATGAGCTTTTACTTAATCCTAATTACCTTGTTGACGTGATTAATCTTGTGGATTCGGGAACGATTAACACCAGCACCGGCAAATCGCTCCTGACAAAAGTTCAGGAGACAGGGAAAGCCCCTGCTGACATTGTCATAGCAGAAGGCCTGGCGCAGGTCAGCGATGATGCGGCCCTGCAGAGTGTGATTGACAAATTGCTGGCGGAAAAGCCGGAGGAGGTCGCCAGTTACCGGGGTGGGAAGGAAGGCTTGTTTGGCTGGTTCATGGGCCAGGTTATGCGAGAGACGCGCGGTAAAGCGGATCCAAAGCTGACACGTGAGCTGCTGGGTAAGGCATTGAAGGGAGAGGATTAGGGGTCAGCCTGGTCTGATTGACCATCCGGGGTGATTAGCGTAAAATTATATGGCTTCATGCGGGCGTCGCCAAGTGGTAAGGCATCAGCCTTCCAAGCTGACATTCACGAGTTCGAATCTCGTCGCCCGCTTTTGTAGAACATCCCGAGAAAGTTTGGGATGTTTTTTTTAGATTATCGAGTTCGAATACCCACTTACCCACCTTGCTGCGCGACGGGGGTTACGCTTCGCTCATACTCACAAGGAGTTTCGCTTCGCTACAGGGTAGAACCTCTCGTCACCCGCTTTGTTAAAACACCTTTATCTTTGTGAAGGTGTTTTCTGTTTAATCTTTTTTGGAGCGCGGACTTAAGTACACCCAAGATTGGGATTGAATACAAATAGCGATCCCAAATTCTAAAAAATCGCCTATAGACTTCAGTTTTGTAAGTCATGAACAGCGAAGCATGCATGATAGAAGTAGAAATGAAATATGGGATATTATGTATCAAAAGCTATTGATTTTTCACACAAGCCTCCATATTCATATCGCTTCTATACCTGAATTGTTTATTGTGAGGATTGCTTTGCTTTAGAAAGGTGTGGCTGTGTTTGACCTACAACTACATTTTCCCGTCCTATTCCACCCACGATCTCCTGACCATGGGTGAACGTTAGCTCAATACTCTTGGACATCCCCTAAAACAAGGTTACAATTTATCAAGATCAAAACGTCCTATCTGAACCTGAAGCAGATCAGGCAGACCAGGATAAACTGGTTATGGAGGAAGCTTCCAATATGGAAAAAAATGAAAGAAATGCGCCTGGATTTTCTAGCGCAAAGAGATTTTGGTTTTGGATTGGGGGTATTACGACAGTAAGCCTTTTACTGTTATTCATTTTCTATTTTTTACCTCGAAAAAAAAATAAGCGAGAAGTTGCTGAGTATAAAGTTGATATAGTGGAGAATATGCAGTTATCCATTGCTCAATCCCTGTCGATGGGGGTTCAAACCAGGGACATCGATCGGATGGAGATGGTGTATGTGCCGGAGGGGACATTCCTGATGGGGAGCAATTCTGGGGCTGATGATGAAAAGCCTGAACATATTGTTTTTCTGGATGCGTTCTGGATCGATCTCTATGAGGTCACCAATGCGCAGTTTGCAGCCTTCTTGAATGCGCAAGGTAACCAGTCAGAAGGTGGTGTGATCTGGCTGGACGCAAATGATGAAGATGCCTGTATCACTCAATCAGGCGGTGAATGGGTTCCGGATAGTGATTACAATGATCACCCGGTAGTTGAGGTGAGTTGGTATGGGGCGCAGGCCTACTGCGAGTGGGTGAACGGGCGGCTTCCCACGGAAGCTGAATGGGAGAAGGCTGCCCGGGGCGTAGATGGTCGGAGATATCCATGGGGGGAGGAAAGTCCAACCTGCAGCCTGGCACAATTTCATGGTTGCTTAGGAGAAACAGTACCGGTGGGCAGTTTCCCAAATGGTGCCAGCCCGTACGGTGCGCTTGATATGGCGGGGAACGTGTGGGAGTGGGTGGCGGACTGGTATGATGAAAATTATTATTTCAATTCATCGATCAGCAACCCCAAAGGAGGACTTAAGGGCGGCTCTTATCGCGTCCACCGTGGCGGTTCCTGGGACTTTAAGGAGCTGAACTTGCGTGCCTCGAATTGCTACTGGCTCTATCCAGTCATTACGAGCTACAATCTCGGTTTTCGGTGTGTCCGCTCGCCGTAATCTGAGATACTGAGTTCTGTTCTTCTGGATTTCTGGATGGGGTGTCTGTGGCGGCAGTTCCCCCTCAGGTTAGTAAAATCATATATTTGAAAATCTGATTTTTGCCTGATCTCAGTTGACCTGAAGGCATTACTCTGAAAGCAGTAAAAAATCCATAGTTTGGACTTATATCATTTTCTTGAGTGGGTCAAATAATTGGTAATCAATTAAAACGATTTTTCTTTCCACATTGTGGATAACCTGGAGTGAGGGCTTCATCCCCATATCATTGAGATTCATGCTAGATGTGCTCTATCTAAGCAGTACAATATTTCCCCAATGGTCAGGTAGCCTTGGGTGATCGTCGGTTATGCGTACATGTTCAAATAGCATTTACGTAGGCTTCGCCGAATGTGACCTACAACTACTAAACTTCGGTTAATACAAACCACCCAGCAAATTCCAGTTGGATAATATTCTTATGCGCAACGGGCTAAAGTCCGTACTCCGAAAAATTATTAATATAGAATTCACCGTAATTGACTTTCAAACAAACTCGATATTATTCGACATCCCCACAAACAAGGTTACAATTAAACCCGTCCCAATCTTCTAAATACGCCCTTATGGAGGACGTTATGAACGAAAAATCAAGCCAAAATCGCTCTGACCTGCAGCCTGACCTGACCATCACCTGGCATGATAAGACCATCGAGGATATTTATTCTGAGATGGACACCTCTCCCACTGTTGGATTGACAGACGACCAGGTTGAAAAGCGGCAGGGAAAATACGGTATGAACGAACTGATGGAAAAGCCCCGACCATCATTTTTCCAGCTTTTGATCTCCCAACTCAATAACTTTATCGTGATCCTGTTGATCATCGCATCCATCGTTTCCGCAATACTGGGCGACTGGATTGAAGCAGGGGTCATTATGCTGATCGTGGTCCTCAATGCGATCCTGGGGGTTGTGCAGGAGAGTAAAGCCGAGGAAGCCCTGGCAGCACTGAAGAAAATGGCAGCACCTGAGTGCCAGGTGCTGCGAAACGGCGTGCGGGTATCCGTCCCTGCGCGTGGACTGGTGCCCGGGGATATCGTTTACCTGGAAGCGGGGAATTACGTCCCCGCTGATATCCGCCTGATCGAGTCGGTCAACCTGCGGGTGGAGGAGGCGGCACTAACGGGGGAATCTGTACCTGTGCAGAAGAACGCTGCCATCCTGGCTGATCCCAGCGCTGCATTGGGTGATAGAAAGAACTCTGTATTCTCCGGCACACTGGTCAATTACGGACGCGGCCACGGCATCGTGGTCAGCACGGGCATGCAAACCCAGCTTGGGATGATCGCCGGGATGCTGCAAACGATGGAAGAAGAGGAGACACCCCTGCAGGTAAAACTGGACCAGCTCGGGAAAACGCTGGGGATCGCTGCCCTGGCGATCTGCGGGGTGGTGTTCCTGCTGACGCTGGTCAGGAGCGGTGTGTTTGTATCCGGTATCAATAGTGAAACAGGCCCGTTGATCGTAGAAAGCTTTATGATCGCGGTTGGACTGGCGATCGCCGCAGTACCTGAAGGGTTGGCAGCCGTAGTGACGATCAGCCTCGCCCTGGGAATGCGCGAGATGGTTCAGCGGCATGCTTTGATCCGAAAACTACAAGCGGTTGAGACCCTCGGTTCGGTCAACGTGATCTGTTCGGATAAGACCGGGACGCTGACTGAGAACCGCATGACGGTCACCATTCTGGATATGGCCAATAACGAAATTGATATGGTCCAGATCGAGGAAAAACATATAAGCTCCAGGATCAATGAGGTTCTGATGGTCGAAGAACCCAATGAAACTCAAAAGAAGATTCTAAAGGAAAATACGGAGCTGACCCTGCTTGTTGTGGGCGGATCGCTGTGCAGCGATGCTGTGCTTGAGGCGGATAAGGAAACACCCCATCGTTTCGTCATGATCGGCGACCCAACTGAAGGAGCACTGGTCGTAGCCGCCACCCGCCTGGGACTGCCAAAGGGATTGCTGGAATCAACCATGCCCAGGGTAGCAGAAGTCCCATTTGATTCTGAACGAAAACGGATGACGACGGTTCACCGCTTGCCTAAGTCTTGTGATGATGTCCCGGAGCCGCTGCACGGCATCTGGGATTTTGAAGGGTTGTTCAATGACGGGCGATCCTATGTTGCTTTTATAAAGGGTTCTGTAGATGGCCTCCTGAAAATTACCAATCACGTGCGTGTGGAAGACCATCAAGAGCCTTTAGATGAAGTGTGGCAGAAGCGGATAGAAGAGGCAAACGCCAAAATGGCCAAGCAGGGGATCAGGGTATTGGGTGTGGCGACCAGGCTTCTTAATGATATTCCGGAAGAACTGACCGCGGAAACTGCAGAACAGGACCTCACTTTTGTCGGCATGGTGGGCATGATTGACCCGGCCCGTCCTGAGGTGAAAGACGCGGTTCATACGTGCAAGACAGCCGGGATCCGCCCGGTCATGATCACCGGTGACCATCCTCTCACGGCCCAATACATCGCAAAAGACCTGGGCATCTCAGAGTCGGGCGACGTAGTAACAGGGATTGAATTGGAGGAAATGTCTGATCAGGACCTGGAAGAAGCATCAGACGATGTGTCTATCTTTGCCCGTGTCTCCCCCGAACACAAGCTGCGCATTGTCTCTGCCCTGCAGAATAAAGGATATATCGCTGCCATGACGGGGGATGGAGTCAACGATGCACCAGCGTTGAAGAAAGCGGATATCGGCGTTGCCATGGGCATCACCGGTACGGATGTTGCCAAAGGAACAGCGGATATGGTCCTGACCGATGATAACTATGCCAGCATCGTTGCGGCAGTGGAACAGGGACGGGTGATTTATGCGAATATCCGCAAGTTTGTGTTCTTCCTGATCTCGTGCAATATCGCCGAAATAATGATCATTTTCCTGACAACGCTGGCTGGGCTGCCAATGCCGCTGACGGTGATCCAGTTATTATGGCTGAACCTCTTGACTGACGGCGCACCTGCCCTGGCTTTAGCGATGGAACAGGGGGAGGCGGATATCATGACGCAACCGCCCAGGCCCAAAGATGAAGCAATTATCAATAAGCCAATGCGGAATGCGCTGGTTCTGCGAACGATACTTCAGACCTCTGCGGTATTAATTGCATTCGTGCTTGGCTTGTTCTGGCAGCTGGAGGCCGGCAGCGGGGGAGATGTGACCCTGCTCTCCGTGTTCCAGCATGATTGGAGTGGTGTGGATGTCACTAAAGCAGTCACAATGGCGTTTGTTGCCCTTTCGCTGGTCGAGCTCTTCCGGGCAAATACGGTGCGTTCAGAAAGGATCCCTCTGGTTCAACTTGGCCTTCTTACGAATAAGTACATGCAGTATGCGGTGCTGCTTTCGGTTGTATTGCTGCTCCTGGTTGTGAATGTGCCGTTCCTGCAGCAGATATTCAACACCACTTTCTTATCATTAAAGGAATGGCTGACAGTCATTGGTCTTGCCTTGATCCCATCGATATTTGAGGAGGTCAAGAAGATGGTGACATGGGCAAAACGTAAATAAATCATGTGGATGGTTTGTCAGGAGAATAGTAGAGTAGGTAACGACCCATCTACGTGGCTGATAATTGCTACAGTGTTTACCCTGCTCGAAGAGTGCTTCGCAGCCCAAAGGGTGCTTCGCAAGGTAGACACGGTCACCTAACGCGGTGCAGGACACGCACAGGTCTGCCCCTACACAAGAAATCGGGTTTAACATAGAATGAGCTTTATTATTTATGTCATGAGTTGTAAGCAAATTAATAATATTTTTCCCCGATTATGTATCTGATTAGGTATGATTAATCAGCTTGATAAGGCAATCAAAATTATACTGAAAAAAATTAATTTCTAAGTATCAGGAGAAAACGAAACAATGAATACAGCGAAAAAAATATTAGAAAGCGGCCAGTCCATCTGGTACGACAATATCGAACGCAGACTGCTCAAAAACGGTGAGATGGCCGGGATGATCGAACGTGGTGAAATTCGTGGGGTGACCTCCAACCCGAGCATTTTCATGAAAGCGATCACGAAATCGACCGATTATGATCTAAGTTTAGCCAAATTGAGGGGTTCATCCCTTGATGCAGAAGAGGTTTTCTTTGTTTTGGCCATTGAAGATATTCAAGAAGCATGCGATATGTTCAGGGGTATTTTCGATGAAAGCGGAGGTGATGACGGTTTCATCAGCCTTGAAGTAAGTCCGTTTATCGCTCATGATACAGAAAAAACGCTTGAACAGGCCAAGGATTTGTGGGCAAGGGTTGACCGACCAAACCTACTGGTCAAAATCCCTGCAACAAAAGCCAGTTTGGTAGCGGTTGAAGAAGCGATTTTCGCCGGCATAAACGTCAATATCACCCTGGTCTTCTCACTGGATCGCTATCGTGACGTTATGGAAGCATACCTGAGGGGATTGGAACGACGGGTGGAAGCAGGTTTGCCTGTGGATTCGATTGTCTCTGTGGCATCTTTCTTCATCTCAAGGATTGATGTCAAGGTGAATAAGCATTTACAGAAGATCGTAGATGCTGGTGGAGAACATGCCGAGAAAGCAAATGCACTGAAGGGCAAAGCAGCCATTGCGAATGCCCGTCTGGCATATGAAGCGTTCAAATCCGTATTTTCGTCTGAGCGTTTCCTGAAGTTGAAGGTAAAGGGCGCTCGGATCCAAAAGCCGCTTTGGGCATCCACCAGCACAAAGGATCCCAGCTACAGCGATGTTCTGTATGTAGAAGAGCTGATCGGGCAGGATACCATCAACACCGTCCCCCCGAAAACGCTTGAGGCATTTCTGGATCATGGCGTGGTTGAATCGACTATAGAAAAAGACCTGGATGGTGCCAGGCAATGTTTTGAAGAGCTGGAAGCTCTCGATATTTCAATGGATGAGGTTACCTCAGAACTTTTAGATGAAGGCGTCAAAGCCTTTGCAGATGCATTTACCTTATTGTTGGAAGCGATTGACCAGCGATTGACTGAATAATACGAAATACTAATAAGAAAAGAGGTAGACTGTTTCTTTGCAGTCTACCTCTTTGTGTTTAAATCTCGAATATTAGAACCGCTTTCCTAGCACCTGCTGGTAAAGCTCAATGTAGTTTAAAGCGGATTTTTTCCAGGAGAAATCCTGTCTCATCCCACGGACCTGCATCTCCTGCCACCTGTCCTGATCTTTATAATAGGTCAGGGCTTTTTTGATCCTGTTCAACAAAGGGATTGGCTTGCTGCCGGTTCAAACAGGAACCCGGTGCCTTTCTTTGGCGATTTGATCACATCTGCGATGGTGTCTTTTAACCCGCCTGTCGCACAGGCTAAGGGGACACATCCATAACGCATCGCCATCATCTGTGCCAGTCCGCAGGGTTCATAACGGGAAGGCATCAATAGGATGTCACCCCCCGCATACATGCGCCTGGCCAAGGACGCATCAAAACGGATGACAGCGCGTACCTGGTCAGGGGCTTCCTCCTCCAGTTCGGTGCAGGCATTTTCCAATTCCGGGTTGCCCGTCCCAAGCAGGATCGCCTGCCATGACTCACCTAATATCCTCGACAATCCATCAACGGCGATGTCCACACCTTTCTGCTGGTCCATACGTGAGATAAGGATCAACAGCGGGATATCCGGGTCAGGATTGAGCTTGAATTCCTTGATCAACGCCTGCCTGTTCTGGCTTCGTTTGGAAAGGGTTTGGATGTCAAAGTTGACCGGGATGTGCGGGTCTGTGGCAGGATTCCAGCTTTCCTGATCCAATCCATTGACGATTCCGGAGAGGACATTCTTGCGGGTTTGCAGCAATTTTTCAAGGCTGCATCCATATTCTGGTGTCATCATCTCTTCAGCATAGGTCTGTGAAACCGTTGATATGCGGTCAGCTGTTTGAAGCCCAAGTGGGAGAGGAAATTTCCTGCCCCAGGCAGGCACCCGGGGATACTTACTGGGGGGAATCCCGAAGGCATCAAATGCTGCGGCAGTTCCTGCTCCCATGAATGGGAGGTTGTGCACGGTGAGAACCGATCGGATTGGTTTCAGGGATGGATCAACGGATTTCTTCTTTTTCAGGTCATAAACTGCCAGTGCGGTGTGCCAGTCATTGGCGTGCAAAATATCCGGTGTCCACTTCAGTGCTTTCAGAAACGGCAGAATAGCCATTGAGAACATGATGTACTTAAAGCCATCAAGCATTGAATTGGCACTGTAGACCAGAGGCGCAGTATCAATCAGGTGGCCAGCGATCAGGTAAGTTGGAATCTCGTTGACCAGTGTGTAATAAGCTTTGGCTTTCTGGGGTTTATCCCTGGTTGGAACGTCAAATGAGAAGAGGAATTTGGGATTGGGAATTTTCTTACGCAGCATTTCATGAAAAGGAAGAACAAGCCGGATATCCACCTCATGTCCACCGTTATCCTCAGGGGATAAGGATTTGAGGGCATAGGGAAGCGAGCCGGCAACATCGCCCAAACCGCCCACCTTGACAAGCGGAGCAACTTCTGCAGCGATAAACAGTACTTTCATCTTTTTGGCCATTTTATGTTCCTGTTATTCACGAAGGTTTTTGATGTGATTGATCAACCCATTGGTGGAAGAATCATGACTCGTCACTTTATTATCACCAGATAACTCTGGCAGGATTTTCTTTGCCAGCACCTTCCCGAGTTCAACACCCATTTGATCGAAGGAATTGATATCCCAGATGATCCCCTGGGTGAAAAACTTATGCTCGTAAAGCGCAATAAGGGAACCAAGGACTTCAGGTGTCAGTTTCTTATACAGGAATGAATTGGTAGGACGGTTCCCTGGGAACGTCTTTGCACCTGTCAGGATTTCTAACTGCTCACCTGAAACCCCTTCTTTGACCAACTCAGCGCGCACTTCTTCTGCGGTCCTGCCTTTCATCAGGGCTTCTGTTTGTGCCAGGAAGTTTGACAGCAAGATGGGATGGTGGTCACCGATGGGGTTGAAGCTTTCAACAGCAGCCAGGAAATCGCAGGGGACGATTTTTGTGCCCTGGTGAATAAGCTGATAAAAAGCATGCTGCCCATTGGTGCCTGGCTGCCCCCAAAGGACAGGGCCAGTTGAGCAGCTCACCTTATCACCTCTCCGTGTGACGGATTTCCCATTGCTTTCCATATCTACTTGCTGGCAGAAAGTTGGGAAATAAGCCATGTATTGGTCATAGGGCAATATCGCGTAGGATTGTGCGCCCAGGAAGTTGTTGTACCAGATCCCAAGCAGGGCCATGATCACAGGGATGTTGGAATCAAAAGGGGCGGTTCGGAAGTGCTGATCAACTTTGTGTGCCCCCATCATGAGGGCTTCGAAATTATCCATACCGAGGTAAAGGGCGATGGAAAGACCGATGGCTGACCAGAGTGAATAGCGTCCGCCAACCCAATTCCAGAACTCGAACATATTGTCCGGATCGATGCCAAATTCAATCACACGGGTACGGTTGGTGGACATGGCAGCGAAGTGCTTTGCCACAGCAGATTCATCTCTGGCAGCATGCAGGAACCAATCACGGGCTGTGTGGGCATTTGTCATCGTTTCCTGGGTTGTAAAGGATTTGGAGGCGACCAGGAAGAAAGTTGTTTCAGGGTTTAAGCGGCATAAGTTTTTCGACGATATCCGTCCCATCAACATTGGAGACGAAATGAACATTGAGACTTGGTCTGGCGAAAGGTTTGAGTGCTTCGCAGACCATCTTCGGACCCAGGTCAGAGCCGCCAATCCCGATATTGACGATGTCGCTGATCGGTTTCCCGGTGTATCCTTTCCATTTCTTGGATCGCACAGCATCGCTGAATTGGCGCATTTTCCCGAGAACCCTATTCACTTTGGGCATGACATCCTGCCCATCAACGAGAACGGGTGTGTTTGAGCGGTTGCGCAGGGCAGTATGCAGTACAGTCCTGTTTTCGGAGAGATTGATTTTCTCACCGCTGAAAACAGCTTCAATTCTTGCCTTCAAGTTGGATTGTTTGGCCAGGTCGAGCAGAAGGGTGAACGTTTTATCGGTGATTCGATTCTTGGAGTAATCGAACAGGATATCATTGAAG
Source organism: uncultured Chloroflexia bacterium (assembly GCA_963767675.1). Lineage (GTDB taxonomy): Bacteria > Chloroflexota > Anaerolineae > Anaerolineales > Anaerolineaceae > Brevifilum. The sequence goes on from CAVYEQ010000003.1 coordinate 1,415,051, forward strand.
GTGATGGAAAACTTCGAGAACCGCTGCGGATCCTGATTGAAGAGGTCCCGCATATGGACACCTTGCATTTCAAGCTGGTGGTCTTCAAGCGCTTTCCAGGATTGTTTTTCAATAATTTGGGGCATGATAAGCTCCTTATTTTTATGACATTTGATGCAAAGTTATCATCACCTGCTTTTAAACGGCAGATGAAAATATTTTGAAGAATAAAGATCGAGAAGTGCAGTTACAACAACTCCCAATCATGTTCAATCTCAACCCATCCTTTTCTGTCCTGGAGCGTTTTCGCCCGCAAATGACCGCCGCGGTCGACTTTGCCGACAAAGACATCCTCAAGCATTTCCAGTACTTCTCCCCTGCGTTCGACGACAAGGGTCATTGTTATCGTTCCAGGGGCAATAGGGAGACGACCAATCTGGCAGCAAATCTGGCCAGAGTGATCGGCATTGGAAAACAAACCCATCCTCTGAAAGCTGCTAAGGTTGGCTATCACATCGCCATTCAGCGTTTTAAACAGGATGGAAAAGCCGATCTCGTTTAATTTTATTGATTGGTCAATTGTGTAATCAATGAGGCATTTTGCAGGCATGCCGCTTGTCAGCGTTTCCAGGCTTATACCGTTTGCATCAACGATAATAAAGTCATTGATCCTTACGCGTGATGATGTACCCCGAAGTTTTGTTTCGGATTTGTGTTTGAGCTGCGATTGTTTCGCATAGTTAAGATAGTGTTCGACTGCACCTTCAACATTACCGAGTTGGTAAGTCACATTGCCATGGTCCAGCACCAGGGCCTTATTGCACAGGGATGCCACTGTTGTCATATTGTGGCTAACGAAGAGGATGACACCGCCGTTGTCGGAGACTTCTTTGATTTTCTTTACGCTTTTCTGTTGAAAATTTACGTCTCCAACAGAAAGGACTTCATCTACAAGGAGGACTTCAGGTTCCAGGTGTGCAGCCACTGAGAAAGCCAGTCGCACCTCCATACCGGATGAAAAACGCTTCACAGGTGTGTCAAGAAATTTTTCAACACCAGCAAATGCGACAATTTCATCGAATTTCTTCTTTATCTCTGCTCTCGACATACCGATGATTGCGCCGCTGATAAATATATTTTCACGCCCAGTCAGCTCTGAGTGAAAGCCTGTGCCAACTTCAAGTAAGGAGCCGATCCGACCATATATAACCGCACGACCTCTTGTAGGTTCAGTTACACGTGCGAGGAGCTTGAGCAGCGTGCTCTTACCCGCGCCATTGCTGCCAATGACCCCGATGATGTCCCCATGGTGGGCGTCAAAAGAAACATCCTTCAGTGCCCAAAAGGATACTTTGTGTTCTTTCTTGTTTCTTCGGAAGATAGTAGCAAATTTGGCAAGATCCTCTACAAGAACATGCTGCGAACGATGCCATCCGACGCCAGTGGATGGACGAATTTTATAGCGCTTGGACAGGTTCTCACACTTAAGAATTGGATTATTCATTAGATCACATCCGCAAATCGGCTCTCAAGACGCCTGAAGATGAGCATTCCAATAATGAAAATCGACACTGATGTCCCAAAGGAGTAAAGTATAGAATTCAATGGGAATTCAGTGGATTGAAAGATTGCCCAACGAAAACCATCGATCACACCAACCATTGGGTTGAGTTTGTACAGCCAGCTCAGGCTGTCCGGGATGATAAGTGTTGAATATGCCAGTGGGGAGGCGTACATCCAGACCTGGATGACAAAGGGTAGCACATAGGTGAAATCACGGTAATAAACATTCAATGCAGCGAAAATGACACCAATCCCTATGGATAGTATCATCGTTAAAATTATCAAAGCGGGAAGGATGAGGATTGAGAGAGAAATTGGTACCTGGTAAATCAAGAGCAAGATGAAGAGAATCAGCAAGGAGACAAAAAAATCCACCAGGGTTGAGAGGGCATTTGCTATGGGGATGATCACACGGGGAAAAAATATTCTGGTGATCAACCGGATATCTCGGGTCAGGCTGATCCCACCACGCTGGAGGGATTGAGAGAAAATATTCCATGGAAGCAAACCAGCAAATGTGAACAGCTCATACTGGACATTTTCCGATTCCGCGCCTAATAATCCCCCGAAAATGAAGGTGAAGATCACGGTTGTAACTAGAGGCTGGAGGATCACCCATGCAACGCCTAAAAAGGTTTGCCTATAGCGCAACTGCACTTCGCGCAGTGCCAATATAAAAAGAAGCTCACGATATTCCCACAGTTCTCTGAAGTTGATGATCTGCCACCTACGGGAGGGTTCGATCACCGTTTCTCGCAGCTTCCTGCTTTCAGGGTTCTTGTTTTCCAAATCGTAACAACTCCTAAAAATAAAGTACTTTATTATATCAATTCTTTTTTCCTGCAATTGACTTGAAATCTATAATCAAAGAAATTTATAATTTCCCATTATTTTTGAACAGGGTAGGCATGGGTCTCATCTATTAAAGAGACAGCTACCAATTCAGATTAGGGTAAAATACGAATAACTATTTAGGTCAATCAAGTTATCAATACTTGTATTAAATTCGTTTTAATATCGATTGGAGGAAGTTGAAATGAAGAACTTATACAGGCTGTTAACCATATTTATGATATTTTTTTTGATTTCATGCAATACGACTTCTTCGTCTGAAATGATAAATGGGGAAGGTCAATCTGACACAGAAGAAAAGCTTGTAACTGTGACCATCAATAATTCAGCACAAATTAACTATGGTCCGATATATTTTGCGGATGTTGCAGGCTATTTTGAGGAGTTCGGTATAGAGCTGGAGGTGTTAACCTTCAACCGGGTTACGGAATCAGTACCCCTTCTTGCCTCAGGTCAGATGGACGTCTATGCTGGCTCCAATACTGCAGGATTGATCAATATTTTTGGGCAAGAACCTTATGTTAAAGCTATCGCAAACCGAGGGCAAATTGTTAAAGGAGATTGCAGCTTTCAAGCGATCCTTGTGAGGAAGGATCTCTTTGAGAGCGGTGCTGTTAAAGGTCCTGAAAACCTTGAAGGATTAATTATTGCTTCAAACACATCTGCGACAAGAGGATTTAATCTTCATACCTATTTGGGTCAGGCTGGATTGAGTTTTGATGATGTTGAAATAAGCGGGATTCCATCAGCTTCCTATATTGATGCCTTCGAAAATAAAACGATTGATGCCATTGTTACACCGGAATTGAATCTTACAAGAGTTCTTCAAGCAGGGAATGCTGTCGTGTTATCGCGAACAGAAGATATCATCGGCCCATATCTTAGTTCCATACTTGCGTTTGGTCCACGCCTGATCCATGATGATCCAGATCTCGGTGTTAGATTTTTAGCAGCCTACCTGAAAGGTGTCAAGCAATATAACGAAGGGAAAACGGACGAAAATCTGGAATTGTTGGCGAAAAAAACAGGTGAGGACATTGAACTACTAAACGCAGCCTGCTGGATGCCGATCAGAGAAGATGGATGGATTGATTTCAGCTTTGTGGACCCATTTCAGCAGTGGTCATTTGAGATGGGTCAGCTTGATGAGACTATTTCTGAAGAACAGTATTGGGATTCCAGCTTTCTAGAAGCTGCAACTTCCTTGCTTCAGGACGGTGAATAGATTGTTATTGCCAGAGGAGAACGCAGGTATGTTATTTAGGTGTTAGAGATCGATGAGGTGATCGAATAAAAAAATTTATTTGTTTCAACTTGTTAGCCATAATGTTACTAGTAATAATGGGGTGTCGTTCTTTACCGGATGTGCCCGATGAAGAATATGAAACGATTACTTTGAAAATGAATTATGCGCTGGTGATAAGTTATGCTCCGATTATCATTGCGGAAGAAGAAGGGTTTTTTGCTGATTATGGCATAGCACTTGAGAAAGAAACTTTCAATAGCTCTGTTGAAGCTGTTCCACTGGTTGTCGGTGGACAGTTGGATGTTTTTGCAGGTGCAAGTTCGGCAGGTATTCTTAATGTTCTTGGGAATGAGGAGAACATCAAAGTTGTGGCTGATAGAGGACATATATCACCTGAGGGATGCACTTTCCAGGCAATCCTTGTCCGTAAAGATTTGTATGAATCTGGGGAGATCACTACTGGTGTAGATCTTGAAGGGCACACAATCTCCACACCCCCGACAGGCCCCGGCATGTATTTTCTAGCTCAATATTTGGAACAGGCGGGTTTAAGCCTTGATGATGTAGAGATTACAAATATCCCCAGATCTTCTCAATTAGATTCCTTTAGGAATAAAACTGTTGATGCGATTGTTGCGACTGAACTGCATTTGAGTCGATTAATGGCTGATGGGTATGCTTCTATCTTAATTGGAAGTGAAGAAGTGGTTGGAGATTATCAAACCAGCTTGTTAGCATTTGGGAAGAATCTGCTCAAAGATCGTCCTGATATAGGCGTCAGGTTCCTTGCTGCCTACCTTAAAGGTGTAGATCAATATAATGAAGGGAAAACTGAACGTAATCTGCAAATTCTTTCGGATGCAACAGGGGAAAGTGAAGAACTTCTCAATAATGCCTGCTGGCTTTCCATAAATAAGGATGGATGGATTGTTTTTTCTGCGATCGACAATTTTCAACAATGGTCAATAGAAATGGGCTATATGGAAAAGAAGATCACAGAAGAGCATTTTTGGGACCCAGGTTTTTTAGAAAGGGCTCAAGCACTGCTTGAGGATTGATAATTTGTAATTTCAGAATTAGATTAATATAGGAGAACAATGAAGAAAAATATTAAGATTTCTGTGTTATTTATCACATTATTCCTAGTTACTGCTTGTGGCTCAACGAGGCCAACGGAATTGACAACCATTCGAATTAATGGTTCCCCAAACCTCACCCACGCTCCGATTTTTATTGCGGATCAAGAGGGTTATTTTGCTGAATACGGCATTCAGCTGGAGATGGTGGACTTTAACCGGACTGGAGAAGCGATTCCCCTGGTGATCTCAGGTGATTTAGATGTTCTTGCAGGTGGTGTTACGACTGGAGTCTTGAATACACTCAGGGGGGACCCGAACTTTAAGGTCGTCGCAGACCGAGGTGTTTTTACGTCTGATATGGGTTGTTCATTTCTGGGCATCCTCGTACGAAAGGATCTTTATGATGATGGCATCGTGAGAGGTCCTGAGGATTTCCAGGGAATGAAGGTTGTTACATCAAAAGCCAGTCCTTCTGAATTATTGATGGATCATTATCTTTCGCCAGCCGGACTGTCGATTGATGATATAGTTATTTCCGATGTTCCTAAATCATCATATATTGATGCTATGAAAAACAAAAGTGTTGACATAATTGTCACCCTTGAACTTACATTAAGCCAAGTGTTAGGTGAAGGTGATTCTGTGCTTTTAGTTGGCATAGAAGAAGTTGTTGGAGACTTTCAAAGTTCAGTAATAGCATACGGAAAGAACTTATTGAAAAATGATCCTGATCTTGGCGCTCGATTTTTGGCAGGTTACTTAAAAGGTGTTGAACAGTACAACCTGGGAAAAACAGATCGCAACCTGGAAATCCTTTCTGAGGCGATTGGACAGGAGATTGAGCTCTTAGAGAGTGCTTGCTGGTTACCAATGAACAGTGATGGCCTGGTTGATTTTAATGGTGTTGTTCCTTTTATGAATTGGTCTATCGAAAACGGCTACCTGGAAGAACCAATTACAGAAGAGGAGTTTTTTGAACCAAGTATCCTGGAAGCCGCAAAAGAACTGCTCAATCAATAAAAAACCTTTCTCACATCAATCAGATTAGTGAGAACAACGTCACATTTATGAATGTAATAATATTTCTTTTTCATTTTGGATAAGGAAGCAGATCCAGCTTCCGCAGTCTGATGAGTGGAAGCCTAACCAGGACAACCCTCCAGGATAGTAGAATAGATTTTCAATCACAAGCACAGAGTATGCATGCAGGAGAAGACCACCATCGATTTCACAAGAGAAGCACTTCTAAATAATTTTTGGGATTTTGTCAGACAAACGGTTGAGAGTTTTCCGGATAAACCGTTTATTAAAACAAAACAGGGCGCGCTTACTTTTTGGGAAAACAATAACCAGGCGAACATCATTGCTGAACAACTTATGCCACATGTTCAGGAAGAAGGATTCGGCGTTGGCTTATTTATGAAAGATCCTCTCAAAATAGTTCCATCAATGGTAGGGGTGATGAAAGCTGGTTTGTATATTGTTCCGCTTGATGTCAGCTTCCCTGAAATAGCACTGCACCAGATGTTTGAAGTCAGCAATATCAGGATTATTCTTACAGATAACCGGTATTTTAAAACAGCGCAATCTATCATCAAAGAAGATATCGTTCTTCTTAATCTGAGTGAGTTAGATATGACTCGCAAGGTGGAAGACTCTCAGATAAATTATCAACCAGGCGACATTGTGCAGATTTTGTTCACTTCTGGTTCAACGGGTGTACCCAAAGGTGCTGTTGAGGACTACCGGTATCTTGTTCGAGCAATTAACACTCGGGTAGTGACAAAAACTTATGATCCGCAGGATGTTTCCCTGCAGGTTTCAACTTTTACCTATTCTGCACCCCATACGCATGTGTTTTCAGCGCTAATCATTGGTACAACTTTATACTATCATAATATCCATGAGGAGGGTTTGGCAGATCTGCCCAAGGTCATCCGACATGAAGGCATAACTGTTTTTCCCATGACACCCACTGTCTTCCGAAGTTTTATCAGTACGATAAAACCTGATGAGTTTTTTTCGGGTGTTCAAAAAGTGAGATTAGGCGCAGAAAAGAAATTATTACAGGATCTTCAGGCAGTTCGCAGGCATTTCCCAAATTGTACAACAATTCATCTTGCGTACGCATCGACCGAAACGCATGTGGTTGCTACTACTGAATACCCTATCGACACTCAATTTAAAGATGGATCCATTCCTGCAGGGCATCCCCGTGATGATATTGAAATTTTAATTTGGGATGAAGATGGCAATCAGCTCCCTGATGGTGAAGAGGGTGAGATCGTTATCCATGGTGATTGTTTGGTAAGGGGATATATAAACAATTCTGAACTCACAGCAGAAAAATTCCTTCCTGATCCTGACAATCCATTAGGACAATATTTTAAGTCTGGTGACCTGGGAAAGATTCTCCCGGATGGTGATTTGCTTCATCTCGGTCGTATTGATAGCATGGTGAAGATCAAAGGGGTGCGCGTTGAGCTGGCTAACCTTGAAAGCCATATCCTTGATTACCCCGGGATCACACAGGTGGCTTCTAAAGCTGTTGATGATGCGCAAGGGGGACAAAAGCTTGTTTCCTATTTTGTGGCAGAAGAAGGGTATGAAGTACCGATTTCAGATTTACGAACACATTTGGCAGAAAGGTTGCCGGCGCATCAGCTACCGCATTTCCTGATCCAGCTGGAACAAATACCCTTGACACAGAGTGGAAAAACAGATTTCAAAAATTTACCTGAGCCAAAAATGGTTCGTCCACCGCTGGCGAATCCATATGAACCACCTGGTGATGAACTGGAGGAAACACTTCTTCAAATTTGGGAAGAGCAGTTAGGTATTTCCGGGATCGGTGTGACGGATGATTTCTTTGATGTTGGGGGTGATTCCCTCCTGGGCGTTGTACTGGTTGTTGCTATAGAGGAGAAGCTTGGCAAAGGTTGGCCTGTATCCATCCTGCTCCAGGCACCAACCATCCGAGATCAGGCAAATATGATCCGCAATGAAGGTTCAGGAAACACATTTTCTGTGGTCATTCCCGTAAATATTAAAGGATCTCTGCCACCGCTATTTTTTATTCCAGGAAGGGGCGGGTATCCGACAAGGATCAGGCATTTAGCAAAGTACCTGGACAAAGAAATACCCGTCTATGCCATGCAGGATCTAATTGGTGATGATGAGAATTTGCCCAATTCCCGACAGGTAAAATCAACCGCAGCACTTTACCTGGGGGAAATACGCCGTATAGATTCACACGGTCCGTATGTTCTGGTTGGTGAATCACTGGGTGGTAAAGTCTGCTACGAAATAGCACAGCAGATTATTGCCCAGGGGGAACCAGAGCCTTTGATCATCATGCTCGATACATATAATTTTGATTATTCTGTCTCCCAGATATACAGGCAGGAGAAGAACTTGCCCTATTACAAGATGCTGATAGAAAAGCATTTCAATATTTGGGTGAAATCAGACTGGGCTGGTAAGAAGGAATACCTTCGCTTTTACCGTGAGACGATAGGGGAAAAAATAAGAAAATATTTTGGCCGCAGAATAAATGGTGGTCAAAAAGAAGGATCAGCACAAATTGATTCTCTTTTACCGGAAAATGTCAGGCAAATCGAACGGGAAAATAAAGAGGCGATTCGTAGATATGTTGTTGAACCTTATCCAGGAAGGGTTGCACTCGTCAAAGCGATGAGAGGTCCCTATGCCTTTGATAAAACAAACGGCTGGGATAAGGTTGACCTTGGCAAGTTGATCGTTCACCAGCTTGATTGTTATCACGGCAGCATCCTATTTGAACCAGCTGTGACACACCTGGCAGAAATAATTCAGAAATACATTCGAGATTCCTATCGAGATATTTCGATAATTAGATTTGAGAATATCAGCAAGAAATACGCAAAATTCACAGATCGTGAAGTTGCCGCGCTTGACCACATCAGTTTTGAGATTAAAGAAAACGAATTCGTTTCCATTGTCGGACCAAGCGGCTGTGGTAAGACTACTTTCTTGAAAATTGTTGCGAAATTGATTAAAGCTGACACAGGCAAAATCATTTACGAAGGATATCATAATCCGAGTGCTAACCTTGTTTTCCAGGATCAGGGTGTGCTTCCCTGGATGACCGTTCTGGATAATGTGGGCTTGGGATTGGAGTTGAGGGGTATACCCAAAAAGGAACGACGCAGACAAGCCCAGGAATTTATGAAGATCGTCAGATTGGATGGCTTTGGGTCGTATTATCCTCATGAACTGTCTGGCGGGATGCGTCAAAGGGTGGCTTTGGCCAGGGCATTTCTTTCAAACCCGAATTTATTGCTTATGGATGAGCCATTTGGCGCATTGGATGCTCAAACCCGTATCGTTCTGCAGGAAGAGTTATTGGATATCTGGGGGGATTATCCTAAAACCGTCCTGTTTGTGACCCATGATATCGATGAGGCAGTGCTACTGAGCGACAGGGTTATCGTGATGAGCGAACGCCCTGGCAGGATTCAGGCTGCAATTGATATCCCGATTCCCAGGCCTCGTGACCTGACACAGAAGGACGATCCGAAATTTCTTGAAATCCGCTGGAAAATCTGGAAATTGCTTGAGAAGGAAGTTCGGGAAGACATAAAAATCGTTCAGGAGACGCATTAGAATCATGAAGGACAATAACAGCCGTGAGCGTCTCATCACATTCAGTATCATATTTGTATTGATCCTCATCTGGGAAATACTGGCAAGAACAGGTGTCATTTCAGCGATCATTTTTCCTGCACCATCACTCATCCTCCAAACCCTGATTACCGGCATCTTCAAAGGCGAGTATGCAGAGGACCTTTATTACACATTCACCCGTATCTTTGCCGGGTTCTTTATAGGTGGCGGGGCTGGATTGTTATTGGGGATGATAATGGGCTGGTCTCCTCCAATCAGGAAAGTGCTTGATCCGATCGTTGCTGCTCTGCATCCCCTGCCGAAGTTCTCTTTGCTGCCAATGATCATCATCCTTTTTGGCATTGGAGAATCATCTCGTATTGCGATGGTCACACTGGCTTCCTTTTTCCCCATGCTTGTCACGACTATGGCTGGTGTGATGCAAATTAACCCCACTTACTATGAAGTGGTAGAGAATTATGGGGGCAACACGTTTGACGCCTTTCGAAAGGTTGTCCTTCCAGGGAGTTTGCCGATTATCATGAGCGGTGCACGCTTATCCCTGAGAAGTGCGCTGACGATCACCGTTGGTGTGGAGATGATCTTCAGTAATTCAGGATTGGGGTCTGTCCTGTGGCTTGCCTGGGAAACAATGCGGCTTACCCATATGTACTCGGTGCTGATCATCATTTCTCTCGTTGGCATGGGGGCAACCTTTTTGTTGAAGTATGCCAAGAAGATGCTGACCCCATGGCACCAGGAAACGCGGATAACCTGACAACAACCAAATAATTGGTTCTGGATATAGAAATGAATTGGCTGAAAGAATATTTCCCGGTTATTATTTACGCAGTTATGTTCGCTGGATTGAAGATCAGTGCACGTTCGGTGTTGATCCGGCCAGAGACACATATCCGTAAGGGATGGCTTGATTGGACAGTCTGGATAATACTGATCCCCCTCTGGCTGGTTCTAATTGGACCGGTATTGGAATTTTTTTTATTAGGTTATCGCCCTGAGTATTGGGAAATGGCAGTTGGGGGAAGTTTATTTATTGGTGGAGGATTCTTTTCAATTAAAGGTTACTGGGATCTTGAACATGGGTTTACAAAGGCTTTGGAACTTAAAGATACTCGTCTGGTTGTCTTAGGATTGTATCGTGTTATTCGGCATCCGATTTCACTAGGTAACATCCTGTTCTCCATTGCTTGTCCTTTGTTTTTGGCTGCAAGACCATCCTGGATCCCATCGCTTGTTGCCATTCTTGGTATCATCTTTCGCATCTCAATCGAAGAGAGTTTTATCCAGGAGCATATCGCGGATTATGAGGCCTATAAAGAACGTACCTGGGCGCTGATCCCCTATTTATTCTAAGTCTTTTGGTTTATCAAATAATTATCGAGCAAATAGGTTCTTTAAGATCATTGTCATTGCAAAACACGCAGTAAAACTTTGCGGTTGTGCGATCCGCTTCTGTTTTCAGCCAGATAAATCCCCTGCCAGGTTCCGAGGTTCAACTTTCCATTGTCGACAGGGATTGTGAGGCTTGTGTTTGTGATCATCGTCCGCAAATGAGCGGGCGAATCGTCCTGTACCTTCAACTGTGTGTTCATACCAGTTTTCACCTTCCGGTGCGATATATTCCAGGAATTGCTCCATATCCCGCTGGGCAGTAGGATCGTAATTTTCGTTAATAACCAGCGAAGCGCTGGTATGCTGAACGAAAAGGAAAGCCATACCTTCCCGAACACCCCAATCTTGTATTTGACTATTGACTTGATCTGTAAAGCTGTATAATCCTTTTCCGCTGGTTCGTATTGTTATGGTTTGTGAATGCCAATGCATATTCAAGAGGCCTTTCAATTGTTTCACTGAACTTTATACTCATTCATAATCACTGCGTTAGATTACGAGTGCATTGTTTTACATTGTTCGAACGAAACGTTCAAATACTTTTGCAGTTAATTATAAATGAAGCTCTTAGAACATAGGTCTTGATTTTAACATCTTGTAAAGCTTTGGTTGGTTTATTCACAAACGAAGGCAAGTCTGATAAAATGAAAGCAAGGGAGTTAAGAAATACATTAAAATAATTCGCAGTTGGAATTACCAACATAATCCCTTATGTCTAGAAATCCTATAATGATGTGAATTCTTATTAATTTTAGGTTCTATCAAAACCGAAAGGCTCTGTGGAAAGTAGATTTCCAATCACACGCACGAAAATAATCATTCCCCGTAGACACGATGAAATTTTGACGCGCCAGCGTTTATTTGAGCTTTTGAATGATTTACTTGATCTGAAATTGATCATTATTGCTGCTCCCGCCGGTTATGGAAAAACATCGTTATTAATTGATTTTGCCAACCACTCAGAGTGGCCAATAAGCTGGCTTTCATTGGATACTTTAGACAAAGACTCAATGCGATTTATCGCACATTTCATCAGTGCTATCAAGGCTCGTTTCCCCAAATTTGGACAAGAATTCAATCGCTGTACTTAATAATTCTCCGCAGGATAAACTCGATCTACCTGGATTGGTTTCCACCCTGGTCAACGATATTTATGAGAATATCACGGAACACTTCATCCTTGTCTTGGATGACTATCATCTTATTGAGGAAAGTGATCAAATCACACAGTTCATCAACCAGTTTTTGCAGGATGTGGATGAAAACTGCCATCTGTTCATTTCATCACGCAGGCTGATAACCCTTTCGGATATGCCTTTGCTGGTTGCACGCAGCCAGGTAGGTGGTATATCCTTTGAGGAAATCTCCTTTTCTGCAGAAGAGATTCAAGCGCTGCTGCTTAAAAACTACCATCTAACGATCACAGATAAATATGCAGAGGGGATCACAGAACAAACCGAGGGATGGATCACAGGATTGCTGCTTTCCACCCATCTGCTGGAAGAAGAATTGGGGAGCGGATTACGAGTGGCTCGTGTTTCAGGGGTGGGGTTGTATGAGTACCTGGCTCAGCAAGTCTTTGACCATCAACCACAAACGATTAAGGACTTCATGCTGAGAACCTCGATATTGGAGGAGTTCGATGTGGATCGGTGCAAGAGAGTAGTTGGGAAAGCACTGGATATTGACTGTCCCTGGCGAGACCTGATGGACAAATTGGTCGTGCGTAACCTCTTCGTCATTTCTGTGGGTGAGGGATCTGATTTCTGGCTGAGATATCATCACCTATTTCGTGATTTCCTTCAAGCCCGGATGCGGAAGGAAAAGCCTGAAGAAACCCGGAAAATCACCATTTCCATGGCGGATGATTTTGCCTGGAAACGAGATTGGGAGCACTCGTTCATCCTGTACAGGCAAGTCAACTCTGTGGAGAAGATGGTTGACTTGATTGAGAAAGCCGGCCCGGAAATGGTCACCAGTGGGCAACTGATCACGTTGAAATCGTGGATGAACATCCTGCCACCCGAGATTGTGACTTCGAAGCCTTCTCTCATCTCTCTTCAAGCTGCCATTCTTATAGGTATGGGAGACATACAAGAAGGATTGGACCTTCTGGATGAAGTCATCACGGAACTGCTTGAAACATCAACGGATAAGGAAACACTGACATTAAGTCTCATCCGTCGTGCATTCGCATATCGGATCCTTGGTGAGTACGAAAAATCAAAGACGGATAGTCAATCTGCTATTGACCTGCTCAAAGACACACCAGAATTGGGATATATTCGTGCAGAAGCAATGAGAATTCTTGGGGGGACATATTATCTTCAGGGAGAATTAAAAGTGGCGTTAACCACGCTTAAAGAATCCTTACGGATTTTTGAGAGCTATAACGACAAGCAGAACATTCCGAAGTTATTATTCAATATCGGTTTCATGAATTTTCAGTTGGGGAACTATGTGCGAGCTGAAATGATGTACCAGGATGCCCTGGAGTACTGGCAATCAGGGGGAAACTTTGCCTGGGCATCTGAACTGCTGAATAATCTTGGTGTGTTGCAGCAACTACGCGGGGATTATAAGGCTGCAGCAAAGAATTTTGAAAAGGCGATTGAATATGCTCGCATCAGCAATTCACCACAAGCTGAAGGATTGAGCCTGTCAAGCCTGGGGGACCTTTACAGAGATTTGGATGCTTTTCGTGAAGCTGTTGATGTATATAAACAGGCGCAAGTGATTGGAAAACAGCTGGATGATCGTTTTCTGCTCTTTTACACCGATCTTGCTGAAGGAGCCCTGGAACGAATTTCGGGGGACCTGACTAAAGCCAAATTCCTGTTGGAATCGGCTGAGAAAAAAGCCTCAGAAAGTGAGTCAGCCTACACGGAAAACCTTCTTAAATCCGAAAGAGCATTATTCCATATGACGGAAAACAAGTATCAAGGTGCGTTAAATTCAGCAAAAAGTGCTTATGATTATTTTCAATCAGAAGGACATGAAAACGAATCCTTAAGAGCTGCTTTTTCTTCTGCATTAGCGTTGACTGGTTTGGGAAAACAGGATCAGGCATTGGCGTATCTTGACAATGTCATGGGGACATTGATGGAAAATGACTATGCAACCCCATTAATAACTCAAGGGCGTGAGTTTAAACAGATCCTTTTATCAGTAAAAGGAAAGGATGACCTGAAAAGGCAATATGATCGAATTCTTGAAAGGATAGAGAATTTCGAAGAAGAATTACCAGAAATGAGGCGAAAGATCAGGCGTCAGGCATCCATTGTGCCTTTTGCCCCCCCACGTATGATCATCCAATCCTTTGGGAAGGCACAGGTTCATTTAAGCAATAAACTGATCAGCAATAGTGATTGGCAAACACAAATATCACGGGATATGTTCTTTCTGTTCCTAGCCCACCCTGAAGGCCTTACCAAGGAACAGGTCGGGTTGTTTTTCTGGCCAGATGCTTCCCCTGATGAACTTAAATTGCGATTCAAGAATACACTGTACCGCTTGAGACGGGCGGTTGGCCGGCAGGCGATCCTTTTGATGGACGATTATTATAAGTTTAACTGGTCATTGGATTACGAATACGATGTTGAGATATTCCTAACATCATTAGAGCAGGCAGAGGCAGCAACAGACCATCAGAAAAAGCTCTCTCTTTTCAAGAAAGCAGTCGAATGTTATAAGGGTGAATACCTATCTGAAATTGAAAAGATTTGGGCGATGATCGATCGGCAGAAATACTATGGGATGTATTTGGATGCATTGATGTATTTAGCTAGGCTGCACATGGAACAAAAGGTATATAAGACAGCCCTGAGGTATAGTTATCAGGCATTAAGTGAGGATGCATGTTTGGAAGATGCTCACCGTTTGGCAATGCGAATTCACGCCGTCACAGGCAACCGGGCAGCCATTGTTCGGCAGTATGACCGCTGTTGTGCAGCTTTGACCAAAGAAATCAATGCACCCCCATCAAAACAAACTAGAGAGCTTTTCGAAACTTTGATCCAGAACTAACCCTATGAGGTAATCCATTTAATCACTTTTATAAATGGGCTTACTGAATGATTTAGAAGGCTTCATGATATATAGTATCAGATCCCGTTAAATAAACACTTTATTATTAAATAATTAACATTGTGAGCCTATTTTGTAGTGTAGGTTAAAGCCTGACACTCATGATAATTGATAAGACTCTGTAACACAGATATCTCAGTTCCATTTTTAATTTATTCACTATCAACATTTGAAAGGATTTACGATGACCAAGTTATTCAACAAAACAAAAGTAGTACTCAGCCGTGTCGATAATCGAGTTGTACGATTAATTGTCACGCTCACCAGCCTTGTCCTGTTTGTGCTAGCTGCTGGCGCTCCCGGCGGTCTGGGCGGGATTGGGATGCAATGATTCTGGTTTTTGCCATTGCGATTGGACTGCTAGCAGGTTTGATTAAAGCAAATCTTGAGGGTGTCCCTTATCAAACCAAAGAATTGCATCATCTTTGGCTTGTGTTGTTGGCTGCTCTACCTCAGATACTCGTCTTTTTTCTACCGTTCACTCGCGACAGGATTGCTGACCTATGGGTTCCGGTTATTCTGATGATCACACAACTGATCCTTTTACTTGTTGTGTGGTTGAACCGAAAATCCCCATTTATCTGGCTTATGGGTTTAGGTTTGCTGCTCAATTTCCTCGTCATCAGCCTGAATGGCGGATGGATGCCAATTTCCCCAGCAACGCTTG
This sequence comes from uncultured Chloroflexia bacterium, assembly GCA_963767675.1. GTDB lineage: Bacteria > Chloroflexota > Anaerolineae > Anaerolineales > Anaerolineaceae > Brevifilum. Next base: position 1,430,580 of record CAVYEQ010000003.1, read on the forward strand.
CTTCAGAAAACATTCCTGCAAGCCAGTGGCAAATTGGATCCAGATTAGGTTACAGCAAAGATCTTGTTTTGGCAAAAGAAAGCACCAACTTGTGGATATTTTCCGATATTCTAACGCTTCCGAAATGGATTCCCTATCGAGTTGCATTTAGTATCGGTGATGTCCTGCTGGCACTTGGTGTTATTGGGTTTTTATTCAACAACATCCAAGTTGAACAGGAAACAAATTTCACTTTATTAAAGGAGAATGTAAAATCATGACAAAGAATTTTCTTATTCAACAGGAAATCAGCCGGTTGCTGACCGCTGCTGCGATTAATGGCTCTTTCCGTCAAGCACTGTTAAACAACCCTGGAAAAGCAATTTCCTCAGGATTTGGCGGAGAGGTCTTCAATTTTAGTGCAGATGTTGTACAGCGATTGTCAACAATTCGCGTATCATCTCTTGCTGAGTTCGCATCACAAATGATCAGTGGATAAGTAGTCATAAAATTAAAAGGCAAACCGTTTCGTACCGGCAGTTTTTAATCTATAGTTGACCGTATTAAATGGAAAAAATTTTCTTATTGGTGACCTCTCTGATTGGCTGAGAAGCTGATGTGGCGAGAATCGTGTGTGATACTGGGTAGTAGATTGGGAATGATGGCAATTGACGATCTCGATGTCCTCCTTAGAGCATTTCATGAGCGATGGAATGCGCTATAATTATTCCAATCGAAAACCTTGATCAAAATTGGAGGCCAATATGCGAAAGTTTGGAAAATTGTTCTTGGGTGCTCTGTTAGGCGGTCTTGTGGGAAGCAGTTTAGCACTCCTTTTTGCTCCTGCGTCGGGTGAGAAACTTCGTGAGGAGATTATTTCGTATTTTAAGAATCTTCAACATGAGGTAAACCGTGCTGGAGAGGAAAAGCGTGCTGAGCTGGAAGCGCAGTTAACCAAATTGCGTTCAGGTGAGGATATTGTTATTGAAGGAGAATAATTAGTTTCAGCAAGACCAGGCACAAAAAGATAGAAATATAGAGCACCCTCTGGGATAACAGAGGGTGTTTTGCTTTGCGCTGCTTGTGTTCAGGTTCATTCTAAGGGTATGGAGGTTGAGTTGGTTGGGTTGGCGGTGGTGGGTAACCGGGTTCCGTGGGTGTTGGGTTTGGAGCTGGTTGGGTGGGTTCAACAGGAGGCTCTGTCGGTGCAGGTGTGGCGGTTGGGACTGCCGGCGTAGGATGCGTTGGTTGTTCGCTCTGTGTACTTGCCGCAGTTCCAGGAATATACGCAATATCTTCAACATACCCAATGCTTGCCTGACACGTTCCAGGTTCAAGGAACAGGATCAGGCTTTCCCAGGTGAGGGGATAATTACTGGCAAGTGTGTTCTCGATTGCATTGGATAAGCAGCCAGGGCCCCCATTATAGTTAACAAGGGTAAACCGCCAGAGGTCTTCGAAAGAACTGACTTCACCAGCTAGCAGTTGTGTCTGATTGTATATAATTTGTCCTACCTGTTCGCAATTAGCGAGCAAACTCCGTGCAAAAATATTGATGCTGAAATTTGCCTGTCGGAGGTCAATCCCCTGGGGGCAATCTACACAGGCCGCGTTCACTTCCTGAACCAGTGCGCCGCGAAGCATTTCCTGTTCCGCGATATCCAGGTTGCCAAAGCCCACCTGGCAGCGTGTTGTATCCAGAACGAGGGGACAAAATTGAGAAAAGAAATTTGGGTTCCACAATAAAACAGTATCTGCCCCCAGATCACTCAGATGCCCTAATCCGGCCTCGTCATTGTCACCGGAAAAACCAGGCCAGAATTGGCTTTCCCTGCTGAAGATGTTTTTTAATAGTTGTGCAGGTACACCGGTTTCGTTGGAAACCTGGATGATCTCGTTGTTGAATTGATTTTGCCATTGATTGATTAATTCCCGTGCCGCATCCATGCCGCATTGGTTTGCATACCCTGACAGTTCCAACCCGCCATCCGCACACCAGGATGCGTCCACCAATCCCCTCCGAATGAGTGTTCCAGCAAGATAATAATACGGTTGGTCCGAAATCAACTCGTCTGGGTGGTCAGGTGAGGCCAGCCACAGGGGAGGCCCTCCGATGGGTGGGAAGGCTGACCAGATTTGTGAACTGGTGGATCTGATTTCACCAAGATATTGGCTGCTGAGGATATCCACATACCACTGTGGTGCATCTTGAGTCTCAACATCGGGAGCTGAAAAATCACCCCAGGGGATCACACGAACCTGGGCTGTGAAAGTCTCAGATGCGTCACCAAAGCTTGATTCACCCCAAAAGACAACAGGAATGCCAGCCTCACCGGTTGGAGGTAAAGGCACAATGCACTCGCTTCCTTCACAGTTGAATGGTTCGTCTCCAACATACCCCTGGATATTGATCATTTGTTCATTAGGGAGCGGTTCATCGCCAATGAAATGCAGTTCAGGCTGGACTGTGCATCGATTCTCAGGGGGTTGCAGTACGCAACCGGTTATTTCGACAAATACTTCTGGGGGTAAAAGCTGCACTTCTACATCACGCTCACCCGGGGCGATCGTGGCAAGGTGGAAATATAGTCCATGACATTGATCTGCCCTGGTGATCTGGTCAGAAAAAGTACAGGGAGGTGTGTCCAGCCAATTGTTCAGCACCTGGTTTCCGCAATAGAATTCAACTTCCCCTGGCTCCGGCACACCCTCATGTTCAACAAAAACCTGACAGACGATGCTGGAGTCATACCAGGTTAGCAGCCACCATTCATAGGTTGTATATGAAACGGTGATAACAGCTTTTCGCTCAGGACCATCTGCGCTCAACCCATAGGCGTCAACATGGTCAGCTTGGTCGAAGGACAGACACACAGTGATACATACCATACTCACGATTGTGAGGATAAATATCCTATTACGTATGTATCGCTGTTTCATCATCTTCTAATTATCTATGGATATCCCGGAGGAGTCAATGTTATTGTAGGACTTGGTGAGGGGCTAACTGTGATCACTGTGGTCGTACCTGTCACCGTACTGGTAAATGTCGCCTGAGATGTAGAAGTTATCGTCCCTGATGGGGTGATGGTTGGTGTTGGCGTGGGTGTGAATGTCCTTGTTGATGTTGATGTCATTGTGAATGTTGGCGGTACAGGTGATCCTGTTGCTAGGAATGCAGCAGTTAACTGTGCTTCCAGGGTTTGCACCTGGCTGGTCAAGGCTCCCGGAATCATCACGTCATTAATCGCATTCTGAAAGACATCTTTGATCCCATCAGTCAGCGGTAAAAAAACCTGAGCCTGACTGTAACCGGGTACTTCCCAAAGCTGGACCTGGTCCCATCCGATCATGTAGTAGCTGATCCGGTCAGGATCGGCTAACCGCAGGGCAAGGGGTGTGTAACCCAATAACTCCAATAAGGATAAATCTGTTTTGACCCATCCTTCATAACTGGCATAAAGCACTGGAAGTCTGATCAAGTTGCCATTACGGGTGAATTTCTTAAATAGTTCCTGGATTAACTGCTGCTGACGCCTCATGCGATCAAATTCATCCATGCCATCACGATATGAAGCATAACAAAGCGCCAGCGTCCCGTCCATCGTGATCTCGCCAGGGCGCAAGCCTCCGCAAGTACCCGGCATGGGGAAAAACACAGTCACATTGATGCCGTTTATATCATCAACCAACCATTGAAAATCACCCGGATGTGCCAGGACGAACCGGCTGGGCGTTACACCGAAATTATATGCCAGGGTTGAACGGAGCGTCTCTATGCCACCAAGGGAATAGGCTGTATTAAGTCGCTGCATTGTGTAGCCTGGAATATAAACGTAGAGGTCACCCGGGATCGAAACCAGGCTGGCTTTTGAAAACCTGGGATGGATGAATAATAAGTGGATCGCTTGCGTTCTGCCGGTGAAAGGGGGCTCTGCATCCGAACCCAACAAGACCCAAACCTTGATTTCATCTGTAAGGTCCAGGTTATCCATTGGTGGAGGGATGGGGGTAGCTGGGTTAATGCTTGGCGGATCATAATTCTGCCATATGGCTTGAGGGACGTCAGCCAGGGTACTTGTGGGAGTGGGGGTATCCTGTACAGGCTGTTCAACACCTGATATAGAACTGGGAATCGGCGATGAAATCGCACTTAATGCTTGAGTTTGTGTTTTTTCTGTTGCTGTTTGAGAAACAGGTTGGCACGCCTGCAGTCCCAGCCCAGCGGCTGTCACTATGAGAAGACATAGTGTGCATACCTTTGCAAACCGGTTTCTTGTTAACGCTTCATTCATATCAACCCAGGACATGATTATAGCATTGTCCAGTCCTCGACTGCATACTGGCGTTTTGATGCCACAATAAAATACAGGGGAATTTATCGTAGCGGTTGTTCATTATCTCCATACCCAAGTGCCTCAGCCACCACCAAAAAATCTGTTGCTGAGATCATGCCCACAACCTTCTTATCTGCAACAACTGGCAGGTGATGGATGTGGTGTTCACTCATCAATTTAGCACATTCATAGATCGTCTCTTCAGGGGAGACTCCGATGATGGGGCTTGTCATGATCTCGCTGATTTTCGTTGTCGAGGGGTCACGGCCTTGAGCGACGATTTTGTCACAAATATCTGTTGATGTGATGATCCCAAAATCTGGATTGTCTTTGGTTTTGCTGACGATCAGGCTGTTCAGGTATCGCCTCCGCATCTTTGAGAGCGCGTTCAGCACCATTTCATCAGGGTCAATATATACAACAAGGTCAATCATCCAATCTTGAACACGATCCTGCATGAACAAACTCCTTTCTTTTGTTGATAAATTCCGTAATACTCACACGATCTTCGATATTAATATCTTACAGGATAACTGGAAATTAATCCAAGTTACTTTCCTCGATGGTGCTTTTCAGGACTGATGTGTATTTGAATGCAGTAAAAACCTATGAAACTCAGTTATACTATTGGTAGGTTGACCAAAGTAAGGTTTTATAAGGAGAATTTATAATGAAAAAATCAAAGACAGGTTTTCTTTTGCCGATTATAGGCGGCATCCTGCTGATCACAGCAGGTGTGATATTTCTATTGAACAACCTGGGTGTGATCACATTGAATTGGGCGGTTATTATCGGCCCGTTATTTGCCATCGGCGGGTTGGTGTTTGTGCTTGTTTTTATACTCAACACCAATGAATGGTGGGCGCTGATCCCGGGTTTCGTCCTGATGGCGATTGGTTTGATCATTTTCATGGGAGAAAGAGACATTGCTATTCTTGAGCCCTGGACGGGTGCGATATTCCTTGGTTTCCTGGGGGTGGCATTTTTCCTGATCTATATTTCTCACAGAAATCAATGGTGGGCGATCATACCCGGAGGCGTATTGTTGACCCTGGCAGGTGTCACACTTTTAACAGAGCGAGAAATGCTGTCAGGAGTGGTGTTTTTCCTTGGCTTGGGAGCGACCTTTGGGCTGGTGTATCTGCTGCCGAAACCAGGGGGGAAGCTTAAATGGGCGTTGTATCCAGCCGGCATCCTGACCTTCATCGGGATCCTGGTGCTCCTTGGCGTCACCAAACTGTTCAATTTCGTCTGGCCAGTTGCGCTGCTGGCCGCCGGGGGGTATGTGCTTTATCGAGCGATTCGAAAGTAGATTTGGTGTTAATGGTTAACAAGCCCTGTGATTGATCTTTACATACAGGGCTTGTTATTAATTAAGTTTGTTATGCACTAAGCAGATTCACTGATAATGCGCTTCTGCAGTGATGCGATTTCCTGAAGTGCCCCCTGTGCTAACCGCAGCATTTCTTCCAGAGCCTGAGGTGAGAATGGTTTGCTTTCAGCAGTTCCCTGAACTTCAATGAATTGACCATCAGCGGTCATGACCACGTTGAGATCGACCTCAGCCTGGCTGTCTTCAGCATAATTCAAGTCAATGATGGCTTGCCCATTCACAACACCAACGCTGACAGCTGCGATGGGTGGGTTAAGTACGTCAGGGGGCAGTGTGCCAGCCGAAATCAGAGGTGTGAGGGCAAGGGCGAGGGCGACGTAGCCTCCTGTGATGGATGCAACCCGCGTTCCACCATCAGCCTGGATGACATCACAATCCAGCAGGAGTGTACGTTCACCGGCTTTTTCGAGGTCAACCGCCATCCGCAGAGATCTTCCGATTAAGCGCCTGATCTCCTGGGTGCGTCCCTTGAACCCTTTGGTTTCCCGAGGTGTGCGTGTGAGGGTACTGCGTGGGAGCATTGCATACTCAGCAGTCAGCCATCCTTTTCCTCGGCCAGCAAGCCATGGGGGCACCCCTTCTTCAATGGTCAGGTTGCATAAAATCCGAGTTTCTCCCCAATTCACGAGAACGGAGCCTTCAGCATAAGGCACATAATTCAGAACGAATGAGATCGGACGGCATTGATCAAATTGACGGCCATCAGGACGTTGATGCGTATATCGAGTCATAGATAAATTATAACCACGAAATTAGCTGGGTTTAGAGAATTGCATTATAGTTTATGATTTTAAGTTTGGGTCGTTGATAACTGAGTTATTATCTCACTGTTAATTTCTGTTGGTGTTTGGTCAATCCTCACTGTAATTGCATCCTCGGGTTCCTGGAGATCATTAAATTGGCTTCTCAGAAGGTCAGCTGGCATATAATGATTTCTTCGTCCTTGTAACCGAGAATAAATCAGGTCATAATCTCCTTTGAGATAGATGAAACGGACTTCCCCAGGGGAAACACGCAGCTGGTCACGATAATGTTTCTTAAGTGCAGAGCATGCCAGTATGCCATCTTCTCCCTTTTCGATCTTTTTGAATATCAGCAATGCCAGGGTATTCAACCATGATTTGCGATCCTTATCTGAAAGGGGCAACCCAGCTGACATTTTATCGACATTCGAATCCGGGTGAAAAGCATCCCCTTCATAGTAGGGGATGTTCAAATCAGCCGCCAGAAGTTTACCGATGGTTGTTTTTCCGCATCCTGATACACCCATTAAGATGATGATCACAATTTGATCCTTGAAAAAAGGTTGATTTCGCTTGTTATTCGCATATAAGAATTATGATGCACCTTGATATCGTTCCTAACAGGTTGTATTGTGTTGAACAGGATTGATCAAATTATAATGAATTAATTCTCGTATAAAAGAAAAATCAAAAGCTATGTTCATACAAGTTAAATTTTAGATTGCTTGGTTGAACCATCTTCTATCATTTCATCACAAGTAAACATTTTATTGAGATTTGTACTAAAATTCTGATGTTATTTGTCTAAGGTATATTTTATGAATTATCATTTTTCTGGTTCAAAACAGGATCATCGTGTCGCAATTGTTCGTTGTGGCAATTACGAACAGGCTTTAGAAGCACTGCAGATGGGAATTGATCTGCTGGGGGGACTGGATTCTTTCTACTCTCCTGGTGAGGAATTATTACTCAAGCCCAATATCCTGCTTGGAGATAGCCCGGAGCGAGGTTCCACAACCCACCCAGAATTTTTCAAGGCAGTCATCCAGATGTTCAATCCCAGCGATGTCCGGCTGACATATGGGGATTCACCCGGAGTTAGTTCACCTCAAAGCGCCGTTCGGGCTTCAGGATTGGAACATGTAGCAGCCGATTCAGGCGTGAAAATAGCAGATTTCAATAAGGGCTTGGATGTCAACAATCCAAATGGGATATTACTGAAGCAGTTTAATATCGCAAAAGGCGTGTTGTCTTCTGACGGTGTGATCAATCTGCCGAAATTTAAGACGCATGGCTTGATGCGGTTAACGGGTGCAGTTAAGAACCTTTTTGGATGTTTGCCTGGAGTGCAAAAGGCGGGATTTCATGCTCGATTGCCGGATGAGTTTCGTTTTGGAGAAATGCTGGTTGATTTGGCAGAGCTGATCTCACCTCGTTTGCATATCATGGATGGGGTTATCGGTATGGCGGGAAATGGCCCTCGTAATGGTCAACTGCGTAAGGTGGGACTTATCCTTATCTCTACCAATCCACATGCGCTTGATTATTGTATGGCAAGAGTCATGAATCTGGATCCGATGCTTGTACCCACATTGAAAGCTGCCCATGAGTATGGGCTGTTTACTACTGAAAGTGTGGAAGTTCTTGGAGAGTCATTAGAAGCGATCATTATTGATGATTATGATGTCAATCGGTCAAACCAGAGCACAACTGGTTCTCAAGCATTTTATATGAAATTGCTCAAGCGATGGGTAACATCTCGTCCTGTGATTCTCCCTGAAAACTGTACCCACTGTGGTCGCTGCGTGGCAGTATGTCCCGTATCTCCCAAGGCAATCAGTTTCACTCAGGGGCGAAATCAACCGCCTCAATATGATTATAAAAATTGTATTCGCTGCTGTTGCTGTCAGGAGATGTGTCCAGAAGAAGCGATTGTCATTCACAAGCCAATCATTGGCAGGATTCTTGATAAGCTGAGTATTTGACTGTCTCAGCAGGATGGAGAACCTGGCGAAAGATAATAATTGGCAGACGAATTCTTAGGCCTTAGGAAATCTCGTATAATTAAGCCTGATATTATACGCAATGAAGATTTCTATTGAAAGGAAAAAGCATTGAACGAGTTACTGAAGAAGCTTTATGAGGCAGTTCTTGATGGTCAGCGTGATGCAGCAAAAGAAAACGTAGAATCGGCTCTGGGTGAAGGCCTGGATCCGGCGGATGTCCTTGATACGATGGTGAGTGCTATGGGAGAGGTGGGGCGGTTATTTGAAGAAGGGGAATACTTCGTTCCAGAAATGCTGATATCAGCCAGGGCGATGCAAACGGGCATGGAGATACTCAAACCAAGCCTGGTGGAAGCGGATATTAAGCCGGCTGGAAAAATCATTGCCGGTACTGTAAAAGGTGATCTGCATGATATTGGTAAGAACCTGGTGTGTATGATGCTGGAAGGCGCGGGCTTCGAGGTTGTTGACCTGGGTACGGATGTGTCACCAGATGCTTTTGTTGCTGCAGTCAATGAGCATCAACCAGATTTTATTGCGATGTCTGCCTTGTTGACAACAACGATGCCAAGTATGCAGAGCACTATAGAAGCTTTACAATCTGCGGGAATAAGAGACAAAGTGAAGGTTTTGATTGGTGGTGCGCCTATCAACGACTCATATGCTGAAAAGATTGGTGCAGATGGTTACGCTCAGGATGCCAGCCGGGCAGTTAAACTGGCCAAATCATTGATTTAACGAATACAACCAGGAATGGGAATGAGATTAACCAGTCTGATGTGCTGTGCGTCATTCAAGAGAATTAAACTCCGAACCTGTTATGAATCGGAGTTTATTGTTTAATGAATTTAGCAAGAGGTTTGCACTTAAAAATAAAAAATACGGTTAACAGATTGTAGGTTTGTAACAACCAAGAAGGGTTTGGATGCTGAAACGAACATATCAGGTCATTTTTTCACTCTTAATCCTATCGATTTTGGCTGCCTGTTCTTCCCAAGCGAGGGATCAAAACATGTCAATTATGGAGGATGCAACGGAAGACCAGTCTATCGATGTGGGAAATGACCCAGTTGGAGCACCTTCGAAAACCCCTGACACCACACCTGGATCACAGAGCGACCCTAAATTATCCAGAGAACAAATCCTGCAATTGGAAATTAGCCTGCAGGATCTTGGGTATGTAGAAACTGGAATCTTGGACGGTGTTTACGATACACAAACAGCTCTGGCGGTTAAGCATCTGCAGTGGTTCAATGGGTTGACAATTACTGGTGAGGTTGATTCTGAGCTATTTCAATGGCTTCTTTCTGGTGATGCAATAGGTGTTTCATTCCCACCTCCGTTTCCTGCTCAGGCGTTATCACAGTTCACGACGGGCCAGATGGTTGATGGATTTCTAAAAGGGCGTCTGGTGGATCTTGATTACCTGGACAGCAGCGATCCTGGATTTAATCCATATGATTTTGATTCCCCAACCGCTTCCGCTGTGATCGCATTTCAAAAGAATAATTCACTCACACATGATGGCATTGTAGATTTTGAAGTTTGGCAAGCCCTATTCAAGCACACTGCTGTGAATGCTGTGGGAGAGCAGGATTATTTAGAACCAGGAGAAGGGGATTGGTCAACAGCTTTCTATCCCATCCTGGACAGTCCAATCGATTTGGAATTTGATGGACAGAATATCTGGGTGCTGCATTCTGAAGGGGAAGACGCTTTCGATAACTTGTTGCTGCGCGTCAATCCAGAGCTTGGATTGCTCGATCAAATGCCGCCTGTGATGGTGGGAGACATGGAAGAACCGGATAACCGCATGGTTGAAATGTTATTTGATGGGAGTAAGTTGTGGTTTTTACTCCCACAGTCCTTTAATCCTCCCCAGTTGATCAATCTCATACCGGCTAACGGGGAGAAATTCCTCCAATTTGAATTCATGGATTGCCAGGCAGGGGGTTGTTTACCAGCCGAGAGCCTGGGCTTTGATGGCGAAATGATCTGGGCGACAGGCGGCAACCAGGTTTGGGCGATCAATAAGGGGACCGGGCAGAGATACCTTTCCTATGAGGTGGGCTGGCTAACCTCCGGTGAAATGGCTTATGATGGGGCGTGCTTATGGATGGCTGACGAAACTGGTATAGAAGCCTTTCATCCAGAGGGGGATTATCACTGCCCTGGTTCTGAAGACAGCTATGCCCTTCCCCCGGGACCAGTGGCTTTTGATGGGCAGCGAATTTGGACAGCGGACAGGGATTTGGATGTTGTGTATTGGCTGGACCTTGAGACAGGGAAAATCAGTGCACCGATTGTGGTTGGTGATGAACCGAGTGCTTTGGCATTTGATGGTGATATCTTATGGGTTGCCAATGCTGGTGATGACACCGTTGTGGGGATTGATGTGCAAACACAAGAAGTTGACCATTTGGTGGAAACCGGCAGCCAGCCAGCTGCACTGTTATTCGATGGCCATCAGCTCTGGGTTGCCAATGCGGGGGATAGAACCCTGCAGGTCATTGATATCGATAACGATTGATTGAACCCTCCCCGGGAGTTGAGAGGGCCTTTATATTTCGCATCAATTAAAGAAAATAAGCCTCCACGGGAATACCCTGGTAGGCATTCTGTTTGAATCCCGGTTTGGCACCTGTACTCTCTTCGAGTATTGAGAAGGTCTATCAAATTGATCAAATGGAATAAATAATAAGTGCCCCCACGGGAATACCCTGGTGGGTACTTCGTTCGAATCCCGGTTTTGGCACCTGTACTCTCTTCGAGTATTGAGAGGGTCTATCAAATTGATCAAAGGGATTAAATAATAAGTGCCCCCACGGGAATACCCTGGTGGGCACTTCGTTCGAATCCCGGTTTTGGCACCTGTACTCTTTTCGAGTATTGAGAGGGTCTATCAAATTGATCAAAGGGATTAAATAATAAGTGCCCCCACGGGAATTCGAATCCCGGTTTTGGCACCTGTACTCTTTTCGAGTATTGAGAGGGTCTATCAAATTGATCAAAGGGATTAAATAATAAGTGCCCCCACGGGAATTCGAATCCCGGTTTTGGCCTTGAGAGGGCCACGTCCTGGGCCTCTAGACGATGGGGGCATAAACGAAATTTTAGCACACACAGATAACCAGGTCAATAAAACCAGTCATTGTGTCAAATGTTACAGCTTGATTTGCTTCTGTTCAGTTTCAATTTGTAGATATAAAATGACGGGCAGATAAACCCTATCCGCAGTCACCACCATGGCAGGAGGAGCATCCACTGCATGAGCTGGCAATATGTCCCTGTTTTACCTCTTCTTCCGTTGCCTGACGTAAACCCTTGACGTTGGTTTTGAACAGCAGGTCTTTTCCTGCTAAAGCATGGTTCAGATTCAGCTTGACCGTTTGGTCTGTGATAGCGATAGCGGTTCCGGTAAAGATTTTCCCTTTATCATCCTGAAGTCGCATTGGGCGGTCAAGTTTGATCTCAAAATCAGGTGGGAAGGTGCTCAGGGGCAGATCTACCTCAAGTTCCGGGTCATACTGTCCATAAGCATCAGCAGCTTTTACCAGGATCTCATTTTCTGTACCCAATTCCAAGCCTTCCAACGCGTTTTCCAAACCGGGAATGATGTTCCCATGACCCTGGATGAATTGAATTGGCCCAGAGTTCGATCTTGTTTCCATCAACTTCCAATATGTAGGCAAGGGAGACAACGACATCTTTCTCGATTTTTTGTATAGTTTTTTCTTCCATAATTCCTTTTCCTATGTGTCAACCCAGTTTCATCTGAATCGGGTTGTGATCTTTTCTTATGTAAGTTGAGCATTATACTCTATGACTGGATTCCATCCAATTCATGGTACGAAGTAATGCGGATCCTGATGAGGATAAAGGATATATTAAGCGAATTTCTTTTAGAAAAGGTTAGCGATCTGAGCTTCGCACTGTCGAGACCACATGCCAGCTTTTACCTGTTTTTCCAGATTTGGGGAATCACCCTAAGGTATAATTTTACTTAGGTCTAATATCTTTCAGAACAGGAAAAAAATATGAAAAGCCCTCTTGCTGGCAAACCTGCTCCTTCCGAATTGCTCATCGATGTCCCGGCGCTGGTAGCTGCCTATTACACCGAAAAACCAGACCCGGGGGACAGGGCTCAACAGGTTTCTTTTGGCACATCAGGTCACCGGGGATCGTCATTTGATGGGGCTTTCAATGAAGACCATATTCTTGCGATCAGCCAGGCCATTGTGGAATACCGGACGAGTCAGGGCATCACAGGACCGCTGTATATTGGGAAAGATACGCATGCGCTTTCCGAACCTGCTTTGCGAACAGCCGTGGAAGTGTTTGCAGCGAATAATGTGGATATTATGCTGCAGGAGGGGATGGGTTATACTCCCACGCCGGTGATCTCAAGAGCGATATTGACTTATAACCAGACACACACTCACACCAAAGCTGATGGTGTTGTGATCACCCCTTCCCACAATCCTCCCCGACATGGCGGCATTAAATATAATCCTCCCAATGGCGGTCCTGCGGGGACAGAGATTACCAGAACTATTCAGAACCGAGCTAACGAGATGCTGAAAGATGGCTTGAGTGTGGTCCAGCGTATGCCATATAAAACAGCATTAGCGGCTTCCACCACTCATTCAATTGACTATGTCATGCCGTATGTTGACGATCTGAAGAATGTCGTCAATATGGAAGCGATCATGGAGGCTGGTATTAAGATTGGCGTAGACCCGTTGGGTGGTGCTGGTATTGACTATTGGACTCCAATCGCTGAAACCTATCAGTTGGACCTGGAAGTGGTCAATGCAACGGTGGACCCTACCTTCAGGTTTATGACCGTTGATCACGATGGGAAAATCCGCATGGATTGTTCTTCTCCTTCAGCTATGGCTGGATTGATCAGTATGAAAGACAGGTTTGATGTCGCTTTTGGAAATGACCCGGATTATGACCGCCATGGTATCGTGACACCAAGAGCAGGTTTGATGAATCCAAACCATTATCTCTCAGTCGCGGTCTGGTATTTATTCACACATCGCCCGGCCTGGCCTGATTCCGTCACAGTGGGGAAGACGGTGGTGACAAGCGCAATGATTGAGCGAGTTGCACAATCACTTGGGAGGAAGGTCACAGAAGTTCCGGTTGGCTTCAAGTGGTTTGTGCCTGGTTTATTATCCGGTACGTTGGGATTTGGCGGTGAGGAGAGCGCAGGGGCTTCTTTCCTGCGAAAAGACGGAATAACCTGGACCACTGATAAAGATGGAATCATCCTTGACCTCCTGGCGGCTGAAATCCTGGCAGTGACCGGTAAGGATCCTTCAGAGCATTATGGGGAATTGGAAAAGCAGTTTGGTAAAGCATTTTACGCTCGTGAAGAGGCACCGGCAACATTTGCACAAAAAACAGTCTTTGGAAAATTGATCCCCGAGATGGTCAGTGCCCAGGAGCTGGCAGGTGAAGCAATCCAGGCCAAGCTAACCAAAGCGCCCGGCAATGATGCACCAATCGGGGGATTAAAGATCGTGACAGAAAATGGCTGGGTTGCCGTGCGCCCTTCTGGTACTGAGGAAATTTATAAAGTCTATGCTGAAAGCTTCAAAAGCAAAGCTCATTTAGAGCAGATTGTAAAGGAAGGGCAGGCTGTTGTTCAATGCTTATTTGACAATGAGCTTTGATCTTTGATCGTTTGGCTTGTTATGTGCAGGGTTATTCAAAAACTGAAGAATTATAACAATTAATCTTTAAAACATTTATATCAGATGGAGGCTCAATCATGTCTCAAATCAACATAATCGAGATAGTTGTTAAATCAATGGCTGCAAAGTCTGGGAGACTGGCTGAGAATGCCCATGCTGGGGATCACGGCACTCGGGTATGAGGAATTTTTTATTTTATTACTGCCTGCTCTTTACTGGAGTTTTGATCAGATGGTTGGGCTCAGGATGGGCCTGGTGCTGTTGATGAGCAATACTTTGAATACATTTTTCAAGTTCTTATTCCATAATCCCAGACCGTTCTGGATCAGCGACCAGGTAAAGAACCTTTCTCACGAGACATCATTTGGCTTACCTTCCGGTCATGCCCAGATTGCCGCTTCTGTGTGGGGCTGGCTTGCAGTTGAGATCAAAAAACGCTGGTTCAGTATTCTTGCCTTGATCCTGATCTTCCTGATCGGCCTTTCAAGGCTCTACCTGGGTGTGCATTTTCTATCTGATGTGCTTTTAGGTTGGCTGTTGGGTGGACTGCTGGTGTGGGCCGTATCAACATGGGGAGCACCCATAGGACGTTGGTTTGCCAGCCTTTCTCTTGCCAGGAAATTAGGTGTCGCTTTTGGCAGCACAATTGTGATGGTTTTGCTGATTGTTGGCACGCGATGGATTATTGGGCCATGGTCGATTGATCCGGAGTGGGCAGCCCGTGCTGGAGAAGTGGATCCATACAATCTGGACGGTATTTTCACGCTCAGCGGGACCTGGCTGGGGATGCTGGGTGGTTTTATCTTCCTGGACAGCAGGAAAGGGCGGTTCATGGCAGGGGCTGGTGGATGGCGGCGGATCGTGCGTTTTATCATTGGACTGCTGGTAACTTTCCTGCTCTATTATGGGTTAGGGCAGATTTTCCCCCGGAATGATGATGTGATCAGTTTAGCACTACGTTTTGTGCGCTACACATTGATTGGTTTATGGGTTTCCTGGATCGGGCCGGTGATTTTCGAAAAGATCGGGCTTTTGGACTTCGAATCTTAATTTATTTATCTAAGTTCTAGTCAGATATCAGCTGTTCGTAATAAGCCCTGATTTTAGGGAGGGTTACGGATTGTGCTGCCGTGGATTTGATCAGAGATTGATTTTGTGATGCAGTTCTATCCATGAGTTCAGGCTGTTCAAGCGCTTTGATGATGGCATTAGCCAGTTTATTGGGATCTTGGGGATTGACAAGCAAGCCGTTCTTGCCATCAATGATCCACTCACGCATGGATTCGATATCTCCAGCCACAGGGAAACAGCCGCAGGCCATTGCTTCAAGAAGCGAGTTGGGTGTGCCATCATGGCTGCTCGGGGAAACGAAGATGGATGCTTGCTTTAAAAGGGACCACAAGTGAGGCTGTGAAAGCTTTGGCAAGAGGTAAACGTGGTCATCAAGTCTGAGTTTCTTTATCATTTCTTCTATCTGTTGGATGCCAGTCAGGCTGGGACAAATGAAGATCGTATCAGGCTGTACCTCCAGGACACTTGGAATGGCTTTGATGAAGGCCTCTTGATGGACGGAGCCGGGGCGCATACCCCTCGGGTTAACCACCCAATGTTTTGCTGAGGGAATGTTATAAATATCAGCATCATAATCTTCCGCATCCTGGATGTCTTTCAGATTCAATCCACCAGAACCCGGGACTTTCAGAGTCGCTGCGGATGTTGACAGACCCCAGGCATGCGCCAACCGGATATCCCTTTGTGTGTCGGAAGTCAGCCCATCTGCCCGGGAAAGACAGAGCCTTGTCAATTTCCGCATCAGGAATGAGCCGTTGGCATGGAGGGTGAGATCATTCCCCCAGGTTGCTACGGCCAATGGTGTTCCAATTGGTGTCAACCTCGCCAGCATGCCTTCAAAGGGGATGCGTAATGCATGCACCAGATCGGGTCCTAGGGATTCAATGATTTGACGATATTTTCTTGCATAAAAAAGCAAGGATAACGGACCAAGAATATAGCGTAACTTCTGCAGTAATGGCGCATAGCGCTGAACCCAACTTATCCTTTGGTTCCTGGGGGTGGTTTCAGATGATGAACGGCTACCTGAGCTGAATCGGCTCAGGGCGACAGGGAGGATGTTGAATTGGTTGATATCAGGTGGCGGATCACAAAGGAATGTAGATAAAAGGCTGACCGAATAATCTAGCGCCTGGATATTCTTGATCCAGCTAAGTGTGGTTGGACTGCGACCATCCGCTACGATCAGGATGTGCTTCGGCATGCCACACTCCAGTTTATCGCTTCTAAGAAGACAGCGACCATTTGATCGAGATTGACCTCTTCTGAGACGATGCGGTAGCTTTCCCTGCCCATCCGGCGTAATTGTTCAATGTTGGATAGCGCATCCCATAATGCATCTGTCAGGGCTTGAACATCATCAGGTAGTATTTGCCAGCCATTATTAGGGCGGACGAGATCACCCTGGGTGCCATCTGCTTCTGCGGCGATGATCGGAAGACCAAAGCTCATCGCTTGCTGGATAGCTAACCCGCCTGTACCCGGCAAAACAAAGAGATCGGCCTCATGAAATTGTGCGTCAAGGACATCATCAAAGAGGGCACCAGCGAATTCTGTTTCGGGATAATGTGTTGATGCCAACGTCTTTAAATTATCTCTTTCAGGTCCCTCGCCAACAATGACAAGCTCCGGCTGAAGGGAGGGGGGTAATTTCGAGCAGGCGATGATCAGGTTTTTAAGCCTCTTTCTTTCCTGAAGGCGCCCCACGAACAGCACCCTTGAGCTTTCGTCCGTGTTTTTATTGCGCTCTGGAAATGGGTGGGAGGGTGGCAGCGTGACCGCATTGGTCGCTGTAAAGATATTCGCTTGCAGAAAACCCAAATCCGAGTACTCGTCAGCCCCTTTCTGGCTGTAAGTGATCAACGTATCAAACTGCTGAATGAACTGCTGGCGTTTCCGCAGCCGTATCCTGGATAATAACCCGGAAGGCAGGGGCGCGCCCAGTCCCCATCCGATTACCGGACGATCGTTTTTGTGCATCCATCGAACTGCAGCACCAGACCGGATATATCTGGGATTGGCTTCAATAATAAGCACATCAGGGTTCCAGGAAGTTAACCAATCCATCAACCCCAACTGGAAACACAGATAAAGCCCACCACCTAAGATATGCAAGTTCTTACCTTGGTTTAGTTCTGCCTGATCAAGGTGAGATACTGATTTGATTATTTCTTCAGGTCGTGGTTTGCCTGCAAAAACACCCAATCCACCTTTGCAGGCCAAGCCTAAAGCATTGAAGAAGGGTGTCCGATAATTTGGAAGCACACGCTGGACAAGGCCGACTTTCCCGTTAAACTCAGTCATCTCTCTCCAGGACTTCTAAATAGGATTCGACCATGGTGTCAAGGGAAAAGGCAGATAGGGCTCTTTCCCTGGCACGCCGCCGGTAACCAGGATTATCGTTCAGGACATCTGCGGCAGCCTTCACCAGTGGGGGAATGACCGGATCTTCCAGCTGCCAGTGATCAGAGCCATACGGTACGACACATCCAGCCCCATCTTGAACCAGTTCTGAGAGCGCGCCGGTATCATATGCCAGTACGGGCAGACCGCAGGCTAAAGCTTCAATCACACTATTGGGACAGGCCGCATTTATATCCGTGCTGAAAAGCAGGTGGGCACTGCGATCAATTGCCGGGATTGCGTCACGGGGGACGACACCCCGCCACGTGATCCAGAGGTCAGGCGCTGATGCATGTGCTCTGGCCTTGACTGCATCACTGACATCTCCAACCACCATTAGTTCAAGGGTTCGGGAGGTCTCCTGAACAACTGCCTTTGCCAGCCTGACAGCCGTGTCCAACCCTCTGGCATTGGCACCACTCAAGTGCCCTTCAACGATCAGGATACGGGCATGATCTTCTGGAGGAGTCTCTGGACCATCGGGAGAATATGCCTTAAGATCTACACCATTATGCACAACGGAATGACTTGCTTTTGTATCGCTCTTTTCCTGAATCCACCAATCACGACTGAACTCACTTTGATAAATGATGTGGTCAGCCAGGTGATGGCGGATGAATGATAGGAGTTGATTGTTCATCTCTGCTCGAAAGTATGGACGCATTGGTGTTCTTTCAGCTTTATGCATCCAATTCATGCCATCCAGTCGCTGAACGATGGTCGTTCCCCGTTTTTTCGCACGATTCAAATGCCATAGTCGACGCGTCCCACCTATCACGAGGATGACATTATTATTCGGGTCGAGTAAATCAAAGCTGTATGGAATACCCCTGGCATCCAGGCCATGGATCAATTTTGCTTGAAAGGACACCATGCCCCCCAGGCCAGTCAACTTTGGTACAAGGCAGATTTGGTTTTTCATCAATGTTGAGAAACTTCTCGCGGACGTTCACCGATACATTGAGCGGGTGCACCAGCCCAGATTTCATATTCTCCGGTGGACTCGAGCAGGACAGCATTCGCGCCAACAACTGTGCCGTTTCCAACCTTAAGGATTCCTTCTTTGCAGAGTACTTTGCAGCCCGGCGAAAGGATGACATCGTCACCTATCTCAACCCCCTCGAAATTCGATTGTGTGCTGGGAATGTAGATATCAGCTCTTCCAATAGTGACCCCTTGATAAACATGGACACGATCACCAATCTTTGCCTTGCTGTGGATCACAATCCCGTGCCCGCCATGTTCAAGCAGGAAACCCGGTCCAATCGGGACTGAGAGAGGGATTTCACTCCCTAGTAATTTCAGGAGATAATAAGCCAATTTCCCAACCAGTGGCGACGTTCGAGCATAAACAAGCCTTGTATAGAAATCTGAGGCCATGATTAAGCTGCCTCCCATCTCTCAATGAGTGCATTGACGATCCGTTCTGCTGCATACCCGTCACCATAGGGGTTGACGGATCCAGCCATTGCAGCATGGGCATCCGGATCATCTAATAACTTTTGGGCAGTTGTGAAAATCCGGTCTGGGTCAGTCCCAACCAATGTCAGTGTCCCTGCAGCGATGCCTTCCTGGCGTTCAGTGCGTTCCCGCAGCACCAAAGTAGGTACACCTAAAGAGGGTGCTTCCTCCTGGATTCCACCAGAATCGGTAAGGATCAATGCAGCATGTTTCATCAGGTGAATGAGCGTGACATAATCCAACGGCTCAAGGAGGATGACGTTATCCATTTCTGAGAGGTTTTCATAAACAGGCTTCTGAATGTTGGGATTTAGATGTACCGGATAAATGATGGCAGCTGAATCATTATAATGTTCAGCTAATTTCCTAAGTCCTTTGCAGATATCCAGGATGGGTTTCCCGAAACTCTCACGGCGATGTGCAGTTACCAGGATCAGCCGGCGATCCTTTGATGATATTCCAGCCTGATCCAGGATTTCTCTGACACGGGTTGGTTCGGGCTGTGCCGCGACGATATGAAGGGCATCGATGGCGGGATTGCCGGTCACTTCGATCATGCTGTCGGGGATTCCTTCTCGCAGGAGATTCCGGCGATTATTCTCAGTTGGGGCAAAGTGAAGGTCGGCAACGACACCAGCAAGCCGACGGTTGATTTCCTCAGGGAAAGGCTGCCACTTATCGAATGTACGTAAACCAGCTTCAACATGGCCAACCTTGATGTGGTGATAATATCCCAGAAGGGCTGCTGCCATGACGGTAGTCGTATCCCCCTGGATCAGCAACCAATCCGGTTGAACCTCTTTTAATACCGGGTCAAGATCGGTGAATATCCTTGCAGTCAATTGGGACAGGCTTTGGTCAGGACGCATGAGATCAAGATCAACATCCGGAACGATGTTGAAGATGCTCAAGACCTGGTCCAGCATTTCCCGATGCTGAGCCGTTACGCAAACACAGGTGTTAATCTTGTCCGCTTGTGTACGCAGTTCCTGGATGACAGGTGCTAATTTGACAGCTTCAGGTCGTGTTCCGAAGATAACCATCACACGCAGCTTCTTTTTCATATGAGATATTATACTTTAAGCTGACGGTCAGCATGTTTATGAGCTATTTATTACTGTCATTATGCTATACTTTAGATAATCGTGGTGTCATTCATAGTCGGGAGAGCTTTTCAATATCTTGTAATGATACTGGTGTTATGTTGATGATAGTTAGAAATGATTTGAACGGTCGTAAATCCACTAAGAGCACAAGGTTATTGCCAATGAATTGGTTGTCCTGTCCCGAAACAAGCGAAATCCTTGGATGTATTGATGAAGTTCAAGTGCTTCGTCCACATATCCTCAAATGAAAAGAAGGCTGGGAGATGAGCTGGGCAATTTTTGGCTGGGTGCTGATCGGGCTTGCAGCAATTATGTTGGTGCTTCTCTCATTTCTTATGAGAAGAAAAGATCTTTACAAAATAAGAACAGCCACATCGGTTGATGAATTATTAGCTGCGCAATCTGGTGCTATCGAGCGTGGTCAACCACGTTTGATCTCATTGGGTGACCAATTATGGTCACGAACTTATCCTGGTTTGGGGTTGCATGCATTGACTATCCTGCCCAGGCTGGTTGATGCCGAAAATTGTCTGGCTGATGGGACGTTTGTTTCTGGTGGAGAAGGAAGCCTTGCCGCCCTAGCCCATCAGGTTGTTCAGAATGTTTATCAAAACGGATTTTCGATTGCGCTATCCAGGCCCAAAGTAAAGACGATCATGCCTGGAACAGGCAGAATTTCTTATGCGATTGGATTATTATCTGAAATTGAACATCAGGGTTATGGGTCTGTTGCCCTGTTTGGCAACTATGGTCCTGAAGCCGCATTATGGACTGAAGCAGTTCAGAACAAAGGTGGCTATGTTTTCGCCGGCGCAGGGTCAATCCCCGCTCAAGCAGCATTGGTAATGAATGTAAAGGACTTATTGATCGGAGAAAGCCTGTTTTCAACTTCCGGGTCAGATGTATCCGGGGTAATGACCGAAGACATCCTGCGACTTATCCTGATCCTCGGTCTTGTCGTTGGTGTGATCCTGAAACTGGCGGGTGTATTATGAAGAAGTACCTGCCCCTTTGCATCACTACAATATCCGGTATCTTGATTTTGGCTGGGTACTACTTCCAGGTGCGTTCAGGGGGCGTTCTTGCTGTTCTTATTCAATGGGTCGTTCTGTTGATCAGCACCGCCGCATTGATAGGGATTGGGTACTTGTTAAGATCTCACATAATCAGAATTCTAAAGCAGAAGAAAGGGAGGATAGCCAGCGTTATTCTCCTGGTTTCTTTTGTGACTACCCTGGTCATGGGATTTGTTTACTCACTGGATAGTGAAATATTCCGGGAATTGGTTCTGAATGTCCAGATACCGGTCGAGGTAAGCTTACTTGCAGTTCTTTCGGTAATCCTTTTTTCAAGCAGTACAAGACTGATAAAAGTACGGGGTTGGACACCCCTTTCAATCAGCTTCTTTTTCAGCGCGTTGGTTTTTCTTTTCCTCGACCTGGGATGGCTGCGGGCGGATTCGAGCACACCAGCTGCAGTTGTGCTCAATCTCATTCGTCGTTTGCCTTCTGCAGGAGCCAGGGGGATCCTGTTGGGGATGGCTCTGGGGGGTTTGATAGTTGGGCTGCGAGTTCTATTGGCAAAAGAACGCCCGTTTGATGAGGGAAAATGACGAAATTAATTTGCCCAGAGTGCGGCGCTGAAAATGACCTAACTGCAAAAGTTTGCAGTGAATGTGGTATGCCGCTTATCCTTGAGGATTTGCTTGATAAGTCAAATATTGATGAACCCATTGGGGATGAATTAGACAGACTATCTGAAGCTGAGGCAGACCTGCCTGGGTTGCTGCACGCTCTGAAACAGGAAGACACTCTGCCCGAGAAGCCGGATGAGACGGATCAATCTCCAGAAGAAAATGATACAGAAGCTGAGTTGAGTGGACCAGATGAAAACAGCACCCTCCCAGAGTGGCTGGATCGTATCCGGCAACGTGTGAATGAGGAAGATGACGCCTCCGGAGAGATGATCCAAAAATTATCGGCTGCTCAGGAGAGTTTGTCTCGGAAGAAGGAAGAAAGCCAGGAAGATGAATTCTCATCCTGGATAGAACAGCTCAGGGAGGAAGATGGGTCAACCGAAAAGGAAAATGAAGATGAACCCGAGTCTGATACTGAAGAAGTAACTGAAGAGACAGGAGAATCCCCCGGCTGGTTGGAGAAGATCCGAAAAATCAGTGGGATCTCAGAGGTGGATCAGGATGCCTCTTCAATTCCCGGTGGCGACAGCCTTTTACAATGGTTGGTGGGATTGGAGGATGGGAAAGAGATACTCAAAGGGATCCCCAAACCCGGGCTTGATTTTCTCGATGATGATTTTGATGGTGGTGCAACCCAGGAGATGCATATCAGGAATCAGAAGGCGCAAATCATCAATATCACCCGGGACGAACAAGCACAAGCGGACCAACTGCAGGCCACAATCGTGGATGAAGGGGCTGTCAGGCAGATCAGGAGGAAAGGTCGGAGACCAAACCATTGGGTCAGGCGGTTATTATTTGCCATTCTTCTTATCGGTGGGATTACTTTAGCTTTAAGTCTCGGGAAACCACAGGCAATCGTTGATAGACCGTTGAAACCACAAAATCAGGCGCTGCTGACCTGGATAGCAGAAAAGCATGATTCGGCATCTTATATTATCGTTTTTGATTATGAGGCTGGTTATACACAGGAAATGTCTTTGGTAGCCCTCCCTGTTCTGGATTTGCTTATTGATGAGACAACTGAAATTGCTGTTGTTTCCACCTCCGTTTCCGGAAAGCTGCTGGCACAGCATTTGCTGTCATCGGTCGAGCTAGATGATGCGATTGATTATCATGACCTGGGTTACTACCCGGCAGCATCTTATGGTGCATATGGCTTATTCAGCCGTGGTCAGGGCACATGGCCTTTTAGCGAACTGCCAGAGCATATATACCAATTACCATTTGAAAGCTATGATGGAATATTGATCTTGTCCGGAGCTGAAGAGAGTGTCAGGAGCTGGGTTGAGCAGGTCAGCATCCTTGCCCCTGCAACACCGATCCACCTGATATTAACTGCCCAGGCAGGTCCGTTATTACTGCCATACTGGGAATCAGGTCAGGTGTCAGGCGTGATTTCAGGAATATCTGAAGCCGCTGCAGTTGAAGCATTGATGGGTGAAGGCTCTGATATATCCATCAGGTGGCGTGCATATCAGGTTGGGATTTTATTATTGATTGCAGTCATGTTGATCGGCGCATTCATTATCGTTGAAAGAACGCCATCTGAAGATAGGGGGACCCAGGATGGGTGAATTGCTCTGGGGAGTGGTGGGATTCCTGCTCACGATCATGGTGCTCA
Source organism: uncultured Chloroflexia bacterium (assembly GCA_963767675.1). Taxonomy (GTDB): domain Bacteria; phylum Chloroflexota; class Anaerolineae; order Anaerolineales; family Anaerolineaceae; genus Brevifilum. The sequence continues at coordinate 1,454,104 of CAVYEQ010000003.1, forward strand.
GCTATCTTATCGGAGATAATATCTTTTTCCGGATCGCTGCACACCTGTTTCTTGGCGTTACCGGTGGGTATCTCGCAGTGCTTATCGTCAACCAGGTTCTGATCCCACAGTTGATCATACCCTTATTCACCGATACCTGGCCTGACTTTGCATGGACAATTATCCCAGCAATCCTGATCCTTTTGTTGGTGATCAGTCAGATTCCGCGCTTGAAATCATTCGGGGTGATTCCACTCGCATATTTGGTTGGTGCAACTGCAGCGCTTGCCATTGGAGGAGCGGTGTTTGGGACGCTCATCCCACAGTCACGTGCAATCATCAATGCGTTTGATCCTGGTGAATGGGTTGGTCGCTCTGAGGATACCTGGTTTAGTATTCTCGAAGCTTCAATTATGTTGATCGGGACGGTCAGCACGTTGAGTTTTTTCTACTTTGGAAGGAAAAGAAATCCGAAGAACGAAGGGGATATGGCTCAACCACCCAGGGTGATTTATCTGCTGGGAAAGATAGGAGAGGTTTTCATTGGGATCACGCTGGGGGCAGTTTTTGCCGGATTATTCTCGACCTCACTGTTGGCGTTGATTGACCGCATTATAGTGGTCGGTCAATTCATTCTGCAGTTGTTTGGGGGAAGCTGATGGTCAAAGGACATCCTGCTTTAAATATTTTGGGTTTGGATATCGGAAGGATGAATACGCGGGCATCTTTGTTTGGCCCCGTGGAGGGGAAATATGGTTTGCAGGGTTGTGGTACAACACCAACCAGGATCGGTCCTGGGTTAGGTATTGGGAAGAGCATTGAAGATGCAGTGGAGAACCTTCAAGCGTCAGTGGATAGGATCTTATTAAAACCCGGGAGTAATCTTTCAGGTCGGAACGATCCGATGAGAGTAAGTATGGATCAGGTTGTATCTGTTGTCTCAGCAGGTCCATGGAGAAAAACAGCACTGCTTGGATTGACAAAGAGAGGATCTTTGCACGCCGGAAAAGCGTTAATGGATTCACTTCCACTCGAAGACGTAGGTGTATATGACATCGCAGATCAATCAAATGAGCAAAAAGTTATTGATGAATTAATCCATCAACAGCCTGAATTTTTGATCCTAACCGGGGGTGAAGATACAGGAGCTGTTGAACCTATTCTCCGATGGGTAGAAGCAGCCAGGTTGGTTTGCCTTTTATCACCGGAGGCAACCAGGCCTGTGATCTTGTATACAGGGAATCCTCTGGTTACAGAAAGGGTCAGGAGGCGCTTAGAGCCGATCACGAAACTGCATGTCTTGCCAAATCTTCGCCCGATACGTGATGGTTTAGACCTTGTCCCTGCACAAACGGTTCTGAACTGGGAGATCATTCGGAAATGGCGGGAAGCCCTTCATGGATGGGTTGAATTGAGCAGTCCCCAATATCACTCCGTGGCGACGACAAGTTTCCCATATTCAAGGATGGTTCGCTTCCTCAGCCAGTTGAAAGCTGATCCGCAGGGATCACACCAAATGCAGGGCGTGATGGCAATAAATCTGGGTGGGGACTCAACGATAATATCAGCAGGCCTGGATGGTTATACAGGCACATTGATGAAAAAACGTTGGGAATGCTTGCAGAGTGAAGGATTGGAATCAATCAGTGATTCTGTCTATCAGTGGACTTATGTCCCGGTCAAAAAGGATGCAGTTCATGAGTTCCTCAGCAATCGGCCACTGAACGATGGCTTCATCCCAGAGAGCCAAAGTGACCTTGCCCTTTCGCATGCTTTGGGACGTATTCAGCTTCAATTAGCCTTTAAATCGTTCGCCTATAACTACCCGTGGTTTCACAACCATAAGGAGAACGGGTCCTGTATCAGCTATGAGCCGATCATTGCCAGTGGGGCTTTGCTCACCCAAGCCCCAACACCGGGACAGGCGATGCTGACTATCCTGGATGGGGTTCAACCCTGTGGGATAACGACAGTTGTCCTGGATAAGTATCATACATTACCGCTCCTTGGGGTGATCGGTCAAATTGAACCAGTGCTGCCGGTCCAATTACTGGCGTCCCCTGCCTATGAAAACCTTGGAACCGTTATTGTTGCCAATAGTGATAGGCCAATGGGTGAGGGAATACTGACTGTTCACGTTCAGGTTGATGCAGCCAAGAACTACTCCATTGATATTTCCCAGGGTGAGCTTAGAAGGCTGGTTGTGCCTCCTGGATCAGCAGTTGTGCTGGATCTGGAACCAGAACCACACACCTCTGTTGGTTTTGGTGAACCCGGGAAGGGAGGACGTTTGAAAGTGATTGGTGGTGCTGTGGGGGTTATTATTGATGCAAGGGGTCGACCGCTGCGATTACCTGATGACGATGATGAAAGGGTAACAAGGCTGCACCAGTGGAAATCAATTCTGGGTGGCTGAGGTTTACTGAGAGATGAATCATGGCACATGTTGAGGTTGTGAAAAGGTTAAAATTCACTGAGATCAGCCGGACCCGACGCCTTCAGATTCCAGGGAACGTCCTGGTTGAGCTGGGTGAGCCAGTCCAACCGGGTGATGTGATTGCTGAAGCAAAGACCTTAACAAAGGTGCAAATTCTGGATGTCGCACGCGGGTTAGGTGTTCATCCATCAGAAGCCGCTTCATGTATGATGCGGGATCTTGGAGAGGTTGTGCAGCAGGACGATGTGATCGCACAGCATTCAGGTAATTTGACTCGTCTGGTTCGAGCGCCAGTTGGCGGGAAGTTGTTGGATTGGCAGGACGGGAGACTTGCCCTTGTTTCTGAGGGGAACACCGAGTGTGTGAAGGCGGGGATGATTGGAGAAGTAGCAGAAATTATTTTGAACTTCGGAGCAGTCTTGAAAACGTATGGGAGCCTGGTCCAGGGTGTGTGGGGAAACGGACGTATGGGATTCGGAGAATTAACACTTCTGGATCCTGGGATGGAATCACATATCGAAGAAGTCATGTTGGATTATTTTGAGGAGGGACAGGTGCTTGCTGCAGGGCACTGTTTAAGTGCAGAGCACCTAAAGACTTTGGCTAAGAAGGGTTTGTCGGGGTTAATCTTGTGCAGCCTGTCACCTGAGTTAATTCAAACAGCAGATCAGCAGCCATACCCGATCATCGTATTGCAGGGATTTGGACGAATTTCCCCTGACCCTCTCAGCGTTTCATTATTATCTGACTATGCAGGTGAGGTGGTCAGTATTAACGCCAGTGACAGTGATATGGATAAAGGTTTACGCCCTGAAGTGGTCATCCCACTTCAAAATAACGATTTTGAAGAAGAGCTGGCATCTCGCGCAGAACTTGAAATAGGCCAATGGGTTCAGGTATGTGCTGGAATAGCCATTGGGCAAACCGGAGAAGTGATTGAAATTTCACAGGTACACACACAATTTGAGAGCGGATTAAACGCCCCTTCAGCCAGGGTTCGGTTAAAGGACAATGAAGAGATCACCATTCCAAGCGGAAATTTGGTGATCTTATCAAATTCAAAGCCAGCATAAATTTTTGGAATTCAATCAGCAGTTACGGAATGGGATGCTAACAGTCCATCAAGTGATGTCTGCTAGCAGATAAATTCAATTTCTCCCAACCCGATCAATTCAACTTGCTGGTGATATAATCGTCCACAACGCGCTCAAGAACTTCTAGGGGCATAGAGCCGCTGCTCAGCACCTCGTTATGGTACTCCTTGAGATTAAACAGGTCTCCCAACTGGTCCATCGCCTTCTGCCGGATAGCCAGCATCTGGATCATACCGATCTTATAGGATGTGGACTGGCCGGGCCAGACGATGTAACGGGCGATCTGGCCTTCTGGATCGACACTGTCACCCCGCTCAAATCCTACATTCTCAATAAAGAAATCAAGAGCCTGGTTGAATGTCCATTCTTTGGTGTGGATACCTGTATCAACCACGAGACGGGCTGCCCTGAACGCTTCAGCCTGAAGCCGTCCCAGGTTTCCATAGGGATCGTCATCGTACCATCCCAATTCCCATGCTAACTGCTCACCGTAAAGTGCCCAGCCTTCTGTATAACCAAGGCTGCCAACAATGCTTCTGAACAGGGGTAGGTCGGTTTCCTGTGCTAATGAGATTTGGAAATGGTGTCCGGGAACAGCTTCGTGGTATGCCAGGGTGGGCATGGCGTACCATTCCTCGGGTGATTGCCCCATACCAGCGTGGAAGGCACCCGGACGTGAACCATCCAGGGAGGCGCGTACATACATACCTTTAATTGTGCTTGCGACAACTTTCAGTTCCGCTTTTGGGCGAATGTCGAAAGCCACATCCAGGTTGTCCTCAGCCTCCTGGATGATCGCTTCGTAGGTGCTTAACACTTCGGCTGCGGGGATAGAGCCACCATCTCGAGCTACACGGTCAAAAAGGTCGGGAAGGCTGGCGTCTGTATCGTAGCCCAGCTCTTCAAAGATCACATCCATTTCAGCATGGATGCGCTCAAGTTCCTGGTATCCCAACTGGTGGATTTCATCAGCCGTCAATGAGGTGGTTGTGTAATGTCGTAATAGATGGGCGTAGTAAGCTTCACCCTTTGGGAATTGCCACAGTCCATCCTCTCTGGAGCCAACCAATTCCAGATGTTCAAGGTAGCTGACAAGGGCGTCGTAGCCTGGCAGCACAGCTTTTTCGATTGCTCCTTCAGCCGCTTCGAGGAGGGCTGTTCTTTCTGAAGAGGAGATGCTTTCAATCAAGAAAAGTCTTTCTTCAAGGGCAGTGTAGTAAGGGAGATAGATGGCATCAGCGTTTGCTATGTTCCGCAAGCCGTATAAAGCCCACTGAGTGGCAAAAGTAGGCGGGATGATGCCTTCTTCCTCACGAAGTCTCAGCCCTTCAAGGAGCTGCTCAAATTTAACATCCACTTTTCCCAGCCTTGTTACATAATCCTCGGCGTCCTGCAGATTTGCCAATGGGTGCAGGTCTGAAAAGAAGTACATCACACCTTCATGAATGGCAGTGACCGGGAAAAAGGTAGCGGGATAATCATAATACAAGAATTCCTGACCGCGCACATTGTCATCCAGGTACCATTCGTATACATCGTAGGATACCTGATCCTGAGGAGAGAGCGACTCGCGGTCGTAGCTTTGCAGCATATCAAGCACAATGACATACATCTGCTGGGTTTCACGGATGTAAGCGTCAGATATATCAGTAAGCTCAGCCCCATCAAGGCCATAGACATCTGCAAGCCCCTGGGCAAGCACCCCTTCCGGATCGCGCATCATCAGCGCTTGAAAGGAAATGTCAAAGAACTCATGCAGGTCTATGCCTTCCAGCCTTACCTTCAGTTCTTCAGCCGGTGAATCTGCAGGTTCATCAATTTGAACCTCCGGAGTTTGGTCTTCTGGCTTTTCAACAACCGGCGTTTCGCTCACCCGGGTGGGACTGCAGGCAGCCAATATGCTTCCCACCAGCCATAGGACAAAAAATGATCGAAGTATGGTGTATCTCGTTTTCATGGTTATTCTCCTCCGATTGACAAATCAAATAATTGATCAATGATACAAAAGAAAATAATATAAGGACACGGAATGACTCAGAAGTCCGTAATTCTCAGCCAGCATAGGGGTTTGTTTTCATTATATATGCATTATCCAGAGGATGATGATACTAAAAACAAGAACTGATAAAAAACACTGAGGTAAAATAAAATATCATGAAAACGCGAACACGGCAACATACCCGGGTATGGTTTTTCTTTTTGATCACTTTGATAGGTCTTACAGCCTGCCAAACGGAAACCAAAACGACTGAGCCAGCTATCGGCACAACTGAACCTGTCCAGGTGACAGAGGAAATTACCGCGACAGTCACGCCCACACCAACAAAAGGATTGTCGGGTGTGATTCTGGTGGCGAGTCCTGATGCTGACCCGGTTAGTCAATCGCAAATTCAGGCTGCCCTCACTAGATTGGTCTCTGAAGAGGAGCTGGAGACCTTGAACCTGGAGAGCTTTGCGGGAGAGATGATCACACCGGCTGTCAAGATCGTCATTGGTGTGGGACCAGGTTTAAACATGGTTAACCTGGCTGCTTCTAACCCAGAGACAGCATTTGTCCTCGTGGATGATCCGGATGCCATCCCTTCTGCCAATCTGACCGTTATCGGTGATCCTGTGGTTGAAATACAGCATCAGTATTTTCTGGCAGGCTATCTTTCAGCCCTGATTTCAGAAGACTATAAAGCAGCCGTGCTTATCCCTGCGAATGATGAGAATGGTAATACGATGATCAACTCGTTCATGGTTGGGACTGAGTTCTTCTGTGGTGTCTGCAACCCACTCCATCCGCCATATAACGATTTCCCATACTGGCAAACACTTTCACTTGAAAACGCCTTATCCGGATTCGAACCCGTGATAGACAGCCTCGTGATTTACGGCGTGGAAGTGCTCTTCATTCCTGAGGTGCTTGCGAGCTCTGAACTGCTGTCATATGTGGGAACTCTTGGATTGAAAGTGGTCAGCGATGGGCCACCTGATATGGCAAGGAATAACTGGGTTGGCTCTGTGATGGTTGATAAAGGGGAAGCTTTGGTTGAATTATGGCCCCATTTGATCTCACGTTCTGAAGGGGTTCAGGTCCCGGGTGTGTTAAGCTTATCCAATATGGAGGCTGGTCTGGTGTCTGCAGGTCGGCTGAGTCTATTTGAAGAGATGGTCGCTGATCTTAGCGCGGGGTTGATCTCACCGATTTCCATTCCCTGATAAATTATTCCCTGTTTGGATTTTCATCCCCATCAACCAGATTACCTTTGAATAATTCGGCAGTTGCTTGTCCAGGCTGTGAAATCCCCTCACGTTTCAGGACTTTGAACAGCGTCATTCCTATGATCTTGATATCCAACCAGAAGGACCAATGATCAACATACCAGATATCATGATCGAATTTTTCCTGCCATGTCAGGATGTTTCTTCCATGGATCTGTGCCCATCCGGTGATCCCGGGTAGCACTTCGTGACGGCGGGATTGTTCTGAATTATACAGAGGTAAATATTCGATCAATAACGGTCGGGGGCCTACAAAACTCATTTCACCCTTGAGGATATTGATCAATTCGGGCAACTCGTCAAGGCTTGAAGCACGCAGGAAGCGCCCAAGTTTCGTCAGGCGTTCTGCGTCCGGAAGAGGGTTACCCTGGCCGTCTTTCAGGTCCCGCATCGTTCGGAGTTTCCAGATAGTGAAGATTTTCCCATGCAGTCCAGGGCGTTTTTGACGGAATAAGATTGGGAATCCATGAAAAAAGGCGACAAGGATACTGATGATCAACAGAAACGGAGATAGCAGGATCAGCAGCAGGGTGCTTAACATCAAATCCAACAAGCGTTTGGTTAGGGGTGTTCCTTTGGGCAGAAAGAGGAAAGACATAATCTTTGTTTAGATTTTACCAAAGATTAAAATTAAGTTATCATAAATATATGGAGGTGTGAATCATACACGGCCGAAAGTGAGGTGCAAGGATGGAAGAGCGAATTCTGGTCATTGAAGATGAAAAAGGAATTCTGCGTGGGCTGAAGGACCTTTTGACATATGAAGGGTACATTGTAGATTTAGCAAGGTCCGGGAAAGAAGGACTCGAGCTGGCAAGTCAGCAGGCCCCTGACCTTGTCGTATTAGATTGGATGCTTCCTGATCTGGATGGACTGGAAGTCTGCCGCCGGATGAGAAGATTGGGAAATCAACCAATATTAATGCTGACAGCTAAAGACGCTGTTTCTGATCGGGTAAGGGGGCTGGACGCAGGCGCGGATGACTATATGGTTAAGCCCTTTGAGAACGATGAACTTTTAGCCAGAATTCGTGCATTGCTTCGTCGGACGTTGGTGGAACGGGTGAAAGTTTTGGAATATGACGATCTGAAACTGGACAGCAGTACCTATCAAGCTTTCTGGAAGGGGCGAGAAATCACGCTGACTTCGAAAGAATATGACCTGCTTGAGTTGTTCATGCGTCATCCCGAGCAGGTGATCCCTCGCAAAGTCATCTTTCAAAGGGTTTGGGAAAACGATTTTGGTGGGGAGAGCAATGTCCTGGATGTTTACATTCGCTATTTGCGTAGAAAGCTTGAAGCGGAAGGTGAACAGCGTCTTATTCAAACTGTCCGGGGCGTTGGGTATGTCCTGAGGAAGCCTGAAGACTAACCCACAAACTCTGATTATCTAAATAACTATTAATACCCTGTTCCCTCATGGTCTCCTGACCATGAGGACATGTTTGATAGTAGGCCTTCAGTTCCCACTTCGATCCTTACAGGAGGCTTCGGTCCTTGCAGGAGGCTTCGCACTGAGGACACCTTCGCTATCATATACAATGGTGTGTCATCTTGACCTTTGTGGTCAAATCGGATAAACTCAGAAATCGCTAATCAATTGAGTTTTATACCAAAAAGTCTTGTCTTTGGATAATGGCTTTGGTATAATCGTGCAGTCTTTTGATAGCTTGCAGCTTAAAAATTCATAAAGTGCCGATGTAGCTCAAAGGTAGAGCAATCGCCTTGTAAGTGATAGGTTATGGGTTCGATTCCCATCATCGGCTCAGGTTACACGTTTGCGATCGGGATTGGATAAACAAAACGATCCCGATCTCGAGCGTGGAACAAACACGCTTGATCCGGGACGGTTACCCAAGTGGACAAAGGGGGCTGACTGTAAATCAGCTGGCACAAGTCTTCGTTGGTTCGAATCCAACACCGTCCACTTCTGGCAGCCAAGGCTTCCAGTGGGATCGGCTGCCCTCATAGCTCAGTCGGCAGAGCGCGTTCTTGGTAAGAACGAGGTCATGGGTTCAAATCCCATTGAGGGCTTTCTGCCGAAAGAAATTAGATGATTAGGAATTAAGTAAGTGGCATATAGCTAAGGAGAAAAGTTTTATGGCAAAAGAGAAATTTGATCGAACGAAACCGCACATGAACGTGGGGACAATGGGACACATAGACCATGGGAAGACGACGCTGACAGCAGCGATCACAAAAGTGCAGGGATTGAAGAGCATGGCGGATTTCCGCGCCTTCGATACGATTGACAATGCGCCTGAAGAGAAAGAGCGCGGGATCACAATCAACATTGCCCACGTAGAATACGAGACAGAAAATCGTCACTATGCACATGTGGACATGCCCGGACACCGTGACTACATCAAGAACATGATCACAGGCGCAGCACAGGTAGATGGTGCGATCCTGGTTGTGGCAGCACCAGACGGTGCCATGCCGCAGACGAAAGAACACGTACTGTTGGCACGGCAGGTGGAAGTGCCCAGCATCGTGGTGTTCCTGAACAAGATCGACATGATGGATGACCCTGAACTGCTGGAACTGGTTGAGATGGAACTGAGAGAGATGCTGACGGGTTATGGCTTCCCTGGAGACGATATTCCGATCATCCATGGGAGTGCATTGGCAGCGCTGTCATCCGAACTCAACAGATCCGGAAGCACCGGAATACGCCTGCATCACAGAGCTGATGGATGCGGTAGACAACTACATTCCTGAACCAGTCCGAGAAGTGGACAAGCCGTTCATGATGTCCGTAGAGGATGTGTTCTCGATCAAGGGCCGCGGTACAGTTGTGACAGGCCGGATCGATCGCGGGAGGATCCATACAGGAGACCCAGTTGAGATCGTAGGACTGCAGGAAAAGAGCCTGACCTCAGTTGTGACAGGTGTGGAGATGTTCCACAAGATCCTGGACGATGGGATGGCAGGAGACAACGTAGGTTTACTACTGAGGGGCATTGGACGAGAAGAGGTTGAGCGCGGCATGGTCGTGGCGAAACCCGGAAGCATCACCCCGCACACGAAGTTCGAGGGCGAGGTCTACATCCTGAACCGTGATGAGGGAGGGCGACACAGTGCGTTCTTCACCGGATACCGACCGCAGTTCTACATCCACACGATGGATGTGACCGGCTCAGTGAGCCTGACAGAGGGAGTGGAGATGGTCATGCCTGGCGACCGGGTGAACATGGAAGTTGAACTGATCGTGCCTGTTGCGTTGGAGAACGGATCGAAGTTTGCTATCCGAGAAGGCGGCCTGACAGTTGGCGCTGGCGTTATCTCCAAGGTAATTGATTAGTTAGATAATTAGGAAGGATAATCTGGTTGTCTCGTTGAACGGGACAACCAGGATAGAATACATATGGCAAAGAAGAAAGGTGTCCGACCGGTCATCACATTGGAATGCACGGAATGTCAAGAACGAAACTATACGACTGAAAAAAACCGTCGTAATGACCCGGCACGGATGGAGTTGAAAAAGTACTGTCCACGATGCAAAGCACATCAAATGCATCGTGAGGTAAAGTAAAGCTGTTAGGATTATCATTTTATTGATTGGATCATAACAGCCATACACAGGCCAGTAGCTCAATTTGGCAGAGCACCGCTCTCCAAAAGCGGGGGTTGTGGGTTCAATTCCTACCTGGCCTGCCTGGAATTTTTGAGCGCCGTCTATCACAGGCGGCGTTTTATACCTAAACAAGGAGATACTTGTGGCGGCAAAGAAAAAGAAAATATCCATATCTCAGAGGATCAAGCGTTTTTGGCGGGAGACGGTTGGTGAGCTTCGCAAAGTCACCTGGCCGACACCTCCGGAAGCCTGGAAGATGACCCGTTTAGTGATCATTGTGATGCTTCTCATGGCATTAGTCCTTGGTGTATTAGATTTTGCATTTTCAAATTTGATTTCTCTCATTGTTGCACTTTAGTGTAGAAGAGAGTCAGGTCAGGTAGTTATGGCAGCGACAGACGATCTAGAACGACAGGTTCCAGAAGAAGAACAAGAAGCAACCGTTCCTGAAACGGAAGGTACTCCCGCGCCAGCGGAGGATGCTGCTGAAACATCTGAAGAAGCAGGTAAGGAGGGTGGGGAAAGCGCGGAACCTGAAGAGGATGATGACCGCGCATGGTACGTAATCCACTGCTATTCCGGTTATGAGAATAAAGTCCGGCATAACCTGGAACAGCGCATTGAGACCATGGATATGAAGGAATCTATCTTTGATGTAGTTATCCCAACTCAGGAAGAGATTGAGGTCAGGGACGGTAAACGCCGCTCCATAGAACGGCATGTCTTTCCAGGCTACGTCCTGGTTAACATGAAGATGAGCGAGGATAGCTGGTACGTCGTTCGCAACACCCCCGGCGTGACTGGTTTTGTTGGGATGGGGAATGACCCCAGCCCATTACCTCCAACGGAAGTTGCTCAAATTCTGAAGCGCATGGAAGCAGATGCACCAACTATCAAAGTGACTTATAAAGCTGGTGAAAGAGTGCGTATCGTTGATGGCCCATTCAATGATTTCCATGGCACCGTGGATGAAATTGATATGGACCGCTCAAAAGTACGAGTTATGGTCAATTTCTTCGGTCGTTCGACACCGGTAGAATTGGACTTTTTGCAGGTTGAGAAGGTTTAAGTAAATAATTTTTAGTTGATTGTGGGAGGGTTTATCCCGTCAGCACCACAAAGGAGTAATTTAGTGGCAAAGAAAGTAAAAGCAGTAATCACGCTTCAAATCCAGGCTGGTAAAGCAAATCCTGCGCCCCCAATAGGCCCGGCTTTGGCTCAGCATGGTGTCAATATTATGGCATTTTGCAAGGACTACAATGGTCGGACTGCAACAAAAGCAGGCGAGATCATCCCTGCAGAAATCACGATCTATCAGGATAGTTCTTTCCGGTTCAAGCTAAAATCACCACCTGCAGCAATATTGTTATGCAAAGCAGCAGGTATTGAAAAAGGATCCGGTGAACCCAACCGTGAAAAGGTCGGCAGTGTGACACGCTCTCAGGTACGTGAGATCGCTGAGCAGAAGTTCAAGGATATGAATGCAATTGATATTGATGGGGCGATGCGACAGATTGAAGGCACCGCCAATAATATGGGTATTGAAGTAGTAGAGGACTAATTAATTCTGTGGGAGGGTTGAACAACCCGTTTGGACCACAAAGGAGTAATCATGGCAAAACATGGGAAGAAGTATCTGGAAGCACGAGAAAAGGTTGACAGCGAAAAATTGTATGAGCCGTTGGAAGCCATAAAACTGCTGAAAGAAATCAGTTATGCAAATTTTGATGAGACTGTTGAAGTCCATCTTCGAACGTCTCTTGACTCACGGCAAGCGGACCAGCAAATTCGTGATGTTGTCGTGATGCCCAATGGTTTGGGAAAACAGGTCAGAGTCGTGGTTTTTGCCCAGGGTGATGCAGCAGAGGCAGCAAAAGAAGCCGGGGCAGATTATGTGGCTGATTCAAATGAGTTGGTCGAGAAGATCCAGGGCGGCTGGACCGATTTTGATGTTGCCATTGCAACACCGGATATGATGGGTACTGTGGGTAGACTGGGTAGAGTATTGGGGCCGCGAGGCTTGATGCCAAACCCGAAAGCAGGAACTGTTACGCAAGCAGATAATATTGCGAATGCAATCAAAGAAGCAAAAGCTGGTCGGATCGAATTCCGCCTGGACAAAACCGCAAATATCCATGTTCCAATTGGCAAAATTTCATTTACAGCGAAAGATCTGCATGAAAACCTGGTGGCTTTCATCCTGGCAGTCAAACAGGCACGACCTGCTGCCGCAAGCGGAAGTTTTATTCGACGGGTCACGGTAGCATCATCAATGAGCCCTGGGATTAAAATTGATCCCTATGCTGCAGTATTGACAAAATAAACTTGACTGGATGTGCTATAATATTAAGCGTTAAAACTAACTGAATAATACATAATTCTTCGCTCAAGAAAGCAGGTGCGCAAACAGGCGCTTAATTCCCCGCCGAGGTGAAGGCAGAAGGACAAAATGGACACCGGTAGGTGTTTTCCACAGAAGTCTTTGCCCAGCGAACAATTGAGGTAAAGACTTCAGTAATTTAATTACCTTTCCGAAAGGAGGTGAACAAATTGGCATTTACTCGTAAAGAAAAAGAAGCAATGGTTGAACAATATAAGAATTGGATTGCGGAAAGCGATGCTTTCTTTATCATGGCTTATACAAAAATGAGCATGAAAGCTATTGATCAGGTTCGCGCAGATTTGCGCGAGATCGATGGAGAGATCCATGTTGTAAAGAATCGGCTCTTCAAACTCATCATGGAAGAAATGAAACTGGATGTTGAAGAAAAATTCTGGGAACAAAACAACATGGTAAGTTTCGCATTCAGCGATGCCCCTGGTGTTGCTAAAGTCATGAGCGATATTTCAAAGGCTGAAACCTTTGAGATCCGGCTTGGCTATATGGATGAGAAATTGATATCCGGTGCGAATGTAAAGGCTTTAGCTAACCTGCCGACACTGCCTGTGATGCGTGGGATTATGCTTGGCACAATTCTGGCTTCCGCCAGTAAACTTGTACGCACTTTGGCAGAACCAGCCCGTTCGATGGCTGCAGTTGTCAAGGCCTTCTCTGAAGAAGGACAGGCTGCTGAAATTGCAGCCTAAATTGGAAATTGTAAAGAACATCGGTGTTCTGCACCAGATTGTTATGAATAGAAAGATTATTAGGAGAAATAGAAATGGCTGATTTAGAAAAATTGATGGACGAATTGGGTAAACTGACGGTTTTAGAAGCCGCAGAACTCGTAAAGTTACTGGAAGAAAAATGGGGTGTTTCCGCAGCAGCACCTGTTGCCGCTATCGCTGGCCCCGCTGCTGTTGAAGAAGAAGTTGAGGAAAAGACTGAATTTGATGTGATCTTAAAGGGACCTGGTCCGAAGAAGATTGAAACCATCAAAGTCATCCGGCAGCTCACCAGCCTGGGTTTGGTTGATGCCAAGAATATGGCTGAAACTGCAGATACCAAGGTTCTCGAAGCTGTAGGCAAGGACATTGCCCAGGACGCCAAGGAAAAACTTGAAGCCGCTGGCGCTGAAGTAGAACTACAATAAGCAGTAAAAAAGAATATAAATAAAAGGGTTTCCGTTTCTGTGGAAACCCTTTTGTGTTTAATTATCAAATTTCTTATTAACACTGCAGTGATGAAATTCTTATTATTATTGGCGGGAAACAATAACAGAATAAATTATCCACCCGTCATTTTTCTGATCACGAGGACAACTTTGCCCTGGACTTGCACGTGTGCAGGATCTTCAATAATGATCGGTTTCATTAATGGGTTGGCAGGCTGCAAGCGTACATGGCCACCTTCTTTGTAAAAATACTTCAAGGTGGTTTCATCACGATCCGAAAGCCAGACAGCAACCATTTCGCCATTCTCAACCTGGGTGATTGGACGCATAATGACGATATCGCCATCATTCACCATGGCATCAATCATCGAATCACCCTGGACTTCCAATGCAAAAAGGTCTTCAGTTTTTTCACGTGGAGGGAGCAAACTCCGGGCGATATCAATGCCGGTTTCCTGGTCATAGTAATTGAAGTCTGAAGAGGGTATTGGAACAGGTTCGCCAGCAACGATCCGGCCGACAACAGGGACTTTGAACATCTCGCTGATCATTTGAGCAGCCGTGACAAGGTTGCCTTCAAGCGTCCTGATCAGTCGGATCCCACGAGAGACGTTGCTTTCCCTTTCGATGAAATTCATCTCCTGAAGCTGGTTGAGGTAATAATTGACCACAGAAGTAGAGCTGATGTGTGTATTTTCCCCAATTTCTCGAATAGAAGGGGGATAACCGTTCTCCGCCTGGAATTTCTCCAGGAATTTGAGGATTTTCTTATGTCTTTCACCCAGCCCAGCTTTTTTTCGTGCCATCATCTCAGGCTCCTTCTCTAATTACTGCTCATTTGTGCTAATTATCACACTCTAATAATACACGAACATACGTTCGATGTCAAGATATGAATTATGGAACTTTCGTCTCGAAAAAATAAGTAATCCAAGAAATGTATATCACTCGTGAGGGTATAATTCCGGGTTGTTATATTTAAGCAAAGAGGAGGCACAGCGATTTATGAAGAAATTATTCTCTCAGTTAAAGGATTTCTTTTCCCAGATCGAATTCACAAAACGTGCCATTGTGGATTACCTATTGATCATTCTTGGCGCTCTTGTCCAGGCTCTTTCACTCAGGCTCTTCCTTGTGCCATCAGATCTGATCAGTGGGGGGATCAGCGGATTGCACAGCTGCTCAATCATTACATATCCTTCCCAATTGGTCTGATGGTTCTGATAGGAAACATCCCCCTCTTTATCCTGGGATGGCGGTTCCTGGGTGGTCCGCGTTTTGTTGCGCGTACTATTCTATCGATCCTGGCTTTCTCCGTTTTCACCGACAGTCTTACTTTTTTCCTGCCAGCAGGGGGTGTTACAGACGATATGGTGCTCAACACACTGTTTGGCGGTTTGATGCTGGGGATTGGTTTGGGAATTGTTTATCGCGGGCGGGGCACAAGCGGTGGGACGGATATTTTAGGTCGCATATTGAACCGTTACACTGGTATGACGATTTCGCAGGCATATATGATCACAGATTCTATAGTTGTGCTGGGGGCAGGTTTTGTATTCGGGTGGACGAAAGCGCTTTATGGTTTGGTATTGATCTATGTGAGCGGCATAGCAGCGGAGGTTGCCCTGCAGGGGACGAATGTCATCCGAACAGCAATGATCGTCACAACCAAAACGGACACAATTGCCAAACAGATCATGGATGATCTTGGGCGCGGGGTAACGATACTCTCAGGTAAAGGCGGCTTTTCAGGCGAGCCAAGGGAGGTTATCTACTGTACGGTTTCACGGATGGAAGCAAACCGGTTGAAGATGCTGGTTCATGAGATTGACCCCAAAGCCTTCATGGTCATTGGTCAGGCTCAGGAAGCACTTGGGGAAGGATTCATGCCCTTCAAAGATGAAGATTGATAGGGTTGATAAACTTCTAATTTCTGAGAATTTCGAAGCTGGTGATGATCTCTGCTTCCCCGCTCAAGGTTGACGCGACGGAGCAGTATTTTCCCTGTGAAAGGTCAATTGCTTGCTGGATGTTCTTCTCCGTCAGGTTTTCGCCTTTCACAATGAACTTCATGAAAATCTTCCGGAACGTCCAGGGGGGATCAGGTTCTTGTTCTGCTGTCACATGCACCTCTAAATGAGAGAGGGGCGTACGCTTTTTAGTGAGAATTTCGACCACATCTACCGAGGCGCATCCCGCCAGGGCTGAGAGGATCAGCTCCGAAGGCTTCATCCCCGTATTTTCCTTCGGTGTGGACATGACGACGGAGTGCCCGGTTGAGTTGGTTGAGATAAAGCGTTTACTTTCAGGAACCCACCTTAATACTGTGTTTGATGCCATAATTTCTCCTGATATGAGGATGTCTTATGAGGAAACCTTGCCCATCAGGTGAATAAGGTCTTTTAGGGCAATCTGTTGGGCAGCAGGGTCCTTTGCCTGATCCACGTTCAGCAGGCAATCGTTAGCCACATCCTGCATGAAGCTCAGGCTGGCGGATTGAATGCTGCCACGGATGGCAACGAGCTGCTGAATGATGTCCTTGCAGTCCCGATTCGCATCGATCATTTTTTGAACCCCCCTGATCTGACCTTCAATACGCGCCAGACGGTTTATGATCTGGTCTTTCACCTGTGGATTTGTGGTTTGGATCATTGAAAGAATTCTCTTTTCAGACCACCGGTCTGATAGGTTAGCCTGCTCAGCGGAAACCAGTAGTGCTCGCGCAATTGGAAGAACCACTGAAAGCACTTGTACCACCTCGGACACCGGCGATCGTCGACAAAAGCTTTTGTGTATTTTCTGAATGGCAGCCAGGGCATTCAGGGTGGTTGATATTGGGGTCTGAAAACCCCATCAATTTTTCAAATTCCTTGCTGCAATCGTTGCAGTGATATTCATAAATAGGCATTGATAATAACGACCTCCGTATATGCTATACTGGGGTATAGTATATTGCATTCCACGAGAAATGTCAACATGGATATGTGAACTCACGGTGAGTAAATAAGTAGTGAATGTCCTACAAGTGAAGCGGACTGAGCTTCGCACTATCGAGTCCGCGCTCCAGAGTTCTGAACTCTGAATAAGATGCCTTGTAGGTCACGTACAGTGCAACTTACATGACATTATTGTTCCATCATATCAAACGATACCTCATGGTCTCCTGACCATGAGGGGAAATGTTGATTTCCGTCGCAGGTCCATAAAGGAGGCTACGCACTGGGGACACCTGCTCCATCGAAATTGTTTGTCATGCAATTTACTCGTGAAATGTGCATGGCCTACGAATGTATTCTTATCAGTGAAGGGAAAGAGAATTTTGGAATTGAGCTGATCGAGTAATCAGTTCCCTGGCTGATTGAATTGGCTACGAGCAGGCCGCTCTGGATGGCTGGACTGATCCCTTCCCCCATATCCCGTGTGGCTAAACCCAATGCATCGCCGACCAGGAAAATGTTGCCTTTTCTGGCAGGGCGTGATTTTCCCCGCAAAAAATAGCTGTACCCTTTCGGGTTGTACGCATGTCCTTCGACCAATCCCATTGTCCCCAACTGTTCAATATGCTTTTCCCAATAATACTGGAGGGATATGTTCTTTTGTTTGAGTTTTTCTGCACTTGCACCAATCCCGACATTGAGGAAACCACCTCCTTTTGGCACATACCAGGCATAACCCGGTAACCCTTCCTCAAAGAACCACAGGTAGCAGCGGTCATCATTTATTGGGAACTCGAATTCTTCTTCCTTTGCGATGATCAATCCCTCTGGATTTGTCGTGGCATCCCTGGAGAAGAAAGTTCGACGAACCGGGCAGTGGGTGCCGCCAGCACCAATAAGATAGTTCCCCTGGTACTTCCCATCAATGATGTAGCCCACCCCGTGCTTTTCAATGCTCTTAACATCATGCTGCCTAAGATCAGCCCCCGCATATGCCAGCAGCCAGGCATCGAATTCAGTCCTGCGGATGGCGTATTGGAGAGTGGGAAGCTTGAATTTCCAGCCGCGTAAAGAAACCTGGAAAGATGTGAAGGTGGTCAGTTTGTAAGGATACTCCTCAGGGGCGATTGCCAGGGAATTAAACATAGAAGGGGTTACCCACCCCGCACAGGGTTTGCCCCGTGGGAATGCTGCACGGTCCAGTACCAGGCATCCGATGTCTTTCTGTTTTAACCGCAAGGCACACGCTGCCCCTGCAGGACCGCCGCCGACAATCAGGACTTCTGTTGTGATCATCAATGATCCTAACTGATCCTGCAGTTCGGTTGTGGTGTGCCTGGACGGGTGAACACGATTTGCCATAACTGCTGCGAACGGGAGCGGAAGCCGCCAGCGCTGCTGAGCAGGTAATAGTTCCACATCCTTCGGAATCGGTTGCCGTACTTATCCTGCAGATCAGGCCAGGCGTCGTTGAAATTCTTATGCCAAGCCATCAATGTCTGATCATAGTAAGGGCCGAAATTATGCCAGTCTTCCATCACAAATAAGCCTTCCATGGCTTTCCCGAGCTGAGTGATGGATGGCAGCATGCCATTAGGGAAGATGTATTTATCGGTCCATGGCTCCCCGGTGGTAATGCTTTTATTCCTACCGATGGTATGTACGAATGCGATCCCGTTTGGCTTCAGGCAGCGGTCAACCACCTTCATATAGGTACGGTAGTTCTTGCTGCCCACATGCTCCATGACGCCGATGGAGATGACGGCATCAAACTGCCCTTCAATCTCCCGGTAATCCTGTAAGCGTAGTTCCACAGGCAGCCCTTTACACAGCTCACGCCCTAATGCAACCTGCTCTTTGGAGATATTCACCCCTACTACGGAAACCCCGTGTTTTTCAGCCGCGTATTTGGCAAAGCTGCCCCACCCACACCCCATTTCCAGGATTGTCATGCCCGGTTTGATCCCGATCTTCTGGCAGACAAGTTCTAATTTCGCTTCCTGGGCTTCATCGAGATCTTTTGCCTCCTTCCAGTACGCGCAGGTGTAGTTGAGGCGTTTGTCCAGCATTGCCCGATACAGGTCATTTCCAAGGTCATAGTGTTGGATAGCCACTTCATGGGCTTTTTCCCTGGATTGACGATTGAGCAGCTTGGCCTTCAGGACCTGCCACGCCAACCTCAGGTTCTTTTCAACCTTTTCGCGTAAATTCGCTCGTAACACACGATCAATAAAAGCATCTAAAGCTTCACAATCCCACCAGCCGTCCATATAGGATTCTCCCAAGCCAAGCGAGGCGTCTCGAATGACCCGTTCATAAAAGCGTCCATCATTGACGTGGATGTCCCAAGGGTTGTTTCCGTTGACTTTTATATCCGCTGAAAGCAACAGATCCTTTAGGATATTGGTATATTTTTGCATAGATCATCCTTTCATGCGGGTTTCAGCTCATCTATCATACAATTAAATATATAACACAGACTATGCTCTATCGTAGCGGTTGCGAAGGCTGATAATCTTGACCGGGCAGCAATGAAATGATTCTGCAATCAAATCATTCAATAAAGGCAATGCTTGACACTGCCTTGAATTTTAGCGATAATAAAGGAAATCGATATATCATCAGCAATGACAGAGGAAAGTAGGCTGGTGGAGGTTGACAGGGCAATGCGGGCAAGACTGAGACCTGCATTCTACTTAACCCAACTGAAGTTCCCTCTCGAGCTGCTCAGGTGAAAGCAATTTGGTGCTGGTCGCGAAGCACTCTTTGAGTAGTCTGAGCCGTTACATCCCACGTTACCAGGGCATCCGATCACCTATAAGGTGGTTGGGCGTGAGTGGGTTGTGCAGTGAGCCTGCATAACCAAGAGAGGTGGTACCGCGGTGACCCCGTCCTTTTTCAGGACGGGCATTTTGTTTAAATGCAATTGAACGAAAGACGCCATTAGTGAAGGATGGATGCATATGACAGAAAAAGAAAATGAGTTAGCAAAATTAGACCAGATCAAGTCTGACGCACTGGATGCGCTGAAGGGGGCGACAGATTTGGACGCCCTGGAATCCTGGCGGGTGAAACATCTCGGACGGAGTTCCGCTGTGATGGGGGTTTTCAGCGGTATGGCAGAGCTTGATAAAGAGCTTCGCCCCGTGATGGGGAAAGCCGCAAATGAAGTTCGCCAGGCTTTGGAAGCTGCCATGGGTGAAAAAAAGGTTGTGCTGGAAGAGGCCTCCATGCAAGAGGCTTTGGCGACTGAAAAGCTAGATGTGACGCTGCCGGGACGACCGGTGATGCGCGGACGTCTGCATCCTCTGACCCAGGTGCTGCGCAGGATCATCCGCACCTTTGGCGATATGGGATTCCAGGTGTATCAATCCCCGGAGGTTGAAACGGATGACTACAACTTCACCTACCTGAATATGCCTCCCTATCATCCAGCCCGGGATATGTGGGACACATTCTATACCGAGACGGATGGTGTGCTGCTGCGGACTCATACATCCCCAGGGCAGATACGGGTGATGCGTGAACGAGCCCCCGAGCCGATCAGGGTGATCCTGCCGGGTGCGACCATGCGCTATGAACAGCTATCGGCTCGCAGCGAGATCGAATTCGCCCAGGTTGAGGTGCTGGTTGTGGGAAAGGGAGTCACCTTTGGTGAGCTTAAAGGCACGCTGGAGGAATTCGCAAAATGTCTGTTTGGCGAAGGTGCTCCAACCAGGCTGCGCCCTTCACACTTCCCCTTCACAGAGCCCAGTGCAGAAATGGATGTAGGCTGCTTTGTTTGCGGAGGTGAGGGCTGCCCTGTATGTAAGGAGACCGGTTGGCTTGAGATCGGTGGGTGTGGGATGGTTCATCCGACAGTATTGGAGTACGGCGGATACGACCCTGAGATTTATTCGGGATTCGCTGCCGGCATGGGCATTGACCGCAGCACCCTGATGCGCTACCGCATAGATGACATCCGGCATTTCAGGAATAATGATATAAGGTTTCTGAGACAATTTTGAGATAGGAATCAGGTATCTGGAATTAGGTAATAGGAAATTAGGAATTAGGTAATAGGAATTGAGAAATTAGGAATAGGTGAAGGTGGCAGAGAGTAAGCAAGGTTTGGAGACGTTGGTTGTTTGGCAGAAAGCGATAGATTATGCTGTCGACATTTACGAAAATATACTTCCTCTTCTTCCCAATGAGGAGAAATGGGCGTTGAGTTCACAACTCCGCAGAGCTGTCCAACAGTATCCCTGCGAATATCGCTGAAGGTTATGGTCGGTTCAATTACCAGGAGGCTATCCGTTTCTGCTATATTGCCCGTGGTTCAATGGCTGAAACGAAAACACATTTGGTTTTAGCATACAGGCTTGGTTACTTGGATGATACAACCCATCAGAGATTTTCAGGCAAAACTGACTGAGATTGGAAAGATGTTAAATGGTTATATCAAACACCTAAGGAAGCAAAAAAAGATGAGTAATCTTCACGAAACACGGAAACCCACTGAGACTTATGATATTTCCTGATAACCATTACCTAATACCTGATACCAAAAAATATTTTCGAGCAGTTTTCAATAACATGCATGAGAGAAATTTGAGGTCACAATGAAAGTACCAGTTAACTTGGCTAAACGATTATGTTGACATTGATGATTTAGGGATTGAAGACCTGGCGAAGGTGATGACCTTGGTTGGGCTGGAGGTGGAGGAGATCCGCCTGGTCGGCCTGCCGATGCCCCCGGGTGAGAAGCACGAATTCAAATATTCGGGTTTGTCCTGGCCGGAAGACCTTTTCGTTGTTGCCCAGATCGATGAGGTCATGCCTCATCCCAACGCAGACCGGTTGGTTCTTTGCCGAGTGAATGATGGGACTGAAGAGCTGACGGTCCTGACCGGTGCGCCGAACCTGTATGAATATAAAGGGAAGGGTCCATTGGATAAACCGCTCAAGGTTGCCTATGCCCGGGAAGGTGCAGAGCTGTATGATGGGCATCAACCCGGACATCAGCTGACAAGACTGAAACGCATGAAGATCCGGGGCGTGGAATCCTTCTCGATGATCTGCTCTGAGAAGGAATTGGGCATTTCGGATGAGCATGATGGCGTGATCATTCTGGATGATGATGCGCCTACAGGGGTTCCGCTGGTGGAGTATATGGGGGATGCCGTCATGGATGTGGATACCCTGCCGAATATGGTGCGGGATGCCAGCGTATTGGGGATGGCGCGTGAAATTGCTGCCGCAACCGGGAAGTCATTACGCTACCCGGAAGACAGCCTGGAAATGACTGGTCCACCGATCGAAGGACGGGCTGATATCAAGATCGAAGATCCGGAACTTAATCCAAGATTTGTTCTGGGATTGATAGAAGGTATCAAGATCCAGCCAAGCCCGTACTGGGTACAGCGGCGTTTGAACCTGGCCGGGATGCGTCCGATCGACTGCATTGTGGATGCCACAAATTACGGGATGCTTGAACTGGGAGAGCCGCTGCATGCATTTGACTATGATATCCTCGTTGAGCGAGCCGGATGGGAAAGCTCCCACGATCATTACACGAACTGCCCATGATGAAGAAATGCTGACCACACTGGATGGTGAAGAGCATCAACTGGATGGTGAAATGGAATTGGTCACGGATACAGCCGGTGCGCTTTCACTGGCCGGTGTGATGGGCGGGTTGGAAAGTGAAGTGCACAGCAAGACGCAGAATGTCCTGCTGGAAGGTGCTTCGTGGAACTTCATCAACATCCGCAAAACGATCAGCAAGCTCAAGATTGATTCTGAGGCAGCTTATCGCTTCAGCAGGGGAGTGCATCCCGCATTAGCTGAGATGGGAGTCAGGCTCTGCTTGAAGCGCATGGCTGAATGGGGGAGCGGGAAGATTGCTCAGGGTTTGATCGATAATTATCCCGCACCGCCAGAGGATCCCGTTGTTGTACTCTCAGCAGAATGGGTGAATAGCAGCCTGGGTACAGATATTTCCCCAAAGGCGATCGCTGAAATTTTAGAACGGTTGGAATTTGAATGTGATGCGGATGGCGATCGCATCACCGCAAAAACGCCGCCGCACCGCCTTGGACATCCATGAAGGGATCATTGGCCGGGCAGACCTGCTGGAAGAGATCAGCCGCATATATGGCTTTGATAAGATCCCCAGCCAGACACTGGATAAGCCGCTGCCGCCTCAATGGGTGAACCATGGGATGACCATGGAGGACATCCTGCGTGACCTGCTGGTCGCATTGGGCTTGCAGGAATTGATGGCATACCGCATGACGTCGCCAGAACGCGAAGCCAGGCGCTTCCCACCTGATTACGACGCCCCTGAGGCTGAGTACCTGGCGTTGCAAAACCCGATATCAGTAGATAGGCGTGTGATGCGGCGCAGCAGCCTGGCGACGATGCTGGAGATCCTTGAATACAACAGCAGCCTGGACAACCGGCTGGCGTTATTTGAGATCGGACCTGTTTTTCTCCCCCTCAAAGGACAGCAGCTGCCCGAAGAGCGAATGATGCTTACGATAGGATTGACCGGCTTGCGGGAGAAACCCACCTGGGAAAACGACACTCCTGAGGAGATGGATTTCTTCGACTTGAAAGGGATTGTTGAGGGGATGATGCAAGGCCTGCATATTGACGGGATTCACTTCCAGAACGGTCAGCACCCCAGCCTCCATCCCGGCAAGACGGCAGACATCATGGTCGGTGAGTCAACAATCGGTGTAATGGGTGAACTGCATCCGCTGGTCAAGGCAAATTATGAGATGGCGGAAGCCCCGGTGTATGTGGCGGAGATTGAGCTGGCACCACTGTTAGCTGCTGGTCGGATCATTTTTGATGTTGAAGCAGCACCGACATACCCGCCGGTGCTGGAAGACCTGGCTGTTGTCGTGGATGAAGATGTCACTGCTGAAGAAGTGGAAGAGGTGATTCGTAAAGGTGGAGGGCAGTACCTGTCAGATGTCCAGATATTTGATATTTACAGGGGAAAACAATTAGGGGAAGGGAAGAAAAGCCTGGCTTTCAACCTGACCTATCTTGCCCCTGACAGAACGCTGACTGCCAAGGAAGTGCTGAAGCTGCGCAAAAAGATCATTTTCCTGCTGGATCAGGAATTGAGCGCGAAACTGCGAAGCTGAAGATTCAATTACCAACAACTAACGCCCTTCGGGGCGTTTTTGTGTTTTAGTACGAAGAAATGCTGTAAAATGTATCTGTATTCAATTAAAACCGGGAAAGAGGAGGTAAGACGTGAAAGATGCGAGAATGACCAAACTGGCAGATGTACTGGTCAATTATAGTGTTGGTGTCAAACCGGGTGATTGGGTCATTATCCAGGGAGATATGCTGACAGCCCCAATGATCGAGGAGATATACCGATTTGTCCTGAAAGCAGGTGGGCATCCAAATATCCAATTTGGTGGGACCAATTTGACAGAAATATTCTATAAAACGGCCAATGATGACCAATTATCCTGGGTCTCCCCCTTTACAGAATTGACCTATGAAAAAGCGGATGTGTGGATCAGTCTCATGGGTACGGAAAATACACGAAATCTGTCTCATGTCGATCCCAAGAAAATCGGAGTCATTCAGGCAGCCAGGGGTGACCTTTTCACAACCTTTATGAAGCGGTCGGCTGAAGGTAAAGTGCGCTGGACACTTTCCATTTTCCCGAATAATGCCCACGCCCAGGAAGCGGATATGAGTTTAGCTGATTATGAGGATTTTGTTTTCGAGGCGACTTTCGCAGATCTCGAAGACCCTGTTGTGGAATGGCGTAAATTCCATCAAAAGCAGCAGGTCATTGTGGATTGGCTCGAGGGTAAGAAGCACCTGAGCGTCAAGGGTACACATGTTGATTTATCCATGTCGATTGAGGACCGATTATTTGTCAATTCAGATGGCAAGAAAAATATGCCTGATGGCGAAGTGTTTACCGGTCCGGTTGAAGATAGCGTCAATGGTTGGATTGAATTTACTTATCCTGCTATTTACCTGGGACGCGAGGTTGAAGATGTACGGCTAGAATTCAAGGAGGGAAAGGTTGTTAAGGCCAGCGCGACGAAAAATGAAGAAACCTTACTGAACCAGCTTGAAGTGGATGAGGGTGCGCGATATGTGGGCGAATTTGCCATCGGCACCAACCACGGTATTCAAACCTTCACCAAGAATATGCTGTTTGATGAGAAGATGGGCGGAACGATTCATCTTGCTCTGGGCGCAAGCATTCCAGAGTCTCTGGGAAAGAATAAGTCAGCTATCCACTGGGATATGTTGTGTGACATGAAAGAAGATAGCGAGATCAAAGTGGATGGAGAGCTTATCTATAAGAACGGAGATTTCGTCATATAATATCAGGAGCTTGTATGAAGATAATCACTTTGCTGGAAAACCACCCGGATAAGGCAAATCCTGCCCTGAAGTCAGAACATGGCGTATCTTTTTATGTCGAGAATCAGGGGCATATGATAATGTCGGATGTGGGAAAGTCTGGATTGTTTGCTAAGAATGCAAAGCGTTTGGGGGTGGATTTAACCCGTGTGGAAGCCCTGGCGATATCCCATCATCATCATGACCATGGCGGAGGGCTGGGCAGGTTCTTCATGGAGAACCAAAAGGCGATCGTTTACCTGCGCGTCTCCCCTGAGGATGCAGATTATATTGCAGAGAATCCATCGCAGCCACCCAGGGTGATCGGCCTGGACCGGGGGCTTCTGCAGGACAAGGCAGAAAGGATCGTGAACGTCTCTGAGAAAACAGAGGTCTTGCCGGGCTTTCACCTGCTGAAAGATATCCCAAGCGAACATCCCAAACCAGGTCGTGACACCCGGATGAAAATCCGTCAGGCGGGTCATAAACGAGTGGACACCTTTGAACACGAAATGGTGACGGTGCTTGAAGGGGATAGCGGACTGGTAATCCTGACAGGCTGTGCCCATAACGGTGTAATGAACATGGTTGTCGCCACGCAAAAGGCTTTCCCCGAGAAGAGCCTACAAGCAGTCATCGGCGGGTTCCACCTTCACCGTGAGAGCGATGACGACGTTAGGAAGGTAGGTGAAGCACTCCTGGACGCTGATGTCCCAGCTGTTTACACCGGCCACTGCACAGGGGATCATGCCATGGATGTGCTGGCGGAAGTGCTGGGGGATCGCTTGAAACGGTTGTGCACAGGGATGGTGATCGAGTTCTGAGATCGCCTCGTCGTCCTTCCACTGGCGCTGCTGAACTTCCTCGCAATCACAGAAGACATGACTACCTGCAGGTCTCACTCCAGAGTAGTTGTGCAGATGGGAATGCAAGATATTTCCCTCAAATAATATCGTAGAGACCCCCCACGCAGCATTTCTCCGGCGTTTCATATACCAAATATTGTTTCCAGTTTAAATAATTGCACTCGACAATAAAAGGAAAAAAATAATGAGAAACCACCTAAAAATTGACTTTTGCCAGGAAAAAATTATATTATAATTTGACTATTCAATTTAACTGAAATTTAAAAAACTATTGAAGCTGTCGGCAAAGCCCTAAAAAAACTTTGATTAAGGAGAAGACATGTTTTTAAAACCCTACAAATCTCACCAATTTGGTAAATTGCACGTTTTTATAGCTCTATTTATGGTTACAACTGTTGTGATGGGAACGCTTCCAGGGAATATTGCACAGGCGGATGCCGATTCTAATCCGGTTCAGACCAAAAAATCATTTAGGAATTGGTCGTCCGACACCTTTGATGGCGTGCCTGAAAGGACAGGTTCACCTCCTGTTTCATACAGCTCTCCGATCCAAACACAACCCTCTTACGCCAAACCTCCTCTTAATGAAGAGGATCCTATTAACTCAGATAGGGGAATGGAAGTTGGGGATGATGGGATTCTGCCGTTGCCTACCAGCGCAAGCGGTGGAAGTTTGCCAGCTGGATTTGATGCACGTGGTTTGTTTTCTGGTATTTCTGTCGACCTGTCCTATGACGTGGTGATGGGAAGATTGACTGGTCGAGACGGTGAAATGGTGACCGTAACGATGGGGGCAGATGGTTACGGTGCTGCGGTAGTGGATGATACTGGATTTTTCTGGACACCGGTTTGGCATACGACTGATGGTTACCCCATGGACCTTGCTTGCGGGATGACAATCAGCGTTGTCGTTGGAAGTGACCCTGCCGTAGTGATCGATCCCCCCTGCATCACAGGTGGAATCGACTTATCTACTAATACGCTCCATGGACAGGTCGCGGGGGATCCGGGAGGAAATTATATTTATCCACAAAAAGGTTATTTTGACCCTGAGTTAATGGAGCCAAGACCAGTCACGGGAGCTTTTGGTTCATCTACGGTAACTACTGAAGCTGATGGTTTTGGTTCATTCACATATAATTTACTCTATGATTTTGGTGCAGAAAGCCTCTACACATTGGACTACAAAGTTGATGATGGTATCTATGTACGCACATATTTTTACCCTGATACGCCTGTTTTCATGGTCCAACAGTATAACAGCATCGGCGGGTATGCTGATGTGGGTCAGACTGTGACCGCCTCGGTTATTGACATGAATACAGTCACTGTAGTATGGAGCGACACAACCATTGCCGACTGGCCGCACGGCTTTTACGATTTTCGGGATGTACCCATTGAGGTGGGCAATTCTGTCGAGGTCGCATTGGACGGCGGTCCGACTCTCCAAACCTTTGCGGTTGCTCTGGGTAATCTCGTTTTTGATGCCACTGCGGATACCTTAGCAGGGACTGCACCTGATGGGATTGCTGTTCGGGCAACCCTGTGGAAGTGGAGTTCAAATTTCCACACTAGATGGACCCATAACGTTTTCGCCACGAGTGGGGACACGTTTACAATGGACTTTTCTTCAGCTCCCTGGGGCCCGATTGATATTCGTCCGAGAGATAATGTTCTGGTGGTGGCTGAGGATCCAAGCGGCAACCAGGTGCAGATCCTAAGCGGTCCGCCTTTTGTAAGTGCTAATATCAGTATGGATTCCAACATTGACTGTGTTTATGGCCGGCTGGATGGACCCGATCTGCCGATTGTTTTATCCCTGGATAAAGGCGCTGGTGAGGTCTATACCAGGGATACAGGTTCCTTTACAGATGTTGGGAATAATATTCTTCCCCCCCTTTGGTGTTATGTCATCCAGGATGGGGAGAACAATCTTGTGGACTTCACTCCAGGGGACATCGTGACCCTCAAGGACGGCACACCTGGGTGGGAAGGGTCAGTTGAAGTGGTTGACTTTACATGGTCAGGTGATACAACAAATAATTATGTCAATGGAACGACTGCGGATGGGGACCTGGAAGTGACTTTATCCCAGTGGCATGGGGATGCTTTTCCGATAAATGGTGCCAGTACAGCCCAATGCCCTGTGAGTGGAGGAAGTTTTTCTAGACAGTTTGTTGTTATGGATGTACGAGATGGTGTGATGATCGACTTCGCCCATTATGACCCGGTGACGGGTTTTTCAACAGATACAAATTTATTCAGCTACCGTCCCACTATGCCGTATTTTGAACTCAATTTACCTTTTGGGGTGGGCGGCATGGCTGGCAGTCCGGGTGAGATCGTTACAGCCAGGTTGTATGACGGGGCGACGCTGCTGGCTGAGACCAGTGATGATTGGGATGATGACCCTTACCGCTACTGGCTGGATGATTTTGGTGGGCATTCCCTAACCCGGGATACCGGGTGGAGGTCAGCACCTCTGGTGGTTGGTCAGGGGAAATGGTCATCCCGGCCCTCTCCATTGAAGGAGATGTTGATACCGACATGCTGACGGCCACTGGGCCGGATGGGCTTCTGTATCTTGAAGTCAATAATAACAACGAGAGAATTTCCCGATGGTGTTGCGGGATTTGTTCCCGGTTCACCTGCGAAATGGGATGTCTCGTTGTGGGGTTGGGACCTCCTGCCAAGTGATTGGGTTAGCGTCACCTACCAGGCAGTGGACGGGAATCGGGCGTATTACGGTGTGAGCCTGGCCGAGATTTCAGAGGTCAATTTATGGCTTACCTATGGCCCATATGATTGGATGTGGGGGAATGCTGAACCAGACAGCACCGTTACCGCTGAGAGGGATAGCAGTACCTTGTTCACCGCTTATGCGGATCCTGCCTGTGGGGGCTGCTGGGGCCTTGACGATCCCCTGGATATCAACCCCGGTGATGTGATCACACTTACCGCCGGTGCTGGCGTTTACCCGGTGACGGTTGAAATCCCTGATCCGTTGACAGCTTATGCTGACGCTGAAACAGAGGAGGTTTGGGGGCAGATTGGGGGCTGGCTTGAAGCGCCGGTGGAGGTGCTGGGGAACTGGGAGGATGGTTACCGAGAAATCGAAACAGATGCCTCAGGTGACTATTCAACAGATTGGGTTGACCCGTACACCGATATCCCCAAGGGAGGGGATGGCTATATCCGCTTCAGGAATATGTCCAACTGGGCAGATATCATTTATCGACAGTACTTCAGGGAACCCAGCTTCATTATGCGCATCCATTACGACCATGATTGGATCGAGGGGAATTATGCACCCGGGCATGATATTCATCTGACGGTTTATGACAGCGGAATGTCGGAAAAAGCGCACACAACTGTATCCACCGGCCCCATTGACGAATGGGAAGGGCAATTTGGCTTTGCCACCTGGTTAGAAAGTACAAACTGGGATCCGGATTATCCAGACATTCAACCGGGAGACATAGTCCATGGCGAAGTGGATGATGGCAGTGAGTACACGGCCGATGTTAAGGTTGGGTTGATCACAGGTACACCAAATGAACCATCTGACAGCATCACAGGAACAGTTTTGGCTGATGTCAATTGGCCAAGCGTTGAACTCGATCCAGTAGATGTCACCTGTTCTATCTGGGAATCCGATGGCAGGGAAGTGTACGATATGGTGGTTCCCAATGGAGTGGACACCTATACGTGCGTATTTGAAGGAGAAAATATCTACGATATCGTTCCCGGGACCAATCTGATGGTATCGTACTTTGAGCCTGAAGGGCACCAGGTGTTTGGAGACTTCAGCCCACCTGCCCCGTATCTCTTGATTGAAAAATGGTTCATTGGGGAAAGTCCTGGCGTGAGCGGCAATGCTGCCTTCGTTGTGCGGTATCGAAACCAGGGCACAAGGCGGCTGAAAATGTAGAGATTTTTGATACGATGGTTGGGATGACCTATCTCAGCGATTCTTCAGGTTTCCCAAGAACCGGAAATCCTGGGGACATCGAAGTGACCTGGGATCTCGGAACCGTTGACCCGGGTGATGATTGGATATACTTCATCCTCTATACTGATGTGACAGGGGTTGTGGAGGACGATTTCATCAACACGGCAGAGATCAGCACAACCTCCTTTGATAAAGGGGAACCATGGGAAAAGGTGAGCACCTGGGAAGGGACGGTTGCCGCCAATGATACGCATCTGGGTGTGGACAAGTGGCCGTGGACCGAGTATCCAGCAGTCGGAGAACAATTCGTATACAACGTCAATGTGTGCAACAACGGCTCGACCAGCAGTTCGACTGTTTCGCTGCAGGAAACCTTGCCGACGAATACACTCTTAGATTACTGGTGGAGTGACGATGTAGGTTGGTATGAGGCAGGTAGCGGTGGTGATCTTAATCTGAAGCATCCCTGCATCTCATCCTGGTCCTGCAGTGAGGTTTATATTATGGTCACCGTGGACGGCGGAGCACAGCCCGGAGACGGACTTTACAACTATGTTGAAATCGCTGCTGTTAATGACATGGAAACCGAGGATAATTCTGCTGAATATTATCACGATGTGGGTGAAGATTATGTTGACCTGGGTATCTGGCAGAATTGGCACTGGGGGACTTTAGTACCTGGAGGTTACTATCGCTATGGGGTCACTTTCAGGAATGAGGGTAATGTTGCCGTGAGTGGACCTATTGAGGTTACCGCTACCCTGCCGGCTGGGACCAGTTATGCTGGTATGGATAGCTGGGACGCTGCTGAATCGATTGGGGCCCCAAGTATTGTTGGGAATGAATTGACCTGGGAAGTTGGCGATTTGTTCCCGGGCTCGCAGGGCACGATTGAGGTCTGGGTGGATATCCTTCCGGGCACTTTGCCTGATACGGAACTGGATCACCTGGCTGAAATTGAGGATGTGGGTGAGGCATACACGGAAAACAATACCAATACGATGTCCGAAACGGTCCGCGAGAATGGTCACAACCTGCGCATCCAGAAATACGGCTGGATTGAAGGAGACCAAATCGGATATCACCTTTATGTCGAGAATGTAGGTGATGAAACTGTCGGTGAACCGGGTATTTATATTGAAGATTACTATTCTGAGCTGCTGGATTTAGCCGATGGTGTTAACAGCGTGTACAGCAACTATGAAGGTGAGTGGTGGGCAGCTGATTTGCCATCTGAGAGTAAGCTTACGATTTTCCTGGAAAGATTAGATCCGGGTTCTGGAGCAGATATCTGGTACACGATGGTTATCCCCGATCCAGAGGCTGGGACGGAGTTTGGAAACTTTGCTGAAATCCATCCGACCACAGGGGACATGTGGCCGGAAGACAACTACGCAAGCCTGGTGTTAGGGGAAGGATTGCAGATGAACTACCTGCCGTTATTCGTGCATTAGAAATTACGGAACTTAGGGATTGATAGTCGGGGTTGCTCGTTTAGGGCAGCCCCGATGATGTTAATAGGATTGATAAACAATTTGTCATTGCGAGCAAAGCGACGCAATCTCATGTAGGTTGCTCCGCAACCGTACATGACCTACATAAATTCTGAATTCCATGCTCACAATAGCGTAGAGACGCTGCATGCAACGTCTCTAGGAATTAGACATATTTTGAGTTTGCTCTATGTTTCCGGCTTCCTAGCCACGATCACCAGCGATAAACCCTGCCAGGGGAGGATCGGATCGATCAGCTTCAGCAGGGGCACCAGCACATTGAAGGTCTTCAAGCCAAAACGGCCAATGACTTTTTGTTTGGCGATCTTCCCCCGCCACCACCAGCCAAGCACACCAATCTTATTCAGGGTGAACAGCTTCTCAATGCTGTAGCCCATTTCCTCAAATAAACTGCTCAGCAGCTCTTTTTCATAGCGTCGATAGTGACCAATGGCAGAATCAAGGCTGCAGTAGAGCTTTTCTCCCCGGGGGACAATGAAGATCATGTTCCCACCAGGTTTCAGGACGGTGTCAGCATTGTTGATAACAGTTCGATCATCTTCGACATGCTCGAGAACATTGGAGCAAAGGATCGAATCAGGTGGGGGAAGGTCGGTTGGCGGCGGTTGGGTCGCATCCCACTCACGAACTTCAACAGCAAGACAATTCATGTAAGCGTTGCGCAGCACATCCAGGTAGATAGGCTCGATCTCCGTCGCGACCACATCGGTATACTGCATCAGGATACGCACATTATTCCCGATCCCCGAACCAATCTCTAGCAGCAGCTTTCCCACGTAAGGCCTGGTGCGTTCAAGCGTCCACTCGGTATACTTCGGGGCGGCTTCCATGTCGATCAAATCCATTTGCCCGTAGTCCCCCTGGAACATATCATCGATCAACCAGAACTTCAGGATCGTCCTTAGTGCCCTGAACCCATCCCGCCAGGTTACCTTTTTCCCTTCTGCATACGTGCGGCCGTAGTAGTTGATGGGTACTTCGAAGATACGTAGTTTGCGCTTGGCAAATTTGGCGGTCAGTTCCGGTTCGATGCCGAACCGGTTCGATCTGATTGGAATGGTTTTGACGACCTGCAGGCGGAACGCTTTATAGCAGGTCTCCATATCCGTCAGGTTCAGATCGGTGAACCAGTTACTGACGAAAGTCAGGAAACGATTTGCGATGGAGTGGCGGAAGTAAAGGACACGCCGTTGGTCCCGTTCTGCAAAACGGGAGCCGTAAACCACGTCCGCCTCGCCTTTCAGGATGGGGCTTAAAACAGGGATGTAATCAGCCGGATCGTATTCCAGATCAGCATCCTGGATGATGGCGATATCCCCGCTGGCTTCCTGGATGGCAGTCCGGATAGCATTGCCTTTGCCCTGGTTCTTCTCCAACAGGATGGGGTGAAGGATTTCAGGATATGAGTTCAGCAAGCTCCTGGATGACCTCACCTGAGCCGTCTGTGGAACCATCGTCCACGATGATGATTTCCATCTCGTTAACACCAGGAATTTTCTGGGCCATCACGCGCTGAACGATCTCCCGGATGGTGCGGCGTTCGTTATAGGCTGGCATGAGGACGGATAATTTCATGCTGTCTCCGATTGAGAAAAATGCATGGGTAGATTATAACATTCAATGGGTTGTGAATAGTGATAGCGGCTATAATTGATTTAGAGAAGTGCTGATTTCTGGTCTTTGTTTTTGATTGATTAAGAGGTGTGAGGTCTATGCCGCTTTTTGTTATTGTATTGATTATCATCCTAGTTTTAGGATTGATCGGGTTTATTTACGTATTATTCTGGGGGACGCCGCCAAACATCAATTGGGCCGTGGAAAGGCTGAGCCTGCGGATGATGCTGATGGATCCGGAGATCCTCACGACTCTTGGCATAGTGGATAACACCATCCTTGATTTCCACAGCGGTAACCTGACAGATGCTTCACCTCGATACATGAAAACATTGCGGCAGCTTGACCGGGATGGCCTGGCCTTGGTGCAGCGTTATGATCCCGAAGAGTTGGTCAGGCAGACCCTGATCACACAGGAACTCATGACCTGGTATTTTGAACAGAACCTCCGCGGGCATCGCTTTGATTATCACTGGGTTACCAATCCGGTGTTTATGGGTCCCTATCCGGTTAACCACGTCTTTGGTGTGCAGGTGGATCTGATCAATTTCCTCAGCACTTATCACAGGATCAAAGGGGGGATGAGCGTTCGGAGGTACCTGAAACGTCTCGAAAACGTTGATGCAAAGATCGCTGGTTTGTTGGACAGCCTGGAAGCGCGTGCTTCCATGGAAGTCCTGCCGCCGCGTTTTGTTTTTGAGAAGTGCCTGGTTCAAGTTACAGAATTCCTCGCAAGTCCCCTGGATGACAACCCACTCTACACAAGTTTCATTAAAAGGGCAAAGGAAGCAGAGCGCTTCAGTGAACCAGCTATTGCAAAATGGGGTGAGAGAATCAAGGATGTGATTGAAAAGGTGGTCCTGCCAGCATACCGAAAGCTGCGGTCTGCACTGGAAGGATACCAGACCCAAACGACCGATGATGATGGGGTCTGGAAGCTGCCAGATGGTGAAGCTTATTATGAGTTCCTGCTTCGCAACCATACCACCACAGAGATGAGCGCAGATGAAATCCACAAATTAGGTTTGGGAGAAGTCGATCTCCTTTCTTCCAAAATAAGCGAGTTTCTTGATAGTTTAGGTTTGCCTGGTGAGGAACCCGGTCGCCAGCTCCAGGCTCTGATGGATGATCCGCAGTATCTATATTCAGGAGACAATCGTCGGCAGGCGATCATGGATGAATACCAGGCTGTCCTGGATGAGATCAACCAACGTATGCCTGAAATATTTTCTCAAGGTTCGCTGGATGCCATTGAAGTGCAGCGTCTGCCCCCATACAAAGAACCAGATTCGCCAATTGCCTATGCACAGGCACCCTCGATGGACGGCAGCCGACCCGGTACGATGTGGCTCAATTTGCGAGAGCCGGATAATATCTATCGCTGGGGCATGCGTACACTTGCCTATCATGAGGGAATCCCAGGTCATGTATATCAGATGGCACAGGCGCGAAAGATCAAGGGGCTGCCGACATTCAGAAAGGCTTATTTTTTCAATGCCTATATTGAGGGATGGGCGTTGTATGCAGAGCGTTTGGGCTGGGAATTGGGGTTGGAGGATGACCTCAGCAACCTGGGTCGGCTGCAAGCTTTGATCTGGCGAGCTGCCAGGCTCGTGGTGGATACAGGCATCCATGCCAAAGGCTGGACTAGACAAGAAGCGATAGACTATATGGTTGGGGTGACCGGTATGCCGGAACGAGACATCACCACAGAAGTTGAACGCTATATCGTCATGCCCGGGCAGGCTTGTGCATATTATTTAGGATATTTAGAGATACTCTCCATGCGAAAAAAGGCGCAATCTGTTTTGGGTGATGATTTTGATCTGCGTTCCTTCCATGATGTGATAATTAATAATGGCGGACTGCCCTTGAGCCTGCTGAAGCGAGTTGTGGATGAGTATATAGACCAGAACGCAGGATTTATCTCAACAGCATCAGATTAGCCATATCTATGTTAGGGTAACAGTTATGTGTAGTGGAAGACCTCCGTGTCTGCCATGCAAAGCTGTTGGTTTCTAATATTACAATGACACTATTTTTGGAATATCAAATTATTGATATCTATTGAAGACGGGGGTCATCGGGCTGGATGGGTGTTGTGCCAGCCTGGCAGTACTGCAGGCTTCCAGCCACCACAGCTTTCCAGCAGGCTTCTTTAAATTCAACGCCATGCAGCATCTCTGCGCACAATACAGCCAGCACCTGGTCACCGCAGCCGGTTGAGTCAGCATGGGGCGGGAAGGGCAGGTCGGGAAGTGGGATATGCCAGCTCTTGTTAACCGTGAATGCATAAGCACCGTGACTTCCATGAGTGATCAGGACATGCTGGACATTCTTCCTTATCAGGCAATCCGCAGCACTTTTTGCACTGGCAAAATCAACCACCGGTACCCCTGTCAGAAGCTCAGCTTCCATAGTATTAGGCTTTATCAGGAAAATTGGATGATCAAACAGTGGTGAATAATCAACAGCGGTCTCTGGGGGTTGTCCGCCTGGGTCAAGCATAACCCGCAAGCCATATTCTGACGCTATTGAAAGCGCATGGCTTGCAGTGGCAAGCGGTAGTTCCAATGTCATGATTAGGAAGCCATTATTTTCTGCCAGTTTCTTGAATAAAGGCCGGGCCCTGTCCAATATCTCAGGTTCCAGAGTCTCATTATTCCCAGGCAGGTAATAATTAGCACGCTGGCCATCGATGGTGTTAAGGAATATAGCCAGGGTGGGCAGGTCATCCGGACGTTCTGATTCCACCAGGATGTGGTCCGTGTTGATGCTGGTTTTTTCGAGTGATTGAAGGGGAATGCGGTACAAGCCGTATTGGTCACAGACCAGCTTGCTGATCATACTCACCTGCCCCGGTTCAAGCCAGGGGGCA
The DNA here is from genome assembly GCA_963767675.1 of uncultured Chloroflexia bacterium. Classification (GTDB taxonomy): domain Bacteria; phylum Chloroflexota; class Anaerolineae; order Anaerolineales; family Anaerolineaceae; genus Brevifilum. Next base: position 1,490,144 of record CAVYEQ010000003.1, read on the forward strand.
AGCATTGTAGCGATATTGCGGCCTTTCCCACCCGGAGAGAGTTCGAGGGTTTGCCCATTGACCTGCTCCCCTGCGGGGGCGAATTTTGGCAAGCCCTTGATGATGATATCCAGATTCAGTGCGCCAATGATGACTGTACGTGGCTGAATGACCTCGGGGATTTCTGGCATTTTATCGCACTTATTCTTACAGTTATTGAAAAGTTTATGTATCAGTTAATCAGGCTTGATCTCTTCGTTTCTTCCTGACGATCAATATGATAATCACGACGACAGCTGCAATAAACAGGAGTACCAAACAAGGTATTACTACAGCACTGGCAATCAAGAGAATGTTTGAAAAATCATAGTTCATAAATCACCATCCAATCAAGAATTAGAGTTCTTATCAATAATCTGTTCGTTGTTAATTTTGAGTTCCAAACCTCAATCAATACCGGTCGCTTTTCTCGCAGCTTCCAGCGTGGCCCGGCCGATCTGACGTGCTTTTTGTCCGCCTTCTTTTAGCACATTGTCCAGATAGGGTTTATCCTGGATCAGGGTATCAAATTTTGATCGTGCCTGCGCAAAGTGGCTCAGAATTAACTCTGCCAGTTCCTTTTTCAGAGCACCGTAGGCTGCGCCTCCACCCACATAAAGCTGGCGGATTTCTTCCAGACGTTCAGATTCTGCAAAGAACTGCATCAGGGTAAAGATCGTATCACCATCTGGATCCTTGGTGTCTTCTGGACGCTTGCTGTCCGTCACGATGCGCATGACCTGCTTGCGCAATGCCTTCTCTGGGGCAAAGATGGGGATGGTGTTGTTGTAGCTCTTGCTCATTTTCTGCCCATCAATCCCGGGCACTTTCATCACTGCTTCTTGGATTATCCCTTCAGGTACTTTGAGAACCTGCCCATAGGTGCGGTTGAATGCCTCTGCAATGTCCCGGGTGATCTCGATGTGCTGCTTCTGGTCCAGGCCAACCGGCACGACATCTGAACCATACAGGAGAATATCCGACGCCATCAACACAGGGTAGTAAAACAGCCCTGCATTGATCCCCTCGTCAGGATCGTGGCTTTTTTCGAGGTTTTCATCCACAGCCGCTTTATAGGCATGCGCCCTGTTGAGCAGCCCCTTGGAGGTGAAGCAGGACAGGATCCAGGTGAACTCGGGGATCTCTGGAACGTCAGATTGTCGGAAGAAGATTGCATCATCAGGATCAAGCCCAAGTGCCAGCCAGCTGGCAGCCACTTCGTAAACCAGCTCCTGCAGCATACGGGGATCATGCATGGTGGTCAGAGCGTGGTAATCGGCCACGAAATAGATCCCCTGGTATTTCTCCATCAAACTCAAGGCGGGACGGTACATCCCTAGGTAATTGCCGATGTGGGGCCGTCCGGTGGGTTTGATCCCGGTTAATGCGATTGGTTTCATTGTTTATCCTTCCAAAAAAATATTATTTCTAAGGATTTTATTATACGGGATTTTCTCGCGTAAGGTGAACCCCTATCAAGGCGATCGGCATGCAAATTCATCCAGGAAGGGTTATGATTATGGAAAGATTACATGTAATTAACAGCCTGGAGAGGTTAATCTGTGGACACGGTTAAGGAAAAGCTAGCATCGATTAAGTGCTTTTTGATGGATATGGATGGCACGATCTACCTGGGCGATAAGCTGCTGCCTGGCGCGGTCGAATGGATTAGCTTTCTGGACACGAATCAGATCCCATATTACTACCTGACAAACAACTCCTCTCGATCACGCCTTGAATATGCTGATAAGCTCCAACGGTTTGGCTTGGCTGTTCCAGAGGAACGAATTTTTACTTCCGGGGAGGCGACGGCGATCACGTTAAAGGGGATGTATCCACAGGCAAGTTTGTACGTGGTGGGGACCAAACCACTAGAGGAAACTTTCAAGGAGCATGAATTTACCCTGGATGAAAAAGACCCTGATGTCGTTGTACTCGGTTTTGATACGACCCTGACTTATGATAAATTATGGAAATTGTGTGACCAGGTGGTCATGGGCAAGCCGTACATCGCCACACATCCGGATATCAACTGTCCGACACCAACCGGGTTCAAGCCGGATATCGGTTCAATGATCGAACTGGTTGCAGCATCAACAGGACGCCGGCCGGACATGATCATTGGCAAGCCGAATGAACCGATCATCAATGCGCTTGCAGAAAAAACAGGCTTTCCCATCGAAACGCACTGCATGATCGGCGACCGTCTTTATACGGATATTGCCATGGGGAAGTGGGGGATCACGACGGTGCTGGTCCTCAGTGGGGAAACGAAAGTTGAAGACCTGGATAAGAGTGAATTCAAACCCGATTTTGTGGTCGATAACATTGCCAAAATGGTTGAGTTTTTACAGGTTTCGCAGAGCTAGGTTTGGATGAAACACTCGGTATCATTGCATGATGATGAATGTCCGGCAGGATTATCCAACCTGCTGGCATCCCTGGGTTTCGGTAGATGGCGGTATTATCCGACTGTGGGGTCAACCAATGACGTAGCAAAAGCCTGGGCACAGGGAGGAGCGCCGGATTGGTCGCTTGTCATCGCTGATGAGCAGACGGCAGGGCGGGGGCGTTATTCCCGAAAATGGGTGACCAAACCGGGAGGTGCGCTGGCATTCAGCCTGGTGCTGCGTCCAACCCGTGAGGAAGCTGCACATATGCCACGGTTCTCAGCTTTAGCTGCATTGGGGTTGATCAAAGCGCTGGAGGGGCTTGGACTGCCAGGGCAGATCAAATGGCCCAATGATATTCTTCTGGACGGCAAAAAAGTGGCTGGTGTGCTGGTTGAGGCAGATTGGCAGGATGGGGAACTGCAGTCGCTTGTTCTTGGGATGGGGGTGAATGTTGCGAAAGAGGCTGTGCCGGGGGATAGAGAACTGCGGTATCCAGCAATTTCAGTCTCGCAGGCTAAAGGCGAAATTGTGGATCGCTGGGTGCTGTTGGTTGAAATCTTGAAGGGGATGAAGGCATTGCGAAAGGAAATTGCAGGGAAAAATTTCATAGCGTTGTGGAATAAGCATCTCGCATTCAGAGATCAATGGGTCCAAATGCGTTTTCTTGAAAAGGAAGCCGCCAGGGTGAAGATCCTGTATTTACAGAATGAAGGGAAGCTTATCGTTGAGACGGAAGACAGTGGCATTGTCGCGGTTTCGACAGGTGAGATCGAAATGGTTTCGTAAGATTGAAAGACCATTGGTCTCAGTTTTTTCCCCAAAATTACGATAAATTAAATTTGTCTCAAAATTGAGGAACTTGGTTGCCATGACAACCTTATCTCGAACGGGTTTCGGCGCTTCTCCCATCAGTTTCTTATTATCGCCCATGCTTTAGCCTTCGACTGTATCAAAGAATGTGCAACCCAAATCATGCGCCTGACGAATCAGGTTGATCACCTCATGTCAATCCTGCACAGGACCATTCCCGTGGCTGAGTCCCATACATCCATAACCAATTGCGGATACTTCAAGTGCTCTCAAATTTCTTTTTTTTAATCTTCCTCCTCTACGTTGGAATTGCTCACAGTAGGGCAGGATGAGGTCACCGGGTTACTTGCTGAGCATGAAGTCGAGCATCATCTCCTGCACCGCCTCGACCATTTGATCGCCATTGGCTGTCTCGCAGCCTGCCGTGCGAGCGGTCGCCATAAATGGTGTTTCCCCATGTCCGGCAATCACGTCACCTACGAACATGGACGGAGTAAGCAAATCCGCGGCGACAGGCAGCGGGTCTCCTGCAGCCATCCCTAGCGGGGTCGCATTACACACCATGTTGCAGCCCGTCGGATCCGGCGGGCCGGCAGTGATCCGGCCGCGGCCTAATTCTGCTACAAGCTCTATCAATTCGGAGACACGCGCCTTATTCGTATCATGGATGATCAATTCGCGGACACCAAACTCAAGCAGGGTGATGGCAATGGCACTACCTGCCCCGCCTGCCCCGATTAACAACACACGCGCCCCTTCTGGTTGCGCTCCCTGATCTTTCTGCGCTTTCACAAAAGCCAGCCCATCGAGCATGTCTCCATGCCACGAGCCGTCCGCGTTGCGACGGATCACGCTCACCACTTCCAGCAGCCTCGACCTCTCGGAGCTGGTAGTGCAGTATGAATACGCAGTAAATTTATGCGGCATGGTCACCAGTAAGCCATCAATATTGGGGATAAGTGCGAGACCAGCCATGACACGTTCCAGCGTCCCTTCCGGCACCTCCATAGGAACGCAGATGCCGTTGTGTCCCCGTGCGGCGAAACCGCTGGTCAGCCGCTCGGGAGATTTTACATAGATGACTGGATCGCCAATAATGGGATACAACCGGGTCCTGCCGCTTAGTTGTTCAAGCATTTTCTTTACCTCCTGTGTTGAATTAGGAACTCCTTTAGAGCGGCACAAGCTTGATGGTCGCAGCGCGCATCTCAGGGGTTACCATCGGAGCTACCCATTGGGGGTAGCGGCTGTATTTGGTGAGGTAAGCTTCCTCTATCTTGGCGTTGATGTCAGAATCGGCTTCTTCCACAAAGGTGACATCCTTCTCCACGCCGCCAGCCCAAATACGGCCTTCATGTCGAGTCAGCACATCACGGAACCAGGCTCCTGAGCGCCCGTTGACACAGCGAACATAGAGATTGCCACCCAGGTGTATGACCTAGAAGATCACATGCTTTCGCCGTGTACCATCTCACCGATGGGTTGCGATCCGTAACTCTTCGGCATTGCCAATTTGGTTGACTTCGTCGCTCGTCCATACACGCATTGGGGGTCTCCTTAGAGTCCGTCTGCCGCCGGAATGACCTCTTTTGCAAAGGTTTCAAGCGGTGTGATCTTGTACACATCCGGCATAGGGTTTTCTTTGGAACCATACCTGCGATCATGATGCGGGGGTGCAGAGTTCATTGAAAATCCCGGGGATTTATCTATCATAAAACGGGAGGCAGCCTTTTTGACAGCCTCTGGACTGTTATTCAAGCAGTTTTTATTCGGGGATTCTTGCGATTGCCGCGACGGTGTCGCCTTCTTCCAACCCCATAATTCTCACGCCGCGGGTCACACGGCCCTGCAGGGAGATATTCGCAACTGTCATGCGGATCACAATCCCATGACTGGAGATAAGTGACACCTCGTCTTTATCCTGGACGATAATGGCTTCTGTGATCTTTCCGATATCATCGACCGCTTTTTTGTCAATCGTCCCAACACCCATCGTCGCACGTCCCTTGGGAGTGTACTCCGACAGCATGGTACGTTTGCCAAAACCTTTATCGGTGATAACCAGCAGAGAACCTTCAGGTTCAACTGCCGCCATTCCCGCCAGTTTATCTCCAGGGCGCAGGCGGAGCCCGATCACGCCCATAGCCTGCCTGCCCATCGGTCGGATGGTTGTCTCGGCAAACCGCAAAGCCTGCCCATTGCAGGACACAAGCATGATCTCATTTTCACCACCGGTCAAGCATACCCAGCCTAACTGGTCGTCTTCATCCAGACTAATGGCAATCAACCCTGAAGGGCGGACGGATGCAAAGGCGGACATTTCTACCCGTTTGACGCGCCCCTTGGTTGTTGCCAGGATGCAGTAATTTGCCTCCTGGAAATCTGCAACATGCACCATGGCTGTCACTTTCTCGTTTGGGGCGATGTTGATGATGTTGACGATGGCAATGCCGCGGCCGGTTCGACGTTCATCGGGCAGCTCCCATACTTTCTCGGAATATACTTTACCTTTGTCGGAGAAGAACAGCAGGGTGCTGTGGGTGTTGCAGCGCAGAAAGAATTTCACTTTATCTTCATCCCGCATGGATTGGCCGATTACACCCCGCCCTCCGCGACCCTGAGACCTATAAGTGGTTGCAGAGACCCGTTTGACATAACCTCTTTGAGTCAGGCTGACAAAGACATCCTCTTTTTTCACCAGGGCTTCTGCGGACAGGTCGCTGCTGGCATCAGGCGCAATGACGGTTCGACGGGCATCGCCATAGCTTTCTCTAACTTCGTTGAGGTCGGTGCGAATGATCTCGAGTATCTTCTTGGGGTGTGCCAGAAGGTCTTCCAGGTAGGCAATCTCCGCCATGATCTCTTTGTGTTCATCCATGATCTTCTGGCGCTCCAGGGCTGCCAGACGGCGAAGCTGCATATCCAGGATTGCCTGCGCCTGGATTTCACTCAGGTCAAAGCGGGACATCAACCGTTCTTTTGCGGTATCAACATCCGGTGACTCCCGGATGGTTTTAATGACAGCATCCAGATTTGCCAGTGCAATCAGTAACCCATCCAGGATATGCGCCCGGTGTTTGGCTTTATCAAGGTCAAACTGTGTTCTTCGTGTGATGACTTCCTGGCGGTGCTCCAAGTAATACTGGAGGACACGCTTGAGCGTGAGCAAACGGGGTTCGCCGTTGACGAGTGCCAGGATCTGCGCACCAAAGGTGGACTGAAGGGGTGTGTATTTATAGAGCTGGTTGAGGACTCGTTTGGGTTGGGCACCGCGCTTGAGTTCGATGACGATCCGCATGCCGTTTCGGTCAGATTCATCACGCATATCGCTGATCGCGTCCAACCGACCCGAACGCACCAGCTCTGCAATTCGCTCGATCAGTGTGGTCTTGTTCAGTTGATAGGGGATTTCGGTAACAGTGATCACGTGCTTGCCGCCGCTTTTCTCGTCAATCCTGGCGGTCCCGCGCATGATGATGCGCCCGCGTCCGGTACTGTAAGCCTGTCGGATGCCTTCATCACCGATTATCATGCCCCCGGTGGGGAAGTCAGGACCAGGCAAGAACGCCATAAGGTCCTCAACACTGACATCATCCATCTCATCATAGCGATCGATCAGGTAGTTCATCGCTGTCACGAGCTCATTCATATTGTGGGGTGGGACATTGGTGGCCATGCCAACGGCAATACCGGAAGAGCCATTTAACAAAAGACCTGGCAAGCGAGCGGGGAGGACCTCCGGTTCTTCCAATGAGCCGTCAAAATTTTCAATGAAGTTAACCGTATCCTTTTTGAGATCGGTCAGCATTTCCTCAGCCATTTTGGACAGGCGTGCTTCTGTATAGCGCATGGCTGCAGGCGAGTCACCATCAACAGAACCAAAATTACCCTGGCCATCAACCATCAGGTATCGTAAAGAAAAATCCTGTGCCATGCGTGCCATGGCATCATACACCGCCATATCGCCATGCGGGTGATACTTCCCGAGCACTTCACCCACTATCCTGGCGGATTTTTTATGCGAGGTTGACGATCGAATGCCCATATCCTGCATGGCATACAGTATCCGGCGGTGAACAGGCTTAAGTCCATCTCGGACGTCCGGAAGGGCTCGAGCAACGATCACGCTCATGGCATAATCAAGATAAGCTTCTCGCATTTCATTGTCGATATCAACTTGTTGTACGATACCAATTTCTGTCATTGGCTTACGTCCTTCATCTTATTTTTCAAGGGCCGATTATTAAACAAACACCTCCGACTTGAATGGAATGGAGGTGATTTTTTGGTGGTTCAATCACCGGTTAATTATACCTCAGGGGTTGGATTTAATCCGTTTTTTTGTTGTACAAATGAATTTTTAATTAAATGAAGTAAACCTTGTGCAGTGAGGGGAAAAAGGACCGATAGTCGGGTGGAAAATTTCTGTTTGAAGGATGCAAAAATAAAAGGATCGAATCCCGTTTTGGATCAGTATTTTATATATGTCATAAATTGACATATATATGGGTTAATATGGATGCAGATCAAACAAGAAAACCGGAAAGGTGGTTCATGTCAATATTTCCCGAACTGATCGTGATCCGCGGTGCTAAGGAACACAATCTCAAAGATGTAGACATTACATTACCGCGTCATAAATTAATTGTCTTTACAGGGGTCTCCGGAAGCGGAAAATCATCGCTGGCGTTCGATACGCTTTATGCTGAGGGGCAGCGGCGGTATGTCGAATCCCTGTCCACATTTGCACGCCAATTTATCGGGCAGATGGAGAAACCCAAGGTGGATTATATTGGGGGTTTGAGTCCTGCCATTGCCATCGAGCAGAAACCGGTCAGCCGTAATCCCCGCTCAACTGTGGCAACTGTCACAGAAATTGCAGACTACCTGCGGGTGCTGTATGCCCGGGTAGGTATACCTCACTGCTATGAGTGCGGACGTGATCTGCACGCCCAATCTGCGGAAGAGATCGTCGCCCAGGTGGTTGACCTACCGCCGGGAGAACGGTTTCAAGTTTTAGCGCCAATAGCTCGTCAGCGTAAAGGCACCTTCCAGGATGCTTTTGCACAAGCCCAGGCAGATGGGTTCAACCGCGTGAGAGCAGATGGTGAAGTACACGATCTGGCTGATGATATCCAGCTTGAGAAGAATAAGAAGCACAATGTGGACCTGGTTGTGGACCGTCTGATCTCGGTTGAGAAAACGGATGATGGCTACCATGATTACCTGACCCGCCTGACGGATTCCATTGAAACAGCTTTGAAGGCAGGGGAGGGACAGGTCGTGATCGATCAGGGGAAGGAAGAGGATTGGCTGCTGTCTGAGAGTCTATCCTGTCCTGACTGCGGTATCAGCTTCCCGGATCTGCAGCCGACCATGTTCAGCTTCAACTCACCTATGGGGATGTGCCCCACCTGCAATGGTTTGGGTGAGATCTATGAATATGATCCCAAGATGATCATTGACGAAACCAAATCAGTGGGTGAAGGCGCAGTGCGCATGTGGGGAGAAGTGAACAAGAAAAAGAAATCAGGGATCTATAGTGCATCACAGCAGATCCTTGGAAAGTTCGGTGCTGATCTTGATACCCCCTGGAAAGAAATCTCCGAAGAAGGTCGCCATGCGATCTTTCATGGTGGGGTTCAGGTCAAGCAGAATTGGGAAAGCGATCGCGGTTCGGGTGAATACAATTACACCACTGATGGTTTATATCGCGTCCTTCAGCGTCGGCATAAGCAGACTAATTCAGATGGCGCTCGTCGCTGGTACCAGAGCTTCATGAGTAAGCAAGTCTGTACGGAGTGCGGGGGAAGGCGGCTGCGGTCAGAAAGCCTGGCGGTCACGATCGGTGGGAATAATATCAATGATGTAATGTCGTTAAACATCAGGGAGGTGTATCACTGGGCAAAGGATATTGCTAATAAGCTTGATGAAGAAGCGCAAGTGATTGCGGATGAAGTGCTGAAGGAGATCCAGGGGCGGCTGCAGTTCCTGTTGAATGTCGGCCTGCACTACCTGACCCTCAGCCGCTCTGCCCCTACACTTTCGGGTGGAGAAGGACAGCGCATCCGGCTTGCCAGTCAGATCGGATGCGGATTGGTCGGTGTGCTGTATGTGCTTGATGAACCCACTATCGGGCTGCACCAGCGGGATAATAAACGCCTTCTCGAGACGCTTGAACGGCTGCGTGATATGGGCAATACGGTGGTAGTGGTTGAACATGATGAAGAAACCATAAGAACAGGAGATTTCATTGTTGACCTGGGGCCGGGCGCAGGCGTGAAGGGTGGTCAGGTGGTGGCGGCAGGTTCACTGGAAACGATCCTGGAGACTACTGAGTCCCTCACGGGACGCTACCTAAAAAAAGAACTCTATGTGCATTCCCCTCACGAAAAACGCCGGCCCATCAACGGTAAGTGGTTGACACTGGTCGGGGCGCAGCAGAACAACCTCAAGAACATTTCAGCGAAGTTCCCTCTGGGACTATTCACCTGTGTGACCGGTGTATCTGGCAGCGGAAAGTCCTCCCTGGTTGCACAAACACTCCAGCCCCTGCTTGCCAACACTCTCCACCGCGCAAAGAGGAAGGTTGGTACCCATGATCACCTTGAAGGCATGGAATATATCTCTAAAGTGGTCAATATCACCCAGGACCCGATCGGGCGAACACCCCGTTCGAATCCAGGTACGTATGTTAAAGTTTTAGGGGAGATTCGAAACCTGTTTGCCCTGACACCGGAAGCAAAGCTGCGGGGCTATTCCAAGGGCCGCTTCAGCTTCAACGTCAAGGGTGGCCGTTGTGAAGCCTGCAAGGGATACGGCCGCAAGAAGGTCGAAATGCACTTCCTGCCCGATGTGTGGGTGACCTGCAACGTCTGCAAGGGGAATCGGTTCAATAGAGAAACCCTTGAAATCAGGTACAAAGGCAGGACAATTGCAGATGTGCTTGATATGGATGTGGATGAAGCCCTGGTTTTCTTCAGTAATATCCCGAAGGTCAACCGCATCCTGCAGACTTTAGCGGATGTTGGTTTGGGGTATATCAAGCTGGGGCAAAGTGCGACCACGCTTTCTGGCGGGGAAGCACAACGCGTCAAGCTGGCCAGGGAACTCGCCCGGGTCAGCACAGGTGATACAGTTTACATCCTGGATGAGCCGACCACCGGGCTGCACTTTGCGGATATTCAGAAGCTGCTGGATGTGCTTCACCGCCTGACGGATGCCGGCAACACCGTGATCGTGATTGAACACAACATGGATGTGATCAAGACGGCTGACTGGCTGATCGATTTGGGGCCGGAAGGTGGCGATGAGGGCGGTCACATCGTGGCAGAGGGGACGCCGGAAATGGTCTCGATGAGTGAAAAAAGCTATACGGGCTGCTTCCTGCGTGAGATCCTGGACATTCCAGAAAGGTGTGAAGATCTCTCCGATCGGATTGCCGCACTGGAGCAGCCTTTGGAAAGAAAACGAAAAGATTAGAAAACTGAGGATTGTAAAAAGGAGAAAGTAAATATGCCAAAGATTGAAGTAAAATCCCACCCCAAAATGACCATTGTTGGCCTTGGTTACCGTGGGAAGAACGAAGTCGAGGAGATCCCCCAACTGTGGGGAGAATTAATGACCCGTGCAGGTGAGATCAAGACCCGGGATTTCGCCATCCGTGCGGCCTACGGGATCAGCATCATGGGGCCTGAATATGAAGAGACGATGGTATTCGACTATATTGCCGGTTTCCCGGTGGAGGGAGACAAAGCAGCACCTGAGAGATTGGCACAACACATAATTCCTGAAGGTCAGTATGCCGCCATCACCTGCCCGAACCTAAGGAGCATCGGTAAAGCATATGATGCTGTCTACCGCTGGATTGAGGGTTCAGATGAATTCGAGGTTGACCTGTCGAAAGGCAATTTTAATTTTGAGCTCTACGGAGAGGAATTCATGCCCGATGCAGGGTCTGAGCTCTTTTATATCTACGTGCCGATCAAAGCAAAATAAACAGAGAGATTTTGAATGGAACCCCAAATCATCATCAAACCAGCCTTTACCGTGGTGGGTTTATCCCACCGTGGTGAGAATCTGGATGGAAGCACAGAGGACCTCTGGGAGCAGCTTAATACGCGTTTTCAAGAGATCACTGGTGCTGATCCGGATACCGGTTTCGGGGTTCACTGCTGGAATGGGGTTGAAAGGCATTATTTGGCCGGTATGGCTGTGAGGGGAGGGATCGTTGGGGAAGAAGCCCCAGATGTTCCAGAGGGGATGACCGCCTGTCAGCTTAAAAAACATGCTTATGCTGTTTTCCCACACTATGGCCCGGTCGATCAACTTGAGACCACGATCAAATGGATATTTGGCAAGTGGCTCAAAGGGTCAAGTTATAAAGCTGTTGATAACTACTTTTTCGAACTCTATGATGATCGCTTTCAGCCTGATTCAGAGGATTCGATTTTATTGATATATGTGCCTGTGGAAGAAAAATAATACCCCATCAGATCAAAATTATTTTTTTTCGTAAACCTCTAGCAGCTCACGCGCAGCTTGTTTGACCCGTTCAACCAGTTCAGGCGGCTGCAGTACCTTTGCATATTTTCCCCAGCTTAACGCCCATCCTGTAGCCCAATTCAGGTTATCCACATCAAAATGGACGGTCACTGAACCATCCGAATTATCGCTGACCCGCATCCAATCACTGCTTCTCTCCCGCATCTGGGGGGCAACCTCTTCATCCATCTGAACTTCAACGTTAATCTGGTTTTCCCAGCGCATTGTCTCTTCGAGGTAGGCTTTGGCATCAAAATCCCTTGGGATTTCATAGCCTTCATCTAGGGTTTGCAGGTCGTTGATCCTGTCAATGCGGAAGGTGCGCAGTTCCTTTCTGAGGTGGCAGTAGCCGATCAAATACCAGTTGCCCCAGCGAAAACTGAGGGCATATGGGTCTACCTTCCGGTCGGTTTCCACCCTTGAGAAGCTGTGATAGCGGATGGTGACGCGCTGCCCGTTTGCCATGCAGTCACGCAGGGTGACCATCAGGTCATGGAAGGGTGTGTAGTCCCGGGATGTTCCGGATACCACCACCAGGCTGCGCTGAGCGCGCTGAACTTCCTGGCGGATGTCATCCGGGAGTACGTTATCCAGTTTGGCTGTCAACCCGATCACTGCATCCGAAAAGGTCTTTCCCCAGAAATCCTGCACCAGGCGCGCCCCCATGTAGAGGACGGTTGCTTCCTCCGGGGTGAAGATCAGGGGAGGTAGTTTATAAGTACGCAGAAGGGAGAACCCGCCGTAGGGACCGCGCTCGGAGTAGAGGGGGATACCCATGTCTTCCAGCATGCCGATATAGCGGTGGACGGTGCGGTCGGAGACATCCAGTTCATCAGAAAGCTGACCCACGGTCCAATGACGGCGGGACTGGAAGAGGAAGATCATCGAGAGTAAGCGGGTGGCGACATTTGCCATGGACAAAGTATACCGCGAAAATATGACATGAAATGACATATACTGGTTAGGGAATGGGGAATGGGGAATTGGGAATGGGGAATTGGGAATAGTAAGGCCAAATTCTCATGAATGTGGCATACGACTGATGCGACCCGATGCCGCTTCAGTCTATAGATATCAGGGGATTCATCAGGACTGGCTGAATATTACCAGACATAACCAATTGTCTTGTGCAAAGCATCAGGAGTGTGTTTGAGTTATTAAATCCCCGGGAAATTATATTTAGTGAAGGCGTAAGGGGTCCACGAACTTACTCTTCAAATTGTATTGATTTAAGCACATACTGAAATAAATCAACCCCATGATAATCCCAGATATTCGGACCCTCGGAGACATCAAACCACCCTATCCCGACCATCACATGGTTTTCATCGGTCCGGTAGGCAACGCTTTGACCTTTGATAGGGAAGCCTTTTGTTTCACCTGTGAAATCAGCAGAAACGGCATCATAATCATTGATCATTATAGGGGCAATTTCCCCGGTCTCCTCAGCGGTCGCTTCAAAAAAATCCAGGTTGCTCAGCATTGTGCTGAGGACAAACTCAATTGGTACACTGCCCAGATCGGTTGTATCAACATCAAGCAGGATTATGGCTCTTGTCCAATGCGTCGTTTTTTGATAGATCGCAGCGAATGAATAGTCATATAGATAAATGCCTGTGTTGACCGAGTAGTCGTATGGCGCGAAGAATGAGAAACGGAGCACTTCCTCACTATGGATTTGCCCATCAGGGATTGGAATGCGGGTTGGTGTGGAGGTCTGAGTGGCTGTTGGCGTCATGGTGGGGGTTGCTGTTGAAGTTGATGTGCTGGTAGGCTCCTGCGTGGGCGTTTCAGTGGGTGGAATGGGTTCTTCTGCAGGAGAACAGGCTGAACAAACTATCAGTAATAAGGCTAACCAGATCAAAGGTCTATTTTTCATAAGGCCTCCAAATTCTTGCTGTAATTGATTTTCGCTTTTGAGTTTTGCATAATTATAATGTGGTTTTATCCCGTTCGACTTGAAAGAGCATTTGTAGGTTCTTAGATAATTTATCCGAAACCAGGAAGTGAGAAACTCACCCAAAAATGAATTGTGAAATATGACATAAATGACATATATGATCTGTAAAATAAGATTGACAGTTGAATAATAAAGATATTTGAATGAAATGGAGTTGGAGGTCCAATGGAAAAAATGATTGCGTACTGTGGTTTGGATTGTGCTGGATGTGAAGCTTTTATCGCAACACAGGCAGATGACCTGGCGGCAAAACAAGCTTTATTGAAGAAGTGGCGTGTCGAATTTAACAGCCCGGAAATGACGCTTGCCTCGGTTACATGCGATGGTTGCACCAGTTCGGGGAGGCTGGGCGGGTACTGCGATGCTTGCCCGATACGAGCCTGTGCCACAGTAAAAAGTGTTGTGAACTGTGCATATTGTGACCAATATGAGACCTGCGAAACGCTGCAGCCTTTCATTGCTGATGTGCCTGCGGCTGGAAAGAATTTAGCTGAGATCAGGGCGGCTATGTGAGCTTGAAGCTGAAAGTTCAAAGCTCAAAGTATACAGTTGATAGATAATAGCTTATAAAATAGACCGCAAAAAGGAGAAGCAAATGAGTGAGAAATTAGACCTCAAGAAAGCGTTGAAACACCTTTACAAACCTTCCGCGAAAGCGCCATCGATCGTGGACATCCCGCAGATGAACTTCCTGATGATGGATGGTGCTGGCAATCCTAACACCAGCCCGGAATACCAGAAAACCCTTGAAGCGCTGTATGGCGTTTCTTATTCCCTGAAATTCACCTCCAAAAAAGAGCTTGGCAGGGATTACGTGGTCATGCCATTGGAAGGCTTATGGTGGGGTACACCCATGGGGAAGCATGAATTCACAGAAGAAGACAAAGATAAATTCCAATGGACGATGATGATCATGCAACCGGAATTTATCACCCCTGAGCTGGTTCAGAAGGCAATTGAGCAGGTAGAACTTAAAAAGGGGTTGAAGGGTCTGGAAAAGCTGCGGTTTGAAGCCTTTACTGAGGGGCTGTCGGTGCAAATCATGTACTTTGGTCCTTACGATGATGAAGGACCCACGATTGCGAATATGCACCAGTTTGCCTTTGACCAGGGTTATAAGCTGCGCGGCAAACACCACGAGATCTACCTGAGCGATCCACGCCGGACTGCACCTGAGAAGTTGAAAACAGTCCTCAGGCATCCCATCGAGTGATATCATAGATAAAATTTTGTCCCAAATAAAATGGTAGGGGGAAATGAACAGGAGGTTATTATAGTTTCTTGACGATCACCAGCGTAACATCGTCAAGGTAAAGCGGGCTACCGGAGAAAGCTCTGATGTGAGAAATGACTCGCTGGATCAGGTCTTTTGCTGGTAGATCCCTGTTTTCATTAAGAATTATTTTTAGCCTGAGAATCCCGTAAGACTCGATTTTGGCAGTATCCGTTTCAATCGCGCCATCCGTGTAAATGATCAAGATATCCCCGGGCTGAAGCTGCTTACTTTCATTCTCATAATTGATCTTGTCGAAAACCCCAAGAGCAGGGCCATTTTTCGTCATAAATTCTGATCTGCCATCGCTGTGGATCAGCCAGGCTGGTGGATGTCCACAGCTGGTAAAGGTGATCTTATCGGATTTGGGGTCCAGCACGCCATAGATCAGGGTGATGAAGTGTTTATTGCCGGTGAATTCTGGCATATGCTGGTTGATCTCCACGGCAGTTTCTGCCGGGTCGAGTTTGCCCTTTGAGCAGGTTCGCAGCAGCCCTCGAAAGGCAGTCATCGTCATAGCAGAAGCGATCCCATGCCCCGAGACATCTGCTGTTACGATACCCAGGTTGCCCTGTGGAAGTTCAATGAAATCGTAATAATCCCCACCGATCTCTTCTGCGGGGATGCATATCCCGGCAATATCATAGCCTGGGATGGATGGATTCTCCATGGGCAGCAGGTGCATCTGCACTTCCCTGGCTAATTGAAGCTGCTTATCAATCAGTTCTTTGTCAAGCAGCTGACGGTGTAAAATGGCTTTCTCCAGGGCGATGGATGCTGCATCGGCAAAGAACTGCAGCACTTCCAGGTCGCTTTCATCATAGGCATTCAGAAGATCTGACTCCAGGTTCACTGCCCCAATCGCCCGGTCGTTGCGCAGGATAGGGACGGTGATCTCTGAGCAGGTGCCTTTACGTGCTTCGATGTAGCGGGGGTCCATACTCACGTCTGGGATGATCCGGCTTGTGCCGGTGGCTATGACGTGCCCGATGATCCCCTTACCGAGGGACAGCATGTCATCAGTCGTTGGTACGTGATAGTAGCCGCGCGAGGACATACCGGCGATGAGATTCTTTGAAGGCGTTCGTCGGACGGGTTCTAATTCCTCGTTCAGCACAAAAATACCAGCGGCATCGTAGTCAATGATTGGTTGGATCATGTCCAGCAGTTGTGTCATGATCTCATCCAATTCGAAGGTATCGCGTATGGCCTGGAATAATTCAAACAGGATCTGGTATTTCTGTTCAGCGATGAGGTTCATATGATGTTATGATACATCGTTTTCCTGAATTCATCAATTGTTGTGATAGTTTTTGAGCAATCTTAGGATATAAAAACCGATGAAAAATTAAATGTAGGGTCAGACCTCCGTGTCAGACCTGGGTAGACACAGAGGTCTACCCCTACCTATAGGGTTATTCGCGTGACAGGTTTGACCCTACGATGTTTGTTGCATAGGATGTCTTCATATCCATCTTGAATCGTTTTGATTGACGATGGGATTATATTTTGCTATAATGCAAATCACTTGGGATGATAAGATTTTTAATATTCTTGGGCGTGTGGCTTCGTAGATCCTCATAAGGACTGCTGGTAAGAGCGCACAATTATCATCTTATTAAGGGCGCGTAGCTTCGCAGATCCTTGTAAGGACTGCTGGTAGAGCGCAGGGTTATTAATTCGTTTTTTGGGCGCGTAGCTCAGCTGGTTAGAGTGCACGGTTCACATCCGTGAGGTCGTGGGTTCGAGTCCCTCCGCGCCCATTTTCTATTTAATTTATTATTGTCACATCCGTGCCCCCTAAGCTCCACTGCGGGGGTGCTTCGCGAAGGTCGTGGGTTCGAGCCCCTCCGCGCCCATGTTGTAATTTAACCAACAACTAATAAGACACATCTGTGTCCCCATAAGGAGAAGATAAAGGTCGATGGTTCGAGTCCCTCCGCCCCCATATTTTATTCGAACCATCGCACCCCAACCATTATCTACATGAAAGTTTTCCTCATTTGTCTGTAGCTTCTTTGATACGTTGGGTTAACCTACACGCCTCCGCTCACTCCGAGGATAAAAATCACTCCAAATATCACATCAACTAGATTGATCACACAATGAGCGATTATGCCGACATTCAAATTCTTCTTCTTGACGGCATAGATTATGGGGAGCATTCCAATAGTGCGAGTAACAAACATCCATGGAGTCCACAAATGATAAAGACCAAATAGAAGGCTGTGTAATAATGGAGCCCACTTGCCTGCAAAATCCATCCTGGGCAATAAATACCCTCGAAAATATAATTCCTCTACAATCGGTGCAACGACTGCACCAAAAACCGCAAGCATTGCATAGGTCACAACAAGAGCGCTTTTCGAAAAACCTCCCTGCAAGCCGCTTTCGAAAGGAGGAAGCCAATCGAAGATATAATTTTGCATAAATATATCAACTGGTTTCAATACCGTGAAAATAATACCCATCATTATTATGATGGTTGGAACCCATATAAAATATTGTTTCACAGGGATTGATTTACGGTAATGAATAATATTTTGCAGAGATAATTTCCCGTTTTCCTTCTTCCCTAAATATAATAAATATCCTAATTCAACCGGCACCAAAACTAACACTGCGGAAATCAATAACGCCATCATTGATGGATAACCCCAACGATGAAAAGGATTGAGTAAAGCATAATAACAAATACCGGTTAATAAACCTGGAAAAAGGTGAAGAAACAACGACTTACCAAGAGAATGTTTTGCTGTGGTTGTATGTACGGTCATGAGTGATGGATCCTCCTATAAAAAAATTTAATGCACATTCCGGTTATGTCGCACACCAATTCCGGAGTATGCCGCACAGTCAGTGGGGGAAAATTACTGGCTGCAAATACTATAAATCAAGATGGAAAGAAAAGGAGTAAAAATCGGACGCGTTGATTTGTGCTTTATTCCATTATATCTCAAAGCACCTATGCCTCATGATTAAATCCGGTTATTGTGACAATAAACAAATGGTTCGGAACAGGTCCCCTTCCCCCCCCCATTTTTTGTTAAATTCAATAATTTCACATCCGTGCTCTGGAGCAGAGCGGAGCCCCGGAACGAATTGGAGGTGGACATTACAGGGGTGCTAAGTGAAGGTGTCAGTTCCTAGAGAGAAATGAAGTAAGGTGATGGTTCGAAGCCATTCGTACCCACTTATTAACATTTTTTCTTGTTCATTGATGAAATAATCATTGATCTTAATAACAAGATTTTTATATTCATTTGAAGAAATTAATTTTCAGTCATAAAAATATTCCATTGACACCTGGAAAAGAATTTCCCCCTTGCAATCCAATAAATTATATGTTACTATATAGACATACGATATATAGAATACTGATATAAAGAGTGCTGATATAACGACTGATTATAGAGAAAGAGAAAGAACAATGAATAATGAAGTTAAAAAATACTCTCCATTGACTGAGACATCCTTCTACATTCTTATATCTCTTCTTGAACCATTACATGGTTATGGCATTATAACGAAAGTAGAAGAGATGACCAGTGGCAGGGTCAAACTGGCGGCAGGAACGCTATATGGTGCATTTAATATTTTATTGAAAAATGGTCTCATTGAACGCATCGGGGAGGACCCGGAAAATCCAAGAAGAATAATCTATCAGATTACTTCGTTGGGTGAATTACTTATTGATTATGAGATCAAGCGACTGAAGGATATGGTGGAAGATGGCATTCATGAAAGGAATAAATAACGTGAAAAGGATAAATAAGTGGTTTTGGGTTTGGAATCTTGAGGAAGAAAAAGCATTTTTGGAGGAAAAGGCTAGAGAAGGTTTGATCCTGAAGAAGGTGAGCCTGGGCAGCTATGTGTTTGAGGAAAGTGAACCCAGGGGTTTGATCTACCAAATGGATTTTATGGGACTTGACCAGAAGATCTCAGAAGATGAGTATCTCCAGCTCTATGAAGACGCCGGATGGAATCTCATCGGAAAGTTGGGTGGTTGGTATTATTTCAGCCAGGAATCAAGCGAAGACATCGATTTGTTGATATTTTAATGACAATGCCTCCAAAGCATTGGTATACAAGAGAATATTAGCATTTCTATTGCTTGTTGGCTTTCCAATGTATTATCAGCTGATGTTTGTTTTTCCCAACTTGTCCAGTACAAGTTTTGAGTTCCCAAGTTTTTACTTTTTCTTCAGGATTATTTTGTTTCTTTTTGCCATCCTGCATTTTTCGGTACTTGTTAAGATCTTCAGCATGTATAGAAAAATGAAAGTGGATATTAAAGAATAAATCTGAAATAGTACAAAGCATTATCCAGGAACGTTGGAATTATTCTTTCAACGTTCCTGAGCGTCAATAGCAGCCTTTCCCGTTTTACATAAACACAATAATCAATTTTCCCTGGTTCAGGTTTGAGCATTCTGCCATTCAATGTCATGACAATCCTGTTTTTCCGGTCCACGGTTGCTGTAACAGATATATAATATGTTTATTCAGTACATAATCACCACCATTTTATGTAAAGGAGAACTGAATGAATAGTTCGGCATACAACCCATTTGAATCGGCTCAGAAACAATTTGACCAAGCTGCTGATATTTTGGGAATGGAACAGGCGTCACGCGATCTGCTTCGAACTCCCATGAGGGAATTCCATGTGAGCATTCCTGTTCGCATGGATGATGGGAGTGCAAGGATTTTTAAGGGGTTCAGGATCCTGCACAATAACGCGCGTGGCCCTGGTAAGGGAGGGATTCGTTTTCACCCGCAGGAAACTGTGGACACCATCCGGGCGCTGGCAATGTGGATGACGTGGAAATGCGCTGTGGTCGATATCCCCCTGGGAGGCAGTAAAGGCGGTGTGATATGCGACCCTCATAACCTGAGCCTTCTGGAACAGGAACGTTTATGCCGGGGGTGGGTCAGGCAGATCGTGAAAAATGTCGGTCCAAATGTTGATGTGCCCGCGCCGGATATCATGACCACATCCCAGCATATGCTGTGGATGCTGGATGAGTATGAAGCGATCGTTGGCACAAAAAATCCTGGCTTTATTACCGGCAAGCCAGTGGGGTCGGGTGGCTCATTGGGCAGAAAAGAGGCAACCGGCTACGGCTTGATGATCACGGTTCGTGAAGCTTTAAAAGAATTGAATATTAACCCCAGGAATACGCAGGCCAGCTTCCAGGGATTTGGCAATGTCTCGCGCTACGCCATTCAGCTTTTTCAACAAATGAGTGGATCAGCGATTTGTGTTTCCTGCTGGAACCAGGCGGACCAGAAAGCGTATGCTTTCCGGAAACGAGACGGCATTGACCTTGATCAACTGCTGTCGATTACCAACCCGTTTGGGGAAATTGACAAGGCCAAAGCGATGGACCTGGGATATGAATGCTTACCCGGGGATGCCTGGATTGAGCAGGATGTAGATATCCTCGTGCCGGCTGCCCTTGAGAACCAGATCACATCAGAGAATGTGAGTAATATGAGCAAGCGGGTCAAGATCATTGCCGAAGGCGCAAATGGCCCCACCAATCCTGCAGCAGACCCAACCATCGATGACCGCAGTATTCTGGTTATTCCTGATATATTGGCCAATGCTGGTGGTGTGACATGCAGCTACTTTGAACAGGTTCAGAGCAACATGAACTACTACTGGACCAAGGATGAAGTGCTTGGGAAGCTGGACGTTCATATGACCTCCGCATTTATCAATGCCAGTGAATTTGCCAGGAAAAACGCTTTGAGAATGCGCAGCGCGACCAGCGTGATCGCGGTTGACCGCGTCGCTCGAGCTTGTCAGGAACGTGGATGGGTATAGGCTTAGCAATAAGGTGAGAATGACCAGCGCATCAGAACCCTCAATCCCCCCTGATATTCAGCCTTTCAACCGGTCTTCATTCAAGTCCGGCATACGTATCAGCACGATAGGCACCGGACGATTGGGGGGCAAGGCCCAGGGCCTGGTCTCTATCCATGATATTCTGGGATCGAAGATAAAGCCTGAAGATTTTCCCGAGATAAGCGTCCAAATCCCGGCCATGGTTGTGATATGTACAGATATTTTCGATACATTTATGGCGCTGAATGATCTGTATGAAATTGCCTATTCGGACCAGCCCGATGATCGCATCGCGCATGCTTTCATGAAGGGAGAGCTGCCCTTTGCGATCCTTGGGGATTTGAGGGCGCTCATCGCAGCAGAACATGAACCTTTAGCCATTCGATCTTCCAGCTTATTGGAAGATGCCGTCTATGAGCCGTTCGCCGGTGTTTACAAAACCAAAATGATCCCAAACAACCAGCATGATGTGGCCACACGCTTCCACAAGCTGGCAGAAGCGATCAAGTTCGTCTTTGCATCGACATTTTTCAGTGCTGCTAAGGATTATGCAAAAGCAACAGGGCACAGTATAGAAGATGAAAAAATGGCGGTGATTATCCAGGAAGTGGTCGGAAAACGCCACGATGAACGTTTCTATCCTGAAGTATCCGGGGTCGCGCGTTCCTATAATTTCTATCCCTGGGGATCATTGGAGCATGAAGATGGTATTGTGAACCTGGCCATGGGGATGGGAAAAACAGTCGTCGATGGGGGTATCTCCTGGAGCTACTCACCAGCCCGTCCCCGGGTTAAACCGCCGTTCCGATCAATGAGAGAACTGCTCAAATTGAGTCAAACTGAATTTTGGGCAGTAAATATGGGCAGACCTCCCATGTATGACCCCATCAATGAAACGGAGTACATGCTGCTTGAAAATCTAACTTCAGCGGAATGTGACAGCACGCTGCGTTATATAGCATCAACCTATGACCCTCAGAACGAAACACTGACTATGGGAATTGGCAATAGAGGACCGAGGGTGATCACCTTTTCACCTATATTGGAATTAGGACAACCGCCGCTGAATAAATTATTGACCAAACTATTGATGATTTGTGAAAAAGCATTGAACGCACCGGTGGAAATTGAATTTGCGATGACGTTCAACCCGCACGAATTCGGCTTTCTCCAGGTCAGGCCAATGGTCGTTTCGTCTGAGGTGGTCGATCTCCCTGAGGAACAGTTGGATGGGGAAAATATCCTGACGGCTTCAAAAGCCACGATGGGGAACGGTGTGATCAACACCGTACATGATATCATCTATGTTTTGCCGGAAGAATTTAAGATGAAACACACCCGGTCAATAGCTCAGGAGTTGGCTGAACTCAACAAAAAAATGATCGCAGCCAGCGCACCCTATTTGCTTATCGTATTTGGAAGGTTGGGAAGTTCGATCCCCTGGTTGGGCATACCCGTCAAATGGAGTGAGATTTCCGGGAGCAAGGTCATTGTGGAAGCAACCCGGGAGAATGCGAATGTTGAGATGAGTCAAGGCTCTCATTTCTTCCATAACATAACCAGCCTGGGTATCCGCTACTTTTCAGTCCCATTTGGGGGTGAGTTTAAAATTGACTGGGACTGGCTGATCGAACAGGAAGTGGTGGAAGAAAAGCAGTTTGTATGCCATATTAGGTTGGATACGCCTTTGAACATTCTGGTTGATGGGAGAAACCGGCGGGGTGTCATATTTAAATCATCAGGAGCTGCTTATGAGTGAGGATCGCAAAAACATAGACAAATTGATCTCCGATTTGAAAGAACGGGCAAAGGAATTAAATTGTCTTTATGAATTTCAGGAGCTGGTCAGCAAGCCTGGTATCACGGTTGAAGAGATCTGTGAGCGTATTGTTATTATTCTCCCTCCTTTTTGGCAGTACCCCGAAATCTGCCAGGCAAAGGTCATATACGGCGGTTCGGTCTATCAACCGACCGATTTCAAGGAAACGCCCTGGGTGCAAAGTGCACATATTTTAGTGCAGGATGAAATTGAAGGTAGTATCAGTATCTATTACACAGAAGAAGTCCTGCTTGAGGATGAAGGGCCATTCCTGAAAGAGGAACGGAAACTTCTCGATACCATCGCAGAGCAGTTTGGACATCACATCCTGCACAACCGGTTGAAGGGGGTCTTTGAAGAGCATAAGAGAAATGGCGAAAAACAAAAGAGTGAGTGGTGGGTCATTATCAATCTATTGAAAAGAACGGATGCATCCCTGCTGATGCGGGTTTCCCAAAAGATGGTGAATTATCTCGTGGGGCATGGCGTCAAGGATGCGGAGCACCTGCTGGAGTATTTTGCCCCGGTGTACAAGGAAGAGAGGGACGTGCTGAGTGAGGTAAATCGTCCTTATGAAAGTCAGCCGAGACGGAATTTACTGCAAGTGAGTGACAATGTTTTCAATATTGCGGAGAAGCACCTGTCCAACGATGAGATCCTGCACAGCATTCAGAATTTGGATCCAGGAAGACCGCTCAAACTTCCTGATCAGCGTTCTTGCGAAACCCGGTTCTTCTTTATCAGAGATCAGCGCGGTTATTGACCGTTTCAACCATCTCACAGATCAAGGGCTAAAATTATCAGCTTTGCGGGAGAAATGGGTGAGGGTATCACTTATCCGGCGAATTTTAAGCGACCGCCCTGAATATGTTAAAAGTGCAAAGAAATTTATCGATGTGACCGATTTTGTTGATCTCTTGAAGCGCATCATTCATCCTGCTGAGAGTCATGGAAAGCTGGGTGGAAAGGGTGCTGGCGTATTTTTAGCAGAGCAGATTCTGAAGAAATCCTTACAAGATGAGCAACTTCTCGAGAATATCAAAACACCAAAAACCTGGTATCTCACATCTGACAGCATATTCTATTTCATGAGCGACAACAACCTGGAAGACCTGCTGGAGCAAAAGTATAAAGACTTTGATCAGGTTCGCCAGGAGTACCCATACGTCATGCATTTATTCAAGAACGCGCCAGCATCCCCTGAAATAATTAAAGGACTTTCCCTTGCATTGGATGATTTCGGAGATGTTCCATTGATCGTGCGCAGTTCGAGCCTGTTGGAAGACCAGGTTAAATCGGTATTTGCTGGAAAGTATAAGAGTTTGTTTGTTGCCAACCAGGGCACGAAAGAAGAGCGCCTGAGTGCGCTATTGGATGCAATCGCTGAAGTGTATGCCTCAATGTTTGGTCCAGACCCAATCGGTTACAGATCTGGACGTGAATTATTAGACAGACACGAAGAAATGGGGATCATGATCCAGGAAGTCGTCGGGACGAAGATCGGTCATTATTTCGCCCCGGCTTTCGCTGGGGTGGCATTCAGTGAGAATGAATTTCGCTGGTCGAGCCGCATAAAACGGGATGATGGGTTGATCCGCATTGTGCCGGGTTTGGGTACCCGTGCAGTGGATCGGTTGACCGATGACTATCCGGTATTGATCGCCCCCGGGCAGCCCCGGCTGAGAGCAAATGTGACTGCAGATGAAGTAGTTCGCTACTCCCCGAAGAAGATGGATGTGATCAATTTAACGACCAACACGTTCGAAACGATAGATATTCGCGCTATGCTAAAAGAATATGGGAGCGAATACCCCATAATCAATAAAATCGTTTCGATTCTTGATTATGACCATATAAAACATCCCCGCATGTTGGGCATGGACTTTGACAAAGAGGACTTTGTCGTCACATTTGAAGGGCTCTTCGAGCGATCCATTTTCGTCAAGCAGGTAAACGTGATCATGAGCATCCTTCAGGAAAATTTAAACTTTCCGGTTGATATCGAGTTTGCCTCTGACGGTAATGATTTTTACCTTTTACAATGCCGCTCACAAAGTTATGGACAGGACAGTAAACCCGCACCCATCCCTGATAATCTCCCGGAAGATAAGGTCATTTTTTCTGCCAACCGGTATGTGTCCAACGGAACCGTGCCTGATATCACCCATATTGTTTATGTTGATCCGGGTGGGTACAGCGAACTGTCCACGCATCAGGATATGCTGGATGTTGGCCGGATAGTCGGCAGGCTGAATAAGATGTTGCCCAAACGCCAGTTCATTTTATTGGGTCCAGGCCGCTGGGGGAGCCGCGGCGATATCAAGTTGGGGGTGAATGTGACGTATTCGGACATCAATAATACAGCGATGTTGATCGAGATTGCGCGCAAGAAGAAGGATTACGTCCCCGACCTTTCCTTTGGGACGCATTTCTTCCAGGATCTTGTTGAGGCATCGATACGGTATTTGCCGCTCTATCCGGATGATGATGGTATCCTGTTCAATGAGGCATTTCTAAAAGGATCAAAAAATATGTTGGGGGAGTTCCTCCCGGATTTCAGCAGGCTTTCCGATGTGGTATCTGTCATCAATGTCCCCGGGTCGGCAGATGGGGATATCCTGAAGGTCTTGATGAACGCGGATAAGGATGAGGCGGTGGGGATGCTGTCCGAGCCGACTAAGAATCTCCAACTTGAAACATAGAATTAAATGATAGGTAGTCAAAAATCAATGGATAACAAAGGCTTAGAAATTCTATAATCCTTCAAACACTTGATTTTGCAGTGATATTTTAGGAATATTTTCTTTCTTCCATCACGTTTCTAATAACCTTTTTAAGTAGCGCTGCATCATCTTTTGCCTGTTTTCCGCTTGGGATCAATTTACCTTGATCCTGTAAAAAATGTTTAGCTACTTCAACATAAAGAGCAGGCGTTTTTGGGTGGGATTGAATATATTTGAATAATCTTGTGCCTCCTTTTTCATTTCCTTCCTTTACACGCGTACAGGCAATCCCTGCTAAGGCGTAGAGGCTTAAAGGAACCATTTCGGAATCAGAAGTCAGCTCAAGGGAATCATAAAAAATGTTTTGGGCTCTCTTAATTTCACCCATTCTTAGATGAGTGAATCCCAAATGACCCAGTGACGCGCATGTTCCCCAGACATGATTAATACTCTTAAATAGCTTTACAGCCTGCTCACCAAAATCTATCGCTCCTTTGTAATCCTCAAGAAAATAAGCGCCAATACTCATCCGGCTGAGTGAGTAGGCCTGGCCAGTCACATCCCCGATATCCATGAAAATTTTGTATGCTTCTTTGAAATATTTCATTGCCGCGGCGTGGTCCCCTAGTCCGTCAGCGGCCAATCCCATTTTACTCAATGCAAACGAAGATCCCCAGATATTATCATCTTTGATGAAAAGAGAATAACTTTCCTTAAAACACCTCATCCCCTCTTCATATTCACCCAACAAAAAGTGCACATATCCCAACCATAGATGAAAAGAGGGGAACACGTTAAATGGATGCTTTCTTCCTACCCTAATGGATTTTTCCAACAATTCTTTCGAAAGCCCATATTCTCCCCGGAATTCAGCGGATCCTCCCAGGTTATGGAAGCATATTGCCAGTTCCCTTTGCATACCAAGTGCTTTGACTGGTTGGAGATATTCCCTGGAGATTTTCTCGCAATCTTCAATCATGGTTAAATTACTGCAAAACCATGCCTGATGAACCCGACAGGATAGGTATGCTGGATTATCCTTGGTTGGAATATCTCCATGCATTTGCATAAAAGCAGCGAGTTGGTCAAGAGCGATCACGCCGTCATACCATCCATGGACAAGGTAAAAGGTAAAATAGGACCTTACAGCTTCCAGAGCAGAATCCGCATCCCAGTTTAGCACAGCCCAGTTTAATGCAGCGCGAAGATTCTCGATTTCCGGGCGGATTTCCTCCCTTGTCACCGTTATCTTTTCATTTAACAGGTCGGTTTCCTTGTCTTGCAGCAACCTGATGTAATAACGGCTGTGCTTTTCATAGACTTCATCCGAAGTCTCAGCGTTTTCTTTCAAATTTTCATTTGAAAAATTTAAAATCACGCGATGCAAATTAATGCGGCCATCAGAAGTTCTGTGTATCAAGGACTTGTTCAGTAATTCAGTTAATGTCATCCAATCTATCCCTGTCATTTGCTCTGCAGCCTGACGTGTAAATCCCCCGCGATAGACAGATAGCTTTATGAGCACATCTTGCTGTTTTTTTTCAAGCCTATGCCAGGAATAATTGAACGCAGCTTCCAAACTGCGATGTTTTTCAGGCACATCAAGCATTTGGCTGGTTAAGAGTTAAACTATTTTAATTTCCTCTGCGATTTCTACGCAGCTCAGCAGGGTCGTCCAGGACGCAGCCAACTCGATCGCCAGGGGAAACCCTTCAACGATTTGGCAAATCCGAAGGGCAGCGTTCAGTTCTTCTCCAGACAGGTTCAATGCTGGATTTGCCTGCTGCGCTCTCTCTATGAATAAATTCAAAGAACTACCATCATAAAAGCTGTTATCCTCCCAATGATCAGGGACCGGTAACCCGGATACGGGTTGCGGCCACTCTCCCTGAATATTCAGTTTTTGGCGTGAAGTCACCAAGAGCTTGACATTGGCTGTTCGTCTAAGCAGTTCTGATAGAAAATCACTTCCCTTGGTCAGGTGTTCGTACCCATCAAGGATCAATAGGATAGAATGATTACCCAGAAAATTGATCAATTGATCTCTCGATTCCCAATGAAGTGCGATCTGGTCAAAGCCAAACTCAACTGACTCGGCAATAGCAGGGACAAGAAAATCAGATGAAGGTATTTTTTCAAGTGGGACAAAAAAAACACCATCAGGGAATATATGCAATACTTTTTTTGCTACATTCAAAGCCAGGCGGGTCTTACCTGCCCCTCCTGGACCAATCAATGTGAGCAGGCGGCAGTTCTCATCCTTGAGCTGATTTCCCAGCAGCGAACTTTCCTCCCTCCTTCCAACAAAACTTGTTTGCAGGTATGGGAGGTTATTTTTCGGCACAATTTGCCTGATCAATCCGTCCGCATCTCCTTGAGAAATGAGGTCTTTAATATGATTGGTTTCTTCAGAGGGTTCAACCCCTAACTCATTCAATAGAATTTCACTGTAGCGTTTGTGGTATTTCAAAGCGTCTGTACGCTTCCCGTCCAGGGCGAGTGCTAACATATATTGCCGGAGAGCGAACTCATTGACAGGATCAATCTTCAGTAATTTACCAGCCAAATTCTGTCCATTTTTGAAGTTTCCCTGGGTCAATTCAGAAGTTAATAACGACTGAAAGGCATTGATCAACAAGAGATGCAACCTCTCTTGTTCCCAACGACGCCAATTTTCAAATTCATTACTGTCCTTGATGTACAATCCTTCAAGAAAGTTCCCTTGATACAGTTTCAATGCTTGTGGAAGATGACCTTTGGCGATTTTTTCTTCAAAGTCATGCACATCCAGATAAACATCAGGTTCCGGTTTTACCCTCGCGTACTCACGAGAGATTTCTATGTACTCGCTTACATTCTTCCGCAGTGCCGAGAGAACAACTCGCAGGCTGGCCAGTGCTTTTGGCTCAGGACTCTCAGGCCAGAACAAAGCAGCGAGCTTCATCCTGCTGTGCTGGCCGCCTTCCATGGTCAGATAAGCTAAAACAGCTTCAGCCTTATTTGACCCAAAGTCGTCCAGTAAATCCCCGTTTTTTTGGATTTTAAGATTACCCAATGCTCTGATTTCTAACATCTCTCGACCCCGATTGGTAGCTTAACGATAATTTTACGTTGTCTTAATGTGTTTCTATTATTATACAGAAAAAACAGGCTTTTTTTGAAAGAAGGTAAAGATGAGATCTGATTTAAAAAAGATAATGACCACGCAATTACTTTTTCTTGTCATTACCCACTTATTTAGTTATTTGTTTTTTGTTTTTATGGTTGATATAGCTGATTTCAACGCAAAAAAAGAGAAGAAATATCCAGGGATAGATCTCAAAGAGTTTAGATAAAGGAGGATCATTGGAAGGTTTGTATTCGTTGGTTTTCTGTTTGGTTCAATTGATTAATATTCGAAAAGGAGAATAATCATGAAATATAAAACATTGATGATCATCAAAGCTATCGTTTGCCTGGTATTTGGGTTCCTGATGTTAGCTTTCCCGAATTGGCTTCTAACCCTGATGGGCGCTCCGCTCGGAGCTCCAGGATTGTACACATCCAGATTGTATGGTGCGGCACTGGTTAGCGTTTTGATTCTGACCATTTATGCAAGAGATGCCGGGGAATCGAAAGCCCGTCGGGCCATCATATTGGATTTGTTTATCTATGATGCGATCGGGTTTGTTGTCAGTCTGTTAAACGTTTTGAACGGCACTTTAAATTGGATTGGATGGGGGATCGTTGCGATCTATCTATTCTTCACAGTCGGTTTTGGCTACATCTGGTTTGCGAAAAAGCCGGAGGTTTGATCTTCCAGATCACGCATAAGATAAAAGGGCACTGATTATCAGTGCCCTTTTATAATCCTCAACCGGGCGGTAGCTTTTCTTCTTAATGCGGAGAACGAAAGCATCCTTTGACAGAGTAAAAAAATTACTGCTGTGCTTTATCTCAGAATTCCAACTTTATTGAACAGAAAACGAGGAAAATTCATTTTATATATAAAGATTTGTGGATATATATACCAAACCACCTCTTCAGTATTGTTCTTTTTATAATGGTAAATTTCTACGTCTTACTGATTGAAATCGTTTCTAATTTATTGTATGATGGGGGTAGACGGCTCATCAAAGTATAACAATCCGTTTCATATAGAAATCATCA
Organism: uncultured Chloroflexia bacterium; assembly: GCA_963767675.1. GTDB lineage: Bacteria > Chloroflexota > Anaerolineae > Anaerolineales > Anaerolineaceae > Brevifilum. The sequence continues at coordinate 1,519,687 of CAVYEQ010000003.1, forward strand.
AAGCATGATATTCGTTTAAGACCACAGCGTGGTCGTTTGTCGTTTTATTAATGGAGGAATAATGCGGAAATATAAGTATTATGCATTAATGGCTGAGATGTTTTGTGTTTTACTTAGTGGCATTGGGTGCGGGGCTGGGGAATTAGAAGAACCGGTCAGCCCACCTGCTGAACCAACAACGGAAGCGTATTTAAACGAAACATTCACCTACGAAGGTGAAGAGAGAGAATATATTTTATATCTTCCAGATGCTTATTCGGACGAGTCAAGCCTGCCGCTTGTCGTTTTCTTACACAGCTGGGGGTGGGATGCGAGGAGGGAGATGTGGAATACCGATTTCAATGAAGTTGCAGAAAAGTACGGTTTTGTTATTGTTTACCCGAACGCAACGCCGAATTGGAATAGCTGTGACGTGGATGATCCTGTCTATCCGACCCCGGATACGGATGATGTGGCATTCATCAAAGCATTAATAACTGAAATGCACGATAAGTATCATATTGACCTTGAGCGGGTTTACGCCACCGGGTATTCAAATGGTGGGAAAATGGCATATCGGTTGGCGTGTGAAGCCAGCGATCAAATAGCCGCCATCGCATCTGTAGCGGGGGGTATGTGTGAAAGTGATTTTGAAAGCTGCAGCCCGAGTAGAGCAATATCCGTTTTAGAGATCCATGGGACAGGTGATAACTACTATCCCTTTACGGGAAAGCCAGGAGGTAAATCAATCGAAGAAAGTATCGCATTCTGGGTTTCTGCCTATGGGTGCGAATCATCTAATACGGAAGCGATGGCAGATATTGATCCTGAGGATGAAAGCACCATTGAAAAAACTACTCATACAAATTGTGCAGAGGGGAGTGCTGTCGTTTTGATGAAAGTTGAAAACGCCGGACATACATGGCCTGGCGAAGACGAATCAACGTTTGGACGGGTCAACATGGATATTGATGCAAGCGAAGAGATTTGGAAATTCTTTTTAGAACATTAAATGCAAGTTGCCTGATATGGGATTTTGAATTTTGATATCAGGTATCCTATTCTTAATTTCTTTTTATTGGTAATTTTGAAATTTCCAATTTTGTATAGCCACAAACCTTAAGCATTAAACTTCTACCTACTAGAAAAGAATTACTTTTTTTGGCGCACAAGCCACACACAAATATGGAATAATAATTGATCTACTACTTGGGTTTGCTGAATAATCCGAAAGTTTGATGGCTCGAGTCCATTCCTAACCACTTCCCAATTAAGGTCTCTCGCTAATTGACCTTTAATTCCACAACCCACTTTGCCCAGTACAAGCCTTCCCGGCTGGGGATGACCGCACGCAGGGGAAATTCGTGCAACACTTGTAAAGGCTGCCTTTCAGATTCATAAACCAGGAACCTTTTCCTAACCAATCAGCCATAATTCTGAATGCTTGAGCAAATTATCTGTTCCTGCTTTTAAATACAAGAAATCATGCGCCTTGAAAAGCTAAATAAAAGAATATATACTGAATATAGACTTTTCCAACGCAGATCACACAGAAAATATTTTATTGAAGCGTGACGTTCGTTTAGGATTGATTTGAATACTGCGGTTAGTTGACAAAGATAGAGCAGAAAGCAGGAAATCGAACCACTTAACTCACGATATAAGAAAAGGAGTACACGCATGTTGAAAAAGAAGATTTTTGCTGTATTGGCCAGTGTCATTCTGTTGGCATTAAACGTATCCGTTGTTATTGCCGCGCCTCCTTCAGCGCTTCACATTGAAGTACTTGAATGGATCGGGGTCGGTGGTTCTGAGCCTTTCGTGATCTCTGGCGCAGCCGTTACTCAAGGGAAAATCTGCGCAGCTGGCATGGTGGAGGATCTCCAAATCACCTCGAATAATCCAAATGGCCCATTTCAAAAAATATGGGCAACCAAACGATTCACTTGTGGTGATGGAAGCGGCACATTTGACTTGGATATGGTTGTCAAACTGGATGTGAACACTCGCAATACAACAGCCAATTGGCATATTGTCAGTGGGACTGGCTCATACATGAATCTGAAAGGTAATGGAAAATTGGTCGGAACAGCGCAGATTCCAGGTGCCACCATCCTGGATGTTTACGATGGCAAGGTGAAGTAAAAAATATTTACTAGTGTTCCAAAGCCAAATTGCAGAGGCACTATGCTTCTGCAATTTCTTATTTAAAAGACAAAATGTCTTCAGTGTTTTCAAACTGATGGCACGTGCACCTGGTTCACATTCCCCAAATCCACACCTATCCCAAGAGGTATCTATACTAGCTCTTAATCCACCCGCAGTTCTACCAGCCACTTCGCCCAATACAGCCCTTCCCTTGTGGGGATGACGGCACGGAGGGGGAAGCCGTGCAGCACCGGCAGCGGCTGACCTTCCAATTCATAGGCCAGGAGACTCTTTCCATCCATTGCCACACCCAGGCTGATCTCCACCTCGTATCCATCCCCACTGACCAGTGTGACCTTCTCAGCTTCCTCAAGCGGTTTAGCCATTTCCAAGATATCAGCGATCAGCACGCCTGACCATGTGGCAACGTCCTCAAAATATCCGCGGCATCCAAGAACGGGCGTGTCGGTCACTTTCGGCAGGCAGCGCAGTTCTTCGTAGTTGAAGCTGATGGGATTTTCGACCAGTCCCGTCACCGATAATTCATATGACTCAAAATCAATCTCAGGTGGTGTGCCGGTTACATGCAGCCCTGTATCCCGGTCAAGCTGGGCAAATCCTGGAATCTTATCAGGCAGGGTAGGGATGGAGATATAAGGAAGGCCACAGGGTGAATCCGGGTTGATCTCAGGTTCAGTATTAATATCTGCATTCTGGTTTGGGGAACATGCAGCCAGTAATAGTAGTAATAAGGTCAAAATTGTAAGCTTTTTCATGAGGATATTATACCTTTTTTGACAGTGGTGAATAGTAAGGTCAAGTTCTCATGAATTTGGCCTTCCCCTTACGGGGACGATGACGACTGATGCAACCTGAAGCCGCTTCAATCTAAGCTAAATGGTTCTTTCCTGATACCTGGTACCTAATAACTGATAACCCCTTATATAATAGATATAATCTCAACAGTGGTTTATAAAAGCGAGGAACACATGGGCACACCAGCAATCCAAGAGAAGTTCCAGGCCGCGTTTGATTCTTTCCTGGACAAGGTTAAGCAGGACCGCAACATCATCGCGGTCTATTTATTTGGCAGCCTTGTCCGGGGTGATATGTGGGAAGGGTCGGACCTGGACGTGATCGCAGTCACCAGTGATGAGAAATGCCCTCGCACGATGTTCGTACTGGTGGAACATGGGATCACCTTCCACTGTGATGTAATGTCTCGAAGCCAGTTCCGCCGCAGCCATGAGCGGATGCTGCGCGGGTCTGTCCAGCACCAAATTTTCACCACAGGCAGACTGGTCTATACCACGGACGAGTCGCTGGAGGAGTATTACCAGGACCTGGCGGAAGTGGGGGCACGTGATTTTGAGATGCTGGCCTGCTATGCTGGGCTGATTGCTGTGGCATATCGGCACAGCGTGCGCAAGTCGCTCTACGCACATAAGGACCCGACCTACCTATTCGTCTGGCTGCTGACCGTGGTCCGCTACCTGGCGAATATCGAGGTTGCCCTGAACCAGGAAAAGATCCAGCGGGAGAGTTTGCACCAGGCACTGCGCCTGAATCCGGAAACCTTCAAACCCATATTTGACACACTGTTTTATGGGGAAAAGACGCTTGAAGCATTGGAGAAAGTAGCTGCCCTTGTGGATGACTACCTACGAGATCGTGCAAGGATGATCTTCAAACCGCTGCTTGGGTACCTCCAGAAGGAGGGTGAAGTGCGGGGGTTATCTGAGATCTATACGCATCTGGTAAACCGGCTGCAGATGCAGCAGGAAAGCGTACAGCTGATGGACACCTGTGACTGGCTGGTTGACATTGGGATTATGGAACAGGTCAGCAGCCCGGTGAATCTGACCCCGAAGAGCCGCGTGACGGTGGATGAGCCGGCTTATTTCTATGCAGGAGAATGACCGATGAGGAGAACGATCAGGATAAACGGTGCCAGAGAGAATAACCTGAAGAATGTTGATGTGGAAATCAAGCGAGATGCCCTGACGGTCATCACCGGGGTGAGTGGATCGGGGAAGTCTTCCCTGGCGTATGACGTGCTCTTCTCTGAGGGTCAGCGCCGCCTGCTGGACTCCCTTTCTGCTTTTTCAAAGCGCTGGATCCCCCAGCCGCGCCGGGCGAAGGTGGATTCGATAGAAGGGTTGTCACCGGTGATCGCCATCATGCAGGGGCGGACGGCCTACAACCCGCGCTCCACGGTAGGCACCAAGACGGATATTTTCAGCTACCTGCGCCTGCTGTTCTGCGTGATGGGCGAGGGAGCCTGCCCTTACTGCGGGAAGTCCTTCCCGATCAAGACTGTGGACCAGATCGTTGAGCGAGTGCAGACGCTACCAGCAGGTATACCCCTGGAAATCAGAACCATCGTGACCAGGATCTATGGCCAAGAGGATGAAACCTTATTCACCAGGCTGCGATCCCGAGGTTACCGGCACGTGGTCGTCAAAGGTGAGAGCTTTGATACGGCAGACACGATCCCTTTCATTGATGATGATACGCTGATCGAAGTTATCATTGACAGGCTTGTGGTGACGAAGAACCTCAGGGAGCAATTGGAAGTTACCGCCCAGGAAGCCATGCGGATCGGCGGTGGGTTCCTGCGGTTTGAAGTCGATGACTCGGCGTTGAGTAGTGATCAGGTCAAATCCTTTTATGAAGACTTTATCTGCCCGGAACACCATATCGGCTTGCAGGCGTTAGAGCCTTTTTACTTCTCCTTCAATGACCCGGACAGCAGCTGCCGCACATGCCGCGGTCTGGGAAAAACCTTTAAGGCAGACCCCCGCATCATCGTCAAAGACCCGCATAAGAGCCTGCGGAAGGGGGCACTGGTGGACAACTACCTTGTTCTGAGCACGAAACACCCGGGGAGATATACCATGCTCTACAGTCTGGCACAGCATTACGGCTTCAGTTTGGAGGTGCCGTTCAACGAACTCCCTGAGGCTGCCAGGCAGTTGCTTTTCTTTGGCACCGGGGGAGAGAAGATCAAGCTGATCGATCCCCCTGATGCAGAAAGACCGCTGCGGCATCCAGGCATGATGGTGACGTATGAGGGGATGGTCAACCGCATAGACCGCTGGTATAAGCAGCACAGGGAGCAGGGTGACGCCATTTCAAAAGATTATCACGTGGTTCGGAAGGTGATGGCAGAGGTGGTATGTCCTGATTGCGGCGGGACCCGCTACCGTAAACAGCGGCTGTGGGTGAGGTTGGGTGGGGAGACGATACATGCTCTGGCAACGAAGCCATTGGATAAGCTGTGCCAATTCCTGGAAGCGCTGCCCATTCCACCTGAGAAAGGAACCATAGGGGGGCCGGTCGTGCAGGAACTGGTGAGTCGACTGCGAATGCTGGAGGAGATCGGGGCAGGTTACCTCAGCCTGGACCGCAACGTGAACACGCTGTCAGGCGGTGAAACACAAAGGGTGCAGCTGACAACGCAGATCGGTTCCGGTTTGATGGGGATGTTGTATATTTTGGACGAGCCCAGCATCGGCCTGCATCCTCGAGACAGCCATAAGATCATCAATACACTTATGCGGCTGCGGGATATTGGCAATACGGTCGTTGTGATCGAGCATGATGTGGATACGATCAGATCTGCTGATGAAATCATCGAGATGGGACCGGGCCCCGGCGTGTCTGGTGGGCGGGTGGTGGCACAGGGTACGTTGGAGGAGATCAAGGGATCGCTTACCGGCCAGTTCCTCAACGGAACCCGCCAGATCGCAGTTCCCCCGCAGAGGCGCAGCCCGGATGGCAGGTGGCTCAAAGTGGTTGGTGCCAGGCAGCATAACCTGAAGAACATGACCCTTAAGATCCCGCTGGGCGTATTCATCTCCGTGACGGGCGTTTCAGGGTCCGGTAAAAGCAGCCTGATCCACGACGTGCTGTACCGGGCGTTGTTTTCCCACCTGCATGACCCGCGCATCCTCCCCGGGGATGTGGATCGGGTGGAGCATATGGATTTGGTGGACAGCATCATCAATATCGATCAGAGTTCCATTGGCAGGATCGTGACCTCCAATCCTGCCACGTACATCGGGATTTTTGACCACATTCGTAAGCTGTTTGCAGACACACCCCTTGCCAGGGAGAGGGACTACTCCCGGGCGACATTCAGTTTCAATTCCCCGACTGGTGGGGGACGATGCGAGGAGTGTAAGGGCAGGGGCGTGATCATCACTCCGCTGCAGTTCATGCCGGATGTGGAGACGGTCTGCCCATTGTGCCGCGGAGATCAATACCAGCAGGAAGTACTGGAGGTGCTGTGGCAGGGAAAGAACATCACCGAGGTGCTGAAACTTACATTCGAAGAAGCAGCGGGTTTCTTTGAAGGGCAGAAAGCGATACTGCGTAAGGTGAATGTGATCAATGAACTTGGATTGGGATACCTGCAGCTTGGTCAGCTGGTGGCCACGCTCTCAGGTGGTGAAGCTCAGCGCATCAAGCTGGTAAAGGAACTTGCCAAACTCAAACGGGGGCACAAGCTGTATATCCTGGATGAACCGACCACAGGGCTGCATCTGGCTGATATCCAGAAGCTGCTTGACTGCCTGAATAAGCTGGTTGATGCGGGGCATACCGTGATCGTGATCGAGCACAACATGGATGTGATCAAGACCGCAGATTGGGTGATAGATCTTGGTCCCGAGGGAGGGGATGAGGGGGGATTCCTGGTCGCGGCCGGTACGCCTGAAGAGGTTGCATCTGTGGAAGCAAGCTACACAGGACAGTTTTTAAAGAATTACCTGAGATAATTGGTCAACCATTATTTTGGGGTTTGGCTTTGGCAGCCTTTTCCGGGACCTTAAACTTGAACCAGATCGGTATGATGGTCAATAAAGAAGCCACTGCTGCGACAACGAAAGGTGATTTCGGACTGATGTTTTCCCACATCAGCGTGCCCAGGTACGAGGCAGGCAGCGAGATCAGGCCAATACTGCTGTAGAACAGACCGTTGAAGGCGCCCAGCTTATCATGCGGGACGACTTTTGAGATCAGTGAAGAGTAGGCAGGGGACAATAACCCCACCGCGAAACCAAAGATCACCCAAACCACCGCAAAAGGAATGAATCCGATCACATTCAGGAATATCGTATAGGCCACAAAGATCAAAAAGAAACCGATGGAGATTGGCACCCGTTCACCATATTTATCTGAGAGTTTGCCGGAAAGCATGGGTGTGGCCAGCCATGCGATCGAGAAGAGCGATGACAGGATCCCGATCTGCTGCGTATTTAAACCGACGATTTGTTCCAAATACAGCGGTTCTATCTCCCGAGAGAGCTGGTAGGCGGTATCCCGGATGCCGTCGGTCAGGAAGATCCATGTGATCACCCCGCCGCCGACTACCATAGTGATGAGCATCTTTATATTGAGCCTGAATGACTCCCAGGACAGTTCTTGAGTATCCCGAGCGGAAGCAGACTTCATTGTGGATGCCATCCAGATGCGCAGTCCTGCAGCCAGGGTGTACAGGATCGCAGCCACCAGGAACATCAGACGATAATTAAATTGAGTCACAAGAAAACCACCCAAAACAGGCCCTACAATACCGCAGATCTGGTAGATCATATCGGTGACCCCGAACACCTGGCCCCTTTTCTCTTCTTTTGAATTCTCAGCAATGAATGCACCAAAGCTTGGCGCAACCAGTGCACCAGGAATCCGGTTTATTGCCAAAGCCAGGATCATCCACTCCCAGGATGGCGCAAGGACCAGTAGAAAACCCCCAACTACACCAAACACACTGCCGAAAGCGATAGCTTTTAGACGGCCAATCGAATCGGATATCCAGCCGCCAAAAATCTGCATCACAAGGGATACGACCGCCAGGACAGTGAAAACCAGGCCAATCTGGGTGATACCTGCCCCCATTTCGTTGAGGTACAGGGGGATCAGCATGATGGCCATATTGCCGGCAATATTCGCCAGAACCATGGCGAACATGAACCAGCGCAGGACAGGGCTTATTAGAGGCTCTTTTTTGTCACGTTCTGTCATTTGTATGAATCTCCTGGGGATGATTATAGCTTAGATGTTTTATTATCAAATACGATCAAACTCAATTTAAGCATATGCAGTAGAGGATCTGAAAAAATCCTGGAGCGCGGACTGAGCTTTGCACTATTGAGTCCGCCAGATTTTGTTTCTTTGATGATTCTGAATTACATAAAATAGGCAGACTAAGCTTTGCACTGTCAAGTCTGCACTCCTGAAAAAAGTTTATTGTGGAGTGCGAAGCTTAGCCCGATATTTTACCCAGACCAGTCTGAGCAGATAGGATGAAGCTTTGTTGTTGGACCGCAGGGGTTCCAATATTTTTTCTGGTATGTAACTTGCACTTCTTAGATTGAACTTATTTACTTCTTACTGCAAGTAAGAAAAGTGATTACGAAAGAAAAGGGCTTGTTATGAATGCGAAAGAATTAAGGATTGCAGGAAGTGAGGCTGCCGTGAAATTATTGAATAAAATGAAGGGCTTATATCGTCGAGTTGCGCATGATTGGGAGAAGAGCCCCAAACTGAATAAGCGGTTGTTTGTTGGATTTCTTATTATTATCCTTCTGGCTTTCGTTATCGGTGTGACGTTCACTTACGTGGGATCCGCAAAGGCGCTGTTTGCGGAGGTTTTCCAGGGAAGTGAAAATGACTCAGAGATGGATGGCCAGGGATTTACCGGGGTGAAATCACTTTTCGGTGGTCGGACGAAGGTCACCATCCCTGCAGCCGACGAAGGGGAAATGAAAGGGCGAGCGATCACTGGCAGTTTTGTGGTTATTGACCCGATTGAAGGCGGCGAAAGCTGTTATGACCAGGGTGAAACACAGACCTTATGCTTCCGCTCTGAAACCTATACTTCAGACAGCGAATGGGTCTTGAGCAATTCACTCAGATTCCCATACGGATGGAAGGTCAGCAATGTCACCCTGAGTGGAACGCCCACGTGTGATAACGGGACTTTCGGGTCAATGACATGGGAGTATGGTCCTTCACTGAATGAGGTTAAGGTCAATCATGTCAGGCAGCAGTCCGGGAATGACCACTGCTTGGCAATTTACTGTGTGGACGTGATCCCGGGGTCATCAGACAACCCCGCCCAGGTTTCCTGGTATTTTGAAGGGGATCAATTTGGAAATCCTCCGCACGATACCTGCAGTGCGGACGGATATTACAGCTGCGACCAGGCTTCTCTTCCCCCTGCCAAGGTGAGCACCTGCCGCTGGCAGGAGATTGCTTCCGATCCACTGGAGCGGATGGACGGCGTTCTTGCATCCTATAAGGCAAAAGTCTGGTCGATCACCGGCTTTGGAGATAACGGTGTGAGCCATTATGCACCTGTTACGAAAACCTGGACGGAAGTCGCGGATTCGGAACCGCCGTTTGGCAGCAATTTAGCTCGTTCAGGATGTCATATTGGCAGCAAGGTGTTCGTCTATGGCGATACGTACACGTCAGGCTTTGAACGTTTATGGAGCTATGATATGGATACAAACGTGTGGGCGGAAGAATCGCCTTCAGGTATTCCACCAGCAGAGGCAGGCATTTATGCCCCGGCATGGGCAGTCGATGAAGCGCAGGGACTTTGCTACCTCACCGGTGGTGCAACTGAACCCGGCGGTGGAGACCTGACGAGTGTCTATGTCTATGACGCTGGTTCGGATGCCTGGCTGGCACCTCTGGCAGACTTCACCAGCGAGCGCGATTTCCACGCTGCGTTCCTGTTTGAACGACCGAGTGACGACCATAAGATGATATGTGTTGCGGGGGGCGTGAATGATAGTGATGTGGCGTTGAAGTCCACACAGTGCTATGATTTTGACAGTAGCAGCTGGAGCGCAGAGAACAGCGTCCTGAGAATCCTCCCGGACTACTGGTGGGGCATGGGTTATGCACAGATCTCGACCATTTTAGGTGACCAGCTGTGGATGGTCGCAGGTGAGATTGGCGGGGAGATCAGTGATCATACGATGTTTTATGATGTCCCCAATAACGAATGGGTCACAGCAGGACCACTAGAGACCGGCGAAGTTTACCGGACATCTGCTACATCGCTGCTCGGGAATGTGTATCATGTGGGCGGGTCTGTGGTTGGATTTGACTACACGGGATTGGCTGATAAGGTCAATGTGGAGTGGTACTACATGTTCCCGTTGGTCTTTCATTAGGGTTGTTGTGGAATATCCATAAGGATAAGATTCAGCGAGTTCCTGATCACTTTCAGGAACTCGTTTTTGTTTTATCAGGGCGCGTACTCTGAGTGCGAAGATCAACCCAATTATTTGTATATATTTACAATTTTGAATTTAACAAAATAAGCAGACTGAGCTTCGCACTAGAGAGTCTGCACTTCAGGAAAAACTTATTCTTTCGGAGTACGGACTTTAGTCCGTGTGTTTTTATGTTCATGGTCAGGAGACCATGAACATCGAGTGAAACAAGCAGACAAAAGTCTGCACTCCAACTAAGATGTTATTGCTTACAACCTGAGTGAACCTCGGAACCCCCTCACGCCATAATATGAGGATGCCCCGTTGTGATACAGGAAGACAGTGTCATAGCGGCGGTCACAGAATACGGCTCCCCCGAGCTTTCTGATATCAGGCGGCGTTTTCACCCAGCTTGATGTTTTCGTGTCAAAAGCGCCAAGTTCTTGGAGGCTCCGATATTGCTCTTCCGTTAAGATTTCGATTCCCATAGCAGCAGCCATTTCCAGAGCACAATTATTTGGCTTATTCTTTTTCCTTGATTCCAATGCTTCCAAGTCGTAGCATACGTTTCTGCGGCCGATCGGGCTTTCCGGTGAACAATCAAAAAAGATGAATTCACCTGATTTGTTTTCAAAGCTCACAACATCTGGTTCGCCGCCGGTTCTTTCCATTTCGTAGAGCGACCAAAGTTTTTCAGGGTTGGCTTCCAGCTTTGACAGCACTTCGGACCATTCAAGCCCTTGATGGCGGTTCATGTTATCCTCGAAACGGGTTTTCAATACCATGAGCAGTTCATAACATTTTTCCGGTGATAATGTCGCCTTATTATTGTTTTTATTGGTCATGCTTTTTCTCCTTCTCTGTTGGTCATGATTGTCAGGTGTATCATTACCAAATTTTTTGTCGACTTGTCAGCTGATCATTCAAGTGATATTTCGTGTCGGAAGAGTATTCATTATCCCATCCTAAAGTGTTTATTTCATCCACCCTTTGCGATTGAAATAGAGGATCATTCCAATGGGGAAGAGTATGGATCCTATCAGAACGGCAATCAAAATTGGCTCACTTGTCCATCCTGTATAGTTTTCAACAGGTGCAAAGAAATTCATGCCGAAAAACCCTGCCAGAAAAGAAATAGGCATGAATAATGTCGTGATAATGGTCAATGTTTTCATGATGCCATTCATCCGATTATTGACAACGGATAAAAAGATTTCCAGCGTATTCCCTGTTAAATCCCGCAGGTTTTCGGTGATTTCGTACAACCTGAGGAAATGATCGTAAACATCTCGAAAATACATAAAAGATTGTTGTTTTATTACTGAATAATCTCCGCGAGCTAATCTATTTAGAACCTCGCGTTGGGGACCAATACTTTTACGAAGACGCAAAATACTTCGTTTTAGTGTAAAGATATTCTCAAGTAAGGATGGATCTGGATTATCAAAGAGCTGATCTTCAAGGTCGTTCAATGTCAATTCCATCTGATCTGTACTGGAGATGAAATCACTTGCAGTCTCATCCAATAAGAGATAAAGGATATTTGCAGGCCTGGATTTATGCTTTTCATTTTGAGTTTGACATTTATTCCAGACCTTATCAATCGTTTCACTTCTGTTCTGGTGATAGGTGAGGATATAGTTCTTTCCGATAAAAATATCCACTTCCTGTGTGATCAGTTCTGTTTCCATGTCATAGCCGGGATTGATAACCTTGCAGACCAGATATAAATACTCCCCCCAGTCATCAATTTTTGGTACATGGGTCTCTACTAAGGCATCATCGATTGACAGTGGGTGGAATCCAAAGATATCTCGTAATACATGCAGGCTTTCTTCGTAAGGTGAGTCGAAGATATCCACCCATAATAATTTATCTTGAGATGTTAAGACACCAGCGACATCATCCAGTTCTAATGTCCCCAGGAATTTTCCATCAAGGTCACAGTTTACTATTCTTATCATCCTTATAATCCTATCTTTGTGTTCGCTCCCTTAACATATTTATATTATATATGTTTTGCTAATCGTTTTTATTGAATATAAATATTCTTTGTGTGCTAATAATTAATCAATTTTCAGATTTGCTGTCTGGAACCCGAATTATTTTTTAGGGGAATCGCTGGGTTTGTGGTTTAATATGATGTTAACACACAGTCTGCACCCTTCCTGTATAATGGGACAAACTCTGTATTGGCAGTTATTCTCCTGTATTAAAGGAAATATTATGAACTTTGTCTTCCTTTCCCCGCATTACCCGCCGAATTATATCAACTTCAGCCTCCAGCTCAAACGCATGGGCGGCAACGTTCTGGGCCTGGCTGATGAGTCCTACGACAATCTGCCTCATGAGCTGCGCTGGGCGCTGACGGAGTATTACCAGGTTGATTCGCTGTCCAATTATGATCAACTCCTGCGCGCCCTGGGCTACTTCACCCACAAGTACGGCAAGATCGACCGCCTGGACTCACTGAACGAATTCTGGCTGGAAACCGAAGCACAGTTGCGGACTGATTTTAATATTCCTGGCTTAAAATCGGCTGACATTACGAAGATGAAGCGTAAATCAGAAATGAAGAAGGTCTTCAAGATCGTTGGCATCCCGGTGGCCGCAGGGGTAAAGACCAAAACCGAAAAGGATGTCCGTAAATTTGCCAAGCGGGTTGGGTATCCACTGGTGGCCAAGCCTGATATTGGTGTTGGGGCGAATGAAACTTATAAAATCCATAACGATGAAGAGCTGGATCAATTCATTGAGAAGAAACTGACCGATTACATCCTGGAGGAATTCATCGAAGGCGCGATCTGTACCTTTGACGGCCTGACAGATAGAGATGGCAATATCGTGTTTTTTACCTCTCATGTCTACCAGCGGGGGATCATGGAAACAGTCAACGAGCTAAGCGATCTCTATTACTATTCCTTGCGTGAGATACCGGCTGATCTGGAACTGGTTGGGCGCAAGACAGCCAAAGCCTTTGATGTGAAAGAGCGTTTCTTCCATTTTGAGTATTTCCGCAAACCTGATAACTCACTTGTCGCTTTGGAGGTCAACATCCGGCCCCCTGGGGGGCTGACCACGGATATGATGAATTTTGCAAATGATATTGATATCTACCGCGAGTGGGCAAATGTATTGATCAACAACCGTTTTGACCCGATCTATACACGGCCTTTTCACTGCTGCTACGCCTGCCGACGCTACCGTTATCACTATAAACACACACATGAAGAGGTAATGCAGGAATACGGGCACCTGATCCCCAGCCACCAGCCCATCCTGGGAGCCTGGTCTGTCGCCCTGGGTGACCACGGCTACCTGATCAAGTCTCCAGATCTTGATGAGATCCTTGAGGTTGTAGCCTATATCCAGGAAAAGGCTTAGGAGGACTGATGAACATCGAATATCATCATTGGTGGAGCCCCCACCTGGGGCAGGAAATGGAACTCAAGGTTTATGGCCATGAAGGCAAGCCGGTACTGGTGTTCCCGGCTATGTGCGGACGTTTTTTTGATTTTGAGAATTTCAGGATGATTGATGCAACCTGGCAGCTCATTGATGGGGGCAAGGTGCAATTCATCGCAGTGGACAGCGTAGACAGCCAATCCTGGGCAAACTGGGGAGCCCACCCCGCTGATAGAGCCCGGCGACATGAGGATTATGACCGCTATATCACCCGGGAAGTGCTGCCTTTCGTGCACAAACGAGCCGGGGAAGCCGTAAAAATGACCACGACCGGCTGCAGTATGGGCGGCTACCATGCGTGTAATTTCTTCTTCCGCCATCCTGATCTATTCGATGGGATGATCAGCCTGTCTGGGTTGTCCTCACCTGGTATGTTCGTGGGGGATTTCATGGACGATAATGTTTATTTCAACGCGCCCCTGCATTTTTTACCCAACCTGACCGACCTAGACACGCTATCGCTGATGCGTGAGGCGGATATTATCATCTGCACCGGGCAAGGTGCCTGGGAAGAGGATATGATGTCAGATGCGCGGGCGATGAGGGATATCCTGGAAGCAAAGGAGATACCCGCCTGGGTGGATTTCTGGGGGTATGACGTGAACCATGATTGGCCCTGGTGGCGTAAGCAGCTGCCTTTCTTTCTGGGGCAGTTATATGGGTAAAGATAACTGACTTGTTTAAGTCAGCAAATAAAGAATTACATGGATAGTTTATGATTCTGGATGAGACTGTGAAATGCATCTCGAATTGATGAGCGCAGATTACACCGATTGCAGCGCATACAATTACAGCAGTTAGTGCACCAATTAAGGGGCAAGATAACAGGAGCAGGTTCACAACATGTTTATGCCAGAAATTGGAATGAGATGTCATGGATAACCTGGAAAAATGTAATGTTTCCAATGGTCAGTTTGACCTTTCTAGCCTTCGCCATCTTGAGGAGCATCCCACACCTTTTGCACCGGGCGATTCATCATTCTGGGTCGATCCGCATATTTCCAGGCAGTTGCTTGCTGTGCACCTTGACCCAACAACTGACCAGGCCAGCAGAAGACCAGAGATCATTGATGCTTCGGTAGCATGGATGATTAATGAGATGGGTTTACATGCCGGTGATCATGTTTTGGATTTGGGGTGCGGTCCTGGTCTGTATGCCAGTCGAATGGCTAATTTGGGGTTGAGTGTGACTGGTGTTGATTTTTCCAGAGGGTCAATCGATTATGCAAGTATATATGCTGTTGAACATGGGCTAACGGTCACCTATCGCTGCCAGGATTACCTGACACTCGAGGATGACTGCTTGTATGACGCGATCCTGTTGATCTTTGGAGAATACTGCGTCTTCAACCCGGAACAGCGCAGGAAACTTTTGCACAATATACATAGAGCTCTGAAGCCAGGGGGACATTTTGTGCTGGATGTTTCAACACGTAAGCATCGGGAATTGAATGGTGCCAAGAATCATTGGCAGGTCTCACAGGGTGGATTTTGGCGTCCCGGTCCACACCTTGTTTTGACACAAGGATTTAATTATCCAGATAATGATATATTTTGTGACCAGTATGTGGTCATTGAAGCGGATGGGAGTAGCACTGTTTACCGAAACTGGTTCCAGGACTATGACTGTGAAAGGACTTATGGGGAGCTTGAGGAAGGCGGCTTTGAAGTCCAGGGGGTATGGGATGACCTGATGGGTACACCTTATTCTGGAGCAGGGGAGTGGATTGGTGTTATTGCAAAGTCTTAATAAATTATCTATAAAGCAAGTTAATGCTTATGATGGCTTTTTTCGGAGCCAATTTTTGATTTATTTATGATGAAAATGCCAATCAGCACTAACAAACCACCAAAAACTTGATAAAGGGATAAATATTGGTTGGCAAAAGGAATTGCCAGTAAGGCTGTTACCACTGGTTGAAGCGTCAAGCTTGGACTTACTATAGACGCGGGAATTTTCCCTAAGGATTGAGTCAAACAATAGTAACCTAATAATTGGGATAGTATTGCAGATAAGAAAAATATCAGGAATGTAGTTTTCGAATATCCTGAAATTTGAAGTCGGAGCAGTAAAATGATCACTCCTAATGTTATGCAAGAAGAAACTAGAGAGATGAATAATTGTTGGAACCCTGAGAAATAAGTTCTACCTTTTTGTGTCAAGAGAAAATAGCCAGCATAAAAGAAACTTGATATTATAGCAAAGCCTTCCCCCTGAAAATTAAAATCTTACATCAGAATTTATGATATTTAGAACAGAAACTGAACCCAAGAATACAAGGAGAAGTCCCAACCAGTAATAGATTTTGAACTTTTCTTTAAAAACTGTGATTGCGATAAACGAAACCCATAAAGGTGAAATGTAATTCAAAAGTGTAGCATTTGCAACACTTGTTTGTTTGATAGAAGAACTCCACAGTGAGTGATCTAATGCAGAGAAAACACCAGCAAGGATTGGGATTATTAATTGACGAAATGGAAGATCGATGATTTTGTTCTTTTCATCAGATTTGAATATTCTCATTACAAATGGGAGCAATATGGCAGAAGAAATTAACATTCTGTAGAAACTGGTAACAATACCGGGTGCTTCTGCCCAATGTGTAAAAAGGGGAGAAAACGACAATGAAACAATACCCAATCCCAGCAATAAATACGGATTTGAAAATAATCTGGAAATTGCAGATTTGTTGGCCATTGTTTTCTAAATTTACCTTTCTAAATCGAAATCACCAAAGCTCAAAAAAATTTGATAATAGATTAAAATTTGATTTCAGGATGGAAATGCATGTATCCACTATCCAATATCATACCTTCAGGGTATTAGAACAATAGGTGGGAAATTCCTAAATCTCAACATTCATTTAATAATCCTGGTTACCACACAATCCCGATTTGAAATCATCGCAAAAAAAATATATAATCTTAATACGGGCTGATCGTCCCCCTCAACACGCCAAACAACAAACAAAGCAAAAAGAATAGCCTGAATTGTGACCGGCATGATGGATAATGTTCTTAAGCATTGCGTCGTATCGAATTATTTTTTCCATAATATTTATTATTGTTTTATAAAAATTGAAAAAACCACAAGCCATAATCATGGATGGCCTGGATTGTGTTGTTTGATGATCATTTCATCGAAAGTTTGGTTAATATCTAGTTAGTTTCAGGAGGTTAAACATAATGAGGAAAAATCTTCACAGGTTCATATTATTATTGATTGTCCTATTTTCGTTTACTGTATTTCAACTTTCCGCTTCGGCAGAGTCAATCCTGGAGGAAATCCCACCGGAAGATGGGAGTCCTGAGATTGAGGTTGTCAGTCCCTATCTGACACTCGTAAGATCAACGCTGCCTGATGGGAGAGAATTAATCGGTTCCCGCATTAATGGGCCGCCTAAACCACCGCCTGGCTCTGAGGAAGGGCGGGAGGCTTCCATCCTGCCGCTGCCCGACCGTGGGATCATCTCCAGCTTTCCATCTTATAGCTGGGTATTTGGCTGTTCGGCTGTATCCGGGGCCATGATCTCCTGTTACTATGACAACAACAGCTACACAAACATGTATACAGGGCCGACCAACGGTGGGGTGATGCCACTAACGGATACGTCCTGGTCCACTTGGAGTGATGGGTTTGTTACCTATCCTAACAATCCCCTGGTGGCATCGCATAACGGTGTTGATGGCAGGGCCACATTCGGTTCGATCGATGATTATTGGATCAAATATAACAGCACTGCGGCTGATCCGTTCATCGGAAATTGGACGGAGCATACCTGGGGAAGTGCTATCGGCGATTACATGAAGACCAGCCAATCAACCTATTCTAATGTCGATGGGTCAACCTGGTTCTATAACTATGGTGATAATACAAAACTGACTTGTTCTGCTATGACAGGCCTTTGGGATCCGACTTATTCCAATTGGATTTCGAATTTGGATGGCACCTATGGTCGGAAACTTTTCTATGAAGCGAAGGGCTATACCGTCAATGATTGCTACAACCAAATGACCGATAATCAGGCGACTGGCGGCTATTCTTTGGCAAACTTCCAGGCAGAGATTGATGCGGGACATCCTGTGCTGCTGAATCTTCTTGGACATTCCATTGTTGGCTATGGCTATAGCGGTTCGACCATTTATATCCGGGATACTTGGGACAACAATCCAAGCAACACCTACACGATGACCTGGGGTGGTTCATATCCTCCAGGCCCGTCTGCTATGGATTTGTACAGTGTCAGTATCGTCAAGCTTAATCCTCTGACCCCACCTGCTGCCCCAACTGGCGTGTCTGCCAGCGACGGCACCTACACCACCAAGGTTGAGGTTGCCTGGAATGCTTCAAGCGGCGCAACCTACTACAAGGTGTTCAGGAATACCAGCAATACACATGCAGGTGAGACAACATTGATTTCCAGTCACCCCGCCAGCCCCTACGATGACACGTCCGCGACACCAAGCACAACATACTACTACTGGGTGCAGGCATGTAATTCAGGCGGCTGTTCTGGTTATTCCAGTCATGATACGGGATATCGAGCAACGACTCCAACCCCACCTGCGCCACCAACCGGCGTTTCTGCCAGCGACGATACGTACACCAACAAAGTGGAAGTTTTGTGGAGTATCTCAAGTGGTGCAACATATTATAAAGTCTTCAGGAACACCAGCAATTCTCATTCAGGTGAGACGGTGTGGCCAAGTGTTCCCGGCAGCCCTTTTGATGACACGACTGCTGTCCCGGGTACGACATACTATTACTGGGTGCAGGCGTGTAACACTGTGGGATGCTCCACTTACTCCAGCTATGATACGGGGAGGCGCGCTACTTCGAGCCTTGGTTTTGTGAATTTCCTGCCGTTGATCATGAAATGAGCTGTTAAGGCAGATTAATTAGGCAAGCAATTCTGTCTCATAATAATGAAAGCTTCCCCTGGGGGAAGCTTTCAGCCCCTGGTTGACTGATGAGGGATTCCTCTGCGAAATGGGTATGCAATTCTTGTCAGGGTAATGCCATATTCCAAAGTAGAAGAGATAATGGGGGTTGTTTTTTTGGTTTAAATTGTGTTTTCAGCTCAATCTGGCTCAAAACCCTCATCTCTCAAGTCGTACCTCCTCGGGGCAATCCGTCACGCCTCCAACATGCCACCTTCCCCCGAGGGAAGGCTTTTACCTCGAGAACAGGAATAAGGGGACTATTAAGAAGGCGCCATCTTTCTTCTTTTTAGGATCATCTCTTTTCTTCGCTACCCTCTTCCAGGTTGGGTGGATAAAACATCGGTTGGTATTCCTCATACGGTTCATGTTGTTTACTGCCCCCAATGAAATCCTCTTCCAGGTTTGGTGGATAAAACATCGGTTGGTATTCCTCATACGGTTCATGTTGTTTACTACCCCCTATTGAAATTTCCTATCCTATATAATGGAAGTGGGGCTTCTCCTTACTTTTAGGACAGCCCCAACTTAATACGATCTAAATTATTGTTTGTGAACTTTTTACGTGCATTTTGCTGAATTCCATTCGCAGTATACTTAATCCCGGTATACAATAACGATATTGTGATTGAACCCTTATGGAGGATGCGATGAAAAAATCTGGGTGGATTGTGACCCGGGGATTGACGATACTTTTGCCCTGGCGATGCTTTTTGAAGCACCAGATAAGGTTGATGTGATCGGTATTTCAACGATCTTTGGCAATGTTGACGTTCAACAAACCACCCGGAATGCCAGGATCCTGTGTGAAGCTGCGGGCAAACCGGATATACCGGTCGCCCGGGGGGCTTCCTTCCCGTTGACCGTTCCTCTGGATACCTCTCCATACGTCCATGGGGAAAACGGCATGGGGAATATGCCCCTTCCAGAACCGAAAATGAAGGATTACCCATTGCCAGCCCCCCAGGCGATAATTGAAGCCATCCTTTCACACCCCCATGAGGTTACCCTCCTGCCCATTGGTCCCCTGACCAATATTGCTATGGCGTTGTCGCTTGAGCCAGCCATCGCTGACCTGGTGAAGGAGGTCATCATCATGGGCGGTGCGGTTCGCTGCCCGGGGAATATCACCCCCGCTGCAGAAGCGAATTTCTACCATGACCCCCATGCGGCGCAGATCGTGATGAGCGCGAATTGGCCGATCACTCTGGCACCGCTGGATGTTTGCGCATACGGGATGATCCCCCAAGCACTGCTTGACAAGATATGCAGTGCTGATCAAGCGTTGACACCTTTCATCGCCGGGAGCGTACCGTTTTTCCAGAAATTCCTTGAAATTTATGAGATTTATGACCGGGTTGATTTCCCGGATGCACTGGCGGTGGGTTATCTGCTTGAACCCGAAATTTATTCGGTGGAGGAAGTGCCCCTTTTCATCGAAACCGAAGGGTCCTGCCTGGGGCAGAGCCTGGAGGTTCCGAGCGGCAAGTGGTATCAGAATTTGGCAGATCAGCGGGAATTCCCAGCAGACAGGACTATCTCAAAATCCAATGTCATGTTCAAAGTGGATGAACAGCGTTTCCTGGCACTGGTTGAAGATTTGTTGACATAGTATCAAATAAGGAGAATGATATGGTGGATAAATTCAACGAGGATCATAAGACTGTGCTGGATGATATGCTCCTGGACCAACCAGGGGTGCGCGCAGGGAAGATGTTCGGTTACCCAGCCTATTATGCTGGTAAGAAACTCAGCATCTGCCTGTTTGAACAAAGTGTGGGGGTAAAAGTGCCAGAGGCAACCGCCAAAAACTTGCTTGCGGAGGACCCAAATGTGACCCCTTTCCAACCCATGGGACGTCGCAAGATGCGGGAGTGGATCCAGATCAACCTTGAAAGATCAGAAGATTACCGGGGATATCTCACCGTGTTTGAGGAATCGATTGATTTTGTCCTGTCTCTGCAGTAAACCTTGAAAAACGGGCAACCCAAAACCATCGTTGATGAAGCGTAGTTGATTCTATGCCATTTGGCGTGAATCGCTTTATAAGTGTTTGATACCTGATAATCGGGTGGTATAAAGAAAGGCTGGAAAAATCATATTTTCTCAAAGGAAATTGAATGATGGTTGATATATCGGTTTATTCAGAGATCCTGAAGTCAGATTTAATGGTCGCGTTGGGGTGCACGGAACCCATTGCGATCGCATTATGTGCCGCAAAAGCCAGGGAAATCCTGGGAGAAACGCCCCAATTGATCGGGGTTTACTGCAGCGGGAACATCATCAAGAACGTGCACGGTGTTACTGTTCCGAATTCGAACGGGTTGAAAGGCGTAGAAATTGCCGCTGCATTGGGGGCTTTTGGCGGAGATGCGGAAAAGGGGATGGAAGTCCTGACGGGTCTGGGGGATAAGGAAATCAAAATTGCGCGGGATTTTGTGGATGAAGGGAATGTGGTCGTTCATCATGAGAATACCCGTGAAAAGCTGTTTATCCGGTGCGTATTGAAATCGATCGAGCATACAGCTGAAGTTGTGATCTCGGGGAAACACACCAACATCACCGTGATGAAGAAAAATGATATCCGGTTGAATCGGGATACTAAGAAAGACGCTCATAAGAAGAATGGTGATATGGATGCGAGCCAGTTATCCATTGATGGGATATATGAATTTGCGAATACTGCTGACCTTGAAAATGACTGTGGGTTGGTGGATATCCTGGATATGCAGATCTCTTATAATATGCGGATCGCTAAAGTTGGAATTAATGAGTTCCTGGGGGAATGAGGTTGGGAGGTCGGTCATCAAAAGCCATGATGACGATCCATCCATTAAGGCTGCTGCCTGGGCGGCAGCAGGGTCAGATGCGCGGATGGGAGGGTGTGCGCTGCCTGTGGTTGTGAATGCCGGGAGCGGGAACCAGGGGATCACTGTTTCGGTGCCTGTCATCATCGCCGCAAGAGAGCAGAGCTTACCGAGAGAAAAACTGTATCGTGCCCTGATTGTTTCGAACCTGGTTAATATCCACGAAAAAGCGCATATCGGCAATTTGTCTGCCTTTTGCGGTGCGGTTACTGCAGCAGCAGGCGCAGGGGCAGGGATTGCCTACCTTAATGATATGTCCCTGGACCAGATCAAGATGGTCATCACTAATACACTATCGGCATCCCTGGGCATTCTTTGTGATGGTGCAAAACCCTCCTGTGCGCTGAAAATCTATACCTCACTCGTCAGTGCGATGCTGGGGGTTGATATGGCGGCACAGAATAATGTGATCAGCTCCGGGAATGGAATCGTGGGCAGATCATTAGAAAAGACGATTGACAACGTTGGTCAGATCGCGATTGAAGGGATGGATTTCGCTGATGACGAGATCCTGAAAGTGATCATTGAGAACAAGAAGGCAGCTATTGGACAGAACCTGGCGTCTGAGGAGATTGGTAGCTGCTGATATCAATATTTGCACCTGGGGATATTTAATTTTCACGCGGGCAGTTTCAATTGATGAAAAATATCGTCGATCCAACTAATTCTGGTAAAATCCTGTCATATTGAATCAAACCGATTCGTCATCAGCCAACGAAAACAGGAATAGAAATCATGCCATTTGACCTTCATGCACCTTACGAGCCAACCGGGGATCAGCCCAAAGCGATTGCCGAACTGGTTGAAGGCATCCACAAAGGTTATCAGCACCAGGTGCTTCTGGGGGCGACAGGCACCGGTAAGACCTTCACCGTTGCCAACGTGATCCAGCAGGTCCAGCTTCCAACGCTGGTGATGGCACACAACAAAACCCTGGCTGCACAGCTATATGCAGAATTTAAGGAATTTTTCCCCAATAATGCGGTGGAATTTTTTGTCTCCTATTACGATTATTACCAGCCTGAAGCCTATGTTCCCAGAAGGGACCTGTATATCGAGAAGGAAACTGATATCAACGAGGAGATTGACCGGCTGCGGCTAGCTGCGACGACGGCGTTGATGTCACGCAAAGATGTGATCATCGTTGCTTCGGTTTCTGCCATTTACGGCCTGGGTGATCCGGAAGCATACGGGGGCAACGTTGTCTGTCTTGAGGTGGGGCAGATCTTCAGGCGGAATGCGCTACTTCGCCGGCTGGTTGAAATTCAATATACACGCAATGATTTTGAGCTGAAACCCGGAATCTTCCGTGTGAGGGGAGATACACTTGAAATCCTGCCAGCTTATGATGACACCCGCGCATTTAGGATCAGCTTCTTTGGGGATGAAGTTGAACGGATCATCGCTGTGAATCCACTAACCGGTGAGGTGTTTGAAACGCTGGAGGTGGTTGAGGTCTATCCAGCCAAGCACTATATCACCGAAGAGGAGCGGATGAACCAGGCATTGGTAGGGATCGAATTGGAGCTTGATAGCCGCCTGGAGGAATTACGGAAGGCTGAAAAACTACTGGAAGCACAGCGACTGGAGCAGCGTACACGATATGACCTGGAAATGCTGCGGGAGGTTGGTTATTGTTCCGGGATTGAGAACTATTCCCGACATATTGATGGACGTCCCGCCGGATCTCCCCCCTGGACGTTGATCGATTTCCTTCCAAAAGATTATATGCTGGTGTTGGACGAATCTCACATGATGATTCCTCAGACCAGGGGTATGTATAACGGTGACCAGGCACGCAAAAGTGTCCTGGTGGAATATGGTTTTCGCCTGCCTTCTGCAATGGATAACCGTCCTTTGAAATTCGAAGAATTCAAACAGCAGATGGGGGTGACCCTGTATACTTCGGCAACACCAGCCGATTATGAGCTGGAATTGGCCGATCAGGTCGTGGAGCAGATCATCCGCCCGACAGGGTTGATCGACCCGAAGATCGATGTGCGCCCCACACAGGGACAGGTGGATGACCTTGTTGGAGAGATCAATAAGCGGATAGAACACGGTGAACGTGTGCTGGTGACCACCCTGACCAAGCGGATGGCAGAAGACCTGTCGGATTACCTTTTGGAATTGGGTTTCAAAGTGCATTACCTTCATTCGGAAATTGATACCCTTGAACGGGTGGGCATCCTGCGTGACCTGCGTTTGGGTGTTTTTGATGTGGTGGTGGGGATCAACCTGCTGAGGGAAGGCCTGGATTTGCCGGAGGTCTCGCTGGTTGCTGTACTTGATGCAGACAAACAGGGGTTCCTGCGGTCGGGGACTGCCCTGATCCAGACGGTAGGGCGAGCGGCGCGGCATTTGCATGGCAAGGTGATCATGTATGGAGATCGGGTTACCGATGCGATGAAGAAAGCCATAGATGAAACCAACCGAAGACGGGAGATCCAAATTGCCCATAACAAAGAACACCATATTGAACCAGCCAGTGTGGTCAAATCCGTCCGCGATCTGACGGACAGGCTGGCTCGGGATGCCGGTGTGGAACCGGGTGCAGAATTCAGGGGGCAGGCAAGCAAACTGGAGCAGAAAGAACTGGCCCGTATGATCTCTGAACTGGAAAAACAAATGAAGGCTGCTGCAAAAGAGCTGGAGTTTGAACGGGCAGCCATGCTGCGTGACCAGGTTTATGAACTGAGAAGCCATGTTAGCGGACGAGTCGGATTTGCCCCCGTGGAAGAAAGTCCAGCTTCTTTCAGGAGAAAGTGAAGAAGTCTGAAGTTGAATTGGGGGAAATCTATCCTGATATTTAGTTGTTTATCTGTTTTGGAAATCAAGCAGTCATACGTACTGTGAAGCGGTCGGAATTCCCCTTTGCATCAGAAAATGAATAATCTACATTCCTGACATCGGACCCGATCGGGCCGCGGCGCAGATCTGCCAGAAAACAGTTGAGCCGATCGTGAGTTCCTTCCGCAATGATCTCAACCTTGCCGTTCCAGCGATTTCGCACCCAACCGGTCAAACCGTAACCCTGGGCAGCCTCCATGGCAAAGTACCTGAAGCCAACCCCCTGCACGCGGCCTTCAATCATGGCATGCAGCCGAAAGGTCTCTTTATCGATCATTCCCCTCATCTTCAAGTCCGGTGAAATCCACGATATCCAGATCCTCATCTAAAACCAGCATATCAAACTCGCTGACCTGTTCGGTAAAGTCCAGGTTCTCAAGGGCTTCTTCCAGGAAATGCTGCTCCTCTGGATCGTCCGTCTCTTCCAGGGACATTTCGATCAATTCACGAATACCACCACCGCCGATCTTGGTCAGTGACCAGAGCGCAGCAAAAAGAAGGTCCTGGTCACCCAAACCAATTTCTATCAGGTCAAAGAGTTCATCCCTGGCATCCTGGATCTCAAGTTCACCAGCCGCCCGGATTGCTTCATATTGAACCATCTGGTCCGGGTGATCGAGCATGCGCAAGACGGATTTAACCCATCGCCGGTCATACGATCGCCCCATGGCAAATAATGCACTCTGGAGCCATTCTTCATTGTTGCTGTCGAAAGCTTCCTGAATAAATTGTGGGATATCAGTATGGCTGGCATAGCCCAAAGCTTCGAGCGCGCGGCGCCGCACTAAAACATCATCTGATCCAAGATGGGTCTGGATCAGTTTTTGAAGCAGGTTTTCGTAGGTGGCTTGCTTGATCTCTTCCAATTCTCCAAGATAAACAAAAATCCCCAAACCGGTGGCAGCTGCCGCACGAACGGTGGCTTCTGGATCTTCCTGGAGAAGTTTTAGCAATTGGGGAACCAGCTTTTCATCCTGTGATTGCCACAGGAGGCGTATCGCGGTGGCACGGGCAATCGCGTCTTCGTCTTCAAGGCATGACACAGCAAATGGATCAAAGAAGAGAAGGTTATCTGCTTCGGCAAGGCCTTCCATATCTTCCAGCATAGCCCTTCGGCGCTTTACATTCACCATGCACCAAACTTTCGCTGCTTTGGTTAAATCCTCCTGGCTGATGTCTGAAAAGAAATACAGCAGCCCAGAGGGAAAGGGCTTTTCATTGTCCAGAAGCGCTTTTTTTACTTCTGAAAATTCGTATGTCATTGATTTTGAAGGTTCCATTTAGGTTCCCTTAAGCGTGTCAGGGCAGCACGATCGGATTGGTAAAATCAAGCACTGTGATGACGACCATCAAGGCTATCAAAAGCAGGAAACTGACTGTATTGACTGCGTTTTCCCATTTTTGGGGGATGCGTTTTTTGAATAATAATTCTGGCAGTGTGAATAATATCCGACCACCATCAAGTGCTGGGATAGGCAGCAGGTTGGTTATTCCCAAAGCCAGGGAGATGTTAGCCACGATTGATAGAGTGTATATCGGGAGCTGCTGGGCGGTATAAAGGTCTGTGGTCTGGTCCATTTCTACGGCCTGGCTGTATATATCGTAGATGCCTTTATAGCCAACCGGGCGTGCGAGGGCTGGATCGATGCTGCCCCTGATCAACCGAACAGGGAGCATGATGGTTTCTCTGATGATCAAACCGGTTGTCCTGAAGGCATACTCGACTGATGTGAAGAATGGCGTGGGTTTCAGGGGATTGCTCAAAGTGATACCCATTGCCCCTTCACCTTCGGGAGGATCCACCCGGGGAATGAGGGTGATTGTCTCTGTGCTCCCGGTACGTTCCAGGGTCAGTACGATTTCTTCACCTGCATGCTGGTTCACTTTTTGGATCAGGTCATCAATGTCATCGAAGGCTTCACCATTGAACGAAAGGATGATATCTTCAGACATCAGCCCGGCTTCCATTGCTGGTGACCCCGATGTGACCTGGGTGATCAAGGCTTCGTTGGAAGCCGGCACACCCATGGCGCTGTAGATGATGATCAGGATGAGGATGCCGATCAGGAAATTCATCACAGGTCCAGCCAGTGCGATCACCAAACGCTTCCAGGCTGGGGCTGAAGCCATACCGCCTTCAACTTCATCATCAGCTTCCCCTTTCGGGCGTACAAAACCGCCAAAGGGGATCCAGTTGAGGGTGATTTCTGTGCCTTTCCACTCACCAATCTTAACCAAACGAGGGGGATAGCCAAAACCGAACTCTTCCACCGGAATACCGACAGCTTTGGATGCCAGGAAATGTCCCATTTCATGGAAGAAGATCAGGACGCTGATCACCAATACAACCTGCAAGATCATTAACGCAATACTCATTGTTTTCCTTCACTAAAAGTGTGTGTTTTATTACACACTTTATTGTTCAATATTTGGATCCTCATTATACCCTTTTGACTATTCTGGCGTGTTTGCCCCCACTATGTGAGCAGGTCCCCCTGGAAGACCTTTGAGGATGTTCTTAATCGAGGAAAATTGATTTAACCTGACGAGAACCTCATCCATGGCTTCCTCAAGGCAGATCAAATGAACATTAGGACCCGCATCAAGTGTATAGGTCACGGGAAGTCCCTCTTTTTGCCAACCCTTTACAGCCAGCATGATCTCTAATGAGGCTGGAAGCCAGTAGAAAAGCGGTGGTTTTGAGGTCATCATTACGGTGTGCATCATGTTGCTGTCCAGCTCAGTCACCTCAGCCAGGGCATCAAAATCCCGGTTGAGGATAGCGCTTCGGCAAATATTCATGCGGCCGGGAGCGTCCTGAACACGGGTATTCTGAAATGGGCTGGTGGGTGCTGACATCATTCCTGATTCAGACCCTACCTGTTTGTGTTCTGTACTTAAAACTGCAATCACATCCACCAGGTTCCAATGACTTGGAAGCGCGATGGATCGGGCGAAGGATTCGCCAGTATGTAAATCTGTGCGCCATTCGACAAACCCGCCCGGGATGGAACGGGAGGCGGAACCAGAACCAAACCTTGCCAGGCTAGAAAGCTCTTTCTCTGAGAGTTGTAGACCCAACGCGGTTGTGCCGGCCAGCGCTAAGGCCGCAAAGGCAGAAGCAGAGGATGCCAGCCCTGCGCCAATTGGAAAATTATTCTCGCTGGTGATTCTGGCGTGGAAAGGGAGGCTAGCAATCGCACGAATTCTTTCTATGAACTGAGAGACTCGCTCTAATGCGGGGCCGGTGATAGATTTTCCATCCAGGTTCAGCGTGTCTTCCTTTATAGAAGAGTCGAACTCAACCGTAGTTCGTGTGGTCAGGCAGCCGATGTTCATCGAGATCGAATCGTTGGCTGGAACACGCTTTGATTCATCCTTAAGCCCCCAGTATTTGATGAAGGCGATATTTGGATGGGCTTCGGCAGTAGCTTTCATGCTCATGGTGAGAAGAATACCGGATTTATTGGGGGAAGGAAAAGGAGGTTAGCTCATAGCTCATGGCTGATAGCTAATCCCGTTCCGCTTCGCTTCAGGGACTTCGTAGCTGGCAACCTGAAACTGGTAGTAAAACAGAAAGGCAAGCTCATCGTTGATAAGGGATAGGAGATGGCTTGTAGCTAGTGGCTAATAACCTGTAGCTACAAACTACGAACTACAAGCTACCACCTTTCCCCTTACAACTTTAGGCTTTGAGCTTTGTGCTATAAACTATCAGCTATCACCTATGAGCTTCTTCCTACTACCTGCTACCCAATACCTGATTCCTCGGATACCGATTACAATTGGGATAACTGTATCATGTTATCCAATCATCAGTGGAGTTTTCTATGCATATTGAGACTGTCGAAACCAAACGCGACCTGCGCCAGTTCATCAAGCTTCCCTACACACTTTATAAGGACGATCCTGTTTGGGTCGCTCCGCTGCGTTCTGAACAAAAGGCGCAGTTCGACCCGAAAAAGAATCCCATGCTGGATCACTGCGATGTGCAGCTGTTCCTGCTGAAAGATGGCGGAAAGGTGGTTGGACGATGCTCTGCGTTTGTGGACCACTTAGCTGTAGAACACTGGGGGCAGCCTATAGGTTTATTTGGTTCGTTCGAGTGTGTGGAGGATGAAGGCGCAGCACATAAACTGCTTTCTGCGGCAAAAGAATGGCTGGTCTCAAAGGGGATGAAAGCCATGCGCGGACCCTGGAGCTTTGCTTCTCAGGAATGGGGTTTGGAAATCGAGGGTGGAGAACGACCACCGGTGATCCTGGCTCCGCATAATCCAACATATTACGCAACTTTTTTCGATAGCTTTGGCTTGGGAAAAGCCATGGATTTGATCGCATATTTAGCAGATATGCAGAGCGGATACGAATTCCCTGAACGCTTCCTGACCCTGACATACAAAATCCAGGAACGTTATGGCGTGAAGGTCAGACCAGTGGATATGAATAATCTTGATGCCGATTTGAAAACAATTGTTGCTCTGGCCGACAAGTCAATTTCTGAAAACTGGGGGTATTACCCTGTGACCGAAGATGAGGCGCATGCCATGGCGCATGACTTGAAGCGAGTTGTGAATCCTGACGCACTGTTGATCGCAGAAGACTCAGCGGGGAACCCAATCGGGCTAGCCTTTTCGCTGCCGGATATCAATACCATCCTGCATGGGATGAAAGGGAGCTTGTTTCCTTTTGGCTGGTTGAAGATGCTCCTTGGAATGAAGAAGATCCGCAACTACCGCATGTGGGCGCTGGGGGTCGTACCAGCATATCATGGGAAAGCGATCGATACGCTTTTATATAAGGCGACTTATGAAGCATTGAAGGATATGCAGGTGTGTTTGGAGATCAATTATGTTCTTGAGACTAATCACCGCATGAACAATGCCTTGATGAAAATGAACGTGGAACCGATCAGGCGATATCGGGTGTATGAGATGGCATTAGGATAAATTTATAAGAATCAATCCTGGCAAGAAATTATTGTTATTCCCATTAAAAAGAAGATTCCAGTGTAAAATAGTGATACTGATCAATCCTGTTTATAATTGGCTATCTGGCAGTTTAAGACTACAGGATTGAAATAACCATCAAGGTTGCGATGGAACCATCAAAACCTGGTGATTACTAAGAATGGAGGTGGAGATATCTAAGAGCCCAATTAGAAATGTAACTCTAAAAGGAGATCAAACCAATTTAAAGGAGAAAAATGAACAAGAAACTCACACTTTTGATTATTGTCCTACTGCTCATTCCAACGATGATCCTTTCAGCCTGTAAACCTGCAGTTGAACCTGAAGAACCCGCTGAAGAAGAACCTGCTCCTGTTGAGGAAGTGGAAGAACCTGAAGAGGAAGAAGCAGAACCCGTCGAGGAGGAAGAACCGGAAGAAGAAGCGGAACCAGAGGAGTTCATCTTTGGGCTGCTGATGGTTGGCCCTTATAATGACAAGGGTTGGAGTCAGGCCCATTATGAAGCTGGTTTGTATGTGGAAGAAAATGTACCCGGGGCGAAAATGATCTACATTGATGTGGTGAACACAGCAGATCGACCCGGTACAACACCGTCGCAGCTGGCTGAGGAATTGGTTCAGCAGGGTGCGAAGCTGGTCATCTTCAACTCAGATGACATGAAAGCTGATGCAGTTGAATTCACACAGAACAACCCCGACATTTTTGTGATCCATGCCTCAGGTGATTCTGTTTGGGCAGATGGAGAAAACTATGTCCCCTTAGACAATCTGGTCAATGTGATGGGGCAGATGCCATACGGCAAAATGATCGCTGGTTGTGATGCTGCCCTGCACACCCTGACTGGTTCGATAGGCTATCTGGGTCCATTGATCAATGAGGAAACACGGCGATTGGCTGCTTCAGTGTATTTAGGCGCAAAGTACTGCTGGGAAAACTACCTTGAGGAGGATCCTGCAGATTTGAGCTTCAAGGTGACCTGGATCGGTTTCTGGTTCAACATCCCCGGTTTCACTGAAGATCCCACACAGGTTGCAGATGAATTCATCAATGGCGGTGCTGATGTGATCATCTCAGGCATTGACACGACGGAAGCCTTAGTGCAGGCACGCAAAGCCACAAGCGAAGGAAATCAAGTATTTGCCATCCCGTATGACTACGAGGGTGCCTGTGAAGAAGCCCCAGATGTTTGTCTCGGCACACCGTACTTTAATTGGGGTCCCGCCTATGTGCGCCATATCGGAGCAGCGATAGACGGCACATGGGAATCTGTATTTGAGTGGTTACCGCCTGATTGGGAGGATATCAACAATCCTGACACCTCTGCAATTGGTTTCGTCACTGGTGAAGCGATGTACCCTGAATCAGAAACGCTACTTCAAATGTTCATCGATGAGCTCGCTGGCGGCTTGAACCTCTGGACAGGACCATTGAACTTCCAGGACGGTACTGAATTTCTTGCTGAAGGTGAAACAGCTACCGATCTTGAAGTCTGGTACATGCCTCAACTGCTTGAGGGTATTGAGGGACGTTCAGAATAATATTTACCCAACTACGGAATGGGGAAGACGAATTCGTCTTCCCCATTTGAATATAATAACACAAATTATGAATGTTGGATTAACGCAAATCAATAAACACTTTGGTGATGTGCATGCCAATGCTGATATATCCCTTGAGATCCAGGCAGGGGCGATTTTTGGCATCCTGGGAGAAAATGGCGCTGGGAAGAGTACCTTGATGAAAGTCCTTTCCGGTTTTATCCAGCCTGATTCTGGAGATATCCTTCTGGATGGCAAAAAAGTGTCCATAGATGCCCCTGCTGATGCGATCAAATATGGCATTGGGATGCTGCACCAGGACCCTCTTGATTTCCCACCCATGCAGGTGATTGAGAATTTCATCCTGGGAGAAAGCGGCGGTTTATTGTTTTCTCATAAGGAAGCCACAAAAGAATTCCAGGACCTGCAAGAACAATTTGATTTTTCACTGGACCCAAAAGCTTATATTGACACTTTGACCGTTGGTGAGCGGCAGCAATTAGAGATACTGCGGTTGTTATGGCTGGGCGCCAGGGTGCTGATCCTGGATGAGCCGACTACTGGTATCAGTGCATTACAGAAGGATAAAGTTATTTGCAGCCCTGAAAATCCTTGCGCAGGATGGAAAAACGATCATCTTTGTGTCTCATAAACTGGAAGATGTTGAGATATTATGTCACCGAGTAGCGATCTTGCGAAAAGGGATATTGGTAGGTGAGGTTGAAGCACCATTTCGATACTGACAAACTGGTTGAAATGATGTTTGGCAAACGGATCGTACTATCTGATCTAAAAATGTTAGCCCAGGAAAGAATCATGTTTGCTATTGAAGACCTTGTTGTTGAAAAATATCCGCTAAAGATTGGTCCGGTTAAATTCGATCTTCGTGCAGGTGAGGTTGTTGGCCTGGCTGGTATGGAAGGTAGTGGACAGGATGTGCTGTTACGGGCTTGTGTGGGTTTGTTGAGGCCTGTTTCGGGTAAGGTGATCGTTAACGGTGTAGATTTGACTCATAGGAATTATCTTGAATTTATGCAAAACGGTGTGTCATTCTTGCCAGCGTCAAGGTTGGAGGAAGGGCTTGTCCCTGGATTAACTTTAGCAGAACATGTCACGATCACGGCAGAAGGCAAGAAACCTTTATTCATCGATAAAGCCCATTTTCGAACACAGGCAGAGAAGAAGATCGATGAATATCACATTATCGGCCAACCTGAAACGCCAGTTGAGTCACTGTCAGGTGGAAATCAACAAAGAGCAGCGCTTTCCATGTTGAAAGATTCGCTGTCCGTCATCCTCCTGGAGCACCCAACCAGGGGATTGGACATTGAATCAGCTATCTATATGTGGGATAAATTGAAGGAACGATGTGCGCATGGCGCTTCAATTTTCTTCATTTCAGCGGACCTTGATGAGATTTTGCGTTACAGCGACAGGATCCTGGTCTTCTTCAGCGGTCGTGTCTCTTCACCACTGACCGCATCACAAACAAGCCTGGAAGAATTAGGGCAATTGATTGGTGGGAAGGGCTGGAAGCAAGTGTTTGGCAAAGAGGAGCATGATGAATAAATCTCGCACGCGCCTTTATTCATTTTTATTTCAACTGGGTGGAATCATTTTAGCTTTCTTATTTATCAGTGTCATCTTGCGCCTGGTTGGTGCAAAGCCATTAGAGACATTTCTTTTGATTTGGCAAGGAGCGGTTGGTAGTTCAAGCCGCATTACCAACGTGTTGATTGTTTGGGTCCCAATTGTTCTGGTGACCTGCGGTCTTCTGGTTACATTTTCCACAGGTTTATGGAATATCGGCATTGAGGGTCAGATCGCCCTGGGTGCAATCCTGACAACAGGTGTCATCCGGCTTTTTCAGGATACTTCTTTGGCACCGACAGTAGTTATTATCCTAGCAATCTTTGGCGGGATGGTGGGCGGTGCTATTTGGGCAGCGCTTGCAGGTGTTTTGAAAACCTATGGCGGTGTGAACGAGATATTTGGGGGATTGGGATTGAATTTTATCGCAACGGCACTGAATATTGGGCTGATATTTGGCGCCTGGAGCCGTGAAGGCGTGGCTTCGATGAGCGGTACTGATCCATTTCCCAAGGAATACTGGCTGCCGACATTGGAGATTTTGGATATAAGCTGGCAATCTATCGCTTTTGCACTTATCGGATTGGTGATAATTTTCTTCCTACTGCAGGGAACTCATTTCGGTTTGCGCCTGAAAGCCGTTGGGAAGGGTATCAAGTCAGCCTTCCGGTTGGGCATCCAGACCAAAAAACATATGATGTTAGCCTTTATCATTTGCGGCTTATTTGCAGGACTGACCGGCGCACTGCAGGTTGTAGGTGTCTATCATCGATTAATTCCTTCCATTTCAAGTGGCTATGGATACTTGGGGTTGATGGTGGCGATGTTGATCAGCTATAAGGCGATCTGGATTGCGCCAATCGCTCTCTTCTTTGCCGCATTAAATATCGGCGGGATCCAGCTGCCGATCGTCTTAAAAATCGATTCATCATTGACCGGGGTGCTGCAGGGCAGCCTGGTCCTGTTTATCCTGCTGATGCAGGGTGTAAAGCAGCGTGTTTTGGGGAAAGAGGCAGGTGGCTAAATGACTGGTGAAATGATTCTTCTTGGGTTGGCGGGTGTGATCGAAGCTGGTGCCCCAATCGTCATTGCTGCGATTGGAGAAACAATAACAGAACGAGCTGGTGTGATCAACCTATCCCTGAACGGTCTGATCATCCTGTCTGCGATGATGGGCTTTTGGGTCTCTTTGGAAACCGAAAGCCTGTTTTTGGGTTTTCTGACAGGTGCACTGGTTGGCGGAGTTGTTTCCGCCATCATTGCATTCAGCAGCATCACGTTAAAACAATCCCAGGTTGCGGTGGGGTTCATCCTGGCTATCACCTGCGAGAATTTAGCGTATTTTCTGGGCAACCCCATCATGGGCGCTCAAGCTCCGATCATGTATGCCAAGCCCATCCCCCTCCTCAGTGACATCCCGATACTCGGGACCCTTCTGTTTGATCACTCCATCATGACCTATGTCAGTATGCTGTTGATTATTGGGGCATGGTTCTGGATCTCAAGAACACGCCCCGGATTGATGCTGCGGGGTATTGGTGAAAAACCTGCCGCTGCATATGTAAGAGGTGCCAATGTCGTTGGACTACGATACCTATACACCATTCTTGGGGGAATGCTGGTGGGGTTAGCAGGGCCGCTTTACACCTTGAGTGTGAAAGCTGGATGGAAAGGGACGATCACAGGCCTGGATGGGATCGGGTGGATCGTGCTGGCGATAACGATATTTGGTGGATGGCACCCTATACGTGTCTCGTTTGGCGGGTACCTGTTCGCATTATTGCAGTGGTTGGGGTTGGTGATGCAGTCGACGGTGACGTTCATTCCATCGCAGGTCCTGCAGGTGGCACCGTTCCCATTGATGATCCTTGCCCTGCTGCTGGTCAATTTGGGGAATACAGAGTGGATGGAGCGGTTGATCGCAATGCTTCCCGATAAGGCCAGGATTCGGGTGACTAAGATTATTCGGGGGATGCGTTCTCAGCCACCGGGGGCACTGGGTACGCCATTTGAGAGAGAGTAGATTTTACTAATTCCACGGCTTATAGAGAGCGTTCTCAATGCCAATCCTGGCAAGCATGCGACCGACGGTCGCCTTTATCAGATCATCAATCGTTTCCGGATGGGAGTAGAAAGAGGGTGAGAGGGGATAAATTACCGCGCCAGCCTGGGCAGCCTGAGTCATCAGACGCAGGTGACCGACATGTAAGGGTGTTTCCCTCACAGCCAGCAAAACCGGACGTCCTTCCTTTAAACATACGTCTGCTGCACGCTGGATCAGGTTTTCAGTGTAGCTGTTGGCAATGCCCGATAGGGTCTTGATTGAGCAGGGAACAACCAGCATGCCGATCGTGTTGAATGAGCCGGAAGCGATCGGTGCAGTGAGGTCATCCGGCTGATAGGTGTGATCTGCAGTTGCCATGAGGGTATTGAGGTTGAGTTCCGTTTCTTCATTGATCACTTTTACCCCGATAGGGCTGATGACCAGGTGAACCTCAAATCGCAGGTTTTCAGGGTTTTCAGTGCCTGGATGCCATAGGCGGCACCGCTAGCGCCGGTTATGGCAAGGATGATCCGTTTTGGTTTGTCCATGGTGACATTATACTGGTTAAATATGATTAATCATTAGGTAGTCCAACACGATTTGATATTATGGTGGACACTGCCTTTC
Source organism: uncultured Chloroflexia bacterium (assembly GCA_963767675.1). Lineage (GTDB taxonomy): Bacteria > Chloroflexota > Anaerolineae > Anaerolineales > Anaerolineaceae > Brevifilum. The sequence continues at coordinate 1,554,937 of CAVYEQ010000003.1, forward strand.
AGGGTAGACACGGAGGTCTACCCCAACACATATTAAATCCATGTAGGGGCTAGGCTCTGTGCTAGCCCATCAAGGTTTGATACTTAGAAAAATGGAGTAGATAATTAAAATCTAAATACTATCTTGCAGATTAATGTATCCATTATCTGCATCCACAACTAACTTCATGCCGGTTTTAATTTGAGTAATATCCATCTGGTCCACACAAGGTATCTCGGCGATGATGCAGCCAACAGCGATGATCGTTTCACAATCAGCGTTGATGATTGCCATAGGGGCATTGCCGTTCTTCTTGAGGCGGTAAAGAATATATGACCCCACGGTAGATCCCTTGCCAGACGGGAAGACCAGGACTTTCCCTGCGATGGATTGCCCCTGAAGGTCATGTCCGTTTTCTGTGATCACACCTGTTTCAGGGTCGACACCGCCGTAAAAGGAAATCCCCTTCTGACTAACCAGAGCTTCACCACGAACAGATCCCGGGGTAGATCATTCGCCCAGTGAGTTTCATTCCAGAGCCTCCATGATAACCTCATCAAATGTGCGAATGCGGGTCTTGAAGTTATTTTTAGCCCTGGCGTAATAGCAGGCTTTGGCTGAGTCGGTCAGCACGGCGTTGAAACGCCCCTTGATCGGGGCAACCACACAGCAGGTATCGGTGGCGAATTTGACACCTGCCGCCTCGATGATCTTTGTATAGCCCATGCGGTCTGCCATGCCTTTGACCGGGCGGGAGGTGGTGATCCAGAATTCTTTGTTGACGTGCCTGCCCTGGATGAGGTGGGCAATGCGCTGAACCTCACGCAAGGAAAGGTGTGGGCAACCCAGGCTGATGAAGTCGACCTCTTCGGCATCTGCATTGGTCAGGTTGTCCATAGCATAGTGGAGATGGCATGGCGTGATGTGAAGATTGTTTTCTGGCGGATGATAGGCATCAGCTTCAGGTGTGATCCCTGGGATATGAAAAAGAGCGACCCCGCCGTAGGTGGCGATGCTGGCGCATAAGGATTTCAGGTTTTCCAGGCTGGCTGATTCTAAGCCAGTGATAAAGGGCACTCGTGGGGTGGGTTCAGCTTGAATATAATCACCGATCACCTTTCCTAGATGCCCCAAAATCTGGATTGGTGTTCACATCAGCCCTTGACGTCAATGTGTATGGTTGGCTTCCGGTATTCATCAAGGTGAAAGCCGTATGCAGGTGTGCAGCCTGTCAGTGAAGCCGCCAAGGCGGAAGGTCCGCCTTCCCGGTTGGTGCGTGCACCCAGTACTGAATTCGCATAGCAAACAGCGCTGCTTTCCGCCCAGGCGATATGCTCTCCAAATCGAGGTAGGTTGCCAATCAAATAAGGCGTGCAAGTGCAGGTGGTGATTATGCCAAGTTCTTCAAAAACCGCCAGCACCCTGCGCTGATTTTCCGCAAAGGTTTCATCAATCCCCAAAGCAGCATAGTTTTCAATATCCATCCCGGCCGGGTTGAGGGTGGTGAAGACCTGTGCTTTTCCCCCACCTGCTGCCAGTTCGGAAAGCCATTCCAGCCCTGCCTCACCCAGGTTGGCGTAGCTGACGCCGGAGACCTGCACGCTTGACACCGGGAGCATGTGCTTTGCGTCATAGATACGCCCCAGCGTTTCAAGGATCTGCATGGCTTTTTGAGCGGCGGGACCGGCTTCACCGGAAAGGAGGGATTGTTGTTTCTTGGTTAGGTACATAGTGAGTAGTGAATTGTGAATAGTGAGATCAGTTATTTGGTACTAGTAATCAGGTATCAGATGGGCCGTCATGATTTATGTTTTCAAGCAAGATAATCGCTAAGTTATGAATTCCGATCTATCGACAGGAGGGAAGGGGACTTTTTTGTAAGTCTTTCCACCGGATTGTCAGTGGTGCTGTCAGGTCAAAGCCGACCTTGCATGTCTCGTACGTGCCGGGAGTGGCACTGGGGTCGAGTGATGAGCCGCGCTCGCGTCCCAGCATGACCAGGTCACGGTCTGCCTGGAAGCGGGTCGCCATAGCCCATTCCACGGACAGCGGATCATAAATGTCGATATCCTCATCCACCACAAAGATATGCTTGCAGGAGCGGTGCCCTCGTAGTGCGGCCTCGATGGCTTTGCGGCCATCGTCTTCGTGTTCTTTTTTGATCTGAACGATGGCATGCAGCCAGGAGCATCCGCCCGGGTTGATATTGACATCCAGGCAGTGGACGACCTGGTTGACCTCCCGGAAGATGGTGGGTTCACGCGGCATCCCCATCAGGAGTTTGTGTTCCAAGCCGCCAGGCAGCAGGGCGTGCCAGACGAGGTTTTCCCGGTGGGTGATGCATTTGACTTCCAGGACGGGTTCCTGGCGAACGACATCCTGTGTTTCAGTCAGGTCGACAAATGGGCCTTCAGCATGTCGGCGGTCGCGGTAAACCGTGCCCTCGATCACAAATTCTGCTTCTGCACGGGATCATCAGGTCTGATGTGACAGCTTTCACGACATTGAAAGGCTCCAATGCATTGGCGATCTCGAGTTCATCCAATCCGATTTCCACGGAAGTTGCCCCAGCAACCAGGATATTCGGTGCGACACCGACGCAGATGGCGACATCCACTGCCCCCTGGTCCTGAAGGAAGGTGTCAAAATGGCGTGTTTTGACCACACGAACAGCCATCTCCCGTTTGGAAAACTGCATGCAGCGATGGAAATCCAGGTTCTGACCGTATTCCGGATGCCCGGCAATCATCACACCTGAGGTGATATAATTCCCGCCGTCCCCTTCACAGTGGAAAAGGATGGGCAGTGATCCAGGTCCGGTTGATCGATCACGACCTCCTGGCATGGCGCGCTGGAAACAACCTGTGGGGGTGTATGGTTATCGATCGCGCGGGTGAGGGTGGGGATGATATCCTGTCTGGGTGATGCCCAGGTAATCAGCAAAGGAAGCTTTGGTGCAAAACAAGTTGCCCATGACCGGGAAATCAGACTCGACGATGTTTTGGAACATCACCGGCTCTGGTTCTGTACTTTCAAGATGCCTGAAGCTTGAAGATGTTTGGAAACAGGTTTGTCGATCTGGAGAAGCTTTCCTTGCTCCTGGATTTGATTTCAGGTGGTCTCTAAGTGTCATGGGATTTCCTTTATTGTCCTGTGTTGAATTATAGCAGGAAACATTAGGTGGGGAGCATTTAACGATAATTCTTGAGGAAAGCGATGTTGTTCAAACCAATTCTGTTTTGGAGGTCTTCGGTGCCCCTCCCTTTGGTCAGGGGATTATAAGGGAACGCTTTGAGGAAGAAACAACTTCGAATCGGTAGGTTAGACGTTCGAGTCGCCACGGAGGCGGTAATTACAATTGTAAAACATCTGTTCACCCCCCATACATAGAGATTAACCAGAGCCTTCAAGAATTGAGGGCTCATTTTTTACTGCAACCCATTTTGACCTTCTACTTTTTCAAATAGCTCTTTTATATCCATTATGGCCGTAATCTCGTCCATCATCTGGGCTGCTTTCTTCTGCATTCCTGGAATTGTATGAGAATACACGATTAAAGTCATGGCACCATCACTATGGCCGAGATGATCCTGAAAAACCTTGCAGGAATTATTTATAGTCGCCTTGTTTCAACATTAAACTCGTCGCAGTGTGACGAAAATCATGGAAGCGGATATTGGGGAGATTTGCTTCTGTTAATAACTGCTTGTATTGGTGATTAACGGATACTTTTATCTAAAGGCATAACAATTGATGATGGAATTATTAAATGATTTTCTTGCCAATTCTCCCCCATAAACTCTCACTCAACCAATTGTCTTTTATAGAGATCCTTAAAAGATATTATCGTATCCAGCCCTAAATCTATCATCCTCCAGCCAGCTGCTGTTTTCTGCTCTGAAAATACTAAGCTTTTTTCTGGTACCCGCTCATGGGCCTTGGATAGAAAGTTGGTGAGTGGTCCAATCCAAAATATTCCATTTCAATCTAATATCTCCCCCTGACGCAAGCCTGTCGTAATTGCAACCTTATACAATGCTTCAAGCCTTTTCCCCTTCGCGAAAATGAGTAACAACCTGACAGGGCTTTTTCTCTTGTTCTTAACGAAAAAGATGCTGCCTTTTAGACAGCCTCTTATTTTAAGAACCGGCAAGGTTTCCTGGAATGTAATAGGGCATCCACAAGTGACGCCCAAGGCCGTCAGGTACAAATAGAATGGTCAAATCAGGCGAGAAGCGTGACTTACGACCTACAGCACCTGTTCGATCTCCCGCCAGAAATTTCCAGTCAGATTGATATGAAGCAAGTATGCGGGTACGATCCATGCCAAGGCGCAAAGGTTATTAAACCGTTCCATGTGCAGGGCACGATTTTCTTCTTTGCTCAAACCCCGCGCCATGAGCTGTGAAGCCTGTTCGGCGCATTCGACAAGCAAGCTGACAGCATGCCCGGGTCCTACCCGTTCCACCCGTTCCTCGATCGCCTGGGATAAAAAGAAGATGCCCTTGACAGGCACGGCGCTTTGTACATCCCATGTCCCCCCGTCCCCCCATCCAGGAAACAGCTCCAGGTGGGCCAGGGATGCGCCCAGTAGTTCCCTTGCGCATCCCGCACCACCAGGGTGGTATCGTCGCACAGCGAGCGCCACGGAGCCAGAAGACGATTGCTGGCAGTGGTCTTTCCCGTCCCCCCCGGCGCAGCCAAGATCACACCCATGCCATCCAGTTCAGCGAGGGCACCGTGTATGAGGACTCCTCCACAGGCCTGCGCTTCGCGAGCAATAACCAGTGATAGCTGCATAAGCTGGATATACAACCCATCGCTGTGATTGTATGGGCGCAGAATACAGACAACCACGCCGTCATTTTCTGATACTAACGGGATATACCAATCTGCCACGGACGAGTGCGCGTCAATCTGGACGAGAAGGCGGCACAGATTGCCGCGTTGAGGCGGTTCGATTGCGCCTGTGGCCATGGATAACTGCATCGCACTTCCCAGTTGTGAAACGATGGATATGGCCTGCTCGCCCCCAGCGGCAATTTCCCGATGACTTCCATCAGCCAGGATGAGGTTATAAACCATTTCTTGTTTCTGTAAAGGGTTCATGGTTCGTTGCCGTTCAGTCTAAACTTGCCGGGTCGGTCGGTCTTTCTCCTGTTGCCTTGGCAGCGCCCTTCCATCCACAAACAAGCGAAATGGCCGTTGGATCTGCCATTGATGCCTCTGGTCATCGTATCGCCCAATGATACGCTTTCCCAGCAGAAGTTGAAACTGATCCCGACCTTGGGCGTGGAAGACGACGACTCGCGGCCGGAGTGGAGCAGGTAACACCCAGGCGATCAACCGACAGTGAGATAGCGCCCGATAAAAGGGGTGCAGCAGTAGAGACACGCCACGGTCAAGAACTCGTCGCCAACGAAGCCAGCGGCTTATCAACCGGCCCTGGTAGCCGCCAGCGATCTTCCGCCGCTTTTGACCACGCCAGACGGCCACCACCTGGCCCTTAATGCTCTTTGGATGCAAAAGAAAAGGATCCTCTTGGGTGTTATTGTCACCGAGTGTGGATATACCTGCTGGGGTCACACGGACAACGCGGTGCACGACCGGTTGATCAGCCCTCGGTGGCAGAAAAAAGGTCACATCGCCAACGTGTATGGGCCTGCTGTCATAAGGCATAATCTCCATGATTTCCAGCTCGCGGAGAGTCGGATTCATGCTGGGGCCGACGTAAGCAGCGAAGAACATAACCCCAGGGACATTCCCGTTACTATTCTGCATTTCTGCGCGTGGATCTTGTTCCCAGACGTGAAGCTGGAAATAGACCGGCTTCTTCTGCCTGTTCACAGAACCAGTATGGCGCCCACAGGCTGCCCTTGCTGTAGTAGTTCTGGGCAACGCACGAGCCCAGGCAGCGTCCCTTCATCAGGCAACGGCTGCACACCCCTTCCAATCGCTCGGGTAATCCCTCTCGCAGCGCTTTCAAGATGGCGTTTTCTCGCCATACCTCTTCCAAGAGGTCCTTCCCTACCTCACCAAAGATCAGATCCGGCATCTGCTCGCCGATGCCGCACAGGGCATAGTGTCCGCTGGCGATGACGCCCAGGATGCCAAAGATCCCGCATACGCCGCACCAGTCCCTGCTGACGATACGATGCAGGGCTCTAAAAGCGTGTGGGTAATCAAAGAAGATCTTCAACTTGGTCTTGGACGCCAGTTCCTGTTCCACATGCCGCCCCAACGCGATGAGGTCAGCGATGTCAAGGGTCTCCTGGGCTTCATGCAACTTCTCGCCTCGAGCGGTGGGCTGTACCACGTTGAACTTGAGCGAAGCTGCACCCAGTTCTTCGACCATGTGCACCATGTCGTCCACCTGGCCGGCATTCTTGCGCATCATCGAGAAAATTACTTGTGGCCGGATGCCGACGACCGCAAGGTTGCGTACCGCCTGTTGGGCTGCTTCGAAAGCTCCCGGCACGCCGCGCACCCATTCGTGGGTTGCCGCATCAGCTCCGTCGATACTTACGGATACGAATCGATCGGGAGATTTGGCGATCTCCGCGGCAATTTCCGGCGTACACAGCAGGCCGTTGGTCTCTATTATCAGCTTCAATTCTTCACGCCTGACGATCTCCAGCAAACGTGTGATGTGGGGATGCAGCAACGGCTCGCCGCCGGTAAGTTTAACGCCACTCAACCCCAGCAGTTTGGCTTCGCGGATGGCCGTCTCGAACAACTCAACCGGTAAGGTGGGGTAATGGTTGCCTGTGGCGTCGAACCCAGGAGCCAGCCAACAATGGCGGCAGGCGAGGTTACACCCTTCGGTTAAATAGAAATACAACGTGTTGATCGTATGCATTCCAACCTACCCGTCTTTTGCTCTTTCATACCACTCGGCAAGCTCATGGAATCGTGCCCCCCTCTTCAAGAAATCGTCGCAAACATGCATCCGGACTGGGATGGTCTATCTGGCCAGTGATGGTATAAGCCAGCCCCGGACAGTTGCCTGTGCAATAGGGAATATATGAACAGCCGGCGCAAAACTCAAAACCGGTCAGTGGGATCGTATGTCGGTGACGCAGCTGGTTCAGAGCTGGGTTGTGGTGCCATATTTCTACCAGAGAATCCTGATTGATGCGCCCCAATTCGACATGGGCTAACATGCTGCAGGGAACGATTACGCCATCGGCATGCACGGAGATTTTATTACTCGGGCAGCCGCATCCGGTGAGGAAGCCCCCGTTGTGAAAGGCTGGCGCATTCTGTGCCCATGCTTCATCCATCCGGCGCCACATGCGTCCTTCAGCCAACGGGCCAGCGGTTGCCGAGATGCGGTTAGGATATTTTTCCACCAGATACAGCAATGTCGCCATCGCTTCCTGACGCTCCTGCATGTTCAGCAGCAAATCATCCGCGTTCAGGCGGCATGTGCCCAAGTGTCCGGCAGAGTTAGTGCTGAAACTTGCCAGACCTAGTTCCTCTAGAAGAAAGTGAGCGATATTTTCCAGATCATGCACGTTATTCCGATGGATGGTGACACGCACTGCCACGTTTATTTGATGGCGCTGCAAGGTGCGAATGCCGCGAATCGCGCCGTCGAAAGAGCTTTTGCCGCGACAGGAGTCGTGTGTCTTTGCGCATGAACCATCCAATGACACCTGGACATACTCGCAGCGGCCTGTGATAGCGATGAAAGCAGCGATCTCGTCGTTAATCAGCGAACCATTGGATAGGAGCGAGAATCGCATCCGGTTGCGGACGATACATTCGAGGAGCGCGGGCAGGTCCTCCCGGATAAAGGGTTCCCCGCCAGCCAGGGTGACGTTCATCACGCCGAGCGACCCCAGTTCATTGAAGAACTTCAGCCACTCGTCCGTGGGAAGGTCCCGGTACTCTACCGCCGGGTTGTTGAAGAAGTAGCAGTAACGGCAGCGCAGATTGCAGCGGGAGGTGATTTCAATGTCCAGACTGCGTGGGGTACGCATCACCCTTGACAGCACTGATTCTACCTTGCTCTTCAGTTCCTCTGACACCCGCTAATTGTGCTCCAGTTCCAACCCCACAAAACCTTTTTCAGCCAGCGTGTCAATGAAAGTGACGATCTCATCATAGGCGGCGTCCGGAGTGTCTTCGAAGCTGTTTTTGACCTCCGCCACGATTTCCTCGAGGCTTCTCTTTCCGTCCATCCGTTTCCACACTGCTACACCGACAGGATTGGTTCCCACGGCATTAGCCGTATCTGGGTTGAAGAGGATAGCCCAGTCATCAAATTCCTCCCGGAGCACAATGATGGGATTGGCAATCGGTTTATCCGTTTGATTCATTGGTCATTCCATTCAGATATTACACTCGGGGCAACAACGCTACCTGACATCTCGCTATAAGGATAAGTTCAATTAACCTTGAGCTATTGTTCCGGAACGAGCACTCCTCATCCTAACGCTACATTCGGCTTGGGAAAATCATCTCGCAAAAAGTAGCATTAGAGCGTCAGGCAAGGCTTAATGGGGTCTCTTACTTTCCGCTCCCGGCAGTGTAATCTGCTATCAAAAACCAGTACCGGCCGTACAAGCTGTTGTTGCAGTAATACCGGCCGTACAAGCTGTTGCTGCACCAGGACCAGCCGAGCAATAACCGGGACTTGCGTGTGACCCGGCTGCGCAATAACCTATTCCTCGGGACAATTCACCGAGGGGAACAACAACTGGCGATTTGTACTTTGGTTTCCTCCTGGCTTTTTTGTCAGACATATGAACACTCCTATCTCAAAATGGAGCCATCTCGAATATGTTATGTGAGTACATCCTCAGAACAAATTATACTCCCAATTTGAACCTGGAAGTTCTGCATTCGTCTTATCTATAACGCCGTATCTTCTGAAAAGCTCAACGGGACGTGAACGAGAGCGGGTGTTTCACTCCGACATCAGCCAGTCGCGCAGCGCAGTAACCCGATTGGTACGCGCTGCGGCAGCTTGCGTTTGCGGGTCGCCGTGCGCCAGCCGCCACAGCGTTGCACCTTGCCGTGCTAACACATCTTTGATGCGAACGGGATAGTACAGGTAGATGCGCAATGAATTCGCTGGCGCGGGATAGATGAGTGTCATCCTCTCACGCGAGAGGAAGAATTTTCGCGAATCACCACCAATTTTCCGCCAAGCCATTTCAATCCCCAAAGTTTTGCGGTTGATGGTGACTGAAGTAAGGGGCTTACCGTGCAATATTGATCGGACAGGACTTGCTGGCGATTAAATGTGAGATAACGTCCCTCAAAACCGGCCGGTTGGAGTGAAGCTAACCAGTCCACTGGCACCACCACCTCCAGCAACTCTTGCGCCAGCTGCGATTGACCGCCCGTGCTTATCACCGTGTGCGTAAACTCAGCCGCACGATTGCTGACCTGGCAGGTTCGGTTGATATCACCCAGGTGCACCTGGCGGAAGCATAGCATTACCGTCCAAAGCTGGATTTGATCTAAATGAATTTTTTCACCCCCTGGTTCGCTCCAGTCTCCACACCGCGAGCAAGATTGTTGAGACCTTCGGTCAATGTTTCTCGATGGTGACTACAGGAGGCTTTGCACTGAGGGCACCTGCGAGAACAAAAGGATTTGCAGTGAGTGGGTTAAAACTGGTTTATAGGTTAATAATCAGTTAAGGGTATAACGCCGATGATGAACCGTGCTTGAGTCCACTTATTGTAATTCGGGTTTGCTGTCTCTCCTTTGAGCTGTTGCCCACAAAAGTAGAACAACAGGCCGGGAGGAGACATCTTGTCAAAACCGCTATCCGGATAGGTCTCTACGAGGTAGGGAACCAGGTCCATGGCGTGCCTGCTGACTTCATTGACCTCCGAAGAGGGAACACGGACTGCTGCTACGACTTTGTTGATGGAAACCGAATCATCCTGATGCGTCCGCATTTCAGCGTTGATCATACAATCCTCAAAGTATTGGCTAACCTCGCTGGGAGTCCGAAGGAAACCCCGAGCGTCTTGTTCAATATTGATTTGTAGGGGGTATGCCGTCAGTTCGCCAATGTTATACGACAATCCTGAATGGATCCACAACCCGTAATACCCCAGATGTTCCCAGGCAACTGAAAAATCAAGGTCATTTGAAAATTCGCCACTTTGCATAATTTCTGGGGTGTAGGGGACAACCCGAAAGGGTTTAAAATAGACTGTGTCCTGGTTACATAACATGGTGAATAGGACTTCCACATCTTTATTGCGGAAGTCGATGCCATCATAAGTCATCCACTCTGGTGTCGGTGTGTGTTTAAAACCTGCCTGTTTGGTTGGGGTTGTTAGAAAGAGGTCAGCTTGTGGAGTTGCTATTGACTCCTGGCTGACTGTGGTCGTGATCCGGATTTTTTCCAGGGTGTTATCCGACATATAGTAGATGTTGGGGTTTTGTGGCTCTTTCCATAAGATCGCCAGGAGGAGCAACCCTAACCCCAGTAATCCGACAAGTAAACCTATCAGCCCTAAAGGTGATCTAATGAAAAAGTGCTTTTCCATATTGATGGCATTATACCTGATGAAAAAGCACTTATTGTTTGTCTGAAAGCGTAAGAAAGGTCAGCTGTGCTGATTTATCTTTTTGCTTTTTGAGCTCTACGGTTTAACATAAACCCAAACAGGATCAAAGTTAGGCTAAACACACCCAGGCTGATCCGAATTATTTGAGATCCAGGTCCAGCCAGATCACCGCCGGTTTCGGGGAGGGTCTCTGGCTCCTCTGTTGGTTCTTCTGTTGGCTCCTCTGTTGGTTCTTCTGTTGGTTCTTCTGTTGGCTCTTCTGTTGGTTCTTCTGTTGGCTCTTCTGTTGGTTCTTCTGTTGGTTCTTCTGTTGGCTCTTCTGTTGGTTCTTCTGTTGGCTCTTCTGTTGGCTCTTCTGTTGGTTCTTCTGTTGGCTCTTCTGTTGGTTCGATAGGAACCGTAAGGCATTCTACCCCGGTGAAAGTATTTGTATCGAGAGTCACTGCGCCATTTTGCGCAATCGCGCGACCTTGCAAATTTGCACCAGTACCCATACTGATGCTTGTGAGAGCGATAATCGTTCCTACAAAATTGCCCCCGCCAATAGTCACACTGCTGGCATCACGCCAAAACACATCACATGCACTAGCACCATTGATCAAACTGACCGTGCCGGTGGACGTAAGGCCGTTGGTCAGGAAGATATAGACGCCGTCTCCATCGAGAGTGAGGGTTCCTCCAGATAGAAGGGAGACACCTGGCACAGTATACACACCAGGAGAAAGCGTCAAACCGGCAAGCTCAGATCCGGTAGTTGTTCCCGGCCCCTGCGCTTCCAGAGCAAGCCGCGCAATATCAGCATCTGATTGGGCAAGTGCTGCAGCTGTAATGGTACGAATCTCACCCGGAGGGCCAACAATGCCTGGGGGAAAGCCAACAATTGCCGATCCAGGACTGACACCCAGATCTCCTGGCATGGTGGTGCCACCGGTATTGGTCACCGTGGTACCAGCCAGAACGGAATAACTCCCCGCTGCACCCAGTGTTGGTGCGGTTGCAAAAAGATCCGCTGCCAGAGTTAAACCAGCCGGCAGACTGAGAGCAACAGCCAACACCAGGCTCAAGAGACCTGTTGCATAAGATAATCTTTTCAGCCTTTGTACTTTTATAGAGGAAATTTTCTTCATCTTCTCTTCCTTTATGCTTCATGATGATTGTGCGCCATCTCGATGAATTGATATAGCAAATCGTTTCCAGAACCTGCTGTGATGTTAATTGTGATAATTCAGGAAATTTTTTACTATTATTTAGTATATCATATAAAAGTCTCAAAACAAGCTCAAAATTGGCTTTACGTATAAAGTGACGATTTGGAGGAATTTGAATTCAATAAAGTCAAAACACAATCCGCGAGGATAAAATGACAAAGAAACGATAATTAAACACTCGGGAGCAATCCTTTTTGGGAATTATTCTATGATCAAATAGCGCCATTGAAACACTTCACAGATTGCTTTCACCGAGTAATCTTTGCTGATTGTCGTGGTCATCTCCCGCCGTTCCTGCTGGCTGTGTCCAGCCAACTCTGGGCATTTTTTAAGATATCATTTTCCACCGTCAACCAGCCTACCAAGCGTTCTAATTCCGCAATCCGATCTTCATTTTCCGCTTGTTGATTCCGCGTTGATCTTCAAAGATCTTATCAGCATGCTCCACAAATGTATCCCGATATTTGTAAAACAACAAATCGGTAATGTCCCGTTCTCGGCAAATCTATGAGATGCTCTTATCCCCTCGAAATCCTTCCATGACCGTGTCTAACTTGTAATTCTTTCTGAATGTGTAGCGTCGTTTCCTGCTTATTTTCTACCCCCACAACAATATCATATTCCTTTATTGTTATGTCCAGTTTTTCGACCGCACTACACGAGGTCAATATTAATCCCATGATCTCCTGACCATGGGATATCTTTCATCAGAAGATCAAAACTAAAAGCAGAACAGGAACTGCCAGCACCAACAAGACGGCAAAAGGATTCCGAAAACAATACCCAGGATGCCGAATACCAGTCCAAAGAATCCTTTAAAAATCAGACCGAAAATCAAACCGAATAAACCTTTAATTAATCCTATCATTGTCATTCTCCTTTCTATCCAATATACGATTACTCGATGGAAAAAGTTGCATGAAAAGGTAAATTGTTTGAACCAATGAAGAAATTAATTGGACTTATTCCGGGCAGATTTGTAAGCATGCAGCGCACGCTGTCGGGCAAATGAATGGTCAATAATGCGATGAGGATAATCTCGGTCAAGTTGAAAATGATACTTCTCCGCTTCATTCTCAGATAATTTCCATGGTTCATGACGGAACCTCACTGGCAGGTCTTGAAACTTTGGAAGCCATTTAGAAATAAAGGCACCATCAGGATCAAATTTCTTCCCCTGCAGGACTGGATTGAAAATGCGGAAGTAGGGAGCGGCATCGGTTCCTGTGCCTGCTGTCCATTGCCAACCGCCATTGTTTGCAGCTGGATCGCCATCGATTAGGTTCGCCATAAACCATTCCTCACCTTTCTGCCAGTTGATCAGTAGATCTTTGGTCAAAAAGGAGGCGACTATCATCCGTCCACGGTTATGCATCCATCCTGTTTTTATTAGCTGGTGCAAACAGGCATCTACAATCGGGTAGCCTGTTTCACCCGATTGCCATGCGAGAAGGTCTTCAGGGGAATCTCGCCAGGGAATATCGTTGTAAGCCTCTCGAAAGGACTCCTTCATAACCCTGGGAAAGTGGAAGAGGATGGCTGTATAAAATTCCCGCCAGACCAACTCATTCATCCAAGTCTGGATTCCCTCATGTGTAAGATCGTGGTTTGACATCAACAAAGATAAATTTGCAAGTGCGAAAGCTTCTCTTGCTGATATCAATCCAAACCTCAAATATGGTGAGAGCCTTGAGGTACCCTCCAAGTCAAGCCGGTTGCGTTGGATGTGATAATTCTGAATATTATCCAATGCAATATCTTGATAAACGGTTCTGACCTTCCTGCATAGTGGCGGGAAATCCAGGAATTTGAATCGTTTTTGGCAAGTTCTCCGATTGTACACCTTCAGGAACAGGAGGCAGGTTCCTGGGTACCGGCAAACAATTTTCCAGGACCGGCAATGGTGCACCGTACCATTTATTCTTGAAAGGTGTGAAAACAGTATAGGGTTTACCATCTGTCTTGAGTATGTCTGTGGGATGGCGGATAGTTATACCTGGTAAGCTGAACAGGTTGAAATTTGCGTTGACTTTTTCATCCCGCTTAAGGGCAAAATGGCTGAAATCCTCATGAGCAAATATCCGAATCTCACCTAATTCATCAGCCAGTTCCCTAAGTGCAGACAATGCAGGACCAATACGAATAATCAGACGACTGCCCAGGTTTTTCAGTTGATGATCGAGATCTGTCAGAGCATTGATCAGGAATGCTTTTCTTGTCGGGGCAGCATTTGCCATCAACTCTGGCTCGATGATGAATAGTGGAATGAGAAAATCCGTATTTGATTGAGCAGCGTTTAGGGCTGAGTTATCCTGCAAGCGGATATCGCGTCGAATCCACCAGATATGACTTTTCATCAAATCTCCTTTTTCTTAGATTATACAACTTGAGAGAAAACGCATATCAAACAAAAAAGAAGCCACCCGTTGGACGGGCGGCTATCTTTCTTTGGCTATGGCACCCTTATCGAAAACTTCTGAGGAGGGGTGCCACAGCCGTTGTTAAGTAACTACTGTCTATCATGGTACACCACCTCCTCTCTTCGTGGGATTGAAAGATATCCTAGAAGGGAACTTATTTTGTTGTAAGGAAAGTATTACATAATCTGTATGGTTTGTCAACGCTGATTTATCCCGCATGCCGCAGGCCTTCCACCTCCCTCCATGGGAAGGCTTTCTTAGGTATTGGTATAATAGTGTAAATGTTTAATGATATGAAAAGAGGTTGAAGATGCAATATCGAAAATTTGGGTCTCTGGATTGGGAGGTCTCAGCATTGGGATTTGGGGCAATGCGCCTGCCAATACTTGATGATAACAGCGGGAAGATCAATGAACCTTTGGCCACAGAGATGATCCGTCATGCGATTGACTCGGGGGTGAATTATGTGGATACAGCTTATCCCTATCACCAGGAACAGAGCGAACCATTAGTAGGGCGGGTTTTGAAAGATGGATACCGAGATAAAGTAAAGCTAGCAACAAAAATGCCCTGCTGGAAAGTCAAAGAAGCGGATGATTTTGACCGCTTACTTGAGGAGCAGATGACACGCCTGGATGTAGACTATATCGACTTCTACCTGCTGCATGCGTTGAGCAAAGGAAGCTGGCGAAAAGTCAAAGCCCTGGATGTTTTCACCTGGGCTGAAAAGAAAATGTCTGAAGGCCTCTTTGGGCACTTATGCTTCTCATTCCATGATGAATATCCTGTTTATAAATCGATCATCAATGGATACGACAACTGGACTATGGCGCAAATCCAGTATAACTTTATGGATGTGGATTATCAGGCCGGGCGAAAGGGCTTGAAGCTGGCTGCAGATCGTGGATTGGCGGTGGTGGTGATGGAGCCTTTGCGCGGCGGCCGGATAGCGAAGAACCCACCCCCGGCACCTGTTGCTGAAGTTTGGGCGAAGAGCGATCGAGATTGGACGCCAGCAGCCTGGGCATTCCACTGGCTTTGGGACCAGCCAGAAGTTTCAGTCACAATCAGCGGTATGAATACAATGGACGATGTAAAAGAGAACCTCGTTACTGCTTCTACCGCATCCGTTGGGTCATTAACAGAAGAAGACCACGGATTAATTCGAGAAGCTCGCAAGGTCTATGGGTCCCTGGCACCTATTCCCTGCACTGAATGTGAATACTGTTTGCCATGCCCAAGCGGCGTGGCTATCCCAAGGATCTTTAATCTCTATAATGATGCGGTGGCTTATGATGCATGGGGTCATGCCCGTTGGGCTTATAAGAACATGATCAGTTCGAAAGCGAGAGCGGATAACTGCGTGGAGTGTGGCGAATGTGAAGCCGTGTGTCCGCAGAACATTCAAATCATTGACTGGCTTGCAACGGCGCATGAGCGCTTGTGGGAACCTGAAAAATAAGCTGAATTACCAAATTCCCGGGATTTTCATATATCCCGGGAATTTTTGTGTGTATTATTAAGAATCGTTTTACGGATTTTTTATTGTTGAGGCGAGGCATGCCTCGCCTCTACGTGGTAATAAAGCCCCTTACGATGTTTCGTATAGTCAGTATATTGGTCCTTGCTATCATAGTGGGATGCATCTATAATTTGAGCCAGTATGAGTGATTCACCGAAAACATTACCTAAGAATTCACTTTGGCGTTGGGTGGTTGTTGTAGCGGCAGTTCTTCTTACAGTCATCTGGTTGATAAAAACGCCAGAAGGACTGCTTGGAAAAACCCATGCCGTTGGCTATGCGGTCTGCCACCAGATCGAGGCACGCACCTATTATTTGGGTGGGCGCCCTCTGCCGATGTGTGCACGCTGCACAGGCATGTTCCTCGGCGCTTTACTGGGGTTGGGCTACCAGTCCGTCCAGGGGAAAAAGGGAAAGATGCCCCCTGTTCCTGTGCTGATCCTCTTTGGTGTGTTCGCTGCTGCCTGGGTTCTTGATGGTGCCAATTCGTTTTCGATGTTGGTGCCCATCATACCTTCCCTGTATGAAACGCAGAACTGGACCCGGCTGCTCACAGGTACGGGAATGGGATTGGCCGTGTCGGCCCTGCTGATGCCCTCTTTCATTCAGACGATGTTTGTTGACTGGGAGGATGAATCATCACTTGGAAACTGGAAACAGGTTCTTGGATTAATATTATCAGCAGCAATTTTTGACAGCCTAGTCCTGCTGGAGGTGCCCTGGCTGTTGTATCCACTATCCATAATGAGTGCTGCTGGCGTGTTTGTCTTATTGAGCATGGTTTACAGCATGGTCCTTGTAATGCTGTTCAAAAAGGACAATACTTTTGATAAATTAAAACGGTTAATCCTGCCTCTGATCGGCGGCTTTATTTTTGCCCTCCTTCAGGTTGGTGTGATTGATCTGCTGCGTTATCTGTGGACGGGGACTTGGGAAGGGTTTAAGCTATTTTAGTTTTCAGCTATAATTTAAGCTGAAATCAGGAAGGAAAGGATTCAGAATGGATATCTTGGCAGCGTTTGGCCTATCAGCCAGTGCAGGATTAAATGCCTATATTCCTCTATTGGTCGTTTCGCTATTGGCGAGATTCACAAATTTGATCGTGCTGTCTGACCCATGGACTGCACTTGAAAGCTGGTGGATCATCGGGCTGTTAGCACTGCTGTCTCTGGTGGAGTTCTTTGCTGATAAGGTCCCCGCAGTCAACCATGTCAACGATATTATTCAGACGTTCATTCGCCCGGCAGCAGGCGCTATCCTGTTTGCAGCCAGTGCAACCGTGATCACTGAAATTCATCCCATCATCTCCATTGCCGCGGGGCTGCTTGTTGCAGGAACGGTCCATGCTGTGAAGGCGGCAGCTGTCAGACCTGCCATAACCGCAACCACTGCTGGAGCAGCTAATATTCCAGTCAGCATCCTGGAGGATGTCGTTTCAACAACACTATCGATATTATCCGTCTTGCTCCCGGTTGTTGTGGGGGTCATACTGCTGATATTAGCAATATGGATCATCTGGTGGTTGACCCGGCGATCAATCCGGGGTCCCAAACCTTCCTAAGTGTGCCATACCTAAAAAGATTACTATGAATTATGAGGAGCCCAAATGACTAATCAAAATTATCCCCCAGGATATGCACAACAGACATCTTCCCTGGCAGTCATCAGCTTGATTGCCGGGATAGCCAGCTATTTCATTGTGCCTGTCATAGGCGCCATCGCTGCCATCATCACTGGCAATATGGCAAAAAAGGAGATCAGGCAAAGTGCAGGACGTTATTCCGGTATGAGCATGGCAAAATGGGGCGTCATCCTGGGATGGATCAATATTGCCTTCGGATTGATTGCTGGTTGCTTTGTGATCCTGGTTGTTTTGGGTGTCTTTGGTATTTCCGTCCCCTTGTGCTTTGGACCGTTCACCGAAATCTTCAACAACATGAATTTTGGATATTAGACCGAGTATTGACTGATCGATTGCAATGGGTTGTGAAATGCTCGGTAAAACCCAAACGAGGATCGATTTTACATCCCTAAACTAATATTTTACAGGAATACTCCTTAGGTTGAGAGACACTCAGATTGTGTCTCTCTTTTAATACAGGAACAGCTTCCTGAGTTTGCCGGTTTTAACCAAAGTGATAAGTTCATCGAGAGCCTGCTGGGCTTTATTCCGGCTTACTTCATCGATCTTCATGGTGGTAAATTCGTCTTCATCCAGGATGAGAAATTCCATATCAGGAAACACCAGCAGGTCCAACGCCAAATCCACATAAGTGATTTCCCCCGGTTTGAATTCGGCTGGTTTTGTCACATTGCAATACCAGCCTTTGAGATGGTCATCCACGCGATCATGCATCTCAAAGATGTTGTACCAGCGATCCTTATAATAGCGTTCAAGAAAGCGGTCATTTCGTTTGAGGGTTATGCCGTGGAATTGAAGATCATCCCGGTTAAATTTTGCTTCGATCAACAGGCTGTCAGGTTCTTGTTTCAGGATGCACCCTTCATAACGCCATGTTTCCCGATGGTCAACATCCAGTTTTCTAATGATGATCCTCTGGTTTTCAGTGTTCATGCTGGTTTATCTTCATCTTCCAGGCAGAGAATATTCTCAGCATTATAGCTAATGGTCATTCTTTCACCGATGTTATGTGCGTGGGGGAGGATCACATTGAATTCTGCAACCTGTCGATTGATCTTTAACGCAACCCGGTAGGTTTCACCCTGAAATACACTGTCAATCACTTCCCCTGAAATCTGGTTGATGCAATTTATTGTGTCATGACATGCCTGGTTCGGTCTGAAGAGGAGCGTTACTCTTGCTCCGGGAGATGGCCCTTCACCATCATAATGCGCCTGGATATTCCCCAGTCCAGTATCAACAACGAGGGGAGACCTGCCGATGACCTGCCCTTCAATTAAATTTCCCAAACCAAAAAAACGGGCAACCCAGGTATTGCTTGGGTGCTGGTATATCTCGTGAGGTTGTCCATCCTGGATGATCTGACCATCATGCAGCAGGAACAAACGGTCTGCAATACCGTAAGCTTCTTCCTGGTCGTGGGTAACATAGATCGCAGGAACTTTTGTTTCGCGCAGGATACGGCGCAGCTCCCGGCTAAGCTGTTCACGAAGGGTCCGGTCAAGGGCGCCAAGCGGTTCATCCAGCATCAAAAGGCGTGGTTCAGGGGCCAGTGCTCTGGCAAGCGCAACACGCTGCTGCTCCCCGCCTGATAGTTCGGTGACCTTCCGGTCTGCAAATGCTGACATGTCTATCGTCTGCAAAGCCTCTGCTACGATTTGATCTATTTCTGGTTTTGGCAGTTTCTGCATTCGGAGACCAAAAGCGATGTTTTCAGCGACATTGCGGTGGGGAAACAGGGCATAATCCTGGAACATTAAGCCAAATCGACGCTGATGAGCAGGAATGAGAGATAGGTCTTCACCTTTCCAGAATACTTTTCCTGCTTCAGGATTTTCAAGCCCGGCAATGATTCGCAGCAAGGTGCTCTTTCCGCTGCCTGAAGGACCTAAAAGGCAAACGGTTTCATCCTGATCGATATTGAATGAAACCTTTTTCAACAAAGGCTGTCCCTGATAGGTCTTTTCGATGTTTTCGACTGTGAGCATTAGAGCCAATCCCTGTTTGATGAATTGAAGTGGTCTATGACAAAGATACCACCTGCACAAACAAGCAACAACAATGTTGACATAGCCAAAGCCTGACCGTAATTAAGCGCACCCGGTTGAGAGATATACCTGAAGATGGCAACCGGGAGGGTGGGGTAGGATGGTCGGGTCAGGAAAGTACTGGCACCAAATTCACCAAATGAGATCGTCAGCGCAAAAATGATACTGACGATGATGGCGGGAGATAGGAGCGGCAGATCAACTTCTTTCCAAACCCGCAGCGGAGGAGCCCCAAGCGAACGGGCAGCATTTCGAAGTGATGCAGGTATCCCTCTTAATGTTGGGCTTATTGTCCGCACCACAAACGGAAGCGCGATCAAGCTGTGAGCTATGGGCACCATGATCGGGAAATCGATTTCGCTGATGGGTGGGCGGTTAAACACAAGGATGAACCCTAATCCCAGGGTAATTGCTGATGCACCCAGGGGAAGCATGAGCAGTGGATCTATTATCTGGTTAATGGGGGATTTTAGGCGTAGGGCATAGGCGACGAGTATGCCCAGGGATACTGCGATCACTATCGTGATCAGGGCGAAAATGAAGGAATTGCCCACAGCCGAGAGCGGTGAAACGTAGAATAGCGATCCCCGCCGGTTTTCTCCTAATTCACGATAGTACTGCAAGGTCAACCCACGTGTGATTTCACCCCGTTCCCCGCGATCTGGTTCTAATTTGACAATGGATCTGAGTGCCAATGAGGCAAGGGGTGAGACCAACAAAGTGAAGAGTGTGATGATCATTATTCCAACGATAAACCGCTCCAGTCTCCTCTTTGGTTTTTGTATACTCACCCTTTGCGACCCTTGAGATAGTATCAATTCTTGCTGTCTGGCAATGCGATTATGTGTGATGGATATGAGCAAGGTGCAAATCAATTGAATGATAGACAGGACACCAGCCAAAGGCAGGTTGAGCAGATGCAGCGCCTGAATATAGATTTCCACCTCAAGGGTAGCGAACTGGGGACCGCCAAGCATGAGAACCACGCCGAAACTGGTGAAGTTAAATAAGAAAACCAGCAGCGTGCCTGCCAATATGGAAGGATGCAGAAGGGGAAGGGTGACTTCCTTGAATGTTCGCCAGGGACTGGCACCTAACACCCTGGCGGCTTGCTGTAAGCGGACGTTCTGTTGACCCCAGGCGTTGCTCACCACCCGGATGATGATGGTTGTATTATAAAAAACATGGGCGACGAGGATTGCCCCAAAAGTGTTCAGGAATTGCACCGGGGGGATTCTAGATTGAATAACGCCATCAATCCCAGGTTGATCCATCCACGCGGTCCAAGCAGTGTATTGAATCCAGCGGCGACAACCACAGTGGGCAAAATGAACGGAAGGGTTGTGAGGATTTTTAAGGCTTTTTTACCTCTAAAGTCAAATTTTGTAAACAGCCAGGCACCAGGAAGCCCGATCAGCAAGGTCAGCAGGGTGGATAATCCAGCCTGTGCGGTTGTGAACCAGAGGGTGTCCCAGGCTTTGTTAAGATCGCAACGATGAAAAACTGATCATCCACCCGGGAGAAAAAAGTAGTTTGAAGAGGGTAACCAGGGGCTGGTAAAAGAAATAAGCCAAAAAGAATGCAGGAACCAGCCAAAGCAGGATTGCCTGGAATGTGGGGGATTTCGACCAATTTTGAATTCGATTTTTCAATGTGTTTAATCCAAGACCAGGTCCGTCCAGTCATTGATCCATTTCTCCCGGTTCTGATCAATCTGCTGGGGAGACAGACTTGCTGGCTGTTCAGGAATCTGGACATGTTCAATGAATGCCTGTGGGAGTTCTGCATTTTGATTGATCGGATAAACGAACATCTGCATGGGGATATCTTCCTGGAATGGAACGCTGAGCATGTAATCAATGAATGCTTCAGCGAGTTCGCGTTGCTCTGTCCCCTTCAGGATTCCGACGAATTCCACCTGCCTGAAGCATGTATTTGGACCAACGATCGATGCTGTCGGGGATTGATCAAGTTCACTTTCTGCAAAGATCACCTCTGCTGCGGGGCTGGAGCTGTAGGACACCACCATTGGCTGCGGACCCTGTCCGGTCGAACCGCTGAAATTCGTATAGTAAGCGGTTTCCCAATCACTTACCACAACCAGACCGTTTTCTTTCAGTGCCCTCCAGTAGTCAAGGTAGCCGTCCTCCCCATATTGCGCAATCGTGGCTATCAGGAAGGCTAATCCCGGTGAGGATGTGGCAGGGTTTTCCACAGCAAACAGCCCTTGATACTCAGGATACGTCAGGGCTTCCAAGGAGTCTGGCACGGCCAGGTCATTATCGGTAAAAAACGCCCGATCATAGTTGATGCAAACATCGCCATAGTCCACCGGAAGTGCATAGTGGTCCTGGTCAATCTGAAAGTCTTCAGGGATTTCACTCAACATGGATGAATCATATGGTTCAAATATACTTTCTTCCAAAGCACGGGTGAGGAAGGTGTTATCCACCCCATAAAAGATGTCTGCGATGGGGTTGTCCCTGGAGAGAATTGCCTGGTTTAACGCTCTGCCTGTATCACCGCTGCGGACAAATGTGACTTTTGCATCATGCTCATCCTCAAATGAAGCAATCAAATCCTCACTGATAGAAAAAGAGTCATGGGTCATCACCGTCAATGTGCGGTCCTGATCGGATTTTGAGCGGTTGCTGCAGCCAGCTAACAAGGTTATTATGACCAAAATGATAATCAGTGAGTAGGAACGCTTCATTATAGTAATCATTTCTTTCAATCCTTTTGCTTTTATAAATGCAGCTCATGAATGCAGATCAACAACCCTTCCTGGATGGTGAGGGTTGCAGTGTGACCGGTCATCTGGTTGCTGATCCCGCGTGTTCTTTCCGGATAGAGGGTTTCCCCGGTAAGTGGATATTTCAGACCTTCAGTATGGATGCCAATGACAGGCCCACAAAGCGGAAGAAGGGATACTCGCTGACTGGGAGCACCGAGGATGGTTGCTGAGTGGCGGACCAGGAAGACTTCCTGTTGACCATCTATCAGACGGATATCCACATTTTCTACATCCAGCCTGGTTAGGAGAAATATATTTCCCAGGGTTTGATCCAGCCTTTTCCCAAAAGCTGCAGTGATCCAGATTGTGGCAGGGGGCATTTTCAGAGCAGCTTCCAAAGCCAACTCAAGATCCGTTTCGTTTTTTTCGCAAGGGAATTTTTGTACTGGAACGCCCTGGGCTTCAAACCGGGCAACATCATGGGGGTCTGCTGAATCAAGATCACCGATGATCATGTTTGGTGTTAGACCATGACCAACCATATGGGACAAACCACCGTCAACGGCGATGAGGATATCATCTTCCTGTATCTGGCTGATGATCTTCTCCGCACCAGGAAAATCACCGTTGACAAAAAGGATTATTTTGGATTGTTTCTGTGACATAAAAACACCCTGCCTTTTCCTGGAGGGTGTTTGTTTCTGAAGAAGTCATCCCTCCGCCGGCATTATCCGGATCAGGTCTTGCGGGTCGAGGACGATTGTCCTCCTCTCAGCCTGGAATTCCAGGCTCCCCGTGCAACTGTCAAGGTTGTTATCTGTGAATAATATCCTACCACAGCGGCGTTACAGCTGTCAAACTTGTTGAAAATATCCATGAATATTTCAATGGTGAAACTCAAGATTTAAGCACAGTTTAACTGAACAGGTATAATGATTGTGTAATCATCAGGGTTCGGTCAACAAATGGGGAGCGAAAATATTCAGAAGGATTGACCTTCCCATTCAAAAGTGAGGTTTATAGATCCGTATCAAACTTTGACTCTTGTATATCGGCCTGCTAAAATTATAGCTTGCGCTTTGCGCGTTTACACGGTTTTAAACACGTGGTTTTTTTTATTTATTCAGGCAGTACCAGCCTTTTTAGGAGTGTTTAATGGCAGATTTATTGCCCATCAAATCATACCGACGTATTCCAGTTGGTTTGGAATTACCAAAATTAATTCAAGTTCAAATTGATTCGTTTAAGCGCCTGAAAGAAAACGGCCTTTATGGTTTGTTTGGGGAGATCTCCCCGATCAAATCTTATAACAAGGGTATGCAGTTGCATTTCCCGTGCAATGATGCTATGTCAAAGGAATGGGAGCTGGACTACTGGTATGAAGATCCAAAGAACACCATACAGGAATGTATTGAGCGTGACTTAACCTTTTCAAGCTCACTTTATGTAAAAGTACGCCTTTCGGGCAAGGATATTCAAGAACCGATTGTGTCGCCTTTGTTCTTGGGTGATTTTCCGGAGATGACCCCCAAAGGGACTTTTATTATCAATGGAACTGAGCGAGTGGTTGTCAACCAGCTGATTCGTTCTCCGGGTGTTTACTTTGAGAGGGAGCTTGATCGTACTACAGGTCGTTTCTTATCCACAGCTAAATTGATTCCTGACAGGGGAGCCTGGATGGAGCTTGAGACACGGAAGCACGATTATCTGATCATCAAGTTCAATCGAAAACGCACAACGCCTATTACCGTCTTCTTACGTGCCCTTGCGGCAGTGGAGGACGGGATTGATAGACAACATAAGGATGACAAGAATTATATCAGCCCCATTGCGACCGGCAGTGATCAGGAGATCATGGAGTTGTTCAAGGATGTGGATACTGATCCAAATCGGCTTTTTATTGCTTCATCCATTCATCAGGAACCTAATTGGGATGAATATCTGTCGCAGGGGTTAACAATCTCTGAAGCTGCACTGATCGAGTTTTTCAAGCGACTGAGGCCCGGCGACCCCCCCACACTGGATAACGCCCGGGAATTCCTTGAAGAGCAGTTGTTTGATAAAAGACGCTATGATCTTGAAGAGGTTGGACGCTACAAACTCAATCAAAAGCTGGATTTAGAGTACCCTGAAAGCCATCGTACGATCACGAAGACAGACGTCATTCGTATTGTGCGGCGGATCATTCAAATCAATAACGGCGTAGTACCCGGGGATGATATTGATCACCTTGGCAACCGTCGAGTGAAAACCGTTGGTGAGTTAATCCAGAATAAACTGCGAGTTGGCTTGCGAAGAATGGAGCGGGTCATCCGTGAACGAATGTCCATTCGTGATCAGGATCAGGTATCTCCAACCAGTCTGGTCAATATTCGACCGGTTGTTGCAGCGCTGCGAGAATTTTTTGGTTCAAGCCAGCTGTCGCAATTCATGGAAGAGACCAACCCGCTTGCTGAATTACGTCATAAGAGAACTTTGTCTGCTCTGGGGCCTGGTGGATTACGCAGGGAGCGCGCTGGGTTCGATGTCCGGGATGTTCATAATACACACTATGGACGGATTTGCCCAATCGAAACCCCTGAAGGTCCAAATATTGGTCTGATCGGTCGTATGGCAACATATGCCCAGGTGAATAAATACGGCTTTATTGAAACACCTTACCGAAAGGTTAAGAGGGTTCTTTCATATAAAGAGGACCTGATCGACCGTGAACTCCGAGAAGACTTAAAAGACCCCAAAACGGATAAAATCATCGCAAAGACGGGTGAACGCATCACAAAAGATTTGGACAAGCAGATTAAAAAGCTAAAACTGAAGGAAATCCTAATAAAAACGTTCGTTTCTGAAGATTATGAGTATCTTTCAGCCGATAAAGAAGATAAATTTGTCATTGCTCAGGCAAATGCGCCTCTGAATGAATTCAGTGAATTCACTCGACGTGTCTCATGCCGGTACCATTCCGGGTTTATCCGGGGAAGTGAAGAACAAATTGAATATATGGACGTCGCACCACAACAAATTGTGGGTGTAAGTGCAGCGCTGATTCCCTTCCTGGAGCATGATGATGCCAACCGAGCCCTGATGGGTTCGAACATGATGGCCCAGGCTGTTCCCCTGGTACGGCCTGAGATCCCAATCGTTTCTACAGGTATGGAAGCCAATTCTGCGATTGATTCAGGCCAGTTAGTCGTTGCTGAAGAAGACGGTGAAGTCGTCTCAGTCAACGGGCGCAGCATCCAGGTCAGAGAAAAAGGTGGGAATAACCATACCTATCATCTGCAAAAATACCGCCGATCAAATCAATCGACTTGTATTGATCAACGACCGGCTGTGATCAAAGGTCAACAGATTGCTAAGGGGCAAATTATTGGTGATTCATCTTCCTCCGTAGATGGCAACCTGGCTTTGGGACAAAATGTCCTGGTCGCGTTTGTCTCATGGGAAGGTGGGAATTTTGAGGATGCGATATTGATCTCTGAAGAATTGGTTCAGGAAGATCGCTACACATCTGTCCATATTGAAAAGCATGAAGTTGAAGCACGCGATACGAAATTAGGCCCGGAGGAAATCACACGGGATATCCCCAATGTCGGTGACGAAGCCATCCGGAATTTGGACGAGCATGGAATCATCCGAATTGGTGCTGAAGTTGGCCCAAATGACATCCTGGTTGGCAAGATCACGCCAAAAGGTGAGAAGGAATTAACCCCTGAGGAACGCCTGCTTCGAGCCATCTTTGGTGAGAAGTCACGTGATGTAAAAGATACTTCCATGCGCATGCCGCACGGAGAAAAAGGCATCGTGGTGGACGTCAAGGTTTTTACACGTGAGGAGAACTCGGACCTGAAGGCTGGGGTGGACATGATGGTCCGCATTTCAGTAGCCCAGTACCGAAAGGTGACTGAAGGCGACAAGATGGCAGGTCGTCATGGAAACAAGGGTGTTATCTCTATGGTTGTCCCGGTTGAGGATATGCCTTTCCTGGATAATGGACGGCCCATTGATGTGATCCTCAATCCTTTGGGTGTGCCCGGTCGTATGAACCTCGGACAGCTATTGGAAGTTCACCTTGGTTGGGCAGCTGAAAGGCTTGCTTTCCGAGCCATCACGCCCGTGTTTGATGGTGCAACAGAAAGTGAGATCGAAGCGGAGCTGGCTCGTGCATGGATGATAGACCATGCCTGGGATGTAGCCATGGAGAAAGCCTGGAATTGGATAAATGAACAGGAGTATGACCCTGAGAGCGTCCAGGATGACGATGAAGTCCGCTTGCTCTACCTTGAAGGGTGGCTGGGTGAACGCGGTTACGATGTCTATGAGTTTGGAACACATCCAAGCTATGCACGACGTGCAACGATGAAAGAATGGCTGCGGGATGAGGGTTACGATCCGGATTTGATTACAGCATTTGAGACGGATGAAATTGCGGTTTCTGAACGATTTGATCAGGATGTCCGTGCAATTGATGCCTGTTTGAAATTATGGTTGAAATCCGTGGGTATGAAAGTGCGCAAGACCATGACGGGTGATGCGCTCAACGAGAAGGCCCGGGAAGCTATGAAAGCGTTAGATGTCCCGATGCCCACTTTAGGGAAGCAAAAACTTCGTGATGGTAAATCCGGTCATTATTATGACCGGCCGGTTACGGTTGGATTGATGACGATTTTAAAACTGCATCACCTGGTTGAGGATAAGGTGCATGCCCGTTCAACGGGACCTTACAGCCTGGTCACACAGCAGCCTCTGGGCGGGAAAGCCCAATTTGGCGGTCAGCGCTTTGGTGAGATGGAAGTCTGGGCGCTGGAAGCCTATGGTGCTGCTTTTACGCTGCAAGAGATGTTAACCGTAAAATCTGACGATGTCATCGGACGGGTCAGCACGTATGAGTCCATTGTCAAAGGTGAACCTATTGAAGATCCTGGTATTCCTGCTGCGTTCAAAGTCCTGGTCAAAGAAATGCAAAGCCTTGGCCTTGCCATTGAAGCAGTGTTGGAAAATGGTGATGTAGTGAGTTTTGGAAAAGATGAAGATAGAGCGCGAACACCCCACACACCGACTGGCTTGATCAGTATCGGCAGGGATATTTAGTGAGACGCCAGAGGCTCAGGTTTGTCTTGACGCATACTGGTGCACAGGGTAGAATCATCGCTCGTTACCTTCAACCTGACCCTATAATGCCGGTCAGGTAGTTGGAGGAAAAATTGGATAGTTTGAGGCCATCTTGAAAGATGATGATGGCCTCCATTATTGGAAAAAGTCGTTTATTTTAAGGTTTGGAGGCGAATGTGCCAACAATCAATCAATTGATACGCAAGGGTCGTACATCAAAACGCAAGAAGAGTAAAGCACCTGCGCTGCAGTATACGTATAATTCTAATAAACAAAAACGTATTCGTCAGCCAAAAGGCGCTCCCCAGAAACGTGGTGTATGCACGGTCGTGCGTACGATGACCCCCAAGAAACCGAATTCCGCATTGCGGAAGATCGCCCGTGTCCGTCTGACGAATCACATGGAAGTTACCGCTTACATTCCAGGTGAAGGTCACCAACTGCAGGAGCACTCAGTTGTGCTTGTACGAGGTGGTCGTGTCAAGGACCTTCCTGGTGTCCGATATCATATTGTCCGCGGCACCCTGGACTCAACTGGCGTTGAGGATCGCTCACGCGGTCGCTCAAAATATGGCGCAAAAAAGCCTAAATAGTTGACATAAGTTTAAGTTAGGGCGAAGCATTTCAACCGGTCTTATTGGGGATCGCTAAATGTTTTGCCCTATTTTAATTTTTGGTTTTTGTAAGGAGTACTAATGGCTCGAAGATATACCCCAGAAAAACGAGAGGTCGCACCTGATATTCGATATCAAAATACTGATATCCAGGAAATGATCAATCGAATCATGATCAAAGGAAAGAAAAGCACTGCAACAAGATTGATGTATGGTGCTATGGATTTGATCGAAGAAAGAACTGGCAAGGATCCACTTGAGACCTTCAACGGTGCGCTCAAGAACGTTTCACCTATGATGGAAGTGCGACCACGACGTGTTGGCGGCGCAACCTATCAGGTGCCAATGGAAGTTGACCCAAGTCGGCGAAAAACACTGGCAATGCGATGGATCATTACAGCTTCTCGTGCTCGACCAGGAAAATCTTTCTCTGAAAAGCTGGCGAATGAGTTGATGGATGCTGCAACGTTTTCAGGTGCTGCATTCCGCCGACGCGAAGAAGCACACCGCATGGCAGAAGCCAACCGTGCTTTTTCACACTTCCGCCTGTAATATTTATCACACAAAAATTTTGTGTCAGGATGATGTGAGATGTCTGAACAGGTTTACTCGCTGGAACGATATCGCAATATAGGTATCATTGCGCATATTGACGCTGGCAAGACCACAACAACAGAACGGATTTTATTTTACACAGGCCGGACTTACCGGCTTGGTTCTGTTGATGATGGGACAACTGTTACAGACTGGATGGAGCAGGAGCGAGAGCGAGGGATTACCATTGTGTCTGCTGCTGTGACGACACACTGGAAAGATTATAAGATCAACCTGATTGACACGCCTGGGCATATCGACTTCACTGCAGAGGTACAGCGATCACTGCGTGTTTTGGATGGCGGCGTTGTTGTTTTTGACGCTGTTCAGGGGGTTGAGCCGCAAAGTGAAACTGTCTGGCGACAGGCAAACCGGTTTGCAGTTCCCCGAATTTGTTTTGCCAACAAGATGGATCGCGTGGGTGCTTCGTATGAACGGACGATTGAATCCATTACAGATCGTCTTGGGGCGCGCCCTTTGGCGATGCAAGTTCCCATAGGCAGTGAAGATACCTTTACCGGGGTGGTTGACCTGCTGACGGAACAGGCAATTTTCTTTGAAGATCAGCAGGGCAGTGAGCCCCGCTATGGTGATATTCCTGCAGAGCTCGTTGATGTGGTTGGCGAACAGCGCTTGGAATTTATTGAACGCATCGTTGAGCTTGATGATGATCTAACCCTGAAGTACCTGGAGGGTGAAACCTTAACACTGGCAGAGTTAAAGTCAGCACTGCGCCAGGGTGTCCTCGCTAATCAGATCACCCCTGTTTTTTGTGGGTCTTCCTTAAAGAACAAAGGAGTGCAACCATTACTGGATGCCATTGTTGATTATTTGCCTTCACCACTGGACGTTCCACATGTTGCCGGCACACACCCAAAAACTGAAGAAGAAATTACACGGCCACCAAAAGATTCAGCCCCAATGTCTGCACTTGTTTTCAAAATTGTGACTGATCCTTATGTTGGTCGTCTGGCTTATATCCGGATATATTCCGGTAAAGTAAAAAAAGGCTCCAATTATTTGAATTCCACGCAAAACAAAAAAGAGCGGGTTGGTCGTCTTTTGCGTATGTATGCTGACCATCGGGAAGATATTAATGAGATTGGTGCAGGAGATATTGGTGCAATATTGGGTTTGAAATCGAGCTTTACTGGTGATACTTTGAGTGACCAGGCTCACCCCATTGTGCTCGAATCAATCTCTTTCCCTGATCCGGTTATCTCTGTAGCAGTTGAACCAAAAACCAGGCTGACCAGGCGAAAATGGGCACAGCCTTGCAGAAATTATCTGAAGAAGATCCTACATTTAAAGTCCGCCAGGACGAAGAGACAGGACAAACGATCATATCCGGTATGGGTGAATTGCATCTTGATATCCTGGTTGACCGGATGCTGCGTGAGTTCAAGGTCGAAGCGAATATCGGGAATCCACGTGTAGCTTATCATGAGACCATCACCAAAGTTGTCCCTGAAATAGAATACAGGTTTGTAAAGCAGACTGGTGGTCATGGCCAGTATGGGCATGTGGTCCTGCGGATGGAGCCGCTTGAAAGCGGTTCAGGCTTTGAATTTGAAGAAGAGATTCGCGGCGGCGCGATCCCAAGGGAATTTATCCCCGCAGTTGAAAAAGGCGTGAAAGAAGCTGTTGAAAGCGGCGTTGTAGCCGGGTACCCGATGACAGACCTGAAAGTCACTTTGATCGATGGGTCTTCACACGAGGTTGATTCCAGCGACCTGGCTTTTCGAATGGCAGCGATTTTCGCAATTCGTGAAGGCGTTCCGAAGGGTAAGCCCTGTTTGCTTGAACCCATCATGAAAGTTGAAGTCATCACCCCTGAAGACCAGACGGGCGATATTTTGGGGCATATTAATTCCCGCAATGGGAATGTGCTGGGCATGGACCCTCGACCTGGCAAAGCACAGGCGATCCATGCAGAAGTTCCCTTGGCAGAGATGTTTGGTTACGCAACTGAGCTGCGGTCTTCGACCAAGGGTCGGGGCGTATTTACAATGGAATTTGAAAGGTATGCACCCGTCTCAGATTCAGTCATGAAAAAGCTTGCAGGTTAGTAATGATACGTTATTATTAGATGAGGAGATTATTTTAGATGGCAAAAGAGAAATTTGATCGAACGAAACCGCACATGAACGTGGGGACAATGGGACACATTGACCATGGGAAGACGACGCTGACAGCAGCGATCACAAAAGTGCAGGGATTGAAGAGCATGGCGGATTTCCGCGCCTTCGATACGATTGACAATGCGCCTGAAGAGAAAGAGCGCGGCATCACAATCAACATTGCGCACGTAGAATACGAGACAGAAAATCGTCACTATGCACATGTGGACATGCCCGGACACCGTGACTATATCAAGAACATGATCACAGGAGCAGCACAGGTAGATGGTGCGATCCTGGTTGTGGCGGCGCCAGACGGTGCCATGCCGCAGACGAAAGAGCACGTACTGTTGGCGCGCCAGGTGGAAGTGCCCAGCATCGTGGTGTTCCTGAACAAGATCGACATGATGGATGACCCGGAACTGCTGGAGCTGGTTGAGATGGAGCTGAGAGAGATGCTGACGGGCTATGGCTTCCCTGGAGACGATATTCCGATCATCCATGGGAGTGCATTGGCGGCGTTGTCATCCGACTCAACAGATCCGGAAGCACCGGAATACGCCTGCATCAAAGAGCTGATGGATGCGGTAGACAACTACATTCCTGAGCCAGTCCGAGAAGTGGACAAGCCGTTCATGATGTCCGATAGAGGACGTGTTCTCGATCAAGGGCCGCGGCACGGTTGTGACAGGCCGGATCGATCGCGGGATGATCCACACAGGAGACCCAGTTGAGATCGTAGGACTGCAGGAAAAGAGCCTGACCTCGGTGGTGACAGGAGTGGAGATGTTCCACAAGATCCTGGACGATGGGATGGCAGGAGACAACGTAGGTTTACTGCTGAGGGGCATCGGACGGGAAGAGGTTGAGCGCGGCATGGTCGTGGCGAAACCCGGAAGCATCACCCCGCACACGAAGTTCGAGGGCGAGGTATACATCCTGAACCGAGATGAGGGAGGGCGACACAGTGCGTTCTTCACCGGATACCGACCGCAGTTCTACATCCGCACGATGGATGTGACCGGCTCAGTGAGCCTGACAGAGGGTGTGGAGATGGTGATGCCTGGCGACCGGGTGAACATGGAAGTTGAACTGATCGTGCCTGTTGCGTTGGAGAACGGATCGAAGTTTGCTATCCGAGAAGGCGGCCTGACGGTTGGCGCTGGCGTTATCTCCAAGGTGATTGATTAAGGATAATAGGATAAATTATGGCAAAACAAAAGATACGAATACGTCTGAAGGCATATGACCATCGGGTCATAGACCAATCTGCGAAGCGGATTGTTGAAACAGCGGAACGCAGCGGCGCGCAGGTGGTAGGTCCTGTACCTTTGCCCACCAAAATTGAGCGTTTTACCGTTATACGTTCCCCTTTCATTGATAAAGATTCGCAGGAGCATTTTGAAATGCGAACGCATAATCGTTTAATTGATGTCTTGGATCCCGATTCAAAAACGATTGATATGTTGATGCGTTTGAATTTGCCTGCAGGCGTTGATATCGAGATAAAGATTTAATTCTTAAACTGGTTGCCAGCCAGGTTGTTCTGTGTTCACAGATTTCCTTGTGGATGAGAGCAACAAACTGGGTGGGAATCGATGAAATTCCCTCTTGGCAAACATGCCGCGAGGTGGTAATATCAAAAGGTTCGCTTGAAAAAGCAGGACTTTTAAAGGTGACATAAGAACCTTTCTCTCCGTAGTCCAAAAAAACGCAAGGACGCGGAGGAATTGTTGACTGTGTTACGTTCGGAGATGATGCAGCTGTGCCCAGGCTGACAGTCTCGTCATAATATCTTGTAACAGGAGAATATGAACTATGTTTAAAGGGCTTATTGGACGAAAAATTGGAATGACCCAGGTTTTCGATGATGATGGAGCAGCGCTCCCGGTCACGTTAATCGAAGCTGGGCCTTGTTATGTAACCCAGATTAAAACTGATGAGAGCGATGGTTATGCTTCAGTTCAGCTGGGGTTCAGTGAGGCGAAACCAAAACGGTTAACACAGGGGCAGCTTGGTCACCTCAAACGCAATGATTTACCACCACTAAAAGTATTACGAGAATTTAAGAGTAAAGCACCCGAGATCTCTGAAGGAGATGTCCTCAAAGCGGATGTTTTCGAGAAATATGAACGGGTGGATGTTGTCGGTACCAGCAAGGGGCGAGGTTTTGCTGGTGTTGTAAAACGCTACGGATTTGCTGGCGGACCTGAAGACGCACGGTCAATCTGACCGATTGCGTGCACCAGGCTCCCTGGGCTCAGGTACGACTCCTGGTCGTGTCTGGAAAGGCAAGAAGGGTCCTGGACGAATGGGAAATGAGCGGGTGACGTCATCAAACGTACGTGTTGTATTGGTGGATCCAGAACGCAATCTGATTGCAGTTGATGGCTCTGTGCCTGGTCCGAAGGGCGGCATGGTGGTGATCAAACCTGCGAGGAAACAATAATACGCCCGTTGGGCGATAACCAGTAATGGGAGTTGAGTAATCATGGAAGTTGATGTTGTCAACATGAAGGGAAAGAAGACCAGCACGGTGGATTTACCGGATGCGATCTTCGATGCCCCAGTTAAAAGTTGATCTAATGCATCAGGCATATGTCAGGCAGATGGCTAACAGCCGACTTGGGACGCACTCGACTAAAGGTCGTAGTGAAGTATCTGGCGGCGGACGCAAACCCTGGCGGCAGAAAGGGACCGGTCGAGCACGACAGGGTTCTACTCGTGCTGCTCAATGGGTTGGTGGTGGGAAGATTTTCACACCCAAACCACGATCTTACGAAAAATCAATGCCTAAAAAGATGCGCAGAGCTGCTCTAAGATCTGCTCTGTCAGTCAAGGCTTCTGAGGGCGAGATCATCCTGGTGGATGAACTCAAGGTTGACGAAGCGAAAACAAAGGTTATGGCAAGTGTGATGCAAGCTGTAGCGGGTGATGGAAGAATCTTGCTGCTGATCCCGGAAAACAGCTCAGAATATGCTGAAGTAAAGCGTGTCTGTGCAAATCTTGCTAATGTAAAAACCCTTTTAGCCGGTTATTTGAATGTCCGCGATTTGCTGAGTTTTGAGAAGGTTGTCGTGCCTGTGGCAGCGCTGGATGTTATCAGCAGTTATCTCGGATAGGTAGGTAGACATTATGAAAAAGTCAGCATATGAAATTATCCGCCGACCGATCATTACTGAGAAATCAAACTATATGTCTTCGTATTTGAATCAGTATGTCTTTGAGGTTGATATTAAATCAACGAAGACAATGATTAAAGATGCAATAGAGACAATTTTTGATGTCAAAGTTGATCGAGTGAATGTGATGCATGTCCCCGCAAAACAGGCAAGGAATTTACGTAATCGCCGCATGCGAACTCGCAGCGGTGCCTATAAAAAGGCTATTGTGACTCTTGCTGAGGGTGAACGCATCCCGATCTTTGAAGGGGTTGAGTAATGGCTGTAAAAGTATATAAACCAAAAACACCTGGCACTCGCCACAAGACCAGCTACACTTTCGAGGAAATCACTAAAACGTCACCTGAAAAATCGTTGACGGTTCCGAAAAAGAATCGTGCTG
Source organism: uncultured Chloroflexia bacterium (assembly GCA_963767675.1). Classification (GTDB taxonomy): domain Bacteria; phylum Chloroflexota; class Anaerolineae; order Anaerolineales; family Anaerolineaceae; genus Brevifilum. The sequence goes on from CAVYEQ010000003.1 coordinate 1,589,032, forward strand.
GCAGAAATATGTATGGCCGCATCACGGTACGACATCGCGGGAGCGGACATAAGCGCTTGATTCGTTTGGTGGATTTCAAACGCGATAAATTTGAAATTCCAGCAACCGTCAAGGCTATTGAGTACGATCCGAATCGGTCTGCACGTATCGCACTGCTTTTTTACGCAGATGGTGCAAAGAGATATATTATTGCGCCGGTTGGATTGAAGGTTGGCGATAAGATCATGTCCGGGCAGGAAGTGGATATTCGTGCCGGGAACAACATGTCGTTAGCTAATATCCCGATTGGTACAACCATTCATAATATTGAACTGCAGCCCGGTAAAGGCGGTCAGATGGTTCGCTCCGCCGGAACATCAGCTCAGTTACTGGCAAAAGAAGGAAAATATGCCCATGTTCGCCTGCCTTCGGGTGAGGTGAGACTGGTGCTGCAAACCTGCCGCGCATCAATTGGCCAGGTTGGAAATGTCGATCATGGCAACATCAAGCTTGGTAAAGCAGGCCGTAAACGCCATATGGGCTTCCGACCCGCAGTACGCGGTGTTGCGATGTCCCCTCGAGACCATCCGCATGGTGGTGGTGAAGGTCGATCTCCTATTGGTATGCCTGGTCCCAAGAGCCCATGGGGTAAACCGACCCTTGGTAAGAAGACCCGGCATAATAAACGAACAGACAAATATATCCTGCGTCATCGCTCCAAAGCGAAACGGCGTCGGAAGTAAATGATTAGAGCGAGAAAGAGGAAGAAATTATGTCGCGATCATTGAAAAAAGGGCCTTATATCGCCCCAAAACTGCTGAAGAAAATTGAAAACATGGATGCCAAAGGTGAGAAGAAAGTTATCCGCACCTGGAGCCGTGCCAGCACTATTTTCCCCCAGATGGTGGGACATACGATTGCTGTCCACGATGGAAGGCGGCATGTACCGATCTATATCACTGAAAATATGGTCGGCCATCGATTAGGTGAGTTTGCTCCCACACGATATTATCGTGGTCATGTCATCGCCGGTAGAGCTGAAAAGCGAGATTAATAGGAAGGCGGTAAATAATTATGGCTACGGATATTCGTGCGAAATTAAGCAAACTGTCAGTCTCAGCCCAAAAAGCTCGTCTGGTCGTTGATCTTGTGCGCGGGAAACCAGTGATAGAAGCGGTGGAGATCCTCAAGTTCACACCTAATAAGGCTGCTGAGCCAGTTCGAAAACTTATTCAATCTGCAATGGCGAATGGCGAAGAGAATTTTGGTGTTGCACGCGAGGACCTCTATATTTACAGGATCTTCGCTGACGAAGCACCAACACGCAAGTGGCGTGCCTTTGGTGCCAGAGGTCGTTTCAAACCGATACTGCGACGTAGTTCTCATGTGACGGTTATCTTACGTGAGGTTGAATAATGTATTTCATTATCAGTAAAAACAATAGGAACCAGGAGTAAATATGGGTCGTAAAGTACATCCGATCGGATTTCGACTAAAAATTAATAAACCTTGGTTAGCCCGATGGTATGCAGAAGGCAAGGATTTTCAGGACAACTTGCATCAGGATCTGGCGATCAGAAAAATGATTCATGACAATAATGATCGAGCTGGTGTCTCAAACATTGAAATTGAACGCTTCCCTGGAAAGGTGAAGATTTTCGTTCACACTGCCAAACCAGGCATTCTGATTGGCCGTGGCGGTGAGAATGTGAAGAAATTGCGGAACGATCTTGCGACAATGACGGGTGAGAAAATCGATCTTGAGGTCAAGGAGATCAAAGCGCCAGATTTAGACGCTTACTTGGTTGCTAAAAATATCGCAGGTCAATTATTGCGCCGGATCAGTTATCGCCGTGCTATGCAGCGAGCGATCCAGCAGGGAATGAGGCAGGGTGCCGAGGGAGTGAAAATCATGGTTTCAGGCCGTTTAGGCGGGGCTGAGATGTGTCGAAGTGTTTGGCTTCGTGAAGGTCGAGTGCCACTGCAGACATTACGAGCAGATATTGATTATGCCACCACAGAAGCGCTAACGACTTACGGGCAGATCGGTGTCAAGGTTTGGATTTATAAAGGTGATATTTTGCCTCAAGTGGAAGAGGAAGCAGCAGCCACTGAAGGCGTTTATGTCAGTGAGTAGTTATTTCGTCGGAGAAATCATCCGGCGCTTAGTGAGGTAGTAATTATGTTGATGCCAAAACGAGTGAAGTACCGTAAGCAAATGCGAGGTCGCATGAAGGGGAAGGCTTATCGAGGATCAGATGTATCCTTTGGCGAATTCGGTTTACAAGCATTGGAACCCGGTTGGGTCAGCGCACGTCAAATCGAGGCGGCGCGTCGAGCTATTGTGCACGAAATGAAACGCCGCGGGAAAGTTTGGATCCGAATATTTCCAGATAAGCCATATACTAAACGCGCAGCAGAAACCCGTATGGGTAAGGGGAAAGGGCCTGTAGAGTATTGGGTTGCGGTCGTTAAACCCGGACGAATTATGTTTGAGGTTGGCGGCACGGATCCGGATACTGCTAAACGTGCGCTTCTGCGTGCTAAATATAAATTATCTGTGAAGACGAAAATTGTCTCACGAGATGTTGCAGGAGAAGCTGTAAGATGAAAGCAGCTGAAATTCGAAATATGAGTGATGCGGAGATTGAAGAACAACTCACCGAATCACGACATGAGATGATGAACCTCAGATTCCAAACGATCACAGGCCAGATAACTGATACAAGCCGATTCCGTGTGATTCGAAAGGATATTGCCCGATTGGAAACCATCCTGAGAGAAAGACAGTTGATCGAAGAGGCTGAGGAGAGTGAAGAATGAATAAACGACGTCGATTAGTTGGGACTGTTGTCGGCACCAAAATGCAAAAGACGGCAGTTGTGAAGGTGGAGCGTGTGTTTCGCCACCCCCTTTATCACAAAGTTGTCCGGACAGCAAAAATCTATCAAAGTGCACGATGAGCTTGGTGCAAATGATGGAGATCAGGTGCGAATTGTAGAGAGCAAACCGATTTCAAAAACAAAACATTGGGTCGTCGAAGAGATTTTGCGGGTTGAGGAGCGGTCTCAAGATGACACTGTTGAAGAATTGGGAGTTTAAGCCATGATCCAACAAGAGACCCGCATGAAGGTTACCGATAATACCGGTGCCAGGGAATTATTCGTGATCCATATCACTGGCAGTTCACGTCAGCATTATGGTCATATTGGCGATATTGTGGTCGGGACGATCAAATCTGCAACACCGCAGGCGACCGTCAAGAAAAGTGAGATCGTCAAAGCTGTGATCGTTCGAACGAGCAAAAGAATGGCGCCGGAATGATGGCTCCAGCATTCGATTTGATGACAATGCCGTAGTGATCCTTGATGGTGACGGGGTAAATCCCCGCGGATCCCGTATCTTTGGCCCGGTCGCTCGTGAATTGCGTGATAAAGGCTTTACAAAGATCGTTTCACTGGCACCAGAGGTTCTCTAGCCAGGTTTATAGGAGTTATGAAGGATGAAAAGAAAGATACGAAAAGGCGACAGCGTTGTAGTGGTCAGCGGTGAGGATAAAGGCACAGTAGGTGAAGTGATCCGGGTTATCCCTGAAAAGGGTCGTGTTGGTTGTGCAGGGCGTGAACCTGTGCATCAAGCACCAGGGTCAAACGCAATCCCGCGGCAAGACGATCCCAGTCTGGCAAGATCGAATTTGAAGCACCGATTGCCATTTCAAATGTGATGCTTGTGGATCCTAAAGATGGTAAACCAACACGCGTTCGCATTGAAAGGAAAGAAGGCAAACCTGTTCGGGTTTCAGCCCGAACCGGTACCCGTTTTGATAAATAGGCAGCCATTGGAGCAAGATAATGAATAGATTGAAAGAAATTTATAAAGAACGAGATTGCACCTGCTCTCTTTGAGGAGCTTTCCCTCGAAAACGTGATGCAGGTTCCAACGATTGAGAAGATCGTTGTCAACATCGGCGTTGGTGAAGCACTGGACAATCCCAAGAGCACTCGATGAGGCAGTCAGGGATCTGACCACCATCACAGGGCAGCGCCCTGTGGTCACAAAGGCGAAGAAGTCAATTGCGAATTTCAAACTTGCGTGAAGGGCGTGCCATCGGTACCAAGGTCACGTTACGTGGTGATCGGATGTGGTCTTTTTTCGACCGCTTGGTCAATGTTGCACTGCCCCGTGTGCGTGACTTCCGTGGGATTTCCCCTGATGCGTTTGATGGGCGTGGAAATTACACCCTGGGTTTGCGGGAGCAGTTGATCTTCCCTGAGATCAACTACGATGATGTTGAAACAGTCCGAGGGATGGAGATCACAATTGTGACAACTGCCGAGAATGATGATCAGGCTCGAGCATTGTTGAGTAAATTTGGGATGCCGTTCAGGAAAGGATAGTATGGCTAAAAAGTGTATGAAATATCGCGAAGAACGACGGAAATATCCGAACCAGGTCGTTAACCGCTGCCGGCGTTGTGGGCGTCCTAGGGGTTATATTCGCAAGTTTGGTTTGTGCCGTATTTGTTTCCGGGAATTAGCCTTGCAAGGGAAAATTCCTGGTGTAACCAAATCGTCGTGGTAGATCGGCGGAGGTATTATCAATGAGTGTGACAGATCCAATTGCTGATATGCTGACCCGAATTCGTAACGTTGCCATAAGTAACGGTACGTTGGTAAGCATGCCCAGTTCGAAGATAAAGGCGGAGATCGCCCGGATCCTTGTGGAAGAGGGCTATGTTGAAAACTATGATGTTGTTGATGGAAATAAGCCGCATCAAAAAATATTGCGATCCGCTTGAAATATATTGGTGAAAGGCGGCACCGCCGCCCGTTGATTACGGGACTTGAGCGTGTGAGCCGTCCTGGATGCCGTGTGTACAGTAAGAAAACAGATATTCCCTGGGTGCTTTCCGGCATCGGTGTGGCAATTATTTCCACCCCCAAGGGTGTGATGACTGGCCAGCGCGCCCGGAAGATGGGCGTCGGTGGCGAGATATTGTGTAAAGTTTGGTAGCGACAGGCGCTATAGGAGGTACGAGACGTGTCTCGAGTTGGAAGTTTACCGATTGAAGTGCCAGCAGGCGTTGACATAAAGATTGATGGCTCTTATGTGAAGGTCAAGGGTCCAAAAGGTGAGTTGGAATTCACTTTTACGCCTGAGATGGTCATAAAAAAAGAAGATGGATTACATCATTGTTGAACGACCCAGCGATCAACCCACGCATCGTGCATTACACGGCACGACACGCGCCGTGATCAATAACATGGTGGTAGGTGTCAGTAAGGGTTTTGAACGTGTGCTGGAAATTAATGGTGTAGGTTATCGCGCTGAGATGGATGGGAAGAATATGATCGTCAAGTGTCGGTTTTTCTCATCCTGTGGTGGTGGAACCACCGGAGGGAATCAACTTTGCTGTGGACATGAAAGTTCGCCAGATCAGGATCTCCGGTTATGATAAGCAGCTTGTCGGTCAGGTTGCGGCAGATATTCGCAAATTGCGACCGCCTGAACCTTATAAAGGTAAGGGTATTCGCTATAGAGGTGAGTATGTTCGTCGTAAGCCAGGTAAAGCCGGAAAGACAGTTTTAAAGCAATTAAAGGTGAAGGAATATGGCAAAGAGAACACGGAATGAGGCTCGCTTACGCCGGCATCGGCGTGTACGGAAAAAAATCTTTGGTACACCCGAACGCCCACGATATGAATGTGTTTCGCAGTGCAGCTGAGATCTACGTTCAGATAATTGATGATATGCAGGGTCATACCCTGGCATCTGCATCAAGTATTGATGCGGAGCTGAGCGGTGAGATGCAGGGATTGTCGAATATTGAAAAGGCTCAAAAAGTTGGTCAGGCGATCGCTGAGCGTGCAAAGAAGGTTGGCATAAAACAGGTTGTATTCGACCGTGGTGGATACAAATATATTGGCCGTGTGAAAGCTATGGCTGAAGCTGCCCGTGAAGGTGGCTTGGAATTCTAAGGAAAGAGGCAGTTATGTCGGATTACCGAACTGAAAAACAATTTGATGAGCGTGTTATTGATATTGCACGTGTTGCCAAAGTAGTGAAAGGCGGCCGCCGGTTTTCTTTCAGAGTTGTGATGGTGATAGGTGATAACGCTGGGCGAGCTGGACTTGGTATGGGCAAAGCAAATTCTGTTCCCGATGCCATTCGAAAAGCCAGTGAACGTGCAAAAAAGGATATGCGCAAATTCAATTTGAGCGGTACGTCGATCTCCCACAAGGTGATCGGCAAGCAAAGTGGTGCGAAAGTGCTCCTACGCCCCGCTGCAGCAGGTACGGGTGTTATTGCAGGTGGCGGCGTGCGTGCGGTATTGGAAGCAGCGGGTGTTCATGATATTTTGACCAAATCTCTGGGCAGCAGCAACATCCTGAACGTTACACGGGCAACTTTTAACGCTTTGGATCAGCTCAAATCACCCAGGGAACAGGCAGCATATCGGGGGAAGCCTGTTGATCAAGTCAAACCATTTTGGGAGCGTGAGAAGAATGGCTAGAAAGAAACAACCAAAATTACAAATTAAACTCGTCCGAAGCCCCATTGGATATTCAAAAAGGCAAAAAGCAACTTTGAAAGCAATGGGTCTGAAGAAAATGAACCAGGTGGTTGTCCATAAAGACAATGAAGTCATGCGCGGCATGATCAATAAGGTATCCCATCTGGTTACCGTTGAAGAGGCATAAGGTGTTATTATGCGATTACATGATTTAAAACCCAATATAGGTGCACGTAAAAACCGCAAGCGTGTTGGACGCGGTACTGCGGCAGGACAGGGTAAGACCTGCGGCCGTGGTATGAAAGGCCAAAAATCACGCGCCGGTGGCGGAGTCGCCTTGTACCATCAGGGCGGCAACCTGCCTTTTTTCAGGAAACTTCCGTTCAAGCGAGGTGAGGGCTTTACCGTTATCAACCGTGTTGAATATGAAGAAGTTAACCTGGAAGAACTGGAAGGCCTTAAAGCGAACACAGAAGTTACCCCTGAATTCATTAAATGAAGCCGGGATTATCAAAAAAATTGGTCAACCAGTCAAGATATTAGGCCGAGGTGACATCTCTGTTGCGCTGAAAGTTAAAGCACATAAGGTTACCAAAAGCGCACAAGAAAAGATCGAAAAAGCTGGTGGCAGTGTTGAAATCATCCAGGAGTAGAGCGTTGCTCATTGAACAAAAAGGAGACCTGACAAAATGAAACGGTCCGCTTGGCGTTACCTTTGGAAATCTAAAGATATACGACGGAAATTATTGATCTCACTCGCACTGCTTGCGATCTATCGCCTTGCATCAAATGTTCCAGTACCCGGCATCGATCGCGAATTGGTTGCTCAACTTACACAAACCGGCGGTGCTGCGGGCGGTTTGATCAATATGCTGGATATGCTCTCCGGTGGTGCAGTGTCGAACTTCTCGGTATTGTCCATGGGTGTTTATCCTTATATTACTGCTCAGATCATCATTCAGCTCCTGGTTCCTGTGATCCCCGCGCTTGAGCGCAGGATGCAGGAGAACCCCAGAGAGGGTCGTACCTGGATGGAGAAATGGACGATCATCCTGACAGTTCCCATGGCAGCGCTTTCTGCGATTGGCCAGATCAATATCTTCAATGCGATCCTGGGGCAATCCGTTGCTGCAAATTTTGGATTCTCAGGAGATGTACTGATACCCACATTGGCAACGGTGATCTCGATGATGGCAGGAACGATGTTTGGAGTCTGGTTAGGCGAGTTGATTTCAGAATTTGGTGTCCGCGGCCAGGGTCTATCCCTGATCATTTTTGCAGGTATCGTTTCCAAGATACCCCAAAACCTGTTTCAACTACTGGGTGATGACCAGTACTGGTGGCTGATCTTTATTGTGATCGCCCTCTTGATCATAACGATCTTTGCAGTCATTTATGTCCAGCAAGGTCGTCGTCACGTGCCGGTGATGTTCCCCGGTCGACGTGTCGGTAGCAGGATGTCGATGCCGGTTAAAAGTCCAGTGCCACTGATGGTCAATATGGCTGGTATGATCCCAATTATTTTTGCACAGTCATTCATCACTTTCCCCACCATATTGGCGAGTTTCTTTAATAACTCCAACGTTAATTGGATTAAGAACACAGCAGCCTGGATACAGACTGTTTTGGGTGGGGATGGTGTGATCTACCCCATCATATTCTTTGTTCTGGTGGTTTTATTCACCTTCTTCTATACGGACATTTTGTTCACCCAGCAGAACTATGGTGATAATCTGAAGAAACAGGGTGCCCAAATTCCTGGCGTTGCCAGGGGAGGCCCCACGCAGCGTTATCTGACCAAGGTGCAGCGAAGGATCACCTTGCCAGGCGCTTTGTTCCTGGGTGTTGTCGCGGCCGTTCCGTATTTTCTTGCGCTTATTTTGCCAGAAGGTTTGCAACGAACCAGTCTCTTCCTGGTGTCTTCAACGGGCTTATTGATTGTGGTGGGTGTTGTACGTGATACTTTCCAGATCATTGAATCCGAATTGAAGATGCATGGATATGATGATCGGTTGATCAGTTAGGAAAGAAGATAGACCCAATGGCACAGATGTTCTTGGTCATGTTAGGCCCACCGGGCGCAGGGAAAGGCACTCAGGCGAAGATAATCGCCCAGGAGCTGGCCCTTGCACACATATCCACCGGTGATCTCTTTCGGGAAAACTTAAAGAATGAGACAGAACTGGGAAAGCTGGCACAATCCTATATGAATGCCGGTGAATTGGTGCCGGATGACGTCACGGTCAGGATGGTGGAGGATCGGATAACCCGGCCAGACTGTGAAAAAGGTGCTGTCCTGGATGGTTTTCCAAGAACGCCAAAACAGGCAGAAGCTCTGGATATTCTTCTTTCTAACACAGGCAGCAGTGTGAAATTTGTACCATTCATCAAAGTGCCTGATGAAGTGCTGGTTGAACGCTTAAGCGGTCGATGGATGAGTCAGTCCGGTCGAGTGTACCATGCAATCTACAATCCACCTGTCGTGAAATGGATTGATGACTTGGACGGTTCGCAACTTTATCAACGCGAAGACGATAAACCCGAAACCGTCCGACACCGTATTGATGTATACAACGAACAAACATCACCTCTGATCGCTTATTATCAGGAAAAGGGTTTGTTGGTTGAAATCGATGGCACCCAGAGCATTGAGAATGTCACGGATGCGATCATGAAAGCAGTCAGGAAGGGCTAGCTTGATCTCCTGGGAACGTTCGATTAATATCAAATCACCAAGAGAGATCGAGATCATGCGCGAAGCAGGTCGCATCAACGCAGAATCGCTGGCTGCCGCAGTTGACTTGATCGCCCCTGGAGTAACAACTGGAGCGTTGAACCGTGCTTTTGAAGCTGTTCAAAAGAAATATGACGTTTACTCGCCGTTCAAGAATTATCCAGGACCCTACCCATATCCAGCGAGTATCTGTGCAAGTGTAAACGATGAGCTGGTCCACGGCATTCCAAACGATCGTGAGCTCGTCAGTGGCGATATCATCAGTATCGACTGCGGGACCGTTTACAAGGGTTTTGTAGGCGATATGGCAAGAACAATGGTTGTGGGCAAGGTCAGTCGTGAGACAAAGAAACTGCTTAAGGTAACACAAGAAGCACTCGTAATTGCGACCTCAAAGATGGTCCCTGGTAATACGATCGGAGATATCGGTTACGCAGTGCAGACATATGTCGAAGAGAACGGTTTTTATATCACCCGCACCTATACCGGTCATGGAGTGGGCAGAAAGATGCACGAAGGTCCACAGGTGCCGAATTACGGGAAACCGGGACGCGGGATGCGACTGCGTGAAGGAATGACGATTGCGCTCGAACCAATGGTTTTGGTGGGAACGTCCCAGACGATGGTCAAAGAGGATATGTGGACTGTTGCTTCAGCAGATGGATCATTGACAGCACATTTTGAAAACACAGTCGCTGTCACAGCAAATGGACCGGAGATTTTAACGGTATTATAGAAAATTTCTATGGACGAAAGAGTGATCGGCAGGTATAATCACTACTTTGCATCAAGACAGTGCAGGATTATAGGAGTAAGATTGTGAAAGTATCATCATCAATTAAAAAACGCTGTGCAAAATGTAAGATTGTTAAGCGCAAAGGTCGTTTGTATGTCATTTGTGAAAACCCGAAGCATAAACAACGACAAGGATAAGGAATTAACTTATGGCACGTATTGAAGGTGTTGACCTCCCACGCGACAAACGCGTTGAGATTGGTCTGAGATATATTTATGGTGTTGGCCCCACACGGGCGAATGAAATTCTTGAAGTCGACCGGTGTCAATCCGGATGTTCGCGTGTAGAGATCTAACTGACAGCGATGTTTCGAAAATGCGAGAATTTATTTCAAGTTCCTACACCGTAGAAGGTGATCTACGGCGTCAGGTGCAGATGAATATCAAGCGCTTGATCGAAATCGGCTCCTATCGAGGGTTACGACACAGGCGAGGATTGCCTGTTCGTGGGCAGCGTACCAAGACAAATGCCCGGACTCGAAAAGGCCCAAAGAAGACGGTTGCTGGTCGCGGCCGTCGCCGTGGCGTCGGAAAGAAATAATTTATTAAACGAATCAATTGCCCCTCCGGGTTCTCCTTCCTTTCTCCCCGCGGCAGGATGGGCAATATGAAGCGTTTGAATTTGTATCAGTGAGGTAGAATGGCAAAAAATCCACAAAGATCGCGGCGAACATCAGGTTCGCGAAAAGTAAAACGCCAGATGTCTTCAGCGCAAGTACATGTTATGGCTTCCTTTAACAACACGATAATCACGGTGACAGATATGCAGGGGAACACCGTATGTTGGGGAAGCGCAGGCTCAGCCGGATTCAAGGGCTCACGCAAGAGTACACCTTTTGCTGCCCGTCTGGCAACTGAGCAGGTGATGAAGACTGCGCAGGGATTTGGTATCCAAGAAGTTGATATGATCATCAAGGGTCCTGGCCCCGGGCGTGAAGCAACCATCCGTGCGGTTCAGAGTTTGGGCATCAAAGTTCGTTCGATTAACGACGTGACACCCATCCCGCATAATGGCTGTCGTCCTCCAAAGAGACGCCGCGTCTAAACGTAAGGTAAGAAAGGAAATACATGGCTCGATATACAGACCCGGTATGCAAATTATGCCGGCGTGAAGGTGAAAAATTATTTTTGAAAGGTGAGCGCTGCTTTAAACCAAGTTGTGCAATGGAAAGGCGAGCGTATCCCCCTGGTGAACATGGACGGTTCAGCGGACGACGAAGCCGAGAATCAGATTATCGCCGCCAGTTGCGTGGGAAACAAAAGGCAAAACGAATCTATGGTGTGCTCGAACGACAGTTCAGGCGCTACTTCCGAGAAGCACAGCGACGACCAGGCTTGACTGGCTTGAATTTGCTGCAGATTCTCGAAACTCGATTGGATAATGTTGTTTATAAACTGGGGTTTGCCGACAGCCGGAACCAGGCACGCCAGTTGGTGGCTCATGGGCACTTCAAAGTCAATGAAAGACGCAATGATGTTCCCTCGACCATCCTCAAACCTGGCGATGTTGTAGCTGTGAAAGAAAACTCCCAGAAAACAACCTTCTTCAAGTTACTGAGACAGGCTGATGAAGTACGAACACCACCAGCCTGGGTAGAGTCCAATGTCAGCAATCTGTCCGGACGGGTTATCCGCTTGCCGGACCGTGCTGAAATTGATGGCAATTTGAATGAACAGCTCATTGTTGAGTTTTACTCACGATAGGACTGCTCAATGGTAGTTCAACGAGTGTTATGGCAAGGGGTATGACGTGACAGGAACAATAAGAATGGTAAAACCAGAAGTAGAACGGGTATCAGAAGCCCGAAACTATGGAAAATTTGCGATCAGCCCATTAGAACGCGGCTTTGGAACCACAATTGGAAATGCATTACGACGAGTTCTTGCTTTCTTCATTGGAAGGAGCTGCTGTGACATCCATCCATATCACGGACGTGCTGCATGAGTTCAGTGATATCGAAGGTGTTCGAGAGGATGTCATCCAGGTTATTCTGCAGATTAAAAAATTGCGCATGCTCTTATACGATGTAGATATTGCTCATCTGCACCTGGAAGTCAGCGGAGAAGGAACGGTTACCGCTGCGGATATCATATGTCCCCCAGAAGTCGAAATTGTCAACCCGGACCTGTTCCTCTTTACGGTTGATAGTAAGAAGGCAAGCCTTGAGATAGATCTGACCGTGGAAAGAGGCCGAGGATATTCACCTGCTGATGAGCGCGGTGACAATTTACCAATCGGTGAATTGCCTGTGGATGCAATTTTCACACCTATCCAAAAGGTCAACTGGACTGTGGGTTCTGCCCGGGTTGGTCAGAGCACTGATTATGATCGTTTGCTTCTCGAGATCTGGACAGATGGGACGATCGTACCAGAGCAGGCGATGAGTGACTCTTCAAAGATATTGATGGAACACCTGCATTACATTGCTGGGATCAGTGAAGAGATGCTTTCAATGCCTGTTGAGGAAGAAGAAGCCCGTGTCGACAATAAACAGTGAAGCGGCAGAAATGCCGATTGAGAAATCTTGACCTGACCGTAAGAGTCTTCAATTCTCTGAAACGCACAGGTATCACAACCGTTGGGGATGTTCTGGAACTGTTAGAAAAAGGCGAGGAAGCGATCCTGGCCATCCGGAATTTCGGTGAGATCAGCCTGGTTGAATTGAAGGGACGGTTGGTTGAAAAAGGCTTCCTGCCAGATGATAAGGACGAGGAAGAGGAAGAAATAACGGAGAGTTAATTTAATGCGACATAAAGTAAAAGGATATCGTCTTAATCGCAGCGGAGGTCACCGAACAGCCATGCGCAAGACGATGATAAGACAGCTTTTTGAACATGAAAGGATCACGACAACCTTAGCAAAGGCCAAGTCGATCCAACCTGCAGCTGAAAAACTGATCACATTAGCACGCAACACCCAGGATAGTGATGAGATCACCAACGTGAATGCTCGTCGTAAAGCAAGCGCCGAACCTTGGGAACGGCAGCCGAATGATCGTTCAGAAATTATTTGATGATATCGGACCGCGCTTTGTCAGCCGCAATGGCGGTTACACCCGAATTCTTAAATTGGGTCCCCGTCGCAGTGATGGGGCTGAAATGGCGTTGATAGAACTGGTTGAAGAATAGGTCCAGCCGGATTATTAGCCGGATGGGCACAGCACATTACAAAGTAATTCTTTCATATAACGGCTCAAAGTTTGCTGGATTTCAGCGGCAAAGACAAGAGCGCACCGTTCAGGGTGAATTTGAAAAATCCCTGAGGAAAATCGGCTGGCAGGATAAAAGCATTCTGGGAGCAGGTCGTACAGATGCCGGCGTACATGCCAGAGGACAGGTGGTGAGTTTTCAAATGGAATGGGATCATTCCATAGAAGATTTGCGCAATGCCCTCAATTATTATCTGCCGAGGGATATCGCCGCTCAATCCGTTTCGGTTGTACCGATGAGCTTTCATCCTCGATTTGATGCGAGGGTGCGTTTTTATCGCTACACCTGCATCTGCCAGCCAGTGAGAGACCCGATCCGTGAATTGGTTACCTGGCGGGTTTGGCCCGAGGTAGACGTTGATCGGATGAACAATGCAGCGCAATCGCTGATAGGATCACACGATTTTATCGCATTCGGCAGCGCCACATCGGAGGGCGGGTCAACCAGGAGAGAGGTGTTCTCTGCTGATTGGACCAAGGAAGATGATGTTTATCGTTTTGACATCAGTGCCAATGCCTTCTTGTACCACATGGTCCGGCGTATCACCTTTGCGTTGGTTGCTGTTGGTCAGGGAGAAGCACCACAAAGCCTGATTATTGACAGCCTGAAGAACGGTCGATGTGAACTGACCGGGATAGCAACTGCTGCAGGCCTTGTTTTAGAAAGAGTTAATTATTAGATATGTGAGTTGATTTCATGCTTCCAGGTAAAGAAATACCGGAGATGAAAGCTTTGAAAGATGGAGAGTTAGACTGTGGAAAAAACATATATACCTAAAGGACAAGTTGAAAGAGAGTGGCTGCTGATTGATGCTGAAGGGCAAAATCTTGGCCGCCTTTCTACAAAAATTGCACAACTGCTGCTGGGAAAATATAAACCCAACTACACACCAGGTGTGATGACGGGTGCCAACGTAGTTGTCATCAATGCTGAGAAGGTGGCTTTTTATCCAACACGTTTGGATAAGAAGATTTATTATAGCCACTCGAATTATCCTGGCGGGTTGAAGGCGATAAGCTTACGTCATCAACTGGAAAAATTTCCAGAGCGGGTGATCCAATCAGCTGTCAGGGGCATGATCCCCCACAATAAACTGGGACGGCGGATTTTCAAGAACCTGCATGTTTATGCTGGCAGCGAACACCCCCATCAGGCTCAAGAACCTGTGTTAGTAAAGCAAGAGGAGTAGCGAGAATTTATGGATAAGAGATATTACGAAGGTATTGGACGCCGGAAAGAAAGTTCAGCACGTGTCCGAATCATGGAGGGCACAGGCGTCTTTATTGTTAATGAAAAGGAAATTGAAGCCTATTTCACTCGATTGGGTGATGTTCCTGAGATCGTCAGGGCATTTACAGTTATTGATCAACCTCAAAACCGTTATGATGTGTCCGTGATCGTCAATGGGGGTGGGGTAACCGGTCAGCGGGATGCCGTGAAATTGGGGTTAGCCCGTGCGTTTGTGAAAATGGATGAAGAATACCGCTCCAATCTTCGACGCAGTGGTTACCTGACACGTGACCCACGTGTCAAGGAACGTAAGAAACCCGGCCTCAAACGTGCTCGTAAGGCTCCTACTTACACAAAGCGTTAGTCATATCCAAATTGCTGGATATCAGAAACTTGAATGGAGTCTGCGAGTAGGCAATTCAATGCCTTACTTAATGAAGAACTTAAAAAAAGAAATTAAAAGAGACGAGATTAATCGTCTCTTTTATTAAATACAAAATGGGGCAACCTTCAGTGTGAGGGGTAGCCCCTCTTTTTATGAAGAGAGTGAATTCACTATTGTTTTCCATTTATGTACCCAAGGATTAAGCCTTCCCTTGGGGGAAGGTGGCACACCAAAGGTGTGACGGATGAGGGTGTATGAGAATCCCAGGTAATCAGAGATTAACCAAAACAGCACAGTCTCTGCGTCGCAACATGACGAAAGAGGAACGCCACCTTTGGTATGATTTCCTGAAAAACTATCCTATCCAATTCAACCGCCAGAAGGTTATAAGCAACTATATCGTTGATTTTTACTGCCATAAGGCAAAGCTTGTGGTAGAGCTGGATGGTTCGCAGCATTTCCAAGAAAACACTTTTGAAAACGATTTGCATAGAACACAATATCTGAAAAATCTCGGAGTATTTGTTTTTCGGATACCAAATAACGAGATTTGGGACAGTTTTGAAGCTGTATGTGAATCGATTGATAACTTGGTTAAAGACAGGCTTGACCCTCATCAGTCAGCCATTGGCTGACAGCTTCTCCCAGGAGAAGCCTTAATTGACATGCTAACAGAAGGTTCTGCCCTGTTGGACAGTCATATAATAATAACGAGAACACCACATGAAAACAAGAGAGACACTGAAGAACACTCATGGAATCACATTACTAGGATTGGGTCCTGGTGATGCCCGCATGCTCACGCGTGAAGCGCAGGATTGGCTGGAAAGTATTCAGGAAATTTATTTACGAACAAGATTGCATCCGACGGTAGAACACCTTCCGGAGCACCTGACAATTATCAGTGGTGATGAGTTTTATGAAGAAATTGGAACGTTTGAGGATGTTTATAAGGCGATTGTAGCGACAGTCCTTGAATTAGGAAAACGGCCTGGTGGGGTCACTTATGCAGTCCCTGGGAACCCTTTTGTCGCTGAAGAGACCTGCCCTGAAATATATAAACAAGCTCGAGAAGAAGGCCTGCCAGTGCGTGTGATCCATGGTCTGAGTTTCCTTGAACCAACATTCAAAGCATTGGAGATTGACCCGTTCCCGGACCTTGTCCTGGTGGATGCTATGCGGCTTTCAATGCGTCAAACACCCGGCTTCTCCCCGGCGAAACCTGCCCTGGTCGCACAAATCTATTCCAGGATAACGGCTTCGGATGTGAAATTAACTCTGATGAGTGTTTACCCTGATACTCATCCAGTTAAGTTGGTTCATGGGGCAGGAACGAATGAAGAAATAGTGGAAAGCTTGCCGCTGCATGAGGTCGACCACAGCCCTCACCTGGGATTGCTCAGTTCTCTCTTTGTCCCGCCGATGTCGGCTCATTCATCCTTTGAAGCATTCCAGGAGATCATCGCCAGGTTGAGAGCACCAAATGGCTGCCCATGGGATCGGGAGCAGACACATATCAGCTTGCGACCTTTCTTATTGGAAGAGACATACGAAACTCTCGATGCACTTGACCGAGAGGATATGGCAGAGTTGAAAGAGGAGTTAGGCGATCTCCTGCTGCAGGTAATCCTACACGCACAAATTTCGGCAGAGGATGGTGATTTCAATATCCATGATGTGCTTGAGGGGATTGGAGAAAAACTGATCCGTCGTCATCCCCATGTGTTCTCTGAAGTCCAGGTGGAAGGCGTTTCTGGTGTGATCCAAAACTGGGAAACCATCAAAGCTGAAGAACGTCGAGAAAAACATGACGACATAAGAAATGGCAAGCTTGACGGTATCCCCAAAGCACTACCCGCTCTTACACAGGCGCAAGCAGTTATTGAACGAGTGAAACGGGATGAATTCGAAGTCCTGGATAAGGAAGGGGATCCGAAGGTAATTGAAAAAAGGTTAGCGGAATTGCTTCAAACAGAGCTGGAAGGAACAGACCTTCTGGGGAAGCTGCTTTTATCGATTTGTGTCTTTGTCTACAAGGAGGGGCTGGATGCTGAAAGCCTGCTGCGTGAGATCCTGGCAAGATTTCGTTCCCGCTACTCAATCATGGAAGTACTTGCTGCTGAAATGGGAAAGTCAATAATTACTCTGACTTCAGATGAAAAAGCTGACTTGTGGCAGAAGGCAGGTGATGACTATAATAAGGGCATGAGCCTGTTATGACACGAGCAGCAGAAGGAACAAATTCATCAAATCAGCAAATTGCTAAGGCAGCAGGGACGGTGATGTTTGCCTTCATCATCAGCAACCTGGTTGGCCTGGTGCGCGGTATCGTGATCACAAGAGCCTTTGGCACTACTGCGCAGATCGATTCTTTCAACGCGGCAAACCGAATTGTTGAAGTCCTGTTCAACCTTGTTGCGGGGGGTGCTTTGGGGTCAGCTTTTATTCCAACCTTCACAGGTTTTCTGACCCGTGAGAATAGGGAAGGTGCTTGGCGGCTGGCATCGGGAGTGATCAACCTGGTATCCATTGCCCTGATCCTGGTCAGCATCCTTGTATTTATCTTTGCACCGGTGATCGTACGGGATGGGTTGTTTCTTTTGGTACCGGGCTCAGATCCAGTGCAGGAAGCCTTGACCGTGCAGCTTCTGCGCACCATGCTGCCTTCCGTGGTGATATTTGGGTTGAGTGGTTTGGTAATGGGCATTCTGAATGCACATCAGGTTTTTCTTGTACCCGCGATCGCGCCGGCATTTTATTCATTGGGGATGATCCTGGGCACAATTCTGCTGCCACAGTCATGGGGTATCCAGCGGCTTGCGATTGGGGTGGTAGCTGGGGCATTGATGCATCTGCTGGTACAAATTCCACGTACTTTACGTCTAAAAGGTCGAATTTATCACTTTTACCTGGGCCTGCGGGATAAAGCTGTCCTTGAAGTATTTCGATTGATGGGTCCAAGGCTTCTTGGCGTAGCAGTTGTTCAACTGAATTTCATTGTGAACACGATCATCGCATTGGGGCAGCCAGAAGGCAGCGTGACGGCTATCACCCTCGCTTTCAGCCTGATGCTCATGCCGGAAATGGCGGTTGCACAATCCGCAGCGATCGCATCACTCCCAACCTTTTCTGCACAGGTGGCCAGGGGGGAACTTGATGAGATGCGTAGATCGCTGGCATCGACATTGCGAGCTGTCTTGCTTCTGGCGATCCCGGCTTCCATCGGTTTGATTCTGCTGAGAACACCGCTGGTTTCTATCCTTTATCAGGGTGGGGCTTTTACACCTCATTCAACCGAATTAGTGGCGTGGGCGCTGCTGTGGTATGCCGCTGGACTGGTTGGACATGCCCTGGTTGAAATCCTAAGCCGTGCATTTTACGCCCTTCACGATACCCGCACGCCCGTCATTGTGGGTGTTGTGGCGATGGGATTGAATATCGGTTTCAGCTTATTATTTTCTAACCTGTTTGCACGTTTAGGGTTGATGCCTCACGGCGGGTTAGCCCTGGCAAATTCGTTGGCGACTGCATTGGAGAGCGTTGTGCTGGTGTTCCTGATGCGCAAAAGGCTTAAGGGATTGGAAGGGGGCTTTGTATGGAAAGGCGTGGGGATATCCATCCTGGGGTCAGGTGTGATGGCAGCTGTGGTGATCGGTTGGGGTGCACTGGTTGGGGATGGACAGCGCTTATTGGTGGTGATTGGGGGGCTGGTTTTGGGGTTGGGGGCTTACCTGGGTCTGATGTGGGGGTCAAAGGTGCCGGAATTGCGGGGGATGGTACGGGTGTTTAGAAGTAGGTTGTCTAGAAAAAAATAAAAAAAATCAATTTGAATGTATTAATCGTAAATGGATCCTTTTCCAGTTGAAAAGGTGCTGGTATTCAGTTTTTTGCCAGCAGGAAATTGAAAAGTATGCAGCTTTCCAGCGTAAAACACGCTTCAATAATAATTAATTATGATTTTTTTGTTTTCCTTGCTTCCCCATAATTAAAGTTTTAGAACTCGTCACAAAAGAAAAGACCTTCGAGAACGGATTAGAATTGCATTCGGTTTGGAACCAGATTTCTCTAATCCAGTGCAACGATCCCTGCGACAGGATCATCTACACCAAGACAAGGCGGCTTTTTGTCGCAAGGTAAAGAAAATCGATGTTCACGTCCGCATTTGCCAGCTTTTGGGTGATCTTGCCAAGTTCTCCGGGCTTATCCACGATTTCTACGACCAATACTTCTCGGGTGGACATGATGGTAAATTTGTGTTTCCTGAGAATTACGCTTGCCTCATCCCCTTTGTCAAATAATAAATGCAGGACAACTTTGTCCTGATATTGGGTGCCGCTGATCCCCTCGATTGTGATGCCAGCTTTTCCGATTGTTGTACTGAGATTAGCGAGCACACCTGGCCGATTTGGGAGCATGACCATGTAATCTATTGCCATCTGACCTCCTAGATCATTATTGATTTCGAATGGTTACTTAATCCATTAATAGTATACAACAATTTACACTGCATATTCCGATCGCCGGATTTCTTTAAATCTTCACCTGGTAATTCTTGTAGAATTTCTTTGGCGGAATCAACTGGTCAGATGATAGGTTGGGAAATAGCGAGATTTAAGCCTGAATGATCTGGATATTTTATGAAGTGACAATTAAGAGATATGTTGAAAGATAAAAAATTATGGCCAGATCTGCCAGGTGAGAAAGCTGATCAGTATCCCCAGGACGATCCCGCCCACGGCTTCGGCAGGGGAGTGTCCCAGGACTTCACGCAATTGTTTATATTCTTCCACAGGTTTGGCTTTCCCTTCAAACAATTCCTTGATAATGCGGTTGATCTGCTGGGCATGAAAGCCAGCCTGGCGGCGAATATTGGTGGCATCATAGATGACAACGGTTGCTACGGCAAAAGCAAGGCCGAATAAGGGTGTGTCAAAACCGACATAATGACCAATGCAGGCTGCTGCTGCAGTGACCACTGCGGAGTGTGAGCTGGGCATCCCACCGGTGCTGAAGATCAGCGACCAGTTCCATTCTTTGGTACGTAAATATTCCAGGGGCAATTTCAGTCCCTGTGCCAGGATAGAGGCAACAAGGCAGGCGATAAAGGTGGGGTTGTTGAAGATGGCGATGAGGGGCATGATCTTATTCTTCTTCTTCCGGATCTTGAGAGGGTTCCATTGAGAGCTGCTTAACTTTCAATTCAGCTTTTTCCAGCAGCTCAGCGCAGTGTTCGGCTAATTTTTGGCCGCGTTCAAAATAGGCTAAAGCTTGCTCAAGCGGCAGGCTCTCGCTTTCCAGGAGGGTAATGTTTTCCTGGAGTGCCGTAAAAGCCGCTTCAAAAGCCATATTCTGGATATCTGTTGATTTCTGGTCTGTCATGATCCTTCTCCTGGATTAGTTTGTGTAATCTGGGCATCCATATCACCCTGGCTGACCTGGATATGGATGTGTTCACCTTCTCCCACCTGGCGGACATCCTGTATGACTGTTCCATCTGCTTCACGGGTGACGATGGCATACCCGCGTTTGAGAACAGCCCGGGGATTGAGTGCAGCCAGTGATTGCTGCAGGTTGATCAGGTGCAATTGCTGTTTTTCAAGCAGTGTGTCGATTGAGCGAGTGTTCCTGAGCATCAACTCATCAAGCCGCTGACGGTAGGTGTTGATCCTGTGGGCAGGGGAAAGCTGCTTTAGTGAATTTTGAAGCTGTCCGCATTCCCAGCGTAGATCAGATAATTTTTCCCGTAATCGGGAGGCATGTTGATTTGCTAATTCTGCAACAACACCCAATAATTCCAGTTTATCCGGAGTGGCAACTTCTGCTGCTGCGGTGGGTGTGGGGGCACGGAGGTCAGCCGCGAAATCTGTAAGGGTGAAATCCGTCTCATGTCCAACACCGGAGATGACCGGGATTGTTGAAGCAGCAACCGCACGCGCAACAGCCTCGTCATTGAATGCCCAAAGGTCTTCAATGGACCCTCCCCCTCGGCCTATCAGGATCACATCAGGATGAACCTCCCGGTTCAACCGGGATAAAGCATCCACGATCCCGGGTGGGGCGTTGATCCCCTGGACTGCGGTAGGGGCAATCACAACCTCTGCGACTGGGAAACGGCGTTTCAGCGTGTTAAGCATGTCCTGTAAGGCTGCCCCGGTTGGGGAAGTGACAATACCGATCAGGCGCGGGCGTTCAGGGATGGGGCGTTTTCTCTCAGAGTCGAAAAGACCTTCCGCTTCCAGAGCAGCTTTGAGCCGAAGATATTCCTGGTAGAGGACGCCTTCCCCGGCTGGCTTGAGCGTGTCAACATAGAGCTGAACTTGTCCGCTGACTTCATACACGTTCATCCCCCCGTGTGCCTGGACGGCCATGCCATCTCGAGGCTTGAAGTTCAGCTTAGCAGCAGCATGACGCCACATCACGCAGCGTACAGATGCATCGCTGTCTTTGAGGGTGAAATAAAGATGCCCTGAAGATGGGCGTGAGAAATTCGAGATCTCACCCTCCACCCACAGGTCCTGCAGGAGGTCATCGCTTTCGAGAACCTGGCGCAGATGTCCTGTAAGCTGGCTTACCGAAAGGATATTATTGGGTTGGAATATAGAATATTGATCCATCATGTTTTACCTGGTTGCAATCCACTCCATAAGTATAACTTTAAAATAATTCAGATGAATAATTCTGATACAATTACCCTGTTCAATGGTTGACATTCTACTTACAAGGACTGATTATTGGAGCATATCTGGACACCCTGGCGTATGAAGTATATTCAAAATAACCCCAAACATGATGGCTGTATCTTCTGCCAGGCAGTCGAAGCGGAGGATGATGCCGCACAGTATATTTTTGCTCGTGGAAAACATACTTTCATGATCCTTAATCGCTATCCCTACACCAGCGGTCATGTGATGTGCGTTCCTTATGCTCATAAGAGCAGCCTGGATGACCTGGCAAAAGAGACTCGCATGGCCTTGATGGAAGATGTCAACCAGGCTGTTCAGGTATTGCAGGAGCTTTATCAGCCGGAGGGGTTCAACGTTGGGATCAATTTGGGGAAGGTAGCAGGGGCTGGTGTGGCTGAACATCTGCATATTCACGTCGTCCCACGCTGGGGGGGAGACACAAGCTTCATGACCAGTGTTGGGCAGACCAGGGTTCTACCTGAATCACTGGAAGATACTTACCAGCGGGTGAAGGAAGCCTGGGAATCTTATCAATCGTAAACCAAATAAATAATTACAAAGCTTGGGGAAAATGATTCAATCAGGCTGTTAGGTGAAGGAACCTATCAGATTCAATTGCTAATTTCCACATGCTTGGAAGTCCACGATACCTTGATCTACACTAATGCTGGCTATAACCCCATTTTCCTGTGACCCAGTACTATCAGATGATCCGTCTGATAAGGACCTAATTAAATCTGCTTTTGATTACCAGCCACTACTTCCTTATTGTGAGTAAAAATTATTATGTAAACCCATTGACAAAGCAGATTCCGGCACCCCAGCGGAACTACTTCAGGCAACCATAAAACTTCTGGTTGAAGGCTGGAAATACCAATTTTTTGGGATTTTGACAGGCAAATCCTGTTTGTTAAATTGAAAGAGGGGGGGCTCTTTCAACTTCCTTCTTTGGTAGAAAATTTTATTGCTTAGTCAAAGTTCAGTTCAAAGCGGTGGTGGCCGGGCCCGATCTGATCAACAGATATAGTCTTGTCTCCGGGGGAGAACTCTATTGGGCGGGAATCAAGGCGCAAATCCGGGGTTTGATTGCCAGGGTTGGGGAGTTCTACCCGAGCCGTCGTCTTCTCCGGGATCTCAACATCAAGGATCATGAATTTATCTTTCTGGGTTTCGACCTGGGAGATGATTTCTCCGCGGATCGTTGGGATCCTGATCTTTGCAAACTCGAGGCCGCCGGGCTGCGGCTGGATAAGAACTTTAGAAAAACCCGGTTCAAGAGGGCGGATGCCCATCAGGTAGCGGGGGATGATGTTGGCTGGCGCGGCGCCCCAGGCATGGTTCCAGTCCAGGTTGTTCTTGTATTTCCAGTCCCAGGCTTCGGTGGTGATCGTCGAGCCAGCCTGGATCATATGCCACCAGCTCCGGTCGTGTTCAGCGGTCATCAGGTCAAGCGCATAGTCATCCTGGCGGTTCTTGTACATCCCTTCCAGCAGGAATTGTGCCCCATAGACGCTGCAGGCCATCCCACGGGATTTTGTGAATGCCAAAACAGACTGCCGGTATTCTTGCGGAACCAGATCAAAGGCGAGCATGAACATATTGCTGTGAAGGGAGGAGTGATCTGAGCCTTCTCCGTCAAGATAGATGCCACGGTGCTTGTTAAGAATACACGGTTGATCGAATCCTTTACCGATTGTGCCTGTCTGGCAAAGAAATTTTGATTCCTGGAATTCCCGACTAATCCAGAGATGCGCGCCATCAGGACCAAGGCCCGGTAATGGAAGGCATTCACCACCGAATTGATTGGCAGCATCTCATGATTGTCCCTCTCCCCCTGGCCGCCATCGGTAAAAGAACCGGGAGGCCAATCTACCAGATCCCGGAGGCCATGATCGAAAGGGTAGGTAGGGTTGTGCAGGTTGAGGGTCAGTTCGAATTCCCTGGTGCACAGTTCTGATTGAGTGCTGATCAGGTGGTCCTCACGGGCAAGGTTGACCAGGGTTTTCTGACAAAGGAGCTCATAGAATTCGTTCAGCGATCTGGTCTCATTGGTGTACATGTGATCCTGCCAGGCCATGAAGATGGAGAAGAACTGCCATTCGGTGGGCCAGGTGGGATGCTGTAGCAGGTATTCGTGGGAGTACCGGGCAAGGGTGTATTCCAGGTCCACGCAGTAGTGGCTCAACTGGTTGATGTAGGCGTCCGCCTCATAGGGGATGCGCTCCCGGTCGCCATCCACATACACGCCGCAAAAAGAAGTTGCCTTGATGCTGTATTTGCACAGGTCCCAGACGGCATTGAGTATGGGATTGGAGGATTCAAACGACGAAGCATCATCGTTGAAGGGATAGTGGACGGCAACCTGTTTGATAGCGGAGGAGTCAATATCGGCAGCGTCTTCGATCTCTGCATAGCGGAAGGGGTAGACTTCGCCGATATGCTCGGGCATTTTTATCGCCGCGGGGCCTGTGTTTTTCTCATCAGGTCGGATGATAAGGCGGATTGAATTTTGGTTGGGGTCGATTTTTTGCTTGATGCGGCAATAACGGATCGATCCGGGTGGGTCCCGGTCTATCCGGTCTTCGGCAGTGACTTTTTCCCCCAGATGCACAACCATGGTTTTCCTGCGGTTGTCAGCCGGGTGCGGCAGCAGGAGGGTGCCAAAGGCGGCTTTCCCAAAATCAAGGCACAGAGTACCCTCACTGGTCATTCTTGTCTGGATGGGTGCAGATTCCGTTTGCACCAGTGCTTTGGGACTGACCGTGTATTTCGATTCCGGGGATTGAGTATCTTTTTGTTTTTCGGAGGGCATTTGAACCTCAGTTTTTATCCCACATGCCGTCAGAACCCCAACGAAAAGGTGGTGATGGCTGTTTTGATAAAATCACGACGGTTGAGAGGTGGGTGCCTCATCTTTAACTGGTTTGCAGCTGGCCTGGTCCCGGTATTTGGACCACTCATTATGTTCGTCCTATTGGTTGTGTCTGGGCTGATTGGAGCACAACGGATTTTGGCACCGATGGCATATAATCCAGCGAGCGGTGTGGTCTGATGGTATTTTACTCCTTCCGTCACATCTCAATCAATACTTGCGCCTCCTTCAAGATGGCATTATCCAGTGAAAGATCTGCAACCAGTTATTTCAACCTGGCGTTCTCTTTCTTCATCCTTTGAGCTTCTTGGCGTGAGTTACGTCCATGCCTCCATGCTCTTTCCGTCAGGGATAGTTGGTCTGTTCGCTGATTTCGATTGCTTTACGGGCTTGGGCTATATTTCGCGCCCCCGCTGCAGCACCCTTCGGGTGTTATCAACTCGAACGCCCAACCAACTGATTCGAAGTCATATGGTGTTCAAAAAACTCACAATAACCCGAAGCAGTGGCGCAACAGCCCAGGTTTCCAGTCCCAGGTCATGCCCAAATTCTTCCAAAAACGCATGTTCAGTTGTCGGCACAATTGATTTGACATACTGAACTGATTCATCCGTCATCATGCCGCCCAAATCAGGATTTCCCTGAACTAACAGCATGGGACACTGAATATTCTTTAGATATCGATCAAAATCAAACCCCTCCAAAAACTCGCTTGCTCGTCCAGAAGCATGATAATCTAACACTCCTGGATCCATCTCGTTTAATACGGCTGCTAATTCCCGGATTTTAACCCTATCTGTTCCAGGTCGGTCTTTATAGTAGGTTGTTATATTTTTAACTGGATCATGGAAAGGGATACTAGCGACCTTTTCTGTCATTTCTTTGAGTGAAAGGTCTTTTTGTCCGTGCAATTTCCTGGAAGGCAGAGAAAAGATACTTAAATCCTTCACTGGTCATCCATGATTTAAGAGCATCTATATCAATCGGGGAATCACCAAGGATCACACCCGCTACCGATTCAGGTATTGCTGCAGTCACAGCCAGGGCGGCTAAACCGCCGGCTGACTGCCCAAGCAATATCACCGGTTCGTTGAATGATTGCTGAATAAATCCGACAATATCATCAATATAAAACTTGCTTTTGTATTGATCTGGGGTATACCCGGATTTCCCCTGGCCCCGCAAATCCAGGGAGTACACATGCCAATGTAAGACCAATGCTGGCAGGATTGGCATGAATTCTTGCCAGCGACCGGGTAAACCATGAAGCAGCAGGAGGGGTGGCCCGGATTGCGGTCCTTCTGCATAGTTCAATTCATGTGATCCTAGGTTCATCTTTCGTTCTTTGATCATGGCAGAATCTCTATTCCTGAGGTTAAAAATTATCTGCGAAAACTTACATTAAATGTGGCTATGGGGTGGCGATGAATGTCGAACTTACTTGATTATATCAATTTTCTCTGTCGTTTCTCTATATCAATGGGATATATACACGGAAAAACCCCACCAAGTATCTCTGGGCTTGGATTTCCACAAAGATCACAGTGGGGCATATTAGTTTTGATAACCGAGGAACTATCAGGTTATCATTTATTTTCAATATCCACGGGCAGCTAACTCTTTTTCTTGCGGCGGAACAAAACCCTGGCGAGACTGATCAATCCCAACAGGATCAGGAGGACAGGCCAATACTGGCTGAGGTTATAGTTCAAACCGAATGTGGTCCCAAAGATGAAGAACAGGATGGCACTGATAATGATCATTGTCAAACCGCCATCGAGGGTTGATTTGAACTTTCCATCGATCAAACCGCTGAGCAGGATGCCTACTCCCACAAATCCCGGTATCAATGCCCAGATATACGACCAGCTATCCCAATCACCAGTTAAGTTCTGGTAATACAGGATCCCACCGATCCCTGCCATGATCGTAGCAGGGACTGCCAACCCGCCAATCCCTCCCACGGCAGCCCACAACAGGAACAGCGCGCCCATCCCGATGATGATGAAGGGCCAATCCCAGAAAGCAAATAAATCCGGAAAAAATTCCCTTGTCAGGAAAAATGCGCCTAAAAGAATAAGAATGATTCCCCCAACAATTGGTGCCCTACGATTGCGATCCATTTTACTTCTCCTTTGTGATCAAATGATAATTGATATGGTTATTATATTATTTTTCACCACGGTTATTAATATCACCCAGACCGTTGATGTCCTGTGTGACACTTGGGGTGCCGTAATAATTCACGGTGCCGCCGCCGTCGATGTTGATCTCCAATGTGTCGATTGCCCACACAATGGCGTTACCGATACCGTTGATCTCAATGCTGGTGGACTCTGTCTTTAGGTCTTCTGCCTTGTAATTGCCTGCCCCATCAATTACAACTTCCTGCGTTGATACCTGTCCGCTGACGGAAATCGTGCTGGTACCAGCAATATGAACCATCAGGTTCTCTGCTGTCAATTCATCAATGGAGAGTTGACCCGCGCCGTTGATCTCTACATCCAGGGATGAGGTTTCAAGGGCTGCCATCTCAAGGTCACCTGCACCGTTGAAGGTTACTCCTGTCAGGTCTTTGACCGTCAGCGTATAGGTAATGCCGTTTGTGGGAATGACAGTGGTTCTCCAGGGTTTTTCCTCGTATCCCAGGACAAGTGTGCCATCCTCCACATCTGAAGTGAGTTTATCCATTAAATTGTCTTCCGCTTCGATCTCAAGGGATTCTTCCTCTCCCTGTGTGATGAACAGGCGGCCGGCACCATCCAGCCGGACTTTGCCAAAACCACTCACTTCACGGGATTCTGACACGAGATTCCCTGAGCCGCGAATAACTGTGAACTGGCAGGCACTAAGAGAAAGACCAACCAGGACCAGGGCTAACACAGAGAATATTTTTTTTGTTTTCATAATATAATTTCCTTTCATAGTTTCTATCTCAATATTATATACGTCAAATCAATTCAATAGTTGCAAGAATCTTACCCATAATTCAATTCAACAGGGTAATCATTTTTTACAGTACAATTCGTTCAAAGTTTTCTCTTGCGATCCATTCTTGAGGTAAATTATGTCAATTGCATCCATTCTGCATCCTGAACGCTACCATGGATTTTCGGCTACCCCGCCTTTTTTTGAAGGTTGGTATTATAAATTAGTCAGCGCAGATGGGGAAACACGCTTTGCGATCATCCCAGGAATTTACCTTTCAACAGACTCATCGAAAAGTCACTGTTTTGTCCAGGTTTATAACTCAGACACTGAGCAGGTTCACTTCCATCGCTTTCCACCTGAAGCATTTTCTTCCTCCAGGGATGATTTTCAAATTCAGATTGGGTCCAATACATTTTCGACAGATATGATATCCCTGAACATTGATGATGAGATTGGTCAAATTTCAGGTGAGTTAACATTTATTAACCAAATGCCATGGCCTGTTCGGTTTCTTTCCCCCGGTGCAATGGGATGGTTTGCATGGGTGCCTTTCATGGAATGTTATCACGGGATTCTCAGCATGGACCATTTGATTCAAGGTCAGCTAAATTATGAAGGAAAACCCCTGGATTTCTCAGGAGGTCGGGGATACAGGGAAAAGGATTGGGGAAAGAGGTTTCCTTCTGCATGGATTTGGGGTCAATGTAACCATTTTCCTGATCCTGGTGTCAGTGTGACCTTTTCGGTTGCGGTGATCCCGTGGGTTGGACTTTCTTTTACTGGATTCATCATTGGATTTCTGCATGATGGCGTTTTGTATCGGTTTACTACGTATTTAAATGCACGGATTGAAGACCTTATATACGATGATAAAGAGATCATATTGGTGATCAGGAATAAGTCGCATCGATTACACATCCATGCACTGCGCAGCAAAGGCGGGGTTCTGCATGCACCGACATTGAATGAAATGGATCGCAGAATAATCGAGACGATCAATTCAAGTGTTGAAATCCGTTTTGAGACGATCAGCGGTGAATTGATCTATGAAGGTGTTGGGCAGCACGCAGGGTTGGAAGTAGTAGGGGATTTGGAAAAACTGCTTGCTATCACACACCGATGAAAAAACACGGCGTGTGTTTTTTGGGATTTAGTATGGCAAATTTAAATATTTGTTGGGAAGGGGAAATATCTTGATATATAATTTAACCCATTGATCGGGATCTATATCAAGAAATCAGAAAAAGTGAGGCAAACGATGGATACAAATTATTATGACCAAAATCCAGAACCTCCAGAACCAAAGAAGAAATCCAGAGGTTGGCTGATAGGCTGCGCTGCAGGGGCACTCGTCACAATCTGTGTTGTAGTGTTCGTTTTGGTGGGTGGATTTGCCGGTTTATTAGCCTTATTTGGGGGAGAGCCTGCGGGTCTAGAGATGGCTGTCGTCGCACCCTCCTCGCAGGTGCAGGTCGGAGAGAGTTTTGATATCTCAATTGAACTTTCAAATGCGGGGACAAAGAATATCACTGTATCAGAAATCCAGCTTCCTAATGATTTGTTGGCCAAAACCCTGGTCACAGGGGTTACGCCAGCAGGCACGATTGGACTGGATTACGGGGAGCAAACCGCTTATGAATTTGATTTATTGATCGCCCCGACGGGTAAGGAAACGGTGGTATTCAGTTTTGAAGCCTTCCAGGAGGGGGATATCAGCGGCAGTGTGGATGTAACAGTAGGGACGAAAGCAGCCTCCAGGGATGTCCGGGTGGTGATTTCATCAGCGCCTGTGGCGATTGAGACAGAAGAACCAGAGAACCAGAAGAAACTGAAGAGCCAATCCTTGGCGAGGTGATTCCCTATCATTCGGTAGTGCAGATCATTGCCCTGGTGGATATAGATGGGGAACTGGTGCAAGGTTGGTGGGGGTCTGGTACGGTCGTCTCGGAGGATGGGTTGATCCTTACCAATGCGCATGTGGTCATGTCAGACCGCTATTATGATGTGGAAGACCTGATGGTAGCAATCACGGTTGCTCAGGACCTCCCGCCAGAGCCGACGTTCTATGCGGACGTCCTCCAGGTGGATGCGAATTTAGATCTGGCAGTGATTAAGGTCCGGTCTGATCTCAATGGAGGACCACCAAACTTTAAGTCATTGGGGATTGACCCTGTCCCGTTGGGCAGTTCCGATGCACTGCAGCTGGGTGATGAGTTGATCATTATCGGTTATCCAAGCATCGGCGGTGAAACGATCACACTCACGAGGGGTGAGGTGAGTGGGTTCACGGCTGAAGCACCTTATGGCAACCGGGCGTTTATCAAGACATCCGCAAGTATTTCTGGCGGTAACAGCGGTGGCCTGGCAGCTACATCGCAGGGAGAGATCGTCGGGGTGCCTACCCAGCTTGGATCGGGGGATGAGGAGGTCGAGTATGTGGACTGCCGGCGCCTGGCAGATACGAACCGTGATGGCACTGTTGATGAAAATGACAGCTGTGTGCCCACGGGCGGTTTTATCAATGCGATCAGGCCGATCACGCTTGCTCAACCCTTGATCGATGCGGCGAGTGCTGGACAGGTCACCATTGAAGAGGAGAAGGGAGGGGGAGCAGAGGAAGAAGAATATGACCCATCAGGCGGTGTGATCATCAGTGATGATTTCTTGGATAACTCAAATGATTGGTGGATAGGCACCGGTGATAATGGTGGGATAGAAATCGCGAACGGGCAAATGATATTTGATATTTACGTGGATAATTACTATTTCTGGAATGCCCCCTCCGGCACTTATGACCAGAAAGATATGGTCACCCATCCCCAGGTTCTGAATTCAACAGGAGATGGTGACTACGGTTTTGTGTGTGGTGCGGAGGATGTGTCAAATTTCACCGCCCTGGAAATATCAGAAGACGGCTATTTTATTATTTGGAAAATAGAAAATGATGAATATATTGCCCTGGTTGACTGGACTTATTCGGAGATGATCGCTGGAGGCAGCGTCACCAAATTAGCTGCCTATTGCGGTCCAGACAGGTTGGCGCTGGCAGCCAATGATGTGCTTCTGGCTGAAACCTATGACCCCAATTATGTAGCAGGTAGTTATGGTTTATTTGTTGGGTCCTATGAGAACCCAAACTTCAGTGTTGGGTTTGATGATTTCATCATCCTGGAACCATAAAATGTGCTGAAAAACACAAATTCCCGGGATTTCCAAATCCCGGGAATTTTTGATTCAAAGGGAAAACGCTGGATTATTGTCGCTCCTTGATCAATAGTATTAACTGGTTGAGTGTATCGAAAGTTCTTCCATCCAGTTCCGTATTATCCAGGACAACCCCGAATTTGTCTTCAATAAATAATGCGAAATCAACCAGGCTGAAGGAATCGATCAAACCGCTTGTGATCAGGGGTTCATCCGGGTCGATTTTTCGGTCAGACTGCTGCAGGATTTCTTCCTGAAGGTGTTGGGCAATGCTTAATATCATTTTATTTGTCATGCTTGGTCATACTCCTGCTTTTTTTCCAGTTTCAGCGTTTTATTGTACCCTCAAGGGTGGATCATTTGCATGAGGGAGGGTTTCACAGCTTCATAGAATATTTCCATTCCCTCGGGGGTTAGATGCAGGGCGGAATTAGTGAATTCTACGCCGGGAACGATGTCCCAAAGATCAACGTAAGTCCATTTAGCCCCTTCCGCCTGAGCGGATAATGCATGGCGGTACTGGTCATATGCCCACCGCGGGTAGAAGAAATTATAGCGAATATCACTGTTCTCCCCTTCAGAGACCAGGATCGGTTCGTTGATCAACGAGTACCGGCACATCGCCAGCTAACATCACGCCTGCATCAAGTACTTCCCAGTACAGTTGATCAAGAGGCAGCGTAGGTTGTGACCAGGTCTTGTAATCGTCCGCATCTGCTTCAAAATCTCGTTGAGCAGGCGTATAGTCTTCTGGATAGGTCTGGTCAATCCCGGTTGCAGCCCATAAGACACCATACAATTGAAGCTGAATAGCATCCAGGATCGACCTTCGTCGTCCGATCAGGGTCTGGTCCCAATATGTTGGTTCTTCGAATCCTGAGTGCTGTTCATCCAGTGACAGGTTAAATTCCTCTATCAGAGGGATAACCCTTTTGGGATTATTCGAGACCAGAGGTGTGTCTATCTGGACGTTTTTTGGGAAAGATTCAAGCGTTACCGGCCAGAGGATCAGGTCAGGCTCGTAGTCGAGTGCTTTTTCCAGGATCATCAGATCCTTGGTGAGGGACATGGATGGGTAAGCCAGGTTGTATGCACGGACAGTCCTGCCATCAGTCGTTGTCAGCTCATCCTGGTTGATCACGCCGCTCAATGTTTCATCTGGCCGCAGGAGGGTTCCCCAGGTGGCGCTGTCTCCAATCAGGATGATCCTGAATTCATCAGGTGATTTGGGATTGCCGTTGATCTCATGGCTGGAAAACATAACTTCCAGTTCATAAAGACTCAGGTTATACGCTTCTGCCGGATTTTCACCAAACGGCAAGCGCGTTCTACCTGGGAAAACCACATTATACAGTGAGATTGTTCTGGGATGAGTCCCGGGCGGGATCAAGCCTATGGCAAAATTAAGCAGCAAAAATAATAGGATCCCTTTGATCAGCACATTTCTGACCAGGATGCTTGTTTTTTTGTTATCGGGTGTCTGCTCTTTTGTCATAAGTTAATTCTCACAGTCCAAATAAAACCCTGAAAGCTCTGAAGGCTGAATCTGGTGAGGGGAGAGCGAACCAGACCCATCCCAAACTCACGAAAAGGAATGTCAGGCATACACCGCTTGCTTTTATCAATAACGCCAAAAATGGTTTTCCTGATGAAATTGCACTCACCTTCGAACCCATTTTCGCACTCCAGCGGTTGTGAACGAACAGCCCTATCCCATGCCAGATGCCCCAGATGAGAAAATTCAATGTGATACCGTGCCACAAACCGATCAGCAGCATTGTGCTCATCTGGGTGATAAAAATGATCAATGCTGCAGGGAGCTTCCTCTTGCGGCGAAGCTTGCGCGTGACCGGGAAGAAAAAGTAGGTCCGGATCCACTGTGTCAGGGTCATATGCCAGTTGTTCCAAAACAGGGTGAGATTTGGTTTGAGGTAGGGGTGGTTGAAATTCTCTGGTAGTTGAAAACCCAGCAGGATGCCAGACCCAATGGCTATGTCCGTATATCCGGCAAAATCAAGGTAAATCTGGAAAGCAAAGGCAATCAGCATGACCCACAGCCAACCGGTTGATTGCACCTGATCGATATTCAGCCCTGAGATAGCGATTATACCAAGCAGATCTGCCAGGATGAATTTTCGAAATAAGCCAGCCCCCAGGCGTATCCCGCTTTGACGAACTTCCAGGGTTGTTAAAGGTTTAGGGTTGACAAGGTCTTTACGAAACCGTTGGAGACGATCAATCGGTCCAGCAAGGATGGCAGGGTAGAAGAGGGTAAATACCAGGTATTCACCCAGCTTGATCCCATCCAGACGTCCATTCAATCGGTCGATCAATGTATGGATGAGCCTGAAAGACACATATGAAAATCCAAGCCAGCTGAGATCGGATGAGCTTGCCAGCGATGGATTCTGTGACATGAGCTGGCGGAATAAAGTGCTTATGTGATTTGCGAAACTAGGAGTTTTGAGGATGATAAAAACGACGAGCAGCAGCAGAATGGACAGCCAGATCGACCAGGGAGAGGGTTTGACATACTGCGATAGGATAAAGGTAAGCAGGATAATAATGATCACTGCTGCTGCAATCAGGAAGAATTGTGGGGCTCGGGAAGGGGTTAGGATGCCTGTCAGACTGATAAACCGGGTCATTC
>CAVYEQ010000004.1:0-345792 GCA_963767675.1 uncultured Chloroflexia bacterium
GCGTCGGTGATCGCAGCCAGGCGCTTCTGCATGACCTGGTCATCAGGGTCCACCTTGAGGGCTTCCTGCGCCATTTTCACGGCATCATCCCAGCGCTTGCGCCTGAGGGCTCGCTCCGCTTTGTCCATCCAGGACTTGACCAGAACGGCTTTCTTTTCATCGACGATTTGTTGATGACGGGCAGCAAGCTCTTCATCTTCCGGCGTCATTTCCATCGCCAGGCGCAGATGCTCAAGGGCTTGCTGGCCATCCCCGGCGGAGAGATACTTTTCTGCCTGACCCCGGTAGATCGCTGCCAGGTTTTGTCGAGCCTGGCGGTGCACCGGTGTGAGGTTGAGGATGGCCTGGTAGGCTGCGATGGCATCGTCTTCATTACCTGCCTGACGAGCATCGTCTCCCAGGGCTAACTGCGCCTGGCAGTAGCCTTGCCGAGCGGCGATGTGCTCACTGTCGACCTGGAGCGCTTTTTCAAAGTTGGCTGCAGCCCATTGATAATCTGATTGTTCAAGTTGAATACCCCCGATGATAACCAGTGCGGTGAGGTTGTTCCCCTGTATGGATAGGGCCTGTTGGTAGCTGCTGATGGCTTGTTCCCATTGCCCACGGTCGCGGTATTCGTCGCCAATCTCGATGTAACGGTCCGCGATTGGGTTGGTCTGCACCAGTTCTTCGCGCACCCGGTCCATCGGACGGTTGATCTCCAACCACAATTTCATCAGGTGGATCACCAGGTGGTTGTCCTTCGTCAGGACATCTTTGTCACGCAGGTGGAGGATAGCAGAATTGAGGTCTGAATCAACGAAACGAACCCCCTGTGTCTTGAGGGTAGTGCTGATTTCCTTTTGCGAGACACCTTCTTTTTCTCCCAATGCAGCCAGAACCCATTTTTCTAAATCAGTGGCTTCATCCCAGACGAATTTCAGGTTGACGGTGCCGCGTTCGATCACATCATCCAGAATGTCGTCCACATCTTCGGGGGTGATCTCACGTGAACCGGTCGTCTGGCAGCGGGAAAAAAGCTCGTGACACATCAACTGGGTGAAGTAAGGGTGCCCAGAGGTGATCTCTGTAATGCGCTGGACCGCTTTAGATTGGTAGGTGATCACGCCCTGGACAGGTTTGGTGATCAACCCCCGGCACTCGTTTTTGGATAGGAAACTGATCTTGCGATACAGGGCGGTTTTGAAAAAATTCGTGTAGGAAGCCTGCATGTTCTCCAGCTTGTTGCCGGAGGAGCCGATGGAAAAGATGAAATTCAAACCCTCAATATCAAATAAGCGTCGTAGAAAATTAATCAAGGGACGGGCCAGGCTGTCCTGGATGTCAGAGCGGGACAGGGTGTCAAACTCGTCAAAGGTCAGGAGGAGGGTTTGTTCTTGTGGAACTAGATCCAGGCTAGGGATGAACTCGGTGATGAAGGTGTCGTGATCGGCGAATTGATCCCTATTTGGACGGGCAAAATCAGTATTTAGCTGTTTGTTCAATGTCCGAATAATTTCAGAAGCCATCCACCAAAGGAAGCGATCCAGGGTGGAGTTGGTGCGGCCCTGAAGGTCAAAAAAGACCTGGATATACTGTTTGGGGAGGAAGTTGGGGATCTGCTTAAGGACGGTGGTCTTGCCGACCCGGCGCTGTCCATGGAGGACGAGGATGTGATTGACGAATTTCCCTGTCAGGCTGTTTTCAATCCAACGGAAGACGTCCTCACGACCGAAGAACATACTCGTCTCGACGACGGGTGCCCCAGCGATGTAAGGATTGCGCAGGTCATTCACGTGAATAATCCCACCCTTTAATGGATAATTTCGATTGACTAATTTGGATTATATCATAATCCTTTTTTTGAATTCGGTGACTGCTTTCTTACGTACACTTTCAGGTTTGAAGACCTTGTATGCTGACAAGAATCCGATGATATTTTTCTCAAAGACGGTAGTGATTGTGTCTGCAGCGGTTTTATCCCCTTGTAATGATCAATTTCCGTTCCGTTTATGAACCTGGAAACCCGCACGAGCAATTGTTCTTGGCAGGGTATAGACTGTTTGTCGATCCTTTTCCCTGGCAGTTTCTTCTAACCTGTCCCAGGGTCTTATATCCGGGTGTGTTCTGTTGTCGGGATCTTCAGGTGCTGGTGCATAAGTCCACCCTGCACTCAAGCGTTCTTCCGACCAGTGTTCGTGTTCCATCTTTGCCATCTGTTCCACTTCCTCAGGCAAAAACTGAAAATCTGCTGCATCCCAGTCTTTCAGCGGTTCGATCCCATAGCCGATTTGTTGGAGTTTGAGCTGCATATGGTCGATCTGGCGGCGGTTGGATTCGCGCAAATCTTCGGGTAAGTCCTCCCAGGGAGCCATTGACCGTTTCTCTCCCATCTTAAGCCCTTCTGCAATCCTCTGGCGAAGATAATCTTCATGGACTGAACGGGCCAGGATCTCATGTGTTCCGTTGATGACCAGGTCCGGCGTGCAGGTGCTTTGGATCAGTTGGAAAGGCAGAATATTTCGATCCTGCTTGTTGGATTGCTTATCATCCGTGAGAAGCTTTGCGATCCCGCTGTCCTCAGGCAGGTAAAGGATGATGGGAGGTTGTCTGCTGCCCAGCCGCTGACGCAGATTGAGCGCAGCCACAAGGCCTTCGTTTGTGTCATCCAGGCAGATGAAGATGGCGCTGTAATCACACTTTCCAGAAGCGTTGAAAAGGAATTTAGCTTTTTGGAACCCGGGATCTTGCACATTGAAGTTCAGCGTGGATAAGCGGCAGCATTCTGAGAGGTCCGGATACATCGCTTTCAACCTGGCGATCCTGCCTTCAGCATTTTGATCCACAACTGTGAGGTCCAGTTTGATACCAACTTTTTTCCAGGTTTCAAACCAGGTTCGAGCAATGTGCAGAACCAGGCTTTCACCAAGCCGGCTGCAGCTAACGATCAGGATATGCTCATGCTCAGGCGTCTTTTCTGTATCATGATTGAGTTGGGTATATTCAGACACCAGGTAACGAGCCCCTCGATCAATGATATTGAAAATTTCAAGGCGGAAATTTGGAAAAGGTTCGACGCCAAATTCAAGCTCCCGTAAGAGGTCACAAAGCTGTGGGTTGGTGATATGGATGACACAGGTAAGCACACCATGGGGTCTTTCTGATGTCAGTTTTCGAGCTGTAACAGCGATTTCTGCATTTGTGCTTTCATCCCCACAGACAGCCACCAGGTGATTGGCTGATTTTATCGATGCAAGAATCAAATTCTCGGCTTTTCTAGCATCTCGCTCCAACACGATGATGCCCATCTCACGGCACAGGCCTATGCGGATGTTGGTGGGGTCGCTTTCAATTACCACAACAGCCTCTCCGGATTTCTTGAGTTCAGATGCCAGAAGCCAACCTTTTTCCCCCAGGCCGCAGATGATCGTATGTCTGCGCAGCATGCGAATTCGGAGCAGGTCAAGCTGCTTGCGAAAGATGGCTGCCGCAGCAACAACTGCTGTGTATGCCGCTAGCAGTGGTGTAACAAACCTTGCCACTTCCAATTCCCAACTTACCGGACGTGAGACGCTGCCTGATTCCATAGTTGCCAGCTGCAGGGTCAGGTAAACCAGATCGGTGACAGAGTAATCACCATCTAAGCTGTGAGTATATTTTTTGAAGCCAATGTATCCGAGGATGAAACAGAGAATGAACAGCACCAGGATCAGCTTCCACTGGTGCTTGCTCATGAATTTCCTGAAACTGAGTTTGTTCAAGGTGAAATCCCTCTTCTTGATGATTTTCTGATGATAAGAAATTAACTTTCCTTAATTTTCTTGGATTATATCATTGAAAAAAGTTGTCAATAGGTATCTAGATGAAACTTAAAAGCATACCGAAATCGCGATAATATCAATAATATAATCGCATAGGGTCTCCTGACCCTGTGCGAGAGATTGACCGAAGGTCTCCATTATGCTTGTCCCTGCAGGAGGGTTGGTTTAGGTTTTTATAGGAGGTTTTTGCTCAGGTGAGACACCTTCGCGATCGGAAGTGAGGGTTTTGCTTCGGTCCATTCAGGAGGCTTCGGTGTGGACACCTTCGTGATTGGAAGAAATGATCGCATAGAGTCTCCTGACCCTATGCGATGTAATGACCGAAGGTCTCCAAATCGATGGTCCTTCCAGGAGGCTTCGCTGGTCCTTACAGGAGGCTTTGCACTGAAGACACCAGCTCAATCAAGGATCGGTTTTGTTGGTCCCTACACGAGACATCGCACTCCTTTCAGGACGCTTCACACTGAGAACTCCGGCAAGATTGAAAATGGGGAGACCGAAAACAAATCCTTGAATGCCGCTATGGTTAATGCAGATATTTCTTAAAGTGCCTTAGAAAACTTCCCAATGAAGGACATCATCCAAAGTCTTTTTGGGTACAGTTTCAGGCCATTTCACGGGAATTCCTATGGGGATGAGTGTGAGTAATTTTAAATGTTCGGGGATGTTGAGAAGTGATTTGAATTCTGCTTCATGCGGAAGGGCGTTGCCTTCCAGCCAGCAGGATCCATAACCCAACGCTGTTGCTGCAAGGAGCATGTTCTCGATCGCAGCTGAACCATCCTCAAGCCAGTATTTCGAGCTGGGGTTCATAACCACCACGATCATAGCGCCTGCTCTGCACTCCAGTCTCCTGCTTTACTGAGCTGTTGTATCACATCCTTTAGAGTGACGACTATAAAATCCCACGGCTGTTTATTGCTCCCGGTTGCTGCCAGACGACCGGCATCAATAATTTTCTCCAGATCTGATTTTGGAATAGAATCACCTGTGAAATGTCTAACGGAACGACGCTTGTTGATTGCTTCAAACGTATCCATGCTTGCCTTTCTGATAAATGCTATCAATACCATATTATCACATATGATTTCATCAAACAGATCCTAACAGGCGGCTTCGCTGGTCCTTGCAGGTGGCTTCGGTGAGGACACCTTCGCGATCGGAAGAGATGATCGCACAGGGTCTCCTGACCAAATGCGATGGAATGACCGAAGGTCTCCTATGCTTAGTTGGTCTTAGTATGGATCAAGGGCACTCAGGTCCTTTCCTTACAGGACGCTTCGCAGACAGGAGGCTACGCACAGAGACACCTTCGAGATCGGAAGAGATGATCACACAAGGTTTCCTGACCTGTGCGGTGAGATGACCGAAGGTCTCCATTATGCTGGTCCTTTCCTTACAGGACGCTTCGCAGACAGGAGGCTTCGCACTGAGGACACCTTCGCGATCGGAAGAGATGATCGCACAGGGTCTCCTGACCAAATGCGATGGTATGACCGAAGGTCTCCTAATGCGCTTAGTTGGTCTTAGTATGGATCAAGGGCACTCAGGTCCTTTCCTTACAGGACGCTTCGCAGACAGGAGGCTCGCGCTGAGGACACCTTCGCGATCGGTTGTACTGTTGTGATGAGATGTCAATTATGCTGGATTATTGTGATTGTCGATATTCCTTCAGGATCTTGGCACCAAGACGGGTGCCAAGCCGGTCAGCGCCTGCATTGATCATCGTCATGGCATCGTCAAGTGTGTGGATTCCCCCAGCGGCTTTGACACCCATTTCATCTGTCGGACCGACAACCCGACGCATTAGGTCAATATCTCCTGCGGTTGCACCTCCCTTGCTGAATCCGGTAGATGTCTTCACGAAATCAGCACCAGCTGCTCTGCAGATCAAGCAGCCAATGATCTTTTCACGCTGATTGAACAGGACTGTTTCCAGGATCACTTTCACAATGCCACCTTTATCGTGAACAACCTCAGCTACCTGCCGGATATCGTCCATCACACATTGATATTCTCCAGCTTTTAACATCCCGACTGACATCACCATATCAATTTCGTCAGCTCCAGCATCAATATACGATCTTGCTTCGTAGGCTTTTGTTTCTGTGGGAAAACCTCCTAATGGGAAACCTGCAACGGTTCCAACATGCACACCAGATCCTACAAGCAGGTGCTTGACTAAGGGCACAAAAATGGGGTTGACGAACACCGTTGCAAATTGAAGTTCAATCGCTTCAGCACATAAGTCTTCCACCATCCTTGGTGTGGCATCCGGATAATGGAGGGCGCAGTCAATATAAGCTGAGAGAGGTTTGTGTAAGGGGTGAATTGGTGGGAGTGGTGGTAGTTTTTGTATATATTGGTCAGTTAGTTGCTTAAGTTCGACAATCTTATCCATATCCAAATCTCCCAAACTGTGATTTATCTATTATTTAAAATTCTAACGCAAGAAATTTCCATAAATGAAGACCGTTGTGTTATCCTATAAACTAGGGATAAGGAACAATATTATAATAGAAAAGCAAAATACTTTTGTTCATTTGAGTATCGTATATTGATGAAACAAATCGTGGAGATATTTTATGCTGATAAACTTACCTGAATTTCAGGAGAAACGAATTCAATCCATAAAAGAATCCCTGATAAATTCTCCACCTGGTATTTGCCCTGAAAGAGTACGCTACTACACTCAAGCCTACCGGCTATTCGAGTGTGATCCTCCGATCATTAAACGGGCTAAAGCACTGAGTTTATATCTCAAAAATAAAACACTCTTTCTGGGTGAACATGATCTCATCCCTGGATATGCTTCATCAAATCCACGGTGGGCACCTGTTTTCCCTGAATATTCATGGAAATGGGTTTTTAAGGAGCTGGAACGCTTTGAACACAGACGATATGACAAATTTGATATTTCCTCACAAGCAAAAGAGGAATTAAGGGAAATTCTTCCATGGTGGCAGGGCCGATCAACTTATGAAAGAATAATAGCTCAACAACCTGATTATGTGAAAGAGGCTAGTCGTATTGGTGTAACAAGCTGGATCGGGCAAGCAACCTCTGGTGAAGGTCACATTGTTGTTGATCATCGCCTGGTTCTTAAAAATGGGTTCCTTTCTCTGAAAAAACGTGCCCAAGAATATTCAGAGCATCTTCAATTGCATGACCCAGAATCCCTTGCAAAACGGGACTTTTATAGAGCTGTTGAGATTGTATGTGATGGGGTATTGATATTCGCTGAACGGTTAGCCACCAATGCTGAAAGACGCGCTGGATCATTGAGTGATGATGGCAGAAAAGCAGAGCTGCTTCGAATGGCATCAGATCTGCGTGTTGTGCCTGCCAAACCAGCTCAAAACTTTCGACAAGCACTGATCACTGTATGGCTGCTTCAATTAATTCTACAAATAGAGAGTAATGGCCATTCGGTTTCTCTTGGTCGATTTGACCAATATCTATATCCATACTACCAACAGGACCTTGATTCAGGAGAAATAAACAAAATTAAGGCACTCGAATTAATTGAGCAATTCTATTTGAAATTATTTTCCATCATCAAGCTCAGGACAGAAAAACATTCCCGAACACAGTCAGGCTATCCAACCTATCAAAACCTGGTCGTGGGTGGGCAGCTTCCCAATGGAGATGATGCTGTTAATTCAATAAGCTGGTTATGCCTTTCAGCATTGGCTGAAGTTCGGTTGTCAGAGCCTAACTTTTATGTACGTTTACATAAGGGCATTTCAGAAGAATTCTTACAAGCAACGCTTCATGTGGTTAATTTGGGTTTTGGGATGCCAGCTTTTGTAAATGATGAAGTTATCATCTCATCATTAGAAAATCGTGGTGTCTCTCACAAGGATGCGATGAACTATTCAACGATGGGATGTATGGAAGTGCTTGTTCCCGGGAAATGGGGATACCGAGCAAATGGCAAGAGCAAACTTAATCTTCTGAAGATCCTTGAGTTATCGATTAATAATGGACGTGATCCCAAGACAAATATTTGTCTTTTGAGTGGTGATGGCGAAATCACACAAATGTCAAATTTTGATGATCTGTTGGATGCCTGGCGAAAACAGCTCCGATATTATACGCAAGTGCACGTGTCTGCTGATAATATCAACGATTGGGTTCTCGGGCGATTAACCCCCAATGCATTCTGTTCAATGATGGTCCATGATTGCCTGGAACGCGGCAAACATATCAATGAGGGTGGTGCGGTTTATGATATGACCAGCGGCTCCCTGGTTGGTGTTCCAAATGTGGGTAATGCGCTGGCAGGAATGAAGAAATTGGTATTCGATGACAAAACCATCACTACGAAAGATCTTAAACAAGCACTTGACAATAATTTTTCCGGGAAGTGTGGTGAAGAAATAAGACAGATGTTGATAAACCTTGTCCCAAAATATGGCGAGGATGAAAATGAGGTTGATCTTTTGACCGCGCAGGCAATGGAGGATTATTGCGCTATCATACCTGAATATAAGAATATGCGTTTCGGATGCGGACCGATTGGTGGAAATTATTTCCCTTCAACCACAACTGTTTCAGCAAATATTACAGCTGGGGACAAAGTTGGTGCAACGCCCGATGGTCGGAGGGATGGAGAGCCAACTGCAGACGGTGTGTCACCTTCACAGGGGACTGGAAGGAAAGGTCCCACTGCTGTATTCCACTCAGTAACCAAGCTGCCAACAGAAAAAATCACAGGTGGTCAATTGCTAAATTTACGTTTGACACCCGGATCCTTAGCTTCAGATGAAGGTATCCGAAAGTTGTCAGCTATGCTGCGAGCGTTCGTAGATTTGAAGGGATGGCACGTTCAATTTAATACAATATCCACAAAAGAATTGCATGATGCAATGAAAAATCCCCAGAATTATGCAGACCTCATCGTGCGTGTGGCAGGTTACAGTGCCTTATTTGTTTCGCTGGATCCATCTCTCCAAAGAGACATTATTGCTCGATTGGAACATGAAATCTAATAACCGTGATTGATACAAAGGGATCAAAAAACCAGGTCTATGGAACAGTGTTCAATATTGAACGGTTTACACTGCATGATGGACCAGGAATTAGGACAACAGTGTTTCTTAAAGGCTGTCCTTTGAGATGTTTATGGTGCAGCAACCCTAAATCACACGGCTTTGATCCAGAAATTATTTATTTTTACGAAAAGTGTACGGGATGTGGACGTTGCATCGGTTTATGTAAGAAAAATGCAATAATTCAGACATCTGAAAATGCTCCAATAAACATCCGCTTTAACTTATGCAACGGTTGTGGATCGTGTATTGTCCGATGTCATTCTGGTACAATAAAAATAGTTGGGCAGAAAATAACTGCTGAAAGAGTCTGCAAAATTTTAGCCCGGGACCACTTATTCTATCAGCACTCCAATGGGGGGATCACTTTATCAGGCGGTGAGCCTTTAGCTCAGCCTGAGTTTTCCTCTGAAATATTGAGATTGTGCCAGAAAAAAGGGATTCACACTGCTATTCAGACCAGCGGATTTGCACCAACTATATCAATTGAGAGAATAATTCCTTATGTTGATCTATTCATTTATGATATCAAACACATGAATGATGAAGAACATAAACATCTTACCGGAGTAAGCAATCAAATTATATTGAAGAATTTGAACTTTCTTAATGCAAGTAAAAAAACTATTGTATTGCAATTGGCATTGATCCCTGGTCTCAATAATTCATTTAAGAATTTAGAAGCTGTAATTAATTTGGTGAAGTCGCTCGATTCGGTGGAAGGGTTAAGCTTGCTTTCGTACCATACACTTGGGGTGGCAAAATATCAACAATTAGGGCAAGCATATAAACTTTCGGATCTCACTCAAGCATCAGCAGAATATCTGTATGAAAAAGAGGTCTTTGCTGAAGAGCAAGGTGTTCCAGTCGTTCGTTTCAATTAAGGGATACTTTTCGTATCTCTAAAAATCATCATCTACGATACTATGTCACTATTGAGGATAAATTAAAAAGAAATTGACTTGGTTGCCAGGAAGTCAATTTCTGAATTGTGTAATATTAGATTGCTTAAAAAATTAATTAGAGATCAAAATTCTTTTTCGCATCCTCGATCTTATCACCATCATGCCACTCAATGAATGCATCGCATGTATTGCAGCGAGCGATATTCAATCCGGTCTCGTCCTTATAAATCTTTAATAGACCACCGCATGAACACTTTCGATAGATGCTTAATATTGTTCCACCGTAATCCAAAATGCGGAATTTACCTCGTTCAACTTTGTTTTCTTCTGTCATTGATTTTCCTCTTCTAAAATCTTTACCGATATACAAAAAATGTGGGCGTAATGTTACGCCCACATTTTACTACATTTTGAGATAGCTTGAAATTATTTAAGCAAGCTTCCCAGGAAGGCAAGAACATTCCCGAGTACACCGAAATCGGTATCACCAAAGGAAGCACCTTCCCAAGCGGGGTTCAAAGCGCCGAAGGCTTGGTATGTTGTGCCAGCCAGCATTGTGAAAATGAGGCCGTTCAAGAAACCACCAAGGATAGCACCTTTCTTACCGCCAGTTGAGTTGCCGAAGACGCCAGCTGTTCCACCCACGAAGAAGTGAATGATCATCGAAGGCAGAATGACTGCGCCAACAGAGCCGCCAGCCAGAAGCTGAATACCCATTGCAACCAACCCACCTACGATTGAGGAGAGATAGCCAACCAGAACTGCGTTCTGAGCATAGGGGAAGACAACCGGGCAGTCCAGAGCTGGTTTTGCATTGGGGACGATCTTCTCTGCAATACCGCGGAAAGCGGGAACGATTTCTGACAGCACCATGCGGACACCGAATAAGATGATCGCAATACCACCAGCAAACATGAGTGATTGGATGAAAGCACCAACAACCCAGTATTGACCGAGCTGTTCAGAGGCTGCTTTGCCGCTCAGGAGACCAACGATGACGTAG
Organism: uncultured Chloroflexia bacterium; assembly: GCA_963767675.1. GTDB lineage: Bacteria > Chloroflexota > Anaerolineae > Anaerolineales > Anaerolineaceae > Brevifilum. The sequence goes on from CAVYEQ010000004.1 coordinate 10,763, forward strand.
ATGATCAACATCACGGAGGCCATGGCGACCAGAGGTTCCTTCATGAAACCGATCCAATCCGGGAACTCCATATCTTCTGTGGAATCCTCAGGATCACCAACGAATTGACCAAGGAAGCCAGCCAGAGCATAGGTTGTAATGCCGAAGTGACCCATGGCGAATGCATCTGTACCTGTGATCTTCTTCATGAATGGCATGGAAAGCGCGGGCATGAAGGTCATCATCACACCAGAAATGACAGCACCCACTGCAATCATCAGCCATGAATTTCCCTCGAAACCAGGCATAACTGAAAGCATACCTGTGGTCAGGGTGGCGATGAACAGCGTGTGGTGACCGGTCAACCAGATGTATTTATGTTTTGTTACACGGGCGAGGATGATGTTCAGGATAAATGCGAACAAGAATGTGAGTGCGATATCACGTCCAAGCGATTCCTGCACAATGCTCGTGAAAACCTCATTCACTGGGACTGCTGCATCGGGAATACCCAGGACTGTGGAGAATAATTCTCCCAGGGGAACAATTGCGCCTACTACAACACCGGCACCAGCGCCCAGGATCAGGAAGCCAAGAATACTCTTGAGCGTTCCGGTTACAATCTCCTCAAAGGGTTTCTTAAGAGCGAGGAGACCGACAAGAGCCATCAAACCGACGAGGATTGATGCGTTACTTAGAAAACTTTGGAGAAAATTAAGAATTGCCATTATATAAACCTTTCGTATCTAATAATTATTTTTCTTTGGATTGGCGAACTTCTAAAAATGTTTCAAGAAGTGCTTCCTCGATTTCCTTTTCATCAAAGAGGTTTTTTACAGTGATGATTATTGCTGCAACCTCTTTTAATGATTTGGCAAATTCGGAAGTCGTGACAAAAATATCGGGTCTCATTGCCCGGGCTGTAGAGATGTCAGAGATTTCAACCCGAAAGTCTTTACGTCCGAACCCGTGTCTTTCCAACACGCGTTCAATACCCATCTTGACTAATAATCCACTTCCCAGCCCCATTCCGCAAACTGCACAAATTTTAACCAAATTTACTCTCCTTTATAATTAGTGCGTTTCGATTACTCAGATTACCGCGCAAGCATTCCGAGCACGAAGGCAACAACTGCTAACACGATCACGACGATGCCTTCAGTCTTTCCTACAACTTCTTTCTTTTCTGCCATTTGGGTTTCACCTCCTTCCATAAGAATTTTGAACACGTAACTGAATGAAGATTAGAGCTTTTTTTCTCTTACTGTATAACACCATTCATCAATGAAAGATGCGGATTATTTACTCCGGAATACATTGAGAATTTCTTCTTTTGTTGTTGCAGCCTTAAGCGCCTTCTTATTCTCATCTTCATAAAGGACAAGGGCAAGCTGCTGTAAACCTTCAATGTGCTGTTCGTTATCTATCGCTGCCAGGGCAATAACCAATTCAACAGGGTCGTTATCCTCATTACCGAAATTGACCGGTGTTTTGAGCCGGGCAACGGCAATACTGGCTTTGATGACACCGTCTTCAGGTCGGGCGTGCGGCAGGGCAATGCCAGGGGCCACCACAATATAAGGCCCAAATTCTTTTGCGACGCGGATCATCGCATCTACAAATCTTTCTTCAACTGCACCATCATCAACTAAGAATTTTCCTACTGCTCGAATTGCCCCCTGCCAATCATCAACTAACTCAACAACACCAATAATGTTTGGACGGATCAGTTCATTTAAATCCATAAAAATAATAAATCCTTTCTAATGAGTTATTTTTTTCACGATCCTACCCAATTATAATCGCTTAATTCAATAAATCAAGGAGAATCATCCATTATTTAATATGAAGATATCACATATCATCGTTTGCAGATTAAACCACTTTTATTGAAGCCAAATTTCTTTGAGTCTGGATGACTGGAAAGATTATTCGATTAATTAAAATAAAAACCCCAGGAACGTAAATTTGGTTCATCAATTATTTTGAACCAAACGCCTGAGGAATTTGTGTCTTTAGAATTTTTATACTTAATTCTTTGAATTACCTGATTCAGTCCAATAATTTGACTGCTGTATCATGGATACCCTGGGGATCCAGGTGATAGTATTGAAGCAGTTCCCGATAGGGACCGGATGTTGTGAATATATCTTTCAATCCATGTCGTAAGAATTTCATATCAAGGTTAGCTGTTGCGATGATCTCAGCGATTGTGCTGCCCAAGCCATTGATGTAGTTGTGCTGTTCAACGGTCAATGCCGCTGGATAATTATTGAGAATATCAATAACTGCTTTTTCATTGATAGGTTTGATCGATGATACGTTCAATACACCTGCGTCGATCCCGTCCTCTTTCAACAACTGAGCTGCATCAAGTGATTCACCCACCTGGGCACCTGTCGCAATCAGCAGGATGTCTTTACCCTCAACAAGTAAATCCGGTTGTCCTATTTTATATTCAAAGTCGTGTGTGTAAACGATTTTTTCCCGAATCCAATTCAAGCGAACATAAACGGGACCAGGATGGTCAGCAGCTGCCCGAATGATCGCAGCAGTTTCAACAGCATCAGCGGGAACCAGCACTGCCATGCCAGCGATAGTACGGTAGATACCGATATCCTCTAATGCCTGGTGTGTTGCCCCAGCAATGCCAAAGCTAATCCCCGCGTGAGAAGAGACGATTTTTACAGGCAAATCATTGTATGCAATGTCTGTTCGCATCTGTTCGCAAGCCCGCATTGAAGAGAACACGGCATATGTACAGGCAAATGGGATTTTGCCAGCCAGGGTCAAGCCGGCAGCGACACCGGTTAAATTCTGTTCAGCCACACCAACATTGATAAACCGATCTGGATATGTTTTTTTAAAATCACCTAATTTGACACTACCGGTTAAATCAGCAGTCAAAGCGACGATATTTTCATTCTCAGCCCCCAATTCAAGGATCACTTTCCCGAATGCTTCCCGGCTGGAAAGCCCAATGTATGGACTTTTTTCTTTAATTTCAGTATTCATATTATTCCTGATTCCCATTCTAACTTGATTGGATGATTGACAATGCCTCATCTGCATCTTCAGGTGAAATCTTAAAGAAGTGAGATGAAGCCTTTCCTTCAATTGAAGGGACGCCGCGGCCTTTTAAGGTTTTGGCGATGATCATTTTTGGTTTTTGATCGAGCGTTTTTTCATCGAATGCTTTGACAAGCTCTTCGATACTGTGTCCATCAACTTCCAAGACATGCCAGTTGAAGGCTTTGAGTTTTTCAGCCAAGGGTTCAAGCCTCATATTTTCCTCAGTATTTCCTTCTATGGTCAGGTCATTCCTGTCAATAATTACAGTCAGGTTGTCGAGATGGAATTGGGCAGCACTCATGATGGCCTCCCAGGTGGAGCCTTCCATCAGCTCACCATCAGAAATGATGCAGTATGTTTGCCAATTTGCCTGGTTAATTTTTGCGCCTTTTGCAGCGCCAACAGCAACGCTTAGTCCATGACCAAGAGACCCAGAGCTGATCTCCACACCCGGCATCCGGTGTTTATCAATGTGCATGCTCAACATTGAGTTGAATGTGTCAAATTTCTTCAATTCATCCACCGGAAAGAACCCTCGATGCGCCATTGCTGATGAGAGGGCGAGATTCCCATGACCCTTGCTGAGAATGATACGGTCCCTATCTTCCCAATTTGTGTTTTCCGGGTCAAGGTTTGCTGCGTAAAAGAACAGCACGGCCATCACCTCAGCTATTGTCAGGTTGCCGCCGATATGGACGCCGATCGCGCATTCTTTGCCGGTTATGATGATGTCCTCTCTGATTAATTTTGCAGTTTTTTTCAAGTTGTCTATCTGGTTTTCCATCATAAAAACTCCTTATTGAAATATGATTATCACGTGGTTTCCAGAATTCGTTGAGATAATTTTTGTATTGTAAATCTTTGTAAATTCTGGATCAGGCTTTGTGACAGATGATTATTTTGATAATGTTCTAATATGTCCAGTTGGATTATACCGAATGTTAGTCTTATGACAGATTAATATATTCTTATCTGTCGAATAATGGATATCATCAATAAGAATTACCAGTTAGGGGAGAGTATGTTGTCTTAATTCGTTTGGTGTCCTGCGGTCACAAACCGAAAATGTCCTGCCACTTTACCGATCAAATTCCCATCTTTGGTTAACAGAAATCTTTGCTCAATCTCATCATTATCCAGATGTTCACTGCAATCCAATCCTCTTTTTCCTAGAAAACTTTGTAATTTGTCATCTGGAATGGAAAACATGAATGCCTCATCCGCATGGTGCTCTGCCATCGATTCAAGAAAGGCTTTTGATCCAAATGAGTTTTTTAAGTCTTCTTCAGATATTGAGATCGTATAGTCAAAAACGATCATGCTGTCATGATGTGATGAATGACTAAAAAAATCCAGCGTTTTTTCTGCTGATTCTGGATCAAGATAATAGCTTACACCTTCCCATAAGAACAGCGTTTCCTGGTCTGTTTGATATCCCGCCTTGATAAGCACGTCTGCAAGAGCTTCCTGATTGAAATCGATCGGAATGAAAACAAGCTGCTTGGGTACGTTCAGTTTTGCTTTTTCCAGGCAATCTTTCTTCCGGTTTTGCGTAGGTGAATTATCCAGCTCAAAAATTTTTGTGTTTCGAATCAGGTCAGAAAAACGAAATGCCCTTGAATCGTAACCTGCCCCAAGGATCACGATTTGTGGGATTTGCCTTTCCAGGGCAGATTGAAAGTGCATGTCGAAATAGGCTGTTCGTGCAATTATGTATGTATTAATTCCGGGGAAGGCTGCATCTAATTTTCCCCAGGTGTTTTTTTGCATACGCTTGAAGCTCAAGAAGAAGCGCATATAGGGGGGTAAGAAGATTTTTGCGTGGTCATCCAGTCCAAACGTTTCATCATTAAAAATTCTGTTTGCCAGATCTCGGCGCAGGGCACTGAAAAAAGCGGTTTTGGAAGTTTCCTTAATGTTATTCTTCATATTGATCCTTTGTCTCGATTGATTGACTCAAGCGTATCATGTTTTCCCCAATGACCAAAGGATATTCGGTAAAGGATATAGTCCCAGGTGTTCCCTGATAAATTTCCCATGCGAATCATGCGCATGACCTGTTCCATTGCCTGAACTTTTTCCCCTCCATAGATATCGAGTATTTTTTGGCGTGCTCCAGTATCTGGTTCCCCATCAGTTTCTGCCCAATGCTGGGCATACAGAAGGCCAGGCACTTCTTCTTCCGGACAGCGGTGGAAGGTGCCAGATGATAGGTCTTTGATCTCTGTCTGCGACAATCCTGCTTCCAATGCCATTTTGGCATGGGCATATTGACAATACCGGCAGCCGTTCACTTCTGTGACCGTGAGCATGAGCCTTTCGCGAAAGGCGTCTGAAATAAGGCTCCCATCCATCAGCGCTTTGATCTGTTTGCGTTGTTTCATGATGCCGGAAGCATCGTTGATGAAGGCTTTGAGGCTGTGATATATTCGCTTGTTGTATGGTTTCATTTTTTTCTATCAGGTAAATCACTATTGATCAAAGAGAAATGATTTTACCCTTCCGGAACAGCTTAAGGTCATCCGGTACCCGAATAAACACGGCTGATCAAAGATCATCTCAAGAAGTTAAACGTTAAATAGGTGAGGAATATGTTTGTATTAGACCGAATTCTATAGCCAATTTGAACTGTGGACTCAATAATTCGTACTCGATCATTCACTGCTGGGGAGGATGGATCGGCCTTCAGCTTTCCCGAATTTGATGTAGTGCAATAGGGGATTAAGTTGTGCATGCCTGACATCAGCGAATTTTTCAATATACCATTGGCTGTTAAAATCGGGTCCTGGGTCACGTCCTTCAAAACCACCGTGTAATAAATAATGCTTACATGGGTCCATTGTTGACGAGGTAACATCTGGATTGTGAGCAAGGTACCAGGATTTATCAAATAACTCTGATGTTCGGATCAAGTCCAGGTTCTGTCGAGTATTGTGGAAATTTCTGAAAATTTGCAAAATTCGACGAAATGCCTGAGAAATCTTTCCTTTTCGATTTTGCATGTGATTTCCGTGGGATATCGTATCCTGAGAAGAACTGGGGAGGATAGGTTTTATCAAGCTTGATTTTTGGTTAATTATTCTGTCTTTGTTAGCAATTTTTTTGTTTAGTTGTGCGATTATTTCCAGAGAGAAGCTGTCATAACCGGCTGTCAAAGCAATGAAATCTTTATGTTTAAAATGATAAAGGGATTTGATCTTATTCGCCTTTTGTGGATCGTTGATCGCCTCAAACAGCAAATCCAATGCGAACATCGTCATGATTTTCTTCTGCTTGTTTGCTTCAAGCGCAATCATGGCCAATATGTAATCAATATCAAAGCCTTCTGCTTGTTGAAATTGCTCAGCGTCAGGGAATATTTTTACTAATTCATCAAAGTTTGGAATTTTTCGATAATTCTCCAATATATGGCGAAATTCATACCGGGACCGTTTCCTGGCTTTTGGTTTATTTCCACTGGTGAAATTCTCATTAAATGGAACCCGGTACGATACCAATTTTTGGGGAAGGATATGGATTTCGTACAGCATACATAACCTTACCCACATATCAAGATCAGGGAGTTGTGCTAACCCATTACGATAGCCACCACAATCGGCGTAGCATTTTTTCCTTATCAATACACTGGGGTGGCAAAGTGCATTCATGTGGTAGAAGAAATAATTCAACCATTCATATTTACTGCGGTTTGGCTGGTCAAAGATATCATAATAGAAGTGAGTTTTATCTTTCAGCGGATTGCCATTCTCATCGATCACGTTTACGTTCGTGAATACAGCGCCAATATCGTTGTGACCTTCAAGAAACCTGTATTGTTTTTCCAGCTTATCTGGTTCCCACAAATTGTCTGAATGATGGACCGCGATGTATTCACCTTGTGCGATCTCAAAAATGAATTTATTCATCCCAGACTTGCTGTTCTGGTTTTTTTGGTTTCTATGTGATTTGATTCGAGGGTCTGAATAACTCTGAATGATCTGCCAGGAATTATCGGATGAAGCGTCGTCAAGTATATAAAGCTCAAAATCCCCGAATGTCTGATTCAATACGCTATCAATTGCTTGAGGTAAAAAATCTTCATAATTATATGATGACATGAAGATCGAGATTTTTGGCATGAAGAAACTTACTCCCGGAGATCTTGTTTGGAACGCAATATATTATAAGAGAAAATTGTCTGGAAAGTTACAGCAATTTATGGAACCAATGATTGAATAAATTATATCCATAAATAATTCAAATTATTCAGACTGGTTTGCCATTGTTTCTAACTTGTAGACCTCAAATTCAGGTGAAGATGGATCATAGATCACATCATCGAGCATAATTTTCTTGTCTTTAGAGATAGCATGTTTTAGAATCAATCCGTCTGACAAGCATATTGGCAAACCAGGATGAACCTGATTGTCTGAGCAATTTTCGATCAGGCCATAGGCTGCATAGCCGCCAATGCCATCAAGTTTTTCACCTTTACGTAAAGCTCTCTTCGCATAGGCATAGACGTTGGTGACCAGCCCATAGGAAGGCTGTAATAATGCCCAGCCATCTAAATATGCCTCAGCGATGCATGCCAATAATTCAAAATGGCCAAGGTGATAGGGACGGTGAAATACATAGAAGGGTCCGTCACCCAGACGGCAAGGATACCATTCCAGGGTCTTCATTTGATGAGGGTGATCGTTGAATCCAATGACGAAAACACCTCCTGGAGGATTCGCGCCTAAAACATAGTCAACCAGGGGTGTCTCACCATCCCAAAGTTTTTCAAAATCAAAAGATTGGAAAACCTTGTAGATATCGTTAACCTGCGGTCCCATCATCCCCGGCAAAATCGTTTTCCCGTTGATCGCATTGGCGACCAGGGCATTTTCTATGGCGAGTTTTGTGCCGTCCGTATAGGACGTGCACATGATGTAATCCAGGTCACGTTTATCTGCCTCAGGGATGATGTTGTTGGATTGCTGTACCTATCCAGGTAGCCTTTCATATTGCCAGCCATCACGTTTTGGAACCCCCAAAATTCGATCTGGTTTATCAAGCGCTTAATGACCGTGTGCTGGTCGCCATCTGCACTGGTGTAGACCACACCTTCTTTATTGGCTTGATCCAACAAATATGGTCCGAAAATCAGGTCTGCTTCGGAATTCATCATGACGATTTGTTTGTGGTGCTGTATGCCTGTTTGGGCGAACTGAAGACCACCAGTAATCGCATTGGATAAGTCAACCAGAACTTCTACGAAATCACATTGAGCGACCAGTTGACCATCTTCGCATACTGCCAATTTGCCATGTTTGATAACCGAGTGCATGTCTTCTAATGAGGTGACGATTTTGAAATCGATGCCCAGAGCTTCAACCCAATTCACCATCGCATCCATGCGGGTATCGGCTATAGCAATGCATTCAATCCCCGGTGTGATGGTTGTTTGGTATAGGATGCCTTTACCAATACTGCCAATCCCAATCAATCCAATCTGTATGTTATTTTCTAATGCTTTTTAATCGAGAGAGAATGCTTAACATGTTTTCACTTATTTTTAAGAAAGCCAGGGTGGGGAACTAGCCCCATCCTGCACACCTTATTATTCTTCAACTTCTCTGAAGATGATGTATGTTGTCGTCCAATAGCAGGAGTTGACAATATCTTCACTGCGCGCCTGTACTGCACCGATGTTATGCTGACCAGATTCTCCTAACCAAGAACAATTCAATGTTCCGCAGCCACCAGAGCACCAGGACATTCCACGACAGATGTAAGGATAGCTAGCTGGTTGGTTAAGACAAGATTCGTCCATATCAGGTGGCACATGAGTTGTCCCACCGAAATCATCAATGGAAGTAAGGCTTTCTCCCTCTCCTGCGAACCATCTATAGCCGTACGATACGATATCCAATCCAGTCCAGGTTGTGACCAGTAGCGTTTCATCACCAGCTACTTCAAACCAGTCTGATAAGTAATTCTGGCACCATGATTCCCCAACATTGCCATCCCGCCAGGTTATTTCAAGTTCTGAAGCATCCCATCCAACTACTCTCCGACTGCCATTTGCGTCCGAGACGTTTGCCGTAAGATGCATGGTCCAGGTGTTTTTCCCACCTACGTTTTCACCATACAGTAAGGTTGTGCCTGTTTCACAAAAACTTGCCCAACCCACCTTCCATAGAATTCTCAGTTTAGCTACTTCTCCAACCTCGTATTCGTTATTGCTGTAATCAGCTTCAGCGATGGATCGAACAGGGTTGATCCTGACCGTATAGCCAGACCGCATACGTTCACGCTCCAATTCACTTAGTGGCCATAACAACGTCGTGGTTTCACGCAAATCAAGATCAAGTTCCGTGTATTCCTGCGTTAGTGGACGGCCTTCTTCAAACTCGAGCCAAACCATCAGGTTGGCATAATCCAGTGTCCCTCCATCATCCACGGACGTGACTGGATTTTCACCCAGGTTGGTTATTTCAATCTCAAGTTGTGAGAACTCATTGTTGTAGGTGACCTCATCAATCACAAGGTCAGGCAGAGGCCGGCAGTAGGGACGCCTTGCAGTAAAAATGCCAGCAGCAATACTCCGATCAATTTCCTCTGCAACGTCATTATCCGGATCGAGCAATACACAAATCCCAAGGGGCGGTTCAGGGTTTAATGCGCCGTGGGATAAAATGCGAGTTTCACCAGGTCCAATGGTGAGATTATGCCATTCAAAGATGCCGATCTGTGTGCCTTCATATGATGTCACTTGGACGACGAGGTCCTGGTCCACCCATGACGACAATCCTGTATTTCGGATATGAATCCTCGGCCGTCCGGAAGCATGGTCGGCAGTGATCTGCTGAACAGCCAGGTTTGGCAACGGCGGATCTGCCCCCGGTTCAACAACAGGGGTATCTCCGAGGGATTGGATGGTGTAATTGACAATGCACCAGTCTGGGAGACGATCAAGTGGCATTTCAGTCTCGATCGAATCACTGTAAGTCCCGGCTAAACTGGTTTTCGGAGATAGTGACATCCCCTGAACAGACATTACTTCCGCCTCTGATAGATTTCGAAACCCACCCACAGTGGATATTCTTCGATATGTGGCAGGCCTGGCGGGATTTCCACTACAAGCTGGGTCTGGTCGTTCCCAAAGCCATACATGATGGTGCTGATGTTATACCTATCATTTTGCCTCAGCCCGAAGGTGCTGGGGAAGTTATCCCCCTCGATCGGTCTGCCGTCGAAGGATCAAGCAGTCTGGTCATTAGCAAAAAAGGAACCATAAACAGGGCTGGGGTTTCGTCCCAAAGCCCCTGTTGTTAACGTTTCAAAAGTAATGGTCACTGTACGGTTGCAACCTTCACCGCCCACCTCGTCCCCAAAAATGATCGCCGGATCAGATGGGTTGGAGTAATCACCGTCAGGATAACCTATTCGGTATGCTACAACAGTAAACCGGTACTCATCACCGCATGGCAGAATGAGCCATTCAGGTGGTAAATCGGTTTCCTGAATTGAACGATGAACCGTCCACTGCAAGGTGTCATTTAAAAGTACGGCAAAACCATCTATGGTCTCTAGTTCTTCAGGGGGATAATCCCAGCGTAGCAGGTGATCTTCCTCGGAAACGTGAACATTGAAGGGTGGTGTGATGCTTATGTCCAGACCTTTGGCGGGGTGGGATACTCTATAGGTGATATGGAAGGATGATTCACCACCAAAACTGTATGTGGATTGTGTTATCCCCCAACGCTCAGGTTCAACTGAATCAACAACACGACCCAGCTCAATTGCTTCCATCCCTCCTTCTGCTACCCCCACACAACTGATGTCCAGCGGAACTGGTTGCGACATCACCCAGGCAAGATCCATGGCATTTTCTTGAGCGAAGTGTTCCGCTACATTCCATGTGATCCCTTCTCCTGCCATAGAAAAGAAGGATTCATCGGTTGACTGATCAAAATCCTCATCCGGAACCCATTGAGGAACGGCATCAGCCAGACTGGCATAACAATGAAGAAAACTGTAGGCGCCCTGTGTTTCCAGGGACAGTACTTCGATTTGTAATTGCGTTGGGATATCAATATTGAAGAAGAATTCAAAAATCTCTAGCCATAATGGGTCGATTTCCGCCGAAGGTTCAGGAGGTTCATCTGCTTCATCGGTCTCCGGTTCTTCCGGCTCTGGTTCTTCATCACCAGTTGGCGGTTCAACATCTGATCCGCTTGATCCCGGATCAAATGGTGCAGGGATATCAGGTTCTTCAGGGGGCAAAGTCAGCTCCTCACCGGGATCAAGCGCACCTGCTGGATCGAGTTCTTCATTGACTTCCAGGATGTCTTCCGCAGGAATATCGAAGGCTTCCGCGATGGATTCGAGGGTGTCTTCTTCCTGTACAATATAGGAAGTAGAGGGTTGAGAAGGGAAATCTACAGCTTCAATATGAATACTTGCCTGGCTCGTCATGCCTTTCTCTGTGGTTGCGCGGACAATGATCCGATGGTCACCTACGGGATAGGGCACCCAGCCGGCAGATAGAACCAGTTTCTGGCTTTGTTCATCCTTGTTGACCTTCACAGCAGAAAGCTTTTTGTTATCCACCCACAGCTCCATGCTTTCCATCCCTTCCTGAGCGTCAGCCGTGGCATGGATGATGATGCCTCTACCGATAGGTAGCTGTTCATGATTGTAAGGTTTATGGATCTGGATCAAGGGCGGTGCTTTACCTTGATTGATCAATCTAATAACCAGGAAGGTCCCAAATGCGAATAAGCATAGGATCACCAGGATGATGATACTGATCAGCAGCCATTTTCTCTTTTTCATGTTGATACCCTCCTACTCCAGGGTGATGGTGAAATAGGACCAGGAAGACCACTCGCTTGGGTTGCTCGCACCATCCACAGCACGTACCCGCCAGCGGTAGTACCATCCACAGTCAACAGTAACGGGTGTGGTCTTATCAATTAATCCTGTAATTGGGCTTTCAGGTGCATTGTTCCAATTGATATTGTCAGATGAACGCTGCAGTTCAACACGATATTCTGCAATACCACTTGGGTCGGTGACCGGCTGCCATACCAATGACTGAGATGACCGACAGGAAAGCGTGAGACCATCAGCCGGGACAGCAGGTAATGGAGCAGGTGGTGGTGTGGTGTCGGGCGGCGTTTGCGTGATTGTCGGGGTCGATGTGGGGGGTGCGAGCGTGAGTGTGAAAGTTGATGTTGGAGATGGTGTAACTAGGGTTGATGTTGATTGTTGGTGTTTCTAGCGTTGAGGTCAGGGTTAGTGCTGTTGTTGTATCAGTCTCAGTTATTGTGGAAGTGGTTGTCAGCGCTTCAACGGGCATATCATCAGAAGGATCAACACCAAAGAAAATCCTGACAGAGTCAATCTCGCTGGCCTGATTACTATTGTCGTATGCAATAGCCAGGATCGTATATTCACCAGGGCTGGTGGGCGTCCACGTTGTTTGGAAATATGCCAGCTTGCCTTTGACACTCAGGTCACTCAGCGTGCTGAACAGATCTGAGTCAATGTACACCTCGACCTTACTGAGACCTTCTGCAGCAGAGGCATGGCCTTCGACCTGGATGGGCTGTGGATCAGGGAATACGAGATTATTGATAGGGACATCAATCCATACGTACGTATCCCCAACCCTGTAACGCTTACAACCGGGCATGAGCAGTATTAAAAACAGGATCAGCATCAGGAATATAGATCTCTTGCCCCTCATACGCACCTCCATAATATGATACAAAGTGGCGAAATCCCCTCTAAGTATTAAGGCTATTGTATCATGTGATTCCTGTGCATGACTTACTATCTGGTGATTTTGATGAATGATTTATAGTAAAATAAAATGAGATAAATGATTATGTGAGAAAGGAAATATTAATGGGCACGAAAGCACGTGAAATTGTTGGTTTGGATGTTGAAGAACTATTAAAAAAACTGAATGCAGCATTAGCCGATGAATGGCTGGCTGTATATCAGTATTGGGTTGGCTCAAAAATCATCAAGGGGCTGGGAGCTCCTATTGTGGAAAAAGAATTGGCAGAGCATGCTGAGGAAGAAAAAGCACATGCAGACATGCTGGCAGATCGGATCTTAAAATTGGGTGGAACACCCCTGATCCATCCAAAGATGTGGTTTGAATTCTCCAACTGCGGGTATGAAGAGCCATCAAGCGATGCGGTAAGAGATTTACTTGAGCAAAATATTGGTGGAGAACAATGCGCCATTGCAGTGTATAAGGATTTGCTCGAGTTCACGAAAGATAAAGATCCTGTAACCTATCACCTGGCTCTGGAAATCCTTGAAGATGAGATTGACCATGAGGAGGAACTGCAATCCTTACAGGAGAACCTGGGTTTGTCTTGAAGTAATCTTCTTCTGACCCTGCGGGGGCATTCATAGTAAATCCAAGGATCATGTCTGGTCTCATAACCAGCATGATCCTTTTTCTTTCACCATGAAAAGTCAAGCTGAGATGTTGGCCATGGAATTCAATGCGATATGTTGATAATAATTTGTTGGAGGCTGGTTAAAGCGCCGTGGGTCCCCCAATTGCTGGTTTTAAGTCCAATTTCTCAAAATTCTTTGTAATGCTTCAAGATTGTTAACGTTGCCGTATTCCTGACAAATCTCATTAAAGATCAGAGGGTGAGGGTTTCTTGAGATTTCTAATTTCGTCAAGCGTTGTGTTCATAATCTCAGTCCGGTTTTTCTTTATCAGGGTATAAGGTTTATCTACGAGTTCCTGACCAAAATCACCAATTGATTCCAGTGATATCAGGCATAGGCCTGTAGCAAGATATTCTGGGATTTTAACAGGTGATGCGACCGCACTTGCGATGTTTGCATCTCTAAAGGCAAGTCCAATGTCAGCAGCATTATAAATTCCGTTCAACTCATCAACAGGCGCACTTTCTATGACGATGTCTTTTATCCTGTACTTGTCAGAATAATAAGTTGCTTTTTCTGATCGTATGTGAGAACGAGAAAGAGAAATTCTTCAGCAATGTCCTGATCTTGAATGTTTTTAATGAATGAAAATAGGAGTTCAGGGTCCTGCCATTTTTGAAGCATCCCGCTGTATAAGATGATTTTTTGATTTTTGCTGACCTGATACTTTTTGCGGTAGTGCTCTCGTAATTCTTGACAGTAAAAGAACTGTTTAGGGTCAATAAAGTTTGGCAATATTTCAATCTCTTGACCTTTTAATCGATATCGACTTTCTATATGCTCCTTGAAACGTTTCGATACCGTAGAAATTGAATTCGGCATTATTTAAGTTTATTCTTTCAACACCTTTTAGCACTAAGAATTTTGATAATTCTGGATACGATATTTGAAGAAGAATGGTGAAATTCTTCCTGAGGGACCAATCCGCGCATGTCAAAATGAAGATGTGATTGTGTCCGTCTCTTAATCAGGACCCCAATCAAAGTATTAAAATAGTTCTGTGCCCAGATAAACCTGCGATCATACTTCTGGATGATCTGACGGATTTCTCTGGATGCTGTGAATAATCCATTTATCGTACGGCCATGGATATGATAGTAATGGATCTGGATGCCGTTATTTTGAGAAAACCTTTTGAGTTGTTCTTCCTTCTTAGTTAATTCTGCTAAAATATCCTGTGAAACCCCATGTGGAACGATTGTTGTCATCAAAATATCTGCATGGTCAATAATCTTGAATTCTATCAGGTTCCTGATGAACCCAATATTGACGGTATCAAAAAGCCCCTCCCAAAAATTATGTGCACCGAGGAAAACAAAGACAGCCTTCTCATTTTCCAAATGAAGTTCTGATGGTTTTGGATGTTCAGGATTTTGCATAAGATTTCAAGAAAAGTACAAAGCACTTTTGGTTATTTTGATCACTTTTGACTTTTATATCAATGGATCTTTTAGAAGTGACACCTAAAAAATTCGTGTTGTCTCAATCTGAACACCTATTATACATCAGGGTTGGAATGGCAAATCAAGACCAAATTTTCATCAATTATTATTGATATCTTGTTTCCTGATCATTCTTTGAAAAATAAGTTCTGATTTCTTTCCCCATTCGTGATAGGCCAAAAAAAGGAACCTGGCATAAATGTTTAACGCCCCACATTGCCTGTAAATATCGTAAATAACCGGGAAACTGAAATTTCTTGCGATGGAATTTCAGGTAGTCGAAGAATTTCTTGTTGTAAGTGAACAGCCCAAAAATGGGTTTGCGTTTCTTCTGTGAAAGCTTAAATTCCAATTTCTCCAAGAATGAAGTAGATATATTTTCTAAAACCTGGAGAACAGTATCTGGAACGGGAAGATTAAATTCAGACTGTAAATAACTTAGTCCCTGACACATCGAGATGCTGACCTTTAATTCTTTAGAAATGGTAATTATGTGATCCCAATCAATATCTGCATCTGAGCTTTCAAATAGCATGAAAGCATCTGCAATCCATCGGATTGGCGGAACCCGATTCCACCTGATACCATGAACACATGTGTGCACAAGCTGATCGGTTACTCCCATGATTTTCACAGGCACTTCATTCAGATGTGATGGCCTGGACCTTTCCCAGTATCCCGCAGTATGTAAAACAGTAAGGTCGATATCCAATGAATGCCAATGTAAATCAATACTCTGACCTTTTCCGTTCTGGAATGAATAAGCATGAAGAAGGTCCGTGTCAGAAGGATAGTCCTGTTTAGGTTGCCAGCCCAATTTGTGAAGGATTTTCACTGCGGTTCTGACTTTTTCTTTTGGCACCATAAAATCAACATCACTCATGGGTCGTACTGGCGGTTTAATATCACAGCCAAGGATAATCCCTGTCCCTTTTAACATCAGTGCTTCAATATCCTGTTCGTATAATTCTTGAATGACAGGACTCGCAGCTATAAATAATAATTTATTCTTTAACCAGAAATTCCGGTAAAGCCCTTTATACGATGTCATCATGGGATGATGGATATTGTTCTCAGATAGTTTTGAATAGAGTAGAGGGATCAGGCGTTGAGAGCCAATATCAATATCTGAAAAGGGAATAGCCGCCATCCACTTATGCCAGTAATTAACTGAAGATTCGCCATGAAGAAGAGCAGCTTTTAATAATAATGTCTGGTCCGCTGTTGGCAAGCAATCTTTCCTATATCGTTTCAAATTTTCACTTAATTTAATTCCACAAGTCAGTTGGCTCTTTATCAAGCCTATAATGAATAATATTCTTGATGAATAACTAAACATCAGCCTAAAATCTTATCATGATCTAGCTGGATCAAATATTGTCTTCCTGGTCATGAATTTAAATTTCCAGAATCTGATTCTAATGATTTTGTTACGACAAATTCTAAATTCGTTTTTGTAATGACTAACAATGTCAGAGGCAATGAAGATCCAATCATTTACTTTTGGGTATGTTTTCTATCCAGAGAAGATTTTAGGATTCTAAGGATCATTTGGTTTTTCTCATCTTTTCTTTGTAGGCTTATGTTGCCACCATGGATACGGCGCAGGGCGATCAAATCAGGAAGCACTTTCATTTTGGGGTTGTGCTCAAGAACCCAACTGAACCAACTTATGAATTCTGCGATACGCACATTTTCATGAAATAAACCGACTTTTTTTAAGAATTTGCGATTCATCATGATAGCAGATGTCATATATCCTGGAACGGGCTGAAATTCATTAATTTTTGGTCCGGCAGAATCGATTTTCAATTCAGGGCTAATAAATTGTTTGATATGACCGGTAACCAAGTCTAAATCTGGATCATCAGAAAACGCTGTGATTTGCAGAGACAACTTGGCGGGTAACCATAAATCATCTGCATCTAGAAGTGCAATATAGCTGCCCTCAGCAGATTCAATTCCGCGATTCCTGGCTGCTGCATGACCTGCATTTTCTTGATGAATATACTTGATTTCTGGATACGACGATGCAATTTTCCGGCTGTTATCTGTTGAGCCGTCATCGACAAGGATGATTTCAAATGGATGATAGGTTTGGGAGAATATGCTCTCAATAGATTGATCGAGATATTTTTCTCCATTGTATACAGGCATAATTACTGAAACAAGGGGATTATTATTGAGAGTATTCATCCAGAATGACCCTTTTCTGTGATTTGCCGATAAAGTTGGTCATAAGCATCAATATAACGATCCCAGCCGAAAACTTCTCTCATCCTGAGCCGTGCTGCCTCGCCGAATCTCAAGGCGTTCTGGGGAAAGGATAATAAATGTTGGATCGCATTTGCGAAGGAATGCGGATCATCCCCCTCAATTAAGAATTCAGTTTCACCATCTAATATTATTTCTTTCAAACCACCCATTGCTGAAGCGACCACTGGCCGGCCTAGAAATCCGGCTTCCAGAGCTACAGTTGGTAAAGGATCTGGAGAACGTGAAGGAACAACGACAATATTGGCCTTATTGATAAGTTCCGGGATTTCTTGAGGGTGAACTTTGCCTAAAAATCGTACAGCGTTTTCTATCTTGAGGTGTTTTACTTGATCCTCCAGGAAAGCTCTTTCTGTTCCATCACCCACAATTATTAAGCGTGCATGTGGAAATTTCTCAAGAATTAAGGAAAAGGCATCTATCAAAATGTCAAAGCCTTTCTTATTGATCAATCTACCAATACCTATGATATATTGTCGCTGAATATGTAATGGCATCAGCGAGTGATTGGGATATTCAATACCATTATATACAATAGATGAACGTGCTGAAATCTCAGGATAAACCTTAATCACATCATCTTGAACTGCTTTGGATACCATGGTCGTCCAATCAGCCGCTCGAAGGGTCCTTCCCAGGAGGGTATCTTTACCAGCAGAGAACTTTCCAAAGCAGGTATGTAGAGATAATAATGTTGGCGAGGGCTCAACCTGTAAAGTACTGATATGGTAAAATGCAATTGGTGCGGACATTTGTAGATGGATTAAGTCGGGTTTAAAAGTATTCTTGATATCCGCCATTACCTGTATACCATCGTGCATCAACCGGATGTTTTTATCAGCAATTGCTTTTAAGAATGGGAACCGATGGATCGGAATTCCCTTATATTTCTCAATCGGTCTACTGTCGTTTGTGACGAGAGAAGTAACGACATAGAACTCATACCCGCGGTCTTGCATAGAAGGCAGGAATTTCAGCGACAGGGTTTCGATCCCCCCGATTTGAGGCCAAAAGAATGCAGAGATGTAAAGAACCTTCAATTTATCCTCTCGTAATAATCAGACCAGTTACGTAAAGATTGGGATGAATTGTCACTTTGCTTTCGCCGACGATCCATAGATTTTTTATAGATCTTCAACTGATATTTGAGATCGAGATGGCGTTGAATGGTTAAATTCTCGAGTGTGTTTTCGATAAAGTTGTGTGATATCGTCATGAATGATTATTTTAATTTCTTCCTCCCGGGCGCGTAAGAACCAATCCATATCATCGCAGTATAAGAGGGATTCATCAAAATTACCCACCTTTTCGAAAGCAGATTTTTTCATCAAGGCCGCCCCCATACTCAACATAGGTTGAGGATCCAGGAATGGAATAAAATGATCTCGATCATCGGATGTTGACAATCGAATTCTTTGTGTGTACCCCAGAACTATCTCTACTTCTGGATTTTCCTTAAATCGTTTGAGTTGGAGGGCAATTTTATTTTCGCACCAAAGATCGTCAGCATCTAAAAATGCAATATATTTACCTTTTGCCATTGATAAACCCAAGTTTCTCGCAAAGGGGGGGCCGCTGTTCTCTTGAAAAGTGTACTTAACCTGGTCACCAAAACTTCGAATGACTTCACCTGTCCCATCCATTGAGCCATCATCAATGACGAGTATCTCTATCGGGAAATAATTTTGATAAATGATACTTTGCAGTGCGTCTGCAATATATTTTTCCGCATTATATACTGGTACGATCACACTGATTAGTGATCTTTCATCAGTCAAAGTTCTCTCCTAATGAATTCTTCAATTATTATTGGAATTTCATGTAAATTTGTACCAAGTTCAAGGGTATAACAGGGCACTTGCATTAATAACTCGGTCATAGCATGGAGAGCTTCATGTCCAGAGCCCGGCAGCTGTAAAATCGACCCGGGACCTAAGGCTATCAATGTTTGGCCTGCTGAACGCATCTCGATAATCGTGTGCTTTCTTCCAGTCACCTGGGGTACAAACACTGCTTTGATAGGAAACCCATTAATCAGATCGTCATTCTGGTCATCAAACAACATATAGATGGCTTTTTGCATTCGAAGGTGTGAAGCGTTACTGAGATAAGGGCGTAAAATGGGGATTTTATCAATGTCATCAGATTCAAGGGTTCCTGAACAGTAAAGGCTGTGCACATAAGGATTTGGTTTGAGCGAAATTAGACAATTCTCATCACCAGCAAATTTAATTTCTGATCCAATGCATGATAAGGCAGTGGTTGATTTTCCTGCACCCCCTTTGGCAGTGATCAAGAAACTCCGCCTTCAGGCAGCCCCACCGCAGCTGCGTGAACGATAAATAGTTGATGCAAATTCATCCACCAATTTATGATGGGACGCAAAGGTGTGATCGAATGTCATAATGAGGCACATTCTTCGGATCAAAAATCCAATAGATTGCCTTGTTTTGTTCTAAATCTGTCATAAAGAGGGCATGACGAACGAGTGTTTTTATTCGTTCAGTATTATAACCATCAATCAGACCAAATTCCAAGTAGTCATCTTGTGTCCAGGGTGGTTTTGGCATCTTTATGCCTGTTGAAATACTATCCCAAATACAGATTGTAAAATCAGGATCTGGATTTGGTAAAGTTCTCAGGTGGGATAACGCTGGAGTAAATTTATGAATCAACGCTGGTCCTGCAAAACTCAAACAGATCGTGAACCCCCCGAGAGAATAAAAACGGTTAACTGCTCCCCCCATTGCTTGTTCGGCATGATTAAAAACCTGACAAACTTCTTGAAAGAATTTTTCAGGATTGGATGAATTCTCTGATTTTCTGACTAAGTCTGATCCAATATTCAAGTTTTATTACATCTCATTTTTCAGAATCTGGTGGTTTGTTTGGCCAACCGCTTTCATCAACTTCATGAATGGGATCCAGGAGAAGTAAATCTGCCATGTCGGTGAATTTTTCCAGGACGGGATTTGTGAAGTCATCTTTACTGGTGCTGATATTCACTTGAGATCCCTGGCTAATCACAGGTTCATCTCCAGAGCAAGAGACTGCGGGTATGATGATATTCTCGTCAATTAATTGATGGATTAAAGCCATAACCGGTTCAATAATTTGAGACTCCTCAGTCCTGTATTGTGATGAGAGATTTTGGACAATTAAAATCTGTTGTCATACCCGTTAAAATATTTGTCCAAATCTCAGCCGCAGTATTGCGCATGCTGTAATAATAACCTTTCTCAAGGTTGACAATAACGACCTCATTGTCTATTGTTTCATGAATGATGTTAGATGATTTAACTTGATAGTGATCAGGTTTTTTCATATTGCTCGACTTCCTTTGATATCAAAGTCATACGACTGCTAATTTGGTATATTATCTTACCCTGAAAATCTTGATCTACATTGAGTTCAAATATCTAAAAATTAAGGTAAATAATTATTCTTGATTATCTTGAAAAGGTTCATCAGGCTTTGGAGTGGAACAGAAAATCAGTCTATTCCCATCCTGATCTTCTATGATCATTTGGTATGCCCATGAGAAGTTGGTCGGTTTCTGGATGAATTTTGCATTTTCTTGGCTATACTGGTCGAAAAGAATTGTTATGTCTTCAACACCAATCCAAACACGGTGAGCAGGTTGTGCTTCCTCGATTTTGATTAGGTGGATTTGGTGACCATCCCACTGTACGATCCCCAGATTTGGTGTTTCAACATAATTTTCAAAACCAAGGACATTGACATAATAATTCATGCTCTCCCCAATGTCTTTCACTATCAAATACAAATTTTTATTCTTTCTACGCTAGTAAGCATAACTTCTCTCAAGCTAAAATTATGTATTCGGGTGTGGATTATTTATACTCGATAAAAAATCCATTTGATATCAAAATTTAAGTAATTCTGATGACTTTGAATATAAGTGATAAGCGGTGAGGATATGTGGCTTTACCGTGATTCCCTTGTTAGGTTACAATGTTGTTAGGGTACCTGTAATACCACTTGAAGAGAGGTTTGAGTTTATTCTGAGTGTGCTTTCTGATAGTGGATTGGTATGACAAAATGATGGGAAGGAACATGAAAATATTTATCTCAGGAGTAATGCAAGGTTCAAAAAAAGGACATGGAATGCAGGAGCAAGGATACCGTCAAGTCATTGCTGATGCAGTAAAAACACTTAATCCAAAAGCCGAAATATTCGATCCATTTACGGCGTTCCCAGATGCTGGGGAATATGATGACCAACGAGTCAAACAAACGCTCTTTGCAGCAGCAGAAGAGGCCGCTTCAGCGGATATTCTCATCGCCTATCTCCCAGAAGCAAGTATGGGTTCTGCCCTGGAGATGATCCGTGCTTATGATAATGGGAAAATCATTATTAGCATCTCGACGCTGGAGAAGAATTGGTTTATCAGGTCAGTCTCATCGAAAATCTTCATCACTTTAGATGATTTCTGTGCGTGGGTACAACGAGCACATCTTGAAAAAATGATGACGTGATCTAATGACCTACAGGCAGAAATTCATGGATTTGTTAGGGGTGCTCAATTTTGACCCAAATTCGTAATCAGACAAAAGTAAAGAGCTGTCCTGAAATTCCTGGGACAGCCCTTCTTACTGAATTGATGAACAAATTCAGGTTACTTAGTCATTGTGGGTAAGTAATTACGGTACACCTCTTTGCCGCCGATGCGGAACATGTAATCCAGACCGTAATCGTTGGGCCACCAACCAAAGCCATAGCCAAACCCGCCGTTGGGGTTGTTCTGCATAGCCTGTGCACCCCAAACCGGGTCGGAATTGCCTGACCAGCCATACTGATAATAGGCTGTGAAATTGAGTGAGACCTGATAGACCAGCCACCAATGACCCGGAGGGAGCTCGAATGGGTTGTCCAGGGTGAGGACAATGTCCGCGGCTTCAAATATTCCGAGCTGAACCTGGGGATTGGAGGGCGGGAGTGATGTGCTCCAGACCGCGCTGCCGTCGTATGGTGGGTCGCAGAGTGGCTCGCCGCCATTGTCGGGGCAGATCCACCATTGGATGCTGGTGGCATTGTTTAGATCGACAAAGACCCCCCAGCCGCCGCGCGTTATGATAGTATCGACCTCCCACTCCACGGTGTTTTCAAAGTCATCTGCAGCATAGATATCATATGCGTCATAACCTGCCTCAAAGTCCTGGGTGGCTAAGTCCGTGCCACTAAAGTTGGCGTACTGATCCCATAAATACAATGAACCCTCAAGGCGGAACATATAATCCTCACCATTAGAGTTATCCCACCAGCCAGTTCCCATGCCAAAACCGTTGTTGGGGTTGTTCTGCTTAGCCACCGCACCCCAAACGGGATCGAATGTGCTGGACCAGCCGTACTGGCCATAAGTTGAGAAATCGAGTGAGACCTGATAAACCAGCCACCAATGACCAGGGGGCAGGATGATAGGGGTGTCCAGGGTGAGGACAACATCCTCAGGTTCATGATATCCGAGATGAATCTGGGGATTGGAAGGTGGGAGTGAGATGCTCCAGACCGCACTGCCGTCGTTCGGTGGGTCGCAGAGAGGTTCATCGCCGTTGTCGGGGCAGATCCACCATTGGATGCTGGTGGCAACGCTAATATCGACAAACTCAACCCAGCCGCCGCGCGTCGTGATGGTATCAATCTCCCACGAAATGGTATTCTCAAAGTCATCCGCCGCATAGATATCATATATGTCGTAAGCTGAGTCAAAGTCCTGGGCAGCCCAATTACCGGTACTCCAGTTGGCGTACTGATCCCACAGTACGAAGCCCGAGGATAAGGAGGGAAGCCCTGCAGCGACAGCGGTTGGACCACTTGCCTGTGCCGAAAGTTCTGGCGGGTCGTCCAGATTGACCTCCCCCTAACTCGGCGGGTCGGAAGGTGGGGATAAATCTTTGGTGGGTTGGGATGGGGATTCAGGAGGATCGCTAGATTCGACTGAGGTCTGGGGGGCACCACTATTCTGACCTGGTGGTTCAGTTTCAACCGTCTGAGGTGAAGACAGCACTGAACCCTGCACAGAAAACACGATAAGTGCAACAAAGAGGATCAATATGGGGAAAATAAATTTTCTTTTCATGGTAAAGCACTCCTTTCAAGATAAATTGGAAACATACAGGATTAAAACACATCCATTTTTGTTGAGGAATCCTGGCGCTGTAGTGCCAGCCTTCGCTGGGTGGTTGGAGTGAGTGATTCCGAAACTTCTTTATTTTAATTTCTATCCAATCACGAGATCAGATTTCAATATTATTTTTAACTTGATGGTTTTACGGATTATTCGGATAAAAGTTGTTAAATCAGGATACTATAATTATAAAGGAATTATTCTATCTTTCAATCCGAATAATGGATTTATTAAGGTTGCAGATTTATTCATGTTTTGATGGATAGCAGAAACTTTTTTATCAATGGAAGTTGATCCGAGTAAACCATCCGAAGACTATGTTAAAATTCATCCATTGATGATATGTGATTATTGATTGAAAAGGGGCAATGATATGCTTGCTCGGGTTTTTTCATGCGCTGTGATCGGTCTGGACGGCGTCGTTGTTGAAGTGGAAGTGGATACCAGTGGGGGCTTGCCCAGGATGGTGATCGTTGGGTTGCCTGACGCAGCCGTGCAGGAAAGCCGCGAACGGGTGCAGTCTGCAGTCAAGAATGCTGGTTTTTACTATCCACGCTCAAAGCTGACAGTTAATCTCGCACCTGCATCGGTACGCAAAGAAGGTCCAGCCTATGACCTGCCGATCGCTCTGGGGGTATTGATCGCCACCAGCCAACTGGATCCTGCCACGGTAGAAGAAACGCTGGTCATCGGTGAATTATCCCTGGATGGGGGATTAAGACATGTCAAAGGCGTCTTGCCCATGGCCGCCCTGGCTCGCCAGGAAGGATATAAGAGGGTCATCGTCCCGGCTGTGGATGCGCCTGAAGCTGCGCTTATCCCAGATATCGAGGTGATCCCTGCACCGACATTGAATGCGCTATTTGACCATCTTTCAGGCATCGAACCGCTTTTACCCGCTGGACCCCCACCTCATGATCCGGAAGATGTATTCGTGGAGACGGACTTTTCTGAGATTAAAGGGCAGGAACATGTCAAACGGGCTTTGGAAGTGGCAGCTGCTGGCGGCCATAACCTGCTTATGATCGGGCCGCCAGGAGCAGGAAAGACATTAATGGCTCGGGCACTCCCATCGATCCTTCCGGCGATGACAATTGACGAAGCACTGGACGTGACACGCATCTACAGTGTGGCTGACCTGCTGCCATCTGACGTGCCGCTGATCCGTGCAAGACCTTTCCGGGCACCGCATCACACTATCAGTCATGCCGGATTGGTGGGTGGGGGCAACTGGCCGCATCCCGGCGAGATCAGTCTGGCGCATCGAGGGGTGTTGTTCCTTGATGAACTGCCTGAGTTTGGCCCAAAGGTGCTGGAAGTGCTGCGGCAGCCATTGGAAGACAAGGTGGTCACCATCAGCCGTGCCCAGGGGTCCCTGACCTTCCCTTCAAATTTCCAGTTAGCCGCGGCGATGAATCCTTGCCCTTGTGGGTATTTTGGGGATCCTTCCAGGCCATGCACCTGTACATCTTCCATGGTCACACGCTACCAAAAACGCATCTCTGGTCCATTGATGGACAGGATCGATATCCATATGGAGGTGCCCCGGGTTGAGTATCGAAAACTGCGTGATATGCGCCTGGGGGAATCATCGGATGAGATACGCAAGAGGGTGGAAGCAGCGAGAGGATGGCAGCGCAAACGATTTGAAGGCACGGGGATAGCCAGCAACGCGGATATGCGTCCGGCACAGCTCCGCAAGTTCTGCGTTTTGGATGGTGCTTGTCAGGGTTTGATGAAAACCGCCATGAGCCAGCTTCGGCTGACTGCCCGTGCCTATCACCGGGTGCTTAAGCTCAGTCGCACTATTGCCGACCTGGCAGGATCAGAACATATCACCCAGGTACACCTGGCAGAAGCGCTGCAGTACCGTCCTAAGTTAGAGTTGATATAATCCTGGTGATATTTTGCTGGTGTATCAGTGCGAAGCCCCCTGTCTGTGAAATATTCTGTTAGGTAAGGACCAGCGAAACCGAGGATGACTAAGGGTTAAGAAATTGGGAGATCTTTTGGTCGACCCCTCTCCGCTTCGCTTCGGGGGCAATAAAGACCGGCGAGTTCCGAGTTTTGTGCTTTTGATATGAATACTTCCAGGTCAATGCAGATTATCCATAAAATATTACAAATAAGGTATAATATATCCAAATATATTTTACACTCATGCTCTTAATAATGCTTCGCACTGGAGGATTTGGTCATGCACAGAAAAAATAATTCAGTCATTGTGTTAGCGCTTATATTCATCTTGTTGATCACTGCATGTACACCCACAGGGAATACTCCTGCAGACTCGACAGGCAGATTCACGCAATCACCTACGATTGAAGAGGTGGATTCTGATGAG
The DNA here is from genome assembly GCA_963767675.1 of uncultured Chloroflexia bacterium. GTDB lineage: Bacteria > Chloroflexota > Anaerolineae > Anaerolineales > Anaerolineaceae > Brevifilum. Next base: position 36,475 of record CAVYEQ010000004.1, read on the forward strand.
CTAACGGTGGTTGAGCCATCTACTACCAATGAGCCTGAAGATCCAGCCATGGTTGCATCTCCAACGGAAGATGAGGAGGAACAAGCGCCGCCAAAAGACACGCCTGCCTGGTTTGCTGTCCCTTTGGTGGACGTCCGTACGGGTCAACCATTTACCATTAATGACCATCAAGGCAAAGTTGTTCTGGTTGAGACGCTTGCAATGTGGTGTTCTTTATGTTTTAAACAACAAACGGAGGTCAAGTTGCTGCATGAGCGGCTTGCGGGGGAGGATCGTTTTGTTTCCATTGGTTTGGATATTGACATAAATGAGCAAGCGCAGGATTTGAAGACCTATACCGAAAACAATCAGTTTGATTGGCAGTATGCGATCTCACCGGTTGAGGTTGCGCGTGAAATCAGCAATCTGTATGGTGCGCAATTTCTTAATCCCCCTTCAACACCAATATTGGTGATTGATAAGGATGGTGAGGTTCACTTGATGAATTTTGGGATCAAGACAGCGGATGAGCTTTATGATTTCATTGCCCCATTGTTGGCTCAATAAATTTTAAGTTGTCAAAGCCGGTGTTCAAACAGGTTTTTCACCGAGAATATTTTAAGAAAGGTAGTACTCGATCATGTTAACATCCATAGGGCTCGGTCTTTTAGCAAGCTTCAGTCCATGTGTGCTGCCGCTTTACCCGGGATATCTGGCCTATTTAAGCGGCGTGAATGATGATGCAAAAGGGAAGAGTCGTTACTTTTTAGGATTTTTTGTGCTGACAGGCGTCTTGCTGATGATGCTCTTGCTTGGGCTGGTCATCGCACTGCTTTCAGTTTCGGTAGGACGAGCACTTTCAATTATCATTCCTTTAGCGAACTTGATCTTGATCATTTTGGGAATCTTGCTTTTGCTTGACAAGAATCCGTTCAAAGCCATCCCACAAATTAAAATTCCTGCCCTTAGAAACCCACTAATCAATGCATTCCTGTACGGACTGCTATACGGCCCCATTGCGCTGCCGTGTTCTGGCCCGTTGGTGGTTGGCATCTTTGCCATCTCACTCACGGCAGGCGATGCGATAAGGCAACTCTCAGTCTTTTTCTGGTTTGGGATTGGGTTTGGATTGCCATTACTTTTGTTGTCATTGGTTTCCGGTGCCTTGCAGAAGACGATTACACGCTGGTTGGCAAGACACGCCAGGTTGATAAATATTATTGGCGGTGTTTTACTGATTGCCGTTGCATTATTTGACCTGTGGACAAATTGGGAGATGATTTCGTTGCTGCTTGGTATATAGCCGAGGAAATCAATGCGTGATGGTAGGGTTCGAAGCGAACAAAGAGAATCAAGTGTGAACCCGTAAATGTAATATGCAGGTCCAAAGCATCAACGTGTGTGACGGTGGATTGAAAAACGAGCGGATTATGTTATTCAGCATTTTAGCCACCAAATAAGACATGAGCACTACAAATTCACAAGCCAACCGGTATTTAATTTTCCTTATTGGTCCCAATTTTATTTTAAAATAATTCCCATTAGAATATTTCACTTTTCCTACACCAAAGTAGCGGATTCATAATGTCCTACACGATTGAGTATTACGCACCAACTAATCTCAGGATACATAAATAATTCCCCCCCCCTATTCACTATGGTTTATGGCATCGTAAGAAAATATTGTTTTTAACCCTTGCAGGAGGATTACTGGATGAAACACCTTTCCTGGTGACAATTATTACAGATGTGTCAAAACCGTTCGTCTAAATTGATCTCTGAGTTGTTATACATCCGTACCAGCGACTATTCTGATTTAACCTATACCTGCTTGAACACGCTATTCTTTTCCTATATAATATTTTTATTAGCACAACGATCGATGGAGGAAAAGATGAACCGGAAACTTGTACTCTCCCTCTTATTGTTAACCCTGCTGTTGACGAACTGCGGACAAGAAGAACCATCCTCTTCCCCTAACTTGATAACAGATGATGGGAAAACCATCCAATGGATACAAGGCGAAAAAGAAAGCAAACTCAAGCTTGATTCAGGTGGGCATTGTGATACCGAGGTCGTGTCTGTGGGATCTCCATCTTTCGAGGCCCGAAAATTAGGTAACTGCGAAATACTCCCATCCTCAGATGGAAACGAAGAACCAGACTGCAGTATGCAGTTCCGTATAGCGGATGACTTTTTATTTAAGGGATCACCGACCACCAAAGTCCTGATTGAGGTTGAGTACTACGATCAGGGCACGGATTCTTTCTTCATCCAATATGATGCTGGTCCAGGTGCTCCATATAGGGATGGGACAGTCAATGAGACCCCGCTTTTCTCCAAAACAAACACCGGGGAGTTCAAAACCGCGGTCTTCAAAATCGAAGATGCCTATTTTGGCAACCGGATGGATGGAAGTGACTTAAGTATTGACGGGATGGATGATGGCGCAGAGATCATCCGTAGTGTGAAGGTCACTCTGATCAAAGAAGAAACAAAAAAATCAGACACAGATGATGTAACCGAAACAGCCGACATCATTTTTTATAACGGTACTATTCTAACCATGGATGATGATCAACCTACAGCCGAAGCGCTTGCCATCCAAGGGGATAAGATCCTTGCGGTTGGAGACTATGATTCAATTTTTGCTTTGCAGAAGGACGATACAAGAATTGCTGATCTAGCCGGAGGCACATTAATGCCTGGTTTCATTGACCCACACAGCCACATTGTCCAAGATCCTAGCGTTATAGGCGCTGCAGACAGATATGAAATGCAAGACATACTGTTAGCTGCAGGGGTAACCACAATCGCTGATATGGGAAGAGATCATGGGGAAGTTTTTGAGGAATTATCAGGGATGGAAAGTACTGGAGAGCTCCGTGTCCGCATCAGTCTTTTCCTGATGCATACAGACAGTTGCGGGGAGCCGTCAGGAGACTGGTACTTAGATTACTCTCCGATTAAAACACCTGGCGCGATGCTGCATATTCCGGGGATAAAGGTGTTTACAGACGGCGGCTCGTGTAACGCTCCCGCTGTTTCATATGAATATCCTGATGGGAGTCATGGAGACCTTTACTACACCCAACAAGAACTGAACCAGATCGTAGTGATGGCGTCTGAATATGGATATCAGGCAGCCATCCATGCCCTGGGAGATCTTGCAGTCGAGCAAGCCCTATATGCAATAAATGAATCTCTGGTTGATGGGGAAAATATCTATAGGCACCGCATTGAGCATAATGGGGTTGTTCGCCCAGATATGTACCCTTTGTATACGGAGATAAAACCCGTGTCATTGGTGTTTGGACCTTTTCCAACATGCGTGCTTTTAGGAGAATCAGCCAGGTTTGAGTATTCTACACCTGAAGAAGTGCGAAGCTGGGAATGGCCTTATGGGACATTGATCGAAGCCAATCCCGGTGTTGTATTTGCCTGGCATCAAGACACGCCAGTATTCCCGCTTGACCCCTTCCAGCATCTGTTTGGGTTTGTTACTAGAGCCTCATTCCGAGAAGATGGCTCAATTTGTGAGCCACCAGATTGGTTTGCCGCTAACGCCGTACCAGTAGAAACCGCCCTTAAACTCATGACCATCAATGCCGCTTATGCTCTATTCAGAGAAGAGGATGTGGGCAGTATTGTCCCTGGAAAATATGCCGATCTGATCATCTTATCTGACAACCCCCTCATGGTTGACCCGTACAACCTTGCGAACATTGAGGTGTTGATGACGATGGTCAAAGGGAACACGGAGTACTGCATGGAAGCTCATGAGGAGATTTGCCCTTAATTGAAATTAATAAGTTACCTGATTCTAACCACCCCCCATCGATGTTATCAATTTTGTTTCATCATAGCCCACAGAATACACAATACCATTAATGAAATTCCACTTTTCTAGTTATAAAATGTCCGCCTTTATATTGGACTACACGCTTGCCCTTGTGGGTATTATGGGGATCCTTTCAGGCCATGCACCTGAATCTCTTCCATGGTTCACGCTACCAAAAACGCATCTTTGGTCCTTTGATGGACCGGATAGATATCCATATGGAAGTACCCCGTGTTGGGTATCGAAAAACGCGTGATACGCGCTTGGGGGAATCATCGGTTGAGATTCGCAAGAGGGTGGAAGCTGCGAGGTATGGCAGCGGGAATGATTTGAAGGCACCGGGATAACCAGTAACGTGGATATACATCCGGCACAGATCCGCAAGTTCTTTGTTCTGGATGGAGCCTGCCAGAGTTTGATGAAAACCGCCATGAGCCAGCTTCGCCTGACTGCCTGTGCCTATCACCGGGTGCTCAAGCTCAGCCGGACGATCGCAGACCTGGCAGGGGCGGAAGCGATCACCCAGGAGCATTTGGCAGAAGAACTGCAGTACCGTCCCAAGCTGGAATTGATTTAAATGTCTATCAAGCTTACTTTGAGTTAAGAGAATTCTGATATTAAATGAGTAAGCGTACTATCAATTCTGATTCAACAATATCAAACACCTATGGATTTGCTTGACGCTAAAATTTATTCATGATATGATGCTTTCTTGTAAATATGAAATATCTTTAAATTGGAGTTTAAATTAGTAAGATGTCCAATTTACAAGTTTTAATTTTTTCTCATAGTATCAATAAAACAATCTTATAATTACATTGTGCTTTTGTTAATAATTAACAATACATACCATTAAGTTTCTGCATAAAAAGTAATTAGGTTTAACAAATGGAAATAAGCAAATCCCGTATATTAAACAAGCATACAGGGGTATTTCTTATTCTTGTAATCATCCTGTTGATTTCCGGGTTTTATAGTCCGAGTTTTTTAAAGTTCTAAAAATCTAATGACCATGCTTCGGCAGGCTTCAGCGTTGGGGATAATGACGATTGGCCAGTTATTCGTTATTGTGGGCGGAGGTGTAGATCTATCCCTTGAAGCAACCCTGCAAATGGCAATTACGATTTTTATGTTTGGAAATAATAATTTTGGTGAAGTCGGATTAATGATTGGATTGGTTGTCGCGGTCCTTTTCGGATTATTTGCAGGGCTTGTCAACGGATTGCTTGTTATTCGCTACCATGTTCAACCTTTTCTAGCCACGTTGTTTACAGGCAGTATTATTACTGGCATTCGATTGATTTTGGTGGGTATTGATTTGGGTGGCGATGTACCTGATTTCATCCGACTCTTTGGCAGGGATAAAACTTTAACTATACCAAATGCAGTGATCGTTTTTTCGATTGTTGCAGTTATTGCATATATATTCATCAACAGGTCTGTTTTCGGAAGAAAATTGGTGGCTGCAGGTACAAACTATGATGCTGCTACCTATTCAGGGATAAAATCAAAACAGACAGTTATTCTGAGTTATATGATAAGTGGTGTATTTGCAGTGCTTGCATCCGTTGTACTATCAGGATATGTTGGATTTGCAGATCGGTGGATTGGTGCTGGGATGAGCTTTAACAGCCTGATCGCAGCAGTGATTGGTGGAAATTACCTGGGGGGTGGGAGAGGATCTGTGGTTGGTGTTATTGGCGGAGCAGTGCTGATGACAATCATAATCAACTTTGTGACGCTGCTTGGTTTTTCCGCTCCTTACCAGCATATTGTTTCCGGACTTGTATTAATTATTACGATATTCATTGGCTCTTATTCTAAGAGGAAAGCTTAGTTAATTGGGTCGTTAAACCAGATTTAAGAAAAGGAGAATTGTAATGAAACGGATAATTGTAGTCTTAATCCTTGGTGTGCTGTTAATTTCGGCATGCACTCCACAGGCAGAACCGGAAGCGGAAGAACCTGCAGCCGGTGAGCCTGAAAAGTTTGTCATTGGTGTTTCCTATGAAGGACCAACGAATGATTGGGCAGCAGCATTGATGTACCATCTTCAGTATTCGTTCGATATAAAATACAAAGATCAAGTTGAAGAAGTGTTTTATAAATCAGCAGATGGTGATGCAACCAAACAGGTTAGTCAGGTGGAAAATCTTCTAACAAAGGGTATCGATGCCTTGATGCTTCAACCCTTGAGTGAAACTGCCATGGTTCCTTTGGTTGAGCAAGCACACAATGAAGGTATCCCAGTGATCATTTTTGGATCCAGCGTTCTCACCGATAACTATACATCATACATTGATCGAGATAACTATGGCACTGGTTATAAGTTTGCCAGCTATATGTGTGAATCACTCGGTGGTGAAGGAAAAGTTGTCGCTATCATGGGTGAACCAGGAAGTGGCTATTCTGAGAATGTTCTAAGAGGCGTGACAGATGGCTTAGCTGAAGAGTGCCCGGATGTTGTCAACCTGGGTGTGGATTATGGAGAATACTCTCCAGCGCTCAGCAAGCAGAAAATGGAAACTTTTCTTGCTGCTGATACGGATATCGGAGGCGTAATTACCGACGGTGCATTGATGGCTATGGGTGTGCTTGAAGCGTTTGTGGATGCTGAATTACCATTGCCATTCGTTACCTGTGATGATTGGAATGGTTTCCAAAATGTAGCCATGGAACTTGAATTTGATAAATACATCACAGTCCCAGGCGGAAGCGAAGCTTCAGGAATTGCCGCAGATGTGCTATTTGAATATCTTGCGGGAAATGAAGTGGATAAGGAATACATTATCCCATTACAGGTATTCACTGGTGAAGAGGTTCAGGCCCTGATCCCAGAAGGTATGCCCGATTCTTACTGGGCATTAAATCGGATCCCTAAGGAATATTTAGACCTCTACTGGGGTGACTAAGACAATATAGATATACAGAGGGGGGATTTCCCCCCTCTGTATATTCAAAATCACAATGACAATGCCAATCCTATCTATTCAAAATGTCAGCAAATCATTCTTAAACCAGAAGGCACTTGATAATGTAAGTTTTGATATCTACCCTGGAGAAATAGTAGGGTTGTTGGGTGCAAACGGGGCTGGAAAGAGCACATTATTAAAGATCATTGGTGGATCTTTGAAACCAGATAATGGTGTCATTTCCTTAAATTCAAAAGTTATTGAAGACTATTCTCCACGTTCTATCTATTAATAAAGGCATTATCTCTGTTTATCAGGACCTAAACTTATTCCCATATTTGACAGTTGCAGAAAATTTATTTGTTGACAAGGAAGTTGCCACCAGAGTGGGGACAATTAATTGGCGTGCAACCAAAGAAGCGGCCAGTAAAATTCTGAAGAAATTTGATTTGGATATTTCTGCGGAAATTCCTGTATATAAACTTAGTTTCGCAAAACAATGCTTGATTGAAATCATTCGAGCGATGAATGAAAACCCGAAACTGCTCCTTTTGGATGAACCAACTTCCGCCCTCTCCAATTCGGAGATAGCGTGGCTGTTTCTTAACATGCGAGAGGCAGTCAAGCGAGGCACTACCATTGTCTTCGTTTCCCACCGCTTGGAAGAGGTTAAAGTAATATGCGATCGTAACGTCATTTTGCGTGAAGGTAAATTGGTTCATGTGTCGGATGGGAAAATAGGAAAATCATCCATTATCCAACATATGGTTGGGCATGATGTTGTACTTAAAAAACAAGCGGAGATTAAGGATCAGAAGGAGATTGTATTTCAATGCAGCGACCTGAAATCTGAGAACGGTGTTTCAGCAGAAAAGATTAATCTGAAAAAGGGTGAGATTTTGGGTGTCGCAGGATTAGTAGGATCGGGGAGAACAGAATTATTAAATTCATTATTTGGTATCGACCGTATTCATACAGGAACAATCAAAAAAGATGGGCAAGAGGTCACCGTTAACAGCCCGACTGATGCCATAAATAACGGCATTATCCTGATTCCTGAAGACCGGAAACTTAGTGGTCTGTTCCTTGAAGAAAGTACTAAATTCAATATCGCATCATCAACGCTTGACCAAAGGGTTTCAATTGGCATGGTCAATGAGAAATTGGAGAAGGCTCAAACCACTGAAGCGTCTCAAAGTGTGATGCTGGATATAAACCGCCTGGAGAATTTGGTACAGGAGTTGAGCGGGGGTAACCAACAGAAGGTTGTTATAAGCGCGGACATTACTGGTTCAGGCAGATATTTACCTGTTAGATGAGCCCACGCGTGGTGTTGATATTGGTGCAAGAGAAGAGATCTATGAGATCATTAAGAATTTCAGTCGCGATTGGTAAGAGTGTCATTCTTGTCACCTCAGATTGGGAGGAATTGATATATCTTTGTGACCGCACATTGGTTATGTCTGAGATGAAAGTCGTAGGAGAGATTGAGGGGAACATAACCGAAACAGCCATATTACATATGGCCGATACAAGTGTCACGGTTAAGGAAACGATCGAGGAAGAAAAAGAAAAAGGCATTGAGCAATTTACCCAATGGTTATTTAACTCTCAGCAGCGAAGTATTTTTGTGCTTTCTTTACTTCTTATTCTGATTCTTACGCTGGGGTCGATACTGTCTCCATTTTTTCTGAAATGGCGGAACATCAGCAACCTCTTTGGTCAATCACTGCCGCTTGTAATTCTTTCTTTAGGACAATTGATTGCTATTATCGCAGGCGGTATCGATATTTCTTCCGGTGCCCTAATGGCTGCTACAGCTGTTTTTGGTCAAATGTGGATGGTTAATTACGGGTTACCTCCCTTTATTGGTATTTTCGCAATCCTGACATTCAGCACTCTCACCGGCTTGATGAATGCTTTCATTATTCAAAAGGCAAAAGTAGATGCGTTTATCGTAACCATTGGAATGATGCTGGTTATGGAAGGAGTTGCGCTAGCGATTTCTCCAAAACCTCTTGGGCCCTCTCCTAGTGCATTCATTAGGATTTTTAATAGTAAGATTTTCGGCATTCCAATAGCGCTCGTTATCCTCATTATTCTTATGATCATCTTCTTGATCATGGTTAATTACTCCAAACTGGGACGACGTTTCTTTGCGGTTGGAGAAAATCCGATAAAAGCCTTTAACTCTGAAATCAATGTCAACAAAACGAAGTTTGCCTCCTATATAATTTGTTCGTTCATGTCCGGTTTAGCTGCGATTTATGGTTTAGGCCGCTTTGGGGGTGCTGATCCAGTCCTAGGACCAGGTATGGAGTTAGAAGCTATTGCCGCAGTATTAATCGGAGGAGCAACGCTTGCAGGTGGAAAGGGTAGTGTTGCCGGCACGATCTTAGGTGTTTTTGTGCTTGGGATTTTAGCGAATATATTCAGCTTATTGGGAATTGAAGTTTGGTATCAAGATGTTGTACGTGGTGTTGTGCTCCTCATTATCATTGCTTCTTATGAGCGCATGGCGCGAAAGAAGAGAGTAAAAAAGGGATAAAATCTATATAGCCTTTAATTAAATCGATTGGAGAAAAAAATGGGCAATTTTGAAGAGTTAAACGCAAAAAAAATGAAGAGGATCCACGAAGTCCATAGAATGATCCCAGAGCGTACTGCTCTTATTGTTAGCGATATGCAGATTAGTTTTATGCATCCTGATGCCTCACTTGCAGTTGCACAAGCCTGGGATATCGTCCCGAATATTCAGAGGTTACTGGATTTCTGCAGAGAGAACGCTATTCTTGTCGTATTTACTGAATATATTGCCCAGCCAGAACTCCCCTGCCTTCGCATTGATCCATTTGGTCCAGAACATATGCCAGTAAAACAAGGTGAACCCACTGGATGGGGAAAACCGTCGAGTAACAGCATCCCTGGAACTCTCGGGGCAGAGAATCCAGATACCATTGATGAACTTAAACCCCTTCCAGGAGAATTGGTCATTCGAGGTCATACACTAGATAAATTTTACGGCACACCTTTAGATTTGGCTTTAAGAGCACAGGACATACGTTATTTAATGTTCACGGGTATGATGGCAGATTTATGTTTAGGAGCAACTTTGTTCAGTGCTGCCATGAGAGATTATCGAGTTACAGCTTTGACTGATAGCATTACCACCCTTTGGCCGAATGTTCTGGAGGTCATGTATGATATTTTCGGCAGAAAACTTGCCAGACTGATGAAATGCGACGAGGCTATTGCTGAAATTAAGGCCCAATTAGAGACCAAATAAAGTATATACTTCTAAAAAACAACAACTAGAGAACGACAGCGGACACGCATTGAAGGCACGGCTATCGCCAGAAATGCCGACATACTCCCGGCAACCACAGCCTTTACAGGAGTTTTCACAATAGAGAGACGCGCTTCTCTAAATAAAAAAGTGCCCTTCAGTTTGAATGGGCACTTTCAGACTCTCAGATGATTAATGCGACTTTGCAGGAGATCGGTAGCGGTTTTGCTTCCTCGATCGGGACATCCTGCCGTTGTTTTTCACAGGGGTATTCTTCTTTGATTCCTTCAAGGTCGTCCCAATGCCATTGACACGGCGGCGTTCCAGCCCTTTTCCCAAGGTTCGTTCAATCGAATGAACAATCGACAGATCTTGCTGGGTCACCAGTGAAAATGCTGTACCGGCTTGTTCCATGCGTCCGGTGCGGCCTGTCCGGTGGGTATATGCATCAGCCGTATCGGGTACGTCATAGTTGATCACATGTGAGACTTCCATCACATCAATACCCCGTGCGGCTATATCCGTCGCCACCAGAACTTTGACCTTCCCTTTCCGAAATGCATTCATCGCTGCCTGTCGTCTGGATTGAGATAGATTGCCTTGAATTGACGTTGAGGATACGCCTCTCTGGCTCAATTGCACAGCAAGTTTTGAGGCCCGGCGTTTGGTGCGGGTAAAAACCAGTACCTGATTGCTTCTGTGTTTGTCCAATAGAAATAACAGCATATCGAGTTTTTGAACCTGGTCTACAGGATAGATCGCATGCTCAATCGCGTCTATGGGTTTGGCAATATCAATTTCAATCGTGACCGGATGATCCATTATTTTTGTTGCGAGGTCATGGATCTTAGCCGGCATGGTAGCTGAAAAAAGCAGCGTCTGGCGTTTTTGAGGTATGGCGCTGATGATCCGCTTAACGTCCGGCAGGAAACCCATGTCAAACATGTGGTCTGCTTCATCCAGAACCAGGATTTCAATGTTCCGTAAATCAATAGCGCCCTGGTTTTTCAGGTCGAGCAGTCGTCCCGGACATGCAACAACAATATCAACACCGTTCTGCAAACGGCTTTTCTGCGGATTGGCGCTTACACCGCCATAAATTGACATACTGCGCAAACCTGTTTGCCCACCAAGTTCCTTGATGGCAACATGGGTTTGTTCAGCCAATTCTCGGGTAGGAGCCAGGATCAATGCGCGCAGTTTTCTGCGTTGGCCTTTCATCAGGCGCTGTAACATTGGCAGCACAAACGCGGCTGTCTTACCTGTGCCAGTCTGGGCCAGGCCCAGCACATCAGAACCCTCCAGAATTGGCGGAATCGCCCTGGATTGGATCTGGGTTGGGGTATCATATCCAACCCTGGATATTCCCGCGTTGATCTGCGGGTGGAATGAAAAAGTATTGAAATTCACAAAATTTTCCTTAATGGGTGTAATGAGGTGCACGGTTGTGTATTTACATCCGTGTCCGCTCCCTCACCCGCCATTGCGGTAACACCATTAAGTGAGCTGGAGCGGTGTTTAAAAAAGAAAACCAGGATAAAATCCCAGCCTGTTGAAATCTTATATGGTTCAACTTAGACTATGAGAGCATACCACAATAATGATGATTAAGTTAACAAGATGTTGTCGGATAAAAATATCGCTTATGTTGGAATTTATGTAAATAAATAAAATTTTCCCAGATAAATGCACGTTTTGGAACGAAACATATCCATATATTAGGGGTTATCAAACCAAAGATCCTTCTTTGAATTAATTGGATGTGCGTTTGAGTAGCCTCAAATTTAGCTGGACAATCGCAGATCTGATGGGATCAGAGAAGAAAGATAACAATGACCAACGAGAAATTATTCGTTGATGGTTCTTGTTTACAGGTTGTCCTGCCTTTGTTCCATTAATGCTTCTGATAGGATACCGCCCATCCTGAGGCGTGCCAGTTCTGCCGAGGTATCTACACGTGCAGTGACTTCAAAGGATTTTACATCACCAGTTGGGGATTCTGCCCGAACCTGACAGCGACCTTTAGGGATAAGCCCTTGCAAACCGTTGATATCGTAAGTTTCTTCACCAGTCAGACCCAGAGTCTCAGCGTTTTGCCCTGCCAGGAAAACCAACGGTAAAACTCCCATACCCACCAGGTTTGATCGGTGGATGCGCTCAAATGATTCCGCTATCACCGCTCGCACACCCAGCAGAAGGGGGCCTTTAGCCGCCCAATCCCGGCTGGAACCTGTGCCATATTCCTTCCCGGCGATAACGATCAACGGCGTTCCTTGTTTTTGATAAGATTGGGAAGCTTCGAAAATCGACATCACCTCACCCTGGGGTAGAACCCGAGTGAACCCCCCTTCGATTGAGGGCGTAAGAAGATTGCGGAGGCGGATGTTGGCAAAGGTCCCGCGAACCATCACCTCGTCATTCCCCCGGCGGCTGCCATAGGAATTGAAATCCCATTCTGGAATACCCTGGCTGGCAAGATATTGCCCGGCAGGTCCGTCTGGTGGGATAGCTCCAGCAGGGGAGATATGATCTGTTGTAACTGAGTCCCCCAATAGAGCAAGCACCCTGGCCCCCTGAAAACCATTAGGTTGAGGGGGTTCTTCAGATGTTCTGAGGTTCTCAAAATAGGGAGGTTCTTTAATATAGGTCGATTCAGGATCCCAGGGGAAAAGTGGGGTTGGCTCTGCCGTGCCGATCGATTGCCAGCTCGCGTCGCCGGTAAACAGGTCAGCATAAACCTGGCGGTAAAGCTCTGGTTGGATTTTTTCCATCAAGCCCTGGATTTCATCCTCACAAGGTAACAGCTCCTGCAAAAACACGGGTTTACCATCCCGGTCCAATCCCACCGGTTCGGTGGTCAGGTCGATATCAACCGTCCCCGCCAATGCATAAGCTACAACCAATGGGGGTGAAGCCAGATAGTTGGCGCGGCTGAGCGGGTGGATCCGACCTTCGAAGTTGCGGTTCCCTGAAGAGATGCTGGCAGTTACCAGGTTGCTGTCACGCACGGCTTCAGCGACTGCAGGAGCCAGCGGTCCGGAATTGCCAATGCAGCTGCCGCAGCCGTATCCGACCATGTTAAATCCAAGATCAGCCAGCGGTTCCAATAAGCCAGCACGCTTAAGGTAAGCGGTAACCACCTGTGATCCGGGCATCAGGGAGCATTTCACGGTGGGATTCACCTGCAGGCCGTGTGCCAGCGCTTTCTGAGCCAGCAGCCCAGCGCTCAACATCACAGTTGGGTTGGAGGTATTGGTGCAGGATGTGATGGCTGCAATCAGCAGAGAGCCATGCGTAAGGGTTACGGTTTGTCCATGGATGCTAACTGGAAGAGCAGGTTTCTCCTTCGCTCCGCTCGATCCAAATCCCCTGGCTTTCTGAGCACGGGACAGATGTGCTTCGAAATCCGGTTTGAGGTTGGGAATGGTAACCCGGTCGTTTGGCCGGAAAGGGCCAGCCAGGCTGGGTTCTACTTTATCCAGGTCCACCCTGATCACCCTGGTGAAACGAGGGGGGCGAGAACCGGATTCCCGGTACAACCCCTGAGATTTGCTGTAGACCTCAACCCGTGAAATATCTTCTGGACGGCGTCCGGTCAGCGTCAGGTATTCGAGAGTCAGTTGATCCACAGGGAAGAAAGTAACGGTCGCACCGCTTTCCGGTGTCATATTGGCAATCATCGCCCGATCAGGAATGGTGATGTTATCCAGTCCATCCCCAAAACATTCGATGAATTTACCAACCACACCTTCCTGCCGCAGTCGTTGAACGATGGTCAGGGTCAGATCGGTGGGTGTTGCTCCGCTGGGAATTTGGCCTTGAAGTTCAAGTCCTATCACGTCTGGCAGGGGCACTTCCAGTGGTTTACCTAATAATGCAGCGATGGCTTCGATACCGCCCACACCCCACCCGAGCACGCCAAGCCCGTTGATCATCGGTGTGTGAGAATCCGTCCCGACCAGCGTATCGGGGAACAGCAGTTCTTGTCCATTTTGGACTCGCCGGGTCACGACGCTGGCCAGGCATTCAAGATTTACCTGGTGAATGATCCCTTTACCCGGTGGGACAACCCGGAAATTGTCGAAGGCTTCCTGCGCCCAGCGCAACAGCTGGTAGCGTTCCCGATTGCGCTCGTATTCAAGTTCTCTATTGTGGGCAAAGGCTTCCGGACCCTTTGTGAAATCGACCTGTACCGAGTGATCGATCACCAGATCGACTGGAATTTTCGGGGCAATATCAGCCGGATTCCCGCCCAGACGGGCATAAGCACTGCGCATGGCTGCCAGATCCACAACGAGCGGGACCCCGGTCAGGTCTTGCAGCAGCACACGGGCTGGATAGAATGGGATCACAGGACGCTTTACAGCTCGCGGCTGCCAGCTGAGAATCGCATCCAGGGCATGGGCTGTTTCGCGGTCTTTAGTGCTGTGACGCAAGGCGTTTTCAAGCAGGATGCGGAGTGAAAAAGGAAGCTGATTTAACCGTTCTCCTGCGAATTCAAGCAGATTAAACTCGGGGGTTGCGTAGGTCGTAGAGGATTTCATAAATGGCTCCGGGGTTGATGTTTTTTATTATTTGGTTCGCATATGCTGGATCACAGCCTGGCTAAAATCGGTCGTGGAAAGAGCTGTTGCTTCGGGCATCATACGCTGCAGGTCGGTCGTGACCATGCCAGTCGAAATAGACTTCCTGATTCCGATTTCCACCAGATCAGCGGCCTCATCCCAGCCCAGGTGGCGCAGCATGAGCTGTCCTGAGAGGATCAGCGAACAGGGATTGGCCTGACCGGTTCCAGCCAGCGTGGGGGCTGTGCCGTGGGTGGCCTCAAAGAGCGCAACCTGGGTCTCGAAATTTATATTCGCTCCGGGGGCAATTCCCAATCCGCCCACCTGTGCTGCCAGTGCATCCGAGAGGTAATCGCCGTTCAGGTTCATAGTGGCGATCACATCAAGTGAGGTTGGCCGGGTAAGGGCACGCTCAAAAGCTGCGTCGGTGATCAAATCATCGACCAGCAGGCGGCCGCTGTCCAACGCAGCCTGTTGTTCATCTTCAGCAACCGTCTGACCCTTTGTCTTCCGGGTTTGTTGATATTGGCGGCTCGTATATACCTGAGAAGCGAATTCCCGTTCTGCCAGGTCGAAGCCCCAGGATGCGAATGCGCCTTCGGTGAACTTCATGATATTCCCCTTATGCACCAGGGTGACCCGCTTTCGGTGGTGTTCAAGCGCAAATTTGATTGCAGCCCGGACCAACCGTTCGCTGCCCTGTCTTGAGATCGGTTTGATGCTGAAGGCAGCGGTTTCCGGAAAGCGGATCATAGCGAATTCATCCGGTTGGTTCTCAGCCAACCAGGTTTTAAAAGCCCGGTTTGATCCGGTGTCTGCCCGGAATTCAATCCCTGCATAGATATCTTCCGTGTTTTCCCGGAAAATAACCATATCAACCTTTTCGGGATGACGCACCGGGGAGGGAACACCTGGGATCCAGCGTAACGGCCGGACGCAGGCATAAAGATCCAGCCTTCTGCGCAGGGCGACATTCAATGAGCGGAAGCCGTGCCCGACCGGTGTGGTCAGGGGACCTTTGATCGCGACCCGGTATTTGGAAATCAACATGATCGTCTTCTCGGGCAGCGGGGCGGCATTTTGAGCCATGGCTTTTTCCCCGGCTGGGATTTCCATCCAGCCTAATCTGCGTTCACCAGAATAAGCCAGGCGAACCGCTTCGTCAAGCACCGGGCGGGCGGCCTGCCAGATATCGTGTCCAATCCCATCGCCTTCGATGAAGGGGATGATAGGGACATCTGGCACAAGCAGTTTTCCCCGGGTGGTTGTAATTCGTTTCCCTCCGGGTGGGAGATCATAGAAAGTTGATTTCATTTTATAGTTCTCTCCTCAAGACAGCATATTACGAATGCTAACAGTAGGTTAACGCTGGTATTTTGATATTGACAAATAACTCGGTTTCACCTTTATAATGGTATCACATAAAAATGAGACACTGTCCCAAATTGCGGGACACCAAGGAAATTGATGGTAAAACCTTCCAGCACCCTCGTTAATGCAGTCCAGTTGATGGATTGTTTTTCAAAGAACAACCCCTCTTTGGGGGTTCGAGAAGCTGCACGCATGACAGGGATCTCGTCCAGCACGACCGGGCGTGTTCTCGCTTCACTCAAGGAACTGGGTCTGCTGGTGCAGAATGTGGAGACCCGGCAGTATTCGCTGTCAGGGAAGGTGTTAGCCTGGGCGGAAGTTTACACTGCCACGGTTGATGTTCGCCGTATTGCGCTGCCCTTCATTTATGATCTACAAAGGCTCACTGGTGAAACGATCAGCCTCTATATCCTCGAAGGCAAGGAACGGGTATGTGTGGAACGACTGGAAAGTAAACAAAACGTTCGTATGGTGGCACGGGTGGGACGCTATTTACCCCTGCATGCCGGTTCAGCCGGCAAGCTCTTCCTGGCATATATGACCGAGGATCAGCGGAAAGAAGTTCTGGAAACAGAGGAACGTAAAGCCTTCACACCGATGACGATCACTGACATAGATAAACTCCTGGAAGAATGTCAGCGGATCGTAGAGCACGGTTATGCCGTCAGCCACGGCGAATGGGTCCTGGATGCCTCCGGGGTAGCAGCCCCTATCTTCAACCAGCGCAGCCAGATGATCGCAGCCATGACCATCTCCGGTCCAACCCAGCGTTTCACACCCGATAAGACTGAGAAGTTTTCCCAGAACTGCGTGCGCACCGGGCTGCATATTTCACGATTACTCGGCTATAACCCCTCGCAAAACAAAACGGAGGATCGACCCTGGCGGCCAGGATAGCCGCCATCATCAACCGGTTGAACCCCAATTCTTAGATAAAAGCGAGGCGTTACGCATGAATAATCGTAGGAACCAAATTACATCTTCAACATCACATACAAAAATATCAGAACTCAATATTGAAGCACTGATCGCGTCCCAACTGCCGGGCTGGCAGAAACGCCTGAGGCGGATCCTCTCAGAATTTGGCGACCAGCCGATCGGAGAAATTACCGTGTCATCCGTCTACGGCGGCATGCGGGGGCTTTTTGCGCTGGTCACAGAGATTTCCCATGTTGACCCTTCCCAGGGGTTGCTCATCCGGGGATATTCGGTGGATGAACTGCTGGAGAAACTACCCAGACCTTCAAGCTCGAATTTCCCAATGCTGGGGGGATTGTATTACCTGCTGCTGGTCGGTAAATTCCCAACCAGGAAAGAAGCCCTGACGATGGAAGATGTCTGGCAAGCACGGCAGGGTCTACCAGGGTATGTGATTGATATGCTCCGGGCGATGCCAGCCTACACCCATCCGATGACCCTCTTTTCACAGGCAATCCTTGCGATGCAGCCCAAATCCAGGGCAGCCCGAGCCTACCATGAGGGGATATCCCGCGGCGAATACTGGCGACCGATGCTGGAAGACGCACTGACGATCACAGCCAACCTGCCAACTCTGGCTGCTACAGTCTATAACCTCAAGTACCGGGATGGTGCAGAAGCTGTACCCGATCCGACCCTTGATTGGAGCGCAAATTTTGCCTATATGATCGGCAAAGGGGACGATCTGGATTATATGGAGTTGACCCGTCTGTTCATGACCCTCCATTCCGACCAGGAGAACGGCAATGCCAGCGCTCATACTTCGCACCTGGTCAGTTCAACCCTCTCCGATCTCTACCTTTCCTCTTCAGCAGGGCTGAACGCCCTCGCCGGACCGCTGCATGGACTTGCCAACCAGGAAACCCTGCGCTGGCTGAAGTCATTACAGGCGCAATTTGGTGACCTGCCGACCCGGGAGAAGATGCGTGAATTCACCCTTGAAACCCTGGCTCAGGGAAAGGTGATCCCTGGTTACGGGCACGGGGTTCTGCGCCGGACGGACACCCGCTTTACAGCGCAATATCGCTTTGCTGAGGTTTACCTGCCGGATGATCCCCTTTTCCTGCTGGTCAAACGGGTCTATGAAGTGATGCCGGAGGTCCTGGGCAGGTTGGGTAAGGTCAAGAACCCCTTCCCCAACGTGGACGCAATAAGCGGGACCCTGCAGCATCATTACGGGATCGAACCAGAATTCTGTACGGTGTTATTTGGCGCCAGCCGTTTGTTGGGATTGACGGCGCATGCAGTCTGGGCAAGGGCATTGGGACAGCCGATTGAACGCCCGCGGTCCTTTACAACCGATCGGATTGAGCAGATGCTGACTCCCTCACTCAGTATGCGTTCGGCTGAGTTCTCTTCCCTGGCACCAGAAGTTTCAAAGTGAGTTATTATTCAAGCAAAGCACAATCAAAGGACACAATGGTACAACGAAAATGGAAACGTTATAACCCCCCAAAAGACCTTGCTGCTATCCTGGAGGTTAATCCGGATGTAACGGTGATCAGCACTTCAGATGAACTACTGGACATGGCATGCGGTGGTGAGAAAGGGAAGACCTTTGAAGTGGATTATCAAATCCCCAAGATCGGCAAGGTTGTGGATGCCACGGTGGTGCGCATGCGCAATGGGATTGCAGCCAATTATCCATCGCCTTATATGCGCCGGCGGGACCCGGATGCGATGCTGATCGGGGACGATGGCCCCACCGATCATGTCCGCTTTGAGGAGGTTTATAAGTACCCATTCCCCGAACTACGTCAGCGCACATTTGCATGGCTGGCTGAGAACCCCCTGATCCTTTACGGGTATGTCACCGGTAAGAAAGGTCTAGGGAAGGACGCCCTGGTTCGTGGCACCGGCTAATGCAGGTTTCTTTGGTTTTGGTTTGGCCCTTCTACAGGGAATCACAGCATATGAGGATATTGGCCCGGATTTCGAACCTGCATCGGTGATCTATGTTGCGCCGACCTTCCGCTATACTGACCTGGAAGGGAAACAGGTCGTAGTACACTACCGCCAGCCGGGGATGCACGAGGTTTTTTCCTACTGCCTTTACCCTGGACCCAGCGCAAAGAAAGCCGCTTACAGTATTTTGTTGAACCAGGGTGAGCAGGAGGGCTGGGTGACCGCACACTGTTCTACCGTGCGGGTGGTGACGCCTTATGACAACGAAGTGACCTTCATGCACGAAGGTGCCAGCGGGGCGGGTAAGAGTGAGATGCTTGAATATCCCCACCGGGAACATGATGGCCGGATGCTTTATGGCGAAAATCTTGTGACTGGTGAGAAGCGACTGCACGAACAGCCTCGTACATGCCAGCTGCACCCGGTGACCGATGACATGGCGCTGTGTCATACTTCGCTGCAGCACAACGGCAAGCTGACCGTGATCGATGCCGAAGACGGCTGGTTTATTCGTACCAACCATATCCGTCACTATGGTACAGATCTCAGTTTCGAGCGGTTAACAGTCGAATCCGGTAAGCCGCTGTTGTTTCTGAATATTAACGCCACGCCGGATGGGATTGCCATGATCTGGGACCATGTGCTTGATGCGCCTGGTAAACCCTGCCCAAACCCACGGGTAGTTGTCCCCCGGGAGATTGTCCCGAATGTGGTGAACGAGGCGGTGGATGTGGATATCCGCTCCTTTGGCATCCGTACCCCGGCCTGTACTCAAGAAAACCCCACCTATGGGATCGTGGGTTTCTTCCACATCCTGCCCCCAGCATTAGCCTGGCTTTGGCGGCTTGTATCACCCCGCGGCCACGATAACCCCAGTATTACAGATGGCAAAGGGCTTTCAACCGAGGGGGTGGGATCATATTGGGCCTTTGCTACCGGCAAGCGGACTGTGCACGCGAATTACCTGCTGGAGCAGTTTGCCACCTGCCCGCACACCAGTTACATATTGATGCCCAACCAGCATGTTGGTGCCTGGAAGGTGGGTTTCATGCCCCAATGGCTGACGCGGGAATATCTGGCTCGCCGTGGCAACGCTCATTTTAATCCAGAGAATGTCCGTCCTGCTCGCTGCACGCTGCTGGGGGAATACCCGCACCAGATCCAGATCGAAGGGCGTTTGCTCTCACGCTGGTTCTTTGCGGTCGACACTCAGCCTGAAGTCGGCCCTGAGGCATATGACCAGGGGGCAGAACAGCTGTATGTTTTCTTCCATGATATCCTCCGGCAGTATGACCAGGAGGCGCTGACGCCACTGGGACGCGAGATCATCCAGTGCTGCCTGGACCGGGGCAGCCTGGCGGACTATAAGTCGCTGATCAGCTTCCCTGAGGAGGAATAATAATTATTAATTTTTTAAATGGGAAGATGATTGTCAGGCAAAATCCATCCACTGATTGACCATATGTTCTCAGGGTGGATAGGTGATGGTTGTATTTAATGATAAAGGCTATAACCGTACATTTTTTCGCATTTTTTCTTCCAATGGCTGAAAATCTGGTATCTTTGAACTTATAGTGAACTGCTTTTAACAAATGGCTAAGTATGCCTGGGGCGAAGTTCTGCACTCCGATGGGGCACTTCGTGTGACTCTATTAGGTCGAAATTGTTTGTTTTACTGCAGGATAATATTACATTATTAGCGCCATTGATCTTAAGGGTTGAACCTAGCGATTATAAAAATAAGAAAGGAAAACCAGATGTCCAGCTTTTCCCGGCGTGATTTTATGAGGTTTCTAATGTCACTATCCGTCGCTGGCATAGCGTCTTATCTCAGCGGATGTAAAACGAATGAACCCACACCAACTGCAATAGTGACACCGGGGGCTAATACCCCAACCCTTGCCCCTACAGCGACAACGCCACCTGATAACGAGGTGACTGTGGCCGAGCCAACCCCTACCGAAGGTGCCTACCTGGCTGTAGCCCACGGTAAAGCTTCTAGCCCAGAAGAACTCACACGACGGGCGATCGCTGCCGTGGGCGGCATCGAGCGCTATGTGAAGCAGGGGGCTGATGTGATCATCAAGCCGAACATCTGCAATGCCTATCACGGTCCCGAGTATGCCAGCACCACAAACCCGAAGGTGGTGGCGGCGATCGTTGCGCTGTGCCTGGATGCTGGCGCCGGAAGCGTGCGTGTGATGGATTTCCCATTCGGCGGTAAGCACAAAGCGCCTATGAAACAAGCGGGATCGCTCAAGCTGTGGAAGCTGCTGGTGGACATATGGCGTTGATGAATTCAGCTTAAGTATCGAGAAGTCAAGATCCCCAACGCATGGCATTGAACAAGACCCAGATCTATGCCGACATCCTCAATGCGGATACGGTTATCAATGTACCCATTGCCAAACATCACAGCGGAGCCAGGCTTACGCTGGGTATGAAGAATTTAATGGGTGTTATCCTGAACCGAGGCGCGCTGCATGCCAAGCGGGCTCCACCAGTCCATCGTTGACCTGTCAACGGTCGTCAAGCCACAACTAACCGTCATCGATGCAACACGCATCCTGGTGGCCAATGGTCCGACTGGCGGCAACCTGAACGATGTCAGGCAGATGGACACTGTTATTGCCAGCGCTGATGTCGTGGCGGCTGATGCTTATGCAGCGACCCTGTTCAATATGACCGGCGCTGACATTGAATATATTCGGTTGGCCGACCAACTGGGTCTGGGCACGATGGACCTTACATCGATCAATATCGAGATGATCGACGCATAACGCTTTTTGCAAAGGAAGCCGTATGAGAGCAAGTACCATTCGCAAGCTGCGCCCTTGGGTGCAAGCGCTCGCGTTCATCCTTTTTATAGTTATCCTGGTGGCTGCAGGGCGGGTTTCTTTCCTGCCGGCAGACCTATTCTTCCGTCTGGATCCGCTGGTGGGATTGGTAGGGATGCTGGCTGCAAGGCGATTTGTGCTGACAATGTTTATCGGTGGGCTCATCACGTTGGTCCTGACGGTTATCGCTGGACGGATCTGGTGTGGTTGGCTCTGTCCAATGGGAACTGTCCTTGATTGGGTGCCTGCGCATAAGCCTGGACCAAAAGAGGCGGACCTCGATCCACGTTGGCGGCAGGTCAAGTATTTCCTGCTGGGAGCTGATTATTATTGCCGCCTTGTTAGGTAACCTCAGTCTGATATTTTTGGATCCGATCACGTTATTTACCGAACGGTGGCAAGCGCTATCTGGCCAGCACTGGTGGCGAGTTATCTCTGGGGCTGAACAAGCACTGGCCGGACTGCCGGTGCCTGGACTGCTCGATGCTGCTTGTAAAGATCGACAATTATCTAAGAAGCACGATACTCCCGACGTATCAACCAGTTTTCGGTCTCAGCGGCTTAGCCGTCCTGCTTTTTGGGGTTGTACTGGCCTTGAATGCCAAGCGCTCGCGCTTCTGGTGCCGCTACATTTGCCCGTTAGGTGGGCTGCTCGGGTTGGTCAGCAAGGTCTCCTGGTTACGCCGCGCAACAAACGATCGATGTATCAAGTGTGACCAATGTGCCCGTGCTTGCCCGACAGGAACGATTGACCCCAAGAAGGACTACACAAGTGATCCATCTGAGTGCATCATGTGTCTTGAGTGCGCGCCGGCATGTGATAACGAAGCCCAAGATTTTCACGGCCGTCTGGAACCTGCGCTCTGGCAGCCCTATGATCCGTCGTTTCGCCAGTTCCTTGTTTCAGCTGGTGCTGCTGTGACAATGGTAGGTTTGAGCAAGGTGATTCCTCAAGACAAACAAACACAGCCTTCGCTTCTGCGTCCACCGGGAGCCACGGACCCTGATTTTCTAACCCAATGTTTACGGTGTGGAATATGTATCCAGGCCTGCCCAACCTCTGGCCTGCAGCCCAGCCTGAATGAAGCCGGATGGGTTGGCATTTGGACACCAGTGCTTGTGCCGCGTCTTGGGTATTGCGATTTCTCCTGTAACACCTGCGGTCAGGTATGCCCAACTGGAGCAATCCCTGCCCTTGCCCTCGAAGAAAAACGTCAGAAGGTTATTGGGCATGCTTATGTTGATCGAAATCGCTGCCTACCATGGGCAAGCGATCGCAGCTGTATCACCTGCGAAGAGATGTGCCCAGTGCCTGAGAAAGCTATTCAACTCAAAGAGGCGGAGGTTTTGGCACCCGATGGGCAACTTATCACCATCCAACGCCCGTATGTGGTTCAAGAGCGTTGCATCGGCTGTGGCATCTGCGAAAACCACTGCCCCCTTAGTGGACAAGCGGCCATCCAAGTCTACACTCCAACCGATCTGGGGATTAACCAGTTCTAGCAGGACAGACCTGAAAACGGTTCATTCGTTTGAGGTTCGGGTTTTTTAAATGAATACCACATCGGAAAAAAGAGCCTGAGATATGTTATATACGGGCTGATGTTGATCCTTAACGTGAGGATATGTTGGGTTCAGCAAGCTAAGAATTAGGTCCTTCTGAGTGTCAATCCCTACCTATTTTGCTGCGATATCCCTGAATGAATTATGAGAATTCTATGCCTTGCTTTTGATGAACGTTCCGTTCTGAAGGTCGTTAAACGCCTGGCGTAATTCTTGTTCTGTATTCATGACGATTGGTCCATACCAGGCAATGGGCTCTTTAATGGGGTGACCGGAGATAAATAAGAAGCGCACCGACTCATCCTGTGTGGTTACCTGAATTTGCTCACCATCTTCGAATAAGATGAGTGTGCGATTCCCAAGCATACTTTCGTGCTGCATATCAAAATAATTGCTACCGTCACGTGTATAGGCAAATGGGTCAAGATTTTCGCAGAATGCACCTTGTCCTTCAAAGATATAAACAAATAAGGTATATCCTCGTGTTGTGGGAAAGACAAAACGCTTCTTAGGAGGGACAGTTATATCCAGATATTGTGGGTCGATAACAACATTTTCAACCGGTCCGCGCACACCAGCAACCTCACCACAAATGACACGCACAAGCACATTATCTTCTAGCGATACAGCAGGTACTTGTTTTTGATTGATTTCCTGGTAGCGTGGGTCAATCATTTTATGCGATTGTGGAAGGTTCGCCCAAAGTTGAAATCCATACATTCGTCCGTCATTATCCCCCTGGGGCATCTCCTGGTGACGAATACCGCTTCCAGCAGTCATCCATTGAATATCACCCTCACCGATCTCACCGCTGTTGCCCATGCTGTCACCGTGCAATACGGTACCCTTAAGGACATAGGTGATCGTTTCAATCCCCCGATGGGGGTGCCAGGGGAAACCTGGTTCATAATCCTGAGGTGAATCACTTCTGAAATCATCCAGAAGTAAAAACGGGTCAAAAAGTTTCGTATCTCTGGGACTGCCAAAGGCGCGATGCAAATGGACACCTGCACCTTCAATCGTAGGTTTACTTCGAATTGTCTGAGAGATTTTACGTATCATAGTCATAATTATTTCCTCCAATTAAGAAAAAATTCTCATTATTGGCTAACACTCAGCTGATCGGGTTTGGACGGGCGAGATTAGACAAAACAGGGGCGGACAACCTACCGAGTTTTGTCCCTTTTACCATCCCAAAACGACGATGTGATACCCAATCGGCTCTGGCTTGGCTGATCTCATCAGGTGTTCGAGCCACGAAATTCCACCAAATAAGGATTTTCTCCGGGAAAGGTGGACCGCCAATCAATAAAAGCCTGCATCCGGACTGGTTGCCGATCTCAATTCTTTGCCTACCTATGCCAAGGTAATAGAGTATCTTTTGCCTCAAAACTTGCTTTTCAATACAGCATTTCCCTTCAAGAACCAACAAAGCGTGTTCAAAGCGGGGATTCAAGGTTATTGTGATGGATTGACGGGGATGAATTTGCACATCCATTCCTAATAGTTCAGAAAAATATCTGGTTGATACTTCACTTCCCTCGAAGCTACCAGCAAATAACTGGAATATTGCCTCATTTGTTTCAACGATTGGAACTTTCTGTACGTAATTAAATGAGGGCGCTGTGTTGCGGTGTTGATCTGGAAGGGCTACCCACAATTGAATACCGTTGAGACTTCCACTGTTGTTCGTCGGTGTTTCTTCAGCATGGGCGATTCCATTGCCAGCAGTCATCACATTGACACCACCAGGAGTAAGTATTGCTTCTGTGCCCAAACTGTCTGTGTGAAGGATTTCTCCATCTAATAACCAGGAGACAGTCTGCAAGCCAATATGGGGATGCTGTGGGACTTTCATCGGTTTCTCATCTGTAAACACAAGGGGGCCAAAACGGTCGAGAAAGCACCACGGACCCACCATACGACGATCACGCACCGGAAGTGCTCGGGAGATTTGTATCTTACCTAATTGTGTTTCTCGATTAGGATAAGGTTTGAATACCTGTCGCTGTATACCAAAGGCGCCGCACTCTTTTCCCAGGTTCTGATCTGTGAACATAAAAATCTCAATTCTTCTTTATACACATCATTATATTATCTAATAGATGTTTGCTTGTGCAACATGTAAGCTCTTTGATTTGGAAATCAGTATAAAAAACTCTTTTTTGTTGAGAGGTAAATCCTATTGTCAGAGTTACCTAATAATTGCCATTATTCTAAACTACAAACTTTCTCTTGCGTGTATTTTTAGGGATCCTACGTGCCCTGCACCTGTACATCTTCCATGATATCCTTCGGTAGTATAACCAGGAGAGGTTGACGCCCCTAGGTCGCAAGATCATACAAGTCTGCCTGGACAGGGGCAGCCTGGCGGACTAAAAGTCGCTGATTTACTTTGATGAAGAGGATTAAATAGGTTTATTAATGAGGATTTGGGTATTGTCCATTAAGACCTTTATTTAACGGTTGAAGAGAGGGTAGCAGGGTGGATAGGTTTCGGTATATTGAATGGAAACATAACGGAAGAGACAGAAAGTTACACTATAATTATCCAATATGAAAGCCAGGTATTTATTAGGAAATCGTTAGGATGTTATGTGCAAAGAATTACATCTGTGAGAAATTTTGATTTATCATGAATCGCATTGGAGAGGAGGGTTAGGATGACTCAAAATACTGACCAAACTATCGAAAATAATGGTTCCACAGTGAACCTTAAAACAGTTTCGCAAGTCCAGGATTTCTATTCACAGGCTGCCAAGGCAAAACAGGAGGGAAATTGGGAAGAAGCAGTCAAGTGGTATGAGCAAGGACTGGAACAAAGGGCAGTTGAATTTGCACTAATTAACAGCGTGCAGGAGGGTCTTTCCTCAAAATATGAGATGCAGGCGATATATGATCTTGTCGGGGATAAACTTAGAGACACTTTTAATGCCCAGGTGGTGATGATCTCTCAATATGATTCACAGACTAATAAAATCTATCATCATTATGCGATTGAACGTGGACAGCATCTACAAATTCCCGGGTGGTCCCCAATTGATGCATCAAGATCAATAGTGGTTCAAACCAAAAAACCTTTGATGATCAATACTGATGAAATAATTGCCCTCCTTGAAACAGCAAAGATGAAGGTGGTCCCAGGTACAGAAGTCCCTAGAACCTGGCTTGGCGTGCCATTATTGGTTGGGAATGAAGCAAGGGGGATCGTCAGCTTACAAAACCTGGACATAGAAAATGCTTATACACAATCGGATATAAACTTATTAACCACGTTGACCAACAGCATGAGTCAATCACTCGAAAATGCACGTTTATTCAATGAAACCCAAAGGCTGCTCAACCAGATGGAAATTGAAATGGGATTGGCGCGCCAGGCTCAAAAAAGCATTCTTCCCCTGAAATCACCAAGTTATCCTGGTTATGATTTTGGATCTCTTATCAAACCGGCTCGAGCTGTCGGTGGCGATTTCTATGACTTCATTCCTCTGGAAGGTGAGCGACTTTGTATCGTTATTGGTGATGTATCAGACAAGGGCCTGCCAGCAGCCTTGTTTATGGCGATCACTTTCAGCCTGGCAAGGGTTGAATCTGGAAGAAGTAACGATCAACGAAAGATATTAGAGAACATCAACAAGTTCCTTCTGAGGATGAAAGCCAGGATGTTTGTTACACTGCTGTACTGCTGCCTTGATTTGGGGACAGGTTCTATATGTTATTCCCGGGCAGGACATTTGCCTCCAATTGTGGTCACCAAAGACGGAGAGATCATCGATTTACCAGTAACTCAGGGCGTCGCGCTTGGGATGTTTGATGAGATAAACATTGATAAGCAACAATTCACAATACCGAAGGGTGGCCTGGCATTGTTTTTCAGTGATGGCTTGTATGAAGCATATAACCCACAAGGCAAGGCTTTTGGACTTGAACGGGTAAAGGAAATTCTGGTTGCCCACCGACAGGAAAAGGCAAGTGTAATCTGCAATCATCTTTGGATGGCGGTTCAGGAGTTCAGCGGAGAAAACCTTCACCAAGATGATTTCACGGCTGTGATTGTAAAGAGAGCATAATATGGCAACGGGTTTTAGCGGAATAGCCTATAGTAATATTTTCTTAACCAGCAGATCAATATCAGGTTTACCGAATAATTTGAAATAAGCCTGGTGCATTTGGTAGAAGCTTTGCGGTATCGAGCCAAGATGAATTATCAGTAATTGGGCCAGGTATATGAATGTTTCCTGAATTAATCTTTATTTTTTTTTGCTTTTCTAAAAGGGGAGAGGACCAGCCGTTTTAATATTCGCAATGAACCACCATATTTTAATATAAGCCCCATTCTTTTGATTGGCTATGATTTTATCAGTCATCCAAATTGCAACCTCATCAATAGGACTGGCAATAATATTTAAAATTCCTTTGACTTTCTCCCATTCTTCTGGTTTTTCATCATATTGACCTGTCACCAAATCAGTCAGTACCATCCCGGGCTGCAGCGCACCTGTTATGATTCTTGGGTTTTCAATTTCTTTAGCAAGTACTTTATTAAAAAAATTGATCCCTGCTTTAGTTGTTCCATAAATCGAGAATCCTTCAACATTATTGGTTTTGCCGTTTGCCCCCAAACCTTCAACATTATAAAGGGCACCAAAACCCTGGTCCATAAACCCTTGCATGGCTACTTTCGTACCGAATATTTCACCAAGCAAGTTAGTCTCAATAACAGATCGGATTTCAGCTACCGGAACTTCCCATGAAGGAGCTTGCGTGTTTGATATACCGGCATTATTGATCCATATATCAATATTTCCGAATGTCTTTTTACTAAATTCCCATAGGGCGACTAATTCACTGTATTGAGCTACATCACATGGATAACCAGCAATTAGGTTCCTATTTGTTTCAGTTTCTAATTCTTCAATCGAATTTCTTACCAATTCATCTGTTCGTCCGGTGATCACCACCTGGCAACCTTGTTTTATAAGTTCACGTGCAAGCGCAAACCCAATCCCACGCGTGCTTCCAGTAATTACAATTGTTTTCATGTTTTCCTGCCTGATAACGGATGATTAGTCATAAATTTGATGGGTAAGTTTACCATATCCAATACCTTGAAATTTGCATGGCCATTGAGCTGGTGGATATTGCGGTGGGATAACCCGGTCAGGATGAATATTTTTATCTCACATTCTCATATATAATTGACCAGTACGATCATCTGATTATTTGCTTCTTGCTCAGCTTCTGTAAATTGCTTCGCAACCTGGAGATTTCTCACAATGACATTTGATAATGAAAACAAACAAAAACTGGATCAACGATTAGCATGGTACCAGGAGGCTAAGTTTGGCTTATTTATCCACTGGGGACCGTACAGTGTTGCGGGGGTTGAAGCTTCCTGGCCGATCATGACACCTGTCCTCTCAGCAGCCATGTTTGGGACGGAAATTTCCATCACCGAAGATGAATACACAAGGCTGCCCGACCAATTCAATCCTGTAGATTTTGATCCTGATATGTGGGTGCGACTTGCTAAAGACGCAGGGATGCGATATATCATATTCACATCAAAGCATCATGATGGTTTCTGCATGTTTGATGCACCTGGAACAGATTACAAGATCACCAACACACCCTATGGGAGAGATATCTGCCTGGAATTATCCCAGGCTTGTGCTAAAGCGGGGATGCCGCTGGGTTTTTATTATTCACCACCGGATATGCATCATCCCGGATACCGGGATACCAGCAAGCCAGTGACCAGGAACTGGACTGGTGAACCTGAGCGGGAAGGATGGGGTGAGTATCTTGACTATATGGAAAGCCATATCCGGAAGCTGCTGACAGACTATGGCGAGGTCAGGGTGATCTGGTTTGATGGACTTGCTAATCATGGCAAGTATGATCCGGAACGCTTTCATCAATTGATCCATGAACTCAGCCCGAATACCTTGATCAATGATCGGCTTGGTGAGGATTATGATTTCACTACACCTGAGCAGTTTGTCCCTTTGGGGGGTATTCCTGCGAAAACAGGCAAGCCAAACCCGGGCATGGATCCTGCGGGTGACGGATTCTTCGCCCTGGTAACCAAACTTGCGACTGTCCCTCTAATTGGTGGTTTACTCAGGAATTATGTGGCAAAGCATGGGGTTATTGAACTGACCAAAGTCCATCAGGAACCATTCCCCTCGCCGGATCGCTTCCAACCCTGGGAAACCTGTATGACCATGGGCGGTTCGTGGGCATACAACCCCAAAGAAAATAACTGGAAACCTCATGGGAAGCTGGTCCGGAACCTGGTGGATGTGGCCAGTCACGGCGGGAACTACCTGCTGAACGTTGGTCCGACTGACAAAGGTGCTTTTCCACCTGAAGCTGTAGAAAGGCTTCAGTATATCGAGCGATGGATGAAAACATATCACCCTGCGATTTACGGAACCACATTCACGCCTTTGCAAAGTCAGGTGTGGGGACAGGCTACAAGTAAAGGTGAGAAAATCTTTCTGTACATCTACAACTGGCCAGAAGATGCCATACTTCATGTGAATGACTTCCCCGGACAGGCTCAATCAATAAGACTTTTCAATGGAGAGGCATTATCCTTCAGGCAAACCATAACAGACCTTGAGATCAATATCCCAGCTGAGCCTCCTGATCCGGATGCGTCTGTCGTGGAAATAGAAATCGATTCAACCGAACCGGGATGGCGAGAGTATTCTCCCCCAGTCGTCACGTCAATTTCCCCTGAAAAATATATCAGGGACCAGGCATCGACAAGCTTTCTGATCAATGCTATCCTGAATGGGTTGATTGCGTTGTTTAGCTACATCGGTAAAGGTTTCATCCCTTACATTGACCTGGCCTTTGATATCCTGATTACGGTGATTATCATTGCTTTCTTCACTTCATGGATTGTCGTGGGCAGCGCGCGTGGCGAATACCGAAAAGGGAATATTTCAAGGAAACAGCCAACGAAAAGCGGCATAAAGCTTCCGAAATCTGGTGTCTTGAGAGCATTATTAATCAGTCTCTTAATTACGCTCCTTTTTGGTGGTTTATTCCTGGATGGTTTGATCTATCTGATCAGTCCTGATGGGTTAAGCAGCTGGGTCTACATAATTTTGAAAACCCTCTATACCGGAGCAAGCGGTGCGCTTGCTTCTGTCCTGACGATCCTGAGTGTTGATAATGATGAGAATAGGAACAAATGATGAAGCGATATGGCAGTGTGATTAAAGTGAAACCCGAAAAACTGGATGAATATAAAGCTCTTCATGCCGATCCCTGGCCGGAAGTCCTCCAGATGATCAGGGTGTGTAATATCCAAAATTACTCAATTTATTATAAAGATGGCCTTCTCTTCAGCTATTTTGAGTATATTGGTGAGGATTACGATGCAGACATGAAGAAGATGGCGGCAGATCCGAAAACACAAGATTGGTGGAAGCTGACGGATCCCTGCCAGGAACCAGTAGAAACTGCCAAACCCGGTGAGTGGTGGGCGGGGATGGATGAGGTATTCCATACGGATTAGCTGGATATGATGAATTCACGCGAACGTGTTCTCAGCGCGATCAACCACGTTGAACCTGAAGGAATCCCGGTTGATCTTGGCGCAACTCCAAGCTCGGGAATCTCTGCTATCGCCTATGATAACCTGCTAAAATACTTGCCATTCGAGAATAAAAGAAACTGGGTTTATGATGTGGTTCAGCAGGTTGCCCAGCCATCCGAGGAAGTGCTTGAATATTTCCATATTGACACGGTTGACCTGGGTCGAACTTTCAATACAGAGGACAGTGCCTGGTATGACTTCACACTGCTGAATGGTGGGATTGCCCAGCAGCCTGCCTGGTTTCATCCAGTACGACAATCAGATGGCGCAAGCCTGGTATTCAAAGATGATGAAGCGATCGCCAGGATGCCTGATAGCGCTTTTTCCTATGACCAGATCATTTTTCCATTCTTTGATGGCTATCCCCCTTTATATGGTTCACCCTTTGATAAGGCGATGGGAAGGGTTCTGTGGTCTGCCCTGGTGCACAGCCCATGGGACCACGCTGATGAGCCGGCTTTCTGGGAAACTCTACGAGAAAATGCTTTGAAGCTGCGCGCTACCAGCGACCGTGTGATCGTTTTATCAGCGGGATGCAATCTTTTTGAGTGGGGAACTTTCTTACGCCGCATAGATAATTTTCTGATGGATTTGGTCAGTGCGCCTGCAGATGTGGAGCGATTTCTTGATGCATTAATGGAACGGCACCTGTTGTCTTTAGATAAGATTTGCCGGGCTGTTGGGGATATGGTGGATATTATCAGACTTGGTGACGACCTGGGGATGACCACAGGACCTTTCATGAGCCCGCAAACCTATCGAAAGCTGTTTAAACCACGTCACAAGATCTTATGTGACTTTATCAAGGATCACAGTAAGATGCATACATTCCTGCATTCCTGCGGTTCGATCTATCAGCTCATCCCTGACCTGATCGAAGCTGGATTTGAGATACTGAATCCTGTCCAGACCAACACACGCGATATGGCCCCGCAGCGGCTTAAAATTGAGTTCGGGGGTAATGTAACTTTCTGGGGAGGAGGCGCAGATACCCGTTCAATCCTGAACCTGGGCACCCCTTCTCAGGTGAAGGACCATGTGTGTGAAAATATTGAAATACTCTCGCCGGGAGGTGGTTTTGTTTTCAACACCATTCATAATATCCTGCCAGATGTCCCTCCGGAAAATATTATTGCCATGTTTGAAGCCGTAGATTTGTATCGATGACCTTTGAATACATCAAAAAGAACGAAATATTATTTAGTTGTACCCACCATAGTTAAAAAATCATAATCCACACATTCTGTTGTATACTCTTAGTAGAGATATCACAGTAAGGTTTTCTGGCCCAATTCCTGAATAAAAGCAATCAAAATGGCAGGTGAACCATGTCAAGGAATGTGCTTCTTGGATTACACACTTTAGTGATCTGTTCTTTCTTATTTGCCTGCAGCCCTTCACCAAAACAAATTGAAGCTCTGACGACCCAAATCGCTGGTGAGGTATACAGCACCCAAACGGAGTCGAGCTCAACAAACTAATAACGGTCCCACTGAAACAAAATCCAAGCCAACTATAACGCTCACACCCTCACCGACACCAACTGAGATTGTTATGAATCTGGAAGCACAGCCAGTCAGCCCGGTCATTGGGCTTCCGCAAGGCACAGACGGTTATCCATGGTGGAATGATGCGGTATTTTATGAGATCTTCGTCAGGTCGTTTTATGATAGTGATGGGGATGGCATTGGGGACCTGAACGGCATCACTCAAAAATTGGATTATCTCAACGATGGAGATACTGAAACAAGCACAGATCTTGGCATCACAGGAATTTGGTTGATGCCGTTTTACCCCACGCCATCTTATCATGGCTATAACGTGATGGATTATTATGATATTAATCCTGAATATGGGACGATGGAAGATTTCATCGCCTTCCTCGATGCTGCGCATGAACGGGGGATCAGGGTGATCATCGATCTTGTACTCAACCATACTTCCCATCTGCATCCCTGGTTCGTTGAAGCTGGTAACCCGGCTTCACCTTATCATGATTGGTATATCTGGTCAAATTTTGATCCGGGCTATACTGGTTCATGGGGGCAGCAGGTTTGGTTTCCACACCTGGGAAGATATTTTTATTCCACTTTTTCTGCTGGGATGCCTGATCTGAATTACACCAATCCTGACGTTACTGAGCAGATGTTAGAAGTTGTTCGGTTTTGGCTGGAGGATGTTGGTGTGGATGGTTTCCGGATCGATGCGGCAAAGCACATCATAGAGGAAGGAACGGTACAGGCAAATTCCAACTCAACGCATGAATGGTGGGAGGATATTCGACCTTCCATAACAATGATTGACACTGAAGCCCTGATCCTTGGAGAAGTGTGGGAGAATACTGAGATAACCGCTGAATACTTGCAGGGGGATGAATTTGACCTTTCGTTTGAGTTCTGGCTGGCAGGGGCGATGATCGAATCGGTCAATGACGGGGATGCAGGCAGAGTCACTGACCAGGCTCTGTTGTCTTATACAGAAATTCCTGAGATGAGGTTTGGTACCTTTCTGACAAATCACGACATGGATCGGGTGATGAGTTAGCTATTTGATAATGATCATAAGATGAAAGCTGCAGCCTCTTTGCTGCTCACTATATCCGGCGTCCCCTTCATATACTATGGTGAAGAGATCGGCATGCAGGGCGACCAATCTCATGAATGGGTGAGGCGTCCGATGCAGTGGTCTGATGACACGAACAGCGGTTTTTCCACCGGTACCCCCTGGCAGCCGATAGGTCCAGCTTGGGATTACTATAATGTAGAAGATGAAGCAGATGACGAAGAGTTTATCCTTTCCCATTATAAAAAGTTGATCCGGACACGAAATGATCACGCTGCCTTGCGTGTAGGCAGTCTGGAGGTTTTGACAACGACCGATGAAGCTATCTACAGTATCCTGAGGGTGAGTGAAGACGAAGTTGTGCTTGTTTTGGTTAATTTAGGAGATCAGCCAGTCAGTGACATATGGCTCACGAAAGTACAGAGTGAATTACCTGAAGGCCAATACTACACGGTCCCTATTTTTGGAGGGGAAGAATTCTCATCAATTGATATCAATGTGCAGGATGGGTTGTTCCAACTGGTTGATGGTTTTAAGATGCAGCCTTATGAGACGATGATTTTCCAGCTGCATAAGTCTCCTTAATGGATATTTATCAATCACAAAGGCGGTGAAGTTTGTCGAGGAAAATGATTTTTGGACTGATTGCCTTTCTTGTGTTTTCACTATTATTTTCATGCAGTCCATCACCTGAACAAGTTGACGTGTTAAGGACCCAGATTGCGGGGAATATTTTCAGCACTCAGACGGTGTCATCCAATCAAACACTAAACATCCCAACCGAATCATCATCTGATCCGACAGTAACCGCCACTATCCCAGCAACACCAACCGAAATGAAAGTGAACCTGGAAGCACTGCCCGTCAGCCCAGTAATTGGGCTGCCGCAGGGAACCGATGGTTATCCATGGTGGAATGACAGCGTGTTTTATGAGATCTTTGTCAGATCCTTTTATGACAGTGATGGGGATGGGGTTGGGGATATTAATGGCATCACAGAAAAATTGAACTACCTCAACGATGGCGATCCGGAAACCACCACGGATCTTGGTATTACCGGACTTTGGCTGATGCCTATTTTCCCTTCGAACTCCAACCATGGCTATAATGTGACAGATTTTTACGGCATCAATCCAGAATACGGCACGATGGCGGATTTTGAAAATTTACTGGATGCGGCTCATTCAAGAGGAATTCGGATCATCCTTGATATTTCTTTGAACGTCACCTCCAATGACCATCCCTGGTTCATCGAAGCGCTCAATCCAGCATCACCGTATCATGACTGGTATATCTGGTCGGATTTTGACCCGGGATATGCTGGCTCATGGGGTCAGCAAGTTTGGTGGCCAGTCAATGGAAGGTATCTTTATTCAACCTATTCACCATACAGTCCCGATCTCAATTTAGAGAATCCCCAGGTTACCGAAGAGATGTATAACGTAACTCGTTTTTGGCTTGAGGAAGTTGGGGTGGATGGGTTCAGGCTGGATTCTGCCAAACATATGATCGAAGAAGGATCAGTCCAGGCAAATTCCCAACCAACCCATGATTGGTGGCAGGATTACTACGAATTTTATAAAGTGATCAAACCTGATGCGATGACTGTGGCGGAGGTCTGGGACGACACACAGGTCGCTGCGTCCTATGTCAAGGGAGAGGAGTGTGACATATCGTTTGAGTTCTGGCTGGCAGGTGCGATGATCGAGTCGGTCAATGCTGGTGATGAAGGGAAAGTCAAGGACCAGTTTCATTTATCATATTCTACATTTCCCGAGATGCAGTTTGGTACTTTTTTGACCAACCATGACATGGATCGTGTGATGAGCCAGTTATTTAATGATGATAATAAGATGAGAGCTGCTGCATCGCTTCTCCTCACTGCACCTGGAGTTCCCTTCATTTACTATGGGGAGGAAATTGGGATGCAGGGGGATCAGTCCCATGATTGGGTTAGGCGTCCGATGCAGTGGTCTGATGAGATGAACAGTGGATTTTCAACGGGGTCACCCTGGCAGCCGTTGGCACCAGCCTGGGATTCTTACAATGTTGCAGATGAATTGGTGGATGAAGAATTTATCCTTTCCCATTACCAGAATATGATCCGGATCCGGAACGAACATGCCGCTTTAAGGGTGGGGGAGATGGATGTTTTGACCACGACGGATGAGGCCGTTTTCAGTATCATGCGTGTGAGTGAGGATGAGGCAGTGCTGGTCCTGGTCAACCTGGGAGATCAAACGGCAGATGATGTTTGGATAGCAATAGACGAAAGCCAATTACCTGCAGGGCAATATTCACCGGTTCCAATACATGGTGAAAAGACACTGCCACCAATTGAAGTAAAAACGAATGGTGCGGTATTTCATCTCCTTTCAACGCTTGAATTGGCACCATATGAAACGTATATCTATCAACTGCAACCATAACAACCTGTGCGTGTTATTGTGTAATGAGGCCATAAGCCAGTTATCCAGTTGATCGTTCAAGGTGATTGTTAAGCGTTGGTTAACAGATTTTTTGATTTGGATCATCGTTGAAAAAATCAACATGGATTCTCATTTTTGATGTATAATATTTTTAGTTGCTGTGAAGAAGGATATTGTATTGACGGATCATTATTCCACAAGCCATTTAAATCATTTCTCATTTTGTTCATTACGTATCTGAATAATGGTTCCATACGAAATTTCGGATGTTTACTGCGGTAAACAAAAATGAATAAGGAGGTGTAGAGGAGAATTTCGTTTTGTATTCAAACCCAAATGACAATTTTGCATAATAGGAGTTAAATCAATGAAAAAGACAGTATTAAAAATATTTAGTTTAGTGCTCCTGATGAGTTTGATGGCTTCACCTGTCATCGCTCAGACTGCAGCACGTGAAGTGTCAGATTTCGAACCGCCAGAAGAATTCGAGACACCCGAACGGCCTGAACCCGAAAAGGTCCCCCAGGAGATCGTGGATAAATTTGAAGGCGGCATGAGCATTGAAGAATTCCTGACCATGAACCAAGGGCCGATCCCAAATGCGCTGCTTGAATATGCTGATATGCCTGTTGTCGTGATCGTGCAGCTTGACGGACCTTCGTTGATTGAATATGTTGTCCAGGAAGGGCTTGATTCACGAAGCAGTGTAACCAGACAAACAGACTATGTTGCACAGCTTGAGGCGACGCAAGATGCTGTTTTGGGTGAGATCATGGCAGGCAGGAGTGAGATCACACAGATTGGGGATTCATTCACCAAGGTGTTGAATGGATTCATGCTGAGCGTCCCGGCGAAATCAATCCAGGCTATTCGTGAGATTGATGGCGTCAAGAGGGTCAGCAAAGCCCCTGAACATGAGCTCGCCTTGACAAACAGCGTACCGTTGATCAATGCAGATGATGTCTGGTTCTATGGATTTGGACCGACAGGCGATGGTATTACGATCGCTGTGATTGACTCTGGTATTGACTATACTCATGATATGCTGGGTGGTACCGGTGGTCCCTACAGCGCACAAGATCCAGATACAATCGCTGATGGCGGTTTTCCAAACGCGAAGGTCATCGGTGGTTACGACTTTGCAGGAACGAATTATGATGCAAGCGGCACTTATGGATCCACAACGCCTACACCTGATGAAGACCCGTTGGATGAATTGGGCCATGGTACACATGTCGCTTCAATTGCGGCGGGATTGGATGCCGGTTTTGGGTCAGGTGTTGCACCTGGTGCTTCGCTGTATGCATTAAAGGTTTTTGGCGCAGAAGGTTCAACGAACCTTACATTTCATGCCATCGAATGGGCTATGGATCCACAGGGACTGGGTCACTTAGGTGAACCTGTGGATGTGATCAATATGTCCCTCGGTGCTGATTGGTCGCCGGCAGATGTCAATGATCCAGATTATATTGCCGTCGAAAATGCTAGTGCCATCGGTGTGACAGTCGTCGCTTCAGCAGGAAACGCTGGTGACAGCTCATATATCGTTGGCGCACCTTCAACGGCAGATTCAGCTATTTCAGTTGCTGCCTCAACAACCGGTTTTTCAACTTCGCCATTTATTGAATACGGTTCATCTTTGTATATGCCTTACACCACTTCATATAACCCCTTCACAAGCACGATCACCGGTGATATGGTTTGGGCTGGTGATGTAACTGGTGCAGATGCAGAGTTTTGTGATGTTTCTGGTGTTGCTGGCACACCTCTCCTGGGCAATATCGCCCTGATTTCAAGAGGGACATGTTCATTCTATGTGAAGATCAATAATGCTGAAGCCCTGGGTGCTGTTGCAGCGATCATTTACAATAATGTAGCAGGTATCATCAACATGGACACCTCGGGTTCAACCCTCCCTGCGGGTTCAATTACACAAGCTGATGGCGCGATCCTTGTTGCCCTGACACCGATGAGCGTCGCAGTTGGGCCTGACTCGGATGTCATGACTTTCGTGTCTGATGCACCCCCAGATACCATTGCTGATTTCTCATCCCGCGGCCCTCGTGGGTTTGACTCAAAACTGAAACCTGAAATCACTGCGCCTGGTGTGGCTATTTTTGCTGCGGATATTGGCACAGGTAATTTGGGAACCAGTAAGGGCGGCACCTCAATGGCTGCGCCGCATGTTGCAGGTGTGGCAGCTTTGCTTATTGAAACACATCCCGGTTGGAACCCGGTCCATGTTAAGGCAGCGATGATGAATTCAGCTGTTGACCTGGCAGATGCTTACAGTGCACAAATCCCCCTCCAGGGTGCTGGCAGGGTTGACGCACTTGATGCCGTGATGACCTGTGTTGTAGCATATGCTGATCCAAAATTGGTCAGTTTGAGCTGGGGTGTGATCGAACTCAAAGAGGATTTCTCGGATACCCAGACGATCACGTTGACGAACTACTGTGGTTGGGATGTTGAATTTGATGTATCGACAGCCTTTACGTCAGATGACACCGGAGCGACTTTGACCCCGTCAGTGATGACAGTTACTGTTCCTGCTGATGGTGCAACGAGTGTTGATGTCACGCTTGATCTGGATGCAGAAATGATGCCTATTGACTTTGGTACCATGGAAGAATACTACGGCTTTGTGACGTTCAATAATTGGCTTACTGGAGACACCAGGGTGCCGTTCCACTTCGTGCCGCGGCCGTACACCGAACTCACCGAACTCGATTCTCTAACAAGGTTTGAAATCATGGAGGACGGTGGTGTCCTACTCGAACAGACTGGACCCGTTCCGTCAAGCTTATGGGCTTATCCAGTATCGCTTGTCTCTGAAAATGATCCATTTGTGCTGGACAGTGCCGACCTGCGCTATGTAGGGATGGACTATGGCTGGTATGATGGCACATTTGGAGATATGTTT
Source organism: uncultured Chloroflexia bacterium (assembly GCA_963767675.1). Taxonomy (GTDB): domain Bacteria; phylum Chloroflexota; class Anaerolineae; order Anaerolineales; family Anaerolineaceae; genus Brevifilum. The sequence goes on from CAVYEQ010000004.1 coordinate 75,241, forward strand.
GTGCCAGCTTTTGCAATGTGGGATGATGTGCACACCAACCAGCCTTATTTTTCTGAAGTGGATCTGTATATCGATGCAGACCGGGATGGTTTCACTGAGACGGTAAACTTCAATTTCAATTACGATTGGTTTGCTGGTGGTGATGGGGATAACACCTGGATTGTTGTCCAGATAGACTATGTTGCCGGCATGATGTTTATGGGTAGCCCATACTTGATCTATGCTGATTTCAACTCTGGTTTCCAGGAATGGTATCTGCCAGCAGCATGGAACTACGTTGCTGATACATTTGACTACGAAGCTGTGAGTTGGGATTGGAACGGAGATTTGGATTACGCTGGTGCGTCCAGCTTTGTCCTCTCCCGACAACCTTTTGCCTGGATGGTAACTAATCCCTTTCCATTCAACGAAGTATTCGCTCTGTTCTTCGCAGTTCCTGACTGGTATGCCTATGAGTTTGCAGGCATTCAAGGCGTCATGTTAGTGGATTATCATGGTAAACCTGGGGTTGGCCAAGCTTACTACTGGCCGCTGGATGTGTATTTCAATACATTCCTCCCAAGTTTTGCGAAATAGCGGATCCAATAAACTAGTATCAAGACTAAGGCTGCCCGAAAGGGCAGCCTTTTTTTCTCCAGAAATTTGGGGATGATCTCGGAGCCATGGAACTTTTACAACTATGGGTGTGTCATTTTAAGTGGGACAGTTTTCAAAGGCAACCTACCTGTCGAAGCTTGAATTGTCGCAGTGTGGATTTGATGCAGTGCTTTATTAAATACCGTTCCCTGGTCTCCCATTATAGGAAAGGAATTTTCACCAATCAATTTTGCTGGTCGATTTAATTCAAACTGAGAGACCGCTTGTGTGTTAAGCAAAGTAATGCCGTAAAAATCAGTGATGCTTAAGCACAACCAATCTATTGAAAAATTTTATTCGCTGATATCATAGAAAAAACACTGCTTAACGTTTAACGAAGCAGTGTTATTGAAGCATTGAAATTGGAGAAATTTATCCTCGCTGCTTTCGTGTGGCAACATCGAATATCACCGCGATCACCAAAACCGCACCGCGGACGATATACTGGGTGGAAATATCAATTCCCATTAAATTCATACCGTTGGTCAGGGACATCATCACGATAGCCCCGATCAAGGATCCGGTCACCTGCCCAATACCCCCAGCGGAGGACACGCCGCCCACATACGCCGCTGCAATTGCATCCAGTTCAAACAGTGTGCCTGCAGTTGTCGTGGCTGACTGAAGACGAGAAGCAAACAGCATTCCCGATAGCGCAGATAATAAACCCATTGAGCCAAAGACAACATAGGTGATCTTGTTCACACTGATACCGCTCAATTCTGCTGCTTCCGGGTTGCCGCCAACAGCGTAGATATGCCGCCCTAAGAAGGTTTGAGTGGTGATGAAATTATAGATAAGGGTTACCACGAGCACAATCACAGTCGTCCATGAAAGTCCGTTATAACCAGCTAAAACGTAAGTGATTACACCGATTATCACAACCAAAAACACTAATTGGATGATAAAAATGATTCTTGATGGAACCTCGAAATCATAGGCGATTTTCTTCCGCCTGTTATTAATTGCAGAAATGACCATCAAGACAGCAGCGACCATTCCAAGAAGTAAAGTAATTTTATGTAAATCAGGGAAAAAATCCGGTAATGGCAGATCAGGGATATAACCATTACCAAGGGCATTAAAAGCATCATTTGGGATGACGATGGTTCCAGTTCTAATCGTTGCCTGAAGCAATGCACCCCGGTAGATCAACCACCCTGCTAAAGTAGCCACAAAGGATGGGATCCCAAACCTGGCGATCATCGTCGCTGTGATCAAACCCGCAAAGACACCAAGTACGAGCACAAGGGGTATCACCAACCAAACAGGAAGCCCCCAGGAAGTTAGCGCAATCGCTGCTATTGCACCCAGGAACCCTGCTAAAAAACCTACGGATAGGTCTATGTGACGTATCACAATGACCAAGGTCATACCAACTGCAAGCACAGCGATATAACCCATTTGATTGAGCAGGTTGCTAATATTTCGTGAAGAAACAAATATCCCGTCTGTGGCGATCGCAAAAAACACCATGATCACAATTAAGGCAATATACATGCCATATTCACGAATATTCTTCTTTAGAAGTTCTTTTAACTCATTTAAAAATGACATTTTTCTCTCCTTATATCGTTGCGTATCTCATCACAGTTTCCTGGTCAGCTTCTTCGGTATTTAATTCCCCTGTGATACGTCCTTCAGAAACAACATAGATCCTATCCGTCATTCCCAGAATCTCAGGAAGTTCGGAGGAGATCATAATAATGCTCATCCCTTCTTCTTCAACCAACCTGTTCATGATGGTGAATATCTCAAACTTAGCACCCACATCAATGCCTCGGGTTGGTTCATCGAGGATCATGACATCTGGTTTGACATACAACCACTTTGCCAGTGAGACCTTCTGCTGATTGCCTCCGCTGAGGTTGATAACAGTTTGTTCAATACTAGGGGTCTTAATCCCCAGTGAATCAGAATACTCCTGGGCATCTCTAATTTCTGCATTCGAATCGATAACACCATAATTCAGTATCCGCTTCAGATTAGCAATTGTGATGTTGTTTTTTACATCTTGAATAAGGATCAACCCATCCCCTTTTCGATCTTCTGTAACATAGGCAAGTCCTGCTTGAATCGCCTGTTGGGGATGTGAAAAAGCTACTTTCTTTCCTTCCAGGAACATCTCCCCTTCGATTTGATAGTGATCAGGATTACCAAACAAACTCAAAGCCAACTCTGTTCTTCCTGCTCCCATCAGCCCTGTGATGCCTACGATTTCACCTTTCCGTAATTTGAAGTTTACGTCTTTAAGAAGAGGTCTTTCTCTGCCTGGGACATTGGCACTCCAATTCCTCACTTCAAAGACCACATCACCCAGGGGTTTCTTTTCACGGGAAGGATAAATATTCTCGATCGATCTACCTACCATGTTCTTAATCAGCACATCTTCATTCACTTCGCCATTATGCGCATCCAGAGTGATGACACTCTGCCCATCCCTTAGGACAGTGACTTTGTCAGCAACAGAGATAACCTCCTGGAGTTTATGTGAAATTAAGATCGATGTTACACCTTGCTTCTTCAATTCAACTAAGAGCCGCAATAGGTTTTCACTATCCGTCTCATTTAGTGCAGCAGTAGGTTCATCCAAAACCAACAACTTCGCATTGCGGCTTAGAGATTTAGCAATTTCAATTAATTGCTGTTTGCCAATCCCCAATTCTTTGATTTTTGTAGAGGGGTTGACATTTAAGCCAACTTTTTTCAGGACAGCGACTGTCTTCTTGATCGTTTCATTAATGTCTACTTGGAGGCCTTTACGAATTTCATGGCCCAGGAATACATTTTCATAGACGGTCATTTCAGGGACAAGCGCAAGTTCCTGGTAAATCACAGCAATACCTGCCCCCTCACTGTCGTGTGTATTCTTATACGTTTGAATTTCTCCATCCAGATATACATCACCATCATATGAACCATAGGGATGGACGCCGCTCAACACTTTCATCAAAGTCGATTTCCCAGCCCCATTTTCACCCACAAGGCAGTGAATATTCTTTGTTTCTACGGTAAAGCTGACATCATCAAGTGCCTTGACACCAGGGAACTCCTTGGTGATATGCTTCATTTCAAGAATTGGAACATCCATAATTTCTCCAATAGTCATAGTAAATTAAGTAAGGTCAAGTTCTTAGGAGCGTCTTTTTCATCAGACGTAATCACCTTTTTCGATTTTATCATAAAATTCACTGGATTTCATTATCTATGTTTGTATATAAGTTCCTATTGATTAAAACTCAAAAGAGAAATTTCATAAAAAATGACCTCGAGTAGTAACTGATTTTATATAGATGTAATCAATATTGCCTTGCCCGAAATTCACCAATTCTTATTAAAACTACTTGTATGATTTATCTTTAAAGAATATACTTATTAAAGTGGTTTTAATCTAACAACCACAATTTGTTAACCTTATTCCTAAAAGGAGGAGTAACCAAATGTCCAAAAAGATTTTATTAATCCTTTCTGTCCTGGTTATCGGCAGTATGATATTTGCTGCTTGTACCCCAACGACAGAACCTGACGAGGAGCCAGAAGTAGAAGAGCCAGCTGCAGAATTAGCAGTTGGTATCGTGCTTCCCACAAAGGACGAACCTCGCTGGATCCAGGACCAGACACGTTTCCAGGATAAGCTCGCAGAGCTTGGATATGATGTTGAGATCCTGTTCAGCCAGGCAGACCCCTCACAGGAGAAAGCCAATGTTGAAACCTTGATCACCAAAGGTGCCAAGGTCATCATCCTGTGCCCCCATGACAGTGCTGCTGCCGCAGCCTCTGCAGAAGCCGCCCGGGATGCAGGTGTGACCATCGTATCATACGACCGCCTGATCACAGACACGGAAGCTGTTGACTACTATGTCACCTTCGACAGTGTTTCAGTAGGTGCAGCGCAGGCTCAGTACCTGGTGGACAAGGCAGAAGGCGAAGGAAACCCGCTGTTCCTGTTTGCAGGCGCAGCCACCGACAACAATGCCTTCCTGTTCTTTGAAGGTGCCTGGAACGTACTGCAGCCGAAGGTTGCTGATGGGACATTCTACATCGTCAACTCAGACAAAGCTGTTGAACTGCAGGACAAGGCAGAACTGACCCGAGACGAAATGGGTGAGATCATCGGCCAGATCACCACGAACTGGGACTTCGATGATGCCAAGAGCCTTGCTGAAGCTAACCTGACCGCTGCTGCTGCAGAGGACAAGGGCGACGTGTATATCCTTGCCCCGAACGACGGCACCGCACGCGCGATCGCTGATGCATTTAGCGCGGATACCGATGTGAGCAGCTATGTTGTTACCGGACAGGATGCTGAGATTGCCTCCGTGCAGTACATCATTGACGGCAAACAGTCCATGACCGTTTTGAAGGATGTTCGCTACCTGGTTGATGATGCGATTACTCTGGCAGTTTCTGTTGTTGAAGGCGAGACCGTTGAGACCACCGGTGAGTACGATAATGGTGTGACCATGGTTCCCGCTAAGCAGTCTGGGGTTATCACAGTTGATCAATCCAATGTGGTGGAAACCATCATCGACTTAGGTTACTGGCCTGCCAGTGAATTCACCGGTTTAGAGGATCTCGCTGCACCAGAGGAAGAAGAAGAAGCCTTAGCATCAATCCGAATCTGGGCTGATGAACAACGTGCTCCAGTTCTGAGCGAACTGGCAGAAGACTTCAAAGCAGAATACGGCCTTGAATTGGTTGTTGAGAACATCTCCGGAATTCGTGACCAGTTCCTTGTTGCCGCACCTGCTGGCGAAGGCCCGGATATCGTCGTTTTGGCCCATGACCAATCTGCCGCTTTGATCGCAAGTGGTCTTGCTGCAGAAGTTGACCTGGGTGACAAGGCAGCAGACTTCTCTGAAGAGGCTTTGGAAGCCTTCACATTTGGTGGCGTATTATACGGTATGCCCTATGCGACAGAGAACCTGGGCTTTTTCTACAATACCGATTACGTCGAGACCGTCCCCACAACATGGCAGGAAGTCTATGACATGAGTGCCCAGTTGATCGCTGACGGAACAGTTCAATATGGTATGGTCCTTGCCGGGACATCCTATGATGCCTATCCATGGATGACCTCACAAGGCGGCTATATCTTTGGACAGGATGATAATGGCGATTACAACCCGCAGGATGTTGGTGTGGGTGGTGAAGGTATGATCGCATTTGGTGAGATGGCAAAACAGTGGGTTGATGATGGTATTCTTTCTGACAATACCGATAACACAACCGCAAAAGCTATGTTCCTGAACGGCGAAGTTGCCTTCTTTATGAACGGTCCTTGGGAGCTCACAAATTTACGTGAGGCTGGCGTGCCTTATGGCGTCGCTGCATTCCCGGATGGCGGCGAACCATTTATGGGTGTTCAGGGCTTCATGATCAACGCATTCAGTGAGAATGTGCTCCTTGCGAACGCATTCCTGACCGAGTTTGTTGCCACCGAAGCGACGATGTTGAAGTTCTATGAGGTCGATCCCCGAGTGCCTGCTTATGGACCTGCTCTTGACATGATGGACGATCCAGACCTGATCAAGATTGCTGAAGCTGGTGCCAATGCGCAGCCGATGCCCGCTATCCCTGAAATGGGTAAAGTTTGGGGTGACTGGGGCAATGCCCTGACATTCATCCTGAATGGCGAAAAAACCCCTGAAGAAGCTTATACCTTTGCACAGGAAGCGATTGAGACTGCTATTGCTGCTGATACCGAGGGCATGGTTAATATTCCCGGTTCATGGCAGAGCACTGTTTCCGACTGCGAGTGGGATCCAAAGTGTGAAGCCACGGCACTGACGCTTGGTGACGATGGCCTGTACATGGGCACGTTTACCGTTCCTGCCGGCGATTATGAAGTGAAAGTTGCCCTGGATGGTGGATGGGATACCAATTACGGTGTGGATGGTGTTGCAGGCGGAGATAACTATCTGTTCACAGTTGAAACAGATGGTGATGTGACCTTCACCTACGATCCAGAGACAAACTTGCTTGATATAGTACTCCCGTAACATTAGAAATTAGAACAATAGGAGACCAGGGCAACCTGGTCTCCTTATATAGTCATTCAAGGAGATGTGCGGCATGGTTAATAATCAAAATTCCATTGGGAAATTAACGAAAAAAACAGCTGCCAGTTTTTCTTCTATCATCACCTATATCGTCGTCATTGCGGTTGATATATTGCTTGGATATATAACAATCAGGCTGGCGAGTTTTGGGTATATCCCACTCACCATCGTTTTTTCTCTTATCATAATTATCATCACTGTGTCTTTCTTGGTGCCAAAATTGAAGCACTTTCGCTGGATGTCTGTCGGTCTCTCAGCCTGGCTGCTTTTCTCCATCTTTCCAATTCTGTTTACAATTTATAATGGTTTTACTAATTATGGGGATGGACACCTGGTCGCCAAAACCCAGGCGATTGAAATGTTAAGTGACCAGACTTATTTACCTGAGACAGGTAAAGCATATGAGTGGATCGCATACCGTTCTGAAGAGTTTGACTATTTATTATGGTTAAAAGATGATGAAGGCAACACCAGCATTGTCAGGAGAGTAGAAGCTGATGCAGTGGATAAGATCCTTGAGGTTGTACCCGGTCAGAATGGCATAGGTGAACTGGATGATGATGGGGCACCAAAAGAAATTGAGGGATATACAAAGCTGAATAAGATCCTTGTTGCTACAGACGAAAACCTCACAAATATCAAGTTTGGCGATCCAGAAAATACGATCCAGGTCCGTTCTCCCTCAGAAGCAGCAGAGCTTGTTCCAAAGTTTGAATATGATGAAGAAACGGGTGAGATCACAAACCTGGACACCGGCATGATCTATTACGATAGGAAAGGCACCTATACTAGCAATACAGGGGAAGAGCTGATACCCGGATACAATGCTGTTGTTGGATTTGACAATTTCGTTGAATTTGCGACCAGCCCTGGTTTGAGAGGACCGCTGGTCACGATCGTCATCTGGAACTTCCTCTTTGCTACTTTCAGTCTTTTGCTGACTTTTGGTTTGGGACTGCTTATCGCAGTCATCTACAGCGACCCCGACTTCAAAGGCAAGAAGATACTGCGTTCACTGCTGTTGATCCCTTATACCATCCCCAGCCTGATCACGATTTTGATCTGGCGTGGGATGCTGAACCCGGACCTTGGGATTGTCAACCGTCTCCTGGAAACCATAATTGGAATTTCCCCCGACTGGTTCAATGTGCCGACACTGGCAAGGATCGCCATCCTGGTTGTCAACATGTGGCTTGGCTATCCTTACTGGATGCTGGTAACAAGCGGTGCATTGCAATCAATCCCCACAGATATATACGAGGCTGCGGAGGTGGATGGTGCTTCAGGATGGTCCCGCTTTTGGCGTATTACACTGCCGCTGCTTTTGGTCTCCGTTGGTCCATTGATGATTGCTTCATTCATTTTTAACTTCAACAATTTCAACCTGATCTATGCCTTCATCAACGGTGGTCCGCCTATTCCAACGGCGACAACAACAGCGGGGTACAGTGATATTATCATCAGCTACGTATACAACCTGGCATTTGCCAGCGGACGCGGCGCACAGTTTGGTTATGCGTCTGCAATATCTGTGGTCCTGTTCATGCTGATCGCCGTAATGTCCCTGACGCAATTCAGGTTAACAAAAATGTGGGAGGAGGTTGGTGAGAATGTCTGATCAAAAACGCAATAAACAACCACTGTCGTTGACCCAGCAAAAGCGGATCGGTCTGATCCTGCGGTGGGTGCTGGCAGTTATTCTTATCCTATTCAGCATCTTTCCCGTACTGTGGATCGTTTCTGCTTCGCTGGACCCGACCAATTCCCTGGCTACACAGAAATTCATCCCTGATAACGCAAGCTGGGATAATTTCAGAGATTTGGTGGATAATGATCTCTTCCCATACTTTACATGGTTGTGGAATTCGATCAAGATCTCCTCGATTACCACGATCCTGACGCTTTCACTGACAACCCTGGCAGCATTTGCCTTTTCACGTTTCCGGTTCAAGGGGCGCGAGGGGCTGCTGAAAGCTATCCTGCTGATCCAAAGTTTTCCAAATCTGCTGGCAATCGTGGCTTTATTTTCGCTCAGCAAGCAGATTGGCGATGTATTTGCTGCATTGGGTCTCAACACCCATGCTGGGTCTGATCCTGGTTTACCTTGGTGGCGCAATGGGGATGAACATCTGGCTGATGAAAGGCTATATGGATACGATCCCCCGGGACATTGATGAATCCGCCTATGTGGATGGTGCAAGTGACTGGCAGGTGTTCAGTAAATTGATCCTTCCGCTGCTGCGGCCAATCCTGGTGGTGATCGGAATCCTGAGCTTCATTGGCACCTACGGTGAGTTCATCATTGCCAGGACCTTATTGACCAAGCGTGAACTGCAAACAGTCATGGTCGGCCTGCAGATATTCACCTCCGGGCAATACACCCAGAACTGGGGTGTCTTTGCGGCTGGTGCGCTGATTGCAGCCTTACCGATCATGATCATTTACCTGATCCTGCAAGATCAGATCGTTGGCGGCCTGACACAGGGTGCAGTAAAGGGCTAATTTTCAGTAAACGCTGGCTATCAGATACGAAATTGATATGCAGTTTTAAAAAGATAAGAAGGTGTTATTACCTGCTCATTGGCAATGACACCTTTTTATTTTCGGAGGAAAGAAATGAAGCAATCCAGACAAAAAGCGTTGGAAGACCATATATTTGGAGATATCAATCAACGCGAGAATATCGCCAACTGGTTGGAAAAGAGATTTCAAGGACTGCGCCATTATCAGGAGAAAAGTCCTTTGATCCCAGGGCCGGGTGAAGAAGTTGAGCTGACAGCCACGACAACCTGCGATCAATCCTATGATGCCCTCTTTCTCTGGTATACAAGTGATGAATGGAAAACCCAGGAAAAACGTCAATTCGAGAGGGGAGAATTGATCTGGTATGCGCCGTTGTGGACTTATTTGCAGGTGTGGAAAGTCAGCATCCCTGCACAAGAAGATGACGCGATGGTCTGGTATAAGATTGGGGGGAGGATCGAAGGCTCAAACCGGGTCGTTTTTGCTGATAATCAGGCTGAAACTTTTAAAGCCGCGACCAACTTTTCAATCTGGTACGGAACAGATAGCCTTCCTGAATGGGCTAAAGATGCGATCGTGTATCAAATATTCGTTGACCGGTTCAGTCCGGGCGAAGGGAAAGCATGGAAGAATCAGGAAAAACTTAGGGAGCACTTTGGCGGTACGCTGAAGGGGATCACTGAAAAACTGCCTTATATTCAATCGATGGGCTTCAATGCGGTTTGGCTGACACCGATATTTGAAAGCCCCTCTCATCATGCCTATGACACGACGGATTACCGAAAGATCAAGTCAGCATTCGGTTCTGATGATGATTTCAAAGAACTTGTCGATACTGCGCATGACCTCGGCTTGCGCGTGATCCTTGATTTCGTCGCCAACCACTGTTCGAATAAGCATGCAAACTTTCAGGATGCATTTCACTCACAGGAAAGCCAATATCACGACTGGTTCATCTGGAAACCCTGGCCTGACTATGAATGTTTTTTCAACGTGCGCAGGATGCCAAAGCTTGACCTTGCCCATGGAAAGCCTGCCCGGAAGTACTTATTGGAAAGCGCACAATATTGGTTGAAAAAAGGGGTTGACGGTTTCCGATTGGATTACGCGCATGGCCCTGAACAGGATTTCTGGGTCGATTTCCGCAAAGCCTGCAGCCAGGTCAAGGATGATGTGTGGACCTTTGGCGAGATCGTCCAACCGCCTGATGTGCAGCAAACCTATGGGGGCGGGTTATGGGGGGCGTTGGATTTTGTGCTCTGCCAGGTGCTGCGGGAAACATTTGGGCTGGGATCGATGAGCCTGGAAAGTTTTTCAGCTTTCATATCAAGCCATGACCGGTACCTGAGTAAAGAGTTTAGTTTTCCTTCATTCATTGATAATCATGATATGAACCGGTTCCTATTTCTTGCCGATAATGACAATAGGAAGTTGAAGCTGGCTTTGCTGGTGTTATACTGTCTGCCTGGACCACCGATCATATACTACGGCACTGAAGCCCTCTTATCACAAAATCAGTCCATCCATGCGAAGGAGGCATTGGGGTTTGATGAAGCCCGACTGGCAATGCCGTGGGATCAGGCAGTAAAGGCATCCATTCCTGGCTATTTAAGCCGTCTAGCTGAAATTCGGAAGCAGTTCCCTGCCATACATCAGCAACCCTGGGGGGTCGTTCAATTCGATCCTGAACGGGATATGATCGCGTTGGGTAAGAGGGATTCGAGAAATTTTTTATTATTGATCAATCGAAGTGAAAAAGGGATCCAGGTTGTTCTACCCATTAGAAGTCACAGGCGATATAAAGATTTGATTGGTGAAGATACCTATAAAATAGATAATGGAAAATTGCGGTTATTATTGCCAGCTTGTTCGTCCCTTCTATTAACAGCACTTTGATCATTATTGAGCAATTCTTTGCTATCAGCCTTGATATCAGTCTTAAGTAGTTAGAAATATGAAAAAAGCATTATTTTTCGTTTTATGTAATTTACTTTTTCCCCTTTACATATAAGTCGCTTACGACTGCCAGATAATCTTGCAGGTATTGGAAAAAAATTAATTTTGCATCTAATTCATGCAAATGCTGTTATTTATATTAGAAATCATTGGATCGAGTTTACAAGCTTGTACAATAATGTTCAAAGTAAAAATAAATCTGTATAATATTATTGAAAAAAAAGATTGAGATAAATCAATTCAGGAAAGAAATCGGGAAAAATAATGACAATCCAAATTGTTACTGACAGCACCAGCGACATTCCCCAAGAAGTGGTCGACTCACTTCCAATTCATGTGGTTCCCCTTTATATTACGTTGAATGGGGATAGTTATCAGGATAATATTGATTTAACACGGGAAAGATTTTATCGAGAATTGCCTGATTCAGATCCTTACCCAACAACAGCCACGCCTTCAACTGAGCAATTCGTTAAAATTTTTGATAAAGCTGTTGACGAAGGGGCGACTTCTTTGGTTTCTATTCATGTCTCGAAAAGTCTATCTGCGACCTGTGACGTCGCAGAAACAGCTGCTAAGAACTACACTCGGGTACCCATTCATGTGATCGATTCAGGCAACCTGAGCATGGGGGAAGGTTTGATTGTGATCAGTGCAGCAAAAGCAGCCCAGGCAGGTAAATCAGAAAAAGAAGTTTTGGATGAGATCCAGTCCATCATTAAACGGACTCACGCATATGCCAAGCTGGATACGATAGAATACCTTCTTCGAGGCGGTAGAATGAATTCTATTCAGCACAGTATTGTCAGCATTCTTGGAATCAAGCCCATTCTTAAAATGAATAACCATATCTCGCGTATGGAGGTTGCACGCACAAAGCGAAAAGCCTTTGAACGTGTTCTGAAAACTGCTATCAAAGCAGTGCCGATTTCAGATATGTTCGGCATAACTCACGCGAATGTTCCAGATCAGGTGGATGCGCTTATTCAAGCGTTGAGGGTGGAATTCCCGGACATGAATGATCCAATGGTCTCTGAAGTGACACCAGCACTAGGAGTGCATGTTGGACCTGGTGCATTATGCTTCAACTGGATAGAAAGTTGTGAGCACTACCAATCGGAAAAGAAGGGGCTGAGAAGGTGGTTGCCTTAGGGAAGAGTTTTCCTACTTTGCTTAATAAAAATTATTTCATGATAAATATCACTATATAAGAATAATTTCTTGGAGGATTGATGAAAGCAGTAAAAATAATTGCCTGGTTAGGATTGATTGGCATGACCATCGTACTGGTCAATGGGTTCGTTAATGGGGATTTTAGCCAGGATGGGGGGGCGTTATTGGCCAATCCTTGGGGTGTGGTCTCGTTGGTTGATCTTTATGCGGGTTTTCTATTATTTTCCTTGTGGATTGCATTTCGAGAGAAAAATACTGTTTCAGCAGTCTTCTGGATCATCTTGATGATGGTTTTAGGTTTCTGGGCTGGCAGCTTGTATGTTCTCATTATGCTATACCAAACCAAGGGCGATTGGTTAGCTTTTTTCCTGGGACATCGCAAAGAGGCTCTCCTTTCAAAAAGCAGCTGACAATTGTCTGAAATATGAAAAAACATTTGCATAATCACTGGAGGTATTGAATGGATACAGTTCTGTTTGTGTTTAAAATCATAGCCGCAATCGGCACCATAGGCACCGGATTGCTTGCCGTTTTCAAGCCAACCTCAGTATATGGCTTTACTGGATTGAAGGCAGAAGGAGGGCGAGGGATCACGGAAATCCGCTCCATTTTAGGAGGACTCTTTATTGCATTGGGTGCAACAGTCCTGCTTTTCAGAACGCATGACACGTTCATCATGTTAGGCATCGCCTATTTGGGGATTGCGCTTGTCCGTGTGATCTCAATGTTTGTAGATCAATCTGTCGAACGCTCCAATATCATCAGCCTCGTTGTTGAGATCGTCTTTGGGATCATACTTGTTTTGCCATGATAAGAAGAATTTTTAACAGAATGAAAGGCTGCTAATGCCCAATCGCACGAAAGAAATCATTGATGAATTACGATCCGTTCTTTCGGGAAGCACAATCGATGCCATTCTACCTCCTCTTATCTATGTGATCGCAAACACCTTACTTGGATTGGAAGCTGCAGTTATCACGGCAATCGTGTTTGCGGTTGTGTTAGCTGTGATCCGACTAATTCGCAAGCAGCCCTGGGGTTATGCCCTCGGTGGTGTTGCCGGTGTTGCTCTGGCGGCAGGATTGGCGTTGATCACACGAAGCGCAGCCAGTTATTTCATTCCAGCGATCGTTTCAAGTGGGTTGTTATTCTTCGCAACGGTTATCAGTAATGTGATTGGCAAACCGTTGGCTGCATGGCTCAGCCACATCACTCGGGGTTGGCCTCTGGCATGGTTTTGGCGGAATGATGTCAAACCTGCATATCTTGAAGTGACATGGATGTGGGGTTTCTTCTTCGCCATGCGATTGTCGATTCAAATTCTGCTTTTCATTCAGGGAGATGCAGGGACCATAGCCTGGATGAACACACTGCTTGGTTGGCCTGTAACAATAATCGTGCTGGTTGTCAGCTATATATACGGAATCTGGCGGTTGCGCAAGCTGGGTGGACCAGGTGTTGATGAATTTGAACAGGAGAAAACACCACCCTGGCGGGGACAAACAAGAGGATTTTAAGGGTTGGGTTATTGGATGATGAGATATCTCAACCACCAAACAACTGCTTTGCGCACACAAAATTGATTGGATTAGTTTAGGGAATAATGAGATCTGCTATCAGGACATAACCTGTGACAGTGCGGTCTTCTCCGAGATATTCCACCAACAGACATTCACGATTTAAATCGTCAAAAACCCGTTCCGGAAGGGCGATAATGGTCACCTCGCTGTCTTCAGGGATCTTTCCGACCTGGTTGGTCGTCTCATAGCATCCGCTGTAAGCAAACAGGTCCCGGTTAACGGTGGCTTTGATGATGGGTGTGGGTGTTACTGTGTAAAATGGTGTCTCAGTGGGGGATGGCGTGAAGGTAGGGGTGGTTGTTGGTGTCAGTGTTATTGTCGGGGTCAGCGTTATGGTTGGGCTTGGGGTTGCTGAAGGCGTCATTGCAAGCTGGCGGTTCCGAACAAGGTTGGCGATCCCGCGTCCGCCCATCCACAACACCAGAATGATCAATACGCCTGCAATGGCACCCCCTCCATACAGAGTCAGGTAATACCAGCGGATCTTTTTCTTAAGTTCCAGAACACCCGGATCCTGGGGAAACTTTGCCCGAATCTCTTTGCTGATCATGTAAGCATTGCGGGGGAAGAAGCGGTTGTCCGTCTTTAATGCCTGGTTTGCCAGCTCAAGGTTTTCCTCTAATTGTTCAATTTCAAGCCGGGGGTTCTGAATATCTGATTGTAAGGTTTGAAATTGGGGGTGGTCGGGATTCAAAGCCTGGAAGGTTGTCAGCAGGTCATCTGCTTCTGTGTATGCTGATTTGGCTGTTTTCAGCGAGCTGGCACCATCTGCCTGGCGAACCAGGCGCTGGATCTTTTCGATCAACCCGGAAATCACATTGGGAAGAATGATATCCATCCGGTTGCGCAAACGGGAAATTTGGGGAATTTCGCCATATTTTATGGAAAGCCGGTCAAGTTTACTGCGGGATTCAGACAGGTGCTCTGGAGGGACATTACCGCTCAGGTTGACCAGGTCTGCAATTTTCTCCAGTGACGCGATATCCGCACGCACTTCTTCAGCCTTTTCGACATATTCAGGCAGGGCAACTGAACTGGCAGCCGTTTGAATTTTTGAGAGTCCTTCCTGCAAATTACCCTGACGGAGATTCTCCAAACCTTCCTGAAAAACTTGCTGGGATTGGATTTGATTTTCAAGATCCTGCCGAAGTTCTTCTCCCTCACGCCAGCGGCTAATCCCTGCTTCCTTCAGATGAGCAAATGCCTCATCAAGATAATCCAGGGCAGTCTGGTAGCGAAAAACACGAGCAGCAGATTGGGCTTTCCCGTATGTCCTGCCGGCTTCAGGGGGCAGCGCGACAGAAGGGATATTCCCGGTTCGCAGGAATTCTTCAGCTTCATCCCTGTGCTCCTGGGCACGTGACCAGCCGGGTTCGATCTGGAGCACCTGCTCAAAAAGCGGAATGGCTTTCTGGTAATTACCAGCGTAAAATGCTTCTTCCGCATCATCCATAATTGCTTCAGCTTCAGGTTCATGGCTTGAACTCATGAATTTCCTCAGGGGATCATAAGTGTCATCATCGTCAAATTGGGGTGAAACGTTTAATCCATTCTCTGAAACCGGAACAATATTCTGTTCCTGGTTGGATGGCTCTGTTGTCGTTGTGGATTGTTGGGCATCTGCAAGGCGGCGTGACCTGGTCCGGCGAACCTCTCGAAGTAAACGATTTGCATTTTCAAGGTCAGCAGGTTCGAGTGGTTCTGTGACGCGTTCAGTGGCGACGGCTTCCAGAAAAGCGCTGAGGGCGTTTTCAACGTCAACCAACGCTCCCTCTTCAGGGTCTGGTTGGTCGAGTATGGATTTTGCTTTCAGGATCAAATCTTTCAGCATGAAATTCCTTTCTCAGATGGCCACGATCAATTCTGTGATCCTCTTTGATCGTAAAGGATTTGAATGTCCTTTGCCAGTGCACTTGTGGTTCTGTATTGCCCCTGGATTGCATTCCCAAGGATAGCCATTTCCTCCCCCGTCAACCGTTTTTGATCGTCAAAGGTCCATTGGGGTTCATAAGTTCTGGGAGCACCTCGGATCTCTTCCGGTTTGTTGGGACCTACATTGATAGAGCCAAGTGCCTGGCGGCCTGTAAGAAGATGATGTAAAGCACGGGCGCTGAACTGCAGGACGTCAAATGCATACACATCCTGGGCGTTCTCGCTTTTGATGATCCGGCCGATATTCCAGTCAAGAACATAAACCTGCTGGCGGGGTTGATTCCAGTAGTAGTGCAGAACCTTGTGGTCCAGATAGACCACATTCCTCTCATGGGCTTGAATCAAGATTTTACTGATCTGCAAAGCAGCCCTGAGGGCTTCCTGAACAGAAAAACTACGATGAAATTCTCCTCTTGTATAACCTGCATCGCATCGAAGGTAAAGATTGTCTTCCCATCGGCGGGGAAGGATCAGAAAAGCAAGCCAATTGTTTTCAATACGAGCATCCAATTCAGCCAGGAATGACTCAATTTCATTAAGGCTGAATAATTCTGCTTCACCACTCAGGCGGTCAGCGGATGCTTTTGCCAATGCCGTTGTGCTGAGGGGGGCAAGTTCCTGAGGCCAATTCCCGGGGTTGAATTGCATAAAGCCGAGTCCCATCAATGGCGTTACCCCTGGAATGTCCTTCATCCTTGTCAGGATCCGAACTTCATTTCTAAACAGGGGCAGTGCGTAATGGGTTTTATCCGGACGCATAATTTTAATGGCTGGATTATCCCCAAATTCACCAGTCATGGTATCGAAATCGAGGCTGAAAACCCTTGCTGATGAGCCAATAGCTTCCGGGACGGCAAAGTCGCGTAAGCCTGCCGTCAGCCAGGTGTCCAGCGGTTCGGTGAGCCTCATGTGTGTGTCAGTACCAAAGCGTATAGTTTTCATCTTGGTTTCTGCATGTGTCCATTCTTCATGATCACGTGAACGTGAATTGTACCCGGCACTGTTAAATCTGGTCGGTATAGGGAGTGATACCTGCTTCTTGGAAGGGTTTCACAGGTTTCCAGCTATGAGTCCTGTCTGTCCTTTGACTCATCGTAGACATCAGGAAGGTCACCGGTTTTTTTTGCGATTTCCAACCCCATCATCCAAGGACACCAAACTTTGACTTCATCCAAATGATTGCTGAATCCAGCTCCCTCTCTGAATGCTTTTAGCATCGATAGTAAGCGGACGAACCAGGAGGGGTGTCCAAGCACACGATCTATGGGAGGATGAGTTTGGAGGATGTCTTGTAGGAAAACTTGAACATCCTCACCTGGTTTTGGACCTGCGTGGAGATATTTCATCCAATCCTGGAATGTAAGTATGTTCTCATACAGGGTGATGAGTCCCCAGCGTTCAGGATCCCAGCACAATAAAGACCGAAAAGCGGTGGGCAGGATGTCCCAATCCATTTTTTTCCATCCCTTGATGATTTGTTGGATGTGTTCTACTCCGTGATTAAATACCCGCTTAATCTCAGAACGTGTTCGTTGAGGGAGATTGAATTCTTCTGGGAGCAGGTCCATTGCAGTATAGTCAAAAGGACTTGAGTCGAGGTCGGCCCCCATCTTTGACCAGGACGTTAGTTCTGCCTCAAGGGTGGGCGTGGGATCCAATCCCTGAAAATCCTGTGTTTTTGCCCATGAAAGCAGGGATTGTGTCACCTGGATTGGCTTTTGCAGGACGGTTCCCATGGCTTTTTGACGGATAACAGGGATGAGGCGGTTCCACCATCCAATTTCATCATTTTCCTGAGCATTGTGTGCCAGTGTCCAGAGCACAGATGGCCACTTTTCATTGAAAGTGAACTTGATCAGGTCAGACAGCGAAGTGTGTGTGAGGATTTCAGGGATTTGAAAATACTCCTTCAGGAGGTGCCAGGACAGATCAAGGGTCTCCGGTATGATCTCCCATATCAATGCAGAAGCTTCAACCCCAATATCGGTCTCTCCATTGCCTATCGCACTTACAATCAGTTTCTGACCGAAATTCAATAGGTCTTGCTGCGGCCAGGGGGCACCAATCCTGTTTAGACCATTAATATGCTTCTGGATCTTTACCAGATTATCCAGCGTTGGTTCTTTCCTGAGCAGTACTCTTGTCAGGGATTGGTATTCCATTTCTTTAAGTTTCAGCACCTGCTGCTGGTAAGCGATGCGTCGGGCAAGGACAGATACCCTGGCGGCATCCAGTTCCTCTCCCTGGAACTCATCCCAGCCGAGGTCATCATACAGGTCTGGGGCACTGCTCTGCAGGAATCCACCCAGTGTATCGACAAATTGCCGGTAATCCTGCCAGCGGGGAGGTGTTCTTTGACCATGATTGTTTTCATTATCCAGGAAGATGGCGTTGCCCCAGTCGATAACTGCGATTTCACTGGTTGGGTCGTGCCAATAGATATGCTCAAGCTTCACATCGTTCCACAGGACACCAACTCGGTGTGCACGGGAAAAGAGGTCAAAAAGGGCGTCCATCACTGTGATGATCACCCGGTGAGGAAATGGTTTCCTTGATTGTCGTGAGTTGAACAGCATAGAAGCAAGGCTTTCACCCTGTGCCGTTTCGCTGATGATGAAGTAGTTCGCAGTGCCAATCGTAAATGCCTGGGCTTCATCAAGCAATCGTGGGGGGTGAACCTTCCCGTCAGGTAACCCATTCAGCCGCACCAGCGCATGGCGTTCCTGATAAATTTGGCTTGCCTGTCGCTGGATGGTGCCAAGCGTGGCGATGCGAGCAGGGGTTTTCAACACACCGTGCAGATCTGGCTGATCGATGGCGGCGGCGTCATAGACTTCGCCAGCATCTCCACTGCCGATGGGTTGATCACTGAGCTGCCATGAATTATTCTGACCCTGTACTATGCGTGCCAAAGGACCTCACATTGATAGTATCTCTTGAGCGTTTATTTTACCAATTTAAATAATGATGCGGTGAACCTTCATCAGGGCAGGAATCCCACCGCACCTTACGCACACAAATCATATGTAGGGTGGGTTGATATTTTCAACCCACCGTTATGAATGTTGCACCTATGACAAAATAGATCCAACGGAGCAATTCCCGTAGGGATGGGTATCGTTTTCGTCCCTAGACACAGTGGGACCCATCTAATGAAATGAAATTTAATGAGTGGAAATCCTGCAAGGACCAGCGAAGAAGACCTGCGGTTATGCCATCACCTTGGTCAGGAGACCATAGGTGATCCCTAACTTTCTCTTGGGTCGACACGGTCCGATTGGGTTGACACGGAGGGAAGGCAAGCACAGGTCAACCCCTGCATACAACTATTGTTATTAAATGAAATAAAAACGGTTAGGAAAAATACTGCAAAGCCTTCCGTAGACGTGTCTCCGCATCGGAATCTTTATCCCTGCCCAGTGACTGCAGGGCTGCCTGCGCTTCAACCACCGAATACCCTAAAGCTGTCAGCGCCTCCATCACCTCTGCATCAACATCATCCATCTTTGCAGCTGCTTCCAAAGGCTCAAGGGGTTGGATCTTTCCCTGCAGATCGAGGATGATCTTCTGTGCTGTTTTGTTGCCTATCCCGGGGACACGAGCGAAAATCTCTGGCTGGTCACCGGTAATCGCCCTTCGAATGGCTACAGGGGAGAGGGTAGACATGGCAGTCAGGGCTGTCTTAGGGCCTATTCCAGCAACACCGATCAGGTGTACGAACAGGTCCCGTTCTTCGATGCTCTCGAAACCGTATAAGGCAAGCTGATCCTCACGTACAACCAGGTAGGTATGAAAAGCTTTCCTCATTCCCGGCCGGCTTTCCAGGACGGCTGCTTCCGTGGTGTTGACCAGGAAACCTATCCCTCCGACATTGACCACTACCTGTCTTTCAAAAACCTGGATGATCTCACCTGTTATTGTTGATATCATGGCTATTCTTTCTCCCGGTTTCGAGATTGGTTGAATATTTCATAAAGCATAACCGCTGAGGCGGCTGCCAGGTTGAGGGAATCGGTGCGTCCTGCCATCGGAATTCTCACTATATTGTCGCATGTAGCCTGCATTTCTTCGGCCAGTCCATGCCGTTCACTGCCCATCAGCAGAATCAGGGGGTGCTGGTAATTCATAGCCTGGTAGTCCATTTCAGCACGATCAGATGTACCGATCAGCGTCAGGTTTTGATCCTTTCGCCACTGTAAGAAGGCTTCCCAGTCTGTTCGGATCAGGTCCTGGGAAAATAAAGCGCCCATGCTGGCTTTGACTGCAGTGGGATCGTATGGATCGGTCGACTGTCCCAGCAGGATCACCCCATTGCACTCAACCGCATCTGCCGTGCGGATAATCGTCCCTAGGTTGCCGGGGTCTGCAACAGAATCTAAAGCGATCCAGAGGTCCTTCCGTATGATAATGATATCGTCAAGGTTCTTCCATCCCTGGTGAACGACTGCAGCAATCCCCTGAGCAGCTTCTTTTCTTGTGATGCTTTCAAAGATTTCCTTGCTGACCTCGATGTATGCAACATGTTTTTCCTGGGCTTGAGCAAAGAGTGATTGCCCAAATTCACTCACCAGCAACGCGGGTGCGACAATAAGCGTTTCGATCGCTGCGCCGGTTTGCAGGGCTTCACCAACCGTTCGTAAGCCTTCGACAAAGAATAACCCGGTTTCCCTGCGGTACTTCTTTTGTGCTAGCTTGCGGATTTGTTTGATTTTCAGGTTGGAAAAACTTGTGATTGTCATGCTGTTTTTGATTGCTGGACAATATCGTTAAAGGATTGGTGGTTGATGTGACAGATCGCCACGGCCAGGGCATCGGCTGCGTCATCCGGTTTGGGGAGGACATCAAGCTGCAGAAGGTTCTGGACCATCCGCTGAACCTGTATTTTTGTGGCATTTCCATAACCGCACACTGTTTGTTTGACCTCGTTGGGGGTGTATTCCTTCACTGGCAGCCCTGCCTGGGCAAGGGTCAGTAATGCCACCCCGCGCGCCTGCCCAACGGATATGGCTGTACGGACATTCTTCTGGAAAAATAATTTTTCTACCGCACTGTAATCCGGTTGGTGCTTCTGGACCAGGTCAGTCAAACCTTCATAGAGGATCTTCAGGCGTTCAGCATCCTCAAGACCAGCCCTGGTGGTCACAACGCCGTAATCAATACATTGATAATCTGTTTGGGGATCTGTTTCGATCAACCCATATCCTGTGATTGCAATGCCGGGATCAATACCCAAAACAAGCATATTGAGATCAGCTGTTCTCCATCATCTGGATCGCTTCTTCAGTGATATCCAGGTTGGAATCGATATTCTGAACGTCGTCCAGCTCCTCCAGATTTTCAATTACTTTCATCACTTTGACGGTTTGTTCCGCAGCGAGCGCAATCTCCTGTTTGGGCAGGAACCTGATTCCGGAATCCTCGGGTTTGATGCCGGCATTATTCAGGTGATCTGCGATGTCCTGGAAGCAGTTTGGGGCACCAAATATCTCAATTGTTTCCTCATCCTGCTTGATATCATCTGCCCCGGCTTCCAGGGCAATCTCGAAGATCTGGTCAAAATCATTGCCTTCGCTGGCGAGGGCGAAGTAAGCCATGCGGTCAAACTGCCAGCTCACTGAACCCGGGTCCCCCATGCTGCCGCCCCCCTTTGTAAGGATATGGCGCAGTTCTGCTACAGTTCGGTTGCGGTTCTCAGTAACACATTCGATCATTCAACGCAACGCCGTTGGGGGCATAGCCTTCATAGAGGATTTCTTCAAAACTCACGCCTTCTTTATCTTCCCCTGTACCGCGTTTGATAGCGCGATCGATGCTGTCTTTGGGCATGTTGGCGGCTTTGGCTTTGTCAATCGCCAGTGCCAGACGCACGTTCATGTCTTGATCGCCTCCACCTTCACGGGCTGCAATGACGATCTCACGAGCCAGCCGTGTGAATATTTTGCCTTTTTTTGCGTCTGCTGCGCCTTTCTTGCGTTTAATCGTTGCCCAATGCGAATGTCCTGACATGTAGAATGCTCTCCTTATAAACCTGCAAATTTCTTCTTAATCTATTGTGAAAAATTATACCATTTTACGGTGATGGCATATGTCTGGATGGAATATGACGATCCACTCAGCCTTTTTCCATCCGGGCTATTCGACGTTTCAATCGATCCAGCCTGTGTTCCAGGCGTTCGTGCCAATCAGTGTATTCATAGGCAGGGAAATGATGGTTTTCGAGGACCACGAGTGCGTTCATGGTCCATTTTTGTGCTTCCCGGAGATCTTTGGTCGGTGCTCGAAGTATTTTGCCAGCTCTTCGAAAGCATAAAGAAGATCATTTTCTGCGGCTTGCTCCATAAATTTAGCGCAAGCGCCCAATCTTCACGCCTCTTATGGAGAAATGAGAGCCTGGACCAGCGTGTCCCAGTAAAGATTTTCTTCAAGTTTAACGTCTGAATGCCCTTCGATACAGCAATTCTGCCTGAGGAAAATCCCCCTGGGCTTCGAAGAACCGCCCCAGGGAAACCAGATCTTCATGGTGTGGAATATCTTTGGAAAGGGGCTCGTTCAGCAGGAAGGCAGTATGGCTGAAAAGCCCTGCCAGGCTGAGGATATCGATAGCGTTATGATAGAAAATGCCTGCCATAGGCCGGGCATCTTTCGTTTTGAGGAAATCAAAATACAATTCCGGGATCATGTAACCCGGCACTTCTTCATCCCCGCGTTTCACACCTAGAATATTGTTCTCCACATTCCCCAGCGTGCGGCTTTCCAGCCTGAGACGCCACAACCGGCGTGCCAGCGGCAGCAGGTCAAAATGGTCGATCCCTTCAAATGGGCTGGTCATGCCCATCATCGTATAGCGGGTGTTGAGCAGGGGGATATCAAATGATTTACCGTTGTAGGTCACAACGGCTTTCATCCCGTGCATAAATTCGGTCAATCCAGCCAGCAGGGCAGGTTCCTCACCAGGGTGGCGCATGAAGAACTGCGCTAACTTAAACCCATTTTCAGTAAAACGTCCCAGGCCAACCTCAAAGGCATAGGTGCCTGTCCCGCCGGATAACCCGCTGGTTTCCGTATCCAGGAAGATGAAATCTCGCAAATCATCCTGGGAGTACGGATTAGCCTTTGCCCATTTACACAGGTTGTCAAGTGGATCGGCTGGAAAAAGCGGTTTCTCGCCGTGCAGATGTCCGGATGGATAATGTTCTTCATGACAGAAAATCTGTCCGTAGATCACTTCACAGAAGCTTCCATCCACAACCTTCTCTATAGGGAAGTGTCCCTTCGCGTTTAGAAGCAGGCAGGGTTGATTTGCCCAGATTGACACCCAGGGCTTTAAGTTTTCCGAGAGTCCATCCCAATCATTCATGTTTGATCAAGTGCCTCCAGGATCGCCAGGGTTTCAATTTTACCGCCTGATGCTCTCCTCACCAACCGGCCCAACGCAAGATGGACAGCCGTCCTCACACGCACATTGGCGACCGTTTCATAAGCCTGCTGGATCAGCATGAAATGTGTTTCGTATAGGTTTTCTGACATTCCAAGCCCTCCGGGGATATTATCATACAGGACCACGGTTGGCTGCCCATCACCCAGGGTTGAATTAGGGTCAAAATGTACTGCCGATATCCTCACGGTCGCACATCAGCAGCAGGGGGGCCATGTGATGGAGGACGGTGCTGAACCCGGCCATCCCACTGCGGATGCGAACCGACGTTTCAGCCTGCCGGTGGCAGGTGGGGCAGAGGGTGATCAGGTTCTGAAGCTGGTTAGCTGCTTCCCTGCTGGTGAAGCTTCTGAAGGGCTGGATGTGATGCACATGCAGCGGATTGGAGAAGGCCTGATGCACCGCAAACCTGGCACTGGTCTCCATCCCGGTTTGTGGCCTTTCTTCTAATCTCGTCCCAATCATTGCCATAGTCATTGGGGTCGTTGTTCCACAGCAATTGCTCTTTCAGGGATGAAACGGTTGCTTCGTTCAAAGTGATCCAGTAGCCAACCGTGTTGAGGAGATAGGTGGCAGGGTCACTTCGCCGCCGCCCAGGAATTCGTGGGTGAACCAGCGGATCTTGCGGTAAGCCGACCACCTGGGTGGTCACGAGAATATCCCCGAGCGTCTTGTCTGCGCCAGTCACGTGTTCAGTTTTGTGGATAGACTGCTCTTCTACCTGGATCTCCTGCCTGGATTGGGTGTAGTAGTCCACCGCTGCAGGCCGGAGATAGGCTGCACCCACTTCAAGATCGAGGTCTTCCACCAGGTAGGATGTGCCTTCATGAATGTAGATGGCTTCAGGATGCACCATCCAGATGAACGCTGCGGTCCACCTGCCCGATGGTTCTGCTGCTGAACGTGCTTCCTTCACGATAAGGTGACCTGGTCAGGCGTGGCATTCCGCAGGGATATCTCTGCTGCAGGATACTGGTCAGCCATCCAGAAGAAGCATTCCCCCTGTTTATGTAGTTCACCGATTTGGGCAAGCAATTCCAGGAAACGTTTCAACTGTCTGCAGGAACGGCACCAAATCCCTCACCAGCCTGGAATGGTAATTCAAAGGCAGCACTGCGGATGTGGGCCAGGAGGATCAACAGGTTGTTCGGTGCGATCAGAGCCCCGTTCTGGTGAACGGGCGAAGAAATAATCCGGGTGACGTGCAAGGTACTGGTCCAATGGGTTGGAGGATGGTAACCAGAACTGCCAGGGAAGGGGTCAGTTTACGCCCGGCACGGCCGGCTTGCTGACGTGTCCCGGCAATGCTGCCCGGGTAGCCGATCAGCACAGCAGCATCCATCCCGCCGATATCAATCCCCAGCTCCAGCGCTGAGGTGGCCACCACGCCCTGAACCTCCCCCCGTCGCAAGCCTTCTTCTATGGCCCGGCGTTCCTTTGGCATGTATCCGCTGCGGTAGCCGCGCACACGGTTGGGGTTCGATTCTGCGCACTTCTCTGCCGGATGTAGGTCAGGATCAGTTCAATGCCCCGGCGGGTGCGCCCAAAGATGATCGTCTGGATGTTTTCATCCAGCAATTCACCAGCCAGCATCGAACCCTCCAGGAGCGCACTCTGCCGGATTCCCAGTTTCTTATCCAGCAGCGGGCGGGTTGTATATCAAGAAATGTTTTTCACCGTGGGGAGAGCCATCCTGGTCAATAACGGTGACCGGTTTCTCAATCAATCTTTCTGCGAGCTCCTGCGGGTTGGCGATGGTCGCCGAGGTGAGGATGAACTGGGGCTGGCTGCCGTAAAAGCGGCAGATGCGCTTCATCCGGCGGAGGACATTGGCGACATGCGAGCCGAACACGCCCCGGTAGGCGTGCATTTCGTCAATGATGACAAATCGCAGGGCGGTGAAAAAATCCTTCCAGGCGGTGTGGTGGGGCAGGATGCCCGTGTGGAGCATATCGGGGTTGGTGAGGATGATGGATGAGGTTTTGCGGAGGCCAGAACGGGCATGCAGGGGCGTATCGCCATCATAGATATTTGCCTGGATGCTTGCTTGAGGATCAACCTGGCTGAGTAAATCACGGAGAACCGATAGCTGGTCCTGTGCCAGGGCTTTGGTAGGGAATAGGTACAGCGCCCTGCCTTCAGGATGTTTGATCAAGCTGTTAAAGACCGGCAGGTTGTAGCACAAAGTTTTCCCACTGGCTGTTCCGGAAACGACCGCCACATTATGGCCAGATTGAACCTTCTGGTAGGAAAGTGCCTGGTGTGAATAGAGAGATGAAATCCCCTGTGAACGCAAGTATTCCCTCATTTGAGGTAACAGACCTTCAGGTAAGGTCCGCGGTTACAGGGGGTTTGGAAGGCTGTACGCGCCACTCAACCACATTTTCAGCAATGCTCGGGTGGCTGCGCCATCGGTTGAGGATGATCTTGATCTTATTGCTCATATGATTCTTCGAAAATTTGTTTTATCTAATCATAATCGGATTTTTGGTCTGGTGCAACGGAAATCCAATTGGAATCAGGTGACCGTCCCGAATCCAAGTTGATAAAAATGTGGTCTTTCATAATATGGCGGATTGATATTGATCTCATCGGATAATCTATTGACGAGTGGAATGATTGGGTTTATGATATGTATAGACAAGCTGTTTGTCCAATCCTTGATCATTGCATCGAAAACTTCATCACAACACATAACGCAACTGAATAATTACAACACAGCACAACACGCATCAAGCCAGATCATGTTCGTATTGGTTTGCCTTCATATTGTTATCAATATTCCTTGAGGTTTCTGAATGTGCTTGAAAAGCCAGGATGGTGGTTTTGGTGGTGAAAGGAGGGTATCAGGGTTTTTGTACTGATTTTATAAATGATATATGTTGGAAACGATATTACAGGAGGATACGATGCGTATTAGAAAGCTAAAAGTAGTTTTGATAATTATCGGATTATTCTTGCTGCCTCTATTGAACATAGCACGCATTCAGCCGGCATTGGCGGAGGAGTTTGACCCGCCGACACTGACTTCCGGGGAGGAGGAAAGCCCAGCTGGGCTTGACGAAGGGATAATCCTTGAACCACCTCCCCCCGCTGAAAACAGCCAGGATACAGTTAATGGGGATTATGAGGGAAGGAGTATTAACCGGACAAATCCCAGAGAGGGTTTTACCGCCAGGGTCAGTCGAAGTACTGCTGCCAGCCAGCCAGCCGCCTGGGGAGGGGAGTGCTGTCGCCAGTGGAGACTATCAAGGACGTCCTGAAAGGTCATATATTCTTCAGAAGGATATCCATGCAGTTTCAGGTCCTGACGTACTCTTATTACATGCAGATGCTGATATGCCTGGGTCCAGCCCAATCCAAACGCTACTCCAGGCTTATGGTGACCTGGGTGCGGTGGATATGTATGATGCACGTTATAGCACCCCAACCTTTTCCTTGCTGAAGGAATACGATGTGGTCATCACCTGGTCAAATTATGTTTACAACAATCCTACAGCAATCGGCAATCTCCTGGCGGACTATGTGGATATGGGGGGAAAGGTCATCAATGCAATTGCCTCAATTGGAACGCATGGCTGGGAAATGGCAGGGCGATTTATAAATCAGGGATATACTGCTATGAACGGTGGAAACCTCTTGTATGCAATGAGCTGTATGGACGGCTATAATACTGCCAGCCCGATCATGTTTAGGAACGCAAGCGTTTGTGACACATACCGAATAGGCGGTACCTACCTGACACCCGGATCATCCATGGTGGCGACGTGGAACGATGGGGAGCTGTTCGTGGCTGCGAAGGACGACCGCAGCGTGGTCAGCATTAACGGGTTCTTCGGTAAACAGAATTATGCCTGGTCAGGCCGGATGCCGGATGTGGTGCACAATGCCATCTGGTGGCTGCACGACACGACCAGCATAGGATCTTTCGGCTGGGACAACGGCCCATTGGTTACCCATCCCCTTGGAGGTTATGACCTTATGGATGCCAGCGTCCTGGATACAAGCCTGGGATTGGACCTCTATGGATTTGGTAATCAGTATGTTATCGGCTACCGCATGGCTGATGAATTCGAGGTAACTGACCCTGCAGGTTGGGATGTGGAGCAGCTTACATTCTTTGCATATCAAACAAATTCAGGACTCACTTCGACCATTACAGGTGTGTATTATCAGATCTGGGATGGCCCACCGGATGACCCGGGCAGCAGTGTGGTATATGGAAACCTCACCACCAACCGCCTGAGGGAAACTTACTGGGCGAATATGTACCGGGTCTTGGATACCAACATGGGAAGTACAGACCGGCCGATTATGGCAGCCGTGGTCAGGCCAGATGTGTACTTGCCCATGGGAACTTATTGGATTGACTGGATGGTGGACGGCTCACTCGCATCCGGTCCCTGGGCACCGCCAATCAGCATTCTTGGACAGACAACCACTGGAAATGGGATGCAGTACGTATCAGGCTGGGGTCCAGCGTTAGATTCCGGTACCGGCACCCAGCAGGGGATGCCCTTCATCGTGCAGGGGCACGTGCGCTACTCGCTGTGGAACCAGTCTCTGAGCCAGGTCAATCGATCTCCTGTTATTGACCAGGAATTCCCGGATATTCCAACGCTGAGTGCCTACCTGGCAGATGATTTCTTCGTCCATACTCAGTGGAAGGTGAATTATGTCTATGCGCCCGGACATGGATGGAATGGTTTTTCGACGCTTTTTGATGCCGATTGGTTGACCTTTGAAATCTATGAGGATAACGGCGGCATCCCGGCAGGGGACCCTGAAGGCGGCGGTTTGCCTCCGATCTGGTCTGTAAGCATTCCACCAACCCATCCGAATGTCAATATCTTCCCTGGATCTGGGGGTTGGCTTTCCAATACCTTACTAAAACTTCCTGACCCGGTGACTCTGCCTCAAGGCAGATACTGGCTGGTCTTCTATCCCACGATGTATCGTTCTCCCTATGGCCAGTTTGGACGCCAGAGCGCTGATACACCTTACGGGCATACAGGTCAGTTTGTTAACCCACAGATTGGGTGGGGTTTTGGTTCAGGATGGCTGGATTGGCGCATTCCAACTGGTTATTCTCAACCAGATATTGCCTTCCGTTTAGGCGGCACGGATATCTTCTTCTACCTGCCATTGATCCAAAAATAGGCTAAAATCGGAAAGGATAGGATTTTGTAGCCCTATCCTTTCCTGGTATTTGTTTTATAAAGGCTGCTGTGTTTGCTCATAGCAGCCTTGTATTTTTGGTTGTATAGGTGTTTTAATAAGTTCATCATACATACACAACATACAAAAAATGGCGTTGACGGAAAATTAAAATTAGTTTATATTATAAGATGTATAGACAAACAAATCCAACGACATTCCTGAATTTATCAACTAATGCGAATAGTAATGGCAAGGTAAGCAATGATTACAACAATACTTTGACCTAATCAGCTAAATTATTTTGTGTGATGTTCAATAATTTATTGAAAATAAGCCTAAATATTTCATATTAATAGAAGGAGGTCAACTCAATCAATCTTCGCAAACAAAAAGAAATAATTCCAATTAAACAATCGTTTGATGGAGGATATGATGCGCATTAGAAAGACAATCACACTTTTGATCATTATCGGATTGTTCGTCCTTCCATTCATGGAAATTTCGAATATCCAGCCTGCTTTTGCGGAGGAGTTTGACCCGCCAACACTGACTTCAGGGGAAGAGGGAAACCCGGCTGTTCTGGATGAAGGGCTCATCCTGGAACAACCCCCCACGGCAAAGAACAGTATTGTCACCGTTGAGTCGAAGGTTTTAACCGGGCAAACCCTTGAGAGGGAAATCCCTCCAGGCGCAGTAGAGGTCCTGTTGCCTGCAAGTCAACCGCCTGGAGAGGGGAGTGTTATCGCAAGTGGCGACGATCAAAACCGACCTGAGGGGTCCTATATTATTCAGGAGGGCATCCATGCGGTTTCAGGACCTGATGTACTCCTATTGTATGCAGATGCTGATATTCCTGGGTCCAGCCCAATCCAGACACTACTCCAGGCTTATGGTGACCTGGGTGTGGTGGATATGTATGATGCACGTTATAGCACCCCACCCTTTTCCTTGCTGAAAGAATACGATGTGGTCATCACCTGGATGAATTATCAATACTACAATTCCACAGCAATTGGGGATGTATTAGCAGATTATGTAGATCTCGGAGGAAAGGTCATCAATGGAAGCTTCTCTATTGGGACGCATGGCTGGGAATTGGCAGGACGTTTCATGGAAGAGGACTATACTGCCATGAATGGGGTTAATCTCTTATATTCATACAGCTGTATGGACGGCTACAACACAGCCAGCCCGATCATGTTCGGCAATGCGAGCGTGTGCGATTATTACCGAATTGGTGGTACCTACATGACACCGGGCTCATCTGAGGTCGCGACCTGGGGGGATGGGGAGTTGTACGTAGCTGCTAAGGATGACCGCAGCGTAGTCACAATCAATGGATATTTCGGTGCTTCTTTTATCTGGGAAGGCCGCATGCCGGATGTGCTGCACAATGCCATCTGGTGGCTGCACGACACGACCAGCAAAGGCTCCTTCGGCTGGGATAACGGCCCATTAGTCACACATCCTTTGGGAGGGTATCCCATTGCCGACGCCAGCGCAGTGCAGACTTCATTGGGGATGAGCACACTTGGATGGGGTCACCAGTTTGACAATGGTTACCGTTTGGCGGATGAGTTCGAGGTTACTGATCCAGCAGGCTGGCTGGTAGACCTCTTTACCTTTTTTGCCTTCCAGAGCGGGACAACAACTTCGTCAACGATTACCGGGGTTTACTACCAAATCTGGGATGGTCCCCCTGATGATGCTGGCAGCAGCGTGGTGTTTGGTGATCTAGCGACTAACCGATTAATCAATACCTATTGGACGAATGTGTACCGAGTGGATGAAATGGATTTTGGAAATACAGATTTTCCAATAATGGCAAATGTGGTCAGTGCGGGTGTCACCCTCCCGCCGGGTACTTACTGGTTGGACTGGATGATGGATGGCACGCTCCCTTCGTACTCAGGCCCCTGGGCACCTCCGATCAGCATCCTTGGACAGACGACCACAGGAAATGGGATGCAGTATACGACAAGCTGGGGCCCTGCGCTGGATTCCTTTACAGGTACACAGCAGGGATTCCCATTCATCGTGCAGGGGTATGTTCGCTATTCATTGTGGAACCAGTCCCTGAGTCAAATAAATCGAAGTAGCGCAGTTGCAGATCAGGAGTTCCCTGATGAGCCAACTGCCAGCTCGTACATGGCAGATGATTTCTTTGTCCATACCCAGTGGAAGCTAAATTATATTTTCGTGCCTGGAACTGGATGGGGTATTTTTTCGACGCTTTATGATGCTTATTGGCTGACATTTGAGATCTATGAGGATAACGGCGGCATCCCGGCAGGGGACCCTGAAGGCGGTGGTGCGCTTCCGATCTGGTCCTTGTCCCTTTCGCCTTTTGATCCGCATATTATGATTTTTCCCGGATCTGGAGGGTTTGATTCCAATACCTTACTTCAGCTTCCTCAACCGGTGACGCTGCCTCAGGGCAGATACTGGCTGATCTTCTATCCGACAATGGAAGGTTATGCATACGGCCAATATGGTCGGCAAAGTGCTGATACGCCGTATGGTTTTGCTGGTCAATGGATCAACCCAGGAGGATTTTTTGGTTGGGGTACCTCATGGCTGGATTGGAGAGGTATATCCTCTATTAACTACGATAGTGCTTTCCGTCTGGGCGGCACGGACATCTTCTTCTACCTGCCCTTAGTCAATAAATAAAAAAGTGAATAATGGGATAGGGTTCATTACCCTATCCCATCAACAACATGTAAAAGGTAATTAAATTTGCTGCTCTAAGGACTGATTGATTTCTACATCTCATCAGGACTTTCCCGAGTGTTTCGTAAGCAATACGTCTCATAAAAAAGCTGCTGTAAGCTCCTTACAGCAGCTTTTGATATGTTATACTGATACAAATTCATTTATCCAACTCTTAAAACAAAAAAAAGGAAAAACGATGCCAAAGAAAACTGTCACCATCATCCTTACCGTTTTACTTATATTTGGGTTCCTGTTGACCCCGGATAAAGCATCCAATGCCATGAATGATGAGCCAGCATCACCGCATCAGGGGGCAGATAATGTAGACCCTGAATTATGGGAGGTCCTCTCCAGGGAAGGCAGCACGGACTACGTGATCGAAATGGCTGAGCAGGCAGACCTGAGGGCAGCATATTCCATCCAGGATTGGGATGAGCGCGGCCGGTACGTTTACGAAATGCTAAAAGAAACAGCTGCACGTACCCAGCTGCCGATCATCACCTACCTGGAGAATGAGGGTTTGTCCTACCAATCGTTTTTTGCAGGAAATGAGGTGATGGTCTTCAGCGGTGCGCTGCGCTCGATTGAAACACTGGCAGCACTGCCTGGTGTGGCCTGGATACGAGCGCCGCGGACAGCCACCATCGAACCTCTCGAAAAGGAGAGGACAATCATCACCGATGCTGAGATCCGCAGCCTCGCCTGGGGGATTGGCTATGCCAATGCGGATGATTTTTGGTCTGCTTTCGGCTTCCAGGGGGATGGCATATTGGTGGCGAACATTGACACCGGTGTGCAGTGGGACCACCCGGGTTTGGACCAGTCCTATAAATGCGGTATCTGATCCGACCGACCCTGCCTGCTGGGAGGACCCTTCCGATATCTGCGGCACATCTGGAGCCTGCGACAACAACGGCCACGGCACGCATACAATGGGCACGATGGTGGGGGATGATGACCCGGGTTTGACATACCAGGCTGGGATGGCTCCCAATGCACAGTGGATCGCCTGCAAGGGCTGTGAATATGAGGAATTACAACGTGTTCAAATTTGCGCTGAACACCATGTGCGGACTGGATCCTGGCACCGGATGGGAATCCATCCAATCGACCCCATATCGTCAACAACTCCTGGGGCGGCGGTGGCGGGGACTCCTGGTACCAGGGGAAGGTCCAGGCATGGCGAGCAGCAGGTATTTTCCCTGCCTTTTCCGCAGGAAATCCCGGACCTACATTGCAGTACCATCGGTTCTCCGGGAGATTACCAGGAATCCTTTGCATCCGGTTCCCATGACAGCAGCGGGACGATCGCTAGCTTATCTCACGCGGACCCTCGGTTTATGGACATGACCCATACACCAAGCCCAATATCGCTGCGCCCGGTGTGGCTGTTTGTTCGACCATCCCTACGGATGGATGGACCTGCGGTTACTAGCGGCACGTCCATGGCATCACCGCACTCTGCCGGGGCAGTTGCCTTACTCTGGTCCTGCAACCCGGCTTTGATCGGGGATATGACAGCGACCTTTGAGCTGCTTCAGGATAACGCCGGCACAGCACCTGCTGGAAGCTGCGGTGCCCCACCGGATGGGGAAGGAAACTACACCTACGGCTACGGCTACCTGGATGTTTACCAGGCTGGATTGGCAACGTGTTCAACATCACCAACCGGCACTTTGGAGGGATATGTTTACGATCAAAGCATGGATCCCATCGAAGGTGCCTCGGTGACAGCACTGACCACGGCAACAACGAATGCGAGCGGTTTTTACACCATGACCGTCCCAGAAGGCACCTATACGGTGACAGCCAGCAAGAACGGCTATACTTCTGATGAAGTTTTCGGTGTTGAAATCCTGGAGGGGTTGACGACCGTTCAGGATTTCCAATTGACCTATATTGGTGAGTGGAACGATGGTCCAACAGCCTGCTTCGATTGGACTCGATTTGACACAGAATACTTCCCGGGTACTGGTTTGATTTATGCCCTGGGGGGACGAAGCGGTGACACAACCGACGGAAGTATCTATTCATACAACCCGGCAACCGGAGACTGCCTGGATACGGGGACAGACATGTCCACGCCAATCTCGAACTACACAGTCAACCTTGTCAATGACGGTGCAGATGATCTATTGTGTACTTTTGGGGGCCGGGATTCGGGTGGCGGTAGCACCCTGAATGTGCAGTGCTATGATCCCAACGCAGACAGTGTGTCTGTGGTCGGAACGCTGCCAGGTGCTTATTCAGGTTATGTGCCTGGTGCAAATGTGGTTTATAACAATAAGGTGTATGTATTCGGAGGATTCCGGACAACAGCTTCACCATATGAACTTGCCCGGACGGATCGGTACGATCCTGTCACCCAAACATTTACTCAGCTTGGTGATCTTTCCCTTGCGCGCAGTTATCTCTATGCAGCAGTTGTGGATGGTAAGATCTACGCCTTTGGTGGGACGGTTTTCAATGGAACGGATACCTTAAACTCTCAAACCACGGCTGAAGTGATGGCTGACCCGGAAGGTGTGGGGACATGGAATGATCCAGCCGTGGATGACTTACCCAGTCCGTATTCGGAAGGCCAGGCACTTGGTTTTGATTCAAGCAGCACCTTCAACGAGGTGGCGGGCAAAGTTGTTTTTACTGGAGGAGGTCAGTGGCCTGGACATACAGCAGACGTATGGACATATGACCCCCTATCAGACACATATGATACGAGTTTCCCGGATCTGCAGTATGCACGCCGCAACCATGCGGATGCATTTGTCCCCCTGACCAGTTCAGATCCCAACGATGGTTTGCCAGGGATTTGGGTGTTCGGTGGATATGCTGGGGCTGACACCCCACCGTATGCTGCGGTGGAGTACTTTACATTAGCTGTCGAGGATGTTTGGATTAAATCTTTCCTGCCGATCCTGCTTAAATAAGTATTGATATGTCCTTGTTATCAGGATAAACAAAAAGGAATTCTGGAAGGTCACTCTTCAGAAGCATTATATTTTGCAAACGAGGTTGTCTTGATAGGCAGCCTCTTATCCGTTAAGGAAAATCAAAAAAGATTTCTCTTTTTCCGTACAAATTAAGGCTTCCCCCGGGGAAGCTGTCAGAAACTGGCTGACTGCCAGCCCTGAGGAGGTATGACGTGAGGGATGAGGGATAAGGGATTGAAATTACTTCCAGATTTAAGCCATAACTCAAAATTAATAACTGTTTCATAAGTTGGTATTTAATGTTTTGGAGAGTGTTTTTTGCATAATCAGGCTCAAAACCCTCATTCGTCACACCTTTGGTGTGCCACCTTCCCCCTAGGGAAGGCTTTGTAATGGAGTAGTTTTATTCTGATAATGTAATTTCTGAGTAATTGAATTGGGATACTATCCCCATACCTTTTGGAACAGCTCCATTTTGATATATTTTGCTTTTATTGTTCTTTCGATTTCTTCTTCTGTGCACTCCTGACAAGAAAATCCATAACAGGGTAAGTTAAGTCGCCTAGCAGATTGATCAAATGAAAAAAAATTTTCCCATCCAAACCGGGGATGATGACATATTTACCTTTACAGACACCCTTCAAAATATCCCTGGCGACATGTTCTGCGCTCAACACCTTAGAGCTGCCGCCGATCGCTTTTGTTTCAGGTGGCTTAAGGGGCTCTTCGAAGTCTAACTGCGGTGTCTGTGTATCAGGTGGGAAAGCGATGGAAACCTGGATGCCCAGGGGTTTCAGCTCAGCACGGAGAACATCGCTGAGGCCCCGCACTGCATATTTCGAAGCGCCGTAGCCTGAATAGCCAAATACACCGACAAAGCCTGCCTGCGAGGATATATTGACAATGGTGCCTTTCCCCTGTTCGATCATCATGGGGGCGATGTATTTCATCACATGCAGAGTCCCGAAATAGTTCACTTCCATCAATCTGTGAAAGGTTTCAACGGGGATTTCCTGGAAATAACCGGGATAGGTGATGCCTGCTGAGTTGATCACCAGGTCAGGAACAGCATGATCAGCAGTCCAATCATCCAGTACTTCAACCAGGTTATTAAAGTCAGTTACATCGCATGAGATTGTATCGACAAATTGACCGGATGTGTCTTTCATTGTCTTTTCTATCTCGATTTTTGCGTCATCAAGTTTTTCTTGATCTCTTGCCAAGAGGCATACACTCACGCCTTCACCTGCGAGTTGTTTTGCCAAAGCAAGGCCGATACCGCTTGAACCGCCGGTGATCAGGGCGAGGTGATATTGGTTCTTCATCAATGACCTCCACATGTACTGCAGTTGCTGCTGGCACAGGTGCTGCAGCTGCTGCTTGAAAGAGATTTGCCACTGCTGGAGGCATTGAACAGTGAGAGCTTACGCTTGACATAGGTTCCCTGGCAAGTAGGACAATGCAGTTTGCTATCAGCATCCTTGAAGCTCCGGATCAGTTCAAACTCAGCATGGCAGTACAGACATTGGTATTCGTAGATTGGCATATCTAACCTGTTTCTTGATAAAATGAAAGTACAGGTACCATTTTAGTGCAACCTGATAGGAAGGTCAATTCAATATTGGTCAATCAAGCTGAAACGCTAATTCATAAGAAGGTTTATGCGTATATTCTTCGCACCAATGCGGAAGGTACGCAGCTTCTGGTCTTTGATCATGTGGATTTTCCTGAAGCTGGAACGCAGGTGCCCGGGGGAACCGTTGAAGATGGAGAAGACCTTTTAGAAGCAGTCCAGCGGGAGGTTCGGGAGGAGACAGGCATCAATGACCTGTGTTTTGTTCAAAATATCGGTGTTGTGCGACG
Source organism: uncultured Chloroflexia bacterium (assembly GCA_963767675.1). GTDB lineage: Bacteria > Chloroflexota > Anaerolineae > Anaerolineales > Anaerolineaceae > Brevifilum. Next base: position 111,206 of record CAVYEQ010000004.1, read on the forward strand.
TGATATGCGTGAATTTGGCATGAATGCTATCCATGAAAGGCATTATTTTCAATTCGATTGCGAGGATTCCATTCCTGACACATGGATTTCATATGAAGAAACACCTTCAGATGGCACGCAGGAACCGATTGCCTTCAGAATTCTATTGGATCCCGTTGGAAAAGACAATTCAATTATCAGGTGGTTTGGGTGAGCTTTTGGATAACCTTCTTTAAATTTGGGTATTTCAAATACTTGACATGAAAAAGCATGTTGTATTTACACTGTGATCAGTTTGCTTAATAATTGTGCAAGGAGGCCGGCAGTGGGTGGAAAGATAAAGGTGATGGTATAACGGATCAAAGCGAACTTGGGATCAATCAATGAAATTTCAAGTGGTAAACGCGAAACACTCCACAATGACCAGGCAGTGATAAAACCAACTGTTGCACCCAGGCCAGCACCGGCTTTATAAAATCCCCCTGCGATGGGGAGAACAGCATAAGGAGAGCCTGGGATCAAACCGCCTACCAAGCATCCTATCAGAACCCCTTTGATACCGGCTTCATTTCCCAACCAATTTGCTATGATCTCTTTGGGGAGCAGGACCTGCACCAGTCCTGATAACAGGAAACCAGTCAATAACAGCAAGAGATTATTCCAGATGGTCTTACCAGCCAGCTTGATGCCGTCAATTGCAATGGTTTCATCCCGAATGAGGGCAAATATCAGCAATAGGATCGTGATTACGATCAGAATAATTGTGGAAGCATCCATATGGCGGCTCCTTTTGTGCTTTTTCATTTATGCCTGTCTCATACGAAAGTGTATTCAAGAAAATCTTGCTATATAAAAGCTTACCAAATTGAAGTTATTTCCTGAGTGACGATTTAATGAGCAATTAATAATGTGAACACAAAATCATGGTTTATTAATAACACGCTCGGATAGCAGGGATGAGGTACTCATTAAAGGCACGCTGACAATCATATGATGGTTCCCAATCCCAATCACGGCGCGCTGCAGAATCATTCAATCGTTCCGGCCAGGTATCCACAATTTTCTGACGGCAGTCGTCCACTGCAAAGTGTATAGTTGCGTCCGGGAAAGCTTCCATGACGATATCATGAATCTCCTGAGCGGACAGGCTGAAGCTTGTGACATTATAAACAAATTGCGACAGGCGGTTTCTCGGGGCACCTTCCAGCATCACGAGTGATTTGACGGCATCCGGCATGACCATAAATGGAATGGTTGCATCAGGGCGTACAAAGCAGTTGTATTCCTCGCCGCTGGCAGCAGCATGGAGCATCTCTGGTCCATAATCACTGGTGCCGCCAGTGGGGATGGTCTCCGCACTGATCAACCCGGGGAAACGGATCGCACGGAAATCAACTGTTTCCCTGCCGCCGCAATCGGCAGCGAGCTGGCGGTAGTAGGTGCTGTAATAGCGTCCAAGGTGTTCGCAATACAATTTATTGCATCCATACATGGTCGTGGGCTGAGTCCATTCACATTCAACTGCAGGACCTGCCTGCACTTTCTCATTCAGTGTGGGAATCCCGTAGGCTGCAATGGAGCTGGGGTAGATAAATTTGACCGGTGTCCCCTGCCATTGAGACTGTTCAACTGCCAGTCTGAGCAGGTTCAGGGTGCCTTCGACGTTAATGCGGTGGGCGGTCTCCGGGTTGTATTCTGCTTTTGTGGAAAGGATGGATGCCAGGTGGTAAATCGTGGCAATTTCGTGCTCCACAACCAGCCTGCCAAGAAGCATCTGGTCGAGGATGTCACCGACGATGTAGGTGCTGCACATGGGGCGCAGGGATTTATCAAGTGGGATAACATCCAGGGCAACGATGTTTGCCTGGGTGGTTTCAGCCAGGTGTGTGATTAATCCATGACCGATTTCACCGTTGGCTCCGGTGACCAGCACGACTTTTTGACGCATTAACGCCTCCTAAGGGGATGGTGAGATTGAGTAAACTGACCATTGTTTCGCATGTAGTGGCATTGTTTTAGGGGATAGTGATGGGAAGGAATTATCGAATGATCAACCATCAATGTTCATGGACACATTCATACGCCGAATCTGGTCGGTTGAGCGCGGGGAAATCTGCATCACAAGGATGCTCATATCGTCATTGGGCCTTCCTTCATCCAGCCGGATCGCTCTGTGCAGCAGGTAATCTGCCAGCTCTTGGGCTGGCGGTTCCTGTTCCTCGATAAGCGCTTTGATCATCGTTCTGACTTCTGTTTCACTTTTGTTCAACTGCCCGGCGTTATAAGCCCCATCAGAGAAGACGATCACTGCCATATTGGGCTGGATTTCAAGTTCCACAATAGTTGGGGAGATATCCGACCTTGTCCCTATTGACTCGCTGAAGGCTTGCAGGCAGTCGACTTTGCCCTGATTGATGAGATAAACAGGCACTGGATTATTTCTGGAGACGATAATGGTGTTGGTTTGCAGGTCCACGCTGAGGACATTCAGGTTTGCCTTAATGCTGCCGTCGGATTCAGAAAACAGCCTGCTGGACGTTGCCCGGATGGCTGCGCCATCCCGAACACCATTGCTGATATGGTCGATTACCCGGTGACACACCATGGTGGAGATAGATTTCTGAGCTACAGCATTGATTTGCCCGTCAGCCATGACGATGGAAAACCCGCCGTTTGGCCTTTCAATTGACTCTACGGTATCACCGCTTTTCCCAGCACCATGCTTATTTATTTTCGAAACAGCAATCTTGATCTCCATGCCTACATTTTACTTCAAATTTAAATGTCTGCGAGAAGTGATTTGAATAATGATGAAAAAATTACGCTGCCAGGCAATCATTGATGGTTTATAATTTGTTTGGTACTCTAATAGTCCAATATTAAGAAAACAGGTGATATGTCCCAAAAAAAAGTTTGCATACATCGATTGTCATTGATGATTTGCGTCAGTATATTAGTGATCATTTCCCTGATAGGTTGTAAGAGAGAAATGGAAACCACAACACCAACTCCTGAAGAAGTCGTAGAAACAACTGAGACTTCCAACCTTCTAGAACAGCCTTCACCAACATCGGAAAAGGAGGGGAATACGATCCCTGAAATCCAGGGCGTTGGGCACATTTCTCCTTACAGAAAGGTGATTGTGACAGATGTTGAAGGGATCGTAACGGTTAATATGTCCGATGGATTTTATATGCAGTCAATTGTATCTGATGAGGATCCAGCGACATCTGAAGGGATTTTCGTATTCACAGAGACACCTCCAGCAGTAAAGGTTGGGGACCATGTGATCCTGAGCGCAAAGGTTGAGGAAGATATTCCCGGTGGTGGATACGGCAATCTTTCCATCACAACGTTGAAACATCCGGAATTATCTGTGATCAGCAGCGGTAATGAAATTCCAATACCCACTGTGATCGGTGAAGGGGGAAGGGTGCCCCCAACTGAGGTCATTGATGATGATACCAATGGTTTCATCACCGAAAATGCAACCTTTGACCCTGAAAACGATGGGATAGATTTCTATGAAAGCCTGGAAGGAATGCTTGTCCAGGTCAATGATGCTGTCGTGGTTGGCCCAACCAATGTCTACAAGGAAATTGTTGTGCTGGCTGATAATGGGAAAAATGGCAACCTGCGAACCCCACGGGGAGGGATCGTTATCCAGGAGGAGGATTACAACCCTGAAAGGATCATGCTGGATGATAAGCTGGAAGCCACACCTTTTGTGAACGTGGGTGATTATTCTAAGGACCCGATCATCGGTGTGATGGATTATGATTTCGGGAATTTTAAGATCCAGGTGACCGATGCAATTTCATTCACCTCAGGGGACCTAAGTCCTGAGTCTGCACGCCTTTCTTCAGAGGAAAACCAGATTAGCGTAGTCAGCTATAACATCTACAATCTATCCGCATTGGATACACAGCGAATCGCTCATCTGGCAGACCAAATTGTCAAAGACCTGGCTTCTCCAGATATTATCGGTCTACAGGAGATCATGGACAACGACGGCAGCGAAGGGGATAAGGAAGTATCTGCGGATCAAACTTACCAGGAGATCATAGATGCCATCATCGGGCTGGGTGGTCCCCAATATGCCTATGTGGATATTGACCCTTCCCCAGGAACTGAAGGCGGTATCCCATTGGGAAATATTCGGCAGGGTTTCCTCTATCGAATGGACGTTGGTTTTTCCCTGGTTGCCGCTCCTGCGGGAGAGGCCAGAACGCCTGTTGAGATCCTGGATCAGGGGGGTGAACCCATTCTGTCGCATAATCCAGGTAGGATTGACCCGGTCAACCCGGCATTTTATTCCAGCAGAAGGCCGCTTGTAGTAAGTTTTTCTTTTCAGGGTGAGACTCTATTTATCATCAACAACCATTTCGTTTCGAAAGGGGAGGATAAGGGCTTGTTTGGAGAGTTTCAACCGCCGCTGCTTGAATCGGAGGATCAACGGATCAAGCAGGCGCAAGTTGTGCACGATTTTGTTGCAGAGATCCTGGCTGTAGATCCGGACAGCAAGGTGATCGTCCTAGGTGATTTGAATGATTTTCAATTCTCCCCACCACTGGATATCATCGCAGGCGATATCATGTTGAATCTAATCGAAACACTGCCCAAAGAGGATCAATACACTTATATTTATGAGGGGAACAGCCAGGCACTGGATCATATCCTGATCTCACCAGGGTTAGAAGAAAATCTGGAATCCTTTGATGTCGTGCATCTCAATTGCGAGTTCAGATATGATGGGCGGTTGAGCGATCATGATGTCTTGGTGGCAGAGTTTGTATTTGGTGAGTAACTGGTAGATTATTGCTAATAGCTCATAGCTTATAGGTCGTAGGTAAATGCTGAAAGCTCAAAGTTCAAAGCTGAAAGTAGCATTGTAAAACCAAATTCCTAATAACTGATAACTGGTCGCCTGAAACTGGAATCAACTTTTCACTACTCACAATAGACTGAAGCGGCATCACTCAAAGAGTGCTCTTCGAGCAAACCGCATCAGTCGTATGCCAAATTCAGGAGAATTTGGCCTCACCATTCACTTATTAATACATTATTTACACAGATATCGTATAATAAATATCTATTCGGGGATGATCGGCTTCGACGGGAGAGGCTGGTCCCGGATTGCGAGTCGAGAGGTACCGACCTCGTAAAATCAGTACACCAATTAAGTGCCAATCGCACTGAATACGCAACTCTCCCCCTCGCAGCGTAAGCTGATGAGCTGAGGTTGCAGGTCTCGTAAAGAGGCCTCGTCCCCCATCCCCCGTTTTCCTGGCCGAGGATGGGTGTGGCGTCATAAAGTCAGGATGCCATACAGGACGCCGTTAAATGTATGAAAGATGGGCTTTCGGGTCCTAACGGCTGGCAAGAGGGTCGCTGTGTTGGCCGGTAAACCTTGAGCGAGATTGAGTGAGCCAACTACACTCGTAGATATCCGAGGGTCGATTCTTTCGGACGCGGGTTCGATTCCCGCCATCTCCACTTAAGAAATCCGCCAATTAGGCGGATTTCTTCGTGAATGGTAAAGTGTGAATCGTGAGTTGGGACTGTAGCATCGGGTAATATTCTTTATGAATGGGATTAAAATTGATAAGTATCCCTTTTCAAACAATGGGAAATTTCAGTTAGTAATGAGGAGTGATTATGGTTGAGAAGATCGTGTATTTACCTGTTGATTTACTGCAAGCATTTGTGAAAGATTGTTTTATCGCATTTGGTGCATCACACGATGATGCACAAAGTTGTGCTGATGTGATCATTGCATCAGACTTGCGCGGTATTGAAACGCATGGTATTGGCAGGCTGCGATATTATTATGACCGAATGATCACAGGGCAGCATCAGGTTAATACACAGATTGATTTGATTTGGGAGAGTCCAACAACTGCGGTCCTCGATGGCAATAATGGGTTGGGAATGGTGATCGGAAAATATGCCATGAATTTAGCCATTGAAAAAGCAGGCACTTATGGGATGGGTTCTGTCGCTGTCAGGAATTCCACACATTTTGGGATTGCAGGATATTACACGACAATGGCGTCATCCCAGGGCCTGGTCGGTTTCACGTTTACGAATGCCCGGCCTGCCGTCTGCCCGACTTTCGGCACGCAGCCGATGATGGGGACAAACCCAATTGCCTTCGCAGCCCCCTCGGATGAGCCGTTCCCGTTCCTGTATGACGCTGCCACACCTATTGTGCAGCGAGGCCGGATTGAAAAACTTGTCCGGGAAGAAAAGCAAGCAGAGGAAGGTTGGCTGGTTGACCGGGAGAACAAATACCTGACGGATGCTGAAGAAATCATTGGAAAGCTAACAACAGGCGATGCAGCTTTCCTCCCCTTGGGCGGTGCGGGTGAAACGCTTGGGGGGCACAAGGGTTATGGATTGGCGACGATGGTGGAAATCATGTGCGCATCATTTCAGACAGGCGCATTCCTATGGGACCTTACGGGTGTAGAAGCAGATGGTTCTCCGCGTCCATTCAGGGTTGGCCATTTCTTCATGGCGGTAAAAGTGGAGGGTTTTGTGGATCTTGAGACCTTCAAGCACACAACGGGTGCGATCCTGCGGGAATTGCGAGCGTCACGAAAAGCACCCGGGCAATCCCGGATCTATTCTGCTGGTGAGAAAGAGTATGAGAAAGAAATTCAGGTGCGAAAAGAAGGCGTGAAAATCATTCCGAATTTACAGAAAGACCTCATATTTGTGCGGGACAAATTGGGCTTGAGCCAGTATGAATTTCCGTTTTAGCAGGTAGGAGGTAGTAGGTAGCAGGTAGCTGGTAGCAGGTGGCTGGTATTTGGTATTAGGAATCAGGATACGTGAATTGTGACTAGAGAATGGTGAATTGTAAAAAGGTATTCGTAATGAGATATGACATTATTCCCTGCTTATCCTTCCTGTAAACATTTTAACCAATACTCAACGCGAGTTATTACCTGATACCCAATAACTGATCGCCTAATACCTGTTGTAACCAATCACAATTCACTTACTTTACAAACTAATCCCTTCAAATATGTTCCTTCTGGAAAGGCCAAGTTTGTTGGATGATCGGGTGCCTGTGTAAGGCGGTTCAGGATCTGGGCTGACACACCTGCATCAAGAGCGGCGTCAGCGACGATCTTCTGGAATAACCCGGGGTCAATCCCACCGGAGCACGAGAAGGTCATCAATAATCCGCCGGGTTTGAGCAGCTTAAAGCCATACAGGTTGATATCCTTGTACCCCCGGGCAGCTTTCTTTGCCTGGGAAGCAGTCGGAGCGAATTTTGGCGGATCAAGGATGACCATGTCGAATTGTCTTCCCTTGTCGCGCAAGGTACGCAGTTCTTCGAAAACATCTCCCATAATCCACTCGCATTTTTCATCAGGCAGCCCGTTCAGGGTGATATTGTCGTGAGCGAGCTGCAGGGCTTCTTCTGAGGAATCGATGGATAGTACCGAGTTTGCACCTCCTGCCAGTGCATACGCACTGAATCCACCGGTGAATGCAAAACAGTTCAGGATCGTTTTTCCTTCTGATAAACCCTGACAGAAGAGCCGATTCTCCCGCTGATCGAGATAAAAACCAGTCTTTTGGCCCGATTCCAGGTTGACATAGAATTCCAGGTTATTTTCTTTGATGAGCATGGGCTGCTTCGGCAGGTTCCCAAACAAATTACCCCTGCGGAGCGGCAAACCTTCCAGTTCACGTACAGCTACATCTGAGCGTTCATGAATGGCTTCAGGCCCCAGGAGGTCAACAAGAATACTGACGATCTCTTCCCGCCAGTGTTCTGCCCCAGCGGATAGGATCTGCACGACGATAGACTTGTCATAGCGGTCGATTATCAATCCGGGCAGGTAATCCGACTCAGCATGAACCAGACGGCAGGCATTAGTGGATTGAGGATTGATCAACTCTTCCCTGAGTTTGATGGCTGCCTGGATTTTTGATTTTATAAACTTGATGTCGATCGTATCGTGTTCATCCCAGCTCCATACCGCGTCCTGATCTGTGAGTGGGGGCTGTATGCGCCCCATGTTAAAAAATGACCATTTGAGTCGATAACAGCGATGGTTTCACCAGGCTGTGGATTGCCCTGAACCGATGCAACAGCACCAGAGAAAACCCAGGGATGACGGCGGAGGAGAGGTTTTTCACGACCTTTTTTTAATACGATATGATTCATGAATTTCTTTCGTCGATTAGATGGTTCAGGGCATCTTCAGATAGAATTGGGACACCTAATTTGAGCGCTTTATCATACTTGGAACCAGGGTTTTCACCCAAAACGAGGTAGCTGGTTCGGCTGCTGACACTGCCCGTGATCTTTCCGCCGTTCGTTTCGATCAATGTTTTCGCTTCAGACCTGCTCAAGGTGGGAAGCGTACCGGTCACCACAAAGGTGAGTCCTGCAAGTGGTTGAGGTGTTTCTTCCACCTTTTCCGCGACTGGCCAGACGCCATTTTCTTTCAATTTTTGCAGTACGGCCTGGTTGTCCTTATTCCCAAACCAATCCACAATGGATTCGGCGATATTGGGACCGAAGCCAGGGATTGATTCGATGACTGAACGTTCAGCCTTACTCAGATCAACCAGATTACGATAGTGCTGGGACAGGTCGCGGGCTGCAACTTCGCCGACCCCGCGAATCCCTAATCCAGTGATCAAACGGGCTAATGGCTGCGTCTTGGAAGTCCTTAATGGCTGCGACCAGGTTTTCCACTTTTTTCTCTGCAAAACCTTCCAGCTTGAGCAATTCGGCTTCTTCCAGGCTGTAAAGGTCAGCAATATCCTTCACCAATCCAGCATCTACTAACTGCACGACAATATTGATCCCCAGTCCAACAATATCCATTGCACCCCGGGAGACAAAATGCTCCAGGTTGCGCACCAATTGGGCAGGGCAGGCGCTGTTCGTGCAATACAATGCCACCTCACCTTCAGGATTGACCAGCTGGTCTCCACAGGAAGGACAGACCTCTGGAGGGAGATATTCATCCTCTTCTCCAGAACGCAAATCCTTGATCGGTCCGATAACATAAGGGATCACTTCACCTGCCCGTTTGACCAGCACCCGGTCACCGATGCGGATATCTTTCTCTTCAATAAAATCGAAATTATGCAATGTTGCTTGCTTGACGATCACTCCACCGATCTCGACCGGTTCCAGGATCGCAAAGGGAGTGATGACACCTGTTCGGCCAACGTTGATACCGATGTCCAACAGCTGGGTGGTGACTTCCTCTGCTGGGAACTTATAGGCGATGGCACCTCGTGGGTCCTTGCCCACATAACCGAGGCTTTCTGATAATGCCAGGTCGTTGATCTTTATCACCATGCCGTCAATTTCGAAAGGGAAAGAATCCGGCTCTGTATTCAAGCTCAGGGAGATGGCTTCCTCAAGTGTTTGACAGTGCCTGGAAGACTCCGGTACAGGGAAACCGATCTTTTTCAGGAATTCAAGCCGCCCCCATTGGGTTTTCGGTACATCACCATTTTCATGATGAACGATCGCATAGATCAGCAGGGTTAATGGGCGCTGTGCTGTTTTCTTTGAGTCAAACTGCCTGAGAGAACCGGCTGCTGTATTACGTGGGTTAAGATAGGTTTTTTCACCTCTTTCCTCAAGACGTTTATTTAATTTTTCAAAATCTGCTTTATTGATCAGTGCTTCACCGCGCACAACCAGAACCTCCGGGATATTGGGTGCCTTTTCGGTAAGGGGGATGCGCAGGGGCAGTGCTTTGATCGTGCGCAGGTTCTCGGTGATGTCTTCACCAACCTCACCATTCCCTCGTGTTGCCCCCTGGACGAATAAGCCATCCTGGTATCGCAGGACAACAGTCAAGCCGTCCAGTTTTGGTTCGACAGTGAAATCAGCCCGGTTGACCCGGGGATCCAGTTTTGATATGCGTGAAAACCAATCCTGGATATCATTTTCATCGTAGGAATTGGCAAGGCTGAGGATAGGTGCTGGATGGTTGATCTTCTCGAATTTCTCCAGAGGCTGCCCACCAGCACGCTGCGTGGGTGAATCAGGCGTGATCCATTCCGGGTGTTCCGTTTCTACGTTTTTCAGCCGGCTGAGCATACGGTCGAATTCAATATCGCTGATGACCGGGTCATCCAATACATGATAGCGATGGTTATGATAATGGATGCTTTCTTTTAGCTTTTCGTACTCGTTGTGAAGTCCATCAAGAGGCATGGATATCCTTTCCATGATGCAGGTAACCCAATTTTACACGATGCCAATTTAAACGGAAATATTCCCGGTGAGATTCGAACTCACATGTACGGCTCCGGAGGCCGTCGCCTTATCCATTAGGCCACGGGAACATATTGGATGTCATCAGGACATACTCAGGGGTGATTATACCAAAAAAGCAGGTATGCTGACCAATTATCGTATTTGTCTCAAAAAGAGTTATACAAGATCACGTACAGCGGAGCTTACGTGACATGATCAATGGATATGATGTTATTTTTGTCAAGCAGTTTGCTTCGCAAACGTGCATGACCTACGATTATCAGTACACCAAAGGTGTTCACCTGTTATAGTGGTAAGCCTACCATAGCCACCTACGGGGGCTTTCAGCAGGACTGCCCCTAATATTATTACATTGAAAACATTGATAATTTATTCTGAAGATAGGATCAATTGTGTCCGTTTAACAAGGTATTCAGTGTTTGTATATCCCAATTCATCCAAAACCTCATCAGGTCGACCTGTGGAACCCTGTTCTGCCTTCAAAGTCATCTTCAACCCGGATACCCCTTGATCCATAGGTGTTGTTTGTAAATTAATAATCAACGGCAGCAGGTCGTAGGTCTTTTTTCGACGGGTCCGGATGATGGTATCCATCGAAAGAAGGTCTTGGATTTTCTCATTTAAGATCGCCAGATCCTGTGGGTCAAAGAAAAATGCGTCAAATTCACTGGCTTTCATCTGAGCTTGAAGGGAAGCCTCACGAAGGTCAACGAAATCAACAGAATTGATCATCAGGCTGGGAGGTGATGAAGAAATCAGCTTATTCTGGATTTCATTTACCGATTCAGGTTCATTCATCCAGAAATCCAGCAGCTCGGAATCACTGATGCACCCCAACGGCAAGGCTGAAGCAAGGTTGAGACGCGCCCGGGGATGAAACCCCTGGGAATAGCGTACAGGAAGTTTGCTGCGTCTGAGCAAGCGTTCCCATATACGCTGCATATCCAGGTGCCCGGTGAAGCGCAGGCTTTCCCCTTTAGAATATAAAACGCGAACACGTGTGATCAATTCCTGCTGGTTCATATCAGGGACACTTCCATCCGCCATTTGGTGCAGCGGATCGCAACTGACTAAAAGCTGATAAGATGCCGCACGCATAGCATTTTTCCCGGCAATCAGAGCGCACTTTCTCCTGGATGCTCCAATCATAATCTTTCAAAAGAAAATCATTTCGAATACCCGCATTGATATGTTGCCATGGCAACACTTCCTCTAAACCACGAAGGCGATAGCTGTAAAAGTCCGGGTCAAGACCACTTTGTTTGAATGCTGAGAGCCAATGCTCAATTTCAAAGTGCTCTGACCAGGCATCAAACCTTGCCCCGTTTTTCCAGGCATGATAGATCACCTCTGAAATCCGGCGATCTCCCCGGGAGAGCCAGGCTTCCAGCAGGGAGGATTCAGGATTGTTCCAGGATAATTTGATCTTTGCTCCCCGCAGTCCATCATGGAGCAGGGAGAGTTTTTCTCTGATTAAATCAATATTTTCAAAGGCGACCCATTGGAATGGAGTGTGGGGTTTGGGGATGAAGGTGCTCACACCCACATTCAAGCGAACGCGCCCCCCGCAATTCTGCGGCCTTCCTGAAGGACTGCTTTTGAGAGGTCAACGATTGCCAGTACATCCTCAAGGGTCTCGGTGGGGTGACCGATCATGAAATACAATTTGATCGTCTTCCAGCCATGTCGATAAATGGACCGGACGGTGTTCATCAGTGCTTCATCACTGATGGGTTTGTTGATGACCTTGCGCAGCCGTTCTGTGCCGGCTTCCGGGGCAATTGTAAAACCACCTCCCGGCGAAATGGCTTTCAGATTGTCCATCAATTCATCTGAAAAGGATTCGATCCTCAGGGAAGGCAGGCTGATATTGACGTGGCGTTCAGCCAGCAAGCTTTTCAGGCCGTCTATCAAAGGGATGATATGGGAATAGTCTGAAGATGATAGAGAAAGCAAGCTGACCTGGTCATACCCGGTTTGGTCCAAACCTTTACGCAATGCAGTGAGCACATCATCTACCGGTCGTTCACGGATGGGACGGTTGACCATGCCGGCGTGACAGAAACGGCAGCCATGTGTACAGCCGCGCATGATTTCAACATTGACACGTTCCTGCACAGTTTCCACGTTGGGAACCAGAAATTGGGTTAATGGGGGTGGAAACTCTGCCGTGATGCGTTTGATCACCGGGAAGCTGGCAGATGGATGGATTGGTGTGACGCTTTCGACCTGGCCATCCTTCTGGTATGAGACAGAATATAAGCTGGGCACGTACACGCCCGGGATCGCTGCAAGCTGGAACAGCAGTGCTTGCCGATCAGTACCGGCCTCCTGCCAGGTTTGATAAACATCCACGATTTCCAGGATAGCCTCTTCCCCTTCACCAACGAGGAAAACATCCACAAAGGGGGCAACTGGTTCCGGATTGTATACAGATTGACCTCCTGCCAGGATCAACGGATGTGATCCCTTTCGGTCACGACTGAAGATGGGAATATTACTCAGGTCAAGGACATTCAGGAAATTGGTGTAGAGGGTTTCGTATGGCAGGCTGACGCCGATGATATCAAACTCAGCTAGAGGACGTCTGCTTTCCAGGCTGAGAAGGGGGATATCGGCTTTTCGCATAGCCGTTTCCATGTCCGGCCATGGAGCAAATGCGCGCTCTGCAGCAATATTTTCACGCTTATTGAGGATGTCGTAGAGGATGGCAAGTCCAAGATTGGATTGACCCAGGTCGTAGATGTCCGGGAAAACCAGTGCGATATGGGATCGAACGGATTCCCAGGGTTTTACAATCTGGTTCAGTTCTCCACCGACATAACGCCCGGGTTTTTCAACAGTAGGAAGGATGCGCTCAACACGCCTCCAGAGATCACCTTGAGGGAGATTGAGCCACGATCAAACCAGGCCTTTATAGGTGCCGCCATCCACAGTCAGCAGGACGCCGGTGATATACGATGCGGCAGGGGAAAGCAGGAAGGCTGCCGCGCTGGCAAATTCCTCCGGTGTGGCCATGCGTCCTAGGGGACTGTTCTGGTTTTGTAGATCGATTTCCTCCTGAAGGGATGTGCCCTTACGGGCTGCACGGTCAGCTAATAACTGCTTCACCCTTTCTGTTTGCGTCCAGGAGGGCAGGATCGAGTTGAATCGGATGCCTTCATGTCCCAGCTCCAGGGCAAGTGTCTTGGTGAGGCCTGCTGTTGCCGCCCGAATACTGTTGGAGAGAACCAAGTTGGGGATGGGCTGTTTTACAGAAATGGAGGTGACCGTTAATACCGAAGGAGAGCTGGATTTGCGCAGGTAGGGTAAAGCAGCACGGATCAATCGTACATGGCTCATAAAGGACAGGTCAATCGCGTGCTGCCAGGCATCTTCATTGATATCTTCAAATGCGCCGGGTGGCGGACCGCCAGAATTAGTGAAGAGAAGATCCAAACCACCGAGGGCATCAACCGTTGATTCGACTAACTTTTGGGGTGTTTCCAATTTTGTGACATCGCCAGGCAGCGAGATGATTTCACCACCTACTATTTGCCAGCCTGTTCCGGGCAGCAGATAAGCTTTCAGCATCACGGCTGTTAATCGCAATGTGTGCCCCTTCTTGAGCAAGCACTTTTGCCGTGGCAAAACCCAGTCCTCGGCTTGCGCCGGTCAGAAGAGCGACTTTTCCTGATAATCCTAAATCCATAAGTGTCCTTTATATCATAAAACCAATATCTCGACCTTTTCATTGGTTAAAGGCAGATCCGGCCAATGATTTTCATAAAACTGGATGATCTTCGAAAGCTGTTTTTCTGCCTGCGCACCATTTACAGCAGCACAGGCGATCAAGAGCTGGCAGGATTGCCACACATCGTGATGGTCGTGTTCCACAACTGAGACGTTGAATTCCTTGTGCAGACGAGCAATGATCGGTTTAATGCAGCGGCGTTTATCTTTTAAAGAATGGCATGCTGGTAAATAGATCTCCAGAGTCAATATCCCAACACTCATTTGAGTTTCCAAAATGTTATAGAAAGTCCGATCATGAGCCTCCCCCCTGGTGTTCATCACTCATGACAGGGTTGGTCAGGGTGCCGATGCCTTGAATCGTGATGGAGACTGTATCACCTGCTCTAAGGTCATCCACGCCGGCTGGTGTGCCGGTCAGGATCACGTCTCCAGGCTCCAGGGTCATCACCGAAGAGATAAAGGCGATCACCTGGGGGATGGGGAAGACCATGTCCCTGGTTGATCCCATTTGCCGCAGCTCTTCACTGACATGGCAGGTGATCAATGCATCGGCAGGATCAAATTCTGTCTCGATCCAGGGACCCAGGGGACAGAATGTATCAAAGCCCTTACCTCGTGTCCACAGCATATCACCACGCTGGATGTCTCTTGCAGTGACATCATTGCCAATAGTGTAACCAAATATGTGGTCCTGAGCAACTTCGGGAGTTATCCAACGACCACGTTTACCAATGATCACGGCAAGCTCTGCCTCGTGCTGCACGTGCTGAGATTGGGGAGGCAGGACGATACGATCTCCTGCGCCAATCAAGCTGGAACTTGGTTTAAAGAAAAGAACAGGAATCTCACTGATGGGGTTGTCAAATTCCTTGGCATGGGCAGCGTAGTTCCTGCCAACGCAAATGATCTTTCCTGGTTGGACAGGTGGCAAGATTTTGACACCATCAACAGGGATATCCGGGTCAAGTCGACGGTAGATGCCGAAGGGATCTCCATCGATTTGTCCGATCTGATCCTGGTACAGCCAACCAAATCGGGGGCTTAGGTCTGGGTTGGAGAAACGAAAAATCTTCATTCCTGAGAGAGTCCTTGATGATTATTGCGGTATAATGGTTGCGTCGGGCGGATAGCTCAGTTGGTTAGAGCGCATCTCTTACACAGATGAGGTCGCAGGTTCGAGCCCTGTTCCGCCCATTTTGCCTTTAAGATATTAGATATCCCATTAACTTGTCTTTTGTCCCAATTGATCAATAGAATCTGAATGGTGATCACTACAGCCTGAATTGATTTTGCCGTTGGTTCAGGCAGGTCATGTATTCATTTTTCTACTTAGATTTGGACAAAAATTAATCTTCGAATAACAAAGGTTCAAGCATGAGTAGATCTTTCGTGAAAAGTTCCAGGTCAATACTGGCTGTTTCTGGATCCCTTTCCAACCCATCAATAATAAGCTCAAGCCGGCGGGGTAAACTCATGGCTAGTTCCGGGTTGCTCTCTTCGATGACTGGCTGCAGTTCCTCCATGCGTTCCTTGGTGTCGTTTAAGGAGGTTTGAGCCTCTTCTATATTTTCAAGGAAAAGCGCGATACGGGCGTTGTTCACATCCACCAGCACCTGGTAAAACTGCAAGCGTGCGTTGGCTATTTCAAGATCATCTTCCAGGGTGGTAATTCTTGCATTAGCTGCTTCCATTTTGGGCTGAATCTGCTCAATTTGAGCTTGTATTTCGCTGATGTCTTGATTGACATCATCCATTTCTAAATTTGCTTGACGCAAATCATCTGAGAGCGGTTTATATCGCAAGAAATGGTCAAGGAGGAAACCACCAACAAAAGCGATTATGAACACCAAAAGCCAGATGAGGGCTTTGCGGAAAAATATTTTCGTTCGGCTGGGTTGGGCTTTTTCTGGTGGGAGGTCATTGAGTTCGGATGCAGGTTTCTCATTCATTTCTGGTATTTCAGATGTTCCAGGTGTTTCAGTCGTTTGAACTGGATCGGGCGTTTCTGGTGAGGTTGGTTGTGGTTGATTTAATTTCATTTCGTCGTTTTTATTTTTCATAGTTCTTCTCTTCTTTACTTTCGTATCTGAGAATTGGATGGCATGGGTTAATTTTACACGTTATCTTTACCGAGTCAAACGGTTGGGGAAGGAGTGAGCAATCAATAATCCTGCTGGGTAATGATCACTAGTGAGGGTCGTGAGTTTAATCACCATACGACAATCCAAATCCGAATGGATAAAGTGGTTCTTCTGAATCTCTAGGGACATCGGATCGCTGTTTGCTAACAGCTTCCATTGATGATGGGAGCTCAAACGGCAGCTTTCCATGTGGTTCTGAATGTCCAAAGATCACATTCAAGACAGCAACATCACTTGCCCCGTAATCAACCAGTAAAGCTGCTGCAGCAGCATCGATTTCCGGGATAACTGCCGGTCGATCCATGGCGATGATAACAATGGTTGGAATGGTATTCAGCAGCTTCAAGATCTCTGTTTTTTCTTGTCCTTTGAAGTCCAGGTCTCCATGGTGAAAGTCACGTGCCATTGGGTTAGCAGCCTCAACAGGATACCAGGGTGTACTGAGCCGCAGAACTGCGATATCAGCTTCGTCAGGAGCTGACGCGACCTGGGTGTATTCACTGGTTATCTCAGCATCGATATTTTTGGGAAACACTTTTATTGATGAGTGAAGCGGGAGGATATGTTCTGTATTCTTGAGCAAAGTCACTGCCATTGATTGAGATTGAAGACCTGCTGCATGCGATTCTGGGTTGTTAAACACTTCTGTGAAATATTCAGGATCAGTGAAAGGTTGATCGAATAAACCTAATTTGAATTTCAAGCGGAGCAGCCGCCGAACAGACTCATCCAGACGTTCTTCTGAGATGAGACCTTTTTCGATCAATTCAACCACATATTCTGGGCAGCTTTCACCACCGAATTGATCCACACCTGCATCAAGCGCTTTCTTTACCCGGAAGATCTCACTCAGGTGTTCAACACCCCATGCACGGGCTGGCCATTTAAACGCAGGTGTGACAAGGTCAGTGATCACGCCCCAATCAGTACATATGACACCATCATACTGGTACTTTTCACGTAGTAAACTGGTGATGATGGTTTTATTGAAGGCCATAGCTACATTTTCCTCTGTTTGATCAGTCGGCACTCCATAATATGGCATCATTGCAGCAGTCCCGGCATCAATAGCAGCCTCAAATGGTATAAGATGATAATCAAAATTATTTCCAGGATACACCTGACCCTGTTGGAATTCAAAATGGGGGTCAAGCCCATCTTTTTGTGGACCACCGCCAGGAAAATGTTTGGTCATACAGGCAACGCTCTCCGGTCCTAGGGTATTTGTCTGATAGCCTTCGATATATGCGGCAACTAATTCTGCGCTGAGATGGGCATCTTCACCAAAGGTACCACCGATTCGAGGCCAGCGAGGTTCTGTGGCAAGGTCAACCTGGGGATGCAGTGCTAACCGAATCCCTGTAGCGAGATATTCCTTGCGTGTGATATCCGCAAATTGCCTGACCAGTTCAGGATCACGAATGGCTCCCAAGCCGATATGCTGGCACCATTGGGAATAATCCTTTGCCTGCATTTCGAAGATGGCAGAACTAAAATGGTTGCGTGGGTCAGATGCAATCGTTACAGGGATACCAAGACGAGTCTCCTCAGCAAACTGCTGGATATGATTACTCCAAATAGACATAGCCTTTGCACTGGGGATTGTCCAAATGTTGAAATGGCTCATTAGTTGCACTTCCATCTGGGTCCTGGCGACAAGTGCAGGCATCCCCGGAAAAATTTCAGCCTTTCCAAATTTTGAAGGGTCTTCAATGGATCCATCCTGATTGATTATTGTCCCATTGATGAACAGCATGCCAGCTTTTTCTTCTACTGTCATCCGGTTGATCAAGTCATCAACACGTGCTCCGATGCTTTGACGTGGATCTTCGTAAATATCCAATTTTCCATTCTTGTTTAGGTCACGAAAGACAAATCCGTTTTCGGATTTAATCAGGCTGGAAAAACGATGTAATAAATCATTAGATTTCGCCATACTGCCTTAACTCCTGTAGATAATTCCTGTTTAGCAAATTATGGATGGTTACTATTGTTTGATAAGTATTTGAGTTTTATTATAACTTGATACGAGATTTGAATTTTGATAGCTTGAGGTAATGTTTGACATTTTCAGGACAGTCTTGAAATAGCGGATGTAAAGATGCATAATATTAGTAAGCATTGGAGAAATGCATCATTTTTCCGAGGAATTAATCAGTTCTTTGAACAATGTATGTTATCCTGATCGTCCATTCAGAGGAGGTGTTTAATGACAGGAAAGACAAAGGAGTACGCTGCATATATATTGCATATTCTGACATTTATTGCGTATTTCTTCCTTTTATTTGTCCTTGATATACCACAGAACCTGAATTTTCTTCAATACATTGGAATAGTGTTCTTTATTCTGGGCATTGCATTGTTGATCCTCAGTTTACGATCACTATTGAGAAATAAATCAGGGGATTTGATCACAACTGGTGTTTTTAGCCTTGTAAGGCACCCAATGTACCTGGGTGGGATGGTGCTCTTTCTTGCAATGGGTTGTTTCCTCCCTCATTGGATTATGGTGCTGCTTGTCAGCATTAATCTGATCCTGATCTATCGATTTATGCTTGATGGAGACCGCAGTAATGTGGATAAGTTTGGGGAAGAATATCAAATGTATATGGAACGAGTGCCAAGGATGAATCTTGTCGCTGGCATCGTGAATTGGCTAAGAAGGGGAAGCATCAACGATAAAGGATAGGGTCAATAACTGATAAATAATCTGATCAATTTGATATCCCCAGGACCTCTCGATTCTCTTTGATCAATTGACGCAACTGCTCTGCATCAGCATGCCATTGAACGAAATCAGGATCATCCCGTTTATCTTCCAGATCATAATGTGTTTGGATATATTCCCCCAAATGGCTGGAGAACTTTTCAGCACCAAATGTGTTCACATGGTGTTCATCTGACGCGTCTGTCAAGGGATCAAATCCTACTTCTTCTATCAGCTCAGGCAGGTTGTAATCAATGAGTGTAAGATCCCATTCTTCTGCGAACTTGCTGACGGCATTATATTCAAAATAATCTGCTTTTACGAACCTTGGCATTGAGACCAGTAATACTTCGATATCTCTCTCGATACAAATTTTGATGATTTTCTCATAATATTCACGGGGTTCTATTTTAATGCCGTGCATCTCATCTGTGGGTGCCATGAAATTTTCTGGTAATGTGACAGGATATATCTCGAACGTCACCCCAAGGCCTTTGTATGGATCTCCCTTATTGAAACTAAAGATCTGAAAATCCTCACTGCTGAGTTCTCTCCAGCGGTAGTGAAAACGGTAAAAGGGTACAAAATAGCTGAAGGTTGTTTTAAGGTCACTTCCTGAAGCGGCGTCAAAGAGCGATTGAAGTTTTAGCAGAGAAAATCGCATAGGTACATATGATGCTCGGAAAGAAAATTCGTCCCTTTTAAATTTTGCTTCATTGACCAGACGATAAGCATCCAAAACAACAACCTCTGGACTCTGATATTTTAATGATTCCAGGAAATAATAATATGCAGTAATGGCTTGTTGTGATGGGATTGCACGAGAGTAACCTGTAAAACCCTGTTCTTCCCACATGATCAAAGGCGAAACACCCCTAAAAAAGCCACTTGCACCTAAGAATAATACATCAATTGAATCTTCAGGCTGCCTGTAGAATCTGGTGGTCTGGCTGTAATAGTCGAATTTTTCAGCAAGCACTTGTGAAGCAACGGAGAAAAAAATACAGAACACCAATGTAAAAATGATCGTTCGAAGAAATGGCTTGGTTTTCATCGACTAAAACATCCTGTAAATAAAATCAGACGGGTTGTAATTGATACCATATATCCCGAAAATCAAAACAATAAAAATCCCTACAAGATAAATGGACCATCTTAACACCAAATTTAATTCAGAGATCTTTTTCCGGAAATGGATACCTTTCTCCTGGAAAATCTCAATGGTGATCAAGAATGCTATCGCTATCAATGCCAGACTCAAACCTTTGGGGGCTAAGTCAAGGTTCAACAGTGTGCCATCTGTCAGGAATTTCAGGTTTACATTGGTGAATGTTCTTTTGAGCATCCACAGAGCATGACGGAATCCATCACTGAGGACAAAATACCTTCCAATAGTTGTCAGGAAAAATACCCAAAGGATACTTAACAACTTCCAGGGCGTTTTTGTTGGATCAATCCGAAGCTTTTCGGTGAGGAAGTTTGATAACGGAGCGAAAATGATGCCAATGGATAGAAGTATCCCATGATACAAGCCAAAAGCAATATATTTCAATTCTGGCCCATGCCATATCCCAACAAGCAAGAAAGTGATCACCATTGCCATTATGGTCGGGATCAATTTCCCGATTTTAGTACCGAATACTTTTCTGGTGAACCTGCCTAATTTGAGAAATCCTTTAGAAATAGAGAGTGGGTAAAACACGTAATCTCTCATCCAGGAGCCTAATGTAATATGCCATCTACGCCAAAAATTGTCCAAAGAGGTGGAAAAGAACGGTCTTTCAAAATTTTTCACCAGGTTGATACCCATTGCTTCTGAAATTCCCCGTGCAATATCCATCCCTCCAGAAAAATCACAATATATTTGAAAGGAAAAGAGAAGAATACCAAAATATATTGATAAACCTGTAAAATCTTCAAACCTTGTGAAAATTGCATTTACTGCAATAGCTAATCTGTCAGCAATGACCAATTTTTTAAAGAATCCCCACAATACTAATTGAAGGCCAGATTTGAATTGATCATAATTGAATGGATGCGACTCATATAGCTGATGCGCCAATTGGTCGTAGCGACTGATCGGACCCTGTACGATCTGGGGGAAAAAGGAGACAAACAAGGCGAATTTCGCGAGGTTCTTATCGGCTTTGATCTTTCCGCGATTGACATCTATGAGATATCCTGCTGATTGGAATGTGAAGAAGGAGATTCCCAGTGGTAAAAGAAGGTTAATTTTGGGAAAGTTGATATCAAGCGTAAAAATGTTAAAGAACGATTCAAATTTCAAGGAAAAATCGTTATAGTATTTAACAAACCCAAGCACTCCGAAAATTAATATGAGTGAGATGATAAGAATTTTTGATTTTCTTTTCTTGTTTTCTGTCCGGTATTTTTTTCTTTCATGATTTGTCAGGTTAATATTTATTTGTCCCAATTGGACTTTTAATTTATTATTTGAGTTTTCCAATAATATGCCGGCAAAGAAGGTGACCAATGTGGCAAATAACAGGAACACACCCAATTTCCAACCAGAGGCAAGGTAAAAGACGTAGCTGGACAGCAGCAAAATGATCCATTGGTGTTTGTTTTTGACCAGGAAATAAAGGATCAATACAAAACATAAGAACAACAGAAACAATCCTGATGTGAAGTTCATAATTTACCTGATGAAAATTAAGGATTGAGATTCATTCATCTTGTAACCGAGTGATCAAAGCCATCATCGCTTCAGCGGAATTAAAATTTTCCGGTACTAAATCTTCCACACCAATTTCTACGCCAAATTCGAAATTAATTTCACCAACGATCGTAACAATATCAAACGAGTCCAACACTTCATCCTCGATCAATTTTGTGTGATTTTGGAAATCAACATCTGGGTGGAGAGAAGATAAGATTTTATATATTTTTTCCATTGAAATTTCCTTGGTAAATATCAATCAGTTTGCGGCCAAGTAGTACTTGTTTAAGAAGAATTGGAAATCACCTCTATTGATAATGATCGATGAATTTGTCTGTTGGATGCCATTGTTCAATGTTTGAGAATTCCGTGTAATTTTATAATTCGCCCAATTATAGCACCTATCATCAAGCAGCAGCTTTGGCTTTCCCAGTAATTCTATGATGCCGTAGTCCATCGCTCTCAGGAATGCGGATATTTTCTCAGTTGGCCAATTGAGATCAAGGTATCCACCGTTAGGTACTTCCCAGGAATAATGGACTTGATTTTCGTATTGTCTATCCTGAGGACATGTAGAAATAGTGTTTTCCAATAGGTCCGGTAAGAATTCGCGGAATGCTTGATATGCTAAGTGATTAAGATGTCGAAGGAGTTTAAGAGAAGTATGTGTTTCATTTAATGGAAAAGGCTTCTGTGAAATGATATCCCCTGAATCAATGTCAGAAGTTATCAGGTGCCATGTTATCCCGGTTTCTTGATCCTGCTCGTATATTGCCCAGGCTTCCGCGTTTCGACCGGGATGCTTTGGAAGCAGGGCGTAATGGCAGTTTATCGCGGAAGAGATTGGTTTTCTCCAGCACCTTATTCGGTACGATGTAGGGGTTGATCGCACTCACTAACAATACCTCATCCCTGATATCCATCAGATCCTTGGTGATGACTGATTTGTCCTCAAATTTACAATCGATCTCACTCTTTTTGAGAGATTGGTGTAAAAGAGATGATTTAGTTTGATTTGTATCATAGACGACAACAGGAACATCATATTCCTGAACCGCTTTTGCACATTGTGCAGCAAGTTTCCCTGTTCCAAGGACAATCACTTCTTTAAACATCATATTATTGGTTTAAGGTTTTTCGTAATTTATGACGATCTGTTTTCCCAGTTTGAGTTACCGGTAATTTCTGACTGTGAATTAGCCTGGAAGGCAGCATATACCTGGGCAGCCTGTTCCTCAACGCTGAGAATAGCGTTTCATCATCTGGCTCGTTTGCCTGGTAGAACAAGACCAGGTTGTCTTTGGTTTGATCATAAACACAGCATACGGATTCGATGCTTTCAACAGCGTAAGCTGCAGCTTCTATCTCGCCCAGTTCAATTCGGTAACCCATATGCTTGATCTGCTGGTCTTTCCTGGAGACAAACATCAATTCACCAAGCTGATTATATTTTCCTAAATCACCTGTTCGGTAAATACGTTCTGCACTTTTATTATTTTCCGGATATTTTACAAATGCTTTCGCAGTCGCTTCAGGGTTATTGTAATATCCCAGAGCAAGCGAATTACCCCCGACACATATCTCGCCAACTTCACCCTTTTCAACAGGTGAGTCATTCTCGTCCAGGACCAGGATTTTGGTGTGTGGGAATGGTTGACCAATTGGCAAAGGGACATCATCTGTGAAGGGTCTGTTGACTCTGAAATATGTACAGTTGAAGGTGATCTCCGTTGGGCCGTAGAGGTTGACAAAGGCTGCTTCTGGAAAGTGTTTCCTGAAATAATTCAGGACCTTATTCGGCATGACCTCACCTGAAAAGAAGAAGCGGTCAACAAATGAAGGTTTAACTTTGTCGAGGGCTTTTAGAGAGGCTATGATCCTCAAAGCAGAAGTGGACCAGTTGACCGTGTTGATTTTCATTTCATCCATATGCTTGAAGAGCATTGCAGGGAAGGAGAAGAACATCTTTGGGATGATGTGCATCCGGGAAGAGTTTCTTAGGGTCAGGCAGATTTCTTTAACTGACCCATCATAATCAAGCGGGGCTTGATTTCCCAGGATGATCTCACTGGAAAAATTGAATAATGAAGAGAATTGTTCAACCAGGTCAATCACAGAGCGATGATTGATCAGAACACACTTCGGGACACCTGTTGATCCTGATGTGAAAACCGCAAATAATGGATCCGTTTCAGCAATGTACTGCCTGATCTTATTTATCAAAATTTGATCAATCGAATGTTTTCGGGCTTCCTCCAGAGAAATGATTGGACCATTGAAGGTGAGTGCATTGGGTAAAGCTGATTTTTCTCCAGTACGCAAGACTGCAGGAGGTTTTACAGTCTTGAAGATGTGGCGTAATCTGGCTTCAGGCATTTTGTGGTCAACAGGCACATAAAAATTCCCAGAGTACAGGATTCCCATGAAAGCAAGAATGGTAGATATATTTCTTTGCGCGAGAACCAGAATGGGTTGATTGGTCTGATAATTTATTGAATTATTGATCTGGCACCCAATCGCTTTTGCCTCCTCCCTAAGTTCGGCAAAGCAGATCTGGTTTTCACTGTCAGAAAAGGCGATTTTTTCGGGGTGTTTTTGTGCTGAGTGTTCTAAATAATCTAATATGTTTTTGATCATATTTTTTCAAATTTATTTAACCTGATGAAGCCGACAAGTATTGGAATAGAAACGGATTCCTTACAATTATACCAATACCAATTAATTCGATTGATTACAAGGAAATGCCTCATAAATAGTCTTACTATAGAGAAATACGATGCCTCAAAATAAATATTACTATAAACCAGATCAAAGGATATGGAGAGATTGAGAACATGAAACTGGATTTTCACCTTATCTCATCAATTGACTTTTAAGTTTCGTAATATTTTCTCATAGGTCATTACATGAGATAATGGTTATCTTTGTCATTCCTGAGAATTTGCTGTGAAAAACCAACAATTCTTGAGAAAGTGATGACTTTCACAGATATTTAACAGTACAATCGACTAAGCTCAGTTTGTGAAGAGGAAAAGTATGTCTAAAGTATTGATCATTGATGATGATTTGAAAATATTGAAAATGCTCAGGCGAACGCTCAGTTATGAAAACCTGGATGTGGTTACTGCCACGAATGGGTTGGAGGCACTGCCAATTGTGTCATCAATGCGCCCCGATCTAATCATCCTGGATTGGATGATGCCAAAAATGGATGGGATGACGTTCCTGGAGAAACTGAGAGATACAGGTGGGAAAAACATGGTCCTAATGCTGACGGCGCGTGATGCGATCGAGAACCGGGTTGAGGGATTGGAAGGCGGTGCAGATGATTACCTGGTCAAACCCTTTGCCCCGGCTGAACTGGTCGCAAGGGTCCATGCAATGCTAAGGCGGGTTGAAGCCCAGCCAGAAAAACAAAAGTTGGATTATGCAGGTATCACCCTTGATCCTGCTACGAGAGACGTTTATGTTGATGGCCAATCCGTCGAACTAACATTGACAGAATTCAATTTACTCCATATGCTCCTGAGGCATCCCCGGCAGGTTTTGGAAAGAAGGCAAATCCTCGACGAAGTATGGGGATATGATTTCTACGGGAATGAAAATGTTTTGGAGGTATATATTGGCTATCTCAGGAAAAAATTAGAGAAGAACAATAATGCACGCATAATTCACACCGTTCGGGGGGTTGGTTATGTTATCAGGGGGGCAGCATGACCATTCGTTTACGCTTGACGTTGATTTACAGCGCTATCCTGGCAATGACACTGGTTATTTTCGGGGTTTCATTATATGCGATCCAATCACAGAGTACTCTGTCAAAGCTTGAGCAAGATCTTGTTAAAGCCAGCAATATCATCGATGATCCACGCATGAGGCGTTTTTTCCTTGATGCAGCTAGTGAATTTCTGAATCAATCAATGAAAGCCCCAAAACCTTTTTCTGAATTTGAGGATGAAGACCCTCTTACAGGTATTCAGGAAAGGGAAATCGTCAGGCTATTGGACCCCTCAGGTAATCTTGTCGCAAGCCCATTTGGAAGGGATGAGGATGCCCTGCCGTTAAGTGAAGAAGCCCTTGAAACACTTCAGGATCAGGAAACTATATTTGAGACGGAAGTTGTCAAGGGTGAAGAATTCCTGATCTTCAGCCGTCCTGTGATCGAAAATGGAGAACTGGTCTATATCCTTCAGGTCGCCCGGTCCCTCATAGAACGAAACCGGACGTTAAGGTCATTATCCACAATACTACTAACATCCGGGTCCATCATGATCCTTATCGCTTTCATTGTGGGCTGGGTTCTTTCTGGGTTGGCACTCAAACCAATCGATCGCATCACTGAAACAGCGAAAGAGATAGGAGAAGAGAGTGATTTTTCCCGGCGTGTTGAGCATACCGGCAAGGAAGATGAGGTGGGGAAGTTAGCCAATACTTTCAATCACATGCTGGCACGTCTGCAAAACGCTTTTCAGCGAGTTGCAAGGTCACTTCAGCAGCAGCGGGATTTTGTTTCTGATGTTTCTCATGAGCTTCGCACACCGCTAACAACCCTGCGAGGGAATTTGGGCTTGCTATCTCATCAACCGCCCTATCCCGGAAGATGAACAGGAAGACATCTTGTCCGACATGGTGGAAGAAAGCGATCGTATGATCCGGTTGGTCAATAACTTGCTGATGCTGGCGCATGCTGATGCCCGTCAAAGCCTTGCGAGGGAAGACCTTTTAATCGACACGATGTTGGAGGATATTGTGCGGAGTGCTAATCTGCTGGATTCCAAACAACAAATCATTCTGGAGACTTAAAAAGACCTGCAGATCTTCGGGGATCGGGATGCCTTCAAGCAGGTCGTGCTAATTTTATTGGATAATGCCCTCAAATATTCGGAAAATGATGTCACTGTGCGGGCTTTTTCAGTGGACGATGGGGTGAAGGTAAAAGTTGAAGATCAAGGCCAGGGTATCACCGAAGAAGAATTGATACACGTCTTTGACCGTTTCTACCGATCAGAAGAGCAGCACGAGACACCAGGATTTGGCCTGGGTTTGGCTATCGCAAAATCTTATGTTGAAGGGATGGATGGGGAAATATCAATTGAAAGTCAAACAGGAAAGGGCAGTACCATCACGCTTTCATTTGCACAATCGTAATTGCAATTGAATGAATGTTTTTCTTCATTGAGAAGATTCCT
Organism: uncultured Chloroflexia bacterium; assembly: GCA_963767675.1. Taxonomy (GTDB): domain Bacteria; phylum Chloroflexota; class Anaerolineae; order Anaerolineales; family Anaerolineaceae; genus Brevifilum. The sequence continues at coordinate 137,910 of CAVYEQ010000004.1, forward strand.
GTAAAACCCCATTGATTCCTTTTGATAATTTATCCTTATATTGATCCAATTCTTTCCCAAAGTTTCCATAGATTATTACACAGTTATCCGCCTTGAAATCGGGTCTTCCTGAATTGGTGTGTGTTCTTTCTGATACAATTAAGCTGTCATCATCAATGATCACTGAGAGTATGTTCAAGGAGGATAAATGAAAAAATTAATGCGATGCCCGTTTTGCGGTCTATTGCAGGATGAGCCGGTAGGGGTCAAAGCTTGTCAGAGGTGTGGGGGTGAATTAATTTTCGAAGACCAATCCCCATCATTTGGAAATGGCTCCTATCTGGATGTTCAGATGGAACTGGACCAGATCAACGCCCCAGCAGGACAGACGGTTGATCGCTATTTAATAATCAGCATCAGGACACCGGAGAAAGTACCTGATGAACATCTGGTGAAAAATGAAAGCGGCCGACCTCCGATAAGCTGCAGTTTTGTCCTCGACGTCTCAGGATCCATGCGTGGGGGAAAGCTTGAAAACACGAAAGAAGCGTTGCAGTTTCGCGGCGTGCCTGCTGCGGGAGGGTGACCAGGTCGCTTTGACCGTTTTTTCTGATCGTGCAAGGCAGGTACTGAAGCCAACATCCTACAACAAACAAACCCGGGCAATTTTCAAGAGTGCCGTTGAAGAGATTAACGCAGGTGGCATGACGGCTCTATTCGATGGGCTGGATATGGGCTTGGGTCCAGTCTCGAAAGATGCGTTCAGACACCGATCTCGCATTACTCCTCAGTGATGGACAGGCAAATGTCGGGGAGACAGACCTGGAAGTGGTTGGAAACCTGGCCAGGCAGGCTGCCGAAACAGGCATTGTTGTTTCGACATTGGGTGTAGGGGCAGGTTACAACGAAGCATTGATGACCGAAATAGCCACGCAGGGTAAGGGTCGCTTCTACCACGTGCAATCTGCCGATGAAATTGTGCCGTATATAACAGGTGAATTAGGGGAAGCAGCGGACCTTGCCGCCCGGGATGTAAAAATCCATATCAAACTCCCGAAGGGGGCTGCGTTGATCCCGTTATCAGCAGTTTACACCTGTGAGATTGTCAACTCTGAAGCGATTGTATCCATAGGGGATATCCCAGCCGACCTTGAAGTAGAAGTCCCGTTACGATTGACGCTTTTCTCAGGTAAAGAAAATGAAAGGATCCCGGTTGTAGGAGAGATCACTTATGTTTCCCCTGCAGGGAAGAACCTCAAAGCCAGCCTGAACCAGGTCACAGTCCGCTTTATTAAACAAAAACAATTCAAAGTCGCCATGGGTGTGGTTCAACCTGTTGCTGCGAGGGTGGCAAAGCAGATGCATGCCAGGCAGGTATTGGATTATTCGAGGGCTTTCTCCCGTGGGGATAAGGAGAAGATGGATCGCGTTGAGGATGATCGTTCACGATTACGTGCCTATGTCAAGCATTTGGATAAGGAACTACAGGCGAAGATGATCCATGAGATGGACAGGGACATGCAGTCAGTAAGAAGTGCGTCTCCGATGGCAAAATCAGCGGTGTATAGCGCATATCAAACGAGCCGTTCCATGCGTGACCATAAACGAAAGAAATAACCTTGCGAACTTATTGGAGATGCAGGTTTGTTACATATATATTGAATTTATAACAGGTTCATTATGGAGATAACAGTTTGAAAAAGAATGGAGACTTAAATGTCTGACAAACCAGAGATCAATGTCAACCGCCGGCGAAAAGGAAGAAAACCCACCCGCCAGGCTCAAGCACCCGTGCGTCGTAAATCCTCCCAACAGCAGAGTTCAACAGGTCAGGTTCCCAGCAGGCCGACTGGCGGAGGTACAAGCGGGGGTTTGCCGATTGGGAACATTATGCGCAGCGGGAAGGGGAAGATTGGCTGCGGAGGTATTTTGTTAATTATCATCATGGCAGCCGCCTATATGATCTTTGGAGGAAGCCTTGGTAATATAAGCCAGGCACCCGAAGAAATTAGCTCATATGACGAACCACTGGTCTCTGAACCATCCCGTACACCCTGGCCGACTGCCCCAGCCTCAGCAGGGGATAGTGATGAGACATGGCTGGTGATGAACTATCAAGATGCGGATGACCAGGTTTTAGAGCGGGATATTTTTATTGACCTGAATGAGATGGAACGGATTGGTTCCACTGAACAGGTACGCATCGTCAGCCAGATTGATCGCTTTCGGGGAGGTTACTCCAGTGATAATGACTGGTATTCCGCACGCCGTTACCTCGTCCTGTATGATGACGATTTGAACAGGGTTGGTTCGGAATTGGTTCAGGAATTAGGTGAAGTCAATATGGCTGATGGGGATACGCTGGTTGATTTTGTCACCTGGGCTGTTCAAACCTATCCTTCTGACCATTACGTTTTGATCATGTCTGACCACGGTTTGGGTTGGCCGGGAGGTTGGAGCGACCCGGCGCCAGGCGGTCGTGACAGCGGATCTGCCCCCCTGATCAGCAGGTTGAAAGAGGATTCGATTTATCTCTCGGAGCTTGATGATGCACTGGCTCAAATCAAATCCAACACAGGTATTGATAAGTTTGAATTGATTGGTATGGATGCGTGCCTGATGAGCCAGCTTGAAGTTTATACCACCCTGGCACCCTATGCGCGTTATGCCGTCGCTTCGGAAGAAACCGAACCGGGTTTGGGTTGGGCTTATTCTGCATTCCTGAGCTTGCTTGTCTACGATCCTTCCATCGAAACTGCTCAACTAGCCGCAAATATCGTTGAAACATACATTGACCAGGACGAACGCATTGTTGATGACCAGGCCCGTCTTGAATTTCTCCAGCAGAACAGCACAACAGGTGGTCTTTTTGGCATCTCAAGAGTGAGTGCTAATCAACTTGCGACGCAGTTGGAACAAAACATCACCCTGACGGCTGTTGATCTGACCAAACTGCCAGAATTGAATGAACAATTCAATGCCTTTTCTTATGCCATGCAGGGGCTTGATCAAAGATTGGTTGCTGGTGCACGGACTTATGCCCAATCTTATACGAGTATCTTTGGACGAAAGGTGCCGGCATCCTATATTGATCTGGGTCACTTTGTACAGCTTATTGGCGAAAATACGAATAATTCTGCCGTTCGACAGGCTGCAGCGAATGTGTTGAACGCGTTGGACCAGGTTGTGATTGCTGAAAGGCACGGGAGCGGAAAACCGGGGTCAACAGGTATCGCATTCTATTTCCCAAATTCCAGTTTATACAAGTCACCATATACTGGTATCCAGACCTATGCCATACTGGCAGAGCGGTTCACAAAAGAGTCGTTATGGGATGACTTTATGGGCTTCCATTATGCAAATCGAACATTTGATGTTGATGCTGCTGAAACGGTTTCACCCTCTGCTTCAACGATCACCCGCGCACCGGGTAGCGCGGACATTGCAGTCAGTCAAATCGATCTTTCTTCCAGTACGGTTTCACCTGGCGAATACATCACTTTCAGTGCAGATATTGAAGGTGAAAATATTGGTTATGTGTACTTTTTCACAGGACTGTATGATCCATCGTCCAACAGCATTCTTGTCGCTGACACGGATTACATGGAGAGTCCTGATACAGCATCTCTCAACGGGGTCTACTACCCGGTTTGGCCGGAGGGTGATGTTTTTCGAATGAATTTTGATTGGGAGCCGGTCTGGTTTACCATCACGGATGGATCGCAATCTGCAGTCGCCCTGTTCAATCCGGTTACGTATGGCGCCAGTGCTGCAGATGCTGTTTATGCTGTCCAGGGAACGTATACTTTCAGCGATACAGGGGAAACGCTTATGGCTGAGATGTATTTTAGGGAAGGAAAGCTGTTCCAGGTGATGGGATTCCAGGGAGATGAGACTGCGGCAGCTCCTTATGAGATCTCGACACAACCGGGTGATACCTTTACGGTCTGGTATAAATGGATGGAGCTGGATTCATCAGGAAATATCTCTGATATCGTTTATGAAGATGGTGAAATGCTTGTGTTTAGTGATGCACCTTTTGAATGGGAACAGGTCTATGCCCCGGATGGGGATTACCTTGTGGGTTTCCTGGTGAGTGATCTTGATGGCAATTCGACTCAATCTTATACGCAGGTCCGTGTCGAATAGAAAAATACCAATTTAGGAGATGAAAATTCCATTTGGTTATCTGGGATCAATTGGATTACACATCATTACCGGCGACTGATCAAAATGAAAAACGTTTAGCAGGATAGACATTCAGACATTATATTTTAAACGAAGGAGTTACCATGACAAAGATAAGGTTCGTGACGGATACCAATGCCAGCCTTCCAGCGAGCATCATCAAGAAATTCAACATCATCGAAGTCCCAATCCATATTCAGTTCGGTGAAGATAGCTATATCACCGGCGCGGATATAGATGACGTGAAATTATTTGAATTGATCGATGAACGCAAAGTGCTTCCTACAACAGCGGCACCTTCACCTGCTGCATTTCAGCAGGCGTTTGATAAAGCCTTTGAAGGAGGTGCTGAGCACGTTTTTTGCATCTGCTGTTCAAGCAAAGTCAGTGCAACCTATCAGGCTGCCGTTATGGCGGCTGAATCATCACCTGAAGGTACGGTTACGGTTGTTGATTCATTGAACCTGTGTCTTGCAGAGGGATTCCAGGTGATCGAAGCGGCAGAGAAAGCTGCCAGCGGGGCAGGTGTTGATGAGGTGCTGGATGCTATTACCAGCATTCAATCCAGAACACATGTATATGCCGCACTGCCAACCTTAAAGTACCTGGCGATGGGGGGCAGGATGGGTAAATTGGCGGCTGGTTTGGGAGAGACACTGAATATCAAACCAATCCTCACCTCAATGGAAGGTAAGTTGGACCTGTTGGAAAAGGTTCGCACATGGCGAAAAGCCAGGCAGCGGTTGGTTGGGTTAGCACAGGAATGCAGTGCCGGGAAAGAAGTTGAACGGGTTGCCCTTATCCATGTCAATAATGAAGAAGGCGTCCTGGATCTGTTTGAGATGATCAAAGAGGCTGTCTCCATTACAGCAGAACCCATCCTGACTGAATTTTCACCAGGTTTATCGGTGCATACTGGTTCAGGTGTGATTGGTTTTGTGCTGGTCACCAAAGAGGAGTAAGGAATTCATCAACAAACGATTATCACGGGATGAGGTAATTTAGCACTTGTTTCGCGTTACTTGAAATTGAAAATTAGTTTAATTTGGAGAAATCTATGCTTGCCATTCTAACAGACAGCACCTGCGATATCCCTGAAGAATTGATCCAGCAATATGAAATCCAGGTCGTTCCACTGTATATCATATGGGGAGAGGAACAGTTCCGAGACCGGGTGGATATGAAGCCGATTGAATTCTATGAAAGGTTGGTCGTGGATGATCAGCGGCCGACTTCATCACAGGCTACTGCAGGAGATTTTATTAAGGCAATCCTGCACGCAGTTGAAGCAGGCGCTACGGAGGCGATCATTCTGACGATTTCCAGTGCAATGAGCGGCACTTTTGAAATGGCTTCCCAAGCAGCAAAAGAAGCTCCTATTCCTGTCACAGTGGTTGACACCAAAGGGCCAACCATGACGTTGGGCTGGCAGGTGCTTGCTGCTGCCAGGGCACGCAATAGGGGTGTGGGTGTTGAGGAGATCGTTCATGAACTGGAAGGGATCAGGGGGAGAATGGTTCAACTGGTGGGGATGCAAACGCTGGATTACTTACATACTGGGGGACGTATTGGCGATGCTGCAAAATGGGTTGGCTCAAAGTTAAATGTCAAACCCCTGGTAAAAATCGATCATCAGACAGGGCGGGTAGCCCCAGTCAGCCTGGCGCGGACGCATAAGGCTTTGGTCAGAATGCTGTATAAGAAATTTTTTGAAATGGTCGGGACAGGAAGACCTCTCAGGATTGCAGTGCTGCATGGAAATAATATGGAGGAAGCACAAGCGCTTGCAGATCGCATCCGCGAAGAGTATACCCCTGAAGAGTTATTGATGAATATGACCGGTCCCGTGCTGGGGATCAATACAGGACCTGGTGCATTGGCTTTATGCGGCTATACAGAAGGGGATTGATGCAGGAGAACGAAATGGGTTCTCGGATCTATCTTCGTAATCTTCCACCCGGGGAATGCGTCTTCCTTGTCGACCAGGTTTTCCAACTCTGTCGTCACTTTTACCACAAGATGATTTGCCTGTACAAAAAGGAATTCAATATTTGAAATATGGTCAGATTGTTGAAGGTTGTTATCTGAACTGAACAGATCTTCCAGACGGTTATAGCCATGCAGCCAGAGGACCCATTCATTTTCTTCTAAATTGAGATTGGTCAGAATTGTTTCGTAATCATTGAAGCGGTTCTTTTTCGCCACAACAATATCCTGCTGCGTGAATTCCAGAGATGTATCAGGTGTTTCTCTTTGATTTCCCTCTTCATCATCTTCTGATAAATGTGAATGGTACGTGACGTAAGGTTCATTTAATTTTAGTGAAACTCGCAATGCGCTTGTGGCCCGGTCGACAAGCTCCTGGGCAGAATTAGCGTTTTGAGGGAAGTTTGCAATACCAGCAGAGATTGGCGTGTCAAGATTTTGTCCCATCATCAGGATGATGAGTTTGGCAAATTCCTGCGTAAAAACGATATCCCTGTCTGGCAGGATCACCCCAATATACTCCCCGATGAAGGGAATATCGATATCGGTCCGGATCACATCATGAATGACTTCCGTGATGCTCTTATTTACCTTATCAACAACCTGTCTTGAGAGTTTTCCTTCTCTTTGAACCGCGAAAAGGATAATCGATAGCTGCCTTTTATAGTGCTGGCTGCGCGCAATTTCCCGAACCAGCGTGTTCTTTGCGATCCGCCACTTGATCAAATTTGTGTTTCTGTCGTAGATCGTCAAAGCTTCAATCATATTTTCTGTTTCATGAAGCTGCTGCATCAATTCATTAATTTGGTTCTTATGGAAAGTGCTGATTATTTTTGATGCCAAAAAAAGAACGGTGCATATAGCAGATGAGAGCAATGCCTGGTTGGTGAACCCTTGAGCGATAAAGATCACGATCGAATATTGGATGACCCCAAATAAAAAGCTTATCCAGGAAATGATCGGAAAAGGCAGCCATAGAGATATGAGTATGATCAGGATATTGAGGATGATGGCTAAGACAGGATAATCTAAATCAAATCTGAAAACCAGGTAGCCACATAAGATGCTCCATAAAGATAGCAATGAAGCTGTGAAAAAGAATTTTCGAAGCAGGCGGTTGATTTGATTCTTCATGGAACGGTCAATTACTCCTGGAAATTTATTACATGCCCAATCATTTTCATGCTCAGGGGAAAAACAATCAGTAAATTATAGCTCATTAATTTTATCATGTCATTTTTCCATCGCTCAAATATAGGCAGGTGTGAATATAAAAATAATTAGTAGCAAGGGAAAGTAGAATATTTTCCGGAAAGGAATATATCACTCAAAGAGAATCAACCTTAAAGAATTATTTTATTCATCGAGAAGAATCCAGATTCGCAATTTGGATGCATAAATGGTGATAGAATTAAATCGTTCAAAAATCCATAAACTAAATATTTAAAGGAGGTAGTTTGTTATGAAACGCAAGCCAAAATATTTTAATCTTGCGCTGATGTTCGTGGTGTTAATCAGTGCGCTTGGGTTTGTACCCAGGAATGTAGAAGCAGCCACCAGTGAACTCTTCTTTTCGGAGTACATTGAGGGTGGAAGTTTTAACAAAGCTGTAGAGATTTTTAACGGAACAGGAGCGGCAGTCGATCTTTCAGTTTACAGCATTGAACTGTATTCGAATGGAAGCGCAACACCAAGTCAATCCATGAATTTATCAGGCTCTTTGGCTGATGGGGATGTCTTTGTAGCTGCTCATGGTTCCGCTGGCGCTGAAATCCAGGCTGAAGCAGATGTAACAAATAGTACTGTAATAAATTTTAATGGCGACGATGCTGTCGTCTTATTAAAATCAAGTGTTTATATTGACGTGATTGGTCAGACAGGGTTTGACCCAGGATCTGAATGGGGTACAGGCGATTCGAGTACACAAGATAACACGATTCGAAGAAAAGTTGATGTGTGTGCAGGAGATCCGAATGGAAGTGATGCATTTAATCCTTCTGTTGAGTGGGATGGGTTTGCCAAAGATACTTTCGATGGGCTTGGCAGTCATACAGCAAACTGTGGCGCTACAACGCTTGAACCAAAGATCAATGAATTCGTGGCTGACCATGATGGAACAGATGAATCATGAATTTGTTGAAATATTTCGGTGAACCGAAACGGATTATTCAGATTACACCATCCTGGAGATCGAAGGTGACAGGTACCGGTGCAGGTATAATTGACGAGGTTATTCCTGTCGGCACAACAGATGCCTTCGGCTTCTGGTGGACAGGCCACTTAAGCGGTGCATTTAGAGAACGGAACGATCACTCTGCTGTTGGTGAAAGATTTTGATGGTGTTATTAGGTGAAGATCTTGACACGGATAACGATGGTACTCTTGACAGTACACCCATGGGCAGAGATCAAGGATAGTGTTGCCACAAGCGATGGTGACAACTGATCGCACATATGGTGCACCAGACCTGGCGCCAGGATATGATGGCAATACTGACCAAACAGGAGGTGCATCACGTATCCCGGATGGCTATGACACTGAGACGGATACGGATTGGGTCCGAAATAGTGCCGATTATCTGGAGTTAACCAGGCAAGGGGAAGCCTATAACACTCCCGGTGCTCCCAATGCGGTGCAGGGATGCAGCGGTCCCTATACGCCCATCTATGAGATCCAGGGTAATGGTCCCAGCACACCAATACCTGCTTTTACTGACGTTGTTACCGAAGGGATTGTTGTAGGTGACTTCCAGGAGGGGGGCCTTAATGGGTTCTTCATTCAGGATCCTGTGGGTGATGGAAATCCGCTAACCTCAGATGGTGTGTTTGTTTATTATCCAGGCGGTGCGGATGTGGCAGTTGGGGACCACGTTCGGCTTCAAGGTGAACCTGAGGAATACGACACCGAAACTCAAATCGGTTGGATCGATTGGCTTGAGGTGTGCGCCGTCGGTGAACCTTTGCCAACACCAGCCGTGTTGGCACTACCAGTGGCAAGCGTTGATGACTACGAACCATACGAGGGGATGCTGGTCACCTATCCACAGGACCTGGTAATTTCTGAGTATTATAATTTTGACCGCTACGGGACAATCGTACTTACGTCACAAAGGTACATGACCTTCACAGCGTATAATGAACCAGATGTGGCAGCTTTTGCTGCTTCAAATCAGGAGATACGCGCTGAACAGCATCACACTTGACGATGGCCGAACCAGCCAGAATCCTGACCCGGCGATCCATCCGAACGGTTTGGAATTTGACCTTTACAACCTGTTCAGAGGTGGTGACCTGGTAACGAACCTGACCGGCGTGGTTGATTACAGTTACGGCGCTTACGTGATTCAACCGACAGAAGGGGCGGATTACACTAATACTAATCCACGCACTCCTGCGCCCGATATCTTAGAAGGTGATATCAAAGTTGCCAGCCTGAATGTCTATAATTACTTCACCACACTTGATGGACCAGATATCTGCGGCCCATCAGGCGATATGGAATGCCGTGGTGCGGATGATGCAGAAGAACTCGAACGCCAACGGGCAAAGATCCTCTCAGCTCTGGTTAAGATCGATGCAGACATCGTGGGTTTGATGGAGATCGAGAATGACCGGCCTGGCCCCCTCCCGGATTATGCTGTGGCTGATCTGGTTGCCGGATTGAACGTGACCCGAGGGTGCGATACTTATGCCTTCATCGCCACCGGTGCGATCGGTACGGATGCCATCAAAGTGGCCCTGATCTATAAGCCCGACAATGTGACACCGGTGGATGATTTTGCGGTTCTGGATTCGTCGGTTGACCCGAACTTTTGTGACGACCAATAATCGCCCAGTGTCCTGGCACAAACCTTCATGGATAATATCGTGGGTGATGCTGTTACTGTAGCCGTGAACCATCTTAAATCAAAAGGATCCGATTGTGATGACACTCGGTGACCCTGATCTGTTCGATGGACAGGGCAACTGCAACCTGACACGGACTTCGGCTGCTTTAGCTGAAGTACAATGGTTGGCCACAGATCCAACCGGAACAGGTGTTGAAAATCACCTGATCATTGGTGACTTGAATGCTTATGACAAGGAAGATCCCATTGATACGATCAAAGCCGGTGCAGATGAGGTGCTTAGCACGAGCGATGACTACCTTGATATGATCTATGAAGTTCAGGGTGAAGATGCCTACAGCTATTTATTCGATGGCAAACTCGGTTATCTTGATTATGCCATGGCGAATGCGGCATTAGCTGAATTTGTCGCAGACGTCACCGTCTGGCACATCAATGCGGATGAAGCAGGCCTGATCAATTACGATACGTCGTATAAGAAGGATGCCCAGGATGCGATCTTTGCTCCGGACGAATACCGTGCCAGCGATCATGACCCTGTGATCATTACACTGACCTTTAATAAGCCACCGTTCGCAGATGATGATTACTACCAGATGATGCAGGATGATACGCTCGAGGTCGAAGCATTACATGGCGTCCTGGAAAATGACTATGATCTGAATGAGCATGATGTGATCACGCTGGATGTTGTGGTTGAACCGATGCATGGAACGGTTGAGCTTAATCATGATGGTTCGTTCACCTATATTCCTGATGCGCTTTATTTTGGCGAGGATTCCTTCGAATATCTATTGATGGCCAATCCACCAGAACGAGGTGAATTCAGCGACACGGCAACCGTGTACATCACAATCAATTCGAAGTATAAGTACTACTTCCCAATTGGTTATGGTGATTAGCGGAAATTAGACCAATTTGTTAGCAAATCCCCGGGATTTTTAAAATCCCGGGGATTTTGATTCGCAATTTATCAGCCTGAGTTTCGCCACCCGAGCCCTTGCTCCTTTTTCTTTCTTGGAGCGCGGACTTTAGTCCGCATTGTTTACAGATACTGTTCGGCTGTTTGGAAAATCAATGTTTATCGGGCTGAGCTTCGCACTCCGAGCCCTCATTCCAAATATTATAGGGGTGTGACTTTAATCTTGTTGCAAATCATTATCGACGTACAGGAATTCCTTGATATCTCCTGACCTGAAATACTTTCGATAAGCCCAGCTTTCTTCCAGGCTCTTTCTCAGTTCATTGCTAAGAATTTCGATCGTTTCAGGGTTGGGGTCTTCGTTCTCATCAGAAAGCACAACAATATCAGACTTTTCTTCATATCCAATTTTCCCCATCGCTGCTAACAACCTCAACCCAACTTGAATCGTTTCTTCTTCCGAACCACAAGCGCTTGCAAGTTGTATCAATGGTGCTTGTCCAGATTTGTGATTAATCGCATATTCTCCCAAGCCTAATAACCTTGTTAGAAATTCATTCGTTATGTGATAACCGGGATTTTGTCCGAAGACGAACACTCTTCGTGGATTCGTGATTTGGAGTGCCGCTTTCAACACCTTGTTCGATGGCGGTGTCGTCCAGATGACCAGGTTTTCTGCAACCTCTAATTCATGTCTTCTTACGGAAGGGATCGATTTTGAATCAATACCCTCAGCCCAAACAACCGTATCTGTATGCTCTTCAAGGATTTGTTTTAATTTTTTACCTGGTTCAGGCTCATTGCGGTGATCTATGATCTCAAAGTTTTCTCTGGCAAGCGTTTCCTGACCATGTTCTGAAAGGCGGTAATCGACCCAAACTGCATTAATCTGGGTTTCCCCTCTGTAATCGCTTTTGGAAAGGGTACTGATCAGGTCAAATTCTGCTTCAGGAAGGGGTTCATCTCCGCCATTCCACCAGATAAAACGGCACTGGTTCTCATCCGCATCTTCAGCGATGATTTGCCTGTGTTCACCCGTATTTCCAACTATGGCCGTGGATACCAATTTCAGGTCTTCAAGCATAAATTCCAGCTTTGGATAACCTGACCCAAAGGGTGCCAGGCGCTCAATTTGCTCAACAAGGTCAATAGTGATCTGGTTAAGCCTAATGATGTGGTCAACCTGTTTCGCAGGAACAGGCGGTTTATCTTTGAATTGTGCTTCCATAGAGGAGAGAAAACCACGCTTGAATGCATTGTAATTGCTGGCAGTGAGGGATAAACCAGCAGCCATAGGATGCCCCCCGAAACCCCTCAATAGCTTCGCCTGTGATCTGATCGCTTCGGTGATATTGATCCCTTTTACAGAACGCGCTGAGCCATGGAAGGGATCTTCTCCGGTCAGCAGGATGACAGGTTTTTGATAGCGTTCAACCAGGCGGCTGGCGACGATCCCAACAATACCTCCGGGCCAGCTCGGGTGATGTAAAATGATTGCAGGTGCGTGTCGATCGTCAGGTGAAGATTCAAGCTGCGATAATGCAGCTCTTTCAACCTGGCGGGTTTGAGATCGCCGTCTGGTGTTCATCGCTTCTATTTCCGCTGCAAGAACTCTTGCGCGGCCGGTATCTTCCGTGGTCAGGAACTCAATGATTGGGTTGGCATCCCCCAGACGACCAACCGCGTTCAACCGGGGTGCAATCTGGAAGCCAATGTGATCTTCATTGATATTCAGGTAGTTTAATTTGGCTTTTTCGAATAAATTTCGCAGCCCAATCCGAGTGGTTGTGCGCAGATGGCGTAAACCCTTTTGCAGGAGATAGCGAGTATCACCGTGCTGGTCAGCGACATCCGCCACGATGCCAAGTGCAACCAGATCCAGGTAATCTCCCGGTCTGAAATCACGCTGTAAGTGAGCAAACAAACCTTCCATCACTTTATAGGCAACACCAACTCCCGGCAGCGTGCGGAGGGGATGGTCTTCAGGCAGCCGCTGTGGGTTGACGACAGCATTTGCAGGCGGCAAGGTTTCGGATAATGTATGATGGTCGGTAACGATGACCGGGATACCGGATTGACGGGCATACTGGATGGTCTCGTGTTCGGAAATACCTGTATCGCAGGTGATCAAAAGGTCAAAGCCTTTTCTTAGAAATTTATCAAGAACCTCTCGACTGATGCCGTGAGATTCTTTTCCCCTGATCGGGATATGATAGCTTACCTGTCCCCCAAGTTCCCGCAATCCCTGAACGAGGATTATTGTGGAGGTCTGGCCATCCACATCAAAGTCACCCCATACGAGGATGTGTTTTTTAGCTCGGATCGCTTTCGATAACAGTATATAGGCAGCCTGGCTGTCTGGAAGCTCATCCGGGCTGCATGGTTGATAGAAATCAGGATTCAGGAAAGCCTGTGCGGACGAGATATCCTGCAAGCCACGCTTGAAAAGGGTTTCTGCCACCAGGGGATGACCACCGATAGCTCTCTTGAATTCATCAGGGATTTGAACAGGTTCAGGAATAAGCCAGTTCTTGTCATCCAGCATTAAAATTCGATCTCTGAGATCTTATCAAAATCGATGTCCAGTTCATCTTGTCCTTCTTCCAGGTCGAAATCCTCAAAGGATTCAAAATCGCCAGCCTTTACGCCTCGATCACAATGTGATCGGTAAACACAATAGCGACATTTCCTTGTGTTCGTGGTTCTTGAGAAATCACTTTCCTCGTTTTCACAGATTTCTTCGATCATCCGAGTGAAAAATAATTCATCTTTCTCACAGGATTCACGGTCATACGGGAGTGAAATCGGTGTGTCAGGGAAGGATGCATACCAGTAGTTCATCGTGACCTGAGAAGGTTTAATGTCTTCTGATATAAGGATAGGTCCAACCTGAGCAAGGATGTAACGATACAGCCTCGTCTGGATCTTCTGCAGCAGCCAATCCTTGCGAGGTTTCTTGCTGGACGTCTTCCAGTCAAAGATAATGACTTTATTTTGATCCTGGATAAGGATCAAATCATACTTTGCGATGAGCCGCTTTCCCGCAAGGTGAGTGCTGAACACAGCTTCAGCGAGATATTTTCCATCCAACCAGTTGGGAATGAAATTCCGAAAGTTCTCCCACCAGATAGCTAAATCAGGGAGCTGGTCAGCCAAAACAAAGTCATTAATTCGTTTTTCTGGTACACCTGACAGATATTGCTGGACAATCCTATGGAAACGTGCGCCTGCCTGAGTCCGTTTTTCAAAGTCAAGGGCTGAATCAACGATGAGAGCCGGCCATTTGATGTGCTTGATATTACGCAGATAAAACCTGTATGGACAATCGACATAATCCTGGAGATTGCTTTGCGTGAATACAAAGTTTTTTGGGAGGTTCATTGTTTTCGCTCCAAGAAATTGATCAATTCCAGAAATGGCAATGCAGGGGAATTCTTGTTAAACCTCCCCGTATTCCAGGTTGCCGTAAACCAGCACCTGGCACGAGTGATACCGACAAAGAATAGGCGCAGTCTTTCCCTGATGAACTCCTGGCGCGCTTTACGAGATGCTTCTCCTGGTTTGTACCAATCTAAAGGATGATCTTCGAGCAGCGTTTTCAATTGTGAGATGGATTCAGCTTCCAGGTTGAGGTCATCTTTTATAAACCATTTTTCTGGTTGGTATTGATCGTATTCGTGTCCTGACGGGAAATTATAGTTATTCATCGAGGTGAGAAATACGGCATCCCACTCAAGCCCCTTTGCCTTATGCATGGTCGAGACGACAACCTGACCCGGGTAACGGTCAGGGTCAAAGGCTGAGTCATCCTGGGAAAAACCGAGGTACTTCCTTTGGTTCTGAGCGATGTTCGTTAATTCCTCTGTGAATTCAGGCAGACGCCAATCTGGATGAGCATTGCCGTATTGACGCATGAGAGATGATAATTTGTGCGCCAACGCCAGTTCTGCCGGATCGAGAAAAAGGTTCTGGGAGATGGATAAGATCAGCTGGTCAATTGGAAGGAAAACGGTGTTGTGCCAGGATTGTACAACCTTTCGAAATTCAGTTAATTCCTCAATGTTTTGCTGGTCGGTTTGTTCGTCATCGTAGGTTGATAGCCAATCGTGCTGAGAAGAAGGCCAGATGTAATCTTCAACACGTTTGCATTTACGGATGAGGTTGGATACGCTTTGATGGAATTTCCATTTCTCCTGGTCTTCTCTCTCTCCTCTTCGCCAGACCATGTAAGCAGCAGACAGCTTTTGACTGGATTTCGGATCTGCCAGGTAATTCAGGATGTTCGCAATTGCGCCTGTAGAAAGCCTTGTGGTATTTGTAGATTGAAGTAGGTTGTCAATATAGGGGATCTTTCGGTATTTTAATCCGTCAACAAATTTAAAGCTGCGGTTGTTTCGTGGGGCGAGAATCGCGAGCGTTTTGTCAGGATGTTCCTGCAGGTATTTTTCTACTTCGTCCAGGACAAAGCGGATCTCCTGGTCCGGTGTCATAGCCTTCTCAATGAGGCGGATGCAGTCCAGGCAATCGGCCGGATTTGGTTGGGGGTCATCTGGAGATGTTGGCTGGATCAGCGGTGGTGTTAACGCGCTCCTGGCAAAAGGCATGGGGTGATGGTTTTGGGTCCAATTAATTAATTCGTTTGCCAGGTCGATAATGCTCGTTGTCGATCGGCCACTTTCCGGCAGGGTTCTTCCCTCAACATCGGATCTTTTCAGAAACGCTTTCAGGAACTTTGGGTTTGCTGTGGTAAAGCTTTCATAAATTGCCTGGTTTGGGTCACCCACACGGACCCAGTTCCCACCCTCTCCAGCAAGAAGTGACAGGATCTCCTGCTGCAGATGGCTCGAGTCCTGAGCTTCATCCTCCAGGATGAACGGCCATCGCTGGCGAAGCAATTCAACCAGTGATGGATCGGATCTCAGGCATTTCAGTGCTAAACGGATCAGATCATCAAAATCAACACCACCGCGATAATTAAGAGCCTCCTGGTAGGATTGATAAATTTCGGTGCCCATTTCAACCAAAGGCAAGGGGATTTGGTGTGTCGACTGTATCTTCCGGAGAGCATTTGGGGTCTGCTGGCGGTCCTTTGCCAGTCGGATAAATGCTGTTGCGATGGATTCGATCATCAGGGGCAGGTTATTTTTTCTTTCGTAAACCTTCTGTTTTTGATAATCCTCGACATCAAGATAAGATTCAAAAAATTCACGGTGGGATGCTAACCAATCCAATGAAGCATCCTGAATGATGCGCTTTGATTCGACATCATCTATGATCTGGAATTGAGTATTCAGTCCAGCCAGATCCGGGCGTTCCCGGACGATGTCATTTGCCAGCCCATGAAGGGTACGAACCCGGTAACCATATCCAGGTAATAAATTCTCGGCTTGAAGTTGAGCTGAGATACGTGCTGAAATATTATCCACCGCAGCATTGACGAGGGTGACAACCAGGATTTCCTGATCTGGATTGATCGAACCTGATTGGATCAGTTTGGCAGCGAGCTGGGACAGCGTCCATGTCTTACCGCTGCCAGGCACAGCACTGATACCCATCTTTCCCTTGTGGTAGCGCAAGATTACTTCCTGGCTGGCTCGGAGTTTTGTGATATGATCAGTCATCCTGCACCTGCTGTGCTTTTTGCAGGATATGCTGGAAGATCCGGACCAGCAATCCACGGTTATCATATCCACGCACATCCAATTCACTTAGTCCAAGATAGAGTTTCTCCCGACATCGGTTGAGCAACCCTATCGCTAACCTTTGAAGGGCATTTTGGGCAGCAGACAGCTCGTTTTCTGCATCCCAGACGTCTCCCTGTTTCCAATGCCTGCTGAGCACATATGGGTGCGTCAGGGGTTGTTCAAGCCGCTGATACCAGCTTGGGCTGCCCACATCCAACCAGAATTGAATGTCCACCGTACGGTTGCTGATCAGGTAAGTATAAGCTGGGGATAAAAAGACCGCATCTGATACCTCTCCTGCATCCCATGACCTGACATATTGAGCAGCGATAACACCCTCCTGAACCATTTGAACATATTCTTTGCCAAGTGAAGATGCTTCCAATGTCCCCTTATCACCAACAGCCCAGCGGAATTTTTGGATTGACTCGATCAGATTGGCTATCGTGTTACCGCTTCCCATGTCATTATGAAATCCAAAACCTGGCTGACTGAGGACTTCACCAAACAATCGGCTGAGGTAAAAATCCAATGTTGTACTGTCAGCACACTGCGCGTTCACCATCCAGTTTCTTAACAGATCGTAACGTTCTCCAACACGATAAGTGATTCGATCACGCACACCAACCGGGACAAATTCAAAGGGTTGTAGAGGAAAATCCTCCCTTCTTTCATTGTATGTATAAGCTGTCAAAAGCTGTGCGCGGATCAGGTCCAAACCATCGACGACCTGCATCAGGGCAAAAGCGATATTGATGCGTTTGGGGCGAAGATTCCAGGATGGAAAGGAGGCCCCTGCCAATGTCAGTACCGCCTGTGTGACAGGTTCATCTCGCAAGGCGCGTGAAGGGCGATGTGATATGTTTGGAATGCCCATTTCATCGAGCTGGTTCGCAAGAGAAAACCTGAGGACATCCGGCATGAAAGGTGCCAGCACTACAATTTCACCAGGAGGTGTGCCGCTGTCAACCAGGACTTTGATTTGATCTATAACCCACCTGATCATGTCGGGGAAGTACTTATTGCTGCTTTCCGGGATGATCAACCCTGACCTGAGGGTGTCAAGTTCGGGTTCACCTTCCGGGGGTCTGCCTTTCAATTGCGAAATTGCATTACGAACACCGGATTTGATCTGGGTGATCGCTGGGCTATTAACATGGTTCTGTTCAAATCGGATGGTATCAGAACACTGCTGGCGGATCGAAAATGCACTTTGTTCATCAGCACCCAGGAAATATCGAAAGCCAGCATCTTCATCGAAAATGATCAAGGCAGAGTCAAAATCAGGGAGCCATTCTGAGAGGATATCATGGGATACCGGTGTGTCCTCCTCAATATTATCAATGATCAGGTGGTGATATGAATCCGTGAGGTGGCTGCGGCATACAGGTGACTCCCAAAGCAGTTTTCGGAAGAGATCAACCTGCATAGAAAAATCAAGCAAATTGTGGGCAAGGCAGAAAGCGCGAAATTGATTTGCACAAGCCTGGACATCGTCGTAGATATTGAATTGTGCACTATCACCGATCCAGGCTGATTTTAAACGGTCACCAATTTCCTGATGAGGAAAACCAACCAGTGCAGACTTATTGAGGTTATCCAAAATTTGGGAATAGATCCGATTGCGATGGATGGATAGATTGTCAAAATATCTCTCTTCATCCATCAACGGACGTACAATATGCGCCATATAGTACTGCGCAGTTTCCAATGTCAGGAAATGAGGGGATTGATCTGGTTCAGCGACACCTGAATCATGACTGATCATTGGCCAGAAAAGATTGATCATCCTTCGCGCCAAACTGCCCAGGGTCATCGTGTTGATCAAGCTGTGAGTCAGGAAAATTTCATCTCTCAAACTCTCCTGATAGGGGATTGCCAGGGCACGTTGGGGGACAAAGACCAGGATCTGGTGGGCAGGAATGCCTGAATCCAATAATTTCTTCATCCATTGCACACCAGCAGTGGTCTTTCCAGTTCCTGCCTGACCCTGGAGGAAAATCTTTGATGAACTCGGATTTGAAAGCAGTTTTTCCTGTTCAGGTGATAATAGCATGGATGTATTATATTCGATTTGGCGATCTGACTGAGGGTGCTTCTCGGGTATAATTTTGTATCTTTCAGTCTCATCGTGAAAATGAAAGGACTCCTCCGAATGAAAAATGATCTGGCTCCTTTTTTCTCCCCCACGGGTGTGGCGATCATTGGCGCTTCTACCAATCCCAGAAAATTAAGCCACGGTATCCTGAAGAATATATCGCTGTATGGCTATGAAGGTGGGATATACCCCATTAACCCAAAGGCGGATCAGATCCTGGGGATGAGTTGTTACTCCGACATTTCTTTGGTTCCTGATCCTTTAGAATTGGCTGTCGTGGTGCTGCCAGCTCCAATGACACCTGCAGTGCTGCAGTCCTGTGGTGAACGGGGGACAAAAGCAGTTATCATAATTTCCGGAGGATTCAGAGAGGTTGGCGGGGGCGGCATTGCGCTTGAGGAAGAATGCCTGCAAATTGCCCAGCAATATGGTATGCGCCTGATCGGACCAAACTGTGTGGGGACACTTGACCTTCATACTGGACTGAATACAACTTTTATCGAAGGTGTGCCGGATACCGGGGCAATTGGCTTCCTCTCACAATCCGGGGCAGTCTGTGGTGGTGTAGTTGACTATATCGCTGACAAACAAATTGGGTTTTCCCATTTTGCCAGTCTTGGGAATGAGCTGGATGTTGATGAAAGCGATATGCTAGCTTATTTTGGGAACCATCCAAAGGTCAAGGTCATCGCGGCCTATATCGAAGGGATACAGGATGGTGAAAAATTCATTCGCATTGCCAGCAGCGTTTCCCGCAAGAAACCGATCGTGTTATTGAAGGCTGGACAATCTGATGCTGGTGCAAAAGCAGTTTCTTCACATACGGGCTCATTGGCAGGGGCTTATGCCGCTTACCAGGCAGCATTTAAACAAGCCGGGATCATTGAAGTACACGACATGCCAGAATTATTTGATGTTGCCTGGGCATTAAGCTGCCAGCCATTGCCGAGAGGGAAGCGTGTGGCAATCTTTACTAATGCTGGTGGACCAGCGGCACTTGCATCTGATGGATTGGCAGCCAATGGATTTGAGCTGGCAGATATATCTGAGGCAAAACAAGCTGAATTGGCGAAGAAACTCAATCCCAGCGCACAGGTTGGCAACCCTGTGGATATGCTGGGTGGCGCTGAACCGGAAGAATTCTCACATTGTCTTTCAACCTTATTGGAGGACCCGGGGGTGGACGTTTTTCTGCCCATCCTTGTTCCGCAATCGCTGGTTGACCCGGAAGCGGTAGCGCAGGCGATCGTTGACAATGCTGATAAGACTGATAAGACAGTTTTGGCTTGCATGGTTGGGGAGAGGAGTTTAGAAAAAGCCCGGGTAATACTGCATAAAAATCATGTCCCAATGAATATATTTCCCAAGACTCCGGGAAAGATTTTAGGCGCAATGCAGCGATACAGGGATTGGCTGGTAAAGGATAATGTGGCATTCTTTGGTTTTCAAGATATGGGCTCCGGTCAGGTTGAGAAAATACTGGCGAATTCTGTTATGCAGGTTTTCGGAGAAGCAGAAACACGACCGATCCTCATGGCTTATGGATTGAATGTCATTCCAGGTGACATGGCAGGCAATGCCTTAGATGCAGCGGAATTGGCTGAGAAAATTGGCTTCCCGGTTGCGATCAAAGTTGTTTCACCGCAAATATTACATAAGTCTGATATGGGCGGCATTGCATTGGGTTTAAAATCGGTTGAGGAAGTTCAAAAAGCTGTAAAAAATATGGAAAAGAAGATAAAACTTACTGACCCACATGTGAACATCACAGGGTATCTGGTGGAAAAAATGGCTCCGAAGGGTTTAGAAGTGATTATCGGTATGAAGCGTGATCCGACATTTGGCCCGATGATGATGTTTGGATCAGGAGGAGTGATGGTGGAGCTGTTTAAAGATGTTGGTTTTGGCATTGCCCCGCTGACACCCAACCAGGCTTTGGATATGGTCGAAAGCACGAAAGCAGGGATGCTGCTCGAGGGCTATCGGGGAAGTCCTCAGTATGACATTGAGGCAGTTGTGGAAACAATAGGCCGCCTGAGCCAGGTTGCCCTTGACCATCCAGCAATATCAGAAATCGAGATCAATCCATTGCTTGTCCTGGAAAAGGGAAAAGGTGCGCTTGTACTGGACGCCAGAATGATCTTATCTGATGTATGAATTGAGGAAAGAATGACCTTATTAATTGGCGCCATTACCTTGGCACTATTGATTTCAATCGTTTTACCTATTGCTGCAGGTATATTTTTGAATCGGAAATTTGGGATTGCCTGGCGTGTGATCCTGTATGGCTCTCTTGGGTACCTGATTGTGCAAGCCGTGCTGGTTTTTGTGTTCAATGGATTTGCGGCATTGGTTGAAAACGGGAGGATTGTTCTATCTGATCAGGGAATGCTGGTCGTCCAGATCATCTTAAGTGTTTTTCTTAGCGCACTTTTGGGTGTCCTGATACGATGGCTTGGGATGAGATTCCTGAATGAGAAATTAGACACTCTGGAAGCTGCTTATGGGATCGGTGTAGGGTATGGCGGGATAGAAAGCGTCTTGATGGTTGGTCTCCCGCTGCTTTCGACTTTCATCACCATGCTGAGCAATATGAGCATTGATCAAGTCACATCAACTCTGGATCCATCAATCATCAAACAAATAGAAGAATTATGGCAGGTTTCTCCACTCATTCCCCTGGCTGGATCACTTGAACGCATTGCTGCTTTTGTGCTGCATCTCACAGTGACCATCCTGATCCTGCAATCCTTATCAAAAAAGCGGTTCATCTGGGTTGTCGCTGCCTTTGGGCTCGAGCTGTTTGAGAATGGACTTATTGTTGGTCTGGCTGAGGTTGGATTGCAGCAAGGTTGGCTTGTGCTGATTTCAATCTTATTGATGGTGGTCAATCTGTATCTATTATTTAGATTGGGAGCGTTAACAATATTTGATCGACATCAGGATGATCCGGTATTAATGAAGGTGGATGATTTCCAGGATGGGTAAGAAAAATTATCAAATTTAAAATCACAAAGGTTACAGCCGTTAATATTGGTCACCCCGCGCAAGTTAACATTATGTGAGACTTCCGTTAAAGTTATAACAGCCTAAGGGCTGTTGTCTATTTTGCATTAAGAGCCAACGGAGGGATTTGAACCCTCGACCTGGCGCTTACGAAGCGTCTGCTCTACCACTGAGCTACGTTGGCGTGGAAAAAATTATACCAGTTAGAGATTACTTAATCCATTTGATATATGGAGACGAATTAATGAATATTGCCATGATCTCATATCACACCTGTCCTTTAGCTGTGCTTGGTGGAAAGCATACTGGAGGGATGAATGTCTACGTCCGGGAATTAACGCGTTTCCTCGGTCAGGCTGGTGTGCATGTGGATGTGTTCACCCGCTCCCAGGATGAGCATATACCGTCTGTGTCGCATGACCTAGGCAATTTCAATCGAGTTGTCCATATTCCGGCAGGTCCGGAAATTGACTTGCCCAAGGCGGATGCAGCGAAATATACCGATGAATTTGCTGAAAGGATCATTGAATTCGCCAAAAAGAAACAGATTAAGTATGACCTGGTTCATGCACATTACTGGATGTCAGGTGTTTCCGGAAAAATCCTCAAGGATACCTGGAATAAACCCATGCTGCAGATGTTCCATACCTTGGGATTGATGAAACAGAAAATTGGACGAACTGCAGAAGAGCGGGAAGGCGCATATCGGATAGAAGGAGAAAAACATGTGATCAAAGCAGCAGACCGTATCATTGCTGCAACGAGGGCAGAAGTCACCCAACTTGAGGATCTTTATGGAGTTAATCCGAAAAAGGTCACCATCATCCCACCAGGTGTGGATGTTCATCACTTTTATCCCATTCCATCAGATGAAGCGAAGGAAGCAGTTGGCATACCACCGGACGAACGTATGGCACTTTTTGTCGGACGGATTGAACCACTTAAAGGGATTGACACATTGATCCGTGCCATGGCGATAGTGAAAGAAAATTGCCGATCCTTTGTTTGTCCTCACAACTTAGTTGTCATTGGTGGTGAGAGCGACGAAGATGAAGAAATTATCTCAAGTGAAATGGTCAGACTGCAGACCCTTTGCAGGGACCTGGGATTGGATGAGATCGTCCTTTTCCTTGGAAAACGCGCACAACAGACACTGCCGTATTATTATTCTGCTGCTGAAGTTGTGGTCATGCCTTCGTTTTACGAAAGCTTTGGGATGGTTGCATTGGAAGCTATGGCTTGTGGCACACCGGTGATCGCTTCAAAGGTTGGTGGTTTAGCGCACCTGGTGAAGGAGGGGGAAACTGGTTTCTTCGTTCCAGCACAGGATCCAGACGCGTTAGCCGCGAAATTGCGGGTGCTTTTCAATAATGACGGTCTTCGGAAACAAATGGGTGAACGGGCGGCTGAATATGCGAGGGACTTCAACTGGGAGCGGATCACCACTCAAATATTGAAAGTATTTCAGGAATTAGTCTGATCCTCAGGTGTTGAATAAAAATTCTTGTTTTCGGTTTTATCTTGCTTACTACTTTGAAGGTGACGGGCATGTTTTATGATGTCTCTTCCATAACGTTCTCGCAAGTTATCCATCGCTTTGATCAGATTTGCCCGTTTCTCATGTTGATCTCCCCATAGGCTTGGCTGATAAATGGGTTGGTTCAGGTTGCTGACACCCACACCTATTAATCGGACAAAAGTCCCCTTTGTCCAATTATTCTTGAATAATGATACAGCGGTCTCGTAAATTTCCTGGTCAAGGTTTGTTGGTGAAGGCAGGGTTGACTGGCGAGTGATGGTTGTGAAATCCGACCATCTCAGTTTGATCTGAATGGTTGTTCCTGCCAGGTTCTTTTTCCGAAGCCTGCGACCTACCTGTTCAGAAATATTTCTTAACGTTGATAATAGAACGGTTTCATCACTCTGGTCCTTCGCATAGGTCGTTTCATTGCTGACTGATTTCACCCCGTGCGTCAGATTGATAGGACGATGATCGATGCCAAGTGCACGATCACGCAGCTCTGAGCCATAATGACCAAAAAGGATGGAGAGTGTTTCATCCGATGATTTGGCGAGGGCACCGATGGTTGTGATCCCAATCCCGTTTAATTTTGAAGCCGTTTTTTCCCCTATCCCCCAAAGCGATTTAACCGGAAGAGGGCTCAGGAATGAGGCTTCTTCACCCGGGGGAACGATGGTGATCGTATTGGGTGGGGTAGGTTGGTTTATTTTTGATTTTCCCCAATCGTTAGCGATTTTTGCGACGAGTTTATTGGTTGCTCCACCAATAGAAATTGGTAGTGAAAGCTTCTGGTTGATCCGTTCCTGCAATGATTTAGCAATTCCTATCAGCGGCTCTGGTATCCCGGTAACGTCCATGAAGGCTTCATCGATGGATATCCTTTCAATGAAAGGGGTGATGTCAATCAGTACCATGACTTTTTTTGACATCTCGCTGTAATTTCCAAGTCGATGGGAGACCACAATTAAACCTGGACAGAGCTGCATCGCGCGACCCATCGGCATGGCAGAATGCACGCCAAACATCCGGGCTGCGTATGAACAGGAAGCAACGACGCCACGCTGGTCAGCTTTCCCACCAACGGCAAAAGGTTTTCCCTTTAATGCTGGATCGTGCAGTTCTTCAACTGCACAAAAGAATGCATCCAGGTCAAGATGAAGAATTTTTCGTACAGTCTGGGTGCTCATATAATAATTGCTTTTCGTATATTTCCCGGATCGTATCTTCAATGGGTTGATCCTGTACCGACAGGTCCCGGATCCTGAAATCCTGGGATAACTCATTGATTAATCTGGAAGCAGACACTTCCTGCCGTTCGAAGCTGTAGTGGACGGAGTTTCCTTCTCGTGAGATAATATCTGCTTTTTGCAGGTATGGGTTGGCATAATACTCTGAAAAGTCAACTTTGAGAATCCTGCGTCCGCCAAAAGAAGTGAGGAGCTTCGCAAGGCTTCCATCATAAAGAATTTTCCCCAGATCGATGATCATGACTCTTTCGCATAGCTTATGAAGGTCTGAGAGATCGTGGGTTGTCAATAAGATCGTCGTCTGGTGTTCACGATTGATAAACTTGATAAATTCGCGAATATTCTGTTTGGCAACCACATCCAGACCGATGGTTGGCTCATCTAAAAAGACAATCTTTGGGTTGTGCAAAAAAGCAGCGCATAAGTCCGCACGCATCCTCTGACCTAAGGAAAGTGTGCGAACAGGAACATCCAATAATGCTGAAAGATCCAATATCTCTTTAAATAATTCAATGTTCTGCTCATAAAGTTTGTCTGGGATCTCGTAAATATGTTTGAGAAGCTCAAGCGAATCTCTGACGGGGAGATCCCACCAGAGGGTCGTTCTCTGCCCAAAAACTGCGCCTATTTCCTTGACATATTTTTTCCGGTCCTTCCATGGTACAAAGCCATCCACAACCACGTCTCCTGAGGTGGGTACCAACAAACCCGTGAGCATTTTGATCGTTGTGGATTTTCCTGCTCCGTTAGGGCCGATGTATCCAACCAGCTCTCCCCTGGTGATGTCGAAGCTGATTTTATCTACTGCATGGATGATCTCAAATTCCCGGGCAAAAAGATTGCGAAGGACCCCAAAGTATCCCTTGTGATCCTTGAATCGTTTGAAGGTTTTTTCTAATTGCTTCACATGGATGATGGATGTCATGATCAACTTCCTGTACTTTGATAGTTTCTAACCCCGAACCGCCAGAACCGGAATGCCAGCCATAACATAAGGCTGGCGATCAACGGTGCAATGTAATGGAATACCACTGGGGCGTGAAGAGGGTCTGTTTTTTCAAGGATGAAGATGGCTGGAAAATAGCTCATGAATATTGCAGGCACAAAAAAAGTAAACACAAGCCGGATAGGTCGGGGGAAAATATGCATGGGATATGACATGATCTCGCTTCCACCATATGTGAATATATTGAGGATTTCCAGGCGTTCCATTGTCCAAAAGGTTGTGGTTGCACCTATGATGAAAAGGCTACCAAAAAAGATCACCTGGCTGAGGGATAGTATGGGAATATATATGATTTTCCAGAATGTCCATTGGATGGATAATTGCCTGATGCCAAAAATGAAAATGATCAGACCCTCTATGATCCTACCAATTCGAAGCAGGACAAAGCGGGAACCAAGCACTTGCAGTGTTATATTCACCGGACGAAGCAGCAATTGGTCGAATTGTCCTTTTCTCACTAATGGTCCGAACGCATCGTAATCAAAACCACTGAATACCATATCCATTGTAGCAAAGCTTAACTCTGTGATTCCCCAAATGAAAGCAACTTCACCAAGTGTCCAACCTCCAATTTGATTAAAATCGAGCGAAGGCAAGCGCGAATGCAACGAAGAAAAAGCCCAGGGTGAGCGCAGAACCGAGTATTTCAAAAGCAAAGGAGACCGGGTATTGCAGTTGGGATATGAATTGGATCCGGAATAACTTGAATAATAATTTAAGTGATTTCTTCATCTTACCCACCTTGAATGACCAATTTCTTTATACCGATGGAGAGTACGATTTGATTGAGAATCACAAAAAATATCACCCAGAATAATTGCAGCAGCAAACTGAGGATAAGGGCTTCCCCCTGGACATTTCCCAGAAAGACTTGAATTGGAATATATACGCTCGCGCCAAAGGGTGTTGCCCGGGAAAATGCAGCTAACCAATCCGGGAAGAGTGCAAGCGGCATAAAGAATCCAGAGAAGGTCCAGCTAAGCCCAAATGCGAAACGGCCAATGCCCAATGCATTTGGCGTCCAAAATGCTGCCAGATTGACAAGAAAACGCCATCCGAAACTGATCAGTAAGCTGAAAACCAATGAAAAAAAGAAAGCTATCCATTGAATTATTGATGTAGGAATAACGACATCATAAAACAAGGCAAATATCAGGAAAAGAGGAAGACTTCGGATCAGAAACGAACCCAACGCCCGTCCGATATCAATCCCAAGCCAGTACACGAAATAATTGGTCGGTTTGAGTAGATCGGTACTGATCGTGCCATCATTGATCGTGTGCATCAGATCATACCAGCGGAAGAAACTCAAAAAGCCAATCACCGCTTGGGTCAGACCAGCAAACGTGATCGCATCTTGCACGGATAGCCCGTTGACAGAGGTTCGATCCTGGAAAAGCGCGATTAAGACAGCAGCCCGAAAAAACCCAAAAAACAGGTTGGTCACTAATCCGGACAGGTTTGCTGCGCGATAGGTCAATTGACGTTGGAATGATGTACGAATCGTTGCGAATAAGACGGTCATTTAATGAGGTGTAAGAAGTTTAAGAAGGTCTCAGAATCTTCCTGAAAAGTTCGAGAATCTTATTATACTGGTTATTGTTGTATCCTCAGGTTTGTGTGAGACGTAAATTTGTACACCCTCCCTCATCCCTCACGTCGTACCTCCTCAGGGCAGGCCGTCACGCACTTGGCGTGCCACCTTCCCCCAGGGGAAGGCGAAAACCTTTTAGATTAAGTTAATGAGGTTCCTCATATTTCAAGACAACCCCCTCAAATTTCAATTATTATTGAAAAACTTATACGTCGAGGTTGCGGACTTCCTTGGCATGTGTCTGGATGAACCGCCTGCGTGGTGGAACTTTTGATCCCATCAGCATATCAAAGGTGCGATCAGCTTCTGCAGCATCTTCAATGTTTACCCGCAGCAGTGTACGGTTTTCCGGGTTCATCGTCGTCTCCCATAGTTGGTCGGGATTCATTTCACCCAAACCCTTATAGCGCTGCAAAGAATACTTACCGCTATTTGATGCAACCTCCTTAATGGCTGCTTCACGTTCTGCTTCGGTATAGACGTATTTCTTTGTCTTACCGTGTGAGATCAAATAGAGTGGTGGTTGAGCGATGAAAAGATGCCCACTATCGATCAGAGGCTGCATATATCGGAAGAAAAAAGTCAGTAATAAGGTGCGAATATGGGCACCATCAACGTCCGCATCTGTCATGATCACAATCCTGCCATAGCGCAGGCCTTCAAGGTTGAACCCTTCACCAATACCGGTCCCGAGGGCTGAGATCAATGATTTGACCTCGCGGTTGTTCAATATCTTATCCAACCGGGCGCGTTCAGTATTTAAGATTTTCCCCCGCAAAGGCAGGATTGCCTGGAAGTGACGATCCCGGCCCTGCTTGGCAGAGCCGCCTGCTGAATCACCCTCTACAATGTAGAGTTCAGTACGATCAGGATCACTTTCTGAACAATCTGCCAGTTTTCCGGGAAGGGTTAAGCTCTCCAGGGCAGATTTTCGGATGACAAGGTCACGCGCCTTTCGTGCTGCTGCTCGTGCTCGAGCAGAGGTCAGGCACTTGTTGATGATTTTCTTTGCTGTGGAGGAATTTTGCTCCAAAAAACTGGAGACGCCATCATTTAGAACTTGCTGGACATAGGTCTGAACTTCGGGATTCATCAGCTTGACTTTTGTTTGGCTTTCAAACTGCGGGTCAGGATGTTTGATGCTGATAATGGCAGTGAGACCTTCACGGGTGTCATCCCCAGTAAAATTGGAATCAGCATCTTTCAAAAGATTATTTTTTCGTGCATAGTCATTGATGGATCGCGTCAAGGCCATGCGTAAACCCGTCAGGTGCGTGCCGCCATCAATTGTGTTGATGGTGTTGGCGAAACAATAGACTGATTCTGAAAAAGACTCGGTATACTGGATGGCTACTTCGATCCCGATATTTTCAATCTCTTTCTCAACGTAAACGACATCATGGAGTGAGTCACGATTTTCTGTTTAAGTACTTTACAAATGATGAAATGCCACCTTCAAAGTAAAAGGTTATTTCCTTATCAACTCGCTTGTCGACCAGGTTGATCGTAACGGCACGTGTCACAAAAGCCATTTCACGGAAGCGCTGCGCCAATGTATCAAATCGGTAGGAGAAATCACCTTCAAAAATCTTTGAGTCATACCTGAAGGTAGTGACCGTCCCGGTTTTTGATTTGGTTGCTTTCCCAATAACCTTGACAGCTTCAATGGGTTTTCCTTCTTCATAGCGCTGGAAGTAAATTTTTCCGTCACGATATACGCTAACTTCGCACCATTCCGAAAGGGCATTTACGGCGGAAGACCCAACACCATGCAAGCCGCCAGAAACCTTGTAGCTGCCTCCGCCGAATTTCCCACCTGCATGAAGTGTTGTCATGACGACTTCCAGTGCTGATACTTTTTTCTCAGGGTGCAAGTCAACCGGGATACCACGTCCATTGTCTTCAACAGTAACGCTTTCATCCATATTGATCGTCACATTGATTCGATTGCATGACCCAGCCAGGGCTTCATCAATTGAATTATCAACAACCTCATAGATCAGGTGGTGAAGCGCTTTGATGTCTGTTCCACCCACATACATCCCGGGCCTGCGTCGAACTGCTTCAAGCCCCTCAAGCACCTGGATATCATTTGCGTTATAGGAAAGCGGTTGTTTATCCAATCTATTTACTCCATTATTATTCTTTAATTTGATTTGCGGTCTCCAACTTCTTATTCAATATTGATTGAGTGAATTTCGTCGCATCGATGAAAAAATGAAAAGACGAGGCGATGACCGCTGATACGATAAAAGCATGTCCCAGGATGCCAACGATTAGAAACCAATTGTCCACTGATGGTGATAACCAAAGGTAATCCATCCCCTGCATCAACACAAATGATAATATGATGAACATTGACGTCTGCCCCATTGAAGTTCTAACGACACTGATGCTGGTCATCATAGCAGAAATCAGGTTTTGTTTGTAAAGAAAAATGCAATGCGGCGTGAAAAGCAGCGGCATAATCGCCCACAAAATAAATACACCAGCCGCGATCAACACAAACTGACCAATTGATGGACTTATGAGTGTGATCAACGTAAATATGATTGCCAGGGGAATGCTGAGCAAGAGCAAGATTAGCAATAATAAGATTGGCATGAGGATGATCTGGGAGAAAACTTTAAGATGCGACCTAAAATCATCCTTATTTGTTGAGAGAAGTACCTGACCGGATATTGTTCGATAGTATATACTGCCCAGTAAATAGCCAATCAATAAAAATATGATTGAAAAGCCAAGGACCTGGAAGTTTGATCTTAGGCTGAAGACTAAGGGCCTGCCAATTGGGTTCAGAAATGGTTGTTTCGAAACCATCAAACTCGGAACACCTATTGGCAAGGTTCTCAATGATGTTGCCAGGTTGAATTGAGAAATGATTTGATGCCAGTATTCCTGAGTGGATTCAATGATCTCCGCATATCCTAAATTATCCATACCGGATAACTTTGATAATCCTTGAACAATAGGTGAGAAGAATTCATCCACTCGCCAGGCTGGCCCAAACCAGAGGAAAAGGTCAAGCAGGATAGGGAGCAGTATTAAATAGGGCTTATAAGCAATGGTGTTAAACCCTGAAAGCATTGCCTGGATGATGCTTGGTTTCTCAAAACGATAATCAGAACTTGTGTTCATACAACTATGAATTCTACCACATTAGGTTGTCATTGACCATTTATTTACAGGTTTTACTCCCTCATTACTTCCGAGACGCTTCATTTAATTAAAAATGATCGTTCTTGTGAAGGACATTGATCCATTGCACATGGTAAAATCTATCCATGCGGTTTCGAGAGAGTATTCCAGAGATCAATCGCCTGGCAATTGTCAGCGCTGCAATCATGCTTGCGTTTGCATTAACGCATCTGATATCGTTCCCTGCCCAAACATTTACTTTTTCTGTATTTAACATTATTGTTGAATTAATTCTGGACTTCAACACGATCATTACAATACTGACAACTATCCTGTCCGCGGCCGGGACGCATTGGCTGATCATTTCTCATCCTGAATGGGAAGATCAAAAAACAATGTGGGAATTGGTTCAGCATTGGATCGTACCTGTACTCACAGCCCTTGTGATCGGTGTGGCGTTGAATTCGTTTTCTGGAAGCGCGTTGTGGTGGGTCGTATACATTCTGGGGAGCATATTATTAGTCGCAGTTTTCATTGCCGAATACAACGTCATTTCAGAAAAAGATGTACGGCACCCATTTGCTACCATTGGGTTAACGGGACTTTCCTTTGCCCTCTACTTGCTTTTAGCTATCGCTATTTTTTCGGCTGACTTACGACTGTATGTACGACTGCCATTGTTGATGTTGGCTGCCATGATGGTGATTTCCCGTTCCCTTTATCTGCGTGTAAAGAATTGGGAAACCTTGTGGGCGGTAATTGGCAGCTTGATCGTCTCCGAGATTGCTGTTGGACTTCATTATCTACCCTTATCCCCAATTCAAGATGGCATAATCCTTGTTGGAACAGCCTATATTATTACCAGTATTGTAATGGGGATCAAAGAAAGCCGGCAGGGACTGATGTTTTGGATGGAGCCAGTAATGATGGTTGTACTATTATTTTTAGTCAGTGTTATTTGGGTCTAAGTTCCGCGTAATTATTCGTTCTGTCCCTTGATTGATCGGAAATAAAGGGCTCTAAGGTTCCTGCGATGTAATTCACTAGCAAGCCCTCCAATCAGTATCCGGTCTTTTCCGCAAGCTTCGATACTTATACTATCAAGAACGTCAAGTGGATTATTCCTCCGGCTAGCTGTAATGACAGCTTTCTTGATGGCTTTCAGGTAGGTGATATTCTCTTTGACTTTCTCTGCAATTTCTCCCCTCAGAATAATATGCCCGTGACCCTGGATAATATTTTCCAAACCCATAGTGGTGAAACCTTGAGTGGTTTGGATGTATTGATCAATGTCACCATCAACAATGAAAGGCAGGGGCATAAACACATCACCAGCAAATAAAACGCGATCTTCCTCGACCAGAACTGAAATCCCATCTACTGAGTGACCTGGTGTTGGGAACAAAACGATATTTTTCTTCCCCACCTTCAGATAAAGTTTTCCGCTTTGAAAAGTGATTTGAGGTGGAATGATGGCTAATTGTTGATAGAACGGATTCTCTTGACTGGCGACTTCTAAGGCTGAAGGGGTTTTTTGCAATAAAAATTGTCGACTTATTTCATGACCAAGGATGGTTGCGTCTGGGAAGAAGCAATTCCCCCAACAGTGGTCAGCATGGTGATGTGTGTTGATCACATAGCGGACTTTCCGGCCTATTTTTTCTTCAACATACTTCCGTAGAATCAGGGTTTCCTGAGGCATCAATGTGTCTACGACAACAGCCCACTCTGGACCGACAATGACGCCAGCTGTTACTTGTGCATAAATATCACTTTGGAACCAGTACACATTTTCCGATACACGTTCGCGCTGCATAACCCTATCCCGATTGCTGAATTTATGTCAGCAAAGAATAGCACAAATTATTTTAAAAGTCAAAAACTGTGGGCTTTATTGGAAATATGGCTTCGCGAGAATGGTGCTGAAAATCAATGTCAATATGAGGCTGCCAAGAAAACCAATTAGGAGGAAAACCCACTTTATTGGTTCCAGGAGGAATTGTTGATCCTCCTCCTCGCCGGTTTCCGATATTGTCTGAGCAGTCTGGTTGGTTTCTGAGGTTCCTTCCTCGTCTGCTACCTGCCCAACGGGTACTGGAGCGGTTGTTCCCTCTTCATTGTTTGTATCCGCTTCACTGGGATATCCAGTTGTTTCGTCAGGTATATTGCTGTTGACAGGATAGCCGGAATCATCCAACTCTGAAGTTTGTTCCATTGGAGACTTTGTACTGAGAGTTTGTGATCCAGTAGGAGTGATGTCGACAGTTCTGGCTTGCGTTGGGTTGTTTCTGGGTGTGGATGTGCTTGGACGAGAATATAAGGAGGTTGGTGAACGATAATAATAACGAGTGGGTGTCCGGCTAGGATAGGGGGTGAGAGAAGGGTATGGGGTACGTGAAGGGTAAGTTGTTCGGGTGGGATATGGTGTGTAAGTCTGGGTCATTGTCGGGGTGGGTGTTGAGGTAAGCACACTGGCAGGGCCATGTGTTGCGATCGTTTGACCTTGATCGTTAATGACCTGAATTTTATAAAAATAATCACGATCGAATGTAATGTCTGAATTTGTGTATAAATAGATCCCGCCAATGAACGTATCTCCTATAGCTTCGATCTCAGAGGAAATGCGGGAGTACGTGCCATCCTCGGTGTCGCTTCTTATCACATAGAAACCCCGAACGTTATGTTCACTTGTCGTTATCCATTGCAGATCAACTTCATCAATGTCAAACGCAGCGGTGAATAGTGATATTTCCGCACCTTCCGAAATCGGGAATCCTGCGATAAACGGTGTGAAGTTTATATCTGTCGAGATACCAGGCCGTCCAGAGCTGTCTATGTTAACATGGATCTCATTATCAGTGAGATCGCAGGTTGTGGTCTGACCTGATGCACCACCTGCCCCGGTCCCTTGAGGGGGTTGACCGGTCCTGTCCCACCCTTCGGTTACATTATTGGCAGGATCAAACCACCAAAGGGGGATATCACTGCTGTCTCCACTAAGGCAATAATCTTCGGACTCGATGGTTGAGATGCATTCAGAGTCAAGGTCGTACTTTACTGCAAGTTCAAGGTTTGAGGCAGCAGCATCGTCTGATAGGAATACGTCATAAAAATTTGAACATGCCTGGATCGCGTTCTGACCCTGATTGGAAAAACGGGATATTAATTTCGTTTCCCTGTCCATGATTGACAATGACCACATCAAAATCATTCCCACCTGAGCTATGACGAACCCCGATCTTGTTATTAAACACATATGTCATGCTGCTGGTGACATTCTTTCGGAGTGCTTCAACACCAGCACCGCTGTCAGAAAGAAGGATTGGCGCACCAAGGTGTTTCCCGTTGGAGAATGAGCATTGATAGGTGTTATCCGCTGGAAGTTCATCTTCTCCCCAATAATTATGATTAACATCACCCAGGTTATTACATCTAACCTGATAATCATTGCCGTTGTTGAGCAGGTTATTGGCGTGGAGCTTAATGACGCCTGACCCTATTGACCCCCCAGCTCTGTAGACTGCCTCATCATGGTTGTTTTGGATCTGGTTGAATGCAATAGTTACAGTGCCAGTGTTGTCGTGGATGTAGATCGCATTTTCTCCAGAAGACAGGGTGTTATGTTCAATCGCCACGTCAGCAGGGCTATCAACCTCGATCAAGGTTCGAGATGAGTCAGAGGAGCAGTTCCCATCATTGATTGAAAGGTCTTTTATGCCCCCGCCATTTTCAAATTTCAGCATTGTGTTGCTGCAGGAGGCACCAAAATAGGTGATCAATGCTCCGGTATCTCCGCTTATTGTGAGACTCTTATCTATCAACACAGTCTTACCTTTAATCGGGTAGTCGTTCAGGATCAGGATTTCACCACCGGCTTGAATTGCCATGACTGCATCGCGAAGTCCAGTACCCAGACCTTCGACACTGTCATCACCGGAGTTGATAAAACATGGTGAATGCGAACCACAATCACCAGCAGATTGCCCTACATATACTTTGTGAGGCGATTTCGGCCACACTGAGGTCTTTCGTGAACTGATCCGAAGTTGTCCAGACGCTTCCTGATGAGTCCACCTGAAAGATTTTGATTTTTATGTAACCGTCAATATCTGTGGAAGGGTTTATGTTCAAGGCGAAGTCAATATCGTCGGTGGTTGGGTTGGAATGTGTGGAAAAAACGCCTGCGATATAAATATCGTTTGTGCTGGTGTTGCTGCTGCAGACAGATGCTGTCTCTCCTGGTGTATAGGCGCCCCCATTGGTTGAAATCCAACCATGGGAATAATCTACCCAGGGATTGCTGCCGGAATCACTTTCCCCATCTTTGAGCGCATAGATACAAACTTGTATATTTGGTCCTGATGTGGATAATGGGTCAGTGGAAAACTCGACGTTAAAATTTAGCCTTTGACCGGCTGCACACCCGCTGGAAGGACAGGATGCAGGTGATATCAGGAACAATCCATCCGGTGAGGCGTTGCTGACGGTGATGGCCAGGAACGTCAATAAGACGAATAAAACGATCAGTGAGGTAATCCAGAGAGATTTTCGCATGGGTGGAAGATTTTGCTATTTTCTCCATTATACCATTGGGGGATATCGACACATATATTGTGTTGAATTATGAAGGGGTGTGTTTTTGAATCCTGATAATTATCAACTCTCGAACTGTTAATTATTTTCTACCTGCGATTACCTTGTACCTGTTCCAAGTAGATTTTCGTTTTCAGTGGTATAAATTGAATTTAATTGATATTACCCAATTGAGTAATTTCGAAATATGTTTTGTTGATAATATCCATACTTCAGAACTATGTACGGAAACGCTGAAATCAAGTACCTTTGTAATAGGTTGGCATAGGAATAGGATTTCATCCATTATTTATTTTCACCATTAATGATCTTGCTTATATTTTACAGAAATCACGACTGGTAATTAAATTAATAGTTTTTATGACTGAAAAGAAGTTTCACGCAATCTATAATTACACCAAGCAAATCCTGCGTTCAGGAGACCGCGGAAAAGCAAAAAAACTTGCCGTCCAATTAACTGATGAATTTCCTGACCGGGTTGAAGGTTGGTTAATTCTGGGGGGATTGTCTAGCCCTGAAGACAGCCTTGCATATTTGAAAAAAGCCCGAGAAATTGATCCGATTGACAAAAGGATTCAAGAAGCTTTTGTTTGGGCACAAGAATCACTTACTGAAGATGCTCGTGTACAAGGTAATGGCTTTCAAACCAAAACGGATCAAGGTTCCCTTAGCGGTGGGACCTCAACAAAATTGGAGTGGTATACGGAACCGAAGCGTTCTGAAAAATCCGGTTTATTGAAACGTATCTCCCAAAATGCCTTTTATCGTGGTTCAATTTTTCTAATGAAGAAGGCGATATTAATCGTATTAACGATTTTTCTTGGTGTATTTATCACAATCTCTATCATGAACCGCACCGTTAGAATTGGGTGGGGGACATCACCCGCCCAATTGGATGAAACAATTGAAGCTCAAATATCACGAACTATTAGTATACATGTACATAATCATCCCAGCATAAATAATTTGCCAGAACATGAGCGGGATGTCGCTATCGAATCCTTGTATGATGAATTAACTGAGGAATTTGGACTTAGTTTGCCTAAATTTCAACGGCACTTATTGTGGGCTTATAAAGCTATGAAAATGGAGTGGGGGAAAATTTGGGTGGGAGAGGTCAATCTGTTTTTTATGAGAGGTGCCAGAACTGTGTCATTCAATCTCAACCAGGAGATATTATTAAAATATCTGCCAAACACGCTATTATTAGCGGGGTGTGCTTTTTTAATTGTATTTCTATTAGGGCTTCCACTGGCATTGCTTCTGACGAGGAATATTGGAAAATGGTATGACCGTCTGATTTCATTCATCGCGCCTTTATCTTCCATTCCCAGCTGGATATTTGGCATTATTTTAATTGCTATTTTTGCTTTCGAATTAAACATCTTGCCTGCTGGTCAAATGTTTGATAAATTACCACCAGATGATCGCTGGGGATATATTCCGATTGTTCTACGGCATATGATTTTACCAGTTTCATCTATTGTTTTGAGTATATTTTTTCAACTTGTATATTCGTGGCGAACTTACTTTGTTACATTTTCGTCAGAGGATTATGTTGAGCTTGGGAAGGCGATGGGTTTACCATTTCGCAGATTTCAAAAGAATTATATTCTTAAGCCTTCCCTGTCCTATGTCATCACAAGTTTTTCTTTGATGCTTGTTAGTTTTTGGCAAATGACAATGGCATTGGAGGTTGTTTTTAGTTGGCCAGGGTTGGGCTGGCTTTATGTTGTTAGAGCCTTACCAAATTTGCGCGGTGAGAGCGCTTACCCGGGTGATTTATTGATTTCCATATCGTTGGTCGTTATTTTTGCATATTTTATGGGCATTGTTGTTTTATCACTTGATCTTGTGTATTTGATTGTTGATCCCCGGATCCGGTCAGGAAAAAATGAAAACAACCTAAAAGTAATGCGGATTCAAAGACACTGGTTTAAATTCTTCAAAAAAATCTTTTATTTCAAGAGATCAAGAAAATCTAGAAAATTAAGAAAAAAACACACATCACCTTCTCATAAGAATTACTTGGTGAAAAAAAATGTAGCAAATCCAAAGAATATCCCCAAAAATTATTTTTGGAAAAGAACACAACTTGCGATAAAGGAAATTATCCACTATCCTTCAGCAATCATAGGCACTATTATTATCCTGATTTTGGTTTTGGGATCACTCTATGCAGTTGTTTTTCTTCCCTATGAAAAAATCGGAGATCAATGGCGGTATGATAGTTTTACAGGGCAACCCAGAGTACCAAGATTAGCAAAACCGACCTGGATCAACATCTTTAGATCTAAGGATTATTTATCTGTGATGTCACTTGACAGTAAGGCAGGTGAAGTAAACCGGGAAGTCATTGCAATTAAAGATGATTTAACACAGATAAACCTGACATTTACATTTAATTATGATTATGCTGATTTTCCAAGCGAGATGTTGTTATATTTGCATGGAAAATACGATCAAAAACGACCATTTACAACCCTCCTGTGGAAAACACCTGATGGACGAGAGATAAAACTCGAAAACACGAGTTTCGATGAAACAACCCTGTATCCTGTTGATAAAAACATACGGAAAACGAGTTTCCTGGCTGATCATCCCAATTGGGTAAATTGGTTCGATCCCTCAAGATCAGCAATTGTGCCAACACCCTACCTATTGTTTGCGAATCCTGAATCCGATCAAGCAATGATACTCCCTGGACAATATCAATTAGAGATACAAGGCTTTGTATTTGAACCAGAAGGGGACATCAACGCAGAGTTGGTATTGCTGGGCCAGGTTTATGGTGCTGCTGGTACGGATATCTATCGGCGTGATTTACTGGTTCCGCTCTTATGGGGGATGCCATTCGCATTGCTGTTGGGTTTGTTTGGTGCACTGTCAACAACAATTATCTCTATGATCTTCGCAGCTACAGGGGTGTGGTTTGGTGGTTGGGTAGATAACCTTGTTCAGCGTTTAATCGACATCAATCTCGTTTTACCTGTCCTGGCAATCGCCATTATGGCGTACGCGTTTTTGGGGGTTGAAATTTGGGTGATACTGATTGTCTATGTGTT
This sequence comes from uncultured Chloroflexia bacterium, assembly GCA_963767675.1. Classification (GTDB taxonomy): domain Bacteria; phylum Chloroflexota; class Anaerolineae; order Anaerolineales; family Anaerolineaceae; genus Brevifilum. The sequence goes on from CAVYEQ010000004.1 coordinate 175,785, forward strand.
TTTGAATGCTTTTGGGTCTCCGACCAAGAACTTTCGAGCTGCTTTCCTGCAAATTAAGGAATCACCTTATATTGAGGCTGCGACAGTTTATGGTGCAAGTCATTTTCGTATCATCTTCAGGTATATGGTGCCGCACTTAATTCCAGTTTTGCTTCCTCAATTGGTCATCTTAATTCCGAGCTTTGTATTTCTGGAAGCAACACTGGGTTTCTTCAACGTTAGCATGCCTTATCCAACATGGGGTACGGTGATCTATCAGGCGGCGTTGAAAAGCGGCGTTTTCTATTCCCGATTTTGGTTGCTTCAGCCTATTCTTCTTGTATTGTTGACTGGTTTTGGATTTACAATGGCAGGATTTGCCCTGGAACGCATTTTGAATCCACGATTAAGGAATGAATAAGAGAGGGATTTAAAGGAAGTGAGGGATTGAGATTTGGGTATTCTTTTTATTGGTGCTTGGCATTTATGGAAGCAGAATTTTCAATAAAAGGCAACTCTCTGGATCTATATTCTATTTGACTCTGAAATTATTCTATTCTTCCTGCCAGTTCTTAACCAAGTCCTTTACATCCTGTGGAGATTGGCAGGCCATCGCTTTTTCTGCCAGCATTTTGGCCTGGCGAGTGTCCCATTTCCGGATGGTTTCTTTCGCTGACGGGATCAAGGGGGATGTCATGCTGAATTCATCCAAACCAAGCCCAAGCAGGATCGGGATCGCGTCAACATCACCGGCCATCTCACCGCACATGCCAACCCAGATACCTCCTGCATGGCCTTCCTCAATCACTTTTGCAACCAGCCTGATCACAGCCGGTTCCATTGCAGAGATGAGGTAGGCAACACTTGCATTTGTCCTGTCTGCCGCCATCGTATATTGTGTAAGGTCATTGGTGCCGATAGAGAAGAAGTCCACAACTTTCACCAACTGATCCGCACAAATAGCCGCAGAGGGGACTTCGATCATTATGCCAACCTGAGGATCCTGGTTGTATAGAAGATTTTCCTTGTCCAATTCATCTGCTACTTCCTTGAGGATCCTTTTAGATCGCAAGACCTCATCCACGGTGGCTATCATTGGGAACATGATGCATAAGTTCGTATTTGCACCAGCCCTCAGGATGGCGCGCAACTGTAATTTAAACAAGTCGAGCTTGTCAAAGCATAGGCGAATACCTCTGCAGCCCAGGAATGGGTTGGTTTCAACTGGCAGCTCAAGGTGCGGCATATCTTTATCGCCGCCAATATCAAGGGTTCGCACAACAACAGGCTCATCTCCGAATGGAGAGAACATACCATGATAGGTTTTGATCAATGTATCTTCATCAGGAATGATATTACCCTCAATAAAGGAGAATTCAGTGCGCAGCAATCCGACCCCTTCAGCCCCCTTGGTAACAGCATCCACCGCATCCACGCGGCTCCCAATGTTGGCGACCACTTCAATCTTATGACCATCTTTTGTTATGGCTGCATTCCGAGCGGATTGCAATTCCTTGTGTTGTACAGCCAGTTGTTCTTCCTGTCGATTGCGATACTCTAATAGTGTATCCTCATCCGGGTCGACAATTAATGTACCTTCATCACCATCAATGATTAAGGTGGCACTCGCAGAGAGGTCCTGAGGAATTTCTCCACCACCGACAACTGCTGGAATCCCCATCGCTTTTGAAAGGATGGCCGTGTGTGATGTCGTCCCTCCCCGAGCTGTAAAGAAGCCCAGGATCAGATCTCTATCGAATTGCATAGTGTCCGAAGGTGCTAAATCATCTGCAAGAATGATTGATGGTTTTGATAGGTTAACATCCTGATCTTCTAGGCCATGTAAAAGCCTCAGCACTCTCTTTGCCACATCTCGAATATCAGCGGCGCGGGCTCTAAAATATTCATCCTCGAGTGCTTCCATCATTTTGGCGTTCATTTCAGCAGCTTCATGCATCGCAAAATCTGCAGCCAGTTCCTGATTGGTGATGGCATCTTCAATGTATTCAATCAGTTCCGGATCTTTAAGCATCATTCTATGAGCCTGGAAGATCTCTGCTGTTTCTTCACCAACACTTTCAATCGCTTCATTATAGAGTGTCTCAAGTTGACCATCCGCTTTTGTGCAGCATGCACGAAAATGATCTAACTCAGCTTTGCTATCAACGACTTTTCGTTTCTCAGGTGTGAATTGAATGACCTGATAAACAAATCCAGGACCAATGGCAATCCCCTTGGATGCGGGAATTCCTGTTAGTGTTTGCATATGAATTCTCCAAATATCGCAACTAGAGAGATAAATACAACTTTAAATATGGATTCAAAACGATCTTAGGAACCGTCACTCACCAAAATTATTTTCAATTAATTCAGCTAAAGCCTGGAGCACTTCTGCTTCATCTTCACCTTCAGCCTGGATGGTGATTTCCGCATTTGCACCAATGCCCATACTCAAAACGCCTAGTATGCTTTTGGCATTTTTTGTTTTTCCATTATAGGAAAGGGTGACGTCTGAAGCGTATTTGGATGCTGTCTGGACAAATAATGCAGCTGGACGCGCATGCAATCCGACCTCGTGTTTGACTGTAATCATTAATTCTTTCATTTTCTCCTCATCTTATCATTTTTTAAGTTGGGTCTTCCTTAGAAAATTATAGCAGGTGGATTACCTGAGATTTCGATACTGTTATGATTAATAATGGGTTTCATTTTACCATAGGATAGGTTTCATAGCTCGATTACCAGAGCATGCCTTACGCCAATTCCATTGACAATATGGCATAATTATCCCTAAGATTAGGAGACGATGAAATCAATTAATTTTTTTCATCTGGCTTTCGCTGAGACGTCACCGTAAAATCTGGAGGATTGATGATAATTAAGACCATACTGCAAGCCTTCAAGCCATTTTATCTTGTGAGCCTGATAGCAACTTACTTGATGGGTGCTGGGCTGGTTCAGTATGTAAGGGGAATGAAGAGCATTTCAATCTTCATAGAAGGATTATTATTTCTGATCCTTATCACGATCAGTACACAGTTGATCGTGTTGAGTGAAAAACTGAAAGATCGTGAGTATTGGATTGAAGGCATAAATGAGGATCAGATCAGGCAGCTTCGCTGGATCATCCCAATGATAGCAGCAACACTCCTGACAGTAGCACTAACCATTTTTGTCGGGTGGATATTAAGCGGTCTATTGTATCTTGCCATAAGCGTATTGTTAGCAGTAATCGTTGTTAGCTGTGTTGGCTGTTATCTCGCAGAGGTAAAACCTGCACTCAAATCGATCCTTTTGTTCTTAGAAACGATCCACTATTTAATTCTGCCACCAGCACTTGCATACTTCCTGCAATCTTCAGAGAATCACTCCTTCTTGATTATGACTGTGACCTGTTCAGTACCGGTTTTTCTGGCATATGGATTGCTGGGTCAAATCCGTGAGATTGGTTTTGACCATAAAAAAGGACACCAAACATTGGTCTTTCAAGTAGGGTGGGAGAAGGCAATGGTCTTTCATAATGCTTTGATATTGATGTCATATCTATTATTTGCTTTGATGGCTTTGATTGGTTTTCCCTGGTTTTTTGTTTGGCCGGTATTTCTGACGTTACCAATTGGACTTGTTTCAATATGGCTATTTGAGCAAATGAGGCGAGGGAAGAAACCTCTTTGGCGTTTGATGCAGCTATCTGATGCGGTTGTCTATTTCTTCCCGATCTATTTTATTGGCATTGCTTTTTGGATAAGGTAGGCAAATTGGTTAATGATTTACGTTCATAACTTGATGGCCGAAAGATAGGTTTTCGAGACTATTGATATAATGGACTGACCTATAAGAGTTGTTTTGTCAAAGGAGGCAGTAATGGTTTTGGAAACAGGAACGCAAGCTCCATCGTTTGAGCTGTACGATGGGAATGGAAAGCTGCACAAATCATCGGACTTTTCCGGTCAGACGGTAGTGATATATTTTTATCCGAAAGATGACACACCTGGCTGTACCAAGGAAGCCTGTTCGTTCAGGGATAACTACAAAGTTTTCAAGGATGCTGGAATTGAAGTCATTGGAATCAGTCCTGATGGAGTGAAATCCCATAATAAATTCTCAGAAAAATATGGTCTTCCCTTCATTCTTCTGGCTGACCCGGATCATAAAACTTGCGAAGCATATGGCGTTTGGGGTTTGAAAAAATCTTTTGGCCGTGAGTATTATGGAATTTTCCGAACAACATTTATCATTGGACCAGAAGGCAAAGTGAAACATGTCTTTAAACGTGTGAAACCAGCGGAGCACAGTCAAGAAGTGCTGCAAGTAGTTAATGAATGATGTTGACTTGATACCCAATTTTTATTTCGTGAACAAACCTTATCGTTATGTGAGTTGATTTATTTGGAAAAGGATTGAACATACTTTCAAAGGAATCACCACTGAATGAAAACCCTTATTGCAAAAGAATATCAAACCTTCTATAATAAGTTAGAAGGAGGTGGCTTCCATTGTTGTTTGTTTGGGCCTGGAAGACATCTAATAATTAGAAAAATGTCGAATTATTCGAAAGGAATTAAACATGAAATTAAATGCCCCTAAGACCGTAACCTGGTGGGTTGCTGTGGTTGTTGGTGTCCTTGGTATTCTTGGAAAATTAGTAGATATTCCATTTGTGACTGACTATGCATTTTGGTTTGCAGCAGTTGCTTTTGTTCTGCTTGCACTTGCTACTTATCTCAAAGGTCTATAATATTGATGTGAATTTGGCCCAATTTCACATTAAAATAACAGAATCCCTGTTCAAAAGGGATTCTGTTTTTTGTTATGAATGAATATGTTTTATTGATTGATCCTAATAATTTTCACAATAAACGCAAAATGACATTGCCTTCTGACCAGAGGTCCTCAAGGCGATAATAATCCCTTTGTTGCGGGGAGAAAAGATGCACAACCACGTCACCATAATCCTGAACGATCCACCCCGAACGCTCATTTCCCTGGGGAATTGTTGTTTTATGAAATTTGGTCTTCACTTCACGACTCAAGGAATTTGAAATGGATTGGAGCATTCTCTGGCTGGTCCCGGTGGCTATCACAAAGTAATCCGTAAATGATGCAATCCCTTTGATGTCTAAAATGATAATATCTTCTCCCTTTTTACCTTCAAGGAAGTTGGCCATATTTCTTGCTAATTCAATTGCTTCCAGATGTCACCTCGCAAATCTATAGTTGATCAATAAAGAAAATTATACTTTATTCAGAGGGGCTGTCTGTAACAAAGTATAAATTGGCCCCTGAGGGGTTAGTTTGCTTTTATATAAGCTGATGTGTTCCACGAGAACTGTCCCAAGCGAATCAACTGTAAACTGGGACAGCGTCTGTCCAATTTCTCTCACAATCGCCTGGTCAGTCCCTCTGCGAATACGACCCAATGTCAGATGGGGGCTGAACTTCCGTCGCTCCGGTTGAATTCCGATTTCTTCCAGGGCATCGTCCAGGATGTGATGTATCTCGACCAATGCTTCTTTCCCGGTAATTCCCAGCCAAACGACACGAGGTTTTTGTTTGTTTGGATACATTCCTAATCCCTGAATGCTGATCTTGAATGAAGGTAAATTCGTGACCGCATCCAAAATGATTGCCTTAGCGTCATTCAGATTCTCTTCTGGTAATTCTCCAATGAATTTAATCGTCAAATGAAGTTTCTCAACAGATACCCATTTGATCGATCTTTCTGGGAGTTCTTTTCTGAAAAATTCTATAATAGTACCGATTTTTTTGAGCAGATCTGGTGGCAAATCCACCGCAATGAAAGCTCTCAAATTTCACCTCGAATTGGTCGATGTAAATTCTTATTATAACCGTCAATGTCTAGAAATTATCATCAAGAAGTGCCTATTTTGATCATTGCAAAATGGTTAAAAGTTTAACAAATTTTTCCTATGCAAGGTTTTAGAATTATGGTATAAGAAGGGTACCCTGCTGTGTTCGTGATGCAGCATACCAGTTTTGGGCCAACACCCTTTACTAACGTCTGATCTCCGTTCAGTAACGCGATAGACATTTGTCAAGGCGAAGCTGACGGGAACGACTAACCTGCGATAGCAGGTTCAAAACTCAGCGGCACACGGCATGGCGGGGTTGAATTATTATTTCTCACATTTATCAGGATGAAAGTCAATTAAAACCCAAGACCTGGGTTTTTTGATTTTAATTATTACTCTCAGAATCACTTTCTAAGTTGTTATGTGAGATATAATTCCATTAGTTTTGAGAGTTTATTGATTTGAAATATTGGTTTGGCTTAATATCAATTATCAGTGTTTAAAATAACTCATAATCGTTGAATGAAAGAGTTGGATTGAGAATATGCAAAATAAACGATTATTTCGCTACATAATATTACCTGTGCTGATGCTGCTGACAGCATGCTATACAAAATTATTCACAGCTGATACCATGCAGTGGGTCAATGATGATCCAGTTCTATTTAAAGATGACTTCTCCAGTCAAAACAGTGGCTGGGTGACCAGTGAAGAGCCTCGCAGCTTTTCCGGATATGCCCTGGATGGATTCCAATTTCAGTCAGATATTCCAAATTTTCAGTTCTGGAGTGTACCGGGATTGAATTTCAAAGATGTTCACGTCTATGCAAAAGCCAGGAAAATCAGCGGTCCGGATGATAATTTGTTTGGTCTGATCTGCCGTTATCAGGACCCGCAGAATTTTTATGCGTTGATCATCGGTTCTGATGGATATTACGGCATCTTTAAGGTCAATGAAGGGCATCAATCTCTCATAAGTCAGAATCACCTGGATTTCAATGAGGTGATCAACCGGGGGAATGCTGAAAATGAAATTCATGCTCTCTGCGATGGGGACAATCTGGCATTGATCGTTAATGACACACAGTTATTATCCGTTCAGGATGCATCACTTGAATATGGCGATGTTGGATTAATTGCCGGCAACTTCTCTGAGGCAGGGGTCAATATCCTGTTTGATAATTTTATTGTGATTAAACCCTGAATTTATGAAAATATTCTTTGATGTGGTTGGGTGCAGGTTAAATCAAAGTGAAGCAGAAAGCTTAGCCAACACCTTTAGAGCATTGGGGCATCAAATTGTCGGTGAGCCATCACAAGCAGACCTGGCAATAATCAATACCTGTACGGTTACCGTGAAAGCAGCAGCAGACTCCAGGAAAAAATTGCGTCGGGCAGGTCGTTTGGGCGCGCAAAGGGTCGTAGCAACAGGGTGTTGGGCGACTTTGAATCCCGAAGACGCCATTGCTTTGCCTGGTGTGACGGATGTTTACACCAATGATGAAAAGGATCATATTGCGACTAATATTTTAAGAATTGATCCGGATGTTGCGAAAGGATTAAATGTAGTGCGCGCGCCTCTCCCAGGGAACAGGAGACGCACCCGAGCTTTCATCAAGGTTCAGGAAGGGTGTAACAACCAGTGCACCTACTGCCTGACGAGAGTAGCCCGAGGTAAATCACGATCAAGGAGCCTGGGGGAGATCAAAAGTGATATCCAAGCGGCTGTGGTCGGTGGTGCGAAAGAAGTCGTCCTAACAGGTGTACAATTAGGTGCATGGGGGAGAGATTTTTTACCCACGCAGGATTTGGGTGATCTACTTGGTTCTGTTCTAAAAATCGATGGCATCAAAAGATTGAGATTGTCTTCGATAGAACCCTGGGATTTTAGCATTAGCTTGCTGGATTATTGGCAGGAACCACGGTTATGCCGGCATTTGCACATTCCACTGCAGTCCGGACACGATGCGATCTTAAGAAAGATGAGAAGGCCATATACAACCCGGCAGTACCTTGAATTGATCGATGCAATACGTGAAGTTGCTCCTGAGATGGCTGTTACGACAGACGTTATCACGGGTTTTCCGGGTGAGACTGATGATGATTTTCTGTTGACGAAGGATTTCATGCGTAAGCTGGGATTTTCAGGTGGGCATGTTTTTACTTACTCGCCACGACCGGGCACAGAAGCTAATCTCCTGAGACCAAGAGTGCCGGTGAAGATCGCGAAAGCCAGAAATGCCGCACTTCGTGAGGTGCTTAAGGAAACTGGGCAACTTTATCGCAACAAGTTTATCGGGAAACAATTACTGGTTCTTTGGGAATCAATTTCTGAAGGTTCTGATGGTTTCAAGCGGCATTCGGGTTTAACGGATAACTATATTCGAGTTTTTTCTTTCACGAATATTGCATACAAGAATAAAATCTCAATGGTGAGGTTGGAAACACATCACCTTCATCGAGAAGCGATTATTGGACAGATCGTCAATTGAAATGAGTATGAATCGATATCATAATAGGGGAAATTTTTTCACAGGTTGAGGTATCTATTTTCTTTTCCTCAGTGTTTGACCATGATATTTCATTACGGTATAATTGGGCGCTGTTCTTAATGCAAGGAAATTAAGGACGAAAGAAAGAAAAAGAAAGGAACCATAGAAATGCCAAAGAGAACCTATCAACCTAAACGCCGCCGCCGTGTCCGAGTGCATGGTTTTCGCGCACGAATGAAAACTGCTGGCGGTCGAAGGGTTTTGAAATCGCGCCGACTTAAAGGGCGAAATGAACTGGCCAAAAAAGCTAACAATCACGTAAAAAGAGCACGCTGGTAAAAATCACCAGTGTTTGATTTGTATTTGAATATAAACAAACGCCCGCTGAACAGGAAAGTCGTTGAAGCGACGGTCTCGATTAAATCGCAGTGAAGATATAAAACGTGTACGCCAGCATGGCTCTTCATACGTACACGATAGTTTAGTTTTAGGATGTAGGAAAAATCCATTTGATCACAACCGGTATGCAATAATCGCAGGAAAATCGGTTGGTAATGCTGTCAAGCGGAATTTTGCTAAACGAAGATTGCGATCAGCGACACAACACTTTCAAATGGAAATCGAACAGGGTTATGATCTGGTGATGATTGCCAGAAGATCAGTTTTGAAAATTGAGTATATACATCTGCTGGATGAATTTAGAGCCTTACTTGGGCAAGCAGATTTATTGAAAGAAACGAAAGTTGACAAGTAAAACCGAAGTCAGGAATAGTTCTGAATTAGAACCACGATTGCGAGATATCCCATTTCGATTTGTTTCGCTTCCAAAATGGATTTTGCTTGCTCTTATTCGTTTATATCAGGTGATCGTTTCACCAGGATTAGCGGCAGATACCTGCAGGTTTTATCCATCGTGTTCCCATTATGGTTACCAGGCGATTTATAAATATGGTGCTCTGAAGGGATGGCTGGATGGCAATTTAAGCGCATCCTTCGCTGCAACCCATTTAATCCTGGCGGCATTGACCCGGTTCCATGAGTGAATTAGAGAGAAAATATATGAAAAAACCACACTTCTTAGTTATTGTATTATTGTTGGGCTTAACCATTACCCTGAGCTCATGTGTTTCAGGTCCGAGGGTGACAGGAACAACTGGAATCTCAATTTCGGATGAGACAGTGGTCGTAGCCTACGGCCCATATGTTTTTGGGCTTGATGCTGGATCTGGCTCTGTCCTCTGGCATTATCCAGATAAGAAAGATAACAAAGTCGTCTTTTATGCCCAACCTTTGATCACAGATTCAGCTGTTTATATTGGCGATCTGGCAAACAACTTCCATAAGCTGGATATCACAGATGGTAGCGTTGAATGGACTTTCTCTGAAGCTAAAGGATATTATTTGGGTCAGGCAGCAGAAGCTGACGGGATTGTATATGCACCATCCAACGATGGCAACCTTTATGCGATCAACCCGGATGGCAGCTTGTTGTGGGCTTTTGAAACGGGACATTATATCTGGGCACAACCTCTCGTCACAGATGATGTAATCTTCGTTGCCTCCATGGACCATTTCGTTTATGCTATCACCAGGGATGGTGAAGAAATCTGGTCAGCACAAATGGCTGGTGCTGTGGTTGGCCCACCCGCATTGAATAAAGATGGTTCAGTAATCTACGTTGGATCACTTGGGAAGGAAATCGTTGCATTGGATACATCTACCGGTGAAAGCTTGTGGGTTTATGATGCGAACGAAAGCCTTGAGAGTATCTGGGGCAGCCCAATCTTTATTGACGATGTTTTGTATTTTGTTGATTCAAGCAGCCAGTTATTTGCACTTGATACAACCGATCAGACACCTGTATGGCAATCCAATATATCCGGAACAGTTGTCAGCGGATTGACCTTGATGGAAGATGGATTTGCTCTTGCGACGCAAGAAGGCACGATAAAAGTTATTAGCCTGGATGGCAGCCCGAAATGGGAAGCAACCCTGGATGGTGAGATCTATCAGGCACCAGCAGTTAATGGCGACATCGTGGTTGCAGGTGTTCTCAAAGGGGAAAACCTTCTCTATGCCTATAGCTTAACCGGTGCACAGCGCTGGTCCACTACCCCTGAGGATTAAAGGAAGTTATCTATGTGGGATACCATTGTAATTCAACCATTTACTAATGTTCTGTTGTTGATCAATTCGTTGGTCAATAATTTTGGTGTTTCAATCATCCTTTTTACGATCTTGATCCGATTGATCACGCATCCTTTGATGGTTAGACAATTCAAAACAACCAGGGCGATGCAGGAGATGCAAGCAGATTCTCGATATAAGAAGATGCAGGAGAAATACAAGAACGACAAGGATAAATTCGCTCAGGAACAAATGAAACTGTACAAGGAGTTTGGCGTTAACCCGATGAGTTCCTGTCTGCCAACACTTATCCAATTGCCTTTGATCCTGGGACTGTACCAGAGCGTGACACGAGCGATGGCTGCCTCACCGTATGAGATGGTCAATTTGGAACAGATCGTTTATCCTCGTCTATTAGACGCCACCAAACTGCTGCCTTTGCAAAACCAGTTTCTTTGGATGGACCTTGGTCAACCAGAGCGGATTACTATCTTTGGTATAGCGATTCCATTCCTGGCCATACTGGTTGTTGCGACGACCTTCTTACAATCCAGGTTGATCCAGCCGCCATCGACCGGGGATGATCAAGCTGCAATGATCAGCAACTCGATGAGTATCTATATGCCAATCCTGATGGGTTTTATGGCTTACTCACTTGCTTCTGGCCTGGCGATCTATTTCCTTACAAGCAACATCGTGGGTATTGTTCAGTATGCGATTCTTGGCAGAGCAAACTGGTCGAATATCATCCCCTTCCTTAAGAAGAAGGATGAAGAGCCGTCTGGAAAGAAAAAACCAGGTGTAGTGGATGCAAAAGCAAAGGATGTAAAAGAAACTGTTGACGAACCTAAAACCCGGGAAAAGCAAACGGATGGACAATCAAAGCGAACCTCGACAAAGCAAATGCGTCCCCAAATGAAGAAAAATAAACGAAAGTAAAGAGCCGTTTCTAATAAATAAAAATAATAATTGAGGCAATTATGTCTGAAGAAAGAACGAAACTTGAAATCATCGCACCATCTGTAGAGGAGGCTGTGGCAAAAGGGCTGCAGGATCTTGGATTAACTGAAGCGGATGTTGATGTTGAAATTCTTGATGAAGGGAAAAAAGGGTTGCTTGGGTTGGGAACACGTCAAGCCCGGGTAGCACTGAAGATCAAATCGCAAACTCAACTTTCGCAAGAAAAAGAAGCAGGCAGTAAAATGTCAGAGGATGATCAGCCTGCAACTGAGAATGCAGTCGTTGAAAGCGCAGAAGAGGAAGAGTCTGAAGAAGTCAGTATTGCCAGGGAAACGATCAAAATTATCCTGGAAAAGATGCATGTCCACGCTGACGTCTCTGTGAGATTAGGAAAGGGTGATGTTAATCGAGTTGCGCCAGTTTTGATAGACATTGAAGGAAAGGATCTGAGTTTCCTGATCGGACGTAAAGCTGTGACCATTAATGCACTGCAGTATGTCACAAGTCTCATCGTTGGACGAGAGCTCGGACGTTGGGTTCCGCTGGTCATTGATGTTCAGCATTATCGTGTTAGGCGAGAAGAAGAATTGCGAAAACTTGCTCAGATGATTGCGGAGCAGGTGATTGGTTCAGGGCGAAAACAATCCTTAGAGCCAATGCCACCGAACGAGCGCAGGATCATTCATATTGAATTGCGGGACAACCCCCTTGTTGAGACGGAGAGCATTGGTGAGGATCCGCAAAGAAAAGTCACCGTCCGACCTGCAGAGTAAGTAAAGATATTAAACGAAATCTGACCGTAAGGGATCAATTTGAGACCTTACGGTTTTTTATTACGGTAGAATAAGGGAGGAAGGAGGTTCTCATGCGAGCTGTTGATATCATTGAAAAGAAACGCGATGGCCAGATATTATCCAAAGCGGAGATAGACTTTTTTGTCCAGGGGTTTACTGCAGGCGATATCCCTGATTATCAGGTATCGGCTTGGGCGATGGCCGTACTCATCAGGGGGATGACACCTGAAGAAACGACTCACCTAACATTAGCAATGGCTAACAGTGGGGATATGCTGGACCTTAGTGATGTAGTAGATATTGCTGTAGATAAACATTCATCAGGGGGTGTTGGAGATAAAACATCCATTTCTGTGGTTCCAATGGTCCATGCCTGTGGGTTGCCGGTAGGGAAAATGTCCGGTAGAGGGTTGGGTTTCAGTGGGGGGACGATCGATAAGCTGGAATCGGTCCCTGGATTCCGGACCGATCTATCAACAGAGGAATTTCTTAAGCAGCTGGATGCAAATGGAATGGTACTGACAGGGCAAAGTTTGGATCTTGCACCTGCAGATGGAAAACTTTATGCATTGAGGGATGTCACTGGTACAGTCCAATCGATCCCTTTGATTGCCTCATCTATTATGAGTAAGAAAATTGCAGCCGGGGCACATGCTATCGTGTTGGATGTTAAGACAGGTAACGGGGCATTTATGGAAACGCTCAGTGAAGCACGTAAGCTGGCTTCTTTGATGGTGTCTATTGGTGAATTAAGCGGCCGGGAAGTTACTGCTGTGCTTTCAGATATGAACCAGCCTTTGGGGATAGCGGTAGGCAACGCACTGGAGTTGAAAGAAGCAATTGAAACCTTAAAAGGTGAAGGACCTGATGATTTCAAGGCACACTGTTTGGAGATAGCCAGTCATATGCTGATCCTCGGTAAAAAGGCTAGGTCAAAAGATCAAGCGATGGCAATGGCAAAGGAAGCGATACATTCAGGCAGCGGTTTTGAATCATTTCGTAAGCTGATAGAAATTCAGGGTGGGGATGTCTCCTTTGTTGACCATCCTGAGAAGCTTCCTGAGGCACCTTACAAGATGGTGATCGAAGCACCGGAAGAAGGCTTTGTCTCTGAGGTTCATGCCCGTACGGTTGGAGAGACAGCGGTGCTTCTTGGTGCAGGGCGCAGAAAGAAAGGGGAACCTATCGATCTTGCAGTTGGCATCATGATCCATGTAAAAGTTGGAGAGCATATTGAATGTGGTCAACCCTTATATGTTATCCATGCCCGGGATGAAGAATCCCTGCAAGATGCAAAGGAAAATCTCAAGGAAGCCGTTCGAATTTCACCCATCAAAGTAGAACCGCTGCCTCATTTCCACGGCGTCATCGGATGATCAAGTATTTTATCCCCGGCTAAACCTCTTTAGGAGAAAGCATGACAACCTCAAAGATTGGCATTATCGGTTTGGGTGTAATGGGGCAGAACCTGGCGTTGAATATCGCCAACAAAGGGTACTCAGTAGCAGTTTACAATCGCACACCTGGCAAAACCGAAGATTTCATCAAAACTTCAGGAAAAGAAGCAAGCGTATTTGGCGCTTATTCATTACAGGCGTTGATAGAGCATCTTGAAAAACCACGTAAGATCATGTTATTGGTAAAAGCTGGGCTTGTGGTTGATGCCGTTATTGAGAATTTACAACCTCACCTTGAACCTGGGGATATCATCATTGATGGAGGAAATTCCTTTTTTAAGGATACAGAGCGTCGAATTAAATCGCTTTCAAAAGAAGGCATAAATGTTTTTTGGTGCTGGTGTGTCTGGAGGGGAAGAAGGTGCACTAAATGGCCCAAGCATTATGCCTGGTGGTCATCTTGATGCGTGGAAGGCAGTCAGTGAGATCTTCACTGCTGCTGCAGGGAAAGCCCATGACGGCGAACCTTGTGTGGGTTATGTGGGACCTGGGGGTGCGGGACATTACGTCAAGATGGTCCATAATGGGATTGAATACGCCATTATGCAGCTGATCGCAGAGGCTTATGATATTCTATATCGGGGTGTGGGCCTTTCACATGATGAGTTGGGGAAGTTATTTTCTATATGGAATAAGGGGAAGCTTTCTTCATATTTAATTGAGGCAACAAGCATAATTTTGGGTACACCGGATAGTGAAACCGGACAGCCAATTCTGACCGTGATATTGGATAAAGCTAAACAAAAAGGCACTGGGAAGTGGACCAGTCAAAACGCCCTGGATTTGGGTGCGGCAACTCAAACGATCAATGCTGCGGTAACCAGCCGAATCATATCCGGGATGAGAGAAAAACGGGTTGAAGCCAGTCAGATTCTAATTGGTCCAAAAACAATCTATAAGGGAGACTGTCAACAACTTATTGATGCTGTCTATGAAGCTCTTTTTGGTGGCATGATCATCGCATATACACAGGGGTTTGCGTTGATGGCAATGGCATCTGAAGAATATGTTTATCACCTGGATTTGAGGTTGATCGCAAAAATCTGGCGGGCTGGCTGCATTATCCGGGCAGACCTTTTGGATCAGATCATGCGCGCTTATGATAGAAATAAGAAGCTGGATAATTTATTGCTGGATGATGAATTTTCTGAGATTATCACCCGCAGACAGGGTGCACTGCGTCATGTGATTTCCTCAGCAATTATATTGGGAATTCCAGTACCTGCATTTAGCTCTGCCCTGGCGTATTTTGACAGCTTTCGAACTGCAAGGCTTCCAGCCAATATGATCCAGGCACAACGGGATTATTTTGGGGCGCATACTTACCAGCGTGTGGATCAAGAAGGTGTCTTCCATACAAAATGGTCAAGCATTACCTGATACATTTCGATTTATTCCTGAAATTAATTTACAATAGAAGATATAATCTTTTTGTTGTTTGACCTTGATGGCGGCAGCTATCAGATCTCCGTTGGAGAAACATGTTTTATTGAAAGGTGTGTCCCATGAACGAGAAAAATAAATATCAAGCGCTTGCCGAACGATTGGATTCTTTCCCACAAGGTTTTCCTTCAACCAAAAGTGGTGTGGAATTACAGCTATTGGCGGCACTATTCACGCCCGAAGAAGCAGGATTCGCGGCACTTTTTTCGCTGATATTCTCCCGTTTAGAAGAGATCAGCAATGAATACGGCATCACCATTAATGAAGCCCGAAGCCTTGTTAAGAATATGGCTGGAAAGGGATTAATTAAAATTAAACGAGGTGAGAACGGCATAGAGGTGCGGCTCTTACCTTTTGTTGTTGGGTTTTATGAGAATCAGGCTGCCACGATTGACAAGGAATTTGCCAGTTTATTTGAAGTATATTTTCGTGAAGCGATGCCTGAGCTTCTCTCAATTACCCCCCAATTTCATCGAGTTGTTCCGGTTAAAGAAACGATCAACACCAAGGTGGAAATTCTTCCTGAAGACAATGTCGCTGCACTGCTGTCAAGCAAAGCAGCCTGGGCGGTGACGGATTGTATTTGCCGCAAACAAAAAGAACTTATTGGTGAGGGATGTGACCATCCAATTAGATCCTGCCTGATCATGAGTGAAGCACCTGGTGTGTTTGATGAAATGGATGGGGCGGATGCTCTTGATCTTGAAGGTGCGCTTGATGCATTGGATCAAGCTGCTGCTGCGGGATTGGTCCATACGGTTTCAAACCATAAGGGAGACATATCCTACGTATGCAACTGCTGCACCTGTTCATGCGGGATTTTGCGGGGGATTGCCGATGCGAACATCGCAAATGTCGTTGCACGATCTGCTTATGTGGCCCAGGTCGATGAGGATTATTGTATTGGATGCGGGATTTGTGAAGACGAATGTCAATTTGATGCCATTGCAATTGAAGAAATTGCAGTCATTAACCGGGATAAATGTGTGGGGTGTGGGGTGTGTGCCCGGTCATGCCCGGAAGAAGCCATTTCATTAGTTTTGAGGCCTGTGGAAGAAGTTTTACCAATTCCAGAATCACATGATGCGTGGTTGGAAGTAAGAGAAAAATCAAGAGCTGAATAAAATTTGAAACTTTGAAAATGAATAAAAACTAATTTACGAAACCTGGCTTGAATTAACAAAGCCAGGTTTATTTTATTAGCAAATCCCGGGGAATTGAAAAGTGAGCAATTAGCAAAACACATTAGTCATGTAGAAGTAAGAGAATTAACCAAGAGTTGACAAATCGTTAATTACTCATTGCATGCCTGTTAAATCCCTTTTGGTAAGATATCAACGGCAATCAAATCTTTAGTTATTTCTCATAAAGGAGAAAATGGGTCAGAAGTTTTAATAAGTTTTATCCTCGTTTTGATCTCAGCAGTCCTGTTCTCAGCCTGCGTGCCTGATCTTAGCGTAGATACAGAAGAATCTGCGTCAACAGGCCCTTCAGGGCAGATCCAAATTGCTGGTTCAACAACCGTCCAGCCGCTGGCTGAAGTCCTGGCTGAAGCGTATATGGCGGAAAATCCTGATATCACCATCGAGATCCAGGGCGGTGGATCCAGCGTTGGTGTAACCTCTTCTGGAGAAGGTACTGTTGATATTGGGGAAGCTTCTCGCAATGTCAAAGACTCTGAATTTGAAACTTTCCCGGACCTGCAAGTGTTCACAATTGCTTATGATGGGATTGCAGTTGTCACAAACCCTGAACTTGAAATACCTTCATTGACCCGTGAACAGGTGAAAGCGATCTTTTCAGGTGAGGTCACCAACTACTCTGAAGTTGGTGGTCCAGATTCGGAAATCGTGGTTGTCTCCCGCGAAGAGGGTTCAGGAACTCGAGCGGCTTTCGAAGAGATGGTTATGGATCTAGGGGATACAGAAGCGCTCATCACTGAAGATGCTATACTTCAGCAGGCCAATGGTCAGATCCGTACGATCGTTGCGGAAACACCTGACACGATTGCTTATTTATCATTCGGTTTCCTTGATGATTACACAAATGCAGTGGCAATAGATGGTGTTGCTCCTAGCGTTGCTAACGTGAAGAATGGTTCCTATTCACTCTTCCGTCCATTGAACATGTTGACCAACGGCGAACCACATGATCTTGCGAAAGGTTTCCTTGATTTTATTCTCAGTTTGGACGGGCAGGCTATTGTTGCAGAAGAGTACATTTCAGTAGATTAATTATTCTATATTATGACCCTGGTTTGCGGGTTGGAACAGCAACTAATTATGTTAACGGCGAACGGTTATAATTAATGGTCGCCTTCAACATTGAGGATTTCTTTCATGGCAAATCTACAAATTTTGACCAATAAAAAACCCCTCTACGTAGAAATTATCTCCAAATCATTATCAATTCTTCTTGGTCTTTCTGCCCTTGCTGCTCTCATTTTTGCTATTTATTTATTTCTTACTCCTGATTTTATTAATGTGGCTCAAGACAGCTTATTGAAATTGAACCATATTCATTGTGGTATTGGATCAGTACTGGGTGGCATAATCTTAAGCCTTTGCGCAAAGGGGATCTGGGAATTCAAGAATTGGGCCAGGACATTCTTATTAACTGGTTTGCTCCTCTTCATTATTTATTATTTCATTATGATTGTTTTTGCAATCTCATCCAGCGTTTTTGCGGGTGAGTTAGTCATTCCCATATCTTCCATTCTTAGTGTTATTGGTCGGGGATTGCTTTATTTCCTCAGTTATGCAATCATTCCAGCAGGGTTAATCTTTGCTCTACTGAAAATTGATCAATATTACGAAGAAAGCCCAAAACAGCGGGAATTCGTTGATAAGACAGTTAAGTACATCTTATTGGCAACTGCCCTGAGCAGCATCATCATCGTCTTACTCATCTTTCTGTTTACAATCACTGAAGCATGGCCTGCAGTGGAAGAAATTGGCCTGGACACCATGCTGTTGGGTACGATCTGGCGTCCAGGTTCTATCATTGGAACTGATGAAGCCCAATTCGGGCTTTTACCAATGATATTGGGTTCCATATTAAGTACATTAGGTGCTATCGCTATCGGTGTGCCTTTATCTGTCGGAACCGCGATTTTATTAGCAGAAGTGGCTCCGAAGGCAGTACGTGAGATACTGAGGCCGGCTGTAGAATTGCTTGCTGGTATCCCTTCAGTTGTATATGGTTTGTTTGGTATGGTGGTCTTAGCCCCACTTATCCGCAATATTAATGTTCCAAGGAACACGGGCTTCGGTTTGTTGAACGCATCAATCATTCTGGCTGTGATGATCATCCCTACTATCACAAATATCGCAGAGGACGCCATCCGCGCAGTTCCCAGAGAATATAAAGAAGGATCCCTTGCGTTAGGAGGTACACATTGGCAGACTATTATCAAGGTGATCCTCCCGGCTGCCAGGTCTGGCATCATTGCAGGAATCATTCTTGGGATTGGACGTGCATTGGGCGAAACGATGGCGATGATCATGGTCATCGGAAATTCCATTGCCATGCCCCAACCGCTTACTGATAATTTGCTGACCGTCTTTCTGAATACCGCACGAACTCTGACGGGGAATATTGCAGTTGAAATTAACTACGCGTCAGGAGTTCCACCGTTCAGCTTTATTCTTTACTGGAGTCTTATTATTCATCATGATCATGTTAGTGAACAGTACAGCACGTTTCTTTTTGCGAGAAAAAAAGGAGGATTAGTATGGGGGTTGATGCTGGATCTGCCGTTGAACTCGCAAAAAACAAGCGAAATCTGAGACGTCAAAACACCATTCAAAAAATTGGATATGCACTCGTTTGGCTATGTGGAATTTTAGCCATCGCAGCTGTTTTTTGGATCATCGGATATGTACTCTCTGAGGGTCTGCCGGTCATTGACCTTGAATTCCTAACCACCCGACCTGCGGGAGGCGTTTCAGGTAAAGGCGGTATGTCAACGACGATCGTGACGACGCTTTACCTGGTTGTCCTCACGATTATCATTGCTACACCTCTTGGGATTGGTGCTGCAATTTACCTGGTTGAATATGCTGGTGACGCTTCAAGAGAAAACAAGCTGTTCGCCTATCTAATTAAAGCATCACGAACAGGCGTTGAGATATTGGCAGGTGTGCCGTCGATTATCTTTGGCTTGTTTGGTTTTGCACTATTTGTCTCTTACATGAAACTAGGCTTTTCACTGCTTTCTGCCTCCCTAAGCGGTGCTGCTTTGGTATTGCCAACGATCATCCGCACCAGCGAAGAAGCCTTATTAACAGTGCCAAGATCGTATCGTGAAGGCAGCCTTTCGCTTGGGGCAACCAAATGGCACACAATTTTCAATGTTGTGATCCCTTCAGCCATACCCGGGATTGTGACCGGCATTGTTTTGAGCGTAGGCCGGATCATTGCAGAAACAGCGATCTTCTGGGTCACATTGGGTGGAAGTTATCAACTTCCCGAAACAATTATGAATTCAGGCCGTTCAATGGCACTGCATGTTTACAGCCTGGCATCAGAAACGAGAGCTTTTGACAAGGCAATGGGGACTGCAGCGATTTTGATCATCACTATCATCCTTTTGAACCTGATGATCAATATTCTTTCCCGATGGTTAACTTCCCGATTAACAGGGCGAAAATAATATCAATGACTGATAACAATAACCACAATAAGTTTATTGTAGAGAACCTGGAAGTACGTTATGGTAAATTCCGGGCGTTAAAAGGAATCCGTATGGCAATCAATGCCAATGCGATAACATCCATCATTGGTCCATCCGGCTGCGGGAAGTCAACCTTTTTACGGGCATTTAACCGAATGAACGATTTGATCCCTAATGTAACCACTTCAGGAATGATCAGCAAGGATGGCAATGATATTCGAAAGTTGGATATCGTTGAACTGCGGAAATCTGTGGGAATGATCTTTCAGCGGCCAAACCCTTTTCCGAAATCAATTTTTGATAATATCGCATATGGGCCACGGGCACATGGGTTGAAATCAATGGCTGTTTTGGCTGAAATTGTAGAACGCAGTCTTCGTCAATCTGTCCTGTGGGATGAGGTTAAAGACGACCTATCTAAATCTGCTCTGGCACTTTCTGGGGGACAGCAGCAGCGTTTGTGTATCGCCAGGGCATTAGCGGTAGAACCGGATGTGCTTTTGATGGACGAGCCAGCTTCAGCTCTGGACCCAATATCCACATTGAAGATAGAAGACCTGATCTGGGAATTAAAAGAGAATTTCACAATCCTCATTGTGACCCATAATATGCAGCAGGCAGCTCGTGCATCTGATTACACTGCTTTTTTCAATATGGATGAAGACCGCGCAGGATACCTTGTTGAATTTGGGGAAACTTCAAAAGTATTCACTTTTCCGGAAAAGAAAATTACAGAAGATTATATTTCAGGGCGTTTTGGTTAGTTTTTCAATATCCTTTCCAGTGATTACGCCCAATACATCTCTCCAGGGTGGTCCTTGATCACAGCTTCCTTGAGGAGTGTCACGGCCTTCGATAGACCTTCATCAACAGACATCATGGCATCTTCATGTTCAATTGAGATAACATAATCGTAGCCAACAAGCCTGAGTGTACTGACAAAATCCTTCCAGAATTTAATACCGTGACCATATCCAATTGTTCGGAACGTCCAGGATCGGTCAGCGATCCGTTCATAGGGCTTGTAGTCGTTACAGCCATTTACAGCAATATTCTGGTGGTCCACGTAACAATCTTTCCCATGAACATGGTGGATCGCATCCCCTAATTTCCTGATTGCTGCAATAATATCCACACCGTTCCATAAAAGGTGGCTGGGATCCAAATTTGCACCCATTGCGGGACCAGCTTCATCCCGCATCCTCAACATTGTTTCAACATTATAGATCAGCATTCCTGGGTGGATTTCAATCCCAATCTTAATACCATGGTCGTCAGCATAGGCAGCCGCATTCTTCCAGTATGGAAAACCGACCTCATCCCACTGGTATTTTGACATTTCAAGGAAATGCGGGGGCCAGGGACATGTCACCCAGTTGGGCATCCGGTCACCCGGGCATCCGGCTGGCAATCCGGAAAAAGTATTCACCACCGGGATTTCCATTAGCATTGCCAATTGAACCGTCTTACGAAAGAGCATATCCGCATTCTGCGCTACTTCTGGATTTGGATGAAGCGGGTTGCCATGACAGCTCAACGCACTGATGATCATCCCTCGATTTACCAGCGCTTCCTGGTAAGCTTCCCGTGTAGATTTGTTTTCAAGCATTCGGGCCAGATCAATATGTGGATTTGGTGCATAGGCACCTGTGCCTAATTCAACAGCCGTAATCCCCATCGCTTTGACTTTATCGAGAACTTCGGTGAACGAGAGGTTCTGGTATAGGGCAGTCAGAACACCAATTTGCATTGTATCTCCTTTAGCCTTCTTTTTCTCCGAAAAAGTTTACCTTTTGACCCTGGGTGTCGGTTCTATAAATGAAAACATCTCCTGCATCGGGTTGTTGTTCCAGCATTTCTTCAGTAAGCTGGTATCTGGCAGAAGTTATGACCAGTTGATCCAGATTTTTTCCTGCAAAACCGCATGAGGTGACCTGCTGTGCGGGGATTTCGAGCTTTAAGATTGGTTTCCCCTGTGGATCATAACGAACAACCTCATAACCGTTCCACAGCGCACCCCAGATGCATCCTTCTGCATCCACACACAATCCATCTGGAGGGATCCATCGATCATCTTCAGGTATTTGAATGAATGGACGTTGGTTGGAGATTTGGCCTGTTTCGAGGTCATAATCAAATGCAAAGATCGTAAATTGAAGGGAGTCAGTGTAGTACATGGTTTTTTGATCCGGACTCCAGCCAAGACCATTGGAGATTCCAATATGGTCAAGCATTACATGCTGTGAGCCATCAGGATCCAACCGATACAATTTTCCCTCACGGTGTGCAGGGTATCCATGCTGCCAGCCCAAAACCGTCCAGCTGGGTCAATCTTGCCATCGTTCATGCGTACCCCTTCTTGATCTGGCACAGGCTTCCATAGGGGTTTCAGTGAGGGTTGACCTTCCTTCCACATAGAAAAACCCTGACCTTCAGCCAAGATCAACCCACCATCCTTACAAAACCCAACTGCCCCGATCATTGTATCGAAGTGAAATTTCTTATAAGTTGAAAGAGATGTATCGGATTTGAACAGGTTCCCTTTTGTGATATCTATCCAATAAAGACATTGTTCTTTGGGATGCCATAATGGGCCTTCACCAATATCATTTTTCACTGAAAATAGTTTTTCTACTTTTGTCATTCTCATTTCTCCAATTTTGTGATGGTGAAGATCTGTCCTATCACCTCTCCTTGTTGTGATGATTGAGCCAATGTATAATCAATTATAATCCTAATCATTTTCTATATTCTATTTGGAGGGCGTTATGATCCATTCTGATTTACCCCTGATTGATCTTCACAGTCATTTAGAAGGCAATGTGCGTCTTTCTACAATACTTGAACTTGGACAGAAACATGGGATCGATCTACCAGCCTATACATTGGATGAATTAAAACCGTATGTTCAAATCACTGAAAACTTGACAGATATCCTGGAATATTTTAAAAAATTTGACATCATAACCTCGATCCTGTTGGATTATGATGCCTGCCGGAGGGTGGCATATGAGAATGTCCAGGATGCTCTTGAGGAGGGTATTGATTATATTGAGATCCGTTTCAGCCCATTATTTATGGCTAAACCGCATGACCTGGATCCAGAAGGCGTAGTTGAAGCTGTTGTAGAAGGTGTTCAGCAAGGCAGAAATGACTTTCCGGATATTTGCGTGAATTTATTGGGTATCATCAGCCGAACATATGGTGTTGAAATAGGTCACAAGGAATTAAATGCACTGCTGGCATTTAAAGATGAAATTGCTGGGTTTGACCTGGCTGGTGATGAAATCAATTTTCCAGCGGCTTTATTCGTGGAACATTTTAAGAAAGCAAGAGATGCAGGTTGGGGGATTACCGTGCATGCAGGTGAAGCAGATGGTCCTGAAAGCGTTTGGCACGCCATCCAGGACCTCGGTGCAAAGCGGATTGGTCATGGTGTACGTATCATGGAAGATCCTGAATTAATCAACCTCATGGTTGAAAAGCGAATTGGTGTTGAAGTTTGCCTGACAAGTAATTTACACACCAGCACGGTGCCCAGCTACTCAGCGCATCCACTCAAACAACAAATGGATTTAGGGTTATTGGCAACCATTAATACTGATAATTCGGGGATAAGCCCAATAACTTTGAAACATGAATTTACTTTCGCTGCAAAAGCCGCCGGATTGACTCCAGAGGATACCCGCAAGGCGCAGAAGAATGCACTGGAAATTGCTTTTCTCTCTGATGCAGAGAAAGATGACCTGCTTGAAATGAAACAATCAAAAGCCAAGGAGGATGATTAAGGTTTTCAAACCCTTTAGGACTCGACTGAAAGAATCGTATCCTTTATCGTGATTAAGTGCTCTGTTTTGATGTGCCAAAGGTCCCAGGAAATGACGATCCCATCAGCAGTACTACGTAATATTGCCTGCACATCCTTTTTCAGCTGATCCTGATCAATCCAGGTAATGCCTGTGAGGTCGACAAGTTCAATGCCCACAAGAAGTGGCGTGCTAGTCGAACGCTTTCCTTTAGCAATCTCCCTGGTGAGAGCGAGGGCATCCAATCCTTTTTCCATCAACACTGATCGAACCTTTGGGAGGGGAAAACCAATAATTTGTGAAATGAGAGTGAGATTATTCAACTTCTCTTGCATGGTTGAACCGCCAAGAAAAGTGATCATTTCGTTAAGTTCATAAGGCAGTCCGGCTGGTGCGAATGTATGGAGATATGACATCGGTTTGAACCAATCGCAGGATTGATCAATCGCATGAATATTCTGCCCGACTGACCAGGTTAACGTCGGTGAAAAACAATCCAATCCCACACCCACGCCAAACGACCGTGCTAAGTGTGCTGCTTCACGGACGATTCCCGTGATGCATCCGGCTCGAAAAGTGAGGAATTTCGCAATTGGATTCTCTTCATCGGATGAATGGTCAACTGATCCTGGAGTAAGCAATGAACGAAGGAGTTCACACCTCCCTTTGGTAGTGGAGATCAATTTGCCGATCTTGAGTCTGACCCGATTGAGATCAAGGTCAACTTCTCTGGCTGCTTTTTGGCAGGATGGGCAGAAGCAGGACAGGCTGTTGTTGAGATCCCGGGTAGGGGCCGGGTAGCGCATGCGGTCAAGGAAGATACCATCGTATATACCTGAGCGAAGGATATCTGCTAAATGATCCAGTAATTCTTTTCTATACGGGATATGATTCGGACACATGAAAGTGAAGGAGGGCATGTTATTAAACCCCGGTATGGGATTTCCATTCATCCCAATAACACGGGAATCTTGCCTGACAGGCAGTTCGCCGTCACTGGTGAGCAGCGGTTGCCAGCGATATAGTTTGATCCCGCATTTCCTCGTCTCCTCCCGGCAGATTTCAACAAAATGCTTTGGGATATCCCATCCTAAAATGACGATGGAGATGGGAAGGATGGAAAGAGCAGTGTGCAGTTTCTCTTTCACGAGCTCAGGGTCATATTCAACGACCTTTGTGCAAGGTTCGAGGAACTGAATGGCTATTTGGAAGTTTTGTGGGATTTTCAAGCGTATTCCTTAATTTTAAATTGTAGTATATCATCAAGGATGAATCTGAAAGTTAACCAACCAATAAGAATTTTGATCCTTAGGTGTACTCTTAATTAATTCGCTAGTTTAACTGTGGGAAGTCAGGAAGAATCTCCTATTCAACGCCAGTATATTATTCACATCAAATCCCCCTTTATGGCATAATATAGACAATAAGCGTAGATATGATGAAAACTAGAGGAGGTTGCTGTGGGAAAGAAGAAATTCCTTACACGTAGCGAGTTCTTAAAAATTGCTGCAGCAAGTTTGGGGGGAATGGTGTTAGCCTGTCGAAAAGGTGGAGAAACGACTTCTCTTAAGCAGACAGATACGCTCATACCTACAGATACACTCACACCAATGACTATTGATACCCAGTCTCCTGCAAATATCACAGGGGACATAAGAGCGAACCTGATATTGACGAACGGAAAGGTTTGTACAGTTGATATTCAGGATACGGTCACACAGGCTATGGCTGTGTCAGGTGAACATATCTTGATATGTGGCACTGATGAGGAAGCTCTTGCACTGGCAGCCCCGGATGCACAGGTGATTGATCTTGGCGGGCGAACGGTAACACCAGGTCTGATTGACCCTCATATTCACTTCCGTGGCTATGGCTTGATGACAACCTACTATACCCCTTATAATCCACCAGATGTTATCGATATCCCAGGTTTGCAGTACAAATTGAGAGAGGATATCAAAGGTAGAAGTCCTGGCGAATGGATCAATGGGTACTATATGGCATTTGGGGACAAACCCATTCCGACGAAAGAAGACCTGGATCCTGTATCACCAGAGAACCCGGTTTTCATGATGCACATCGGTGGACATTGGGGGACAGCGAACAGTGTGGCAATGGAGCTTGCCAACGTTACGCCCAATACACCCAGTCCGGAAGGGGGCATCATTGAGAAAGTGAATGGCGAATTGACCGGAGTTTTCTATAACCATCGTGCTATGGATGTGCTGCGCAAAGCTGCACCACCCGTCACAGATGACCTGGTCCGTCGATCCATCATCGAGACCCAAACGCTGATGGCTTCCTGCGGTCTGACGTGTTTCCACGATAATAATATCCGGAGTTTGGATTCACTACGGGCGTATCAGGATCTGACGCTCAAGGGTGAACTTGTTTTGCGCAATAACCTCTATCTGACATTGGAATGGCCTTCAGATCTGGAAAAAGTCGGGCAGGTGGATGTGATCCGCAATGATGTGACCCGTTTCATGGGTTACAAATTCCTGATCGATGGCCAAGGACCAACCGCATTTACACATGAACCTCATACCGGTCATGAATGGCAGATGACGACCTGGGACCACTCTAATGTTCAAGGATACCGTTAAATCGCTGCATGACACTGGCTTGCAGATTTGTGTCCACTGCATCGGTGATGCCGCCAGCGACCTTGTGTTGGAAGCTTATGAAGGTGCGATGAATGCAAACCCCCGTTCAAACCCCCGCCACCGAATAGAACACGCAGTCCTGACAACTCCCCAAACAACCCAAAAAATGAAAGACCTGGGTGTTGTAGTCAGCACACAACCAGCTTTCATCTACCTGTTTGGTGACGGATGGCAGGCATTATTTGGTGAACACAAGATGGATCGCATCATGGTCACAAGAGAGTGGTTGGAAGCAGGCGTACACATGGCGATCGGTTCGGATGCCCCATCGACACCGTTCTATCACCCGCAGGCTTCCCTGGCAGGAGCGATGACTCGCTATACGTTTAATAAAACCCCCATTGCCCCAGACCAGGGATTGACCTTTTCTGAAGCACTAAGAGCGCATACGATTGAGGGTGCTTACGCTGGGCACCAGGAGGACGTTTTGGGATCCCTCGAACCAGGAAAATTCGCGGATTTCGTCGTCTGGCCAAATGATCCCTACAATATGTCCGTTCGCGATTTAGGTTTGACCAATCGTGTGGACATGACATTTGTAGGTGGAAAATCTGTTTGGCAAGCATAAAGCATGAATTGGAGTAATTATGAATGAAAAATGAGGATCCCGAAAGCTGGATCAACCTTTCCCATTGTGGTTTATGCTGCTGATCCCGATCTACGTTGTAGTGCTATTTTGTATTTTCGTTTTCCCGTTTGCAGGAGATTGGGGATGGCTATATGGATGGATATTTGTGGTTACGCTTTCTATAAATATTACTGTCTATTACGTGATACATCAATAAGAAAAACCCACGAGTGCTGCGCAATCGAAGTAAAATGAAGAAGACCGGTTTGACCAATGAAACCAGAAAAGCTGCATCTTCAGACCGCTTTTGTATATCCATTGATGGCAATTGGATTCTTTGGTGCGCTAATCGTTTCTGCATTAGGGCACCGATATGGATGGTTTACGATGCCTTTTCCGATCATCATCGTTGGCGTTTTCTTCCTTAATGTTGGAGTAGCAATCCTCAATATCGCGACGCTGCAAAATTCATTATGCATCGAAGATATTGGATATCAACAAGGGCCAGGTGTTGGTGGATACCGGGATGTATGCACATGTACGGCATCCCCTTTATGCTGGTGCGATCATCATGGCATTGTTCATCCCTGTTGCACTGGGTTCCTTGTGGGGATTAATCCCAGCTTTGCTGGCTGTTATTGTGATTGTGATCAGGATTGAATTTGAAGAAGAAATGCTTATTACGGGTATGGAAGGGTACGAAAATTACCAATCGCGTGTAAAGTATAAACTGATTCCCCGGATTTATTAAGGTTTATTGATTTCTCCACCGGATATCAGAGTCTGTTTGCTATTCATAGAAACACAGTTCCCCAGTTTTAATATTCAGCAATTATAAAGACAGGCAATCCACTATGAAAATGTGGACTGCCCTTGCCTTATGATTGGTATTGTAAATGGCTTGTGGTTAGTGCAATTGTTACTTCTGTCCGGATAACATACCAGCAGCTGAAGAAGCAATATCACTGCCTTGTAACCCATCCATCGGGTATACGATGATCGTTGCGCTTTCTTCTTTGGACATTTCAAGCAGTGCCTGGATCTGCCGCAGCTGCATGGTCCCTTTTCCATTAGCCAGAATCTCGCTTGCCTCAGCCAATGACTTTGCGACAGTCACTTCTGCGAGAGCCTGGATTTTCTTCGCCTTAGCACTCCGCTCCGCACGAGCGATCACTGCCAGTTCCTCAACCAGTGCTGGCGGGGTGCCAACATCAGTGATGCGAACAGCCCGGACATTCACACCGTAATCCTGGGCAACCATATCAATCCCTGATTTTAAGCTTATGGCGATCTTTTCAGTTTCAGAAAGCAATGGGCGCAGGTCATTCCTGCCGATTGTACTCTTGAGTGCTTCCATAGATGCCCATTCTGTAGTCTTCCAGAAATCCTTTACGTTGATGGCAGCCTTCTCCGGGTCTTCAATCTCCAATTCAACGGCAGCAGTGACATCTACAGGGATATTATCCCGCGTCAACGTCTTGGTAGCCTTGACCTCATAGGTGGAAATACGTACATCAATGATGTCGGCCACTTCAAAGATGAAAGGAGGGATCAGAAAGACCCCAGGTCCCCGAGTACCGACTGATTTACCCAACCGAAGCAGGATCAACCGTTCCCATTGAGGCAGGACATACACCATTCTTGCCAAAAGGTTGCCAACCCAGAAAATGATGATGATTTTCAGGATAGCAATCAGAAAAGTGAAAATAGCGTTGCCTTGTGCACCTGTGCTCAAGATATTGAATATCTTTCTGAAATCTGGAACAACAAGCAGGAGGAGCAATGGCACGATGACCACCAGTCGGATCATGGTACGAAGGAACATCTGTACAGTGTTACGTCTTTTTATGAACATCTTTTATCTCCTATCTCTTGGTTTTCCATATTATGGAGGAAGTAGACACCATGTTAAATAGATTATATAGGGGATTCCAGATAATTCATTCATGCTTATGTTATAAGTACGAAATAGATAGATCCGTTGCCTGTTGACAACGGATCATTGCAAATTGTTTTTCTGTAACCAGAGATTTGGCAAGAGCCGATCTGGAAGATGGATTTGATTCTTGTGAAATATCCTCCAGTTTATCTCCCTGGTTTCTTTAAAATATCAGGGTCGTTATCTGCCACCCTTCCCACCACCGATGCTACTGGTGAACGATCCAATGGTTGTTACGTTTGAAGAGACGGTGAAATCTTCAATCTGTGCTTCATCAATGAAGATGGTGTATGTTTGTCCGCTGGCCAGATCCTGTGAAGAGAAAGCAACCAACTGGAAATCTTTCTCAGGTACAAAGGCTATAAGTTCTTCTCCATTAGCAGATTCGATGCGGAAGGTAGAGCCGCCTGCTTGCACATTATCAAATACGATCGTTACTGAATTTTGCGTTGAGCTCTCATTTGGTGTTTCAGCCATACCAGAGCTGCCTGCAGCAATCAGGACACCGCCATTGATTTCGAATATTCCATTGATATCTAATGGACCATTATTATTCTCTGAAGGCCCGTTGACGATGACAACACCGCCATTTATGATCGCATCACCATTTGAATCAAGACCGTCACCATACGAATTGATCAATACGTAGCCACCATTGACAGTTAATGAACTGCCATCATCTTGCTCTCCACTCATTCCACTGCCGCTGACAGCGTTTGTACCATCATCAATTGCGTTGATAATGAGGTTTCCATCATTCAAAGTAATGTTGGGGCTTTCAATACCTTCCAAACTAGCCAGAATGGTCGTATCGCCACCATTGATTTCGATGGATGCATCTCGCATGAATACCGTCATCTCCTGTGCTCAATTCAACCGTGCCATCATTAATCACCAGGATCCCATTCGTATGCAAAGCATCTCCAACTGCATCAACGAATAACCTTCCACCTGTAATAAGTACA
The DNA here is from genome assembly GCA_963767675.1 of uncultured Chloroflexia bacterium. GTDB lineage: Bacteria > Chloroflexota > Anaerolineae > Anaerolineales > Anaerolineaceae > Brevifilum. The sequence goes on from CAVYEQ010000004.1 coordinate 205,469, forward strand.
ACCTGCCTGCCTTTGATCCCTTTAAGGCTTACATCTGCTTCGGTCGCACTGCCATTACCAGCCGTGATTTTAATAATCCCACCATGTATCTGAACAGTGTTTTCTGCTTGTATTCCGTCCAAACCAGCTGTGATCGTGATATCGCCACCTTCAATCAGCACATTTCCTTTGTCCAGGTCCTCAGTATTATAGGATTGAATACCATCGTTTCCAGCGTTGATCGTCAAATCGCCATCACTCACAGAAACGGAATCTTTTCCTTTGATCCCATCACCTACCGCATTGACTGTAATATTCCCATTAACAATCATGAGATCATCATTACTCACAATACCATGGTTGAAGTTGGCATTAATCGTCAGGGATCCATTTCCATTGATTGTCAGATCGTCATTGCTGAATAACGCCGCATTCGGTTCACTGCTTTCATCATCTTCAAATGTGTATGATGTGCTATCTGTGAGATAGTTTTCTGTGCCTTCAGCGAGTGTGATCACAGTTTTATCCGCATTCAGGATATATATGGGTGAATTATCACTGGATGTGATCGCCACATCGCTTAATATCATCGATACGGTTTCTTCATCTTCTGTGTCCACAACGACACGGCCATCCATGAGTGTACCGGAAATCTGGAAAGTTCCTCCAGTGGATATGGTGACGATATTTCCTTCATAGGAAGCGCCATCACCATTGATGGTAATAGTATCGCTGTCGAATTTAATTAACGTTGTTTCTTCATCAGCGACTGCAACGGCCAGGTCGTCTGTATCATAATCTACTTCGACAAGAACCTCGTCTGTATTGACCGTTTGTGTCGTTTCTGCAATTTCATCATTGATCTCCGCAGAGACCGCTGGTTCAGTATCCATTTGAGGCGTATCCGTTGCAACCTCATTTGCTGCACATCCACTTGCCATCAAGCTAAAAATAGCCAGTATTGTGAAAAAATTTTTCGATTTCATTGTGTACTCCGGTACTATACAAAATTGGATACTGGAAGATCACCCATTGCCACTGCTAGAAATAAGAAGATTGTGATCAATATCAGGATGATCGGGTAATTTCGTTTCAGTTTGAGGGACATTATTGACTCCTTTTTATTTCCGCATTCCCTACAGGTCAGTTCCGTTATAACCAGCGATGAGTGTGATCTTGTTATTGCCGACAATTTTCTTGAGATCAGATATGAATTCATGGTTGTGATCCCGCTTCTTCATGCTGACACAGTAGGTCAGCTCTGACAACGTCCCACCCTGTACAGAGGTCACGCTAACCAGTTCAGATGCTTTTGTATATTTCAGGAAGAGCCGGTCAAAGATAGTATCAAATTCCATATCATTGGCCACCTGGACGCTGAGGAACTGATTGTTCACTTCCTGGGAGAACCAATTCATTCGTGTCATCAGGAGAATGATCAGGCTGATGACAACTGCTCCCACAACACCTAATAAATAGAATCGTGTACCTACGGCCATCCCGATCACCATGGTGAAGAAGATAAAGCCGACATCACGTGTCTCCTTAATCGCGTTTCGGAAACGGATGATTGAAAGCGCACCGACTAATGAAAATGCCCGTGCAATATCTGACCCAACAATTAACATCACCAGGGCTACGATCATCCCATTCATCACCAGTGTCATTACGAAACTCTGGGCATACGAGGAGCCTTGATGTGTGATTTTGTAGATCCATCCAATGAACGCGCTCAAACCAAAGCTGAGCACCATCACTATTACAATATCGATCACTAAGAACTCACCGGTCAGGTCGTTAATATTTAATAATTCCATCATTTCTCCTTTACTTCCTGTTTCTTTGGATATATTCACGTTCTTGTTTCTGATACACCGAATAGGATGACGAAAGCACATCAGATGCACTTTCAGCCATTGTTCGAATCCGAGCTAAGCCAGGCATGGCACTACTTACGTCAATGCTCCGACAATACTTGCTGAAGGGTCCAGATTTGATATTATGCGCACCGATCAACTGTGTAAGCCATATGGGAATGCGATCGTTCACTTTTATCTCCATAACAACCTTCCTGGCATCTAAAAAGGGAAGCCCTGTTAATTGTTCATGCAAGTGCAAAGGTATGGGCTGACAGACTAGATTTGTATCGAATGTAACTCTCAAGCCGATGTCATATTGTTTGCCAACGAATGCTGTTCGTTTATAACGAACGATCATAGAAGGCCGTAAATTGTATTGCCATACAAACCCAATGATCTCTTCATATGTATCCCGATCCTCATCCAGGTGATTGGGAAACGCTCTGTCATTACATAATTGGAGCGCTTCGAAATAAGGCAGCACAATACGTCGCTTCTGAGTCACGCGGTTGTTTCGTTGTTTGATTTCCACGAAAACAGGTTTTTCTTCGGTGAAGAGTGTGTCTGATTCGTAGTATCGGATGCGCAGCTTACGCCTGACCTTGACACCATTTTCTTTTTCCTGGTAGCAACGCAGGATGGGGGAGTCATAGTATAAGTTGCCGAGGCGATATCGTCCTGCATCATTTCCGTTTGTGTCCACGGTCATATAAGGGCGCAAATCATCCTTAAATGCTTCAGCTTCCTTCAGGGAGAGGAGATATTTAAGCTCAAATCTGTTGAATGTCCGAATTGCATTGATGTTGTTTTCCATGTGCTTCTTACCTCATGTAATCAATTCTAGAATTCGTACCTGTGAAAAACCTAAGAAACTTCTGTTAATCCCCTGAGAAGTGTTATCCTCATATGGCCTCGTAAATCATGGAACGGGAAATCAAGTTATGGACTGCTACAATAATCGTTTTTTTGTTGAATGGGAGAGACTAATCCCAGGGTATGGGATTTAGGTTGGACTTATTAATTATATAGGTTCTTGCCTTGGATTTGGATAAGTGGTCGCTTATAGCTGATTAGAGTACCAAGAGGTTTTGCTACGTAAAGAAATATTCAATAGGGGTTATCAATCAGTCGTGGCTGTCCGGGTTATCTTGATCACGATTCCAGAAGCAGTTGGATCGGGACAGCGCACAAACTCTGTTGTTATCCCATCAGGATCAACTACCTTTTCGTAAGGTGTTCCTTTATATAGCCATGGCAAAGCGCCACCATTCTCTAGTGCCCGTATCATGCCTGTCAAACTGTCAACTAACCATGGACACAATTTCCCGAGATCATCTGGATAATGAAATTTCTGACCTACCTCAAACCTCCCGTACATCCAGGCGCAAATACCTTCCTTAACAAGATCCGGATGTACTCCATCAGTACGAAATTTTCCTCCCTTGCCTTCATAGATTTCCATTTCAATACGATAGTCATTCATGATTTTCTCCTAAATCTGGCAGGGGATCATGTTGAAAAAAGCTGAATATTCTCCATTATAACTGCATTGAAAGGTCAAAATCGACTGCTAAATTTGCTACACACAGTGGATCGAACCGGTTTAATGCTGATGACAGTGATGAGTGAAAATCCCTTCATTGTGAAGCCTCAATTCTAAATCAGATCAAGTCTATTAAATAAACACACGGTATATTGACAATTTAGAAAATCACTTCCTACTAAATAATATTTAACAGATGACGTTCATCAAAACAATAAGCGGCAAGGAAATCTGGGGTCACAATGTCAACGCTGCTGGCTATGTCTCAGCAAGTCTGTTTTTGCCGGAGTATGGAATTAGGCTTGGCATCAAGCTAAATTCTGACGATGGCCCAATGATGGTGATTAATGATCTGCTGAACATCGTGATTGATTATCTTGAAAACAACCCATCACCCTAAATTGAAATGAAAGCGTTGGATTCTTGCATTCCCTATAGAAAGAGCGTTAAATAACTATTCCAATCTCAAAATTCGACGCTTCTTTTTCCTCGGTTCATCAAGTAAAATGCTATCTTAATTATTATTATTTTCTCAACCATTTTATTTTCAACTTAATATTGCTTGGATACTTTGTCTATCTGGTTTTAGATATCAGGCATTTTTCGAAACTGGAAATTCCTAATTTTGTCTGAACGTGTGGCGAGTAATAAGACTTTGTATCAATAAATTGGTGTGAATTGGACGTAATGAATATCTTAAGGAAACCAAACAAAATCAAATAAAGGAATGTGCTTTGAGCTATAAAGTTGTGTATTATACAAGGACCAATAATTGCAAGAGGATTGCTGAGGTTATTTCAAAAAAATTATCCTGTGACGTTACACAGATCATTGATAACAACAATTGGCAGGGGATCCCGGGATTTATCAAAGCTGGATATTATTCATCCACAAACAAGGAGGTCGAAATCAAAATTCAAGGGAATCTTGAAGATGTAGATGAATACATCGTTGTCACACCTTTGTGGGCTGGCGGTATCGCTCCACCAACCAAAGAATTCTTAAAAACCATTCCAATTGAAAATGTTCACTTGGTTGTATCATCTCTTGGTAATCATGTAAAAGATCGTTCTGGTTATAAGTCAGTAAGTGATATTACTAAGCAAGAAAAGAATGAAGAATTGATGATAAATCAGCTTGTGAGTAAACTGCAAAATACTCCCTAATCGTTCTTGTTTGATGTGGTTGACTATAGAATTTATGCAATTATTTTATAAATAAAATTGTAATCGAAAGAGGATTAGAAATGAAAATTGTAACGGATAGTGCTACAGACACTGAATTACTGCAGGATAGCGGCATTGATATTCCAGTTGTGCCCTTAAGGGTAAAACTCGGTGATAAAGAATACAGGGATAAAATCGATTTATCCCCGGATGAGTTCTATGCATTACTGGAAGAAACTGGCAAGCTGCCAGTGACCTCTCAACCTTCCCCCGGCGAATTCGCTGAAGTCTATCGAAAAATTGCTAAAGACGATCCTGAAATATTATCAATCCATTTAAGCTCTGGATTGAGCGGTACTTATAATTCAGCTGTTTTGGCTGCAGAAATGGTACCAGAGGCTGATGTAACCGTCGTCGATACAAAAACGTTATCAGCAGCTGCTGGTTGGCAAGTATGGGCGGCTGTGCGAGGATTGAACCAGGGATGGACAAAGGAAAAAATCCTGGCGAAAATGAAAGAGATAGCAGATGCAACATCGAGCATCTATACACTGAAAGATATCAAGTATCTTATCCATGGCGGCAGGATCAGCCATATCAAAGGGTTGCTTGCTTCTCTATTGAACATCAAGCCGATCATAGGTGTTCATAAACAATTAGGAAATTATTTCCAGGTTGGTCAAGAATTCACTTTTGGGAAAGCGCTGCATAAATTAGCAGAAATTGTTCGCAAGAGTTCGGAGGCTTTGGAATTAATGCGAGTGCAGGTTGTGCACACTGGCAATCCAACTGGAGCACAGCAGCTTCGGGATAAGATCGATTCAATGCTGAATTGCAAATGGAATCCAATTGGTCAGATATCCTATGTTTTGGGTGCTCATACTGGTCCCAGCATGATAGGTGTAGGTTTTGCCGATGAAACTGTTTTCAGTGAGTTGTGAGTGATTGCGAGCTGGATTCTCGCTCAGTCAATCAAGTGTCGGTTGGAGTTTATTAAAATTGATCCAATAATTCTTTGTACCGAAAACAAGACACCACGTGGTCATTTACCATGCCGACTGCCTGCATGTGCGCGTAGATGATCGTTGGACCAACGAATGTGAATCCTCTCTTTTTCAAGTCCTTACTGAGGGTTTCGGATTCTTTTGTAACTGCCGGTATTTGAGACATACGCTCCCACATATTGACGAGTGGCGAATTTTCAACAAATTGCCAGATATAAGAGTCAAAATCCCCAAATTCTTCCTGTACATCCAAAAACCTTTGAGCGTTATTAATGGCGGAACGAATTTTGAGTTTGTTTCGGATAATGCCTATATTTTGGATAAGCCTTGAGAAATCAACATCGGTGAATTTAGCGACTTTTTCAGGATCAAAATTCGCAAAAGCCTGCCGATAACCCTGACGTCTTTTCAGGATCGTTGCCCAGCTGAGGCCTGCTTGAGCTCCTTCTAATATAAGAAATTCAAAATGTATCCGGTCATCATGCACCGGAACACCCCATTCTGTATCATGGTATTCCTGAAATTGTGGATTTTGTGCCCATTCACATCTTGTTGTCATGGTCTCATTATAATTGCGTTTATTGAGCAAATGAACTTGGAAACCCTAATGATTTCATAAATCAGCGATTTAATCGCTCATATCTTCAAATGGTTGTCCAGGTTTTGGGGCAGACCCAAAAATCAGTTTATTCCCATCCAGGTCTTGAATGATCATCTGGTATGCCCACGAAAAATTGATGGGCTCCTGTATAAATTTAACATCATAATTTTTGTACTGATCGTAAAGCATTTCAATATCTTCTACACCAATCCAAATCCGGATTTTTGTGGGATCATCTTCGCTTTTTATTAAATGGATTTGATGCCCATCGCATTCGATAATCGCCAGGTTTTGTGTTTCTACGTATTCCTCAAATCCTAATAAATTAACATAGAATTTCAAACTTTCCTTAATATCCTTCACAATCAGATAAGCGTTGATTCTTTCTACTCTGCAAAGCATGGATTTCTCCCAGATAAGTTGAAAATGATGTTGATTCTAACCTAAGAATTTTGAGAAAGAACCACGATGCTCATTAAAATCAAGCACAATTTCAATGAACCAACTATTGTATTCAGAGGAGGGGTGTTTTCCAGTGATGACTGATTAATTGGATGCGGCAGCTGGGATGATGTAATTGATCAAAAGATATTCAGGAGCCTCAAAATCGCCAACTTCCGCGTCGCTGACAAAAACGGCGACCATATCATACTGGGGCAGGACGAAGATGAATTGTCCCCGATAACCCAACGCCATGTAATACCCGGCATCATCTATCCACCATTGGTAGCCATAGCCATCCTGCAGAGTGGCATCAATCCACTCGGTTGTGGCATTGGTCACCCATTCTGAAGAAACGATCTCTTCGCTATTCCACTCGCCTTCCTGAAGGAACAGATAACCTATTCGAGCCATATCAGATGGTTTGAGATAAAGTTCGCTGAACCCAAGGGGAATCCCCGCAGGATCTTCTTCCCAAAAATACTCTTCAATTCCCAGAGGACCAAATAAATAGTCTTCAGCGAACGCTTCAGTATGCATCCCTGTGTTTTCCTGGATGATAGCAGACAGCAGGTTTGAGACCCCATTGCAGTATTCGAAATGGGTTCCAGGCGTGTAAATCATGGGCAGGTCCAGCACATGCTGGACCCAATCATCTGATCGCATCATTTCATTAAGGCCTTCCCACCCGTAGAGATATGAGTCCCGGCACTCAAAGCCCGAGGTCATGCTCAGGAGATGCTCAAGTGTCATCTTTTTCTTATGGGAATCCAGATTTTGGATCTCCCGGTTGGGGAAAAGATCTGTAAGCGACACGTCAACACTGCTGATATGACCCTGTTCAACCGCGATCCCAACCAGGGTTGAAACCACGCTTTTCGTGCAGGAATAAAGCAGGTGCAGCTCATCTGGTTGGTAAGAACCCAGGGATTCATCAAATATCTTGTAGCCATGACGAATGATGGTGATGTTGTCCACATTCCAATCCTGCTGTTCGATTTCTTCCAGCATTTGGTTGAGCATCTTTGCGTCAACACCTTGTTCATCGGGAGAGGATACACGCCATTCTGAAGCAGGGAAATAAGTCGTTTCTTGATCATTGGTTGGCAGGATTTCTGGCTCTGACTTGCAGGCAGATGCAAGAAGTATGAGTAGGAAGAAAGCGGTTATCCAAAGTCGATTTCTATGGTTTTTCATGTTATTCCTTATTTCTGGATTTTGCTTTAAATGAAACGGATCTCCTGGTTGTACGACAGAGCTTGAAGTGCATTGAGGTAATCATAATTATCCTTCTATGACCGAGTATAGCATCTCTATTTCAATATCGACCAATACTAAATGAGGGTTTTCCAGGCAAGAAATAGCATGACAGAAAAATCAATACTGAAATTAGAAGTTTGGGCGAGAATAATTCAATATGGGTGTAGAATTCACCTCAAACCATCATTTCTTTAAAAATATTTCGGAGGAAGAAATGGCAAAATACCTATTAGCACATGATATTGGAACATCCGGGAATAAAGCAACATTATTCACAACTGACGGTGATATGATTGGAAGTGAAACTTTTCCCTATGAAACGAATTATTTTAATAATAATTGGGCTGAACAAAACCCCAATGACTGGTGGGAGGCAGTTTGTAATACTACAAGGCAGTTAATTAGGGATATCGATCCGGGCGATATTCTGTCTGTATCTTTCAGCGCTCAGATGATGGGTTGTTTATGCGTAGACAGGCAAGGCGTACCACTTAGGGATTCAATCATTTTTTGCGATCAAAGGGCAACTGAACAATCCGAAGCGTTATTGAAACATAAATCCATGGAGGATTTTTATCAGATTTGTGGTCACAGGATCAGCCCGGTTTATGCGCTTGAGAAATGGATGTGGGTTAGAGATATGCATCCCGATATCTATAAATCAACTTACAAGATGCTTTATGCGAAAGATTATATTATCTTCAAATTATCCGGAGAGTATGTCACTGATTACAGCGATGCGTCTGGATCAAATGCATTTGATATTGCTAAGAATGAATGGTCGCACGAAATACTTGATTTGGCAGGGATTTCCTGTGACAAATTACCAACAATCCATGCGTCAATCCATGTGGTTGGGGGCGTGACCAAAGATGCCGCTGAGCAGACAGGTTTGAAAAGGGGTACGCCTGTGGTTATTGGCGCAGGTGATGGGAGCGCAGCAGCAGTTGGTGTTGGGTGCATCAAACCTGGTTCAACTTACACGTATCTGGGGTCATCAGCCTGGGTGGGGACGTCTTGCGTAGAAGCATTCCAGGATGAAAAAATGCGAACGATGACCTGGGCACATGCAGTGCCTGATCTTTACCATGCGACAGGCTCCATGCAGGCAGCAGGGTCCTGCTATCAGTGGCTGAAGAATGAGATTTGCCTGATTGAAACCCAGGAATCCCTGGTGTCAGACAAGAGTCCTTACGAGATCATAAATGAGAAAATCCAGGGAACCTCGGCTGGATCAAATGGGATTGTGTTCCTACCTTACCTGATGGGGGAGCGCTCACCACATTGGAACCCAAATGCTAAAGGGGCTTTTGTTGGCATCAAACTGACCAATAAACGCAGAGATCTGTTGAGGTCGGTTCTTGAAGGTGTGACTTTCAACCTAAATTTGATCATCGACATTTTTAAACTTGGATTCAATATTGAGGAAGTGACATTAATTGGCGGTGGCGCAAAAGGAGACGTTTGGAAGCAAATCTTTGCAGATATTACCAATATGAAGGTTTTGATCCCTAACTATTTGGAGGAAGCTACTTCCATCGGTGCAGCTGTCATTGGTGGTGTAGGGGTGGGTGCATTGAAGGGTTTTTCTGAGATTGATCGGTTCATCAAGATTGTTGATAAAGTGGATCCCATCAAGGAAAATCACAGGATCTATCAGAAATCATATCAACAATTTATTGATACATATCGTTCTTTGGTCAATGTGTTTGAAAATTATTAAATCGCTAATTTCCCATACCAAAGAGGGGAGAGAAAATTCTCGCTTGATATGGAGCCGGGGTTTAAATTAGCAGGAATGGTCATAACACTCATTTTCCAGTGAACACCTCAATTACATGATTTCGGATGTCTTGAGCATAAGGATGAAGACAGGCAATTAAGTTTGGTGACTTTCCATCAATAACAACCGTTCGGCCTTCCTCGGGACCTATTTCGGTGCTGACCTCTACATACAATGCTTCTCTCTCACAGAGTTCCGGATGAGTAAGATTAACTGCAGCGACCACGTCCCACACATAAACACCTTTCTCAAACCATTCATCAAGCATCCAGGTGAGTAACTGGTTGGCCATGATGGCTTCCGGATTTTCGGAATCCTGCCAGGAATTTACGTCTTTTCTGGTCCAAACAACCTGATTTGTCGCATCTAGTGGGGTGAGATTAATTGGAACATCTGCGGACAACACTTCTGCTGCGGCGACAGGATCAACGTAAATATTCCATTCAGCAGTCTCATTGGTCGCTTCATGCCAATCGCTGGCGATATTGCCATGAATAAAGAGTGCGCCCCCCATGATTTCCACGGACCTAATCTTATACTTAATACTCGGTTGAATTCGCAGAGCCTGCGCAAGGTTTGTGAGTGTTCCACTGACAAAGATAGTAACGGGTTTGGTAGAAGTATTCAATACATCAACAATCAATTCTGCTGCGTCAAGGGGTACCGTTGGGTTGGGAATCTCTGGCAATTCAATTCCCCAGAATTCACCTGTCACCACACGCCAGGGGGTGGGGAAGGCATTGGTACCCTCAAGAGGTAATTCACTGCCTGCTCCGATCGGGATATCGATCCGATCCAATTTCAGCCGCATGCGTTCGAGCAGAAGCGCAAATTCATGGGGATAAGCTTCACCGCAGCTGACCGTGATCGCTTTAACATCTACTTTTGGATTTTGAAGGAAATACATCAGTGCGATCATACCATCCGGGCTGCCATCATCATCCCAGATGATTGGCAAAGGTGAAACATCCTCCAATGGTGCTTCTGTTTCAAGGGATTCAACAGGATTTTCATCAAGCTGATCACCAGTGGTAACTGTAGCGGGTGTATCACTAGGAACCCTGACTTTGAGAAATTCACGAAGGCCAGTGAGTGGATCCAGGTTGGTGCAAGCAGGTGAAATTAGCAAAAAGATGGAAACCAAGATTAATATCAATATTAGCCAACCATATTTTTTCACATCAGGATCCTTTTATTCACCATAATTTTATTTCTCATTTTGTGCCACAACCAGCATTGCGCCTCCTGTTCATAGCATAGCATAAATACATGGCTATTTTCAATGTCTTTTAATGTGGTGCCTGGAAAAGTGGAAAGTCGATTGAAAACTCCGAATGATGCGATAGTAGAGAATTGGTATACTTTTTATATAACTTTTTTTCACGACGAAAGGAATTCACCCATGACTGCCAGGCTTAAAGACGCTGTTTATCTTCCTAATCACGGCCCGTTCGGCGATGCGCGAAAAATTGCAGATCTGGCTCATGACGCTGAATCTGCTGGTTGGGATGGTTTCTTTTTATGGGATCACATTACTGAACAAAGTGAAATTGGGGAGGTGGTACCATGTGCTGATCCCTGGGTCGCTCTAACCGCTGCCACAATGCAAACCTCAACCATCAAACTTGGTACAACTGTTACACCGCTACCGCGTCGACGCCCCCAAAAGCTAGCCCGGGAGACGGTAACACTTGACCATCTTTCAAATGGACGATTGATATTGAGCGTGGGCATTGGGGGAGGAAAACTCGAGTGGGATCACCTGGGTGAAGAGACAGACCTGCGAGCAAGGGGTGATATGCTCGATGAGGGGCTGAATGTTCTGGTCGGTCTGTGGTCAGGAGAGCCATTTCAATTTAACGGGGCGCATTATCACATTGAACACACGCAGTTTCTACCTAAGTCGTTCCAGAAGCCACGCATTCCAGTGTGGGTAGGAGGTGTATGGCCTAACAAGCGCCCATTCCGCAGAATGGCACGATGGGATGGTATGTTTCCTTTGTTTAGTGTATATGGGACAGAGCAAGAGCCTGTTTACGCAGAGGCAGTTTCTTTTGTGCAGGCAGAGCGTAAACGACTGGGTATGAATAAACCGTTTGATATGATAAAAATGGGAATGACACCTGGCGATGCCCCGGAAGAGACAGCCGCCATACTCAAACCTGCGGTTAATGCTGGCGCAACGTGGTGGTTGGAACTGCTTATGCCTGAAGTCTATGGCTTGGATCCGACCGATCCAAAGGCGTATTCAGTTCTACGAACTCGTGTGATGCAAGGTCCACCTTCACAGGTGGGCTAAAGCCCACTTTCTGTGATTCTCAGTTATAATCAAATGAACGAGGTTAATATCTCGGGCTGATTAATTCGATTTAACCAACCTAGGAGAGAATCATGAGAAAGCGATACTTCGTCATTATCTTAGCAGCATTATGTGTTTTTTTAGTCGGATGGATCTATTATATATCCAGACAGGCAAAGACGACCGCCTCAATCGAAGAAATCAGTGTCGATTGGTGGGGTTCTGGACATGCGGATGTGTCAGCAGAAGCGTTTGTGCATTGGAGCGAGGATGATCCAGCTGAAATACCTGAACGTTGTGCAAAGTGTCACAGTGGCCCTTCATTTCTTGACTTTCTTGGCCAGGATGGCAGTGAGGCGTTTGTCGTTGATGCACCGGGTCCTATCGAGCGGGTGATTACCTGCGAAGTCTGCCATAACGAAAAAGCTCACAATCTGGAAATGGTGACGTTTCCATCGGGAGAAGAACTTTCCCTGGGCACGGGCAATTCTGTCTGCGGTTCCTGTCACTCCGGAACGACTGCTGGTACACAGGTAGTATCCACAATCGCGGATTTTGATGATGATGAACTTGTACCAGATGCGAGTTTTATCACGCCCCATTATTTTTATGCCGCGGCGACAGCTTTTGGCAGTGAAGCCAAAGGGGGGTACGAATATACAGGTAAATCATATATTGGAAAGTTTTATCATGCCGACGGTGTTCAGACCTGCACCGAATGTCATGATCCACACAGCCTACGGATGAGTAAAGATTACGAAGGTGAGAATGCAACGCTGTGTTCCGCATGTCATTCCAATGTGACTGGATACACTGATTACAGAGAAGTGTTTGTTGATGGGGTAGATTATGACGCAGATGGCAATGTGGAAGGGCTATACCATGAGATCCAGGGTCTGCAAGCTGTTTTGTATAATGCGATCCAGCTATATGCGAATGAAGTAATTGGTACACCTATCATCTGGGCAAATCAATATCCATACTTGTTCAAAGACACAAATGGAAATGGTGAAGCAGAGGAAGATGAAACGATTTTCCCAAATGCTTATTCCTCGTTTACTTCCCGACTGCTCCGCACAGGATTTAACTTCCAGTTCAGTGCAAAAGAACCCGGTGCCTACGTTCATAATGGTAAGTACGTCCTTCAATTGTTGTATGACTCGATTGAGGACCTTGCCCAAGTTGTAGATGTTCCAATGGATGGTCTCGCTCGGGCAGTTGAATAGGGGAGGGGAGAAAAACATGAAGAAGAAAACCCTAAAGCTGATTGTATGGATCGTATATCTACTGGTTGTGATGCTGCCGCTGATTGTCATGATGATCTTCCCTATGCCAGATGGGCGAGATTTCTGGCGGGATTTATCCGTTGCGTTGGGTTTTGTCGGTTTGGCGATGGCTGGTGTACAGTTCATCCCAACTGCGCGGCTGCGATTCCTCGGGAAGATCTTCGATATGGATCATATGTATAAGGTCCATCACTATCTTTCAGTCATATCTGTGCTGTTGATCTTCCTCCACCCACTCATTCTGCTGGTTAACAATCCGTATACAATCTTGCTGCTAAACCCAGTGACAGCACCCTGGAGGGCACAGGCTGGCTTGATCGGGTTGGCTTCACTGATACTGATTGCGATAACATCCGTTTTGCGTAAGGAACTTAAGCTTGGCTACAATGCCTGGCATATTCTACATGGCTTGCTGACCGTTTCTATCGCGGTTTTCGCCATGATCCATATTTTCAAGGTCAATTACTATTCATCTACTGATGTGGTCAAATGGGTGTGGATCTTTGAAATGGTTCTGTGGGGAAGTTTGACTCTCTACATACGTTTGATCAAGCCTGCTCAAATGCTTAAAAAACCCTTCCAAGTAAAAGAAGTCATTGAAGAAACATTGGACACATGGACGATTGTCCTGGAACCCAAAGGACACGAGGGTTTCGATTTCAATGCGGCACAGGTAGCCTGGATTAACATAAATTCTTCACCATTCAGTATGCACAAAAACCCCTTTTCTATCTCTGGGAGCGCGCACCGAAAGGATGAACTGCGTTTCACGATTAAAAACCTGGGTGACTTTACATCCACAATTGGTGACCTAAGGGGGGGCGAAACGGTTTACGTGGACGGTCCCTTTGGCAGTTTCTCAATTACAGACCCAAAAACACAAAAGGGTTTGGTCTTACTCGCAGGTGGTATCGGTGTGGCTCCCATTATGAGCATCCTGCAAACGATGGCGGATGCAGGAGATATGCGTACCGTTTACTTTATTCTATGGCAGCTATGATGAAGAAAACATCATATTCAAGGATGAACTTGAGAGATTAAGTAAGCAGTTGAATCTAAGAATTGTTTATGTTTTGGAAGAACATAAAAACGAGGATGAATATTTCATTGGTTACATCACACATGACTTACTGGATAACGTGTTGCCCGAAAATCGGACGGAGCTCTATTATTTTGTGTGTGGTCCTATAGAGATGATCGAAGCGATGGAAAACCACCTGTTGAAAGTTGGAGATACCAAATTCACAGGTGACCACAGAGAAATACGAAATGGCTTAGAAATCGAAAGATGAAAAACCGAATTGAAATAAGGACAGCATTATTTATTGCCTTGCTAATGCTTGCGAGTGCTTTACTTTTCGCATGGCTGCAGTCTGGTATGTAGACGAAAAGTAATACTAATATTCTTAGATTGGGAGAAAAAAGTATATTCTTACATTAAGAATTCAACATGACTATGAATAAAATTATTGGCTTGATAGGATTTTCATGTCTGGTCCTATCTCTATTTTTTTGTCTGCTTACACTTGTGCTGACAGTTTTGTCTCGATTCAGGAAAACAAAAGATATTTCCTCAATGGTTCCGATATCCGTAATCGGCCAGGCGGTTGCCCTTGGGGTTGCCGTGTTCTGTTTGGGGTGGCTGTTATTAACGAATGCATTTGAGTTTGTCCATGTCTTTAATGCAGTTGAATTAGGGATGCCCTGGTTCTATAAACTCAGTGGGTTATGGTCCGGTCAGGCAGGGTCATTGATGTTCTGGAGTTTTGTCCTGTCAGTTTTTATTGCTTACTCTACTTTGATCGCGAACAAGCGGTTAGATTGTGATTTTGCCAGCATTAACTGCGTTAATACTTACGGTTGGATTAGTCTTTTTCCTGGTACCAGTCATCTTTATCACCAGTCCTTTTGACAAACTCTGGCAGTTGGCTGATGGTTCAGCATATGAAGCGATTTTCCCGACAGCTGGGTCTGGATTGATAGTCCCGGTGGATGGGGTAGGAATGAATCCCAGCCTGCGGCATCCAGCAATGCTGCTTCACCCACCAACGTTATATATTGGCCTGGTGGGACTTTTTATCCCCTTTGCCTTTGCGTTTGCCTCACTATTGAAAAAGGACAAGGAACTGGTTTGGATCAAGCTCGTATACCCCATCACAGTTTTTTCCTGGATCGCATTGACTGCAGGTATGTACCTTGGATCCTGGTGGGCATATACCATTCTTGGATGGGGTGGCTATTGGGGTTGGGATGCCGTGGAGATAGCCGGCTTGTTACCATGGCTTCTTTCCTTTGGGTTGATCCATTCAATGCAAATGCAGCTAAGAGGTCGGGATTTTCTCAAATGGATCAATTTGTTATCTGGCGGGATCGTATTCTTTATACTCGCTGGTGTGCTCATTACACGATCCGGGATTTTGGAATTTGTGCATGCATACTCGGTGGGGGTGATGGGTCCGGTTCTATCAATTCTGATTTTACTTGAATATCATTCCTTATATTTATTTCATGCTGAAAAATGGAGTGGGTCAAAGTGAAAGCAATAAAAGATGTTTGATCGCTGATACGCTGGCTCGTTTGTTGAATTACCTAATTATTTCTCTAGTTCTCTTCTACTTTATCGGTCAAACCTTTCCTTTGACTTCTCGACTGTTTTCCAATGTGGAAATCAGTTGGACACAAGAGATATATGAATTACCATCCTCTCCGATTTTATTGGGCGTTCTTGTGGTAACTGGGCTTTTCCCATTAATTGATGAAAAAAAGAAAAGAATAATCGGCAATCAGAAGTTATTTTGGGGGTTGCTAATTGGCTCTGCACTGCTGCCTGTTTTCTTATTGTTCAAGACGTCCATTAGCGTCTATGGCGCAATTGGATTCTGGGTAAGTACCTTCCTTATCCTTGCTTGGATATCCAAAGGATGGGTGCTGATAAGAACAAAACGATCGTCATTCTATAAGATTTTTATGATTGGCATGATCCTCGTACATATTGGATTAGGACTCACAGCCATCGGAATCCTCGGGAGTGAAAATTTATCAAATCAGCATGATATAACCATAAATCCGGAAGAAGCAACAGAGATTGACGGATTGGTTTTTCAAGAACAAAAGCGTGATCAAGTCATTACTGAATCACGTACTGAAATTTATACTTTGGAAATTTCTTTAGTTGATCAGGATTCAGAACCGGTCATTTTAAAGCCGGATTTGGAGTTCTATCCAAAAATGAATCTCCTGTATGCAAAACCTGCAATAGACACCGGCCTTATCCGCGATGTTCAGGTCATTATTAGTGAGTGGGAAAACCCGCAGGGGGAGGGAGCGGCTTTACGAGTAAATATCCAACCTCTGATCTCCTGGATATGGATAGGTGGGGCAGTGATGATTTTGGGAGGCATAGTACTGCTTCTGACAGGCAGAAGATAATATAGGTCGGAATGAGAATCTTTCAGGCGGTTATCTTGTCTTTACTTTCTGTAATTTCCTAATCTGGGCAGAATGAATTTATATCAATCATTATCTTAAGGCGCATCAAAAGTTAATTCAATATACGGCAGCGGGTTCCCTGTGTCCGAAAGCTCCAGATCGGTGCGCTGCGGTTGAGGGGTATTGTCATCGACAGCCTTAGGCGAAGCAGAAGTTTCGATATAGTCATTTCGTACATTGCTGACCCGTTTGGCTAATTCCTTAAGTAATTCTCCATCTGGAATCGATGGATAGCGGTTGCCCCTCTTAGTTGAAACCACGGTAACAGCTTCCCCCTTTCGGTCAATGGGCAGCATTGCTTCCAGGACCTGGTTGATGGGATGCTCTGGTTTGTTTTCTTGAATGGGCATATATGGAGTAGCATTCTCACTACCGTGATGCCCAACTTTCAGGAAGTCCATGGGTACGGAAAGCTCCTCACTTTTCTCAGACCACATCACATTCCAGGCACCGTTGCAACTACCGGCTTTGACTGCGCCTTTATATGAAGCTTTCCACTCCGCATCGCCTGGGAACAGCAGCCTTTTGCCGTGCCATTCCAGCAGGAGCACCACACTCAGGTTGTTTTCTATCTTGCCTGTCATCTCGGCCAGCGCCAGCGCATTTGAACTCATTCGGCTGCGAAGCTTTAGAAAATCGATTGAGCTAATATTATCGGGAAATGCTGGTTTCTCCTGATCTTTATTTGTGAATAACCGTTCGTATCCATCGGCTAAAAACCTGGAAAATTGAGTGCTTTCAGAGGCTGACATCTTCTCGCCACTGAAGGTCAACCCGAGTTCCGCATCCTCAATGCTGATGTCTAATCCCATGCCACCCATATAGTAGCCATCAATATTGCTCATTGGCGACAGCACCTTAAAATGAATGTTATCGCTGTCAAAGATATTGAGCTCTTCTGCCGAGGTATCCGCGCTGACGAACTGCGGATTGATACCCTGATCCATACCGCTGCATAAGTGCTGGATGATCTCGCTCTTATTCATCTCCAGCAGTTCATCCACTTCAATTTTAGTTGACCTTCAGCAAATGCAGACAGGCTGGTGAGTACCCGTTGGGCAGCATCCTTCAGCGCAAAGAACCCCACCGCATTGGGATTCGACCGGTCATACGCTGGGCTGAGCCACATGTTTTTGATCACAAAGTCCTCGAAATTTTCCGGAATTAAACCCTTATGATGATCGAGGTGCGGGTGAGAGACGACCAGCAGGTCAATGATGCTTTTCCCTGCATTATCCTGCGGGAGTTCTTCTTTGAGTTCCTCAATGTGTTCCGTGAGGATATCCATCCCGCTCAGGGTGCCGCAATCCACCAGTATATGCACATCACGGTTCGTATCCGGGACACGCAGGTAAATAAAATCACCCAGGCAGACGTTATATAATCGAACTAAAAGTTGGTCAACCATTCCTCCTCCTCTCGTATAAAATCGTTCATGCTGACGTGGGTCGCCATCTCAAGCCTTACTGTATTGCCTTCTTCGAATAGTGTAAAAGGTTTATCTGTTTCACTGAATGGGCTGTCAGCCACCGGTGAACCCACCATATTTCGTTTGATCAACCTGGAGAGTGTGATCAGCAGGTCTTGCTTGCGTGCTTCACCAATCCGCATATCTCTCAGCATAGCCTTTTCGAGTTTGGTGGGTCTGGATTTTTTTCGCAACCTTTGCTCATCTGCTGGTCTAAGATGTCCTGTTCCCGGTTTGCGTGCCCAGGAAAGCAGGTTGCCGCGGTCGTCAAAAACCAGCGTGCCCCCGCAGTCCATAAAGTAGTTCTTGCCGTTCCAATTGCCAAAATCAAGCTTATCGGTTGGGGTCAGCGGCACAATCTCTTGCCAGGCATATTCGAGCACCACTTCACGCGGTAATCGCTCAGCAGCGGCACCGTACTTGGTGGCATCGTAGAGATCCACCACGCGCACGTCCTGGTGGGGCGGGATGTGCAGCTGGCGGCGGTTATCACTGAGAAAGTAGTAAGCAGCGGTCCGGGAGCGCGAGATGCGCCCGATATCGTGATATACAAAATTGATCCGTTCAAGCTCCAATACTTCGCTGAAGAGGCAGTCTTCCGGTATTTCTCCGTTGGGTTGGTATCCGCAGTCGCACAGCCCGCGCTTGTGAAACACGTCCAGCATGATCGAGCGGTAACCTTGTTCGTCTACCGGGTTGGTGATGATGTCGTTGCGGATAAGGGCTTTCGCATAGTCAACGAAATGGATATCGCATGGTGGGCACAGGTCAAGCGGCTGCAGCGCCACACGGCGGAAGCGATCTGCCGACCACCACAGTGCCTGTGCGGGTGAGACCTTCTGCCCAGACTCTATTCTTTTTCAGGTGCGAATCCGCAATCTTCACCAGGATATCCCACATCGCACCGGTTAATACTTGCGAGATGGTATGCGGGATCAGGCTATCCTTGACATCATCCATCTTCACTTGATTGAATGCTGTGCGCAGGTAGTCACGCCCAATCACTTCCCGGCCAAACTCCTCGGCCAGGTCTGCTACCACGTTGGCACCATGCAGTCCTTCGGAGGTCTGCGAGACGAAGCGGCGGATATCCTTGTTATGAAGCGCCAGGAGGATCGCAGTCAGATCGGCAATGAACTCATGAAAAGCAAGCGTTTGCACCGATAGACTCTGGATATACATCGGCCGGACGCCATCCAACACGGCATGCCCGGTTTCGTGGGCGATGATGTCATGCGACAGGCAGGTGTATTTGGGATTCTGATGGTCACCGAAATAATAAAATTGCAGGGACTTGCTGTGCCGGTCGTAGTAAGCGTTCTCTCCATAACCGGCATGCGGTACGATGATCAGTCGGTTGCCTGTCAAAACCCCAGGGGATCGGGCGTCCCAAAGCCTGGGGTCCTTCGTAAAATTCCAGCACGCGTTGGACGACCGCCCAGGCATTCAATTGGTGGAAGTAGGGATTTCCGGACTGTCTTTTCGATGAAAGCCAGGTATTTACCGCTGTAGCGCTCAGGGTCTTTAACTCGTTTGGGGTTATCAATGATACTTGGCGACAATCGGGCGGATCGGGAGCCAGGTGCCGTTTTCTCCAGGTGTTTTGAACCAACCTTCTTTTGGGTCCCATTCGATGGGCGGCCGGAGGGTTTGGGTGTCAGCATTGAAATCAACCACGCAGACGCGGGCACTGGTGGGTCCCGCACCCAGGTTCCGATCCAGGCGTACGTCAATCTCCTGCACGCCAAGTGTCGGGTCTTCCAGCGCGACAGCGGGATCCTTGATGAAAACCGGGACGCTGACCATCAGGCACAGGTCCTGCCGGGTCTCCTTTGTAAGGTAATGATATGAGGGATAGATGCCGTCCCACAGCGTCTTGGTGAGATGGAAATCCATCCGCTTGAGCCAGGTTTGTTTGGATGAGTTTGGCATGATTTGCGCCTCCTTAGGTGTTTGCTGGAAGGACAAGTAATGGGTTGTTTTGCGGTTTTTCAGGGTGAAGGATTTCGTTGAGTTGTGTATTTGTATTTAATTCAAGGATAGCATATCTTAGGCTCAGGAAAGTGATAATTATGTGGAGAGTGCTATACAGGAAGAAGCAATAATTCTGTCTCTTCGATGCTCATATAAATAACATCGCTAGTTCTGACGGGTTCAACCATATAAAGCGCTATAAAATCTCCGGGATTGGTTGAATCATATTTTTTACTCATTTTCCATTTTATAACCAGCTGGTACAAGCATCCCAGCACCCCATTTCGGTGGGTTTTTTTCTATTGCTTATTCCAAAAGTTGTTTCTTTTAATTCGTCCAATGTGGTTAATGGCTTTTTACACACAAAACCTTCACAAATATAGATTGTTGTTTTACCTGCGATCATTGGACGATCTAAAAGAATCTGTGGAGCCCCTTTTAGTAACGGGAGGGCAGATGCAGCCGCAATTGTATTTGGGCGATAAGTTTTATTGATCTCCTGAAGGAAAAACTTTGAATCGATACCGGTTGGATTTCCAATAATTGCAATCTGTCTGGTTTTGTTTACATAGGAATTTGCAACCGATAACCAACGGCTGAAGGCTGTCGGGTAATCAGATGAGGTACCTGCCACTAACTCCAGTGATTTTTCAGCAAGCTGGAGCCACTCATCATTTTCTGAAAACGCTGCCATTTTGAGCAATGCTTCAACTGCCAGGGCATTTCCGGAGGGGGTGGCATTATCCTGAATCTCTTTTGGTCGAAGAAGTACGGTTTCTGCTTGGTCAGGCGTATCAAAGAAACCACCTGCCGGATCACTGAATTGCTCAATCATCTCCGTAGTTAGCGTACAGGCTTCCCTGTACCATTGATTGTTGAAATCTGACTGATAAAGATCGATCAAGCCCAAAATGAGTGACGCGTAATCTTCAAGAAATACCTGCTCACTGGCTTGTCCATTTCTCCAGGCTCGGTGAAGTTTGCCATCAGCACGTAAAGAGGTGAGCAAAAAGTACGCATTGTTTTGTGCAATTTGAAGATAGGCTTCGTTTTCCAAAACACGAGCTGCTTCGGCAAATGTTGACAGCATAAATCCATTCCAGGATGTCAGAATCTTGTCATCTGTCCCGGGACGTATGCGCTTATTTCGAACCGCCAACAATTGGCGTTTGCGACTTTCAAGTGTCCTGACAACTTCACTGATTGATAAATTAAAGGTGCTTGATAATTCAGAGTCCTTTGAAACCCGTTGCAAAACAATCTTTCCTTCCCAGTTTCCTGTACTCGAAATGTCAAAAGCAGTCTCGAAAAGTTCATCCTTTCCACCAAAAGCATTTCTAATTTCTTCAAGGGTCCAGACGTAATATTTTCCCTCTACTCCTTCTGAATCAGCATCCAGACTTGAATAGAATCCTCCCTGAGGTGCCAACATCTCTCGGCTGATGAAATTCAATGTTTCTTCAACCACCCGACGGAAAAGCGGTTCTCTGGTGATCTGCCAGGCATGCAGATAGACGCGAGCTAATTGTGCATTATCGTAGAGCATTTTTTCAAAATGGGGGACCAGCCATTTATTATCAGTAGCATATCTGGAAAATCCTCCACCTACGATATCATACATTCCCCCATTCGCCATGGTGCGTAATGTATGTAAAGATGGCTTTAACGCATCTTTATCTCCTGCTATGTGCCGCCGCAATAGAAATTCCAAGGCCATTGGTTGAGGAAATTTTGGTGCTTTACCCCAGCCCCCATGATTCCAATCGTATGTATTTACCAATGTGCGTGCAGCGTTCGTTAAAATATCCGGAGTAAAGGTTCCAGAGGAGTCTTCACTCACCGATCTCTGCATGACCGCTGCAATAATTTTTTGACTTGTCCGAATAACCTCATCTCGCTTTAGCTTCCAAGCGCTAGATAAAGAGATTAAAATGTCTCTAAAAGAAGGCAACCCATATCTCGATTCGGGAGGAAAATAAGTGCCTCCATAGAAGGGAGTCAAGTCCGGGGTCAGAAATACCGACATTGGCCATCCTCCCTGACCGGTCAGGGCAACAACGGCAGACATGTAGATGCTGTCTAAGTCGGGACGTTCTTCACGGTCGACCTTGATATTGATATAGTTACGATTTATTATGGCTGCAATCTCAGGATCTTCGAAGGATTCATGCGCCATTACATGGCACCAATGACAGGCAGCATAACCAATACTGAGAAAAATGGGTTTATCTTCCTGACGCGCTTTTTCAATTGCTTCTTTTCCCCATGGGTACCAGTCAACAGGATTGTTAGCGTGCTGAAGAAGATATGGAGAAGTAGAATTTTCGAGATAGTTTGTCATCATTTTCCTTAATAACTGTATCCTTTACTGAACCCAATCGACGTTTGTTCTTCGCATGGAATTGGTAGTCAAATAATTTGAATTTTGATTAATAATTGGCCTTGTTCAAATTAAATACAAAGCGCTCCGTGCGAAGCCCACAGCGTGCGAGCCAGCGACTCCTGAACGACCAACCAACTGATTTGAAGTCAGAAAAAATTTGTAATGTATAGTCTAATTTCTTGTGAGTAAAAATAATCTATTTTTATCAAATAGATGCTGTATGTAACATGACACAAAGATTAGCTTACACATTGCTTTCTTGAATATTTGCATTGTAAGCATCTAATAACTTTTGCAGTTTTGCAATCTTGTTCTGATCTTTATCGGGATCAAGCTTCGCGATTTCTTCCTTTTTTTCCATAGCAGCTTTATTGTGTATCAAGTCATTGTACAAGCTCATCGCGTCGGTTAATACCTGTGTAACATTCTCGCCAGGCTCATTCCCATAAAAATCTTCTAATATCTCAGCGGAAGCAATTAATGGCTGAAAACCATTGAGATCATCATTCTTTCTTCCGTCAACAACTACAATAACATAAGGTGCATCCCCATTATATTTATCATGTACCGATGTTCCGAGGAACACATTATTATTTTCATCTTTGAAATAAGGCTAGCCCGGTGAATTCATTCGCATCAGTAGTATTGCAAATGCAATACCAATTTGGTTGAAAGGCACCAAATGGTCCATCGAATTCTATATTGAGAACACCCTTCATATAGTCTTGATCTTCAGCAAAAATCTTTCCCAGGTCCCGGAAATAAGCTCTTAAAAGGCGGAAAAGCGAGGTTAGATAGCTCCAAACTTCTCAACCTCTTGGTCCATAACTCTTTGACTTTTTGGAGGCATCTTCAAGAAGTTTCTTGGTCTTCTTGGATCATGTAAATACTCTTCTACTTTGCTCTTTGTTTTCTCGACAGCCTTTGTCAATTTGCTTGTTGGAAAACTTTTTTTTTCTTGGCTAGCATTCTTTATATATTGCTTCTTGGTTGTGCAGTTTGTTTCTATCCATATAATACTGACATTGTTCCTCCTATTCGGTACTTATGTTAGATTCTAATGTAAGAACATTGAAAGATGAGTTCAACTAGGAATTTTTGAAAATTTGTGTGGTTAAATTTATGCGATATCGTTCTTATTTGGCAAGCTTCGTAAAACTCAACTTGATCAACGAAGAGTTTGTGATCAATTGGTGCTGATAATATTCTACTCTTACTGGAAATAGCTATATTTCATATTATACAAATCTATGTACGTTAGAATAGTCAAGAAGAATTGTGGGGGATCCTTCCTTGTGACTGACCCCAGAAATATATACCAGTCATAATGATAGTCCCATTAAAAATGGAAACGATAATCCTGATCTCTGATTCCTCTCCAAATACTATCACAGTATCCGGATCAGTGTCTTGGGGTCAGGTCAGACATTAAAAAGAAATACCCCTATATATCGGGCGCTTTCCCCCGGGGCGATTCGAACGCCCAACCTACTGATTTCGAAGTCAGGTACTCTGTCCATTGAGCTACGGGGGCGAGCAGAGAATATTATACCGTGAAACAATGGCAAGAGAATGCTTATTTTGTTATAGGCGCGAAAGGTTGAATTAGTGCTGCACCTGGAAATACATTAATAGTCAAAATAATAAATTTTTCATTTTTGATATAATTTATTTGCAATATCAGGGCAACACAAATTATTGTCCTGATGCCCCATCGATGAACGGATAGCTATTATATAAATATTAAATAGAAGAAACTATTAAGGAGAAACCACAAATGTGGAAGGAAAAATTAACACTTTACGATGAACTTGTCGCGATGTGTCCCAGGTTTGAAAGAAAAGGAAAGACCATGCCATATACCTCTGCAAATGGGTATATGTTTTCGTTATTGAACAAAAAAAGTGAATTGGGATTCAGGTATTCAAAACCTGTTCAAGAAAAATATATACAGGAGTTTGGTACAACATTGTTTAAATCCTACGGATCAATAATGAGAGGTTATGTGTTGATCCCTGATCATATGTTTGAAGATCTAAACAACTTAGCTAAATATCTTAACCAATCCTACGATTATGTTATGTCTCTTGAACCAAAATAAGGTGAATTTATCCTTTACGAAGTTTTCTCCAACAGTAGATAATCTTTGGAAAAGTTAGGTTCTTTCTACTATGATGAAGGAAGTTAGTACAAAGGAGAGAAAATGAAATATACCGTTGTGTGTACAAGCAGGGGCAACCCGGACAAGGCTTTGAGAGAATTGATCGAACAAGTCAATCAGATGATTGAACAAGGTTGGAAACCCATTGGAGGGATCGCCTACTCGATGTGGAGTTTGATGAGTTACAGCTATCATCAAGCCATGGTCTATGAATCTGAAAAATAATAAGCTGCAACGCTTTACAGTTTTCATTTATATCTGACCGTTGTTTAATCCTTCCCAATCGTCGGGATAATCGTGTGGTTTAATATCTTCAGGAGTGCCGTGTGATGTTCTCACTGGAGATTAATATTCTGACGAAGGGGGAAACGATTGTATTATTCCTTGAAAAGAAATCAAATTTAATAAAGAACAAGGATTAGCAAGCTAAGATCCATGAATTTGACCATGCGTAAGATTTGATTTATACTCATTCCTTAGACTATTCATAAAGGAACAGTGAGGTCCGAATGAGTAAAACCTATCGGTATACGATTTTTGGTCTTTTGTATTTCATCCAGGGGGCGATAATGAGCTTCTTTACTGGCTTTAACGCCTTATACTTGATCTCATTCGGGGTAAGCATGAAGCGAGTAGGATTGGTTGGCCTGATCGGGATGATGCCTTTTGTGTTGAAGATCTTCCTTGGAATCCTTTCGGATCGTGTGAACCTGTTTGGTCGGGGGTATCGAAAGCCGTACATCCTGATCGGTGTTGCTGTTCAAGCGATTGCTCTCGTGCTGGTTCCATTGATTGATCCTGGAATGAATTTTGGATTGTATGCGCTGCTGGGTTTCATTTTGATGACGGGCATGGCGTTATATGATACTGCAACTGACGGTTTAGCTTTGGATACGACTTCAGGAGGATGAACAGGGTACGATCCAGGGATTGATGGTTGGGGGACGAGCTTTGGGGGTGACGGTGATCAGTGTATTCTTCGGATTTCTGGCGAATTTCGTCTCATGGCGATCAGGCTTTTGGTTCCTGGCAGCCATCAGCTTATTGGTTCTGATCCTTTCCTTCTTTATCCGGGAATTGCTCGAAAGAGAACGGCTTGAATTTGAGTGGTCGGCTTTCAAAGCCCTGGGTCGTAAAGAAGTCCTCAGTCTGGCTATCCTTGGGGCACTTTATT
Source organism: uncultured Chloroflexia bacterium (assembly GCA_963767675.1). Lineage (GTDB taxonomy): Bacteria > Chloroflexota > Anaerolineae > Anaerolineales > Anaerolineaceae > Brevifilum. The sequence goes on from CAVYEQ010000004.1 coordinate 231,339, forward strand.
CTTTCATCATTAATTCTGTGGCTGAGATCATGAATCCATTTTTTGAGGAGCGGTTCACCATCACAGCTTTCATTGCCGGCCTCTATTCCGCCGTCTGGGGACTAGGTATCATCGTTGGTGGATTATTAGGAGGTAAAGGGACAGATAAACTTGGTCATCGCAAGTCAGTCTGGTTCGCGATGGTCATCTCGTTCGTTTCCATTTTATTGTTCCTGATCGTACCGGATAGCCGGATCGCTTTTGGGATTGCATTGGCTTTTGGGTTTGCGTTTGGTTTTTATGAGGCCGTTTATTTTGCTACAGCAATGGCGTGGACAGATACCAGGATTGCAGCATCCATGTTTTCAATTTTCATGGCGATTGCCAACATCGGGACTGGCATTGGGCTGGCAGTTACAGGCGCAATGGTTGATTCTGTAGGATATCCGTGGACGTTTATTATCCTGGCTGGAATAAACCTGCTGGCTTTGCCCTTGATCCCGGCCGTGTTCAAGAAGAAATCAGACAATGGGGCAATTGTATCCAATCCCGAGTAACATGAAAATTCTGTTTGTTTCAAAGGCTCTGTATCGGAAAGCTGTCAAACACTTTAAAAATCAGGATATTCTAGAAGAAACTGGCGACGGCATTGTCATTCAAGACGATCTGAGATTGGAATTCCTGAACGGGTCCACCGAAAGTAGATCAGGTTTTCCGGCGGACCCTGCTGAAACGAATTAATATCCAATTATTGATGACCGATATGATTTATTGAAAACATTTTCCACACAGGGATTTAAAACAGTCTTGTTCAATCCTGATAGAGTGATAGCTCCTGAGTTGTGTCCTGTCCAGGATTGGGATATCCAGTATTTTGATGAATTAAAGGGGATTTCATCCTCTGCGCACATTCCCACATTGGCACAGTGTCTGACCTGGTGGGATGAATGGAAACTGCCCAAAAATGTACGCCAACACTCGCTGACGGTCAGCCATGCAGCATACACCTTGGCTGTTTGGATGAGGAAAAAGGGGATACATGTCAATCCCATCCAGACTTATCGGGGAGGAATGCTGCACGACCTGGATAAGATCAAAACACTGCATTCATCCGGTACTCACGGGCAGATTGCAGCAGCGTTTCTTGATCGGAATGGATTCCCTGAAGTGGCAGAAATTGTTCGCGAGCACATTATGTCCACGATCCTTAATCCGGGTGCTGATGAACGGAGATGGGAGGTTAAATTGGTTTATTTTTGTGACAAGCTGACTGAAGGTGATCAGCTTGTACCATTCAACCAGCGTTTATCAGCCCTTTTTGAGCGCTATCCTCATTACAGACGTATAATGCAGCAGGCTGAAGGCCCAGTTTGGGCATTAAGTGAGCGGATTTGTTCGATTTTATCCATCCCCAATCATGAAAGTTTGATCGCAATTCTCAAGGGGCTTCAAAATAAATAAATCTGGTTTAGAAATATCAAGAAAGCAAGAGCAGATATATTTTCTTCTATTTTAGTATTGTTATGGTCAGCGATTTCTTAACAAAATAGACCCCCGGGATATTGATTTCGCATATTTCCGTTATCTAAAACTGGAAATCCCGGGGGTCTTCATGATAACTTAGAAGATCAATCTATGGTCCCAACCACATAAACAGGGAAATCTTTCATCTTTGTTTCGGGTTCGTGGGATCCTTAATAAGTTTTCGATCATTTTCGAAATTGCTCAGCAAAATGACAGGCAACAAGATGCCCAGGCCTTAATTCGCGTAGTTTAGGAGAGTTCTTGTGAGCATATCTCTTTTGCGTAAGGACATCGGGGGTGATACCGGCAGCCTGACGGTGGATGGATAGGATTGGGGATTTCACCTTTCGGCATCGGCTCTGCCCGTCGATCGTGGGGGTCAGGGACAGGGACTGCTGCCAGGAGTGCGTTTGTATACGGATGAAGGGGGTGGGCGTAAACTTCACGCAGGTCACTTATCTCAACGATCTCACCTAAGTACAGGATACCAATGCGATCGCAGATATATTTCGCAGTGGCCAGATCATGCGTGATAAACAAGTAGGTCAGGTTGAATTCTTCTTTCAAGCGCACCATAAGATCAAGCAAGAGCGCTCTCACACTCACATCGGCCATGGCAATCGGTTCATCCGCCAGCACAAGGTCAGGTTTTGTCACCAAAGCCCTGGCGATCACAACACGCTGCCGCTGACCGCCAGAAATCTGGTGGGCGTATTTGTTGTAATAGAATTTCGCCGGGCTTAATCCCACTTTTTCCATGATATCCATGACAATATCCCTGTGCTGATCAGCAGTTTCTGGATAATGGATTTCGAGACCCTGCCTGATCGCATCTCCAAGGGACATGCGGGGATTTAAAGAGGCTAAAGGATCCTGAAAGATGACCTGCATGCGTCGACGCAGTTTTCGCAGTTCCTCTGGGGAAAGAGAAGAAAGGTTAATCCCATCAAAGATCACATCACCTTCTGTTTTCTTTTCAAGGCCAATCGTGACCCTGCCAATGGTGGTCTTCCCGCTTCCACTTTCACCTGCCAATCCCAGGACCTCACCTCGACGGATATTAAATGAGACGCCATCTACAGCTCGGACATATTCGCGCTCTTTGACAAAGATTTGATCGATGAAGCTGGTTTGTACAGGAAACCACTTCTTCAAATCTTTGACTTCAACGAGGAAATCCGTATTTTCTTGTTTCTGATTTTTATTTGTCATAGTCATGATGACACCTCAGTTTTGGTGTCTTCATTTTTGGTGTGGTTGGTGAACAACCAGCATTTTACCAACCGACCAGGAGAGACCTCGTACAGTTCAGGTTCCTGCTTGGCACAAATTGGTTCTACATAAGGACAACGTGGGTGGAAACGGCAACCAGTCGGTGGGTGAGTGAGGTTAGGGGGTTCCCCGGGCATTTTGTAGAGTTCTTCTTTTTCATTCAGTTTGATGGTTGGGATGGATGCAAGCAGTCCTTTAGTATAAGGATGAAGAGGTTCATCAAATATTGGTTCAACATCGCCAATCTCAACAACATGTCCGGCATACATGACTGTAACACGATCAGATAATTCCGCAACCAGGGCGATATTATGGGTGATCACCAGCAGAGAGACCCCGAATTCGTCCCGTATGTCCCGAAGTTGGTCAGCCAGTTTTGCTTCAACGATCACATCCAGGGAAGTTGTCGCTTCGTCAGCGATGATCAAATCAGCATTAAGGACCAATCCCAACCCGACCATCACCCTTTGACGCATCCCGCCAGAGAGTTGATGGGGGTAGCTGTTCATCCGGCGCTTTTGAATACCAAGTTTCTGGATCAGAGTTCCTGCTCTTCCGAGGGCTTCTTCTGCTTTGGTGCCGGGTTCGTGAACCTGAATGGCTTCAACAACGTGTTCGTCAACCCTTTGGACCGGGTTGAGGGATGTCATGGGATCCTGGAATATCATGCTGACCTTATTGCCGCGAAAACTTCGCATTTGACGCTGGTCATAGGTCATGATATCTTCACCATTAAAAATGATCTGTCCAGTAGTGATTTTCCCGGGGGGTTGGATCATGCGCATCAAGGCTTTCCCCATTGTGCTCTTTCCACAGCCGCTTTCACCGACCAATCCAAGAATTTCCCCTTTGTAAATATCAAAGGATACATGATCCACTGCGCTGACCTGTCCCAGCCTTGTTGTATACTCGACCGAAAGGTTCTGAATTTTCATTAACGTTTGTTTATCAGACATAGGTTTATCGCTCCGTGAGGCGAGGATTTAATATCTCAGACAGGCTTTCCCCAAGCATACTGAACGACAAAGTGACCAGAGTCACCATCAACCCCGGGTATGTGATCAACCACCAGGCCCGACGCACATAGTCCTGACCGCGTGCGAGATCGATGCCCCAGTCAGGCGTGTCCGGTGGAAGCCCAAAACCCAGGAAGCTCAATCCAGCTTCGGTCAATATCGCATCACCAACATTCACCGAAAAAATGATCACAACTGAGGGAATCACATTGGGAAAGATGTATTTCTTCAGGATATCCTTCCATGTTGTGCCTAAACTCCGGGCTGCTTCAACATAAAGTTCTTTTTTAACTTGCAGGGTTTGGCCTCTGACAATACGGTAGTAGGTAGGAATATACAGCACAGCGATGGAAACAATGATGTTGCCAATCCCTGCCCCCAACACTGCTGCGATGGCGATGGCAAGGATCAGTCCCGGGAAAGAATACAGGCTGTCCATCAGTAGCGTCAGGACCCGATCGAATGGACCTCCGGCAAAGCCGCTGATCAACCCTAAGGGCACACCGATCAGGAATGAAACGACAGCAGAACTAAGCCCGACGATCAATGCGATGCGGGTTCCCCATATGATCCGACTGAGGACGTCCTGACCGATCTGGTTGGTGCCGAAGACGAATCCTTTTTCCCCTTCACCCCGCAGTGTGTTTGCGATTTGAAGGGTAGGATAATCCGCCAGACTCTCACCAATTTCTTCTGGTGAAGCGATGAACCCATCGATTTCACCATCTGCCAGGTCTTGAAGACCTTCTTCAAGTGTTTCAAAGCGTCTCTGGCGAGGTTGATATCGTACGCCTTCCGGAGCTGTTTCATTCAAGGCGTCTACGGTTTCACGCATCGCCTGACTTGCTGCACTTCCGACAATAAAGCCTATAGTGTTTGTTTTATCAGCAATATCCACAAATTGGATATCGCCGCTCTGTATAGGTGATATCAATAAAAAGGATGGTGGTATTTCGCCTGGGGCCAATAATGATGGACCAACCTCTTCTCGTGGATCATAAGGTGCAAACCATTGTGGAAAGATACCAACAATGATGATGAAGATCAATAAGACAGCACTGATAGCTACAAACCACCAATCCCCACCATACCATTTTCGCGCCAGGAATAACCTGCGAACAAATCCTACTTTATCAAGATCCAGAAGCCATTCCGGAACTTTTTCAGCAGAAGATGTCGTTTCGTTGTTTATTTTCGTTTTTTCCATAGAGATAATCTCCGAAGACGGCCAGTTCTATCAGTAACGAATACGAGGGTCAATAAAGGCATAGAGGATATCCATCAGCAGGCTGATAAATGCCACAAATAAGGCAAAGACACCAATGGTTGCCTGGACGGCTGTGTAATCTCTCAACTGGATGCGATCCACTAAATAACGTCCAACACCAGGCCAGGAGAATGTTGTCTCCGTAAGAACTGCACCGGCCAAAAGAATGGCAAACTGCAGTCCAAGCATTGTCAAAATAGGTATGAATGTATTGCGTAAAGCATGTTTAAATACCAAGCGTCTTTCTGGGATGCCCCTTGCCCTTCCCGCGGTGATGAAATCGGATTGCAGCATTTCAATCATGTTCACCCGGGTTAATCGGACAAAAACCCCTGAAAGAGCTAAGCCCAAAGTGATTGAAGGCATGATCAGGTGGGTCAAAGCCGACCAGAAAGCAGGCCAATTTCGATTTAAAATTGCATCCAGAACATAAAAATTGGTCGTAGATTCAAATTGTGTTAATAATAAAGTATCCATTCGTCCCGAGAGGGGGAGGATTGGTATCCTAACTGAAAAAATAATCTGAAATATAAGTCCCATAAAGAAAATCGGAATTGAATAAATCACTATACTCAACAAACGAATGCCGTAATCAACAGGTTTTTTACGGTGTTTTGCGGCAAAAGCACCAGAGAGAATGCCAACGATCGCTGTTAATGTGATAGCTGGGATCGTCAATTCTATTGTTGCCGGCAACCTTTCTCCAAGTTCATCCCTGATTGGCCGTTCCCCCTGCGTCAGTGCGGTGCCAAAATCCAGGGTGACCATATCCCACAAGAAATCAAAATACTGCACATACAAGGGGCGGTTCAATCCAAGACGTTCACGAAGGGCATCTGCCTGCTCTTCGCTCACACGAGGTCCAAGCTGAGATCTGATGGGGTCCCCGGGCAGGACGCGCATGATGAAGAAGATCATCGTGACGAGGATCAGGACCATAGGTATGGTCAATAAAATGCGAGTGATCAAGAATCTGCGTAATGAACTGGACATAATAACACTCTCACTAAACCATAATGAGTAACTGGGGGCAAGGTTTCCCTCGCTCCCAGTTATTAAATCTTAATCGAAAAGTTTCTTATTGATAAGGTTTTCGTTAGAAATCAATTTAGAAAACCAAACGGTAATTGACTTACTCCTCAACGGTGAATGTATGGTTGAAGACCATGTAACGCAGTGCGGGAGCATCAACTTTATCAACTATCACACCATCAACTTCTTGCAAACGAATCGCTTCCACAGGACCAAGCGTTCGCCAGGCAACATCAATCTCACCTGATTTCAATCGCGTTGGACATGGTGGTTGGATCTGCGAAGTATTTTACGATCACATTTGGAATGGCTGGTGCTTCACCTAAATATTCAGGGTTTGCTTCCAGAACCATTTGCTCTCCAGGTGCGTGGGATACCATACGGTATGCACCGATCCCATCGACAATATCAGGGTACTGTACAATCTCGTCAGCAACGAATGTTGCAGGATTGGTCACGACAAACGGCGCTGTCGCAGATAGTGCTGGGAAGAATCCAAAGGAATCTTTCAGATGGTATGCAACAGTCAATTCATCAACGGCTTCGACACTCTCAACATAGAGCTGCACCAAACCGGATACCTGTCCTTCAAGTGTATTCAGTCGGTCCCATGAGTCAACATAATTTTGAGCCGTAACAGGTGTACCGTCAGCGAATTTCAAGCCTTCTTTAAGTGTGAACGTATAGGTTAATCCATCTTCACTGGCTGTGGGTAAGGCTGCCGCGGCACCAGGTACGAGCTCCGATGTGCCGGGAGTATATGAAAGCAAGGCCATACCTGTGTTCTTGATGATCTCCCAGTCATGGGTTGCATAGGCATCGCTTGCATCAAGGCTGTTCACCTCATCAGTTGTACCTATGATGATCGTATCGGCACTTCCGGATGCTGGTGTTGCGTCTGCAGCAAAGCTTAATACGTGGTAGTTAAATTCGAATGGGGCACCAACTACGACGCCTTCTACACCAGGTTTATAGGAAACAAATTCGGGTTCCCAGAACAACGGAATGGTGGGGACCTCTTCAGCATATTTTTCACCGATCTGTTGATAGAGTGTTTCTCTTTCTGCGGGATCAGATGAGGCTGCTGCGGAAAGTAATAAGGCATCCATCTCCTCATCACAGAAGTTCACACCATTATCCGGTGATTGTAGACAGGATGAGAATGGGGACAACCAGTTCTCGGGATCAGCAAAGTCCGGGAACCAGCCCAGGATGAAGAAGGGAAGGTCGCCAGCTACAAAGCCATCGACATATTCAGCCCAGTTCATGCTGTTTAAGTTAACAGTGATCAATCCAGTCTCTTCAAGCTGTTCTTTGATCACCTGCATAACATCTGCTGTGGTGGTGCCGTAGTGCTCAGGGGGGAACCAGAGATCAAATACAAATGGACTATCCTCGGTATAACCCTGGCCTTCCAGTAATGCGATAGCCGCATCGAGATCACGGGTGCTATATTTATCCAGAAAAGGTTCCGTGGCAAATGGGTAGCCGGTTGGGACCATGTGATAAGCAGGGATATTACGACCCTCAAAAACACGGTCAACAATCACCTCACGGTCAATTGAAGCTGCAATTGCCTGTCGGAGCTCTTTTGTCCAGAGCAACACGGGTTCGGCTGGTTCCTCAGCTTCCTCAGTTTTTGGTTGGCATGCAGCTAAGAGCAAGCCTGAGATAACCAGCACAATAAATAAGCTAAATACTATTTTCTTTTTCATTTTTTCTTCTCCTAAGAAGTAACTAAACTTTTAACAAATGGGTCGGCCTTCAAAAAATGTTGTCCTATCTTCAAATTCACCACCTTATCGACTAGAGAAATCACTTGAGAGGTCAGCGCAATGATCGTTCAGCGCATATTTACGCATATGAAAAACTTATTCTATTATGTATCAGTCTTGTTCTTATGTCCTAATACCATGGGAGGGTTTTTACAGGCAATCCAATCATCCTGACAAATACGATATCATGGCAAATTTATCAGATGCACCATTTTATCATGGTTGGCCTCCCTGAACATTAACACTGGGTTAACTTTTTATTAGGTAATTTGAATAAAATTAAAAATGTCAATATGAATATTAGTGTTAGAATTCGTTAAGCTTGAAGGCTTGGAAATTAAATATAATTAAAGATAGCCTTGACAAAACTTAAATTTATGATATTATCTCTTTTAATAATTGCAGACGAGCAATTATTTTGTTAGTGATGAAAGGAGATTGACATGTCGCAAAAAATGAAATTAGAGAGTGATCAGACGATCATTCACATCAAAGCTTATGGTGGAATCATTGTAGAGGGAAAAGAGAACAATGAGGTTACCTGTGATATTGATGCCCCTCAGCTTGCGACCATGGTTGAGGAAAAAGGTCATGTATATATCACTGTCAATTCTTCATGCAATGTTGCTATACCACGTTCATCTTCCGTCATCATTGAAAAAAGTATGGGTTCAATTGAAATAAAACACATACATAATAAAATCGAAATTGAGAAAGCACTCGGAAATCTTTTGTTGAAAGATATTTCCGGGGCAGCTGTCGAAAAAGTCGGTGGAAATTTTGCGGTACAAAGATCAGACGGTGGGATTGAAGTCGAGAAAGTTGGCGGAAACCTCGTATTGGAGGATGTCAGTTCTTTTTCAGGTGAAAAAATTGGCGGAAGCTGCTTTTGCAGAAATATCCATGGTGATGTTTCTCTGGAAAAGGCTGGCGGATCCATAAAGGCTCAAAACATTGAAGGTGTGATGCGCTTCCACCGGCTGGGTGGAACCTTCATCGCAAACGAAGTTACTATTGGAGAAGATATCCGAGCAGGAGGGGCAATCATATTGACGGATTTTAAAATGACAACAGGAAACCTGGACCTGAGGGCTGGGGGCAGTGTTACTCTGGAATTCTGTGATGATTTTGAAGGTGCTGCGTTTTCCATGCGCTCAGATGTCCATCAAATAAGAGTTGCGGTTGGAGAAGACGACCTTTCAATTGGCGCAGGGTCTTATGAATATCAGATGGGTGACTCGAAAAACCAAGTTGATATCGCCAGCGGAGGTTCAATATCCCTGACTGGCTTAACACACAAGGAGGAGGATGTTGTGGGAGATATTTCAGATTTCTTTGATTTTGAAGAGTTCGCCTTTATCGGAATTGATCAGTGAACGAATAAAATACGCGACAAAAAAAGCTGAAGCGAAAGTAAGGACCGCGCAAATTCGTCTTGATCAAATGCATGATCACCTTGAGAAAATCCGAATTCCGAAAATTGAAGTGGATTTCGGGGAAGAATTTATACGGTCGCCAGAATGGCCGGAACCGCCGATGCCTCCTGTTTCACGCCAAGCTGGAAAGAAAGGTGCATCAAACGAAGAACGATTAATGATCCTGAAAATGCTGGAAGAAAATAAAATCTCGGTTGATGAAGCTGAAAAATTATTCGGTGCATTAGAGAAGTGAGGGCTTTTTATGTCAGATGAAGCAGAACGAAAAATTTTTGATATGGTTGAGCAGGGGCAGATCACTGCTGATGAAGCGCTCAGGTTGATCAACGCAATGGGGAGCGAAGAGAAAGAGACTGACAACGAGCTTGATATCCTACCTCCGGAAAATATAGGTTCATTCTCTTCTGCTGATGATGTTGAGGTTGGTGACTATCCCCAAATTCCTGAAGAGGAATTAAAGCGCATGAAACGGTTAAAGAAGTTATGGTTTATTCCGTTTGGGATTGGATTATTAATCATGACGCTCGGGGCGTTATGGTTGTATTCAGCATTTTCATCGAATGGCTTTGGTGTTGGGTTCTGGCTGGCATGGATCCCATTTATTGCAGGAATTTTTATTGTAGCCATCAGCTTTCAGACAAGTCGAAGTGTATGGCTGCATGTCAGGGTCAAACAAGCACCAGGTGAGCGACCTCAGAGGATTTCTATCAGTTTACCCATGCCTGTTTCACTAACACGCTGGTTTCTCAGCACATTTGGAAAGCGAATTCCTGGTTTGAAAGATCAACCTGTTGATGACTTTTCTGAAATTCTTGAAAACCTGAGTCCTGAATCACCTTTTTATGTGCATGTGAATGAGGATGATGGAGAAGAAGTGGAAGTCTTTATTGGATAAGTTTCGCAATTAATAGAAACACAACCGGTCCATATATGGACCGGTTTTTTTATTGCCCCCCCAGATTATTGAAGAAATTAAAAGCGGCTTCACTCAATGCAGCAAACATCGCATTAACCGGGTCAAAGATCGCCTGAACGGGATGATGGACAAAGATGGTCAGGACGTAGTTACCCCCAGGAGAGTTGATCAGAGCTGTATCACCGATGGTATGGATCAATCCATCGTTTTCGTTTGCCCACCCGTGTTTATGTGCCACAGTTGTACCGGACGGCACACCAGCCTGGATCAGAACCGCAATCTGGTTGCGTGTCATATAGGTAATCATCAACTGACATTCGGTTTGTGTGATCTCACCCGGGAAGGCAGCAACGAGCGCGCCACCACCTTGTTCAGCACAATAATAAATATCTTCCAATAAAATACCAAGGTCTGCGGGAGTAGTTTGGACATAGATGTCAGGATCAGTATTAATGTCCTGACGTTGATTTGCAGGTGTTTCGTAGCGCTGTAATAGTGGTGCACCAAAATAAAAATAGCCTCCCCAGAAAGTATTCTCTAATCCCAACCGGAATATGTCCTCGGTTACGATCATTGGGGCAAGGTTGAAATCAATCACTTTTTGAGCAAGCTCATCTGTGCTGGAGTTCTCAGATTGCTCAATCATCTCTTCTATAAACAGTAAGTAATCTTCTGGCCAAGGCTCATCGAGATATCTGAATGCAGTGACCATAACGGGGATTTTGATAGTACTCCAAGCTGAAAAGGCAATGCCAGTGGGAATCTCTTCAAATCCTGATTGGTATGCAATTGAAAGGGTTCGATTTGCGTCGATATCCTGCAGGTAGATCTCTGTAATGCCATCAAATCCGGACGCATCTATGATCTGTTTCATCATTATTTCAAGGTCAGCCATTGAAGGCCTGGGTACAGTACTTTGGTCCAGTACGAGATTAACCGACCGATTTGTGACAGATCCCAGGGCATCCACGATTTGAATTGTGACACGGTCATAATCAAGTGTTGTTCCTGTTTCGCCTGATGAAAACTGCGTCGTTCCGGGAATGGGTTTTGGGGATACAGCAGGTTTATCATATCTGGGGGCAATTTCAAGAAGCAGATAATCTCGAATTCGAGCTTCATCATAATCTGCATTCAAAGGGATATTGACCGCGGCCACCTCACGGTTCCACAGGAAAGACCAGAACCCTTCCCAGAAGGGTTCTGTTACCCGTTGATTGTCAGCGACCGCTAACATGCTTTCTACAGCAGGATCAAATCCCAATACGGCAGGTCGTACCTGGATCACATTCCCTGTATACACGATCTCAATGGGAGATCGAAAAACAGTGTAAAGCCTTTCGGCAGCCTGTTCATATGTTAGTCCACCAATTGGCACATTACCAACCTCTAAGCCCAAAGGAAAATTTGTCCTGATACGGCTGTAGCTGATGAGCTCAACTGTGATGAGCACGATCGTTATCAGGATGATAATGATTGCAATCCAACGAAAAATCGGGAAACTGTGTCGTCGCATGAATTCTTTCTGCTTACGTAAAAGACGGCATTATCATGACATATATTGTCATGCTTGTCAACGCAACTGGTGATGTCATATAGGGACCTGATCAACAAATTTGCTGACACTTCATGGTAAATCAATACAGGACTATTCGATAGGCCAATATTTCTTGAAAAATTTGACTTGTTTTGTCCAACGGGATATACTAGCAAATCGAATTTGAAGTTAGCAAGGTTGGAGGCTAATCTTGAAAACAGCATTAATTACAGGCATTACAGGTCAGGATGGTTCGTACCTGGCGGAGCTGTTATTAAATGAAGGCTACGAAGTCCATGGGTTGATCCGTCGATCAAGCACATTCAATACTCGACGAATTGATCATATATACCGCGATCCTCATGGCAATGGTAACAAGGTAAGGTCCTTTTTGCATTACGGTGATGTGACTGCGGGTGATACATTGCTGGATGTACTATATAACGTCAAACCCGACGAAGTGTATCACCTGGCTGCTCAAAGCCATGTACGGGTCAGTTTTGATATGCCCGAATACACTGGCGATGTAACCGGCTTGGGAACGACACGAATTCTGGAAGCCATCCGTAAAGCAGGTATGAAATCTCGTTTCTACCAGGCGTCTTCCAGTGAGATATATGGTAATGCGAAACCACCCCAGGATGAGACTACACATTTCAGACCACGCAGCCCCTATGCTGCAGCCAAGCTTTACGCTTATTGGATGGCGGCGAATTACCGGGAGGGATATGGTTTGTTTGCAGTAAACGGTATCCTTTTCAACCATGAGTTCCCCAGGCGGGGAGAGACTTTTGTCACCCGGAAGATCACCCGAGCATTAGCTAATATCAAAGCAGGCAATCAGAAATTTCTTTACCTTGGAAACCTTGAATCAAGACGCGACTGGGGATACGCTCCAGAATATGTTGAAGTAATGCACAGGATGCTGCAGCAAGACAATCCTGATGATTATGTTATTGGTACAGGTGAAGCGCATAAAATTAAAGATTTCCTGGATGAGGCGTTTGGTTATGTTGACCTGGATTGGCATGACTATGTGCGAATCGACCCCCGTTATTACCGCCCCACGGAAGTTGACTTCCTGGAAGCGAACCCAAGTAAGGCTAAGAAACTATTGGGATGGGAGCCAAAGATCAAGTTCCATGAATTGGTAAGAATCATGGTGGATGCAGACCTTGAGCTGGTCGGTTTGAAGGCTCCTGGAGATGGCAAGAAAATTATTAATGAAAAATTCTCCAAGTGGCACAAATGGGAAGACCAGGTTGTTTCTATGGGTCGATAGCGATACATCGATTGCCTATTGAAAAAATTTCATCTTTTGCCTATAATAAAAACATAAAGATTGCGGAAGAGTAGCCTTTGACCTGCTGAAAGAGAAGGATTGCCCAGGCTGAAAGCGTCCCCAGTGCAAGGAAAGTGTGAAGTCACCGCAGGAAATTGCTGAAGAAAACCTTTTTAGGTGAGTAGAACAGCACGTGTGCGCCCGTTAGCGCGTGACCGGATGATCGTCCGGATTGAGTGCGCTGATTGATCAGCGAATTGAGGTGGTACCACGGAAGAATTCCTTTCGTCCTCTTTGGCGAAAGGGTTTTTTGTTTAATCTTTTAAAGGAGGTACGGTCTGATGACATATAAATTACCGAAAGCATATGATTTCAATGTAACTGAACAAGCGCTGTATAAACAATGGTGGGATGCTGGATATTTTGAACCTACCAATGATCCCAACAAGCCTGGATTTGATCCTGAGATCAAACCATTTGTGATTTCCATTCCTCCTGCGAATGTGACTGGAAAGCTCCATCTTGGACATGCCTTGTTTGTTTCACTGGAAGATCTGATGATTCGTTACCACCGGATGAAAGGCGACCCAACGCTGTGGGTTCCGGGTGTGGACCACGCAGGGATAGCTACGCAGTTACAGGTAGAGAATAAGCTTCGGGAAGAGGGAACCAGCCGAGAAGATATTGGAAGGGAAAAATTCCTCGAACGCATCTGGGCCTGGAAAGAGGATTTTGGAGGAATCATCACAAAGCAGATCAGGCGCTTAGGTGCTTCGTGTGATTGGACCAGGGAACGCTTTACGCTGGATCAAGGCCTTTCCATTGCCGTGCGTGAGGCTTTTGTCACATTATTTGAGAAGGGTTGGATATATCGCGGACCTCGCATGATCAACTGGTCACCTGGATTGAAAACGGCTGTTTCTGACCTTGAAGTGGAATATTCTGAGGAACAGGGAAAGCTATATTATTTCAAGTACAAGATAGTTGGAAGCGAGGAGTTCATCCCGGTTGCAACCACACGGCCTGAAACGATTCTGGGTGATACAGCAGTGGCTGTGCATCCTGATGACGAAAGGTATAAACACCTGGCGGGGCAGAAGGCCATTGTTCCGATATTGGGGCGTAAGATCCCTGTGATTGCAGATAATTATGTGGATCGGGAATTTGGGACAGGAGCCTTGAAGATCACACCTGCGCATGACCCACACGATTATGAGATTGGCATGCGCCACAATCTGAAATCTATCAATGTAATGAATAAAGATGCGACAATCAATAAGCACGGAGGTCCTTATCTTGGACTGGACCGATTTGACTGTCGGAAAAAGCTGTGGGAGGATATGGCAAAAGTTGGATTGGTCATCAAGGAAGAACCATATTTATTGAATGTCCCGCGGTCACAGCGTGGGGGTGAGATCATTGAACCAATGGTATCAACCCAATGGTTTCTCAACATCAAGGAGATGGCCGATGCTGCCCTTGATGCTGTTCGTGAAGGACAGATCAAGATCATCCCTGATCATTTTAAGAAGGTTTATTACAACTGGATGGAAAACATCCAGGATTGGTGTATCAGCAGGCAGCTTTGGTGGGGACACCGGATCCCCGTTTGGTATTGTGAGGAGTGCAATAGTATGACCGTGTCTCGTCAGGATCCGGATCGCTGCCAGCACTGCGGAAGCGCAAAAATCCATCAGGACCCGGATGTCTTGGATACCTGGTTCTCTTCAGGACTGTGGCCTTTTTCAACCCTGGGTTGGCCTGAGGAAACACCGGATCTGAAGTACTTCTATCCCACTTCGACCATGGAGACAGGATATGATATCTTATTTTTCTGGGTCGCACGGATGATCATGTCAGGTTTGGAGTTTACAGGTGAGGTGCCTTTCAATACTGTCTACTTGCATGGTTTGATCCGGGACGAGCATGGACAAAAAATGAGCAAGACGAAGCATAATGATATCGATCCGCTTGAGGTCATGGAAGAATTAGGAACTGATGCATTGAGGTTCACCTTACTGGTGGGATCAACGCCCGGAAAGGACACCAACCTGTCAAGAAAGAAGGTGGAAGCCAACCGGAATTTTGCCAATAAGCTTTGGAATGCTGGACGATTCCTGATCGGCAACCTGGATGCGATGTCGGCTGAACCCGAGAATGAACCTGATTGGACGCTTGCAGACCGGTGGATAAAATCGCGTCTAGGTCAACTAACAGAAACAGTCAATCGCTTGTTTGAAGGCCACCAGTTTGGTGAGGCAGGGCGTCAGATCTATGACTTCTTTTGGACTGAGTATGCAGATTGGTATATTGAAATCTCTAAAGACCAGATTGCTGAAGGGGGAGATCGGGCATATTACACCTTACAAACGCTGGTTAAAGTCTTTGATACCTGCCTACGGTTCCTGCATCCATTTACACCTTTTGTCACTGAAGCCTTATGGGGGCATTTGAAATCCGCCTGCCTGGAGACATCACCAGGTTTGTCCCCAGATGGTGGGTGGGAGGATGCATTGATCATTGCAAAATGGCCTGAGGATAGGCTGATTAAAAATCGGGACAGTCAAGCAGAAGAGGATTTCAATCTTCTCCAGGAGATGATCCGCGCTATACGCAATATCAGAGCTGAATACAAGGTCAAACCTGGGCACCGAATTGCCTGTACGATCAGTGCTGGTGAGAATGTGGATCGGATTCAATTTCTAAGGAAGACCTTTTTCTCACTGGCGGGGATAGATCCAACCGCTTTCGAAGTGGTTTCATCACCCATTGTACCTTCTGAGGAATGTATCAATTTGGTGATCACACCATATGAGATATCATTGCCGTTGGCTGACCTGGTGGATATAGAGGCAGAGAGAGAAAGGTTGGAAAAGGAATTGGAGGAAGCAGAAGGGCAAATAACCCGACTGACCAGATTGTTAAATAGTCCTTTTGCAGAAAAAGCACCTCCTCACGTTGTTAAAAAAGAGCGAGAGAAGCTGGTTGCTTATCAAGAGACAGCGGCGCGAATAAAAACCCAGCTTGATAAGGATTAACTTAACGTTATTTTGGAGACTGTCTACTGGTTAGAATTCAGACTTTGAAATCAGAAAACATCATGAACCTACGCTGTGTGGTCACCCTCATACAGCATAAGTTTCGTATTAAGATTATCCATGCCTATTGACCCGATCGTATTCCCGCTGCATAATATGCCGGAGGATGACCAGTGATGTCGCGTAAGTTGAGTCGACACCATAATACGAGAGTGTCCCTGCCCCAAGGTTTTCTCCTTTTGTCATTGGCGTATCAGATGCATAATGAAGGATACCCAATTCAAAAGGCAACCCGTAGAGATTAACGATCTCGTTGACAGGATGTCGTGTGGGGCGGGACAACTCTGCCACAACTGAAAGATATGGACCTGCTTCCATCTCGATATCCGTATAGCCTTCCCTGTAGATCACTTCCATAACGCGTGCATTTTGCAGGTAAGTCCCCATAACAGAGACAGATTTTTGATTATCCAGAACTGTCCCATAGGTAAGATATGGGCTGACATCCCCTGCAGAGAAGCAGTTATTATACATATATGTGTTTCGTGAGTGCTCATCATAGGTAACATTGGGGATCATCACATCACCACGTCGGCCATTTAATGTGGCAGCTTTGCCCATTATATAAATCCCCAGCACAGGCCTGATATGTTCAACGATTTTTACCAGCAGGTTATAAGCAGCCAGGCCAAGTGGATAATCGATATTTAAGATCAGCGCATTACTATTTGTAAGAAAAGACCAGTCCAGTTTCTCACCGTTCCGGGTCTCGGGTGTGAGTCTTGGATCAATCGTTCTTGGATTGAGAGAAGATAGTTCTATGATCTGAGCCTCTACATCAAATGCCTGTTCGCTTGGGAAACGATGAATGCCGCATTTTTCTTCAAAAGCTGATTGCGAAAGAATAAGGTCCTTTCCCTTATTCGTAGCCTGAAATTTCTTCAAGATGTAATAAAGAAAATTCTCCAACCTCGAAGGAACTTGTTCCTTACTGATGTCATGCCATTCAGCAAGCAATGCTTCATTCCCGTCTGTGTGGAGGAATTCCGTCAGTCTTTGCTCTTGCGTTGACGCAAAACCTGACAGTAAATTGGGTATGCTGTGCGTATTGCTTGATATGAAATAGACTGGACGGCATTTGACCTTTGGAAAACCCTTTTCAATATTCTCCCACCAATTTCCAGTTGCACGACGATATTCATTCAGGGATCCGCTAAAAAGCTGCACCTCGAGATCCAATTTTCGTTCACGGATATCTTCCAGCCTGGACTTAAAGCTGGTTCCCCAAATGGTTTCCAGTCGTAATAGCTCTTCCATGGAGATCTTCATCACGTCTGCAATTCTTTGAAGGTCTTCTTCTGATTCGGGGGACATATTAGAAAGCACTTCTGGGGGTATTTTCATTAATAGGTTATGAAGTTTGTTCCACTCAATTTGATAAGCTGTCAATACCGGAACGACATCATCGATATCAGACCGGGAAGCGATAAAACAAGCTAAGATATGATCGCCATCAAAAAAACAACGCCGGCGTCGTGCACGAGCAGAGACCGGCTGCCACTTGTTGATATGGGGATAACCGGATTGGTCGAATATGGCAGCGCTTTGACCCATCAGGACAGCCTGAACTTTTGGCATACAATCAGGCAAGCGAAGGTTTGTGTAGATGAATGAAGGGATGTCTGGAGTCACCTTGGGTGCCAGGGGGTGTAAAGAGGAATTCATCCCTGCATGCACTTCTTCCAGGGTTCTAATCCTGACAGGTGTGGTTGTTTTTAATAATGAGTAGATCGTTCGGATATAAAGGTCGATCTCATCTGACGCTCTTGTAGGAACACTTCTTTCCATGGCTTCCCTTTTTGAAATAACAGCTTACGATAATTAATGGACGTTTTGATAATTTTACCTGTTTTCATATCATTCGGATTTTCTGAGTGACAGGCGTTTATGGAATAAATGTGAACAGGGAATATCTTTTAGGTAATTGTTCGGTAAAATTGATATAGATTCTTCCTTGGAGCTGTCCTTCATATGATGATAGAAACGATTATTTTTGACTTTGGTGGTGTGATCATTAAGACACCAAACTTGGATTGGCTTCAGCGATGGCGTGAACGTCTGGGGTTGAAACCCGATCAAGAAATAGCCCAAATCCTATCATATCCTATGGAGTCAGAATTAATCCGTGAAATATTCCTGGGGACGAAATCAGAAGAGACATTATGGCATCTATTTGCTGAACGATTGCATCTTAAACTACGGACTGTGAAACGTATTCGTCGGCATGTATTTTCTACATACCGGATAAATAAACCAATCGTGCGGATATTGAAAGAACTTAAAAGCGCATACAAAACTGCCATTTTGAGCAACGCAAGTGATCAAACGCGCAAGCTTATGGAAAGTAAATTTCAATTACATGAAATTGTGGATGATATCATAATTTCTGCAGAGGAAGGTTTGATCAAACCAGATCCTCAAATTTATCAGTTGGCAATGGATCGGTTGGATGCATCTCCTGAAACGACTTTATTTCTGGATGATCTGGAGGAAAATGTTCGTGCTGCAAAGGAATTCGGGATGAAAGCTATACAATTTCTGAATACGAGTCAGGCTATCCATGCGGTGCGGGATATCTTAAAAAGGACTGAATGATGCTGTATCTGGTTGCGACCCCTATTGGAAACCTTGAGGATATCACTTTACGGGCATTGAACATTCTGCGCAGTGTTGATCTGATCGCAAGTGAGGACACACGGAAAACCTCAATTCTATTAAGACATTATGACATACACAAACCTCAAAAGAGTTATCATGCATTTAACGAAAAAAAAGTAGTTCCAAAATTGATTGATCAGCTTTTGGAGGGAAAATCAATCGCTGTGGTCACAAGTGCTGGGACACCAACAATTTCTGATCCCGGTTATTCTCTGGTTAAGGCAGCAATAGAAAAGAATATTCCTGTTACGGCTTTGCCAGGACCTGCTGCAGTCATCCTCGCGTTGAGCCTTTCAGGACTTCCAGCACACAGTTTCCTGTATAAAGGTTTTTCCCCCCGGAAATCTGGTGCAAGAAAGCGTTCCATCTCAGAAGAATTGGACTCTCCACATACTTTGATCTTTTATGAAAGCCCCTATCGCATACAGGCATTCCTCGAAGATGCGCTGTCCGTTTTAGGAGATCGTAATGCCGCATTGGCAAATGACCTGACGAAAAAGTTTGAGACGGTCTCCCGGGGGTTATTAAGTGAACTCATTCAGGTCTTGAAAGAAGACCCACCACGAGGTGAATATACAGTTGTGATTGAGGGGAAACGCAAGTAATCAATACTATAATTATTCATACTACATGAAATATTTTGGTACTAATACTTATTAAAAGAATTAAGGAATATTCTAAACTCGATATGCATCGCTTTTTTTTATCTGAAACGCAATTTCTCGGTACCCATGTCAGGTTTCCTCCTTCTATAGCTCATCAATTAGTGCATGTTTTGAGGATGAGTAATGATGATCATGTGATTGTCCTGGATGGTCTGGAGAATGAATATTTGGTGATGATCTCAATAGATTTTGATCAGGTTGTTGTTGAAGGCGAGATATTGCATAAAAGCATTACGGACACTGAACCAAAAACCAAGGTTTCACTTTGTTTTGGCTTATCCAACCGAGAGAAAAATGAATTTATTTTGCGGAAAGGCACTGAGATCGGAGTATCTGCATTTTATCCCTTTACTTCTTCCAGAACGCTCGTACAGACAGCTAATTTGGAGATAAAAAAGATCAAAAGATGGGAGAGGATCATAAGGGAAGCAGCAGAACAGTCAAAGAGGGGGAAATGTCCAGTCCTCAATCAACCATTATCCATTAAAGCCTGTTGTGATCAAGTCGTTCCGAAACACCAGTTATGTCTTGCTGCATGGGAGGATGAGGAGTCATCAACAGGGAAACTGTCGAACCTTTTGGATAAATTTGACGGAAATGCCATTGCCTTATTTATTGGTCCGGAAGGTGGTTTTGCAAAGGATGAAATCGAACATATAAAAAAAGCAGGCGTACACACCGTCTCATTAGGCAGGCGGATCCTGCGGATGGAAACTGCAGCTATAATTTTTCCTGCATTGATTCTCCATGAATTAGGTGGAATGTAGGTTTTCAGGCTTTTCACAAGAATAAAGAACTATCCTAAGTAATCCGTGTTACTTTAATTAATCCAACTAAAGGAGAACCTCTTGAAAAAACATTATATTATTATAAATCCGACTGCTGGAAGGGGAGCCGCGGGAAAGGCAGTCCCTGAGATTGAAGATAAACTGAAGTCATTAAATATTTCTTACGATCTCGTTCAGACCAATTCTGCAGGCCAAGCGATTGAATTAGCTGCTGAAGCGGTATCCAAAGGTTATGCATGTGTTGTGGCGGTTGGAGGCGATGGCACGTCGAATGAAGTGATCAATGGCATGATGCAAGCTGCTAACCAGGGTCCTGTGGAGACCAAATTTGCAATCCTGCCGGTTGGTCGAGGGAATGATTTCTCTTATGGAATGGGGGTTCCTCAGGATCTGGATTTAGCCTGCCAGAACCTTGTGGATGGTCATACAAGAAGAATAGATATTGGTTTCGTTAAAGGTGGTGATTATCCCGAAGGACGTTATTTTGGGAACGGAATCGGGATAGGTTTTGATACAGTTGTTGGTTTTGAATCTTTGAAACTTCCTTCATTCATTCATGGTACACCAGCCTATTTGATCGCTGCACTCAAAACTATCTTCTTATATTTCAAAGCCCCACTGCTGCGCATCAATATTGATGGTGAAATTATCGAACAGCCCTGTTTACTCGTTTCAGTGATGAACGGCAGACGCATGGGTGGTTCATTTGTGTTTGCGCCAAATTCAGAATCTGATGATGGCCTGTTGAATCTATGTATCGTTCGCCAGGTGACACGGCTGCAGGTATTGGGGTTAATGCCAAAAGTAATGAGCGGTACACAGTCAGAGCATGAAGCAGTGAGTATGCCGACCGGTAAGACAATTTTAATTGAAGCATTATCAGGCTCGCTGCCTGTGCATGCAGATGGTGAAACCATCTGTGAGGCAGGAGAGAAGCTGGAAGTGACAATCCTCAAACAGCAGCTTAAGATGGTTTGTTAGCGGGTAGATATGCGAAAATGGCTGGTTAATTCGATCATCAAATTGATCGTTCATATTATCCTAAAGGTTAATACCGGTGAACTTGACAAGTTTCCAATGGCGGGGCCTTTGCTGGTCACGGCAAATCACATCAATTTTTTAGATGTCCCTGTTGTCATTTCGCATTTATATCCAAGACCAACAACCGGATTGGTAAAAAAGGAAACCTGGGAGGACCCGATTCTCAAGTTCTTGTTTGATACGTGGGACTGCATTCCCATTGACAGGGGATTAGCAGATTTCTCAGCGTTCAAACAGGCAAAACAGGCTCTCAAGGACAAGAAAATATTAGCATTTGCGCCGGAAGGCACACGCACAGAAGACGGGAAATTGATCCGGGCGAAAGCAGGTGTTGGGATCCTGGCCACACAATGTGACTGTCCAATCCTGCCGGTTGCCCATTTTGGGCAAGAAAAATTTAAATCTAATTTCCGGCGTTTAAAGCGTACGCAGATGACGTTGCGGGTTGGAAAGCCTTATAAAATAGACCTTGGGGATCAGCCAAGAAATAAAGAAACCATGCAGGATGTTGCAGATGCTGTCATGTTGGAAATTGCTGAAATGCTACCTGAGGAATACCGTGGCTATTACCTGAACCCTGCGTTCGATTGGAAAACGTATATCAAACCATTTGTCTAATCAGTGAGGGAGCATATTCCTGAGGCGATTAGGTAAGTGCTTTCCTAAACCGAGGTTGCGTCCAAAGGCATCAGTAACCAGCACATATTGACCTTTAGGTTCCAGTGTGAAATCCGGATTTCGAATATCCCGACCTGAAATCCATTGTGATACAAGATTTTGCTCGAGAACTAGTTTCCCATGGGAAAACAAGTGACCAAACCGGCTGATGAATTCATGTGATGGCTCAAGGTGATCCTTTAGCCACCGCCCCAAAGGCATGCCAATATATTTGTACGGCAGGGAAATGAAATTCTCGAGATATTGTTGGGGGATTAAGAAAAGCTGGTCCATTCTCTGGAATAATTCAATCCTGGATTCAGTTAGAATTTTCTCCATATTAAATCCAAACTGATCACCCATTTGTTCAGATACTTGTTCTTTCAATCTTCTGTCAAGCACTGCCAATCCCGTTCTTTCAAACTCGCGATGCGGGGAATCAAGTTGAGGAATTTGCACTGGTGCGAGTTTTGTGATTAATGCGCTGAAGAAACCAGACATTCCCGTCCGATGGGGCCAAATCCGGACAGCTTTATTAACATCGGGATGAAATATTCTTGACCCATATTTGAGCAACCCGGGTGCCGCAAAATCTGTCTTTGAAGTGACATCTTCAACTCTGAATGTATTCGGAATAACTGAATAGAGGCCATCTATCACAGCTTCATCTTCTTCTGGTGCCAGTGAGCAGGTCGCATAAACAAGCTGTCCCCCAATCTTCAATGCACTCACCCCACTTCTAAGAAGTTGGATCTGACGTTCCTGCAGCCGCAGTCGTTCGGCATGTGTAATTTCACGCATGGGATGGCTGTCTGTTGGTCGAAAATTTTCCATGCTGCATGGCGCATCCAATAAAACATAATCAAAAACCTCAGGAAACCATGAGCCGAAACTTTCTCCCGGGTATTGTGTGATGATTTGATTAATGCCGCCCCAGTTCGAGAGAACAGAACGCAGGGCGGAAATTCGGCTTCTGCTCGCGTCATTGGCGATGATAAAACCCTGGTCTTTTGTTCGATCGATCAGGTGGGTTGTTTTCCCACCTGGGGATGCTGCCATATCCAGGATCAATGGCTGAGGTTTATTACAATCAAACAAGCTTACCGGGAGCATTGAGGCAGGATCCTGCAGGTAGTACTGTCCCTTACGGTGCTCTATCGTTGTGCCTGGGGCTTGATCAGGTGTCTCTAATGTCCAACAATGGTCACAAAAAACGAGGGGTGAAACTTCCCACTGATATAGATCGCATAATTGATTGATACTCTCCAAGGGGGCCCCTTTAAGGGGTTCATACGAATTCCGATCGTGGGTGGGTTATTCAGGCTGTACAGGAGGGTTTGGATTTCACGTTCAGAAAGAATGTCTGTATAACGCTTCAGGGTCTCTTTGAACCTATTTGATCGATTTTGTGTCATATCTTCAACATCCTGGACTCTCAATGATGAAGATGATCTCGTTGTTTATCTGTAGCTCTGAGATGCCTTTATTCGACGGGATGTTCCTGGTGAATAATTCGCGATGGTGATCGAGCAGACTATGTTTGCCTGATAGATCGCTGATAGGAAGCGAAACAGCTAAACAATCGACATCTAAGCTCGAAAAGAAAACTTTATTGCATCCCGGGTCCCTTTTTTCAAAACGATGTGCTTCCTTAAAAAATAATCCCAGGTCTGCATGGAAATCAGGTGGTCTAAGGAGGATATCCTGGTTTTCTGCCAGTGGTTCAAGTCTAATTTTTCTAAAAAACGAATTAATGAAATTAATTCTTGGCTGGATGATATCAAAAGCATGATACTTTGTTGTCAGGGGTAAACCCATCCATGGGAATGATAGTGGATGCATTCCGCAAGCCAGGTCAACGATGGTGTCTGGTTTACCTGTGACTTCAAAGAGTTTTTCATAGAAGGTATCAAGCTGACTTATTCGTTCAGATGTGGATGCATGAAAATTCAGCACGTCCAGGCAAAAGGAATGCAGTTCAGGAGATGTAAGGTTAGGCTCGGTGATGAGAGCTAATTTGTCTAATAATTGGTCATAATCCGGTTCCCCTAAATACGGCGCTACAATATTATGCAGTTTCCTGCGAACAGCTTTGAGCAATCGTTTTTTTGATTGGTATTTTTCTTCTTCTTGCTCAACAAGATCCTGTATGGTTTCGGAATTCAAGCCTTTGCTGCGGTATTTCGCAGAATTGAGAATACTATCAATCATTTCCTGTTTTTCAACTTCATTGATTTTCATTTGTTCACCAGGAACGCAAGCTCTGTTTGAAAGATGAATTCTGTAACCTTCCAGGGTTTCCCTTGAATAAGTTGATAGAAATGCTGCCTATAAAATGCCAGCATCCCTTTTTTACGTCCACCCAGACTGTGAACAGGGTAGGAAATCAGGATGTGTTTTGCAGGAATCAATTCCATAATATGGGCACCGAAATGTTTTGTGATCTGTTCCAAACAAGGGATCGATTTCAACAGAAATGCGACTTGTGCGTTGTTTTTAGGAACACCGTTTACCAGGTTGCATGGCATGGTAACGCCCTGGATTGTCATGTGATGAAAGAAATTTCCAACCAACCCTAACATATCTTCATAGATATCACATGCGGTGTAGGTGAAATGTTCTGCTAAGGGCATCCAGGGAATAGCAAAGGGATTCAACCCGCAAGCTAGATCGATTACACTGTGGACTGGTGCAAGAGAAGCCAGGCAGGTTTGAAAAAACTCATCTATGATCGGCAACCTTTCTGCAGTGGAAGTGTGGTTTTCCATGACTTGCTGGCATAATTGTTTTGTTGTTTCAGATTGGAGATCAACAGGCAGCGCTTCAATCCGACCTTCCACGTTTGTTATATTCATTTTCTTTCGAAAATATGCACCACCAACCTGGTGTAATTTATTACGAACTGCTTTGACGGCAGGTTTTCCAGTCACCCCTGTATCCAGTGTCTCCTGGCAGAGCTGTTGAACGAGATCAATTGTGATGAACTTGTATTTTGGGTTAGCTCGTACTTCTTCAACAAGCTTGTGAATGGGATCAGTTTCTGCCATTTTCTCGAAGTTTTTCTATAAGCCGGGTCATGAATCGTAAATTATGCAGAGTCGCAAGGTGCTTGAATAGCCAGGTGCTGGTTTTGAAGAGGTGGTGGATGTACCCCAGGCTGTATTTTTGACACACCGGGCAGTCGCAAAAGGTAGATATTGGACGATTGTCTTTTATGTATTCCTTATCCTGAATATATACATACTCCATCCATTTATCTTTCCTCTCCAAACGAACTTCATTTGGAATTGTGAATCGCATCAGCCGACCGTGACGGGCATCTCTGGTCGGTAATGCGCAGTCAAAAATATCATATCCAAGCTGGTAAGTTCGGACAAGGTTGAGAGGGTGTCCTATTCCCAGGGCATGCATGGGAAATTGAGCTGGAATCAAATCCCGTGTCAAACCAACCATATCTACCAATAGATCTCGATTAGAATCCAAAGGCCATCCACCGTATCCGAAACCATCAAAGCCGATCTCAAGCAGCCCTTCAGCACACTTTCGGCGCAGATCAGGGTAACCACCGCCCTGGACCACAGCAAAAATCCATGGGCGATGAGCTTCATCCACCTTGCGAAGGGATAGTTGATGTAAATACTCCTGTTTACACCGTCTTGCCCAGTCAAGTGTCCGTGCAACCGATTTTTCCTGTGTATCACGTGCTGAGCTGACATGGGTGCAATCGTCAAGACAGATAATCACGTCGCTGCCATAGCTGAGCTGAAGTTGTATGCTTTTCTCGGGGGTTAGATTAAATTTCCTTTTTTTCCCTTCTGGATGAAAAATGATTCCGTGGTCTGTGAGGCTGCCGAACCGGGATGATTCACGGATAAGGGAATACGCCTGGAAACCTCCAGAATCTGTGATGATCAAACCAGGCCAACCTGTAAAATTATGCAGCCCCTTGAATGATTTGATTGTGCTCGAGCCAGGCTTCTGCATCAAATGAAAGCTGTTCATCACCAAGGCTTGAATCTTGACAGCCTGCAAGCTCTGGACATCAACCGCCCGTACAAATCCCAACGTCGCATCTGGGAGAAAAGCAGGTAGCTGCAGTGTATGATTTCGAATTCTAAGGACTTTCGGATCACTCATTTTAAGCGTTTTTTCCCGATTTATTGAGATTGATAATGAGGATAAATTCGCGTTTCTGTCCTGATACTATGTTAAGGATGTCGTGAATCGTACCACGATGAATTGATTCGCTGCTCATTGTCAGGTCGCAAGCCAGGAGAACATCCTGATTGTTCCCAAAGACGTGCGCCACTTCGCCAAGGAGTTTTGTCATCCGGTAGGGGGTATCCATCAGGATCACAGGTATTGTCATGGCTTTATATGTTGCTAAAAACTTTTCTCGAAATTGGGACTTTTGAGGCGGAAAACCTGCAAAAATGAACCGGTCAATCGGAAAATCGCATAACGAAAGTGCAGCCATCATAGAGCCAGGACCTGGAATTGGAGAAACACCAATCCCATTGCGATAGGCCAGTTCAAGCAAATGCTGACCGGGGTCAGCGAAAACAGGTGTACCCGCATCGGAAATGATCGCCAAAGTCTGACCTTGCTGCAGTCGCTCTAAAATGGATTGGGCTTCATCCTGTTCATTGTGTTCGTTAAGCTGGATGAGATCATTTTCGATACCGAGTCTATGGAGCAATCGACTTCCGTGTCGGTACTCCTCACAAACAACGGCATCTGCACCCCTGAGAATGTCAAGTGCTCGCAGCGTTATATCCTTTGGATTTCCAATCGGTGTGGCGACGATATATAACTTCCCAGAATCAGTTTGGTTTTGCATCAGTTCTATTGTAACATCCCAAATGGGGTGAGAAGAGGATTTCTCTTATTATCTGGTCAGCTATACTAGATTATGGCATAATCAAGTCACGAAATAGATCTGAAGAAGGGTAACCCATGAAGAAAACCAGCCGATTAACCCGGGTATCTCTTATGTTGGCGCTTTTTTTTGGCGCAGATAAGATCCTTGGGGTTCTACGCACGGTTATCATCGGCCGTCAATTTGGATTATCTGAAGAACTGGATGTGTTCAATGCAGCTAACAACCTGCCAGACCTTTTGTTTGCCCTGATTTCGGGTGGCGCACTTGCTATTGCATTTATCCCTGTTCTTTCTGAGGTGTTATCCAAAAAAGGAACTGAGTCTGCCTGGCGATTATTTTCCAAAGTAGCAAACCTTGCGTTTATCGTGACTCTGGTGTTAGCAATTCTTACCGGTTTCCTGGCAGGTCCTTTGGTAAGGGGAGAGCTTGGCATTGCACCAGGCTTCACACCTGATCAGCAAGCATTGGCTGTTAAGATTTTGAGGCTGAAATCTGATATCAACGATGATCTTTTCGATCAGTGGTTTAGTCATGGCTGGACTGCAAGCTCATCAACATTTCATCACACCAGCCATTGCGCCTTTGGTCTATGATTTAGGACAGATTTTCGGGGCTTTGATTTTAGCTCCAGAGGAGGGTCTGGAAATCGCTGGTATCGTTTTGCCAGCATTTGGAATGGGAATTGATGGTTTGGTTTACGGGGTGATCATCGGGGCTGTACTGCACTTACTTGTGCAGGTTCCAGGATTGGTAAAACATAAATTCAAATGGTCACCGGTGTTTGGCTTTCGGGATAAAGATTTTCAGAATGTCTTGAGATTGATGGGGCCTCGGCTTATCAGCATGGTTTTCATCCAGTTGATCTTCTTAGCACGAGACAATCTTGCTTCGCGACTGGCAACCGGCTCTGTCACAGCCTTAAGTTATGGATGGTGGATCCAACAGGTGCCTGAAACCTTGATTGGAACGGCTATTGCCACAGCATTATTACCAACCTTGTCTGAACATGTTATTAAATCAGATCAAAAGAATTTTAAGTCAACAGTGGAGAGAGCACTTCGAGTGATGATCGCTATGTCTTTGCCAATCACAGTGATCATTTCAATAGCTAGCTTGCCGTGGATCCAGAGCGCGTTTGGCTTTCCTTTAAAGGATGCACAAATGATCTTATGGGCAACTCGGGGTTACATGGTGGGCTTACTCGGGCACTGTGTGGTGGAATTAGGCGTACGATCGTTTTACGCCCGGAAAAATGCATTGATCCCGATGGTAATATCAGCATCGGGTTTCATCGTGTACCTCGGCTTTGCCATCCTTCTGATGGGCCCATTAGCATCTGGCGGGATAGCTCTGGCGAACGCTATTTCGTATAGCATTCAAGCTCTGGTTCTCATTATTCTTCTAAATCGGAGGTTAACAGAGCCGTTAAGTCTCAGGGGGGTCATACTCCGTTCGTTATTTAGCGCATTCATTTCCGGGCTGTGTACCTGGATGATCTTTTCAGTCCTGCCAATACCCCTTGGAAAGTTATTTTTGTCTGCAGGGGCGATTCTCGTAGGCATCATTGCAGCTGTAATTCCCATCTGGAAAGACCTGAGACTAATCGTTAGACTTTAAAGCGATAGGGTATAATCCTGCCTATGGTCGAAAATGAAAATGAGAAAGAAAAAGACATTTCTGAAGTGCCTGAAAAGAGTCCAAAAAGGCTCAAACGGAAGAAAAAGAAATTCTTTCAACGCAAGTCCACCTGGATATTTTTGGGTATTGTGCTTGCTTTGTTAATTCTTCTGGCTGGTGTACTGCTTGGGATACCTCGGGGGATCCAGGATCGTGTCAGCCTTGCAGAAACGCAAGCCTCACCGAAAATCCAGGCACAATTAGAGAGTGCGAAATTAGACATTGAGGAAGGTCGATTTCAGGTTGCATTGGACCGGCTTGATTGGATCCTGGATGAGATGGCCTCGTATATGAGTGATGAAGAACTTGAAGAAGTTGGGAAACTTTACAGTGAGACACTACTTGAAATTTCATCCTATTCAACCCCAACACCAATTCCTTCACCCACACCAACGGTAGTGATCAACACACCAACACCAGATCTACGAGGGGAAGAAGAACTATTCTTGACAGCGAAACAGCACATAACCGCTGAAGAATGGGATGAAGCCATCCAGGCGATGGAAGCTTTAAGACAAAAGAATCTGGAATACAAGTCTGTTCAGGTTGACGGGATGCTGTATGTTGCACTACGCAACAGAGGGATTCAAAAGATCCTTGCGGAAGGTAGTCTGGAGCCCGGGATTTACGATCTTACATTGGCAGAACAATTTGCACCCCTTGATTCTCAGGCAGACGGCATCCGAACTTGGACACGTATGTACCTGACCGGTGCAAGCTACTGGGGAGTTGATTGGTCTCAAGTCGTATATTATTTCGAACAGGTGTATGTGATGCTGCCAAATTTGCGTGATGGCACATTTATGACAGCAACAGAACGTTTCTGGATCGGTGCAGTTGAATATGCAGAGTTAAGGTCTGCTGCTGGCGACTACTGCCTGGCGGAGGAGTATTTCGATAAAGCGCTGGCAGTTAAAGCAGATCCCAACGTACAAGCTGAAAGGGATGATGCATCTGAAGCATGTTTCTTACTTAATAATCCACCTACACCAACCCCAACCACTGAGCCTGAAGGTAACCAACCTCAGCCTACTGAAGAACCAACAGAGGCACCAACTGAGGAGCCTACTGAAGAACCGACCGAGGAACCAACGCCAGAGTCATAGGATAATAGATCAACAGGATCTGTCAAAAACAAGGAAATACGATAAAAAAGAAACCATTCCTAGATTTTGAATGGTTTTTATATTTAAGAAACAAAAATAAGATTACGGGGAAATTTAACTTCATCCGGTTTTATGATGCTGGGATTAGTTCACCAACTAAATCATGGGTGATTGCACTATTGATCTTAGCTTTCACAATTTTCCCCACAGGTGCATTTCCTTCTATCACAACCAGCCCGTCCACCTCAGGGGCATCCCGGTAGCTGCGACCTATGGAAATGTTATTTTCCACATCCACGCCTTCAACCAGCACATCGAGTGTTTTACCAATCAGTTTCTCGTTACGTTCAAGCGATATCTCCGATTGAACCTCCAACAGCGTTTCGAGACGTTCCATCTTGACGGATTCAGGTATCGGATCCCCCAGATGCTCAGCAGGTGTGCCGGGTTCGAATGAATATAAGAACGCACCAACATGGTCGAACCTGACATACTGCATGAAATTAATCAGCTCCTGAAAAGCTTTATCATCTTCACCAGGATAGCCGACGATAAAAGTGGTTCTTAAGGCAAGGTTTTCAATTTTCATGCGCATGTTGGATAATGTTTTTCTGACCTTCATAACACTCGAGGGTCGATGCATAGATTTCAGAATCTTTGGATCAGCATGTTGGAGCGGCATGTCAAGGTAAGGGAGGATCTGAGGTTCAGATGCAATGATCTGGGTCAGGTTTTCTGAAACGTATCCCGGAAAGGCATACATTAGACGTATCCAGGGAATGTCGGGCACAGCTTTCAGGATGGCTTCAAGGAGCGCTGTGATCCCATCGTGCAATCCAATATCGTGTCCGTAATCTGTCGTGTCCTGAGCAATCAAGATGATTTCCTGTACTCCCATATCCAGAAGGGCTTTAGCGTCATCTAAGATCTGATTAATTGGCCGGCTGACAAGATCGCCCTTGATCATTGGGATCATGCAGTAGGAACAGGACCGGCGGCACCCATCCGCGATTTTCAGGTAGGCGCTTCCACCCTGTAATGCGATCCTATTCGTTTCTTTTTCATCTCTTCCAACGGTGGCAGCGTTTGGGAAATGCAAAAACGGTTGTGAGGGCTTCCTTCTCTTGATGTTTGAAATCACTTCCAGGATGTCCATCCAGCGGCGTGTGCCAAGCAAGCCGTCGATTTCTGGTACAGCACTCAATATTTCCTCTCTGTGAATTTCCGTCATGCAGCCAGCAGCAAGTAACTTTTGCCAGGGTTTTTTCTCACTGGCAAGTTCCGCCAGCATTGTAATGGCTTCCTCCCGCGCTACCTTGAGAAAACCACAAGTGTTTACGATTAAGAATTCTGCGCTATCAGGTGTGTCAATGGGTGAAAGACCCTGTCGGTTCATCAGTTGGGCCATTGATTCAGAATCGACAAGATTCTTTGCGCAACCGAGAGAAACAAGATGATAGGTGTTTTTTCCTAATTTAGTCATTGATCTGCGTGGGCGTAGCTGTTGGCTGCAGCGTATCAGTTGGTATGAGGGTTCGGGTTGGTGATGGTGTGGTTGAAGGTGTTGGCGAAGCTTGCACAGGCTCTGCTGTAGAGGTGTTAGGTGGCGTTGGGAGGATCATGCCATCTTTAGTAAATATAAGATCAAGAACCTGCCCAACCAAACCTAATGAACCAACATTCTGTTCGTTAAAATATATCTGCAGTGCACCTGCATTACCTGTCAGCACTTCCACACTTTCCGACCCTGAATAATCATAGGCGTTCCCCGGGATCAATCTACCCTCAAATATCAACTCTGAGTCTGATGTGATTTGAACCCATGCTTGCTGGCGAGGGATGATGAGAATGTTTATTGGGTTATTGTTAACTGCCATTGTGAAAATTGGCGTTTGTTCTTCTTGTTCAGAAATCTCAGTTCCCTGAAGTTCATCATCCAGGATTGGAGTGGTCGATAGCTGTGGAGGCATAACCTCGGTTTCTCCAGAAAGGAGGATTTCGGCAACTTCTGGTATCTGTGTTGAATTCGCACCGGTTTGATTGACGGCTAATATACGGTTCACACCCCAAACTACAAATGCAGTAAAACCTATGAAAATGATGATTATGACCAGGAGATCGAGAGAGAAGAAATTCTTTACCTGCAGGCGTGTGGAGGAGATCTCTTTCGATTTCTTTCTTCCTCGCTTATTTGAATGCTGCGCATTTTCAATCCGCTTCATTTGCAATCCATCAGCAAACTGCAGAAGGATGGCATCGACATCTAAATTTAGGAATTCCACATAGTTTGCCAGCATTCCTTTTGCCTGAACAGGGGAGGGGAGCTGGTCAAACTGGCCTTTTTCCATAAATAGGATGTAATTCTGCTGGATATGGATATATTCTGATATGTTTTCAATGGAAAGACTGAGTAACTCACGTTGGTTTCGTAAAATCTCTCCAATAGAAGAGAAAATCAAAGACGATTTGAAAATGGGATCATTTTCCGGATCAGCAGGTTGTTCGTCAGGCGTTTTTTTTGTGATCGATGACTGTTTGTCTTCGTTATCTTCCTCCAGTTTGGATTCATCCCCGATGGATAAGTTTTCATCAGATCGTGAGTCTTTTTCACCGTCAGATTCTTTGATTATTTTTGGTTTGTTCTCAGGTGTTTCCTGTATCAGGTGGTAGTTCTCTGCCTGAAGTTCATCAATTACTACGCCCAATTCGCCAGCGTATAATCTCAGAAACCCACGTTTATGCGTCTGGGAGGGAAGGTATTCATCATCATCTACCTCGATTGCCTGAAGATATTCGATCCGGATGTGCGTTTTTTGGGCGATTTCTTCCAGTGAAATCCCTCGAGAACTCACGGATCTTCTTCAAGGTTTGACCGATATTTTGGATCATAGCTTTATTATATTCCAAAGGGAACCGGCCTGGAGATTTTATCAATCTCAGGCCGGTTAGTAAATTCTTGTTTTGTGAACCCGTTTTTATACTTCTTCTTCGACGTCTTCCTCTTCTTCTACGGGAGGTTCTTCTGAAGGCACTTCTTCCTCAGGAGCTTCTTCCTCAGGAACTTCAGCAAACTCTTCATCGATGGTTTCATCAGCTTGTGGTTCTTCATCTGTGACAAATTCCAGGTCATCTGATTCTTCACCTGGCAATTCGCCTTCCCTGTGAATGATCACGGAGATTTCCGGAACGAGATCCATCGTGAGATGAATAGGAACAGAAAACGTTCCTAATTGGCGGATTGGTTCTGTTTCCACCTGACGTTTTTCCAATTCAATCTCAAAATTTTCTTGGATAGCTTTTGTGATGTCATCAACACTGACTGAACCGTAAAGCCTTCCTGTTTCGCCTGCCTTTACGGGGAAGACCAGTGTCTTGCCGCCTAATACAGCTGCAATATCACCTAATTCTTCGTTCAAAGCAGCACGCCTTTCAGTTGCTTTTTCACTGATGCGATCGGCCTGTCGCATGGAACCCGCTGTTGCCGGAATGGCAAATCCCTGTGGGATCAAGTAATTGCGACCATATCCTGCAGCTACTTTCTTAATCTCTCCAGCACGACCTAATTTATAAACATCCTTAATTAACAGTACTCTCATTTTCTCAAGCCCTTTCTAAAAGATTGATTAGTCTTGTCCGAAGGGTACAACGGACAAGCTAAAAAGATTTTACCCGAAGTGACAGCGATCAGCAATGACCACAGCATCGGCATAATTCGATGTCAATTCGTAGAATTCATAACAATGCGAGATCAAAAAAGCTATTGAAAAATACCGGAGCATCCTTATATTATGGGTATCGTATTCGGGTATACTTGTGAAAAACAGACACGTCTCAGCAGAGGAATTAAATGACAATTAATGATGAAAAGAAGCGTTGGAAGCAGGAGACTTACGATCCTATTGTTGAGCGTTTCCCTGAACGGAAAGAAGAATTTGTCTCATCTTCTGGAATAGGATTACCCCCTGTCGTGTTGCCATCTGATTCCAGAGATTATCTTAATAACCTGGGTTTTCCAGGGGAGTTTCCCTTTACACGAGGTGTGCAACCGACCATGTACCGGGGAAGATTTTGGACAATGCGTCAATACGCTGGTTATGCGACTGCAGAGGAATCAAATCAACGCTATCGGTATTTGTTAGATCAGGGTCAGACGGGCCTGTCTGTTGCATTCGATCTTCCAACGCAAATTGGTTATGATGCCGATGATCCAATGGCACAGGGGGAAGTTGGAAAGGTTGGCGTATCAATCTCTTCAATGGATGATATGGAAACCTTATTTAAAGGTATCCCACTGGATAAAGTCTCAACAAGCATGACAATAAATTCCCCTGCGGCAATTATCATGGCTTTTTATATCGCAGTAGCCAAGAAGCAAGGTGTTCCCCTGATTAAATTACGCGGGACGATCCAAAACGATATTCTCAAGGAGTATGTTGCCCGAGGGACGTATATTTTCCCCCCTACACCTTCAATGCGTTTGATCACAGATGCGTTCCAGTTTTGTAAGGACAACATCCCACGCTGGAACACGATCAGCATTTCTGGCTATCACATCCGAGAAGCAGGTTCAACCGCTGCTCAGGAGGTCGCTTTCACATTGGCTAACGCGATTGCATATATTCAGGCTGCGATTGATGCTGGTTTGGCAGTGGATGATTTTTCCAATCAGCTCTCGTTTTTCTTCAATGCTCATAATAATTTTATGGAGGAAATCGCAAAATTCCGGGCAGCTCGCAGATTATATGCCAGGATAATGAAAGAGCGATTTGGCGCAAAAAAGGCAAAATCATATCGTTTACGTTTTCATACCCAAACAGCCGGATCAACACTTACAGCTCAACAGCCTGAAAATAATATTGTCAGGGTGACGCTTCAGGCTTTGGCTGCAGTTTTAGGGGGTACGCAATCCCTGCACACCAATAGTATGGATGAAGCACTATGGCTGCCTACAGAAAAATCAGTCAGAATCGCACTCCGCACACAGCAAATTATTGCCCATGAATCTGGTGTAACTGACACTGTAGATCCAATTGCTGGATCGTATGTGATTGAAATGCTGACTGATCGAATTGAAGAAATCGCCAATGATTACATTCAAAAAATTGACGATATGGGGGGTGCATTGGCGGCAATCAAAAACGGATTTATGCAGCATGAGATCCAGGACGCCGCATATCGTGTTCAAAGAGAGATTAAGTCGGGGGAGGAGATTGTAGTCGGCGTAAATGATTACCAGATTGAGGAGGATATTGATCTGGAGGCATTGAAGGTTGATCCACTTGTTGAGGAAAATCAAAAGAAACGACTTTCCATACTGAGAGAGACAAGAGACAATGAAAAAGTGAACCAGCTACTTTCCCAATTGGAAGATGCAGCCAGGGGTGATGAAGCATTAATGCCGCTGTTCGTTGAGTGTGCTGAATGGGATGTAACGTTGGGTGAAATGTGTCGCATCCTCCGGGATGTCTGGGGACAGTACCAGCCACCTACGTTTATTTAGTCAGGAGAATTATTGATGACGAATATTAAGAAAATCAATCATGTGGCGATTGTTGTAAAGGATATTGATTCTTCTTTATACTTCTGGCGGGATCAACTTGGTTTACAGCTTGATCATATTGAAGACGTTCCTTCTCAAGCTTCGAAGGTTGCTTTTTTACCGGTCGGAGATGGGGAAGTTGAATTGGTTCAACCTACTGACCCTAAGTCGGGATTGGCCAAATATCTTGATAAACGTGGAGAAGGGATGCATCACTTATGTATAGAAGTCGATGACATTGATGGGATGTTGTCGGTGTTAAAAACAAATGATGTCAGGCTTCTCAATGAAGAACCTTTACTGCTCCCTGGACGAAAGATGGCTTTTATTCATCCAAAAGCTGCAAATGGGGTTTTGGTTGAACTGTACGAAATAATTGACCAACAATAATAGACAAAAAAGGAAACTATATATGAAATCCAAACATCAACAATGGAAACATTCTCCTGAAATGGTGATTGATCCAGAGAAAGACTACAAAGTAATCATCTCGACTGATAAGGGTGATATAAAAATTAATTTATTTGAAAAACATGTACCTCGGACGGTTAATAATTTTGTATTTTTATCAAATCAAGGCTTCTATGATAACACCATATTCCACAGGGTGATTGATGATTTCATGGCTCAGGGAGGGGATCCCACCGGAACTGGCAGGGGTGGGCCTGGTTATTCCTTCGAGGATGAATTTCATAAGAACTTACGACACGACAAACCTGGGATTATTTCGATGGCGAATGCAGGTCCGAATACCAATGGGTCTCAGTTTTTCATCACCCATGTGCCCACGACCTGGCTGGATGGCAAGCACAGTGTATTTGGAGAAATCGAAGAGGGTCTGGATGTGTTATTCTCAATCCCAGCTCGAGATCCAATCAAGCCTGAATATCCTGGTGTAAAAATCAACACCATTAAGATTGTAGAAGAGTAGCATTATTCAATAAAAGCTAGCGTCAACTACAATTCTGCTGATATTTTCATTAGATCAACTAAAAATCCAATATGAAGGATCAATTCAGGGTAGCAAATAGCTGAAAATCCTGAAGGCAAAATCCAATCCCTCAGTTTATTTCAGTATCAATTCTGTTTGCGGTGGGGATAAGAATTCCGCGCCATCTTCGGTTATCAGGATGTCCTCTTCAAGACCGACATACCCATAACCTGGTACCAGTAAACTTGGTTCAAGTGTGTAAACCTGACCGACTTCAACGGTCATGTAAGGCGTTTCTCCATACCGAGGCCATCCGGGGCCGAGGATGCATCCGCCATCATGTGCTAATCGGCCGACTTGATGGCCTGTTGCATGCTTGAATTCAGGGAAACCAGCTTTAATGACAACCTCTCTGGCTACTGAATCGATATCAATGCCACGTAATCCAGGTCTGCTAATTTTAAAAGCAGCTTGAATGGCTGTGACAACCGTGTTGAACCCTATTTGAACAGGTGCGGGTACGCCCTCTCCAGGTTTGCGAAAGTACACCATTCTTTGGATATCGGCACAGTAACCGTCTTGCTTAACCCCGAAATCGAAGTGGAGAAGATGTCCAGGTTCGATTTTTATGCCTGTAGGGGCATTATGCCCAACCGGTGAGTCCGGTCCTGAATTAACAGCAGGATTGTTATTCTCTGGCCAGGCAAAATCCAAACCTCGCTGTTTCACCTCAGCTCGCATCAGTTCTGCAACATCCAGTTCAGTCATCCCGGTGGATATTTTAGCGAAGGTTGAGGAATAAATTTCAAGCGTGTTTACGACAGCAGATCGGATCCTTTGAATTTCACTATTTGTCTTTCGTCCTCGAAGCGCACCTATCACAGCCTCAGCAGGAATGAGCCGATCAACAAATGGTGTGCCTGCCAGCATCTCCATTAGGTTCAGATACATGCCGTATGACAGGCCGTCAGATAAGGGGTCACTTTTCGAGAAATTTACCGCAATGTTCTGCGGATTCAGCCTTTCCAATTCTATCAATAATGGTGTTTTGATATCTTCATCATAAGGAATGATTTGTGTAAAGACACCGATTTCCCTTGCGGTTTCCAATTCAAATCGACCGAGTATTGCGATTATTTCGTTTGTGGAAGTAAACAAAAGTGCACTTTGCCAGGTAAGATCTGCATCTCCATAAACCAGGGGTAATATTGGGTCCATGGCAGCAGAGGTTTCCCTGACAAAAATAAGCCAGAGGTCGATATTGTTTTCCCGCAGAATATTGGCAACCTGGTTTGTTTTTTCAACTACGATTTGATTCATGGCGTTCTCATTTCAAGGAGTGATTGGATGGGTTCAAAATGTTCTCTGAGGATTATATCACTTGGGTTTCCTTCATCTATGGCGTTGATCATTTGCTCCAAATAAAAGATTAACAAATCAGTCTGGATTCCAGCAAATGGAGAGGGGAAGAAAGTGAGCCATTTAGTGGCATGGGTGAAAAACTTCTTTGCAGCGCTTGGGCGAAGTTGGGTCAATCGAAAGAAGCCACCACTTAGGTGCAGTAATGCTCTGAAAAATTCTCGTGATGGATCAGATGTCACTCGCCAGGCGTCCTCGAAATATTCATGAGCAGCGTAGAATTCTTCATTCCTGAAGGCTTCCAAACCAGTCTTCACTTCATCAGGTAGTTGTCCTGAAAACGCATGCATTGCTAATTTTATCCTTTAGTTATATGTGATTATAGCATTGCGGAATGCACCGGTCACGGATATGAGATATGAAGTTTGAAAAGAAGAAGTCAACCACCATATGCTATAATTTCCTTAGTTAAACACTTAGTAATTTCTATTGATTTGGAGAGGACATCATGCTGATAATTAATGGCAAGTTGATCACCTGGGGAGCTGCGAATCAGATCATAGAGGATGGCTGGGGACTACTGATTCGAGATGGCATCATCAAGAAGATCCTTCCACAAGCGAATTTGATGAGTGAATACCCTGATGATGAGATATTGGATGCAGGGGGGCAGTATGTCATGCCAGGGAATATTTGTGCCCACACGCATTTTTATGGTGCCTTTGCCCGTGGAATGGGCATTCCAGGTGATGCTCCCTCGACCTTCACTGAGATCCTTGAGAAGCTGTGGTGGCGGCTGGATAAGGCACTGAGATCCTGAAGGGGTCCGGTTTTCTGCAATGGTTTGTTTATTGGATGCAATCAAACATGGCACAACGACATTGATAGATCACCATGCGTCACCGAACTGCATTGAAGGCTCGCTTGATCTCATTGCAGAAGCAGTAAACAGTGCAGGATTAAGAGCTTCTCTATGCTACGAAGTAACAGACCGGGATGGCATCGAAAAGGCTGAACAAGGCATTCAGGAGAACGTGCGATTTATTAAGAAAATCGCACAGCGAGCGCCAGTTGATGACAAGTTGAAAGCACACTTTGGTCTGCACGCAAGCCTGACCCTGTCTGATGAGACGCTGAACATGGCCAGAGCGCTTTGCCCGGATGGCATTGGTTTTCATATTCATGCTGCTGAAGGGATAGCAGATCAACAGGACAGTCTTGAAAAATATGGGTTACGTGTTGCCCACCGGCTTGACAGACTTGGCATCCTGCGACCAGAGTCAATCCTGGCACATGGTGTACATCTTGATGAAAGTGAAATCGAGCGTCTGGCAGAGACAAAGACATGGCTGACGCATCAACCCCGATCGAATATGAACAATGCAGTTGGTGTTGCGCCAATTGAGGATATGCTTGAAAAAGGTATCCGGATTGGGTTGGGGAATGATGGTTTCTCGAATGCAATGTGGATGGAATGGAAAGAAGCCTACCTGATCCAGAAGCTGGCACACAGGGATCCGCGACGGATGGGTGGTTACGCTGTCAGAGATTTGGCAGTCAAGAATAATTCGAACCTGGTGTCTGAAATCTTCGATGGACTTCCCATCGGAGAAATTTCAGAAGGTGCTGCCGCGGACCTGATTTTTGTAGATTACCAACCTTTCACGCCAATGACACCGGGAAATATTCCATGGCATATCCTGTTTGGATTCCACGAGAGTATGGTGACAGCAACCATCGTCGGTGGAAAACCCCTGATGTACAACCGCGAAATGTTGACCCTTGATGAAGAGGAAATCTCTAATCGTGCTATGGAGATTTCCAAAGAAACCTGGAAACGATATGAAGCTATTGCTGCTGGAGAATAAGGAATAATATGGAAAAAGAGAAGAAATTCTATAAAATTGGTATTGTTGGGGGAACGGGAAAAGAAGGTAAAGGATTGGCCTATCGGTGGGCGCAAGCTGGCCACGACGTGATCATAGGATCACGAAAATTTGAGAAAGCACAAAATGCTGTTGAAACAGTAAAAGCATTGTTGGGGGATGTGCCAGGTTCAATAAAAGGGATGGAAAACGCAGATGCTGTTCAGGAATGTGATATTGCTGTGGTCACTGTGCCATATTCTGCCCATCAAGTAACCCTTGAAGGGTTAAGAGATGTCCTGCAGGGAAAGATTGTGATAGATGTGGTCGTTCCAATCGTTCCACCCAAGGTCAGTAAGGTTCAGATGCCCGAAGCAGGTTCAGCTGCCCTGGAAGCACAGGCAATCCTCGGTGATGCTTGTCATGTCGTAGACGCCTTTCAGAATATCTCTCATGAACGATTGATGAAGGATAATGAAGTGGACTGTGATGTATTGGTCAGTGGGAGAGGGAAGGCTGCCAGGCAGGTTGTTTTGGAATTGGTAGCGGATACAGGTCTGAAGGGGTGGGATGCCGGACCGATCGAAAATACTGTCGTTGTTGAAGGATTGACATCAGTATTGATTGGATTGAACATACAACATCATGTTCATGCATCAGGCATCCGGATCACCGGTATTCCAGATAAGGCCTAAGTGACTCTATCATTAATTCCACTTGAACAATTTCCATTAATCCAGCCTGGTGATGACTTAATTGAAATCATTTTAGGGTCTTTGAAAATGAATAATTTATCGCTGGAAGATGGAGATATCCTTGTTGTTACGCAAAAAATAGTGTCAAAAGCGGAAAATCGCCTGGTCAATTTAACACAGGTGCAACCTTCAGATGAGGCAAATCATTATGCCTCTCTTACCAATAAAGATCCACGATTGATCGAATTGATCCTTTCTGAGAGTCAACAGGTCTTACGAACTCGACATCACCTGATCATTGTGGTTCATCGTCATGGTTTCGTCTGTGCCAATGCAGGGATTGACCATTCCAATGTGTCGGGTCCCTGGGGGCAACCCGAAGATTGGGTGTTATTGCTCCCTGAGGAACCATCTCGCTCAGCAGACCAGATAAGGCGGGGTTTGGAGGAGAAAACACGTGCTCAAATTGGTGTGTTGATCATTGATTCACATGGTCGAGCATGGCGTCGGGGAACCGTGGGGGTTACGATTGGCCTTTCAGGGATGCCCGGATTGGTTGACATGCGGGGTGAAAACGATCTGTTTGAGTATAAATTACGCGCCACATATATTGGCGCAGCCGATGAATTGGCTGCTGGGGCGTCGCTTGTCATGGGGCAATCGAGCGAAGGGTTACCTGTTGTCCTTGCCAGGGGGTTCCCGTATGCACTGAGAGAAGCACGTTTAAAAGAATTGATTCGGGCAAAAGAACGCGACCTATTCAGGTGAGACTCAGATGTATGCAATTATCAGCGAGCTGAACACAACTGCTTCAGATCGAAGTGAAAAGCATTTGGCAACGACTATCCAATCAGTGTGATCTGGGAGGTGTTTACCTGATGCCTACGCCGCATATGACCTGGGTCGTATGTCAGGAATTGAATTCAGAACAAGCTGTTCACCTCCTTTCTGATATTCAATCTCAAACGAATCAAATTTCCACAAATACATCCGGTCTGGGTCTGTTTTCAGGACTTAAACCGGTCCTGTATTTACCGGTAGCAAAAACCATGGAGCTGCAAGATTTTCATCGAACAATCTGGGACATGTTAACCCCGATGGCAATAAACTGCAATGTGTTTTATTCTCCTGAAGAATGGATTCCACATATCACGATAGCTATTAATGATCTGACAAAGGATAAGCTTGCTTGCGCAATCAATTGTCTTGCATCGGATGATTTACGAATTGATATCAAGCTTGACAACCTATCTATAGCTGAATTTGAAGAAGAAACAGCCGCAGAAATCATCAGCCAGATTAAGTTTGCAGACCAAAAGGAAGAGTATAGGGACGTATGAAAGTTGTTGCACTTGCAGGTGGTGTAGGTGGTGCGAAGCTCGTGGGTGGTTTAGCCGATCTGCTTTCACCACAGGATTTGTCTGTGATCGTGAACACAGGAGATGATTTCGACTATCTGTCCCTGAAAATCAGCCCTGATCTTGATACGGTTTGCTACATGCTGGCGGGTATCAATAATCCCAAGACTGGTTGGGGGATAAAAGAAGAAACATGGGTTACTTTTAAACAACTATCAAAACTATCTGGTTTGGATTGGTTCCGATTGGGAGATAAAGACCTGGCGACCCATCTGATTCGAACGAGCAGATTGGATCAGGGTGAGGTATTGTCTGACATCACACGAGAGCTTTGCCAGGACTGGGGTATTGAGCATCCAGTCTACCCAATGACAGATGACACTGTCCGAACAATCGTTCATACGAAAGACGGCAAGTCCCTGGGTTTTCAGGAATACTTTGTTCAGAAAAGGTTCCAGCCTGTTGTGAAATCATTTGAGTTTGATGGTGCAGATAAAGCAAGCCCTATCCCTGAAGCGATAGCTGACATCAATCATTGTGATGTTGTGATCATCGCGCCGTCTAATCCCTGGGTTAGCATTGATCCTATCCTCGCAACCCCGGGTTATCGAGAAGCCATTGCTGAAAAGCTGGTGATCGCTGTGTCACCTCTCATAGGAGGGAAAGCTGTCAAAGGTCCAGCAGCGAAAATGTATCGTGAATTAGGTTTTCAACCTTCAGCATCTGTCGTAGCAAACCACTACCGCAATCTGTTATCGGGATATGTGCTTGATACATCAGATGCTGCAGATCTGCAAAAAATTGAACGATGGTTTATAATGTGTTTAGCGACGAATATATTGATGAAGAAGAAGAAGGATCGTGTGAGATTGGCTGAGGAAATCCTCAAGTTTTGTGAAACAATCTTAAACAGGAGATAATGATCCAATGAGCCTTTGGGCAATCGTGCCAATAAAACCACTCCGTCGTGGAAAATCCAGACTTTCAGACATACTATCCGACAAGGATAGAGAAATCCTTAAATCACAAATTATTTATACGCACAATTGAAGTTTTAAAATCAGTCGACACGATTTCAGATATTCTGGTCGTTAGCCGTGATTCGGATGTGCTGACAGAGTCCCGTGAAATGGACGTTCGCACAGTCACTGAAAACGGAACACCTGAATTGAATAATGCCTTACGCCGGGCAACATTATTTTCAGGTGCTTTTTCAAATGAAGGCATTTTGATCGTCCCGGCTGACTTGCCATTATTGACACCTCAGGATGTTGATGATTTTCTGGCATTGAGAACGACCCCACCGGTTGTTGTCATCGCTCCTGATAGGCGGCGGCAGGGAACCAATATGTTGTTCACAAATCCCGCAGATTTATTGACCTTTTCTTATGGTTTGGATTTATTCAACAAACATTGTGATTTAGCCTTATCGAAAGATGCAAACGTCATAGTGGTCGAAAATGAAAATATTGCACTTGATCTTGATATCCCGGAGGATTACGATATCCTCAGTACCAATTCACTCCTTCTTCAATTTGACAGGATGGAGCCCCTAACAAAAGGATAGTGGATGATGATTGATAGAGTAGCTTTATATTTACAGGATGCACATGATCTACGAGACGGTTTGGATTATGTGCAATATGCAGAGGAACGCGGCTTTGAAGCAGTTTGGCAGGCAGAAAGCCGCCTGGTTCGTGATGCCATCGTACCGATGGCTGCTTACGCTGCTGTTACAGAGAACTTGATGGTAGGTTCTGGCGTGATCAATAACTGGACCAGAAATATCGGTTTACTGGCGGCAACTTTCCTGACATTGGATGACCTTGCTCCTGACCGCATTATTTGCGGGATTGGGGCCTGGTGGGATCCTCTGGCAAGAAATGTTGGCATCAACCGAAAGCGACCTTTGAAGGCAATGGAAGAAACGGTATTGATTCTTCGACGGTTGTTAAACATGGAAAGAGTGACATTCGATGGTGAATTCGTCCAGGTTAATAATATTGAACTGGATGTTGTTCACGGGCGCAGGGAGCCTCGGAATGTTCCTATCTATATTGGCGCAACAGGACCGAAAATGCTTGAATTAACAGGACAAATTGCAGATGGTGTGGTGTTGAATTATTGTGTCCCACCTGAATACAATCATAAAGCAATTGACAGATTGGCGAAAGGACTTAAAAAATCTGGTCGGACCATGGATGATATGGACCGTCCGCAGCTGGTCGTTTGTTCAGTGGACGAGGATGGCGAGAAAGCAATTGAAACAAGCCGGGAGCTTCTGACCCAATACCTTGCACAACAACCACATATCGCAAAGGCGTCCGGGGTTTCCATGGATGTTGTCCAGCAGATCCAATCCATCCTGGGGTGGCCGGCAACACACGAGCAGATCATGGCTGCAAAGCACCTTGTTCCAGATGACCTGGTTCACAAGATCACAGCAAGTGGTACACCTGATGAGGCAAGAGCTAAAGTTCAGGAGTATATTGATAACGGCGCTACCTGTCCGATCCTTTACCCTGTTGGTGGAAACGTCAAAGTATTGGTCGATA
This sequence comes from uncultured Chloroflexia bacterium, assembly GCA_963767675.1. Lineage (GTDB taxonomy): Bacteria > Chloroflexota > Anaerolineae > Anaerolineales > Anaerolineaceae > Brevifilum. The sequence goes on from CAVYEQ010000004.1 coordinate 275,249, forward strand.
CTTTTGCGACAAAATAAATAAGATAAGAATCAATTATCCGTTTGATGATGCCATTTAATGATTCTTTGGAGCATACTATTTGACATTGATAAAATGGCGAAAGTACATCTTGTCTGGATTGTCAATCCGATTATGGAGGTCCTATGATTGATGAATATGTTCGACCTGCTTCTATAGAAGAAGCAGTGTCACTTCTAAATGATAAAAAGAAGGTTTTGAAACCTCTTGGTGGAGGTACAAGTATCAGTCGAGAAAAAGAAAAACAATTTGGTGTTGTTGATCTTCAAGGTGTTGGATTGGATAACCTCGAGCAAACTGATCACCAGATCAAAGTTGGGACAGCGACAAAACTCAGCACTTTCTTAGGTCACTCAGCGGTTCATCCAGAAATCCAGCGAAGCTTAATAATTGATACGACTGAGAATATCCGCAACGCAGCTTCTTTGGGGGGTTGGTTGATCAGCAGCGATGGTCGTTCCGTTTTCTCAACGATCTTACTCACCCTGGATGCCTCTCTAACCTGGGAACCGGGCGGCAAAAGCATAAGGATGGGTGATTGGCTGCCTTTGCGAAGGATAGAATCCTCCGGTGTGTTGATGACAGCAGTCACGTGGTCAGCACAACCTTACCTGGCGTTTGAATATGTCGCTCGATCCCCCAAGGATCGCCCAACATTGATTGTTGCGGCCGCGCAGTGGCGATCAGGAAGAACAAGAATTGCCCTCGGGGGTTTTGGAGAAACTCCGATCATTGCCATGGATGGCCCGGATGGCAGCGGTGCGGATATTGCCAGCCGGGATGCCTATCATGAAGCTGGAGACCAATGGGCGTCTGCGCAATATCGACGGGAGGTGGCCTCAACACTGGCAATCAGGTGCTTGAAGAGGATCAAAGAAACCAAAGAAAGTGAGGCGTAGCGTGAATATCACCCTCAATATCAATCATCAGGAATACCCTCTTATCATTCCTGCCAATGAGAACCTTTTAAATACATTGCGAAAACTTGGATTCTTCAGCATAAAACAGGGCAAGTGTGAAAAAGGTGAATGTGGCGCTTGCACTGTGTTGTTAGATGGAAAGCCCGTCAACAGCTGTTCAATGTTGAGTGCTCAAGCTGAAGGGCATTTGATTGAAACCGTTGAAGCCATGGGCGAACATCCCAAGAAAGGCTGGAAGGAGACAGAAGGACTGCATGTGATCCAGCAAGCATTTGTGGATACAGGGGCGATCCAGTGTGGTTACTGCACACCAGCCATGGTTCTAACTGCAAAAGCTTTATTGGAAAGGGAGCCATCTCCGACAGAAGCCCAGGTGAGGAAAGCAGTTTCCGGTGTCTTATGCCGATGTACGGGCTATCAGAAACCGGTCCAGGCTGTGCTGCGTGCAGCAGCTATCCTGAGGGGAGAGGAAGTTCCTTCAATTGAAGATAGCGAAAATTCTAAAGGCGTCTATCCACAGATGACCCATGTTGAGGGCCATATACCGCTTGAAACTGTGGGACAACCTGAGCCAAAGGTTGACGCAGTGAAACTCGTTCAGGGGAAGCCTGCATTCACTTCTGATTTCCCCAGGCGGGATATGCTGTACGCTAAAGTGTTACGCAGCCCGTATGCTCATGCTGAAATTAGAGATATCGATACATCAAAAGCAAAGGCACTCCCTGGTGTCGCTGCGGTTCTGACCTGGAAGGATATTCCCAGGGTGGTTTATTCAACTGCAGGCCAATCTCATCCAATTCCAGGTCCATTGGATACATTCTCATTGGATCATAAAATGCGGTTTGTAGGTGATCGGGTCGCAATGGTCGCTGCTAAAACGCCAGAAATTGCCCATAAAGCATTGATGTTGATCGATGTCGAATACGAAATACTTGATCCAATCGTAGACTCAACCAAAGCGATGGACCCGGGTGCTCCGGTTATTCATGATGAAGAAGAATATGTCAATTTTGATAATTCCGACGCTTCAAAGAATATGGCGGCTGAGATCAGGATAGATATCGGTGATGTTGAGCAGGGTTTTTCTGAAGCGGATCATATATTTGAAGAATTATATGTAGTACCAAAAGTGCATCAAGCTTACATCGAACCCCATGTCGCAATGACCCACTGGGACGAGAATGATCGTCTTGTGATCACAACAAGCACACAGGTTCCTTTCCATGTGCGGCGACAGTTAGCCCCTGTATTAGGGCTGCCGATCAAACGCATCAGGGTGATCAAACCACGAGTGGGGGGTGCCTTTGGTGGAAAACAAGAGGTTCTGATAGAGGATGTGGCAGCACATTTGACGATTGCGACAGGGAAGCCGGTGCTGTATGAGATGAGCCTGGAAGAGGAGTTTTTGGCTGCGCGTCCACGACATCCAATGCGAATGAGGATAAAGACTGGTGTCAAGAATGACGGCACAATCACCGCGAATGCGATGTACTGCCTGAGCGATACAGGGGCATACGGCTGTCATGCCCTGACAGTGGCTGGAAATACGGGTCATAAAGCGATGGCTTTATATGTTGGCGATGGCCCTTACCGTGAATATCCAAATATTCGCTATTACGCAGATGTCGTTTATACCAACACCGTACCCTCAGGTGCCTATCGAGGTTATGGGGTGCCGCAGGGTTTCTGGGCAGTCGAAAGGCATATGGAAAAAATCGCTCGAGAGCTAAATTTCGATCCCTTTGAATTTCGACTCAAGAATTCGCTGCGTACAAACGAACTCCACCCATTCAGCACTGCCTGGAGTGAAGGGCGTGAACCTCAACCTGAAATTATTCACACGGTTGGCCTTGAAGAGTGTGTTAGACAGGGCCGGCAGGCAATCAATTGGGATGAGAAATATGGAAACGAGAATTGGCGTGATGTGCCTGGATGTGATCACCTAAAGAAAGGCATTGGTGTTGCCCTGATTATGCAGGGGACGTCAATCCCTCATCTCGATATGGGCGGGGCCAGCATCAAAATGAATGATGATGGGTCTTTTTAATTTGCTTGTGGGTGCCACCGATCTTGGGACTGGATCGGATACAGCTTTGGGACAAATGGCTGCCGAAGTATTGGGCGTACCCTTAGAGGATATCATCGTATATTCTTCTGATACAGATTTGACCCCATTTGATAAGGGGGCATATGCCTCAAGTACAACCTATATTTCTGGGACAGCGGTTACAAATGCCGCGAAAATCGTTGCTTACCGAATTAAAAAGAGGGCAGCACGTCTTTTTGTACAAAACGGCATTGAAGTCAATATAAGAGAAATTTCACTCAAGAACCGCCAGGCACTTACCCCAGCAGGCGACTCAATCAGTTTAGAGGAAATTGCACTGGATACCCTTCACATGACAGACCAGGAGCAGATCATGGGTGTAGCTTCTCATGTATCACCTGTATCGCCACCACCATTCGCAGCTCAATTCGCCGAAGTAACCGTAGATATTGAAACTGGCATGGTCACCGTGGATAAATTGGTGATGGCTGTTGACTCTGGAGTGATTGTGAACCCGCTGACCGCATCAGGACAGATCGAAGGGGGGATGACGCAAGCTCTGGGCTATGCAGTATGTGAGGAAATGGTGTTTGATGAGGAAGGGCAGCCCCGAGAGAAAGATTTTGTGGATTATCACATATTCCGGGCAAATGAGATGCCTGAATTGAAAACGATCTTTGTTGAAACCCAGGAGCCCTCCCATCCATTCGGCGTGAAATCCGTATCGGAGATCCCAATGAACGGTGTTGCACCGGCAGTTGGAAATGCTGTTTTTGATGCTTGCGGCGTATCCTTAACGAAGATACCAATTACCCCAGAAGATATCTGGCGTGGTTTAAATGAACAACCAAAACAAAGTGAGGTGCATTCTTGAACAAACCTGGTCAACAGCCCATTCCGAATATCCGGGTTGAGAATACAGTTTACGTCATCGGACACGTCAACCCGGATACAGATGCAATTGCGTCTGCAATGGGATATGCATGGCTGCTCCAGGAGCGTGATGGGATCAATGCCATAGCTGCGCGTTCTGGCCCAATCAACCGGCAAACCGCGTGGGTGCTAGGGCTGCTTGAGCTGGAACCTCCCATGCTTTTTAATGATGCTTCTCCTCGCTTTGAAATCAGTAATGAGGCGTCTTGCCACCGTCAATCCTGAACAACCTTTAAGCGAAGCCTGGGCTATCCTGAGCAGAACGGGTGGTGTCGCACCGGTTGTCAATGCTGACGGCACGCCATACGGTTTAATTTCCGGTAAGTCGCTGTTCAGTTTCCTGACCCGCCTTATGGGTCCCCACCCGCGATCTCAACAAATGACACTGGCAGAACTTCTTACTACTCCCTGCCGTGAAGCAGCAGAAGTTGAAGTTGCCCGTTTTTCTGCTTCCACACGGATCCGGGATGTGATCAACCGCATCCTTCGGGATGAAGTGGATGAGTTCTGGGTCTTGGATGACAATCAACGCTATCAAGGCATCTGTACGCAGAGGGATCTGCTGGATCCCCCTCGCCTGAAGATCATTCTTGTCGATCACAACGAACCTCAACAAGCACTGGGCTCATTGAATGAAGCAGAATTGATCGAAATATTGGACCATCACAGGTTGGGGAATCCAACCACGCATGAACCGATACGCTTCACAGTCGATGTCGTTGGCAGTACGAGCACACTTGTATCAGAGCAGATCGAAGACACCGGACTGCAAGCACCACCTCAAATCGCAGGATTAATGTTGGCGGGTTTGCTTTCAGATACTTTGGTTATGTCTTCACCTACAACGACACAACGCGATCACAAGGCAGCTGAAAGGCTGGCGAAATGGGCTTTCACCTGGGGATCCCCACTAGAAAATGAGACGATTCAATCATTTGGAGAAAAGGTACTTTCAGCAGGCTCGGGTTTGTCAAGGCGTGACCCTGTTGATGTCGTCACAACTGATATGAAAAAATATGAGATTGGCACCTTGCGGTTTGCAATCGCCCAGGCAGAAGTGTCTGATCTATATGAATTAGATGAATATCTCGAACCCCTAAAAAAAGCGCTACGGGAATTGAAGGAACGTCGCAGTTTGGATTTCGCAATGCTGATGGTTACCGATGTGGTCCAGGGTGACAGCAGGCTTTTAATGGTTGATGCACCGGTCGTTTTGGATGAATTACCATACAGGCCCCGGCGCGATGGTACTCGATTGGCAAAAGGGGTTGTGTCAAGGAAAAAACAGCTTTTGCCTGTTGTTTTGAGCCTGCTCGAGGAATGATCAAGAAATCCCTGTTAAACACAATGAATCATTGTAATGATGCGGCTTGCGATTTGATATGGATTCATGAGAAATTAGCGTTGAGGATAGACAGGTGCAGGGAAATTCATCCAAGGTGTTGATGTATTCAGCGTTTTTATGAAGCGGAGAAATTGAGCTATGTGGGAACAATATATTATTGCAGGTTCTATTGAGGAAGCTGTAACGGCATTATCTGAGGAGGGCGAAAAAGCCCGGATCATCGCTGGGGGTACGGATTTGATCCTGGAGATGGAAAGGGGTGTTCGCAAAGGAGTCAAAACGCTCATTGATATCAGCGCAATTCCCGGCCAGGATGAGATCATGGAAGATCAAGAAGGGGTGATTCACATCGGACCTTTGGTGACCCACAACCACGTCATATCTTCACCCCTCATCCGGGAAAAAGCTTATGCACTGACCCAGGCTTGCTGGGAAGTCGGGTCTCCACAAATACGCAATCGTGGGACGATCGCCGGCAATCTTGTCACAGGATCACCTGCTAATGACACCATCAGCCCACTGATGGCATTCGATGCGAAGCTGTGCCTGACGTCAGCAAGAGGTAAAAGGGTGGTTGCACTTTCAGACTTCTATATCGGTGTACGAAAAACGGTTTTAGATCAAGATGAACTGATAACAGATATTTTCTTTGATGCACCTGAAATGAATCGACAGTCGTATTTTATTAAAAGTGCCTTGCGAAAAGCCCAGGCGATCTCTGTGATAAATATCAGTATTGTATTAACTATGGATGGTGAGACCATCCGAGATCCAATCATCACACTGGGGGCTGTCGCCCCAACCATAATCCACGCAAAAGCGGCAGAAGAATTCCTTGAAGGAAAAAAACTGAACGACACAGTCGTTGATAAGGCTGGCGAGTTAACCAATCAAGCAGCCAATCCAATATCTGATATTCGCGGGTCAGCTGACTATCGAACTTACCTGGTTAAAGTAATGGCAAAACGAGCCTTAGAAAATTTCCGGGATGGCATATCAAAGAAAGATACACCTGAGAATCCTGTTCTCCTGATGGGATCAGGTGTACATGCTGTAATTCCTAAAGAGCCATGGAATGGGAAAGAGATCCACACATGGATCAACGGCAAAGAATATAACTTTACGACTGGATTAAACAAGACCCTGCTTGATTTGATCAGGGAGGAAGCGGGCCTGACCGGGACGAAGGAAGGTTGTGGTGAAGGTGAATGTGGTGCCTGTACCGTTTATCTGGATGGTCGTGCTGTCATGAGCTGTCTTGTTCCAGCCCCTCGAGCGCACGGATCGGAAATTGTTACGATTGAGGGACTGAAAGATGGTGAAGTGCTTCATCCATTGCAGGAAGCTTTCATCGAGTACGGTGCCATCCAATGCGGATATTGCACACCAGGTTTCTTGATGTCTGCTGCAAAATTATTGGAAGAAAGAATGACTCCAACCCAGCAGGATATACGCCAGGCGATCACCGGCAACCTTTGTCGTTGTACAGGTTATTACAAGATTGTCGAAGCGATAGAAAAAGCCAGCAAAGGGATTGCTGCTGCTGAAGAGGAATAAAAATTAGGAGTAGTGATGGTATATATTGGAAAAGCTCTTCCCAGAGTGGATGCAGAAGCAAAGGCAACTGGAGAAAGTCAATATCCTGGAGATTTTAACCGTCCAGATCAGCTTTATATGAAGATCTTATTTGCTGGCCGCCCCCATGCGATCATCAATTCGATTGATACAAAAGATGCTGAAGCTATGGAAGGTGTCGCTGCCGTTATCACCTCAAAAGATGTGCCGGTAAATGAATATGGACTGATCATTGCTGATCAACCTGTTTTGTGTGGTCCTGGTTCGAAAAAGCCATTCACGGATCGGGTGAGGTTTGTAGGTGATCAGATCGCGCTGGTTCTTGCGGAAACTGAGGAAATTGCAGCACAAGCCTGTAAGATGATAAAGGTGGATTTTACAGATTTACCAGTTGTCGGGTCCATTGATGAGGGGCTTTCAGATGATGCCGTCATACTTCATCCAGAACGGGAGTCGAATAATTTTTGCCATTACCAGATCCGCCATGGGGATGTTGATGAAGCCTTCCAACATTGTGATGTGATCGTTGAGGGTGAATATCAAACACCTGTGCAGGAGCATGTTTACCTGCAGCCTGAAGCAGGTCTTGCTTATCTTGATGAGGAAGACCGAATTACCGTTGTCGTAGCTGGGCAGTGGGCGCATGAGGATCAGGAGCAGATTGCGCACGCCCTGGATATCCCGGAAGAAAAAGTCCGGGTGATCTATCCTGCAATTGGTGGGGCTTTTGGTGGGCGAGAGGATATGTCAGTTCAAATCGCGCTGGCTTTAGCGTGTCAGGTGCTTGCACGAAAAAGGGATTGATAGACCGGTGAAAATCGTTTGGAGTCGTGAAGAATCGATTATCGGTCATCACAAGCGACATGCCTACACACTCAAGGGAAAATGGGGGGCAAGCATGGATGGGAAGATCCTTGCAGCAGAAGTGAAGATACTTGCAGATGGGGGTGCATATATCTATACTTCGACGAAAGTGATGGCAAATGCTGTTCTGCAGTGCACCGGTCCATATGACATCCCAAACGTACATGTTGATGCTGATGCGATCTATACAAATAACATCCCTGGAGGGGCTTTCAGGGGCTTTGGTGGCCCACAGGGTGCTTTTCTCGCAGAAATGCAGGTCACTCATCTGGCAGAAGCGCTTGGGATGGACCCGGTCGAATTCAGGATGCGGAATCTGATGGATGATGATACGGTCATGTCCATGAACTCGAAAGCACCTGAAGGGGTCACAATCAAACAGGTCACAGAGGTATGCGCTGAACACGCTGGCTGGCTGCATGATGAAACTGGTTGGCAAGCGCCATCACCAATGACAGATGATGGCTTCATCAGGCGTGGGCGTGGAACAGCCAGTGCGTTTAAGAATGTTGGTTTTTCATATGGGGCACCAGAATCCTGCACTGCCGGTATAGAATTGTTTGGTGATACAGAGATCGAACGGGTTGTTCTTCATCATGCAGCTGCTGAGGTTGGTCAGGGTACCCATACGGCGATTAAGAAGTTAACAGCTGAAGCACTCGATGTGCCGCTCGACAAGATAGAGCTGGTTCTTTCAGATACAGCCAAAACAGGGAATTCCGGGAGTGTTTCTGCTTCTCGTATGACCTTTATGGCAGGAAACTCGATTAAAGGGGCGGCTAAATTGGCACTTGAGAAATGGTCTGAGAACCAGCGCCCAGTTAATGTGGAATATGTTTATAAGCCACCAGCGACAACACCAATGGACCCCCAAACTGGCGAATGTGTCCCAAATTTCTCATACGGATACGTGGCAGAAACGGTAGAGCTGGAGGTTGATACGGAAACCGGGGAGATCCGAATATTGAAGGTTTATTGTGCGATAGATGTGGGGAAAGCCATCAATCCTATTCAGGTGGTTGGACAGATAGAAGGTGCGATCGTTCAAGCCGCTGGATATGTATTGATGGAAAACTTCATCCAGGAAGAAGGTTATGTGAAAACGAATTTGTTATCCAACTACCTGATGCCGACTGTGCTGGATATCCCGGTTGAAGTTGAATCAATCGTTCTCGAATTTGCCGAACCAAATGGACCTTTCGGTGCGCGAGGTATGGCAGAGATGCCATATCTTCCGCTTGCACCAGCGATCATGCATGCAGTGCATGACGCAACCGGTGTGTGGTTTCATGAATTTCCATTGACCCCAGAAAAGGTTTTGAGGGGATTAGGAAAATTGAATTAAGTGAGATCTCAACATCCGTCGGATAATATGGAAAGTACTTTATTGGGGAATGAACAAATTGCAGGCATTATCCTTGCAGCAGGAGGCAGTGAACGATTGGGGTATCCCAAGCAGCTTTGTACATGGCAAGATAGGCCTTTCGTGCTGCAAGTCGTTCAAAATGCTTTAGAAGGTGGTTTATTTCCTATAATAGTTGTTACAGGCGCATATCATGAAATTATTGAAAAAGAACTGAGTCTTTATCCAATAACGATTGTTCGCAATCCTGACTGGGCTTCGGGAATAGGCTCATCAATGAAAGCCGGCCTTATGTCACTCCCACAAAATTGTGAAAGTGTCATGTTCCTGTTGAGTGATCAACCACAGATTTCACCAATAATGATCAGGCAGCTCATTGAATGTTTTATCCATACCCATGCACCGATTACAGCCGCAAAATTGGGAGATCAGTGGACCAATCCTGTACTTTTTGATAAATCAACATTTCAGGCATTGATGCGGGTGAAGGGTGATAAGGGAGGAAGGGTAGTGTTTGACCAATTTGAGGGGAATTGGCTGCCCTGGATTGATGATCGAGTCCTGATGGATGTTGATAACAAAGATGAAGAGCTCGCCTTAATGGAGGTATTTTTCCCGTCTTCCCAGGAAGGAAATTAACATTTAGCAGCACTTTTCAGATTGTTTGAGTAAGGTATAATTGGGCCATTCCATTTTGAACGGAAATGAAAGGAAAAATCAACAGGACATAAATTATGGGAAAAAGCGCCTGGCCAATCATCATTCATGATTGGTGACGAGGATGGAGGTTCCCTGGTGCAAGCCAGGGTTAACTGAAGCGAATTCAGGAAAATCGAGAGATCGGCGGATGCCTCCCACTGCGGACAGCAGTTGACTTCCCAGACTAAACATGATAAAACTTTTGCCCGTGACCTGAAATATGGCCTTATTTCTGGATGCGTGAGGATCAAGAGCTATTGGAGGTTTACTAAGATGTGCGGAATTGTTGGATATATTGGTGGACGAGATGCAACCCCGATTGTGCTGAATGGATTGAAGAAACTTGAGTACCGGGGATATGATTCTGCTGGTATCGCCGTCCTGGATAATGGCGACATCAAAATTCGACGTGATGCTGGGAAACTGAGTCACCTGGAAGCCCTGGTTAAAGATACACCAATCCACGGCAAGATCGGGATTGGCCATACACGTTGGGCAACACATGGCGAACCCAATGCAAGGAATGCGCATCCGCATATCGGCAACACAGGTGAGGTCGTTGTTGTCCATAACGGTATTGTTGAGAATTTCCTGACCTTGAAAGAAGAGCTGATTGCTGAGGGGGTGGCATTTAAATCAGAAACCGATACCGAAACAATCGTCCACTTGATTGAAAAATACTTCACAAAAGGTAAGTCATTGGAACAGGCGGTAAGCCTGACCTTGAAAAAATTAAAAGGGGCACACGGGATTGTCGTGATGTCCTCGCGGGAGCCGGATAAGATCATTGCTGCCCGTATTGGTAATGCAGGTGGTGTTGTGATCGGGTTGGGAAAGGATGAGAATTATGTCGCATCCGACCTGCCTGCTATCCTGGAGCATTCACGCAAAGCAGTTTTTCTCGAGTCTTATCAAATGGCAGTTATTACACGCAGCGAGATCAAAATAACGGACAGTCAGGGGGTGCCGGTTGAGGTCCAGGTGCAGAATATTTCCTGGGACCCGATCGCCGCTGAAAAAGGTGAATACCGTCATTTTATGCAGAAAGAAATCCATGAACAGGTGCGCTCACTGACCGATACATTAGCAGGCCGGGTTGACTTTGATGAGGGTCGGGTTCTGCTGCATACTCTGAATGTAGATGAAGAGCAGGCAAAACAAATAAAGAAGATCATCATCACTGCTTGTGGGACAGCCGCACACGCTGGCATGGTAGGCAAGATCCTGATCGAACGCATTGCACGTGTACCGGTTGAAGTGGCAATTGCCTCTGAATTCAGATATGCTGATCCTCTTGTGGATGAAAACACCGTGATTTTAGCGATCAGTCAATCCGGTGAAACGGCTGACACACTGGCAGCGATGGAGGAAGGCCGTTCAAAAGGTGGGATCATCTGGTCCAATGTTAATGCGATAGGTTCCCAGGCCATGCGGATTGCTGATGGCTGCATTTCAATGCAGGTGGGTCCGGAGATTGGCGTGGCTTCGACCAAGGCTTTTACAGCACCTCTTCTGGATATGTACATGCTGGCAGTTTATCTTGGTGAATTACGAGGTGTCCTTTCCAAAGATCAGCGATTTGGATTGGTCAATGATCTGATGCTAGTTCCTTCTTTGGTGGGAGAGTGCCTGGATAGAGAACCTGATGTACTGACAATGGCGCGCAAGTTCAGGAATACCGACCACATGCTTTACCTTGGCCGTGGGATCAATATGCCTATCGCTTACGAAGGTGCTTTAAAACTAAAGGAGATTTCGTATATCCATGCGGAGGGTTACCCCGCGGGAGAAATGAAACATGGCCCAATCGCATTGATTGACCGAACGATGCCCGTGGTTGCCCTGGCACCCAAAGACCCCTGGTATGACAAAATGATCAGCCAGATTGAACAAGCATTGGCGCGAGGTGGGGAGGTCATCGCTCTGGCAACAGATGGTGATGAGCGCATTCCGGACCTGACGGATAATATTCTGTGGGTACCTGAAACGCCCTGGCTGCTAAGTCCCGTTGTAACAAGTATCCCCCTGCAGCTATTTGCGTATCATATTGCTTCCTTATTAGGTTTGGATGTGGATCAACCTCGTAACCTGGCAAAGAGCGTGACAGTGGAATGACACTGATGATTTCCGAATAATTCAGAAATTGAAAACGCGCATATTAAATAACTGAGTTATTGGATAAATGATCAACAAGTGGGTAAAATTGACCAAGTGTGTTTTACTATACTGGTCATGTTTCTCTGCTGAACTGCAGATATTTCCATGACTTTATTTACAAATTAATAACATGCTTCTGCTGAAGTTATGAAAGGATTTTTCGTATGTCAGGTGTGACAAATGCACAAGTAATCGCTGCCTTAAGTAAGGTGATGGACCCAGAAATCCAAAAAGACCTTGTTTCGTTGAATATGATCAAGGATATCGAAATCGACGGTTCACAGGTTAACTTTATCGTCGAATTGACCACACCAGCATGTCCCCTTCGAAACCAGATTCAAAATGATGCAAAAAACGCTGTAATGGCTTTAGAGGGTGTGGATGAGGTGAATGTTAAATTAGGCGCTAAAGTTCAAGCTAATGAGAAAATTTCAGACCTTTCGATCAAGAATATTATTGCTATTGGCTCAGGAAAGGGCGGCGTTGGAAAATCCACCATAGCGGTCAATCTTGCTGTAGCATTGGCTCAATTAGGTGCGAAAGTTGGGTTGATGGATGCAGATATCTATGGACCCAATGTGCCGATGATGATGGGCGTCACTGCACTTCCCCCAACACCTCAAAATAAGAAAATTCAAACAGCTGAAGCCTACGGCGTGAAAATCATGTCGATTGGGTTCATGGTCACCACCGGTCAACCATTGATCTGGCGTGGACCAATGCTTCACTCCGCAATCAAACAATTTCTCATGGATGTGGATTGGGGTGAGTTGGATTATCTGATCGTAGATCTGCCACCAGGGACTGGGGATGTTCAACTTTCCCTGGTACAAACGGTTCCTTTGAGCGGTGGTGTGGTAGTAACCATGCCCCAGCAAGTCTCATTTGATGACGCAGCTCGTGCTGTATCAATGTTCAAAAAACTTGATGTGCCTGTCCTGGGTGTCGTTGAAAATATGAGCTTCCTCGAGATGCCGGATGGATCTTTGAGACGAATCTTTGGTGAGGGTGGAGGTGAGCAATTAGCTCGAATGGCTGTTGCACCTCTTCTTGGTACGATTCCGATTGATGAAAGCATCAGATCAGGTGGGGATCAGGGTGAACCTGTGGTTGCTGCTGATCCTGATTCATCTGGGGCTAAAGCCCTCATCTCTCTGGCTGAATCTGTCGCAGCCAGGATGAGCCTGGAGAATATTGGATGATTGATCGTCGCACCGACATTAATGTCAGGATATAATGCAACTATGAGTGCAAGCAATATTATCGGCGTACAATTTGAACCGGTCGGAAAGAACTACTTCTTTGATGCTTCTCGATACCCCGAAATTCAACCGGGTGATCCGGTCGTTGTCAGGACAAGTCGGGGATTTCAGTTAGCAACGGTTTCGCAAATACATATTGATACATCTGAATTAAACCTCCATTCCTTCAAATCTGTTGAAAGACCTGCTACACCAACAGACCTTCTCAATCGAAAAGCGTTGTTGATCCGTGAGAAGGAGACGGGTGATCTCATACGTGATCATCTGACGAAAACAGGCATGAGTGCCGTTAAGGTGGTGTCTGTTGAGTATTCACTGGATGGCTCTCAATTATTCATCTTGATCAGCAGTGAAGCGTCAATAACTATTAACCTCAAGCAGTTACACAATGGGGTAAAGGGATTGGTGGATGATGTCAAGCTGGAAATTCGCCAAATTGGACCAAGAGATGCGGCGAAGCTGATCAAAGGGATGGGCGCATGCGGTATGGAAAAACGCTGCTGTTCAAGCTTCTTGACAGAGTTTTCTTCCATTTCAATACGAATGGCAAAAACACAGGATATTTCACTTACCCCATCTGAAATCACAGGGATGTGTGGACGGTTGAGATGCTGCCTGATGTATGAGTATGATCAGTATGTTGAAGCGATCAAAACTCTCCCCAAACGAAAGCGTAAAGTTATCACCCCAATGGGTGAGGGGCGTGTTGTTCAAATATTACCCCTTCAGCAGGCGGTGATTGTCAATGTGCCTGATATCGGGCCACGTCGTTTTACGAAAGAAGAGTTGGAGAGGGCTGAGAAGATAGCAAATGGTGAGTTGGTCGAACCAGAGATAATAGAAGAACCACGGATAACTGGATCGATAAGCCGTCCTGAGGATCAGACCGTTTCAAATCAGAAAAGAACAAGGAACCAAAATCACTCCTCCAAGCCGTCCAGGAAGAGAGGTCGCAGTTCGAGGCGATCAAATAAACATCGACATTAGCTTTATCGCTTCAAGGAATAGTAGAAAAACAATGAGATACAACGAAGGATGGGAAACCCCAAAGGGAATCCTGGTTATTCTGGCGCATCCAGATGATCCTGAATTCTTTCTTGGGGGAACCATTGCCCGATGGAACAAAGCCGGCCACTCAATTAATTATGTCTTGCTTACTAAAGGGGATAAAGGAACGGCAGAAACCTCGATTAATTCAGACCAAATTTCAGAAATCAGAGAGAAGAACAGAATAACGCTGCCCGGATCTCTGGGGGTTAGCGCAGTCTCTTACATGGATTATCAAGATGGCTATATCGTTCCTGACCTTGAAATCCGCAAGAAAGTAGTGCGGGTCATTCGAGACATACAAGCCTGATATCCTTGTGACTTGTGACCCAACGAATTACTTCCCAAGCGAGCACTATATCAACCATCCTGATCATCGTTACGCCGGACAAATCGTACTTGATGCCGTTTTTCCAGCATCCGGAAATCGGCTCTTTTTTCCTGAGTTATTAGATGATGGATATGAACCGCATGAAGTGGAAGAAGTATGGATGAGTCTGACAAATTCACCCAATGTAACATTGGACGTAACTGAACATTGGCAAGATAAAATTGAAGCTTTGAAGATGCATGCTTCCCAAACTGGTGATCCAGAGGCATTTGAAGAAAGGATGTTGGCGAGGGTCAGGAAAGACGCTACCAAGCCATTTCGATTTGAAGAAAGATTCTTTGTGATAAATTTCCGGAGACCATAATGACAATAATAATTAAAGAAGCTTTTGAAATCAATCAGGAGACGATAGAAACACGGCGTGATTTTCACCGTCACCCTGAGCTGGGGTTAGAAGAAACTCGAACGGCAGGTATTGTCGCTGAGAGATTGATCAACCTGGGTTTGGATGTAGAAAAAGGAATTGGTAAAACAGGTGTCGTAGGGATATTAAAGGGAAAGGCCGAAATCACCTGTCTTACTCCTGCGGTTTGATATGGATGCACTGCCTATCCAGGAGGATACTGGGGTGAACTATACCTCTGAGAATCCCGGCAAGATGCATGCCTGTGGTCATGATTGTCATACATCTATTGGGTTGAGCGTTGCTAAACTCCTGGCTTCAAGACGGGTTGAGCTAAACGGGACGATTAAATTTGTATTCCAACCCGGGGAAGAGGGTGCCGGTGGTGCAGAATTAATGGTGGCAGATGGCGTATTGGAAGATCCCAAACCAGATTATTCCATGGCAATGCACGTCTGGAATGATAAACCTGTGGGATGGTATGGGCTGACGCCTGGTCCTATTATGGCTGGCGCGCACATTTTCACGGTGAAGATCACAGGGAAAGGGGGGCATGGTGCATCTCCCCATCAAACAGCAGATCCTATCGTTGCAGCAGCACAGATCATCACAGCTCTGCAAACGATCACCTCCCGCAATATTCATCCCCTGGAAAGTGCTGTTGTTTCTGTATGTAATATGTCTTCAGGGACGGCTTTCAATATCATTCCTCAAGAAGCAATAGTAAAAGGCACGATCCGTACTTTTAAGCCAGATGTTCTTGAAACAGTACTTCAGCGATTTGATGACATTGTGAACAACCTGTCACAGGCTATGGGCTGTGAAGCGCAAATCCATGTAGAACGGGTTACTTTCCCTGTATCAAATGATCCTGCTCTTGTCCTGTTAATGTCTTCTGTGGTTGAAGAAGTGGATCAGAATGCACAGGTGGATTCCAAACTTCAAACAATGGGATCAGAAGATTTCTCATTTTTAGTACAGGATATTCCCGGATGCTTTATTATGGTCGGATCGGCAAATCCTGAAAAAGGTCTTGATTTCAGTCATCACCATCCAAAATTTAATATTGATAAATCCTGTTTGCCATATTCTGTTGCTTTGATAGCACAAGGGGCAATTGAGATCCTGGAAAAACAACCTAAATGATAGAAACCAGTTCGGCAGATGTTTCCTGTTTCATCCGGTTTCCAGATCGATTTTTCTCAGGATAATAAATTTAAGTCTTCCTCTTGATCGTTCCATTGAAACAAAAAGGCTAACAACAGGTAAGGTTTTTCGGACCTGGCTTCCTTTGGTTGCGAGCTGGATGTTGATGAGCATTGAACTTCCAGTGATCAATGCTTTCGTCGCCCGTTTGCCGAACCCTGAGATCAACCTGGCAGCGTATGGGGGGATCGTGTTTCCAATTGCCCTCATCATCGAAGCCCCAGTAATTATGCTGCTGGCAGCATCCACAGCGCTCAGCCGGGATTGGAAATCCTACCAATTAATGAAAAAGTATACCCTCTGGTTGGGTGGTTTCCTGATGTTTGTACATCTGCTGGTTGCACTGACACCGATGTATGATTTTATTGTCAACCAGTTGCTTGGATCACCTGAGGAGATTATCGAACCTGCACGATTCAGTTTGCTGCTGCTGTCTACCTGGACAATAAGCATCGCCTATCGGCGCTTTCAGCAAGGTGCAATGATCCGATTTGGGCACTCAAAGATGGTCGGAGAAACCACATTTATCCGGTTGATAACTATAGCGACAGTTTTAACGATTGGAATGGTGACAAAGAAAATTGAGGGTGCTCATTTAGCAGGTTTGGCACAAGGATCAGGTGTTATGATGGAGGCGATTTATGCGGGTATCCGTGTGAGAAAGATCCTGCCTGAGATCAAAGCTGTGCCTGAAGGCAAACCCCAACTGATACTGAAACGCTTTTTATCATTCTATTTTCCATTAGCAATAACTTCATCCTTATGGTTGTTCTGGCAGCCGTTGATCAGTGGGACTGTCTCCCGGATGCCGAATCCAATTGAGTCACTGGCAGTCTGGTCGTTAGTAACAGGAATATTGTTTATGTTTCGCAGTCCCGGTGTGGCCTTCAACGAAGCTGTGGTTGCACTGCAGAAAGATTCCGGCACATTTAAGACGTTAAGAAAATTCTCTTTTATCCTCTCAGTTATCGCTACAGCAGTTGCAATCGTGTTCATTATTTCCCCGCTCTCAAGTTTGTGGTTGAAATATGTGGCAAATCTGAGGATGGATTTAATTCCCCTGGCGACGTTAACGCTTGTGTTTGGGATTCCCCTTCCATCAATCAGCATGTTTATCAGTTTCTTTCAAGGGATAATCGTCACACAAGAGAAGACCAGCATCATTGCAGAAGCAGTGTTTGTATTCTTACTTATTATGGGTATTGTATTGACATTCGGTTTCAAATCAAAGGCGTATTTTGGCGCTTTCATCGCCTCTGCAGCCTTTTCCTCAGCTCATATTGCACAATGTATTTGGTTATTAATTCGGGGTCGGAAATATAGGTCAGGATTTCTTGGAAAAAGTTGATCAACGCCTTGATATCAGCATGTACGGTTAATTAGCTTTCCACCGAGTTCAATAAGCGCATCGATATAGGTGCGATCGTTTTTTGTATGATCAAAACTGGTATCCAGGGCATCGAAAGCTTGATTTGTGTAATCGGCCACATGTTTATTGATATAATCTTTCGCTCCGCAGTTATCCAACAAGTCTGCCATGAGGGATATTTGTTCAGGAGAAGGATTGTTCAGGTTCCAAAGTTCTTTAAATTGTTCACTGTGCTTTAAACCATACAACACTGGCAGGGTTTTCTTCTTTGTTTGCAAATCAATAGAGGTTGATTTGCCAATCACCTCCTGGTTTCCCCAAATGCCAAGGTAATCATCCTGGATTTGGAATGCCATTCCTAATTGTTTTCCAAACGTAGATAAGCTCGTTAGAATACCTTTATCCTGTCTTGTCACAATTCCACCCAATGCCGTACTGAATGAGATCAAGGCAGCTGTTTTCCCCTCGATCATGCTGAGATAAGTATCCAAATTTATTTGGTCAGCCAATTCAAATGCAATATCCAGATATTGTCCCTGGGTAAGATGAAAACAAACCTGGTTTAGTGCGGCAGTCGCCTGAGCTGCAACATCATCTCCACATGTGCCTGACAATTCCAGCATCGCTAGCTGGGCAATACAAAATAAGGCATCACCAGCATTAATAGCCTGGGCAATCCCCCATCGTTTCCAAACTGTCTCTCTCCCATGCCTGAATTCGGATCGATCTTCGATATCATCATGGATGAGAGTGAAATTATGAAGATATTCAACTGACAATGCCGCAGGCAAGGCAGCATTAAGGTCACCATTGAATGCGCCTGTACACAGGAGGGTCATTAATGGACGGAGGCGCTTCCCATGTTTCCCAGAATCCTCCCATCCCAAATGGTAGCTGATCATGTGTTTGAGGGCTTGAGCAGATCTGAAATGTTGGATTGAAAGGAATTGATTTAATCCAGCTTCTATTTGCGGAATTATTTTTTCCTTATACAACTCAAGATGCATACGATCATCCTCTTATGGGATATGAATTAATTTATTTGGTGTTAGCTCTGAAAGTCTTGCTGCACCGCTGGCAAACATTGCGATGCGTGTTTGATCGACAATCATTCGCATCACCTGGACAACTCTCTCGGGTAAATCATTAGCAGCCTTGATAAAGTTTCCTGCCATCCCCCCAAGTGACGCACCAAGCGCAAGGCATTTTGCGATCTCAATACCATTATGAAGCCCTCCTGAGGCGAAGATAAGCCAGTCCTGACTTATCCTGACCACATTCTGAAGCGATTCTGCAGTAGAGATACCCCAATTAGCAAAGGCTTCTGCTGTCTGTGCCTTGTCTGGATCTTTAATCCTGTATCGTTCAACCTGGGACCAGGATGTGCCACCTGCGCCTGCTACATCTACAGCATCAACGCCGGCATCGAATAGCATTTGAGCAGCCTGGACAGAGATGCCCCATCCGACTTCTTTAACGACGAGAGGGACTTGAAGAGCTTTACGAACCTGTTCTATTTTCTTTACTAAGCTTGAGAAATCGCAGTTCCCCTCAGGTTGAAGTGCTTCCTGGAGAGGATTGAGATGCAAAACAAGGGCGTCAGCCTGGATCATATCAACAGCATAGCGACAATCATCGATGCTGTAGTCATAATTCAGTTGAACAGCACCAAGATTAGCGAATAAAAGAATATCAGGGGCATAAGGTCTGATTTGAAAAGACTTTGCAGCAGAGTTGTTGTCAATTGCCACCCGCTGTGATCCCACACCCATTGCCAAACCAACTTCCTGGGCTGCGATTGCCAGATTCCTGTTGATACGGTCTGATTTATCCGTACCCCCTGTCATGGGTGAAATAAATATAGGAACAGGTTGGTGTTTACTAAACACTGTTTGACCAAGATCAACCTGATCGAGTGACATTTCGGGTAAGGCCTGGTGAACGAAACGATAATGCTCCAAACCATTGGTCATCCTGGAAGTAACATCCTCCTTTAGATTGATTTGGATATGTTCATCTTTTCTATCTGAAATTGACGTATCTTTAACTTTCATTGAGGGTTAATTACCTTAAGTCATGACTTTGACCTTGACAGTTTATCAGGGCAAGTTAAAATTGAGTAAATCAAATATGGATAGGAGTTTTAATGTCAGATACACTAAGCAAGGTTATAGAAGTCATTATGGATGTTCTAAAGATTGATGATGATAATATTACCTTGGAAACACGTTTCATTGAAGACCTGAAGGCTGATTCGATGGATCAGTTCTTCCTTATTGATGGATTCTGCGAGAAATTTGATATCGTCATTTCTGATGAAGATGCCAGGGTGATCCAAACTGTTGGAGACGCAGTCAAATATATCGATAGTATGCTGTCAGAATAAAATCGAAGCACAAAGGCAGAGCTTGAACATTTTAATATATGCTTTGACTATGTCTATTTAGATATTCTATATTGTCAAATCCCCGTGATTTACTAAAAATCACGGGGATTTGAATATTAAACAAATTAGGGAATTACAAATTTACTGGCTTTCCATTCTGTCTGGCTGATTCTATCAGGGATTGAATGACGTGCATATTTGCTGCGGCATCTTCGGCTGGATAAGGGATCATTCCATTTTCGATAGCAGCCATGAAGTCTTCTGCGATCAATCTGTATTCGTCCACACCTTTGAATTTAAACACCTGTGATGTTCCCTCTCTGACCATATGAATCCCTGCTTTAACTTTTCCAGGTAAGAAAGGTTTATCCAGAACCAGATAACTTTCTGTTCCTGCAATAATGCAGCGCTGTCGGCGGCTTTGGTTGAATCCACAATCAAAATGTGCCATTAATCCATCACTAAAATCCAGGATAGCTGTCGTTTGAATATCAACGCCACTGCGTGACCATACTGATCGCGCCTGTACGGCTAATGGCTCTCTACCTGCCATCAGGCGGCTGATATTTATACAGTAACAGCCCACATCCATCAATGCTCCTCCACCCATTTCTGGTTTAAGGCGGATATCATTTGACCTCTTTAAATTAAAGGTGAAGGCAAATTCAATCGTTCTGATTTCACCGATGAGCTCATTGTCAATCATTTCTCTGGCGGCCAGAATACGTGGATGGTGTCGATACATAAATGATTCCATCAGCTGAACCCCATTTGATTTTGCAGCAGCGGCCATTTCATGACATTCTTCAACATTGAGCGCTAACGGTTTTTCACATAAGATATGTTTCCCTGCTTCAGCTGCCTTTATTGTCCAGGGTTTATGCAGGTGATTTGGCAGGGGATTGTATATTACATCAATGGCTGGATCATCAAGCAGAGCTTGATAATCACCATAGGATTTTGGGATGCCAAGTTCTTTTGCAAAGTTGATTGCGCTTTGTGAATCCCTGCTGGCCACTGCTGTGACTTGTGCGAAACTTGAGGCTTTCAGAGCTGGGATCATCGCTTTGCGACCAATATTTGCTGTACTGAGAATTCCCCAATTATATTTTCTCATCGTTTATCCTTCTCCTGATAAATATTATGTTATTGATGGAACACCGTCATAATTAGATCGTTGAAATATCCGGGAATGTGTTCAATTATAGGCTCTGAATTAATTCAGGGATTTCTTCTGGATAATTTGCTATTAGGGCACCGGCATTTCGTAAAGCAGAAATCTTTGATTTTGCTGTGCCGACATCACCCTCAATAATTGCTCCTGCGTGTCCCATCCGCTTGTTCGCAGGTGCCGCCTGTCCAGCAATGAAGGCTATAACAGGTTTCGTCATATCGTTGGAAATAAACTCAGCTGCTTGTTCTTCACTCGTTCCACCAATTTCGCCGATCAGTACAGCAACTTCTGTGTTGGAGTCGCCTTCTAAGTGGGATAGAATTTCATTGAAGTTTGTACCGATGATAACATCCCCACCGATACCAACACAGGTGCTGGTCCCAATTCCTTTTTGTTTCAAGGCATAGATTACTTCATAGGTCAATGTGCCAGAGCGAGAGACGATTCCGACCGTTCCTTTTTCTGTAATCGTGCCGGGAATGATGCCAACTTTGATTGAAGGGGGTGCGATGATCCCAGGGGAATTTGGGCCGATCAAACAAACATTTTTGTTTTGGATGATGTGTTTTACCTGCAGCATTTCTTTGACCGGAATGCCTTCAGTGATGCAGACGATCAAGCCAATACCAGCATCCGCTGCTTCAAGAATCGCGTCTGATGCAAAACGGGCTGGTACAAATATGATGCTTGTATTTGCACCAGTGACCTCAACTGCGGTCTTCACGGAATCAAAGACCGGCACTTTTCCTGAAAGGACCCAATCACCACCCTTCCCAGGCGTTACACCCGCGACGATATTGGTGCCGTAGTTTAGCATTTGTTGGGAATGAAATGAACCTTCATGTCCTGTGATACCCTGAACCAGAAGGCGTGTTTGATCGTTGACAAGAATGGTCATGTTTTCCCAGCCTTAGACATTGCGACAGCTTTTTCTGCAGCTTCCCTCAATGTTGATGCGGTTTCTAGATCAGCACTCGCCAGGATATCCCTGCCTTTTATTTCGTTTGTTCCAACAAGACGGATCACAAACGGGACATCAGTTGGGAAGCTCTGGAGTGTTTGTTTAATTCCGATGGCTACTTCATCACAGCGGGTTATCCCGCCAAATATGTTTATCAGTATGGTATCGACAGAAGCATCGGATAGGATTATCCGTAAAGCAGCAGAGACTTTTTCTGCACTGGCACCACCACCAATATCCAGGAAATTCGCAGGCTTGCCTCCCTGATGTTGAATGATATCCATGGTTGCCATTGCAAGTCCAGCGCCATTGACAAGGCAGCCGATGTTGCCCGATAGCTTAACATAAGATAAACTAAACTTCCGCGCCTCTATTTCTTCAGGCGTTTCCGCTGTAATATCTCGTTTATCAATCAATTCAGGATGTCTGTAAAGTGCGCTATCATCAAGAATGATTTTTCCATCAAGGGCAATCAGTCGATGATCGTTGGATATCACGAGAGGGTTGATCTCTACAAGTGTTCCATCATGATCTAAAAATACCTGGTGAAGGTTTTTCAGTATTCCAATAAAGGATCGCCAAAGAGGCCGAGGTATCTCACTCTCTGCTGCAAGGTTTCTCGCCTGGTAGTCCCGGAGACCGAGTAATGGATCAATATGGATTCGTGCAATTTTCTCAGGAGATGAACGGGCTACTTCTTCAATATTCACACCGCCTTCTGCACTGGCAATCAGAAGGATGTCGCCATGCTCTCGCTCAACAGCCATACCCACGTAGATTTCCTGATTAAAGCTAACTGCTTCTTCGATCAATAACCTGCGTACTGGAATTCCCTTGATCTTTTTCCCCAGGATTTTCGATGCTTCTTCCTCAGCTTCATCAGGTGATTTTACCAATCTGATCCCACCAGCTTTTCCCCGACCCCCAATTAGAACCTGTGCTTTAAGAACCACAGAACTATTTATTTCCTCTGCTATGCGCTTTGCTTCTTCAGGTGTAGAAGCCAGACGCCCATGAGGGATTGGGATGTGATACTGGTTAAATATTGCTTTAGATTGATATTCGTGAAGTCTCATTAAAATAATTATTACCTGTTGTATTCCAAGCCGATTATACCATGGCCCATGGAAGGAAAAGTTTGGGCAGGTGACCCAAAATAGCGTAAATTCATATCCCCGGGATTTTCATTAAATCCCGGGGATATGCTATTAATTAAAAAGAGATACACTAATTAGTGTATCTCTTTTTTGATTGTGAATTGGTTAATTATCCGTTAAGGAATTCGTTCAGTGAGCCCTTGCTGATGCGGAAAGCATTGCCCAGCTTTCTGGCCTTGAGATCACCAGCTTCAATCGCAGCAACAACATCTTCAGCTGAAACCTTCAGGAATTGGGCTGCTTCTGCAGGCGTCATCACGTCTGGCATAACACCAGCACCTGCGCCTGCTTGAGCACCTGCGCTTTGGCCTTTATTTGCATTATTCAAAGCCTCAGTCATCACATTTCCGATTCCCATACCTGCACCAATACCTGCTGTCAGACCAGCACCACCGCTTGGGTTCTGTGCGGCATCGCGCATGGCATCTGCAGCCTGGAGTTGGGTGTAGGTTTGCATATCGAGCATACCCATAGCCCGAAGCTCCTCCGCAGATTTTGAAGAGGGTTTCAGATTGCCAATATAGAAGGATTTGAGTGTCAGCCCAATGGCCTTGAAATCATCCTGCGAGAGCGCGCGGACACCTGCGGAAAGTTCATTTGTCTGACCGATCAATTCCATCACGTTGCTCTTGGCAGTTGTTTCACCCAGGAGGTCCTGAAGCTTGGATAGCAGCATGGTCCGAAGACGATCTTCAATATCACTTGTTCGATAGTATCCCTGAGCGCCAACGAGCTGATTCACAAATTGTTGTGGATCACTGACCTGGAAGCTGTAGGTTCCAAAACCCTGAAGAAGAGCTACACCAAGACCAACACCAGGATTGCGCACAATGATCGGTTGGGGTGTGCCCCATTTCTGGTCAGCAAATTCTCGCATCGAGACATAGAAAACTTCCGCTGTGAAAGGTGTGCGGTTGTTGAAAGCTTTGCTGATAAAGTCAATAAGCAGTGGAACATTGGCAGTTGTAATGGTATGGCGTCCTGGACCAAAAACATCCAGTGCTTTTCCATCTCGCATGAAGACCACATTTTGACCTTCCCTGACGATCACCTGTGAACCGATGCGCAGATCGGCAGGTCCACTTTCAGGGAACCGATGAACTATCTCGCCCTTCATCTCCTTTGGATATTCGACAACATCAAATATTCTAGCCATATTTTTTCTCCATTTTACTAACTTGATTTGATTTTTCTATTAATTTCAATTGCACAACTAACAATGTTATGCTTCAGGAGCAAGCCCTTTCATTACCTCTGAACGTTTGTTAAAAGCGTCCACACATTGCTGACTAACAGCTGTCAGATGTCGGATCGACGCATCCAAACCTTCAGTACCGATAGAGGTCTCAACATTGTCAATGGCTGAACTAACCTCATCAGACATAGCAAGTAATGCGTAATCGTACTCATAAACCTGGGCTAATTCTTCCTTGTTGATTTTGATCGCATCAAAGATTCCAGCATACCCATATGATGCGGTTCGGACCCTGTCAATGAATTGCCTGAGTTTCAATGCGCCTGTTTCAAGGTCATCGATATAGCCGATCTCTCCCTGTGAAATCAGGTCCCGCTGCAAGCTCGATACACGCTGATAAAGCGTTTCAAATTCATTTGCGATGTTGTCTCGCAGCAACTTATCAGAACTTCGTCGATCCTCACGTTCGATGTACCCTTTGAAACCCGGGATCTTGGCGAACAGTTTCTTAATGAAATCCTGATCGCCTGTTACTTTGTCAAATATATCGCTCATAGTTCCTCCATTTTGTGTTTTTGATCAATTTGGGTTCAATTTCTATTATACTGGTAAAACTATTATACAAATTCTAAAATTGATTAGCAATAGATAATCTAAGGGTTTTAAGATATTTGGATTTGGTAAAATTCCGATAATTTCTGGAAATTCATACTATAATACTGGCAATAAGGTAAAGGAGGTTCCATGGCAAAACTACCGGATGACCTGGGGGAAGGAGTGGTTGAATGGATCTTGATTGTGATATTGGCTTTGATGGTTTTGGTGACAATTTATCTATTATTGAAGCCAGCCTTAGCCAACCTGGTGCAAGAGGTGCTTGAATCCATCCAGTAGGGTGGCAGATACTGACAATAATAATATCGGATTTCAGCATTGAAAATTTCATTCCAAGTAATCTTATTTAATGTCTACTGGAGAGTGCTTGATTGGGTTTATCCACCCGATTGTGTATCATGTGGTGCACCAGGTCACCATTTATGTAAGGTTTGTCAGTCGAAAATCAGGTTTATTTCAGGCACGATGAAGAATACCAGTGACAGCACGGTTCTATTAAGTTCGAGACCGGGGATATCTAAAAAGACAGGTTCATCAGGATATACAGCAGTCAAGGTCCTGGCGATTTACGAGGGGGTTGTAAGAGAATGTGTCCACGCCCTGAAATATAAAAACAATCGGGGACTGGGAGAAATATTCTCTGCCTGGTTGGCTGATATTGTTCGATCAGAAGGCTGGATAATTAACCTGGTTATACCTGTAGCATTAAACCCTCAGCGTGTTCAACAGAGAGGCTATAATCAATCTGCTGTCATTGCGAGACCTTTAGCAGCACGACTCCAAAAACAATACTCTCCATATGTATTGAGCCGCATCCGGAACACACCATCTCAGGTGGGCTTAACATCAGAGGAAAGGCGCGAAAATGTAGCAGGGGCGTTTACAGCCGAGAGGGATTTGGTCAATGGAAAGAATGTTCTGCTTGTCGATGACGTGATGACCACTGGTGCGACATTAGAAGCATGTTCATTAGCATTACATCAAGCAGGAGCATCAGCTGTCTATTGTGTGACAATAGCAGGCTTCTCAATAGATATTCCGGACCCTTTCAGTTCACGATAATGTATAATTATTAAATCAATACAAAATGGAGGCATATATGACTTTAAAGATTGAAATCTTCACCAAGAATTTGGAACTCAGTGACCGCCTTAATGATTATGTAGTAACTAAAGCTGAAAAGTTCGAAAAATTTTTAGAGGAAGTAGATGAATGCCGAGTAGATCTATCACATGTTAAATCAGCCAGAAATGCAGGGGATCGTCATGTTGCACAACTTACTTTGCGTGGGAAAGGGTTTATACTGCGGTCGGAAGAGCGATCTGATAGTATGTTCTCTGCTGTGGATGCAGCAATTGACAAAATGCGCCGCCAAATCCGTCGCTATAAAGGCAAACGGGATAGAGGACGTGGGGATGGTCAAACGATTTCACAGGCGATAGATGAAGCTTATATGAGAGAAACCTTAGGTGAAGAAAACCAACCGGTTATCGCCAGAAGAAAACGATTTATGCTGGTTCCCATGAACGAGCTTGAAGCCGTAGAGCAGATGACGCTGTTGGGGCATGAGAATTTCTTTCTATTCTATAATGCCAATACAAGTGAGTTTAATGTCCTCTACCGTCGGCGAGATGGCACATATGGGATCATCATCCCGGTTATTGATTGATTAGATTTCAAAGACCAATCACGGTTTGTACAAAACCTTGTACAGGCCGTTTTCTTTTTAACCATTTATTAGTATGTTAAAATAACAGATAGATTAAGGAGACTACCTATGACAGATAACTGTAATGATCCCTTGAACCTTGCTGCTGAATTATTTTGTGAAGAAGAAATGGATATTGAAACGTTGGAGAGGTCTGTGAACTCGATCCTTACTGCCATTGGGGAAGATGTTGACAGGGAGGGATTGGTCAGGACACCTCATCGTGTGGCTAGAAGCTATGAAGAATTGTTGAGTGGGTATCGAATGGACCCAAAAGCTTTGATCAATGAAGCGGTATTTACTGTCGCTTATGATGCAATGGTCATTGTTCGGGATATCGAGTTCTACAGCTTATGTGAACATCATATGCTGCCTTTTATAGGTCATGTCCATGTGGCTTATCTGCCCACAGATAAAGTGATCGGTTTATCAAAAATACCTCGAATTGTAGATCTGTTCTCCCGAAGGCTTCAGGTGCAGGAAAGGATGACACAACAAATTGCAGATTATATTGATGTCGTTCTCAATCCAAAAGGTGTAGCTGTGGTTGCCGAGGGATTACATATGTGTATGATGTTGCGTGGTGTGAAGAAGCAAAATGCCCGGATGACAACATCTGCAATGGTTGGTGTTTTTAGGGATAATCTATCAACTCGGATGGAATTCTTGAATAGTATTTCTCGAAATACTGAGAAATTCGGCTATTAATTTTGATCGTTGACACGAGTGATTTCAACACCGACTGATTCTGTATTGGGTACTGCGTTTGGTTTTTCAATACGAATCCATAAGCTGGAGATATGTGAATCCTTGAGGATATCTGATGCCAAAGCTTCTATCAATCCTTCGATTGTTCGGTAATGACTGACAGAAATGAATTGGTTGATCTTCTTTGCCAGGGTTGAGTAATTTATTGTCTGACGAATATCATCATTGATTGCGGCATTTTGGATGTCAATCGTGGCTGATAAACTGATTTGGATGAGTTGAGGAATTTGTTGTTCTTGCAGGTGGATTCCAAGGTATCCGTAAACCTGCAATTTCTTGATGAAGATTTTATCCATTGAAACTCACTTTCTTGTTCATGTAATTTTACCGAGTATTTCAGATTCGAGGTGTGATGAAGATCGTTGTGTTCTCGATAAATCCCCTGTTCCCTTATATGGTAACCGGTGGCGCGTCGAAGCATCTTTTTTATATCACTCAATACCTGGCGAGGAAAGGGCACACAGTTGAAGTCTATTGTGCTCAATCCGCAAGAAAACACCCTCCTTTCTTATGGGGAGAGAATATTGGCGTATTCCCAGTTTTACCATTCAATCTGCCTTTCCCTCAGCCATATGCCATAAGCGGCGCAGACCTGGCCAGGATAGTTGATAAGCTTTCGAAGGCTTTATTGAATGCTGATCGTTTTTACATCCATGATGGTGAAATGCTTTTACCGGATATCTATGATGACATTCCTACAATAAGCTCATTTCGGGACAATGTCTATCCCGAATCGGTTTTAGGTTCTTTCATCCACAGAGCAGATGAGGTTATTTGTGTATCAGATTACTCTGCCGCTGTGATCGAGCATACTGCTGGGCGTTTTTACCCGGGTTTGAGCGGAAGAATGCATCGGATCAAAAATGGGATTAACCTCAATGATTTCTCGAAAGTTGAAAATCCAGAATTGATCAGAGAAATAAACATTGATCCTGAAAAGGAAATCATCCTATTACATCCCCATCGACCAGAACCAGGAAAAGGTTTGCCAGAAACCATTCAGGTTGTTGCTTCTCTTGTCCATGAATATGGTCTTTCTCAGATCAAAGTGATCATCCCGGAATGGATTGATGACATGGTTTCCAGGCAAGATTCACAATTCACAAATAAGATGATGGATCTAATATCAGATCTACGGGTGAGTGAGTTTTTCAAGTTCATGCCCTGGTTACCTTTGAATCGCATGAAAGAGTTATACAGCATAGGCGATGTGACATTATGCCTGGGGAACATTGTTGAGGCTTTTGGCAATGTGGCTTACGAATCCCTGGCATGCGGAACACCGAGTGTTGTTAGCAGGGTGGGGGTGCATCGAACATTGCTGCCAGAAGAGCTGATCAGCAAGGTGCATTATGGCGATATTCCTGGTGCTGTTGACACGATCAGGGCGATTATAAATGGTAATTATCCGCCACCTGATCAGGTTCAGGCATTTCTGCGATCCGATTTGAATTTTGAACAACAGGTCAAATCATATGCAGAAATAATTGAAAAATGTGAGAAACGCGAGCGATTGAAATTTAAGCCTGTTTTGAAGAAAGCCGCTGACTTGTTTATGCTCGCCCCATGGTGCTACATTGATGGGGATCGCATATTTCATGATTTCCAGGGTACGTTTTCTAATGAGCCAGGTATTACTGAGTTGTTTCAGATGAATGATGTTATCAACAGGTCTGACGCAGCATTGGAAAAGGTGACAGATAAAACCTGGAATTCATGGCTGGAAAAAACTTATATTGTTCCTCAAATTGACAAGTAGAAGGGAAATTATGTTTGACTTCAATGATAAGGTCGTCGTTGTAACAGGTGCTGCGGGGAACTTGGGGAGAACAGTCGTTAAAGGATTTCTAAAATGTGATGGCAATGTCTGCGCACTTGATCACCGAAAGGGTCGGTTAGCGGAATTATTTTCATCGTGGTTGGGTAAAGATAAACTACACCTGTTCGATAGCGTTGATGTCACAGATACTGATGCATTGGCCGCATGCGCAGATAATGTGCTTGATCAGATTGGACCAATTGATATCCTGATCAACACGGTTGGAGGATTTGCATTTGGGGAAACCGTATATCAAATGTCTTCAGAAACCTGGCGAAAGATGATGGATCTAAATGTCAGGTCATTCTTAAATTCATCAAGGGTTTTTGTGCCAGGGATGATAGAAAAGGGTGGGGGAAAAATTGTCACAATAGGATCAAAAGCTTCACTGAAAGGAGGGGCAAAAACGGGTGCTTATGCTGCTGCTAAGAGTGCTCTTCTCAGATTGACAGAGAGCATGGCAGATGAATTAAAGGATCATAATATCCAGGTGAATTGTGTTTTGCCGTCAACGATCGATGGGCCAGAAAATCGACGATCAATGCCGTCTGCGGATTTCTCAAAGTGGGTAAAACCGGATGAAGTTGCACAGGTGATCTTATATCTTTCTTCACAACTGTCTGGTCCAATCACAGGTGCCGCGGTTCCGGTTTATGGGAGATCCTAAACCTTAAAGGTACTGACCGCCATCGACTCTCAGGAAAGTTCCGGTTGTAAAATCGCTTTTGATCAGGTGCAGTGCGTTTTCAACAGCAATCTCAGGACTACCGATGCGGTTCAATGGGATATGTTTTCGTGCATACGAACGAAGGTCAACATCTTCTTTCCCTGCCAGAGGGAGCATGATACCCAATCCCAGTGCATTGACGGTAATTTGAGGCGCTAATTCCTTTGCGAACATGCGGGTCATTTCTACTAATGCATACTTTGTCAGCCTGTAGGCAAAATGATCCAACCTTGTTTGTATTATTTGGGCATCTGCAATATTTAATACGCTACCCTGTCTGTTTTCTGGAAGCTGTTTCGCAAAGGCTTGGATTAGAAAGAAGGGCGCTTTTAAATTGATTCTGAATTGATTTTCCCAGGTTTCGCGATCTGTATCCAATCCACTGCCGCCCATATAAATACCTGCATTATTGATAAGAATATCAACAGAATCAAATTGTTGAAGTGCCCTGGGGAATAAGTCTTCCACAGCATTGAAATCCTCAAAATTCGCCTGTACTGGAAAAACCTCAACCCCAAATGCTTGAGCTTGTTGGACTGTTTTCTCGACGAATTCATTTGAACTGTTATAGTGGATGATCACATTTGCCCCTTCTTTTGCCAGGGCGAGGACAAAAGCTCGCCCCAGGCGAACACCTCCGCCGGTCACCAAAGCTGTTTTATCCTTCAGGTTCATCTGACACCTCATTTGTGTTTGTGATTTTTGTCTGATCCGGGATTTTTTCAAGTATCTCTTCTATTGTTCTTCCATCAGCAGGGTGACGAAAATCAGGTTGCATCTCTTCAATAGGCTTTGCAATATAAAGGTACTTGAGAATATCAGGATCTGGTATGTCTTTCCCGTCGATATCGAAAACTTCACGATCATAGACAAGGATATCCAAATCTATGGGGATATGCGTTTTTTCACCTGGTTGTCTACCGTACGATTTTTCAAGTACTTTCAACTGTTCACGTAATTCCGGAAAAGATAACTTTGTCCCAATTTCAATCACCATATTCCAAAATGGTGTTTCTTGTGGTGCATTTTTCACCCCTTCTGTCCGGTAAATGCTTGATTTTCTGCGAATTCTAAAGCGCTGATTGATCCTGGTGATTGCTGAAGGAATGTGCTCTTCTGGTCTGACATTTGATCCAATACCGATAATGACACTTCGTTGAAGATTGTTCTTGAATTTGATTCCATAGATAGATCCGAGTGAAAATAATATAACCAGAAACCCAGCTATCTGATGGAGATTGAATTGGCCGAAATGACGATCCTGTGCGATAAAAGTTTGTGTGAAAATGGTATATACTGCCAGGCATAAAAGCGTGATATTGAACAGAATGCCGCTGTTAAAGGAACCCTGTCCTTGAAAATCCTTTGGTCTGGATCAATAGCCATATTATGCAACCCGCACAAAGGATAAGGATATAGACCTGTATTGGGTGCCGGATCTGCCCCCATAATTCCACGCCCCAGGGCAGCTCTGTTGGTAAACCATATGAAGACCCATTCGCATAGCTCGCCAGGTGGAAACCAATAAAGATCAAGAGTATGAATAGCGAAAGTGTATCCAGGGAAGGCCATAATGGTAATTTCTGCTTCTGAGCAATTATCAGGCTGGTGAGTATACCAATCAGCACACCGAATCCAGGATTGAACATTGATGGGGTTAGTGAGAATAGGCTGAGGGGATCGTCTATAAATATTGAAAGGTTCTGGAGCAAAAACCCTATTCTGGCTGAGATTAAACCAGCGATCAAACCAACGAGAATGTCATTTTCCAGTTTGTTGCCGGCAGTTCCAAGGTTTCTCGCGAATATTCCCATTACCCAAAGACCAATGAATACACTTACCAGGAGGATTAACCCATCGGCTTGAATAGCAAGTGGACCAATGTTTATTATCGGGAACATAATATCCGTTTAGTTTCCATCTCGAAATAACTGATCCAGGATGGCTCGTAAATACCCTTCACTCAACCCAGACCCAATTACAACATCCTGAACGATTTCATCAGCGTTAACAAGAATTGCTGTAGGGAGTGCAAAAACACGATAATCATTTGCGATTGTACCGTCAATATCCAGTAGAAGTTTAAAATCGTAACCCATGGTCGTGAAAGTATTGACTGCTTTTGATATCGTGTCCTGATTTGTTGTATTGATCGCAAACACTTCAAAACCTTTTGTCTTGTAATCTTCATAAACCAATTGAATGGCAGGCATTGTTTTTTTGCACACTGAGCACCAGGATGCCCAAAAGAAAATCAATACTGTCTTGCTGCGATATTCTGAAAGAGATAATAATTGCCCGTTGGGTGTCGACAGGGTGAGATCTGGCGCGATGAAACCCTTATGGGGAGCAGCAATCTCCGCCTGTGATGTATTCACAGGAATGATGACTGGCGTCAATATGATCCATGCCAAACTCAGGAGAATTATGGTCAGGGCAATCCGAATGAAAAGGGTTTTGGTCAAAGGGTTCTCAATTCATGAAATGTTCTGGTTGATAATCAATGTGTTTATCAATAAAGATTATACTGATTATTTTGATAATTCATTATATCCATACAGAAGCATACGAATATCACTCATGGTAAAATAGATGCGGCTATCAAACGAAAGGAATTTTTAAATATGGGATTTGAATCAATACAATCTAAGGCAATTAATACTATTAAGTTCTTATCCGTTGACGGCGTTCAAACTGCAAATTCTGGCCATCCAGGATTACCGATGGGTGATTTTGGAATAGCTTATGCATTATGGATGAACCTGATGCGTTATAACCCCAATAACCCACATTGGTTCAACCGGGACAGGTTTATTTTGTCCGGTGGGCATGGGTCAATGTTGATATACACCATGCTGCACCTTACAGGATTTGGTCTCACAAAGGAGGATCTGGCAAATTTCCGACAGTGGGGAAGCATTACCCCCGGGCATCCGGAATATGGTCATACGCCAGGTGTCGAAGTCACTACCGGACCACTCGGGCAGGGATTTGCCAACGGCGTTGGGATGGCGATTGCTGAAGCCCATCTAGCTGCAGAATTCAACCGGCCCGGGCATCAAATTATTGATCATTACACTTATGCGATAGTCAGTGATGGGGATTTGATGGAAGGGATTGCATCTGAGGCTGCCTCTCTCGCTGGTCATCTTAAGCTTGGAAAAATGATCTATTTTTATGATGATAATCAGATATCTATTGATGGCTCCACTGAACTGGCCTTTACGGAAGACCGCGCTGCCCGATTTCGGGCATATGGATGGCATGTACAGCAGGTGACCGATCCATTCGACATTGGTGCGTTGGAGAACGCAGTTGTGGAAGCGAAAGCAGATCCCAGGCCATCTTTTATTGCAGTCAAGACAATAATTGGGCATGGATTACCATCTGTTGCCGGGACCGCAAAAGCACATGGTTCGCCACCTGGATGGGATGAAATTGAACAGGCGAAAAAAGAAGCTGGATGGCCCCCCGAGGAAAAATTCTATGTTCCTGATGATGTCCAGGCTCATTTCCTGACAAAAGTGGAAGAAGGTCAGAAGTTGGAGGGGGATTGGCAGGATCAATTGTCCGCGTATCGGGAAGCATATCCTGAGTTAGCATTAGAATTTGAACGCAGAATGCAGGGTGAGCTGCCATTAGGCTGGGAAAGTGCCATTCCAGCATTCCCAGCAGATGAAAAAGGAATCGCTTCGCGTGCTGCATCCGGTAAGGTCTTGAATTCGTTGGCTGAAAGCCTTCCAGAATTAATGGGTGGGTCTGCCGACCTGGCTCCTTCCAATAAAACCTGGATACAAAAAGAACCTGCTTTCCAATCCGGAACAGAAATTGGGCGAAATATGCACTTTGGCGTTCGGGAACATGCCATGGGGGCAATTGTGAATGCGATGGCTGTCCATGGTGGACTGATCCCGTATGGTGGCACATTCCTGGTGTTCTCCGATTATATGCGGGGAGCGGTTCGAGTGTCCGCATTATCCGAGTATCCTGTTATCTGGGTTTTCACGCATGATTCGATTGGTGTTGGTGAAGATGGGCCAACCCACCAACCGATTGAGCATATAGGCAGCTTACGCATCATCCCTGGTCTGGTGACGATTCGACCTGCAGACGCGAATGAAACAGCACAAGCCTGGCGTATTGCCATTGAATGTAAAAAACCTGTGGCACTTATTCTGAGCCGCCAGAAGCTGCCTACCTTGGATCGGGAAGTCTACGCAGGAGCAGAAAAACTCAGAAAGGGAGCCTATGTGCTGAAAGACTTTGGAATGGGTAAACCTGAAATGATCCTGATGGCATCTGGCTCTGAGTTGAGTTCTGATCCTGAACGCAGCTAAAAAACTGGTTAAGGAAGGCGTAAATGTACGGGTTGTCTCTTTCCCGAGTTGGGAATTATTCAAACAACAGGACCCTGATTATCAGGAGAGTGTGCTACCGACTGGTGTTAAGAAACGCCTAGCCGTTGAAGCTGGATCGTCCATGGGTTGGACGCGATGGGTAGGTGACCAGGGGAAGGTGATAGGTATTGATCGATTTGGAACCTCTGCGCCTGGTGACCAGGTGATGAAGGCATTCGGATTTTCTGTTGAAAACGTTGTCGAGAAAGCCTTGTCAATTCTTCATTAAGCCTGATAAGGCGTCGGAATGAACTGGAAGAAAGGGAAAAATGAAAGTAGCAGTCGCCTCAGATCATGGTGGTTTTCCACTTAAGCAAGTGGTGATAGATACGGTTATCGCACTTGGTCATGATGCCGTTGACCTTGGAACTGATTCAACTGACAGTGTCGATTACCCTGATTATGCAGAAAAGGCTGGTTTAGCTCTGGTGCGTGGAGAGGTTGACCGTGCCGTGGTGTTATGCGGATCTGGTGTCGGCGCATGCATCGCAGGCAATAAGTTAAAAGGTGTTTATGCCAGTGTATGCCATAATACTTACATGGCAGCCCAGGGTGTGGAGCATGATCAAATGAATATGCTTTGCATGGGCGCTCGTGTAATCGGACCTGAAATGGTCATTATGATCGTTGAAGCCTTTTTGAATGCGACTCCTTCTGATGCTGAGAGACACTTACGACGAGTTGGAAAGATTAGGGCAATAGAGAAGAGACAGTGAAAATACTAGCTGTTGATCCTGGTGAAAAACGCATCGGTCTGGCGATAAGTGACCAGACTGGTACGATTGCCCGGCCATTAAAGATCATTTTTCACGCTTCACGGGAGAAGGACGCCCAAATGATTGTTGATCTGGCTGTTGAGGAATGTGTTGATATGATCCTTGTGGGTTGGGCTTTGGATGCTGAAGGAGAGGTGGGATTCCAGGCACGCAAATCAAAACGATTGGCAGACAGCATTCAGGAGAAAACTGCAGTTCCGTGTAAGAATGTGGGATGAGAGTGGAACCACACAGAATGCAATCAAGAATCAGGCATTAATGGGTGTGCCTCGAAAGAAGCGCAAGGGTCATCTGGATGATTTAGCGGCAAGTCTTCTTTTACAGGATTTTTTGGATTTCGGTCTTTGTTCAGATGAAGGAAAAGAGACCCCTGATGAAGAATAAGGCGAGTAAAGTTATTGCTTTTTTCATAGTCATCACGCTGATCATTTGTATCATTCTTTTTGCTGGATTACTTTTAGTCCGTCGATCCGTTGTGAAAAGGTTTGGCCCACCGACACCTGGATTATCGCTTTTCCAGGAAGTTGTGTCTTCCTTTGAATTATTTTTCAACCGGGAAGAACTTTCAAACTCGAACACTCAATCTGCTGCAGAGGTGCCATTTAATGTTGACCAGGGTGAATCAGTCGCCTTAGTTTGTCTGCGTCTAGAGCAGGCTGGTTTGGTCAATAACGCTGAAATATTGCGAATTTATCTTGTGTATTCCGGGTTGGATCGGCAATTGAAGTCAGGTGAATTCGTTTTATCGCCATCAATGTCACCAATTGAAATTGCAGCTGAATTGATGGATATATCCCTCAAGGAAGCAGTTGTCACGGTTTTGCCTGGGTGGCGAATTGAGGAGATTGCTGAGAATGTTGCCGGCAGTGGCCTTTCTATTGCCAAAGAAGCATTCATTGATGCCGCTTATCATCCAAATACTGGTCAACTTGCTATCCTTTCAGGACTGGATGTTCGATCTCTGGAGGGATTTCTGTATCCAGGAGAGTATGTTTTTCCTTTGGAGGCGCAAGCTGACAACGTTTTAAACAGGTTTTTGGAAGCGTTCGATCAGAATGTTACTGAAGAGATACTTGAAGGATTCAAGCGCCAGGGACTATCACTGGTAGATGGGCTAACATTGGCATCTATCGTTGAACGGGAGGCGGTGATTGATGAAGAGAAACCGCTGATTGCATCAGTTTTCCTAAACCGTCTTTCGCAGGGGATGAGACTTGAGACTGATCCGACAATCCAGTATGCCATCGGTTATCAATCTGCAAACCAAACATGGTGGAAATCTCCCCTGGAAGGTGCTGATCTATCTGTTGATTCGCTATATAATACATACAAAGTGTTTGGATTACCACCCACACCGATATGCAACCCGGGAATGTCCTCACTTATGGCTGTTGCCTTCCCTGCGGAAACACCTTATTTTTACTTTCGTGCAGCGTGTGATGGGTCTGGGCAGCATCGTTTTGCCATTACATACGAGGAACACCTCAATAATGGGTGCGAGGAATAAATAAAACAAAGGAGAGATCATGGCTGTTTTAGGAATTGATATTGGCGGATCCGGTATCAAAGGTGCCCCTGTGGATGTTTCTGAAGGCAAGTTTTTGGACGATCGGTATCGCATCCCAACGCCAGCTCCAGGAAGGCCGGATCAAGTAATCGAGGTTATTCGCCGGATTGTTGATCATTTTGAGTGGGATGGGAAAATTGGCGTGGGATTCCCAGGTGTGGTCCAGCATGGTGTGGTCAAGACAACGGCGAATGTAAGTTCGGAATGGATGAACCAGGATCTGGCATCATTGATCAAAGAAGCTACAAACTGTGAAACAGTCGCTCTTAATGACGCAGATGCAGCAGGATTGGCTGAGATGCGGTTTGGTGTGGGGAAAGACTATGAGGAGGGTTTCGTTCTGTTCCTGACAGTCGGTACAGGCATTGGATCCGCCTTTTTTGTGAAGGGTGAATTGTGGCCAAATTCTGAAATGGGTCATCTCAAGATACGAGGGAAGGATGCAGAACATCGCGCGGGGGATGGGGTTCGTAAGAATGAAGAGCTTTCCTGGAAAAAATGGGGCAAACGTTTAAGAGAAGTTTTAATGACTTATGATTTCCTGTTCAGCCCGGATGTGATCATCATTGGCGGTGGTGTGAGCAAGAAATTCAATAATTATTCCAAATATCTACAGGGGGTTCAAGCAGATGTGGTGCCTGCACAGCTTCTCAACCAGGCCGGGATCATAGGTGCAGCCATTGCAGCGGAAGAGTCGATCATCATAGAATAACATAGAATGGCTGGGAGATGCCCCGACCTGGATAGAAATCTGTGATTCCTAATCAAACAAAGAAGTGTAGCCAGGTCCTTCTGCAAAGAATCGATAATTCTCCTGAATATCCCTTGTGAGATCAATTTCTTGATCCTCTTCCAAAATCCTTGTGAAATCAAGATGAACCGGGTTCCCATCGAAATCATGCCCATCAAATGGCTCATCGAACCCTGGTGAACCTTCCGGTGCGCTTTGGATTTCGCCGCCCATCGCGATATATAAGCTTGGGACATCGTCTTCAGGATAGATTGCTCCAAAGGGACACACAGGAATGCACGCCCCGCAATCAATACATGTATCTGGATCTATATAATAAAAGGGCCACTCGTTTTGAGGATGGCCAGGCACGATGCACTCAACAGGACAAGATGCTACACAGCTTCCTTCCCGAACACATAAACTTGTGATGATATGGGGCATTTCTGACTCCTCCTGGGAACTTTTTGAGATTGTAGTCTTACACGAAGTGTTTGTCAAGCAAGGAAATACGATTTACAATTGACACGAATGAGTACTCAGAGAAATCAGGAACCCAAATACCAGCCTGTCTTGATATCCCTATTAGGGATACTGTTTGTTTCCACAGCTTCAATCTTTATCAGGTATGCACAGGCAGAAGCGTCTTCCATTGTGATTGCAGCATCAAGATTAGTCATCGCCAGTATTGTGCTTGTTCCCATTGCACTAACTCGATATCAGGACCAGTTGCGCAATCTTACGAGGACCGAATGGCTGAAAGGGTTTCTTTCTGGTGTTTTCCTTGCTATGCATTTTGCAGTATGGATCAGTTCGCTTGAATACACATCGGTGGCAAGTTCTGTCGTTCTGGTGACGACAACCCCGTTATGGGTGGCATTACTTTCACCATTGGTTTTGAAAGAATTGATCAAGCTGTCTGTGGTCATTGGTTTAATTGTCTCAATGATTGGTGGTGTGTTGGTTGGGTTGAGCAACATGTGTGAATTACAGGATGGGTCTATAATCTGCCAGAGGTTCCTGATCACAGGCAGAGCCATGTTGGGGAATCTGATGGCCTTATTTGGTGCATGGATGGCCGCAGGGTACATGTTGATCGGCCGGCAGCTTCGGAAAAAACTCAACACGGTTGTATATACTGCCATCGTCTATGGTGTGGCAGCGGCGATCCTTTTCATTGTTGTTATTATCAGGAAGGAGCCTGTATTCTCATATTCAAGTGAAACATATGTTTACCTGATAGCCCTTGGCATTCTCCCACAATTACTTGGACATACGATCCTGAATTGGGCATTAAAATATGTTTCTGCTGCCTTTGTTTCCATAACCTTGCTCGGAGAACCGATTGGCACGATCATCTTAGCGTTGATATTTCTAAAAGAAAGCCCCACTCTCCTTGAAGGGGCAGGGGCGGTCTTAATCATGATAGGAATACTTGTTGGATCAGTCCGAAGAGTAAGGTCAGCTAATGGGGCATAACCTGACCTTCCATTTTTTCAAGCATCTTTTGATGGAGTGCCTCTTTCTCCTCGGCAGGCAGCCGACCGTAGAGGTAATTGGTTTCGTGTAGCCGTTCGACTAAACCCTGATTAATTGCATCGGGAAGCATACGCCAGCCCCAATTCCCAGAAGGATTGCCGGGATAATTCATTCTTGCCCACTCTCCCAGATTGAGAATATCCTGCATAGGAGCAACCACCCAGGCTGCTACGGATTGCCACAGGGATCGAACCATAGACCAGGCAATATCCTCCCCGGAACGTGCCAAATAACGCCTGCATAGGTCCTTTTCATGATCGGTGGCTGTTTCGAACCACCCACGTGAGGTGTTATTATCGTGTGTTCCGGTGTAAGCGACACAGTTCACCTCATAATTATGGGGAAGGAAATCGTCGTCTGTGTCGGATGCAAAGGCAAATTGAAATATTTTCATCCCAGGTAGATCAAATGCCAGGCGCATCTGATTGACACCTTCGGTGATCACACCAAGATCTTCTGCAATGATGGGGAGATCTCCGAGTTCCTGCTCAACCACTTCAAAGAATGCCTCACCGGGACCTTTCACCCATTGTCCTTCAACGGCCGTTTCATTTCCAAAAGGGATCTCCCAGTATGCTTCAAAACCACGAAAATGATCCAGTCTTACAATATCTACTTGCTTAAAAACAGCCTGCAACCGTTTGAGCCACCATTTGTAGCCACTCTTTTTATGAACGTCCCATTTATAAAGCGGATTTCCCCATAATTGCCCGGTCTCAGAGAAGTAATCAGGTGGCACGCCAGCAACAACTTCCGGAAGGCCTTCCTCATCCAGGTAGAAAAGATCTTTATTCATCCACACATCAGCGCTATCATAGGCAATGAAAATTGGGATATCTCCGATAATGCGAATCCCTTTTTCAGCTGCATAATCCTTTAGAGAGTGCCATTGACGGAAAAAAAGGAATTGGATATACGCCTGGAAGTCAATTTCATGGACATTTTTCTTGATGAAGGCTTGAATTGCTTTCGGTTCACGTTTTCTCAACGATTTTGGCCATTCACCCCAGGAGATGAAATTATGCTGGGCTTTAATCGCCATAAATATGGCGAAAGGACTCAACCAATCAGCTTCTGCTAATTTAAATGCTTCGAATTCATCCTGAACTTGCTTCTGTTTTTTAGATTTCAGATGTTTGTACGACCTGCGTAATAATTTCAACTTCCACTCGATCACCCGCCCGTATTCAACTTTCTCAATGGAAAACCCTGGCCGGTCTGCAAGATCAGATTTGGTGAGCAAATCCTGATCCAGCAATGTTGTCGCACTGATCAGATATGGATTTCCAGCAAAGGCAGAAAAGCATTGATAAGGTGAGTCTGCATAACCAGTCGGGCCGAGGGGAAGAACCTGCCAAAATTGGCACCCGGTACGGCTCAGAAAATCAATCCATTTATAGGCTTCAGGACCAAGGTCTCCGATGCCATCCGGGCCAGGTAGACTGGTTGGGTGGAGCAAGATTCCAGAAGCTCGATTTTGTTTCATGCACAACTCCTTCAAAGCAAATGATTATTTATTTCCATTGAGGTGGTTTTCAACGATTTCGATATAATCCTGTGTTTCAGCTTTTTCAGATGATAATCCAAGAAAATCAATTAGCTCAATGATGATTTTGGATTTTTTGATCGCATCCTCCCAACTCCATGTCCGGCTTTTCACCTCAAGGAAATGCCCCAAATCCGGGTTGATCAGCGTATCTATATTGATATAGAAATCAACATCTTGATAGTTAATTTTAAAGCGTCGTCGGTCTTTTTCTATATTTATCTCTCTAATTGGCTCAAAGTACTCTCGATAAAAACGAAGGGAATGTGTTGCGGGTGCAAAATATCGGCTGCGCGAAAGCATGACATCGTTATCAAAAATCTCCTCACGTGAAACACCAATTAAGGTCAAACGTCCACGCACATTTGTGATGCTCCCTTTCTTATCAATGAATTCATCCTCGCGGTATCGTAAACGACCCTGCCTTACATCTTCAAAATAGAAGTAGGAGTCATATTCGTGGTAGTGACGGGTGTATGTGATCTCGATTCCATCTTTCCCAAGAGCATCAATTATAGTGTCCGGGTTCTTGATAAGAACCTTGGCCTGAACCTCAAAACTGGCTTGTTCCATCGTCCCACCAATGGCAATCAGTTTTGAAAGAACTGATTGTTCGCGCTCTATCAAGAAGGAGTTGATTTTTTCTGCATATTTTTGGGCTTCTTTGATCAAGCTCTGCTCGTCCAGCGTCAGAAGTTCTCGATCTCGCATAAGCCAGCGTCCATTAACCATCAAATCATTAACATCAGTTGATTTTGATGCGTAAATGATTTGAGCATAAATGCCTTCGGGACTTCTTCTGAAACTTGGTGTATTATGCAGCTCATCAATTTTCAGCAGGATGCAATCAGCCCGTTTCCCTTTTGAAATAGAACCAATCAAGTGGTCCATGTGGATGGCTTTTGCACCCATGGAAGTTGCCATCGCTAAAGTTTGTCTGGCTGGCAGGGCTGTGGGGTCTCCTGACGAGACTTTAGCGACCATTGACGCTAATCGAATTTCTTCGATCATATCCAGGTCATTATTGGATGCTGGACCATCCGTACCAATACCCACATTAACACCCAGCTCCAGCATTCTGGTCACATTGGCAAAACCGGACGCTAATTTCAGGTTCGATGAGGGATTGTGGGCAATACCCGCGCCTGCACGTTGAATAGTCCGCATTTCACCTTCATCAATATGAACGCAGTGCGCTGCAATGACCTTGGCGTCAAATATTCCCCGTTTTTTTACATATGGTATGACAGGCATCCCAAATTCTTCACGGATATTCTTGACTTCATTTGCTGTTTCTGACAGATGTATATGGAGAGGGACATCATACTTCAGCGCGAGTTCAACACTGGCTTTCAGAATCTCATCCGTGCAGGTGTAAGGGGCATGAGGCGCAATTGAAGGGACAATAAGCGGATGTCCTTTCCATTTTTTTATGAAGTCTTCTGCGTATTCTAATGCTTCTTCAAAATATGTCGCATCTGGCGTGGGGAATTTGAGTACTGATTGAGAGCAAATCGCTCGTAATCCAGCATCAGCCGTTGCTTCGGCTACCTCAGATTCAAAATAGTACATGTCCACATATGTGGTTACGCCGCTTCGGATCGATTCCGCACAGGCAAGTTTTGTCCCCAACTGGACAAATTCAGGGGATACAAATTCTCTTTCGACCGGCATCATGAACCCCATCAACCAAACATCCAACCTCAGATCATCTGCTAAACCTCGTAATAATGTCATTGGCACGTGGGTATGGGCATTGATCAAACCGGGAAGAAGGACCTTTTCTTCACAATCTATGGTTTTTTCGGCAGTGTATTTTCCTAATATTTCTGATTCTAAGCCAACATCCAGAAAGCTATCCCCTCGAATGACCACAGCCCCTGGTTCAAATATCCTGTAATCATCGTCCATTGTCAGGACGGTAGCATTATGCAATATCAGGTCAGCTCGTTCCATGGTTCTCCTTTTCAAGCATTTTGATGAGATATCGTCGTAAATAATCAAGTCCAATTTGATGTGCCCATTTTAGTGCATTTTCATGCGTCCCCCCATAATTTCGGATAAGTTTGTCCGAAGAATCGATACCATTGAAAACAAAGAATGCAGATATTTGTGTATCCAGTAATAGGGCAGCCCCAAAACCGATATCAGTTCCGTCTAATTCCTGGCAAGTTTGTATTCTTTCGAGAAAATTATCAATATCGAGAGGTGATTCTTCCATACTGTTGGGGTGAATCTGATCGTTCTTGTTGAACGAATGTAAAGTACTAAAGGCCCCATGAACACCAGAGTCAACCACGGTCAGGCTTAGATCCAACTGGTTGAGGAGTTGACCAATGCACCCCTCCAAAGTTTCGTCATCCTGCCCATAGATATTCATTCCCAAGCGAGATCTAATTTCTTCTGCGACTGGTTGAATGAGCCGATGGGCTTCAAACTCAGATTGAGCCTTTGCTGTGACTCTGATATCTACCTGCCCCGGATGAGCAAGCAGCCCTACTGTTGGATTGGTCAATGCTTCAAGATCTGCGATGACTTCATCAATGGCGGATTCTCCCATTGTTGCAGCGTGAAGAACGGTTGCTTTGATGATTTTTGATCGCAAGGTGTATTTTTCTTTAAGATAAGGAATGATTGCTTGTGCCAATATATACTTCATTTCGCTTGGGACACCTGGCAGTGAGACCACACATGCATCACCCAATTCGACAATGTAGCAAGGTGCTGTCCCTACAGGATTGTTGATAGGAATTGCACCTTGAGGGATATACGCCTGACGGCGATTGTTTTCCGTTGGTTCGTGTCCATAAACTCTGAAACGTTTTAGAATTTGTTCCCAAAGGCCTGGCATATAAACCAAATCACGATCTGTTGCATCAGCCACAGCCTGACGTGTGGGATCATCAATGGTAGGACCAAGGCCACCTGTTGTGATGATGATATCCGCTCTTTTTAGTGCTTCTCTAATAGACGTAGATATGCGGCCAGGATTATCTCCCACTGTTGTGATCCTGTAGATATCAATCCCGTGATCTCTGAGGGTCCTGGCAAGATACGTAGAATTTGTGTCTGTAATTTCTCCGAGCAATAACTCAGTTCCAATGGTGATTATTTCCAGTTTGGGCATATTTCCTCTGAATGAATTCTAACCGATTATCTATTATACTTTCACATTTTAATCTTCTTGACGGACATGCGCCTTAATTGTAGGATTAACCAATGCAACACGATTCAGGAAAACGATGACATACCAGAAACAAATTGGAGACAAAGGCGAGAAGATCGCGTCGGATTTCTTGTTGGAGAAGGGTTATAAGCTTCTTGACCAACAATTTTCAACCCGCTTTGGTGAATTGGATCTCGTTATGGAGGATTCAGGATCCATTGTCTTTGTGGAAGTTAAAACCAGGACGACTGATTCTTTTGGACCGCCTGAAAGCAGCATCACACCTGAAAAACTTGAGAGGATTCATGATGCAGGTCTTATATGGCTTCAAAGGCATCCCTTAGTGGATGATTTTTGGCGTATTGATGTTGTTTCAGTCATTTTGGATAAGATGAAAATGGTTAAAGATATCCACCACTTCATCAACGTACTTTCATGACCAACACATCAAAACTACCTCTGATCGTCATTGTTGGACCTACTGCTGTAGGGAAAACTGCGGTATCGATTGAGCTGGCCCAACGATTTGACGGAGAGATCGTTTCAGCAGATTCATGCCTTCTCTACCGGGGGATGGATATTGGGACGGCTAAACCAACCCTTGAGGAAAGGCAAAGTATCCTGCATCATCTGGTTGATGTGGCTGATCCTGATGAAAATTGGAGTTTGGGTGTCTATCAAAAAGAGGCATATCGTGTCATTGATGATATTCACCGACATGGGAAATTGCCTTTCCTGGTTGGTGGGACCGGTCAGTATGTCAGGTCAATCATTGAAGGCTGGGAGATCCCTTCACAGGAACCGGATCACGAACTCAGACATGCCTTAGAACATTGGGCTGATCATATTGGTGCTGAAGGGCTGCATCAACGGTTGTCGCAATTAGACCCAGATGCAGCATCAAGGATTGAACCACGTAACCTGCGGCGAACTGTACGGGCATTTGAAGTCATTTTCAAAACAGGAACCCGGTTCTCGGATTTACGTAAAAAACAAGAATGCCGTTATGCCGTCAAAATCCTTGGGATCCAACGCCCTCGAGAGGAGCTTTATGACAGGGTGGACTTACGGATCGAAAAGATGATGGAAAATGATCTGGTCGATGAAGTTAAGAGTTTG
This sequence comes from uncultured Chloroflexia bacterium, assembly GCA_963767675.1. GTDB lineage: Bacteria > Chloroflexota > Anaerolineae > Anaerolineales > Anaerolineaceae > Brevifilum. Next base: position 320,138 of record CAVYEQ010000004.1, read on the forward strand.
TTGAACATGGGGTATTCACAGAACCACCCGGCGATGTCAGCTATAGGCTATCGAGAGGTCATCCAGCACTTACTGGGAGATATATCCTTTGAGGAAGCAGTCGCATTGATAAAGAGAAATACACGGACCTTTGTGCGGCGACAGGCAAACTGGTTTAAGAAGATGATCCCCGGATCACGTGGTTAATGGCTGATGGAGAAATTGTGGAGCAAATGGAAAACAATATCAGGAGGTGGTTAGATGAACTATCATGACAGGCCCTGGACGTCCAATTATGATGAAGGTGTTCCAGCCACGATTAGAATCCCTGAGCTTTCCGTTATTGACCTGTTCAAAGAATCTGTTAATTCATATGGAGAAGCTGTATGCACGATAATCAATGATGAACAGCGAACCTATCATGAAATTGACCAGCTTTCTGATCGGGTTGCACGTTTTTTAATATCCAAAGGCATTCAGAAGGGGGAAAGAGTAGGGATCATGCTGCCAAATATCCCGGAATTTGTGATCATTTTCCTGGGGATCCTAAAAGCTGGGGGTGTTGTCATGGCCTTGAATCCAAATTATCGACCAGCAGAAGTGGAAAAACTTTCAAATGAATCGGATGTGAAGATCCTCTTCCTGATGAAAACAGAATACGAAGTAATAAAATCAATACAAAAAATTACGAGTATTCACACCTTAGTTAATCTTGGGTCTGTAGATAAAGTCCAAAAGGAAGATATTACCTGGAAGGATTTACATGAAGAATTCGCAGCAGGTGAACCAATCAATGTAAATATTTTTTCAGACGATCCCGCTATTTTTCAATACTCCGGTGGGACAACAGGGACACCTAAATGTGCTGTTGGTCTGCATCAAAACCTGGTAGCAAATGTATATCAGTTCAGCCACTGGTTGGTAAATACAGAACAAGGGAAGGAAGGAATTTTGATTGCGATCCCGCTGTACCATGTCTACGGTATGGTGTTGGGGATGCTCCTCGCAATAAAGCTGGGTGCCAGGATGATCCTGATCCCTGATCCAAGAGAGCTTAATGGTTTATTGGAAGCAGCAGAGAGACATCAAGCCTCCGTTTTCCCAGGCGTTCCAAACCTGTATGCAGCAATAAACCAATACCCACCGGTAACATCAGGTCAGTACAATCTTTCATCAATCAAAGCATGTATATCGGGATCTACTACATTGCCATTTACAGTAAAACGTGCCTTCGAAGACTTAACCTGTGGGCACCTGGTTGAAGGTTATGGTCTATCAGAAGCACCTACTGCCACACACTGCAATCCCATCTTAGGTGTGAATAAGGAGGGATCAATCGGGTTACCGCTGCCGAACGTAGCATGTAGGATTGTTGACCTGGATACAGGTTTATCAGATGTAGATTGTGGAAAAGCCGGCGAATTGATTGTCAAAGGACCCCAGGTGATGGCTGGATATCATAACCGGAAGGAAGAGACCGAAAAAACCTTACGCGATGGATGGCTCTTCACGGGCGATGTTGCCCGTATGGATGAGCAGGGTTATTTTTATATTGTGGATCGCAAGAAAGATGTCATCAAAGTGGGTGGGTTTCAGGTTTGGCCAAACGAAGTTGAGCGAGTGATCCTGCAGCATCCAAAGGTGGATGAAGTCGCCATTGCTGGTGTGCTTGACGAAGCAGGAAATGAGGCGGCAAAAGCCTGGATTGTGCTCAAGGAAGGTCAATCGTGCACACCTGAGGAGATCAGGTCTTTTTGTGCCAATCGCCTTACCCGTTATAAAATCCCAAAGTTTGTCTCTTTCAGAGACGCATTACCGCGCACAAAAGTCGGCAAAATCCTCAGGCGAGTCCTGGCTTCAGAGCACAATGAAAAATAAATAAAAGACTGTGAAGTGATTTTAACAATTTCAGTTACAAAAAAACCCGGGATTTTCATAAATCCCGGGTTTTTGGATTTTATCCTTGGACTATTTTTTTGGGGATGCCGCCGTTCTTTTCAACAGGCGTGGGGAAGATCTCATAGAATTGATCTGCTGTAAGCGTTTCCACATCCAGCAACTTTTCAGCAATTGTATCTAATTCTTTTCGATATTTCACTAGAATCGCTTTGGATTGTTCATATGCATCCTGAACAAGTTTTTGGATGGCGTTATCAATCTGCTGGGCAATATTCTCTGAGTAATCCCGCTGTTCTGAAATTTCCCGGCCGAGGAAGACCAATTCCTCTTTTTTCCCATAAACCATTGGGCCAAGTTCTTCACTCATACCCAGGCGCATCACCATCGTCCGCGCCAGTTTGGTAACCCTTTCGAGGTCATTTGATGCTCCTGAGGTGATGTCGCTAAAGACGACATCTTCAGCTGCCCGACCGCCAAGCAATACTATCATGTCGCTCATCAATTGATTACGAGATTTTAGCATCCGATCCTCTTCTGGGAAGGCGATCGTATATCCGCCAGCCTGGCCACGGGAGATGATCGAGACTTTCTGCACTGTATCAGCTTCTGGAAGCGCATTGATCACAACGGCGTGTCCAGCTTCGTGATAGGCGATGATTTTCTTTTCACTATCATTGATCAAGCGGCTCTTGCGTTCTGGTCCGGCAATCACCCTTTCAATTGCTTCCATAAATTCAGGATGTCCTATGACCTTTTTGTCCCTGCGAGCTGCAAGAATAGCCGCTTCATTTGCGAGGTTTTCAATATCTGCACCAACAAACCCCGGTGTTGAACGGGCAATATCATGAAGGTCAACATCAGGCGATACCGGCTTTCCCTTGACATGGACTTCCAGAATCGCCTCGCGACCCAGGATGTCAGGCCGATCAAGCACAACTCGCCGATCAAAGCGACCTGGCCGCAGAAGGGCAGGATCAAGGATATCCGGGCGATTGGTCGCTGCAATGATGATGACGTTGGTGTCCGTATCAAAACCATCCATCTCTACAAGGAGCTGGTTCAGCGTTTGTTCACGCTCATCATGGCTTCCGCCAAGGCCAGCACCGCGATGCCGTCCCACAGCATCGATTTCATCCACAAAAATGATCGCAGGCGAGTGGCGTTTGGCTTGTTCAAACAAATCACGCACCCGGCTTGCGCCTACACCCACGAACATTTCAACGAATTCAGAGCCTGAAATTGAGAAAAAAGGTACGCCAGCCTCACCAGAAACAGCTTTTGCCATCAGCGTTTTACCGGTCCCAGGCGCGCCAACCAAAAGAAGGCCTTTGGGAATGCGAGCACCCAGTGCGATGAATTTTTGCGGTTCTTGAAGGAATTCAATAACTTCTGTCAATTCTTCTTTTGACTCGTCTACGCCAGCGACATCGTCAAAGGTCACCGTAGGATGTTCACCTGAGAACATCCGTGCCTTGGATTTTCCAAAAGATATTGCTGTGTTATTACTTCCCTGAGCCTGTCGGAATATAAACCAGAACATACCAATGAGGATCAAAAATGGCAGAACATAGCTTGCAATGGAAATGATGCTCAGGAATGGACTGGGGAGTTTGATATCGATTGAGATATTCTCAGCAGACATTTCTTCAGGAGTAACACCAAGTCCGACCAGCTGCTCGATGAGCGGTGCACTTTCGTCCTTTGTTGAAGTTTTGACCGCATCACTATCTTTATAAGTAATTTCCAGCCGGCTTTCATCTTCGATAATTGACTTTACACGGCCTGCTTTAATATCCGTGGCAAGCTTATTGATTGGGATTTCATCAGATGCCCCTGATTGTTGGGTGACTGTAAAGAATACCATCGCAATGATTGCTATAAACAGCAAAATATAGATGATAAACGATTGATTACGTGATTTCAAAATGTCCTCCGAAATACTTGGATGGCTTAACTGCCAAAAGAATGACCTTGGTATTATACCAACCCGAATTGTTGTTTGCCAGCAATGTTAATGCGGATTAACAAATTTCTTAGAAATTGACTTTTCTTGTTAGATTTGTATATCGCGAAAAGTTGACCCGATATTGATTTACTAAATAGAATTTATATCTCAGGACTCCTTGAATTTCTCAAGGATTGGGTGGCATTCCCCACAGCCTACATAAGGATTTTCAACATCCCGGTGGAGCTTAGTGCAGTATGCAGATATCTTTACTTTGGGAGCCAAACCTAAAAAACCAGCTTTGATCTCTCCTGATAAGACCATATTGGGGCATGAGTTGGAGCGAACGATCTCCGGCACTGGACAGCTTTTACATAATTTGACCTGCCAGCCGGGATCGGAATTTAATAATAATCTGCATTCTTCATGATGACGACCACGGTAGTAGTCACCATAAAAATAAGGGCATTCTTTTCCAGTTGAGGGAACTTTCATGGTCTCTTTTTGAAATACAACCGGATCATTGATGGGATCCAGTTTGAAGAACAGAACATTATATGAGACGTGGGCTAAACCCTCGTGACATAATCACCGGTGCGGGTATCAACACGAATGGTGTCTCCGTTATCAACAAAGGAGGGAACCTGGACTTCCAGGCCGGTTTCAGTAGTGACTTTCTTCGTCACGCCTGTTGCTGTATTCCCACGTGCAGAAGGTTCTGCTTTTGTGATCAGGAGATCCACAGTTGTTGGCAGTTCAACATCAAGTGCTTCAGCACCATAGAACATCAGCTTAACCTGCATATTTGGTTTGATGAAACCTACCTGGTCACCGATAATATCGTTATTAACCGGATATTGTTCATAGGTCTGATTGTCCATGAAATAAAAAAAGTTGTCATCTGCATAAAGGTATTGGGCATTGTTGTAGTCCAGGCGTACATCCTGGATACGGTTCCCTGAGTTGAAAGTCATTTCAAGTGTTGTCCCCTTGCGCAGATCACGGGCTTTAATGCGGATCGTAGCCTGTCCGCGTCCAGGTTTGTTGTGAGCGTAATCTAAAACTTTATAAAGGTTTTCTTCAATTTCAAATGTGACACCTTTTCGCAATTCATTTACATCAATCATTGGTCCGTAATTCCTCTAATCATTTATCAAAATATCTATGAGATTATAGCCCACGCAAAGGATGAACACAAGATGACTTGGGACAGAAAACGGATAACAGAGGTATATGAAAAGGGAATAAAGAGAGAGTGCTTATTCGGTTTGAAAATAATCTTCAATACCGCAAAGTCGCTCTGATAATCCCCAAAGACGTTGAGCTGGATCTTCTTTACGAGTGTAATAACTGCTTCGAGCAGGCTGGCAGGCTTTCCAATAAGCTTCATTGGGTTCTGGTAAATGCCGACGTATGGCCAGGTAAACAATCGTCTCAGCAGCCACAATGGGGGTGGTACCTTTCTTTCGCCGGTTGTTCCAGAACCAATGAACCAAACCATTTGAGTTTTTTGCCCCGATTTTTGTATTCACTAACCCCGGGTCCACTGCATAGGCTCGTACACGGCTATCCTCTTGAACGAGGTGGTTGAATTGGTTTGTAAAGAGCACATTCGCCAGTTTGGTTTGTTTATAAGCGCGCAAGATGTTGTAGCTGCGACGAAGCATCACGTCCTTCCAGTGAATTCTTGTGTTGCGATGAGACCCTGAACTGACCGTGATTATTCTGCCATTACTGGATCGATCAAGCAGGGGGAGTAATAAATGAGTTAAGTAGAAGGGTGCCAGGTGGTTGACTGCGAATTGGTGTTCAAATCCATCTTCAGTGAGCGTGAACCAGCTCGTCACAGATGCTGCGTTATTTACAAGAACATCCAATCGCTGCTTACCCAATTCATTAATTTTAGTTTGGATATCTTCAGATAGTTGATGCACAGCTTTCAGAGAAGAGAGATCGCCGATGACGTACGATAGATTGGCATCTGGATGAACATCAAGGATCATTTCACTGGCTTGGTCTGCTTTTTGTGTGGATCGAGCCGTTCCGATAACGAAATGGCCTTCGCCCACAAGACCCTGCACAGCTGCCAGGCCGATGCCGGAGGTGGCACCTGTCACAACGATCATTTTTTGATATTTTTTCATGTAATCCTTTCAGAATTTATAATTAACCAAATGGTTACACCAAATAGTATAACCAAGCGCTTGACTTTTGGCAAGAGGGAGGATAGGATAAGCTCATAGCTCATAGCTCATAGCTCATAGCTCATAGCTCATAGCTCAAAGTTGGAAGTTGAAAGAAAAGGCAAGGTGAATGTGAAAAGTTATGTATGTATAACAGGGGCAGCAGGGGGGTTGGGAAAAGCGTTTGCCCTGGAATGTGCTTCACGCGGTTGGAACCTTTACCTTACAGATATCAATCACGAAAAGCTTGAACGTTTGGCACTGGGCTTGACACGATTGCATGATGTAAAGGTCATTTACGACAGGTGTGATCTGGTTGAACCGGAATTACGTGAAGAATTTTGGACGCATGCTCAGAACCTGGGGATTAGGTTTCATATGCTGATCAATGTTGCTGGGGTTGACTTTGAAGGGGCATTCTTATCTCGGAGTTCTAAGGAATTGGAAACGATCATCCGCTTGAACGTTGAAGCAACCGTAATGATGACACGGCGTATAATGGAATTTCGCGATCAAAAAAATCGCACCAATATCATCAACGTCAGCAGCCTGGCAGGGTTTTTCCCCATGCCTCTCAAGGCTGTTTATGCAGCGACTAAGCGGTTCCTGCTGGATTTTTCCCGAGCCATGCATAAGGAACTGCGTCATGAAAATATCAGAGTATTAGCTTTGTGCCCAGCAGGATTGGCTACCAAAGAAGATACAATCGAAAGCATACAATCTCAGGGATTTGCTGGTGAAATCACCACGATGCAAACAGGGAAAGTAGCCGCCAGGACGATCAACCGGGCATTGGCTGGGCATTCTGTTTACATCCCTGGATTGGTGAACCAGCTGTTGAAAGTGTTCGGGGCTATCATTCCTGCAGATTGGGTAGCCTGGTTGGTCATGCGGCGATGGACAAAAACCCGGCAAATTGCAGCACAGGTGGGTGCACAAAATCTAGACCTACAAGCAGGGAAGTTAATACCTGTTCCTAGCCTTGAATAAGAGGAGGAAAAATAAAATGCGTACACAAGCAACAAAAGAACGTATCCTTCTATCGACAATTGATGCTATTGAAAAATTTGGCTTACCCAACCTCACTACAAGGATAATCGCTGAGCATGCTGGTGTGAATAATGCTGCGCTTCATTACTACTTCGGGACAAAAGAGAACCTGATTGATACAGCAATGAAACAGACTAAGGACCATATGCTTGAAGATATTCAGGAAATTCTCTCCGGAGTCAGCCCCATCAAGAAACGTGTCAGAGAAATGCTGGTCTATATCATTGAAGGTTCGATTAAGTTTCCCAACATTATCAGGGCTCATATGATTGGCCCTTTGCTATACTCTCAACGACAGGCTGAATTAGCCGACCTATTAAACACGTGGGTGAATATTTCTTCAAAGGCCATACAACCTTACGTCAAGGGAAAAAGTGCTTTGGACCTCAAGATCATTCTCAATATGCTCTTTTCTGTCATCTGGACCTATGGGTTATTTGCTGGGAATCATGAAAACTACGGATGGATAAATTTACATGATCTGAAAGAAAGGGAGACCTTTCTAGATAATGCGATTATTCAACTATTTGGTCCTTAAAATACTAATTTTATTTCTGCCTACTCCTACCTTCCATTAAATACACGAAATTCGACTGAAATCGAGTTCAGATATCAAGCACGGTATAATCTAGTCTGGCATCTACCAGGGCTTTTCATTTACAGAAGCATTCGAAACCCTGCATCAATTTTTTTGTTTAACTCATTAGTGTTATCTTTGAATTTTTTGAAAGGAAATCATGGTTCACATTCATAAAGTTGATATTAAAATCAAAAGCTGAAGTCAATCGGTTTGTTCGGGTTCAGTTTGATCTATATGCTGGGCACCCCCAATGGGTACCACCATTTATTGCTGATATTAAAGATCTGTTGAATCCCGATAAGCATCCTTATTATGAGCATTCAGAAGCCGAATTTTTCATTGCCGAAAAGGACGGTAAAGCAGTTGGACGGATTGCTGCACTTGAAAACAAACCATTTAATAAATATCACAAGTCGAAAGATGCTGAATTCTATCTTTTTGAGTGTGTGAATGACCAGGAAGTGGCGAATGCACTCTTTGAAACGGTGTTTAATTGGGCACGAGCCAGGGGATTGAATAAGGTGATTGGGCCCAAAGGTTTTGGCCCCCTGGATGGGTATGGGATCCAAATTGAAGGTTTTGAGCACCGTCAGATGATGAATATGATGAATTACAACTACCCCTACTACCGGGATCTTGTGGAAAATCTTGGATTTACCAAGGTTGTTGACTTTGTATCCAGCTATGCCGACCCTCAGGCATTTCACTGTCCGCCGAAAGTCCGTAAAGCAGCGAAGATTGCGCAAAAACGAGGGTCCTTTATTGTGCCGAAATTTAAGAATAAAAAGGAATTAGTTAAATGGGCAGGACGTATTGGGAAGGCTTATAATAAGGCTTTTGTAGACAACTGGGAATATTTTCCCTTGTCTCAGCGAGAGATTGAATTTGTTGTGGATAATATTATGACCGTGTTGGATCCAGACCTGATCAAGATCATCGTGAAGGACGATGAGGTTGTTGGTTTTGTCTTCCCGTTCCCGGATGTTTCTGCAGCCATGCAGAAGAATAAAGGGAAATTGGGTCCAATCGCTATCCTGCGGCTTTTGAGAGAGCTAAAACGCACAAAATGGATATCATTCAACGGCGTTGGAATCCTGCCTGAGTACCAGGGATTGGGGGGGAATGCAGTGATGTATTCGGAACTTGAAAATGCAATGCATGCGAAAGATCAGTTCGTTGAATCAGAGTTGACGCAGGTGGCTGAGACAGCGGTTCAAATGAGAAAAGACCTCAAGAACCTGGGCGTGAGGTTTTATAAGAATCACCGAGTCTATCAACGAGATATCTGAGTCAGCGTGGAACCCAGGTGCGGATTTGAAGATTTTATGAAGATTTAGTGATTCACGAAAAATCGAATTAATAATAAAAGGAAAAGTTATGGAAAAACAAAACAACACTGGAAAGGTGATCACAATATTGCTGGTGATCTTATTAGTCGCAATCATTGGGACGGTGATTTTCTTCGCACTCACTTTCACCCGGACCCTCAATGCTGCACTCTCACCGGTTCAAAATGTGAATAAAGCCATCAGCACACAGGTCTCAAAATTGTTGAATCCCACACCAACTGTTATCCCTGATCCGGTTACGATCATACGGGAGGTCCAATCCCTGGCAAGGTTAGAAACCATTCAATACACGATTGAAAAAGTGATCACTGCCGAGATCAACCAGGGTGTATTTGGCCCATTATTCGGTGATCGTTTGCTTTTTGTTGCACATGGCTTTGTCATCGCAGGTGTGGACCTGGCAGAGGTTGATTCAGATGATTTTCGCCTGGAAGATGAAACTTTATTTGTGACTCTCCCAGATGCGGAAGTGTTTGTTGCAACGCTGAATAATGACAATTCCTATGTCTACGATCGGGAAACAGGCATCCTGAGAAAGTCAGATCAGGACCTTGAAACGGCCGCAAGGCAGGTGGCAGAACAGGAAATCCTCAATGCAGCTATGGAAGATGGGATTCTGGATCAAGCCCAACAGAATGCGGAAGTGTATATCGAAAGGCTTTTAAACACACTTGGCTATCTGCATGTCGTGTTTGAGCATGGGGACTAAAGCCCATCTCAAACCCCCGGGATTCTGAAAATCCCGGGGGTTTTTTACAAATTACCCAACATCCCGACAGTGCTATTTGTCGGGTTATTTTTCTTATAATGGAATATCAGGTCTGCGTATCTCTCCTTGTGGAGATGTTTCTGCATCCCTTCTAAGCTGAAAGGAGCGATTCTAAGCGAATTCTGAGCGTCTTTGGTAATTTGGGGCTATGAATTCTAAGCCAACAAGTAGAGGTGATGCTTAAAACATTCCATTCAAGGAATGGAGGCAGCAGGATTAAGTTGAGTTTGCTTTAGGAGATATTCTTGTTCGTAGTATTTGTTATGTGGGTTCTTGGCAATAAAAAGATTAATGGAATACCAAGAGCCAGAACCACAGCACTTACTAAAAAAGTAATTTGCATGTTCACTAAATCCGATAATAAACCGACCAGTAGAGTGGCAAAGGCGGACAGGATAAAGCTGGTAGCCATAAATATCCCATTGGCAAAAGCCCGGTTTTCCTGTGCATTTTCCATTATGAACGCCAGGAATACAGGGGTTATCGAGATTGAAAAGAAACCTAATAAAACTAACAGTGGAATTTGGAGGGTATTGGAGACAAGAATGAAAAGGATTAATAGAATTGGGGTGGTGACTAAATGATATAAGCAGCATGTTCCTTCGACCATACCTGTCACTCAAGCGTTCCAGCAAAATAACTGCCAATGATGCCCGAGGCCTCTAATATGGTGAGTGATGCACCAGCAAACCACAGACTGGCACCACGGGTCGTAAGATAAGTGGGCAGGTAAGTGGTCAATGAGGCAGACGCCATCGATCTTGTGAAAATCAGGAGTGATATGGGGATCAAAAACCCCTTCATTTTTCCAAGCGTTTTTTTCCAATTAATTTGAGATGACTCAGATTTTGATAAGGTCGTTTCAGATCGCAATGTCACATAGAAGAAACAGGAGGCTAAGACACCTGCCAACATCAACCAGGGTAAGCCATCAATCGAAAGGTATGCGACAGTTGTAACCACGATGATAGGTCCTAAGGCACGCCCTAACTCACCGCCGATCATCCAGAAACTCATCCCTTTGCCCAGCTTCTTCCCGGATAGGCTGCTGCCAAGAACGGGGCCAACGGAATGGAATGAAGCAGAACTTATTCCTGCAATAATTAGTAAAAAGGCAAGAAATCCATATCTTGATGCGATACCAAGAAGGCTCATCGCGGCACCAGTGATCGTCGGGGCAAGGATAAGCAGAATTTTCAGGTTCTTTCGATCGGCTGCTCTGCCGATAATCGGCTGCAGCAGGGAAGGTAGACGGATGAAAACCGTCAGCAATCCCGCCAGTGTATTTGATAATGAAAACTTCTCAATCAAGACGGGTAATAAAGCCGGGAGGTAGCCTGTGAATGTATCATGTACAGCATGGGCGGTTGAAACCAGGGCAACCCTGGCGGTTTGAAATCCTTCTTTCCCATTTTCTTTTTCTGGATCCAATTTCAATTCCTTGAATAACAGGCGCAATTAACTCGTTCAATTCTAACACTGAATATCACTTAATGAATTGCCCAGAGGAAGATCATTTCGACAAATCCCACGGGATTTTGAAAAAATTAAATATTGATTACAATTACTTATGATCAGATACAAAAAGAAAGCCCCAGGTGAGGGGCTTCAATTCAAATTACCTGAACTTATCAGGATGATATCTAAGGTTCGTAACTACCATCCATCACACTTTGGATAAAGGGTACAACCGTATCGTATGGGACCTGCACAGCGCCGCCTTCTTCTGTTGTCCATGGGCGGTACATATTCGAGGGAATTTCAACGAAATGCACATCGCTGGTGTCTATCTCTCTTGCCAGGCAGGCTAATGGATACAGATCCTTGGTGGCAAAATCTGTTTGAACATTCTTATCAGCCAGGATCCGTACTCCCATCTGGGTTTGTTCCAGCAAGGTCAAATCACTCATCACTTTTTCATAGAAAGCGTTGATGATCGAGTGTCTGCCTGCGAACACGGTGAAAATCATCGTCATAATAGCGCATGCGCATGAATATCACCGCTGTGTCACCATCCATATGATGTTCTCCGCTGCCAAAATATGAGCTGCCGTCAGAAACAGGTTCATCGAGAGTAATATCAATGCCGCCAATTTCATCGATATATTCAGCAATATTATCAAAATAAAGCACAAGATAGTGGTCGAATGTCACCCCAAAATTGTAGTTAAGGTTGGTTGCCAGTGAAAAAATTCCCTGCCCTTTACCGAGGTATTTCTCCCCATAGCCATAAGTAGCGTTGATGCGTCCTTTGGTGATGCCGTAATCTGCCATATCTGCAATTGACACATAAAAATCTCGTGGAATTGAAAGCACATACACTTTTGATTCGACAAAATCGATATGCATCAAGCGGATCGCATCTGATTGCGCATTCTCATCAATCCCGAGGACCAGAACATTCAAGCTTTCGGGGCCGTTGCAGACGGGTTCACCTTCTTCAACCACCTCTTCCTCAGGGGCTGATTCTTCCGGATTTTCCTCTTCTGTATCGTCCTCTGTTTCCGGTTCATCAGCGGCTTCCATGTCGCTATCTTCTTCTGTTTCAGGAGCAGCTTCTTCAAGGGCATCAGGATTGAAAACCGAATCCAGCTGCTTCAGTTTTGAACCAAACAGAGGTGTGTTCCATGCGACAAGTGCCCCGATGATGAGAACACTGGCTATTGATGCTAAAACAATTAGTAATGTGCGTCCGGTTCGTTTTCGCTTCATATTTTCCTCAATCGTGTTTTGGTGACAACGCACACTTGTTAAGGCGTTGTTTATCCATTTTGTTTTTCAGGAGGATTATCCTTAAGCATTCTATCAAGAAAATGAAGAATATGCCAGTGGTTTCCTTTCCTGTTCAAAACTATCAGGATCAATTTTATTCATACGCGGTTCAGTTAGGCAACAGGTTCTTGCCTTAATGTATAATCAATCATATCAAACGATAAGCTCAAAAGTGGATGAACTTTTAAGCGCTGAGATGATAAAAGAAGGAAAAGCTATGGAATGGCGTGTCCCCCTGGCAGATTTGGATTATGGAGAAGAAGAAGAACAGGCTGTGCTGAACGTTTTGCGCTCAAAATGGCTCACGATGGGGGCGGTCACCCATGAATTTGAAGAAGCGTTCTCTAAACTGACAGGGTCAAAGCATGCCATTGCAGTTTCCAATGCCACCGTCGCATTGCATTTAGCCTGCCTGTCATTGGGGATTGGACCTGGAGATGAGGTCATCGTACCGTCTCTTTCCTTTGTGGCAACGGCGAATGCAGTCTTGTACTGCGGTGCAGAAGTGAGATTCGCGGATGTTATTGGACTCAGATGACCTGACGATTGATCCCGAAATCGATTGAGCAGTTGATCTCACCCCGAACGAAAGCGATCATCGTGATGCATTATGCCGGCTACCCTTGCCGGATGGAGGAGATAAATTCATTGGCTGAACAACATCACCTGCCGATCATTGAGGATGCTGCGCATGCTCCTGGCGCTTCATTGGATGGAAAAGCATTGGGTGTACTGGGGGATGTGGGTTGCTTCAGCTTCTTCTCCAATAAAAACCTGCCAACCGGGGAGGGAGGGATGGTCGTCACAGACCGGGATGATTTGGCTGAGAAAATCCGACTGCAGCGCTCGCATGGTATGACATCCCTGACCTATGACCGGCATAAAGGACATGCCTTTTCCTATGATGTGGTGGACCTGGGTTTTAATTACCGTATTGATGAAATCCGTTCTGCCCTGGGATTAGCTCAACTTAAGAAGCTGAAATGGAATAATGAGCAGCGGAAGATCCTGACTCATGGATACTGGGAGGGATTGGAGGATATTGAGCTAGGACTGCCTTTCAAAACGGAAGAAAGAGGTGAACCAGCCTACCACATTTTCCCTGTCGTGCTTCCCAAGCATGTCAACCGAGAAGATTTTATGACTGGGCTGCGGGATGCAGGCATCCAATCCAGCATCCATTATCGCCCCATTCATACATTTTCATATTACAGGAGTCGAATTGGTGATTTTCACCTGCCCATCACGGAAGAAGTTTCTCAGACGGGAAGTGACTTTACCCCTCTATCCCGACGATGACTGCAGAGCAGCAGGATCTTGTCATTGATACTGTCAAATCATTGTTGATGTGAATTAATCAACTGCCGTTTTGATGACTGCGATATGATCCGTTTCAGTTTCCGGATGAGTCGTCCTTAAAATAGCCCTGTTTCACATCTGAAGAGTATGATGAGGTGTAATAATAGCCATGATAGTATGCGCTTAATTTCCGGGGTATCCGGTTCATAACCACGCCAAGCACTCGAGTATTGATCCGACCTAGCTGTTCCATCGGGGCGGTTAAATGCCGTGTGCGAGTATTGCCAGGTTGAATGACATAGATCAAACCATCCACCCGCGAAGCCGTAACCTGAGGGTCCGTTACAACCATGGGTGAGCTGTCTATCACTATGAAATCATATATCTCTCTAAAGGATTGGATGATTTGCGCCATTTTTTCACTTGCCAATAGTTCTGCAGGGTTTGGGGGAAGGCTGCCGCTTGTGATGACACTCACTTCGTCGTTGGACGGCATTTTTGCTATGACCTGATCAATATCGAGTTTGCTTCTCAGCAGATCACTTAATCCAACCCTGTTTGAAAGATTGAACACTTTATGGATGTGAGGGCGCCGTAAATCGGCATCAACCATGAGTGTTTTCCTCCCACTTTGCCCCATAATGAGGGCAAGATTAGCTGCAATGGTTGATTTCCCCTCTCCAGGCAAGCTGCTGGTGACAAGGACCGTTTGTATTGGGTGATCAACAGCTAAGAATTCCAAATTTGTGCGGAGCGAGCGCATGGATTCTGAGACCATTGATCGCGGTTGATTTGATACAAATAAATGCTGTTTTCCATCCTCCCTGGTCGCTTTTGAAAAATGTGGGATTTCCTCCACATAGCCAATCACAGGCAGCCCCATGATTTTTTCAACATCCTCAGGTGTCTTGATCGTATCGTCAAGAAATTCAACCATGAACGCGAACCCGCCTGCCGCAAGGAGACCGATGAATGCGTAAAGGGTAGCCGATTGGAGAGGTTTGGGTGAAATTGGTGTGCTTGGGATGCCTGCTCGCCTGGTTTGTATGACTGTCGGCTTATTCTGATCCTTTTCAAGACGCAGGCTTTCAAGACTGCCTATGCTGTTAATATAGATCTGTCGATATAACCCAAAAGTTGTCTCAAGCTGGTCCAATTGGGAGAAATTTGTATCATCACTCGAACTTAAGGGTTGGCCTAACACAACCAGGTTGGTGTAAATTTGTTGATAAAGTTCAAGGATCGGGGATAGTTGTTCAACCTGGTCCTGGTATCCGGCTAATTCAAATAACTCTTCATCAGTAGCTAATAGGGGATCAATATTGGCGATCTTTATCTCCAATTCATTGATCTGACCCTGAAGGTCATCAATCTGGCTTTGCACCTCTGCCAGGCTTTCTTCCACATTTGTTGTTGTTATCTCGTTGATTTGGTCCTGTACTGCTAGCATCTGGGTTTCAACCTGTTCGATGCGGTCTTCCAGGTTTTGTTCAGCCAGCGTGTACTGTGAGGATTGAAGCTGGTCAATCTCATTGATTAAAACCTCGACCAATTTATTCGCGATCAAGGCCGCATGTTCAGGATTGGTGTCTTTCACCGATAGCTCGATGAACGGTGACTCGATCATATCTGAGGCTACGATTTGTCCTGGAGATACTGAAAATCCCAGATCCAGAGAAGCTTGTTCGATAACTGTTTCAGATGAAAACAATTCAATGATTGTCGAAGTCATGCTGCTGCTGTCGATGTAACCCATGTTTGTGTTGCTGACATTCTGGCTTGTGATATAAAACATAAACCTGGTTGAGGTTTGATAGACAGGGGTTTCCTGGCTGCTGAAGTAATATCCTCCTGCGCCGCCCAGGATGGTTAGCAGGACCAGGAGCCAGAGCCAGCGTTTGAGTAGATTTAGAAGTGTTCTGATATCCATTACCGAATCTCCAACATTTTTTGCAACCTCACGTAATTTGCAAATTTAATAGATTGTTAGCCGTTTTGCTCTGATGATGATTTAACATCAAAGAAAAGCAATTTATCAAGCATACCACACGATAGAAGGTCATGGGCTATGCTTGAATATTTAGCCATCAATGTTTTGATTGGCGATCATTTTTTTGTAAAGGGCGTTTGTTTCACGCAGTTCACTATGGGATCCCTTTGCAGCGATTCGTTTATCATTGAGCAGGAAAATTCTGTCTGATTTTTGAATGGTCGCAAGCCGGTGGGCGATAATGATCAATGTCTTGTCTTTGATAAACTCAGGCAGGGAAGCAAAAATCGATTGTTCGATTATGCTGTCCAGGGCAGACGTGGGTTCATCAAGGATAAGGATATCAGGATCCTTGATCAGAGCCCTGGCAATGGATAACCGCTGCTTTTGACCCTCGGATAGGTTGACACCCCGTTCACCAATTTTTGAGTCATACCCATGGGAAGGCTGTTGGATGAAGGTATGGATTCCTGCAGCATTTGATGCTTTTCCACATCTTCGTGAGAAGCGTCAGGATTGCCATACATGCAGATTTTCCCGGAAACTTCCTGACATCAGCAGGTTGCTTTGGGAGACGTACCCTATCCGACTGCCGGATGGATGGAAGGTTGTATGTAGATAGGGGCGTCACCATCTATGATGATTTCACCCTGGTTTGGCTGGTAGAAGCACAGCAGCAAACTCACCAAAGTGGTTTTCCCAACACCGGAAGGACCTAACAAGGGCGATGTGTTCACCTGGTTTGATATGAAAAGTAATATCCTCAAGTACCTTTTCCTCTCCGCCATAAGAAAAGGAGACGTTATCAAAGGTGATTTCACCCTGGATATGTTCAACCTTGATTCCTGTTTCCAGATTTTCTTCTTTCACTGTGTTCAAAAGGTTCATCACCCTTTCCAGAGAGGCCAGCGATCTCTGGACGGACAGGTTAGCGTCTGCCAAGCTGCATGGCAGGGCTGAACACATAACCCATATAGGATTGAAATGCCAGCAAGGAACCAAGCGTCCAATCCCCCTGAATGGCCAGGTAAGCCCCAATGACAAGGACAATTCCTTTAGCCAGGTCCGGTGCGCTGTTGATCGCCAGGCTGGCAACCGATCCAACCACATTTTGCTGCATGGTGATCTGCCGGCTTTCTTCCAGCGCATTGATGACACGCTGTGTTTCACCGAGATTTCAGACGAAAAGGCTTTGATCAGGGGGATGGATGCGATCGTCTCCTGCAAGCCTGTATAGATACTTGCACGTGCTTCCATGCTGTGGTGGCTCAGGTTGCGTATCCGGCTTGAAAAGAACCGAACAGAAAACAGCAGGGCTGGCAGAACGAGCAGGCAGCCCAGTGCAAGACGCCATTCCAGGTAAAAAAGGAAACCCAATCCACCAAGGAACTTGAAGATATTGGTCAGCATGTAAATGACCGTGCCGGAAAAGAACCAGTTCAAACCCTGCACATCAGACCCAATGCGGGAGATCAGGTAGCCCACTTCTTTCTGGTCAAAAAACGCTTTGGGAAGCCGCAAGACATGCTCCATCAATGCTTTCTGGATATTCATCATGACGGATTGGCTGAAATTGGTGGTGGTGAACTTTTGCACAAGGTTTGCCCCCAAACTGATCACTTTGACCCCAATGACCAACAGAACCCCCCAGAGAAGCAGGTCCATTCGTTGTGCCAGGATGACATCATCAATTAAGAAAACGGTAGATCATCGGCAGGGGGAATACCAGCAGGCTGGTCAGGAGGATCATCACGCCGCTGATCACCCCTAATCGCCAGTGAGGTTTAATGAACGGCAGCAGGTTCTTTAGAGCGGTTTTGATGGGGAGGGGCTGCTCTTCAACCCGATCAGGGGCTTTCTCGTGTGAGATCCCGGACTTGAAGTATTTTAACCATTCAGACATGAATGTAATTATAGCTTATGAAGGTGTTCCGGGAGTATTTTTCTGAAATTATTAACAGATTGTGATCTGAGAATGATATATTCATACCTGGACACTCCGTGTTGGAGATTTCGCGTAAGATTTGAATTATAACTGATTGATATGCGCTTGAATTAACAATTTAAAGATTATTCAACCACCGTACAGGATACCCCATTCGACCATTTGATTGACAAAACCAAGCACATCTGCTTCCAACTCCTCCGGATCTGCATTGAATTCCTCTTTCAGGGATTGAATGACATCCCCTAGGGTTCGTTTCCCATCCAGTTTCTTCCAGATGGCTTTCCCAGCTTCATTGAGGGTGAAAAGTTCATCATCTGCATTCCCAATACCTGACACCAAGGGAATAATCACTATCTCACCTTCAATTTCTCTAGCGACGATATCATCTGAAGGATGATAAATTGAAGTTAGAATTCGATTCTTATCAGAACGGTGAATTCATATTTTTTATTTCAACTTTCTTTCTTATCGCATTCACACTTGGAACATTGATTTATTTTTCAAGTGGAACGAAAACTAATTTAGATATCTTGTTAAAATCATATTATGATTTGAATTTATTTTTCGTAACAAAACCTTTAAGAAAACCTGGAAAACCAAAGGATCTTCATTTTCCACATAATTGTATAAGCATTTATCTATATATTTTAAACCTTTAGCAAATGAGTACATTATAATAATGTCATGAAAAATGTGCGGAATGTTGATGTATTTAAAATCGTTGGTGCTGTCCGATAGGGCATGTCAACAGCGTTGCACCTTTATAAGAAAGATCCGACTTGGAAAAATAGATTGGTGGTCATTGATAAGTCTACATTTCCCAGAGAGAAACTTTGCGCTGGAGGGATTCTCCCGAGATTGTGATTAAATATCTTGGAAACTTCCGGTTTAACAGATTCCCCCAGCCTTTCTCCCTATAGGAGAAACTACAGTAAATTCTGTGATCAAAAAATTATCTTACGGAAAAATAATTTGTTCAGAATTATAAATCGTGAAGAATTTGATAAATGGTTAGTAAATTCAGGAGAATTTTTTGGGATCGCCATTCATCAGGGACAAACCGCATTGGATGCAACTCAAAAAAAGGATTTTATCGAAGTAATCACTAATGAAAATGTTTTTCATGCCAAAATCCTTGTGTGTGCAGATGGAGCAAATAGTCCTATCCGTAGAATGCTAAGTTGGGAGGGATTTCAGGAAACTGGCAATCTGTTGAATATTATTTCCCCTTATGAAAAAAAAAATACAAAGCAATTCGATCAGGAGATTGCCGTTTTCGATTTCAGTGTGATGAAAAATGGCTAACTGGGTATTGTTGGGATTTTCCCAAGGATGTCGACGGTAAATTGGCGATGAATTGGGGACTTTTTATAGCCATATTGATTCTTCAATTCCACAGGTTTCAATTTATGAAGCAATTAAAAATTGGTTAAGAAAAAAGGAATTAAACTTAAGATTATGGTTAAAGGGAAGTCCGTTCGTTTATTTAATGTCAATAACAACTTGTCAAAACTCCTCGCGTTATTCTAGCGGGGGATGCTGCTGGTGTAGATCCATTATTAGCTGAAGGGATATCATTTGCACTAGCTTATGGTGATTATGTTTCTCAACAAATAACCTATGCTTTAAAGAATAATGATTTTTCATTGAGTACATACACCGAAGGCTTACGAAATCATCAAAGTTTAGGTTTATTAGTTTCTCGATTTTAATTATGCAAAAAATTTCTATAAGTTAGTGAAAAACCCGATATCCTAAGGAGATTATGGGAATCCAAAAACATACTTTTCACGTTATTTCGATAAGATTTATCAAAAGGTAAGGTGATGATGAGAAGAATATTAAAGTTTTTTGGGGTACATAATTTATAATTAATACTAAATCTAAGAATGATATATTCTAGAAAAAAATTACTATTATGTTTTCAAGCATCATTCAGGTTACATTCTCTTGATAATATCATTTTTACTAAAAAATGATGTTTAAGTTACCTGACAGATTGAAATTTCGAGAAATAAATATTTTACAGAGTAATGGATTATGGAAACTGAATACACATGGAAACAGTCTGTCGTTGCTACAATTTCCGAAATATCAAATTCTGCAACAACAAAGAGTTTAGTAACAAAGGCCTTCTTGGATATTGCTCATGAATGGGCAAACCTATCTGTAAATCAAGAACTTCCTTTCAACTCTTGCCTCTGTCCTGACAAAACTCCAGTGGAATTTTCAATTAAACAAAAGTTCGGTCAATCCCCAATAATCCGATTCGTTACCGAACCTTTCTATCCAGGATTTAAGCAAAAGAGATCGTCTTTAATCTTTAAAATTACCAGCATTTGATTTTTTTTCAAGTAATTGTAGCTTGCGAAGTGCGAGATTTAGTGATCAAATAATCCGGTTTTTTTCAAATTCTCCAGACGCATTTAGAAACCCAAACTCATTCATGTGGCTTGGGTATGGTGTCGGATTTGATAATGATGTTTGGGGAAGTAAGTTATATATTAATACTTAGGTTCCGACAAAAAAATATAGCAGCTTTGGTGCAATCAAAAAAAATCTTAGAAATTGCTGGTTGTTCAAAAGAAAAATTAGATTTTATAATTACACAAATAGTGAAGTATAAAGGTGTGCCTCAAATAGTTGGTATTAATTTCTGTAAGGAAGAGGTTAAAGTATAAAAACTTATTTTCGAATAAAACTTAATAAGGAAGACCTGATCAATTTTTGTCAGATGCAAGGAGGGGAGAAATACATTACAGACTTGTTAAATTTTTTCTACCTACAAACAATTTTCAAAATCTGGATATGGCCCGCGTAATGGTTATCGAATACTTATGAAATGGCATTATGAGCCATCATATTCGTGTTCAATTTGTAATTACTGGTTCACCTCTGATAAAGTGATCCAAGGATTATGCTTTTAAAAATTTTAGTAAGCTTCAATCATTAATTACACACAGGAGAATTGACCTTGAATGAGGAGAGACGCCTTACAATTCTCGGAATAAATCAACAAGGTATTTCAGGTACTTTAAACCAACGTTACTCACCCCAAAACAGTTGTCTCAGGAATAATAGTTTTCTCAAAAAATGAGTGAGAGATTGAAGTTTATTCCAGATTTACTAAAAGAGTTCTATTTGAAGAATTGTCGATCTTTTCGATCTCAAGCTAATTAAGTTGCGACTAATTCATTACAATCAACACATGCATAATAAGGAACATTATTTCTCACATCCACTATTATCATTATCGGATGATGTTTCAAGATTGGCTGATTTACAATTCTGTAACACAGCTTCCTCAGGTTTATTTCGGATTAGCACAATTAATCAGGCTTTTTCGATTCCTTTTCATTTCTCACTTGGTTTTCCATTTTCATTTTTCCTTTGTTAACAAAAAAACCTTTTTGAAAGATCCGATATCTCTTCTCTTATTGAATATTATTTATTCATTATACCATATTTATCAAATTCTTAAGATGATCTTGCTTCTCTTTTGAAACTGCATACAGAAATTGGGAATTTCCTCTAGGAGTTGTGATACCAATTCCAACTCTTTATTCCACCAATCAGCAGTAATCATTGGTCAATCAAGGTTGATATCAACCGCTTCCATGCATCTTGGCGGTTATTGATTTGAGAAATCTGATTAATATTGGATTGTTCTAGAAAATAAATTCCCTGTAAAGGTGCTAATTCAGGTGAAACCTCGCTAATATCCCCATGACTCCAGGTACCGTGTACACGCCAGCCTTCAGGCCATTTTCGCACACATTGCGATCATCACATAGGATTTGGATATCCAAATTATTTTCAATTTGCGCTTGTTTCAGCAGATTCATAGTTGTGGTTTTTCCCGCGCCTGAGTGACCAACAAAAACCAACCCTTTTCCATTAATGATCGCTGCGGATGAATGCAGCAGCACTGCGTTGCGGTCAGCAAGCAGGGGCGCCAGCCAGATTTGATCAGTTGGGAAAAGGGACAGGGATTGGAATCCGTGTTCAAGAATCCGTTTTTCTGATTTCGGAGGGCTATAAATATCTCCTCTTGAATGATCTGCATTGAAAATACCCAAACGGTGAAGCTTCTCTCTGATGATTGGATGAGAAATTTGATCTAATTTTGTCGAATTCTTCTCATTGGATTTATCCCAAGGTAAAACCACGTGTTACCTTTGCGGGAAATCGCCCAGGGAACCTTTCGGTATAATTCTTCACCCAAATCGACATCTCTCAGATCAGGGATTTCAAAGTGATGGCGCAGTGTGACATTGTCCTCACCTGGACCATCTACAGCAAAATCAATCAATTCATCTTTAAATTTCACCTGTGAAAGGTCCAGATCGCTTTCCACGCAGCACAGTGATCCCTGCAATTCTGAAGTATCGGCGGTGTTTTTCCTCCCAATCTGATTTAAATCGTCGAGATGCTTTTGCCACCTCACATAAATATGGGATAGGAGCACCATACCGGCCTGTTTCCAGTTTTGCATATACTGCGCACCAACGGCAGTCAGATCGGAGATCACATATGGCACAATTTTCATGCCATTCCTGATCTCCGCAAACCTTATCCCCACAGGAAGGGATGAATTCTTCCCAGGCTTCCCGGAAGGTGCCTTTGCGGAGGTCATAGCGCAATTCAGGATCCTTGATAAAACTGCACCAGGACATCATTCCGTATGGATCGATATGAAAATCACGCCGGCTTCTCGATGCATGAGGCAAACAATCGTTATCGCAATGGCTTTGGATTTCATGGTCACGTACGAGATCGGTTTGCCATTCTTTATAGGAGAGGTCAGGCTTGATCCAATTGAACCACCACTTCCGGCGGCAGGCGCTGTTCTGCAATCTCCCGGTTGCGCTGGGGTGACGCATCCTGTGACAGCCATAACCAGGGTGCCCCAACCCGCCAATGGGGGCTAAGTTTCTTTGCCAGTGCAACCATCTCATCCCATTGGTGCCAGTTTGCTTTCATGGGGATCAACTGAACGGTGAACCCGGCGCCAGCTTTTTGCAAGTATACTGAATCCCACGCATGACCTTCTTAAATCCACCTGGATTTCGGGTCACATGGTCATAAACTTCAGCAGTTGCGCCATACAATGCGACCATCTTACTGCCTTTGCGCTTCATCAATTGGGCAATTTCCCGGGTGATCAGGGTGCCATTCGTGTTCAGGGAATAGCCCATTGATTTCTTGTGATGTAATCAAAGATCTCAGGGAAATCCGGCCGCAGCATGGGTTCACCCCCGCTGATATTCCATCGCCGGCACCCCATTGCACGGGCTTCATCCACGATGCCTTTGATCTCATCAAGTGTCAGCTCTTTCTTCTCAACCGGATCATTCTCCGGCATCCACAACCAGCAGTGCCGGCAGCGGTTGTTGCAGCGGTAGGTCAGGTCAATGGACCCCTCCAGTGGGATTCGCGGCATAAAGGTTAGTTTCTTCTTCTTAACGAAATCCATTATTCGCAAATCCTATCTTCACTGGACATCTCCAGCTTAACCTGAAATTTCTTCTTTAATTCTTGCATGGTCCCTTCGAATTTAGCAAGCACTTCAGGTTCCCAGGCGTATTCATCCTCACCCAACCAGCCCAGCCAGCGAGCCTGAGCGTGGGCTACTTCGCAAAGGTATTCAACCGGTGTATCGAGTGTGCCGTTCTCCGTCCAGGATTTGGCGGGGCACTGCTCACAGAGTCCTTTTATGAAACACAGTGCGCAGCGCCGTAAGTATTCAGGATTGGTTGCGCACATTTCTCTCAGGTGAGAAAAGCGTTCCAAGGCGGCATCCAAAGGGTTGGGTCCTGCTGTTGTACAGGTTAACTGTTAGTTCAGGGTCACGCACACCCATGCAAGGCTGTGCCCGGCCGTAAGCGTCAATGCACAGTCCGTTTCCTGCTCCACAAGCAAACAATCTCTCACCGGCAGGTCCCATGAATTTCGCGGCGAATTCCTCCATTGTTTTTCGATAGCCATCCGCATTTCTCGTCAAGATCTTCAAACCTTCATCAGGGGATATCCGCAAGGATCGGATGAGATCATTTTTCTCCGGGTCATCACGCCGGTTGCGCAGGTCCAGGAACATACTGTAACGTGGGCTTCTATCCATCCAGGGAATTGTGGCTGCCCAGGCTTCAAATTCTTCAATCTCATGCTTGTTGGGCGGGAGCAGGGCAGACTTGACCACAAAAGGTATTTTGGCTTCAAGGAGCAGGTTCACACCACGCCAGAACTGGTCAAAAGAGCCCGGTGCACGGCTGACCGCCTCATACGAACTCCTTGCTGCATCCCGTACACCGTCACTTCCATTGACACCAGGGGTGGTATACGAGCAAGCAGGTCCACAAGTTGAGGATGTGATCAGGCGTGCATTGGTGAAGATCAGCACCTTCAATCCCAGACGACGGGCGAAAATGTACAGCTCTTCAAAATCCGACCGTATAAGCGGTTCCCCGCCGGTGAAACGCACCTGCAGACAGCCCAGATCAGCAGCCTCTGACAGTACGGCTTTGACCTGATCCGTACTCATTTCACGTTTCTTTGCTGTCTTATCATTTGCCGGGAGGTTAATGCAGCAGTGGATGCAGTTATTGTTGCAGCGTTCGGTGAGTTCGATATCCAAACTGCCCAACCGAGGTTGGAACCGAATGACAGGTCGATTGACATACCGCACAAATTCATTCATTTTTGCATTCAATATTTGACAAGCCTTATCTATAGAGATTGGTTAGAAAACCAAAAGCATTATACCGTTAATTAAATCCCATTATTTTATCAAGAGGTTAAAGGGGAAGGGCTATTTAGGCGTGGCTTTCCCGATTCTCGCTGATTTGATTTGCCAGGTCAATGATCTTTTGATAGCCTTGTTCGATCAGCGTCAAATATTTCAGCAGCGACGATATCTGCGGGTTCATCAGTGAAATAAGGGTCAGGAATATCTGCAGGCGGTTCTCCAACGGCTTCCGTCAATCAAGAAAACTCTTTCTTTACATTCGGGAAATTCGTGCGTGATTGCTTCTTTATGACCATTGACCATCACGATGATCAAATCAGATTGACTTTAGAATATCTTGTGTAACTTCACGGGAAAGATGCGCTGTCAGATCAAGCCCATGTGCTTCTGCTAATTTGATGGCTTCTGAGGTTGCTGGCTGCCCATTCTGAGTCCATGTCCCCGCACTTGAAATTTCAAGATGTTCATCTATATTTATTTTGGCTCAGTTTTTGTGAAAACGAAGCAGCTGCGAGGGGTGAACGAAACCGATTGGCTGTGCACATAAATAGAATGGAAGACATAAAATTGAACTTTCTTGCTAAGAAATCGATCAGGGACGCTGCCTGGGTACAAGCACCCACTCACCTGAAGTGAAGATATAGTTGATCGGGATATTATTATTAAGTCTAAAAGCGTCCACAGGGACACCAAGCTGCTCTATAATTTCCGGAACAGTCAATCCGTCAACACTTATTTGATAAGTTTCAAAGATTGGTAAATTTGAAACATCCGTTATATCAACAGGGATAACGAGAATTTGATCAACATACAAAACAGTTGGCAAGTTTAGATTTACTTCGCGTATGGCACTTACGCTTGTGTTATGTTGTTTGGCGTAAAGACCAAGGGTTTCTCCAGCAACAGCCTGGTGGATGATGAATTTCTTTTCAAACCCGATAGGTGTATCAAGCTTCAGTACCTGATTGGATTTTTCAATCTGTTGGTTCAGGTGTGTCTGTCAATGTTGGAGGTAAAGTGGGTGTTGAGGAAGGTTGGCTGTGATTTGTTGGTGTTGCAGATTGGTGCTGAAAATCATTGAGGGCGTGATGCTGGCAGTCAATGCATATTCAGATCTTGCCTGCTGGGTTTTTTGCCAATCAGGAAT
>CAVYEQ010000005.1:0-160222 GCA_963767675.1 uncultured Chloroflexia bacterium
ATCTCTTGTATGCCTTGCATTTGCACTCCCTATCCTGTTCGTCCCGAAGTTCTTTTATGGTTTATTTGGTATGAGTCTCGATGCGGCTGGTATCTTCCCGGCATGGCAGTACGGCGCGTCCCTGCTTGGTAATTTCCTCCTGACATGGTTTTCAAGGTTTTCGCGTGAAACCAAAGCTCGGAAAGCGATCATCCGTGGGATGGTGGCTTATAACCTGACCGGCTTGGTCATAACGCTGATCACAGTCCTGAGGGGTGTAACCAATGTGCTTGGCTGGCTCCCTGTGCTCATTTATCTGTTCTTCACAGTTGGGTTTGGATACTTCCTGGTCAAGCCGCCGTCGCCTTAGATGGACAGGGGTTTGAGCATTAAAAATAAGGCGCTTTCTGGCGAGTGGAAGTATCAAAGGTTTAATTCGTTCATCTTTGTTGCATGTCTGAAATTTGCTAGTGTTCTAAGCGGATATCACTTCTCATGTAGCTTGTTTTGTTACGAAACCAGATATTGAGAAAGGAGAAAGTCATTGGTCAATAATCGGAATTTCTTTTGCCTAACAATTATTTCCTTTTTGGCGTGCCTGATCCTTGCAGGCTCAGCTTGTGGGAGAATATCCTCAGAACCCCAACCTGAACTACCGGACAAGATTCTGTTTATTGGCAACAGCTTGACCTACTATAACGGTGGCCTGGAGCATCACCTAATGGAATTGGCGAATTCTGCTGACCCAGCGTTAGCCATCCAGGCTGAATCGTTAGTCAGACCTGGAAAGCCACTAGAATGGATCTGGAATCACACCAAGGCAAGTGAAATGATCAGTGAAGGGGACTACGATGTGGTTGTTCTACAGGATGCCCTTTCTCTTGCAGGTGTGGATTCATTCCACGAGCACACACGTTTATTCGTTGAAGAGATAAGGAAAACAGGGGCTGAGCCTGTATTATTTATGACATGGGCGCGCCGGGAGCTTTCAACTGAAGACATTGCCGTGGCGTTTATTGATATTGGAGAAGAACTAGATGTAGAAATTGTGCCAGTTGGCTTTGCCTGGGCGCGTTCGATGGAAGAACGTCCAGACCTGGATCTGTACCGAAGTGACAAGCTTCATCCAAGTATCCATGGAAGCTATCTTGCGGCAAATGTCTTCTATGCGATATTGTTTGAAAAGAGTCCAGTCGGTCTATCGTATCTAGCTTCTTATCATGATGGCGCCAGATATGATGATGCTGTGACTGAAGAGCAAGCAGCTTTCTTGCAGCGCATTGCTTGGGAGACGGTGCAAGAGTACACAGCGCAGGATTAGAGCTGCTCTACCCATGGTCAGGAGACCAAGGGTGAACGGTCATGTAAAATCTTTTGACCTTACCGCATCGCTTGTTGAAGGATTGAGAAGGCAAACATACTGGCAAGTAAAACGACATAGCTCACAGGGATCCACCACCATAATTTCTTCCAGGAGCCTGAGGTGACCTCCCCTTCATTCCCTGCCAGGACTGACCAGGCTTGATAGCCGCGCTTTACTCCCCATCTGTGGAATATTGACAGCAGAAGTATCGAAACGACCGCGCTAATAGCTGTGAACCCCCACCAGGCAATTACGATCCAGGCTGGCATGGGAATTTGTGCGCTCAGATTGGCGATCAACAGCATGAAGGGGAGTATACCCGCAACACCCAGGTTCGTGACAGCCCAGGTATGCGGTATTCGCTGGACCAGGGTGTGGAAGTAGCCCCTTCGAGCTGCACAGTTCAGCAGGGGGCTTTGAAAAAGGAATAATCCGATCAACAAAGGGAGGCTGAGTAATAAAAGGATCTGGACAACTTGTCCCATAGGGTACTGCATTAACCCGATCAACACAACAAAGAATCCAACGACTGTGGGGTTCACGTCCCCAGCCGCTTCCACCAGGATCGACTGCCAGCGTTCAGGTTCTTGTTTGCGTCCAGCGACCAACCAGATCAACAAGCCGATGGGACCAAGGATCAGAACAATTGGAATCCAGAATGCCCATCCCCTGCGGGTCCAGATCGTGCTGATAAGATATACAAGCAAACTGGCAGCAACAATACAAAGCCAGATTTTCCCGAAAGCTGAAAAGGATCCCCTTTGCGACTGTAGCTCTTCATATCGCCGCATGCCCTCCTGCTGGACTTCCTCAGGGAAGAGTTCGCTCATGTTCATTCCGGGGCGTGGATTGGCTAATTCATCCAGAACATTGATCAGCACAGGGCTGTCAAATTGATAAAAATAGTACAGGTAAACATCCAAATTCTGCAAGTCGGCGACCATGGATCCTAATGTCCAGCTGGAAGATTGTTCTGCATGGATGGCATCCAGCACATCAGCAGCTTTCCTGGTAGTCAGTTTTTCACCATTTTGTACCAATTGTTCCAGTAGTTCCGTGGCCTTATCATAGCGCCAGCATGGGTACCCAAAGCCGTTGCTGGGATTTGCCACATTGAAGTTGGTTGATACCAGGAAGCTGTCCCCTTCAAGTTTTCGGGTGAATACCACTTCGCCATCCGGTCCAGCGCTGATGATCACTGCATCTCCGGTGGCATCAGCGAAATGCATCTGGTCGTGCATGTAGGAATGCCACTGGTGTGTGTTGACCCAGTGGATCACTTCCTTCACGGTAGCACACTCACGCATGATGCGAATTGGATAAATCGTATAGTCGCCTTCGACGAATTGGCGCTCGATATGTGGGTTGACGTCCACTCTTGGCAGCCCGTTGGCATCGTAAGCCAGACCTTTTTCGTTGACGCCCTGCTGCACATTCCCGACCTCACCGATCCAGATCGCACCGTAATCCTGGGCTGGGCCAGGGTCAACCCAGAAGTAGTTATCGGTTGTGATATAGTCGTCGTTGCCACCAAAGAAGACCTGGTCTCCCTTTGAGATGGTAAACACTGAACAGCCGGAGGGTTGAGAGTGGATCGCATCTTTTTTGGATAGGGATATTTGGGTTGTCAATAAACCTATGAGGAAAACAAACACACCTGCTGAAATAATTATTCCTTTTATTGACTTCTTCATGCTGATTCCTCCTGTGGATGGGAATAATACAGCGGCCTAGAATCATTATAGCGAGTCATATGTATGTATACAAGACGTTCAATATTAGTTGATATGTCACACAGATTGCGAAGCAACTGTGAATGAGTTATTCCTCACTCAATGCCCAATCCACTGCTGCCTGGGCATGAATGGTTGTGGTGTCAAAGACCGGGATATCCACATCAGACTGTCTGATCAGCAGGGGAATCTCGGTGCAGCCCAGGATCACGCCCTGGGCACCCTGACCCTGCAGGCGTTCGATCACTTCTTGATATACCCCCCGAGAACTTTCCAATATCTGCCCCTGAACCAATTCATCGTAAATAATGTGGTGGACTTTTTCCCTGTCCTCATCTCGGGGGATCACCACCTGTAAACCATGCTCGTTTTCCAGTATTTCCCGATAGAAGGCACCTTCCATAGTGAAACGTGTTCCCAGCAGTCCCACCTTTTTCAACCCGGCAGCCTTGATCGCATTTGCTGCGGCATCGGCGATGTGCAAGAGAGGGACTGTCGTGGCGGCTTTTATGTCATCCGCCATGCGGTGCATGGTGTTGGTGCATATCACGATGAGATCCGCACCACCGTTTTCAAGGCGCTGGACGGCAGCGATCATCTGGCGGGTCAGTTCATCCCATTCGCCAGCGTGCTGAAGGGCTTCGATCTCTGCGAAATCCACTGAATACATCAGGCATTGGGCGGAGTGCAGGTTACCCAATCGTTTTTTGACCGTTTCGTTGATGATGCGATAGTACTCCAGGGAAGATTCCCAGCTCATACCGCCTAATAGTCCAATTGTTTTCATTATTAAACTCCAATGAATTGATAAAATAATTTGATCTTCTAAAGAATAAAATGGCGGGTTGTAACCGCAACCCGCCCTACACTTCTACAACCTATTATTGATGCTGATCAAACAGGATCATGTTGCCGTCAGGGTCTGCCAGCATGAAGCTGCCGGGACCAGCACTATCTTTTTCAACTTCACTTATCAGGGTTATCCCCTGGTTTTTCAACTTCTCCTGCAGGTCACGGACATCTGTAAAGGATTCCAGCTCCTGAGCATCCTGATTCCATCCGGGATTGAAGGTGAGGATGTTTCCTTCGAACATCCCCTGGAAAAGACCGATGACCGTTTCCTCGTTCTTCATGATCAGCCAATTCTGGGCGATATCCCCGCCAAATGCGTTAAATCCCAGCTTCTCATAGAATGTCTTTGAGGCATGAATATCACTGACAGCCAGGCTGATTGAAAAGGTACCCAGTTCCATGTGTTGCTCCTTAATCGAGTGAGAGATGTGCGTTTATTATAATGGGCAATAGTGACATAGTAGTCATATGGAAGGAGTGAGGGCTTTAGCCCGACTAATAATAATTTATCACGTAGTTTGCTATTCAATCGTGCATGATCAACAAATCGCTTTTTCACCTATGGTCAGGAGACCATAGGTGATTGATGGGCGGATTGAGTTTCGCACTGTCGAGTCTGCACTCCGAGAATATGGAAAAAAGTTCCTTATTCCCCATCCTTGAAAGTGAGATAAACAGACAATTTATCATTGTCCATATAGCACTCCCTTCAAGGCTATTGATTTTAAATGAAGGATTGTACTCAGCGTTTCTTTCTCCGCCAAAGGAGTACACCCGAGATAATGACCAGCAGTATCCAGCTCAGTACCACGCCGATAAACAACCTGTCCTTGAATAGCGAGGTGATTTTGGGTTCTTCCCCTACCACGACAGGTTCTGGAACATTGGCTTTAGTCTGTGTTTTTTCGACAGGGCTGTGTGTTGGGCGTGCAGGTGGAGGTGTTTTGTCTTCGCTGAAAAACCACGTCACGACCTCTCCAATGCGGGTGCCCCACTCATCCCGGCCGCCTTTTGAGCCTTCAATGACCCTGAATTCAACGTTTTCGTCCGGAACCCCATCGGACAATAGGCTTTCATAGACGGTTTGTGCCCCTTCGAGGTAAGCTTGCGGGTAGGTGATGCGCTTCCCATCCTGGTCTTTGATTGGCGGTCTGCTCCCGCTTGATTCTACTGTGCCGATCTCAAGATAGAACAGGACATCTTCAGGCAAAGTTGTGTTGTTGATGTAGTTGATGAAGTTGTTGTTGGACAGCCAGGCCCCTCCGTCTTCTGCTAACCACACCGCAGGTGACATCGCCATCACTTTTGAAAACACATCCGGGTAAGAAATACCGGTGATAATGGGGAATATGGCACCCCGGCAAAAGCCGCCGATGGCATTATTGTCTCGATCTGGGAGGGTTCGGTAGCGGGAATCGATTTCCGGTTTCAGGGTATTGACGATGAAATTCAATGAAATCAAACCCATCTCCACCCTGGACAGCGTTGCTGTTGTTCGATTTGACCCAATCGTGCATATTCTCATTGACCCAGGGCATGTATTCATCCCATGGGGTGGTGCGATCCACCTCGATACCCACAACGATGACACCGCCTAAGGACCCTTCAAAGAAAAATCGTCCAATGTTTCATCCACTTTATAATCCCCTACTGCATCGGGGCGGGGGTTGAACAGGTCATCACCGTTATGCAGGTAGATCACAGGATATGCGTTTTCGCTGGTGTCGTAATCCGGCGGCAGGTACACCTGGATGTTCTTTGGGCGGTCATCCAGCTGCGGTATCGGGATCGTGAAGGTCTCAATTCGGCTCTCCTGGGTTGATTGGCCGTGGGTAATATTTGGGATGGAAAGCAGGGAAAGTGAGAGGAAAATGAAGAAAGCCCAAATAAATCTATTTGTTTTGATTGGTTGGTTTCGTTTAATTTTCATAGGTTCGCTTTGTGTTGTGTTGGAATGATAGAATTGTATCAGGAACAGCAAGTCATCATTTTGTTGGTGTTGAATGA
This sequence comes from uncultured Chloroflexia bacterium, assembly GCA_963767675.1. Classification (GTDB taxonomy): domain Bacteria; phylum Chloroflexota; class Anaerolineae; order Anaerolineales; family Anaerolineaceae; genus Brevifilum. The sequence goes on from CAVYEQ010000005.1 coordinate 5,935, forward strand.
CTAAACCGATTCCGGTTAACCAGAGACAAGATACCCGATTTGGGAATGATTGGAAAGATGCCTGTGATGGAGAAAGGAAAGATTCAAGCCATAGAAACAGCCGCTTTGAACGCCTGGGTTGCACCACGTCAGATGGATTATGACGGCTGGCTGCTGCGGATGACGGGAGGAGATTCCAAGCGGGTGAATTCAGTGAATGTTCGTCAAAGTTCTACGCTTCCATTGGATGAGAAAATCCAAACCTGTGAACGCATCTATACGCAGCATAGGCTGCCTGTAATATTCCGGATGCCGGAGCCTTTCAGTTCTAATGCATTACAGCATGAATTGTTATCCCGAGCCTATCACGAATTTGATACGACCCTTGTATTGGGAAAGGTAATCAACGAGGGGGAAGACCTGCCTGACGAGGTGGAAGTTCGCAGGATGGATAAGGAGAATTGGCTGCAGGTTCGTTCCTGGGTGACAGGAACACCGGTTGTCAGGTTGGTTCATCATGCAGCAGTGCTGGATGTGATTGTGCCGGAAAAGGTTTTGATAGGAATGTATGTTGGTGAGGAACCGGTTGCCTGCGGGATGGGTGTGGTTGAGGGGGATCTGTTAGGGTATTTTAGCATCTATACGCGCAGCATAGAGCGAAGAAAGGGATACGGGCGCGCGATGATGGCGGCCTTGTCCGGATGGGGGAGGGAAAAGGGGGCATCATATGGGTATCTGCAGGTGGAAGGGGATAATGAACCAGCCTTGGGGATGTATGAGAGGTTGGGGTTTGAGGAAGTGTACAGGTATTCGTATTGGAAGATGTGAAGCCTTTACACAAGGTGGTTAGGTGCGAGATCGCCACCTCGGTTCTTGCAGAACCTCCTCGCGATGACAAGATGTATATTTTTGTCACTGCGAGACCCTGACCAACGGGAATGGGTCGTGGCAGAATTGGGATAATACAGGGAAACACTCTGGCAAGCACGGGCGACCCATGGGTCGCCTCTAGGTGTAGTGCCAAATCAGGTATCAAGTTTCATCTGGATTATTTTATTCACTATTAACCGCTCACCATTCACTCATTTATTAAACTGTGTCTCATACAGGTGCGTGTACATCCCTCCCATTGCCAGCAGGTCTTCGTGAGTCCCTCGTTCGATGATCTCTCCCCTGTCCATCACCAGGATCTGGTCGGCTGAAAGGATCGTGCTCAGGCGGTGGGCGATCACGATGCTGGTACGGTTCGTATATAGTTTCTCAAGGGCTTCCTGGATCAGGGCTTCCGATTCACTGTCAAGATGGCTGGTTGCTTCATCAAGGATCATGATGCGCGGGTTCTTAAGCAGTACCCGTGCCAGAGCCATACGCTGCTTTTCCCCGCCGCTCAAGCGGTACCCGCGTTCACCAACAATGGTGCTGTACCCTTCCGCAAGTTCTGAGATAAATTGATGAATATTGGCGGTTTTCGCTGCAGAGATGATCTCTTCATTCGAAGCTTCCGGGTTTGCATAAAGCAGGTTGGCTTTGATAGTGTCGTGGAAGAGGTATGTTTCCTGGGTGACCATCCCGATAGCATCGGAAAGCTCATCCAGGCTCAACTCACGCAGGTCATGGCCATCCAGCCGGATGACTCCCTCAGTGGGTTCGTATAGCCGTGGAATAAGGTAAGTCAGGGTGGTCTTGCCTGCCCCGCTGGGGCCTACCAGAGCTACCAATTCACCAGGATTGGCGATAAACTGAATATCTTTAAGTGCCTGTTCTCGTGCCTGGCTGGTTGTGGCAAAGGGAATCCCCGGCTTGTGTTTTGCAGCCTTCCCGGATAGGATGCCGCCAGTGTTTTCCTGCAGGTAGGGCCGATCGACATCTGTAAGTAAACCCTCGTCTGAGTCAGGATACTTGAAAGTGACCCTATCAAATTCGATTGCCCCATTAACCTCTCCTAAAAAGATGGGATTCTCGGGGTCCTGGATACCTACGGGCAGGTCAAGCACTTCAAAAACCCGTTCAAAGCTGACCATGGATGTGGCAAATTCTACCGGGGCATTTATCAAGCCCTGAAAAGATGAATAAAGACGGGACAGGTAGCTGCCAAAGGCAACAATTGTCCCCAGTGTGAAAAGCTCAAGGATGACCAGGTACCCCCCAACACCGTAAACCAATGACGTGCCTACGGCAGTCAGCAGATGCACGATGACCATGAAGATGATCCCCATCGTTGCACGCTGAATACCCAGGTTCCTGACGTCCTTTGCCCGGTCGCTGAAGCGTTCAACCTCTGCCTTACGACGACCGAATAGTTTGATCAATAATGCACCGCCGATGTTCAAGTGTCTCATTCATCGTGGCATTCATCCTGGCGTTCATTTCCATCTGTTTGCGTGCGATATCTCGGAACACCTTTCCAAGGCGACGGGCAGTGTAGATAAACAGGGGCAGGATGATGATGCCCATTAATGTCAAACGCCATTCAAGCATCAGCATGACCACCAGGAGTGAGAGGACCTCGATAGCATTTGTCACCAGGGTGACCAGGGTTCTGCTGATGGCAGTCTGTGCGCCAACCACATCATTGTTCAGTCGGCTGATAAGCTCCCCTAATTTGGTGTGTGTAAAAAATCGCAGCGACATGCTCTGAAGGTGCTCGTATAAAGCAACACGCAGGTCAAAAATTACGCCTTCCCCGACCTGTGCTGTCAGACGACGTGTGATGACCTGGAACAGGCTGCTGAGGATCGGCAGCCCCAATAATCCAAACGCGGAAAGGACCAACTGATTGACATCTTTTTCCGGGATAGCATAGTCGATCAGATGCCTGAGGATCAGGGGTGAAAGTAGTGCGACACCGGTATAGATCAATATCGAAAGCAAGCTGCCGGCGATCTGCCAGCGATAGGGCTTCCCGTAGGTCAGAACCCGTTTGATCAGCTGCCAGGAGAGCTGCGGTTTTTCATCCTCAGCATGAATATAGCTGCGCCAATTTCGACGCCTCATTCCCATTGGTGGGTTGTCCTTTCTATTGTTTGATCCTCATCCATCTTTCCCGACTAACCCTCCAAAATGGAGAGGTTGATTGGATGAGAAACAGTGTGAATGTATGTCAATCCCTCGGCAAGGAAAAACAGACCCGGGCGCCCTTCGCTGTTTTGGGGTCTGCCCACATCCTGCCGTTATGCGCTTCCACTATCGCCCGGGCCAGATACAAACCGAGTCCTGCCCCCTGGGTTTTCCGGCTGGTTTCAGGTGCCCGGTAGAAGCGGTCAAAAATATGGGGCATGTCCCCGGTAGCGATCCCGGGGCCTTCGTCGGATACACAAATGATCACTTCATCAGCCCGAGTCTGCCCGGATATTGTGATCAATCCGCCCGGGGCATATTTGATGGCGTTCGAGATCAGGTTCGAAAGAACCTGTTCGATGCGGACCTCATCTGCCATGATGACAGGGAAGTCTTCCGGGATGGTTGTGATGATCACATGTTCCTGGGTTTGAACCTGATAACGTTCTGCCAATCGTTCAACGAACTGAGGGACGGCGATATCTGACCGCTTTAGCGCCATCCCCCCAGCCTGCAAGCGAGATGCGTCCAGAAGGTCTTCGATCAGGTGAGTCAGGCGGTCTGCTTCTTCTTCGATCACTTCAAGGCTGTTCCGCATTACCTCTGAATCCCATTCCACATCATCTCGACGAAGTGTGCTGGTATATCCCTTGATCAGGGCTACCGGTGTCTTAAGTTCGTGACTGACCACAGAGACAAATTCACTTTTTAACTCATCCGCCTGGCGGAAGCGTGTGATGTCCCGTATTGTTGCGATGGTGTTGATCAACGTGCCTTCCAGGGACAATAAGGGTGCATATGAGATGCCGACTGGAAGGGGGGGCTGCCCGTTCGGCCGTTCAATATCCCCTTCTACATAAAGGATAGCCTGAGGAGACAACGGCCACCCGCCTGCTTCAGCCTGTTCCAGGGTGATGCCGTGGGGAGGTTTGATCCACTGGATTAGATCACCGTGGAATTTGGATTGAATTTCTTCCTGGGATACGCCATACATGTGTGCAAAAGCAGCATTGGTTCTCTCAACTGCATGATCGGGGTTGAGGATCAGGATCCCATCAGCAGTAGAATCAAGCATGGCATCAATACGCTGCTTTTCCTGATTGACTTCCGTATACAGGCGAGCATTACGCACTGCTATGGCTGCCTGGTTTGCAAAGCTGGACAAGAGCGAGCGGTCATTGGTCGAAAAGGTTCCCTGATAGTTGCGGAAGATATAAATAAACCCAATCACCTCACGCCGTGCGATGAGCGGCAGGCCAACAGCGGATAAGTTCCCCATGCTGATCTGCTGCAGCAGCCGGTTGATCTCAGGTATCTGCATTTCTGTTGGATTCTTGATCGGCGGGATTCGGGCCAGCCACGCATCCAGAAAACGCTGAATGGCTTCCGGGAGGCCATTGGAGACTGCCAAAGACCAGTGACCGACGTTGTTGCTCAGGGCGATAAAGCCGGCATGGCCTGCAAGCAGCTCGATGGCGAATTTTAAAATCATACTCAGGAGCTTGTCGAGGTCCAATTCCTCTGTCAGTGCCCGGGAGATTTCCAGTAAATAATCCCGTTGCCGTACACGGATATCAGGTAACATGGGTTAATTTTATCCCAGATTTATTAGTGAATTGTTAGAATGGGGAATTGAGCACCGGAAACGCCTGTTTCCGGCGTACGCCTGATGCGGCTTCATGACGCATCAGGCTATAGTGAATGGTGAATTGTAATTCAGTAATCAGGTAGTAGTTATTAGGTATCAGCATTTTTTAACCGCTAGCAGCTATGACCTATCAGCTATCCGCTTCCAACTTTGAGCTTTGATCTCTTTTTTGCTACCAGCTATAGGCTACCAGCTACGAGCTAACCCCTATCACCTTTAAGCTATGAACTATCTCCTATCTCCTATCTCCTATGCTGCGTGCTTGAGGACATAGGCAGCGCGGTAGGTGACCCATTTGTTGGGCTGTTTTTTCAGGCCGAAATCAACCCAGGTTTTACCTGTGTAGCTGTATTCCATCAGCCAACGACCCTTATCGTCCTGTTTGTGGCGGATGAGGTCCAGGGCGTTCGCTAAGCGAGGATCGGATCCGAGACCAAGCCGTACCAGGGCTTCAACGATCTGCAGGATATCGGTGACATAAAAAACAGGGAATCCAAACTTCCACCAATTACCGCTGGGTTTATCCGCATAGCCGGTTGGGTATGCTGCCGTGGCAGGGTCTACACGTAATAGGAAATCAATGCCCTGTTGTATCGCATTTTCGATCAAAGGCGTGCGTTTTTCTTCAGGGAGTTTGCTGAATGCCAGCATAACCTTCACCGCACCCCAGGCGCAGGGCAGTTTATTATTCGCCCCGCAAAGAAATCCAGGCCCGCACTTGCCGGCATAGTACCTGATGGGCGTTGATTTATCTCCCATTTCAGCAACGCCATCACCCGTAACGCTGCGAGCCATCCATTCAAATGCCAGGTCAAGCCTTGGATCACGTATGCCAAGGTCCAACATCGCGCTGCATAGATTGCCCTGAAGGCAATCAGCAGTGCTGCCCGGTGTTCCTTTTACGCTGAACTGACCATATTCCGTCAGGGTGTGGTCAAGTATGTATTGACATGCCTTTTCAATCCGGCTGTCCAGGTGAACAGTTCCACCAAGTTGAGACAGCATGATCACAGACCAGACTGTGCTGCGGTATTTTGGCAGGTATCCAGGTCCGGGTTTTACCCAGTAACCCTCCTCGTTCATTTCATTTAAAATCTGAGAAATAGGGCCTTCCTGATGGGCTTTTTTCTGAGAATGAAGATATTCAGCATCTGTTTCCGGAACATTCAGCAGATCTCTTAATGCAAGATAGCGAACTCCAGGGTGTTCTTTTTCCAAAAGCCAGGATAGCGTATTGCCAATAAATTGATCTGTCCAGGTCATTTCTGCTTCATCCGAATAAAAATATCAAGGACAGCAAGAATGACACCAAATCCCATCAGGCTGTAACCTATCAGCCTGTTATCTCCAAATATGATCCCTGCAGTCACAAAGGAGAAGGCAAGACCAGCCAGGGGTGTGAGTTTGTTCTGTTGATTCTTCCTGCTAACAAAAAATAAAAGCACGGCAACTGCCGCAATGGCGAGGATGGAGATGATGATATATATGGTCGCTGAATTCATAGGACCTCCTAATTTGAGAGTGGTTTCGGGATGGCTTTCTTTAGTTAAAATTATAACGCATCCAATCCCGTCAGCGGTTGGATGCGTTATGTTCAGATGATCCCTTGAGAAAGGACCAATTTCTGAATTAATTTCCTTTCAAGTGTTTGCTTTCTGCAATCGTTATGGCTTCTTCGAAGATCTTCAAAGCATCATCCACTTCACTTTTGCTCGTGGATAAAGGCGGGGATATGCGGATCGTGCTGTTCCCACAGCCAAGTGTCAGCAGGCCGCGCTCGAAGGCGAGGTTGACAATGTCGTCACGTAAAGCCACGGCTTTTTCTCTGGTGTCCCGATCCTTCACAAATTCAACGCCGATCATCAATCCGATCCCGCGTACTATTCCGATGCTTGGGTGGCGCACCATGATCTCAGCAAGGGCATCCAGGGTGTATTCGCCGACTTCCAGGGCATTTTGCATATATTGTTTTTCGATCAAATCGATGGTTGCTAACGCTGCAGAGCATGAGATGGGGTTGCCTCCGTATGTGTTGCCGTGGGAACCTTTGGGCCAGCTCATAATCTCTTTCCGTGAAATCATGGCTCCCAGCGGCATCCCTGAGGCAATCCCTTTAGCGGATGTGATGATATCCGGTTCTACACCGAAATTCTCAATCGCCCACCATCTCCCTGTCCGGCCCATACCAGATTGAACCTCATCAGCAATGAGCAGGATGCCGTACTTGTCGGATAATTCCCTCAAAGCCGGGAAGAAATCTGGGGGTGGAACGATATACCCCCCTTCTCCCTGGATTGGTTCAATCAGGAATCCAGCAACATCATCTGGCGGGATAACCTTTGCCAGTATCTGCTCTTCAATATATCTGACGATTGTTTCACCGTAGCCTTCTCCCTTTCGGCACACAAGTAACGGTCGAAAAGGATCAGGGAATGGAACATGGACCACGCCGTTCATAAACGGTGCAAATCTTCTCTTATAAGTCACTTTACTTGCGGTTAACGTCACGGCACCCATCGTTCTGCCGTGAAAGCCGCCCAAAAAACTGATAAATTGTGATCGCTGGCTGTGATAGCGTGCGAGTTTTATGGCTGCTTCCACACTTTCAGTACCCGAATTTGTCATAAATGAGGAGGCATTTCCGGAAAAAGGTGCTATATCGCTTAATTTTTCCGCGAGCCGCACCCAGGACTCATGGTAAAAGTCTGATGAGATATGAATGAATTGTTCTGCCTGTTCCTGGATAGAACGGACAACTTTTGGATGGCTGTGACCTGTTGATGCAACAGCAATACCCGCTGCAAAATCAAGAAATTGGTTTCCGTCCACATCCCAAACAAGCGTGCCCTTTCCATGGTCCATCACAAAAGGATAACCGCGTGGATAGGAATGAGAGATAAATTCATTATCCCGTTCAATAATAGCTTGCGCTTTAGGACCTGGCAAATTCAGCCGTTTCATATATTTTCCTCCAAATTTCATAGTTTTGAGAACACCTCATTGACATGATTTTAATTAGGTGAGATCGGTCAATAGGTTTATTGTTTTATTCACGGGATTATAACACTGTATGGGAAATTATGAGGCCAAATTCTCATGAATTTGGCATATGACTGATGCGGCCCGATGCCGCTTCAGTCTATAGTGAATGGGGGATAGGAATCAGGTATCAGGAATTGAGAGTTCCTGCCCTTCATACTGCGCTGTTATGGGTGGAAAATGCTTCAGCTTGTCAGGAATCAGGAAAATTACTTTCTGGCTTTAAACTTTTGACTTAATACTCCAAACTTCCAGCTACCAACTACTGGCTACAAGCTAAAGCCTTTCAACTTGGAGCTTTCAGCTAAATCCTATCAGCTATCACCTATCCCCTCTCACCAAACCTACTCACCATTCACCATTTTACTATTTTCCGTCTTTTGACATTTGTGATGAATCCTGCTATGATTTTTTAATATGAAGCAGGAAAAGCAAAGTTTCTTTTCGAAGGTTTGGGAGAAACTACGCAGGGAAGCACAGTGGTTTCGGCCAGGGTTGGGGTATAAACGCTGGCTGATTTTAGTATTCATTGGGGCTTCTCTTTTAGGGTTGGGCCTTGCCCTGGTTATCCTGGATATTTACCGGAATGCACCTGATACCTGGTGGCTGCCAGTTTTATCCTACCTATCCCTCAGGTTCCTTCATCGTCCCATCAGGGTGTTCATCTTCGGGGGGATTGGATTAGCGCTGGTGTTGATTGGGATTTGGGGCTCCAACCGATCGCTTTTACGTCCTTTTCTCCCCCCTGGGAAATCTCTCATAGAAGCACTGGACTCCTACCGGAGACGTGACCGCGGCCCTCGAGTTGTGGTCCTGGGCGGTGGGCACGGTTTGGCTTCCTTATTGAGGGGGCTCAAAGACTACACCCATAATCTAACAGCGATTGTCACAGTTTCAGATGATGGCGGTTCGTCGGGTGAACTGCGCAAAAATTTGGGCATCCTGCCGCCTGGAGACCTGCGCAACTGTCTGGCAGCTTTAAGCAACAATGAGGATCTGCTTTCGCAGGTGTTTCAATACCGCTTCGCTTCAGGGACGGGCTTGGAAGGGCATTCCTTAGGGAATTTATTGATCACAGCATTGACTGAAATTACCGGCAGCTTTGAGGAAGCCATTGCAGAATCAGGCCGTGTTCTGGCTGTCTTTGGCCGGGTGCTGCCGTCAACGCTGGCAGATGTGCGTCTTCTGGCTGACCTCTCCAACGGGGATGGGAAAATCCACCATGTTTCAGGCGAAACCCAAATCCGCACAACAGAAGGCTCAGTCAGGCGATTGTGGTTGGATCCTGCCAATACGCCTGCTTTCCCACCGGCTATTTCAGCTGTACTGGGTGCTGACTTGATCATCATCGGTCCCGGCAGCCTGTATACGAGCTTATTACCGAACCTGCTGGTGCGGGACTTAACTGAGGCCGTCCGCGCAAGCCAGGCGATGAAATTTATGATCTGTAATGTTGCCACGGAAAGGGGTGAGACGGATAATTTTAACTGCATGGATCACGTCAAATCCGTTGAAGAACATGTCGGTGAAGGGATTTTCGACCTGGTGATTTGCAATAATCGGTTTGATGGTGTATTAGGGAAGGATGTGGAGTGGGTGCGGATGGACATGGACCTGCTAAATCACACCTCTGTTTACTGCGCTGACCTGATCGACCATGAAAAACCCTGGCGGCACGATTCGAAGCAGTTGGCGAAGGTCATCACAGACCTGTTCTATGAGCGAACAGGCCCACTTATGGATTAATATCAAGTAAATAAATGATGCATGACATTAGTAAATACTCATGTAAAATGGTAAAATTCATCTGGTAAAACAAACTTATTGGAGGCAAAGAAATGACAACACGTGTTGGAATTAATGGTTTCGGCCGAATTGGCCGTCAAGTTCTAAAAGCAATTAAAGATCTGCACCCTGACACACTGGAAGTGGTCGCAGTCAATGACCTGTTTGATGCGGACATCAACGCCTACTTGTTCAAGTACGACTCGAACTACGGGCGTTATGATGGCACTGTTGAGGTTAAAGATGGCAACCTCGTGATCGATGGCAGCGAGATCAAAGTCATGCGGGAACGCAATCCCCTGGCACTGCCCTGGTCGGAACTCGGCGTTGACATCGTAGTTGAGTCCACTGGTGTTTTCCGCGACGGTAAAGGCACCGAGACCAAACCTGGTGCGAACGCACACATCATCGGCGGTGGGGCAAAGAAAGTCATCATCTCCGCACCAGCGAAGAATGAGGACCTAACCCTGGTCTTAGGTGTCAATGATGAGATGTATGATCCTGCAAATCATCACATTGTTTCAAATGCATCCTGCACCACCAACTGTTTGGCACCTGCTGCCAAGATCGTGCATGATAATTTCACCATCAACCGTGGCTTAATGACCACCATCCACTCATACACCAATGACCAGCGCATCTTGGACCTGGCGCACAGCAAGAAACGCCGTGCCCGCGCTGCTGCATTGAACATCATCCCCACAACCACCGGTGCTGCCAAAGCAGTTGCACTCGTCATCCCTGATCTGAAGGGTAAATTTGACGGTTATGCACTGCGTGTACCCACACCCACCGTCTCAATTGTGGACTTCGTAGCTGAGGTTGAAAAACCCACCACGGCAGAAGAATTGAATGGTCTGTTTAAGGCAGCATCCGAAGGTGCAATGAAGGGCATCCTGCAGTACTCCACAGAGGACCTGGTTTCCATGGACCTTAAAGGCAACCCATTCTCCTCCATCATCGATGCAGAGCTGACCAAAGTGATGGACGGCACTTTCGTGAAGGTCGTCACCTGGTATGACAATGAATGGGGTTACTCCTGCAGAACGGCTGACCTGGCCGCATTGATGGCAAAACATCTCTAATCTCCGGGATGGAAATAAATTAACCCAATTGCGTAATGTGCTGCATTCAATGCACATTACGCATTTTTCATGAAAGGAGTCGTATCAAAAATGTTCAATAAGAAAATGGTCACTGATTTCCAGGTGAATGGAAAGAAAGTTTTGGTTCGTGTTGATTTCAACGTCCCCTTCAAGAACGGACAAGTTGGTGATGACACACGCATCCAGGCAGCCCTTCCAACGATCAATTACCTGCTGGAACAGGGTGCCGCGGTTATCCTGTGTTCGCACCTTGGACGGCCGAAGGGTGAGGTCAAACCAGAAATGAGCTTGAAGCCAGTTGCTGAATATCTCGGTACTCTGATTGATGCCCCTGTATTCTTTGCTGAGGACTGCATTGGTGAAAAGGCAGAAACTGCTGCTGAAAAACTTGGAACGGGACAGGTTCTGGTGCTCGAAAACACCCGCTTCCACGCAGGTGAGAAGAAGAATGACCCTGAGATGGCTGAAAAGCTGGCTTCGCTTGCAGATTTATTTGTCAATGACGCTTTCGGGACTGCCCATCGCGGTCATGCCTCGAATGTCGGGGTTGCAGCACACCTACCGGCAGCTTCTGGTTTTCTGCTTGAAAAAGAAATTAAATATCTCGGTAATGCCATTGCAGATCCGGAACGGCCTTTCGTTGCCATTCTGGGCGGTGCGAAGGTCAGCGATAAGATTGATGTGATTGAAAACTTGCTGACAAAATCTGACCAGATCATAATCGGCGGCGGCATGGCCAACACCTTCTTCAAAGCGCAGGGTTATGAGATGGCTGATTCATTGGTAGAACAAGATGCGTTGGAAACCGCCGGTGCGTTGTTAGATACTGCTGCTGGAAAACTGGTTCTGCCTGTGGATGTTGTTATTGCTGATGCCTTCGATGCTGATGCAGAAGACCAGGTAATGATTGTTGGGGATGTTCCTGAGGGATGGCGGGTTCTTGACATCGGTCCTCGTTCTGTTGAGATATTTGGGAAAGTGATTAAGCAGGCACGGACCATTGTTTGGAACGGACCGATGGGAGTCTTTGAATTTGAAAAATTTGCTAAGGGAACTTTTGAGGTCGCCAGGAAGATCGCTGAAAGCGATGCTACCAGCATCATCGGTGGCGGAGATTCAGCATCGGCGATTAAGAAATCAGGTCTTAAGGACAAGATCACACACATTTCAACCGGCGGCGGCGCTTCTTTGGAGATGCTGGAAGGGAAAGAACTGCCCGGTCTGGCTGCCCTGGATGAAAAATAAACAATCTAAAAGATGAATTTTTAATGAAAGTGAGATGATATGCGTCGATTTTTTGTTGCTGGTAACTGGAAAATGAATAAGACGGTCGCTGAGGCGGAAGCATTGGTGAAAGCGCTGCTGCCAGAGCTTGAGAAGTATGAGAGTGTTGATAAAGCGGTATGCCCATCCTTCCTGGCTGTGTCTGATGTTGCAGAGCTATGCAATGGCACTGGCCTGAAGGTTGGCGCGCAGAACGTGTTCTGGGAGGAATCAGGCGCTTATACCGGTGAAGCTGCACCAAAAATGGTAGCAGAATTATGTGACTATGTCATTGTTGGCCACTCTGAACGACGAAAATTTTTTGGGGAGACAGATGAGACGGTTAACCGTCGCTTGAAAGCTGCGTTAGGAGCCGGCTTAAATGTGATCGTTTGTGTGGGCGAAACCCTGGAAGAGAACGAAGCGGGTCAGACCGAATCAGTTGTGACCCGGCAGCTGGGCAAAGGATTGGCAGATATTACGCCTGAGCAGGCAGCCAGCATCACCATTGCCTATGAACCGGTATGGGCCATCGGTACAGGCAGGGCAGCAACTCCTGAAGATGCCAACCATGTCCATAAAGATGTCATCCGATCTTTGCTGAAGGAGATGTTTGGAAAAGAACGTGCTGAATCCATGCGCATTCAGTATGGTGGTTCGATCAAACCCAATAACGCAGCAGAGCTGTTTGCCATGTCTGATATTGACGGCGGCCTGGTGGGTGGCGCAAGTTTAAAAGCTGACTCCTTTGTTGAGATCATCAAAGCTGCTGCGATGGTGACGATCATCATTGAAGAATCTGAAGCGTAGACCGCTTCATTATTTTAATAATCATAGAGGCTGAATAAAAAAACCACCTCTTATCTGTTAAGGACAATCATTTGCAAACTATCCCAAACAGATTAAGGTTACCCCCCAAGGGAAGGCTTTGAGAAATCCCCGGAATTTTCAAAATTCCGGGGATTTTAACTTGATGAATACTGGATTTCTATTATGAAATCCTCAAGTCCCAAACTGCCGGTCGCCTGCATCCCCCAATCCTGGGACAATATAGCCGATTTCATTGAGGTGGTCGTCAATTGATGCCACATGGATGGGGACATCCGGGTGGGCGTTATGGAGAAATTTGATACCTTCAGGTGCCGCGATCAGGGCGACAAACTTGATCTTCTCGACCCCCCATTCCTTCAGGATATCCACAGTTGCCACAGCAGAACCGCCAGTTGCCAGCATAGGGTCAAGGATCAGGCACACCGACACAGTTGGGGCAATCGGCAGGCGGTTGTAATAGGCAACCGGTTTGAGGGTGCGTTCGTCCCTGTAAAGCCCAATGTGCCAGACTTCTGCAGAGGGCATCAACCCCCACACGCCTTCCACCATTCCCAGGCCAGCACGCAGAATGGGGACCAGCCCGATCTTTTCTTTAAGGTCATCCCCTTCGGTTTTCGCCATGGGGGTCTCAATGGCCAGCGGAGTTGTCAGCAGGTCGGCTGTGGCTTCATATGTCAACAGGGCCGCCAGTTCCCTGACGAGTTCACGGAACTTCTTGGGTTTGGTATTTTTATCCCGCAGCCTCGTCAGCTTATGCTTCACTAATGGATGGGTGGATTCATAGACGTTTTTCATCGTGCCTCAATTCAAAATCAAAACAATAATCCCAATATATTCACGTTATAAGTTTATCACCACCCTGATCGGACTGGCAGCCTCTCCGGTTGAGAAGCAGGATCAAAAGCCAGGCTGCCCAAAGCAAGGTTGTCAGGGTGATCATGGTGTAGAAAGGAGGCAACTGTCGATAGAGCCGCAGATACATCGCATACAGGAAGGTCCCCCATGATCCAACCTGAAGGATCCTTGCCAGCCAGTTGCCAATCCGGGAGCCTTTCTTCTCAAGATGCAGCCAGCGGATGCCAATCCAGGGCAGTATCGTTGATGCAATGGTAAGAACAAGTGGCAAGGTCATTAACCATAAGGATAGCTCTGTGCCATGCTCGTATAATGCCAGGGAGCTGCCAACCAGGTAGACTAAAAAACACAGCATATAGATCAGTTCAGTAACGTGGATCGAAAGGCGTTTCATTATGATATCCCTTCTTTGTGGGCGATGATCAGGAAACGATGTGCGGTGGCGATAAATTGTCCCTGACGTTCAATGACGTTGTGCAATCGGATTAGCCGTTCTTGATGGGTCCTAACTGAAAAGCCTTCAACCTGCCAGGGGATCGCTTTCAGATAGTAAATAACGGCACCAATGTCCAGGAAGGTGGAGGTTAACGCAGCTTTTTGTGCATGGTCAACGATAGACCCGGCTTCGTATAGTCCTGTAAGCGCTTCTGACAGGCACCTATCTGTAAATGGGAATGACAGTTTGTCTTCCAGCACCTGGTTCAGTTCCAGATTGTCCAGTCCCCCAACCTGCTGGGTGATAAACCGTCCCCCAGGCTTCAGGACCCGAAATACTTCAGCAGGACCAAAGTCATCATGACGGTTGATCACCAGGTCAAAACGGGCATCGTTGAAAGGGAGAGGAGCACCTTCCTGAAGGGAGTGAAGTGTTATGCCTAATGGCGTGAGCCGATTACGGGCGATGGTTTGATTTGGTGCGTATGATTCTGTCGCATGGCAATCTGCCGGTAGTGGGGCTAAGGAAGCCAGCAGTTCCCCACCTCCAGTACCCATATCCAACAGGCTGGAGGTTGTTTGCAGGTGTTTATTGACCAGCGAAGGATAATCCCATGGAGGGTCCTCCTGGATCAACCGGCCATCCAGCCAACTGAAATTCCATCCTGTGAATTGTGCTGATTGGGCTTCTGCGACCAATTGGCCGAATCGTTCTGGATTGATGATCTCCATTGTCAGGAAGTCTTTCTGATAATTCGAAGGTCGTGCTGTTTGCGGTTATGCTGCCTTGGCCAGACTGCGGGGATGATCGAACTCAAACCCACGCCTAATCCAAGGACACCCAAAAAAGCACCGATGAGACCAGCAGGCGGAAAGACTACAGCAAGGAACAAACCGATCAATGCCAGCAGGAGGACTACGCCAGCAATTCCAGCCATGATCCCAGCGATTCGCAGTCCGCGTTTTCGAGATGCCAGCCTGGGGCCATGGATGCTTCCGGTGACCCCATTAACAACCAGGACCTGCGGCTGCCCTTCGTCATCCAGGTAATGGGTGGTGTACACGGGCAGCAGGAATTGCGTCCACTTCAATTTGCGGTAATCAGCCTGGATGGCGAAATCTTTCTGGTGGTCGGCACCGGCGGCAGACGAACATATTTTCCCCAGTTCTCTCTGGACTTGCGGCCTTGCAAGACGCCAGGCTTCCCGTGGGGAGAGGTCTGGTATCTCCAGGATTGCATTGCCAAGTTGATCATTCTTAAATGGAATTGCGCGGTCAAGCGGGTAAGCCCCAGTCATTTGTTGGCGGTTGTGATGTTCTTCGAGAGCAGGAACACAGATATTATCCACATGGATCTCAGCAGTCCCCAGGCGGGGTTCCCAGCGGATGCGGTTTTCGATTTCTTTTCGAGAATGCCACTCCCCGCCAGAATAAACCTCTTTTGCACTTTGAACCTGGTAGTCAAATCCCGCTTCCATCTGCCAGTGGCCATCAATATCGCTGTCCACCAACCACATTGGCCAATATACCGGTCGGGTTCGCTTCAGGAGCGACCCTGTCGTAAAGTCTTCCGGTTTGAGCCAGATACCTGATACAAACTCATCGAAGATTTGTTTGAGTTTGGATTGGTTGGTTTTGAATGGCAGCAGTCTCTCCGGTTGATTGATCGTCAGGTTGGCTGGTTGAGGAGATAAGGTTCCCTTTCTGCACAGGGGGCAGGTTGTGTTTATTCGGTCCGAAGGCAACAGGAAAGCTCGCTTGCAGTTCGGACAGCCAACCGGCTGATGGCCTATTTGCCATGAAGTTTTCGATTGTTCAACAATGTTGGTTTTAGGAGCTTGATCGGCCATGGTTAAGCCTCCGATTTCCTGGCTCTGTTATAGAGGAACACACTGATGATACTGCCGATGATAAACAATATGATACCCAGAGCGATCGGGATCATCCCTGCACCACCAAGCAGGAGGAGTGGTAACCCGATCAAGCCAAGAATCACACCGGGTGATAATACTGCTCCAATTGCCAGCCAGATCTTCCACCAGGCGACCGGCTTTTGACCGGCAGTTGCGCCAGTCTGTCCATTCACCATCACCTGAAAGATTTTATCTTCGTATTTGTAGGATGAAAGATAGATTGGTAAGAGGATATATCGCCAGGTTTCATCTGAGAAATCCGCGCTCATGCTGAAATTTCTGACATGGTGCGTGGGGATATCCGCATAGCATGCTTTTCTCGCTTTTTCACGGATGATTGTTTTTCCAGTTTCCCAGGCTTCTGTCAGCGTGGTTTCATAAGCTTGAGCCTGCCAGCCAGCCAGGTAGTTAGGTTCATAAGCGACCAGGCTGTCCATATGATAAGGATAGAGTTGATCCAGGATGTGGTGGTTGATGTGATCGCGGTGACTGCCTGTGACCAGCAGGTCATCAATATTCACGCGTACATCACCGTTCTCCCATCGCCACACAATTTTTGTTCGCGTTTCCCAGCGTTTTTCATTGGCATTGTAAAATCTTTCAGTTTTTTCATAACCGACCTGGGCGCGCCAGTTAGCATCAACCCGGGCATCGAATGTCCAGAAGGGTAGATATACACCAGTGAACCGGCGGATGATCGTGTTGGCTGAAAGTTCTGCGGGATGGAACCAGCCTTTCCCCAACCAGGTGGTTGCCAGGGGTTGAAGTTGTTCCCGGGTGATTTTAAATGGAACCAGGAACCTCGGACTGAGGGAATCCTCCTGGCTTTTGGATAGATTGACCTTGTTTGACGCACAAAATGGACATGACGTGCTGATGGCTCCTTCTGGAAGGGAAAGCCTTCCACCGCATGATTCGCAGTGCAGGATTTGACGTTCCACACCCCAGCCGCGATCGGATTGAGAGATGGTCTCCAACGTGAATTCAAATTCATCTGCTGATTTTCCCAATCTGACCGCTTTGACCGGTGCGACATACCCACAATATTCACATGCGATCCCACCGGCAGATACATCATAGCTGACATTGGCTCCACAGTTTGGACAGGCAAAGGATTGTGTTTTATCCTCTGCAGCAGCTACCTGCTTTGGTGCGTACACAACCACACCTTCAATCTGTGATTCCACCTGGTGGAAGCCTTTCGGTGGCGACCAGGATTTCGAAGTCGTTTGTTTCTCTGTCATCATGTCATCTCCATCACAACGAACCTTGTATCGATTTTATTTTATCGCAAAAAGACTATCAGGTGACTTATTTCGACCTGTAAATTGTGGAATTCAGTGGGGTCTTCTTGCGTGATACGATAGAATTATTCTATGACCTTGATTATAGATGGACACAACCTGATCCCACCTATGCCTGGTGTTTCGCTTTCAGACCCGGATGATGAGAGAAAATTGATTCAAATCCTCCAGGATTTCTGCAGGGTTATGCGAACCTCAGCAGAGGTGTTTTTTGATGGTGCCCCTCCTGGGAATGCAGGGAATCAACAGTTTGGACGGGTAAGAGCTCATTATGTGCGCAGGGGGATCACCGCCGATGAGGCGATCATGACCCATCTAAAGCATTTGGGGAAACGCGCCAGGAATGTGAGAGTCGTCAGTTCGGACAGGCAGGTGCAGCAAGCGGCGCGTGCAGCTCATGCCAGGGTGATCCCATCAGCCACATTTGCCTCAGAGTGGCAAAAAGCCATCGATGAAACACCAGAACTTGATCCCCGAAACCGATCGCTATCTGAAGCGGAGGTTGATGCCTGGGAGCATTTATTCAAACAAAGACATCCCCGTTCGCACGATAAGGATTAATATTTCAAATTAGGTGAACTTGACAATTCTCCAATCATGTATGTTGTTATTTGGTTGTAGATAAAGTCAACGATAAAAAAAAAGACACGAATAATTTTGGTGCTGGTTATGTCTTCCGCCATGCGAGTTCACTCCATGCTTAGGTAGCAAAATAATGGATCATGGTATTTATTGATCGTTGGCAGGAATAATAATAACTAGAAATGTGTAACCGTTTGACAGCACATGGGCACTATGAGATTTACGGTTTGCTCCTGAGGCAAGATAATTCCTAAACACGTGCTGAGATGCTGATTAACTGCATCTCGTGAGTGAAGATGATTATGGATAAGGTATTCAAGTATGCAAAAAATTCAACAATTTACGGACAAGACGTTACTCGCTGTCCTGGCGCACCCGGATGATGAAACCTTTGGCATGGGCGGTACGCTGGCACTATATGCTCAATGGGGCGTCAATGTACACCTGATTTGTGCAACGCGTGGTGAATTGGGGGAGATTGCCCCGGAAATTCAGGACACGATTAAAAGTGCTGCTTGCCTCCGCACGCAGGAACTCCGTTGTGCAGCGAAAGTATTGGGTGTGAGTGAATTACATTTCTTAAATTATCGAGATTCAGGCATGTCCGGGTCCGAAGCAAATGATCATCCCAAAGCGTTAGCAGCCCAACCGGTTGAACAAGTTGCCAGGCAAGTTGCGCACTTGATCCGTCGGGTCCAACCCGAAGTTGTTTTGACCTTCGACCCGATCGGAGGTTATCGACACCCGGATCATATTGCCATCCAGCAAGCGACTGTCCAGGCATTTAAAATGGCGAAGGATGAAAAGTTTAAAGATCCTGACGGTTTACCGCCATTTCAGTCAGGTTGGTTATATTTCCACACGATTAACCGTACCTTCCTTAAAATTGTGGTCTGGGTGCTGCGCCTGATTGGGCAGGATCCGAGGAAATTTGGACGTAATAAGGACATTGATTTGGTATCATTGACTGAGGTTGATTTTCCCATCCACGTTAAAATTGATTACCATCTCGTGCAAGCTGTCCGGGAAAAGGCTGCAAAATGCCATGCCAGCCAGGGTGGCGAGAATATGAATAAGGGTTTCCGCGGTATTGTCAGTAAACTTTTTGGCGGGCACCATGAGATCTTTATGCAGGGTTATCCGGAACCAAAGCATGGTGAGCCGATCAAGCGGGATTTATTTGAGTAAATAGGATGATGAGTTAATTGTCAATAGAGAAATGCATTTGAGGATTATTTTAAGGATTGTGTGATATTGCCATTGGGAAGATTTCTTTCATTGCATACAGACTTTTTCAAGGCGGTGTGACACAATCTCAGCCAGGTTTTTCCAGCTTATGCAGTTCAATAAATGTTAGCAATTATGATCTCGAATTTATTTACCCAGGCTTCCATTCGTAACCCATAATAATCTAATGTTAGGAGTAGATTGTTAAAAAATGAAACCCCTGAGATTTAATTAAATCTCGGGGGTATTGTTTCGGTTAATAAAGAGTTGGTTCATCTGATGGCATTTTGGGTTCTTCCAACAGGCTTTTGATTACATCGAAACATAAGCCATCCTCACACTTGGTTATCTGCACCGTGTCACCATCATGAATCTCGCCGCTAACGACTTTCAAAGCCAGCGGATTCTGCACTTCTCTCAGGATGGTGCGTTTGAGTGGACGAGCGCCGAAGTCGGGATCGTAGCCTTGTTCTACAAGGTAAGCGCGGGCAGCTTTGTCAACCTTCAAGGTCAGGTTTCGCTGCTGCATCAATGCTGCCACACGAGCTAATTGTATATCAACGATTTTCGATAGATCATCCCTGGTCAGCGGATGGAATATTACGATTTCATCCACACGGTTGAGGAATTCAGGCCGGAAATGTGCTTGAAGAAGTCGATTGATCTCATCACGAGAGACTTGTTTGATGTGGGATTTGTCTTTTACATTGCTCATCCATAATTCACTACCGAGGTTGCTGGTCATGATCACGACGGTATTTCGGAAATCCACCGTGCGTCCCTGGCCGTCAGTCAGTCGTCCATCATCTAAGAGCTGCAGCAGTGCATTGAAGACTTCTGGATGTGCTTTTTCGATCTCATCAAAAAGAACCACACTGTATGGACGTCTTCGGACGGCTTCTGTCAGTTGACCGCCTTCCTCGAAACCCACGTATCCTGGCGGCGCACCAAATAGTCGGCTGATGGTATGCTTTTCCTGGTACTCACTCATGTCGATACGAACCATAGCATGTTCATCATTGAAGAGAAATTCCGCCAGCGCTCGGGCAAGTTCGGTTTTGCCCACACCGGTTGGCCCCAGGAAAATGAAAGACCCAATAGGTCGGTTGGGATCCTGTAGACCGGCGCGGGCACGTCGCACCGCGTTTGAAACCACGTCCACAGCTTCTTCCTGGCCGATGACTCGCTGATGCAAGTGTTCTTCCATATGCATCAGCTTTTCCATTTCACCTTCCAGAAGTCTTGACACAGGTATGCCTGTCCAATTTGCAACGACCTCTGCGATTTCTTCGGCATCCACCTCTTCCTTTAAATAGGGGTGCATTTTTCTGGATGATTTTCAGATGTTGTTCGGAATTCTGATAATTTATTCTGCAGTTTGTTGAGGGTGCCGTAACGCAACCGGGCTGCTTTTTCCAGATCAGCCTGTCGTTCTGCTTGTTCCATTTGTATTTCGGTCTGTTCAATCTCCTCCTTCAGGTCTCTGATTGCCTGAATGGCCTTTTTCTCAGTACCCCAGCGGGTGTGCAGTTCACTGGCTTTTTCCCTCAGATCAGCCAGTTCTTTTTCAATGTTTGACAGGCGTTCTTGTGAGGCACGGTCTTTCTCTTTTTGCAGAGCCTGCTTTTCAATCTCAAGCTGCATGATAGCACGGTCCACCTCATCCAGGGATTGGGGTTTAGAGTCAATCTCCGTGCGCAAACGGGCTGCTGCCTCGTCAATCAGGTCAATGGCTTTATCTGGCAACTGACGGTCAGTGATATAGCGATGTGACAGGGTTGCAGCCGCGATCACTGCCGGATCAGTGATGCGTACACCGTGGTGGACTTCATAACGCTGCTTCAGTCCGCGTAAGATGCTGATCGTATCCTCCACGGAGGGTTCGGTCACGAACACAGGTTGGAAGCGGCGCTCCAACGCAGCATCTTTTTCAACATGTTTGCGGTATTCATCCAGGGTTGTTGCACCGATCATGTGCAGTTCCCCACGAGCCAGCATGGGTTTCAGCATGTTTCCGGCATCCACTGCCCCTTCTGCAGCACCTGCGCCGACGACAGTATGCATCTCATCAACAAACAGGAGGATTTCTCCCGCTGATTCTTTAATCTCTTTAAGGACTGCTTTCAGGCGTTCTTCAAATTCACCACGATACTTTGCACCAGCAATCAAAGCGCCAATATCCAGGGCAATGATCTTTTTATTCTTCAATCCATCCGGCACATCGCCATTGATAATACGCTGCGCCAACCCTTCGATGATAGCAGTTTTTCCCACACCAGGTTCACCGATCAAAGCCGGGTTGTTTTTGGTCCTGCGAGAAAGAATCTGGATGATTCGACGAATCTCCTTATCGCGTCCGATAACGGGATCGAGTTTCCCGGTGCGTGCCAGGGAGGTCAAGTCCTGGCCATATTTTATCAGGGCTTCATATATTGCTTCGGGGTTCTGATTGGTTACGCGTTGTGTTCCTCGCACTTCTTTGAGGGCTTTCAGGATGGTATCCCTGGTCAATCCGTAGTTTGAAAGGCATTTCATCTCACTGCTTTCGGCCAATCCGAGAAAGAGATGCTCCGTTGAAATATAGTCATCAGACATGCCTTTAGCATAGCGCTCAGCAGTACTGGCAACTTGCGCAGTTTGTTGAGATAAGCCGGGTTGGCCCGTGCCGCCGCCGTAGACTTTTGGTCGATTGTCCAGATCTTTTTGCACTTCTTCTCTTAAAGCTGCTGGGCTTCCGGCTACTTTTGTTACAATAGCTGGTACAACGCCCCTATCCTGGTTCAGCAGTGCCAGAAGTAAATGAAGGGGTTCAATTGTTTGATGCTGCATTCCGGCGGCTAGCTGCTGTGATTGCATGAGTGCTTGCTGCGCTTTTTGTGTATATTTATTCAAATCCATTGGTTTGTTTCTCTCTGTCATATTATGTTCTAGAAAAAAATTACTTCATCATTCAAAACCTTATTGTTTTAGTCATGAGATGACCAATAATTAATTATCGAGTAATGATGTTGGAAAATTATTAATCAAATATCAGAGTTTTGACAACATATCTGAAATTAAGGAAATAATCGTGTTGTTGCTTACGAATGTTGGCAACAAGAAATTTGATTATATTTGATAAATAATCATGAAATTTCCTGTTTTCTTATGAAATCGCAGTGTAGTAATTTTTGCATAAGGTCTTTGTAATCTTGGTCAAGAAATGATGATATAACCAATTTCATAAAATAGTTTGACAGCTAAGAAAAAAGTCATTAAACTAAGATTAGATTTATTTCAGTAAATAATGATTAATGCTCATAAATATATTTTGAGTTCGAAGGAGGTTCGATGAATGGACAAAGCTATCAATTGACGATGCGATCAGGTCCAACACCAGGTAAGGTGTTTCCTATAGAGCAGCAGGACGTTCGCCTGGGCCGTGACCTGGCGAGTGATGTATCGATCAGTGACCCTGAGGTGTCCCGGCACCATGCGCGTTTCTTTATGCAGGACGAGGGTGTTTTTATCGAGGACCTGGGTTCGACAAATGGAACTTTTCTCAATGGCGAACGAATTTCCTCACCACAGCAGCTTCGGCAGGGTGATGTGATCACCTTTGGTGAGAAGATTGTGATGGTCTTTGAAAAGGTCATTTATGATCGGGATGCGACCGTGGTTTCATCGCAGGCACCTCGTACCGTTCCTGCGCAATTCCAGGAAGCCCCACCAGTCCAACAACCCTATCAATCTGAACCTCAACCTGTTGGCTATCAGCAGCCCCAGTCGCTGCCAAGAATACCTGGAGAGCAGCCTGCTCAAACCCCAAGGCCAAGACGGACACCAAAGAAGAAAAGCGGACTTCCGGGATGGCTGATCATCCTGCTGGTCGCCATTGTCGTGGTCATTTGCGTCCTTGCGGTCACGTTGTGGTTCATGCCTGCATCCTGGTGGTGCGCGATCACCTTTGATATGCTGGAAGGCTGCCCAATTTATCCCTGAATAAGAAGCTACACAGCGAACCCGTAGAATACTTTCTACGGGTTCGTTAATATTTAATAATCATAATTTGGGGGCATTGAAATGCAGTTGGAATTCAAAATTAAAAACACTCGTTGTTGTAGGAAATTATTCAATCCGGATCCGTATCCAAAATTCATGATAAACTAACGCGATTTTATATTTCCGATATCTACTGTAGGGACAGACCTCTGTGTCTGTCCTGCGAAGCTTCAAGATGGGCAGTCACAGAGGACTGCCCCTACACGATACAATGATTGTTGCCAATTTTTATCCCAATACTTAGACGTGTTTCCTCAGTTTAACAAAAATCCAATGCCGCTTAGGTAGTATCAATGAAATTCAGTATGACAAGAAAAATCAATGCACTGGGTGTGCTATAATGACACATCCGAACACTCGAGTGACAGCATTTTAAAGGTAAGAAAAACATGTTCAAGAAAATCTCCCAGCTTTTTGGCGGTGACCCTCATCAGAGAAAAGTTGACTCATTAAAGCTCATTGTTGACCAGATCAATGCCCTTGAACCTCAGTATGAAGCGTTGAGCGATGAGGCATTGGCTGGCAAGACAGAAGAATTTAAAAATCGACTGGCAAACGGTGAAACCCTGGATGACCTTTTAGTGGAAGCTTTTGCCACAGTGCGGGAAGTAAGTAAACGCACACTTGGGCAGCGTCATTATGATGTCCAGTTGATCACAGGGATCACACTGCATCGCGGTGACATCGCAGAAATGAAGACAGGTGAAGGTAAAACGCTTGCAGCAACGCTGCCGCTTTATCTGAATGCGTTGGCAGGGCGGGGGGCACACCTCGTAACTGTGAACGATTACCTTGCACGCCGTGATGGGCGCTGGATGGGGACAATCTATCGTTTCCTTGGCTTATCAGTGGGTGTATTGCAGATGGCATCCAGGACAGAGCATGGGCGGAAAGCATTTATCTATGATCCATCACAGCGATCACCGATTGAAGAGCAGGACCAGATCAGGTTGGTCAACCGGAATGAAGCCTATCAAGCGGATATCACGTATGGCACGAATAATGAATTCGGTTTTGATTATCTACGGGATAACCTTGCCAAAACAAAAACTGCCCGGGTGCAGCGAGGTCATTCTTTTTCGATCATCGACGAGGTGGATAACATCCTGATCGATGAGGCACGTACGCCGCTGATCATCTCCGGACCATCGCATGAAGATTCGGAGTGGTACATCCGTATGTCACAGGTCGTTAATCAACTGCTGCGGGAAGACTATGAGGTCAGTGAGAAGGACAGAACCGTTACGCTGTCTGAGATCGGGTTAGCGCATGTCGAAGAAATCCTGGGGAGACCGCTTCGTGATCCTGAGCGTCCGGAGGACATCACACCTGAACAGGCCCGGTTGATGGGATTTCTCGAGCAAGCGCTGCGAGCCCAGTTCCTTTTTCACCGGAACAAGGAATATATCGTCCAGCAGAATGAAGTCGTGATCGTTGATGAATTCACCGGTCGCCTGATGCCGGGACGGCGCTGGTCGGATGGACTTCACCAGGCAGTTGAAGCTAAAGAGGGGACAAAGGTTAAAGCAGAAAATGTCACTTATGCCACGATAACGATCCAGAATTACTTCCGTATGTATGAGAAGCTGGCAGGGATGACGGGGACAGCGCTAACAGAGGCTGAAGAATTCTTTAAGATTTACAAGCTGGAAGTCCTACCCATTCCAACCCACCTGGTATATCGGGCGATGGGTGAGGCTCCGGAATTGATCAAAGCTGAAGACCGGGATGAATTTGGATATAAGTATACGTATTATTTCGTCCCGGAGGATGATGACAAACGTGCAATATTCTGGGATCGGAAGGATTACCCGGATATTGTCTATCGGTCGATCGAGGCTAAACTCCGCGCCATTGTGAAGGAGATCATTTATTATCACGTCAGAGGTCGCCCGCAACTGGTCGGTACGACATCGGTTGAAAATTCGGAACGTCTTTCTGAACGGCTGAATGCCTCCAATGTACGCCATTTATTGGATGTCTTCCTGATCCGGCAGGCATACTTCACACACAATAAGCTTGATGAAAAGGATGTTTTATCCACACCGGAGCTGGATCAGCTTTATAAGCCTCTGGATCAACTGCGCAGCCCAGAACTGCGCAGGTTGGCTCGAGAATATGGATTGATCTCTCTCAGTCCGTTGGATGAAACCAATCAACAGACCTTGCTGGGTGTTTTCAACCTCACAGAAGCCGATTGGCCAAGGTTGGATGCAGTGGTCAAAGGGGGTGTGACGCACCAGGTGTTGAATGCTCGTAAACATACTGAGGAATCAAAGATCATTGCAGATGCAGGCGCTTTTGGTGCTGTCACCATCGCGACCAATATGGCCGGTCGTGGTGTGGATATCAAACTAGGTGGCGAATTGCAAGAGGACCAGCTTTCGAATGTTAACCGCTTACTGGCAGAAACAGGCACAGATGATCCATTTAACATGAGCATGCAGGAGAGATTGACCAGCCTGCAGGCAATACCTGAAGACTCGTTGGATGGGTACGCTGAGGATGTTCAGGCTTTCTTCAAATACATGTCGGAAATGAGGCGTGTGCGTGAACTTGGGGGACTGCATGTAATTGGTTCAGAACGGCATGAAGCCCGTCGGATCGACAACCAGCTTCGAGGTCGGGCAGCACGTCAGGGTGATCCCGGTTCTTCCCGCTTTTTCCTTTCACTGGATGATGACCTTATGCGTTTGTTTGGCGGTGGACAGGTTGAAGCACTGCTTACAAGGCTGAAAATTGATGAAAGCGTTCCAATTGAAAGCGGCATTATCGGCAGGATCGTTGAATCTTCCCAGACCCGGGTTGAAGGCGCGAATTTTGATGTGCGTAAGCATCTCCTTGAATATGATGATGTCCTGAACTCTCAGAGGGAGCGGATTTACCAGCAGCGTGAACGAATCTTCGATAAAGATGATTTGCGGGAAGATGTCACCGAAATGCTGCATATCGAAGTCAGCCGTCGTATTGAGGAAGGACTTCTTGAAGAGGAAGGCCCGTGGAAGTTACTGGCCTATTTAGAGGATACGCAGCCGCCGATTTACCAGGGGGATGTGACTTATCCTTCTTATGCATTGAAGTTGATGATGGACAGGCTGGGATCTCCTGGATCGGAATGTGAGCTGTCAGATACATTACTCAACCTGGCTGCTGATGCGCTGGATGCCTGGCATGGTCACCTGCAAACCTGGGCGCAGACCCTGATCGACCGATCAGAGATGCGATTTGATACTCAGGTCACCGAGCGGTTGGATGTGCTGGATGGCTATGCAGAAGGGCTGGCATATGGTGAAACAGATGTGCAAGTGGATGTCAACAAGCAGCTTTCAGAACTCGTTCATATCCCGTTTCGTCTTTCGGAAGAGACGATCATCGGCCTGAAAGAAGGACATTCCGAGGCACGGGATGAAATTGCTGATCAAATTGAAAGGACGTTGAAGCAGATTTTTGTCCGACGGTTGATCCTCACATTTGAGCGACGGTTGAACGATAACTGGAATATCAAAGCAGGGGAGTTCATAGACCATTCCTGGGGGAAGGTCCGTGAAATGCTGACAGTCCGTGTACAAGATACTTTATCGAGAAGGCAGGAATATTTATTGGGTGACTCCGGTGAGATCGCTCGAGATTTGAAGGAAAACAGCGAATTGATGCAGGCTGCACTGCAGGACCCTTCAGCCATGATGCGTCTGCTGATCCTGATGACCCAGGGTAAGGTGGTCACCTTTGATGAGCGCACCCACCGGCGCAAGATGAAGGCTACTGTTAGATTGACCTACATCTTCCTGGCGGCCCATCAGCTGGAAGGGCAAAGTCTTGAAGTCGTTCAGGCAGACATTCTAAGCCACCTTGAAAAAGCGCAGGACAAACTTGGCAGGGTCTGGGGTAAGGCAGAATTGGAGCGGCTGCATAAAGCCGGTCACACGCTTGCTAACCTGTCAGAAAGCTGGCGGAAACGCCTTTCAGACAGGATAGGTGAAGCCCTATTCCAAAGGGTCAAGGCACAGTCGCTGAACACATTATCAGCCTCCGATCAGGAAGCTGTTGTGGTTGGTTTGGGTAGTTTTGCCCAGAACCGCCTTTATCGAGACCTGCTGCTGGCAAAAATATCTGAGTTGTGGGTGGAATACCTGACAAATGTGGAAGCGCTGCGGGTCTCAGTCAAGATGGAGGCTTACGGTCAGCGGGATCCCCTGGTGGCATACAAAGGCCAGGCGAGTGAAATGTTTAAACAACTGCTTTCCGATATCCGTGCAGGTGTGATCAGTCAGATGTTCCGAGCCCGTCTTGTGAGCCGGGAGACATTAAAGAAAATTCAGCAGGTTTCGCAGCAAACGCAAGCACAGCCTGATCGTACATCACGAAAACGGCATAAGAAAAAGGGCAGGAAACGACATTAGAAAAATCCAGGGAAAAAATGATAGGAAGGTTTTATGCATATCCTTGTAACCAATGATGACGGTGTGAATGCCCCCGGCCTGCTTGTATTGGCTCAGGCTGCCCGTAAGCTAACAGACAAAGTGACCATCCTTGCACCAAACCATAATTGGTCAGCATCCGGACATGTGAAGACTCTTCACCGCCCGTTACGGGTCTCTGAAGTCCAGCTAGAGGATGGTTCCATGGCCTGGGCAAGTGATGGGGCACCTTCCGATTGTGTTGCCCTGGCGCTGCTGGGATTCATATCGGAGAAGATAGACCTTGTTCTATCAGGGATCAACCCCCACGCCAACCTCGGTCATGATGTGACCTATTCAGGTACTGTTACTGCTGCCATGGAAGCAGCGATTTGGGGGGTGCCGGGGATCGCTGTCTCGGTGGAATCACCTGAGGATCACAAGGGTCCGGTTGATTACCGATCTGCTGGTGAAGCAACCCGGAGGCTCATTGAAAAGCTTTGGGCCTATGAGGATATCCCTCAGGATATGGTTTTGAATGTCAATGTACCTTATGGCTCGATCGATGAATTCAAGGGGTTTGCCACTACCCGTCAGGGACTGCGGATCTATCGGGATGAACTGGTGAGACGTCTGGACCCACGAGGCAACGCCGTATTATTGGATCGGGGGCAAAGCACCAACAGGGGTGGAAGAGCCCGGCACAGATTTTGGTGCCCTGCAGTCTGGATATGTATCCATCACACCTCTTCAACTTGACCTCACCAGCCAGAGGATGAAAACCTGGATCGAATCAAAAGGGATTGATACGGTTTTCACACCTTCGAAAAACTGAGACAATTCTTTAAGGTTGAGATTCCTGTTTTCGCTTGACATTGATCATTGAATTGGTATAATCACTCCTTGTGTCTTTTACAAAGGTCTCGTTCGTAAGAGCAGATCTGTAAAAAAACAAACTGGGTTTTGAACGTCAAAGTTTTGATGTGAAGAGATCCACGGGATACCCCGGCTTTTCTATTGACTTGTGTCAGGGAATGTAGTAGGATTACACTCCCTTTGAGAAAAGGGTTGGTCTCGCCTGATAGAAGGCAGATCTTTAAAAATCGAAGACGCACAGCGAAAGCATCAAAAACAGCTCGTTATATATAAAGGTAACAGGTTGCCGATGTTGGAAGAATGGCATCAGCGCTTGTGTTGGAGTGTGTCAATTTAGTAAGATGACCGCTTGACATCACCTGGGCTAATGAGTAGAATCAAGCTCTCGCAACGTGAGATAGAACTTTAACAACTGAAGAGTGATAGGAAGATGACAAACCTCGTCAATGAGTAGATCGAAACAGATCTAAACATTCCGCTTATAAAAGAACGAAACACCTTTTTAGGTGATATTTTTTGCGGAGAGTTTGATCCTGGCTCAGGATGAACGTTGGCGGTGTGCTTAATACATGCAAGTCGAACGAAGAGATTTTAGTAGCAATACTTTTATCTTCTTAGTGGCGAACGGGTGAGTAACGCGTTGGTGACCTGCCCCAAAGAAAGGGACAACAGTTCGAAAGGACTGCTAATACCTGATGTGATCATAATGAATTAGAATCATTTTGATTAAAGGAGCTTGCTCCGCTTTGGGAGGGGCCTGCGTACCATCAGCTAGTTGGTAGGGTAATGGCTTACCAAGGCTATGACGGTTAGGGGACCTGAGAGGGTGGCCCCCCACAATGGAACTGAAACACGGTCCATACACCTACGGGTGGCAGCAGTAGGGAATATTGGTAATGTGCGAAAGCGCGAACCAGCAACACCGCGTGTGCGATGAAGGCCTTCGGGTTGTAAAGCACTTTTCGGGAGGAAGAGGAAGGACGGTACTCCCGGAATAAGTCTCGGCTAACTACGTGCCAGCAGCCGCGGTAATACGTAGGAGGCAAACGTTATCCGGATTTATTGGGCGTAAAGCGCGTGCAGGCGGTTTGATAAGTTGGACGTGAAAGCTCCCGGCTCAACTGGGAGAGGTCGTTCAATACTGTCAGACTTGAGGATGGTAGAGGGAGGTGGAATTCCGGGTGTAGTGGTGAAATGCGCAGATATCCGGAGGAACACCAGTGGCGAAAGCGGCCTCCTGGACCACTCCTGACGCTCAGACGCGAAAGCTAGGGTAGCAAACGGGATTAGAGACCCCGGTAGTCCTAGCTGTAAACGATGTGAACTTGGCGTCGGTGGGATTAAATCCATCGGTGTCGAAGCTAACGCGATAAGTTCACCGCCTGAGGACTACGGCCGCAAGGTTAAAACTCAAAGGAATTGACGGGGACCCGCACAAGCAGCGGAGCGTGTGGTTTAATTCGTTGCTACACGCAGAACCTTACCTGGGTTTGACATATAGGTTGTAGGAAGCCGAAAGGTGACCGACCCTTCGGGGAGCCTATACAGGTGTTGCATGGCTGTCGTCAGCTCGTGTCGTGAGATGTTCGGTTAAGTCCGCTAACGAGCGCAACCCTCGCCGTATGTTATATGTGTCATACGGGACTGCCGGTAAAAAGCCGGAGGAAGGTGGGGATGATGTCAAGTCAGCATGACCTTTATATCCAGGGCTACACACACGCTACAATGGTCTGTACAATGGGTAGCCAAGCCGCGAGGCGGAGCCAATCCTAAAAAGCAGGCCTCAGTTCAGATTGCAGTCTGCAACCCGACTGCATGAAGATGGAGTTGCTAGTAACCGCAGGTCAGCAATACTGCGGTGAATACGTTCCCGGGTCTTGTACACACCGCCCGTCACGTCATGGAAGCTGGCAACGCCTGAAGGCGGTATCCCAACCCTCACGGGAGGGAGCTGTCTAAGGCGGGGTCGGTGACTGGGACGAAGTCGTAACAAGGTAGGTGTACCGGAAGGTGCGCCTGGATCACCTCCTTTCTAGGGAGAATATACCAGAGGGTCTATGGACCCAACGGTCACACTCCACAAACAAAGGTTGCCTTTCCAGCGGTGGAAGGCATGCATTGAATGTTAGGTGTAAACCTTCCTGTCACTCTTCAGCTGTTGAGGTTGAATTCTCTCGGGCTATTAGCTCAGCTGGTTAGAGCGCGCCTCTGATAAGGGCGAGGTCTCTGGTTCGAAGTCCAGAATGGCCCACTGTGCCCGCTAAGATGGGCGCATCCTACTGGGGATGTAGCTTAGTTGGGAGAGCGCCGCCTTTGCAAGGCGGAGGTCGTGGGTTCGAGTCCCATCATCTCCATTAGTTGGGTCTCAAAACCCAAACATGGGTCGGTTGAAAGGGGATGGTTGCTGCGGATTGCAGAAAGTGATTGACGGCAACCATCGCCGGTCAACCGGCGAATTGGCTAAATAGCCAATCTGTACTTTACCAACTGAATAATCATGACATCAAATTGTAGGCCGAAATCAGAATATGATTTCAATTTTATAAGTATTAATAGCAAGTGTATGTAGAAAAGAAGATGCATAAATGAAAGAGCATCGATTTCTCCGCATCACGTGTGAAGCTACTAAGAGCTTACGGTGGATGCCTTGGCGATAAGTGCCGATGAAGGACGTGGGACACTGCGATAAGCCTCGGGTAGCTGTGAACAAGCGATAATCCGGGGATCTCCGAATTGGGAAACCAGCCGTTGCGAACCAACGGCATCATATGTTGAATACATAGGCATATGAAGGGAACCTGGGGAACTGAAACATCTAAGTACCCAGAGGAAAAGAAATAATTCCCCTAGTAGTGGCGAGCGAACGGGGAAGAGCCCAAACCGACGTAGTTTACTGCGTCGGGGTTGTAGGGTCTGGCACATAAGAGTGATAAATTGAGAGGTTAGTAGAATGGTGTGGAATAGCCAACCATAGAAGGTGAAAGTCCTGTAAACGAAAACTGATCAACTCTTGCTGGCACCCTGAGTACTACCGGGCACGCTAATCCGGTAGGAAGCTAGGAAGTCCACTTTCTAAGGCTAAATACACTTATCGACCGATAGTGAACTAGTACCGTGAGGGAAAGGTGAAAAGTACCCCTGTTAGGGGAGTGAAAAGAACCTGAAACCGTAAGCTTACAAGCAGTCGGAGGGCTATGATAGGTTGGTGCTATAGCGAAAGCTTGTGCGCACTATAATGCCTGACGGCGTGCCTTTTGGAGAATGAGCCTGCGAGTTAATTTCTGTGGCAAGGTTAAGGGAGTAACACCCGGAGCCGGAGCGAAAGCGAGTTCTGAATAGGGCGACAGTCGCAGGGATTAGACACGAAACCAAGTGAGCTAACCATGGCCAGGTTGAAGCGGGTCTAAACGCCCGTGGAGGACCGAACCCACTAATGTTGCAAAATTAGGGGATGAGCTGTGGTTAGAGGTGATATGCCAAACGAACTTGGAGATAGCTTGTTCTCCCCGAAATAGCTTTAGGGCTAGCGTCATATGTTAAATAACGGAGGTAGAGCACTGAATGGGCTCGGGGGCTTACTGCTTACCAAACCCAATCAAACTCCGAATGCCGTTATTCTACAGTGTGGCAGTCGGACTCCGGGAGATGAGTTTCGGGGTCGAAAGGGAAAGAGCCCAGACCATCGGCTAAGGTCCCCAAATCCGAGCTAAGTGGGAAACGATGTGAGGTTACTGAAACAACCAGGAGGTTAGCTTAGAAGCAGCTATCCTTTAAAGAGTGCGTAATAGCTCACTGGTCGAGTGATCTTGCGCGGAAAATTCAACGGGGCTAAGCTTGGTACCGAAGCCATGGGTTCTAGATTTATCTAGAGCGGTAGGGGAGCGTTCTGTCAGCATTGAAGGTTGACCGTAAGGACAGCTGGAGCGGACAGAAGTGAGAATGCAGGCATGAGTAGCGTAAAACACGTGAGAACCGTGTTCACCGTATGTCTAAGGTTTCCGACGCCAGGTCGTTCCGCGTCGGGTTAGTCGGGGCCTTAGCCGAGGCCGAGAGGCGTAGGCGATGGATAACCGGTCAACATTCCGGTACCACTTAAAATGAGCGATGGAGGGACGCATAGAGGTAGGCCAGCCTGAGATTGGAAGTTCAGGTGAACCATGTGTCAGACGTTGACGCCCATAGGAAAATCCGTGGGCTGAGTTGAGACATGGTTGCGTGTCTATAAGACGGAAGTGAGCTGACCCTTAGTGCCAAGAAAAGCTTCTAAGTGTTGATTTTTAAGTGCCCGTACCGCAATCCGACACAGGTAGACGGGTAGAATATACCAAGGTGAACGGGAGAACCTTCGTTAAGGAACTAGGCAATTTGGCCTCGTAACTTCGGGATAAGAGGTGCCCTTTAATGTGAGAATTTATTCGAGCGTTGGAGGGTCGCAGTGAAATGGCTCAAGGGACTGGTTAACAAAACCACAGGTCTCTGCAAAACCGTAAGGTGACGTATAGGGGCTGACACCTGCCCAGTGC
The DNA here is from genome assembly GCA_963767675.1 of uncultured Chloroflexia bacterium. GTDB lineage: Bacteria > Chloroflexota > Anaerolineae > Anaerolineales > Anaerolineaceae > Brevifilum. Next base: position 38,796 of record CAVYEQ010000005.1, read on the forward strand.
CGGAAGGTTAAAGAGAGAGGTTAGCGCAAGCAAAGCTTTGAACTGAAGCCCCGGTGAACGGCGGCCGTAACTATAACGGTCCTAAGGTAGCGAAATTCCTTGTCGGGTAAGTTCCGACCCGCACGAATGGTGTAACAACTTGAGCAGTGTCTCAACGAAGGACCCGGCGAAATTGAAATGGCTGTGAAGATGCGGCCTACCCGCAGTAGGACAAAAAGACCCCGTGGAGCTTTACTGCAGCTTGACATTGAGTTTGGACATTATTTGTGTAGCATAGGTGGGAGGCTATGAAGCCAGGGCGCCAGCCTTGGTGGAGCCGCCAGTGAAATACCACCCTGGTAATGTTTAGGCCCTAACCCATGACCGTTATCCGGCGTGGGGACAGTGTCAGGTGGGCAGTTTGACTGGGGCGGTCGCCTCCTAAAGAGTAACGGAGGCGCCCAAAGGTTCCCTCAGGCTGAATGGAAACCAGCCATTGAGTGTAAAGGCACAAGGGAGCTTGACTGCAAGACCAACGCGTCGAGCAGAGACGAAAGTCGGGCTTAGTGATCCCACGCTTCTGTGTGGAAAGGGCGTGGCTCATCGGATAAAAGCTACCCCGGGGATAACAGGCTAGTCAGGTCCAAGAGTCCATATCGACGACCTGGCTCGGCACCTCGATGTCGGCTCATCGCATCCTGGGGCTGAATAAGGTCCCAAGGGTCGGGCTGTTCGCCCGTTAAAGCGGTACGCGAGCTGGGTTCAGACCGTCGTGAGACAGGTCGGTCTCTATCCACTGTGGGCGTAAGGGATTTGAGAAGAGCTGCTCCTAGTACGAGAGGACCGGAGTGGACAGACCTCTAGTGTGCCAGTTGTCGTTCCAACGGCATCGCTGGGTAGCTACGTCTGGCAGAGATAACCGCTGAAAGCATCTAAGTGGGAAACTCGCTTCAAGATTAGATCCCTGTAATCCAGTAAATGGAGTAAGATCGCAGGTAGACCACCTGCTTGATAGGCAGTAAGTGTAAGCGTAGCAATACGTTAAGCTAAACTGTACTAATGATCGAGGGCTTCACCGTGATGTGGAGAACTCGTTGCTTTTTCGCCTCGATTAACATGTTGTGATTATTCAATGGTATTATTAAAAACTTTATATTAGAAATTTGTCCTTTGGTGATTGGAGCGGCGAGGACACACCCGGTAACATCCCGAACCCGGTCGTTAAGCTCGCCAGCGCTGATGGTACTTGGGGGGCGACCCCCTGGGAGAGTAGGTCATTGCCAAAGGACTTTTTCACTTAAAGGCAGAATATCTGGTTGTCCAGTCTTTGGATGTACAAAACCTGCAATTATTCAATATTTCAAGTATAATTCAATCCGGTTCGTGACTGAGATAAACTCGTCAGTCTGCCTGAAGTTCAGTCAGATGTTTTTGAGAATGTCTGCTGAAGAAAATTACTTTCTATCACCTTTTTTGAAGGGAGGTGAGGGTTTTGGCACGTGTGGTCCTTCGACCTAATGAATCACAAGAACAGTTGCTTCGCCGTTTTCGGAAGCAGGTGGTAAAAGATGGTGTCTTAAGTACACTTCGCAAGAAACGCTGGTTCATCTCCAAGAGTGAGCTAAGGCGTATTGAAAAGAAAAAAGCTATTCGGCGTTCTCGAAAACCTTCATATAAATAGGACGCTGTTGAAGCAAGAACAGTTTGAGGAGGTTCTATGGCAAAAGAAGACGATAAAATAACGGTGGAAGGTAAGGTCATTGAAGCCTTACCCGGTACCCAGTTCAAGGTTGAGTTGGAGAACGGCTCTGAGATCCTGGCTTATCTCTCTGGCAAGATGCGCAGGCACTACATCCGCATCCTGTTGGGAGACATGGTGAGACTGGAGATTTCTCCCTATGACCTGACACGTGGGCGTATCGTCTATCGTTATCGTCGACATTCAGCCAGACCGACTCAAAGATGATCTAATAGAAGCTTTAAAGACAAAAATCCTGCATACGCAGGATTTTTTTGTTTTCGGTAGGGGAATCAATTGATTTATTAATCCCCGGAATTTTCCGTTATTGTCATTGCGAGCGGAGCGACTGCGAAGCGTCCTGTAAGGAAGCAATCTCGTTGATGATTTATTCTAAGGTAAAATGGAAAAATGGGCTCAGAGCGATCTTCAAGAAATCCAGAAGAACATATCCGACCTTTGAACTTATCCACTGACCTGAATAAAGTAGCGGATCTAGTGGAAACCTGTTTTCATATCCAACACGATCCGGATGGGCAAACGTATATCCGTGAGATGCGGAGGTCTGCCCGGGAGTATCGTCATCTGGGATGGCTGCCACAGATTGATGACTTGAGAAATAAGCAGCCAGCTGGATATGTTTGGGTTGAGAATGAACAAATCATTGGCAACCTGAGCATGATCCCTTTTAAATCTGGCGACAAGAAATTTCTCTTGCTGGCAAATGTGGCAGTCCATTCTGAACATCGCCGGAAAGGGATTGCAAGAGCGTTGACCATCCGCACTTTGGAGCATCTTAAAAAGCATGATAAGGGAGAGGTATGGCTGCAGGTTAGGCTCGATAATCAACCGGCAGTTGATCTGTATCGCTCTGTGGGATTTGTTGATCAATATACTCGCACCACCTGGCGAATTCTACCCAATCAGATAATCGGATGGAAAGATAGGGATACATGCCAGATAGCCCTCAAACCTTCTCATGAAAGGGATTGGGGAAAGCAGCAGTTGTACCTGGCGCAGACCTATCCAAAAAATATGCGCTGGAATTTGCCCATTAACTTTCAGCGTTTTCATCCTGGTGTTTTGCAGGGTATAACGAATTTCTTAGATGGGGTTTCGCTCAGACGGTGGGGGATAGAAGATCATGGGAATGCATGTGGTTGGATCACCTGGCAAAAAACCGATACTTATGCCAATAACATTTGGCTGGCTTTCAGGGAAGATATGGAACCTTCACTGCTGCCTGACGCATTAACGCAGGTGATTCTCAGGTTGAACAAGCGGCACGCTGTTTCAGTTGATTATCCTTTCGGTCGTTTTAAGGAGGGGTTTGAAAGACTTGGATTCGGCTGCTTCCGGACCTTGATCTGGATGAGGCTGGTATTAAACTGAAAAGCAGCCGTTTCAGGCTGCTTCAAGTGTCATTATTTGTATCTAATATTGCCTAAAGCTCTTCGTCCAGGACCAGGTCAGCCAGGTCAAGGAATTCCTGCCACTCTTCTTTGAAGAAATGCAGGGTCACATTGTTTAATTCCAGATGAAAGGTTGTTTCCCCATCCGGTTCTTCTGCCTTCCAGGCGAGAAAATTATCTGTTTCAGCAATAGTGGTTGTCACGGGTTCGTTTGAGTCGGTCATCATGTCTCCTTCGAGTTTTCTATAAATTTCGGTAGTAACTATATCACATTAAGCCAGACAATCAAAGAGATGAGTTGTATCCGTTGCGCGAATATTCAACAAGTTTTTGACTGATGCTTAATCATCCTCTGCATCCTGATGAGTATCAGGCTCAGTTTCTGATGGTTTTGGGTGTTTCTTTCTTTCCCATAATTTTTGCCAGGTATCAACAACCCAATTCCTAAACTTTCTCATTGGTTCTTGCAGAAAGGAGAACCAATTTCGTTTTTCAACGGGTTCTGTCAATGCCAGCTCTTCCCAAGGGTCCTGGTCGCTTAATTTCTTTATGACGTAGGTTAAGAAAAGCTGCAGGCTTGCCATGACCGGTGCCGCAACGATGATCCCGATGAAACCAAACAACTGCACGCCGATCAATGCGCCGATCAAAACAAGAGCAGGATGGACTTTCAGGTTTTCTGCCATCACTTTTGTCCGCAGGATGTTATCAATGATATTGTTGAATATCATAGACACACCCAGTACGATGACCATATAGATCCCAGGGGCAAGACCAAAGGGGATGTTGGGTTGAAACAGTGCGACAAGCCCAAATGAGATCCAGGTTGCCCAGGCCCCAACGTAAGGGATCATCTGTCCCACCGCTGCAATTAGAGCCAGACCGAAGAAGAACTGCACGCCCATCACACCCAGAACAATCATATATATCAGCAATGATAGAAATACAACCAGGATCTGGCCGCGCATGAAGCCGCTCCAGATGCGCTTTAATTCTGAGTTGATGTGGTTGAGATCGCTGGTATAACCGGGGATGTTAATATTCAGCAATTGGCTTTGTATCCCTTGTGATTCCGCCAGGAGGAAATAGGAGACCAGAAGGATCAGGATCAACCAGGAGACAACACTCACGGCACCGGTTGCGATGGAACCAGCCAGGGATCCCAATTGGCCTAACATTGGCTGGACCACACCCACAACCTGGTTGGCGATCTCGTCCCAATTCAAACCGGACAGCGAAAAGTTGAAGGGACCGATCCGGTAGGTTTGTGCAGTGAGTTGGGATATCAATTCCGGGACCTGGTCGATATTATTCTCAATGAACTGGATCAGGTTTTGAATTTGTTCAACCAGTGCGATGCCCCCCCAGGTCAGCAGGCCCAGGATTGCCAGGACCAGCACAATATAGATCAGGGTGACAGCAACTCGCCAGGGTAATTTGATTCTTTTCTGCATGAATCTGGCGATAGGATGGATCAGGAAGGCCAGGATGAATGAGGAGATCACCGGGCCAAGGAAACTCTGGAACCTGACCAGGAGCAGCCCGGCTATGGCTACCAGTGCCAAACCAAAAACCATTTTTGTGGTCCAGCTCCAATTTGGCGATTCGTGGTTTTCTGAAGGGTTCTCAGGTGGTGTGTGATTGATCGTCACTGTTTTTCTTTCCGAATGCGTTCGCATTCAATCCTTATTTGTAGTATCTGACCTTAATTATACAATAATGCTGTTATTTTTTACGATTATTTCAAATTCCATCTAGATAATCCACTGAAAAAGAATTAGCGTTTATTCACAATCCTGGATAAGGGATCGGGATAACACTTTTAATTGGTACCGCGTCCAACATTGGGGTTTCTGCAAAAGTAATGTACCAATCCATCTGGGGTTAGCTGCTTGCGTGGATTTGGTTCACATTAAGATATCAGGAAGTACAGGATATCATTTGCATGATAAAATTTGTGTGACAATGATTCAATATATAAAGGAGAAAAAATGACAGAGAAACGAAAGGTTTTCAACTGGCAGTTCTATTTTGGGTTGGTTCTGATTGTGACAGGAGGTCTATTTCTGGCCGACCAGTTTATTGCTGTGGATATCATGGCCTTTTTCTGGCCTCTGTTAATAATCTTTTTAGGTGTCACATTCTTTTTTGGCATGGTCGTTGCAGGAAAACGCGGCGCAGGACTGGCTATCCCGGGCACGGTTATCACCACAATTGGTTTGTTGTTATTTATCCAAAACACATTCAAAATATGGGTCACCTGGGCATACGCCTGGGGTTTATTGATCAGCGCTGTCGGGCTGGGTTTATTGATCATGAACTTTTACCTCAAAAAACTTAACTTACGGCGCATAGCTGGTCTATTGATTGGGATCGGCTTGCTCTTATTCGTCATTTTTGGGGTGTTGTTCGAGGTCATTTTAGATATTTCGGGCACAGATTTAAACAGCGGTCTATTCCTGGGTGGCGGGCTGGTTGCTTTGGGTCTTTTTGTGATCTTCAGCCGGCCGTTGTTCTCCAGGAGGAAAAAGCAGCAGGTTGTTGAGGAAGTTCAAACTGAAGTAGAAACTGAAGTGCAGACTGAAGTGCAAACTGAAGAACCTCTGCCTGTTGATGCTGTTTATGAAGAGGTTGAAGAAGAATTGCCAGAACCCCTAGAACTTCCAGTTGAGGAAGAACCTAATTCTGAAGAGTGAGATCAAATACTCATAAGTCAACAGTATCAGGTTTTTGAATAAACAACGAGCTCTCCAAGCAGCAGAAATTTCGAAAAGATGATCTACACACTCACACCAAACCCGAGTATTGACCGAACCATTTTGAATTCCGGAGATACGCTTCAACAGCGTTCTCCGCAGTGACCGTATCCGGTTGGATTTAGGGGGAAAGGGATTTAATGTCTCGCGGTCGCTGCTAACATTCGGGATTGAGTTTATGGCGATTGCCTGGGTGGGAGGGGCTTCTGGCAAGATATTGTCTGATGGGCTGTTGGGTTTGGGTGTGCAGACGGATTTTGTCTGGGTGGACCAGGAAACTCGCGGGAATACAATGATCATTGAGGAAAGCGGGGATTGGTATATTAAGGTCAATGAACCTGGCCCACCAATATCGAAATATGCCGTTGATCAGCTGTTCAAGAAAGTGGAAGGGCATGCAAGAAAAGGGGATTGGTGGGTGCTGTCAGGCAGCTTGCCGCCTGATGTCCCGGTGGATTTCTATGCTGATTTGATCAAAATGCTCAATTCACGCGGCGCTCGAGTGTATCTTGATGCCAGGGGAGAAGCGCTTCATCATGGCTACCTGGCAGTGCCCTACCTGGTTAAACCCAACGCGCAGGAAGCATCGCATATCGTGGATTTTGAAGTTGCAGACCAGGAGGATGCCAAGCGTGCTGCACTGCCCTTCCTCCGCTCAGGTGTATCCTTCTTTGCCCTGACGATGGGTTCGATGGGATTATTATTGGCTACACAACAGGAGATGGTGTTTGCCAAGCCACCGAAAGTTGTTGCCCATAATACAGCCGGCTCAGGCGATGCCTTATTGGCTGCTTTGCTCTATGCTGAATCGCAGGGTAAAGAGCTGGCGGAGATGGCTGCCTGGGGGGTTGCTGCGGGAACTGCATCTGTGGAAACAGAAGGGGTCAGTGAATTTGATTTGGAAAAGGTTCAGGCACTGAAAACAGAAGTCGAAGTCCAGGTAATTAATATTATGTAGTGGGGAAAAAAGAACCAATCAGCTCAGAAAATCAGTTCGAATTTTGCACGTTTCTCAACCAATGCATCTTGCTTCTCTGGTGAAATTGGGTTGAAGTTATTAACTGCGTCCAGGGTCATCCCTAACAATCGGTAATCGCCTGGTGTGCAAATGTGGGTTAGTTTATGTGACAGCACAAAATTAATATTTTCCTGAACCAAATTTGGTTCCTCAAAAGGGGCATACCAGGTGTGAAACTTATGCTTTCGATTTCCCCAGGGTTCCTTGGCAAGCGCTTTTATCGTCATAACACCGACATCCCGCTCCTCACACAGGTCCAGGAGTTCCAGCGCTTTTGTTCGGTAGGGTTCATTTGAGAATATTGCCGGATAAATAGGAAATAATACGGAATCAAAATCAAATCGGGATAAGGCTTCGATGAAGATATCAGGTGCTTGTAGGCCATGCCCTGTGATGCCGATGAAACGGGTCAAGCCTTGCTCACGCATTTCGATGATGCCTTCCAGAGCACCCCCCATCTTAGTGCATAAATCCAATTCTGCCATTGTCGATATTGCGTGGAGTTGATAAAGATTGAAGGTGTCAACCTGCAAGCGCTTTAAGGATTCATGAAATTCCGCCAATGCTCCAGCCTGACTGCGCTCGGTGGTCTTGCAGCCCAAAAAAATATTTTCACGGATATCCCCCATCCATGGACCCAGGCGCAATTCAGCTTCGCCGTAACTTGGGGCAACATCAAAATGGTTGATCCCCGCATCAAGCACGATCCGAATTGTTTTGTCAGCCAATGGTTGATCAAGCTGTCCCAATGCAACAGCACCGAAAATTGCCAGGGTGCTCATGTGATTGGTTCTTCCAAAACGCCGTTTTTTCATTATTTCCTCCTGACTGGGCATTTCAGACAACGAGCATCCCACCAGGTCCCTGACGCCGTTTGAAGGTGGGCTGGTTTTCCTGTGTGCCGGCTCTGGCTTCGTCCAATAATTGGTCAACGATATTCATCTCTTCCCGGGCAGCTCTGAAGGACTCCAGCTCTTCCAATCGGTGGATCAATGAGCGGAATTCCTGCATGGTCAGAATGACGCCAATACGGTGTCCATCCTTGTCGACCAGGTATTTTTCGTTCAAAGATAGGTTATTCATAGATTCAGATTATTTCCTGTTGATTGGCTGCCAGGCAGAACACTGACAGGAAGAAGTTTACAGGTTCAACCCTATAAGATTTAATTTTACCCTCTAATTCGTTCTTTCACTCAAGTTAGGCCTTCCCCTTCGGGGAAGGTGGCACGCTGAAAGCGTGACGAATGAGGGGAACACAGTGTCCACAAAACGGACTTTCACACAGTCAAAAGATATAATGCCATGCCGTATGATATGCCAACATTTTCAATTCCACATCTTCCTTTCTCCCTCATCCCTCACGTCGTACCTCCTCAGGGCAGGCAGTCAACCAGAGCCTGACAACTTCTCCCAGAAGAAGTCTTATTGCGGTAGTGACCGAATAGCCTATATCATTTTTCTTCCTCATGGAAAAAGAGGCTGCTTTTTCGGCAGCCTCTGGGATGTTCTCACTTATCTTCAACTGGGGTTTAATAGATCCCTTTGTATCGAACAAGCCACAATCCGGTTCCTTCCTCCGATTTAATCGGATAGAAGGGCACTTCACTGATAGAAGATTCCTTGTAATAACTGGCAAGGGAGACGACATTTACCCATGTTTGTCCTGGTTTGAGTGCAAAAGGATTGCCATCGGCATCCACAAAACGCATTGGGCGCATCCTGCCTGTCTCTTTCTCGTATGCACCAAATTGTGTCGTCCAGAAAATCTTATACATTTTCCCATCGCGGAATAAGAGTGCTTTTGTGGGAGGCTTGTTCGTGAAATCAATGTTGATAAGCGTTGGTGCTTGATAATCGTGTTCAGCAAATATGACGATCACATTTTCTTTGCTCAGAGGTGCTCCGGTCAGCCGATCAGTCGCCATGATGAATTCATCGCTTCCGTCTGTAGTGATGTCATAGCGAACATAGGCACCCAACGCTGTATCATAACGCCATTGGACCTGGTTGAGGGCACTGTAGAAAAGCCATACCTTGTCAGCTGCTATTCCACCATCTGGAGGTGTTTGCGAGAATTGATTTCCTTCCAGGTTGAATTCTGAACCAAGGTAACTGTCAGCCCTGGCTTTTGCCAGATCGATGAGTTTGTTAACATCAATCAAAGCACTGTTGATGTCATCACTGTCCGAACCGAAAACGGAGCTGGTTCCTGTAAGATTGGCTGCCACGCCTTGATAAGCTGATGCCATGACGATGAAACCAGAGTAGGTTGAACGGATATCCTCATATGGGAGACGACCTGAACGGATTGGGCCAATACTGCCCCCATCAGTAATGATTATTTCCTCGCCCTCTACCAGGGTGGTTTCTCCCTCAGAGGTCTCCTCGCTTGATGTCACCCCTTCAGTTTGTCCGCTGATGGTGCCGGGAAATTCCCCGTAAAACACAGCCAGGAAGCGTGTCATCCCTTCACCGATGGCGATTTCAAAAGTGATCGGGCTTGACCCCAAACCAGCCTGGGGGCGTGATGATGCCGGGAAGTTTGAAATAGAGACCAGTGCAGGTGGCAAATCCAGATACTCGTTGTTCTCAGCAATCAGTCCCGTCAGCGGGTTGACATCTTCAGGGAAGTTATCAGGTCCTACGGGTTCAGATGCTGTGACAGAGTTCTGGTGTCGATTCTTCAGCGGTTTCTTCAGAGGGTTCTCCATCTTCATTTACCTCAACATTGTCTTCATCATTTGATTCAGTTGCTTCGCCAGCTTTATCATCGTCATCATCAAGGTGTGTTTCTTCAGCTTCAGAAGCCTCATCATCATCTTCATCATGTTGCGGTTCTTTTGCTTCGTCAGCCATATCACCGTCTTCATCATGGTGCAATTCTTCCTCTGCTTCCAGGTCTTCTTCCTTTTCCTCCGCACTCCCTGAGGAATCTTCATCCATCGCTTCTGGCTCAGGTTCCAAACCAGGCTCAGTTTCCGCCTCAATAGATTCCGCAGCAGTATCATCAGAATCGATGGGTTCACTGATTTCAGATGGAGAAATGCATCCAGATAGGATGGCTGTTAGCAGTAAAAGGGTTAATATCAAAAATAAAGGTCGGTTTTTCATAGGCACCTTTCGTCAAAGGGATAAGTCTTGCGTATAATTATTCAAGCATAATTCTACATAATTGCAGGCTCAATAATAGACAAGAACCTATCAATATGCTATCATTTTGAGAAAATCAGGATAATAACCAGTCAAAATTATGTCGCAACCAATCGATCGCGGAAAAAGAGAACCGAATCTTGTTTTCACCCTGGGGTTATTAGAGGGTGAGAGAGTTCCCCTGCATGAGAGAACATGCATCATTGGTCGTGATGAAACTGCAGATATTCAGCTCGATTCACCCTATGTGTCAAGGCACCATGCGGAAATCACGACAGAAGGCGGCTACTGGTATGTGACGGACCTTCACAGCAAGAATGGCATTTTCCAGAATCTCATTAGAATTCCACCAGGCAAACGAATGCTCTTGAATCATAAGGATCAGATCCAGATTGGGAGTGTAAGTACATTTGAATTCCATGACCCTGAAGCCACTCTTCATCAGGCTGATAAACGAATGCTGGTGCTTGGTTTGTGGCTGGATGAGCCTAACAGGGAAGTCTATATTTTTAATAAGCGGCTGGTTCCCATCCTGTCTCCGCAGCAGTACTCGTTGTTATCAGCATTGGTCTCAAAGGAGAGCGATGTGATGACCAATGATGAAATCGCTGAGGTGCTCTGGCCTGAAGCCGCAGGGGGTGTGGAGAGTGCGGCAATTGACAATGTCATCAGCCGGTTGAGGGACCGTTTGAAAGAACTGGATGAGACCCACGATTATATTGAAACGATGCGTGGGGTTGGGCGGCGTTTTGTCCAGCGCAAGCCAATCTCGTAAATTATGTGTCAGTTAATCTCATAGGATTGAATAAACATTGTATGGTGCTTGGTTGTTATTAACATGAATGATGGTTCTGTCAATATTTATTAATTAAGAATGATTTGGATGAGTAGATTCAAAAGTCAATTATTGGTGATCATATCTATCATATATGTGGTGCTCTTGTCTGGTTGTGTATCGCTTGTTCAGGAAATGACCATCAGGCAGGATGGTTCAGGCTCGCTGCGGTTCGCTTTGGGCGTGGAAACTGAATTCTATGCGCAGTTTCAGGAAGTGATCCCTGAAGGGTATGAATTGGAAAATTTATTGACACCGCTGCTGTTGAACGAAGGAGTCAGTGATATACAACAGGATAATTATGATGCAGATGGGCGAACCTGGGATTCCATCCAGATGGAGATCGATGATGCTGCCCTTGTTTTTGCGGAGGACCGCTCGTTTGGGCCTGGCACTTTATCAATATCTCAGGATGAGGATGGCTATACGTTCGAACAAACCCTTGACCTGACGGATTCAAACATGAGCATCCCGGGTGTCAACCTGCTTGATCTAGCTGGAGCAGGATATACCGTCAGGCTGATAACGCCCCAGATTACCGGCACGAACGGTTTGCAGGAGGCTGCCGGGACAAGCGTTTGGGATATATCGGTGAGTGATCTGGTGCAGGGGGATGAAACGATCTACCTCCAGGCGGATTATGTTCTGGAGTCTTATGAGGGGACATACATTCCCTGGGAGACCTTCTTCCCCTATGTTGTGATTGGCTTTCTGGCAGCAGGTTTCCTGTCGATTTTGATTGTGATCATCGTGAATACCAGAAAAAGAAGAGAAAAGAAGCGCGAGATCCATTTTTAAATTGATTTCAGTAGGGGATAGGCTTGCCTATCCCTCTACATTTGTCAAATGTTTGTCAAATGTTTATCTCTTTCTTCCCCCATGTGCTAAACTTAAAGGTCACGTAAATATAACTGCCCTCAATCGTGGTTGGGGGACTTTTGGCGCGTCATCCAGTGGAATACATGGGATGATTGACTTACAAGAGAAGGCACAAATGACTGAGAACACACCTATTTTAATAACAGGCCTGGGCAACCCAGGTCCGAAATATCGCCACAACCGCCACAATGTTGGCTTCATGGTCGTGGATGCCCTGGCCGAACATACCCATATCCCTATCCGGCGTGTGCAGTTCCGCGCCCTGGTCGGCAAAGGATGTTTCAGCGGGGAGCGGTTGGTCCTGGCTAAGCCACAAACCTATATGAATGATTCGGGACAGGCAGTCGCCCCTTTGGCTCATTTTTATAAAATCCCACCTGAGCGTATGATGGTTATCCATGATGACCTCGATCTGCCCTTTGGCACCCTGCGTTTGCGTCCTCTGGGAGGTGCCGGTGGCCAGCATGGTGTGGAATCGATCATTGGTAAACTTGGCAGTCGTGATTTCGCCCGGATGCGGGTTGGCATCGGGCGTCCGCCAGGCAGGATGGACCCGCGGGATTACGTCCTGCACGATTTTGACTCACCAGACTCAACTTTCCTCCCTGAATTGATGCAGCGTGCAATTGATGCGATCCTTTGTTTTATCCAGGAGGGGATCGAAAAGGCAATGAACGATTTTAATGGGAGCCTGATAACAGAAGAATGAACGCCTTACTGGAAAAGATAAGCTCACTTTCTGGATATCGGGATCTTCGATCGCGCCTGGTTAGCGGCACGGATACGATTGACTCTGTGCATGGGCTGGGGCTGCCACGTTCTGCTCGCTTGCCGGTTGTCGCAAAACTCTATCAGGATATGCAGCAGCCTGTGATCTTGATCACAAATCGTGCTGACCGCGCATTGGCTTTATTTGATGAACTCCAGTTCTGGTTGGGAGAGGATGCGGTCCATTATTTCCCTGAACCTAACCCGTTGTTTTATGAACGATCTGGCTGGGGAGAGGGTACAAGGCGTGACCGGTTGACCATCATGACGATGCTGGCACGCGAGCTGATCCCGGGTATATCTCCTTCTGACTTTCCACCGATTATCGTTGCCCCTGTCCGGGCGATTATGACCCGTACGATCCCGAGAAGGGCGTTCCTGAAATACACCCGCATACTTCGATTGGGGCAGCAGGTCACAATCCTGGATTTAACCCGCACCTGGGTGGATATTGGTTATGAATATGCCAACATCGTTGTCCAACCTGGGCAGTTTTCAAGGCGCGGCGGCATCCTGGATATTTGGGTTTCAGGAGAAATGCAGCCCGTTCGAATTGAGTTTTTCGGTGATGAGATTGACACCATGCGTGAGTTTGATCCAGCGCTGCAGCGGACAACAGCACATATTAAATCACTGACCATCACACCTGCCAGGGAGATACTGGCGATCTCTGCTGAAAAGGCTGGATTGGCGTTGAAAGACCTGAATGAGTTTTATATTCCCGTCGCCCATCCTCTTGCCAGCAGTCTGCTGGATTTTCTACCTGAAAAAGCATTGATCGTCCTGGATGGACGTGAATTTATCTCAGCAGCTTCAACGGATATTGAGGAGGAATGCCTTTCCCGAAGGGGTGATGCAGTCAAAGCCGGGGAACTCCCGGATGATTTTCCGGTTCCCTATTTAACCTGGTCGGAACTGGAGGACCACATCGGAAAGCACGCTGTTGTTGAATTGGGGTACACGAGCGCTGCAGAATCCAATCACCTTGCGGAAGCATTTGAACCTGGACCAAGGTTTGCTGGAAAGCTGCGGGATTTTGTCCAGTATCTTCAGGATCTGGATCAAAGAGGGGAAGGTTGGGCGATCGTCTCCAGGCAATCATCCCGCCTGAGAGACCTGTGGCTCGAAGGACAACCGGTAGATGGGATGCCGACCGAAACGCACATGAACAACCATTTCATTCAGGACACGCTTGCTGGGGGATGGATCCTTCGTTTACCGGAACAACCCCAGCTGCATTTGCTGACAGATGGGGAAATCTTTGGATGGTCCCGGCCTCAGCCAAGGCGGCGATACCGGCCAACTGCTGAAGCGCCAGAATCGGGTTATGCAGACCTGCAGACAGGGGATTGGGTAGTGCATATAGACCATGGGATTGGGAAGTACATCGGTCTTGTGCATCGTTCGGAGGGTGATGTTCAGCAGGAATATCTGTGTGTTGAATATGCAGAACAGGACCAGCTTTATGTGCCGATCCACCATGCTGATCAGGCTGACACGCTATATCGGCTCGGATGGGCACAAGCCATCTGTGTCCCGCCTGGGTAGTGTTAGCTGGCATACAACGAAACAGAAAGTCCGCCAGGCAGTCCAGGAAATTGCAGGGGACCTTTTGGACCTGTATGCTGCCCGTAAAGTAGCAGACGGGTATGCCTTCAACCCTGATACGCCGTGGCAGAAAGAACTGGAAGCCAGTTTTTCATATATAGAAACCGAAGATCAGCTGCTGGCACTGAATGAAATCAAGCAGGATATGGAAGCGACTCAACCCATGGACAGGTTGTTGTGCGGTGATGTGGGTTATGGGAAAACAGAAGTGACCCTGCGAGCTGCCTTCAAAGCGGTTATGGATGGGAAGCAGGTCGCTGTCCTGGTGCCAACAACCGTCCTTGCCCAGCAGCATTATGACACCTTCCGTGCCCGGCTTTCCACTTTCCCGGTCGAGGTTGAGATGCTTTCCCGCTTCCGAACGCAGCGGCAGCAATCCCGTATCATCAAGGACATTGGAACGGGGAAGGTTGATATTGTGATCGGCACTCACAGGTTGCTTTCCGGGGATGTCAGGTTCAAGGACCTTGGCCTGGTGGTGATAGACGAGGAGCAGCGTTTCGGTGTGGCACATAAGGAGCACCTTAAAAAGCTGCGCACCTCGGTGGATGTGTTGACGCTGACAGCCACGCCCATCCCCCGTACGCTGTATATGGCGCTGACGGGTGTGCGGGATATCTCTACCATCAGTTCCCCGCCGGAAGAACGGCTGCCCATTGTGACCCACATCGGCCCCTATGACCCGAAATTGGTCCGCCAGGCAGTGGTTCGTGAGCTTGAACGTGGGGGACAGGTCTTCTTTGTCCATAACCGGGTCCAAACCATCAAGGCAATCCAGGTACGTTTGCAGAAACTTGTCCCTGAAGCCAGGATCGGCATTGCCCATGGTCAGATGGATGAGAACAAGCTGGCAGAGGTGATGCGTACTTTCACAAAGGGAGAAATTGATATTCTGCTGTGTACGTCGATCATTGAATCAGGATTGGATATTCCCAACTCGAATACCTTGATCGTTGACCGGGCAGATATGTTTGGTCTTGCTCAGCTTTATCAGCTACGTGGTCGTGTTGGGCGTGGTGCTCAAAGGGCGTATGCTTATTTGTTCCGCCACAGGGTCAAGGCACCCACACCGGAAGGCCAGGAGAGGCTGGAGATCCTGGCTGAAAATACGCAGTTGGGGTCCGGGTATGCGATAGCCATGCGTGATCTTGAGATGCGTGGTGCCGGTGAGATGCTGGGGACAAGGCAGTCAGGATATATTGCTTCAGTAGGTTTCCACCTCTACACTCGCTTGCTGGCACAGGCTGTCAAGCAGTTCAGGTTGGCGATGGGTATCCAGATCCCGGATGATGCGTCAATCCTGGATGCTTCCCTTGCCATTCCAACTTCGGTCAACCTGCCGCTTTCCATCGGTATTCCGGATTCGTATATCAACGATCAATCCCTGCGACTGAAACTGTACCGGCGCCTGGCGGATATCAAGGATGAAGCCAATCTGGTGACTCTTGAAATGGAATTTGAGGATCGCTTCGGATCACTCCCGGAACAGGTTCGCAACCTGATCTTTCAGATCAAGATCAAACTTCTGGCTGCCCGGGTAGGCCTGGCTTCAGTGGGTTTTGTGGGGAAGCAGATTGTTCTCCGGTATCCACCCTTACCCGAAGGTGTGAAATCCCGGGAGCTGACAGAGCTTGGCAGGGGCATTATTACAGGGAAAAATGCTTACCGCATACAATACCAGGATCCTGATGCACATTCCTGGCAGGCTGTTTTGGTCCGTGTCATGCATCAAATCCAGTCTATCAGTGCATAATATGAGAACTTGCGGAATTTATCTGCTGTGTTATACTGCAAAAACTGATGAAACCCTTCTCAATTTAATGAAACGTTGATTCCTGATCAAAATAGACTAATGAAGAAACTTTTTTCACAGAGGAAACACTGGCTGTATCTGGTATTTGCCCTTGGGATCATCATCGGGGTTATCTTGATCCGTGCAGGTCTGAAACGTCCAGTCACTGTGATCGTAGATGAGGTGCCGTACGCAATAGAGACAAACGCTTTGAAGGTTTCAGGCGTGCTGCGAGCGGCTGGGCTGACTATCACAGATGATGATCAGGTCATTCCCACCCAGAATCAATGGCTCGGGAAGGTAGATGTGATCCGGGTGACAACTGCTCAGTCCATCACAGTGGTGACAGATGAAGGGGAAATGACAATCGTGACGGCTGAAAGAGTCCCGGTAAATATCCTGGAAGAGCTGGAAATTGAATTTGATGAGCTGGACCAGGTGTTGATGGATGGTGTAGTGATTGATCCTCACACGCTGCTTGTAATTCAAGGACCTGTTGTTTTGGAATATCGGGGGGATATCAGAATTGATATCGAGATAGATTCAGTCACTCAAACGATTTATACCAATCAACCCACACTTGGTGAGGCACTGGAGGCAGCATCCATTCAGATTGAACCATATGATTGGGTCTCGGTACCTTTGTCAACACCTATTGAGGGACCAATCTCAGTCACGATCTACCGTGCGCAGCCTCTGACGGTGAAAGTTGGGGAGGAGACATATACAGGCAAGTCAGCTGCACCTTCAGTAGGACGTGCGTTGGTGGATCTCGGTCTACCGTTGCAGAATCTGGATTACAGCATCCCGGAAGAGGATGCACCGATCCCCGAAGCTCGTGTCGATAGAGGTTGTCAGGGTTTCTGAGGATGTGATCATTGGGACCGATGAAGTTGCTTATGAGAGTGAGTATGTGGAAGACCCGGAAACGGAATTGGACCAGTACTCAGTGGTCCAGCCAGGCCAGGTTGGACTTTATGCCACGCGTGACCGCATCCTTTATGAGAATGGGGAAGAGGCTGGGCGTACCTCAGAAGGAAGCTGGCAGGCAAGCGTCCCGAAAAAAGAGCTGCTGGGATACGGCACAAAGGTCGTGATCCGCACCGAGGTGGTGGATGGGGTGACGATCGAGTATTGGCGGAAGAAGTATGTCTATGCCACATCCTATGAACCCTGTGACAACCAGGGTGTCTGTCATGATGGCACAGCAGGCGGATATCCGCTGCAAATTGGGATTGTTGCCGTGACCCCGCAGTGGTATTCGGTCCCCAACGGCCTGGCGATGGCAGACCTGCCGGTTTACGTTCCCGGATATGGTCAAGGGATCATTGGTGATGTAGGTGGGGGAATCTCCGGTACGCCGTGGATTGACATTGCTTACCGACCTGAGGATGATTTTACCTGGGATGCCCACTGGTTGACCATGTATTTCCTGACGCCCGTCCCTAGCTGGTACCCGGCGATCATCACACCATGACCCTCGAACCACTCCACGTCCCCGAACTTCTCAGACGTTATCATCTTAGGCCTAATAAATCCCTGGGGCAGAATTTCCTTGCAGATCACAATGTTTTATTGAAGATCGTCCGTGATGCTGAGGTTTCCCCGGACAACCTCATCCTTGAGATCGGAGCAGGCTTAGGCGGATTGACAAGGCTTTTAGCAGTCAATGCGAAATCTGTGATTGCTGTTGAGATTGATAAAAACCTGTTCCCTGCATTGGAATTTGTTACGCAGGCTTTTAGCAATGTTCAGTTGGTGCAGGGAGATATCCTGGCGCTTACACCGAAAGATTTACTACTGAGTACAGGCTACAAGGTGGTGGCAAACATCCCCTATTACATCACGTCTGCTGTGATCCGTCACCTGCTGGAAGCATCAGTCAAACCTGACCGGATCGTCCTGACCATGCAGCGGGAAGTGGCAGAGCGGATCGTGAACAGGGATGAGAAGATGAGCCTGCTTTCATTATCCGTCCAGGTATATGGGAAGGCTCATATCACCAGCCATATTCCGGCGGCTTGTTTTATTCCGAAACCGCAGGTTGATTCCAGCGTCTTGATCATTGATGTTTATGATCAGCCTAAATTATCGGGTGAGGAAATTAATCAATTATTCCGACTGGCGCATGCAGGCTTCAATCAAAAACGAAAGATGCTGCGGAGTTCATTGAGGTCGCTGTTGGGTGGGGATAAAGAGTCAGTGTCTGAAAAACTTGAGAGAGCGGGAATTGATCCCAGTCGAAGGCCGGAGTCGCTTGCTTTAGAGGATTGGATCAATTTAACAGCGGTGGTTGAGTCTTTGTAGGTTCTTTTTTGGGGTGAGGGTTCGGAGTGCGTAGCTTGGCCCGATAGATTTTGAGCATTATTGAGATAATTAAGAAAAAATAGAAAGATTTCTATCACGCAGTTTGCTGCGTAAACGTGCATGACCTACGTCATGTGACAACTTAATTTCCTATCTACGGTCTCTGTGTATCGTCCTCAACTGCCAGACCCTCAAGGCTGCTTCAATCTGGACGCGAAAGGACATCTTAGAACTCCCCCTGTGTGCGTTCAGCAAAATAAATCGGTACTTCAGCAAACGTCAACCCGGCTAATTTCGCCATGTAAGCCAGTTCTACAATAAACACATACCCACTGGACTTTGAGGATTCAAAGGGGATGGTTTCCAATGCTGATCTGCGCCAAACCTGTAAGCGCCTGTTGTATCCTGTATTGGTAAACCAAGGATGACCCGGGCGTAAGTATTTCCAAACCATGATAAGGCTTTGCGGAGAGCTGGCCATTCCTTGTCAACGCTTCCACCCTCAACATAACGAGAGCCAATGACCAGGTCAGCATCCTCTAAAGCAGATAACAGCGCTGGAAAGCGATCGGGAGGATGACTGAGGTCCGCGTCCATCATACCGATCACGTCCGCACCCTGGTCCAGAGCATATCGCAAGCCCTGGATATACGCTTTCCCTAATCCCTCCTTACCCTTTCTGTGCATCACGAACATCCTGCCCGGATAGTCCTTAGCCAGTGCTTCAGCCACATCACCAGTGCCGTCCGGGCTGTTGTCATCAACGATCAGTATATTCAGATCGGGGATATCCAGGGCGAATAGCGAAGATACAAGGACAGGGATGTTCTTGGCTTCGTTATAGGTTGGGATGACCTGGATGATCTTCATAGGCTCCATCCTGCATTGGCAGTTTGTCTGATGTAATCAGTTTTAGCATAAGCAAATCAGCATGTCAAGCAAGTATTGTGCGGTGAATGGAGATTTGTGAATGGTCTACACTTCAAAACAATTTGTCACGCAGTCCGCTGAGCGGACGTGCATGACCTACATTAATAATGAGAAATTGTAGGTCACGTACGGCAAAGCCTACGTGACAATAAGTTTTGCATGAGATGAAGATATAGTCATGCAGTTTGCCCTGTCCCCCAGATTGTAAAGACGGGGGATCGCAAACGTGCATGACCTACGAACTTATAATTCATAACAATGTGGAATATAATCATGACCTGTTAAATTCATTACAGGAAACAAGATGACAGAAACTGCGGTCTTATTAGAAAATGTTCATAAATACTACGGCAAGGTCCATGCCCTGAGAGGGCTTGACCTGGAGGTTCAAAAAGGGGAGATATTTGGTTTCCTGGGTCCGAATGGGGCTGGGAAGACCACCACTATCCGCTGTATGCTGGATCTGATCCGACCTAACAGCGGTTCCATCAGGGTGCTGGGGATGGATCCTCAGAAGACACCTCAGAAAGTGAAGGCGAATGTTGGATACCTTCCGGGTGACCTGTCGCTGGAAGGCAGCTTCACCCCACGCCGGTTCCTGAGGCATATTCGTCGCCTGAGGGAGAATAACCGCCCATGGCAGGAAGTAGAGGCCATTGCGGAACGGTTGGACCTTTCGCTTGATACCAGGATCAAAGCGCTGTCTCATGGCAACAACCAAAAAGTGGGATTGATCCAGTGCTTTGTCAGTAATGCACCGCTGCTCATGCTGGATGAGCCAACACTGGGCTTGGATCCTTTGATGCAGCAAAAAGTACTAAGAATTATCAAGGAGGAGAGCGAAAGGGGAACGACAGTCTTCTTCTCGTCACATATCCTTTCAGAAGTTCAAAAAATCGCTGACCGTGTAGGCATCATCCGAAAGGGACAACTGGTAGAAATTGCCCAGACAGATGATCTGATCAACCGGGCACTTACCCGGGTGACGGTTCAATTCAGCACTGCAGTGCCAGAGACAAGCTTCAAGCATCTTGAAAATGTAGAAATTTTACGTGCGAATGACAATCAGCGATCCTATTCTTTAGAGGTCAAAGGTTCGATGGATTCTTTGATCAAGAAATTGGCAGAATATCCCTGTCAGGGATATTGGGCATTAATAAACCATCTTTAGAGGAAGTCTTTTTGAATTACTACCAGGATGATAGGGAGGAGGACTGATCTATGCTGGCAATTTTTCAAAGAAAGTTATTTAAGAACTGGTTGTTGATCCTGGGGTGGGGCCTTGGCCTGGGAATACTGGGATTCTATTTGATCGATATCTATGTAGGTTTTCTACAGGATAGTATGAACTTACAGCAGCTTATGAATTCCTTCCCTAAAGAATTCCTGTTATTTTTCGGCGGTGAAGCGGATTTATTCTCTCCCAGCAGCTTTATTCATCTGGAATTCTTCTCTTATATGCCCCTCATTTTGGGGATCATGGCGATATCTGCTTCAGCAAGCCTGATCAGCAAACCTGAAGAAGAAGGTCACCTGGAAATGATCATTGCCCAGCCTGTCAGCCGATCAGGTTTTTTCTGGAGTAAATGGCTGGCGTTGGTGGTGAGTGTCATGCTGATTCTACTTATCATCTGGGGTGGGTTTGTCTCTGCGGCGGAGATGAATAATTTCGAGCTTTCAGCTGGTGAACTTTTTCTCCCATTTGTATCGTTGTTCGGTATACTTCTGCTTTTCCTGAATTTAGCTTTACTTATGAGTATGCTTCTTCCTTCAAGCGGCGCAGCCAGCCTGGTTTCAGGGTTTTTTTTGATCGCCAGCTTTTTCATCTCATCATTGGTCAGGATCGATGAGGATTTAGAGGTGATCAACAAATTCTCCCCGATGAAATTCTATCAGGGTGGAGCGGCGGTGGATGGATTGAACCTGGAGCATCTTTTGATCTTATCGGTCTCTCAGTCCTTTTCGTTTTATTGGCATGGTTTGTATTTCTCAAACGGGATCTACGCTTTGGCGGTTCCGGGGGGTTAAGGTTGGTGCTAAAACGAGATGGTGGAAAAACAACGCCAGATTAATGGTATCCAAATAAATCACTGATTAACCTGTAAGTCACCTCAAAATCATTTTTCATTGAAGTTGATAAATCTTCTAACATAGATTATGCGCCCAATTAAATGGGGTATCCTAAGTTCGCCCGAGTTTAGCCCGGTCCGCTGCACGCTTTGTTGGGCTGCTTTCTATAATTGAATATAATAAATTTGTGTGGAATGGTCAATAATTATTCAATATCCAAAGAACCATCATCTTTGAATTTCCAGTTTTCCCAGTACATAACTTCCCAATAATAACCATCTAGATCTGAGAAATAACCATGATAACCTCCCCAAAAGGCTTGCTGTGCGGGTTTGATAATCTTCCCGCCTGCTTCTTCTGCTAAGGATAATATTTTATCAACATTTTTCTTGGTTTCTACTACGTAAGCTAAAGTGTTTCCAGAAAATCCATTACCTTTAGGTGGGTTAACCTTATCTATATCTTCGGCTAATTCTTCTCTTGGACACAAAGCCAATGTAATCCCTTCACTTTGAAAGAATACAATAGGTGGATTATCTTCAGCAACCGATGTAGTAAATCCTAACCCGTCCCTAAAAAATTTCAAAGACTTATTAATATCTTTGACGCCTAAAGTAATTACATGGATTCTGTTCATGCTTACCTACCTAATTTCTCCCGTTTTCATGGATGGAAGGCCAAAACGTGAATTTTGTGATCTCGTCTCCCTGTAAGTGGGCAACCAGGGCATGTGAGAACTCATGGCAAATCGTCCCAATGGCCAAATAAAGTGGAAAAAGCAGCAGCCAAAACCAATCACGTTTGCGGATCATTCTTCTTGGTTAAAATCAAAGTGCTTTTTACCCATCGTGACAACCGACAAGTGTTAGATCATATCTGTTGCTAGAAAATATCATCATAGAACGGGAACAATAACCCTGTGCCAGCAACAAATATGGTAAAGACTACAATTAGGATCAATGAAACCACAAAACCAATCAATCCCAGGATCATCCCGCTAAGGGCCATTTTGCGACCTGTTTGTGCTCCTGCGGATTCATCGATACGTTTTTTACTAATAAAGCCCGTGATAGCCCCGACTGCGCCAAGTGCTATCGCAACAAACCGTAAACCACACGGAATACAGAGTGATAGCAGCAGGGAAAGGACACTGAGGATGCTCGCGACCAGACTGATGATGGATAGTGTGTTTGTTTGACCAGGAGTAACGCGTTCTTGGAAAATTGTCATTTGAAATTCTCCTTGAGGTATTGAGAATAATAAGGAAACGTTATTGGTTATTATAATCGATACTCCGATCACCAATAGTCTCCACCTTTCGCAGATCCCTTCCTTACAGGACGCTTCACAGACAGGAGGTTTTGCTCTGAGGACACCTGCTCACTCAAGATAAACTGATCCCCCATGGTCTCCTGACCATGGGGGGAAAACTCTGACCCACAACGCTGGTGGGGACACCAGCTTGATCAACCAAACACCTGCTTAATCAAGATAAACTGATCCCCAATGGTCTCCTGGCAACGGGGGGGAAGTCCGACCAAGTTTGCTTTGTTTCAAAAATTGAACTAAGGAGGAGACAAAAGTGAATGACACTCCAAAAATCCTTTTTAAGCGCACGATTTCAGTATTTTAACTTTATAATTGAAGAGATCTTATATAATATCCCAGACATGGAGGTTTTATGCAACCCAACCCAATTCTAAAAAAGCTTGGCTTTTCGAATGATGACCGCGTTGTGATCATCCACACGGATGATATCGGCATGTGCCAGGCATCTGTTGATGCTTTTGCTGATTTGGTTGATTTTGGCCTGATCTCAAGTGGTGCCGTGATGGTGCCGTGCTCATGGTTTCTGGAGGCAGCGGCTTTCTCAAGGGAAAACCCTGAAGCAGATATGGGTGTTCACCTGACGCTGACCAGCGAATGGGAAACCTACCGGTGGGGGCCGATCAGCACACGTGATCCAGGATCAGGGTTGATGGACAAGCATGGCTTTTTTCATCGCACCTCAGAAGCCGTTTGGGAGCATGCTGATCCGGAAGCTGCTGCAGCAGAGCTGGACACGCAGGTCAGCCGTGCCCTGGCAGAAGGTATGACACTGACCCATATTGACACGCATATGGGGTCTGTTGCTCATCCATCCATCATCCCGGGGTATGTTCAGTTAGCGACCAAATATGGCTTACCGCCAATGATCCCTCGGATGGCAGAAGAGGTTTTAATGAGCAGCCAGGGCGTGGATGCAGAAACTGCTCAAATGGTGACCGGGATGGTCCATATGCTTGAAGAGATGGGTATTCCATTGCTGGACCACCTGGCAGGGCTTGAGTTGGAAGATGCTGACGACCGCCTTGGACAAGCGAAGCAAATCCTGGGTGGATTAAAACCCGGATTGACCCACTTCATCATCCATCCCTCAAAGGATACACCTGAATTACGTCAGATTACTGATTCATGGGATTGCCGTGTGGCGGATTATGAGACGTTTATGAGTGAGGAAACCCGGAATTTCATCAAGAATGAAGGTATCCAGGTCATCGGTTACCGGGACCTAAAAGCATTAATGCCTTCCTTTGAATGAACCAAATTAGTCATAATAAGGAGAGAATATCATGAGTGATAAAGCTGTTCCTGAACCAACAAAACTCAGTTTTAACTATAAATTTTTCTGGGGGATTGCTTCATTGGGAACGTCGCTAATTTCCGGTATCTACGGTGGATTGCTGACGATTTTCTATCAGGATTACCTGGGGTTGAGTGCCAGGTGGATTGGCATCGCAGCGACGATATACGCGGTATGGAATGCAGTGAATGACCCCTTATTTGGGTACATCACCGACAACACACGCAGTAAACGCGGCAGGCGCATCCCATACATGCGGTTTACTGCACCCTTCCTGGCGTTGACCTTTGTCCTGGTCTGGTTTGCCCCGCCACAAGCTGGTCAGCAAACCCTGTTCTGGTGGATGCTGGTCACGATGCTGCTTTACGACACCTGCTATACGATCATCGGCCTGGTTTATTCAGCCTTATTACCAGAAGTGACTGAATCGGATGCGCAGCGCAACGGTCTGCAGGTTTCCAGCTCTCTCTTTGCCATGCTGGGGACCTTACTGGGATTCCTGATCCCGGATTTTGTACGGCCAAAAACAGGTGAGGCTTCCCTGGTTCCGCTTTATATTGCCATGATCGTGGTGGCTCTTGTCTCGATGGGATTGATCCTGATCACAACGTTTAAGGTCAAAGAACGCAGAGAGTTTGTGTTGGTGGACAAGCCGGTTCCGTTGTGGGATGCGGTCAAGTATACCTTTACAAGCAAATCCTTCCTGATCTTGGTTGCCGAGAATTTTATGGCTATATTAATGAGTTCGTTGATCCTGGGGTCAATCTATTACCTTGCGGATTATGTTATGCAGTGGCCGGCGATGCAGCTTCTGGTCTTCCTGTTTGTCCCCCTGATCATTGGGATTCCGCTGACTAATCTGTTCAGAAAATGGTTGGGGGTCGTGGGCGCGCAGCAATTTTTACTGGTCATGGCGGGGATCAGTCTGATGGCGATCGCATTCGTCCCCAAGCAGCTCATCCCGGTTTGCATTGCACTGGCAGGACTGGGATTGTCAGGTCCGCAAACGCTATCCAACGTCCTCTTCGCACAGGTTGCTGATGAGGATGAGCTGCGGTCGGGTCAAAGACGTGAAGGTGCCTTCTTCGGTGTGAATGCTTTGATCACCAAGCCAGCGCAGTCGATTGCGATTTGGGTGACACCTTTCATCCTGGAAAGCACAAACTTTGTCACTCGGGCAGCTAACAAGGGAGAGATTTTCCTGAACCAACCAGCAGAAGCGATCATGGGCATCAAAATATTCAGTGGGGTCATCCCAGGTGTCGCATGTTTACTTGGCGCTTTGATCCTGACCTGGTATCCGCTGCGGGGAAAGAGGTTGAATGAGAATCAAGAACAGATTTTGCTTCTACATCAGGAAAAGAAACGAAAATTGGATGAAAGCTTGACAGAGTCATGAAGCAATGGTATCTGTTTGAAACTTAGAATCAGTTGATAATGAATAAAGTTTTCATGATCTTCCAGTTTTAAATTAATCCCCGGGATTTTCAAAATCCCAGGGATCTTTTAAGGAAAACAAGGGCGATTATCCATCGCCCTTGTGCTTTGAGACCAACCAGTGTCGGTAAATATTCTTCTAAACTACTTGCAAGGATATTATTCCTCTGAGGCTTCTTCTTCAATTGCCTCTTCTAATTCCTCAAGGCTCTCTTCCACAAATTCCTCTAAAGGTGCTTCTTCAAGGTCAGTATCTGACAGTTCTTCTTCGAAGTAGACAACTTCTGGCGTTGAGAGGATCTGCAGTGTCCAACCTAAACCAACGAGAATTGCTGCTAACAAAACAAACAGCCCGATGTTTGATACATAGTAGCTGATGATTTCGAATTCGCTTCCTTTGACAACAAGCTGCCCCATCGCAATCGCTTCAGAAACGATTTTGGATGAGTAAGTGATACCCCAAACAGCATATGCCAGGGCTAAAGCTGCCAGGGTGTAAAAGACGATGCTGATCACAGGTAATTTCTTTTTTTCCATAGTTCCAACTTTCTGATTATCTTTTGATTAATCTAACACTGGTGTAAATGTTCAAATACAAGCCAGTATTATACCTCGTTGTAATGCAACGTTAGGGAATTATTTACAATGAGAGCGATTCTCAGAGCTTTACCTGATCTTCTCAACCTACAAAAAATGAGCGTTGCAAGGATATGATTAATAAAAAGGGATGATCATCTTGAGCGCTTATGATGCTTGAATAGGAATCCAAGACCAACCAGGGACGCAATGGCTACAAGGATGACCCAGGGGCGCTCGACCAACCATAATAACAATGTGATCCCGGTGCGAATTGCCCTGACCCGGTTTACCATGTCAGGAATTTCTTCGCCTTTATCCCAATCGAAGGTGTTGAGTTTTGAGAGAAAGCCCTGTTTGACGCAGCCCTCCAAACAGAAGATATGGATGGGTTTTTCACACATCACACATAGACGTAGATCGCGGGAAAATTCCTCCCACGTAAGGGGGTCAACGTCTCCGATGCCTTTCAGGTCAACGCCGCCACCGGTGTTGCCGACGCCGATGGAATCGGCTTCAGAGGCGTAGCTCCATAGAACAGCGGCACCGTTTGGCCGCAGGAAGCTGGAATAGAGCATCAGGACTTCCCGCTCTGTATCAAAATCAACCAATCCAACCGTTCGTTGGAGGACAGTGGATTGAGCCCTGCGTTCCTCAGAGATCAGGGGAAGGTGGTAGCTTTCCACAGGAAAACCATCTGTATGGATCTGCTGGACCAGATCTTGATAGGCATGCTGCGCCTTGACGACTCGCTGTTTATCCGTAAAACGCTTGAATATGGTGGTAATAAATTGATCTGATTGTTTCTCCTCCAGAGCTTGCCTGAGTGCATTGATATCCATTTCAATGTCCAAACCAACTCCTGCCCATTTGAGTTGATGCTGCTCCGTCCAGTTTGTAAATGCAGCATACCTTGCGGCCGCTAAATGGTAATTATCAATATTGAACCAGTACCCCTCTTCCTCTGGCAGGAGCAGCCAGGCGATCACAGGAACACCAGCCTTGTTCAGGCGTTTGACGACCCCAGCTCGCTCATCTGAAAGGTCAAGGATACCCAGGCTGAGGGAAGCTCCCAGGTACTTCAGGTCATCAATAACGAACCTGTCGTCGAATAATTTTGTAAGTAGTTCAGCTTTCAATTCACAGAAGAAGGTTAATTCTGGTTTGGGCATATTACTGCCCTCCTCTATAAAATCTGTTTGTTCCCATGGAAAGTATAAGGATTTTACACGAAATGAATGTTTACTCATTGGACTGGCTTGCTGCATCTGCTTCCTGGCGTAGTATCTCTTTGGCTGCAGAAAGGGCATTTTGGGTGGAATGGAACAATTGGTTGCTGGCAAGATAGATGCGGGATGCGCCAATTGATTCTGTCAGGCCAGCGGTTTTCAAAGGTTCAAGCACCTCATCCTGAAGGCCGCAAAAGAGAATATGAACATTCCGGTCGTGAGCTGAACGCACGATACCGATCCAGCACCATGATACCTGTGCTACCGAGGAGATGGGTACGCCGGAAGCGCAGGATCAGTACTTTGATCTCTGTTTCCAATATCCGGTCAACCTGGTCCTGCAGGTCCTGCACGGCTGCAAAGAACAGGTCTCCTTCAATGTTGATGATGGCAATTTCCGGGTTCTGATCCGCAAATCCCTGCATGGGATACTCGAGAAAATCTCCCTGGTCGTCTTCAATGATATAGCTGAGGTTCATCCGGCTGCTGACCCCCAGGTGGAGTACGATCGTCGTCAGAATGCCTAAATAGATAGCGTATTCCAGTGGAAGCACCAGGGTTGAGATGAATGTGATCAGCATAACAGCCTTGCTCTGCAGACCACTCTGCCAGGTAAGTTTTATCAGACTGATATTGATCAACCCGGCTGCAGAAACGATCACCACTGCTGCCAGTGCAGCAATAGGGATAAACCTGAGCAGCCCCGAGAACAAGAGCAGGAAAATAAGTACAGCCAAACCGGAAATGATAGCGGAGAAGCGGGTCCGGGCACCGTTGACGACATTGACCACCGTTCGGGATGGCGAACCTGAGGCTGGCATACACTGGAAAAATCCACCTACAAATAATGCCATACCCTGACCGATCATTTGTTTGGACGGATCGAATTTTGCACCGGTCATTTAACTCATCGCTTTTGTGATTGAAAGGGTCTCCATCAATCCAAATAATGCCAGGGCAGCCCCGGAAACACCAAGGGATGAGAATTCCTTAAGTGAGATCGCAGGAATGTGCAGCCCAAGCCTGATATTTTCAGACAATGAATAATTACTCACCAGGCGCACATTTTCATCTTCACTCCACCCCAAAACATATACGAGAACCGTTGTGAGGACGACGGTGATCAGAGCGGCAGGAAGTTTGCGGTTGATTTTTCGGAGGGAAAATATGATGAGAAAACTAAAACCGCTGATGACCAATGTATGAATATTGATGTTCGAGAAAAATGTTCCCACATCTTTAATGATTCCCAGAATGCCATTCTCAAAGGCAAGGTCTACCCCAAGCATGTTCCCCAACTGGTTGCTGATGATCAGCACACCGACGGCTGAGAGGAAACCAACCAGGACAGAGTTAGAGATGTACCGGATAAGGGACCCAAGCTTCAAGAAACCAAACAGGATATATATCAACCCTGCAATAATAGACAAGGCAAAAACAAATTCGAAATAATCTGGCCGGTTGGCATAGTTGATCAACAGGCTTGCAGTGACCAGGGCAGTTGGGTTAGTTGGACCGGTGATCAAATAGGGGAAGCTACCAAACAATGCTGCGATAATCGTTGGGATGATTGCAGTAAACAACCCATAGATCGGGTTGATCCCTGCGATCGCAGCATATGCCATTGCCTGGGGAATGACGATCATGGCGACAGTTAATCCAGCAGACAGATCAGAGCGAAATTTTCCCCTGATATACCGTTTGATTTTCTTCGTGGAAAATGCCATAAAAAGTCTTCCCTTATAATGCCTGTCTCAATTTTACCATTGCGTTCATGGTTCTAATCCTGCACATGTCCAGCCTGGATGCGGATGAAATAAAGTTATCAAATATCCCGAATTCTGACTATAATAAGATTATTCTGTAAACAGAAATTGGAGTTGGATTTTGATGAAGGTAAACAAAGAGTCAAAAAATCGATTCAAGAATAAACTGCATTGCATAATGTCATTGGTGTTATTGATCCATTGCTCTTTCTTTGTGGTTTACTGGGTGGCAGTGGGAAATTTCCGTGCTGACGTCGATCGATACATCGAGAATATGACGGGATGGCAATTGCCTTATGTGACGATTGTCATTGTTCTTACGGTTTTACTGGGGATCTGGAGTCTATTTCGGTTTATCAGGTTTCGGTTGTCAGTCCGAAAGGAAATATGGAAACCTACATTCATCAACTGGATTTATTTCCTCCTTTTAGTTGCTTTTCTGCTACTGTTTTATTTTGCTTTCGTAATCGTCCTGAAAGAGAACCCATCCCAGAAGGGTGTGTTGGTCCATCTATTCAGCCTGATGCGGTTGGCGGGTGATGCTGTAATATATTTCCTCATAGGTATTAATCTGCGCCGATTGGTCCTTAAAATGAGAGGGAAGATGAAGACGGCAAAGCACAGATGGCCCTGGGCGGCAGGCATCTTTCTGGTGCTGGTCTCTTTGGTTGGCCTTTGGCTGCTGCCGGCTTTATTTCCACCTAACTGGGCATACAAGGGAGACCTGCCGGCAAAACCTGCGCTGATCGCACATCGCGGTGCGTCAATGCTGGCTCCAGAGAATACGCTGGCTGCTGCTGAACTTGCTGTCGTCAACCAGGCTTTTGGATTTGAAACGGATGTCCGGATAACATTAGACGGTGTCCCGATCTTGATGCATGATGAGACCCTGGAACGTACTACGGATATTGCGGAGGTCTTTCCTGACCGTGTGGATGACCGTGTATCAAGCTTTACCCTGGATGAATTGAGGCGGTTGAACGCAGGATTGTGGTTCATCCAGAAAGATCCTTTCGGTACGATCAATTCCGGTGATGTGTCGCAAACACAGCTTGGGATCAACCAGGGACAGAGTATCCCGACGCTGGCTGAAACGCTTGTGTTGATGGAGAGAAAAGGGATGGTGATCATTTTTGACATGAGATATCCTCCATCCAACCATCCACATTATTCAGACTTCTTTGATAGCGTCCTCGATATTAGCAGTGAATCCGGCTTGAACGGTGATATCTGGTTCCTGGTCGACCGGGAACACCTGAAAATTGTGCAGGAAGAAACCCCCCAGCTAACAAGAGTGATTGGCAGCGATAGTTCAGACCTTCCAAAACCTGAGAAATTATTGGATCTCGGGTACGAGATCGTCAATGTTGATTCAGGTATTTTGACAAAATCGATTGAGGGTTATCGGGAAGAAGGATTGGGTGTGAACGTTTATACGATTGACCAACCCTGGCTGTTCTCGCAATTCTGGCTGTCAGGAGTGACATCGGTAACCACCAACAACGTCCAGACGCTATCAAAGTTGAATCAACCTTTCCTGAATGCTCCCTATTCCCGCTACATATTTTTCTGGGGTTTGTTTGGAATTATTATCTCGATCTGGCTGGCTGCCAGCCAACCGAAGCCTGAACGAGACGATCAAACTTTGCCAGTTCAACCTGCAGTCCCAGAATTGGATCAAGAAATGATCCAGGATTTTGAGGTGATCGATACCCAATCGTCAGCGGATGTAGATCAAGACATTTTCCAGGATGAGGACAGCGAAGGGCTATAATCACAATTGATATAAAAATGTGTTTCGTTCAGGATTGATATAGAACCAATGAGGTTATTATGACGAAAATACTTATTGTCGGCAGTATCAATATGGATCTCGTGGTGCGGGTGAGTCATACACCCAAACCTGGTGAGACGGTGCTGGGCAGTGATTTTGCTACATTCCCCGGGGGGAAAGGCGCAAACCAGGCTGTTGCTGCATCTCGCATGGGGGGTGAGGTGAGTATGGTGGGGCGTGTGGGGATGGATGATTTTGGGAATGCCCTGCTCCAGGAACTTGTGGACAATAAGGTCAGGACGACACACGTTATCAAGGACCCAACGGCCCCGTCAGGAATCGCTATGATTACTGTTGCCCCTGACGGAGAGAATATGATTGTTGTCGCATCGGGCGCAAATTCAAAGGTCTCAGAGGAAGACGTTAACGACGCACACAGCTTGATGAGTGATGTGGACATCATGCTGATCCAGATGGAATGCCCATTGGAAACGATCATTGCGGCAATAAACCTGGCAGATGTTCATAACCTGCCTGTGATCCTCAATCCAGCACCAGCCCAACCATTATCAAAAGACCTATTGTCAAAGGTCGAGTATCTCACGCCCAACCAATCAGAATTAGCCCTGCTTACAGGTGAAGAGGATATTGAAGCCGGTGTGGACAAATTGCGTACATGGGGTATTCGGAATATTGTGATCACGCTGGGGAGTGAAGGTGCTCGTGTGATTTCGAAGGATATCGACCTGCATCTCCCTGCATTTGAAGTCACAGCGGTGGATACAACTGCGGCAGGCGATGCTTTTAATGGGGCATTTGCGGTTGCCATTGCAGAGGGTGATCCTTTGCTCAAGGCAGTTCGGTACGGTATGGCGGCGGGTGCGCTGGCTGCTACAAAGCGCGGGGCGCAGCCTTCCCTGCCAACACGGGAGGAAGTCGAAGCCTTTCTTAGCGAGCAAGAAGGTTAAAATCTATTATTATCCAGAGAAAAAAACAGAGGAGCTAGCAATGAAGCTGGAAAACGAGGCCAAAGCGTACTTTGATCAGCATTATAACTGTGCCCAATCGACGCTCGCACCATTTGCTAAAAGGTATGGTGTTGATCTTGATACTGTCTTAAAGCTGTCCACGCCTTTTGGCGGGGGGATAGGTCACTCCGGGAAAATCTGTGGTGTTGTCAGTGGTGGGATCATGGCGATTGGCCTGGCAAAGGGGATCACGGTTTACGACAGTGAAAAGAAAGCTGCCTGCTATGATCTGGCGAAAGTATTTCAGGAACGATTTGTTGAGCTTCATGGTGATCTGACCTGTCCAGGTTTACTTGGATTGGATATCGGTGACCCGGAAGAATTGGATGAAGCGCGTGAACAGGACCTCTTCCATACTTTGTGCCCGCGTTTTGTTGCTGATGCGGCCAGGATCGTTGCTGAGATGCTGGAACTTGAAGATTGATTTATCATCCAATTACTAAAAATCCAATAGCGCAAACTCCTTGATTTGCGATATTGATGACATGGGGGATATTGTGAGAATTCGTCCTTGACAAAATGTATATAATACTATATATTATGTATAGTAAACTATATAATGACAAGGAAGATTGTGAAACTAAAGAATAATCTCCGTAAATTCAGGTTTGAACATGATGAGATCTCTCAGCAAGCACTTGCCAATGCGGTTGGTGTGACCCGCCTTACCATTCATTCAATAGAAACTGGAAAATTCAATCCCTCTACTTTACTAGCATTGAAGCTAGCTCAATTCTTCAAGACTAAAGTAGAGGATTTATTTTATTTAGATAAGGAAGAAACGGAACAATGAATAAAAATGTGAAAGAGACTGCGCACCCTCAATGTCATCCTGGGCTTGCTTTCATTGGTCATTTTTGGATATGCCTTGGTTGTATTCCTCCGATTGCAACCAAAAATGGTCGCCTTTGAAGTTTTATCAAACCTTAAATCAGGGATTGATGACCGGTGTTGGGTTTGGTTTGCTGATCATCTTGGTCTTCTATCTTTCCTCTTTGCTTCAAATGGTGATCTTCATTAAGCATTCAGAAGGAATAAAACCTATTCCATTGGTTTTGATCATCAGCGGGGTCATTGCGATGTTGTTTGTTTTCAGTGATGTGGCTTTACTCACAGATATCAGTAAACAATACCGCTATGAATTTTCACAACCTGAATGGCGTCTTGTTTATCCGATCATGGGATTTCAATTTATTGTTACCTTTGTCCTGACAATCTTGCATATTTCCGGTTTCTTTACACCGAAGCAGGTTGATAAAGTCACGCGGGATAGTAATATCTTCCTGGTCGTGCAGTATGTGGGGTTGATTTGCGGCTTGATGGGATTAGCATCATTCAGTCTGGGTTTCCTGTTTTCACGTGGTTGGTCGCTGACAATCCATACCACCATGGGCGGCATTATTCTCTTATTTCCTTATGTTTTATCTATGGCGTATTGGGTGCTGACCAAATTCAAAGAAAAGGATCGAGAGTGGTGGGACGAAAAACAGCTTCAGGATGTTGGTAAATCTGCGCTGCAGACCTTGTTGATAGATACTGCTTTCATGTTGATGCTTTTTATTTCAAATTACAACCATCTAGATGGTGTGATCAGCATCTTATGGCTGCCGTTATACCTGTTCGCCACGATCTTCCTGTTTTCAGTGGGTAATCTATTCTTCAGCAGAAAAGGGTAAATCAGCTTATTTAATGAGCCTGTTTGAATCACAATTCGTATGTAAAAACAACATCCGAAATCTCCTTCCGCCATCCATTTGAATGGCGGAAGTATTGTCAGCGTTTCAATAAACGTTCAAATAGGGCTGTTTGATACGTTTCGATGTCAATGGGGTTTTTAGCCACACCGTTCTCCATCGCTGCTTTTGCGACAGCTGGCGCTTCCCAAAGGCATACGCGCTTATCAAAGGGTTTGGGGACGATATAATCCGGACCAAACGACAGGTGATCAAGATGATAAGCGTCAAGCACTTCCTGGGTGACTGGTTCTTTAGTGAGGTCTGCCAGGGCAAATGATGCGGCCAGCTTCATCTCATCATTGATCGTGCTTGCACGAACGTCAAGTGCCCCACGAAAGATGAAAGGGAAACCTAAAACGTTGTTGATCTGGTTGGGGAAATCAGACCGCCCTGTCCCGATAATGGCGTCCGGCCTGGCAGCTTTGGCTAAATCATATTTGATCTCCGGGTCCGGGTTAGCCATGGGGAAAATGATCGGTTTGGCTCCCATCCGTTTGACCATTTCAGGGGAAACGATATCAGCTGCGGATAAGCCAATAAAAATGTCGGCACCCTCTAAAACCTCAGAAAGGTTTGCTGGATGATCCCCGTTAGCGAAAAATTCCTTTTGTGGGGACATGTTTTCCTCTCGTCCGAGGTGGATTAATCCTTTACTGTCGGTCAGCCAAATGTTCTCTCTTGGAAACCCTAGCATCAGCAGCTGGTTTGCGCAGGAGATGCCTGATGCACCCGCACCAGAAAAGACAACCTTCGTATTTTCAGGTTTTCTATTTGTGATTTCCATAGCATTGAGGATCGCAGCGCCCAGGATGATTGCAGTGCCGTGCTGGTCATCATGAAAAACTGGTATATCCAGCAGATCCTTCAAACGATCCTCAATATCGAAGCACTCCGGCGCTTTGATATCTTCCAGGTTGATACCCCCGAAAGAAGGCGCAATCATCCTGACAACATCCACAACGGTATCCGGGTCCTCTGAATCGATTTCAATATCAAAGACATCAATATCCGCAAAGGCTTTAAAGAGGACCCCTTTCCCCTCCATGACTGGCTTGGAGGCCAATGCCCCTCGATTGCCCAGTCCGAGGATGGCGGTGCCATTTGATACCACAGCGACAAGGTTTCCCTTGGCAGTGTATTGGTAGGCAAGCTCGGGGTCTTTTTCGATCTCCAAAACTGGATAAGCCACACCAGGTGTATACGCCAGACCCAGGTCATACTGGGTATTGAGTGCTTTTGTGGGTGTGACAGATATTTTCCCAGGTACGCCGTCAGCCTGATGATACGCGAGGGCCGCTTCTTTGGTGATTTTCTTCATGTATGTTGTTTCCTCATTCTGCGACTGAAGTCGTAAAGATCTTACGAGATTATATTTTCAGGCACAATTATACTGCGTGAGTGTATGAAGTTAATATTAGTAGGGTGGGTTAAGTCACCAGAGCAATTCAGAACGCTGCAGAAATCCTGAAACAGAATGTAGGGGACAAATATTGTGATGATCAACCCACCGTTTTGAAGTTTTTACATATGACGAAAAAATCCAACTTGAATAAGGATGTGAAAGTGTTGCTTATTTCCTTACACAGGCTGTTACGAATTTTCTTGCCTTAAACACCTGCCATAACCACCCGAATGGGGGCAGTGGTAGTCTGCACTCGGTAGGGTGTTACCCTATGCTTCAAAGGCTCTAATGCAGGACCAAAAAGTCACAGTATAATTTTCACATAATTAAGCTTTGCAAGTCCCCTGTATTCTAAGTATGAATTTAGATATCCTGGAGAAACCATGAAAAAAGATTTCCCAAAGACATTGATCGTTACATTGATCTTGATAAGTATCGTAATTAGCTGCACACCTAAAACACCTGAGAGTGCTGTATCAGAACCCTCAGCGACAGCTCCATTACCCACCTCAGCACCAACCATGGCACCAACTCTTGAACCAGAACCGTCCATGTGGTGGCGGGATCGGGTCTTTTACGAGATCTTTGTGCGCTCTTTCAAGGACAGTGATGGGGATGGGATCGGTGATTTCCAGGGCATCATTGAAAAGCTTGATTATCTCAATGATGGGGATCCTGAAACGTGGGATGACCTTGGGATCACCGGGATATGGTTAATGCCTATCAATCCTTCACCTTCATATCACGGTTATGATGTCACAAATTATTATGATGTCAACCCAGACTACGGCACGATGGAGGATTTAAAGCAGCTTTTGGATGAAGCTGAAAAACGCGGGATAAAAATCATCATGGACCTGGTGCTCAACCATACGTCAAGTGAGCATCCCTGGTTCAAGGAGTCACAGGTACCGAATTCGTACTATCATGACTGGTATGTCTGGTCTGAAACCGACCCGGAAACGCCCGGGCCATGGTACCAGGATGCCTGGCATCACAGCTGGGTGAACAGAATGTATTACTACGGGGTTTTTTGGGGCGGCATGCCTGACCTGAACTATGACAACCCTGATGTCAGCGCTGAGATGATGAACGTCTCGAAATTCTGGCTGGAGGAAGTCGGTGTAGATGGGTTCCGTGTGGATGCTGCCCGGTACTTGTTTGCCGATGGAACGGTGCAGCAGGATACCGCTGAAACGATCCAGTGGTTTGAGGACTGGCGGGCGTTTTACAAGGCGATCAATATTGATGCGTTTACGGTTG
Source organism: uncultured Chloroflexia bacterium (assembly GCA_963767675.1). GTDB lineage: Bacteria > Chloroflexota > Anaerolineae > Anaerolineales > Anaerolineaceae > Brevifilum. The sequence continues at coordinate 74,872 of CAVYEQ010000005.1, forward strand.
GTGAAGTGTGGACCGACCTGCAGGTGACGGCGAAGTACGGTGAAGGGATGGACTCCCTGTTCATGTTTGACCTGGCAGAGGATATCAAGAACTGCAATTTTCACCCCCCAGGTCGCCCGGATCACCGAGTCTTATTTGGAGACGCTGCAGTACTTCCCGGATCAAAACTTCAGCAGTTTTCTCTCCAACCATGACCAGCAGCGTGTGATGTCACTTTACGATGAGAACCTGGATAAAGCCAAAATAGCAGCCCTGGTTTACCTGACCGGGCCTGGTGTGCCTTTTATCTATTATGGTGAAGAGATCGGTATGCTTGGCAATAAACCGGATGAATTGCTGCGGACACCAATGCAGTGGTCGGATGGACCGAATGGCGGGTTTACGACCGGGATGGCCTGGGAAGGACTTAATGCCAACTATCGGGATGTCAACGTTGAGTATCAGGACATGGATTACGATTCTTTACTGAACCACTATCGAAAGCTGGTACAGCTCAGGAACCAGCACACCCAGCTCCAGACTGGAGATTACCTGCCGTTTACTACAAACTGCCGCTTGCTCTACCCCATCATGCGGGTGGATGAGGAGGGGGCAGTAATCGTTTTAGCGAATATCGGGCGGATGGTTCAGGAAAGCTGTACGCTTTCGCTTGATGCAAGCTCCCTGTCAGGAGAATACCAGGTGGATGTCCTCATTGGAGAAGGCGAGTTTGATCCGATTGAATTTGGAGAAAATGGTAGTGTGACATCCTATCAGCTTCCCCGTGATGTGGACCCCTGGGAATATTTCGTTCTGAAGATTACCAATTAGGTTCGGAATCACGTTTTCTTTCGAATAGGCATTCTGAATGTCAAATAAAAACGTAGGGTTCGAACGGCGAAGCCTATGTGACGATTTGTTGTTCCATTAGATAAATAGAACCGATCCCTCATGGTCTCCTGACCATGAGGGGGACATCTGAAGGTCTCCATCGCAGGTGGGGACACCTGCTCTATCAATGTGATAAATATAATGTCACACCGTCCGCCGCGCGGATGTGCATGACTATCTTACGGAACATGCAGGTTACGTGTAAAGCGATATGATTTGTTCCGCATAATCCATGATGCTTCGCCGCAGTGCCAGTGGTGACAGTACCTCAACACCACGTCCAAAACTGAGTATGCGATCCCTGGTATCCTCAAAAGAATTGAATTTTAATTCCAGCCTGATCCATCCATCCTCGTCTGTTGATTCAGGCTGTTCGATCCTGGCGTGGATAGCATTGCTGAAATAACGGGGAAGCTCAGAGATGAAGTCCGGAGCGACACGTACGGTCGCAGAAAAATTACCCAAAAATTTTTCATAATCAGTACACCATTCTTCCCAGAAAGCAGCCAGATCAAAACTGGCCGGTCGCTCGAAAATCTCATTCGTCAGGTAAACATCCTGGAATCCAGTAACTCGTCGCACGTTGATGGCTTCTTTCCTGGCTGAAACCAGGTACCAAACACCGGCTTTGGCAACCAGCCCGTAAGGGGCAACGTTGCGTCTGATCTCCGTAGCATAAGGTGGGTGGTAGACCACATGCAGCTTCAGGTTGTCCCATATCGCTTCCTGGATGACCTGCAGGTGGGGGACTTGCTCAGTAGTGCCCTGCCACGATGTAGAATCGATATGAACGAAACCTTTAATATTCGCTTCATCCTGATTTTGAATCCTGGGGATGGCTGCAGAAAGTTTGAGCAGGGCTGCCTGCAGGTCATCGCGCAAGCCCAGGTCTACCAGCGGGGCGGGGATGTTAAGCATCGATAAAGCTCGCACTTCACCTTTGCTCAGTCCTGTCAGGTCGGTGCGGTAGTTATCAACAATAGCAAATCCCCCCTCAGGGCCAGGTATGCCGTAAACAGGCACACCGGCAATACTGAGGGCGTTGATGTCGCGGTAAATAGTCCTTTCAGAGACCTCAAGTTCCCGGGCGAGTTCACCAGCTGTCATCCGACCGCGGATTTGTAGAAGCAGGAGCATGGATAGTAATCGGTCTGCGCGCATGGCATTCTCCATGTTGTAGTGATAATTTATTTATAACATTAAATCCTGACATTAGATGTCAGGGATAGAATGGTAAAGTCTGAATGTCGACAGAAAAAAAGATGCATCGCTGGAAAAGAAGATGAAAAGGAGAATTATTAATGAGTGAAATAAATGTACGAATTGTGAATCTTGAACCCCTGCATGTGGCATGGACGTTAGGTTTTGGTGCAAGCCCGGAAGAGCTGGCTTTTGGTAAACTGCTCCCCTGGGCGCGGGAAAAAGGATTGCTCGAAGAGAAAGGCAAGCACCGCCTGTTTGGCTTCAACAATCCCAACCCATCCAAGGGCAGTCCGAACTACGGTTACGAAGTGTGGATCGAGGTCGAACCTGATGTGGAAGGGGAAGGCGAGATTGAGATCAAGGATTTCCCCGGGGGACTCTACGCGGTGACACGGTGTGTGGTGCCTAAAGAAGATTATGAAGTGATCGGCGCAACGTGGAAAAAACTGGTGGCATGGCGTGAGGATAGCAATTATAAATCCGGAACTCACCAGTGGCTGGAAGAAAGCGTGTTGTTGGAGTTGCCTGATACAGAGTTTGTACTAGACCTTTATATGCCAATATCAGAATAAAACCGGATTAATCAGGATCACCCCTGTCATTCATTTTTGGGGTGATCCTGATTATGATAAGTATCAAGAATTAAGGAGGTTGATTGTTTTCATTTGAGGACTTGAAACCAAACTTTACCGGGAGAATCAATCCATCGGATCCAGCCAATCATACATATGATTAAATTTATCTTCCGGTGGAAGGCTGTAATCAAAATCATATAGCGCTGCATCCCATCCACCATACATGGGATTGGGGATGATTATCCACTTTTCACCCCAGAATTCCTGATATGAAGAAAACAATTCATTTCGGGATATTGGGTTTCCCTCTTTTGTGCCTGACACAAAGTCGTTTGGATCATCTCCGATCAATAAAATGATCCTGTATTCCTCCGCCAGGAAATCTCGTCGAGTGGCTTTGTCAGTTCCCCAATCTTCCTGTTCGCCATTTGTTAACAATGAATCAAAGTCGGTTTCCATGGGAAAACCTAATTCAATCAGGTTTCTTCGCGTTTCTGGCTCCAGTTCAAACGACCTGTTTGTCATATAAAAGATGGTTACGCCTTTACTCTGTGCGTCTTTTAAGAATTTTAGAGAACCTGGCACGGCAGGTGCTTTTGCTTCGTTTACCCAAGCATTCCATAAATCAATATCCCAGGTAGCACCAGAATTTACCAATCTAACCTGGTTTGCGCTATTGTCCAATACGGTTTCATCGACATCCAAAATGATGGCAGGGGGTAAATTTGAGTAATTCTTGTCCAGTTGTTCTATGGCTGCAGTCCAGTTCTGGATCTGTCTAAACCTCTATCAAGCATCACAGTTGCCAGTGCGTAACTCTGGGTAGCAGCCATTTGGTATTCTGCTGATGTTTGAACATACAGGATACTGTTGAGCTTTGAGAGGGCAAGACTCGAATCAGGTATGTTCTGAGTGCATTGGTTGTCTTGTGTGTTCTCATCGCTTTTAGGTGGCTGTGAATCTTTCGATGTGTCAGGTGTGACTGTGAATGTAAGCGGCTGTGGTTTTACCGTGGGTGTTGGTTCAGGCTGCTGGCATGCTGTGAGTAGAAGGAAGGAAACGAGAAGAACACTGGTGAAAAGATAGGATTTCTTGGTCACTTTATCCTCCTGTAATCGGATGTTCTGTTTTTTTGGTTTCGTCGCTTGAGATTAACTAATTGTAACATTATTACATCTTGACATCAGCTAATTGACGTCTGTTTCCTGGTTCTATGACTGAGCTTCCAGGTGAGTAGCCGTAATTCTGATAAATCAGTTTCATTGTGCAAGGATGGTTTACCGTTTTGTATATCCTTTGATTTGAAACTGGATAAGGTTCGTAGTATGTTTAAAAGCGAGGTAATAATGACTGAATCACCGAAATATTCAATAATTAAGAACGAAAACGCCATTGAACTGCGACAATATCCTGCTTTAATCAAAGCAGAGGTGGAGGTCGAAGATTCAACTTATCGGGAGGCGATTAACAAAGGGTTTCGGATTTTGGCAGGATATATCTTTGGAGCTAATTACAAAACTAAAGAGATTGCCATGACATCCCCGGTGCAGGTATCGCAATCACAAACGATCGCCATGACCAAACCAGTCACGATCAGTGGAGATGAAACTTATACTGTGGCATTTATCATGCCTTCCGAATACACATTGGAGACTCTACCAAAACCTGAACATCCTGCCATTCGTCTTAGTATTCAGGAATCACAAACGATCGCTGCTATTCGATTTTCAGGGTTCTTTCGAAGAAACCAAGTAGAAAAAGCGCAGCAGCGATTAACAAGTTGGTTGGAAAAGGAAGGATTGGAAATGGAAAGTGGCTTCATCGCTGCTGGTTACAACCCACCCTGGGTTCCCAAATTCCTTGCCCGAGATGAAGTGATGGTCCGGGTCAGGATGAACGAAGCTTGAAGCTGGCATTTTGGATGCTGAAGACAACGTTCGCTGTTGTTCCAGCTAAGGAAAGTGTCATTGCAAATAGCATATAAGTGATTGGAAAAAATTTAGTATGAAAATCAAACAAAAAATGATGCTTTTGGCTTTGTTGGTTATGCTGATCAGCGCATGCAGCACAGCGCCAGATAAAGTTGACAAAGAACCAACCGAAGCTGAAGAGGAGACTGAAATTGACATGAAAAATGAAGCTTTTGATCCAACCTATATCAAGAAAGATAGTATTGATGTGATTTACCTGGCGGGGGGGTGTTTTTGGGGGCTGGAAAAGCTAATGCAGTCCATCCCCGGTGTTGTGGATGTGATCAGCGGTTATGCTAATGGGGATGTGGACATTGAACCAACCTACAAGAAGGTGACCACGGGCCGGACAGGTTATCGTGAGACAGTGCGTGTAGAATATGATCCAAACGTTGTCAGCCTGGACACGATACTTTTTGGTTATTTCCATGTGATTGACCCAAAAATTGAAAACCGTCAGGGGAATGATGTCGGGACTCAGTATCAGACTGGTGTATATTTCGTGGATGAAACCAGCAGAGCTAACGTTGAACGGATTGCAGCAATTGAACAAGAAAGGCATGACAGGTTCGTTGTGGAGATTGAACCTCTTGAGCGGTTTTATGACGCTGAAGAATACCACCAGGATTACCTGGATAAGAATCCCTATGGCTACTGTCATATTTCAGGAGAGGAGATGCGGGTGATCAGTGAATTCATCGTGGATGCTGGCAATTATCCACGTCCATCAGATGAAGCGCTCAGAGAAAACCTAACCGACCTGCAGTATCGCGTAACCCAGAGCGATGATACAGAGAGGGCTTTTTCTAATGAATATTGGGACAACCACGCAGACGGGATTTATGTGGATGTGGTCACCGGAGAGCCTTTGTTTTCCTCACGAGATAAATTTGACAGTGGTACAGGATGGCCTAGTTTCACCAGCCCGATTGATGATAACACGGTCAGGGTATTTGAAGATCGTTCTCATGGTACGGTGCGGGTTGAGGTGCGCAGCAGGGCAGGGAATTCTCATTTAGGGCATCTGTTCTTTCATGATCCTTCCTCGCCTAACGGTGTGCGCTACTGCATCAACAGCGCCGCACTGCGCTTTGTGCCGTATGAAGAGATGGAAACTGAAGGATATGCATACCTCCAGGAATATGTGAAATAATCTGGAAAAGGACCATTCAAGACATTTTATACTGGTTGACTAAATAATTCTCGTGTGTTAAAATCCTTTTCACATAAGCAGAATTTGCGGGTGTAGTTCAATTGGTAGAACGTCTCCTTGCCAAGGAGAAGGTTGAGAGTTCGAGTCTCTTCGCCCGCTCTCGGAAATATCGAAAGGCTGGTACCTTCAGGCCGGATCGGCCTCCGTTATCAGCTTTTTATTTCCTGGCGACGTAGCCAAGTTGGTAAGGCAAGGGTCTGCAAAACCCCGAGCACGGGTTCGAGTCCCGTCGTCGCCTTTTTCATTTAAAATTGTGATTAAAAATAAATAATCACGGGTTCGTGCTCAAAGAGGGCTACGTTACACTTCGCACCTCGAAGAGCGGCTCGCTTCTCTCCCCAGTCCCGTCGTCGCCTTTTCCATTTAAAGAACTTTAAGTTTTTTGGAGTACGGACTCGACAGTGCAAAGCTTAGTCCGTTTTTTCTTAATATATCAATTGGCGGGTTGGACCCTCACGCCTTATCGGCTCTGCACTAAAGGTGTTCCGTTTCACTCCAGGCAGGACTCTCTCTCCGACAAAAGAAGAGACGTCAAGCCGGTTGACCTGTCCCCCAAAATGAAATGACGGGGGATCGCAACTGCACATGGCTTACAATTAAATCTCATTATGGAGTACGGACTTTAGTCCGCTTCTTTTATAAATATTTCATTTGGCGGGTTAAAACCCGCGCTCCAACCTGCTTATCCATTCACTGTTCACCATTCACCTCTTTTCTCCTTGACATCCCATGCTCCCAATGGTATATTTCTGAATACCGACCGGTCGGTCGGTTGTTGTTGAATAAAAGGATTACATGACACATCCGTCAAATCGTTTAAAAACTCGCAGTAAGATTCTTGAAACTGCTTTAGATTTAATTTCAAAAAAAGGATATGAAGCCACAGGTGTCGCTGATATTTGCCATAAAGCGCATATCAGCAAAGGGGCTTTTTATTATCATTTCTCTTCGAAACAAGAATTATTTCTGGAACTAATGACCACATGGCTGGAGGATGTAGACAAATTCTTCCAGCTGGCAGCCTCATCTGCTGGGAACGTGCCGGAAGCGCTTGAAAAAATTGCCGGAACAACTGGTTACATATTTGGCAACCTGGAAAGCGGTTTCCCAATTTTACTGGAATTCTGGCAGCAAGCCAGCCGCCGCCCAGATATTTGGGAACGTGCAGTAGCACCCTACAGACATTATGTTGATTTTTTCGCCGATTTTATTCAATCTGGGATTGAAGAAGGTGCATTTGCAGAGGATACAGATCCTCAGTTTACTGCACGCCTCTTGATGGCAATTGCCATGGGTTTATTACTGCAGGCTTCTTTTGATCCAAACGGCGCAGATTGGCAAGAGATTACCCGCTCCGGTATTAAAACAATTTTGAATGGTTTACGGAGGTAAAAAAATGAATTTGATCACAGGTGGTGCGGGTCATCTGGGTAACGTGCTGGTTCGTGAACTTTTATCACGAGATGAAAATGTTCGCGTGTTGATCCTTCCTGGTGAGGATACCCAATCCCTGGATGGGCTGGATGTTGAAGAGTTGAGGGAAATGTCCTGGACAAGGCGTCTTTGATTACATGCTATGTCTGGCATAGATGTCGTCTTTCATCTTGCGTCGCTGGTGTCAATTACCAAGGATAAGGAAAACAAGGTGTATGCGGTCAATGTGGAAGGTACGCAAAACGTCATTGATGCCGCACAGAAGACTGGTGTAAAGAAATTAATTTACACCAGCTCTATTCATGCCCTTGAACGCCCACCCAAAGGTGTTGTGGTTGACGAGAATCTGGATTTTGATCCGGATAACTCAGCTGGTGTGTATGACCGGACCAAGGCACAGGCTTCCTTATTGATCCAGAAAGCCTCGCAGGAGGGCCTGGATGCATGTATCGTGTGTCCTACCGGGGTGGTCGGTCCCCATGATTACCGCCGTTCAGAGATGGGTGAGTTGATCCTTGACTGGATGAGAAAACCTCTGAATTTTCTTGTGAAAGGTGCATATAATTTTGTCGATGTGAGAGATGTCGCAAACGGTCAGATCCTGGCGAGGGACAGGGGAAAAAGGGGTGAAACGTATATTTTAGGTGGTGAACGGATCGAGCTGAAAGTGCTCCATCAATTGGTACAGAAAATTTCAGGCAAGAAATCCAAGCCGATCACATTCCCACTGCCTATTGCCCTGATTGTGGCACCTTTGGCTGAGTTTTATTACAAGATCACCAAGACCAAGCCGCGGGTTACGCGCTATGCACTTGAAACAGTTTTCAGCAACTCTGATATCAGTTCCGAGAAAGCAAAGAAAGAACTGGGCTATCACCCAAGAAAACTGGTAAAAAGCATTACAGATACGATAGGCTGGTGGCTGGAGAACCTCAAACTGACCAGCCGGTCCCTGCGACTTGGATCAAGCAGCAAAGACTAATGAAAAAAAAAGAGGCTAATAGCTAGCTCTCGTTTTTTGGATAACAGATCCTCGGATTTTTGAAATCCCGGGGATCTTAAAATTAATATGTGTGAAATTCCTCAGGGAAGGCTCTATTCAGATGCAACCTGGCAATGGGGACAGAAATGGGTACCACGTTGGCCTACGGTGGTCCTTATGATCGGGTTTCCGCACACCAGGCAGGGTTCACCTTCGCGCTGATACACGTTGAAGTGATTTTGAAATTCACCACCTTTATACACCCAATCCACGCTGGCACCAAACTGCTTAATGCCATGATTTAGCGTATGCTGGATGGCATGGTGCAGTGCATAAGTTTCATCTTTGGATAAAGAAGTTGATTTGCGTAATGGGTGGATTTTGGCGCGGAACAGGGATTTATCTGTGTAGATATTACCCATACCCGCCAGAAATGACTGATCCATCAGTAGAGGTTTTATTTGCCGATTGAAAGTCTGGAGTTTTGCATACAGCATTTCTGCTGTGAACTCATTTGAAAGAGGTTCAGGTCCCAACTTGCTGAATACAGTTTCAGGATCGTGGACGTACCACATGCGTCCAAACTTGCGGATGTTGTTGAAGGTCAGCCGCCAAGGAGACTCAAAATTCATAATCACACGGTCATAGGGGTCAGCTGGGAGGGCATTTCCCTTTTCATCCAGGCGCTTCTCCATATGCATGTCACCACTCATCCGCAGATGACCGATCAGGTGCCCTTCAGATAGGGGAAAGTGGAGGAATTTTCCGCGCCTTCTGACATCCTGAACCCTTTTCCCCATCAGGTGTTTTTGAAATGTTTTCGCATCTGGTTGAGCGATGATGCGATCCCAGGTGATTTCAGTGGATTGGATAACATGATCAGGCACGGGGGGATGATCTTGCGAGCCATCCCGTAGCCTGCGGACAATGGTTTCAACTTCTGGCAGTTCGGGCATGATCGAAAATTATAACTTATGTTGTAATCGAAATGGTGATTTGCCCCCCTAAATCAGGCCCGATTATCACTTCTTCGCCGGTTTCAAGGATTTCAATTCGCATAGTCTGGTCATACAGGGTTCGGGACAGGAGTTTGATCCTGACTCCAGGCCGCAAGCCGCACTTTCCCAGATAGCGGAGGACTTTCGGATCTTCGTGGGGAACGCGTATGATAGACCCGGTTTGGCCAATCTCAAGGGCACGCATCGTGATCTGTTCCCTATGGGGCATGTTTAAATTTGCATCCGGAATGGGATCTCCATGCGGGTCAAATTCCGGATAGCCAAGGGCTGCATCTATCCGTTTTTCAAGCAGGGGAGACATGGCGTGCTCGAGCACCTCTGCTTCCTCATGCACCTCATCCCATTGATAGCCTAATTTCTCCACCAGGAATTTCTCGATCAACCGATGACGACGGAGGATCTTCAGGGCAATTTGCCGACCTTCTTCGGTCAAATTCACTCCCTGATGTTTATGATAGATTACATAAGGCGGCTGCGTGTTTGAAAGCTTCTGCAGCATATTGGTCACCGAAGCGGCTGAGATGTTTAAGGCTTCCGCAAGTTGGTTTGTGCCAGCATTTCCGCCTGAAGCAGTAAGCTGATAGATGTGTTTGAGGTAATCCTGAATATTATGACTTAATGCTTTTGCCAATGTCTGTCCTTGAGGTAAGGCAATTAATTTAGGTAAGACTAAATCATGATAGCATATTTTAGGAAACCCGTCAATTCGGTTGTGAATGAGAATTGTGTTAGAGATGGAAAACTCGAAGGGAATTATGCTGTTCGAGAACAGGTCATCTGCGGAGAGTCCCTAGACAAGTAATAATAATATTGCGGTAAGCCTGCTCTTGGGTATACACGGTCTCAAACGGATTATCTAACAGGTGTTCCGCTATACTTCAAGACACACACAGTTACACCCTTACACAAAAAAAAGAATTTGATCAAGCTGGTGTCCCCAGTGTGAAACCTCCTGGAAGGACCAGTGCACCATGGAGACCTGCGGTCATGCCATCACCCATGGTCAGGAGACCATGGGTGATCACAGTGGCAGTGTTTGCCAATTACTCGTAAGGGTACTGTAGAACACATTGGAATGACATTTAGGCGTATACCCCTATATAAAAGTATTCTTATATGGATTATTCTGCTGTCAGCACCTGCGGACTCTCATCACTTTCGATTTGATCATCCACAACAGCTTCATTCTCTTTACCGATTTCAATAATGGCAGGCACGAAAAAGGATGCAGCACCAACAATCAGCATACCTATCCCGCCGATTATGAACCACAATTGATTATTCGTTGCATCTGCAACAGGTCCAGCGATGGCGAGACCTATTGGAATCGCCAGTGTAGCACCTGCATGCAGAAAACTAAAGACTCGTCCCTGAATCTCAGGCTCTACTTTAGTTTGCATGACCGAAAGGATTGGACCATTGACCATGGGATTCAGGAAACCAAAAATAGCCATGGCTGCTAAAGCGAGCAGATACATATCTGAAGTCGCTAATCCGATCGCCAGGACTGCACTGCCGGAGATAGTCAGGGCAAGAAGGGATGTTATTATCTGGTTCTTAAATCCACCCCATGCGCTTAAAACCAGGCCGCCAATAATGACCCCGACACCGAAAGCAGAATTGATAAAACCCAATTCATATGCGCCTTTCCCGAAATGTTCTGTAACGACCAGCGGCAGAAGGGAGAAAGCTGGATTTATTAGTAGATTTGCCAGCATGGCCAGGAATATCACGCCCATTAACCCTGACCAACCTGTGACATATTTCCAACCTTCTTTCAAATCTTGAAAAACGGAGGTTTTTTCGAGCGTTTCAGGCGTAACTTTGGTGCCATTTCTGACGGGTTGGGGGATCGTGAAGAAAAGTAGTGATCCAATTGCAAAAATTGCCGTGGAGACATCAATGAATAAAATTCCCTGCATGGACATAGTCGCTATCAAGAAAGCACCCAGAGCAGGGGCAATAATATTCATAATACCCTGGAGACTTTGATTAGCTCCAGCAATCCGGGGAAGATGCTCTTTTGGGACCATCAGGGATGTAGAAGCTGTCATCGCGGCCCATTGAAACTGTCCGCATGCTGACCGTATAAACATTGCCAGGAAGATATGCCAGATCTGCGCAGTATCAAGCAGGAACATGATGCCAACGAAAAGTGTGATTATGGCTGTTATGGCATCAAATACCGCCATGACAGTTTTTCGATTCCAGCGGTCGACGAAAGCCCCAGCGAACGGGGCAATTATTACAGAAGGGAGGATTTGCATTAAAAGAGCCCAGGGTCAGGATCGTGGCTGAGCCGGTTTTTTCTGTCAGATACCAGACAAAAGCAAATCCTACCAGGTGGCTGCCAAGCATTGAAAAAGCCTGGCCAATCCAGATGGTAAAAAACCTTTTTTTCCAATTTGGTGAATCAGGTTGTATAGTTTCAGAAGTCATTGTGTCCTTGTCTTGTATGAACAGCAACACTATACTTTCATGCTGCTGCGTTATTATATCAATAAACGTAAATTATAAATTAAACTTTTTTGAGGGATCTGGCGGGGATTTTTCTGATTTTTCCTCGTTCGATTTGTCTGGGAGTTTGAACTTCAACCAGGCGGGTATGACAGATACCAGGCTAACCCAGGCTGTGATAATGAATGGGATTTTGGGTGAGACATTTTCATACAGGTAGCCGCCGATGTAAGGTGCGGGAAGTGAAAAAAGTCCCAGACTTGATTGGATCAACCCAAATCCAGTCCCTCTCAGCTTCTTTGGTAAGGCTTTACTGAGGAGGGATTGATAAGCAGGCTGCATCATGCCAACACCTAACCCAAAAAGAATCCACACAACAGAGTAACCAATAAACGAATTCAGCCTGACAAAAATGATTAGTGCAATGAATTCCAGGATAAACCCTATGACGATGTTGACCCGTTCCCCTTTTTTATCCGCCAACCAACCAGCAGGGATGTTCACCGCCATGCTGGCTAAACCAAACATGGATGTCAGCCAGCCGATCTGGGTCGCATTCAAGCCACCGAACTGCTCAACGTAAAGCGGGATATAGGTGAAAGATAATGAAAATGTGATATCCCGGACGCCATCGGTCAGGAGGAGCCAGGTAATCAACCCGCCAGAGATGATGATCGAAAACATGGCACCAAGGTTGCCTTTCAATGATGCCAGGGATAGCTTCCCTTCTGAAGTTTCCTTTTCATGGCTGGCAGCCCTTTTTGCCATGAAGATCCGCAGAATTGTGGCACTGGTATAGATGATTGCCGCGATGATAAGCATGAACCTGAAGCCGTAATGGTCCACCAACCAGCCGCCCAAAGGCGGTCCGATGACGTTGACGATCAGGAAGATCGTTTGGGTGATCCCGTAAACACGTGCCCGATTTTCTTCTTCTGACTCTTCAGCGATAAATGCACCAAAACTGGGTCCGATCAACGATCTCGTTATAGCTCCAAGGCTTTCACCTGCAAACACCCACTGCCATGTAGGTGAGAGGATCAAAGCAACGTAGGAAAGGACCCCGGCGATGCTTCCCATGGCAATGCTCCTGAGCCTGCCAAGGGAGTCGGAGATCCATCCGCCAAGGATCTGTAGAATCAGTGGGACGATTTGAAAAAGGGTGAAAAATAATCCAATTTGTGCGGTTGTTGCACCTAAAGATTTTAAATAAAGCGGGAGAATGTTGCTATACATTCTCCCAGCGACATTTGCAAGGACCATTGCCAGCAGAAAGGTCAGGAGCAGCTTGCTCAACAAGGGGCGTTTATTAATTTCTGTTGGTGTCATAACCTAACCAGGCCTTTCAATCAGATGTGATTTCGGAACACGTGATTGAGGCGTGCGATCATCCTTGAAGATATTTAGATAAGCGCCTGGATATTTATCCAGGCGCAATATATCTGAAGATATGAAAATGATTTAAATTAATTATTCAAGGAATACTTCGACGTGCTCACCGTCTTCTTCATCAAAGATGTCCACGATCTGACCGATCTCACCAGAATTCAACCAGGCATTCAGGTCTTCCATATCCAGACCTTCGATCTCAGGCGCAAACCGGGCACCCATACGCAGCCCCGAATTGATCAGGGATACTGGTAATCTAACATTAACTCTTGTTTTCCCTGAATCGGAATCAGTGACAAGGACCCTCAGGTAATGAGGTTTTTTGCCTGATGTATACCTGCCAGCTGTGAGGGGACCAGGGGGGAGGGTGCTTTTAATTCATCAAGCGCTTCAATCAAACGAGCGCCTTCTGAGGCAGATATCTTCCCTTCCTGGATCATCATTAATATTCGCATTCGTTCTTCTGTTGAGGCCATGATTAATCACCTTTCATCGATTCCACTTCCAAACCCTGCAGTAGCTGCTGGGCCTGTAGCGGTGAGAGTTTTCCTTGTTCAAGATCGTCCAGAATTCGCCGCCGATCTTCAGGCGAAAGCGTGGGTTCTTCTTCTTTGCCGGGTTCGTACCCCAATGCCCGAATGACATCATAAAGGCGGTTGCGCAATGTTGGATAGGATAGGTTGAGCTCTTCCTCCATGCGATTAAACCGTCCCTCACAGCGTACAAATGTCAGGACGAAGTTGACCTGGTCATCTGTCAAATCTGCAAACGGTCCTGAATGGGGTTGAAAATGTCCTTCCACGATGGAATCGCATCGTGGGCAGAAAAACCGTGTCACCAGGATGTCTGATTTGCAGATGGGGCATTGTTCTGGTAGTTTTTGCATATGTGCCTCCTTGCGTTAGTTCTTGACTCTGGAAAATCCTTACTGAATTGTGTTAAAATCAACTGAGTTTCAGCGGGACTCTGAGCATTTACTTCTTATGAATTGCTCACTATGGAATTCGTCATTGGTAAATTTAGCTAATATTCTAACATAAAGTTTGATATTGTCAAGTGAAATATTGAATAAATTTAACCAATCTTAAAAACGCATTAATATAATTTAACGAATTATTCTAAAAACATAAAAATGACCCAAGAAAATTGATATTAATTACAGTGATTTGATTGAAGGATCGATATATTACCTATATCCCCTGTTTTTTGTGATATTTAGGTATGTTTGGTTGTGCTAGAATTTACGGTTGGAAAAATCAATAAAATAATTGGAGGAACAATAGAATTATGGCAAGCACAATAAAACTTACTGCATCTTTAAAGTGTGGCTTTCGAGTTGATACTCAGGGTGGAGGTCACACTATTATCATCGATCAACCCGAAGCTGCTGGCGGAAAGAATGAAGGACCAAATCCCCTGGTGGTTTTCCTTTCTGCATTGGGTGGCTGCCTGGCATCCATCGCAGCGATCATCGCACGACAGGAACGACTCGAAATTAAGGCATTTGATGTTGAAGTTGAAGGTGATATTGATAAAGCCTTTTTGTTGGGAAAAACTGAAGAAGGCCGTGCTGGCTTCACTGAAATTCGCGCGAAAGTAAATCTTGATGCAGATATGACAGACGAAGAAAAGAAAGCTTTCCTGGAGCGTGTGGATGCCCGATGCCCGATTTCCGATAACATGGTAAATAACACAAAAGTCGCCATTTCGCTGGAATAAGAACAAGAATTTAAACCTCAAAGCAGGTCATTACAATGACCTGTTTTTGTTATAAAATCCCGGGGATTTTGAAAATCCCCGGGATTTTGTTTTTTCTGTTTATTCTCAGGATATTGGTATAATGGAAAAAAACCAATCCATCAGGAGAATAAATGCCAAAGAAAATTATTGAAAGCATACCAAATTTTTCAGAAGCCCGTCGCAGTGATGTTGTGGCGCAGATCGTAGGTGAAATTGAATCTGTGAATGAAGTGGTGATCCTGGATCAGCACTCGGACATTGACCATAACCGTACTGTTGTGACTGTTGTTGGACCTCCGGAAGCGGTTGAACAGGCTGTATTTCAAGCAATCGCAAAAGCTGGTGAACTGATCGACCTGGAGAATCATACTGGAGAGCACCCACGAATCGGGGCAACCGATGTGGTGCCATTTGTGCCGATCTCTGGTGTAAAGATGGTGGAATGTGTTGAATTGGCACGTAGACTTGGGAAACGAGTTCGGGGAGAAGCTAAACATCCCTGTTTACCTGTATGAGGAAGCTGCCACACGACCAGATCGTAAAAACCTTGAAGACATCCGCAGAGGTCAGTATGAGTCGCTTAAACAGGAGATAGATGAGAATCCGGCAAAGAAGCCTGATTTTGGTCCCTCAAAAATGACCGGGGCTGGTGCGACTGTGATTGGTGCCAGACAGCCATTGATCGCATTCAACGTCTACTTGACAACAGATGATGTGGCGATAGCCAATAAGATCGCCAGGGCAATCCGATTTTCCTCAGGAGGACTCCGGTTTGTGAAGTCAATGGGGATGCTGGTTGAGGGTAGGGCGCAGGTCTCAATGAATCTGACGAACTACCGTCGTACTCCCATGGCGAGAATTGTAGAAATGATCCGGCGCGAAGCCGAACGCTATGGTGTTGGGGTGCATCATTCCGAACTGGTAGGTCTGGTGCCAAATAAGGCCATTCTGGATGCAGCAGTCTGGTATATGCAGATGGATCAATTTGAACCGGAGCAGATATTGGAGACCAGGTTGTTTGAAGCGGAATCAAAACCTGATGATGAAGCGATCCCAACCCAATCCTCAGATTTCCTGGATGACCTTGCATCCGGAGAACCTACACCAGGAGGAGGGTCAGCCTCCGCATACAGTGCTGCCATGGCTGCATCGCTGCTGGCAATGGTTGGCAGGTTAACAATTGGAAAGAGGAAATATGCTGAAGTAGAGGGTGAGATGTGGGCGTTGGTTGAAGAAGCAACAGAACTCAAAGAAATGATGCAGGAAGCTGTATCAAAGGATGCAGAAGCGTTTGAATCCTACATGGAGGCCCGTCGATTGCCTCGTGATACTGAGCAGCAAAAATCTGACCGTATTCAAGCGATCAGGACAGCCTCGATCAATGCAGCAGAAGTGCCTTTACATGTCGCTGGGCACTCCCTGGAGATAATGACGTTGGCAGAAAAAGCCGCAAAATTGGGTAATGTCAATGCCATTTCAGATGCAGGCACAGCTTCAGCTATGGCACAGGCAGCGATCACAGGCGCAGGCTTGAATGTGCGGATTAATTTATTGGGCCTTGAGAAAGACACCGAACCAGCGCAAATGCTCAATGAATTACGCAGGATTGACAAACAAGCAGAAAAGCTCAAGCAATCCATAAAGCTTATCCTTGCAGAACGTGGTGGGCTGGATTTTTCATAGTCTCTTATGCGTAGAGCACATCTATACTTTTTTATCATTCTAGGTTTGATCCTGTCTGGATGCCAGTCAACCGCATCCACACCTGTGGAATTCATTCAGGCTCAACCATCCGCAATAGAAACAGAACCGGATCCAACGCCATGGATAACAGATACCGCCCGTCCACCTGTGACGGCAACTGTTACAATAACTTCTCCACAAGCGACACAATCCTTATCCTCACAAATGAACTGCGGACAATCCTTTTGCCAGGCAGTTTGGCAAGGGCTGTTAGAAAGACCGATAGCAGATGATTACAGGAATACGATAGCGCTAGAATACCCGTATGCCAGCACCAGGGATGGCAGCCTTCCACCGCATCATGGCGTGGAATTCCCAAACCCATCGGGGACGCCTGTTCTGGCGGCTTCTACAGGCGAAGTCGTTTATGCTGGCGCAGATGACCTGGTTTTATTAGGACCATATACAGGGTTTTATGGCAATGTAATCATCATAAAACATCCAGGTTTATTTGAAGAACGGGATATTTTTACTCTGTATGCCCACCTTTCATCCATTGAAACTGAAGCTGGTGATAATATAGAGAAGGGGAAGAAAATTGGTGAGGTCGGGGCAAGTGGCGCTGCGGATGGATCACACCTGCACTTTGAAGTACGCCTGGATGAAAATGACTATGATCACAATGTTAACCCTGTACTCTGGTTTCAACCGCTTGACTCGGTGAATGGGGAAGATGCTTCGATCCTGGCAGGATTGATCAGAAAGCGTAATGGTGAACTGCTTTCTGAGTTTGAATTTACACTTGATAGAATTGACCCTGAAGGTACAGTTGGGGAGCGTTATTATTTCAAGACCTATGTGTCTTATGATATGAATCAGCATCCAATCCTAAATGAGAATTTCGTCTTCCCCGATATTCCTAGTGGGGAATATCGCCTTGTATTCATCTACGGAACTGTCGTTGAGTTTTTCATTCAATTAGAGCGTGGTTCGTTAGGCTTTATTGAAATCATTGTAGATTGAAATAATGTTTGAAGGATTATTTTTATGGAGGTCTTATGACAATTAAACCTGACCGTTGGATTCGCCAGATGGCATTGGAAAAGAAGATGATCGAACCTTTTGAAGAAGGACAGGTTCGAAATGGTGTGATCTCTTTTGGCACTTCATCCTATGGGTATGATATCCGCGTCGCGGATGAATATAAAATCTTCACAAATCTATATTCTGCGGTTGTTGATCCAAAACACTTCGATCCGAATTCCATGGTAGATTTCAAAGGGGAGGTCTGCCAAATACCGCCCAATTCATTTGCCCTGGCGCGAACAGTGGAATACTTCCGCATTCCCCGAAACGTTTTGACTATCTGCGTCGGTAAAAGCACCTATGCTCGCTGCGGAATTATTGTTAACGTCACCCCATTTGAACCGGAATGGGAAGGCTATGTCACGCTGGAAATTTCCAATACGACGCCCTTACCTGCAAAAATATATTCAAATGAAGGGATCGCTCAGGTATTGTTCTTTGAATCAGATGAAGCCTGTGAAACTTCCTATGCTGAGAGAAAAGGGAAATACCAGTATCAGCAGTCGATTGAACTGCCAAAGTTATAGGGGACGATATTGAAGAAAAAGATCATTGTTGCTTCTAAAAATCCTGTCAAATCAGAGGCTGTACTGAGGGGATTCAGCCGAATGTTCCCGGACGAGATATTTGATATTGAAGGGATCCAGGTTGACTCCGGTGTGCCTGACCAGCCGATGTCTGACCAGGCGACAAGGAGTGGTGCAATAACAAGGGCAAAGAATGCCAGGGATGCATCCCCAGATGGCGATTACTGGGTTGGGCTTGAGGGGGGATGTGATTATGAGGATGGTGAGCTGGTTGCCTTTGCGTGGATTGTGATTTTGTCCGGGTTCTTGATGGGCAGTTCCCGCACGGCTATTTTCCAGCTTCCGCAAGAAATCCAATCACTTGTGGAATCAGGCCTGGAATTGGGGGAAGCGGATGACCGGGTATTTGGTGAAAGAAATTCCAAACAGAATTCTGGTGCTGTTGGCCTGCTGACCGGGGATGTGGTCACACGGGCACGTTTGTACGAACAGGCAGTGATATTAGCTCTGGTCCCATTCAAAAACCAGCTCTTATATCGGTCAGACCCGAAGAATTAGCCTGAAATCAAATAGCCATTTCTTTGAGTTTCGTCTGGAAATTCAGTCCCCCAGGTCATAGGGCATGATCTGCGGTACACCGTCCAAACCAACGATCACATCGATCAACTCATAAGAATCGACACCCTCTGGTGAAAGAACGACTTTCAGGATGGCGGAATAATTTGGGGGAAAGAGGAAGTTATCGAACACAAAATTACCCATGCTGTACACGATCAACCCATTCTCATATGCTTCTATTCGCTGCAGGACGTGCGGGTGGCTGCCGATGACCAGAGAAGCCCCGTTGTCGATCGCTATGTGAGCAACTTTCTTCTGCATGTCAACAACTTGCTGCTTGATCTCGTACCCGTTGTGAAATAATACGATAACTACATCAGCCTGTGCTTTTGCCGCCTGAACACCACTCCGGATTTTATCTTCAACTGCCCAGGCTATACCAGGCTTACTGTCTCCAGCTTCCCATGAGGGGTAATCATAATCTGTTGGAGGAATGTCAGCATAGGTGAGAAATGCTATCCGTAAGCTGTCAATTTCCATAAAAACTGGGGCGTATGCGGTTTCAGCGTCCATGCCAGCTCCAACTGTCTGGACATTATTCGAAGCCAGGATTGTGATCGTATCCTCGAGGGCGATTGCCCCATAATCGAGGACATGGTTATTTGCCAGGTTGACCAGGTCAAATCCGGCATAGGCAAGGGCTTCACCAGCTGCGATGGGTGCTCTGAAGGCATAGGTCTTTTCTTCTGGGGTACCGCGATCGGAGATTGAGCATTCCAGGTTGCCCAGGGTGATATCTGCTGAAGCGAGTGTCTCTGCAGTGTACAGAAAAGGGGCTTTTGGGCCTTCGGATACGATCATCTCTCCGATGGTCCTGCCCAGCATGATATCGCCAACAGCCATAAGTGTGACCTCTTGATCGCCTTTCGGGGTGGCAGAGGGTGTTATTGTAGGAGGAGAGGTGGGAATGTTTGTAGGTGTTTGTGAATGTGTAGGCGCGAGATCTGGTGTGCTTGTGGGGGAATCTGTTTGAGTTTGGGTTACTTCATGTTCATTTGGGAAAGGGTCTGACTGGTCTGGATTACAAGCGACCAACAAGAAGAATCCAAGCAGAGATAGAAGTAAGAGGTTTTTTCTCATTGTGCAGGGTTTGGTCGCAATCAATATTAAATAGAAATTCGTTTATTTCCAGCTAGCTATAAGTTGAGAAAGGATTGATAGTGAGAATTATTTCCTAGAGACTATGTCCTAATCTCCCTTGGGCCGGAGCATCAATATCAACAAGCCAAGGATGAAACCGCCCAGAATGATCAGGAGGGCATCCTGCCGCTCATTTCGATCCTCGAAGAAGACGAAAGCTTCCGTCTCACCTAATGAGGATACTGGTTCTCCTTCTGGGTCTTTGTACCTTTTAATGGTCAGATAAGGCAGGAGCGAAGCGAGCTTGATTTCATTTATCCCGGATACACCGACAAGGTCATGCAGTGATTGATAAGGCCGCTTGTTTATGATCCTTTCAGCCAGGCTGTTTCCAATACCTGGAACAGTGACCAATTCGTCACTTGATCCATGATTGATGTCTACCAACATCTCTTTCTTTTTCTTCATCGAATTCTCCTGAACATCCTGTAAATAATACGAATAACAGGAATCTAAAAAACCTTTATAAATAGTATAACTTGAATGCTGTTTTAATACAATTAATTTGGAACCGTGCACAAACCAAAACTTATACTCTGAAATGAAACGATCTCTCCAAGCCTGAAGCTTCAATCAAGGTTTGGGTAAAGTAAAATCCCTATTTGGTTGATTTCGAATGATCACCTGGTATGATTTATTATTCACCAAGGAAAATAGGACATTAAGGTATACTTAGGATAGAAAAATCATGTTGTATTGACGCATAGGTTTCAGGAAACGAGCATGATAGAATCAGAAGCCCCAAAGCATCCAAAAAATCGGTTATTGATTGCTGTTGTTCAGGGACAGGATGCAAACCTTGCTATCGATAGCTTGCTTGAAGAAGGGTTTGGTGTGACTCGGTTACCTAGTATGGGGGGGTTTCTTGGACGGAAAAGCGCTTCTTTGTTAATTGGTGTTTCAAGAGAAAAAGAAGAAGACGCGATCGCAGCGCTTAATCAAACCTGCAGGAAACAGGTAGCGTTTATCGCTGTGCCATTAGAGAATTCACCTTTACCCATGCCTGCACCTACACCGGTTACGGTAGGTGGAGCGAGTATTTTTTCACTTGAAGTGGAACATTTCGAGGAGTTTTAGGGATGAAACTCATCATCGCCATCATCAAAGATCAGGATAATGATACAGTCTCTCGTGCGCTGACCCAGAAAGGTTTCAGGGTTACGTTGACGGCTTCAACCGGCGGCTTCCTGCGCAGTGGACGGAGTACTTTATTAATTGGTGTTGAGGACGAAGAAGTTGAAGGTGCGCTGGAGATCATCCGTTCAAGCTGCAAAAAGCCTGAAAAACCAGGTGAAAAACGCGCCACGATTTTCGTGCTGAAGGTTGATAAATTCACGCAATTATAAATTAACCAGAAGCTTAACACGAAAACAAACACAATTTGATGATTTCCTTTATAATGAATCCTGTAAGCTTGTAGTATATAAACATAGATATGGTCTAAATGAATTTTAATGAGAATAGGAGATAACAATGAACTTCGGATTAGCATTCAGTTATGTATTCAATGATGAGGAGTGGTTCAAGAAGGTTGCGCTAACAGCATTATGCGGTTTGATCCCTGTGATTGGCCCTTTCATCGTTGCTGGATGGGGGTTGAAGGTCACGAAAAATGTTATTGATGGCAATGAAGAGAATGCTTTACCAAACCTGGAATTTGGCCCCGATCTTGGGCGCGGGTTCATGGCAGCGTTGATAACACTGATTTATATGGTGCCGGTGGGGATCATAGCAGGTATAGCCAGTGGATTCTTTGGGATCGGCAGTAATCAGGACCAGGTTTGGATGATCATCCTGTTCATCCTCGGTGGATGTGTTGGGTTGATCGGTCTGTTGGCAGCAGTTGTGATTGCCTTTTTAGGTGTGGTGGCTGTCGCAAATTATGTAGCAAAGGGCAATTTCAAAGCGGCATTCAATTTCAAAGAGAATTTTGGTATGCTCAAAAAATCTTTTGTATCCTGGCTTTTGGTCGTCCTCGGTCAGATCCTGGCGATGAGCATTATTGCCCCTCTGGGTGGGATCGCCTGCGGAATTGGTGCTTTATTAACGGCAGCTTATGGTACAGCAGTTTATTCACACCTGCTTGGACAGGGATACAACCAATCAGTGTAGACAACTCCTGGGTCAATAAAACTATACGAAATAGAAAGAAGAGCTGCTATTTTGCAGCTCTTTTTTCGTTCTTACTCGTGGAATTCCTGCACCTGGTACAGGAAAACGCTCAATGGTTTCTCCCGCCAAAAATTGCCATTTACTCCCATCTTCATGCACAGATGAGTCAGGAATTCCTCCGGAGAGGGGAGTTTTTCCCATACCTGTGGAAGGAAAGTTGCTTTTCGAAAGCCATCCTGAAGCACCACGCCATCGATCCCGGGTCTGATTTTTTCAATCAGGTCCTGAGATCCTTCATACATCAGCCGCTCTTTTGGCGTGAGGACAGATACTTCAATTTCTATCGTGGAACATTCCTGGGGCTGCACAACTGGAAACCTTGGATCCTGAAGGGCGGCAGCGACGGCATGTTCCTGAACGTCTTTTGCAAGGGGTTGATATGCTTCCAGTGTGCCGATGCATCCACGAAGGATGCCGACCTTGGTTAAAGTCACAAAGGATGCACCTTCTGCTTTGAGAGGGGGGGAGAGTTCAGATGACGAGATATCTGTTAGTTTTTGTCTTCTGACAGACCGTTCAACGGCATCCCGGGCAATCGATAATAATATTTTCTGATCGGATTGAGTGAGTTGGGTCATTTGTCAGCCTGCTTCTTTAGTCAGTTGAAATGTTAAGAGATATGATCGGATCGCAGATGAACTGGTGTTTCTTGATCCGGCAATTTTGTTATACTTTGTGATAAGGCACCCGTCAAGCAATCCTGCTAACATCAATCATGTTCATTATGAACCTATGATTTATCTGTCAAATAATGGATTATTAAGGTAAGATTTTAATCAATGCAACAGGAAAACAGGTTCGATCAGATTCCAGAAGAATTAGAACCCATTCCCGAGGTGAATTCGCCTGAAGAGAATGAGGGAAAACCCAGACGAGTCAGGCGGTTTAATTTCTGGCGTGGGTTGCAAACAACCTTAGGTGCAGCATTTATCGTTGCGACCCTGTTTACGCTCTGGACACCTGGCAGTTTAGTTGAAAGCGGCCTGGAAGCCAGAATGGCGCAGGTCGTTGATTCTGCGTCAGGTGGGGATGAGGCATTGGTTGGGTTGATTTTGAAGGTGAGGAGGGTTCAAAGAAAATTGGTATCGTTTCAGGCCATTATGGATATGATCCTGGGGCAGTTTGTGCAAACGGCACCACAGAAGCCGAGATGAATCTTAGAATAGCCTCACTTGTTCAAAAGCAACTCAGTGACCTGGGGTATCAGGTTGACCTGTTGGAAGAATTCGATCCACGGCTGACCGGTTATCAGGGTACGCTTCTCATTTCAATCCACCTGGATTTCGTGTGAGTATATCAATGAACAGGCGACAGGATTTAAGGTGGCAGCGGCACTTTCCTCTCAAAATGCAGTCGCCAGCCAGCGTTTGACAACCTGCCTCTCTGATCGGTACGGACAGATAACTGGGCTGCCTTACCATGCCGGATCTGTGACCGACGATATGACCTATAATCACGCCTTTTCAGAAATTGACCCTGAGACCACTGCAGCGATCATCGAAGCTGGATTCCTGAACAAGGATTATGACTTTATCACTGAGGAAACAGATCGAATCGCTGAAGGGATCGTTTCTGGTATCCTGTGCTTCATCAATAATGAACCAATCATTCCAGTTCAGGATCCATAGAAAAGATGAACAAGTTTGGTCACTCATTGATAACAGAAGCGAAAGCTGCCCTTCGACGTGGTGATCGAACCCTGGCAAGGCGGATAGCTCAAAGGCTTGTTGAAGAATATCCTGATAATGCAGAAGGATGGCTGTTGTTGGGGGGCCTTTCCGATCCCAAAGGCAGTCTGGCGTATCTTCAAAAAGCACAAAATCTTAATCCCGGTGATGAACGAGTAAATCAGGCGCTTGAGTGGGCAGAAATGCGATATTCTCAATCTCAGGAAGCTGCTGCAGATGAGCCAACTCAGGCGATCCATTCTGTGCCTTTCACTGATGCCTTTGAGGTTAAGCCAGCTATCGTTGTGGAAACACATCAACCTGTCTGGATCTGGACCCTGGTTGTCCTGCTTCTTATGGCGGTTGTTTTCTTTGGTTTGGATTTGATTCCCGATCACTTCGTTCGGGCAGCAGATGAAGCCAGACTGATCAACCATGAGAATTTAGCCAAACCCAGCTTGACTCCCACAGTCACGAACACACCTACAGCAACGCCAACATCAACGCCTACTCAGACTCCGACCACTACACCCACCTCCACAGCGACGTCTACACCAACAGCTACAGCCACATCGACACCATACAACCCTACAGCAACGCTTGTGCCGACTTAATCTGCACCGCCTGCCTTTCCGGAAGATATGGACGAGGATGATCGGTGGATTGATATTGACCTTTCTGATCAGCGGCTGTACGCCTATGAAGGCAGAACGCTGCTGCGTTCTTTCCTTGTATCCACAGGCACCTGGCAGTATCCTACACCAGTTGGAGAATTCGCTGTGTGGATCAAATTGAGATACACAGATATGCGGGGTCCAGGTTATTATTTGCCCGATGTCCCCTATACAATGTATTTCTACAGTGATTACGGCATCCACGGCACATACTGGCATAATAATTTTGGGACGCCTATGAGCCATGGATGTGTCAATATGATCACAGAAGAAGCCGCCTGGTTGTTTGACTGGTCCTACATTGGCATTCCAGTGATTGTCCATGAGTGATTTACCCGGGTACAAGAACACTTTTTCACGACGAGAATTTTTAAAATACATGGGGTTGAGCTTTGCCGGATTCGTCATTCCTGTGAATGTTTTCTCAGGTTTGAATGCGATTTTGCAGGATGAAAAAAACGCTACTTCACTCGGTCGAATTACACATTCAGGTCATAAACTATTCAAGGAGCCGCATTCAGAATCAAAGCTTATTTTGCAGATGAAGAAAGACAGTGTGATGCAAATTACTGGTGTGACTGTAAGCGAGGAAGATACATCACCCAACCGGATCTGGTATGAATTGAATAACTTCGGATATGCACATTCAGGCAGGATTCAGCCAGTTAAGGACGAAAAGAACAGCGATAAAAAATATATACCTGAAGATGGCTGCTTGGGAGAAGTTACAGTGCCGTTTGTTGAGGCGTATTCCAGTCTGGAAGAAGACCGAAAGGTGTTATATCGGTTTTATTATGCCTCAACCTTCTGGATATTGGATCGGGTGCGTGGCAGCGAGGGAGGATATTGGTATCAGCTTTTGGACGATAAGAATTATCGAGTTTATTACGTGCCTTCAGCGGACCTTCGATTGGTTCCAGACTCAGAATTAACAGCGATATCAGAACATGTACCTCCAGAAGACAAGAAGATCATAGTTGATCTGACCGCTCAAACGCTTTCTGCATATGAAGCTGAACGGATCGTTTTCATGAGTTGGATTTCAAGCGGTATTCGATTGCGTGAAGGCGGGTTTGCCACACCCAAAGGATATTATCGGACGACAAGAAAGCGACCCTGCCGGCATATGTCCAATCCTGCTAACGATTACGGCAGCGGATTTGACCTGCCCGGTGTGCCGTGGGTGAGTTATTTTACATCTCAAGGGGTTGCTTTGCATGGTGCATACTGGCATAATGATTTTGGCGTGCCTTACAGCCATGGTTGCATTAATATGACCCCCCAGGCAGCAAAATGGGTTTACCGTTGGACAACACCGACGGTTCCCCCAGATCATTATTATTATTCAGATCCTGAAGGCACTCGAGTTATTATCCAGTGAGTTCGTTTTTCCCTTTCAATATGAAATATTAACCAGAATTTAATACGTTTTAGGTATATTTTAGTGTTAGTGGATAGATTTGGAGGAAGACTTGCCAGAGAAAGCATTGTTTAAAGACCTGGTTTATGATGAATTTGGGCGACCTGTCTCAACAGGGTGGATTGGCAGTGAACCATGTTATATTGTTGACGATGATGGTTTTCTTCGTCATATACCGGCTGGGGAGGTTGACCGCCAGGTCTGGCAATATATGCAGGAACAAATTGAAGGGAATGAAGAACTTCTTTCGGAAAAAGCTGCAGAGATGCTAGGCCAGGATGATATTTTTACAATGGCAGCACTGCAGAACCAGTTCAAGAATATGGATGCCCAATTTGATCAATTGCTTCAAGTCGGCATTCCAGAAGAAAGCCGAATGTATATGGGAATGATTGGTTTTCGAATTATCATTTCCATTCATGGTGAAGTGATGGAGATTGTCCAACCAGGGATTGTCAGCGACTCCCGGGATGATTAACCCCTTTAAATTATGGAATTGGTGTAGAATGATGATTAAGGAGATGTGATATGGTCTCGGGTTTCATCGTTCACGTAGATGAATCAGATTTTCAGTATGAAGTGCTTCAATATTCCTCTCGCGTGCCTGTCGTGGTTGATTTTTGGGCGACATGGTGCGTACCCTGCAGAGTATTAGGACCTAAACTGGAAACCTTCGCCAGGGAAGGTGAAGGGCGTTTCAGGTTGGCGAAAGTCAACGTTGATGAAAATCCAAGACTGGCAAAACAATTCAAGGTACGCAGCATCCCTGCTGT
Source organism: uncultured Chloroflexia bacterium (assembly GCA_963767675.1). Classification (GTDB taxonomy): domain Bacteria; phylum Chloroflexota; class Anaerolineae; order Anaerolineales; family Anaerolineaceae; genus Brevifilum. The sequence continues at coordinate 101,484 of CAVYEQ010000005.1, forward strand.
GAAAGCTTTTGTGGATGGCTTTGTTGTGTCAGAATTCTCAGGAGTGTTGGGGGATGATAACCTGAGGGATTTCATCAAACGGCTTGCGCCTGCGCCCGGAGATCTCCTCATTTCAAAAGGAGTGAACCTGATCAAACTGGGTGAGATTGCGGATGCAGAAGATGCCTTCCGGGAGTTTCTATCAATACAATCCAATAATCCCGGTGCTTTGCTGGGATTGGTTCGTGTGCTGCTCATGCAGGGGAAAGGACAGGAATCAAGCCTCTTGCTGAGGAATTTCCCGGCAAGTTCCGAATATAACACGGCGCAATTACTTGAACCTGTTGCTACTGCTTTTACAGACCCGGGAAGCCCGGAGGTTGGTGCTGAAGATTCCCTGGAAGCAGCCTTCAGAAACAGTATTCGGCTTGCTAAGCGGGGGAATGTGTTTGCAGCTCTGGATGGGTTTTTAGATATTCTGCGGAAAAATCGCCATTATCGCCAGGATCAGGTCAGAGATATATGTGTCGGATTGCTGACGATGATGGGGGATGACCATCCGGATGTGCGACAGTACAGGCAGGAGCTGGCGTCGGTATTGTTTTAGGGGATGGTGAGTGGGGAATTGTGAGAAGTGAATGGGGGGATGAGGGGATTAGGTATCAGGTAATAGGTTATCAGGCGATCAGTATAAGTAAATATGCTCAAAGAAATCGTTGCCGATTAATTTTGCTCGAACTTATTCCTTCTCAAATAGGCTGATGGTTTCGATGTGGGCGGTTTGGGGGAATTGGTCGAAAGGTGTGACGGATATCAGATGATAGCCTTTCTGGATGATCTTTCTCGCATCCCGGGCAAGGGTGGCCGAGTCGCAGGATATATAAGCGATTTGTTGAGGTTGAATATTCTCTAATGCATCATGGACAACTGGAGCAAGGCCAGCGCGGGGAGGATCAACGACCAGAAGGTCAAATTGGGCATTCAGGGATGGGAGTACTGCTTCTGCATTTGCTTCGTATAGTGAGACATTTTCATATTCAGCAAGGTTGACTGTGAAGTCATGGCAGGCTGATCCTGAACTTTCCACTGCGGTGAGATAGTCCACTTCACGGGCGATAAAGGCACTGAACAAGCCCACGCCGGCAAATAATTCCAATACTTGGGTTGATTTATTCAGGGTCAGGTGATCAAGCAGAAACTGGATCATCGCTTCGGCAATTGGTGTGTTGACCTGAAAAAATGACCTTGCTGAGACCTGGAAAGAGTGATCAAGCAAAGAGAAATTCAAATGGTCATCCCCCGCCAGAACGGTCAGTCGGGAATCAGGCGGCGTATAAACGACGGATACCGGGACATCCAGGCTGAATTCAGAAGGTTTGGGCTCTTCACCTTCCAGGATCACCATGAGATCATTATATGAATCCTGGCGGATTCCCATTCGATAGATTCCCGAATCCGGATCCAGGTTGATCAATGACCACAACTTATTGATTGTTTCCCGTGGAAGGTGGCACTCATCCAACAGCAGGAGATGTTTGTTGTCGGCATGAACATAACCCAGCTCTCCATCTTTGCTGAGGTGAAACTGAACATGATTCCGGTAGTTAAAGGGATGAGGGGAGGGGATGATAGATCGGAAAGGGGCGTTATCTATCTTCCCAATGCGCTGAAATTGGTCTTTCAGGAGGTTTTCTTTGAGTGCTAACTGTTTCGTATAGTCAAGGTGCTGGTATTGACACCCACCGCATTCTCCGAAATGGATGCAGCGAGGGGTGATGCGATTGGGTGAAGCATCGGTGATTTCAACCGGAATTCCCCTGGCAAAGCGCTTTTTTTCTTCCGTAATCTCCACACGAATGGTCTCACCCGGCAGGGTGAAGGGTACAAAGATCGCCCGGCCATCAGGAAGGCGTCCCAAACAATCCCCTCCAAAGACAGGTTTTTCCATTTTGAGTGAGATTGTATCTGACATAATCAGGTGCCTGGTTAGATTTCCGGTATAAGTAAGAATGCCCGGCTGATATTTTCAACCAACCGGGCAAAAAAGTCTTATTCCATAGAATAGGTTACATTTTCCCGAGGAATTCCTCGAACGCTTCCAGCAGTTCATCGACATGATGCATTTGCGTTTCTCCCATATGTGCAATGCGGAAGGTTTTATTCTTCAGATCACCATAACCATTAGCGATAATCATGCCTTTGGTCAGCAGGAATTGGTTCAAAGCACCGATATCGACCCCGCGCAGGTTCTTGATGGTCGATACTGTCTTTGAGCGATACCCTTCTGGAGCAAGCGGTTCCATGCCGTATTCCGCAGCCCAGGTCTGTACCCTATCTGCCATTGCCTGGTGGCGTGCAAAGCGTTTCTCAAGGCCTTCTGCCAGCATATTATCGAGTTGGGCATTCAGAGCCCATATCAGGGAAACAGACGGTGTCATGGGGGTCGAGTTCTTGATGCGGTGTTTTTCAAGGCGCAGGAGATCAAAATACCAGCCCCTGTTATCGACTGTTTCTGCTTTGGTCAAGCAGCGATCAGAAACAGCCGCAAAGGCCATGCCGGGAGGTAGTGCCAGACATTTTTGTGAAGAGGTGAGGACAAAATCCAGCCCCCAGGCGTCAGTCTCTATCCTCGCTCCGCCTAAAGAGGAGACGGCATCTACGAGGATCAAAGTCTCAGGGCTGACTTCATGGACCACAGCCGCAAGGTCTTTCATAGGGTTTTCAGCGCCGGTGGAGGTCTCATTATGGACGATCGTGACGGCTTCGTAGTGTTTCTTTTTCAGGGCTTCTGCAAGCTTTTCCGGGGGGATGATCTCTCCCCAGGTGGCTTCCAAACGATCTGCTTGCTTCCCATTGGTGATCGCTACCTGGTACCAGCGTTCACTGAAAGCACCATTAACACAGGAAAGGACATCCTTTTGAACCAGGTTGCGAATACCGGCTTCCTGCATCCCGGTTCCTGAGGAAGGGGGTTGGAATACCCGTGCTTCTGTCATATAGACTTTTTTCAATTTTGCTTCTGTCCCTCGAAAGAACTCATTAAATTCTTTGGACCGGTGCGGGATCATGGGTCTTGTCTGGGCTTCCAGAACATCTGGGTTGACGTCCACGGGGCCGGGGATAAACAAGTGTGACATTTGAAACTCTCCTTATCGGATATGAGATTTAGTTGATTTATTCGTCATGTCCTAATCTTAACACCGTCCAGAAATGCTGACAAGGATTGGAAAGGAATTGACGAAACAATCGTAGGAAAGGCATTTCATGTATACTTATTACATTAATGAACTGAGCTGGGATTGAGTAAAGGAGCATTATGGATTCCCAAACGAAAGTACCGATAAAAAATCGCACCTGGATTGTGATGCTGGCATTGGCATTAGTTGGACAAATTGCCTGGGCCGTTGAGAATTCCTGGTTCAATACTTTTGTGTACGATACGATCACACCTGATCCAAGACCCGTTGCCTGGATGGTGGCAGCAAGTGCCATTACAGCCACTTTGACGACATTATTAATGGGAACGCTTAGCGATAGGACTCAATCCCGGTGGGGAAAGCGTCGACCTTACATCTTAATTGGTTACATTCTTTGGGGGCTTTCAACTATTCTTTTCCCAACAGTTGCATATATCCGCACGACCTCCATTGCGGTTGCGATGGTTGTTATTGCGGATTTTGTTATGACCTTCTTTGGGTCAACAGCGAATGATGCGGCTTTCAACGCCTGGACAGTTGATGTTGCTACACCCGACATACGTGGGCGTGTTGAAGGTGTCTTGAACCTGAGCATTTTTCTGGCGCAGATCGTTGCGATGGTTGCTGCAGGTATATTGATCGACTCATTGGGGTATTTTAATTTTTTCTATGTTTTAGGCGGGATAGTCATGTTGGTGGGATTGGTCGGTGGCTTATTATTACGCGAACCATCTTATGAGTTTGAAAGCACTGAGATCAGGAAGCCGTTTCTGCGGGAATTTGCTGAGTTGTTCAGCCTGGATACTCTGCGAGATAATAAGAATCTATTCATTTTATTATTATTCATTATGATCTCAAGCATTGGCATGCAAATTTCCTTCCCGTATATGATCGTTTACCTGGAAAACTATGTGGGTGTAAGTAAGACAGAATTCAGCATCATCGGCGGCGCAGTGATGCTTGGGTCGGCATTGTTTGCTATCCCTTTTGGTATCCTGGCTGACCGATGGAAAAAACGACCGATGATAGCGATCGCCATTGTTCTCAGCAGTCTGGGTGGGATATTGCTATCGCTGGTCGAGACGCTTCCCCTCCTGGCTTTAACCGGGCTGATCTGGCAGGCATTTTCCGTGGCGTCCAGTATTGCGTCCGTTGCATGGCTCAAAGACATGCTTCCTGAAGAAAACAGGGGTAAATTCCTTGGCATCCGGATGATCTTCTGGATTGCGATCCCCATGATATTGGGACCTGCGATCGGCTCGCGCTTGATCCAGGCTTATGGTATACCAACCGTGGTCAATGGTGAAGCGGGTTTCATCCCGGTTCCTATCATTTTCAAGGTCGGTTCACTGGTTTCATTGCTGGGGTTGATCCCATTGGCTTTCATGAAATCACGCAAGGAAATGAGCGATGAAACAGGTTGAATCCAGGATTACTTCAGGTTTCTGGGAAAAATGGCAGGCTGTCAACGATGAGTCAGCCATTTTCCACCAATGGGAGGAACTGGAAAACGCTGGATGTATAGATAATTTTCGCATTCTTGCGGAGAACAAAGCCCTCTTCAGGCGCGGCTGGTATTTTGCAGATTCGGATGCTTTTAAATGGCTGGAAGCAGCAGCGCATATCCTTTCCATATCCCCAAATCCTGAGGTAGAAAAACTTGTTGATGATTTTGTTGAGTTGGTAAGAAAAACCCAGCACCCGGATGGTTATCTTTACACCTTTAATCAGGTTCATTACCCGGAGAAACGCTGGATTAATCTGCAGATCGAGCACGAACTCTATTGTCATGGGCATTTGATCGAAGCCGGAGTAACAGATTATCTCGAAAGGGGGAATGAGGTATTGCTGGAAATTGCCTGTAAAGCAGGGGATAGGATTGTGGCGGATTTTTTAGGAAAAGGATCAAAATACACACCTGGGCACGAAGAGATCGAGATTGCTCTGCTGCGGTTATATGAAGTCACAAGTCGGCAAAGTTACCTGGATATGGCCCGACAGTTCATCTGCAAACGGGGTCGTCAAGTGTGTTTTGCGCCGAATATTCTCAAACAGGCGATAGACAATGGAAGACGAGTTAAACAGGTCGAAAACGAGAAGAAGGCATATGATCTTGCCCATCCAGGAAGCCAGCCGAAAAAACTCCCTCCTGAAAATTTGGCCAAGAAACCACCTTATATTCAATTGCGATGGGTGCTGAATGTTCTTTCCGGGAAATTCTTCCAGCAGCATAAGCCATTGAAAATGCAATTTATCCCTGTGGGACATGCTGTTCGATTTGTGTATTTACAGACCGCAGCAGCGATGCTGGATCGGTTGACAGAAACCAAAGAATATCAGTCCATGCTGAAAAAAAGCTGGGATCATATGGTGAAAAACCGTATGTACATCACAGGGGGGCTTGGTTCATTACCGGTCATTGAGGGGTTTGGGCGGGACTATGAGCTGGATCCGGAAGTAGCTTATACGGAAACCTGCGCAGCTTTAGGGGGGCTGTTTTGGAATAGAGAGATGGCCAAACTGACCGACGACCCTTGTTATAGTGATTTATTCGAATGGCAGTTGTATAATGCCGCATTGGTCGGTATGGGATTGGATGGAAAATCATATTTTTATAACAATCCGTTGGTCTCCGATGGATCAATCCAGCGTCGCAGGTGGTATGAAGTACCGTGTTGTCCCTCCAATCTCTCGCGGACCTTTGCCGGTTTGCCAAAAGATATTGTGTCTGTCCAATCTGATGAGATCATTATCCAGCAGTACATCAGCAGCTCACAAAGCTTGGACCTGGCCGGAAACAAAGTTGTTTTTGATTTGGAAAGTGAGCTTCCATGGGATGGTAAGGTGCGGTTGACAATACATAAGGTACCAGAGGTACCGATCAAACTTAAAATGCGTTGTCCAGCCTGGGCAGCAGGTTACCAATTATCTGTTAATGATCAAGTAATCCAGGAGGAAGATAAACCAACTGAGCACAAACTTGATCCGACTCAGGCGAGTTGGATTGAAGTTGCGCGGGAGTGGAAGGCAGGCGATCTGATACAGCTTGATTTCAATTTACAAGTGCAGATCTATTTTGCCCACCCAAAGGTAACCTCAGTGCAGGGGAAGGTCGCACTTACTTGCGGTCCGCTGGTGTACTGCCTAGAAAGCTGTGATAACCCTGGTGTGGATATTTTTAATGCTGTCCTTGAACCAGCCACCGTCCGGACAAGCTTTTCGCTGGAAACACTTGGTGGTTCTCGTTTGATCTATGGCAAGACAGTGAATGGGGAAAACCTGGTATTCATCCCGTATCACCTCTGGGGAAACCGCGGCGAATCAAAGATGACGGTTTTTGTCAATACCCCTTGATTTTTAAGTTTGCACACTGTATAATGCTTACACATTTGGGGTGGTTAGCTCAGTTGGTTAGAGCGTCGCGTTGACATCGCGGAGGTCGTAGGTTCGAGCCCTATACCACCCACCTGATATGATTGCGTTGATCGGGACGAGTAACAGGAACCCTGCCGATAGAGAGAGAAGACCGTTGGCTGAAAATCTTCTCCGGTAAGGTCCGGTGAAAACCACCCGGGAGCATGAACCGGAAATGCCGTACGACAGGCTCAGTAAGGTAAACGTCTTGCCCCGTTATTGGCTCCATGAGATGCTCAATACAAAGGTGTTGGGATAATCTGGGTGGAACCGTGAGAGAATCCTCTCGCCCCAGTGGGCGAGGGATTTTTGTTTAACTAAGTTACTTTCAAACTGGTTAAATCGCCAGCCACTATATCGAAAATGATTCGAAGGAGAAAGACAATGGCAGAAAAATATGAAGACTCCAGACTTTATCGGGTACGGCATTCTGCTGCTCATGTGATGGCACAGGCCGTATTGGAGAAATTTCCGGAAGGAAAAGTTGCAATCGGGCCTCCCATTGAGGATGGCTTTTACTATGACTTTGACCTCCCACGTCCCTTGACCCCAGAAGATCTGGAAGAATTTGAAGCCCGGATGCGTGAGATCATCAAAAATGACAGCGAGTTCATTCGGGAAGAGGTCTCAGCCGAGGACGCCCGAGATCTTTTGAAGATCAGGATTACAAGCTTGAGTTGATTTCAGGGCTTGAGGATGGCGATGTGGATGAGCACGGCAATCCGGTAGATGAGAAGCCGGTCATTTCGGTCTATAAGAGCGACACGTTTGTTGACCTGTGTCGCGGGCCGCATGTTGAAAGCACGGGAAAGATTAACCCCAAAGCTATCAAACTGATGAGTGTTGCTGGCGCTTATTGGCGCGGTGACGAGAATAATCCCATGCTCCAACGGATTTACGGAACAGCCTGGCTGTCCCCAAAGGATTTGAAAAAACACTTATGGCGTTTGCAAGAAGCCAAAAAACGGGACCACAGAAAATTAGGTCGTGAGCTGGACCTGTTCAGCGTGAGTGATGAAGTCGGATCAGGATTGGTCCTCTGGCATCCCAATGGTGCGAAAATGCGCTATTTAGCTGAACGTTTTTGGGAAGATGAACACATCAAGAACGGATACGATTTTGTGTATACGCCGCATATCGGCAAAGCAAATCTATGGAAGACAAGTGGTCACCTTGATTTCTACGCTGAGAATATGTATGCACCAATCGAGATTGAAGAGCAGCAGTATTACCTCAAGCCGATGAACTGCCCCTTCCATGTTGAGATCTACAAATCCGGCCTGCACTCCTATCGAGATCTTCCCATGCGCTATGCGGAAAAAGGCACCGTCTATCGCTATGAGCGCAGCGGTGTCATGCACGGACTGATGCGTGTGCGGGGGTTCACACAGGACGATGCACACCATTTCTGTGCCCCAAGTCAGATGCCTGAAGAGATCGATTTTGTCCTGTCTTTCAGCCTGAATATCCTGCGTTCTTTTGGTTTCAATGAGATCAAGGCTTATCTCAGCACTCGTCCGGAAAAGGCAGTTGGCGAACCAGAACGGTGGCGAGATGCAGAAGCGGCTTTGGAAGCAGCACTTAAACGTGCTGAACTGCCCTATGAGGTTGACCAGGGTGGCGGGGCTTTCTACGGCCCGAAGATTGACCTGAAGATCAATGATGCTTTAGGGCGGGAGTGGCAGCTTTCAACGATCCAGTTCGACTTTAACCTGCCCGAAAGGTTTGATATGTCCTATATTGAAGAGGATGGTCAGGCTTATCGCCCTTATATGATCCACCGGGCACTGATGGGCAGCATTGAACGATTCTTTGGTGTCCTGATCGAGCATTATGGTGGTGCTTTCCCAGTATGGATTTCACCACTGCAGGCTGTGGTTATCCCGATTGCAGACCGTCATGTCGAATATGCAAAGGAGATTGCTGCAGACCTCAAGCAGGCTGGTATTCGGTTGAAAGTTGATGATCGCAGCGACCGGATGAATGCCAAGATCCGTGATGCAGAAAAACAAAAGACACCATTCATGCTGGTGATCGGTGACCGGGAGATGGAAGAGGATCAGGTTGATGTCAGACGCCGCAGCCGTGAACGGCTGGGTGCAATGAGTGTGGAAGACTTCAAGAACCTGGTCCTGAAAGAAGTTGCAGAAAAGATCTAAACTTAACTGATCATTTGTGTAGAGATGCATTTTCGCGTCTCTACACGATATTTTCCCCCGAAAATACGGATTATTTTCAGCATCTGCCCCTGAAAACGGTTGACGATTCCAGTTGCCTTATGGTAAGATATATGCCGTTCCCTTTTCGGGGAATTATATTTGTGTTTATAAATGATCGCAGGATCAAAAGGAGAAAGAACACTATAAGTAGCAAAGATGATTTTCGAATCAATAAGCAGATAAGAGCGACCAAAATACGTCTGATCGATGCAGATAGCCAGAATATTGGTGTCGTCACCCTTCGTGAAGGATTGGATCGAGCAGAGCAAGCAGAATTAGATTTGGTTGAAGTTGCTCCAAATGCCAACCCGCCTGTTGCCAGGATCATGAATTTCGGCAAGTTCCTTTATGAAAAGGAAAAGAAGGAACGGGAGGCACGTAAATCACAGACAAAAGTCGAAATCAAAGAGATCCAATTGCGACCAAAAACGACTGATCATCACAAAGGATTCAAAGTCCGTGATGCCCGTCGTTGGTTGACCGAAGGAAAGAAAGTTCGAGTGACCATACGATTCCGCGGACGAGAAATCACCTATCCAGAGATTGCACTGGAAGATTTACGGGAAATTGCCGAAGAACTATCGGATGTCTCGGAAGTTGAGCAAGCCCCAAAGATGGAAGGGCGCTCAATGTTCATGATGCTGGTCCCGGAAAAATAAACTCTTTCGATCATCATTTGAGATCATTTGCTAACAGAAAGAAGCCCTACGGCTTGTTCGACGATGCTGTAGGATTTTTATGAAAGGAGTGAAAAATGCCAAAAAAGCAAAGAACTGGCAAGTATAAATTAAAGACCCACAAGGCGACCTCAAAACGGTTCAAAATGACCGGTTCTGGCACGATCATGCGCACCAAGATCGGTAAAGGCCACTTGCGCCGACGCACATCAGATCGAACGAAGATGTTATTTGAACGCATGATCCCTGTGAAGACAAGATCTCTGAAGAAAAAAGTCCGTCGTCTCACACCTTATATGAGCAAGAAAAAATAATCTTATTGGAATAATTTTTTGGTTGCGGCTGTTGGGTGTGTGCAACTGGTGATGTAAAAGGTCATCGACGCCCAGGGGTTCGCAAAGGAGTAAGAAATGGCACGAGTAAAAAGTGGACCGCATGGTTATAAGCGGCACAAAAAAATACTAAAACTGAATAAAGGCTATTACGGCACCAAGAGTAAATTATTTCGAAGGGCAAATGAGCAGTATCTCAAAAGCCAATGGTATGCCTATAGAGACCGTCGGAACCGCAAGCGAGATCTACGCAGGTTATGGATTTCACGCATCAATGCCGCTGCCAGGATGAATGGTACAACCTACAGCAAGCTGATCTACGGATTGAAACAAACCAAGATCAACCTGAACCGCAAGATGCTGGCTGATCTGGCCGTTCGGGAACCGGATGCTTTTGCAGCAATCGTCAAGAAGGCTGTGAAATAAGAATCATATTAAAGCTGGAAATCAATAATGTCCCTCCAATTGGCGGGACATTTTTTTATTCACATATCCCCGGGATTCTCGAAAATCCGAGGATATTTCTTTATCTTATTACTTAATAATTTCAGTCATCATTGGCGGGTGAATCATCAATCACCGGTTCGCCTGAATCAGTATCTGAAAACTCTCCTGATGGAAATTCCGGCATCATAAAGCGCATCAGGCGGTTGTTCTGGCCGTCTGCGACCCATACTTGACCCTGGTCATCGACAGCCAGGCCGCTTACGATACCAATTTCATTTGGTCCGGACCCAAAGCCGCCAAATGTGAGCCGGTAATTTCCCTGCTGATCAAATACTAGCACACGGCCCATGATCGGATCAGCGACATAGCTGTTGTAATCTGCATCAATGGCGATGAAAGGTTTATTATCCAGAGATTCACCATACCAGGCGTCAATATCCCACGTGATATGCGTTGGATAATTTAAGCTTTCCCCTTCCGGGATCATGATCTGGATACGTTTGTTCCATGTATCTGCGATATATAACCAGCCGAGGTCATCCACGGCGATGCCAACAGGTTCATCAAATTGACCGATCCCCAACCCTGCGCCGCCGAGGGTTGCCAGGTCGTTGCCTTCGCTGTCAAATATGACCACGCGTTTATTGCCCGTATCGGTCACAAAAACTCGACCCTCCACATCAACTGCAAGGCCGCGCGGCCCCCAAAAATGATAGGGTGATTCGGCGGCGCCAAATTCCCCCCACATGGTGAGGAACACACCTTCAGGGGTGAACTTCTGGATGCGGTTGTTCCAGGTGTCGGCAACATAAACAGAGCTATCCGGACCAACTGCAACCCCCCAGGGTTCGTTGAAAGCACCTTCTGGAGCCATGATGTTGTTGTTGAAATCGCTGGCAGCGAATTCGCCCCAGGAATGCAACAGGTTTCCCTGTACATCAAGGTGCAGGATGCGATGGTTGAGGGAGTCTGCGACGTACAGGCTTCCATCAGGAGCAATGGCGATGCCCCGAGGTGCATTCATCTGGTACTGGTCGTTTCCAATCAGGATCTGCTCTGCTGTGATATCGAATACGTTTTCTTCATAGGGGTCCACAGTGGGTTCCAGTGTGACCGGTGCAGAACCATATTCCCAGATCTGGGAAGCGACGTCCTTGCGGATGTACATCTGGAAGGAGTCCGAAGGCTGCCAATTTTCCATTGTGAGGGTGTTGATGTTGGCCAGTTGGGAATAAGGTTCGTAGTTGCGGTTGAACCAGATTTCCCACAAAGCGGTCCGCATGTCCGGATTGGAAAGGGCATTCCATGCTCTCTCGAAAGTGAGGTTGTAATATGCCTGTGAAGGCCACCAAAGGCGATGATAGTCATATTGAATATAGTCGTCGCCAACGACGGGTTCGATCAAGCCGTAATTCCCACTTCCAACCAGGATAATAGGGGCATCCCGCAGGTCGCGGGTGGGGTTTTCTGAGTACCAGCGTTTATTGGGATAATCCCTGAAATACCACCAGTAGGGATACAGCATATCATTGTCATAGGCAACGATGATATCCTTGCCGCCGGTCAGGCGGTGGCTGATCTCTTCGATTTGCTCAAGTGCATCCTTGGGGTCTCGGGCTGCATGGGCATAGACCAGGAATTCTTTTGCAGTGTCATAGAGGATGAAGTTGGCGCGATATGCGGTGCGAATGGTGATGAAGGAAAGGAAGGTGACAAAAATGATCAATAAGAAACGTCCCAATTGCTTGAACTTCCAGGTTCGGATCAGGAAATACAGCCCCACACCTGATGCGATCATGCTGACAAAAGCCAGCAGGAAAGTGCTGGTCGCCTCCAATTGGGCGAGTTCTTTCCCCTGAAATGGCAGCGGAGACCCGAGCAAGGTGCCAATGGTGCGGCTCATTGTCAGGAGGAACAGGCTCCCAACGATCAATACCAGCCAACCGCGCTGACGTTTGAATTGGGGCCAATCGAAGGATTCAAGCAGGCGACCAAAGCTCCAGCCGCTGGTCAGGATCATAGGCATGGCGATATGGGTTGTCAGCCACGGCATACGTTCCCCGGCAAAACTGAAAGCGATCAGGCTCATCACCGACCAGTAAAGCAGCAGTGCCAGGACAGGTGGTTTGCGAATTTCTCCTTCATTATCCACTAATGCTGGGAAAGCTTTCTGGTTCATCCCCTTCTTCATTCTCAACTGCTTCTTGAATGACGCCTTCATCTGGTTCAGGAAGGTCTTGTTGTTCATCTTCAGATGAATGGGATCCCAATTTCTTCACGAATTGCCCAATAACGGGTATCCCCATGATGGCTGCCAGCAGTGTGCCGAAAGCAGGCAGGAACTCATACATTGGTATTTGCACAAGGGCGTAGTAATACAGGGGTTGGGTTCCACGGGTGACACCCTGTTGTGCCATCCAATAACCTAACGCGCCCATCATCCCCATTGCAAAACCGCTGCCCTGGGTGAAAAGGGTGGTGTAGAAGATGGTGAAAATCGCCCAGAAGACACCAATGTTGAGTGCCCAAACTTTCCAATTCCACCAGATGCCGATAAGAAGAGCGAGGATGAAAAGAGGCAGGATGAATAAGAAAGAGGTGATGATGCCGTTTGTGCTGTAATCAAGCGGATTGAGCCCAAGGATATCCATCGGCAGTGCTGCCAGAAGGGGAAGCACGATCGTGCCCTGCATGATCAGGAGGTCAAAAGACCTTTCATCCCGCAGGCTGCGCCAGCCGATCCCTTTGATAAGGAAATAGATGGCAGCCCCCAAACTGAACAGAAAGACCAAACCGAGGATGCCGATCAGGAGCCTTGTAGATGTTGCTAATTCACTAAACATCACCCCAACACCCTCATCACCCTGAGCTTCTGGTGCATTTGTAAGGGCATTGTAGCTGATGCCAAATAATGCCAGACCAACCACCAGAGTCAGGCTGACAACAGCAGAAAAGATCAATCGGACCTGTTTGGAGCGCCAGGGTTTAGTGATTATCCTGGCAACAAAAACGACTGCCAGGAAGATCAATAATTCAGCAGTAAAAATATAGGATGTGGCTTTGTCTGTGAAATGCAGTGCAGTAATGACGGTGATCAGTAGCAGCGTTCGTTTGCGACCGTGTTCAAGGTAACGGAGAACACCCCAAATCAGCACCATGCCCCAAAATACAATATAGATCTCATTTCGAGTGTAGCGGCTGTAGAAGGAAATGAATGGTGATATGGTGAACAGAAATCCTGCGACCAGCGCACCAATACGTCCCAGGTAGTCCTTGAACGCAAAGATCGCAAAAGCGACAACCGCAATGCCAAACACCGCATCCGGGATCCGGGCAGAAAAATCGCTGTCTCCAAATAAGGTATAGGACAGGGTGATCAGGTGAAACTGCAGTGGACCATGGGTAACCGGGTCATATCGATAGCCGCCTCCCGTATAAAATGTATATGCCGGCACCACGTGGTTGACCTCGTCATGGCTCATCACACGCTCGCCAAGAATGATGAAGCGGCTCAAAACAGCCGTGATGAGGATCAGCAGGACGAGGGTGTGATATATCGTGAACCGAGGCCAAAATTGGAATAACGGACGGTCCAGCCAGGTGTTGATCGTTGAGGTCTTGTTCATAGGTAGTATGGATTGATCAATATTGTGAGTACTCTTATCCTGCTTGATTTTACTACTATACTTTAATCTCGGTTCCCTGACAAGGCGGGGGCAGGAGCGAAAATTATGCTGAATAGTTGTTGAATTAAGGTAAAATCCAGTTAATTCCAATGACGAAAAAAGTACTGCTGCCCATTTTATTATTAGTCGCTCTCGCAGGGTGTGTCCGGATATCCATCCCAACGACAACCCCGACTGTGGATGTGTTGGGCCAGGCGACCGTTGATCATGTGGCACGGGAATCTGCAACAGCTACTGTTCCGGTGATTACGAAAACGCTTCAACCACAAGGCACATGGACAGCCGCTCCGACAATTGAGCGAACTCGCCCTCCTGTCGAATCGCCGACCCCTGAAACCCCTTGCAACAAAGCAGCTCCAGGCACCATCCTTGATATCACCATCCCTGACGGCACCATCCTGAATGTAGGAGAAACTTTTGTGAAAACATGGCGTTTGCAGAATGTGGGATCCTGCACCTGGACTCGTTTGTATAAGCTAACGTTTTTCTCAGGCAACAGCCTCAATGCCATGCAGACGACCACGCTCTCACAGGAAGTTGACCCGGGAGAAGTGGTCGATCTGTCTGTGTCCATGCAAGCCCCACAAAATCCTGGGACGTACCAGAGCAACTGGATGTTGAGCGATCCTGAAGGTAATTTATTTGGAATAGGCCGAAATGGGGACGCGCCATTCTGGGTGAAGATCGAAGTTGTTCCTGCCAGTACGGCAACCTCAACCCCCACTCCCACAAAAACATCCACGCCTGTAGGGGATATATTTGGTGAAACTGATCTGGTTGATGGCGATCAATTTGACCTGGATGACGGAGTGCTCAATCCGGATACGTCGGGTCAGGCGGATTTTGAATACCAGTTTGAGGAGACGCCACCACACATCCTGAGCGTAATGAATGGTACGCAATGGATGGTCTATGGTGAAAATCTACCTGCATTTGAGGATTGCACAGACGCAGACTTATTGGACAATGCAATCAGCTTTTCAGAAGTACCAGATGACGTATACGTTTGCTACCAGACCTCTGAAGCAGCGTTTGGGCGATTATTGATCCATGGGTTTGAAGAGGGTGAACTCTCAATCAGTTTTCTGACCTGGCAGGACCAGTGACTATATTTTTGTCTGCTATGATGGAAACAAGAAGAAAAAGAAAATAATATCATCAAAGGGGAGATAACAATCGATATCAGAAGTTAGGTAATTATGCAATACCATAAATTAAGGCTTCTCTCGGGAGAAGGCTAAGCCCTTGCTGACTGCTTGCCCTGAGGAAGTACGACGTGAGGGGTGAGGTTTTTTGGGATTCCACAGTGAACCGCTATTAAATCGAAAAATATTCACGTAGGGGTTGACCTGCTTTAACCTCCCTAAGGGAGCAGTGTGAACCCTACATTCCGTCTGTGAGGTAATTACATTGGACTGTGTCTATCCAATCGGATAGTAAAGCTACAATTCACGCCTCAAAGGGCTAGCACAGAGGCTAACCCCTACAGAGATTTTATTTTGTGTACGAGTAGCCTGTGCCTGTCCTGAAGTGAGCGGTTCACATGTTAGGGACCCCGTTGACACCGTGTATACTCATCAGGGGACAATGTATGCACATATCCTGGCGGATGCAGGGCAGTCACAGAGGCTTACCCTTACTTCATATATAAAAGCGATCGGGAATCTTTAAATTCATATTCGTGATATTTCTCCTCTTCCGCTACACCTTCAGCGTACTAAATACTTCTGTGGGAGGGTTATATCTTTGATATTTAGTATTCCGTCTCGTTCAGAACAGGCTGCGGATGATCAGCATGAAACCGAAGATGATCAGGGGGATGCCGACAATTGATCCAACGATGGTCACAGTCAGAATCACACCGGCGATCATTAAGACCAATCCCAGGATGGCTCCAACCAATCTGCCCGTAGCTTCAATGATCCACACCACCAACTTCCAGATCAACCAAAAGGGGTACAGCAGCCAATGGACTTTTTGCTTCTTTTTTTCTGTCATGTTTACCTCCAATTAACTATACGATTATTTATCGTATAAGTTGCAAATCAAGGTTAGGATTAACTTGTTTTCCCCGGTCTGGTATAATTTTCATCGCTTGAAAATCAAATATTGGAGAGGTAGCATAGTCCGGCCTAATGCGCGCGCTTGGAGTGCGTGTGTACCGCGAGGTACCGTGGGTTCGAATCCCACCCTCTCCGCTACGTTATAAAACCGCTCAATAAACTTGGGTGGTTTTTATTTTATGATTACGCTTACTATCGGGCTGTAATAATTTGTGTATCATGATCTCCGTTTGAAACAAAAGGTATCTGATCCCTGCATTTCTAGTTTGTTAGCAGCTGATTTACGATTGGTTTCCGGCGACCTGTATTGGAAACAAACAAGGCGACCAATACCATTTGTTTTCCTTTTTTGATGGCGTTATGAATTATGATTGGAAAATTCATAATGAAATGGAAATTTGGTGAATCTTCGCCAACTTGAATCCAAAAGCTTGAAACCTTCCATACTTCATAAAAATATGGAACACCCGGAGATCAACCCGGGTGTTTTTTATTGACTGACCTATTTACATTCCCTGTAATAATCTCAATAAATTAGATCCTCACGTACTGCAATTAACAGGTTAAGGTTTATGTCGATTTCTTTTTAGGTGGGTCAATATTAGAATAATACTTATTACCAATAACACAAAGCTGCCTGTTATAAACACCCATTTTAATAAGGTGAAAACACCAGCCAATTCGTCGATTACGATTGTTGTTTGAGGGTATCTTGCCATAACAATGGCAGCCATACTGTTTTCGATGAAATCAAAGGCTGTCCCGATAAACGGCACCAGATTTAGCAATCCCCAACTGCTACTAGGCAGGTTTGTTTTTCTCAATAGCCAGCTGATGGCGGTCGCAAGAAATGCCAGATAGGTAATTGGCCAGATCACATCAAAAGTGAAACGGGCGCGTATGTATGCTGTTCGTCCTTCTTCCCCGTAAGATTCAGCAAAGCGGTAAAGATCCTCCGAAGTGTAAAACAGAGAGGTGTCTGGTGAACCTGCTTCACCAGCATAACTATCAGCTTTGGCAGCCTGTTCTGGAAGGACTAAGCCGCTGAAAACAAGGAAAATCAGCAAGCAGACCAATGTGACAATACCAGTTGATATCTTAGTAAACCAATCTGATATCCTTTTTAGAAGCATCTTCATTAATCATCCTTATTATTCAGGAGTATGCAATCATCATAAATCGAGGAATCATTCATTGTCTGATTTTACACTGGCAGCTTCTCAAACTGGCTGTTATAAAGTTCAGCATAGAAGCCTTCCTCCTCCAGTAAGTTTTCGTGATTACCCTGTTCGACAATATCCCCGTCACGCATAACCAATATTAGATCAGCATTGCGGATGGTTGAGAGGCGGTGGGCAATAATGAAGCTTGTTCGCCCATGCATCAGGCGGTCCATAGCCTGTTGGATGAGCACTTCTGTTCGTGTGTCCACCGAGCTTGTCGCTTCGTCAAGGATCAGGATGGGTGGGTCTGCCAGAACTGCCCTGGCGATGGTGATCAACTGTTTCTGCCCGGCTGAAATGTTGGAGGCATCTTCATTTAAAACCAGGTCATATCCTCCTGGGAGTGTGCGGATGAAGTGGTCTACATGGGTTGTAGCTGCTGCCTGCTTAATCTCATCAGCATTCGCATCTTCCCGCCCATAGCGAATATTATCCGCAATGCTGCCGTTATATAGCCATGTGTCCTGAAGAACCATGGCAAATCTTCGGCGTAAATCATTGCGTGTAAAATCCTTGATATTATGTCCATCAACTTTGATAGCGCCGCTATCCACATCGTAAAACCGCATTAACAATTTGACCAGGGTGGTCTTTCCAGCGCCTGTCGGTCCAACGATGGCAATTTTCTTGCCTGGATCAGCAGTGAAGGAGAAATCTTTAATAATCACTTCATCAGGCTCGTAACCGAAACGAACGTTTTGGAATGCAACCTCTCCTTTGACCGTATCAAGCTCAACAGGTTTGGTTGTATCTGGAATCTCTTCTTCCTCATCGAGGAATTCAAAGACTCGTTCAGCAGCCGCAGCAGTCTGCTGCAATACATTGGAGATGTTAGCGATCTGCTGCAATGGCTGGTTGAATGAGCGTACGTATTGGATAAATGCCTGGATGTCACCAACGGTGATCATTTGTCGTGCTGCCAGGTACCCCCCAAGGATAGCTACGGCGACATAGCCCAGGTTGCTGATCAAACGCATGATCGGCATCATCAAATGGGAGAGAAATTGTGAAAGCCATCCGGACCTGTACAGCGTATCATTCAGGTTACTAAAAGTTTTTACGGATTCCTCTTCATAATTGAATGCCTTGACAACAATATGTCCGCCAAACATCTCTTCAATATGCCCATTGACATGGCCAAGGTATTCCTGCTGTTGTTGGAAATATTTTTGTGATTTTTTCACAACCAGGTTGATCATGATTACCGTCAGGGGAACAGTCAGCATAGCAATGATCGTCATAGACCAGCTAATGGTCAACATCATGATTAATACACCGATGACACTGGTTGCGGAGGTGATGATCTGGGAGATGCTTTGGTTGAGCGTCTGGCTGACAGTGTCAACATCATTGGTGACCCTTGAGAGCACTTCACCCTGCGTGATCTTGTCAAAATACTTCAACGGTAAACGGTTGATCTTAGATGCTATCTCTTTTCGAAGACGATAGGTGATATCCATCGACACACCTGACATGATGTATCCTTGCAGGAAACTGAGGAAGGCTGATAAGACATACAAGATCAGCACCCTGACCAGGATGGATGCAATAGGTGCCAAGTCAATCCCTGCTCCTGAACCTGAAATTTGTTCCACAACACCTTCAAAAAGTAGAGTCGTCGCTTTTCCAAGGATTTTCGGTCCAAGGATCGTAAATACAGTTGATGCGGCAGCAAGCAGGAGAACCACCAGGATCACCCATTTGTGGTTGCCGAGGTATTCAATCAGCTTCCTCATGGTCCCTTTGAAATCACGGGCCTTGTCTCCCGGCATGAACCTCATGGGACCACCTCGCCTCATTCCGGTTTGAGGTCGTCTTTTTGGTTCATTTGATTGATTGTTTCTCATGTGTGGATGATTGCTCATGCCAATTCCTCCTTGCTCAGCTGTGATGTCGCAATTTCTTGATACGTCTGGCAGGTTTTCATTAATTCTTGATGGGTTCCTTTACCGACCACCGCACCATCGTCCAGGACGATGATCTGGTCAGCAGTCATTACGGTGGCTACTCGTTGTGTGACAATAAATACGGTGCTGTCACCGGTTTTTTCATTGAGAGCTCTGCGTAGTGCAGCATCTGTTTTGAAATCCAGGGCAGAAAAACTGTCGTCAAATATAAAAATAGGTGGTTTCTTCACCAGGGATCTGGCAATACTCAAACGTTGTTTCTGTCCGCCTGAAACATTGGATCCACCCTGGGTGATCTCAGCCTGCAAGCCTTCTGGATCGGCAAAGACGAAATCGGTTGCCTGGGCGATTTCCAGGGATTCGCGAAGTGTTTCTTCATCTGCGTCCTTGTCTGCAAAGCGCAGGTTGGACTCAACTGTTCCTTTGAACAAGATACCCCGCTGAGCGGTATAGCCGATTTTTTCCCGCAGGTCTTTCTGATTTATAGCCCGGACATCAATATCATCTACGAGGACAGCGCCCTGGTTTACATCAAAGAAACGCGGAATGAGGTTGATCACTGTTGACTTCCCGCATCCTGTTGAACCAATGATGGCTGTCACTTCCCCGGGCATCGTCGTAAAGGAAATATCCTTCAGCACGTATTCCTCAGCATCAGGATAGCGGAAATACACGTTCTTAAATTCAACCTTGCCATTGACCGCTTCTTCGAATGGTTTTGGATCTTGCGGGTCCTGGATGACATTTTCAGTATCCAGCACTTCAGCGATGCGGTTGCCCGACACAAAGGAACGAGGCAGGAAAATGAACAGCATTGACATCATCAAGAAAGAAAACATGATCTGCATGCTGTATTGGAGGAAGGCCATCATATCCCCGACCAGGAGGGTTGACTGTGCGATCTCTTGTGCGCCAACCCAGATGATCAGTATTGAAAGTCCGTTCATGATCAGCATCATGATGGGCATAAGTGATACCATCAAACGGTTGATGAACAGGTTGTTATCCGCCAATTCCCGATTTGCCTGGTCAAACCGCTTTTCTTCAAAATTCTGTTTATTGAAAGCACGAATGACCATCATGCCTGAGAGGTTCTCTCGGGTGACCAGGTTGAGACGGTCGACCAATTTTTGAATCAGCATGAATTTCGGTGTGGCGATGATCATAACCAATGCGATGATCAACAACAGGACGACAACCGAAAGGGCGATGATCCACCACATATTAGGGCTTTTATCAATTGCCCGAACCACGCCCCCGATCCCCATCATAGGGGCAAAAAATGCCAATCGAATGAACATGAATACAACCTGTTGGATTTGAGTCACATCGTTTGTCGCCCTGGTAATCAATGAAGCTGTTGAAAAGTTATTGAATTCCTGGCTGGAGAAGGACTCAACCTTGGTGAATACAGCTTTGCGGATATCTCTGGCAACCCCTGACGACGTTCGGGCAGCCAGGTAACTGACGCTGATGTTGGCGATACCTGCTATCAGAGAATACAGGACCATCATCCCACCCACTCTCAGGATGTAGTTGGTCTGCAGTTTTCCCAGGTTCATGCCAATTGCTTCGTATTCCGCTTTATTCGCCTGGGCTGAAATCTGTTCGAGGAATGTATCTTCCATCTGGTCAAATCTTTCTGTGATTTGATCCTGAAGTTCTTCCAATTGAGAAGCAGGTGCCATCTGGAGAAGTTGCGTGATGTCCATCCCCGCAGGTATCTGTGACGGGTCAATTGGCAATTCGCCCAACATATCAGCAGCATATTCCGGGTTTTCAACCATCTGAGTGATACCGTACAGGATCACGATGCCCTTCGAGATGACCGGATCGAGATCTTCAAGTTCCTCTTTTGTCAGGTCATTCCGAAGGTAAACTGGCTCATCTAAGAGAATTGGGTAGGTTTCCTGTAACTCGTTGAAGTCATCTGTATCCTGATCGATCAACTGGTAGGCATCATATACGAGAGCCTGTTCATATTCATCAAGGAACAGTGTCATTTTGTCTATCTCGCTTTTCCTGATTGCCAGAGGGCTGCCGTGCTCGACACCGTTCTGCTGAATACCGACATTCACAATTTGCGAAAGGTAGTCCGGCAGAGCCAGGTCAGCATTGACAAGCAGGAATAATAAGCCTATCGCCAGCAGGACCAGGAGGATGTAAGGTTTTAAGTACTTAAGTAATTTCAGCATATTATTTTTCCTTATGTTTGGCGTACACATATAGTGTAATTTCCTTGATCATTAGTCATTTTTGTTCTTACCCGAATTTATGTTTTTCCCATTCTTATGCCAGCACCTGGGATCTTTCTTTTCCATGAGTTTCAGGATGCGGTCGTTTAATAATTCCAGAGAGGGCAGCATTTGAGCTTTTTCGCTGGGAGAGAATTCGTCCGCCAGATCATTTACCCAGGCATGTCTTTGTTGGATACCATTTTCAACCATTTCCTGTCCCAGTTCAGTTAAAGCGATCACCTTGATCCGTCTATCTGATGGGCTTGTTGATCTGACGATGTATCCCAGATCAATAAGCTGGTTGAGGAGCTGGCTGACAGCGGCATCAGTGATCCCAAGATGGTCAGCCAGGTCATTGATAGGACTGGGACCGTGATGATATAGACGCATAAGTGTATTCGCTTGAGAGATTGATAGGTCACTGCCACGTATATAGCGCATAAATGAACGCATGTGTCGATGTGTCGTTTTCTCAATCCATATGATCAATGTATTGAGGAATTTATCCTCATCTGACATAGTTAACCTCACTTAATAGTTAAACGGGCTTAAGTATATTGGATTTTTTTTCAATGTCAAGTGCATAAAATTAATTCCAAAAAATGGAATGTCTTAATAGCAGACCAAATCAAAAAGAAAAACTCGCCCTGGCAAAATTCAGCGGTTGGGCAAGCGGTTTGTCCTGGTTTCTAATGTTCTCAGTTATATTCACCGATCAGATTTTCAGCCTTGGAGAGGAAAGCGAAGCGGTCGCGTTCCTCTGCATAGGTCCCTTCTTCATTATTGCGGTTTTGGGTTACATCGTGGGGGTTATCACCAGCCTGGCAGCAAGAACAAATCAGTTGGATTTTTCGGAGGAAGATCAGAATTTTGCTTCGAACGGACTAAGTACGGCTTGATAGGGATAGGCTTTGTGGTCCTGGCACCCTTGATCAACCGGTTGCTCGAACCAATTGGCATCCAGCTTTACGATATAATGACGCTGTTTGGACGGTAATAAAACACTAAAAGGTCGGGAAACTTCTCGACCTTTGTTATAATCTAGGATATCAACTCAAAGTTCAATTATTGTGTTCATTTGAGTGATTTAGAAGGATAAGGGGAATTTTAAAATTTTAAAAGTTAAGAAGGATCCACTATGAAAAAGCAGGATCTGATCGTTTTTCTCATCGCTGTCATACCATTGTCATTTCTGTTGATAGGTTGCTCCTCCCCTCAGGTATCCTGTCCAGAACAAAAGCAGGCTGATTTATCTGGGGTGCTTGATTACGCCATGGATGACAAACTTGATTTTCAATTTCCTCTTGATGAGTTGGGTGACGATCCAAGTTTTTATCCAGCAATCTTTTGTTCACACGGCGGTAAATCAAAAGATGAATACCACGCAGCTGAAGATTACTTCCTTCCTGCTGGCACCCCGGTATACGCCTTCACTGATGGCAAAATTAGCTTCTCAGGACCGATGGGGGGATATGGATGGCTGATCATTATC
The DNA here is from genome assembly GCA_963767675.1 of uncultured Chloroflexia bacterium. Taxonomy (GTDB): domain Bacteria; phylum Chloroflexota; class Anaerolineae; order Anaerolineales; family Anaerolineaceae; genus Brevifilum. Next base: position 124,357 of record CAVYEQ010000005.1, read on the forward strand.
GATCATCCCCAAGCCAACATTTACTCACTGTATGGACATCTTAGTCCCAGCCGATGGAGGCTTGAAAAGGGACCTGTTGAGAAGGGAGATTTGATCGCCTATTTAGGGGATCCTGATGAGAATGGCGGCAGTGCAGAGAATCCTCTTGTGACGCATCTCCATTTTGCGATTCGGGCAGGTCAGCGAACAGATTATCCGGGGATGGGGGAATGGCGCTGGCAGGCTGGTTGGATCAAACTATGCCCTCCAGACATCGGCTGGTTGAATCCCTCGGAAATCATCACAGGACAGGAAGACCCTCCTGGTGGTTTCCCTGAACCAAGCGCAGGTCTCATTGAAAAGTGGGGGAATGAACTTGGCTTTATCAGTATTTACGTAATTAGTGGGGTAAGCATGCTAATCATTGCGATAAAAAAGAAAAACTTCGTCATGCCAGCGATTTTTGGAGTTTTGATGATCGCCGCAGGGTATGTTATGTCTACCAAGGGAACAAGAATCAGTTATGTACTCTATTCCCTGGCTGCTCTTATGATAGCCTTCGGAATCTATCAATACGTTCGTAAATCTAGAAAATTACCTGATGCTAATCATGGCAGTTGAGTGATTTTTGGTTTTGTTCATAAAAGATGGCTCCAAATCATTAATGTATAGTCCAATCGTTGGATTGGAGGGTTGAACCGAGTGATGGTATAAAATCTGGTAATTAAAATTCTCGAGATGATGTGCTGCAGGTCTACCTGATGGATTAAATGATCCCAATCATATGTCGTAAGATAAAGAACAGAAGGAGAATAATATGAAAGAATCAATAGGGTAGATAAAGGTACACCCCATCATATCATTCTTCTCGCTGACAATTTCTCCTTTCTCACGGAATGATTATTGGACATGATACAGTTACTGCTCATGAATGTTTAGCTGTTTGGCAGTTTCAGATCTGGTTAGGTTCTAATTTTTTATCAACGTTATGACTTTTAGCCTCTTTGATCTCTTCTGTAGTCAGTGTTATCTTCTTTTTCATCACCTGAGATTTTTATTCGCGAAATACACCTATGCCAAGCATCATTTGACAGATGTATACTCATTCCTTATAATTCTATAGAACCTCGTTGAGCCGTTTAATCGAGGAAGATACCGTTGTAATTAAACCAATGCATTTACAAGGGTAACGACTTGACCTCAGGAAATTCTTATTTGAATCAAGATGCTGTTTAAATGAAAAAACTATATATAAAGCGAATTTATTCATTTATATTATTCGTATAGATAGGAGAAATTCTCATTCTATGTTAGCATGGGTATTTTTAATTTTAACGATTTGTTTTGTGTTGACATCATTTTTAGTTCTCTTTTCAAAGAATTTGATTGTGATTATTTCTGCTATTGGCACAGGGAGTGTGATTTTATCGATAATTTTCTTTATTTTTGATGCACCATTTGCGGGCGCATTTGAGCTCAGCGTGGGTGCAGGGCTTATCAGTGTTTTATTTATTATAGCTACCAGCATATCTGGTAGCGCTGCAGATGAGATTGATTGACATGAAAAGGAATACGACTATTCTTCTTGCAGCAGTGTTTAGTCTTTTACTGATTGGCTGGATTTTCTTTCAAACCATCAATCAAGGTTCTCCAAGCCGCCCTGATAATACTGGCTTCCGATCGTGGTTATGGGACAAGCGTGGATTGGACCTGATAGTTCAAGCAATTTTAGTTTTTGCGGGTGCTTTAGGCATTGCAGCAATTTTACCGGTAGAGGATGAAGATGAGTGAGTTGGTGCTTGAAAATTGGATGGTGAACTTCATTCATGCCTGCATACTTATTGTCTTCGCGATGGGATTGTTTTGTTTCTTTCTCAGGAAGCGATATATCCCGCAATTAGTCGGGCTTAAATTGATGCTCCAAAGTGTGAGTTTGGGTTTGATCCTGACGGGTTGGGAAAAAGGCGATTTGCATCTCTCACAATCCATGGTTATATCAGCCCTTGTTATCGAGGCTGTAGTGATTGGCTTAGCACTGACAATGATCATCCGTATAGCAAAACATACTGAGGATGATAATGGTAAGACAGAAGAGGTTTAAGCAAGTTCTTAAGAAATGATATTAGATTTTAGTTCTCTTTTATGCCTGTTCATTTTATTTATTCCCCTGATTTCAGGGATTTTTATCGTTGTTTATAAGCGAATCAATGTGAATCAAGTTTTTCTTGTTGAGATTGGGTTGATCATTGCCAGTTTGATAAGCCTCGGGCTTTTGGGGGAGAAAACAATATTTACAGCATTAACGTTCATGAGAGAGCCAATTATATTCAGTGTTTCCAATACAGCTCTTTTGCTTTATTTGGGGAACGTTTTTATATTAAGTGTTTTAATCTATCGCAATTCTAAATTAAAATAGGAATCCAATTTCTCACTTTCAGGCAACGGTACTTAATCTTTCGTTGGTATTTGGTTTTGTGGCATTCATGAGCGGTCAATTTATGATTAGGTATATTGCACTGGATCTTGTTGGATTACTGGTTGCCATGATCGTTCTGAATTCTTTTTCTGATACTGCCTCCTTTAAAGATTTCGCTATCATTTTTCAGGTTTTACGTCTTGGTGATCTAAGTCTCTTAGCTTCAATTTTGCTCATCAGTCAATATTCTGGAACGCTTGATATTTCGCAAATGATCTACATTGCCAGTAATATGAGGATCGGACCCCGCACTTGGGTCTTTATGGGATTTTCATTTGCGATCCTCATAAAACTAGCGATTTGGCCTTTTGATATATGGCTACGTCGAGCTAGAAAATCTGCGTCCGGTATATCCTTTTGGATCTCTGGTTTCCTGATGCCAAGCCTTGGATATTATTTGCTTTATCGTGTTATCCCAATTATCACCTCGAATGCAGCATTTCAATACGTTTTACTCTTATTTGGGTTGATATTCTTTTTTTTATCTCTATTTATTACACAATCGAGATCAGGTTCTTATGATCGTTTCAATCGTATGGGAAGCGTATCCAGTTGCTTTTCTCTTCTGGCAGCCACATTTATCAGTACTAGATATATTGGTTATTATTTATTGGGCTTGGTTGTGTACCGCTTATTATTGCTCATTCAGGATGACCTCAAGAGTCCAATAATGACTAAGCTTATCCTGATCTTCCCCATATTGATTAATGGTTTGTATTTTGGGGTCAATGTCGGCAATCTACCTATTTTATTCTCAACAGTTTGGTTAGCGTCGACAGGCTTTATGGTTTATTGGGATTGGAAGAATCGTTCAACGCAACAGCGGCAAGATCAGCCCATCAGCTCTGAGATGATTTTCCCTGTTGCTGAACCGAGATTTGGGCAAAAGATCTCTAACTTTGCACAATGGTTAAACCTCAACCTGGAAATCAAAATACTCTCTGTGGGTTTAGTGAAATTAAGTGAGTCATTTACCAAATTTACACAATGGCTGTATCAAAATCTGGAAATAAATGTATTCACACTTGGATTTCAAAAATTGAGTAAAACCTATAATAAAATTGCTGCATGGATTCGAGAGAATGTTGAAGAAGGTTTTGAGAAAGCCTGGTTATGGATTAGCAAAAAAATTGTGAAGATTTCTGATGAAGCGTTTTTCAGATTTGAGTTGAAAACACCTGAAAAATCTGGCGAGTTATTGGATGGAGCGATCAATTCTATAAAAAATTATGAACGAAATATTCTCAAAAAACAGCTTCGATGGGATTTGGCTTTGATCCCGTTATTTTTGATTGTTATTTTGGTTTTATTGGCTATTTTCTAAAAAGGAAAATCTGATGGAAAATTATGAATGGCTTCTATCCGGAATTATAGTAATTCCAATCTTAGGCGCACTGGTTTTATTGATCTGGCGCAAAGCGACGAAAAAGCAAGCAGCGACCATTGGTATTGTTAGCGAGAGTTTTGCTCTCGCGATACCCTTGGTGTTATTATCTGTGCTCAGGAGGAATGATCAAATTGTTTTTTCATTGCCCTGGATTCAAAATATGGGGATTTCCTTCAGATTGTCACTCAACTGGCTTTGTTTGATCTTTCTCTTAACAGAAGTGCTGGTTACACTGACTGCAATGTTCTATTCACTGGGTGAAGAAACTGGTGAGAAAAATAGTAATTTTTATTACGCATTACTTTTATTCTTTAGTCTGGGTATGTCGGGAACCACCCTCGCTGATGATGCATTTCTTTTTTATATCTTTTGGGAATTGATGCTGGTTGCATCGGTCTTGTTGATTTTGATTTGGGGTTACGGGGAAACTCGCTTCAGAGTCGCTCTCAAATATTTCATTGTGACCCATTTGGGCTCTTTGATGGTTTTGGTATGTCTGATCACCCTGTTTGTCAATTTTGGAACGGCTAACATATCGGATTGGATGATGCAAGCCAACTCGCTTGCGATTAATACGCAGGTCTTGCTGATCCTTTTTTTCATTGTTGGTTTTTCAGTAAAAATGGCGATTTTCCCTTTGCATATTTGGCTTCCAGACGCTCACACCGTGGCACCTATGCCGGTGACGATTATCCTGGCTGCCGCCATGCTTTCAATGGGCACCTATGGGATCCTTCGGTTTCCATTTGCGCTTTTCCCCCTTGAAAACCTTCAGCCCTTTGCCATCTGGATGATGATCGCCGGATTGATCTCTGAGATGTATGGGGCTTTGATGGCGTTGGCTGAGAAGGATATCAAGCGCATCATCGCTTTTAGCTCTGTGAGCCAAATGGGTTATATCATCTTTGGCTTGGGCTCACTGACATTAAGGGGGATGGAGGGCGCTATTATGCACGTTGTGTATCATGCAATTATCAAAGCGCTCTTGTTTATGGTTGTGGGCATCATAGTTGCTGTTACCAGCGAAAGAGATATACAAAAGATAAGTGGGTTGGGGTTTAAATATCCCATCCTCTGCGTTTGTGCAGCCATCGGTGTATTGGGCATCTCTGGCATGCCCCCGTTGGGCATCTTTAATAGCGAATGGATGATTTTTGCTGGCGGGTTTGATTCAGGTGTTTCGATTGCACTCACAATCATAGTCCTGATTGGTTCATTACTCACTGTAATTTATGCCTTACGTTTTTTTGGGAATATCTTTTTCGGCGACAGAAAACTGGAATCATTACCCCAAAAAGCACCACTGGCACTGATTTTGCCAACACTTGTTATCACAATTTTCTTGATCGTTGAAGGTCTTACGCCGGGTCCGCTGTTGACATGGGCGATGAAAGGGTTGACCAGCTTCATCGGAGGCCTCCATTAATGTCAGGTATGTTTACTATCGTCTTGCCGGCTGTTATCCTTGTTGGTGGCGCTTTTATCGTGTATCTTATCTCAAGGATATGCGATCTCAATAATCGTACTGAGTCAATCTTAGCTGTTCTTGTTTTGATTGGCGCTTTGTTGGCACTGATTAACAATTTTAAAGAAATTCCAAATCTGATACCCAGTTCAGATGCCCATTTTGGCAATTCAGAACCGGGCGGGGTTATTTTAATACCAAGTGCATTAAGCAGCTTCATCATGATTGTTTCTATTATTATTACAATTTTAATCACGATTTATTCTGGAGAATATCTGGCAAGAGACTCACGATACCTGGTGTATTACCCACTGATTTTAATCATCCAGGCAGGCTTGTTTGGTATGTTCTTATCCAACAACTTGTTCAATTTGTTTTTACTCACAGAACTTACGACGGTTGCCGCTAGTGCTCTGATTGCTTTCCGGTTTGATCAGGAAATCGCGATCAAAGCTGGATTTAAATATCTTATCATGAGCAGTTTGGGTGCGATGATGATGCTTCTGGGGATCTACTTTTTTTACCGCAGTACTGGTGATATGCACCTGACGCAGATTCTGGAATCACCCGACAATTTAACACGGATTGCAGCGGCGTGTTTTTTGCTCGGTTTCAGCTTGAAAGCAGGTGTCTTTCCTCTGCATACATGGGTTCCGGATGTTTATGGGAATGCCCCCAGTGCTATCAGCGGATTATTAGCAGGGGTATTTTCTAAAAGTATGTTATTCATCCTGCCTGTGTTTTGCCTTCGGTTGGGGATGACCTGGGAAGAACTGGGGATGTATCTGATGATTTTCGCCTGTTTTAATATGTTGGTTGGATCAGTCCGGATGCTGGGACAGAGTCAACTCAGGCGTTTCCTCTCTTTTTCTTCAATCGCTCAAACCGGATATTTAATGTTTGGACTGGGGATTGGTTTTTATTACGATCTGGACCAGGCTTTTTCGGCTGGTTTATTTCTTTTTTTGGTGATTGCTATCATGAAGAGCCTTGCATTTCTTGCTTCCGGTGTTTATCAGTTTTATTTAAGAACACAAGATATTAAGAAGTTGCGAGGTAAGGGTCATCGTATGCCTTTGATAGCCCTGTGTTTTAGCATTGCATTAGCGGGTTTGGCCGGCATTCCTTTGCTGGCGGGTTTCACAGGAAAATGGATGATCTTTTCTGCAGCTTTGGTGACGGGTGATTTATTCTCGATAATCTGTCTGGTGATTTTTCTGGTGAGTACGGTGATCAGTTTGGGTGGTTATCTTCCTGTCCTTATCAAGCAGTATTATCGTTCTTCTAACACAGAAGAAGTATTTAATAATCCGGAACGTCCTGTGAGTGTCTCTCGATGGTTGTTATTCCCGATTACTCTTTTATCTTTATTGGTTGTTAGCATTGGGGTCTATCCTACACCGTGGATTAATTTAGTTATTTATGTCATTCGTTGGATGTTATTATGAATATGAAGTTGTTACTTTATCCCCCAGTTGCTTTTATCATCTTTTTTGTGCTGTTGTCTTTGGCATATAGGTTTATCCAAAAGTATGCTGCCAAAGGATTGGACCATCCCGAAAAGTATTTACTTTATTCCGGTGGTCAGAAAATACCTCCACTGGAGGTTCGGCTGTCTTATAAAGCTTTTTTTAGACTTGGTTTGCTATTTGGGATTGTGCATGTGTCTGTGTTAGTTCTTGCGACCATACCATTAGTGAGGCGTTCTCTTTTAATTGGTTTGGTGTATTTGGTTGGAATATCGATTAGCGCAGCTGTTCTTGGGAGAATAAAAACGCGCGAAAAACAGGAGTGATTTAATTGGTGATACGAAAGTGGATTGAAAAGACCTATCGATGGGCTCAGAAAAACTCCTTATGGGTGATTCATTATAATACCGGTGGTTGCAATGGCTGTGACATTGAAATTCTGGATTTATTGACTCCACGTTATGATGTGGAACGTTTGGGTATTATTGCCGAGGGTTCACCTCGTCATGCGGATGTTTTGCTTTGCACGGGGCCTGTGACGAAACAAACAAGTGATAGCCTTTGGGAGATTTATTCTCAAATGCCTTCGCCCAAATGGGTTGTTGCCGTGGGCAGTTGCAGTAACACAGGTGGGGTGTTCCATGGCAGTGATACTGTCTTGGGTGGTGTTGACAAAATTTTGCCAGTTGATCTTTATATTCCTGGATGCCCCTGTCGCCCTGAAGCGATTATTGAAGGTTTACTGGAATTAAGAGAGAGGATATCTGAAAATGGACCAGACTAATATTGAATCCCTCTGTTTAAAGTTTAAATCGCAACTTGACTGTGCGTTTGATGTTTATACGGAGATCCAAAATGATGATACCTTCGTTATATCCCCGGACCGATTAAAAGCTGTGGTCGCGATGATAAACGAGCACTTTGATGGTATACATCTCTCCACGATCACAGCTCAGCAGCGCGAAGCTCAAGTTGATGTCATCGAGGTCATGTACAATTTTTATCAAGGTGTTGGGTTCTCATTAATGATCTTATTGCCTTCAAAAGCACCCGAAGTGACCTCGATTGTGTCGATTATCCCCGGTGCTGATTTCTATGAGCGTGAGGTTGCGGAAATGTTTGGCGTAAAATTTACTGGTCGAAGTGAAACACCGCCCTTATTGCTCCCGGACGATTGGGATCAAGGCCCACCGTTTATTAGAAATGAGGTCAATAATGACTAAAATCTCAATCCCGTATGGACCGCAGCATCCCCTTTTAAAGGAGCCCCTTTCGATGAAGATTGATATCTCGGGTGAAAGGGTTCTTGGCGGATCATTGCGTCTGGGATATGTCCATCGTGGTATTGAAAGACTTGCACAAAAACGCAACTATGTTCAGAATGTCCACTTAATCGAGCGTGTTTGTGGGATTTGTTCTCATATCCACACCACAACTTATTGTCATGGGGTGGAATCCTTGTTGAATGTAGAAGTGCCAATACGTGCTTATTATCTCAGGGCTTTGATGTGTGAATTAGAAAGAATTCACAGCCATTTATTGTGGTTGGGAATCCTGGCCAAGCACGTTGGTTTGGATACGATTTTCATGCATGCATGGCATGATCGAGAACTGGCTTTAGATATTATGGAAGAAATCACCGGCGGACGGGTTTTACATGGGGCTAACCAGATTGGTGGTGTACGATTCGATTTGGATGGGGCACAAATTGCCATGGTCCGTGCAGCGGTTGAGAAATTACACACCCAGGTTGAAGGTGTTTTGGATGTGATTGAAAACGAACCGGCCTTGATCGCGAGAACTAGGGGCGTTGCGCCGGTTTCTGCAGATATGATCAAAAAGTACTGTGTCGTTGGGCCAATAGCGCGCGCCTCTGGGGTGGATGTGGATATGCGGCGGGACAACCCAATTCCACCATATGACCAAATGGAATTTTCCGTGGTTACACTCCCGGATGGGGATGCCTTGGCACGGATCCTTGTCCGAGTATATGAGACACGAGAAAGCATTTATTTATGTGAAAGGATACTCCGAGATATTCCAGAAGGGCCAGTGAGCACACGAGTTCAGCGTAAGGTTCCAGCGGGTGAAGTTATTATCCGATCTGAGGCCCCCCGTGGCGAGTTATTTTATTATTTGCGCAGCGATGGCACCGATAAACCCGCCCGTCTTAAAATACGCACTCCCACGCTTGCTGCACTATGTTTACTTCCGGAACAAATGTCCGCGATTCAAGTTGCTGATATTCCTGTTGTTTTGGCTGGGATAGACCTGTGTGTCGCTTGTGCAGACCGATGAGGAGTATTACCATTGATTGAAGGTTTATTTTATTTGCTCTTATTTCCTGGGCTGGTGTTTCAGGTGATATGCGGGCTGGCTTATGAATGGCTGGATCGTAAGCTGTTGGCTCTTTTTCAACGGCGAGTTGGTCCACCCTGGTATCAGCCCCTGGTGGATATGATCAAGCTATTCAGTAAAGAGGACCTCTTGCCAAAAGGGGTCAATGAACAGATCGCGGGCTTGCTGCCATTACTCTCTTTGAGCTCGATCCTGACAGCAGGATTGTATGTTCCGATCGCTGGTTTCAGTCCGTACGCATTTGAGGGGGATCTCATCGTGATCTCGTTCTTGATGAGTGTCCCAACTTTGGCTTATTACCTGGCTGGTATCCTATCAAAAGGAATTTACAGCCTTTTGGGTGGTGGGCGATCATTATTGCAATATTTTTCTTATGAGGTCCCTTTCCTCATTGCTCTCATAGGGCCTGCGGTTATGGCTGGATCTTGGTCGGTTGAAGGAATCATGGCATCTCAATATTTATTGGGTCCTTTTATCCTTTTCCAACCTTTGGGTTTTATCCTGGCGTTTGTAGGCTTGATTGGGAAATTAAAGCGGGATCCTTTGGATATTCCCAGTGCAAGTTCAGAAGTCGTGGGAGGATCACTGACTGAATACACCGGATCAAAACTTGCTCTATGGCATCTGGTGATGAATATGCAAGCGGTTGTGGGAATCTTTCTATTAATTGATCTTTATTTGGGCAGGTCAGGAATGACCAACCCAATCATTGCCATTATTATTTTTATTGTCGAGTGCATGGTGATAATGGGTATGCTGAGTGCGACCAGCGCTGTTTTTGCGCGGTTGCGTATTGACCAGTTGGCTGGGGTAGGTTGGAGAATATTGGTGCCTCTGGCATTGGCACAATTAGCATTTGTTATCCTAATGGGAGTTTAATGTGACGGAATTTAAGAAACGCTTCAGTTTATTGTCAGCAATTCTTGATGCGTTCTTTAAAGCACCTGAAACTATTGACTATCCTTTTGGTCACCTTGATTTGGCTGAAGGATTTCGGGGAGCTATTGTATTTGATACTGATAAATGTACTGGATGTGGGTTATGTGTCCGTAACTGCCCGGCGGATGCGTTGCAAATGGATAAAAAATCACATGAGGAATATAAGTTGATCCATTATCCCGCGCGTTGCGCTTATTGTGGGCAGTGTGAGGACAACTGCAGGCACGGCGCAATCTTTCATTCCAATAAACTGGTGAAACCTACACTGAACCCTGAGGGCTTGGTAGTGATATTGCACGAGAAGAACGGGAATTAATTAAATTTGCGTCAAATAATAGCAACCTCCCAGTTCTAAGTGGGCGGTTTTTGATTTTTAGGTACTGAATTTAGATTCTGGGGCTACGGTCGGTGTCCATTGCTTTGTCCCTTGCGGCCAATAGCTCCGGTGACAATCTCATCATAGGCATCTTCAGTCATATAATGAGGTTGATATATCTCCCCGGTTTGCTTTTCAAGCGTGGATGTGAACGCCCGCAGGTGGTTTTCTGATCCTTTCAGCAGGTTTTCATAGACACGACGGATTGCTTGTTCCTCAACAACTTCCATATATTCCTGAAGATCCATGATGTCGATCTCTTCAATCGCAGCACCGACTTTCAGGGCATTTGCGAGCGATTGTGCGCCCATCTCGGATAATTCATCATAAAGACTCTGTAAATCCGGGTTATCAAATGCACCCATAGGTGAAGTGTTCGCAGGATCAGGGATATCGAATTTCTCTAATAAGTTAGCTACTGCATCTTTGTGGGTTTGTTCGCTGTTTGCGATATTTTGAAATATTTGCAAGCCCCATAGATCGTAGAGTGTGATATAGACATCACGTGCAAGTTTTTCTTCCTCACGCATGAAGACAAGGCTGTTGATTTCTGCATCACTGAGACCGCTTGTATTGATTTGATCTGTTTGATCAGGTAAAGACTCTTCTATATCTGTGCTGGTTTCCTCATGGGAATCATCGATCACTTTCGAAGTTGTACTCGTTTCTTCAAAGGAGGGCTGATCTATTTCAGGCTGTGAGGAAACAATCTCAGGTGTTTTTGGCGTGCATGCTGAAAAGACCAATCCAATTATGATGATTGAGCTGATGAATAGTAGTGAACGTTTTTGATGTCGTATCATAGTTTTCTCCAAATCTTTCACTCCAATAGAGTAACTGAGCGTAAATTTCTATGATTATTATCCTGTGAACTTGTGAATTTCTTATGAAGGAAGTATGGAGAATGTCTGATGATGATTTATTGCGTATTCAAGTTTTTATTCAGGGATGGATTAAACCACCAATTCAATTGCAAAGTACGTTGCTTATCTTTGCAGGCGTGATCAATTATGAAGATAACTCTTGGATTTCCTACTATGCCGCCTTTTTGATCTCGATTCCCTGTGCCCAATCATACTTATCATCAAGGATCATCCGTCCCAGCCTTGCACCGTACGCCACCAGGCGGTCCATCTGATGCACATCGTCCATTTCTATACTTTCACGCATATCGATCTGGAAACGCCGGAAATCCAGCTCTTTGAAATACGTTTCAACAAGGTGAACCTGCTGATCAAGGGCTGATTGCTGGAAGACTCCCAACGATTTTGCGATCCAATCCCATGCCCATAATTTTGGTGTTTGTTCAGGTTGGAACCCATATGGCGGTCGGCCTGTACCGATGCTGATCAAAGTTGTTTCCGTCGGATCCCATCCAAGGCATTCTTTGGCTTCATAAGCAGCAATATAGCACGGATTGCCGTAGGACCCCACACCGCCATCGATGAATCGGTTTTCAACGATCGGGAAATAGCTTGGCACCGTACAGGAAGCCTGAACGGCCTTACTCACGGACCAATCCTGATATTCAGCTTTCCAGGGCTTGATGAACCGGGTGCGGTTTTCAAGCAGGTCATAAGCGGTAATGACAACATCCATCCGCTGCTGCTCGCCCCAGAAATCACCCATTTTCATCGAACCGAATTGTTTGAGTAACTCATTCTTCAATGGTGCATCAGAATAGCGGTAGCGCGTCAGGGGGAAGATTAAACTTCGTATCGTTTTAGGAAAGATAGTATGACCCAGGCTTTTATAAAGTGCAGTCATCTTATTAGCAGAGATTCCCTTGCCTATCCCAGCCGCAATAATGGAACCGGTCGAAGTACCCACTGTCAGCTGGAATAAATCATGGGAGGCTATTCCCATATGGGTTTCAAGAACAGACAGGGCTTTTGTGACGACTACACCGCGTATACCCCCGCCGTCAATAGCGATTGCTGTATTTTTCCGAAAAGGTTTCATAGCTATCTTCCTTCAATTCCAAGGCTTTATCAGATATCTTGTTGCAAGAAAAACGCCAATCGGATGGATCGTGAGGAGCTTCAAGTCGTTGAGAGAGACAGAAAGAGGGAAGAGGAAAATAAAAACGGAAAATTCTTTGGGAATAAAAAAACTATCATATGTATATTGCGTTGAATATGGATACTATTTAGCAGTTAAATCGCGAGCTATTCCTGATTGAATATCATTTGACCAGCACCATCTTTTAGTTCCAGTACTAATTGACCATTCTCAATTGCATAACTCTCGATATTGATGAGAAATCCAAGGAACAGCTGATCGAGAGATTTTTCCCCGCAAAAGGCTAATGTCGATGGTCCAAGTTCAATGGTCAAAGCGCGTACCATCAACTATATAAGATCCCCCTACCATATTGCAGTCAGCTTTGATGCTCAGGGTGTCATCAGCTAACAGGCGCAGGATGTAATTCTCTGGATTGGGGACCAGTGATTGGGAGGCGGGTTCTGATTCAACCATTTCGCTCCATTGCCAATCTATATCGGTGATGGTTTGATCGGTTTGCTGGCTGACACATGCGACGATGAAAAGAGGAATGATTAAGATCAAGCCAATCATTTTGGTTTGTTTTGTTCGTAGTTTATTGAAAAACATTTTTTCTCCTATTGAATTTTTTTCTTCTATCCAATATAACGCCGATGGGAGTCGAAAAGTTCCTGAAAGTGCAAGAAAAGTTATTGATCCAATCATGATGTGAGAAATAGCTGGCAAGGCAAGATGAGTGTGCTTCTGCTTGAATGACCAATCACAGGGATGGTCCAGAGTTGTATGTTCGTGTACTGAGGGAATCGATCGATTTGATGTCATCAAACCAGGCGCTCTAAGAAAAAGGATCAGAGATGAAATTTATTCAGAATGCTGTGTGCCGGATCCACTACCTTATTTGATTATTCGATGTCTATTTGCTTCGTCTGTTGAAGAGTATTTTAGGATTGGGAACGATAAAACAAGTTTTCCGATTGCTTACCAGATCCATGGCAGCAATCGATAGCGCACTTTCTGGGAATATGCCTGATATCCATCCAGCTCAGATTGTAGCATTTTATCTTCTTTTGCCGTCCTGATGATAAATAGAATATCAATGATCACCGAGGGGATCAGGGCAATTAATGAACTCAATGCTGGCCCAATGGATGTGAATAAGATGAGAATACCTAAATACATAGGGTGCCTGATAAAGCGATAGGGACCGGAAACGACCACTTCTTGCTCGCGATCATCCTGAATGCGCGCATAACGTGAGAGAAAAGTGTTGGTTCTCACGGTCCAAAAGATCAATGCTGCCCCGAGGATCAAACCAAACCATCCGACTATCTGAGCGCTGAGTGGCGCTTTGGACCAATAGAACCGTCCAACATCAAAGCCTGCTGTAATAAAAACGGTTGGCAAAAGAAATGTATATATCCCCATGATGACCTTGTCCCAGCGTTTGACATTCTCAGCCATTTGGCTTCTTTCTCGAGTTTGTTCAGGATCCCTTCGAATGCCTAAAAAGACATAAAGGAGAAAATAAACACCGATCATCAGGATAAATACCCAGGCTTGTGGCCAATCCCATCTGCCGGCCGGCAAAAACAGCAGTGCAGCCAGGAGAATCAACAGGATCAGCACCTTGATTACCAATCGGAAAATATTGAAGGGAGAACCTTTAGTCATGAAAAACCACCAATCTTGAGCGCAGAGAGGCGTGGGTTGAATGGATTAACATCAGGTATCAAAAGCCACAAAGGATTTATTCAGCGTCATTTTCGATTTTGATGTACATGCCATCAGCGATAAAATTATATCAAACTGTCGTGAAAATCTTTATGATTGGATCCATTCAGGCAAGGGGAGTTGCCAGAGAATTAAATCCTTATGACCCTGCTGCTTCAAGAGTAGTTGAAGTTTTCCTGGTCTTGCCCTTCCTGGTCAACATGATGCATATCACACTGACAAGACATAATCCCCCCCAGAACAGAAATGGTGAGCTTGGCGTCAGATCAGCCATCCTGTTGCCCAAGGGTGGGGAGATCAGACTCCCAATCCCAGCAAAAATGATCACAAATCCTGTAGCAACTCCTGAGTAAGCAGCGCCGACCCCTTTCGTCTGGATTGCCTGGGTGATGATTAATGCCATCAGTCCGTCCCGTGCTATGCCAGCAATGATCACAGCCGCCCAAATGACATCACCCTTTGCTAGATAGAGTGAGACAACACCAAAGGTTGTAACTGCGGCAGCAATAACCGCGATTTTTTTCCCTTTCCAAGCCTGTCAGCCAGAAACGACATTGGTATCACAAACAACATACTTGCCAGGTGGAAAAATGATGCAGCACTATCCGCACTGACCTCCTGCCAGCCCAGGTTGCGCAGATACAGCGGTAGATATCCCAGCAAACCTTGAATACCCCCATTGTAAGTGAGGAGTGCGAAACCTATCAACCATAAATCTCTTATTTTGATAATATGACTAAATTGTCGCAAGGAGAATTTTCGAACAGGTTCATCCTGCTTAATCAAATGAGAAGGTGCCGATGGGCTGATCAACCAGGGGATCAACATTGCAAGGGCCGCTAAACCATAAAGGAAAAACACATTTCGCCATCCGCCCACCCAGGGGGAAATGTAGGTAGCACTCACGTTTGAACCAACGAAAAAACCCAGTGCCATACCGAGTGACATAATACCATTAGCCAGACCGATTTGCTTTTCGTCAAACCAGATCCTTGTATTTTTGACATTGCTGATCGTAATCAAAGGGAGACTAATCCAAGTAAGAAAACAGTCAACATCAATGTAGAAAAATTATTTGATAGGCCCCGGGCTGCTCCGAGAAAACCAGCAGACAGGCAACCTATGAGGATAGTGCGTTTTGGACCTAATTGATCTGCCAGAATACCAGCTACGATGGATGAAATGATGGTAGGAAGCGACCCTATTCCCCATATCAATCCCACCTGCACCAGGCTTAAATTTTAATTCAGTCGAGATTTCAGGTGCAAGGACGGAAAAACTCATGGCTTGAACAGCCACCACAATCGTATTGGTCAATGCACCAAGGATCAGGATCGCCCATTTGGTTTTGGTGTTTTTTCTGGTTTGTTTCATAACGAAATAAAGCCTTCTTTGTTTTCTTTTCTGCCGGACATCATCACCTGTTTGCAGTCCTTTTGGTAGGAGGACCGCTTATTCTGGCATCTATTTTGATGTTGTTAGGTTTAAGAAAACCTGCATAGCGCTCATTTACCGGTCAATGAGCGAATGAGTTCCCCTTCTTCTTTGTTGTACAGGGATCCATCTTTGCGGAAAATATCATGGAACCAGGCAGGGGGTTCTTCTCCATTTGGATAATGATCCGTCCATGAATAGATCGTCTGTGTCTTCCCGCTGACCAATCCCCAATTGAAGCAGCTGATGTTTCTTTCTATGAAATAGGGGAGGTGGGTATCAAATGTGCATTGGTTGTTTCGGGCGAGATACTCCGTGCATATCAGGGGTCTGTCAGCTTTTCTCAGCTCATCGACGAACTCAGACATAGTCTCTAATTCGTGATAGAAGTGGAAAGACACGATATCACTTAATGCTAATGAGACATCGTTCAGTTTTGTATCAAGCGTGCCAATGAAGCAGTACAATCCTGCTGTTAATGGCTGTCGGGGATTTGCGGACCTTGCCCAATCAAATGCAGATTCCAATAAATGCCGGGAAGGTTTTGAATTAAGATAATGCTTGATGAACTGCCCCAGGACTTTAAGGAAGCGGGGGACTGCTGGAAGATTCATAGATGGCAGCAGATTGTTGCCTGGTTCATTATAAACGTCCCAAAGGACCACACGCCCATCTTGCCCAAATGTTGACACAATGTCCACCACATAATCTTCCAGCCTGTCCCACTGTGATGGATCTTGCAGTACTTGTGTCCCAGGTGATTGAACCCAACCAGAGTTATGAATACCTGGTTGGGGCGTCGGCTGTTGTCCAAGCTTTGGATCGTCGTGCCAGCAGTCATCAAAAAACACAAACATGGTTTTGATATGATGGCGGTCTGCGATTTCCAGATACTGGTTGATACGGGTTTTGAAACCTTCGGCATCCTGAAGCCAAAGTAAGTCGTGAAGGTAAACCCGCATGGCATTAAACCCCAGATCTTCTGCCCATCCCAGCTCACGGTTTATCGTTTCAGGATCGAAGGAGTCAGCCTGCCACATTTCAAGCTGGTTAATGGCCGTACTGGGAATGAAGTTAGCACCCACCAACCAGGGTGTTGCTTCCTGCCACTGGTTTGCTTTTTCTATTGACCACTTTTCAGTCCTGGTCATCATTTCTCCGTTTCATTTGATACAGGATGATACCATATCACCAATCGATATCTGACTGGTTGTATCCTATTCTATTTTTCTGGCAGTCCATCGGGCTGTTTTCGTAATCAAGTCGAAAGCTTCAGCTTCACTGTTAACATAAGTACGCATGAAAAGACCTTCCGGCGGGAGAAATGACATAAGTTTTTCAACGTCTGCTGGTTCAACCAGTAGATAAAGCCCTTTCCCTTTTTTGAGGATCTTTCGGTACTGCGGGATATAAGTTTCTGAATAGGATGGAGATTGGCCAATCCCGGGTGAGAATTGAATGGCTTTGATCTGGTCCACCTCCAGGAGGATATCCAGGGTGTTTTTCATGGAAGCAGGGCCGTCCAGGTGATATATGCCATACTCACACCATCGTGCTTGTTTTTCTAAATCAGGCAGAAAGATTGAGGTGAACATAGCAGAAGAAATCACACCAGAAATGTCGCAGGCTATCAATCCCGTCCTCCCAGGTGCCCATAACCCGAGCCAGGGAATCACTCCGCCTGATTGATTGTTCTCAGATGTCATTAGGTGAACCTGTTCCATCAGGTTGATCCAAACATCAGAGATGGCATCCAGGCTTTCTCTGACTTCATCAGGGTGGTCAACCAGGTCAGTGAGGAGCTTGTTCATCCCCCTCATGATTGACAGCACATCCCCCCCGCTGCCCAGGTTTGGTGGACCTACAAAATAATTTCCACAAGCCCCTTTAAGAAATCGGGTCAAGATGGCTGAAAGTGATTTCCATACTGGATGATAAGCACCAAAAGACCAGTGCCAGTCTGCCCAATCATGGATCACTGGGGCATATTGAACAGTTGTTTTTGTGAATTTCATTTGGCTGCCCAGAATGCCTGCCATTGCCATCGAGCCCCAATCGATGTAGGTTATGGGTAAGGCTTCTCCGGCGAAAAGGGTGTTGTCAAACCAGGTCAGCATTCGCTGGCTGTTATTTTCAGGATCCTGCCACCAGCGTTGTACAGCTTCTGTGTCATCTTTGCTGATAGGTTCCATTCCACCAAGCCAGGGACCAAGCTGCCGGTCAGGGAATGGGGGTAGCTTGGAGGTTTTTCTGGGTGCTTCGACCGCGATGCAGCATCGGTCAATCACCTCATGATGCCACCAGGCTTCAATTCGTTTTTGTGTTTTTTTCCAGTCAGGTTTATAATACATATTAGAGCGCAGTCTCGTTGATGTATCCATCCATTAATCAGTATTATAACCATGAAGAACAACCTGTTGCGTCTTATAACCATTCTTAGCTTTTAGGTGGCTGATTGGTGTGCTTAGGATTTCTTCTAAGTTTTTTAGGGGCTTATTCAAGGCAATGAGTTTCCCTTTTATCTATCTGTATCTCTGGCTGGAACCCAAATCAAGCACCTGGTGGTTTGAAGTATTGGGAACTGAGTTGATCAATGATGAAGTAAGCCAACTCATTTCATTCATGCGCATGAGTGCACTCCAGACCGCGGATTCTCTGATTTAATATTATCACGTCTATAGGTGCGCCAATGAAATGAATTAGGTGATATTTGATTTATAGAAACGTTCAGGAAGATACTTACACCTATCAGCAGTGCCTAGTATTTTTATTTTAAGAGCTATTCTCATCACCCAAAAAGATTTATTCAAAAGCTATATTTGATTTCTCTAATCCCCATGATCAAATTCAATGCTGTGATTTATACCCAAGCCGGCCTTTTGTGAATAAAATGATTATGATTGCTATGATCCAATAGGCGATGGACTTGAAGATATTGAAATTAATGCTCTGTGTTGAAAATATCGTATTTGTCATTGGAAAATAATCAAATATGATATTTGTTGCAGCATGCAGAAGCATGACTGGGATGACACTCTGGCTTGATTTATAAAAAAGCCAAGTCATTATTATTGACAAACCAATTGCATAAATGAAGAACCACAACAGGGGTTGATTCTTACCACTCCAATCGCCAAAATAAAGGGGTAAGTGCCAAATCACCCAAAAAAAACTTACGATGACATTTGCTATAAGCGGATGAAATTTTTTCATCAATCTCGGTGTTGCAAACCCTCGCCAGCCTGGCTCCTCGTTGCCACCACCTAAGAGAGTTGTGGAAATCAAGCTGGCAATATAAATTCCCCAGGGTTGATTTAGCGAAAATCCTGATTTTCCACCTGCAAGAAGTATATACCCCATGAAAAATTAATCCAATCAAAATGGGTAGTAGTAAACTGCCAATAAGATACCAAAGGGGATTTATCTTTATCTTGAAAGTACGCTTGAGCCAATTTCTTACACTGACTTTCCCTTCGAAAATCCAAATCGTTATAATTGCAGAAAGAAAAGGGCCAAACCCACCTATAAGTATAAAAGGAAGGTGGTTATCTTTAGGTATAAATAAAATCATAAATATCCAAATTGCCCAACTGATTAATAATGCAAGTGTAAAGAAAACCCAGACACCTTTTAAATCTGATTTATTGCTAGAAAATTCTTTTGTATCCATATTGAGCTACCTTTGATTTGAGTTTCATTATTTTCAAAATAAATGCCAACCAAATATTAGGATTTGTTAATCACAGGGAATTGACAATTCCTTTCATATGATCTGGTGCCAGTACAATAAATATTATACAGCGATTTTCCTACCTATCCCCGATACTTAAAATAAATCGTCATATTATTCACATTTGTTGAATCTTAAATGCTCTTAAAATTTTTATTCTTGACTTATTTATTAATGAATTTGGTCACCTGATCAATCGTAGTTAGGTGACCGATTTGTAATCCTGATTCATGAGTTATTTTTTCTTCGAATTTGAATCAGGTCTACCCGAAAGACAATTAAATTTCCAACCCATATTGCGCCTATGCCAAGGAAGGCGAATTTTTGATCAACGGATTTCATCAAACTCATCAACATTATGTTCGCCAGCTGCCCACTCGGAAGCCAATTGACGAATAATTCCAGGATCCTGGGTAAGTTGGCAGTCACGATGAGCTTGATAAATGCAGGGCCAATCGCAATCATAATGATAATTGACATGGCTAAAGTAGCTTGCTGAAAATTGTCGAATACCAGACCAATCAATAAACCAACGAGAACTGCAAATATGAGCGCCACTCAAAGCACTCGCTAATAGTAACGGCGAGTGTGCGATAAATTTTGTGTTCAGGAGAATGACAATCAAAACAGCAATTGAGGCATAAAAAATTCCCACAATTCCTTTCCCTATAATCAGGTCAGGTAAGCTGGCTGGTGAAACCAGTAAGGCGTCCAGTGTATGTCTCTCTTTTTCGACGATGATCTAATTGGGGGACCAAGACAAGCGAAATGGTCATAGTAGCATTGATCATTTGTAAGATAAACATCACCTGGGATCCGCGTGTATCATCATCCGGATGAACCTGATCATCGACAATGGTGATGTCAATTGGAGACTGGGTCTAGTTGATGAATCTTTTCTTCAAAGTGCTGGGCCAATAGTTTGATTTCTTCAGGATTTGTCCAATGGGGGAAATACGAGTCAATTTGGATTGTTGCTTTTGTTGAGACTTTCTCTGCAAAATTTTCTGGGAGGGCGAGGCCGATCGCATAACTTCGTCCGCTGGCAATTTCATCCTGTAGTTTATCGAGGCTGTTCACGAAAAATGCACTTGTATTGGCCAATTTGGCCAGGTCACCTGCAAGCATTGTGGGTTCGGCTGCATAAATCACAGCCAGTGGTGTGCTCTCATTTTGTAGGATCAGCGGTAATAATTGAGATGGAAGGATCAAAAGAAACACCCCTATGATCACACCTAAAATGATTTTGTCTTTGATAGCCTGGACAATGTCTTTTAGTGCAATAGCCAGGATGATTTGAAGTGATGGGGGCGTCTTTTTTTCATTTTATGCTCCTTTGAAGGTTTGCCTGCGAATAACCAGCAAAGTAAGGCTAAAGAAGATCAAAGTATAGATGAGTAGATATATTCCTTCCATTCTATATGTGTTGAATGGGGGTTGATATGTGAATCCAGCACGAAGCAATCGAGATAATGCGACAATGGGCCACCAATCGATGATCTTCATCAAGTTTTCTGGGAATATCCGCACAACGGAAAAGAATAAAGGCAGCATAGTTGGGATAAATACAACCCAAATCCAAATCGAGATTTGTTGTTTGTTCTGAAACAACACACCCAATAAGATGCCTGGGGTGATGATGGAGACCATCCCAATCGCTAACCCAGCCAATGTTATCCCCCAATTAATGATCAGCGGACCGACAAAGAACAGACCAATTGTGGTCGTCAATCCAGTATAAAAAAACACGGCAATGGTTTTCCCCAGAATAAATTGACCCAGGTTAACCGGTGAAATCATGATCGCTTGGAGTGTTTTAGAATCTTTTTCTGCGACGATTAGCTGAGGTGCCATCGATAAACCCATTAATGTAATCTGAATGAGTAAACCTGCCGTTGCAACGAACGTTTTACCATAAGAGTAATTATCCATAACAGGATAA
The DNA here is from genome assembly GCA_963767675.1 of uncultured Chloroflexia bacterium. Lineage (GTDB taxonomy): Bacteria > Chloroflexota > Anaerolineae > Anaerolineales > Anaerolineaceae > Brevifilum. The sequence goes on from CAVYEQ010000005.1 coordinate 145,647, forward strand.
ACAACATTCTCTTTGGTTGTTAAATCGATGTTGAGTTCCCAATAATTTCCCAGGATGACTTCCGCTGAGGTTTCCAGGTCATAAATTTGGGAAGCTTTCATCCAGTATGGATAATATCCTTGAAGCGATAATGTTTCCTTGACTTGAAAATGGTCAGGATCTTGCTCCAGGATAATGCCAATCACAGGTGTTTCAAGATCTCTCAGTAAATACAAGAAATCTTTTTCCTTATCGACCAATCTAATGTTAAATGCTTCGATTCCACCAGTTTCTTCTATCTGGATATACTTATCTTGATCTAAGATAACCATGAGCGGCAATTCGTCTCCCATGGTTATTTCAGGTAAATACATATAGAAAATGATCAGGAAGAGGGATGTGATCACACTCGTCAGGATGACTTTATTTTTCCAGCCATCCAGGATATCTTTCCATGCAATGGCAAATATGATCCTGATGTTAGAAATGACCTTGTTTGATTCTTGGTTTTTCATGTTCATCTTCTTTCCATGGTCCGCCCTGTCAATTTGATATAAGCATCTTCCAGGGAGGAACCGAATTTATTTTTCAGTTGATCCGGTGTATCTATGGCAATGATTTTGCCGTGGTTGATGATTGCCACCCGGTCGCACAGGCGATCCGCTTCTTCCATATAGTGCGTCGTCAGGAAAATCGTTCGACCATCCTGCGCAAGTTGAGAAATGATTCGGCGAATTTCAAGTGCGATTACTGGATCCAGACCAAGTGTTGGCTCATCCATAAAGAGGATTTCAGGATCATGAAGCAAACCTCTCGCGATCAATAAGCGCTGTTTCATGCCGTTTGAAAAAGTCTTCAATCTGTCACGAGCCCGGTCTTTGAGGCCTACAAGCGATAGCACCTCTTCAACCCGGGATCGATCCAGTCCATAAAGTTGCCGCATGAAGTTCAGGTTATCTCTGGCAGAAAGCCTTTCATATAAATTTTGATATTCGAAAATCACGCCAATTTTTGGTTTTAACTGCTGCCGTTCTGAAACGACATCGCAGCCTGCAACGGTTGCCTGACCTGAGCTTGGCAAAAGCTGCCCTGTGAGCATGCGAATGGTGGTTGTTTTACCAGCACCATTTGGACCGAGAAAGCCGAAAACCTCTCCTGAATTGACTGAAAAGCTGATCCCATCAACAGCGGTCAGGTCACCAAATTTTCTTGTTAAATTTACTTGTGATAATGGCTTTCATCTATTTTACTCCTTGTTCTGGGGTTCTAATTGGTTTGTTTCTGCTGTCCAAGTGCGATGCCAAGAGTGAGCCCTATTGTGACGAATACGATCAAGAAAATGATCTGGCCAGTGATGATGAAGGTCGTGAATCCAAGGGCCATGCCTGATATGCTGCCCAGGATTGGATAAAGCAGTGGGCGGGACGTTTTTTCTTTCATTGGTTTCCTTTCAGGTAATTTCATTTGTACCTTCAGTATATTAAAATAGAAATATATAAATCAATAAAAAAGCGCCAGATGGCTTCCTGGCGCTTTGATTGGTGAAATTTGAGGGTTAAAATGGCAGCAACATTTTAATGCGATTTACCTAATAATTCAACAAATCCCTTAGTTCTGCGGCCGAATTCTTGCTTAATGGAATTTCCGTATTATCACTATCATTCAATCTTAAGCTGAAGCTGTTTCTGCTGTATGGAATGACCTCCTTGACATGCTGGAGATTGACCAGGAATGAGCGATGGGCTCTGAAGAAACCAGAACGATGCAGACGTTGATCCAATTCTTGTAGCGTATATTGTGTTGGGAATTGGGAATCTCTTGTAACCAACCGTGTGTATCCCTTAGATGCTTCCGCATAGAGAATATCACCAGGATTGAGAAGAACAACTTTCCCTTCAAATTTTACCGGAATTTTAAAGGGAAGATCTGAAGGCTGGGGTTCGATGCCATCAATAGTCTGTTCTATCCGTCCTTGTTTAATGAAGTAAATTCTGGAACAGAAGCCCTCAAGGTGGGATGTGTCTTCATCCAGGATTAAAACTGCAGTTCCTTTCTTGGCTTCACTTAGAATAATTTGCCTGATAAACATGAGGGAATCGTCATCGCATCTGGCAAACGGATTCTCCAGTATCAGCGTTGAAGGTTGATGCAGCATTGATCGGCCTAACGCCACCCGTCGTGCTAACCCTGAAGGCAGCTTTCCGATATTCACTTTTGCTTGATCTGCCAGTCCGATTTTATTCAGCATCTCAGAAACAGATTCTTTAGGAAGCCCATATAATCTTGTGAAGAATTGAAAGTTTTTTTCTGCAGATAGGTTCTTATAAAGGCTGTCTTCTTTAAACAGAAAACCAACTTTATCTTTTAGCATTTAATTGATCAATTCCAGCGACAAAGCCATTGATTGTTATTTCTCCGGCAGATGGGGAGGCTGTACCTATCAGCAAATTCAGTAAGATTTCCAAGCCACTGTCTGCAGTTCCAATCAGTGCATGAATTTCGCCAGAATTGATAATAATATCACTAAGATCAAGCATTGTCCGGCCATCTTGGATCTTTGAAAGGTTCTTAATCTGGATCATTAATTCCTTCTTACCTTCCCTGATGATGAGATGTGAATTTTTTGGTTTAAATATGGTGCTAGTCTTGATAAATTGTATCAGATCATACCAAGATGAATGCCTCAGATAATCTATTGTGATGCGTTTGATATCTTGTATATACTGGAATAAGGTTTCACTCAATGGAACACGAAAAAGGAAGAAACTCATGTCAAAGATAAGCCAGACCCAAATTACGAAGGAAATCACGCAATATTTATCAAAATCAGAAAAACTGATCTCCATAGGTATATTCAAGAACGTGCCTTCAATGACATCACTGATGCTGACCAGAGGAATGACCTGGCTGTTTTCGCCCCGGTTTTTTGTTGGCGTAACGGACGGACGATTGATCATAATTCAGAGGTTGTCAAACAAGGTCAAAGTGTGATCTATGCAGGATTTGATGAGGTCGAGTTTTACCAGAAGCATTCAACACGACAATCCTGGATGTTCAAAAGCTGTTTAATGGCAAGCCATTGAAATTGCGGTTTCAAAACGGCTTTCAATTCGAAGGAATGGATCAATTTGATTTCATCGCTGCTGTGAAGCAGGGTCAGAAATCACATGCCCCCAGTTAGATTTCTTGACACCATGTGAGGATCGCTCAAGGTGACCTGTCTATAAAACAGGTGTCCTTACTGGCGCAACAAAGTACGAGGGATTGAAGGTATTATGGTCCTGTCCAACCGGCAAAAGCTGCGGGGTTACTGATTGTGCAAGTTCCGGACATCGTCTCATCATCATCACTGTATGATAGCGTTCCCACTTCGCCAGCACTCAATTGGATACTGGCCCATGTAATGTTACTGTGACCATTGGGTCCGCCTGAAAAACTACCGGACGTGGATTTATTAGCTATCTGACTTGCTTTGCAGTCATCCCAATGAAAATCAACATATTGCCAGTTAAAAGTTGCCCCAGCATAATCAGCACCTCCTGCAGCACCCACATTCCAAAATTCAAGTGAAAAGGGAATAGAAAATGAGCAGGATTTAACTGGCTCTGATAAATGCGTAATTGTATATTGTGTATGTACCTGTGCAGGAAACTTTCCTTGGTTCGACACCGTAGATCAGGTTATCATCCTCGACCAGCCCCATATCAATCAGCGCTTGTTGATAGGCTGCTTCAGCTTCTTCAGGGCTTTTTTCACGGTTGATATACCAGATACGGGCTATTTCAGCTAACTGCTGTCCGTATATTTGGGTACCTGGACGGTCGATATTTTCATCAAAGGAGTGAAAGATGATCTCGCTTCGACCGGTATCGCGCAGAATTTTCTCAGTCATATTTAACAGGCGGGACATCAGCATTTCAAGATCCTCATTGCCAGAGTACATCGGATTTACGGTATCCCGTATCAGCAGTTGTTTTTGTGCAAACATCTCCATTAGCGCTTGTTTATTGGCTTTGATCTCGTCAATCTGTTCCTGGTTTGATACTCGTTCATCGAATTGAGATTTCAGGCGGTCCATACCCATGTCCGCTATTTGGGTTCTCCTTTCCTCGCTTAATGTGGCAGGGTCGATGCCTCGAGCAGCACAATACGAGTCGACATAATCGGATTGGACTTTTAGAAAGACACCACGCATTTGGGTCGATAGTGCAGTCCAGTTACGCGGTTCGGTTGAATAACCAAACCAACCACCTTCAGCACCATTTTTATATACCTGGAAAGCTTTTTCGATCTCCGGGTTGAACCAGACATTTGTGATAACTTCATCAGCCAATTCAACTGCCCGTTCTCCAATTTTTTTAACATTGGAAATGACAGGTAGATTATTGGCGATTTCACCAGCCATGATCCGCAAACCCTCCTCATAATCACCCTCGGCAAAATGACCTGAAGCAGAGGCAAAAGCGCCGACAGTACCACCAGCGTCGGTGATCTCACGCAGAGCACTGTCATCGGAAGATAGAAGTTTTCCAAGTTCGGACAATGTTGCATCCATGGTAGCTTGTGTCAATGCATCAGTGTTCATATCATGAAGGGCGATTGCCATATCGCCGCCAGGCATCTGCTCAACAACTGCCTTGGTGATGATCTCAAGCACCCGATCGTCTTTAATACCAGCGCCCTGTTCCATGATGGCCTTAACCATGGCTTCAACCTGTTCTTGAGATTGTCCCTGGGAGGTTTGCCGTACAAAGCTTTCAGTTGCTGACTTCTCCAGGAATTGATCGATGCGTTTGGCTTCATCGGCCTGGAAACCTGCATATGAACTGAAGTGGTACGTTGTGAAAGTTAGTGTGCCTTGTGTAAGGTCAGCCGCATCTGGTTGGAAGAAATACCAGCCATGTTGCTCGTGGAAATAACCCACGAATACTTCACCGGGTTCCTTGACATCTTGTGTGTTAAACTGCATCGTGACCTGTATTGGTTTATCTGAACGGGTTTGTTCGCTCTCAACACTTACTGTGATGGGTATCCCAAGCCCCGTCCAACCTTGTCCAGGCTCGGCAGGAAGCGCATCCAGGTAGGCTAGCTGCGCTGAAGTGTCTGTTTCATATGCCCCGGCGGGAATATGAATTTCACCAGAACCACCATCCATGCCACCCAGTGTTGCGTTCTGATCGGAGGGTATAGTGATTGGGTCCAGGAAAAATTTCCCTGATGAACTACTGGTTGGACTTTCAGAGGTTCCGAAGGGAAGTGTACATGAAAGCGTGACAAGAACCCCAACAATTATGGATAAAATCACGACACGTTGATTTTGTTTCATTATTGCCTCCTGGATCATCACATGATGGTAAGAAGTTGTTCCAAGCTGTTTACATCATCCAAGAAAAGATTTGGCCCTAGCGATAACTGGATTTCCTCGACCGGTTGATAAAGTCAAAATACACAATTCTGATTGATTTATTATATAACAGATCCAATAATTAGAAAACAATATGTTCAGATATTATCAATCAGGAGATAGATATCGGCAGACAGGGTATTGTGAATAATTACCGGATTGACATGAAATTAAGGACAGCAAGTCTTAAAAAATTTGACCAATGATAGGGGGAGACCCTACGAATCTTGATTATGGAAATATCTACCAGTATCGGTCATAAATTGACTTCATTGCTGCGGTGAAACAACAACAAAAGTCATTCGCTAAATAACCTTCATCCAGCTTGTTCTGATTCCACAAACTGGTGGATTCATTTAGCTTGTATAAATTACGCTAACTTTCCATAAGTTATGCTATAAATTGAATATCAATAATTAACTTTTCCAAAAATCTTATATTGGGAACTCTCAAAGATGTGGAGGATTTTTTTCATTTAATTTGACCGAGCAGGAATTCCAAAGTTAGAGTAACATGTAAGGTAAATTGATATTTTTTCTATATTCTGAGGTGAATGATGAATGTTCTTATAGCAATTTTGGCTGGTTTAACTGGGTATTTAATTGGTTCCATTTCATTTTCGCGGGTCTTATCAGCATCCGAGCGCCTGGTTCAGATGTCACCTCATCGATCGAACATAAGGTACCAGGCAGCGACACAGATTTTTACTTCCAGCTCTACAGGTGCGACGGCTGCACGTTACAAACTCGGTACAAAGTATGGATGTTTGGCTGGCATCCTGGATATATTAAAGGCTTCAATCCCGGCTTTGATATTCAGATTATGGATGCCTGACGCACCTTTTTATCTAATTGCAGCAACTCTGGCTATTGTTGGTCACAATTATCCGATTTATTATAAATTTAAAGGCGGTCGGGGATTGGCTACAGTTATGGGAGGGTATTTCGTCCTGGATTGGCTTGGAGTTTTGGTGACCAATGCAATCGGAATGATATTAGGTGGCGTGATTGGGGAGGTTGTTCTCATGCGTTGGGCTGGAGTTGTCTTAATGATCCCCTGGATTTGGTTTCGTACAAAGGATCCAATAAAATTAGGCTATGTCCTGGCAGCAAACTTTGTATTTTGGTTGGCAATGCTGCCAGACCTGAAAGAGTACTTTCAACTCCGAAAAGCAGGAGAAATTCCAGACGAACAAGAAGTCGCAGAATTTATGGGAATGGGAAGCGTTTACCGGTTTATCAAGCGGTTCAACATTGTAAAGTTGTTTAGGAAAAAAAAGGACGAATGAACTGGTCCTCTCAATCAATTTTATAGTTGATAGGTTTACGTAATGCCATCGTTGTAAAAGTGGAATTAGCAATATTTTTGGGTTAATGGGGAAAATCAGATTCTGTTGGTTGGTCAAAGCAAATTCAGTCAACAATCTTGATTGATACGGTTAGAAATTATGGTTTTCCAGCAAGAATAATCAAGTAAATGTGATCAGTGTTTGTTATCCTCATCGTATAAAGTTCAATATTATTTTTGGAGGATAACTGTGGATCAGAAAAAAGAAGAATGTAAGATTCAATTAAAACCGATTGGAAAGGTTGTATGCAATGAGAGTGAAGGACGCTTTCTTCTGGAGATCGATGAAGGTGTCCGTACTGGTCTGAAAGCCCTTGACCAATTCAGTCATGTGCTGGTTTTCTGGTGGGCCGACCAGATGGATCGAGAGAATTATCGAAGTATTGTTACTGCAGAATTGCCCTATGCGCCAGGTGTCGAAGTCGGCGTGTTTGCCTGTCGATCGGAGTACAGACCCAATCCGATTGCCCTCACGATCGTCCCTATCCTGGATATCGATGTAGAAAAAGGCGTGGTGGTTATTCCATGGATTGATGCTTTCGATGGTTCTCCGATCATTGATTTGAAACCATATATCCCAATTTGTGACCGCATCCGTGATGTTAAGGTTGCGGACTGGATGTCAGAATGGCCCATGTGGATGGAAGATGCCGGAGAATATTTCGCTGAACACGAGACCGATTTTGGAGAATAGAAAATCAGGTTACTTGGATTTCCCTTCAGAACAAACTGGAGGGAAATTCATCCTTTATAATGAAGAAAAATTATCGATCAAGAAGGTAATATGCAACCAAGAATAATTCAGGAAGAGATGATTGTACTGGCTGGTATGTCTTTCTATGGGGATCCATTTGACACCAGCAATCCATGGTCGGAAGAAAACCAGATCGGAGCCCTTTGGCGGCGGTTGATGGCTTTTCTTCAATCCCATCAGGATTCTTTAAATTTAGATTTTCACCAATCACCATTTTACGAGGTGCATATCTATGGTCCGGAGACTGAAACGGAAGGCTTATTTGAAGTATTTGTTGGGATGAAGGTTCCCGATATTTCATCGATGCCCATAGAATTAACAGCAAAGGTTTTGCCAGCCGCAACGTATGTTGTCTGTACCCTCAAAGGTAAGGCAATTATGGAGGATTGGGAAACCGAATTATTATCCTGGATAGAGGAAAACGGCTACCGGGAGGCGCATCCTTATCATTTCCAATTTTACGATGAACGCTTTAAGGGGATGGACCGGATAGAAGAATCGATACTGGACGTTTATATCCCTGTTGAAGCCAAGAATGAATCCTCAGATTAACGCGGTTGCTGCAGGGATAGCGTTTATTGAAGGATATCTCTGCCAGAAAATAACTGTTGGAGATATTGCGGATGCCGCAGGGTATTCCTTATTTCACTTTATCCGGACGTTCAACAAAATCGTGCACCATACACCTTATGACTACCTTATGCGCCGGCGCATTTCTCACGCAGCAGAGCTGCTTTTGGATACAGATGACCGGGTGCTGGATATTGCCTTAGATTGTCAATTCGACAGCCATGAAGGTTTCACCAGGGCATTTGGCCGCTTATTTGGCATGACCCCATCAATGTGGCGGAAAAACAATTTCCCGGATCGGCGTCTTTTGATACCTGCGTTGAATCTCAATGACCTTCACTTCCGCCAGAGTCCAGGTTTTCGCCCTCCTGAATTAGTACTTATGGATAAGATGTATCTTGTGGGGTGGATGAATTTCAACGAACCTGAAAATTTTACGGGAGGATCAAGCAAGCAGGTGTTTTCGAAAGCCTTATCAAATAATCCCATCTATGGGAGAGTGGATGAAGCACTTTGGCAAGTTCACGATCTGCTCACGAATTATGGACAGCAAGATTTGATATTTATTGGCGTTCAAGTGAATGAGATTCCGACCAATTCAGTCGGGTATGCCATCAAGATCATTGAACAAGGGCAATATCTCTGCATGTCGGATATCCAAATGCCTGAGCGCAGAGATGCGGCTGCTAAATATATTTATCACACGTTTTTACCCAAATCAGGATTTACACTTGGGCCCAGCGTTCGAATTGGAGAATATTGGCAAATCCAATAAGTTATTTGTGCCTGTTGAAGCTGCATAATAAGTTCTTAGTCTCCAAATATAATTCAATTGATAATTCATCCCAACAGCTTCCACAGTTCCTTTTTCAATTCACTTGGATTGGGAATATTCGATGAATATTTTAATTCTCCATTGATACAAATCGAAGGTAAATGAGATAACCCTAACAGCTTTACACGAGCAATATTCTCGGGTTTGGTGCCTTTTCGTTCCACCCAATCAACACGTCCTGAAAAAGATTCGACAACGTTTTTTGCCATCGCAGTCATATATCCACAGGCTGCACAAGTGGCTGAATCGATCGTAAAGATCTCCACCAACGGTTTACTCAGGTTGGCATAATCTGGCAATTCAACCATGATGTTTTCAAGAGATGAAGTATAGTTTGCCAACAGCGCTGAAATCCGCTGATGATCTCTGACGGCTTCCATCGCCCCGATGGTATTTTCCACTGGCGTGTCATATGGCATATCGCATCCAGGTGAAATGATCAAGTTGTGATGATTCAAGTTATTCATTAGCTCCACCACATATTTCATTGAATCCTGTTGAGTCCCGTTAAGCATGATCGTAGAAAGTGGGATATTCCCTGCGATGGTGATGTTGAAATTATCTGTGATCGCTTTAGCAGTTACCATGTCAATATTCTCATCTATGGAGATGCAATCTGGTGCTGTTTTGCACATCGCCTTGATGTTCTTTGTTGCATCACCACAGACAAAAAAGGAAGAGAAAGCATTGTGGTCCCGGATATGGTGGAACACCTGGGAAAACGGATCGTGGAGCAGCCTGGTAAACATCCTGGGAGAAACCTGCGACACCACAGGATCAACCACTGCAATGACATCCATTCCAGCTTCCAAATAGTAGCTGCTAACTGCGGTAGCTACCCTGGTGCAGTAAGCGAGCAGTTGATGGACATAATCTGGATGATCATACATGTCCATAAAAAGACCTGTGCCGCGCAAATGAGTTGCCAATGTCAATGGCCCTGTGACTAACCCGTACAGGGCAGTTTCATCCCCAATCTTTTCTTTCACTTCTTTCATCACATTTAGAACCAATGGCAATCTTCCATCAGTAGGTTGGGGGATTTTCTCAGGAATCGACAGGTGCTCTTCCAGCGGATGACCTACTACGGATGGGGGTGCATCAGCAGCCCAGACAATCTCACAATCAAGGATCTCGGCTTCAATCTGCAGATCAAAAGTGATCGGCATGCCGTCTGGATCATAAACCTTATGAACTTCTAAAAGCGATTCCAGCAGTTTATCCTCATCTGTCAGGATCTGTTGACCTGAATACCCTTTCAGTTTTCCAGCATGCACTCCGGCAAAAGGCACCCAGGGCACGATTTCACCTGGTTCGTGACGAAATGTATTAATAGTGATTCTTTTGAAGACATGAATTCTCCTTAAGCTGTATTACATACGCTAATGATGGCCAGGAGACCACGAACATCTGAAGACTAAACTCCCGACCAAGGATATTTGGCCCCAGATTGTTTCTCACCAAATACCAGGAAACAATCGGAACTGAACTTGCCGGGCATATTCCTTATAGCCAGGCAGATTCTTTTGAAGATATTTATCTTCCAGGGCAGTACGAATTACAAACAGCACCATGACGATCATACCAGGCACAAGAGCCCAGTATGATTCAAGAAACAGAGGAAACGTAAAACTATAGATCACTGTTCCAAGGTACATTGGGTGACGAATAAACTGGTAAGGTCCGCTGACATTCACCTTGTGCTCTCGTTCTTCTTGAATACGTACAACACCAGAAGCAAACGGATTACTCAGAACAGCCCAATAAGGGACAATATAGACCATTAAGACAAATGGGAAAGCACACCATTTCAACCAGGTTGGAAAGCCACCTGTCCAGCCAAAGCGTCCCACATCCAATCCAGCTACGATGTACAGCGAAAGGGATGTAATCTGATAAAGCCCAATGATCAGTTTATCCCAATTTTCGCTGAATTTACTCAGTGATTTAGATCTTTCCTCGACAACACCTGGATTATGCTTTTGTGTCACTGTCAGCATGAGGAAAAAATAAAGTGCCCACATTCCGATCAAAAACCAAGCTTCCCACCAATCCCATCCGCCATATGATAGGAAGAAAGCAGCCCCAATCACGATAAAGAACAGAATAACAAAACGTATTCCTTCGAGAAATTTGCTTGTAGATTTTCTGTTCACTTTATTACTTCCCATTTTTTCCTTCTTTTTTATATTCTACTCCATACGAACTTTACATTATAAAATTGTTTTCAGCTCCTGCCGTAATAAATTAGGTGGGTTGAATTCCATCCAGAAGGCTATATAATATAAGTACAGCCAGAATTGGGAGGGCATATGCCAAAAACAAAGTTAGGCAAATGGTCGGTTATCTTCATCCCTTTGATGTTAGTTCTATTCTTCGTCGGCACATCACTGACAGACACTTTATATGAAGGCGTGGCTGCGGGAGGAACGATACATAAGGACATAGTCAGCAGGCCGGTCTTAGCGTTATCAATGCTTGCCGGAATGGCTGCTGGTGTTACGGCTCTTGTGATCGGACTGATCAGTATCATCAAGAAAAAGGAACGCGCGCTCTTGGTTTATCTGTCAACCCTGGTTGGTGCAGGGCTTACATTGTTCCTCATTGCTGAAATCGTGTTTCCCCATTAAGAGATTGTAAACCAATCCTGAATATAAGTTCTTAAATCCCACAAAATCAATTTGTGAGGGTTTGTTTAGTTGTATTCAATAGTGGATTGCTACGTCACCGTATTGCTCCTTCTTATGATGACATTTATTGAAATAGTTACTGATCTGGACTTTACGTATCGAAACCGAAGATGATGCGCACATCACGCGGTTCCCCCAGAGGGCGAAGTGCGTCGATCAGGTCTACGACCAGGGATGCGCTTTCCCGCAGAGGGCGCTGCCATTCCAAAGATACAAAATCAGGATTGGAGGTGAACGCTGCCACTGAATTGGGGGGTTCTCTGTTTTCCCTCCAGCGCCGGGCGGCTTCCGGTGAAACCTTTCCCCGCAGGGTAACTGGCTGGTCGAGATCGTAATTGATCAATTCTTCCAGCGTCACCCAGGAGAAGGAATGATCCCCCAGCCAGATAAATTCCGGTTCGTCGTCATTCGTTGAAAAGCCTTCCATCCCTTCATCACCAAGCGTATCTTCTTTGTCTTCTCCGTCCAGTATTTTCCGCAGTTCCAGTGACATGTCCTTTGGAAAGTCGCGCGGATAACTGATCGGGATGACCGGATCGCCACTGTCCATACCGGCAAATGTATACCCATTACGCACATCCGCCAGAACGGCGAACGAGCGGTAGTTTCGGTAGTCTGGCAGGTCAACTTCCGCCAGACGCCAGCGCCCATCCTTAAAGACTTCTGCTGCCAGATGGATATCGGTGCCCATTGGAATTCCTTTCATTTAAGTCGGTTAAGGATCTAATATCCCAATTAAATTATACGAGCCTTCTTCCATGCCTGCATTGAGATAAGAGGATTGCAATCTGAAATGATGTTAGATCGAAGAATAGAAATTTTGCTTGATGGAGCTTGTCATCGGCAGTATAACTGAAAAACTAGCCGGAAAAACCAGTCACAAACTAACGGGAAGAGTAGAGAAACAACCTTCACAATAATTTTTCAAGTCAATGGATTATAAAAAAATTATTCTTCTACTGTTATTTGATCCTTGATAGTCTCGAATATTCCATCCCCGATTCCCTCCACATTCTTGATCTCATTAATATTTTTGAAGGGACCATTACTTTCCCGGTAATTAATGATTGCTTGGGCTCTTGTTTCACCAATCATGGGTAAATTGTCTAATTCATCGATTGTTGCTGTGTTTATATTTATTTCGATATCGATTTCTGTATCTTTTGTGATTCCTGTAATCTTGATATTTGAAGGGATTTCATACTTATTGCCATTTTCCAACGTTTCAGCCATATTCAATGTGCCTTGATCTGCCGCACTGGTAAAACCTCCTGCTTTGTCAACCAGATCAGCCAGGCAGCTACCCCGCCTTATTTTGTAAACAGCAGGTTTATTGACCTCTCCGATAATTTCTACTTGGATATTTCGCGGTTTCGGTATGATTTTTATACCAAACACCTCAATCTCGCTACCACTTAAATATGCACACACTATAAAAATAATTAGGCCTAAAGCTATAAACATATATAACCAAAGTGGCTTATCATTAAAAATTATTTTAGAAATGACATCTTTGCATTTTTTCTTTTTCTGGTTTTCTTCATTTGAATTTTGCATATCATCCTCTTCTTTTCGTCAGGATAATGCGGATTTTCTTGCGAAGAATCATTCATACATTCTATGAGAAGATATCCCCCACTCTTCTTAGGATTCGTTGACTAGCTTTGGTGAATTCGATGCTTCTCTATAAACAGTGTTGATATATCCCCAAAGGAGGTTTAGAATATCAGCATTTATTTTGTTTGATCAGTTTCTCGCATCGTTTACATAAATGTCCATTGCCTTTTCCCGAGGATTTGTTCCCTACCTCGATGTTATTACCCTCTGTGCAATTTGAACAAACGTGATAAACTCCTGGGTACTTCTTACTATGAAATGGTGCTACTTTCATTTTTTCCTCCTATTGAAATATTATGCTCTTTTATATTATGCAATAGATAGTGATGATTTGTCAACGATCCATTGGATATTGGACCGGATCCCCTACACTGAACAATAATAATTTCGATAAACAGGATAAATCTCTCAAAATATCTTCTAAATAAAATCCGTATTTCGAGGTAATTTTGCATGAGCGTGGGGAGGCTCGACACAGTCCCCTCTACGGGGAACTCCCAACCAATGGCAAAAAAGGCGGCTTCTCTACCATTGGACTACACGCCCATCAATCGAGGAAATATCCGTCCTTATTTGTTTTCTGGTAGCGGCTCAGGAGTACTTGTGCTCGTAAAGGTTGGAGTGAAAGTCAAGGTAGGAATGGTTGTATTGGTCAATGCTGGCGGTGAGGTTGTTTCATATTGTGGATCCACTGAATTTTCACCGTGATAACAACCCACAAGCAATATTGAAAATATACATGATAGGAGGATTGTCAACATAATTAGAAAAATCAAAGTTGTCTTTTTTATTCTTATTTTCTCACGACATTTCTCTACGAAGTGAAAATACCATTTTCTCATATGATGAGATATTTCCAACCTTTTCGCCCTAACTGACAAATTCCTTTTAAAATTTCCATATCGCTCTTGAAATGACTTAAATAATGCTGAAAACCAGGCCTTAACGCGTGGAAATCGTATCCGTCTATTAAGTCCAAAGCCCCAATCTCTAGTTGGCTGATGTTTTGGCTTTGCCATTTGAATATTTCTAACATCTTTATTCATTGATCCAGGTTATCCTTCAATTGATTGGTTTTTTATTTATTGTGCTGATTATTCTCAATCTGTGATCATTATTACATGCAATTTCTGTGCCTTAAAATAAATCGAGATTCAAGTCAAATAATGAAGGGTTGGGTTGAACAAAAACAACACCAATCTCTGATCACGCTGGTGTCCTCACCACGAAGCGTTCTGTAAGAAATGCAAAACCTTCTGTCTGTGAAGCGTCCTGTAAGCAAGGGACCAGCGCAACGGGAGACCTTCGGTCAAAATACGCACATGGTCAGGAGACCAAGTGCGAACATGAGTGGGACCATTGACTTAATAAACATGACTG
>CAVYEQ010000006.1:0-95886 GCA_963767675.1 uncultured Chloroflexia bacterium
CGATCAGACAAATTGTCCCGAGTGACAAACCTGCTGCAAGTAAGTTAGCCGGATCCCTGAGCTGTTCTTTCGTGGAAGCGATCCCCCAGCTTAGAAATATCAATCCAATTGTTGCGGTGGGGAACCAGAAATCCAGGTTGCGTATTGAGAGCGGGGGCTGGATCCAGAAGATCGTCAGGGTTGATAGCACCAGTAAAGCCCACTGCCGGTTCTTGCCTGGAAAAAGAATGCGGATCAGAAGTGCTGATGCGATCAGGATGAGGATGTTTTGAAGCGACATCTAAAACCCTTGATAGATCCAGAGTGGTGTTCTATCGGCAGAAAAGATCACCAGCAAGGCTATCAGGATGCAGAGGAGCAGGGCATAAAGGTTTTCAAGTGTGAAAATGTGTTTTTTCAACCAGCGCATCGATTATGCCAACTCATTCGCTGCCGCACATCCGCCATTCGCCACCCTCGAGGACGACGACGAAATTTTGTCCGGACAATGGAAATTCTCGAGCTTCGCCATCATACGTGGCGGAGATTGCGCCCTCACATGTCACGATTGCCCGTGAACCTTCTTCCTCAACAGTCTGGCAGGCAAGATCAACCAGGGAAGCTTCGACATTGCCGAAACTGTCCAGAGTCATTAAAGATGTTGCTTCATATGCGGAACAGGAAAGGTTGACCAGGGTGTCCTGGTCCTTCTCCACCAGTGCCTGGTAATACAGTTCGGTTGTCTGTGCAGGGGCATCTGTAGAACCTGCGCATGAGGTGAGCGCAAGGAATAACAATAATGATGCGACTAAGCAAGTTATTTTCAGAATAATTAGATTTCATATTTTCTCTCTTGATCGTAAACTTGAGATCAGTTGTCTGATAAAATGCGATAGAAGTCTTCCAGGGTATACTCACCGTAAACTTCAATCCGGTCCAAATACAACCAGGTGCTCCATGTATGTGTTTTAGCAGTGCCAAGGCCCATCCCTGCTCTGTAGCCATAGTCACTCACTTTTTGTGCTGTAAAGGGATCGATCCTGCCAAAAGGATAGGCAAAGGTCAGAATGGGTGTTGCGAGGGCAGCTTCCAGATCATACTTGGATTCCCCAACCTCCTTCACCGCAATGCTGTGGTTTTTTGTCAGATCGCTGTGGGTATAACCGTGGCTTCCGACTTCCCAGCCTGCTGCAATCATTTCCTTTAATTCGGCAACATTCACAAATTCCGGCACGTCGTGGATCCGGTTGGCAACAATGTAAAAGACACCTGGGAAGCTGTATTTCTGCATGATCGGGAAAGCGTTATTATAAATACTTTCATGACCGTCATCAAAGGTGATCACAACAGGTTTTTCCGGGAGTTCCCTCCCATCAAACAAGGCTTCCAGGAATAGGGACATTGTAATGGCTGTATAGCCCATTTCATCCAGGGCAGCCATTTGAGTTTCAAAAACAGGAATGGAGACCTTATAGCGGCTGGACGAAACCTCATTTTCAACATGATGATACAGCAGGATGGGGGCGTTAACCCTTCCAGCTTCATTGAAGACCCACGTAGGTGTCGGTGTTTCGGTGGGTGTGGATGTGGGAGGTAGTTGCGTTGGTGTTGAGGTGGTTGTAGGCACCAGGGTTTGTGTGGGCGTTTCTTCAATGATATCCAGTGAAACCTTGGGAGGGGTGGGATCAAGACTTTCGGTTGGTGTTGGGTTGTTCGATGGTGAACAGCTTGATAAGATAAGCAAACTGATCACACCAATCACGAGGACCTGCCATTTTGGAAATTTACGCATTGGGGAAACTCAAATCATAACCTTTTGATGATCAAAACAAGTGCAGCTGTGGGTTGTGTTCTCAGCATTTTCTGGGGGATATTATAGCATGTTACGGTTGGTTTTGTAATTCACCCTTCTTGTGGTTGTTTCCTGACATACAAGAGCAAAACATTGTACAATGTATTTACATTGTCTTGATAATATTTAAAATGAGATTATAAGATATTTTACTAAGGAGAAAAAATGAAATTCAAACGTTTACTTATAATAATCAGTTTAGTGTTGGTTTTGGTGGTGAACTTCCTGGCAAATTCATTGCCCATTAATGGTCTTACTACGGGTGAGGTGTCTGATCAGTTCCCAATCCTGTTCGTACCTGCTGGATATGTCTTTTCGATCTGGGGATTGATCTATTTTGCTTTGATCGCCTTTGCGGTTTACAGTGTAACGCCTAAAGGTTTGGAAAACCAAGATATTGACAGGATTGCTGGGTGGTTTGCTGCGGCTAACCTGTTCAATACTGCGTGGATCTTCCTGTGGCACTACCAGAAGTTCCTGTGGACACTGATCCCGATCTTCGGTTTACTGGTCTCGTTACTGGCGATTTACCTCAAACTGCGCGTTGGACGAAAGCAGCGAAGTTCTGTGGAAAAATTGCTGGTCGAAGTGCCCTTTGGGATCTACCTTGGATGGGCAACCGTTGCTGTGGTTGCCAATGTCTCACAGGTTTTATTCAATATCGGGTGGCAGGGCGCACCTCTCTCCGCATCATTCTGGACGGTGGTCATGCTGACTGTGGCGACCTTGCTGGGTGTGCTGATGATCTTCACCCGCAAAGAAATTGCTTATCCGCTGGTTCTGTCCTGGGCATTCGTAGGAATCTACCTCAAGCACGGCAGCGTTGCATCTGTTGCGATCACGGCACTGGTGGCTGCGATCCTCCTGGCTGTACTGTCGATAGCTCGTCCGATATTCTTCAGGAAAGTAACCACATAGTCACGAATTCGATAAGAAAAGAGGCTGTCTAATTGGACAACCTCTCTGTCTTTACATATTTTGTATTCGATTTTATCCCCTGCGTCGTCCTGAGCCGCTGACCATGGAGACAAAATACAGCAGCTGCAGTACCGAGGAAGCGATTGCTGCGACATAAGTGAGGGCAGCCGCGTTCAGCACCTGCTTGACACCTCTTTGTTCAGCCTCAGAGGTGACCATCCCTGATGAGGTCAGCAGTTGCCTCGCTCGCCGGGAAGCATTCAACTCAACCGGCAGGGTAGCCACCGCAAAGACCGTACCCGCAGAAAATGCGATCACACCCAACCAGGCCAGGTTGCTGAGCTGCAGAACCAGTCCCAGCATGAGCAGGATCCAACCAAGAGACGTCCCAATGTTAACTGCTGGGACCATTGCAGACCTTAACTTCATCAGGAAATAGTTATCCTTGTCCTGCTGAGCATGCCCCATTTCATGGGCAGAGATCGCCATGGATGCGACGCTGGACCCCTGGGCGATCCCCTGGGACAAGCTGAGGGTATTGCTGCGTGGATCATAATGGTCCGTCAATCTCCCGGGTGTCCCTTTCAGCTTCAGGTCATACATGCCGATTCTTTCCGCCAATCTTTGGGCAACCTGTGCACCAGTCAACCCAGTTTGACTTTGAACTTTGCTCCAACGTTTGTAACTGGTGTTCACATACAGTTGGATGATCAAACTCAGCAAGAACGCTGGCAGCATGTAGATGAGATAGTTGATATTAAAAACAGGGAAAAACATTGTTCTCCTTCCTGAGCGTAGTTATGGGATCAAGTCTTTGAGGACTTCAATTGCTTTATCAAGCTGAGGATCATTATCTTCCTCATAATCCTCTTCTGTCATTTCGATGACGTATTCTGGTTCCAGGCCTTCACCGCTGATCTGGCGTTGATCAGGAGTCAACCAGCGAGCGATGGTCACCCTTACACCACCTGCTTCATCTTCCAGGGCGACCCAGGTTTGGACTGAGCCTTTGCCATAAGTCGTCACGCCAACCAGGGGTGCACGTCCGAAGTCCTGGATTGCGCCTGCAGTGATCTCTGAAGCAGATGCGGTTCCGCCATTGACCAGCACCACCATAGGGATCTCTGTTGCCAACCCGCCTTGAATTGCCTCATACGCATACAATTCACCATTGCCATATTCTTCATACATCACAACACCTTCACCGATGAACTCTGAGACAACCTCGATAGCAATGTTCAAATAGCCACCACCGTTGTCCCTCAGGTCAAAGATCAAGCCTTTGGGGTCATCTTTTTTCAGTTCACGTAATGCTTCACGCAATTGGTCTGTTGTCTTATCTCCATAGTTATACAATCCAATATAGGCAATATCACCATCCAGCATTTCATATTCAACTGTCGGAACAATGATATTTGCCCTGGTGATGGTCACGTCAAATATTTCATCACCACGCTGGATGGTCAGTGTGACATCAGTTCCAGCAGGACCCAGAATGCGTTTCAAAACAAGGTCGCCGGGAATATCTGTCAAATCTTCACCATCTAAGCCAATCACCTTGTCTTTGGGCTGCAGACCGGCTTCATCTGCTGGCGAACCGCGCATGGGACTGACAATCTCTACATATTCACCAGTGATGTCCACCCAGGCACCAATCCCTTCATATTCACCCTCGAGGGCTTCGTTCGCTTGTGTGAATTCATCCGGATCCATGTATGAGGTATGTTTATCGCCAAGGCTGGCAAGCATCCCCTCAATCGCGCCGCGCATCATATCCGTGTCGTCAACAGGCTGGTCCACATACTCGTCGTGGACGATATCCCATGTCTCCCAGAAGGGTGCAAATAACAGCTCAAGTTCATCCGGTGTCTCACTTGCAGGGTCCAGTGTGGGGCATTGAGGACACTCTGTCAGGCCATCCTCTGTCTCAACCAGTTCAGGACAGGGAGGACAGACCTGGGTGACAGTGGGAGTAGGGTTGCTGTTAAACAATTGTGGGAAGAAATACCCGACACCTGTCCCGGCAAAAAAGACCGCTACCAAAACCAACGCGCTTATTCCAACGATCAAACAGGTGCGAATGTTCTTATTTTTCATACTGACTCCTCTAATTTCTAACGCCAGCGATTGACATTCTCATTATCGTCAATCCTGGAGCCTATTCACCTAAGAAAATCTTCAGTTCTTATTTAATGCATCAAGTTTACTACAAATTTATTAACAAAAAATAATAATTTGTCAACGTAATCAAATTCTCAGTTGATATTCAGTTTTTCGTTGAGGTTTGGGGGAATTGTCCTCAGTTTTCCATGAACTGGTTATTCAGCGATTCTAATAATAAGGTTGTCATGGCAATTGTGCCCGTTACCAGACAGCGCTCATCCACATCGAAATCAGATGTATGCAGCATGGCAAATTTCCCCCTGGAGGGGTCAGCCCCACCCAGCCAGTACATTGCGCCAGGGATGATCTGTGTGTAATAAGCAAAGTCCTCACAGTTAAAGGGAAAAGCAGCTTTAAGTCGGATCGCGTTCTCAGGGCTGATCGCCTCGGCCAGGGATGGCAATGTTGACCGTACAAGCAGTGAGTTGTTCACCATATCTGGCATACTTCCCCATAAATCAAGGAGGACTTCACTACCTGCTGCTCTGCAGATAGGATTGATCGTATCAATGATGTGCTGCCGGGCGAATTGACGGCGGTCCTGGTCCGCGGCTTTCACGCCCACTGCGAACTGACCATGCCAGGAAGCTGGATCCTCCTCATCCGTTGATGCATCATAAATGATAAAGGATTGCAGGTCTTGCGGCCCTTCCCGCATTTTTTTCCAAAAGACCTGCATATCTTCCCAGGTTTCTGGTAGATGCCACTGATTCAAACTTTCCACAGCCTGGCAGCACTGCTCAGCAAGGGCATCAAGCTGTTCGACTGGGAGTTTCATACCTTCTGGAGGAAGAATAGTGCCAAGATAGTGGTCAAATCCGGCCAGGAAGAGGCCATCTGTCCAGGCGACCTGTCCGACCGGGATAGGGGCAACATGACATCCAAGGATAGCTGCAGGTTGGGGATTTTCCAATGCACCTTCCTCGATCATTTTCAATGCACCTGTGATCTCTTCTTCCTCGGGCTGGAATATGATACGCACGTTCCCGGGCACCGAGTTTCCCAGGTGCTTGAGCACCATTGCAACTCCAACACCTACTGCACTGTGCACATCGTGGCCGCAGGCATGGCTGACACCCGGTACTTTAGACCGGTATGGCACTGTGTTAGTCTCATCGATTGGCAGGGCGTCCATGTCTACTCGGAGTGTGACTGTGGGTTTGGTTACGTCGGTGACCAGGTCTACGATCAAGCCGTGCCCTGCCACGTCAGTCCGAATCTGGAGGTTGAGGTCCCGCAGTTCCTCAGATAGGAGTGCGGCTGTCCATGATTCTTCGCCTGACAGTTCTGGGTATTGGTGAAGTTTACAGCGGAGTGCCTGCAAGTGGGGGTAGTGTTCGTGTGAAAGCTTCTGGATCTTGTGAAGAACGGTTGGATCAAGTTTCATAGGCATGACGATTTAGCTTCGAAAAGGTTTTTCCGAAGTCATATTTTGTTTTGAAATTTCATGCGGGATCAATAGGTGTCGGGAACGAAGGTTTGATCCTCGAAGGGAGGGCGAACGTAGCCCTGATCCTCCTGTCGGGGTGGTAGTTCCACAGCCTCAGGTGTCAGGTCTTCATAGGGGATCATGCTCAGCAGGTGCGAAATGCAGTTCAACCGGGCTTTTTTCTTCACATCAGCATTGACCACATACCAGGGTGCTTGCTTGATGTCCGTGTATTTCATCATGACATCTTTAGCCTTGGAGTATTCCACCCAGCGGCTGCGAGCCTGAACATCCATAGGGCTGAGTTTCCAGCGCTTGGTGCGGTCATCCAGCCTGGCCATGAAGCGTTTTTCCTGTTCTTCATCGCTGACTGAGAACCAGTACTTGATCAGGATGATACCGGATCGGATCAACATGCGTTCAAACTCGGGGCAGGATCGCATGAATTCCCAGTATTCTTCTTCCGTGCAGAAACCCATCACTCGTTCCACACCGGCCCTGTTGTACCAGCTTCGGTCGAAGAGCACGATCTCTCCTGATGCAGGTAGGTGAGGGACATAACGTTGGAAATACCACTGCGTTTTCTCGCGCTCAGTAGGAACACCAAGGGCGACCACGCGGGCTGACCGGGGGTTCAAGCACTGCGTAATACGCTTGATCACACCGCCTTTGCCGGCCGCATCCCTGCCTTCAAAGATCACTACAACCTTGAGCTTCTTGTGTTTGACCCACTCCTGGAGCTTCACCAGCTCAATCTGAAGGCGACGAAGTTCTTTTTCATAGGCCTTATTGGTGAGTTTTTTCTTTTCAGAGTCAGCTTCGATGTTTTTTTCCTGCTTTGCCTTTTTCTTGTCGTTCTTATTCATTTTTTCTTCTTTTTTTTCTTGTTCTTCTTCTTCTCCTTCTTATCTTTTTTGTTTGATTTTTTCTTGCCCATGGTTTGCCTCCGTTGTAAATGAATAAGTGGATTGGATAATTATTATTTTACATGAAATTTGTGAATAGTGAATAGGATTATTGGAATTTGGTACGAGGGATTAAAATACCAGAAATATTGAGAGGTGAGATCAGGGTATCAAATCTGGAAAGAATACTTTTGGCAGCTGCATGATGTTTTCAATATGGGGGCTGCCGTCATGGAGGGTGTTGCCCACACCAACTGTTTTCATTCCCAGGGAAATCGCAGTTTTCAAATTCTTTACAGAGTCATCGATCAGCAGGCATGTGGTGGGTTCTTCATCGATCCTATTCAGGGCAATCTCAAATGCCTCAACCTCCGGTTTGCAGTGAGGGGCGATGACGTAGATATCAATGATGTCCTCAAAGAGATCCGAGACTCCCAGCAGGTTAAGTACCCGATTGGCATGATAAGCAGTGGAATTTGTAAAAACAACTTTTCGCTGGGGAAGGTTTTCCAGCATATGCGCCATGGAAGGATTGGGTTTGAGGGCATTTTCAAGCGGGACTGCGTGCACATATTCCAGGAAAGCATCCATATCCACTGTATATTCTGTCTGTAAGCCGCGCAGGGTGGTGCCGTACTGTTGATAGAGCCTGGTACGCAACTCGGGGACAATATCAGTTGGAAAGTGCAGTTCCTCGATCATGAAACTTTGGATGCGATCATGGATCATGTCCCAGGCACCGCAATCCTGGGAATAGAGCGTGTCGTCCAGATCAAAGATCAGACAGTTGATTTCGGATAAGTTCATCCGGTAATTTTACTTTGAAATATCCGGTTTTGAAGAGTGTGAATCACTCAAAGAGTGCTCTTCGAGCAACCCTGCAGCAGGCGGATGAGCAACCAGCCAGCCGGGATGAACAGGATCACCATGATCCAATAGGCAAATGGATGTGCTCCCCATGCGCCGGAAGGGAAAGTCCCGGCAGCGAATACGATCGCACCGGTAGAAGGCGATGACAAGGGAGAGGATGCCTGTCCGGCGATGAAATCTTTTCTTGATCAGGCTTTGGTAGGCAAAAACGAGTGCCAGGATGATGGCAACGATATCCATCCCTGCCAGTCCAAGCATGAAGGGCATCGTTTGTGGTTCCCAGCCACCAGGTGGCGGGAGGATGGGGAAGGGGGCGGTAGTCCTGAAAGGATGAGGATCCCGGCTCTTGCCAGGGTCGCCAGGTGGAGAATCTGGAGCAAGGCATAATAGCTAATTAAATAGGTCAATTTGATCATTTTCCTCATATTCTGATTATAGTCGGATATTTGTAGAACAAAACGTCACACAGACTTCATCGTGCATGGTGTGAATATTTAGCGGACTAAGCTTTGCACTCCGAGTCCGCGCTCCAAATAAATAGGAGTACAGGCTTTAGCCTGTTAAATAAAGTTTTGTCATATATGACGAAGTCTGTGTGCCTTATGTTTTTCAGGATGTCATTGCGAGTGAAACGACTGCGAAGCGTCCTGTAAGGAAGCAATCTCGAAATAATTTTATATGAAACTGCATATCACGCAAGCCTAAGTCAGGGCATGATATAAAATATGGCGGACTAAGCTCCGCACTGATGAGTTCGCGCTCCAGTAAACTTAGTCTAATCCAATTGTAGGTTATGGAAAAAAACTTACAAGAGCTCTCCTACGATTTTATTTCTTGATTGTCTTATGTGTTTTTAATGTATAATAGTTCTTAAATTCCATGTAATACTGGTCAATCTTATTAACAACGAAATTTATATAGCGACCAACGTGAAAATCCACATTTAATTAAAAGGAGTTAGGATGAGGTTTCGTTTGAATGTTTTCAGTCGAATTGTCTTATGCGTATTTCTTGTTATCTTGTTCCCTCAGGGAATAAAAGCCGAATCCTTACCACCGGATGATTACAAGCCACTTATCTCAAATGAGCTAGATTCGGGATCAGATTGCGCTTCCATTCAATTGGACCTCACAGCCACCAATACCATACCGGTACCGAGTGGATGTGTGGATAAATTATGTAAACTGATCCTTTACACAAATGACGTGATAGGAGCTTATGGACCAGGGTATTCCATGGAAGCCTATTACTACCAATGGAGCAGTGATAATTCTTGGGTAGGGGGACCCAATATTGATTTTGGAGGACAGGAATTCAGCAACGGTTTTGGAGACAATGGAGACGGCATAGGTGAAGGTGTTTTTCTGGGGGGAACAACATCCGATGGCGGGTATGTCAGGATCATGGATGATGGCGATGCAGAAAATGACCCCAACCTATGGACGATTGAGAGCCGAGCAACAAGGAGTTTAACCAGTGCATCGCTAAATGTATGTCCAATTTCAGGATGCACTTATCAGTCTGTGACAGCAAGTGATGTAATTAACACACCGAGTTTCTGTATCGATGGCTTATGTATGATATTGCGAATAAACTACAATGATTTTGGTTCTTTTGGCCCAGGTTTTATGACCCCTGTATTTTATGATCAGGACGGTGTAACAGATGAATGGATGGGAGGGCCTTATATTTCCATGGGAGGTGTGTCTTTTGGTGCGGGATGGGGAGAGAATGGCGCTGGTGGGACGACACCGATTTTTGATGGCGGAATCACTGCTGGCGGGGGGTATGCGGTACTTTTGGATGATGGCGTAGAATGGTCGACTTCTCAATGGTCCGTTGAATTTAATAATGGCACTGATATGGATTGGGTTCAATATGGTTTTTGCCCAATGGCTTGTACGGAGCATCACCTTGTAACCCATGCAAATCTTGATGTGCCTGCTTTTTGTTTAGATTCACTTTGTACGATCGTTCGCTGGACGGACGGATGGTTTGGTGCATGGGGGCCTGGGTTCACTTGGCCGGTGAGTTACAAACAAAACTCATTTGATAATTCCTGGCTAGGTGGGCCAGCCCTATGTATTGCCGGTCAATGTTTCAATCATGGGTCCGGAATCAACGGTGACACAAGCGAGAATCTTGTGTTTGAAGGTGGATACACCAATCCCAACAATGGCTATGTGATGCTGCAGGATGATGATGATACTTATGAAACAGGTCCGTACCAATGGAACGTAGAGTTCATTCCCGAGGATGGGTTATCGGCAGCATCGTATTATATTTGTTCGAATAATTGCCAGGAGACGAATTCCTGATCAATAAACAATACCTGCCATTAAATAATAAATAACTTCGTATCGAACTTTAAAGAGCCTTCTCCGATAAGTTGGTGAAGGCTTTTTTGGTTTAAGATATGATTTGTCACGCAAGCCTTTTTCTGTTTTGATCTTAGCATTGTGAATCAATCGACTGTGCGTGACCTACAAATAAAGATTGGTTGACTGGTAGGTCATGCACTGCGCACGGCTCTCCTGAACTGTGGATACACCTGATGCATCTCGATGGCGTTTCAGGCTAAGAATGCATGACAGAAACTAATGTTTTTTCATTGCCAGGCTGACCCAATCACCATCGTGCAAATGCTCAATGAGGAGAAAACCTGCCTGGTGGGCTGCTTTCAGCACATCGTCCACCTGGTGGGCAAGGATACCGGAAAGCAGGACGATCCCACCATCCTGCACAACTTCCACTAAACCCTGTCCAAATAAATTGATGATGACCTTCGAGAGAATATTGACCATTACAAGCGGTGCATGTTTGACCGAGAATTGACCGGAAAGAATTTCAGCTACAGACCCTTTGGAAATCTCCAACACGGAAACAGGGATGTTATTAATGGCTGCGTTCTCTTGTGTGGCCGCGACAGCCTGGCCGTCTGTATCTAGCGCCAGGGCATGCGATGCACCCATCTTTAAAGCTGCAATGGATAGGATCCCGGATCCGCAGCCGACATCAATGACATCATTTCCCTCAATAATTTGATTTTCCAACAAACGCAGGCAGAGCTGCGTGGTGGGATGTGCGCCGGTACCGAAAGCCATTGCAGGATCGATTCGAACAGTAATGCGTTTCTCTTCTTCATCAGGGGGTGCCCAGGCAGGCATGATGAGAATATTCCCTCCCACCTGGATGGGTTGATAGTGCTGTTTCCAGGCTTCCATCCAATTTTGGTCCAGGATCACCCTGTATTGAGGTTCAGGAATGGAAGTAATTAATTCCAGATGGCCAAAGGCATTCTCAAGTTTGTCCCTCATATCTTCCAGTTCATCGTTGAAAGGCAGATACCCAAACACATTCATTCTGCCGGTAGGTTCGTTTTCCTGGGTGTGCTGATTGAAGATGGTGACACTTTCCACCACTACCCCACCTGAAACAAAACGCCCCAGCACTTCTGCCAGGGCTTCTGCAAGTTCACCATTGCATTGCAGTTTAACTTCAATCCAATGGACCGTGTGTTCCATATCAGCCCCCAAAGACATCTCGCAGCTTATCAAAAAAGCTGTGTTCCTGGATCTTAATATCGGGATCCATGGTTTGAGCAAGCTGTTCAAACAGCTCCCGTTGATCTCCTGTCAGGCGATTGGGGATCTGGACTGATACAGTCACCAGTTCATCTCCTCTGCCAGCTCCTCGCAGATGGGGAATACCCCGTTCGCGCAATCGAAACACTTTGCCTGGCTGGGTCCCTGGTGGTATTCGCAGTTCCACATCGCCATTTAAAGTCGGCACATGAATTTGATCACCCAGGACAGCCTGTGCAATGTTGATATCCAGGTCAAGCAGGACGTCGTCAGCCTTCCTGCGGAAGAAGCTGTGTTTTTCAACATCAATTTCGAGGTAGAAATTGCCATTAGGACCGCCGTTAACCCCAGGCTGACCTTCACCTGCCAGGCGGACCTGGATCCCAGGGGATACGCCCGCAGGGATGGAAACCTTCTTGCTGATCGTTTTTCTCTCCAGACCGCGTCCGCTGCAGGTTGGACAGGGGGTATCAATCACCTCACCACGCCCGCTGCAGCGCGGGCAGGTGACCACCTGGACCATTGACCCGAGCAGGGTTTGATGGACCTGGCGCACCTCTCCCTGACCTTTGCAGTTCGGACAGGGTTTAGGTGATGTGCCTGGTTTTGCCCCTGAACCGCTGCAGGTATGGCATTTTTCATCACGAGTGATCTGGACTTCTTTCTCAATGCCAAAGGCAGCTTCATCAAAGCTCAGCCTGATGCGGTTGGAAAGGTCTGCGCCACGCTGCGGAGCGTTGCGCGAACGTCTGCCGCTCATCCCGCCGAAACCGCCAAACCCAAAAATGCCTCCCAGGATGTCTGACAGATCAATATTGGTGAAGTCCGGCATACCCTGGGTGTTGACACCGGCGTGACCAAAGCGGTCATAAGCAGCGCGTTTTTCAGCATCCGAAAGGACCGCATAGGCTTCATTGATCTCTTTAAATTTCTCTTCCGCCTGCGGGTCATCACTTACATCAGGATGATACGTGCGCGCCAGATTTCGAAATGCGGATTTGAGGTCATCTTCACCGGCATTTCTGGGCACGCCCAAGACTTCGTAATAATCACGTTTTGCCATAAGCTTTTTATTCAATCATTGTGGGATCACAATTTGTTTACTATGTTTTTCAATCCGAATGAGTTTACTCAGGATTGAAAAATGTGTCAAATCGTACCCATTTAAATTAGGATCAGGTGTCCGAGTGAAACCCCGGACACCTGGATTATTAATTATTATATTGACAGGTACTAAACCTGTTTGAATTCACCATCAACGACATCTTCATCATCGCTGCCGGTTTCGCCACCAGATTCGGGGGCTTTTCCATCAGCTTCCGTTCCGGGCTGCTGACCTTCAGCTTGCTCCTGGTAAGCTGCACTGCCAAGCTCCTGGAGGACTTCTGAAAGCTCATCAGTGGCTTTTTTGATCGCCTCGATATCGTCGCCGTCTTTGACCTCACGGACTTTGCCCGCAGCATCTTCAACCTTCTGCTTCATATCCTCTGGGACCTTATCACCCAGATCCTTGAGAGTCTTTTCAACGGTATAGACCATGTTGTCAGCGAGATTTTTCGCTTCGATCAATTCCCGCCGCTTTTGGTCTTCATCCGCATGCTGTTCAGCTTCCTGGCGCATACGTTCCACTTCGTCCTCACTCAAACCGGAAGAGGCAGTGATGGTGATGTTCTGGCTGCGACCAGTGGCTTTATCCTGAGCTGTGACCTCCAGGATGCCGTTGGCATTGATATCGAAGGTCACTTCGATTTGCGGAATACCGCGTGGTGCCGGGGGGATGCCATCGAGGATGAATTTCCCGAGAGATTTATTGTCCACTGCCATGGGGCGTTCACCCTGCACGACATGGATCTCCACCTGGGTCTGACTGTCGCTGGCGGTTGAAAAGACCTGGCTTTCACGGGTGGGGATGGTGGTGTTTCGTTTGATCAAATTGGTTGCCACACCGCCCAAGGTCTCCACGGAGAGTGATAGGGGGGTCACATCCAGCAGGAGGATATCTTTGACCTCACCGCCAAGAACACCGGCTTGAATGGCTGCACCAACTGCAACCACTTCATCAGGGTTGACCCCCTTATGGGGCTCCTTGCCGAATAATTTTTGAACTTCAGACTGGATGCGGGGCATGCGGGTCATCCCGCCGACCAGAACGATTTCGTTGATATCCTTCTTTGTGAGATTAGCATCATCCAGGGCATGCTTTACGGGTTTGAGGCTGCGTTCGATTAAATCCTCCGTCAGCTGCTCAAGCTTAGCACGGGTCAGCGTCATCACAAGGTGTTTCGGACCGGAAGCGTCAGCAGTGATATAGGGCAGGTTGATCTCAGCCTGCATTGTTGAGGATAGTTCGATCTTGGCTTTCTCAGCAGCTTCTTTGAGCCGCTGGAGGGATTGACGGTCGTCCCGCAAATTGATGCCGTTATCCTTCTTGAATTGATCTGCAATATGATCAATGATGCGCTGATCGAAATCGTCACCGCCCAGGAAGGTGTCACCGCTGGTTGAGCGGACCTGGAATACACCTTCACCGACGTCGAGGATGGAGATATCGAACGTGCCACCACCCAGGTCATATACTGCGATGACCTCATTCTTTTTCTTATCCAGGCCGTAGGCCAGTGAAGATGCTGTTGGTTCATTGATGATGCGCAAAACTTCCAGCCCTGCGATCTTACCGGCATCCTTTGTGGCATTTCGCTGAGCATCGTTGAAATACGCCGGAACTGTGATGACGGCTTGTGTGACTGGTTCGCCCAGATAAGCCTCTGCGTCGCGCTTGATCTTGGAGAGGATCATGGCTGAGATCTCTGGGGGAGAGTATTCTTTTCCTGCCAGGTTGACGCGTAAGTCACCATTTGGTGCTTTGCTGACTTTATAAGGCACCAGCTTCAAAGCTTTCTGCACTTCAGGATCATCAAACTTGCGTCCCATGAAGCGTTTTATCGAAAAGATCGTGTTTTCTGGATTTGTGATGGCCTGGTTGCGTGCGACACGCCCGACCAGCCGTTCACCGTTTTTATTAACTGCGACAACTGACGGGACAAGACGTTCACCCTCAGCTGAAGGGATTACAACAGGTTCCCCACCGCTCATAACTGCGCCGACGGAGTTGGTTGTTCCGAGGTCAATACCGATTATTTTTCCCATTTAATTTCTCCTTTATTATTATTTTGCTACCCGTACCTTTGCGGGACGGATGATTCGATCTGATATACGATAACCTGGTTGGACGACCTCAATGATCTGACCATCACTGAATTCCTCGTGGTCTTCTTGAGTGATCGCTTCGTGGACATTAGGATCAAATTCGTCACCAGGTTCAATTTCCATACGTTCAACGCCTTGATTTTTTATCTGGTTGATCAGTTTTTGATGGATCAATTTGATACCGTTGAACCAGTTTTCCAATTCATTGACGGCTGGCCTGTTCTTGAGGGCAAGATCAAGGTCATCAGCAGCGACAAGGAAGATATTTAACGCGCTGATCACACCTTCCTGGCGGGATTTTGTCGAATCGCGCATGAGCCGTTTCTTATAATTATCAAAATCAGCCCTGGCTCGCAGGTGTTGATCAGTCTGATCGTTTATTTCCTTGCGAAGGGTCTCTAACTCTTTTTCCATGGCATCATATTCATCAAAAGTCAGTCCAATGATGGGCTGGGATTCCACAGCTTCCTGTTTGCTTTCTTCCTTCTCCTTTTTCGGATCTTTTTTTTGTTCTTGTTTTTCTTCAGTCATAGGTGGCTCCAAAGCTTCATATTTCTATTAAATGATAATAATTACACCGCTAAAGTATCTGATACCAGGTCAGACAGTACATTCGCCACAAAGCGGACGGTGGAGATGGTACGGTCATACGGCATCCGGATTGGTCCCAGTACACCAATCGAACCGGTCATCGATTCGGGGTCACCATAGCGTGCCAACACGACAGAACACTGGCTCAGTTCTTCCCATGTGCCTTCGCCGCCGATAAGCACCTGGATGCCCCCTATATCGGTATTCATTACCGTGCTTGCCAGCAGGTTCTCCAGCAGGGAGGGCTCTTCGAGGATATGAAGTGCCTGACGGGCTTCATCTGATTCAGCGAATTCCGGTTTTGAAAGCACGTTGGTCAACCCATCCAGGTAAATTTCTCCGGTGGTTGATTCCTCAATCATCGTCATTTCAGCCAGGAGGATATTCAGGATATCCTGACCGATGGGGTCGAGTTGGTTACGCATCAGGGAAATCTGAAGAATGTCCATGCGGGTGCATAAGTGGGATATTTGACTCGCGATTTGTGAGAGCCGTTCCTGAGCAATGGATTCATCCAATGTGATGAACTGTTGGCGGATATCACCACCTAAGAACACTGCGACCATTAAGACCTGCCTGCCTCGGATAGCGATCAGCTCAAGGTGTTTGAAAATGGCTTTCTCCGAATGGGGTGCAGTGACCAGGGATGCTGCCTGTGATTGGTTTGCAAGTACAGAAGCTGCCAGCTTTAGCCACTGCTCAATATCCTGGCGGGATTGATAGAACTGGTGGGTGATGGTTCGTCGTGTATTGGTAGGTAAACCGCTTTTTTGCAGCAGGTTGCCGACAAAATAACGATATCCCTCTTCGGTAGGCACTCGTCCTGCTGATGTGTGCGGCTGGCGCAGTAGCTCACACTCGGTCAGGACAACCATTTCATTGCGAATTGTGGCAGAACTCAAGGAAAGGTTGTATTTATTGACCAGTGATTTTGAACCCACAGGCTGCGCTGATTGAATATGCTCGTGGATGATCAGGGTCAGGATGAGTTTTTGCCTATCTGATAATTGCATAAGTACCTCTGTAACAATTTAGCACTCTCGCATCGAGAGTGCTAATGTAGCACAAAATTAATGTTACCATGCCCCCAAAAGAGCGTCAAGAATGGGGGCATGGGAAAGTGTTAATTCTTTGTTAGAAATGGGAAATTGTGAATTGTTATTGGTGAATTGTGAACGGTGAGTGCCAAGTGGGAGAACTCACCTTTCCAGACAGAATCCTTATAAATTAACAATACTACTCACGACTCTCCATTCACTGCTCACTTTTTTGACAATATTGCGCGCCATACATGCCTGTCGATTCCCCCGAATTTATACTTATAAGGCTCATCACCGCGCATGAAGTCAAATACTTCAATCCCGTTCTCGGTTGCCCACTGGAACAGGTATGCCAGATGGACCCAGCCCGGGGAGAGGTCTCGATAAGCCCACTCCCAGCCGGAATTGTACAACCATATCCGGTTGTTATAGATAAATGATATATGCGCTGCAGCTTTCTTCCCGTCCAGCGTCAGAAAGGATAATTGCAGCCAATGATGATCGAATGCTACTCTGGCTGTATTGTGGAGATGCTGGCGCATTTGGTCAGTCAGGAAGATCTGTTTGTTGGGGTCCTGTGCCATCATTTTGATGAAAGCTTCAACGTCGTCCTCCAGGTCCTCAGTGTTCTGAGTGAATGTAAGCTGCACGTCTTCTGGGCTCTCACCGATCCTTCGGAGCTTGCGGCGGATCTCATGTCGCTGCTTCTTATCCAGTCCTGCGAGAAACGTTTGAAAATCCCCAGGGAGTTGGACATAAGGTGCCGGTTGGAGATGTACTTGTTCAAAGCCCCAACCTCGCTTCTCAGCTTCAGCTTTCAGGATTTCAAGTGAAAGCGAACTCTCGAGGAGGTTGTCCAGTTCCATTGCTTCCCAATGTGGGATGCTTGGGTTATCGGTCAGAAATTCCAGTAAGCCGGGGATAAATCGAGGTAAGTTCTGTGAATTACCGACAAAATCCAGAAAATCTGAAACCTCAACGGCACCGACGAATTTTAATATCGGTTGACCCTGAGCATTTTTCGTCAAAAATAAAGGGGCAGCTCCAACCAGAACTCTCACCCTGGAATCCAGCAGTGAGGACCAATTCACACGCTTCAGGCCATTCACCTCCGCCACGAGTATCCCACCAGGCCTGCAGGTACTCAAAAGTCAGAAATGGCACCTGACTTGCACTGGACTTAACCAGATGATTCCATTCTTCCTTGTATGCTGCAAGGTCATTGAATGTTCTGAATAACTTTAAATTCCATAGCGAAATTATACCGTGACAAAGGTTGTGTATAATGAAGGCAAGAAACCAATGATAAGTGAGTCGGGTACCTATGTATGATTTGAATTTATATCCCATAAAAACTGAACAAGGACGTGTTGAACCCAGAACAGCCGGGTTCACTGCTGTTAGTCCACCGAGACGAGCCGCGCGCAGTCGTTCTGACGACCTGCTGCTGATCTCGCTGTTCCTTGAAGGGGATGAAACCCTTTCACCGGACATCCAGAGGTCATGGCTGAACGGATTGGCTCAGACGTTCTTCAAAACCGGGGGCACAGTAACCGCTGCTTTACGGGCTTATATCGAGGCATTAAACCTGACCCTGATGGAACAGAACCTCAAACTGGCAAAGGATGGGGGCGGTATACGCGGCACCCTGATCCTTGCTGCCATTCATTCAAAAACATTGTTGATCGCTCAAACCGGTTATATCCATGCTTATGTGCTCACGCAGAATGGATTGCAGCATTTTTCTGACACAAGCGGGTCAGACAGGGGATTGGGTTTCAGCCGTTCCCCAAGTATCCGGTATTACCAGGCGGACCTGGGATCCGGGGGGTATTTTTTCCAGACCGACACACCGCTCAATACATGGACTGAGGATTTGCTCCTTGGTGGGGCATTTCCTGACCTGGAGCAACTTAGACGGAGGCTCCTCAATCAGGCACCTGCAACCTTCAGGTTGGACCTCACTCAGATCAATCAAGGTGAGGGGAAGATCCATATTCATGAGCCTAAAACCAGGCTTGAACTGGTTTCTGAAGAACACCCCAGTGAGACCGAAGAGGAAGTTTTACTTGCTGAAAGCGGGGAAGAGGAAACAGGTTCAGACCATCTTGAAGAGACTAAATCTGATACGCAGCAAATTCAAGCCGTGCCTCAGCAAGAGGTTGACCAGGAGAAAGAAGAGCCATCCATAGAGACTGCTGAAGAGGAAAGATTTCCTGGAGAGGATGTCCCTGAACCACTGATCCCAGCTTCTCCCCCTGATGTTTCATTCGAAGAAAAGATCCCTCAACATGTACAAAAGGTTGAGTTGGTGGAAGAGATCGAAGATGAAGAAGAAACGCCAGCCGTTGAGGAACGTCCAAAAAAGGTAAAAAAAGCCTTTCGTAGTAAAGCCAAAGCCCTCCAGGAGGATGGCATCAGGGGTATGGCAGTATTCTTCGATTGGTGG
The DNA here is from genome assembly GCA_963767675.1 of uncultured Chloroflexia bacterium. Lineage (GTDB taxonomy): Bacteria > Chloroflexota > Anaerolineae > Anaerolineales > Anaerolineaceae > Brevifilum. Next base: position 18,988 of record CAVYEQ010000006.1, read on the forward strand.
GAAAAGGCACATGGAAAGATTCGTGGTTTTTTCAATGACCTGATGGTTCGTCTTTCGCCTGATGCAAAAGGTCAGTCCATAAGGCTTTCAAAGGGCACCATGTTATTCATCGCAGTTGCGGTTCCAATCCTGGTGGTCACCATTGCGGTAAGTGTTTTCCTGGTGAGGGGGAGAACCCTACAGTACCAGGATTACCTCGGACAGGCTATGGCTGCGTCAGATAATGCTAAAGTCATCAGCGACCCGGTCTTGGCTCGGGATCTGTGGTCTCAAACCCTGGCGTTCCTTGATGAAGCAGAAGAGTATAAGAAAACGGATGAAATCCTTGAACTGCGCCAGGAAGCCCAGACCACCCTGGACCTGCTTGATGGGGCTGTACGGCTGGCCTACCAGCCAGCTATTTCAGATGTCCTGTACTCCGGGATAAACATCACCCGCATCATCTCTTACGGCCTGGACCTATACCTGTTCGATGAAACTGATGGTCGTGTTATCCACGCCACCCGATCTCAACAGGGGTATGAGGTTGATCCTGAGTTTATTTGTACTGCAGGCGCTTTCGGCACCGGGACGGTGGGTGCCCTGGTGGATATGGTCGCGCTGCCGATCAACAACACCTACCAGGCGCATATCCTCGCGGTGGATGCGGTTGGCAATGTGGCTTACTGCGCACCGGGGATGGACCCTGTGGTTCAATCCCTCCCATCAGCTGGTGCAGGGGTGGGCGAAGGGGTGAGGATCGACTATGAATACAACCGATTGTATATTCTCAATCCAGCAAATGCTTCAGTGTTGATATTTGGCTCAACAGAGGGGCAATTTTTAGATCCACCGGACAATTACTTTGAAGGTGCCAGGGCGGAGGAAGTCCCTGATTTCTCAAAAATTGTGGATATGGCGGTCAATGGACCTGAAGTATATCTTTTGCGAGGAGATGGCAAATTGGTGGACTGCGTCTACAGCGGACTGCCGGATAACCCCGTGACCTGTGAAAAACCAGTGACCTATATTGATGGTCGCGCTGGAAGTGAGGACCAAACCCTGGTGATGCCGGAAGCAAGCTATGTGTCTGTACTTTACACCGCACCACCGGATCCTTCAGTCAGCATCCTGGACGCCACCAATGCAGATATCTACCGGTTTTCACTGCGCTTCAGGGCTTACCAGCGGCTGCGTCCTGACCTGGGCGATTTCGAAGTTGAATCACCAACCGCAACAGCTTTCACCATCGGGATTGACCAGATCGCCTTCATCGCCTTTGGCAACCAGGTGTTTTATGCCTATGTGGATTAAAGGGGGTTAAGTTTCTTTTGCGCTGATAGCTTTCATATATTGATTAGCAAATCCGCGGGATTTTCGAAAATCCCGCGGATTTATGTTTACAGGGTGTCCGGGAAAATTGTGTGGAATGAGCCCACATAGTGACAATGAATTAGGGGATCATTACTTGCTGTTTTCCATAAAATTGCCTGCTGTTGAACGAACTCAATAGGATATCGTGTTGAATGACAAACATCATTAGGGCATGTATGACATCTGAGGGTTGCTAATCATTCAAATCCGGGTTATGATATGTTCAGACATAAAATAATGACCAAAAATGATATGGTAGACCAAAAATTATTAACTGAAAGTGAAGAAATGTACCTGGTGACCATCCGAAAAAAATTGGATGATAGTCATGACAAGTACATTCCAATTCCGGATATCGCTCTGGGACTTGGCGTACAGCCTGTTTCAGTTAATCAGATGGTCAAGAAATTGGTTAATTTGGGTTATGTGCGTTATGTGCCGTACAAGGGTGTTGAGCTTACGCTGGCGGGGGAGCGGATTTCCAGCAGGATTCTGCGGCACCGTCGATTGTGGGAAGTTTTCCTGGTGCGTGAATTGAAAATGGCAGTCGAAACCGCAGATGATTTGGCCTGTCATATGGAGCATATCACTTCTGATGAAGTAGGCGAACGGCTTTCTGTTTTTCTGGATCATCCCAGAGTTAATCTTCACGGGAAGCTTATCCCTCAAATTAGTGGGTCTGAAGGGAAATCCTTTTCGGGTATCCCATTGACTGAATTTCAGGCAGGTGAGAGCGGTTTACTTGTCAGCATTGATACTGATGAATTAACAGCGGAATTCTTGGCTTCTGAAGGCCTTCAACCGGGTATGACAATCAATGTGCTGGCTGTTGGCAGCAGAGGTGAGGTGCTGGCCGAATCCCCTAAGGGACGAGTTCGGCTGGCAGATGAATTGGCATCCAGGATCCGTATGGAGAATGCAGGTAGATGAAGAAAATCGTTTGTCCACTCGCAATGGCGCCAGTGGGGCAGGATTTGGCACTTGACCGCATCCAGGGAGGGGAAGCCGTTGTACACCGGCTGACAGCATTGGGTCTGACACCTGGTGTGAAAATCAGGATAGTTCAGAATGGTGGGGGACCGCTGGTTTTGTGTGTGAGGGAATCACGCATCGCCCTGGGGCGCCGAATGGCACTCAGGATCATGGTCCGTTTTGAATTGGACGAAGAAGCCCTCAAGTCAGAAAACCATGTTGGCAGGGGAGGGTGGAGACATCATTTAAATCGTCATCACCACCGCAAAAACAAATTCCGATAGCAGGAAGAATACATGAAAACCTTGCGTGTAGCGCTGGCTGGCAATCCAAATGCTGGAAAAAGCACAATATTCAACGCGTTGACGGGTTCCCATCAGCATGTGGGCAACTGGCCTGGAAAGACCGTTGAAAAGAAACAGGGGAAATTCAAGTATGACGACTTTGAAATTGAAGTCGTGGATTTGCCTGGCACATACAGCCTGACAGCGTATTCACCGGAAGAAGTGATTGCACGAGATTATATTATTAACGAAAAACCTGACCTGGTTGTAACAGTTGTTGATGCTGCCAACCTGGAGCGCAATTTATATCTTACCGTCCAGGTTCTGGAACTTGATGTACCTGTTGTGGTTGCATTGAATATGTCAGATATTGCTAAAACCCGTGGATTAAGTATCGATATAGATATGCTAAGTCAGGGATTGAGTTCTCCTGTTGTACGAACAATAGCGAATAAGAGTGATGGTATTCAGCCCTTGATCAAAGCGATTATTGCAGTAAGTGAGGATCAAGGCGCATGACATCCCATGACCTGGCTTACTCACAACGATCCGGTTTCAGCATTGATTATGGACGCGAAGCAGAAGAAGAGATCGTCCGCCTGCAGGAATTGATCCAAAAAGTTGAGTGGCTTACAGAGCAATATCCCACTCGTTGGCTGGCGATCAAATTAATGGAAGGGGATCCTGATATTCAAATGCGGCTGAAAGTCTCACAGGAAGGCCGGGATATCCTGACTTCTGCTGAGCAAAGTATTGCCCACCTGAATAAAATATTCAATGATGACGTTGATGTGGTTATTGCTGACCATCGCTACGGCTGGATCAATGGCTTGGTGAAAGAAGCTGTTAAACCGAACACGAGAAGACCGTCTGACCGTCTCGGATAAAATTGATAAAGTTTTTACCAGTCGATTGCTTGGACTCCCGATATTCCTTATTTGCAATGTGGGTCGTCTTTAAATTGACAGCGGATGTTTCTGGACCATATCTCGAATGGATCGCCAGCGTGGTCAATGGTCCAATTGCCAACTGGATCACTCATATTTTAGAATTGCTTGGGATGGGCGGGAGCTGGGTTGAAAGTATGTTTGTGGAGGGTATCATCGCCGGCGTTGGGGGTGTGCTGGCTTTTATCCCTGTAATGATGTTCCTTTACCTTGCTCTGGCAATTTTGGAAGACTCCGGCTATATGGCAAGGGCAGCTTTTGTTATGGACGGTTTGATGCATATTCTGGGGTTGCATGGTAAGAGTTTTCTACCCATGCTGGTTGGGTTTGGCTGTACCGTGCCTGCTTTATATGCTACCCGAACGCTGGAGAATGAAAAAGACCGTATCCTGACCGGCTTGCTTGTGCCATTTATGAGCTGCGGTGCTCGTTTGCCGGTTTATGTGTTATTCTCAGCCATTTTCTTCCCAAAACGTGCTGGACTTATCGTATTCAGCTTATATCTGTTAGGTATCATCACGGCAATCGTTTTGGGCATCATCCTTAAAAATACGGTCTTCAAAGGGAAAGAACTATCTGCATTCGTCATGGAACTTCCTCCTTACCGCATTCCCACCCTGCGAAGTATCTGGTCCCATATGTGGGAACGGACAAGTGAATTTGTCCGAAAAGCCTGGTCGCTCATCCTGGTGACCAGCGTCATTTTATGGTTTCTAACGGCTATCCCGGTTGGCGGGGCAGGTCAATTTGCCGATGTCGAAATTAGCAACAGCGCCTTTGCCTCTGTCAGTAAAGTGATTTCCCCAATTTTGAAGCCTCTCGGTTTCGGAAGCTGGGAAACCAGCGGTGCCCTTGTGACAGGTTTTGTGGCAAAAGAGGTTGTCGTGACCACGCTTACTCAGGTTCATAGCCTGGAGGAACTCACAGATGAAGTAGAACCAACAAACTTCTTTGAAGATATCGGTGAGATCGTAATTTCTTTTATCCGTGCAACAGGTGATACGATAAAATCACTTCCTTTGATTGTCGGCATCAACCTTTTCGAGGAAGAAGCGGAAAAAGACCCCACCACCCTGATGACAGCTGTTCAGGACAGCTTTGAAGAAACCAGTAATGGACACGGTGCTTTGGCAGCGTTCGCATTTATGGTTTTTGTATTGCTCTACACACCCTGTGTTGTGGCAGTTGCTGCTGAACGGCAGGAGTTGGGGAGTAAATGGACCTGGATATCGGTAATCGGCCAGTTCATTCTCGCCTGGTTAATGGCTTTCGTTGTCTTCCAGGGAGGCATCCTGCTTGGTTTGGGATGAGTTCAAGATATGATCAGTCAAATTCTTCATGAGATCAAAACAACCAGGGGGGCGATCCAGCTCAACGAGTTAAAAGTTAAACTGGGAGTTGAACGCAGCGCACTGGAAGGTATGATCCAGCACCTTGTAAACACAGGTCACCTCATCGATGACTCCAGGGTTGAAGATAGTGAGAGTATCGGAAACTGTGCAGCAGCCTGTAAAGGTTTTACCGCCTGCCCATTTACTGCGAAACTACCGAAAACCTATTCGACTCCAACCATTAAGCAACCTGCTGCCAATCGTTACCGCAACCCCTCCTGATTGAAGAATAATAATATATTGGCCTGCTCTGTATTCTGATAAATCAGAATGTTTTTCAATTTCTGTTGACCCAAACAATAATACTGAATGCCGAATAAATAGGGTTGGTGATACAATTGGTTTTTAGAACCAATTGTATTTTTTTACTGAGGAGTCATATGGAAAAAGAAGATCCCAGAATAGACCGACTGCGTAAGATGCGTGCCAAAACGGAGCAGGGAGGTGGACAGGATCGCATTGACCGGCAGCATGCGAAGGGGAAATTAACCGCCCGCGAACGTCTTGACCTGTTGTTGGATAAGAATAGCTTTGTGGAGCTTGAAGCATTTACAACCCAGCAAACCGATCCGGAAAAGCCGGGTTTTCCCGGGGATGGTGTGGTGACAGGATACGGCACCGTCGACAACCGTACGGTGTATGTGTATGCGCAGGATTTCACAGTGTCGGGAGGCGCACTGGGTGAGATGCACAGCCGCAAAATCTGCCGGGTGATGGATCTGGCGGTCTCTAGCGGCAGCCCGATCATCGGTATTCTTGATTCAGGTGGGGCACGGATCCAGGAAGGGGTCAAGAGCCTGGGTGGGTATGCAGAAATCTTCAAACGAAATGCGCAGTATTCGGGCGTCGTCCCGCAGATCAGCCTGATCCTGGGGCCATGTGCCGGCGGCGCTGCTTATTCTCCATCTGTAACAGATTTGATTATCATGGTTGATAAACAGTCTTTTATGTTCCTGACCGGTCCTCAGGTGATCAAGACGGTTACAGGGGAGGAAACGGATTTTGAGTCGCTTGGCGGCGCTCAGGTGCATACGACCCGAAGTGGCATTGCTCATTTCATGACCATGAACGAAGAAGCGGCTTTATCATTAACGCGCTCAATCCTGAGCTACCTGCCATCCAATAATGTTGATAATCCGCCATTCAGCAGAGCGAATGATAATCCATGGCGAAGGGAAGATAGCGCTGAATACGCTTGTTCCGGTTGACCCGAGCATCCCATACAGCATGCATGATGTGATTGAAGCTGTCGTTGACCGGGGGTCATTCCTTGAGATCCAGGCAGGTTATGCCCGAAATGCAATCGTTGGCTTGGGGCGGTTAAACGGCAGGTCGGTGGGCATTCTTGCACAGGAACCCAGCGTAATGGCAGGGGTGATTGATATTAATGCCGCAGACAAGATCAGCCGCGCAGTCCGATTTTTTGATGCCTTTAATTTGCCTTTGGTCACGTTTGTGGATTCACCGGGTTTCCTGCCGGGGATAAGCCAGGAACATGGGGGAATCATCCGGCATGGTGCGAAAGTGCTGTTTGCTTATTCGGAAGCAACAGTGCCAAAGGTAAGTGTGGTCACACGTAAAGCCTACGGGGGAGCTTACGTTGTCATGAGCAGCAAATATCTGGGGACGGATATCAGCTATGCCTGGCCCAGTGCTGAGATTGCAGTGATGGGACCCCAGGGTGCGATCAATATTCTCCATCGGAGGGAACTTGCGGAAGCAGAAAATCCTGAAGACACACGAAAACGGTTAGAAGAGGAATACCGGGACCGCTACCTGCATCCATATGCTGCCGCAAGTGCTGGTTACGTGGATGATGTGATCGAACCTGCTGAAACGAGAGCGATGATCATTAAAGCCCTCAATGCGACCCAAAACAAAGCCGAACAGCGACCTCCCCGCAAGCACGGTAATATGCCGGTATAAGAGGAAAAGACATGACTGAAATCCAACAAGGTTTACTAATTGCCGGGATTGGGATGGGCCTGGTCTTCTTCCTGATCATTTTGTTGTGGTTATTGATGGCTTTGATGATGCGTGTAACCTCCAACAAGAAACATTTGCCTGCAGAGGGGGAAGATGGGGATGCAGTTGTACAACCATCGGTTTCGGATATCAAGGAAGTAGAAGGCCAGCGGCGAGCAGCCGCGGCAGGGGTAGCGGTTGCATTGGCTATTTCTTCCAGTCAAAAGCGAATAGCGGGACATATGTTGAAAGAAGAGCGAGTCGAGATCAGCCCCTGGCTGTCTTACCATCGATCACGTCAGTTAGAGAATAAACATTAATGAGGATGTTTCTATGAAGATCAAAGTTGAGATTGACGGGAAAACCTACCAGGTGGAAGTTGAAGATGTCCACGCACGCCCTGTTGTGGCGATCGTAGATGGGGAACGTTTTGAAGTGTGGCCAGAATCGGATCAGGCAATCGGTCCTGCAGTGACTTCTGCGCCCGGGATTTCCGTTCCAGAACCAATGCAAAGCGCACCTGGTGGACCAGCTCAGGCAGGCAGCAGCAAGGACGTTGCTGCGCCACTGCCAGGCGTTATCGTGGCTGTTTTGGTGAAAGGAGGAGACTCCGTCACTCGCGGCCAGGAACTGTGTACGCTTGAAGCGATGAAAATGAAGAATGCGATCAAGAGCAGCCGGGATGGGGTAATTGGGGAGGTTGCGGTGAATGTGGGCGAACAGGTTAACCACGGTCAGGTTCTGATGACCTTCAAAGAATAAGGGAGTTAGTGGATGGATTTTTCTTATTTGTTGGAAGAGATCACACGAGGTTTCACAGAGTTTTCACTAGGTAATGCCGTCATGGTCCTGCTTGGCCTGGGCCTGATCACCCTGGCCGTGGTCAAGGAATACGAACCTGTCCTGCTGCTGCCGATCGGGTTTGGCTGCATCATGGCCAACATTGGTATGTCCTCAGATGTTGGTTTTATGAAAGTGATCTATGATGCTGGGATCAAATCTGAATTGTTTCCGCTGCTGATCTTTATAGGTGTCGGCGCTATGATCGATTTCAGCCCTTTGTTGGCTCAACCAAAAATGGTCCTGCTTGGGGCTGCCGGGCAGTTTGGGATCTACTTGACACTACTCCTGGCTTTATTACTGGGATTCCCGATGAACGAAGCGGCTTCTATCGGTGTAATTGGTGCGATTGACGGGCCTACAGCGATCTTTGTGGGAAGTAAACTCGCACCTGAGATTTTAGCGCCTATCGCTGTCGCGGCTTACTCCTATATGAGTTTGATACCTATCATTCAGCCGCCGATCATGAAACTGTCTGACCACGCGCAAAGAGCGCTTGATCAGAATGGAATATGCCCCCCGTCCGGTTTCACGGCTCACATTGGTGGTTTTCCCAATATTTGTCACCTTTATCGTCAGCCTGGCGGCACCAGATGCCGCTCCCCTGATTGCTTCCTTGATGTTGGGGAATTTGCTCAGAGAGAGCCTTGTTGTGGACCGGTTGAGTAAAGCCGCCCAGAATGAGATCATCAATATCGCCACCCTGTTCTTAGGACTTGCGATTGGTTCAACGATGAAGGCTGAGTCTTTCATCAACCTGCAGACATTACTGATCATGGCGCTTGGGATTGATCGCCTTTATTCTGGATACGGTCGCCGGGCTGCTGTTTGGAAAATTGATGTCAGCCATGAGCGGTGGGAAGATCAACCCATTGATCGGTGCCTGTGGGATCAGCGCTTTTCCAATGGCTGGGCGGTTATCTGCAAAAATGGCACAGGAAGAGGACTTTGAGAACTTCATCCTGATGCATGCCATGGGGGCCAACACTGCCGGGCAGCTTGGCAGCGTGATCGCTGGCGGCTTGCTTCTGGCGCTTGTATCCGGGATGGGATAGGTTAGAGACAATTAAAGCCTATTGTTTATGTAAATCATTGATCTGATAACAATAAGAAAGGAGTAGTCATGCAGTATCGTATTGAAGGGACTGTTTTTCCAACTCTGGAAGTTCGATTAGCCAAGGGAGAATCAGTTTTTACTGAATCAGGCGGGATGGCCTGGATGAGTAAGGGGATCAATATGTCAACCAGCACACGCGGTGGTTTGATGGCAGGCCTGGGACGGGCACTGGCTGGCGAATCGCTGTTCATGGTGACCTACGCCTGTGAGGTGGATGTGGGTTCTATTGTGTTCACACCTGAAGCCCCCGGGCGGGTGCTTGATTTTCAATTAGAGCCCAACCAATCCATGATCTGCCAGAAGGATGCTTTCCTGTGCGCTGAACAATCAGTAGAGATTAAAATGCATTTCCGAAAGCAGCTTGGTGCTGGCCTCTTCGGCGGTGAGGGCTTCATCCTTCAGGAAGTCACCGGGCCAGGTATGGTCTTCCTGGCAATCCCCGGTGAGGTCAAGGAGCGCGACCTCGCCAGCGGCGAGCAATTATTGATTGACCCCGGGCATATTGCCATGTTCCAGCCTTCAGTCACATATGACATCAAAATGGTGAAAGGGATCAAGAATGTACTGTTTGCCGGGGAGGGATTATTCCTGGCGACCCTCACCGGGCCAGGCAGAGTGTGGCTGCAAACATTCCCCTTATCAAATCTTGCAGCGAAGATAGCACGGTACATCCCAAAGAGCAGGTGAACCATAAAAATGCTGGTCTAATCATGAGAAACATGGTATCGGGCAAGCACAGAGGCTTGCCCCTACCTGAGAAAACTTGAACAATTATTGGCCTGAGGTTTTCAGCTGTTTATACATTTTGTAGGGGTAGACCTGTGCTTGCCTCCCGTTTGGGACTGTGTCTACCCTAAGGGGAGTGCATTTAAACCAGAAAAATCGTTGACCTCAACGATTTTTCTATGGCGTATATTAGAAAAAACAAAACCGAGGTTTTACTTTTCCTTCTTCTTCAATGCTTTCGGTGTCCAGAATCCTGTTAACTCCCCCATGCTTTCCAAAGAGATCTCTTCCCAGCTATCGATTGCCAGGACAAGTTGCCCTAAAGCTGCGGTTGGCATGGCTTCGATCTCCCCGTCGACGATTTGGAGATATGTCTCCAACCCAGGATTGTGGGCGACGATCATAACCGTGTCATAATCCTTTGCCTGTTTTTTGAGGATTTTGATGAAATCCTGCGGCTCCCCCATGTAGAGTTTGTCAGAATAAACCAGTTCATTCTTATAATTTATTGTTTCGACAAAGGTTTCTACGGTATCTTTGACACGTTGAGCTGTTGAAGCAAGGATCAAATCAGGTGTGAGATGGTTTTTCTTGATCACTTTAGCAATTAATTTAGTATCTTTAAAACCACGTTTTTTGAGCGGTCGTTCATGGTCTTCTAGTTTTTCATCTTTCCAGCTTGATTTGGCGTGGCGCATGAGCAACAGGTTCTTCATTCAAAACACTCCTAAAACTATTCAAACATTCCAACTGGTAATCATATCACAATGCAGGTCGGTGTGGTCATTGATTTTTTGAATTAAAAAAATCAGCGCTTTTCAGTGATATAAGATGATGTCGCTTCAATCACTGCCCTGATATGATCGAAATTGATATCTGTTGGCAGGGTGCAATCCGCACCGATGATGAGATTCAAAGGGCCAAATGATTCGATGATTTCGTGTACCCTGTTCTGGATCTCTTCACGCGTGCCATCGACAATCACGCCGCGGTTATCCAAACCACCGAGAATTGGGCGATTGAAGAGTCTTTTACCCGTTTCTAGTGGGATATTGTGTTTTGCTGTTGCTGCCCAGTTGATCACATCGCCTGGATAGTTTTCATAAAGGTGAAGGCGAATGTTATCGCGGCAGATGTGGAGGATATTCAATTCCCCTTTACCTTCGATTGCCCTCAGCACCGTTAGGTCGTGTGGTTTGATATAGGCTAGAAATTCATCTTCGGTAAATCGGTCAGCTTCACCGCCCTGAGCAGAAAAATAAATTCCATCCGCACCGGCATCAAGACAGGCTGCAGAAAATTCAGCCAGGCTCTCAGCGATGGTACCCAGTCCGATATTGACGGACTCTGGATCCATTTTTAGATGTTCGGTGACCAGTTTCCCAGCCGCATGGTTGCCTGAGGAAAAGGGGTTAAAGATTGTGGTCGTCGTCAGACATTCCCCGCCAAGTTGGTCCGTGATCATTTTAATCTCGTCCAGTTGTGCCTGGTAGAAGTCACTTCTGAGGGGCGCAGGCCTGATATTTCGCCAATCAGAGGGGGTCTTGATTTGATGTTCCACTCTATAATGGTGTTCATTCATGATTTTCAGGAAATCAATACCTGTTTGACGATAGTAATCAATATGTGCCTTGACGGATGCTTTGCCTTTTGCTGTTTCCTTTGGAAAGTGAAACCAAAGGCTGGCTGGGACGCGGTCAGGTATCTTTCCATTAAGTACGGCGCGCAGACGTTGAATTTTATTCATTATTCACACTCCTGAGATGGATTCTACCAGTAAACACATTTGATTTAATTGTCCTGAGAAAAATATCAGGTAATGTCACGCAGGGCAATCCCTGAATCAAAGAAATTGGATTGGCTGTGCATAACCTAGGCGTTTTCCATGATTTTGTAGCGGCACGGCATGCCGTGCCAAATGGTGTTGAATCTTATGATGGAACAGGAGTCCTCAGTGCGTAGCCTCCTGTAAGGACTGTGAAATGTCCTGGAAGGAGTGCAAAAACTCCTGTAAGGGCCGGTGTGCCTTCTGGAATATCTTATGTTTTACTTGGAGACCTGCGGTCAGAAACACCCCCCATGGTCAGGAGACCATGAGGGATCGGTTTAGTGTGATGGTACTAAAACTTTGAGAGAGGTCGCTTTAGGTTATGCATGCTTGACACGTGGGTAAGAAATGCAAATCAAAATCCCCGGAATTTTCGAAATTCCGGGGATTTGAGTTTGAAGGTTCAAGCTGATTACTTTGAGGTTTTCTTCCGTTTCCGGTCTACACAATAAAGAAACACCGCGGTTAATCCAAGCACCGCTCCGATCAACACTGACCAAGCCCAGCGGGGAATCTGGAAAAGGGGGTCAGGAAGAAAGACAGGGGGCACTTTTGCCGTTTCCCAATCCACATGATATGCCCGGGCACCGGAGAGATCCGCATCTGTGAAGTCAGCACCTGTCACGTCTGGAGGAAGCAAACCGGGTATCACTCAAATTTGATTTCGTGAAATCGGCATTTTCCAGGTTTGCGCCAACAAAGGCTGAATCGCGGAGGGATGCGCCTTCAAAGCTGGCATTTTCCCCATCCACACGAAAAAACAGGGTGTCAGATAAGTCTGTCCCTTTGCAGCTTGCCTTGACGAAGTCTCCACCGATGAAGAGGGTGTTGTTAACTGCTGCACCATGCAGGGTAGCCCTGTACAGGTTGGGGTTTACAAGCAGGGAATGAGAAAGATCTGCTCCTGTCAGGTCTGTTTTTCGCAGGACCGCGCCAACGGCATTTATGTTATCCAGTTCCATCCCCTTCAGGTCAGCACCGGATAAGTCCTGTTTTGTGCGGATTGCCTGCCTTGCTTCTTCAGTATTTTTGGGTTGAACGACCTCTGATGCTTTCTTTTCGATTTTTATTTCCTGTGTCATTGCACCTCTGAAATAATTGTATCGAATCTTTAGGCTTCATTCAACCTTTTTGATTTGCCCAGACCGCTGATGACCTGGCGGATCTTTGGCTGGCCGTAATAGTTGACCTGTCCGAGACCTGAGATGGTGATATCAAGGCTTTCAGCGACGCGTACATTTGCATTCCCCTGGCCAGAGATGACAACTCTCATTGATTGGCTGGCGAGATCAGGCGCTTGGAATTCCCCAGAACCGGAGATCCGCAGTTCTCCCATGTCTGCCCGTCCCTGTGCTGAAAATTCTCCTCTGCCGCTGATATTCACCTTCAAGCTGTTGACATCCATGTGACCAAATTCCAGATTGCCCAGGCCTGACACATTGAGTTTGAGGTCGTCCGTTTCCAGCCTGTCACACTCAAGGTGGCACTGACCGCTGATACTGACCGCCTTCAGGTCCACAAAGGTAAGGGTGTAGATGACCTTGTGATCCTTACTGGAAAACACGGAAGAAAATACTTTTCCAATCCTGCGGAACCAATCGCGGTCGATCCCCAGGATCAGTTTGCTTCCTTGTACTTCCGTAATCAGTTCTGGCAGGAGTTCTTCGTCCGCTTCAACTGTGAGAGATTCATGATCGCCCTGGGTGAGGATCAGCCGGCCGAAATCTTTGAATTGGATTTGATCGAAACTTTCAATTGAGCGAATTTCTTTTTTCATCTTTTTTCCTTTCGTTGCTTATAGTTATGAATAATTTAAGCATATTATAGCATAATATTAAGAATACTCAAATTAACATTCGAAAATATAAGCAGAAAACGAAGAATATTAATGAAAAATTATGATATACTTAAGAAAAATGTATACAGGTTGTCAGATCGAAGATCTTAATTTGATTTGACGGTGCCAGTATGGTCTGCTTCCGGGTGGAAAACGATCCCCTTCCATGTGGATTTTGCCCAACCAAGGTCAGTGGGATCATCCAGATAGAAGGCAATCTGCAGACAGGAGGTGTCGCTGACTGTGAAGGTTGTCAGGGAGATACGTTTTTTAGCACATTCAACCTCCTGGAGTTGCGTGTATCCCAGGCCAGCGATCTCACCTTCGGTGGACACAAAAGTCTCCAGGATGTTCTCGGGTTTCTTTTCCTGAATCTGATAAAGCAGCTCTAATTTTGATGAATTCTCGGGAAGCCGAAAGGCTACTGCAATCACAGTGATGCCGGTCTTCCAGAAGACCAGTTTTTCATCTTCAACCCGGTGTTCAAATTCATCCGGTATGTTGATGAGCCATTCTTTAGTGATACGAAACGCCATGGAACCCTTTCTGGTTCTTGCTTGAAAATATAAGCTCAGAATATAATCAAAGTAAGACCATTATACCAATGACGAGCGTTTGTCAAGTCATTTTATTTCAGCGAGAGGTAGTGCGAAGTGAAAGATAAGGCAGGTCCGATCGAAACTTTTAAGTGGGCCAGGTTCCAAATCGACGGGGAAATCCATTCCGGTGATGGAGAAGGGGTCGGAAAGGACGTCTTCGTATATGATGGAAGCGTATCCCCCTGGGCAGACCGTAAAGGTCACCGACTCAAACCGCATATGGTGGCTTGTGTCTTTGAGAAGGACATCGACATCCTCGTGATTGGGATCGGTGTGCAAGGTGCGATAGAGGTGTTGGAAAAGACAATAAAACACATTCGATCAGCCGGAATTACAGAGTTGATCGTACAAAGAACACCTGAAGCCTGTGCGACTTATAACCGCTTATTTAATGAAGGAAAACGGGTCGCTCTGCTGGCACACGGGACATGTTGATTTTTTGATCGAGAGGTTAGTGATAGAACTGTTTAAAGGATGTAGACAATTTGCCGGAGGATTTCAACTAAGCCGGTGATTGGGTATGATTTATGACATTACAAAATGATAAGGAGTGAATGATGGCAACAACCCCCCCACATTGGGACCTGACGAATGTATATTCCGACCTGGATTCACCGGAATTAACAAAAGACATTGAATGGGTGAAAGAAACCACTGAATCTGTACGGCAGAATTACCAGGAAAAATGGTCAAAAGTGACCGTGGAAAGTCCGCATCAGTTAATTAACGAAGCTATCAGTATGATGCTGGATCAAACTAATGAATTGTTGATAAAAGTGACAACCATTAGGGCTTACCTGCATTCTTTCATCTCAACGGATTCGTTCAACGAAAAAGCACTGAAACTGGGATCACAGTTTGATATGGTGGTTGTGGAAGTTCAAAAAATCATCGTGGTCTTGGAAGCCTGGGTTGGAAAATTCAAGGAACAGCTTCCCGAAGTACTGGCTTTGGGCAACAGCGCTGGCGAGCATGCTTTCCCCGTCCAGGAGATCGCTGAACAAAGCCAATACCTGATGAGCGAAAAAGAAGAAATCTTACAAAACGAGCTGAGCCTTTCCAGCGCAAGGGCATGGACAAAGCTTCAGGGAACGGTCACATCACAGAAGACCGTTGACTTTGAGTTGGATGGCGAGATGAAAACGCTGCCCATGCCGGCATTGATCAACCTGCACTCACATCCGGATGAATCAGTGAGGAAACGGGCATATGAAACGGAGATGGCAGCCTGGGAAATCTGTCAAGGAGCCTCTGGCAGCCTGCATGAACGGGATCAAGGGATGGGCGAACACCATCAACACGCATCGGGGACGAAAAGATGCCCTGCATGCCCCAATAGACCAGGCTCGGATCGATCGCGCAACGCTGGAGGTGATGATGGAAGCGATGAAGGACTCCTTCCCCACTTTCAGGCGGTATTTCAAAGCGAAAGCAGCCCGGTTTGGGCAGGAAGCACTTCCCTGGTGGAACGTGTTTGCACCGGTTGGAAAGGTCGAGAAAACATATTCGTACAGCGAAGCAAAGGACTTCATCCTTGAGCATTTCAATGGTTTCTCTCAGGAATTGGGAAGTTTCGCAGAAACAGCATTTGATAATCATTGGATTGATGCGGAGCAGCGCTCAGGGAAACGAGGCGGAGCATTTTGCATGGGTGTCCCAGCGGTCAAGGAATCACGCATCCTATGCAATTTTGACGGCACTTTGGACCAGGTGATGACCATCGCCCATGAACTCGGGCACGGCTATCATAATTTCAATATGTATCAGGCCAATAAGACCCCTCTGCAGAGCCAGACACCTATGACAATGGCAGAAACAGCCTCGATCATGTGCGAAACGATCGCTTTTAATGCGGTTATGAAGACGATCACAGACCCGCAGGAAGAGCTGGCCCTGCTGGAAACAGCCCTGATCGGTGATGCGCAGGTCATCGTGGATATTTATTCCCGGTTCCTGTTCGAAAAGGAAGTCTTCGAGCGGCGTGAAAAATCTGAGCTGAGTGCTGATGAGCTGAGCGCAATCATGGAAGATGCCCAGTCGCAAACCTATGGCGAAGGACTGGATGCGAATTTCCGGCATAAATATATGTGGACCTGGAAGCCGCATTACTATTCAGCAGGTCTTTCATTCTACAACTTCCCTTATTCCTTCGGGATGTTGTTCGGTATTGGCCTGTATGCCATTTACCAGCAACGTGGTGAGGCTTTCGTTCCCGATTATAAGAAACTGCTCTCCAGCACTGGTGAAGCGCCGGCAGCAGAACTGGCTGCAAGGTTTGGCATTGATATCCGGTCGAAGCAGTTCTGGGCGGACAGCCTGGCTGTGGTTGGCAAGCGGGTGGATCGTTATTGCGAGCTGTAAAGTATTGAAAGGTTTGTGAAGGCAACGCGCCTTCGAAAGTAAAGATAAAAGGCTGCCTAAAAGGCAGCCTCTTTTTCCTCATCATCCCTCACGTCGTACCTCCTCAGGGCAGCCATCTTACAGCCTTCCCCCGGGGGAAGGTTGTATGCCGAAGGCGTGACGGATGAGGGATTCCCTTATTTTGTCTCGAAATCCCTATCATTGAATTTATCCAAGCCAACCTTCGATCTTGTGCTTGATCTCGTCGCGAACAGAGCGGAATAGAGCGATTTTCTCTTCCTCCGGACCCTCGAAAGCAGCCGGGTCTTCAAATGGCCAATGCAGTCGATTACCCATGCCGGGGAAAACCGGACAGCGTTCATCAGCATTACCGCAAACCGTGATCAGGTAATCAAAATTGACTTTGCCTACGAATTCATCAAGGTGTTTTGAGCGATGTTCGCTCATGTCATAACCCGTCTCTTCCATGACCTTGATGGTGAATGGGTTGACACCATGCGGTTCCAGGCCAGCACTGAAGACATTGAACTGCTCCCCACCTAATTCCCTGAGCCAGGCTTCAGCAATCTGGCTGCGGCAGGAGTTTCCTGTGCAAAGAAAGAGGACGTTCATTTTTTCCTGATTTGTCATTTGTAATGCTCCAGGTTTGTTTGGTGTAAATTCGATTAATATCAATAATATTCAATATTTATGATGAATTGTTTTTCAGAGGGTTATTAAGAGGTTAATGATTGGGGAAGAATGTTTCAATCCAGCGTAAGCAGATGGCCATGCTTCTTCAGCCAGTCCCGCTCTCTCCTGTAATCGGGCTTGATCCGCTCAACCGCATTCCAGAAGGCTTTACTGTGGTTGTGATGCTTGAGGTGGGTCAGTTCGTGCACGACAACATAGTCGATCACTCGCATGGGAGCCATGCACAGGCGGTAGGTGAAGTTGAGGTTGTTCTTGCTGGAGCAGCTTCCCCAACGTGTTTTTGCACTGGTGATGCGCACCTTATTGACCTTGAAATGATATTTCTTCTGGTATTCTCTGATCAGATCATGCGTGATCGCACGGGTTTCTTTACGATACCAGGCGATAAAGGCTTCCTTTGCGTTGTTCTGGGCGGATTTTGAAAGGAGGAAAGTGCCATCCAATGCCAGGATGGGGCGGGAACGGTCCGTGATCCTTAATGGGTACTGCTCACCAAGGTACCAGAAGGTTTCCCCAGGCTTGAAGGATTTAGGCTTTCGCTGCGATTTGATGTTAGCTGCACGTGCGCGGGATTTTTCGATCCAGGAGGCTTTGCTTCTGACGAGTTTGAGAATTTGTGACTGGGTGGCGTATTTTGGTGCACGCACGATCAATTGGCCATCTGGCTTGATTTCAAGGCTGAACGTCTTTCGGTTGGAGCGGATGATTTGGGATATATTGGGGAGAGTTTCGTGGGCAGAAGGTGTCATGCGAGAAATTATACTTGGGAAGAACGGTGAATAGTGAATTGTGAATGGTGAGTAGTAATGCCAAGTTCTCATGAACTTGGCATTCCACCTTCGGGGACGATGACGACTGATCCCCAAAAGGGGACTTTGCGACATGCTCGAAGAGCACTCTTTGAGTGATCCCGCTTCAGCTTGTCAGGTACCAGGAATCAGGAGTAACGCATCTGGAAATGACTCAAAGTGATCCTGAAAGTGACTCGACTTCATGTATAATCATAGCCATGCAGAATTGAAGAAGCAGGGAAGGTTAGAGATATCAATGTGGCGGGAGGCTGATATCAAGCGCACCTTGATGTCCGGTTAAACAGGTGGGTATGCTATGTTGACCATGAGTCAGCTCTGGCCAAGGATCTGCTCCCTGGGTGGACGTGAATTGAAGACGCTTGTACGGGGGAAGTCATTTGAGGTGATGGATGTTCAGGGCGACCGTGTGGTGCTGTCTCCTGTGGTGAATGGCAAACAACGTACCATCGCACGCCAGACGCTTGAAGAAGCATTTTCTGCATTATTGGATCGACGTGAATTGACCGGTCAGCAAATTGCCTGGGAGTTCTCATCTTTCAATGCAGTCTATGTGGCAGCTCTGCTGGCTGCACTGCCTGATGTAGCAGTCTGCACCCGCCCGATCAGGCTGATCTTTATGGGGCACCAGCTATTTTATTTGGAGTGATTAAAAATACATCAAAGACGCATAACGAATAAATCCAGGGATCATTCAGTTTGATTTGCACCTATTTTTAAGGTTTTCCCCTTGACAAAAACAGGATTCTAATCGTAATATTAGAACATACGTTCTATATATAATGCTGGATGTTCTATCATAGTTATGAAATGACACTCGGGAGGGTTTAGATATGACACGGGTATTGATCTTTAAGGATATGGAGTCCTTTGGTGTGATGGATGTGAATGCTCCCCCTGCCCGGATTATCCGGGCGGTTAATCACGGACGCTGGGAGGAATTCCTGCCTGGCGTGCCGGGACCGCTATATGCCCGTCAGCAAGGGGATGTGGTGGTTGTGACGCACAGTCCGCCAGTGCCAGAAGATGAGCTGCCGAAGCTCAGCCGCAGAGAACATCAGATATTGGTGCTGCTGGGTGATGGATTGACCACGGCTCAGATTGCGCTTCGGTTGGGGCTGCGTCCACGCACCATCCGGGGTTATGTGGCCAACATGAAAGCCAGGCTGGAAGCTCACAACATTCAACAGCTTGTCGCCCGTGCGGTTGCGATAGGCTTGTTCAGACCGGAGGTGGGAGGGAAGAGGTAATAGCTTATAGCTCATAGCTCAAAGCTGATCCCGTTCCGTTTCGCTCCAAGGGCTTTGTAGCTTATAACTGAAAGTTGTAAGCTGAAAGGTGGTAGCTTGTAGTTTGAAGCTGGTTGCTCATAGCTGATAGGAAAGGCAAGCCAGTGATTTGTGAATGGAGAAATGATTGTATTTGGAGATCAGATAAACAGCGCCAGGTACCTAACAAGCTGACGCGGGATCACTCAAAGAGTGCTCTTCGAGCAACCCGCAAAGTCCCCTTCTCGGGGATCAGCGAAGTGCCGAGGGCAAGAGTCCTCAGCGCTACAATTCCCCACTCCCTACCTTTAAACCAGAAGAGGCCATCCTTTATGGGATAGCCTCTTGATTTGTTCTTGCGTAATTGATAAATTACTCTTCGATAATAATCGCTTCTTCGGGGCATTCTTCAGCAGACTGTCGGACTGCTTCTTGATACTCCTCGGGAACGGTCTCCAGTAAGACCTCCGCAAAGGGCTCATTGGCCAGGCTGAATACCTCAGGGGCCAAACCTTCACAAATGCCGCAACCTAAGCACAGATCTTCATCAACAATAACCTTCATCAGACATCCTCCTTAAAAAGATAGAACATTTATTAATGTGTGGGTGATTATACACCATGTTGGTATAAATTGTCACATTTAGTGATTCACCCATCACTTTTGACATTTTACCACAAGCAAAACGATCATGTGGCAGATTTTTGGTTGTTCTGAAAAATATTAATAAATTTCTATCATTTCAAGAAAAGATCGTTTTTCAGAACCTGATTACGTTCTTGTGGGTTGTGAAACCTAATTTATAATTAGGTCAATATTCACAAGCCAGGTGAGATTATGACATCAAAAGATCAACAAACAGAACTTCAACCCATTTATCATATCCTTCGCCGCTCAGATTGGGGGAGGGCACAGGCAGCAGGTGTCTATGAACCGGAGAGCCTTGGATCCGAAGGGTTCATCCATTGTTCAACGATAGAGCAGGTCATTCGGGTTGCCAACCAGTTTTATCATGGTCAAAAAGGACTCCTGCTCCTTAGAATTGACCAGGAACAACTGACTTTCGATGTGCTCTACGAAGACACAATGGATGTTGGTGAGAACTTCCCGCATATTTATGGCCCACTAGACCTTGCGGCGGTTACTGCATTATGTGCGCTGGAACCTGACCATGATGGCAGCTTTGCGATGCCAGAGGATGTGGAATGGATCTGGTTGGACTCTGGTGATTTGTTATTGGATGCGGATATGTCCGTGCTGCCCTATGGGCTACCAGGAAAGGTTTACCGGAGTGTTATGCCTTTCAGTTCAATGTTTGATCCTGCCGGCCTTGTGCTGGATGCCTATCATGCAGCCGGAATTGACCTGATCGTGATGCTCACGCAGCCAACTGACATTCAGCGGTATGCAGGAATGGATTTGTATGAACACTACCTCTTACTTGGGTTTGATGTGATCAGCACGCCTGTCCGAGATTTTTCGGTACCAGAAAGGGGGGTCTTGGATGAGCCGGTCAGGCAGACACGCCAGGCGGCAAATGAAGGGCGGACGATCGTGATCCACTGCCATGCCGGACTCGGACGCACAGGCATGTTCGCAGCCTGCCTTGCAAAGGTGGTGTTTGGAATGGATGGACGTGAGGCAAGGGCGTGGGTACGGCAGCATGTCCCGCACGCGGTTGAAACCGGGGAGCAGTTCAGGTTTGTTCAGTCTTTCGGGATATCAGAAGATTGATTGTACTCTCAACTCTCTTCAACCTTCTCGACAACCAGGGTTCCGGAAGGACCCATCAGGAAATCAGCACCTTCTTCCACCTCTGAGAACTGCATCGTCACACCTGACCCCTTGATGGCCAAAGTGTCTCCAGCGAGGACCTCAACATCCTGCTCATAGATGTAATAAAAGATGTTGCTGAAGTGGTTGATGACCTCATCCAGGTCTTCACCTGGATGGACCCGATAGGCCAGGTCCGGTACATCAAAGATGTGATACCCCTTGGATGCCAGCCAGTATCGCTCCTTATCAATGAAAAACTTAACATAGCCTATCCAGAGGTTAAAAGGGATGTCATTGCGGTAGGAGCGGATCATCTCGGCTGTCAGGAAATCTGATGGGGGGTGGGCTGTCCAGGCGTTTGGGTTGATCACCCCCAGAAGGTTTTCAGAATCAAACGCATAAGCCGTCTGATACAGGGCGGTCATCTTTTCAACAGGGTTTGGGTTATGTCCGATGTACAGCAGGCTCACTTGAGTTTGATGCTGGCGTATAGCTGCCTTAATCTGAGGCTGCCAGCGTGAGACGTGCACAGTCTGGTCCAGGATTGCAGGGGGCAGCGGCATTGAAAGACCCGCGATTTGAATGGTGTGGTCCTGAAATTGGATGCTGCCCTGGTTTTTCCCTCCATCATTCTTACCCCAACTTAGCTCAATATCACCAGTTTGAAGGGAGTCTTCCAAAGAGGCGATGCGATCAGCTATGATATCTTTCTCAGGGATGATGAGTTCCGGGTCCGAATATACCAGGAAAATCATTGGGGTGTAGTTTGTGTCAGGGGCCTTTTGTGCCGTCATGGTCTTGTCCTCTTAGCTCAATTCATGTAACTGTATTATGCCTTAAATCACAGTCAGTTCAAAATGCCTTCCTATAATACTTCTCGGGGCTGAGAAAGAACATATTGAGAAATTTATAATAGGACTAATGGCTCCAGACGATGAATAATGTGAAAATTCTTTATGAATATCAGGACACCGATGTCAGGCTTTCCATTCGAAGTGGTAAAATTGGAGTATTAAACTTGGAAAGGAAAAATATGGAACCAAAACTTGAGATTACTTACACACCTGAAAAGAAGGACTATGTCAAAGCCTCACGTACGTTAGCCATGAAAACAAAGATGTTTCTGATCCTGGCAATCGTCCTGGCTGTTGGCATTGTGGCATCGATTGTCGTCCTGCTGGTGCCTGCTTTTCAGACGCCCCTAATACGAAATATCGCTGTTGTTGTCCTGTGGGTGGGCGCTTTTTACGTGCTTTATTACTTTGCACTAATCCCTATACAGCTCAACCGTGCGTATAAAAAGAATGAATACATGCGGATGGCTCGTCAATTTACTATCACTGACGATTTACTCAAGATGAGTATTGCTGATAAGTCAACAGACCTGGAATGGGATCACTTACGAAAAGTTGTTTTCAATGATGGGCTGTATCTGATGGTTTATAAAAAAGATTTGCCGGTTTATCCCTTCATTCACCAGCGCGCATTTGCAGATGAAGCTGAGAAAGAAACTTTCATCAATCTCCTTAAAGAGAAGTCAATCCCAATCGAATAATCAAATAAAGATTAATCCAGTACATTCCATTTCACTGAGAATGCTGGATTAAATATTTAATCAACATGGAGCATGCCATGACTATTGGAACCATATTCATATCTCTAGCGATAGGCCTGGGGGCGTTACTTTTATTTCTTGTGGGGTTTATCCTCCTCAAGACAGTTTTGTTTTCTCCCCGTCAATCCACAGGCAAACCACGGGATCTGGCCGACATAGACGGTCAATCCGTTGCAAGCCGGCTTGGTAAGGCTGTGCAGATCCCGACGCTGTCTTACATGGAGCCGGACAAATTCGACCAGGAAGTGTTTTTGAGACTGCACCGGCTGTTTCAGGAGCTGTATCCACAGGTGCATACACAATTAGAGTATGAGACGGTCAATGACCTCAGCCTGTTATTTAAATGGCAGGGAAGTGATCCCAACCTGAAGCCGATCATGCTGATATCGCATCTGGATGTGGTCCCGGCAGACGAAGAGAAATGGACCTATCCACCTTACAGTGGAGAGCTTGCAGAAGGCTATGTCTGGGGGCGGGGAACCTTGGATATAAAATCTGGTGTGGTTGGTGTTCTTGAAGCCGTTGAACACCTGCTTGGGGAAGGCTTCCAGCCTGAACGCACTGTCTACCTTGGATTTGGGCATGATGAAGAGGTCGGTGGATGCAATGGCGCAACAGCTATATGCAGCCTGCTGCATGATCGCGGTGTGGCATTAGCCAGCCTGCTGGACGAAGGCGGCAGTGTGATAGAAGGCTTCCTTCCAGGCGTGGAAACACCTGTGGCTGTGATAGGCATTTCCGAGAAAGGTTACCTGAGCCTGCGCCTGAAAGTGACCGTTGATGGTGGGCATTCCTCCATGCCGCCCCAGGAAACAGCGATCGGCATCCTATCAAAAGCGATTGTCAATTTGGAATCCAAACCGATGGCAGCGCATTTGGAGGTAGTCGAATTCCTGATGAGTTATCTGGGGTCTGCACTGCCTTTCTTCCAGCGCATGCTGTTTGCCAATACGTGGTTATTTGGTGGGGTGCTGAAAAAACAACTTGCGAAATCAAAACTCTTGAATGCCATGATTCGTACGACTACAGCGCCAACGATCGTCAATGCTGGTGTAAAGGATAATGTGCTGCCTGGAAAAGCAGAAGCAGTGGTCAACTTCCGACTTTTACCGGGGGATGATCTGCGGTTCGTTTATGAGCAGGTAGTGGAGCGTATACATGATGAACGGGTTGTAGTAACACCCTATGATGGTGAGACGCTGGAAGGGGGTGCTGGCTGGAATCCCTCACCAGTCGCAGACACCGAAACACCGTATTTCCAGGCGCTGTCAGATCTAATCAAAGCGTCTTTCCCGGGGGTACTCGTTTCACCATATTTGGTGATGGGCGGAACGGATGCCCGACAATATGCCCCTGTCACGGACTGTGCACTGCGTTTCTCACCTATCAGCATGACCCAGGAGGACCTGCAGCGAGTGCATGGGGTGGATGAACGCCTGTCGTTTGCTAATTGTGCTCGGATGGTCGCGTTCTACATCGCCTATATCCAGGAACTCAGCAGCATGAATGGTGAGTTGGATACCCTTTCTGTGACAACCTCTGAGATAACCCCGGTAGAAGAGGATGACCTGGTTCCTTCGATGGAAGATTTGACGCAGTTCCAGGAAGAGCTGAAAGCAGATGCGGACACCATAGAAAGTGAGGTGGGGGAAGAAGAGCCTCCTGAAGCGTGAGTTCTCCGATCATTCATGGCGTCCTGACAGTGAAGGTGGGATTGAAAACATCTTTTGGCCCGACATGCCGGGCCGCTACGAGAATCTGGCTGGAACTTGCATTTACCCAATATCCGGTAGGGGCGACTGCGAAGCGCCCTTTCGGGGTGCACGCCTCGCCCCATATTTATGGGGTTGGAGTGCGGGATTCATCCCGCTAAAACGACGATGTAGAATAAGTACGTCATGCAAGACGAAATCTTTTGGATACATCTATTTGTCTTCCCCCGATCAATCATGGTCTCCTGACCATGATTGGGATATTGTTGGTGTCTTCATCGTCCTGGTGAGGACACCAGGACGATCGTGTATAATCGTTTGTGGGGACTGCTGCAAGGAAAAGGAAATCACATGGAATCATTTCAAGAATGCGTCAGTGAGTATAAAAGGCAGCTTGAGAAGGGGATCATCCAAAAAGCGTACCTGGGTTTGATGGAATACGTTCTGCGTTTGAAAATCCATCTGAAGAATAACTATCCCAATCATTTTGTCTCTGGTGGCATTTATTTTGGATACATGGACATGACCTATTTTTCTTTCATGCCGGCTTCCATCAAGGATCGTAAACTAAAGATCGCTATCGTATTCGTCCATGATACCTGTCAGTTTGAAGCCTGGTTGGGGGGATATAACAAGCAGATCCAGAAGGAATATTGGGAATTATTTAAGGAAAGCAGTTGGGATCAATACCCCATCGTACCGTCAATTGAAGGCAGGGACGCGATCATCGAGCACGTTCTTGTCGAGGAACCGAATTTTGACGATCTGGATGGATTGACGAACGAAATTGAAGAGGGTGTGATTCAGTTCATCCAGGAAATCGAGAAATTCCTAATTTCATAGCTGGCAATCCTCACCCCCACACGATCTCAGGGGAATCGCCTCGTAGAAAATCTGCAAGTAATTTCCCTTCCTTTGAACCAGCTCTATCCGCAAATAAGGCGATCACATCCTTGCGCAAAATGATTTCCTCTGGGTTGCTGACCATAACGTCCAAATCCACACCGACGTCTTTGAACAACTTTCGGACGATGGGTTCCTCCAGATCCAGGAGGGAGATCATTTCAGAGAGTTTGTATTCAATCGGGTGCGCTTCGATGACCGCATTGATAAAGTTGTTAGCTCTTTTCAAATCATAAATGACAAGGGATAGATCACCGTCTGTCAGTTTGATAAATTCCTCGACCCTGGCTATCAATGTTTCGCTGTCTTCGTGGAGCCGTTTCCCTGTGGATTTTATCTGCTGGTGGAATTGTGCCAGTTCATCTTCTGTCTTCTCATAATTCTTGTTTTTATCCATCGAAGTACCTTTCCGATAAGTCATCCGTTTGTTTTTACTGATTTTATCAGGTTTACTCGTGCAATGTTGTTCAAGCTCTCCTCATCATAAATAAGGGGTTTCATCCGACATATGGCACGGCATGCCGTGCCACTACGAGAAAAAATGATGTGCGATTTAAAGACTTTACCCAAAACCCTGACAAGAGTAAGGTATGTCTTTCCAAAGTGATGTTTGCTATGTGAGGTTGCTGTACGTGGGAGAATAATCTGTCTAAAAACTCAGGACTTGGGGCAAAATATCCGGTATAATTAAAACAATATTAAAAAAGGCTTTCGAGGAGTTGAATGAAAAAACAATGGGAAACCCCTGAATTGATCATTATCGGCCGCAGTAACCCGGAAGAGGCAGTTTTATATGCTTGCAAGGGGCGAGAAGTATCTCCACCACAAAGTGGACCCAATCATAATTTTATTTGCGCTGCTCCCGGACCGGATCCAAACAACTGGTGTTATTTGGAAACAACATCTTAACTACTAAAATAAATATGTGGGGCTTAGCCCCACATTTTTTGTTAAACTTTGATGGGTGCTGGAGTTCTCATAGTCCTGATGAGGACACCTGCGCTCACAATGGACACCAGCGCGAAGATTGGTTATTATTATCCTTTATTGACCAGCGATTTGAAAAACATGCACAACAGATTTATACTCGTCCGCTAACCTCTCGATGATATACAACAAACCGTTTTGCCTGTTGAATGCTGCTGCGCCGACAAGGTCGCGTTTATAAATAGCCAAATCAGTATCAGGGTCAAACCAGTATGCAGACAGGTCCAATAGGGCATACGGCTGCGGTTCGTAGGGTTCCATAACTCCCTTAACAACCTGAGTGAGGTCATCAGGATTGTAGAAGAGGATCGCTGGGATGAAATCCTCAGCCCAGTAACCCCGATTGTCATAGGGGAACTCAGGTACATCCGGACAGTCCACAGACGAGTTTTCTGCGCAGTCATAAGCCCACACCACGCCGTTGGCGAACCCATACCAGCTTTCCCCTTGGGCTTTTGTGCCGGTAAAAATCACTGCGTTCCCGGAAGGAGAGGTCAGCCATGCGCCGCCCCACCAGTGATCGGCTTCGGCATAGCCGTCCATGCGCATGGCATTGGTCGTTTGAATGTCCGAGAGCCCCCTCGACCTGTGTCCCATACAGCAGGAGGGGTTGAATGGTCGTGATTGTTTTTCCTGGTGCAGGCGGGTCTTCGCCCTCAAATGGAGTATACGCAAACAGTGCCGGACCGAATCCGCCCCAGACGCCTTCGCGAAACCGTCCGGTTGCCAGTGTGTATGGCACAGCATTCGCCTCACCCCAATCACTGGGGATGGCGAACAGGTAATCGTTGGTGGTGTAATTCGTATAGCCGTCAAATATCCATGGACCAGACGGGTTGGGATTTGAAAGGTCCAGCGATGCCCAACCGTGGGATGGTTCAAATTCCTGAAAATGCTGGCCAAACGTAAAATGGAGTTTTGCTTCACTTTGGCCATCAGGTGTCTCAAGATATTCAATGCCCATGCGTGGAATGTCCATGTTTTCATTGACCATCCCGCCTGTGATATCCCCAAAGGGCTGCAGGGTCCCTGCGAAATTCAGGTCTGCAATATTTCTGCTGTTCACAGGGATGGGGATGCTGATTTCAGCAACCTGGAGCTGGTGGTCGTGTCCAACGATGAACAACGAACCAGGGAAGCCATCAATTTCTCCGCCAGGGTCGCCATCTGGGATATAAGTCATGCCATGGCCGCTGTAATCCCAGCCCAACCCGCCGGAGTTGTCCGGCAGGCGGAATGCACCCAGGTAGACCAGTGAACCAGGGGCGAGTGTGCCAGGAGGGATAGCGCCGCTGCCAATCTCCGTGACAATTTCAACGGTCTTTTTGTCAGTCGATGAGGGGACGATTTGGTCTTGTTCGTCCTCAATATGGGGTGATTCAGGTGGCGCTGACACCTCATCCACTTGAGATGGAAGATGGCAGGCGGATAGGAAGAATAGGATTAGCAGTGTGCAAATTATGTGAATTGATTTCATCTATATACTCCTCCCGATCATTCGTAGTCTCCTGACCATAAATGAGGAATCAAAAAAACATACGGCACGGCACAAAGTGTCGAGGAACGAAGACAAGCCGTGCCGCTACGAGAATCTGGCAAGTCGTAGGGTGAGCACTGTATTTATGCACACCAATATCCGGTAGGGGCGACTGCGAAGCGCCCTTTCGGGGTGCACGCTTCGCCCAATGATATGCGTCACGTAGGCTTTGCCATACGTGACCTACAATTAAGTGGCATAAGTCCTTGGACGTAGGGTGAGCACCGTATTTGTGCGCACCAAAATCTGGTAGGGGCGAGGCGCGTCTCGTCCTTATGATATTCGTGAATATATAGATTAATATGACAACCTGTAGGTCATGCACTGCGTGGCATGCATGACAAAATTACTTCGGCTGGCACGTCGGGCAATAATACACGCTGCCGCCCAGATATGACTCTTTCAATATTTCATCTCTGCAGAACGGGCAGGGTTTGCCTTTGGTCTTAGCGCTTAGCACCACCTGGTAGCCGCCGGGTTTCCCGAACAGGTCCTTTTCCGTGCTGCGTCCACCCAACCGGGTCATTCTTGCCAGGGTTTCTTTCAGGTTCCTGAACAGAACATTCATTTCATCATCATTAAGGGTCTTGAGCTTCCGGCGTGGGTTCATTTTTGCATGCCACAGGATGTCCTGCAGGGTGCCGTTCCCAACCCCGGGGATGCGTTGCTCCGTCGCCAGAGCCGCCTTGAGTGACAGCTTCTGCACTAACTCGGGAGTCATCATCTCCTGGAAATAGGGTTCATCAAATGCATCCGTCAGCGGTGAGGGCTTCTCCCTGGCGATGTCATAGTATACATTTTCGAACGAAGCGTCGTGCTCCCAGCAGAACAAACCGCCATACATGGATAGTGCCGCGCTGAAAGATGTGCCGTCCTCAAAGCCAAGCAGGAGTTGGTGCTTTTTCGGAATGAGTCCGGCATCCGGGTGCAGTCGCAGCCTGACACCGTCACTGAACACGAGGGTGGCACGGGAGAGACCAATTTCAACCATCATGCCGTGACCTTTGGCAGACTCAACGGCTCCACCTATCAAGCGTGAGGGATATTCCGCCGGGTCGCCATTGTACCAGGCGAACTTATGAGGAGAGGCATCCGCGGTTACCGAAGAAATGGTTTTACCGATCATTGTCTCATTGATCTGTCTGGCAAATGTTAATGCTTCTGGCAGTTCATTCATGATTCTTTCCTTTCTCTCTTTATTTCTTCCAATAGTTTGGCATTTAGCGGTTGTGATCAGTGAAATTTCGTTTGTATTTCACTCATTCCTCCAACAGCCACCACACATCGGACCCAGCAAAGCCGCAATTTCTGTAAAGTCTTTCCGGCTGGGTGGGATTGTCGACCTGTCCGGATACTGTTACAATCTCCGCCAGACCAAGTGACCTGCGCACCAGTTCACATACCAGGGCTTTCCCAAGACCCTTCCCCTGGTAACGCGGGTGAACCTGGATCCATTCCAGGGACACTTCGGGTACGTTTGGATCAAATTCACCGATTCCCAGTCCAGCCCTTTTATCGTATTGTTCGTCAATGATCCAAACCCACAGGTTGGGTTGATGCACAGGGTGTTTAATCCAAAGCCGCATTTCATCAGCATCAACAGCAGTGTTTGGATAACAGGTTTGAATGAGATCTGCTGCAGTTTCGATATCATCCTGCAGGTCAAAATCCTTGTAGCG
This sequence comes from uncultured Chloroflexia bacterium, assembly GCA_963767675.1. Lineage (GTDB taxonomy): Bacteria > Chloroflexota > Anaerolineae > Anaerolineales > Anaerolineaceae > Brevifilum. Next base: position 48,187 of record CAVYEQ010000006.1, read on the forward strand.
ATAACCGGGAGGAGGAGTATTTGCTGGAGGGTCGCCATTGTGGGAAAGGCGAAAGTAGGGGGTCCTGTGTGTGAAACGATGCTGGTCAAAGACCGATAGTCCCTTTTCATGCACAAGCGCAAAAGGTGTTTCCGACACTTTCTCAGGAGTAAGGGGGTGAACCTGGGGATCAGCGCACCAGAAGGCCATCAGGTGATCCTTTTGCCAGACAGCCAGTGAAACCAGGTGTCCGTCAGGATCCTTATGCAGCGTTAGACGGGAGCCAGGTGCATCGAGATTGGTCTTCCAAAAGGCATTTGGCAGCGTGCGGCAGGGATGTTGACGATAGATTTTCAACAATTCCTGTGTTTTATTTGTCATGATCCTGTTTCTTTGGAACTTGGATAAATATATTATATATTAAATAACACGTTGGTCATGCACTGGTATGGGCGACTGCGAAGCGCCCTTTCGGGGTGCACGCCTCGCCCAAATGTCTTTATCAACTCCCAAAGAACTTTATTCAGCGTTTACATTCCAATTTCCATCCAGAGAACATACTGTCGAAGCATATTTGAACGTCCCTGTGGCTGATCCCTGCCAATCTATGAAACCGGTAATGTCAACTGGGTCGTCATCCCAGTGCTCTTTTTCAATTTCACGGGAAGCCCAATCGCAACCCTCCACCCATCCTGAAGAGTAATCAGTGGACACGAAGGTCTGATCCAGCGTGAGCACACCATCTTTGTCGGTTTTACCGGTGATTTTTCCTGAGAAGGACATCGTCCCATGGGAAGTGCAGGTCGCAGCAATGGGTTGACCGTTGATGCAGTCATTGACGGTCACATCCCCTTCGCCGGTAGCGCTGATCTCGCCCTCAACGGCGCAGGTTTTCAGGTCAACCGTCAGTGAGATTGTTCCGATCATTGAGGGAGGTGCGCACGCCTGGCAGCGATCCAATGCGGAATTGGTGATGTCGAAGTCATCCTTCCAGGTTTTAGTAATGGAACCCTGTTCATCTATGTGCGATTCAACGATCAGCCAATCCCTGAAAGTTTCCAGTGTTGCCCACGGCATGCCGTCCCCCACCAGTTGACCGGAAGCATCTGACAGGGCTTTGGCTTTCTCACCCACCCAGGTCTCGTACGCAGTTTCTGCCTGATCAGGCTGGCAGGGGTTTTCTGCAACCTTGTTCACCCATTCGGCCTTCACGTCATCAAGGATCGGTGCCAACACCGGCATCAAGTCTTCAACTGTCACCCCTTGATCATCGGCGGGTTCTTCCACGAGGGTGTCATAACCTTCAGCGCCATGGATGATATCCTGTCCTTCAGTATCCTCGTTAATTATAGATTGCTGATTCGAATATTCATCAGCTGAAAGGTATTCACAACTTGATAGTGATTGATTTAGAGTTACAGCTTTAGATCTAATATAACACTTATCTGCTTCTATTTGACATAGAATAGGTAAAGATTCTCCTGGTCCAATGACATCAAAGTGAACACTGCAGCTATCTAATGCATTGTAACCCAAAAAGAGAATAACATTAACATTGCGTGCATAGCCTCGTCCAAGATTCAATAGTTCTCCTTCCACATTATTCTCGTATGGTGGATTTTCTTGTCCGTTACAGTGAATGTGAAATTCTTCAACATAAAGTTTTTTATTGCAGAACAAGTTCCCTTCATGAATTATTAGTTCGTCGATATTCCTATCTTCACAGGCAATGGATACAAAAACAAATACACCAACCAGGAAGATTAGCCATTTTAATCGTTTTCCTGCTCATCATTCCTCCTTCTTGCTGAGTGAGTAATAAAACAGACGGGTAGGCATACCCGTCTGCATTTGAACCCCAATGTACTGATGTGATACGGTTTGTGAATTCATTATAATTATTCAAATGAAAAAAAACAAGGTAGGACTCTTTAACTTTGCCTTGACATATTTTGACCTCTCAACACATTTTGGAATCACCAGGGGAGAGGATAAAATATTTATTTTGTGTTGATAAAAGACCTTTAATGAACGGTTAAAGTGCCTGAGTGATCAAAAAACTGGCTGAAGAGCCCATTATTCCTGTGTTGCTGTCCAATCACAATCCATGGAACAAATCGTTGAAACCCAGTGGGCCTTGCCCGCAGCTGAACCTTTCCAATCAAGGGAACCTGTGATGGTGATCGGGTCTTCCCAGGAACTGTTCTCGACTTCCTGGGAGTCCCACTCACACCCATCAATCCATTGCGTAGCGTAAGTAAATTTGGTTGTGGTTGGGTTAAGGTTAAGTTGGCCATCTTTGGTTGCCGTGTTACACGATAGAGCTGGTGTCCCCACCAGCGATATGGCTCATGAAGGGGTCAGTGTAACATGGGGACCTGCGGTTATGGTATCACTCTGATCAGGAGACCATGCGTGAACAAGAAAAGCAGGTAGGGGTGAGGCACGCCTCGCCAAAATGTATTTTTGAGTTGGAGTGAGGGTCCTGTCTGAAGCGTAGCGTAACTCCTCAGGTGCAGATGCTGGAACGAAGCGGAACCCACAATCTGTAGAGTTGGGGGCTAATGGCGTGAGGGTTCAACCCGCAAAAACAGTGACAATCTGGAGACCTGCGGTCACGAAGTCACCCTGGTCCTTACAGGAGGCTACGCACTCAGGAGACCATGGGTGAACAAGGGAATTGGGTAGGGGTGAGGCACGCCTCGCCAAAAAGTGTTTTAAGTTGGAGTGCGGGTCGTGTCCTGAGCCGATAAGGCGTGAGGGTTCAACCCGCAAAAACAGCGATAAGATGGAGACCTGCGATCACGAAGTCACCCTGGTCCTTACAGGAGGCTACGCACTCAGGAGACCAAGGGTGAACAAGAGAAGCGGGTAGGGACAAGTCACGCCTCGCCAAATATCCTTAGGTTGGAGTGCGGGTCGTGTCCTGAGCCGATAAGGCGTGAGGGTTAACCCGCTAAAACAGCGATAATCTTGAGACCTGCGGTCATGGCATCACCATGGTCCTTCAGGAGGCTACGCACTCAGGAGACCATGGGTGAACAGAGATTGCTTCTCTACGTTCGCAATGACAAAAATTGTATAGTTGGGTGCGCACCAAAAACGCTATTCCACCCCAAACGGCCCAATTAGCTGGATGAACCTGAACTTGGTGATTTTCTTCTGGATTTTTTTATACCGTTTAAACCCCCGTTTTTCCTTATAATATCCCAGGAAGGGCAGGATATCTTCTTTTCTCTGAGCATGAAAACCCCGTGATAGCGCCTTCATCAGCTTGAAGATATTACCGGTGGACGTGCTGCCTTTATGGATGATGAACACAGCAAATTCGTCATTAACGATCAGGGGGCGGTGGTGCTTGAACAACTTCAGCCACAGCGTATATTCGACTGGGATGGCCTTCGTCTGGTTAAACCCGCCATATTCATGCAGAGCTTCTGTTCTCATAAAAGTGTTTTCATGAGAGATGAAGTTCGTGATCGAGAGGGCGATCTCAAGATTAGGCTTCAAAAGGATTGTCTGGGGAAGGACAAGCCTTCTCCCTTTCCAGTCGATGAGGAAATTCCCCGTTAGCCACACAATTTCCGGGTTTTCACTGAAATATCTGGCAGCCTTTTGAAGTGAAAATTTATCTATATAGTAATCATCTGAGTGAAGGAAATGGATAATCTCACCTGTGGCCTGTTTTGCTGCCACGTTTAACGCATTTCCCACACCTTTTGGTTCGCAGTGGATCAGCTTGATCGGGTAGCGGGTGCCGTTCCGATCTATATAATCCTGAATGATCGCCAATGTGGCATCATTCGAATAGGAATCGTTGATGATATGTTCGATATGCGTATAGGTCTGATTCTCAACGCTTTCCAGAGCTTTCTCCAGGAACTTCTCACTGTTGAAAGTACAGGTGATAACGCTGATCTTCGGTTGATTTAATTCATTCATTTTATTCGTCCTGCAAATGCATAAAATCACTTTCACGCTAAATTGGTCAAAGAAAACAGAGGCTTTGGTTTTTTCAGTGGTGAGGGTGATTTTTACTTCTTTTACTATAACACATTTAGCTGAATTGCGATACGATTTATTTTGGTAGGGTGCGTACCGCAGTTGTACGCACCGGCCTTTCCACCTGTTATTGATGGTGCGTACCAAATCGTATATACTGAAAGACACCAATGAATAGTTTAATTTTAGCCAAAAAGATCGCCAATAATTTTTCGAAAATCCCGGAGGTTGAAGCCGTTGCTCTTGGTGGGTCTCAAGCCACCGGCGTATTGGATCAACATTCGGACATTGACCTATATATCTATTCAAAACAAGTCGTGCCATTGGATAAGCGCCAGGTGATTGTCGAACAACTTGGGGCAAGCAGAGCGGATATGAACCTCACCTTTTGGGATCCAGGCGATGAGTGGTTTGATCTTGAGACGGGGATCGAAGTGGATGTGATGCATTGGAGCCCGGCCTGGATCGAAGAGCAGCTTGAACGGGTGCTCGTCAAACACCAGGCCAGTATGGGATACACGACCTGCCATTGGCGAACGGTGAAGAATTCGCAGATCCTTTATGACCGGGATGGCTGGTTCGCAAAGCTGCAGGAAAAGTGCAGGCAGCCCTATCCAGAACAACTCAAACGTGCGATCATCACGAAAAACCATCCTGTTTTGAGAAACGTTATTCCTTCCTATTTCGGCCAGATCAAGAAAGCCCTTGAGCGAAATGATTTGATCAGCGTCAATCACCGTCTGGCAGCCTTGTTTGCGAGCTTCTTTGATGTCCTTTTTGCGCTGAACGAAGTCCTCAACCCAGGCGAGAAGAAAATCCTCAGGTTTGTGAAAGCTGAATGCAGGTTAGCGCCTGAGAACCTTGACGAGAAGGTCGTCAACATCCTTCAATTAGCCGGGATCGGGGATGGGATTGTCTTGAACGCCCTGGATGCCTTATTGGATGAATTAAGCGGATATTAAACGCAGAAGGCTTCGCCCCGGATCAGACCTTATCTCTCAAGTAAAGATAGTAGGTTCTGCACTTAGCCTGAAGCACCCTCTTTGGGGATCAAGTGTATGGACGGTTTGAAATCCCTGAAGCGCAGCGGAATGGGACAGGAGAACCGTGCATAGCATGCATGACAAAGTGGTAGATTGCGCAGGGAAGTTCTGCGCACCATATTGACTTTACATTATAATGAGAATAGGTTCTCAAAATCGCCATTTCATCATCGCACAACACATGTAGGTCATACACTGCGGAGCATGCATGACAAGAATCAATTAATAATGTCGAGGGTTGTTCAACAGGTCAGCGCCGGTGGCGAGCACACCTGCGGCATCAAAGGGGACGGTACACTGGCTTGCTGGGGTTATGATTATGACGGACAGGCAACCCCACCTGGGGGGACCTTCCAACAGGTCAGCGCTGGCGGGTCTCACACCTGCGGTATCAAAGGAGACAGGCACCCTGGCTTGCTGGGGTGATGATGGTGACGGTCAGGCAACCCCGCCCAGCGATGGTTTTTTGCTGCCTCAGGTCAGCGCGGGGGGTTGGCACACCTGCGGGATCAAAGGGGACGGCACCGTGGCGTGCTGGGGTGATGATGCTGACGGTCAGGCAACCCCGCCCGGGGGAATCTTCCAACAGGTCACCGCGGGAGGCGAGCACAATTGCGGGATCAAAGGGGATGGCACCTGGCTTGCTGGGGTAATGATGATTATGGTCAGGTTAACCCCACCTGGGGGGACCTTCCAACAGGTCAGCGCGGGTGGTTGGCACACCTGCGGTATCAAAGGGGACGGCACCCTAGCTTGCTGGGGGAATAATGCCGCTGGTCACGCGCTAGTGGTTAAGTCTTTTTCGGCGTGGGTGAGTAGCTATCCCATAAAATCGCTGCCTCACCTGTCATAATGTGTGAAGGTATGAAATTGTAACAGAACAAGCCGAGTTGTAAACTATTTACGGTTTTCAGAAACTGTCGCCCAGGCTGTGTCAAGTATGCCCCTTGTTCATCCTTGGTTAAAAGGATATAGCAAGCCATCGCATATATCTTCAACTAGTATCAACAGGAACCTGTTAAATTCGGACATAGGAGCACCATGAAAAAAAGATCATCAGCAGTTTTTTTATTCCTTTTCACCTTCATCCTTCTTACCCTAAGCGGCTGCAACCTGCCATCTGCAGAGCAGGATACCTTTCAGACCAGCGTTGCTGGGACGGTCGCTGCCGATAACGCTGCGATACCGTCTGCGGAACCAGTGGATATCAATCTGCCTCCTCCGGGATTACCCAGCCCAACCCTGACGGCCACCCTAGGCACGACCCTCACCCTCAGCCCCACGATTACTCTCAGCCCAACAATAACACTCACCAACACCCAGGAATCGCCCATGGTGAGTGTCAGCACAAACACCAACTGCCGCACAGGTCCGGGCACCATCTATGATATCGTTGGTGCTTTGTTGGTAGGTGAACAGGCCGAGGTGGTTGGCAAGGGAGAGTTTGGGAACTACTGGATCATCAAGAACCCCGATGGTTCAGGTGAATGCTGGCTGTGGTCGAATTATGCGACCGTCACAGGACCAACCGATAGTTTATTGGTTTACACACCGCCCCCAACGCCAACGCCGGCTTTTAGATGGGCGGGCGTGTGGTCTATCATGATTGGTCCGGCAGAAGGCGGGTTTCATACAAGCCATTCCATGAACATTGTGGTTAACGGGAGAGAATTTACGGCAAGTGTTGATTTTAGTGGTGTGGTTATCACATACAACGGCACGATCAGTGATGACTTTCTTTCGGTGAGCGGTAACTGGCAGGAAAATGTGGATGAAACCGGATCGTTCAGATTATATGCCAATGGGGTAAACCAGTTCCAGGGAAACTATTCTGATGGTGGTGCCTTTGCGCTGTGTGGCACAAGGAGCGGTTTTGGTTTCCCGCCATCACCTTGCTACCGGCCGTAAGTGGTCGTAGGGTGCGCAGGGAAGTTCTGCGCATCGAAAGAAAAGAATTATAATTTAACCTGGTTCTCAATCTCGTTATCCCATTGTCGCAAACATAAGTAGGTCATGCACTTAGTCCGAAGCACCCTCAAGGTGCATCAGACGTACGCACGGTTCAGGAGAACCGTGCGAAGCATGCATGACATGAATCAGATTTTTATAATTTGGAGGGCCTTTATGAAAATCAAAGCATCAGCTTTTATCCTTCTAATAACACTCATCCTTTTGTCCTTAACTGCCTGCAACCTGCCATCTGCTGAGCAGAACATCTTTCAAACCCGAGTCGCCGAGACTGTAGAAGCCGAAAATGCTGCGATACCATCCGCAGAGCCGGTAGATATCAATCTGCCTCCCCCGGCATTACCCAGCTCAACCACGACGATGACGCTCAGCCCCACGATTACACTCAGCCCAACCATCACCCTCACCTCCACACTGGAATCACCAATGGTGAGTGTCAGCACCAACACCAACTGCCGCACAGGTCCGGGCACGATCTATGATATTGTTGGGGCTCTGATGGTAGGAGAGCAAGCGGAGGTGGTGGGCAGGGGAGAGTTCGGAAATTACTGGATCATCAAGAATCCCGACGGTTCAGGTGAATGCTGGCTGTGGTCAAACTATGCGACAGTGACCGGTCCGACCGATGGCCTGACGGTTTACACGCCGCCCCCCACGCCAACACCTGCTTTTGTTTGGGCTGGAATCTGGGCAGTTGCAGTCGGCCCAGCGGAAGGCGGCATGTATCATGAGTATGCCATGACCGTAACAACCGATGGTAAAGAATTCACCGGCAGTGTTGATATGGCAGGGACTTTGATCTCCTACAACGGCACGATCAGCGATGATTATCTGTCGGTGAGTGGAACCTGGATGGAAGATCCAACCGAAACTGGGTCGTTTAAATTCTATGCCCTTGCTACGAACCAATTTAACGGAAACCAAATTGATGGCGATTATACAATGGGGATTTGTGGGACTTGGGATGGTCTCGGGTTCCCCGTGCTCTGCTACCAGCCTTAAAAGTAGCAATGGAAGTTTGTCTCACAATCACACAGCAGGATTGAGAATGTTCAGTCCTTGATCCATATTAATCACCATTATAGATAATTGGAGGATGAGACATGCAAAAATGGGAGTACATGTGGACTGTCATTCCAGGCAGCCTGAAGAAGATCAAGGTGTCCGGTCAAAAAATCCCGGCGCAAGATTATGTTAATGCATTTGGACTGGAGGGGTGGGAACTGGTTTCCGTAGAACAAAGCTTTCCGGGATCTGGGTTGAGTGACTATATTCTGTTTTTCAAAAGGCCTCTTTAGGTAGCTTGGCAGAACCAAAAATGAATAACAGGAAAATGTAGCGGCACGGCATGCCGTGCCTGTTTGATGAATTTAGAAATTGTTCTAATTAGTGTTGATTGGACTGGTGTCCTCACCGCGAAGCGTCCTGTCTGTGAAACGTCCTGTAAGGAAAGGAGTGCGCAGCCTCCTGTCTGGGAAGCGTCCCCGATATCGCAGGGTCCATATCGTTTTGTTTATTATTTTTCTCGATTGAGCTGGTGTCCTCACCGCGAAGCGTCCTGTCTGTGAAACGTCCTGTAAGGAAAGGAATGCGTAGCCTCCTTTTCGGACCAGCGAGTGCAGTTAGGGCACCAGCGAAAAGGTGGAGACCTGAGGTCACATCGTGGGCCGGCGGTTCATGCCGCCCGGGACTGCGCTGATGTGCCTTGCTCGAAGAGCACTCTTTGAGTGATCCCTCTCCAGCTTCGCATACGGGGACAGGTGGCACTCAGCTTGTCAGAAGACCATGTGTGAACAGAAGTTCAAAGGTAATGAAGCTTATGGAGATGGGACAAATTCTGGAATGTGCGGAACAAGAGGTGGTGTTGAACCCGCCTCACCTTGCTGCCGATCATAGAAAAGTAGGGTGAATAAAGGTCCTGCTTGATAGTAGAGTGGAACACCAATGGTGCAGAGTATGGAAAACTTGAATGTGCGAATAATAACCCAACTGCTCAGTAATGGGTTGGGTTATTATTCGATCAAGATAAAGGATTGAATGCAGATCGTCCTGCTAATTGACAAACTGTTGATCGATCTTTTCTTTGATTGCCTGAATGACAATGGGGTCATCATTCCAGGCACCAAGATTCAAGATCGGGAAGCCTTCCGGTGTGTCCGCTTCATGAACCAGCTCAGGGACATCATACTGGCTGTGTATTGAATCAGCACTGATCGCAGCGGAGAAAAACACGATCTTTTCAACACCGTTTTCGATAAACTCTTCCACTTTCACAGCAGGTTTGGGCTCTTTGAATTCCATCCAGGCTAAACTTAAGTTTTCCGGATTATAACCTGCGTTTTCAAGATCATTGAGCACATCCATTCGGAAACCAATTTCCTGTTCCGTTTCAGTACCCCATTCCACATCCCATTCATCAGGCTGTCCATGCCCAACCAGCAGCACACCGACCTTGTCTTTGGGGGTGTTCCCGATGTTCTCTGCTGCGCGCTGGATGAACATGCTTCGCAGCATATCGGAGTCGTACATGGGACCGGTGTAGGAAATGGTGGCGCCGTATTCTTCAACATTCAGCTCTTTGATCAGTTCTTCGCCTTCAGCAGTGTGGTTCGAAATGGTCAGGAAGACTTCGCTCACGATGATATGGCTGGCGCCATCATTCAAAGCCTGGATCACGGCGGCGTCCGGCCTGGGATCATCATCCAGGAAGCTGATATAAAACATGGTTGTTTCATCCCCTTCCAGGCGGTAAGCCTCTTCTAGGCTTTGCAGCATTTGCATATGCATCTGGCGGTGGTGGCTTGATCCGACTTCGAGGTAGGCATTCCGCAGCTGATAAACAAATAGCGGCCTGGCAATCAGCGGGACAAAGGGGATATCCTGCTTATCGAACTCGTTGAATTGATTGATCCAACCGATTGGATTATAGGTTTCCGGTTCGCCGTGCGTGAAATAGACCACGGCGGTATGCCCATCACCTGGATCGCCTTTCTCTCGGGTCAGTTCTGGAACCTCACGGTCGTCGCCAGCTGCCAGGAACAGGCGAGTATTGATCAGGTAGCTCCCCAAAAAAGTGACCAGAACGAGGAGGATAGCCAGGGGCACTTTCCACTTCCCCTTAAACGCCAGCACAATTGAAGATGACGATTCCCACACCGACCAGGGTGCTGAGGAGCAAGAACAGGTTCATTTGCAGCGGATGAACCGTCAGGAACTCGATCACCAGGTAACCCAACAGCGCCCCAAAAACAGCGAGTACCACCCATTTGATATATTTCATAAGATTTCCTTTCAAATAAAATAAATTTATTACGATATGTGATAATAAGACTATACAAAATTTCTGTACACAAAGCAATACAATGTACAGGCATCAGATCGTGATGGGTTGTTTATTCGGCTGTGCCAGTTAAATTCTGAATAACCCCAGATGTTTTATAATTAAGAATGATCTCATATTTAGGTTGGTTGGTTTGATTTAGTTTTTTCAAGCGGGATCTGCAGGTGATCCCGCCGAATTCAGTCATATTCCTCATGAATTACAATAACACTATCGCACCGCCTGGCTATCGCAAGCTGTATGCGATACAAAGGAAAGATGCTGAAAGGCAGGGAATAAATGAGCTTCATGAGCAAACTTCTCAAACAATGCCGCAAACCAAATGGGTTGTTTGGCAGGATGGTTGCCGGGGCATGAACCGTAACCATGCCCGGATGAACGCAGTGGGGCATGGAGCAAAATCCCCCTCAAAGAGGATATGATCGCTCTTGATATTGGGTGCGGTGGCGGCGGTAACATCCGCTGGTTGGCCAGCAAGCTGAAGAAAGGGATGGTTTACGGGATCGATTATTCCCAGGAAAGCGTTAACATTTCCCGCAAGGTCAACGCGGAACATATCAAAACGGGTAGGGTCATTATCCAAAGCGGAACCGTCTCAGCCCTGCCTTATGATGATGCCTTTGTTGATCTGGTCACGGCAGTTGAGACGCACTACTTCTGGCCGGACCTTTCATCGGACCTTGTAGAGGTCCTGAGGGTGCTGAGGCCATCTGGGCGTTTCATGATCATCGGTGGGGAGTACAAGGGTGGTAAGTATGATGAGCGCAACGCACCCTGGGTAAAGTATGGGCAGATGACCTATCTGACCCTGGATGAACTGGACGATGTCCTGAAACTAGCAGGCTTTGTGGACGTGACCATCCATGAGGAGTATGAAAAAGGGTGGCTGTGTGCAGAGGGACACAAGCCTGGGGGGTAAGCGTAATTTGCCGCGAATTTAAAACGGCTTCATTAAATATGCTGGAATGATCAAACAATACTGATTCTGAGCCGCTTTTGAGACTGTGTTTTGTTATTATATTTATAGATAATCATTGCTCCCTCACTGTAATACGAAAAACAATAATCCCAGCAGCTAACCACTCTTATTGCGTCGAACATTAACTCGTAATAACACTCCAGTCTGCTTAGAGGTCATATCTGTCGATAGGATCAATTTTAAGCTGACAAGATAAAGACATCGTTGCTTCTGTCAGCCCAATGTAATGGAGGAAATCATGCCGCATTTAATCCAGAATATTATAAGTAGTTATCAAAATTTTGATTGCAATGATGATGGGGATCCATCCATCATCAGCATGAGCTTGCTTAATTTTGAACAAGGGGGCGAGGTCATTCCACAAACCGGGCGAATGGTGCTCGTCCTGGTTAAATCCCGCCTGCTTCAATCCCTTGCTGGTGCTGAAGATCTTCATTCGCGCCTACACCGTTTCAAGGGTGATCTGAGGGCTGAAGGATTCTTCAGCCGTTTTATAAAGGTTGACCTTTATCAGGGCCAGCAGCACCAGGATGGGCGTACGCTATTAGCGCTTCGCAACTTTCTTAGAGTGATCAATAACGCGTTCCCTAAATTCCAGGGCGTGATCCTGGTTGGTTCATTCCCTGAAGCCACGCTGGTTCGACGTACGATCTGGCGTCCTTCATTCAATAAAACCATTGCTGGTGTTGCATACCAGAATACGCCTTACCTCGCAATAGAGCCTGAAATGATCGCACCTCGCAGCGAAATTGTGCTTGCAGATCTAAGCGGCCGCTGGGAAATGCTTTACCATCAGGATGAGACTGAAATTGATTCGATTGTGGCCCTGCCAGATAATGCCACTGCTGGCACGCAATGGCCTGTTGACGGCGCTGTCTTCTCATCCACTAAATTTAATCACACAACGACAAAGTATCGTGATTTCTTCTATATTAACGACAGCGACTTCGCCATACTGAATTCACCTGCAGGGCAACTGCGGCTTTTCATTCGTCACCGGCAGTTGTGTCCTGAGCTGGGGGCTGCTGACCGCAACCTTCCGAACCCAATCTCCCGGCCTGACATTCTTGTATCCCGCATCAACGCCCGTCATATTGCAGTCAATCCTGATCCCAGCATCATCGGTGATAATGGTGTCAATCCACTTGATGCAAATGGTTTACCCCAGAGTTTCACGAGCGCACAAAATTATGACACCTGGTTGGGGTTCTTCCGTCATGATCCGGTATTGGAGCGGCGAGTTTTGGCTGACTATTTCGATCTTAACCCATCGCTTCAGGATCGGCGGCTTTTCGAATCTCATATTCCGTGCAGGCGCGATTGGCCACTCATTTGGTGCGCCTTCAGGATATTTAGCACCCGCATCAAGCGATTTTGCAGCACCCCTCGAGAAAAGCAATGCCACTGTCCTTGACTATGTTAAATGGTTCAAAGAGCCGGCAGTTTTGCGCTGTATTCAGGCGCATTCAAGTGCATACAGCACGCAGTTAGGAGGCAATTACAGCGCGGCTGACCTGGAAAACGAATTGGGAGGTCACCCATTTCGCTGGCGGCACGTGGGGAATAATTACACACCCAGCCTGAATGATCAGGGGGTTCACGCAGATTTCTATATCCATCGCACAGCCTGGCAGAATGATCAGCTCGATAACACCGGCGCGAACCTGGTCATTCATGGCGGATGTGAAGTGAACGTGCCAGCCAACACGCAAACAAAAACTTACTACCAGGAAGGATATGCTGGCTGGCAAAATGCTGAAGGGCTGATGTTCTATATGAATGGTGTTGCCTTGATCGCACGGGCGAAAGTCTTCAACGATCTTCCAACAGGTTTCCCCGGCGCATTTGCGCTGACCTCGCGAGCAAGGTTTGGTGATGGGTGGCGTGCGTTTTATGATAATGACGCAGCGGACAACAACCTTGGCACCTTTGGTAAAGCCATTCGAGCAAAGAAAGCCTATTTCTGGAGTATGATAGGCGACTGGTCGGTACGGCTGCGCTACCGTGGAGGCCTTGGGATCCTTGGTTTTGATCCCCAGTTCAAGGCGCTCCATGTGCATGCCAATCGTGCCTGGATTGATGGTTGGAACTTTGACACCACCATGAACGGCGTCCGGGGATCTGGCGACATGGATGGTGATGGGCGTGCGGAATTCGTGATCACCAGCAACTGGGGGATGGGTGTCCTCAAACATGATGGGAATCGCTGGCGCCAGATGGTGGTAGCTCCCAAGGATACCTGGTTTGGCGGATGGCGATATAATGCCAGCGTTAATGTGGGAAAGGACCGGCATAAGGGCGTTTGGAACTTCATTGGCGGCTCAGCACAGGAGATTTTGCTGATCAGTTCCTGGGGGATCGGCATTCTGGCTTGTTCCGGCAATACGCTGACCTCTCCTGTCATTCAACCCAACGGGACTCGTTTTGGAGGATGGCTGTTTGATTCGCGTGCCAACCAGATTGCCGGGATCGGCGATATGGATGGGGATGGCCGTGATGAGATCGTGATCATCAGCGATTGGGGGATTGGCGTGCTCAGTGCTGTGAATAATACCTTTACGACCAATATGCTGGCACCGAACGGCACTCGTTTTGGCGGTTGGTTGTATCAATCACGACAGAATCATATCCATGCCCTGGGTGATTTTGACGGGGATGGACACAAAGAGATCCTCATCACCAGCGATTGGGGCATTGGGATCCTGAAGCTTTCTGGAAACAACCTCACTTCCATTGCTATGCATGCTAACGGCAGCAACCTTAATGGCTATACGGTTAACACAAATACATCAAGGATTGCAGTAGTAGGTGATCTGGCTGGCGATAGCCATGATCGAATTCTTATTACCGATGGTAATGGGCTGCATGCGCTGAAATTGGATTCCGGTACGCTCAAGCGGGATGTTTTCTGGGCGAATGGAGATCGGATTGGGGGTTGGCTGCTGAATACTGCAGACAATCTCATTCGCTTTGTTGGTGATCTTGATGGTGATGGCCGGGATGAGGCTGTCATCCGCAGTCCGTGGGGGGTGGGCGTCATCGGCCTGCAGGGTTCCATCTTCCGCTGCCTGACCTTGCATCCCTTTGGGTCGAAATTGGGTGATTGGGTCCTTGAGCGTAATAACAGGATCGTCGCCGTGGATAACTTCTCTGGTTCGAACTTGAAAAAAGAACTGCTGATCCAGAGGTGATTGTTCAATAAAACCAATATCTAACCCTCCAGTTCTCGAACCCAACTTGATGGTTCCTTGAAATCTGGAGGGTTTCATTCTCACAATGTATTATTAGATCTTGAGTTTATTTCATGGGGAAAGATATTGAGTGAACCTCATTTAGATATCTTTCAAACATTATGGTGAAGGCGAACGCTGTGTAAACTAAGCAGGATTGTTATTACCATACCAGTATAGTGTATCTAGAATAGTGCAAAGAAGGGAATAGTGATACAATTCCGATTGCTTGGGAAGACGAAAAAAATGGAATCAATTAATTTGGGCTTTAAGTTTATGTAATACAGATAATTTTTGAAAATATTTAGGAGGAAATCATGAGTGTAAAGGGGACAATGAGATCAATCATTGCAGCTCAGCGACGGGCTGAACGTGAAATCTTTAAAGAGACAACGTGAGTTAGAAAAACAACGAAAACAACTGGAAAAGATGGAAGAAATCGAGCGCGCAACATATGAGGTTGAAGTGTTTGATAATCATATCGATATTATTACTTCCATCCACAAAGATTGCAGTGATCCATGGGATTGGAAAAAAATTAAGCCATTTAAACCACCTGTTAAACGAAGAAGATCAGATAAGTTTGAGAGCGCTGCACGAGCTACTCTTGAAGCCTTTGAACCGAAATTAATCGATAAGATGACTTAATCGTTCTGAGTCAAAGCGCACAGAATTACAAAGAGATATCAAAAACGCGATTTCCAGGGATGAGAAGGAATTTATTAAAGCCCTTGAGAAGTATGATGAAGAGTATACAGAGTGGGAATTAATTACTAACCTTGCGAATAGAATTCTTGATGGGGATGAAGTTGCATACACTGAAGCTATTAGTCACGCAAATCCTTTTAGTGAAATTAGTCATCTGGGATCAACAATTAGGTTTAGCACTTCAGGGAAACAACTCATTGAAGCTGAAATGAAAGTAAATAGCGAAGAAGTTATCCCTAACGAAGTAAAAACACAGCTAAAAAGTGGGAAACTCTCTGTTAAGCCAATGTCGAAGACAAGATTCTATGAACTTTATCAGGACTACATCTGTGGAGGGGTATTAAGGGTGGCTAGAGAATTATTTGCTTTGTTGCCTGTTGAATTTGTTATCGTAACAGCAGTTGGAGAACTTCTAAACACAAAGACTGGATATTTAGATGAACAACCAATTTTATCTGTAATAATTCCTCGTGATACTATAAACCGGTTAAATTTCGATTTGTTAGATCCTTCAGACTCGATGGAAAATTTCAGTCATAATATGAAATTTTATAAGACTAAAGGATTTCAAGTAGTTCAAAAATTGTCACCTTCTGATTTGCGTTCTTTTAAGGAAGAATAATCCTATGTTGCACAGACGATCTCAGTCCATCTTACAAATCAATCGAGTGAGACACAAAAAAGCGTAGATATGAATTCGGGAAAAGGAAATAAATCAGAGGAAAGGTTAGTCAATAATAATGTGATTTGTTATGAAGCTGTACCAACATTATATAAATTATGGAATCCTGTTATTGCATCTTCATCTAAGAGAAGTCCATTCACAGACTATGATACCCACTTGGATCTATTTGATTACATATCAGCATTAGATAATTTATTGAAACAATTAATTTTGTCGATAAATCGTCTAAAGACATATTCTGATTCCGAACCAAGTAACATAACTATGGAATTTGTAAGTTATTACACATATAATTTTTTTGTGAGGATCAAAACTGCACTTGATATAGTCGCATTAATTCTTAATCTTGTGTTTTGTCTAGGTTTAAGGAATTTTTGTTGTGAAATAGAAGGAGAAAAATTTCAGAAAAGAATTCTAAAATTGTGTGGCAAGGATAGTATGCTACCTAAATTATTATCAACTATTAACGATAATTGGTTTAATGATTATGTGAAATTACGAAATCAGTTTGTCCACAGAGCTGGAATAAAATTCATAATTAATGGTATGGGTGGTTATCCAATCCATATAATCTTACCTCTTCCTGATAGAGCTTTTACGAAGACTGATACACATATGGAAGACCCACTTAAAACTTTAAACCACTGTGTGATGATGATCCTTTATTGATGAAATTCTTGAAACAGATTGATTTAAAAAGCATCACTGAATATTTTACAATCAATCCAATAACTCTTGAAACAGAATTATGGACACTTGCTACGAATAGTATTGAGTCGATATTAAAAATTAAGCAAAAACAAGATATTAGATTATGTGATAAATAACAAATCAAAATGAATAAGTTTCCTATTTTATTTCATAAAAAGAGAAAGCTTACTTTAAATTTGTGGTAAGTTCAAAACGCATAAAAAATGGTGGGCACAATTTCCTAGCCCACTCAATTTATTAAGTTTGTTTTCATAATCAACTTGGTTTTCGGTCGGGGTTCTCCGCGCACCCTACGACTCAAATCACCAGGTGCTTGATGAGCCTTCTGTGGATTCCGCAAACTGAAAAAATATGCTTGCATTTTCATCAAATGCAAATACTTCATACTCACCTTGAGAAGCTCTGCAAGCGATAAATCGCCGATGGGTGTAAAGGCACCGATCAGCGCATCAAACGTTTCCTCACTGCTCAACGTGCCCTTTTGATGGATCAAACGCACAGAATTCACCAACAGGCTCCTCTAATTCATAGGTCATTAGGCAGTTTTCCGATCCTTCTTCACCCCCAATGGTTACGACCCCTAATGTTGTGCCGTCAGACCGAAGTGCGTACGGCACAAATCCAGTTTCTTTCGCAGCCAAAAAATAGGCATCAAAATCTCCCAGGAAGCTTGCCATTTCTTCTTCATTCATTTGCTTCACGGATTTGACTATCCCTGATTGAGATTTGATCAGCGTGTCCACCTGCACCTTGATGATCCCTTCAGGTGCCGCATAAGTGAGATATAAAAGGTTCTCACCGGCTTCCCTCCCGTACTCATAAGCGATGACAAACCCGGGCGGGATGAAAACCGTAAAATCAGCCCCTAACATGAAATCATAAACAGGTTCCCACATCGGGTTCATGACCCATTCCATACTGACAGATGGATCAATGGCGTTTGTGTTGAGAACATGATAGCCAGGGTCCTCAGTTTCGGTGGGGGTTGGTATCACTTCAGTGGCGGGTTTCTGGCGTTGGGTCGCTTTGGTCGGCGGCGGTTGGTGTTGTTGAAGTTTGGCAGGCAGCCAGGGTGGTCAGGCATAATAGGAAAATGAGTTTCCAAAAGTGGGGGGATTTCGCCAGATGACCGGACATGATTTTTCTCCTATATTGCTGTCTTCATTTGATTGCGTTGATTTTTTCTCTGACGATCTGAACGGCGGTTTTCAGGTCCTCGTGGACGGTGAAAATTCCCGAGGTGCCGACCACCAGCACGTTCGCACCTGCTTTGACCACATCATCAAAGGTCCCAAAGTTGATCTGGCCGTCTACCATGATGTCAATGTCAAGGTTCTGCTCTTCGATCATGCTCCTCAAAGTCCTGATCTTATCGAGCATGGGATGGATGAACTTCTGCCCGGCAAAACCCAGGTCCACCGTCATCAGTGTCACCATCTGGACCTCAGGCAGCACATATTCGATCTCGGATAGTGGTGTGATGGGCATCAGGACAATGCCTGCCTTTTCTGCCAGCTTTATGGATCTGCTCAACCGCCCTGAAGATGTGCGGTGTGGTTTCGAACTGCAGGCTGATGATATCCCCACCTGCATCGATAATTTCAGGGATGAAACTCGCAGGATCAACCAGGGTCAAATGGACGTCAAAGGGGATCTCGGTGAGGGGCCGGCAGGCTTTGATGATGTCGGGTGATAGGGCGAAGTTATGTACATACACGCCATCCAGGATGTCCCAGTGAAGCATATCCACACCTGCTTCCGTTAGGATTTCGATATCCTTCCGTAAATTGGTCAGGTCTGCACAGATCATCGAGGGGCAAAGTTTGATTTTATAATTCACTTTATTCCAATCTATCAAAAAGGGGACGTAATGGATGGTGAATAGCCATCATATTGAGTCAAATGTCTCTCTGTTGAATCGTTTTGATTATATCATTGAGGGGAAGAAATACTGGTGGGTGGATCTCTACCACCATTTCCATCCAACACTTATTGGCGGAGATGCATTGCTCCATGTTCAGGTTAAGATCTCAATCCACCCTACTCCAAACCTTATACAACACTTGTAAAACAAACCATTTTTATGGATAATATAATAAGAAAGAAATTTTATCTTAATAAAATAATTCAAGATATTAAACAAAGGAGTTTTTTGATGGACGAAACAAAATTTAAAAAATTAAGAAGATTTAACTTATTTATGGGTGCGCTGCACCTGGTTCAAGGCGTTGCCATGCTTTTCCTGGCAACCAGTGTCATTCAAACAATCGGTGAGTTCGCTCCCAAAATCACGCAGAATTTTTTGGCCTTCAATGTGGAAACACTTTCGCTAGAGTTGAATTCAAAAGTACTGTTCGAGCTGCCTTTCGGCGTGTTTGTGGCCGTGTTCTTGCTGCTCTCTGCCGTAGCCCATGCTATCATCTCCATTCCCAAAAAGACCAATGCCATCTACAACGCCGATCTTAAGAAAGGCATCAATAAATTCCGCTGGTTTGAATACGCACTCAGCTCATCGGTCATGATCGTATTGATCGCAACCCTTTTTGGGATCTACGATATAGCCTCCCTGATCCTTATTTTCGTCGTCAACGCCTCCATGAACCTGTTCGGTCTGGTCATGGAGCAGCTCAACTCTGGCACCGAAAAAGAAAGCGTCAAATGGGGTCCGTTTGTGTGGGGCACGATCGCCGGCCTCGCCCCCTGGGCCGCCATCCTGCTGTATATGTTCGGCAATGCCAATTTTGACATGGTCCCCTGGTTTGTTTGGGCCATCGTGGGTACTTATTTTGTCGCCTTCAACACCTTCCCCATCAATATGATCCTGCAGTATAAAGGCGTGGGAAAATGGAAGGATTACCTCTACGGCGAGCGAACCTATATCGTGCTCAGCCTGGTTGCCAAATCCATCCTGGCCTGGCTGGTGCTGTTTGGTGCGATGCAGCCCTGAGGCTGACCTTTTCAAGAAATCAAGCATAACAAAACCGCTTCTTTTGGTTGAGAAGCGGTTTTTTCTTTTATTGAAAAATCGTGCGCAGGCTAGATCTGCACACCCTACGAATAAATGGTTGAACTCACCAGGTGCTGGATGATCCTCCTTCTGGATCTGAAAACTGGAAAAACAGGCTTGAGTTGTCATCAAACTCATACACTTCATAATCGCCATTTATCAGGTCAGACAAGGAGGAATCGTCGATGGGTGTAAATGCGCTGATCAACGCCTCAATAGACTCAGGGTAGCTTAATACATCCTTATCAGGATCAAAGGCACATAATTCACCGACATGGTCTTTCAGGTCCCAGTACATCAGGCAGTTTTCGGATCCCTCTTCACTTCCAATGGCTATCTGGCCCAATGTTGTGCCGTTGGATGTGAGGCTGTACGGCACAAAGCCAGTTTCTTTGGCAGTTTGGAAAAAAGCATCAAATTCAGCCAGGAAGCCCCGTATCTCTTCTTCACTCATTTGTTTCACGGATTTAATTTCTTCTGAACCGAAACTGACCAGGGTATCCACATGCACCCTGGTAATCCCTTCAGGCGCTATATACAGGAGATATAAGAAGTTCTCACTGCCCGATTCTCCCGTACTCATAGGATATGACAAACCCGGGCGGGATGAAAAGTGTGAAATCAACCGCCAAAGGAAAATCGTAAACAGGTTCCCACATCGGATTTTTGATCCAATCCAGGCTGACAGAGGGATCAATGCTGTTTTTGGCGAGCACTTGATAGACAGGCTCCGGAGTTTCGATGGGGGCTTGCGTTTGGGTTGGAACTGCCTCAGTCGCAGCATCAGGTGTTGATGAGGATTGGCATGCTGCCAGGGTGATCAGGAGGGTAAGTGTGAGGAGTGTCCATAGTAGAAGTGATTTTGAACGTATCATTTTTTTCTCCAGGATCTTCAAGTGTTCAAAATTGGTATTCATAATGATAATTCATTAATTGTATTGGGTGGGATAGTGAAATGGTTGAGCAGGTAACCACTGCTGATAAGGCAAGGATACCGGGCTGCTTTATCCAGCATGTTAATTATGATTTAGTTTCTGGGAGGGTGAGGATAAACAAATTCGATTGAGTTGGTGTCCTCAGTGCGTAGCCTCCTGAAAGGAACGCGAAGCATCCTGTAAGGAATCTAAAGCCTCCTACAAGAAACAAAACAAAGAGGGTGCCTGAGTTGGAGATCTTTGGTCAAAGAATCAACCATGGTCAGGAGACCATGGTTGATCTGAGAAATTCTTATTCTTGTTATGAAGGTATTTTGATGTACTCTACAATTGATTGATGACCAAAACTTACAAATTCTGACATATTTTCATCGCATACATCTCGCAATTGGGATTGTCTTTTCTTCCAAAGCTACATTTTAATTTTGGTATCTGCACGGTATGTTAGAGAATTTCAGTCGATATCTCTCTCACGTCGTTCTTGATGCTGTACAAAACACTTGTGTTCTGGATGTTGGCGTTTATGCTTTTTTAAATCCTCTTTTGCCTGGTATTCAGCGGATCGCCAACTCCCCTTATCTTTACATGAATTACAGACTGCACGCCATAACGGACCAATATCTATTGTACTCATTTGTTCTCTCAAAAAACTCGTTGGTGTAATTTCATCTATTATTCATTATAGAAGAAAATTATGTAATTTCAAGCGGTAACTTCTCAATATAATTCTAAATAGGAGGTTGACGTCATCGAAAAATCAATATCACTCATATTATGTTTGTGACCTCAACGGTAAGCGTCCTTTAAGTGAAGGACCAGCGACAGGATGGAGACCTTCGGTTACTTCATTGCCCTGGTCCTTACAGGAGGCTACGCACTCAGGAGACCTGGTGTGATCTTTTAAGTAAGTGCCTTATGGGCTCATTGGCCAATTGAATCTTGTGTGACTATCTCCAGTTGGGGGGATGTCGTTCTGTGCAGCTGCAATGACGGTGTCTTCATCAATATCGAAAATCCCGGTGAAATCAGCCAGCCAATTTCCAGCAGAATCGGCTTTCACTCGCAGTTCCAGCGCTTCAGGGTCTTCGATCCACACCATGACTTCTGAACCGGGTTTGGCTGTGCCCTGGATCAGATCCTTTTCAACATCAACCGTTTCAATGATCAGATCCTGGACCACATGGGTGACGGTCGTTTCGCCATCGGAGAGGGTGATGATATGTCCTGGGGCGAGATCCCAATCGCTGCCCGGGAAAAAATTGACAGAAATGTTATCCACTTCAGTCAACTGTGCTTCCTGGCTGTCATAATAATCTACGCCCGTGCCGTTTGAAGGGTCATCAATTTCGAGGGTGACTGTCGTATCAAGCGCCCAACCATTCCCAGCGATCTGGTCATCATAGTCATACTGCGGATGAGCAATGATGTGTTTTTCACCGGTGATTTCCTGATCGATTTCCGCGGAACAGGCGGTAAAAATGATTAGAGTAATGAAGACTAATTTCAATTGATTAGGTTTCATGGGTCCTCCTGACGGTGTGTTTTTCGCGACATAGGAAGAGTATAGCATAATTAATTTTATGGACACCAGCAAAAGATGGTGACCTTCGGTCATAGGGTCACCCACGGCCCTAAAGGAGGCTACGCACTCAGGAGACCACGGGTGAACGAAGTTTATATTCACGTTTTATCAAAATCGCATTATGATTAGGTGGATAATCTAACATCGTTTCATATTGACAGAGGTCTGATGCCAAAGGGAACCTATTATTTTCCAGAAGGATTTTTATGGGGGACGGCTACCGCCGCGCACCAGGTGGAGGGGCGCAACCAGAACAACACCTGGTATGCCTGGGAACAGGAAGAAGGACGCATTGCAAAAGGGCATCAATCCGGCTTAGCCTGCGACTGGTGGGGAGGGCGCTGGCGGGAGGATTTTGACCGCGCACAGGCTGGACATCAGAACGCGCACCGCCTGTCCATTGCGTGGAGCCGCATTCAGCCCGCACCTGACCGCTGGGATGAAAGTGCCCTGGACCGATACCGCGAGATGCTGAAAGGGCTGCATGACAGGAAGATCAAGCCGATGGTCACGCTGCACCACTTTAGCGAACCGCTGTGGGTGGCAGAAATGGGTGGTTGGGAAAACGAAGCCATCGTGGATTTGTTTTCTGAATTTGTGCGCAGGGCAGTGGAAGCCCTGATACCTTTCTGCGACCTGTGGATCACGATCAATGAACCGAATGTATTCGCGGTCATGGCTTATCTTGAAGGGGTTGCCCCCCCCGGGAAGAAAGACCTGAAACTTACCCTGCAGGTCTTATACAATATGGTCCGAGCTCATGCGCAGGCATATAAAATTATCCATGACCTCCAACCTGAAGCACGAGTAGGTACCGCTTTGCAGTATCGGGGTTTCAAACCAGCTTCGTGGCTGCCTTTAAATCATTGGATGGCAAAGTTTCACAGCAAGCTGTTCAATGACCTGTTCCCCCGCACGCTGATGGATGGGCAGTTCAGAGGCATCATCATGAAAGAACAAATCCCGGAAGCCGTGGGCACACAGGATTTTTTGGGGATCAATTACTACACCTGGGAATATGTTCGATTTGACCTTACAAAGCCGAGCGAGGTTTTTTCCAGGCGCTTCTTCCCGGACGATGTCCGTTTGAGCGATTCTGGAGATATCGCAAACCTGCCAGATGGGTTGGGTGAAGCGATTCGCTGGGGAAGGCAGTTTGGTGTGCCGATCATCATCACAGAGAATGGCCTGGATGATTCAGAGGATGTCCTGCGTCCGAAGTATTTAGTGGAACATTTGCATACAATATGGCACGCCATGAACGAGGATGGCATCGTGGAGGGATATTTCCACTGGTCGCTGGTGGACAACTTTGAGTGGGAGCGCGGTTGGACGCAGCGATTTGGCTTGTGGGGGCTGGATGTGGACACACAGCAGCGGATTAAGCGTCCCAGCGTGGACCTCTACGCGGAGATATGCAAGACGAACGGGATATCCTCGGAGGTGGTTGAGAAATTTGCACCTGATGCGATGAAGAGGCTGTTCCCTTAAGAAACTTTTTAATTTGTCATGCATGCGTATCCTGAAGCGGCGTCACTCAAAGAGTGCTCTTCGAGCAGGCCGCATCAGGAGTATGCACGGTTCATGAGAACCGTGCGCAGTGCATGATCTACAAGGATTCTCTGTCATTGCGAGGAAGTCCCGTGGGGACAACGAAGCAATCTCGATTGAGTTGTATGTAGAAAAAACATGAGATTGCCTCCTTACAGGACACTTCGTAGACGCTTTGCTCGCAGTGACAATTAAGTATTACGTAATAAAGTTAGGCGCATTACTCGTCACAATGCCCTACAAAGAAATTTCAATCAAACCATTCGTAACCGTCACAAGACCTGGTCTTGCCATTTACGATGACATGCAGGATGCCCTGTTTTTCGATGGTGGTGTATTCATCAAGCGATTGATCCTGTTCCTGCAGAATTCGGGATGCCTGTGCACGGGAAAAATGATAGGAGGGCCATGGGACCGATTGTTTTGGATTTCGTGCGACTGAAAGGCAGGCAAGCACACCACCTATATCGTCACGCAGTGTATCTGTGAGCTGGTCGCTGCTGAATAGTTCAAGCAGGGGCGGCACAGCATCAGCAGACAGGGTGAACAGGTGCCCGGTATCCAGAACGGTTTCCGTTTCCCCAGGATCCATTGCCCGTGAGACGTTCTGCTGCACGATAAAGTGGTCTATATTGAGCAGGTTGAGCGTCAACCCGAAACCAAGCACAAACACGATCAGAAGGAAAGCCAGGCGGTCTATTCGCTGACGGATCTCCAGGAAAGCAACCCCAACCAGCAGCAAGCCGGTCCAGATAATGAACACGTGCGTGATGGTACGCAGGCGGGTGAACCCGTAGGCGCTTTCATACAGCGACAGGCGCGTAAAGGCGGAAGCCAGGATGACGCCCACCAGCAAGACCAGGAATAACCCTAATCCGGAAAAGACACGGCGTTTGGTTTTGGTTTCCCGTTTGGTGACCAGGCTCAACCCGTAGAACAGCACCAGGCTGATGATCGCCACAGCCAGCAGTTCAAAAAAGCCCCGCCGGGCATATTCAGCATAGGTGAATCCCTCCAGGTGAATGTTCGCTTTGCCGCCAAAAAGGTAGGCAAACTGGAGGATCACAAAGAAGGTGAACAGGAGGTTGACCCCCACGAGGATGATGTTCGCTTCGATGGAGCCCAGGAAGGGTTTGAGCAGTTTCTTCCGGGCAGCTTTGCCTTTCATCTTCTTACTCTTCGCAGCCCCGAAATAATACGCAGAAAGGAGGACGTAAGCCAACAGCAGGATGTAGAACAGGCGAAAAACATACTCACCAAGGTTATCCATGTCAAACCATGTAAAAAGGTTGAACAAGCGGTCGTTGAAGATGGGATCTGCTGATGCAAGCAGCAGCGCCAGTAGAAGCAGAATGGGAAGCGCCAGGAAAACACCGCGCAGGTAAGGCACGATCGGTTTTGTGGTCTTACGTGAATTACCCTTGAGGTTTTCTTCACCTGGCTTTGGTTCAGTTTCAGGCTTATCATCTTCTGATGCCTTATTTTGGGCTTTATTTTCACGAAGATTTTGGAAATAAAGGATCCCGCCGGCAAAGCTGTTCAGGAAGAAATTCATCAGCCTTGCAAGATGCTGGCGTGGGTTGAGCGTTATCCATGCCCCACTGCGCAGGGTGACTGCAAAAAGGATCCCGGCACCGAGTGTGACCATGACGTTGGTGAAGGTTGTGAAAGGTTCTGCGCGCACTGCTGTCATAATAGAAAAAAACAGAACTGGGACCAGGAGTAAATAGGACTGCCATGGGATGGTGACCTTGTTCTTCCAGAGCGGCATCAACCCACCCAGGATTGCCAGCAGGAATATGATGGGGAAATTGATCCCGATGGTCTTTTCCCAGAATAGTTGATCAAAACAGAACGCGCTTATGAGTGCCAGAATCCAGAACCAGTGGTTGATTTTGTTTTTCAAGGCGGACTCCTTTATTCGATTTTGGATTTGGTGGGGAGGTCCCGATCAGGACCGGGGGACAGATGGTTGGGGTTTTGCCCTCAATTGTGCTGAACTGAAGCTTGATAAGGAAATCTGGTGCTGTTCACTGAGGGGGGCTTGTTTTGTGTCACCATTGCAATACGGGCAGATACCGCGAGGGGGGAACATGGGTGTGCTGCAGTGGGGGCAGATTTTGCCGACCAGTGCGTAACGTTGTTTTTGTAATCGCCAGTGTCGTGGAACTTCCATTGGACGTTCTCCTTGTTTTTGTTTCTTTGCATTAGGTTACCCAATCGAAACTATCAGAAACTATCAAATTGATAGAAAGCGGAGGATGGTTCCTTTATCATCACTTTCTACTTCCAAATTAATTTTTCTGTTGGGAAAACAGTGTTTCGTTTGAAATGCCAGTTTGGGATCTGATTGGAGATGTTATCATTACATGTAAAGAAAGTACTACTTTTTTTCAATAAAGGCGTTCATACAGAAGGTTGACCAGTGGAAGTGGTTTTGCTTAACTTATAAATGTTAATAAAGTGGCGTATTATTTCATCGGACATGCAGCACGTCGAAAGGAATTCTTTATTCTTTTAAACCGTAAAGATAACGGAGGTATTAATGAAAAGAATATCTATTTTTATTCTCGGAGTCTTGATACTTTTTTCCACACTGATAAGCTGCACGAAACAACAGCCCGTGCCAGAGGATGAAGCGGTTTCTGAAGTGGATGAGGTGCATGCCAGCCCTTCTCCACAGCTTGACCCCGTTGAAGCATCCGAGGATACCCCAACGGAGCAGCCTGCCGTGTCGGGCGAAAGAATTCCACTCATCCTTTCGCATGATGGCGCCCCGGATGATATCGCTGCCGCAGCGTTTATAGCCAAGCATCCTCAAATAGA
Organism: uncultured Chloroflexia bacterium; assembly: GCA_963767675.1. GTDB lineage: Bacteria > Chloroflexota > Anaerolineae > Anaerolineales > Anaerolineaceae > Brevifilum. Next base: position 74,733 of record CAVYEQ010000006.1, read on the forward strand.
CATCATTGGTGTGATCAATAGCTATGGAGAGCACCATCCCTCGCTCTCAATGGATGAATGGCAGCGCTATCTTTATGAGGTCATTGACAAGGACAGTGCTGCTTTCGGTCTGGGATCAGAGAAAAGCCTCGATCCGCAGCAAAACCAGTTCCCATCCGATTGGCGGGAAGAGGCGGATGATTTCTGGTACGTGGATCTGCCGCCTGCGTCAGAGGTTTATGGGTCATCAGAAGGCGCTGACCTGATCGTTGAATTGGTCCAGAATTCACTCAACCCAGTGACCATCCTGGTTCTTGGCGGGAATACCGACCTTGCTCTAGCCTTACAGCAGGATCCAGGCATCATGGATAATATCAGTCAGGTGGTGGTCATGGGCGGTGCGTTTAACCAGGAGGGCAACCTGTATGAAGCACCGGGTTATGAACATAATCGCGCTGCGGAATGGAACATCTATGTCGATCCCCTAGCGGCCAGTCAGGTTTTTACCTCTGGCGAAAAGATCTCTGTGGTTCCGCTGGATGGTTCCGATGATTTCTATATTGACCAGAATGACCTGGATCTGATCCGCGGCAGAGATGATCCGATCCTGCAAGTGTTGGATGACCTATGGTCTCAGCAGCTAGAATGGTGGGGGGGAGTCGCATTCAAAATCTGGGATATTGTAGCAGCGGTCGCTGTAACTAACCCCGAATATTTCGACTGGGTGGAGGACGGTATAGACGTTGAAACGGATCCAGGCAGTACGCATGGCAAAACATTCGCACTCAATAACGGGTCACAACTCACCAGATTTGCAGTCGGTGCGGATTTCGCTGCTGTGCATGAAAACGTGTTTGATATTTTACTTTCCATGGAAAAGCAACCGCCTTCTGACCAATTGATTGAAGAGGATGAGCCAACGAACGAAACAGATGAAATTGTTTCTCGGCTTGAGATTCTGGCTGGTATTTGGAGCGGAACAGCCACAGCCGAAGATGGAACCAATTTCACTATTCATTTTGTTCTGGATAGCGGCTGCCAGGTCAACCAGATCTGCGGAAGTTACCATATCGATGAGTGGGGTATCAGCGGCGATGTTACATTTACTGAAATTGATGATGGAAAATTTACTTTCCAAGAGACCAACAAAATTGGCGCTCCATCCGAAGATGAAGCCTACGAGGAATACCTGCGCTTGCTGGAAACCGGCCAGTTGGAATACTATTCTCTCGGGAGTTACGGCACCTCCCAGGGTGTGCTGACAAAAGAACAGTGAGAAAATAACCACACAGACCTACTTTTCTTTTCACTGCAAAATGAGATAAACCGGTCGATATTTACTTTCTTCTGATCAGAATGGACGCAGTGATACGCTGTGGACAGGTTGTTTACTGACTTTGAATCATCATGCTGCGTGTTTCCCCCTGCAGCGAACCGATGAGTTACGCTGGGGGAAGTAAATATAAGAATAGTTACCCTGAAACATAATTTTAATTAGCTCAAGTTTTAGTCCAGGTTTTCTTGTTCTTGGGTTTTTTCTTTACGTGGTTTATCCAGCCATTTTTTGATCGGGATAAAGAGTAGAAGCGTAATTATGAAACCAATAGTGATTAAAGGTTCTCCTGTAAGGAAAACTAAGAGTGCAAAAATACCCATACCGATGCCGGATCCCAAATCCCAATTATGGAATATCAGATATATTAAAATTTGTAATACTAAGCCAATCAACGCTAATAATGGAAATAATGCAAGAAAAACTCCCGCCGTGGCAGCTAATCCTTTGCCTCCTCTAAATTGAGCAAAGATTGAAAAGTCATGTCCCAACACCGCAGCTGTTCCAGCAGCCATTTGCCAGGATAAAGGTAGTTGAAAAGCCATCGCGAGAAGGATTGCTAAGGCTCCCTTTGCCATATCAACGACCGCTATCAATAAACCTGCCTGAAAACCATATTGCTGTGTTGTGTTTTTAGCACCCATATTTCCGTCCCCAATTGTACGAATATCACTACCTTGAAAAAGCTTAGAATAGAGTAACGCTGTTGGAATTGACCCAATCAGATATGCGACAATGACAATGGAAATCTTGATCAACATTACTATCCTTTCACTTATTCCAATCAACACTTATAACAATAATCTGTTGCGAAATAACGGCAGTGTCTTTTCGAGAGGTCTCATTTATCCATAAGAAATGGCACTCAAAACCCAAGTTTTGTGTATACTTAAGGCGTTGAAAAATCATCTATTATCCAGCAGGAGTAAAAATGAAAAATGTTGCCATAATTACAGACAGCAGTGCATATTTGCCTGATGAGATTGTCAAAGACCTTGACCTGCATGTCGTCCCCCTGACCCTGCACTGGGATGGGGAAAGCTACCGGGATGGGGAAGATATCCAGGCAGTAGAATTCTATGAGCGTTTAGCCGCATCAAGCACAATCCCAACGACCAGCCAAACAACCGTGGGTGAGTTTGACCAGCTTTTCAAGTCCTTGCTTGATGAAGGACGACCTGTTTTTGCCATGCTGGTCTCAAGTGGGATTTCCGGCACGGTTGAATCCGCTTTTCAGGCTCAGAAAAACTTTGAAGGTGCCCCGCTTGAAGTATATGACTCTCAACTGGTTTCCATGGCGCTGGGTTTAATGGTGATTGAAGTTGCCCGTGCTGCCAGGAACGGTGCCAGCCTGGCTGAGTGCAAAGCCCTTGCGGAAGAGCTATATCCCAAGATCGGTGTCTTTTTCACTGTGGATACGCTGAAATACCTGAATAAAGGGGGAAGGATCAACACTGCCAAGCGGTTGATGGGTGCTGCATTGAATATCAAACCCATCATGGAGATCCGGGGCGGCAAGATCGAACTGGTTGAGTCGGTGCGTTCACGGAAAAAGGCGGTTAAGCGTATGCTTGAGCTAGCGGAAAAAGGTATTGCTGGCAGGGAACCGGTCCGTATTTCAACCTTTCACGCTGCAGCAGAAGCAGCGAATGAGGCATTGATGGCTGAGGCAGTCGAACGCTTCAAACCGATCGAAACGGTTACAACCTTCGTCAGCCCTGTGATCGGGACGCATACCGGTCCAGGAACGGTGAGTATCGCTTATTTAGCTGGGTAATCCGAAGAAAAATTAAAGCCAGCCACGCATTCCATATATGAATAATCCAATATATTCTTTCAGCGCGCCTGTTGTCATGCCAAGTGCCCCTGCATTCGGCAGCAGGTAGAGGAAAAACTCGCCTACTCCGGGTCGGAAGGCACTCTGCCAGTTCTGTTCTGTGATTGCGAAATCCACCGGCATGGGGATGACATCGAAACCATGATGTTCAAAGAGGGCTTTTGACCTGGGCATATGGAGTGCTGAGGTCACCAGGAGTATTTCCGTGATCCCTTTTTCGTTCAATATTTTAGCAGAATAGAGGGCATCCTCATGGGTGTTCTGCGAGTCCGGTTGCTGCCAGATGGCACTTTCCGGGACGCCCATCAGGGTCAGAAGTTCGGTCATCTCCTCGGCCGGCGTTGCACCGCGGGCAGTTGAGAAATTTGTGTTGCCGCCGCTGACGAGGATGTTCGGTGTGGCACCATCCTTGAAAAGCCTGGCGGCGTAGATTACCCGGTCGCCAGCAGCGTTGACCTCTGACATGGGGCGGGGGAAATCAGCTGATTCAGTTCCGCCGCCTAAAACCACAATCACTGCTGCATGGGGCATTTCTTCTGGCGGTAGGTTTTGCCACTCCAGGGAGCGTGCCAGGGCATAGCTGATCCAGCGATTGCTCCCCAGGAAAAGGATCACCAGGGCTGTGATGAGCAATCCCTTCCGCCATTTGCGGTGTTTATCGAGGATGGTCGCCAGCAGGATGATGATGCAGGCTAACCCCAGGGGGTAAACGAAGAGGGGGAGGATTTTGCTGAGATAAACGAACATGCGGGTTTTCCTTTAATTGGTATCCGGGGTGAAAACCGGGTGTTCATGAATTCTACCGGTTTTTATGTCATGTTAGGAAATGAATGATTTGCAAATCTGACATCTCCAAATTTTTTTGTAGGGGTAGACCTCCGTGTCTACCCGTCTGATCACACCAGCTTTGGCGACCTGTATTCATGATGTCACCCAGGTCAGGAGACCAGGGTGAACTTCTTATGATTGAGCAGGTGTCCTCACCTGCGACAACAATGATGAAGGTCACGTACAGCGAAGCTTACGTGACTTCTTTTGTCATGCATGCGTTGCAGTGCATGACCTACACCTCTCATAACCCAGAAAAATTCGTGTAGTGGCACGGCATGCCGTGCCCGTTTGTGGAATTTTATTTTTTATTATCTATTTCAGAAGTCATTCTTGTTCATAGCGAGTTGACAGTAATCGGGATTGATTTCGTATCCAACAAAACCCCGCCCATCCACTTTCGCTGCCAAACAGGTCGTTCCGCTACCGGCAAAGGGGTCCAGCACAACATCCCCTTTATATGTATAAAGCTGGATGCATCTGTGGGGCAATTCAACCGGAAACGGTGCTGGGTGGCCGATCACCCGCGCCTGAACTGATTGGAATTGCCAGACCGATTTGGTCCAAGCAAGGAAGTCTTCTTTCTGGATCGTGTTCTGGCGGTCCTCTTTTGGACGGCGGAAACCTTCCTTGCAGAACACCAGGAGGTATTCATGCACATCGCGTAAAACCGGGTTGCTGGCAGAGCACCAGCTTCCCCATGCTGTTGAGGGGCTGGCGCTGGCTGCTTTGTCCCAAATGATCTCGCCCCGCATCAAAAACCCGATGGATAGCATTTGTTCTATGACAAAAATGTGCAGGGGGATATATGGCTTCCTTCCCAGGTTGGCCAGGTTGATGCAGGCGCGCCCCCCGGGAACCAGCACTCGGTAAGTTTCCTGCCATACCTTCAGCAGCATATCAAGGTATTGGTCCAGGCTCAGGTCCTGGTCATATTCTTTCCCGGCGTTATAGGGCGGGGAAGTGACCATCAGGTGGATGCTCTGGTCAGGAAGGTCGTGCATGTCTTCACTGGATGTACAGAGGATTTTATTCAGGACGCTTTCCGGGATGGGGTTCTCCTGGTAGGGTGTTTCCGCCCCTTTTTTCTGGTGTTCATACATCCGACTGTTGTAAAACCGGGAGGAATCGTGGCTCGAACGGCCAGGAGACCCAAATGCACTCGTATTCGTCCTGTTCTTCTTTTCCTCTTCCATGGAGGTAATTATAGTATGAACCGATGGACAATTTGGTTTTCAACTCCGCGGTATAATGCCCATAATAGCTAACTTCAGGAGGATCAATGATCAATACGGTTGAAACTGTCCTTGTTCTGGTCGATTTTCAGGCCCGTCTGGCTGAGATTGTGGACCGGTCAGAACTGGTTGAACGGAACGTCATCATGATGGTAAAAGGGTGCCAGACGTTGGGTATCCCTATCATCCCGACCGTTCAGGTGCCTGAAAAACTGGGTCCGATCATGCCTTCACTGGGGGAGGTCCTGGGGGATGTTCAGGTGATCCCAAAGGCAGTTTTCAGTGCCATGCGTGAACCTGTATTTATGGCAGCACTGCATGAGACCTCCAGGAAGCAGGTCATCCTGGGGGGGATAGAAGCACATGTATGCGCGCTGCAAACAGGGCTGGACCTGATCGATTCGGGATATACGGTGCATGTATTATCCGATGTGGTGTTTTCGCGGACAAAGGAAAATCAACAATTAGCGCTGCAGCGGTTTCATGATGCCGGCGCGAGTATCACCAGTGTAGAAATGGCGCTGTTCGAGATGATCAGGACGTCGAAACATCCAGAGTTTCGTACGATTTCACGGTTGGTTAAATAACTTTTGTCATGCATCCTCCGCAGTGCATGACCTACAATTTGACTGATACCTGATACCTGATACCTGATAAGCTCCAGAGTACATGCTCCACAAACTCATGATAGAATGGTGTAAATCAATTCACGTGACGACGAAAGAGATGTGCTATGCCACCTGCTCCCCGAAAACTGCATAAATGGCATTTCCTGGCCCTGGGTGTTGTTCTGGTCTACCTTTCAATTTACCTGTGGTACTGGAATTGGCGGACCCTCGGCATCCCATGGCCGCTGCAGCCGGAGCATTTCATGACTCTGGCATCCTTCGTGGTGGGTATGTTCGTCCTGGGGCTGTTTGTATACAGGCTGACACGCCGCCAGGTGACCATCATGCTGGTGGGGTTGGTGCTGGCAAATCTTATCGCTGCATTGACGACCTTATGGATCTACCGTACTTACCCGTCATTCTTCCAATTGATCAGGCCCTTGGAAATTGAAGCTTACGATCCGTCGTATGTGGTTGACTGGGAGAACTATTTTTTATTGCCCGTGCTCTACCTGTTTCACGGGGGTTTACTGCTGCTGTGGGTGGAGAGTCTGGTGATGTTTTTCATCCGTCAGCCATCGGACAGGCCTGACTGACCAATCTGTCATTTTCACCTGTTTTCCTTTAAAATGGAGTAAGGTTCATCCCCAACAGGAGCTGCTCATGGGCAAAATGAAAACAAAATCCATCGTGTTATTATCGCTCATCATTATCCTCGCTCTTACATCCTGCGGTCTGGCGGATCTTATCAGCGATTCACCTGATGAAGGCCAGGTGCAAGAGACAGAGACAAAGGTTGTGAAGGACCTTGCAACTGCGACCATGAAAGCGCCTCTCCCCACACCTTCTGATACAGGCCTCCCACCAGTGAATACTCCACTCGCCCCGGGCATGATAACCGGCCAGCTATCCTTTCCCAGCGAGTACATCCCCCCACTGAGGATCATCGCCTTTGATGTGGATGACCTTGATAAGTTTTATGCTCTTGAAGTCACAACCGGGGATACCTATGTCATTGAAGTGCCAGCCGGCACCTATATTGTTCTATCCTACATGCTTGATCCTGATGTAGGTGACCCAGATTTTGCAGGCGGATATTCCGAGTTCGTCCTGTGCGGCCTGGAAGTTGGCTGCGAAGATCACAGCCTGGTGCCTGTGGAGGTGCAGCCTGGTGAGACAGTTTCAGATATTGACCTGGCGGATTGGTACCTGCCGATGAACCGGAGCGGTGAGTGGCCCAGCAATCCATTCGGTCCAGAGATCGGAACGATCCGCGGTCATCTGGGCTTCCCCAGTGAATACATCCCGCCGCTGCTTATTGTCGCCTTTGACACGACCTCACAGGAATACTACACCGTGGAAACACAAAGCAATCAAACCGAATACGAGATGGATTTGCCGCCTGGAACGTATCACGTCCTCGCTTATGTTCAGGAGGAAGGATCTGATTTCGTGGGAGGATATTCTGTTTTTGTGACATGCGGACTTAGCGTCGACTGCACGGATCACAGCCTGATTGATGTCGTGGTCATTGATGGGGAGATCACTGAGGATGTTGACCCGGTGGATTTCTATGTCCTACCCGACGAAGTGGACTGGCCAGAAAACCCGTGCACCTGACAGAATAACTAACTGGATCAGTCTGATCCGGAATAATTGACGGAAGTTGTTTTTTAAGGTGTCATGTATCCAACCACAAGGAAGTTATGAAAATAGAGGATTGTGAATAATGATTGATCTCCTGAGATCCCCACGAGGTTTCCAGCTATTTGGGTTGCTTGGTTCCCTGATTGGTGTGTTTGGCTCTTTGATCACTGCAATAGTTTATCGTGGAAAAGAAGGCCAATCTTATTCCCCCCTAAATCATTATGTTTCTGAATTGGGTGAGGTTGGCGTCTCCAAATTGGCCTGGGTCTTCAACCTCAGTTTGATCCTCTCAGGTTTGTTTCTGATGCCCGCATGCATCAGCCTGGGATTGATCCTGCCGGGCTTTCTGGCGAAGATCGGGATGGTGGTTGGTGTTGTTTGTTCGATCTGCCTTTCTCTCGTGGGTGTATTTCCGATGAACAAAGAAAAAGCCCATGGCATTTTCGCCATGTGGTTTTTTCGTACCGGATTGGTGATGGTCTTCCTTTTCAGCCTGGCAATCGCCTTTCAGCGTGCGCCGGTTCTGGTCCTCTCGCGATGGTTGGCATTTGTAGGTTTACCTGCGATGCTTTCCTTTTCAGCATTCTTGATCATGGCACCAAAAATACCTGAGGAGGAGAATCCACTTTCAAATGAGGATATTGATCGCCCGAATGCCTGGCCACTGGTGATCGTGGAATGGTTGATCTTCCTGACGATCGTATTGTGGTTTGTGGCGATTGCTTTAGGATTTTAGAGAGTGCGAGAAGTTAAGAGGAGCACAACTCGTTTACTTGTGATGGTTGATCATGGTAGAAGATAATGCTAAAAAATGAATAAGTAGACTTTCTGGAAAATCGGTCGTAGGGACCGAAAGGTCAGTCGGATCAATCTGATCTGGATTAGTTTTATATCGATGGGTGTGAAATCCACTCGCATTCTAATGAAGTAAATATTCGGTTATGGTGAAATGAAATCCTATGAAAGAATTTCTTAACTCCCCTCAAATCTTCCAACTATTCGGATCGATTGGCTGCTTGATTGCATTAGGTGGCTCGCTGGTCGCAGCGATCTTTTACCGCGGCAAAGAAGGTGAGTCGTATTCAGTACTCAACCACTATATGTCTGAATTGGGCGAGGTGGGTGTGTCCAAACTGGCCTGGGTCTTCAACATCAGTATGATCCTGGCGGGAATAAGCCTGGCCCTCGCTTGCATAAGCCTGGGATTGGTCCTCCCGGGAATTGCACCGGTTATTGCCATAGAGTTTGGTATCTTCTATGCTGTTTGCCTCAGCCTTGTTGGTGTGTTCCCAATGAATAAACCAAAGCCTCATGGCAACGCAGTATTGACCAGCTTTCGAGCAGGATTGATAACAGTTGTGATATTCAGCCTGGGGATCGCTATCCAACCAACTGCGGAGATAATTCTCTCCCGCTGGTTTGCCCTGGCAGGATTGCCAGCGATTTTGTCCTTTACAGCTTTCATGATCATGGCGCCAGAATTGTCAAAGGAAGATAACCCCATCTTCATTGAAGAGAAAGAGCGGCCAGTTGTGTGGCCGCTGGTGATTGTGGAATGGTTGATCTTCCTGACGATTATCCTGTGGTTCGTGTTGATCGCGTGGGCATTGTAAGCCATGTAGGGCGGGTTGCGAAAAGAGAAAGATTGATAAAGCTACCATAATAAGCCTTGGGGAAATGGGAATATTCATATTTGATAGCAACCCACCTCATGATGGTTTGTATCCCCTGATAAAATTCTTTAGGTAAACATGTGATATACTTTGCCATTGAAAATCCGGCATATTCCCCGGATAAAAAGTAAGTTATGGCACAGTTAGAAACTTTCAAGGTGTTACAAATTTCTTAGGAACATGAGATGATCTTTCGCAACAGTATGCGGAATATCTTCCGCGCGATGGGGAAAACAACGCTTTTCACACTGCTCATTTTTACGACGACATTGGCACTCTCATTGGGTATCAGCGTATGGATGTCCATTGAACAGTTCCTTGATGAGTGCGATGAATACTACACCACAATAGGACTTGTCGAATATATCGGCACTGAATACCCTGACGATACAGCTAATGACCCGGCGATGGTTGAGGCTATGCAGTCCTTTGATCCCGGGTTCATCACCAACGAAAGCGGTATCTTGCTGTGGGATGAGAGCAACCGTGCGATGGGGTATATCGATGGGTTCTGGCGCTCAGATAAATTTGTCCCGGACCGGAACATGTCCGTTTTTGTGGTTGGTTCTATGTCTTACGATGAAAAGCACAACCATTATGGCGGGATCATATATGATGTGCTGTACTCCCTGAAAGGTAAAGGCAACACACTCATTTATATTGATGCAGATTTTGGCACATTCGAGGAGGATCATTACTACCTTGTGTTTGGTGAAGTATATGAGATCGGCTCGCCTATCACGAATATGGGTGTGGCAGTTTATGATAATGCGCTTACATCATCATCAGGCGTTGAGATACCCCGCATGATTGATATCACCTCTGATAAGAGTGATGAATCATATAGCATCCCGGATGATGCGGTTTTGATAAAGGTAGCCGATACCTTGAAGGTGACGAACAACAGCATCCTGGTTTCTGAGACAAAGGACCTTATGTCATTGCTGCCTTTCCATCAGGAGGAGCTGTTCTTCGTCGAAGGTCGGGCATTCACAGATGACGAGTATGCAGAAGAAGCACCTGTCATCGTGATCCCTGACCTGATCGCAGCACGAATGGGAATGGGGGTTGGGGATACCTTAGATATTTCGGTAGCAGTATCAGGCCAGCCGGGTGTGTATAACAGCTACTGGGTGGACAGCGGTTTTTCATACAGAGGGACTTTTGAAGTGGTTGGGATCACCAACACAGTTTTGGATAAGAGCTGGTATGTATACATCCCGAAATCCGATGCTGTCCCACACTCGCCATTCCCTGTAGGATACACAATCGGACACGCAATCATAAATAATGATGTTGCCCCTGCATTCAGCGCACATCTTGATCCATTATTGGAAAACCGAATTCAGTTTACGCTCTATGATCAGGGTTATTCCAATGTAGCCATTCCATTCAAGACGATTTTGAGTGTCGCAAAAATTGTGACTGTTGTCTGTGTGCTGGTTGAACTTGCCGTGATTGTTTTATTTGGTTTCCTGTTTGTCTATCGTCAGCGGGAGACAGGCGAGACGATGCTGTTCCTCGGCACAGGCCGGAAGCGGGTCATTGGCCATTTCCTCTTTGGTGCGGGATTGATCTCGCTGATCGCGACATCGATTGGCGGGTTTATGGGGTATTTACTGCATGACGGGATCAATGCGCTGGTCTCCAGGGCTGCTGAGAACTATGCGTTGATTGATTCTCGCTTCAGCAATGGGAATTTATCCATCTCTAGGACTTTGACATTTGATCCGCATCTTGAGCTGCACCTGTTCCTGTATATCGGTGCTGCTGTATTCATTATGACGATGATCGCTTGTCTGATTTTTGTGATTTACACGTTCAGGTACAAGAAACAAAACCAACGAAGATCAGGAGGACCAAAGAAAGGACGCAGATCGATTTTTGCAGGCAGCATCCTTAAATATGCCCTGCTTTCCATCCTCCGCGGAGGTCCGAGAAGTACGGTCGTACCCGTCTTTGCCCTGGTCGTGGTGATTTTCTTTGGTCAGCTTGCTTCAACAACCCAACGCTACCAGGAACAGCTCAACAGCATCTATGAAAACAATAAGATCCATGGCAGCTATATGGATATCAAGGGTAAACAAATCGGCAATTTGGTCCTGAATGCGTTTGACATTGCCAACCTGCACCATTCAGGCCGGATCGATAAATTGACTGTTTCCAAAAGCGAGCCTTATAAATATATCGGCATTAGTTTTGCTTCTGATGGCACCGATCTGGACCTGCTCCCGTTTTTTGTACCAAAAGGAAGTTTTGCCGCTGAGTCGGCTGAAGCGTCGATCCTTCGGGGACCCGATCTCACTGCGACAAATGACATCTATACTTCGCCTGAATTTATTTATTCTGATGGTGTCCTGATGAATTTCATGGTTGGTTTTGACGAGTCATTCTTGATGGTGCCATCTACCGACAGCGGTGTTTCCAGCTGCCTTGTGCCTTCCTCATTGATGGAGGAAATGGATATTCGCTTTGGTGACACTATTCGTGTGGCCGTTAATAAGAGGATCGTAAGCCAGGAATACGACAAAGCGAGGATATTTCAGCACTACGATCTATTTGTCGTCGGAAGCTACGAAAAGCAAGGACCTGAAGACACAATTTATGTACCATTGTCCCTTTTCTTTGATACATCGCTGCTGTGGGAGGATGAGCAAACTTCTCAGGGAGCACCAATCCAGGCGTTTGAGACCGGGTTTTCGATCAATGACACCCAGAAGGATTTGCTTCTATCGACCACATTGAACAGTGCATACTTTACTCTTGCAGATACATTATTACTGGGTGAGTTTAAGGAATATCTGACCGAATATGGCTATTCGCAGGTTAATCAGATTGGGAAGATCAGAGAATTTATTGTGTTGAAAGATGCGATTTTCAATCATTCTGTGGCAAGTGTCAAGCAGCAAATTCAATACATAAACACACTGTATCCTTTCCTATATACGCTTGTTGGTATTGCTGCGATTGTTTTATCATATTTATTCGTGGTCAGCCGGAAAGTGGATTGTGCGATCATCCGCGGGCTTGGGACAACACGAATTCGCACTTTCTTCAATTTCTTTATTGAACAGAGCATCCTGTGCATGCTTGGATTACTGATTGGTTTCATCATTTGGATTGGGGTTTGGGGCATCCCAGGATCGTTACACATCATCCTGACTGTGGGGTTCCTTGCTATGTTACTTGCTCGGAAGTGCGGTCTCGGTGACAATCATGAACCATACCAATGTGTTGACAATCCTGACAGACAGGGAATAGGGAGCACACCATGGCAATTCTAGCTATAAGAGAGGTCTCATACAGCTATCACAGCAAATTCCAGCGTGTTGACGTGATGAGGAATGTCAATTGCAGCTTTAATCGTGGGAAAGCCTATGCAGTGATTGGAAAGTCAGGAAGCGGTAAAAGTACATTATTATCACTGCTTGCAGGTCTTGACGTCCCTGACGAAGGGCATGTGCTGTTCGAAGGAAGATCCACAAGAAATATGGATTTGGCAAAGTACCGCCGTGAATGTGCACCAATGGTCTATCAAAGTTTCCGGTTGTTCCCCCTGCTCACCGTGAGTGAGAATATCACCTATCCAATGGAACTGCGCGGCTTCAAAGGGAAGGCAGCACGTGACCGTGCCAGGGAGCTCATCGCACGAGTGGACCTGCCGGAATTCGACTCTGGATCGATTCCCTAATATGCTGTCTGGTGGAGAACAACAGCGGGTGGGGATCGCCCGTGCAATGTCGATGAATTCCAAGCTGCTGCTGGCAGATGAACCAACAGGCAACCTTGACGAAGACAACAGTCTGAACATTATCGATATCCTGATCAGGTTGGCGCGGGAAAACGGATACTGTGTGATCATTGCTTCCCATGATTTGAGCATATTGCCGAAGGTTGATGTCGTTTTCCGGATGAAAAGTGGGAAGTTGTCTTTGGAATGAGAGGGGTGATCAACTGCCAAAGAATGCCACTGTCAGCATCGTGGTCTTCTATCCAATAACTTGACAAGCAGATGGCTAAGCGATAAAATCATGGCACGCTCAGACAAGGGAAGCGTATAAGCCGAGTTAGCTCAGTTGGTAGAGCACGCGACTGAAAATCGCGGTGTCCACAGTTCGATTCTGTGACTCGGCACCTTGTATTTAAAGAGGCTGTTTTCAAGCGAAACAGCCTCTTTTGTAGTTAATCATAAAGTATTGATGGTGATTTTGCGGCATATGAATTTGAAGCAGTCTTGGTGAAGAGTTGGTGTAATAATGGAATATTCAGCCCATCATTCCTATTTTCTTTATCTGGTTGCGAAATGCTTTTTTACTACCTGATTGAAGCGCTTTTTCAATGATGAGTTCACTAGTCTGTTCAATTACCACCAACCTGCTGTGAGCTTCTGCTAATATCCTGAGAAGATCTTTGTCAGCAATTTCCATGCATCCTGCGGCACTGGACCGCCGATCTCCATACACCCATTGGCGTAATTTAACCTGTCCTGTAATTTCTCCAATGATTTCAATACTGCATTTTCGTTGTTTCCACCATAAATTATATCGATCAAAACCCAGAAATCCAGTAGGTTGTATCGTTTCATACAGGTGGTGCGCCCATAGCTCAATCAGCCCTTCGATCAATCCGCGGCCTGAATTATCCAATTGGCGGGGACACTCCAGGTCAAAATTGTCCTGATACCAAAAGTTCCATTCTGCCTGGGTTACGAGATCAACTTCAGGTTTTTCCATTTTCATTTCTTTTTCAGAAAATTTTTCAGCGATGGAATTGTCGATGTATAATTCTAATTATAACTGCCCAGGAATTGATCTGATTGATATTTTATATTAATCAATAAAGCACTTATAACGAAGGAGAATGAAATGTTTGGCCATGTTTATGAAAAAGATCGTTGTGGATACGTCCAGTGAGGAGATCAGGCGGGTGACGACGATCCTTGAACAGAACAAGATCAAGTATGATATTCGCTCAAAACGCACACGGGGAAGCATCGGATCAGCACTGGACGCCGGGTCCTATGCCAGGTCGAATATTGCCATGTACAAAGGGGCTTCCGCCCCGCCGGTTGTCTATATGGTTTTCGTTAGGAAAAGGGATTACGACCGAGCCTATGATCTGGTGCATCGTTCATGAGCTTGAGAGAGAATACTCGAAGGCGAGCACAAGCCACAATTTCAGACAGAATGAACACGTAGCGGCACGGCACGCCGTGCCCATTTGATGATTTAATACTAGAGTCATTATATCTTTACAATCAATTGAAACCTGAAGTCAACCCTTCACACCGGTCAGGAGAATATGGGTGATCAGTTCAAATTGGTCGCTCAGCTATCCTTACCGGATCAAATGGAGAGCTCATTTCTCTCAATAACCCTCCACAACCAAGTAAGTAAAAAACGATTGATATGATTTATAATTAAGGTGACCCCCATCACATCACACATCGCGATCATCTGTACTACTAAATCAATACAATAACGCCAGTTTCAGAGGAAGGATGGATTAATTATGGATGGCTCAAAGGTCACTGGGTATGCAGCGTTATCTAAGGATGCTGTGCTTACCCCTTTCTCTTATGATCCGCCCCTATTGTGTGGAAACGATGTGCGGATCAGCATCACTCACTGCGGATTATGTGGAACGGATATTCAGGGGATAGAAAATTATTATCAGATCGTCGAGTACCCATTTGTCCCAGGACATGAGATCGTTGGGCATATAATCGAGGTAGGAGAGGCAGTCTCCTCGAGTCGCCTTGGTGAGCGCGTTGGTGTTGGGTGGCAAGGGAGGGCTTGTGGGCAGTGCGAGTGGTGCCAAAAGGGGGATGTGCACTTGTGCATGGAAGTGGTTGATAATGGTTCATGGTCGCCTTACGGTGGGTTTTCATCATCGATCGTAGTGAATGAGGGTTTTGCCTATCCTCTTCCCGAAGGGATGCCCTCCGAAGTAGCGGCAGTGATGATGTGTGCAGGTATTACTGTATACTCTGCTCTAAACAAGTATTGTACAAAACCTTCCCTTAAGATCGGAATCGTCGGGATCGGCGGGTTAGGTCATCTCGCAATTCAGTTTGCCAAGGCAATGGGATACGAGGTGACCGCCATCTCATCCTCCCCACACAAGCGCTCAGAAGTCATTTCCCTGGGTGCAGACAGGTTCATTGCAGTCTCAGATCAAGCGGCGCTAAACGAAGCAGAATTTTACTTTGATCTGCTGTATGTCACAGCGCATGGTGGAATCGCATGGGAGGACATGATGGAGATCCTCAAGAAAAAAGGAAAGATGGTTATTTCTGGCTTTCCAGATATCAATCTAAGTTCGGTCAACCTGGTGTCTCATGAGCTGAGCATTATAGGTTCATTTTTAGGCACACAGACTGAGATGCGAGAGATGCTGCAATTTGCTCAATCTCATGCTGTTCAACCGATGATCGAGCTGATGCCCATGTCGCAGGTAAATGAGGCAATCGAAAGGCTGAAGCAGCATAAAGCTCGCTACAGAATTGTGTTAATAAATGACCTGGGGTGAGGGGTCAAATTATTGCCTTGCTCAGAAAAGGGAAGTGTATAAACCGAGTTGGCTGGGCTGGTAGAGCATGCGACTGAAAATCACGGTTTTGTTCGCGTGGTGTCATCAACATTGTTGGAGACCTTCGATCATATTGCCACCCTTGGTCAGGAGACCCCGGGGGTCTTTTTTGGGGTGAGTTGTCCTGTCATTGCGAGAAAGTCCCAGCTTGATTTTGGGCTGGGACGACGAAGCAATCTCTGTAATATAATTCCGCAATCAACACATCTTCATAATAGAATAGATCGTGAAAAGGTTTATTGCTTACACCAGCACTGACTCACAAAGACTACTTCAAAACCCAGCGCCTGGTAGAAAAGCTGGTTTGAGCCAACAAAGGCCTCCACGGCACCAAGTTCAGCGCAGCGGCGGATGCCCTCCAACACGGCAGCTTTTCCCAAGCCCAAGCGGCGGTAGCCGGGGTCGGTTGCTACCGGCTCCACATAGCCGAAGCGTCCCTCTGGCTGGTAGAACATCCCGCACATGGAGACGAAATCTCCGTTTGGTGCTTTCACAACGACTTTAGGTCACGTCGGGCAGTGACCGTGTCGAACATGTCCCGGCGCATGTCCATATCCTCCTGGGTGATCTCACCCACATCACCGTGGTTGAAGCCCTGCCACATGACCTTGTGAACTTTCGCCCAGTCTGGTTCATCCGCAAGGGAGAGCAGACTGTAGCCCTCAGGCAGGTTGATCTCGGGGAAGGGATCCGGGATTTCGAGGCGCGCCATGGGACGGTCCTCTTCAGGGATATGAACGTAGCCATGATCCTGGACAAGTGCTGTGAATGCTGAATCCCTGTCATGGACATATGCGTGAAGCGTACCGTCTTCCGCAGTCAGGTTTTGTTCAGCATATTTTAGCAGTTCGCCCTGCAGCGAACGATATCCTGGTTTGAACTGGAAGAAGGCTTCCCCCAGGCGCCATTCGTAGTGGGCTGCAGCGACGATTTCGCCATCTGCCTCCCAGATGCCGATTTTCTCCAGGTGCTCTTCCTGGAGGTAAGGATGCCCGTGCATGTATTCCCATTCCGGTTCGACCCAGTTGTCGTCCCGGTTGGCTGGTTGGTAGTGTTTGATCAGGAAAGCGCTGATGCGATAATAATCTTCAGGATGCTGATAATTTCGGAATGTGATTGACATGATCGCTCTCTTTCTCTGGATGATGATCCTTAATCATAATCGAATGAGTGAATTGTGGGATTGTGCAGTGACAGAAAAAACTTACCAAACCCGCCCACACTGCATAAATCTCCACAAATCACCTTCATAACCGTCAAATCAATGTTAAAAAATCCGTGCTAAGCAAGTTTCTTAAGGATAAACGAAAGCCGTTCTTCTACCGGCATGATAGACACAGTGATCGGGTTGTAGCCCAGAGCGATGTAGTCTTTCAGGGACCAACTATGAAGGAATTCTGCAATCTCTTCATCTTCATACCGGACGCCGTCATAATCAAATGGCAGCCTGTCAAGAATAAACACGGATGCATATTGAAAATGAAAGCAGAAAGGCAGGAGTTCGTTCGGGTCGATCCCAACAATACGGCAGTAGGATAGCGTGTCAATAACACTCCGGTCAAGGAAGATAGTTTTATCTGTCGGCAGTCTCTGTTCCTCGTTAAGGGTAAAAGACATTATTGATCGGTTAAAAACAGCTAGATCTTTCTGCAACTCATCAAGCGAACGACCCTTTGCTAATTCAGACTCGATATATTGTCGAGCTTTTTCTGGAGATGTATTGAATCCCCTGTCTTTCATCAAATTGATCAGGGTTGTTTTCCCGGAGCTGGAAGCACCCGTTATCACATGCCAGTTCGTTTTGACCCTGAACGGCGTGCACAGGAGCGCAGGATCGAGCGTTGTAGCTAAGAATTGGGAATGATCAAAATCAGGCATTAAACGATCCTAGAATTTTATTGGGTAGTATCAGCTCAATTGTAGGAAAATAACAGTGGTGCTGCGACCTTATGTTGTATACCCATTTTACATGATTAGGCTTGAAATTTTCAATCCCGTTTGATTTGTGATTGTGTTTCGTTTGAAACCACAGGAGATGCAAATTGCTACGTTATCGGCAATCTTATTAGGTGTTCTGCTTCGCTCCAGCAACGCACCACTCTAAGGAGTACAGGTGACAACTTCAAGCCTCTCCCTCGATAATTTTGATCTAAACTTGGGAGGCACCCCAGGGCAGCATATGGGATCGATCATACCAGAGAGGTCATTCACCAGGTTTCACCCATACTGTGATGCGCCTGAAAATGTGTGAAAACATCATTTTGACCAGGTTGAAAACTTTCCCCACACCCTGCACCCTGGCAATATTGATATAGGTTCTGGTTGTGTTCTTAGGGATCTTAGGCTGCTTAGACTTCAGGCTTGCGAGCCAACTGCACTGCGCCGCTCGGACAAACACCTAAACACAACAAGCATCCGATGCAGCGTGCTGATGCAAAGCTGACTTGATCGAGATCGACCATTGTCAAAGCACCCATCGGGCAGATTTCAGCGCAGGCGCCGCAGGCAATGCACAATGATGGGTCATAATGCGCGATGAAAGGGTTTGCCACAAGTGCGCTGGGATTTGCCTCATTCTTGATATGCCGCAATACGCCGCAGCAGCAGTCGCAGCAAAGACACAACATAATGGGGTTCTGGGAATTAGCTGGCTGCAGCACCAACCCGGCAGTCTGTGCTTCTTTAAGGATTTGAAGGGTTTCTTCTAATGAAATCATCCTGCCCTTGCCCGTTTGGACTGTGTTCAGTGCTGCGCCGTCAAAGGTAAGGCAGGTTTCCAATGGTTTTCCACAGCCCTGACCGAGCATTTCTCTTTCCTGCCGGCAAATGCAATTACGCACAGCGATATGCGTTTTGGAACGCAGGATCGCTTCTGCCTGCAGATAGGGCATCACTTCCGACGTGATGGGTATGGCCTCATTCACCGGGATGGTGCGCACCTGGGGAAATTTTTTCCAGGGACCCTTTTTAAATAATACGGCACATAGGCTTCAACCAGGTTGACAATTTCTTCATCCAACCGGTTGACCTGGCCTTCATAAAAACCGATCACAAACTGGCTGATGGCATAGGTGGGCGGCTTACCTTCGGAGTAATTACCCGCGATAAGGCCTTTGTGCACCATGCCCTCCAGTAGTTTGGTCGTCAGGTCCGGGGGCAGACCAGCTTTACGGGCAATGAGGGGCGCTTCTTCATTTATTAGACTGAGATGCAGCGCCAGGGCTGCTTCCTCCTGGCTAAAGAGTTTTTCAAGGATTTGCAGCTCCAGGCCGTCCTCTGTTGGAGGAAAGCCAGCAGGCAGTGAATCCAGGTAATTGGCCAGACGGGAATAGATATCAGACATGACTACTTACCAATCAAGCTTTCTCCGCTTCAATGGCGTTCTTAGGTTGAATTAAGAGGATCTGTGAATATTTTAACAGGAAAAATGTAGCAAAAGCAAAAAACCTTGCGAATTATCTCTGTTATCAGGATTGCCGGTCGTTGCAAGATAAATTCATTTTATGATGAGAGGAAGATAGGTACTGCACGGCAGACCAATTTCAATCAAGGCAAGAGATAAATGATCTTCAGTACCAGGATAAAACATTGTGTCATAATCAAATTCAGTATCATTAAAGGCATCAAAATATTCAATTTGGAAACCGACAATATCTCCGGGCTGCAGGCAAAAATCGTGCCCGGTATCCCCGCTGCATAGGGGGAAGCTGATTTCAAAGTGGTTTTTGTCACCGTGCCTGGCGGAAAATGCTGTTCCATTGGCCACACCACCATCATTAATATCATCATTCGAGCTGCCAGTAGTATTGTAAAAATACGAATCTCTGATCCTTGGATCGTAGGAAAAACCAAATACCTTATTTTCTCCGATCTCATAAAGGGATCCACTATTATTATCGTCAAAAGCAATAGCTATCAAATCCCCTTAATCCCAAATTTACCAACAGGATCATATGTGATTTCATCATCGTTTATTGTAAATCCTAAAAATAGATCCGCCCCCGACTGCATAACATAAAATGTCCCATCCAACGGTGTATCTGCATTAGCCATCGGGAGAAGAAGCGAATCTGCCGCTGCCCATTCATTCAGATCCACATAGCCGTCAATGTTGGCAGTGCCGCAGCCTGGATGGAAAATGGGTTGGGTGCTAGCAGAAACGGGTTGGGTATATTTCGTGGTTTGAAAAAAATTCGTAAAAAGAAGCACCAGCACCAATGGAATTGCGATAAGATATAACCTATTCAACCAGACCTTGTTGTGAAACATGAGGACTCCTTATTCAATATGCTTCTATATGCCAACGTTGTGATGAGTCGACAGTGTGTGCTGTGTTGGATTATTGGATTGGGAATTATATCAATGAGTATATCATAAAGGGCAAAAAATCATTATGCCAGTTGAACCCGGTAAATCCCCTGTATTGATAGGCTGGATAGCGGTTTGATTCTGCTTACAACCAAGATCTCACCCGGATGCGCTCGGATGAATGTGATTCCCACACTGCGTACACGTTCAAGCGGACCGTAGGGGGAACTGTTCAATCCAGCTTTGGCATTAACCCATTAAAATTGAAGTCCATCACTAAAAAGGAGAGCCATGCCGAAATCAACTGACAATCTCGCCCCTTTCATTCACTTCCGGCGGATCACCTGTACAACGCTGAACCAAGTATGCGCCTTGAGCAAGACGCTACCCCCTGACCAGCGGGGGATGGTAGCAGATAATGTGGTTTCGGTTGCTGAAGCGCATTTCTCACCAAGTGTCTGGATGCGTGCGGTCTATGCTGATGAGGATCCTATTGGTTTCATTATGACCCATACCGGTTCGGATATTGAGGATGGGATTGACTGCCCTGGTGTGTTCCTGTGGCGCTTAATGATCGCATACCCCTACCCGGGGAAGGGCTACGGCAAACAGGCGCTTGAAAAGTTGATCCTGCATTTAAAAGCAATGGGTATTCCTTTGCTTTACACCAGCTGTGGGCAGGGGGAGGGCAGCCCGGAAGGGTTCTACCTCAAGCTGGGCTTTCTTCCAACAGGGGATCACTACGACCATGAGATCGAGCTGGTGCTGCGAGTGGACAAGTGTCCCCTTGACCTCAATTTGCCTGATGCCAAAGAATAGAATTGAGTATTTCTATTTACTCAGGTGACACAACTACTTGCGGGCTTCAAGACACTACTCGCTGCTGGCTATTGAAAAACTTCTTATGTTTGCTATACTATAAACATACTAGTTTATCATTGCCCTTTCCCCCATCCTTGATGACATCACTCTTTTACATCGGAGAATAATTTCAATCCTGCGGAAAGAGAATATAAAATTCGCAATTCATCCAAATGCTAATTGGATTGTTTTTATTTTTTCGCTATTTTGAAAGGTGGTATCGAAGTGAAGTATAAGACGTTAATGCTTATTAA
>CAVYEQ010000007.1:0-3657 GCA_963767675.1 uncultured Chloroflexia bacterium
CGGTTGGGAACAAGTCTGAGGGATCAGGGAAATAAAGGGGTTCTTGAATTTGATAGCTTTCGTTTTGATTGTAGAGTTTTCCTCAAAATGACCTGTTGGGTTTATTCATTTATCAAGATTTTGAAGACCTTCAGTTTGCCCACTGAAACGATGTTAAATTACGGGGAGATTTGTTGATATGGCGCTTGTGTTTATGAAATGGCTGGAAACCAGTCCAAAAGACTATGATCGGGGTATCCAATGGCTCACATTGGGCAAACTCAGACGTATCAACGAAATTATCGTAAGAGATTACATACGGCCAGGGATAAGCGTTCTTGAAATCGGTTGCGGCACAGGCACACTGGCACAGATGATGGCACAAGGGTGGTGCGATCGTCACGGGGATAGATGCCTCTCCACGAATGTTAGCTGAGGCACAAAAGAAGATCCAGGATGCGAAGCTTGATGAAAATGTGTCTCTAAATATATGGATGCCACACAGATCGGAGACCGTTTTCCAGAAGCTTCCTTTGACCTGATTGTTTCAACGCTGATGTTTAGCGAGATTTCCAGTGGAAAGCCAAGATTGGTCTTAGCAGCATGCCGGAAACTGCTAAGACCAGATGGCAAACTTGTCATCGCTGATGAGGTGAATCCGTCCAAACCCGCCAGGCGTTTGCTTTATTAATTTGGTTCGTTTGCCGCTGGTACTGCTCACATGGCTGGTCACCCGAACAACTACCCATGCTCTAAGTGAGTTTGATATATTGTTGGCTCAAGCTGGATTTCGCTCAAAGGAAATGATGTCCTGCCTTGGCGGAAGTTTGGTTTTGTATGAATTTTTCCCCGTCCAAACCAGGGATCAAGAACTCGGTCTATATCCAAGGATGATCAAAGCGATGCATCACCGTGTCACGCTCCGAACGCTGCTTCTCGATTTGTGGTTATTATTCTTCCGTATCATTCCACCGTACCCCAAAGTTAAAACAGGACTGTACGCAGTTGGGTCGCCAGGTGCGGATTTGCCTGTTCTGGTGACCGGCAACTTTGACCTGACCGTCCGCAGGTTGCTCAGGGCAATTGACGGCAGGGTCAATGTGTGGCTGCTGGTAGCTGATTAGCCGGGATCAACGTCTGGTGCGCGGCAGGGGGTGGATACTTCACTGCTGAAAAGATCATTGCCGCGGTCAAGCATCCCATCTGGACGAGGTTGTCAATCATCACGTTTTGATCCTGCCGCAATTATGTGCCAACGGGGTTGATGGTGGGCGAATTCGCGAGGAGCTGGCTGGGGTGTTCGATGGGGTCCGGTGCGAGCAGAAGATATCCCGGCTTATTTACCCGCAACTGCAAGAAAACGGATCAGATGCGCCGGGTGACTTTCCCGCTCAAGGACCGGCTTGGAAATGGTCACGGTCATGCTGGGATTTTATGGCCTGCTGATCCTGCTGCCTGTGTTCATCTTCTGGCGGAGTATGTTCTGGCCTGTCAGCGTCAGCTTGATAGGATTATCGTATTTCTATGCTGTAATCCATCCCTGGCTGCCTGGCCGCGATGGCCTGATCAAAAGCATCCCCCTGGCTATTATTTCATTGGCGGGATTATTTACATACCATGCGCTTTTTGATCCACTGCAAGCCCAGCAGCTTTTCAATTGGGCTGTTGGCCTCACTGGCATATCGGTTTTTACCGCTGCTGAAATGCAGGGGATGTCCCCATTAATGCGCGGAGAACAGGCGAATTGGGGTTGGGAAGTGGTCATTGGCCTGGTGCTTGGGGCAATCTACTGGCTGGTGCCATTGGCAGTAGGGTGGAGGTGATCTGATGGCGTTGCATCCCACATTTCTTTCATCGATGAAAGAGCATTTGAAGTTAGCAAGAGAATTGCGAGGCCTCAAGATCCATTTTTCTCCTGAGAAATGTAAAGGGATCTGGCAGTGTTATGATGTTTGTCCGGTTGGGTGTTGGACCCCTGATTACAAACAGCGGGCAGCCATATTTCATCATGCTGAGCGTTGTATAGCCTGTGGTGCTTGTGTGCTTCAATGCCCTGAGGATGCCATCGAATTACATTGATCTGCGAGAAAACTTCTTCCATTGAGGACATGAATGAGAGCACGAACATGTATAAGCACGGCACGCCGTGCCCGATTGATGATTTAGTGGTTAGGGTGCGCAGGGAACTTCTGTGTACCATTACTTTTGTCATTACGTAGCACGACTGCGAAGCGTCCTGAAAGGAAAGGATCAGCGAAAAGATGGAAACCTTTGGTCGTGGCAGCACCCAGGTCAGTGTACCGTTGGTATGGATTTGAGCCCACGATTTCAACAAATCCATCCACACTAATGTACATGGGTATCGTTTTAAGCCCTGAAATTCAACCGGTTGTCACGGCATGGATGGAAAGCGGGGTGTGAACCGTATTAACCCACCTGAAGCAAAGCGGAACTCCTTGCGAGTAAGAGCGAAGCGAAAAATAGTTCTTATTTATTGATATAATCAATTATCGTAAATGTTTCCTGGAGAAGTGTCAGCTTTTCACATTATCCACAGAATTTATGCTAATAACCTTCTTCGTAAAGGCATTATCCAAACCTTTTACCGATTTTGATTTATATAGATTGAATTTAGTGGATTTCGCGCAATAAGACGTTCGGTTATCAACCCTTTAGGAATTAATAACCTTGGAGAAATACTTATGAAAGCGATTGTATACGAAAAATATGGGTCACCTGATGTTATTCAACTCAAGGATATAGAAACACCTACGCCCAAGGATGATGAAGTCTTGATAAAAATTCATGCGGCATCCGTAAATGCTTATGACTGGCATTTCCTGACTGCTGATATCTTCTTGATTCGATTCATGGGCGGAGGGCTTCTCAAACCCAAAAACACCAGACTAGGCGCTGACATGGCGGGGCGGATTGAAGCGGTCGGCAAAAATGTCAGGCAGTTTCAGCCAGGTGATGAGGTATTTGGGATGGTAAAAGGCAGTTTTGCCGAGTATGCATGTGCTCCTGAAAAGGCATTAGCATTGAAGCCAGTCAATACTTCGTTCAATGAAGCCGCAGCCATACCGATGGCGGCAATCACCGCTCTGCAAGGTCTGCGCGATGAAGGGCAGATCCGGGCGGGACAAAAGGTTTTAATTAATGGCGCATCAGGTGGTGTGGGAACTTTTGCGGTACAAATTGCCAAATCTTTCGGCACTGAAGTGACCGCCGTGTGCAGCACTCGAAATTTGGAACAAGCACGCTCAATCGGGGCAGACCATGTTATTGATTACACCAAAGAGGACTTCACCAAAAATGGTCAGCAGTATGATCTAGTTTTTGCGGCAAATGGTTATCATTCGCTTTCGGCCTATAAACGAGCCTTAACTCCCAAGGGCATTTATGTCATGGCTGGAGGTTCCATGGCGCAAATCTTCCAGTCTATGCTCTTTGGCTCAGTGATGTCAGAAACTGACGGCAGGAAAATGACAGGCGTAAGCGCAAAACATAATCAAGATGACCTGGTTTTTATAAAAGAACTTTTTGAAGCTGGCAAAGTAAAATCTATTATTGATAGACAGTATCCATTAAGTGAGGCGGCTGAAGCACTTCGCTATCTTGGCGCAGGACATGCCAGAGGAAAAGTGGTCATATCTGTGGAAAGCACCCCAGAGCGCA
>CAVYEQ010000008.1:0-30532 GCA_963767675.1 uncultured Chloroflexia bacterium
GCCGCGACAGGACGCACCTCGAACAGGGTGCTGGGGGCAAGGTGCGCAGATTGCGGCGGATCGCATCGAGCTGCAGCACGGTGGTGTCGCCACTGCCGACGATCTCCAGGGCCAGCACCCGGCCACTGGGACCCCGCTCCAGCACCCGCACACTGCGAGGCTCTCCAAGCCGTGGGGCCACCCCCCGCAGAGCGGCGCTGATCTGGGCGGCGGAGAGCGGGCGCTGCCAGCGGAAGACGGGATGGTTGGCGCCATAGGCGGTCCCGCCCTGGCGGAGCAGCAGGGCAGGAGAGACTCTCGGGCTGCAGCGGCAGGGGAAGGGAACCCTGCAGTGAGGAGGGGCCTGTCCACGAAAGCCTTGAGATAGGGAAGCGGCACACCGCTTCACACCCGAAGCTCGCCGCCACACCACCGTTGGTGGCGTGATAGACGGGGCATGGATCGGCCGCCCGGCAGAGCAGAGCACCTGGTGGCGGGTGCTGGCGATCGCCTGGCGCACCGCCGCTCCGGCCTGGCGTGGATCGCTGTAGACCTGGCACTGGGTGTCGGCACAGAGGTGATAGCCATCCACCCGGTAGCGGTGCTGATTGCGCAGCGCCCAGGTGTGGCGCCAGCACGGCCTGGGCCGCCAGGGCCGCCGCCGGCGAGCCGGCTCCGATTTCATGGGGCACCACACTATAGAGATAGCGCTCGAGCGGCACCTCCTCGAGCAGCGCCCAGCTGCCGTAGGCATCGGGCTGCAGGCGGAAGGGGCCGCCGTACACCCCCTTCTGCCAAAGCAGCCCGCCTGGAGCCTCGATCCGGATCGGTTCCTGCAGGCGTGGGCACCCGCGGCCGGCCGCAGCCCGGAAACCAGCGACCCACGAGACGGCGCTCCTGCAGCCGGGGCTGCAGCCCGAGCGGCGGCAGGGCGGAGGTGGGCGCCACATTTCCCAGTCGCCCGGGTGGTAGCGACCACGGCCTTCACCCCCAGCTGTCGCCACTGGTCGGCCGCCTGTTCGGCACTCTCGGAGCTGGCAAAGGGCCCAGGCACCGGACGCCGCCAGATCCGGGGCTGGGCCAGGGGCTGCCAGCGCCAAGGACACCCCAGATCGGCCGCCTGGACCCGGTGGCCAGCGGCATCGGTGAGGGCGAGAGGGCACCACGGGCACTGCGCAGCCGCAGCGGCGCCGGCGCCGGACCAGCGGCCTGGGTCGCCGGAAAAAGCAGGAAGCCAGGGCCACCCAGAGGCGGGGGGATTTGCGCGGATCGGGGTTCGGCGGCGGCGGCACCGGCCAGTGCAGCTCCGACTCCGCGGCCACAGCTCCCGGCTGGGGTGGAGCTGCCTGGATTGCCACGGTCGGGGTTGGCGCCGCCGGGGTCGTTGGGGGTGCGGGGTGATCGGTGGCAAGCGAGGCCGACAGCCGCCTCCAGCCAGCATCAGGGGCAACAGCGCGCTGACCGCCAGACCCTGCAGCGGCGGTAAAGGTGCAAGGAGGCGGGGGGCCGCGCCATAGCAGAGACGGGTTGCTTGGCGAATGGGAGGGTCGCGTCGTACTTTGCTTGTTTGCGTCCGCGCCGCGAGACATGCCGAGCTCAAGACCCGCAAAGCTGCCGCCAAGCGGTTCAAGGTGACCGGCAGCGGCAAGTTCATGCGTCGGCGCGCCTTCCACAACCACCTGCTCGATCACAAGAGCCCGAAGCGGAAGCGCTATCTCGGCACGATGGCCGTGGTGGATGAGCGCGACGCCGAAAACGTGGCCCGCATGATGCTCTACGCCTGAGCCAGCAGCGTCCGGCTCGCCTGATTCCGGATCTTTTCAAACCCAATGCCCCCTCCCCATGGCCCGCGTCAAGAGGGGCAACGTAGCCCGAAAACGCTCGAGATAAAATTCTTCGCCTGGCCCGGGGTTTCCGCGGCGGTAACGGCTCGTTGTTCCGCACCGCCAACCAGCGGGTGATGAAGGCCCTCTGCAAGCGCCTATCGCGACCGTCGTCGTCGCAAGCGTGATTTCCGCCGACTCTTGCATTGCCCGCATCAACGCCGCTGCCCGCACTAACTGCCTTAGCTACAGCCGCCTGATGGGTGGGCTGAAGAAGGTAAAATACGCGTGCGTCTCAACCGCAAGATGCTGGCCCAGCTGGCTGTGGTCGATCCCGTAGCTTCACCAGCGTCACCAGCGCCGTCAAGGCCTGACGGCGGCGGTCAGCCCCATGGATCTTCTTTTTGCCTCAGGCCTACCTGATTAGCAATACAGGTAATCCTAACGAAGGCAGCATAACACTACTATTTACAATTGCAACAGCCGGGGCCATCATAAAATTGTCAAAGAACAGGGCATTGCTGAAAGCATTAAGCAAAAAAGCATATCAAAATGCTTTGGAAAACCAGACCTGGGAAAGAGTGGGGGAAAGGTATCATAAAATTTTATCCGAAATCTATATTTCAATCGAGGGATGATATTGCGGCTCCTGATCATTTCACATACGCCACATTATAAATACAAGGAAAGGATTGTTGGGTGGGGGCCAACGGTCCGAGAGATTGACCAGCTGGCTACCCTTTTCGAAGAAATCACACACCTGGCACCCCTGCATCCTGGACCTGCTCCTGAAAGCTCTCTCCCATACACATTAAACAATGTTCGCTTTGAAAGTGTAAAACCTGCCGGAGGAGATCATATTCTTGATAAAATTCGGATTTTGTTACAAATCCCTGGGTGGTTGGCAGCCATCAAGAAAGCGATCAAGCTGGCAGATGTTATTCATATTCGCTGCCCAGCAGGCATCAGCCTTGTGGCCTTACTGGCAGCAAGGTTATGGGCTAATCGAAAACCAGTATGGGTGAAATATGCAGGCAATTGGTCTCGTACTGCTGGACAACCTGTATCCTCAAAATTTCAACGCTGGTTTATCAAAAATAACCTTCATAGAGGAGTCGTAACAATCAATGGTCAATCGAATGGATTACCAAAATATATCTTTCCATTTAACAACCCATCATATTCAATAACGGAGTATAACCAAATCATAGAACAATCCAAGAACAAACAATTAGAATTTCCGATCAAACTCCTTTTTGTTGGCCGACTTACAAAAGAAAAAGGTGCTGACCAGGTTGTGAAAATTGCTAAGTCATTAGATGAAAAAGGGATACTCTTTAAGCTGAGACTTATCGGTGAAGGAATAACAAAGCCTGCTTTGGAAAAATACGTGAGACAAAACGCATTAGACGGAAAAGTGGCTTTTTTGGGGTGGCAGCCAATGACAGCAATGACAAAGTTCTATCAAGATGCCCATTTCCTGATATTTCCATCTCAATCGGAGGGATGGCCAAAAGTTCTAAGCGAGGCAATGGTTCATGGTGTAGTGCCATTAGCCAGTGCCATTTCATGCATTCCTGAAATATTAGATCAAACAGAGGCAGGAAAGGCGATCCCCCTTGGAGACATTGACACATACATGGAATCGATTTTCCAGTATACTCAAGACCCAACAGCATGGAAAAAGGCCAGCCTAAACGGCATCAATGCTGGCAAGGCATTTACCTATGATCAATACCTTTCAGACGTTAGGTCACTATTCAAACAACATTTTCAGATTGAACTAAACCATGAATAATTCGCAATATCCAGCCTATAAAAGCTCGCAACGATTACATCACCATCCACGATTTGGGCCTCTTAGTGACACGGCAAAATTCGTTTTATTTGCTTTCATTCACGTCATCCTTGCGCTCGCAATGAGAAGATTCAACATCTTGTCAACGCTTCATGCAATTCTGGTATTCTTGATCGGTTTTCTGAAAGCACTCACCACGAAGGATATCAAAGAAGTCATCCCCGTTACAGCCTATATCATGGGTGCAGAAGTCTTGTGGCGGATGACGAATGCAGGCGTCTTTTGGGAATTTGGCAAGTACGCCGTGATTGCCATATTTGGAATTATTTTGTTACGAAACCGAAAGATAAAAAATATGTTTCTTTCCGGTTCTGTTCTTTATCCTATTAATCCCATCCATAATCTTGACAATAAATTCTATCGGTGCAACCGATCGAGCTCAACAATTAATCAGTTTTAACCTGTCTGGACCATTGGCAGCAACTGTGTGTATCCTTTACTTTAAACAAATCAAGATCAAACCTGATGAGATGCGGAAATGGATCTGGTCTGCCGTCTACCCCATAATTAGTATATTCAGCATTGCTGCATACAGCACATTGACAGCAACACGAGATTGTTTTTGGATCCGAATCGGTATTCATAACCAGCGGCGGATACGGCCCTAACCAGGTTTCAGCAGCGTTAGGGTTAGGGGCTTTCCTATTGGTCATGTTAGCCATATCAGGAGAAAAGAAAGGACGCTTTTGGGCGATCTTAATTTCACTGGCGTTAATTACACAAAGCTTCCTGACATTTTCTCGCGGAGGTATTTATAATTTTACAATTGGTTTAGCCATTACAGTACTTCAATTATTAAGAAAACCAGGCAGGTTCATGCGGGGTGCATTGGTGGTGCTGATCATTAGTATTGATTACCATTACCTTGATCATCCCACAATTGGAAAGTTTCACAGGTGGAACACTTAGTAAACGTTTCACGGACTTGAATGTGGCAAGCCGGGAAGATCTGGCAAAAGCGGATGTTCAACTTTTCCTTGATAATCCCGCGTTTGGCGTTGGGCCAGGGATGGCGCTTTACTTCCGGCAGGGGACAAAAGTGGCATCAGCCCACACCGAATACACAAGACTGTTAGCCGAACACGGTATCGGTGGGATTTTATCCCTTTTGATCCTGCTTATTTTGCTTGTGCAAAGCTACTTTAAAGCCCCAGATGTGATCTCGAAAGCTTGGGTGGTTGCGCTTGTTCCTGGCCTCTGGTAGAAATGACGCATTCAGCCATGCGTATTGTGGCAATTTCCTTCTTGCTTGGGATGGCAATGGTTGGTTGGGATATCGATCCAGAATCAAATTCACAGCCGTTTGATCAAAAAACAACAACTTCCAACCTGCGAATGAATTGAAGTATTTATCCATCTAAATCTTCCTCAATAGAAAATATTATGAAAAAACCATGCATCTTATTCATCGGTAATTATCTACCTGCAAAACGCTGGAATAAAAATGTCTGGCATTTCCTATCTGAACGATTGGCTGACCTGGGGTGGGAAACCATTATTACATCCTCAAAAGTGCATCAACTTCCTCGATTGTTCGATATGGTTTGGACAACCTGGAGACACAGAAACCGATACGCCATTTCCCAAATCGATGTCTTCAGTGGAAAAGCATTCATTTTCTCCGAGGTATGTTCCTTTTTGTTGGATCATCTAAAAAAACCAATCATTCTGACTCTGCATGGCGGTGGTTTACCAGAATTTTCAAGACAGCATCCACACCGTATGAACCGTGTATTACAAAGAGCAGATGTCGTCATCACACCATCCAAATTTCTTCAAAAGGAATTAGCACATTTTCGATCAGACATCCGATTAATCCCCAATCCCATTGACCTTTCAGCTTCAATAAACAGGCATCGAAAGTCAGCCAAACCTGAATTGATCTGGGTACGTGCATTTCATCAGGTTTATAATCCCACACTTGTTCCCAAAGTCATTCATGAATTGATTTCTGAATATCCAAATATTCAAATACTAATGTTAGGGCCTGATAAGGGGGATGGAAGCCTGGACAAGATGGTTATTATTGCCAAAGACCTTCAGGTTGATGAAAAAATCGAAATTATCGGTGGGGTGGACCATGCTGAAATCCCTAAATGGCTGGATAAAGCAGATATTTTTATTAACACATCGAATTATGACACCGCCCCTCGCAGCTTACTTGAAGCCATGGCAAATGGATTATGTGTGGTTACAACGGATGTTGGGGGAATTCCTCATATGATCCAGGACAGAGAAACTGGATTATTGGTCCCCCCAGGAAACCCTCATGAGATGGCAAACGCCATCCGTTTGCTATTGTCCCAACCGGATTTGGTCAGCAAGCTTTCAGTCAAGGCACGCAACATTTCAATCAAGAACGATTGGTCAAATATTTTGCCGCAATGGGATCAACTCTTTTCTGAAGTGCTGAGCAATTCTTATCAGGTGAACAAGTAAATGACGATTAGAGCCAATGCATTAAGGAATATCATCTTACCGATTGGGGATCTATTTTTCGGCCAGCAGATGATGAAGCGTCTTAAATTCCTCGAGGAGGCTCAGTATTGGCCGTTGGATCAGATTCAGGTCGAAACAAGCGGATTATTTACAGAATTTGATAAAGGTTGCCTATCTTGAGGTTCCTTTTTATCGGAACCTGATGGATGACGCCGGGGTGCTACCAGAAGATATTCAAGCACCGAAAGAGCTTAAGAAAACTCCCACTCGTTACCAAAGACATGCTGCGTGATGCCTATCCTCATGATGTCACCCGTTCAACAGGCCAGAAAACCTATCAAGCCAGCACTTCAGGCTCAACGGGAAAGAACTTCTTTGTGATGGAAGACGCCAGAACCGCTGGCTGGTATCGGGCATCCTTCATGCTTTCGCTTGAGTGGGCTGGCTGGGAAATTGGTGAACATCATCTGCAAACCGGGATGACACTCAATAGAAGCCTGGACCGGCATATCAAAGATTGGCTGATGGGCTGCCATTACAGATCAGCTTATCAACTGGATGATAAACACCTCGAAGAGATCCTGAAGACTATGCAAAAAAAACACATCCAGCATCTCTGGGGCTATCCAGGAAGCCTGTATTATTTGGCCAAACACGCCCTCAAGATTGGATGGAACCAACCCCTTACTTCTGTTGTATCCTGGGGGGACAGCCTTTATCACCATTACCGTCAATTGATCGAATCTGTATTTCAAACCAGGGTGTTCGACACCTATGGATGCGCAGAAGGGGTGCAAATTGCAGCCCAATGTGAATATGGGAATTATCACTTACATGCTCTTGACGCCGTTGTAGAACTCCTCGATGAGGATGGCAATCCTGTAAAACCAGGTGAAATCGGCAATATTGTCATCACTCGCCTGCATCCCGGACCCATGCCATTGATACGCTATGTTATTGGTGATTTAGGTGTTCCTTCCTCTCAACAAGGCTGTCAATGCGGAAAGGGCTTCCCAATATTGGAGTCAATCAAAGGCCGCGACGCAGATGTGATCACCACGCCGTCAGGGAACCGATTGATCGTTCATTTCTTCACTGGCATACTTGAACATTATGAAGAGATAGATACCTTTCAGGTCATTCAAACTGATCCCAATTCAATCCTTCTTCGAATCAAACAAAGAAAGGATTTGACGGAAAGCGTCATTAGGAAAATCAAAACCTCTCTTGCAGAAAGAGGGGCTTCAGATTTAGCCATTCATGTTGAAATTGTCGATACTATCCCCATCCCACAAACTGGGAAACATCGCTTTGTGATCAACGAGATGGAGAATCAAAAAGAAGCAAATGACTGATTTCCGTGCTCGTGATATCCACAAGACTGACCTTGATAAAGTGGCAAGAATCCGATAAAAATAGTTTCTCTGACCGGGCATTGACCCAGCTGGGGATTGGTGCTATTCGGCGGTACTATGCCTGGTTATTATCAGGATTTCCAACTTCACACCCGATATGTGCTGAAACAATCAATGGGGACTTGGCAGGATTTTGTTTTGCCGGGCAATACGGTGGTTCATTTATTGGATTTCTCCGAAGGAATAAATGGTATTTATTTTTATCTCTTCTAATTCGTCCCTGGCTGCTATTTCATCCGACTGTGAGAGAACAACTTTTTTTCGCAATAGACACAATGTCAAAGAGAATCAAAGTTAGAAGACCTTCTAAAGCAGTGCAATATCCACAAAATAAAAATCGACAAAAACCAAAACGGAAAAGAAGTTGGGGAATTCTTTCCATTGCAGTCGATCCAGCATTTCAAAATCAAGGTATTGGGTCACTGCTAATGTCCACAGTTGAAAAGGATGCCAACGAAAGAGGATATTCACAGATGCATTTAACTGTCCACCCTGAGAATGAATCATGCAGTAAAGTTCTACGAGAAACTGGGTTGGCGAAGATCTACAAACGATGACCCATGGAAGGGATTAACGGAGAAACAGCTTAGATAAATGAAATCTACCTTACCATTTATCTCCATCCTCATCCCAATCCGAAACGAGGCAGCTTATATCCAGCGCTGCCTTGATGCTGTGCTGGCTCAGGATTATCCGCCAGAACGCATTGAAATCCTCATCGCTGATGGCATGTCTGAGGACAGCACCCGGGAGATCATACAGGACATACGAAATCAGCATCCAAACATCCATCTAATAGATAACCCAAAGAGGATCGTCTCAACTGGATTGAATAAGCTGATCCCCAAAGCCAAAGGGGACATTCTCATCCGGGTGGATGGGCACTGTGTGATCGCCCCGGATTATGTTTCAAAGTGTGTGAAACACATTCAGGAGGATCAGGTTGATAGCGTTGGCGGACCAATGCATACTATCGGTGAAGACCTCATTTCGGAGATCATCGCAGCAGCAATGAGCTCCAAATTTGGCGTAGGTGGGTCTTCCTTTCGAACTGAGAAGGGCAGGACAAAGCTGGTTGACACAGTTCCGTTTCCTGCTTATACACACCAAATCATTGACAGAGTTGGGCTTTATGATGAAGAATTGATCCGCAACCAGGATGATGAATACAACTACCGCATCCGTAAGGCTGGGGGGAAAATCCTCCTTGCAGCAGATGTCACATCGACATACTTCAGCCGTGGTTCATTAAGGAAGCTGTGGCGTCAATTCTTCCAGTATGGCTTCTTCAAAGTGCGTGTTCTGCAAAAACACCCCAGGCAAATGAGTCCCAGGCAGTTTGTCCCTGCTTCATTTGTGCTGACGATGATCATTGGTGTCTTTTTGAGCATCCTATTCACCTGGGGGTGGCTAGTTTTAACAGGTTTGATCAGCATTTACCTGCTGTCAAATGTCGCTGCATCCTTAATAACTTGTGCAAGAAAAGGCTGGCAATATATCTGGTTGCTGCCTGTTTCGTTCGCAACGATTCATTTCAGCTACGGTCTTGGCTTCTTATGGGGGTTAATTAAATTCTGGAACCGCTGGCACGACAAGGTTGGGAAAGTCCCGGTTCACAAAAAAGAAAATTAGCATTCTTGCATATGGGGGCAACGAAAATCAAGAAACTCCATCACTTATTACAATCAAATTCATCTTTCATAAAGGCTTTCTCAAAATGGAAATCTTCTGGCTGTTTCCTGTGTTAACAGTTAATTAAGGTTGAAATGATTTAGCCTCAAGAGTTTAGTTAGACAACACTTTATGTTACAATCAGCTTCGAAGGAAACAAGCCAGATCTATATTATTTTATTGAATTTAGAAGACCACAAACTAGAAGAATTTGTCTAAGCAGGCATCATCAGATAATGAAGCAGAAAACGCCATTCGCTCATTCATTAAAAAGAGCATTTGATCTCATCACCTCTTCGTTGGGATTACTACTCCTGTCGCCATTTTTTGCTATTATCGCGATTGGGATAAAACGCGATACCAAAGGCCCTGTTTTCTTTCGTGCTGACCGGATTGGCCGTCAATGGAAAACCCTTCAAGATGTTGAAATTCCGCACGATGTATGAGGTTCCTGAATCATACGATGGCCCTCGCCTTACGTCCAATAATGATGAACGCATAACCCGCTTTGGGAAATGGCTGCGCGATACAAAACTGAACGAACTGCCCCAGTTATGGAACGTAATGATCGGTGAGATGAGCCTGGTTGGGCCGCGGCCGGAAGATGCAGATTTTACCAACCAATGGCCTGAGGAAATTCGAAATAAAGTGCTGAGTGTTCGCCCAGGCATCACCAGCCCGGCTTCGATCATCTACCGGGATGAGGAAAAGCAGCTGGATGGGATCAACTTCCTGGATGATTATCTCAAGAAGATCATGCCGGATAAACTGCGCCTGGACCTGCTGTATGTGGACACGCACAGCTTTGCGGCTGATCTGGACGTGATATTTATGACCCTTATTAGCTATCGTCCCCATGATCCGCAAGAGAACGGATCAAAGAGAAGACGATATTCTCCGGTCCGCTTATACGGTTTCTATTCTCAGCACCTCACCTGGTTCATCCTTGATTTCATAGTCACTTATCTATCTGTGGGTATTGCCGGCCTTATCTGGCGTGCAACGGAAGTGATCAACCTTGGTGTGGGTCGAGGACTGCTGATTGCATTAGTCGTAGCATTGATTTTCAGCGTCATCAGCACCTTGTTTGGGCTTCATAAAATCGTTTGGAAGTATGCAAGCCCGGTCATGGTGATTGATATTGCTTTTTCAGTCCTGCTAACTGCTGGGATTGTTATGGTCGCCAACCGGCTCATCTTCCCGGCAATCATCCTGCCTCTGGATTTCATCGCAAACGCTGTTTTGATGATGATCATAGGCTTGATCACAATTCGCTACCGTGAACGCCTCATCACCGGGGTTGCCAACCGTTGGGTGAACCTGCGCAGTGATAAGAAAACGCTTGGTGAGAAGGTGCTGGTTGTCGGTGCGGGTGCTGGGGGAGAGCTGGCGGTATGGCTTTTGCATAAAAGTGAATTTGCATCTGCATTCTCGATCGTTGGCTATGTGGATGATGATTACCGTAAGCAGAAATCCCAGATGGCAGGTTATCCTGTTCTGGGTACATCACGGGATATCACCCGGCTTGGTAACAGATCTGAACATTGGTTTGATCCTTTTCAGCATCTCAAAGATCAGACAAATCAGAACGCAAACGGATCCTTGAGGTCTGTCAAAAAAACAGATGCCCGGGTGATCGTGATCCCTGATCTTATAGAAGTATTGAAAAATCCCTCATTAGAATAAAGAAAAGAGCGCAATATGACTGAGCGACTCCAGGATAGCAAAGTGCTGGTTACAGGGGCTGGCGGCTTCATCGGCAGTGCCCTTATCCATCGACTGCATGACATTGGCACAAAGGTTAGCGCGTTTCTACGATACACATCAAGAGCAGATACAGGGTTGATCAAATATCTGCCCGATGAGGTGAAATCAGATGTGGAAATCATCTTTGGCGACCTGCGCGATGGCGATGCCGTTGAAAAAGCCTAGCCAGGGGGTAGATACGATCTTCCACCTTGGCGCGCTGATATCCATCCCCTATTCCTATGTCCATCCGGTTGAGACGGTCCAAAGCAACGTCCTCGGAACGCTGAACATTCTGCAAGCCTGCCGTAAACATGACTGCAACCTGGTGCATACTTCTACCAGCGAAGTCTATGGCACAGCTCTGCGTGTGCCTATTGACGAAGAACATCCTTTGCAGGGGCAGTCACCCTATTCAGCCAGCAAGATCGGTGCGGATAAACTGGTTGAAAGCTACTTCCGCTCGTTCGATGTCCAGGCTGTCACCGTACGTCCATTCAACACTTATGGACCCGGCCAATCTGCCAGGGCAGTTATCCCGACCATCATCACGCAAGCACTTACCCAGGATGAGATCAGGCTGGGAAACCTGGACGCCAAACGTGATTTCACTTACGTCAGCGATACGGTTGAAGGCTTCGTCAAAGCTGCTGAATCTGAGCAGGCTGTAGGAGAGACGATCAACCTCGGCTGCGGGAAAGAGATTTCAATCGGGGAATTGGCTGATTTGATCGTGGAGATCATCGGAAAGCCGGTGAAGATCGTCGTGGAGCAAGAACGCCTGCGCCCGGAGAAATCTGAAGTGATGCGCCTGCTGTCGGACAACCGCAAAGCTTATGAATTCTTGGCTGGCAGCCGCAAATTGGATTCAAAGAAGGACTGACGAGAACGATTGAGTGGATACGAGAGCATATGGAGTTGTATAGGGTGGGAGAGTACGAGCGATAGCTCGTAGCTGATAGCTGATAGGCAATAGCTGGTAGCTAGTGGCCAGTAGCTGGTAGTAGGTAGCTGATAGGTGATAGCGAATAGTTCGTAGTTAGAAGCTTGTAGATGGTAGCCTAATACAGATAGATATGAAAATGGCAAATCAGGAAAAATCAAGATATAAAGATTTATTGGTTTGGCAAAAGAGCTTAGCTTTTGCAGATCAAGTCATTGAGTGATTGGATACAATTCAGACTCCAAGGAAGCACTATCGACTTTACGAACAATTGGAGTCTAGCAGTCACTTCGGTTCCAATGAATATTGCAGAAGGAAAGGGAAGAAATTCACAGAAAGAATTCATGCACTTTCTTTACATTGCCAGGGGATCTCTTTATGAGACCTTGACATTATTAGAGATATTCAAACTCGAGGTTGGATATCAAATGATCAATTTGATCCAATTCGAAAGTTCTTCAAATGAAATAGCCAAGATGATCAATAGCCTGATAAATGCGATAGCTCGTAGTCTGTAGCCAGTAGCAAGTGATATTCAGGAAAAAGCCACCAGCTACCAACTACAGGCTACCAGCCAAAACTTGCTATAATATTACAAATTGCAGAACTATTTTAGTGAAAAGGAATTTATGAAAGCAGTTATCCTCGCTGGCGGGCGCGGAACCCGCCTTGCACCATACACATACGTTTTACCGAAACCGATGATGCCCATTGGGGATCGGGCGATCCTGGAAATCCTGCTGAGGCAGTTGAAACGTGCCGGGATCGATCAAATCGTCCTGACAGTAGGTCATTTAGCCGGCCTGATGCAGGCTTACTTCCAGGATGGCGAACCCTTTGACCTGGACATCACCTATTCGCTTGAACCCAAACCCTTGGGCACTGCCGGACCCCTTGCGCTTGTACCTGATCTGGACGAAACCTTTCTCGTCAGCAATGGGGACGTCCTCACACTGCTTGACCTGAACGACTTCCTTGATTTCCATAAAGCACAAGGAGGGATCTGCACTATTGCGATGCATCAACGCCAGCACCAGGTAGGTCTTGGTGTGATCGAGCAAAATGACGACGACTATCGCGTGACAGGCTATATCGAAAAACCCACCCTGGATTATAAAGTCAGTATGGGGATGTACATCTTTGAACCGGAAGTGCTGAAGTATATTCCTAAAGATGTGTACCTCGATTTCCCGGACCTTGTCCATAAAATGCTTGCAGCAGGGGAAAATATCATAGGTTTTCCCTACGAAGGCTACTGGATGGACCTTGGCAACCCGGAAGACTACGCGCAAGCGACCAGAGATTTTGACAGACTGCGTACCCAATTCTTGCCTGATTTCGATAAGTAGAAAAACCACAGGGAGGTTTCGTAAGATAGGTTTAATCCTGCAAAACATTCCCCTGCGTCCAAAACCCAATCAGACAAACAGGATATTAAATTGTCCAAAAACACCCGCTATTATCAAATTGCTGATATCACCATCCAGGTAGATAGCGACCAGCCTATCAAAGACAAGACCTTCAATTCAAAATTTGAAACCTTTCGTGTTGAAAAGCCGGGGGACGACATCATTTCAATCCACCACCATTTCAAGCTGCCGAAGATTAATCCTAATAAACCTGGGCAAAGTGCGTTATTCAAGATCGCCCTGGACGATCCATGAACAACCTGATGGCTGGTTGTACCTTGGGACCCTTTCAGGTCATCCAAAGAAAAAATATTGGAAGATTGCGCAATTCAACAAAGACCACTCAAAGGGGCATATTTATCATTCACATACCAGAGCATGGAAACTTGGAGGGTTCAGTGCCCTGACCACCTTCCCCACTGACCAGATCCTCCTGGCACGTGTGCTGGCAGATCGGCAGGGCTTTTTCCTCCATTCTGCAGGGGCAATCCTGAATGGGCATGGCATCTTATTTGTGGGTCATTCTGAAGCAGGCAAATCAACCACAACTCAAATGCTGCTGGATGCAGGTGAATCCAATCCCCAGGATTTTCAATGTGGAAATCCTTTGTGATGACCGCAACATCGTCAGGAAAATGGACAGACGGTTGGCAAGTCTATGGAAGCTGGAGTCACGGCGATATCCCCAATGTATCCCGCAAACAGTGCTCCTCTGAAGGCAATTTGCTTCCTTGAACAAGCAGGAACGAATGAACTGATCCCATTGGATAATAAGTTTGATATTCACAATCAACTGCTGGTGTGTCTGATCAGGTCATTAGAAACGGATGATTGGTGGAAGAAGACTTTGAGCCTGGTGGTAGATCTAAGCACGTCTATCCCCTGTTATCGGATGCGATTTGATAAAAGTGGAAAAATAATAGAAAAAATCAATGAAATCGTTATCTGAATGGACTGATATTGATTTGCAATTCCTCTCGAAATTTCATGTATAATTGGAAAATTAAGGAAAGAAAAGTAAGTAACAAGTTATTGGGATCATCAAGGGGCTTTGATGAAAAAGAAATGGGAAAAACCTGAATTAATTATTCTCTCAAGGAATACACCTGAAGAAACTGTCCTATTATCCTGTAAGTGGGATATACCACCAACTGGAGGGCCTGGATGGCTTTTCGGAATGTGTTATGTTTGGACAACAACTGAAGCAATTCCATGCGATACAATTTCTTTGTCATAAACCCATCCACATAAATTTGTCTTAATATTACAAAACATTTTGTGACATGTATGAATTTTATTCTTTGGAGTTACAGCATAATTCGACGTGTACGTTGTAATTTACAAGTAAATTCATTAACCATGTTTGATCCGTATTTGAAATTCACAATAATTTCCTGCTTATTGATCAACTTCTTGAAAGGTCAGTAAGCATCTCTTTTTAATAAATATCTGGGGGTTGAGTCATCTTATCAGGTTGATAATCTTGAAGACCAAGTATGGTATTATCAGTCCAAAACAATAAGGAATTCTATATGACAATAAATATAAAACTCGAACAAGTTTATGCCGTCTCTGAAGACGTGGTCGTACGCGAGATCGATGAAGAGATCATCATCGTACCCATCGTCTCCGGTATTGGGGACATGGAAGATGAATTATATTCAATGAATCCAACCGGGAAAGCGATCCTGCAAAATATAGATGGTGAGAAAACTTTGGGAAAAGTCACCCAGGAACTTTCAGAAACATATGATGCCCCCTTCGATGCGATAAAAAATGATGTACTGGGCATTGTTGGTGAATTGGTCAAACGCAGAATGCTTGTTTTGGTTTCCTGATCAAGAACCTCTTTACTTCTTTAATTACCATGCAAACAACAAAAGAAAACACCATGCCGAACAGGCAGTTCGCCATATTGATGCAGGAGGTGATCAAGAAGGGGAAAGCCTTTCGCTTCCAGGCATCAGGCTTCAGCATGAATCCATTCATCAAAGATGGCGATATTCTAACCCTGGTTGGTCTCAAAGGCCAAACTGTGGGAAACGGCGATATTCTGGCGTTTAATAATCCCTTTCACGGCAAACTGACCGTCCATCGTGTTATCCATCAAGAAAATGGTAGATTACTAATGAAACCGGATAATGGTGAAACACTTGATGGTTGGATCAATGTGGATGAGGTGATCGGCATCGTTCGTTCTATCGAAAGAAATGGCAGCCCGATCACATTTGGTATGGGATGGGAAAAACGGTTGATCGCTCATCTTTCCCGAAAGAATAAGCTGACCCCCACCATTGGCTTCTTATGGCGGTTTTTCCCACGGTCAATCAAACGGAAGATCAAAGGCGATTAGATGAGTGAACCAAAGCGGATTGAGATCCAGGACTTCGCACTATGGGATAAGAAGAAAAAACAGCGGCATCCCCTGTATTCCTTTGATCTTGAACTGACCGCACGCTGCAACCTCAACTGCACCCACTGCTACATCAACCTGCCAGCTAATGACGAGAAAGCAAGGGCATCGGAGCTGAGCCTGGAAGAAATAGAAAACATCGCTGACCGGGCTGTCAAAATGGGTGCAATGTGGGTCCTGCTGACCGGTGGAGAACCCCTCCTGCGGCTAGATTTTCAGGAAATCTATTTGATGCTGAAGCGCAAGGGACTGCTGGTCTCCGTCTTCACCAATGCCACCCTCCTCCGCGAGGAGCATATCAGCCTGTTCAAACGTTATCCGCCCAGGGATATTGAGGTCACCATCTACGGCAGCAATCCCGAAATCTATGAAGCCATAACCCGCAAACCTGGCAGCTTCAAAGCCTTTCAGCGTGGGCTGAGCAGCCCTGGTGGAGAATGGGGTGAAAGTCCGTTTGAAGGCAATGGCGCTGCGGTCCAACCTGGCCGACATCCCGGCTATCACTGCACTTGGGCAGCAGTACACCAAAGATTTCTACCGCTTTGATCCAGTGCTGCACCTGCGCTATGACCGGGACCCTCATCGAAATGCTGAGATAATCGCAGAACGCCTGACCCCTGAAGAGATCGTCGAGTTAGAAAGAGCAGACCAGGCCAGGTTCTACTCCCTGGAGAAAAGCCGCGATAAGTATATCGTTGAAGAATTCAAGCACCACCAGGACAACTTCTTATTCCACTGCGGATTGGGGAATGGTAGTTTCACGGTGGGATATGATGGCATCATTTCGTCTGTGTTCCTCATTGGTGGCTCCCGGCACAACGATAAACCTGCGAGAAACCAGCCTGGAAGATGCATGGGAACAATTCGTCCCGAAAATTCGTGATATACGAACGGAAGATAAAGACCTGATGGAAACATGCGGGAGGTGTCCGATTGTCAACCTGTGCATGAACTGCCCTGCGCATGCTTACCTCGAATCAGGAAACCTGGAAGCGGTTGTGCCGTACTTCTGCCAGGTTGCTCATGCCCGGGCAGAATCAATTAAGCACGAAAAATCAGAAGATTGATACCCACAGCATTCTAAAATATAATTCTCATACAGCCTCTTTCAATGAGAAGCTGTCAAGATATTTGTCAATAGATTGGAATGAACGCTGAAAAAAAAGGTCATCATCCTGTTGAGTGCACTTTATATCATCATCCTGGGGGTGGTTTTGGTCATTGGATTAAGTAAGAAATCCCCTCAACCAGTATCACCAGAAATCACTGAGCCAGATGCACAACTTACTGCAGATGAAACGAATGAAGCGCAGGTGTCATCAACACCTGAAAGGGGGACAGGAGAATCCACGACCACGTCCCAAACAACCCATACACCTGAGGAAATCGCAAACCACGACCGAGACATCCACGAAAACAGTGCAAACAACTCCCAGCCCCACAAGGACAAGCTACCAATCCTGGACTGGGGTGACGGCAACCCAAACCCAAGTCAATACCTCTTTTCCAACGACAGCTACTGCAACAAAGACCAGCGTACCCTCAATCACAAGAACATCCACAACAATTCCCACCTCCACACAAACACAGGAAACTGGATGGCAGGGAGAATGGAGCGCCTTCCTTGAGATTTCTGATGGGGTTTATGTAACCGGAACACTGATCATCGATGTTGCTGGAACAGACCTGACTGGGACGGGGACCTTTGATGGGATTGCCTACGCTTTCGATGGGGCTCTTTACCAGAACGGGGATATCGCCACCGGTTCCTGGACAAGTCATCCGATGAGGGTACTTTCTGGTGGAACGGGACTGATCCGGGTAAGTTTACAGGCAGCAGCGAAAATCATTGGGGATTTTGCGGGACACGTTTGGACCCGACCAGCCCGATCCCTGCCTGATGAAACCCCCAGATAATTATCTATGAGAATGGGGGAACAAAATCAATCGAGGGGAGAAAATAACTGCAAAATTCACATTTTCCAAAAAACATCAAGAAAATCTCGCAAATTTGGCTCAAATCGTATTATTCAGGTCAATTTTCACCTGAGTTTCATTTGACAAACCCGAATATTCTGATAAGATTAAAATAACATTAATAGATTATTCGTTTCTGACGTTCTGGTTATTGCTAATAACCAGAGGTTCTTGTTGATTAAAACAGGTTCTGGGTTTGAAATGAAAGGAAATACCATGAAGAAAGAAATTGATGACTTCAATCGCTATTGTGATGGTTTTATCTGTCATTATCGTCGCTGTTGTGAGTGCTGACCTCACCTATACCTGGACGGATGGATACTGGATGTGGATTGATGACGGCTATGACGGTGTGAAGATCGATGTGGTGGGCGTCGTGGGTTCGGATCCAGGCAGTGCCTGGGGATCCGGCGGTAAAACGACGCAAAATAATACGTTGATCCGGAACGCGACCGTCTGCACCCAGGATGGGGATGGGGATGCGACTTTGTCTGAATGGTCAGGCACGACACTAACTTATGCTGATCTTGGCTCCCATACCTATGGTCCGGGTGCCTGCGATTACCAGGGTTTCTTCATCTCGGAATACATTGAAGGGAATTCAGGAGAAGCTGATGCAGTTGAGCTTTATAATAATACCGGCCAGGATATTGATTTTTCTGCCGGTAACTTTTATGTCCAGGTCTATAATGGTGGCAACGACGGAATCCTTGAACGTCCAAATGCGATTATTCAACTTACCGGGTCGATCGCAAATGGGTCAACCTATGTGATCGCAAGAAGCGACATCACAGGCGTGACAGAAGATATTATTGACAGCACACTTAGCTACAGCGGTGACGATGCCGTTGTACTGGTCAGAGCCTATGAAGCAGACAGCGGCGATACAGATGGGGCACAAAGCAACCAATGGTCGGGCGGACCAAGCGGCGACAACCCAACTGCGACGACAGGCCTAACTGTAACAGGCAACCCCAGCAGCCAATTCGCGGTCACCAATGACTGGAACCAGGTGCGCTATGGTAACTACTCCACGGGACAAACCGCCTTTGCAAGCCAGAGCGGTCTGGCATTTCCATGGTGATCATGGCAATACAGACGACTTACGGCGAGGATGAACCGATCATGATCGGCAAGTTCTGTCATGTCAATAACCCAATATCAGGCAAGCAATGGGTTCAATTACTGTCCGTTGACAATTGACGTCTATAATGTATCCTGTGGTGATACGAGCAGTGGCACCTTTCCCGGCACCTAAATTATCCTTTATGTTCCCGATCGAGCTGGATGAGACGCCAAATGGTGGTACTTAGAAGATTGTCCTATCCTACAACCGCATTTGTTCTGATGCGGTCACGCTGCTGCAGTCTTCATCGACTTTCTACTGCTACTACACGGGTGATGTTGTCAAAGAATACACCGTTTCCATTATCGGGTTCATGCCGCTGACCAGCCCGGTTGGCGACTGTGATGATATCACCTTCGATCCTGAAGACGCACGAGGGATCTTCATCAGCGACGAAGGTTCTACCAACTGCGGCTGCCTGTATGCGATGATCACTGATGGCCATGTGACGGCAGTCGAATTGCTCTCCTTCACAGGGGAAAGCACGGATG
The DNA here is from genome assembly GCA_963767675.1 of uncultured Chloroflexia bacterium. Taxonomy (GTDB): domain Bacteria; phylum Chloroflexota; class Anaerolineae; order Anaerolineales; family Anaerolineaceae; genus Brevifilum. The sequence goes on from CAVYEQ010000008.1 coordinate 19,291, forward strand.
AAGGTGCCCTTGTTTCATGGGCAACAGCCAGCGAGACGGAGAATTTAGGCTTCAACCTTTACAGGGCTGATTCATTGATTGGTGAACGCATCCAGCTTAACGACTCCCTGATCCCAACAGAGGTTCCTCCCGGAAGTCCATTTGGTGGCTCCTATGAATTCCTGGATGAAACAGCGACAGAATTCCAGACATACTTCTATTGGCTGGAAGATATTGACGCATCCGGTGAGACCACCCTTCATGGGCCGGTTTCAGTTGTCAGGGATTAAACAGAACAAACACATCGAATTTCAGGGTCATCTGAACCAACGTGGTTTTATATGATGTGAGGGTTCATTCCCTCCTAATCGAAAAACACAAAAACAAACGATACCCTGAAATTCGCCATTTGATACAGGAGAGCAGGTTGGAAGCAGAAGCCCAGTATTACCAACGCAACCCGGACTATATCTTCCGCAGGATCGTGGATGAAATGGTCCTCGTCCCGATTCACCAGGACCTGGCTGATATGGACAGCATCTACACTTTGAATGAGGTTGGGGCGTTCATCTGGGATAAATTAGAACAACCTGCATGCATCACAGATTTGAAAGAGATGATCCTGGAAAAATATGACAGTAATACAGTACAAGTTTTGAACGATTTGCACACTTTTCTTGGTGAAATGTGTACGTTTGGCGCAGTTGCACAAGGCAGCGAATGATGAATTGCAGTTTCCAACCTGAATACACGCTTGATGAATGGACTGAGCAATTGTTCAGGCTAATTCCACATGAACGTTACCCTATCAGCAGTTCAATCGAACTCACTGAACGCTGTAATTTTGCCTGTGTGCACTGCTATATCAATCAACCTGCAGCAGATATGAAAGCCAAAGCGCAAGAATTGAGTACCGATGAGTGGAAAGCAGTCCTCGACCACATGGCTGAGGCAGGCTGTTTGTTCCTTTTGATCACCGGCGGAGAACCCCTGGTGCGGGCAGATTTTGAAGAAATCTTCATCCATGCCCGTCAAAAAGGGATGCTGGTGACCGTGTTCACCAACGCCTCCATGCTTTCGCCTGAGCACGTTGATCTGTTCGACAGGTGGAGCTTGCATTCACTGGAAGTCACGCTTTATGGCGCAACGGAAGCCACTTATGAGCGTGTGACCGGCCAGGCAGGCTCCTTTGAGCGATGCCTGCGTGGGATCAAACTGGCTTTAGCCAAGGGGGTCAAGATCAGCCTGAAAACCGTGCTGCTGACCGTCAATCAGCATGAACTTAACGCAATGAAGGTTCTGACGGAAAGTTTAGGATTGACATTCCGATATGACAGCACATTATGGCCCCGCCTGGATGGATCAATGGACAACCAGAAGTATCAGATATCCAATGATGAGGTCATGGCAATGGATTTGCAGGATCCTGAGCGCCTGAATGGCTGGCTGGAAGCTGCGGATTCATTTAAAGGTCAGTACCTGCGTGCTGAAAAAGTGTTCACCTGCGGGGCTGGCTACCGTGCATTTCACATTGATGCGCACGGCGGAATGAGCCCCTGCATGATGGTTCGGAAACCATCCTATCCTGTTTTGGATATGGGATTCAGACCTGCCTGGGATAAGATCGGTGAGATTCACACACTCAAACGCCGCCTGAATACCGAATGTGAAACCTGCCCTGCCGCAGCACTCTGCACACAGTGCCCGGGATGGTCATTGGCAGTGCATGGCGATTATGAAACACCCGTCCAATCCGTATGCGAACTCGGACGTTTACGTGTCAAACAAATTTCCTATGTTGAGGTATGATATTACATTAGTGAGGAATTGATTATGATCAATCAAAAGAAGAAATATGAAGCACCCAAAGTCAGCAGGGTCAAACTGGTGGTAAAAGAAGCTGTCCTCGGGACTTGCCATGCCAGCCCTGTCTTGACGCCAAAAATTGGCAGTGCTGGATGCGAGCTCATCGTTGAACAATGCTGGTATCCGCCAGGATGGGCGACATAACCCTTTTATCAAAGGTTGAGTATTTGCACAATGTATTCGTCATTTAACGATCATTGAACTCTCAGCAAGGATGAATATGGAAAGGATGACTTATCGTCTGGTCTAAAAACATAATGGAAGGAATCAGGGTTGGACTGTTTGAACTCAGTTTTTATGGAGATGATCAAGCATATCCCCTGACCCCTCCTCCCTGGCACGCAGGTTTTGAATTTCAATCAAAAACCGAGGTTTCCAAAGCCTCGGTTTTTTCACATTCTCTTCAGCTCCATTTAGAAAATAAAAACATCCATCGAAATGAATCCTGGGATTTTTTGATCTGTCGTAATGAGATTTGGGAATTGTGGACAGATCAAAACGGTGACTATATCTTCACAAACCCAATGCAGTCCCTTCACAGGCAGCTTGTAATTGACCGACAATTTACTGATGGCGAGGTTTATGGGAACTTCCAGGATTCAACAAAACCAAATTATCCTTTACCACAGGATTTGGAGATTGTTTTCTTTGTTAATTGGCTGGGTCAATTTAATGACATGATCCTGCATGCATCAGGTATGGTCCATGAAGGCAGAGGGTATGCCTTTGCAGGGCGTTCTGGTGTCGGCAAATCAACCCTGATATCCTCCCTGGCACAAGAAACTGGAGTCACCGTACTTGGTGAGGACCAGGTCATCCTGAGAAAACTTGGGGATGATTTCTGGCTATTCGGCACGCCCTGGCATGAAAACCGCAACTTATGTTCCCATATCGGCGCACCACTGGAAAAAATATATTTTCTGGAACAGCAGGATAGCCAGTCTGTCGAGGAAGTTACCCCCACAGATGGTGTCGCTAGACTGCTGCAAACTGCATTTATTCCTTATTATCATCCCAAACTCGTTGATCGATTATTGGAGCGGTTAGCTCTGCTTTCCGAACAAATACCCTTGCGCCAATTAAGCTACAATTTAGGGACCAATGTTCTTGAGATGATTACAGGATGAATCACATCCACATCAAATGAAAACCTGGTTTAAACAATATGACAGGACAAAAATGATTCAACGAAAAACGCTCACATATCTCACAATCCTTTCGCTGATTTTGATAATGTTTTTGACTACCAGGGTCACAGCCAATTCTGAGGATATAGGGCAGAAGATCCTGTCAAGTTCTTCAGAAGAGGGGATTAATTTCGAAGTCACTATTCCTCTGCAAAACCTTGAATTAGAGACTGAAACCTCAGGTCAAACGGAGTACATCCAGATCGCTCTCCCATCCGCCAATAAAATAGCACAACCAGGTGCACCTGAATTACCGGTCGTCACGGAAACGATTGCAGTTCCATTTGGCGCAGGACTTGAAATCAAGGTTGTTCCTGGGAAAGCTCGAACAAGGATCATTGATGCTGATATCATTCCAGCCCCCACTTACACCGCAGATTGGGGTGAGCCTGTGGATGGGAACTTGCTGGATCATTTCCCAGATGTCGTCCAAAGCATCCAACCAGACACTGATATCTATACGAAAGACCAGAGCTATCCAGGGGTTTTAGGTGAAATTACCAATACCGGTGTTATCCGGCAGCAGCGGATTGCCGGTTTATCCCTCTACCCTGTTCAATACAACCCTGTGACCAGAGAACTGACAATCTATGAAACCCTACAGGTTGAAGTGAAATTCAAAGGTGGTGCTGTAGCCAGTCAAAGATCATCAGAAGCAAAATCCCCCTATTTTGAGTCCATCTTCAACCAGACGCTTCTCAATTATGACGGGTCTCAATTATTGCGGATGCCCATCTCTGAACAAATGGATTTAGAGAAAGCCGGAATCACATCAGGGGTTTCACCCTGGATACCGCCTGACCCTTCCTGGCGGATCAAAGTCAGGGAAGACGGCTTCTATCAGCTCTCCTACAGCGAACTTCAGGGGGCAGGATTGGACGTGGACAATCTCGACCCGCAGACCTTCCAGCTCTTTCATATGGATAAACAGGTCGCAATTCATGTCGAGACAGTCTTGATTGACGAATTCAGTACAGGAGACAGCCTGCTTTTCTATGGGCAGGCGATTGACAGCAAATACACACAGGATAATGTCTACTGGCTGACCTACGGCTCCGAAACTGGACCTTATCTTCGAATGCCTGATCGGGATGTCGCACCAGATAGTGCAGCCCAAGCGCAGTACTTTTCTTCATCGCTTGAATTTGATCCAAATCAATATTACTGGACAGGCGCACCTGGGGACGACGAATTTGAGAGATTTTTCTGGGACTTCATCACAAATTATGCAGATTGGACTTACAACTTTCCCATTTCAGAATCCTGGGATAGCTGGGATGGATCCGGGATCCTGGACATGGCATTGGCGGGTTTCACACATATTGACGGTATTTCACCTGACCACCATGCAGAAATATATCTCAACGACTTTCTGGTCGCAGAACGCTATTGGGACGGGCAAACCTGGGCAGAATTACAGGATCACACAATCCCCCCAGGAATTCTGCTCCCAGGAACCAATCAATTGAAAGTAAGTCTTCCATTAGATACTGGTGCATCAAAAGATTTTGTCTACCTTGATGGATTCCAACTCACCTATCCAAAAGTTTTTAGCGCGGTGAATGATGAACTTGCGTTTTCGTATGACATAATTGAAGCTGTGCAGTTCCAAATTCAAGACTTTACCTCCAGCAGTATTGCCCTATTTGACATCAACGATCCATACAACGTTACTCAGCTGATTAATACTGATATTCAATTTGATGACCCCACCTATTCAACATCATTCGAGGAAGACGGGGGTATTGGGAATAAATCCTATTGGGCTGCTGAACCCTCAACTTACAAAACCGTTGAATCCATCGAGTTGGACTCTCCTTCTGACCTTCAGTCCACGTCAAACGCTGCTGACCATATATCCATCACCCATGCAGATTTCCTCACACAGGCTGAGAGTTCTGGCAGCATTCAGAAGCAGCCAGGGGTTGCGCACAGCCGTGGTGGACGTCCAGGACATCTATGATGAATTCGGCTATGGCATAGTGGGAAACCAACCTATCCATGATTTTTTGGCTTATTCATACGCAAGTTGGGTGAGTCCAGCCCCCTCATTCGTTGTTCTGGTGGGAGACGGTCATTACAACCCCAAAGGTTATAATCCTGGAGTTTATGGCTCGTGGCGGGAGAATTATATCCCACCCTACCTCGCCATGGCAGATCCCATGTTAGGTGAAACGGCAGCAGATAACCGCTATGTCACTATCGTTGGAGAAGATACCCTGCCGGATATGATGCTGGGTAGGCTGGCAGTCAATTCCCAGGCAGAAGCAGCAGCATTCATCAACAAGATCATTTCGTACGAGAGCACTTCATATGATGAAGAATGGAAGAAAAAGGTTATCGCAGTAGCAGATAATCCAGATGCTGGTGGAAATTTCCCCGCCTCCTCTCAGGGATTGATTGAATGCTGCCTGCCTTCACCTTTTGAACCTGAGCGGATCTACCTGGGAGTCACGCACCTGAATGTTGCATCAGCAAAAAGCGACATTATTGACGGAATAAATAATGGTGCTTTCCTGGTCAACTTTATAGGTCATGCTGCAGAAAGGCAGTGGACTGGATGGGATGATGTAGCCGCCTATAGCGGCGCAGTATTTGAGACCAGCGATATCCCCTCGTTGACAAATGATGGTCACTACCCGATCATTGTTGCCATGTCCTGTAAAGAAGGCTATTACATCAACCCACAGGCGATTGGGCATAATTCCTATGAAGCACTTGCTGAAGGGGTTACAAAAGCAGAAAACAAAGGCGCTGTTGCCAGTTTCTCTCCCACTGGGAACAGTGTCGCCCAGGGACATGACACGCTCAACCAGGCTCTATTTAATGCTATCTTCAGCGACCCTGTTGATACTATCGGCGAGGCAACAACAGCCGGGAAGCTGGGCGTGTGGAACAGCGGCACTCACCTTGACCTGATTGACACCTACCTGTTGTTTGGTGATCCAGCAACCCAATTCTTGAGGGAATCACAATATTTCCAATTCCTCCCATTGATCAATAAATAGCATTTTCCAGAAATAGGGCATCTTAAGGCTGGAAAATCAAACAGGTTAATGAGAGCCAGGTATGTCTTTCCATATTATCCTATTGACACATATCAAAGTGAGTAAATCTCCTGACATTATCAAAAAGGGCAATCTCGAATACTATTCTTTAGGGGAACTGTCGTCGCAGCTGATCAGGTGGGCTATACTTAATAGTGTTTCGTTGATCAAAGCGAATATACTCTTTCATTAAGAATTGACATGGCTGAATCTAAACTATCTGTCATCATTGCTTTACTGAACGTTCAACAGGATCAAGAGAAAATCCTGCTTGCTTTGCAGGGATTGACCGCCAATGAGTGGGAAAGCCTGCATGAGTCAATGCTGCACCAGGGGCTGCTACCCCTTATTTATGCAAAGCTGAAACCAATCTTAGAGAAAATCTCCATTCCTGCCTCAATACAGGACAACCTGCACAAAGCATATATCAATACCGCATATAAGAACACATTGATCCTTAACAATGTTGCAGCTTTGATTAGCGCACTGAGATCACAGAACATCGATGTGATCGGGTTGAAGGGCATCTACCTGGCGGAAAACATCTACGAGAATATTGCCGCCCGACCCTTTGGTGATATCGATATCCTGGTCAGGAAAGAAGACATAGGCACGAGCATCAGCATCCTGGATAAGCTTGGCTACAAGATGTCAACCTACTTTGGCGTCCAGGATGATAACCAGGACATCAAGCACGTCCCCCCGATGATCAACCCGGACGGTTTACCCGTGGAAATCCATTGGACCCTCCTGGAGGAAGATGAACCCTTCACCATTGATGCCCAGGGATTGTGGGACCGTGCAATCTCTGCTCAAAATTTCTGGCGAATATGCTTTGGCACTCTCCCCTGAGGACCTTATCCTGCACCTGTGCCTGCACCTCGGTTACCAGCATCATATGAAATTGGGGTTGCGCGGTCTTTATGATATCGTCGAGGTGCTGCACTATTTTGAAAACCAGATCAACTGGCAAACGCTAACTGGAATTGCACACAAGTCGGGGTGCAAGCCGTGTCACCTGGCTGACGCTGACCCTTGCACAAGACCTGCTTGGTGCTGCGGTTCCACAAAATGTATTGCAACAATTACGGCCAGACACTGTTGAAGCTTGGGTGCTTGAGGAAGCACAACTGACACTTCTAAAAACAAAGGTGACGACCAGCCCAATGACACCCGACCTGGCAAATCTTGCTGAAGTAAAAAGCTTTCTCGGTCGGATCCGGCTGATCCTCAGCCGGGTGTTTCTCCCAAAGCAGACCCTGGCGCGCCTTTACGGCGTACCCCCAACCTCCATTCGCATCTATGGGTGCTACTTCAAACGGCTGGTTGAGCTTGTCAAACATTATCGTTCTTCAGTGGCAGGAATATTGATCAAAAATGAAGAAGTTATAAAGAATGCTGAAACCCAGCAAACCAATGATGCTTTAAAATCGTGGTTAGGGGATCATTAGAAGTCTCAAAAACCATAATCTAAGTATTTTTTATTCTTTTTGGGGGAAGAAATAACCCTTTTTAATCATTAATTCACCTCATATCTCATAAACACTAAATAAGTATCCTTTTATTAACTTTTTTAGCCTGTTTTGAGCCTCCCATTGGTTAATATCAGCGACAAGTGAATAGTTTTGTTAAGATGATCAAGTTCGCTCACAGCATCATAACAGTTTCCATCCCAGGATTATGTTATGTGTGCATGTACATATTTAATGAATGGAACACGTATTGAATCTGGAATGACATCAAACCATTTATAGTGTTCAGTGACTTCTTGTTAATTAATGACTATTTATTTGTGTAATACAAATATTTGAAAAAAGCATAAGTTTAGGAGACAAAGAATGACTACCAGTAGATCAAATTTTTATCAGTTCAGCCTGTTTTTTACCCGGATAATGACACTTTTCCTCATTACAGCAATGTCATTTTCCGGTTTATTTTCAACTATTGCGATAGCAATGGAAGAAGGACCTCCGGAGGAATGGCGCGGCGGTCCTGATGTATCCAACTATCGTGACCTCTACAACTCCATCCAGGAGGAATCCTTTGGGATCGCCTGGGCGGACCCTGATGGCCCACACTCGGTCTATGATTGGCCATATGACTGGGATCAGATGGGGCTGGTGATCCAATCCTATCAGAACTACAGCTCAGGGATCAGTTCAGCTTACTTCCACCACGGCATCGACATGGTTGCCCCCAATGGGACGGCTGTTTATAACCGCCCAGGCGGACAGGTGGTTAACATCGAGAATTACAACCCTGGAAATTCGCTATATTGGGAGGTTGCCATCTTGGACCCTGAGGGTTACGTCTGGCAGTATCACCACGTTGACCAGCCCACCATCCCCCAATTGATCTATGATAAATTTGATGAATGGCAGGCTGACCCTGTGAATGGCGGCTTTATCCCTCCGATACACACATATTGGGGATATTATCTACTGGCCTGTCGTCTCTTTGGGATACCGCTTCAATCACATCCACCTCAACATCCTGGCAGCAGGTGATGTCTATATAAATGGATTGGAATTCCACACGACCCGGTACCGACTCCCAGGTCCCTGAGATCCAGGAGATCGGCCTTTTGGACGGGGATACCCTCGTGAGCGGCAACACAGCCTCAGGGAATTACGGCTTATACGTCCGGGCTCGAGACCTGTTCGAAAGTCCCGTTTATTACCTGCCACCTCAAAAAACTGAGTTCTCAATGGATGGCGGTGATTGGATCACGGTATGGGATTTCCATACTTTTCCTGGTGGCCACGATGATGAAGCTTACGTGAACGACTTCTTCGTTCCCTACGCCACCGAAGGCAATTATTCTGACCGCGATTTCTATATTGACCTTGGATTTACCACCAGTGGACAGAGAACCTTTACCTCAGAACCAGGTGAACATACCATTGAAGTTCGGGTATGGGACTATTACGGCAACAATACATCGGACACTTTCACATTCAATGTCGTATCTGATATCCCGGACAACGGCTGTACCTCCAGCAACGGCGTGACCAGGACATTCAATATCACTGAAGACCTGATCGTGACCGATGTCAATCTCGGTGTGAACCTGAGCCACGACAGCCGCGGCCAGGTAATGGTCACCTTGAAATCACCCTCTGACGCAACAGAAACGGTGATTATTGACACCAGTTCAGATTCTTATAATAACTACGATCTATGGGTGGACGATGCCTCATCCAATCCCGTCAATGACGGCAATAACGATACAACCGATGCCCCGTATTTCGACCGCACTGCCGGACCAAGCACAAATGGTGCATTGGACAGCTTCGATGGCAAGACTACCTACGGCGAATGGACCGTCTTTGTCTGCGATAACATCGGCGGAACAACTGGGAACTGTCAATCAGATCGACCTGGATGTCCAGGGGATCGATAATAACAACACCCAGCCAGTAGCTGATCCACAATCGGTGGAAACCCCTGAAGATACACCAGTCTGCAATAACTCTGACCGGCTCAGATGCGGATGGCGATCTGCTGACCTTCGAAGTCATCAGCGGCCCTTCACACGGCTCGCTGAGCGGCACCGCCCCTGATCTGACCTATACACCTGATGCGGATTTCAACGGTTCGGACAGCTTCCTCTTCGTGACCAATGATGGTGCAGTGGATTCAGAAGAAGCCACCGTCAGCATCACAGTCACACCCGTTAATGATGCCCCCGTTGCAGCACCGCAGTCTGTCGGTACGGATATCAATACGCCTGTTGGGTTCACGCTGACCGGTTCAGATATCGATGGTGATCCACTTATCATTCGCCCCTGTCAGCAGCCCTGCACACGGCAGCTTGAGCGGGACAGCACCAAACCTTACTTACACCCCGGATACCGGCTATTCAGGCAGCGACTCCTTTGATTTCATCGCCAATGATGGCTCACTGGATTCTGCACCTGCAACGGTCAGCATCACGGTCAATCCCCCTGGACCTGTCACGGTCTTCTGGGATGATTTTGAAAGTTCTACCGGCTGGGATGAAGATCCTTATAACTCAGATGATGCCACCACAGGATTCTGGGAAGTAGCCAATCCGGAAGAAACAAGCTCAAGCGGTTATATCATGCAGCTGGGGGATGCCTACAGCGGCAGTCAGAACCTGGTCACGGAAGGTTCAGCCGGCAGCAGTGTGGGAACCTATGATATAGACAACGGTGAAACAAGCATCCTGTCTCCCGAAATCTCACTGCCTGCAGGACGAGAGTTAACCCTTTCTTTCTACTATTATTTAGGGCATCTGAGCAACGGAACAACAGATGATTATTTGCGTGTTTCCGTTGTTGGTGATACCACTCAGCTGGTCCTTGAAGAATTAGGATCAGGTGATTATGATGCAGCCTCCTGGGCAAGTTTCAGCACAGACATCAGCGCATTTGCGGGACAGGATGTCCACATCCTGATCGCCGCTGCAGATGCCGGCAGTGGAAGCTTGATAGAAGCGGGGGTGGATGATGTGCTGATCGAAGGCGTCCTGACCAATAACCCACCTTCTGCAGACCCCCAATCCGTAAGCACTGATGAGGATACCCCTGTGGGCATCACGCTGACAGGTTCTGACCCTGATGGTGATCCACTCAGCTTTGCAGTAGCATCAGGACCCTCACACGGTACTTTATCCGGTTCTGCACCAAACCTGACCTACACACCCGATGCCAATTTCAATGGCTCGGACAGCTTCACATTCACCGTCAACGACGGCCAGGCTACATCAAGCCCTGCTGCTGTTGACATAACAGTCAATCCCGTCAACGATGCCCCATTAGCTGATCCACAGATCGGTTTCAACCGATGAGGACACGCCGGTTGCTATCACTTTGACTGGATCTGATGTGGATGAGGATTCCATAAGCTTTGCCGTCTCCAACGGTCCGTCTCACGGCACCCTCAGCGGCACAGCCCCTGACCTGACCTATACACCTGATGCAGGTTATAACGGCTCTGACAGCTTCAGCTTCACCGTCAACGATGGTTCGCTGACTTCAAGTCCGGCAGTCGTTTCCATCACAGTCAACGAGGTCAATGATCCACCCACTGCAGACGATCAGGATGTCACAACAGCGGAAGATACACCTGTGGTCATCACCCTGACCGGTTCTGATCCTGAAGGACAGCCCCTGACCTATGCAGTCATCAGCGGTCCCT
>CAVYEQ010000009.1:0-739914 GCA_963767675.1 uncultured Chloroflexia bacterium
ATTATTGCCGCTTCCGGCAAAAAATGGGGTCAAAATTGCCGCTTTTGACGTATTGAAATCCCCTTTTCCCTCTGCTATACTCATATCTGAATAGAACAGATGTTCTAACTTGCGGACTGTCCCGGGTGACGAAAGCCCTGACCACACACAACATGACCCGCTTTGCGATGCGCCCGGGCAGTCCCGCGTTCCAACACGAAAGATAGGAGGTCCCAAATCTTGATGAAAGGTAAACAGCGCCCCCAGGCGGACGATCTCGGTTTCTACGCGGATTATTTCACCCGGTCAGAAATGGCTGACCTGGACCGCGCCCTGAACAAATCGCTGCGGGGTGAGATCGGCATGCTGCGGATGGTCATGCGGCGCTTCTTTGAACGCGCTGCGGAGGAAGCGGACGACCTGAAATCCCTGGCAGATGCCCTGCACGTTTTGGGCTTGAGCTGCGGCCGGCTGGCGAAGCTGATCCAGGTGGAGCAGGACCTGCAGGGGCAGCATGTGGATGAGCTGGGTGATATCCTCTCCCGCAGCCTGGGGGCCGTGCTGGATGAGATGAGCAGCGCCGGGCTGAACCCCGGAACGCATGGAGAGACCATGTGCCGGATGATCGATCAGCCCTGTTCACGGAACAGCTGCGCCGTGCCAACAACCTGCTGCAGGCGCAGATCAAAACGCTGGAAGCGCGCCTGGCACACCAGCAGGCGATGAACGGGCAGCGGCTGGCGATGCTTGAAGAGCAGGTGCGCGACCACGAAAAGCGCATCCGGGTTGCCACGGAAGGCGTGACGCAGTTCAAGCTGTTCTCCGGGCTGGCTTCGGGCGGTTCGGGGCTGATGTCGCTGGTGGCGATCATCAAGGCATTTTTGGGCGGATAAACGATGACGAGTCTCCTCCAGATGTTGAAGAAGCTGCTGCGGGATGTGGTCCTGTTTGTGCGGGTTGCCAACGGGCTGAAGCTGCGCCGCTACCAGGAAGCGGTGGCGCGGGCGGTGGTGCATTCCGTGACCCACCAGCAGGGGCTGTCCTTCGTGGTGATCTTCCCCCGCCAATCAGGCAAGAACGAACTGCAGGCCCAGCTCCAGTCCTACCTGCTGACCTTGCTCTCAAACCAGCGGGGTGAGATGGTGCAGGTCTCCCCAACCTGGCGCCCCCAAACGGAGAACGCCATGCACCGGCTGGAATCCGTCCTGAGCAGGAACCTGATCGTGAAGGGCCGCTGGGAAAAGCACCACGGGCACATCTACCAGGTGGGGGGTGCACGACTGACCTTCCTCTCCGGGTCGCCATCGTCCAATATCGTGGGTGCAACCGCCAACCTGCTGCTCTCAGTCGATGAAGCCCAGGACATCCAGGTGGACAAGTATGACAAGGACATCGCCCCCATGGCAGCCAGCACGAATGCCACAAGGGTATTCTGGGGGACAGCATGGACGTCTAACACGCTCCTGGCACGGGAAGAGGCGGCTGCGAAGTCACTGCAGGAAGAGGACGGCGTGCAGCGGGTATGGCACCTGGACTGCGACCATGTGGCTGAAGAAGTGCCAGCCTACGGCAAGTTCGTGGCGGAGCAGGTCGCCAGGCTGGGGCGCAACCATCCCATGGTGCGCACGCAGTATTACTCTGAAGCGATCGACGCGCAGGGCGGCATGTTCCCGCCTGAGCGCATGGCGCTGCTGCAGGGGGACCATCTCCCGCAGATCAAGCCCCAAACCGGCCAGGTGTATGTGATGACGCTGGATGTGGCTGGGGAGGAGGAGAGAGGACATGGATGACCGGGGACGGAGGACGGAGGACCGGGGGATGGGGACTGAAGACCGGGGACGGGAGACTGAAGACCGGGGATGGAGGACTGAAGACTGGGACGGGGACTGGGGACAGGATGTTTGCGGGATTGGACGGCGCTGACGATTGCCAGGGTGAACCTCTCCACGGTGAAGGATCCCGACCTGCTGCTGCCTTCCTATGAGATCGTTTACCGGGCCCAGTGGCAGGGCGATAAGCATCATGCGCTGTACAGCCGGGTGCTGGAGATGGCGAAAGCCTGGCGGGTGCGCTACCTGGTGGTGGATGCCACCGGGGTTGGTGCCGGGATGGCGTCGTTTTTGTCCCGCTCGCTGGGGGACCGGGTGATCCCCTTCCAGTTCAACACCCGGACCAAATCAGACCTGGGCTGGGCGTTCCTGTCATTGGTGGATAGTGGAAGGCTGAAAACATATTCAATTCTTGAGCAGGGTCAACGAGCTGTCCATGTCATTGCGAGGAGCATCCGAAGGATGCGACGAGCAATCTAACATGTTCAGAACAATGAGCAACTTACATCCCTCCACCACACTTTCTTCCAGCAGCTCAAACACTGCCAGTACGAGATCACACCAGGACCCGAAAAGAAGATCAAATGGTCCGTCCCCGACGGCACCCGCGACCTGGAAAGCGGCGAAGCTGTGCATGACGATCTGGTGATCTGCGCTGCCCTGCTGTCTGTGCTGGATGAGAAGAGCTGGTCGATCAGTGGAGCAGCGGCGATTGTCGAAGCGCGGGATCCGCTGGAAGAGATGAAAGAGTATTAGTTGGTCAAATTCTCATGAAGTTGACATTCCCATTCCACTTTGCTTCAGGGATCAAGCTGACAACTGAAGGTCAGAGTTTGAGACCGCTTCAGTCTATAGCTGATAGCAGATAGGCGATAGGTTCAAAGATTCAACCAGTAGTGTATTCCCTATGAGCTATCAGCTATAAGCTATCGAGCTACCAACTATCAAGCTTCACAACTCACAATCACCAAGGAAACTATGCCTAACGAAAAACTTGCCTTTGGCATCGACATCAGCAAATACAACACCTCCCCGGATGGGAAGCACAAGCCGGATTTTGACATCATTGCCGCGCACCAGCCCGAGGTGGTCTTTATCGCCATGCGCGCCGGCATCTCCTGGGGCTACCAGGATCCCTGGTTTGCTTATTACTTCCAGGAGGCCACACGAATAAACCGTATTCGACTTGCCTATCACGTGCTCTACCCGGGCGAGTCAGCCAGCGCACAGATGGATAACTTCTTCCGCATCCTGGGTGATGTGAACTTCGACCGGGTGCCGCTGGTGCTGGACCTGGAGCTGCATCACAACCAGACGGTCAGCCGCATCACCCGCTGCACGGTGGAAGCCCTGCGCATCCTGCGGGAGCGCACCGGGCGGATCCCGATGATCTATTCCCGGGCAGGCTGGGTGGACCGCTACTTGAAGGTGGCTGACCTGCCGCCTGTGTACTGGTGGCTGGCGCAGTACCGCTACGCCCGTCCTTATCCGCTGTACACGCCGGAGTATGAAAGCCCACCGATGCTGCCGAAAGGTGTGACGACCTGGACGGTTCACCAGACCGCCAGCCGGGGCGCTTCGATTGGCGCAAAGGCGATGCATTATATGGATTACAACCGCTGGAATGGGACGAAGCTGGATGTGTATAACTTTGTCGGTGAGAAGTATGTGGAGCCTGTTATCTGTCCAGTGGATCAGACAGCCGTGTCAATAGGTTGTTTGTGTAAATTATGTTGTCATTGCGAGGCACTGAGGCAATCTGCGATCCTGTCATGCATTTCGAACCGTGCATGCTACGCTGCATGTCGCCATACGAGAGGCGTCCTTGCAGGACTGCAGTCGTACAGAACCTAGTCTGCTGCCAAATCCTACTACCTACTACTCCGATTACCAACTCTATTGAGCTATCACCTTTCAGCTATGAGCTAAGAAGGATCATTATGCCTAATCCCTTCGAAATATTCTCTCCCGTCTTTTTTCACCAATTATCAAGCAATCCGTCAGGGAACAGCTCGCTGTTGCGGAAAACGAGAATACCTTCTTCATCGGCACACGCCGCTACAACGAAAGCGAGCGCGACCGGCTGGAATATGATCGGGCGGACATATTGGCGCAGTGCCTGGATGCCTGGCGTGAAAGCCCCCTGGCACGGCGGATCGTGGAGCTGACCTCCCAATATGTGGTCGGCCCGGGCTTTGACATCAAATGCGATGACGAACCCACCCGTACCTTCATCGACCAGTTCTGGCATCACCGGCTGAACCGCATGCCCTCACGGGTGATCGAGATGTGCGATGAGCTGACCCGCACCGGGAACCTGTTCCTGCTGGTCAGCACAGACCAGAGCGGCATGTCCTTCGTCCGTGCTGTCCCGGCTGCGGATATTGACCTGATCACGCCCTCGGTCAACGACATCGAACAGCCGGTTTCCTTCACCACCAAGGCGGATGAGCACCTGCAGGTGTTTTCCTATCCTGCCTACCACCAGGAGAGCGATGCCCCGAACCCGGACGGCTCCTTCCCCCCTGTGATGCTGCATTACGCGATCAACCGTCCGGCGGGCGCGCAGTGGGGTGAACCGGATTTGGCACCCCTGCTGCGGTGGCTGCGGCGCTACTCTGCCTGGCTGGAGGATCGGGTGCGATTAAACCGTTTCCGGAATGCTTTCCTGTACGTGGTCACCAGCCACTTTGGCAGCGAGGAAGCCCGGCGTGCCAGGCAGGTGCAGCTGGCTGCCAACCCGCCCAGCCCTGGTTCCATCCTGGTGTGCGACGAAAGCGAGACCTGGTCGGTGATCTCCCCCAAGCTGGAAGCGCTGGATGCCATGCAGGATGGGCTGGCGATCAAGAAGCTGATCGCTTCCGGGGTGGGGATTCCGATGCACTTTCTGGCGGAGCCGGAGGGGTCCAACCGCACCACCGCCGAAAGCGCAGGCGGTCCGACCTTCAGGCGATTTGAACAAAGGCAGCAGTTTTTCACCTGGCTGCTGTCTGACCTGCTGCGGGTGGTGCTTTCCCGCAGGGCGATGGTGGACCGGTCGGTCAACCCTGAATCGGAGATCGCCATCACCGGCGCTGATATCTCCGCCAGGGATAACGTCGCTCACGCCATTGCCTCTGTGAACATCCTGAACGCACTGGAAAGGCTGCGGGATATGGGGCTGATCGGCGACAGGGAGGTGCTGCGCCTGACCTACCGCTTTGCAGGCGAGGGCGTTGACCTGGATGACCTGCTGGCAGGCGGGACAGGGGTGGATGCGCGAGGGAGCGGTTAAGCCGATAAAGCCAGCATCGAAAGAGACTGTTGATGTCAGCACGGGAGCGCCGAAGAGCAGCATTCTTTAGCTGGTAGCGGGTAGCTGGTAGCTCAAGATGAATGACACGAATTGTCATTGCGAGGATGCCTGAAGGGACGACGTAGCAATCTAAACATGAGTTTGCATTCGAAATTGCTTTACTATCGTTCGCAATGACAAACTATCTAACCTGATACCTAACTACCTGGCTACAAGCTACAGGCTACAAACCAAGGAGTACTTATGAACAATCGCAAACTGAAATCATCACTCAGCATCAGGCCCGTTTCGCGTCGGACGGACTGCCGATCTCACCCGGAAAGTTCGAGGTGCTGTGCATCACGGCCGGGGAGGGGAACGGGTGGGCATTTTCTGAGGAAGTGCTCCAGGCGTCCCTGCCTTTGTGGGAAGGGGTGCACTGCTTCATTGATCACGCCTGGACGTCCCGATCCGTGCGCGACCTGGCCGGGCAGGTGACCAACCCCCGCTGGGATGACACGATAGGAGGCATCCGTGCTGACCTGCAGGCATTCGGCCCGGCTGGTGAACTGCTGACAGGATTTGGCAAAGAGATCCTGGCTGAAGAACATCCTCCCCGGGTGGGCTTCTCAGCCGATATCCTGTTCAAATCGCAAAAGCGCAGTGTCACAGAGATCGTGCGTGTGCTCTCGCTTGACCTGGTCTATGACCCCGCCCGCGGCGGCGCATTCCTGAGGGCGTTAAACAGCGTCACGCTGCCTGGACGGGAGACGGGAGACCGACAGACCGTCTGACTATTCACAAGCTGAGGCGCTTCACTCAAAGAGTGCTCTTCGAGCAGTGCCATCAGCGCAGTGCAAAGGGTCAGGAGACCCTTGCCTAATACCTAATCACCTAGTAACTAAAACAGAAAGGACCAATTCCATGTCAGAAATAACAAAAGAAAAACAAACTGAATCCCCTAAACCCGATCCCGCCCCAGTTCTCGAAAAACTGGAAAAGGACCGCGATGCCATGCGCCAGCTGCTGGGCGAGCATGAACGCCAGGCGAAGCTGGACCAGGCGCTGGAAGATGCCCGGCAGACCCGGCTGCAGATGTGCGGCTATTTGCTCGAATCAGGGCTGTCCGCTTCCAAGCTGCCCAAACCCATCCAGGACCGCATCCGTCTTGCAGTTCAAGGATAAGATCTTCGAACCCGGTGAACTCAAGGATGCTATCCAGGACTCACGTGACATGCTTTCGGAACTGTCCGCTGCTCAAGCGGTCTTGGGGCCGGGGCGCATCTCCTCCGTGTTCAACGAGCGCGACAAGCTCCAGGCGGCTGTGGATGACCTGTTCGAAGCGCCGCGGGAGGAAAAGCTGCAGGAGCTGATCGTTCCCCGGCTTTCTGGCGTGCGGGAGCTGTACCTGATGCTCACCGGAGACCATGACCTGCACGGCGGCTATTATCCCGACCGGGTGCAGTTAGCCACCACAGCAGATTTCACCGGGCTGGTCAAGAATGCGCTCAACAAGATCGTCACCAAGACCTGGAAGATGCTGGGTCGGGCTGGCTATGACTGGTGGCGGAGCATCACCGTCAGGGAGCATTTCAGCAGCCTGCAGGACATCACCGGGACGCTGATCGGCACGGTAGGCGACCTGCCTGAGGTGGCGGAAGGCGCGGAATACACGGAGCTATCGATCGGCGACAGCCCCGAGACGGCCAGCTTCACCAAGTACGGCGGCTACATCCCCCTGACGCTGGAGCTGATCGACCGGGATCAGACCCGCAAGCTCAAGGCATATGCCCGGGAGCTGGGGTCCGCTGGCCTGCGCAAGATATCCAGCCTGGTGGCTGAGATCTTCACAGCCAATGCCGGCGTCGGTCCCACCATGGCGGATACGGGTGCGCTGTTCAACAATACGGCCGTCACCACGGCAGGCGGTCATGCCAACCTGCTGACCACAGCGCTTTCGATCAATGCCTGGGAAGCTGCCTGCCAGGCGGTTTATGACCAGCCCATGCTGATCAAGAATGCGGTTGGGTTATACGGTTCCGGCCCCAAGATGGCGGTCAACCCCAAGTACTGCCTGGTGCCGCGTGCGTTGCAGAACACAGCCTGGCAGATGCTCAAGGGTGATTTCGTGCGGGAGCAGGATTACGTGTATGACAACATCCTCAAAGGGTCTGCCGTGCCCGTCACCGTGCCGGAGTGGACGGATGCCAATGATTGGGCGGCGGTTTGCGACCCGGTCATCGCCCCGGCGATTTTTGTGGGTGAGCGGTTTGGGATCAAGCCTGAGATCTACGTGGCAGGGGATGAGCTCAGCCCGGCAGTGTTCATGAACGATGAGCACCGCTTGAAGGTGCGGCATTTCCTGGCCGTGTGGGTGAATGATTTCCGACCACTGCATAAGTCAAATGTGGCATAGTCAAATGTTGTCATTGCGAGTGAAACGAAGCAATCTAGATTGCCACGTCGTCCCTTCGGGACATCCTCGCAATGACAAGAAGAGTATTGTCATGCATGCTTCGCAGTGCATGACCTACAACACTTTATCCTGCTACCTTCAGTCTACTCCACCATTCACCATAGACTGAAGCGGAGTCAACCTGCATCAGTCGTATGCCTAAATTCAGCGAGAATTTGGCTTCACCATTCAGCTATCAACTATCCCGAAAGGACAAAACATGGGTTACGTACACCTCACCGATATCTGTCAATTCATTTCCCCCTTTGCCGTCGGCAAGTCCTCCGGCACCTGGACGCCGACGGTCGCCAGCGATGCCGTCTCCGACCTGCGCACGCCTGCTGATGCCGCCTTTGACCTGCTGATCCCCCTGGTTCAGCCCGGGTCGGATGTGGCGCTGCAGGGTGCCAGGATCAAGAGCGTTGATGTGTGGTACAGCATCTCGGTCGCTGCCGCAGATGATTTTGCCACGGTTGAAATCGACAAGATGACACTGGCTGCCAACGGCTCAGCCTGCACAGGCACCAATCCAGCCATCACGATCGATGCTGATCATGACACCGCGGCAGAACGCAAGGCTACCGGCTCGCACAAGATGACCGTCACGCTGGACACGCCCGTCTTTATTGAAGACGACACCGATTATTTCCTGCATCTCAACGTTGATGCTGCAGCCACGACCGTCTTTGCCTTGATCGGTGCGCAGGTCAATTACGATCTTAAGATTGTAGCGATAAATTTGTCATGTGCAACTGAAGTCCTGCAAGGCACATGACGATGCAATTCGAGACTGCGCATGCGTACCTGACAAATCTCACGTATCTGCCATCGATCAGCAACTCATGCGCTTGCATGCGCTGATGTGCCTCGACGGCACTCAGCTTGTCACTACTCACAAATCACTATAGACTGAAGCGCCTTCATGGCGCATCAGTCGTATGCCCACCTCATAGAGGTGGGCGATAGGAGCTCTCATGACCAAACTCAAACAACTTCTATCCTCCCGCAAGTTCTGGGCCGCGCTGGTTGGCCTGGTGCTTGTGATCGTCAAAGCCTGGCAGCCAGATTTCCCGATTGACGAAGAGCAGCTGACCACTATCATCTACCTGCTGGTGGCCTACATTCTCGGCACCGGCATCGAAGACGGTCTTAGCAGAACGAAATTAGCTCATAGGAAATAGCTGAGGAAATCAGGTTAAAGCTGAAAGCTCAAAGCTGAAAGCAAGCAGCTTATAGGTAATAGCTAATCCCATTCCGCTACGCTTCAGGGACTTCGTAGCTGATAGTAAAAAACAAAACGTAGGGGCAGACCTCCGTGTCTGCCCGAAAGTATTTCATTGGGTAACACCCTAGCGAGCTTTCCTACAAGCTACTGGCTACGAGCTAATAATTAAACTATTCACAATTCAGAAATCACCGTTCACTATTCACTATCCCAAGGAGTTTCAAGTGCCCACAAATCCCGATTATTCCAAAATCGCAACGCAACTCATCGGCAGCAAACCCCTTGATTATTCCCATAAAGACGACGGATCACTGGTCGTGATCGCCTCAAACGGACAGAAATTCAAGTTCACCTTCGACCAGGTGGATGAGGCGAAGCAATGCAGCTGAAGCCGAAACCAAAGCCAAGAACTCAGACGAAGCGAAGCAGCACGACGAAGAAAGCCAGTAGCTCATAGCTGATAGCTCATAGTTTGTAGCTAGGAGCGTGTAGCTCGTAGCTGGTAGCTGACAATAAGGATTAGCAACGAGCCTACTGGCTACCAGCTACCAGGTTACCCCTTCACAAATTCCCTATCCCCTATCGCTATATGCTACGAAGTCCCTAAGCGAAGCTGAACGGGATAAGCTAATTCATTCATAAAATTCACAAGGAAATCTATGACGATCACACTCACATCCGCTCGCGACCAGGTTGAAGTCCGCCTGCAGGAAACGGCCAACCTGATCTTCTCAACCGACACGATAGATGAAGCCCTGCGCGGTTCTCTGGCTGAGCTTTCCGGTTCATACGGCGCTGCGCAGACACTTTCCGGACTGGATGGCGCATCATCCACATCATTTGAAGAGCAGGACCTGAACACGCTCATCCTCGGTGCGGTTGCCTATGCGCTGCGCTTCCGCCTGGTCGGTAAGTTCGAAGAAGCTTCGCCCATCCGGGAGCATCCCGAAGACCTGGCAAAATGGGCAACCGAATTTATGAACGAATTCCAATCTCAGCTGGTCCTGGTCCGCCTGCGCTTCTTCCAGGAATCAGATGACGCCCCTTACAGCCAATGGGAGTGGGAGGAAGGAGACGATTTCTCATGAACCAGATTGCGATTGGTGACTCTTCCGCATGGATAATTCTTGATGGGGAATCAGTTACCGCACCATTCCGGAAGGCTGCCCTGTTCTTTGCCTCTGGATCACCCTCAGCAGAGGTCAGGGAAAAGGTTGAGATCCAATTAGCCGGGTCGCCAACACAGATCACCTCTGCCCTGGCCGCCCTGGACCTGGTCATGCTGAGGGCTGAAGCCTACGGGCGGGGTGAATACGGCAAACCGCAGTATCTTCGCTTTCAACCCACTTCCGGCGGGTCATATTACTACGCCCAAATCTCAGACCTCAAGCTTGAGCCTTATGCCGACAGCTACCTCCATCATCAGCGGGGGTCGTTCCTCCTCACGCTCCATTACACACGGTTGAACCACTTTGATGGCGACCAGGTTGAGCTTCCCCTCACGGGCAAGGATGATTCAGATGTCACCGGCGGCTATGACATCATCAACTACAGGGACCATATCCAATCTCTGGCCAATTTTGTGATGGTCAAAGCCGCTGACATCGACACGGACCTTCCCGCGCCGATCCGCCTCGAGCTTGAGAACACTTATGCCTCCAACAAGGTGCATGATCTGTATCTGGGGATTTTTCATCATCCCACGGGAACTTCAGAGGAAGTATTCTATGCCTATGCCACGGATATGACAGGCGGCAGCCAGTATTACAACGCCAATGCCATCAACACCTACTACCGCAGAGCCTCATGGACGTCCTCAGCATATTCGGCTTTATTCAACTATTCGATCCCGGCCTCTGAGGTCAATGCACTGGATGGGCGCTCCTTCAGGCCCATCCTGCACCTGTATAATTCCCACGCCTACACAGACCTCTCCCTCAAGATCAAGCTGCTCAGGGGAGCCTACACGCTGCAAGATTGCGATGCGGTCTATGCCGATCCTGATTATGATTATGTCGTCTTCCCACCAATCCAGATTCCGCCCAACCGGCTGCTGCGGGAAACGCTCCCGCACCATGTCGAAATCCAGCTCTACGGATTGAAGGAGGATGGGGCAGCCGCACAGCTTGATGTGGATTGCCTGCAGCTTCTCCCACTGGATTATGCGGCAACCTTCTATGGGTTTTTTGATATGTCGCAAAATGACACGTTGATCGACGACAGCTTCAGGGGCCTGTCGAACCTGAGCTATTCAGCCGCAAACTACGAGACCATCTCGCATATGCGTACAGGTGGGCCGCTGCTGCTCTATCCCGGGCGGAATTCGTTCCTGTTCTTCATTCTTGCCAATCAGAACAACACGGTTGATATCCTTCGCACGTCAACCGTGCGGGTCTATTACCGTCCCAGGGTGCTTTGCTTATGAGCTATTCTGTCAACTTCTCTTCGCGTGATTTTTCAGTGCCCGTTCTACTCAATGGGAGGATCAAGCCGCAATCCCTGTCCTGGTCTGCCTTTGGTGGGCCGGAAAGGCTGTTCTGCGCTTGGATGGTGCTGTTTCGGACCTGTTCCGAGCGGCAGGGCTTCTGCGCTGCCCTGTGCGCATTTCAGATGAGAAAGCCACGCCGGTCTGGTGGGGCTTTGTATCGAGGATCGAGGTGCTTTTTGAAGACACCAGGTTTGAGATCTCAATCGATGACCTGTTCAACAAGGTCAAGGTCACCTACTCCTTCATCTCACCGGATAACCGCCTGGCTGACCAGTACGAGACGGATTATGCGGAGTCGGGGATATCCCAGGCTGAATATGGGATCAAAGAGACCGTCATCCACCGAACCAACCTGGATGATGATTTTGCCGAGGAGTTCAGGGATACCTTCCTTTCCCTCCACAAGCAGCCTGAGTCAATTCTTTCTTCCAGGGACAGATCGGGTAAGGATAGCTTCGCGATTATCACCTGTTCGGGGTGGTTTGACACGCTGGGCTGGCAGTTTTATGAAAACCCGGATGGTTTTTATGCCAACTATGGCCCTGGTCCGGGTACGCAGATCTTCGGGTATCCCAATTATCGGTATCCAGCCCAAAAGTTCACGCCGGGGTCATCCTGCGACCTCAAGTATGCCTGGTTCCTGATCCGCAAGATCGGGTCGCCCTCCAGCAATCTGTCTGCCAGGCTGTATTCAGACAGCGGTGGCGTGCCCAATGCGGTTCTGGCGACGTCACAGACCGTGGGAGGAGCAACGCTCTCATCCACTTCTTACCAGTGGACGTGTTTCACTTTTTCAACGCCTTATACGCTTTCAGGGTCTACGCCCTACTGGATCGCGCTCAACGGGGGCACATCCAGCACATCCAATTACTACATCATGCGGGTGGATGAGAATGCCTGCTTCAACCAGGACAACCACCTGGCGAGGATCTATCAAAGCGGATCGTGGAACACGCTTGCCAACACCACCTCACCTAAGACAGACCCTGACCTCTACTTCAGGGTGGTGTGTGTCTCAGATACCGGGTCGCAGATCTTGGATATTGCCAATGCTGGTGACCAGTTCTTTAAGGCTATTCGCGGCCTGACGACTGGTGTGCAAACGTCACCGTTCAGATATCGACAGCAATCCTGCCTGAAGGAGATAAAGGATCTGATGGCTTTGGGCACGTCTAACCAGCGGATGGTGCTGGCAGATGTGAGTTCTGATATGGTGCTCAGATTTTTTGAACAGCCTGATCCCACCGTGCCGACGGCATTTATGGATCGGCAGGGTCGCTTCTACACCAGGGAAGGCAGGCTCCTTGCGCCGCATTCTCCGCCGGTCGGGCAGTGGGCTGGCTTGGCGGATGTGAACCACTTCATCATGCCGTTCGATCGCTCCAGGATACCGAGTTGTTTTATCGAGCATGCGGTGTATGATCTTATTTCCGGAAGGGTAAGGATTAAGTAAAACGATAATCAGGATATCGACATCCGCAGAAGATATCTCTTCATCAGGTTCAATCTTGTACTCTTCAATTTCTATTCCACACACTTTCAACAGGCACCGTGTCTGTATCTCGTTCATGTTAAGAACTGCCATGATTTCAGATAGTTTTTATCCTATTGCTAAATTCCCTGTCTTTCGTTATTGTGTACCAATGAAGAGTAAATCAGATATTAGGGATGTGAATTTGAAGGATTTTTTATAGATACGACTTATATTGAAGCAGAGATTCTGAAAGGCGATTAGGGGTCGCAGTATGCTTTCTAAGACTTAATGGTTTGTGGATATAATGAAGAAGTGTTGTCTTTGGGTATGGAGCTACCTACTATAGGTGATCTAAAGGAGAAAAGTATGGGTTTAGATACATTCGCTTCTCGTTCTTCAGAGGACATTCTTCTCACCGATGAAGACATTCAAGCATTCAAGGATGCAGATATTTCTCTTTGTGGGGGGCTGCTCAGTGGGGGTGGCGGCAGCTTCCGTGGGAAGGTGTATGCCAGCTTGATTGTATCTGATTACCAATGAGAGCCTGTTCGATGAATGGCTTCCCCCTGAAACGGTCCACAGGATGTATGATGCCCTGGCAGCCTGCGATCCGGAGGATGCGGTTGCTGAAATGGGCTGGCCAGACCATCCCCCAGAAGACGTGATCGAGCTGCGGAAATTCTTCAAGGTGTGCAGCGAGCGGGGATTGGGTCTGATCGGCTGGTCGTAATCTCTTGAGGGTCAGGCTTCGCCTGAGGGCAGCTTCCCCGGCGTGGGCGGCTCAGGCAGCAGGTCCAAGACACGATCCCCCAACTGCTTTTGCGTGTCCATTCGGACGATGCTGATCCCGCCCTTGGCTTTGGCATAGGGGTAGGTGCCAAACCACAAGGCATGGTCCTGCGTTTCCAGGATAGCCCTGACCAGGTCCTCCACCAGCCCGTCTTTTTTGGTATAGGAAAGCCATTCCGACCCGTCAAAGCGGCTGATCCCTTTTTCAGTCCCGAACCAGAATTTCTTATTTGAATCGATCAGCATGCAGTAAACACGGTTATCCACCAGGCCGTCTTTTTTCGTGAGCGTGTGCCAGCTCTTGCCATCAAAGATGCTGAGCCCTCGGATGGTCCCGAACCACATATTCCCGACCGGGTCTTCAAACATCGAATACACGCAGTCGCTTGCCAGGCCGGAGCGGCTGGTGTAGTTGGTCCATCTCCGTCCGTCATAACAGCCCACGCCAGCACCTGAGCCGTGCTCGTAGGTGCCGACCCAGATCCTGCCCCGGGAATCCTCAAAGACCTTGAGGATCTCCTGGCCCGGCAGGTTCTGACTGGTGGTGAAGGAATCCCAGCGGCGTCCGTCAAAGCGATACAGGCCGCCGCCGCTGCGTGCGGCACGCCAGCAGCCAGCCCACAGGTGACCCTTGCGGTCGATGGTGAGGTTGAGCAGGCTCTTCCCGGCTAACCCAGCTTCTTTGATACGGTCACCTTCCATGACGTTCAGGCCGCTGTCGGTCGCCAGCCAGATCCTGCCATCCTTCTCTTCCCGAATGCAGGTGACGGCGTTGCTGAAAAGGCCGTGCGTTTTGGTGTAGACCTGCCAATCGCCATCATCGAAGATCGCCAGGCCGCCGCCCCAGGTGCCCACGTAGATGCGACCGTCTGAGGCTTGAAAGAGGTCATAGATCCAGTTGTGGGGCAGCCCGTTCTCCGTGGTGAGGGTTTCCCAGGTGAAGCCTTCTTCAACCCCGCCTTCCTGCAGATACTGCTTGAAGAGCGCTCGTAATTCGTTCCGGTGAGAAAATGGGGAGGGCTGGCGCATGATATCTTTGTCAGCCATGGTCATCCTCCGATTGGATCTGCAAGTAGAGCTGGATCAATCCCTCGATCTTTTCCCGCAGTTTGAAGACCTGCTCAGTTTCCAACTGGATCAACACCTGGAGCGCTTCCCGCTGGCGGTTGAGATGGGCGGTGAGTTTTTCGGGGTCATCCAGTTCCTCGGGCGTGAGTTCCTGCTTGAGGGCTTTCAAGCGCTGGTCCAGGCGACTCTGCCAGGCGGTGGTAGTTTTCTTTGTATGCTGATAAGGTTTCCTGAAGGTCCAGGGGGTCTGCTTTGCCATCGATCTCAAATTCTCCCTGGTATTGGGCGACATAGGCTTCCATGAGGAGGTAGTCCTCGGTCTCGTAGGCTTCATAGATGGCCAGGAAGGTCTCCTGCGGGGTGTCGGAGGTGTCCGGATGCACCGCAGGCAGCACGATGCGTTTGAAGTCCTGCAGGATCTGCTCTTCGTTGTAGGTCTCCTGGGCAATGTGGGGGTTGATATCCGCCGCTAAATGGCGCAGTTCTTCCGCCTTGACCTGTTCATCGGTGAACTCGCGCTGGTCTGCTGGATAGGTTTCTTCGTTCTGCACCAGCACCTGGCGGATCTCCGCTTCAACCGCCTGAAGGGAGTCATATTCCCGGTTAATGATCCCCTTCCTGATGCGGCTGGTGTTCCTTTTCAAGGTGTTTCCTCTGCTCGCGGGCCTGCTTGAGGATGTACCCGGGTCGGAGGATGTTCAGCATGAAGAGCTGTTCCATCTCGCCCATTTTTTCACGCCAGAGGTTGTATTCGTCCAGGCTGGCGATGATTCGCTGGCGAAGCAGGTTGATCTCGGAGACGGTCTCCTGGTTGGTCTGGTTCAAGGCATGCTCATAGCGATCCAGGTCGAGAGTGACCTGCATGAAGGTTTCCCAGAAATCAGAGCTTGGGTCAGGTTTGGCTTCTGAACCGGTGAAGTCCATCTCGGAGAGCTGTTTGCGAAGGGTTTTGATCTGCTTTATGAGTGTGTGAATGTGATCTTCTGCCATGGGTTGTTTCCATTTCATCCAGATTTGTCTTATTACTATTTTACAAGGAAATCAGTAATAAGAGAATGTTCTTATTACTGGTTTGATGGGGCTGCTTTCTACATCACGCTGGTTTTTGCATCATACCAACAGGAATTGATTATTTTCTGCCTCGTTGATATCCCCAACCCATAACCTACATAGTCAAGGCAAGGCGTGCCTTGCCTCTACATTATGATCTGATTGATGTCCTCAGCGCAAAGCCTCCTGTAAGGACCGCGAAGCATCCTGAAAGGAATGAAAACCTCATGTAAGGATCGGGGATAGGTGGAGACCTACGGTCGTTATCAGGTTCACGGTCAGGAGACCATGAACCAACAAAGATAGGGAGACCATGAACAATCAAAGATAGCTCCAAAATCATAACATGGTGATCGGGGGAAAGATCACCATGCCATTATCCTGCCTTTGTTATTATGAGGCGGGAATTTATTTATTTTTCTTTCAGCTGCTGCCTATTTACTACAAGCTATAAATCCCTGAGATGAAGCGTAATAGGACCAGCTCTTATGCTTTGAGCTTCTAGCCTTCAGCTTTTAACTTTTTGCTACTAACTATCAGCTATGAGCAATATGCTCTATTCTTCCTTACCCTCATTTATTTCACCGAGGACATTCTCCAGCATTTCCTTCGTCAAGCCAGCACTCTTCGCTTGCGGAAACCCCAGGATTGCCTTTAAGGTCATCCCCTTTGCCATGCCGATCAATGGATTCTTGCTCAGTCCTGGAGCATACTTTTCAATGATTTCAACAGCCCTGGGATCCTTGAGTAATGTGCCAACTTTGGTGAGCAATGTGTAGTCCATATTATCTCCTTTATTGCTAAATTTATAAAATATTGGTCAATGAACTATTATAACTTCAATTATTCCTTTTCTAAACGCTGTTCTATCTCCAAATATTATCACAGTCCCCGTTTTAGCTTTTTGGGGTCTGGATAACACAGACCGCAAGATTTTTCACCTAAGTTCTCCACTCAAAATGCCATTCCTGCCAGAAGTTGCGGCTGTTCCAAAATCATCTCCTTCCAGAGCAGCACTCTCTCAGGCCTCTTGCGGTACCAATCGTTCATAAAGGTAAATGACAAAATTCGTCGATAAGCAAAGAACAGCTCCAGCCGGGACAGCCATTTCTTATTCAGGTCGTTCTCACGGAAGTACCCATCCAAAAAGACTTTCAAAAATTGTTCCAATCGTTCAGGGTGGTGCAGAGGCGTACTCAACCCGCCAGAGAGCATCTTCAGCACATGCTGACAGGAGATGGCGATGTCGTTAGCAAACCAGAAGTGAGTCGCCACGTCGAAGTCCAGAAGAGTCACACAGTCGCCATCCACCCTTAAGTTCCAGATATGAGGGTCGTTATGGATGAAGCCATAGGATTCTCGGCAGACAGGAAATCCCCGCAGCGTTTCCCCAATTCCCTCCCACTGTGTTAAACCTCCGTATCTTTGATCCTTTCGTGAAAATATTCCCATTCCGACTCCCAGGTCAAGCAGGGCTTCCCATTCTCAGGGTCTGTGCAGTGGTGCCAGTCCGGATAGGCCTGGGTCACCCGGTGTAGTTTTCCTATCACCTGCCCCCAACGGCGTACAAAGTTTGGGTCCCAAACCTTGGGAGACATGGTCCTGCCCTGCACCTTCTTCATGGCATACGCGACCCAGCACCCGCTGTGATCCTCCACAACTTCATAGAGATCGCCTTTGATGGAGGGCAGCGGTTCGATCACCGGGATTCCATGTTGATTGAGGAAATTGATGAACTTGAGGCGCGCAGTGAGGTGCAGCAGGGCTTCCCGCGCATCCCCCTGTCTGTAGTGCAGCACTTTCAGGAGGCGCTCATCCGCCCGGTCACCCAAGCGGTAAACGGTGCCGTCGGAGTCGTCAAACCCGCCTCCAAAACGAGCTAGCACTGCGCTGGGAGAGCTGGTGTATGCCTGGCGGAAGATTTCGAGGACTGTTTCCGGAACGGGTATCAGGATAGCACCTGCTTTCTGAGTGTGTGAATGGTATCTGCTGTCATGGGTCGTTTCCTCTGCTTGCCTGAATTTTCAACGGACAATGTGAAAAAGGACGGGATTGCTGAAACTAATTATATCAAGAGGAAACCTTCAGTCGAGAGCGTGTTCTCACCCAATTCTCATGAATTGGGTGTACGAATGATGCACCTTGAGGGTGCTCATTCTATGACCTATTGCACTGCGCTGATCCCCGAAAAGGGGACTTTGTGCACTGAAGTGCCCCGCTCGAAGAGCACTCTTTGAGTGACGGCACTCAGCTTGTCAGGAGACCATGAAGCACAGAACACCATTAGTCAACAAAGTTTAACCTATCCAATTTCAGTCGTTTGGACTACCATATGAAGCTGTACATATTGTGGGGGCAGATCACAAAACGCATTTCCTGAAAAATCATTCTCAATGACAGATTTTAGGAACTGGGCCGCGAGTCATTATGCCATTTGAAGGAAAATTTACGACTATTAAACGAGTTCTGACAAAACTATCACCAGTTTGGAATGAAAAGTTTGGTAAAATTTAATCGACCTGAAATTCCAGTCAAATATAAAAATAAACGGCATATTGAAACTAAACAGTCATTGATCAGCACAGATCAAGAAGGAGTAGGGATGAATAGAAGAATGAAAGAAGCTCTCATTGGCGGAGCTTTACTGGGAATTGTCTGTGTGGTGGGGGCGTATGTTCGCTCCGGGTTATCTGCCTCACCTGGTTTTGTGTTTTCGCTTTGGTACAATCGTGTGATTATCGGTCTGGCTGTGGGAGCTCCCTGGAAGGCAACAAGTAGAAGCATGGCGTTGCTTCGTGGGGCATTTCTGGGGCTATTGGTTTCCTTTGCTTTCTACAGTTCTACAGGATTTCAAGATCATATAAGTTTTGTGGCTGGGATTGTGTATGGTGTGATCCTTGAAGCATGGCTCAGTAGACCTAAAAAATAACTGGAATGGCGATAAAGATTAACAAAAAAACCGAGAAAACAGAACGGCATCTCGATTGCCAAGGACCAAACTAGCAACCCATATTTTCTTTTTGATAAAATCAATGAAATAAATTCTGTGTTTGTTGTGACAAATCGTACAGCAATTAGGGAACAATTAACCAGGCATATAAAGGGTGAACGCTATGATCTCCGATCATTTTATAAGCGGTTTGTGCAACGTCTGGAAGGATTAGTTCATCCATGCAGCCAAATGAATTTAGTGGGTGCATCTGGAAGTGGTTTCCCTGGATGAACAACTCCACAGGCGGTAACACATAATGATGCACCAAAAAATGAAGGGAATGAAAGGAAAGACCGGGGAGAAAAAGGAACTTCAACGTTTTGAAGCACAGACTGTTCTTTCGGAACTTGAGGATGAAGGATGGCAGAGCCTGATGGTCGTCTGGGTGGCAGGTTCAAGTTATGTGGAATGGGAAGGGCTGTATACGCCACTTAGGGTAGGGGAGCACTTAGGTCTGAGAAGAGAACCTGAAAATCCCTATGACGCACTGGCTATCATGGTCGTTGATGATAATGAAGAGAAACTGGGCTACATCCCCCGGGATGACAATCACGAACTGGCCCAGATGCTGGATGATGGTAAAGAATTCGTCGCGGTCATCCTGGAGGTTGACTTAGAAAGCCCATACCAAAAATTGTGTATTGGTGTGTTTGAGGAGGATGAAAAAGGTGAGTCTGCAAGTTAAGGCAAGGCTTGTCTTCGATCCCTCGACACTTTGTGCCTTGCCTCTACTGAATGATCTGATTGTTGTCCTCAGTGCAACGCCTCCTGTAAGGACTACGAAGCGTCCTGTAAAGGTATTGTTCGGGGAGACCTGCGGTCGGATATGTGTTCATGGTCAGGAGACCATATGCAACCAATAATGTTAATCGATTGAGCTGGTGTCCTCAGTGCAAAGCCTCCTGTAAGGACCAGCGAAGTGATGCACAACCGATCAATTTGATGTTCTAAGTGTGAAGTTTTGTTAGGACCAGCGATGAATGGAGACATGCGGTCGATTGTGTGTTCATGGTCAGGAGACCATGAACATCAGAGGATTTGGAGACAATGAAACAACGAGATAAAAGATGAGATTGCTTCACTAGCCGGCGGCTCATGCCGCCCGGCACCCCTCGAAAAGAGGGCTTTGTTCGTTGATCCCCTCTTGCATCCTTTGGATGTTCCGCTTCGCTTCAGGGACTTTGTGCCGCGCTCGAAGAGCACTCTTTGAGTGATCCCACTCCCGCTTCGCCTATGGGGACAGGTGGCACTGAGCTTGTCGCAATGACAGAAGCGTGACTGATTGCGGTCGTTTTTTGCTCCCCTTTATTAGAGAGCAATTTGACAAAAACAGATAATATGATATAATTGGTCTAAATTATCCTAATATAAGTAAATCACCCCTTAGAGGTCACTTATTTACCAAGGCGACTCTCATCACAAATATCTGCAGTAATTGATCCGAAAAGGACTATTCCACTTAATTCGGTGGAAGGAGTAATAATGGCTGAGTTTATTAACACAATTATTGTAGGTGGTGGTCAAGGGGGGCTTTCAACAAGCTACTATTTGAAAAAACATGGTCACCCCCATATCATCCTGGACAAAGCAAATGAAGTCGCTCATATCTGGCGTCATCGATGGGATTCATTCACCCTGATCACACCAAACTGGATGGTCAGGCTTCCGGGTGCACAGTATAAGGGTGATCATCCAGATGGTTTTATGACACGCAACGAAGTCGTGGCCTATTTTGAATCCTATGTTGACCGATTTGAGCTACCAGTAAAACTTAACACTAGCGTTGAAATAATTGAACCATCCAAAGGCGGGTACGTCATTAAAACGGATGCAGGGGGGGATTATCATGCTGGAAATGTGGTCGTTGCCACGGGTTTGTTTCAGCAGCCAAAAGTTCCCTCATTTAACGGAAAATTGTCATCAAAGATCACGCAGCTTCATTCGAGTCAATTCAAAAATCCTCAAATGCTGCCAGAAGGCGCCGTCCTTGTTGTGGGGTCATCACAATCCGGTGCTCAAATTGCCGAAGAGCTTTATCAAAGTGGTCGGAAAGTTTACCTCTCAGTGAGTGATGCTGGCCGACTACCGCGTCGCTACCGGGGGAGAGATTTTACATACTGGATGAATGATATGGGGGATTTTGCCAGGACGGTTGATGAACTATCCAGTCCCAAGGATAAATTTGGATCAAGTTCACATGGGACTGGTAAAGATGGCGGACATACGATCAATCTCCATCAATTCGCACGGGATGGTGTCACTTTATTGGGCCGAATACAGAATGTGGAAAATGAACGCATCATTCTGGCACCTGATTTGAAGGATAATCTAGCGAAAGCAGATCAATTTGAAGCGGATTTTGCTAAAACTGTAGATAAATTCATTGCCCAACACCAAATATATGCGCCATCTGAATCCTTACCCCAACTGACTGATGGCTATGAGCAAGAAGAAATTCATGAGCTGAACATGAAATCAGCCGGAATTGGTTGTGTTATCTGGTCAACCGGATACAAATTTGATTTCAGTATGGTAAAGATTCCTACTTTTGATGAAGATGGCTATCCAATTCAACACCGTGGTGTTACAAATTATCCAGGCTTGTATTTTATCGGGCTGCCGTTTTTATATTCTGGACTCTCCGGTGTCATCGCCGGGGTTGGGGTTGATGCAGAATACATCACCTCAACGATCCTATCCAACGGAAATTCATCCATATGAGATTTTTATGATAAACGCAGGCAATTTCTCGCTACCTTGGCTTTGGTGGGGTGCTCTTAACCTGTCCTCAGTTGATCAACTGCATGTCGTTCTTTTGCTGCTGAACAACCATCAAATGAAATGCAAATTGATCCAGATGTTGAGATTTTGCTCACGGCCAAGCCAGATGTGCAGCAAATTCTTCCTGGTCCCCCAACCAATATCTGGCGATACGAGGGAGAAGTTCTAAAAGGACCAAATGATCGATTGATTACACTCCCAAATTCCTACCTGGGTCCTGTGTTTCAGGTTGAAACGGGCGAGCGACTGCGCGTGCATTTCGTCAACGAACTTCCTGAGCCGTCCATTGTCCACTGGCATGGTTTGCATGTGCCGGAAGCCGCAGATGGGCATCCGCGCCTGGTGATCGATCCTGGGGAAACTTATGTTTATGATTTCCAGGTGCTGGATCGCGCTGGCACTTACTGGTACCACCCCCATCCGCACGGTCGAACAGGTCCACAGGTTTATAACGGCCTGGCCGGTTTGTTCCTGATCCATGATGAGGAGGAAGCTGCTCTTCCTCTGCCATCGAAAGAGCGAGATATTCCCATCGTTATCCAGGATCGTGTGTTTGATGGCGATAACCATTTGTTTATAACAATTCTGGCATGATTGACGCAGATGCTGGGTATGCTGGGGGATCGGATCCTTGTGAATGGTCAGCCAGATTACACATTGGAGGTTGATCGGAGCGCATACCGACTGCGATTGATGAATGGATCTAATTCACGAATCTATAAACTTGCCTGGGAGGACGGCTCTCCGATCCATGTGATCGGAACAGAGGGTGGTTTATTGGAACAGCCCCTGACAAGGGATTATGTTACGTTAGCGCCTGCCCAAAGGGTTGATCTGTGGGTTGATTTTGGGATGTGGGCGCCTGGAGACATTATTCAGATGGTCAATTTGCCCTCCGCAGCACCGGGTGGTGATCAAACCTTTCCTATCTTCTCTGCTGCCATTCAGAATACAGAAAGAGAAGTCACATCTCTGCCCGAGATATTATCAAGCCATGAAGAACTCAATCCTGCGTTTGCTGTAAATGCAAATAATCCACGTGTCTTTGACCTTCAAATGGGGATGGGTATGCGCTGGATGATCAATGGGCGGACCTTTGATATGAAGGATGTGGCCAGGGATGAGAAAGTTCAGCTTGGTGATCTTGAGATATGGGAATTTGATAATCTGGAATTGAGGTATGATGAAGTCTGAAATGTCCCAACCCCATCCGATGCACATCCACGGCCTTCAATTTAAAATACTGGACCGCCTGGTAGATCCAGGTGAGCAGATTGCCTACAGCAGCTTGAAGGTTGGTTTTATTGATGAGGGCTGGCATGATACAGTTTTGGTGATGCCCGGGGAAAAAGTCAGGATACTGATGCGGTTTATGGACTTCACCGGGCTGTATCTTTACCATTGTCACAACCTGGAACATGAAGATATGGGGATGATGCGCAATTATCGGGTAAATCGTGGTTGAACGAACGATAACTTAGTCATCTAAGATCAAGCATGCCAAGATACGATTGGGGAACCTGCTGATTGTTTGTCCAGGTTAAATAATCTTTCAAAATTACATAAATATCATTTAACTTTCGAAATTCGCAGGGGTGGATTATGATAAAGGCGAGAAATAATCATGCAGATACAAGATTTCTTTCAATTCAGAATCCCCCGAAAAAACACAGACCAAGTGGCAGGTGCATTGGGGGTACCTGCTAACCAGGGAGAACCTGGGAAGGTAGATGTGAGATGTACAAACTAGCATAGAAGGTAAGGGGTCATCAGTTGTGGAAGTATATAAGAAGCAGGAAGCAGAAGAAGATATTCGAGAAGGACCTGACCAGGCTGGGCAGGGAAGCTAAATATATAAATCAAGAGTTCGAAGATGAGGGCTGGCATAACATGAAGGTCGTCTGGGTGGCAGGTTCAAATTATGTGGATTGGGATATACTGTATACCACACTCAAGGTAGGGGAGCACTTAGGTTTGAGAAGGGAACCTGAAAATCCATATGACGCACTGGCTATCATTGTTGTAGATGATAATGAAGAGAAACTGGGCTACATCCCACGGGATATCAATCTTGATCTGGCAAGGAAGCTGGATACGGTGAAAAGGTTCACGGTCATCCAGGAGGTTGACTAGAAATCCAATCAAAAATGTGTATTATGGTATTTGAGAAGGACGAAAAAGGTGAGTCTGCAAGTTTAAGGCAAGGCTTGTCTTGCCTCTACGGAATGATCTGATGTGTCCTCAGTGCAAAGCCTCCTGTAAGGACCTGCGTAAAAGATGAGACATGCGGTCGTTGATGTTCAAGGTGTGAGGCCATGAACCAGCGAGAAAATGGCGAGACAGTTACCTGAGCTCTATACATTTCCTAAGAGACCATGATCATATCTGCAAATGATTATGGTAGAAGACAATGAAACAACGAGAGAAAAGATGAGATTGCCACGCTCCGCTCGCAATGACAAACAATTGGGAGATCATGCACCAATGAAGGTTTATGATGCTAAATGGGTGGGATCGGACGCTCAACAGTTCGTCAAGCAGACTGATGCTGCTGAAATCCTGGGGGTGACCAGCAAAGGCATTTTCTTGCAGAATCCATCAGGGGAGGTCGTATTCATCTCTGGTGAGGTTTTTCGAGGACCTCTCACGATAAACCTGGATGAGATGTTGGATTTCAAAGAACTTTATGCGGTTGGCGAAAGGTGCAGGATATGCAATGGGCAGATAAGCTGCCCAAGATGCCAAGTGGACGTCAGTGATGCACCAGTCTGGGAGCCTTCTCCGATTATGTTTGATAGGGATAGATTTTCTCAAGCTTCAGGAGGGATCAATTTAGCAAAGGAAGTGATAAAGGGATACGAAGATGGTTTGTTTTTCGCATTTTTGGATGCACTTATCAGCCAGCCAGATGTCATAAATGAATACCTGTGGGAATTTATCCCATAGATGATGATGGTGACCAAAACACTGGATGGTTTACTCGGTTTGGGAGGGGGACTGACGCCTGCGGGGGATGATTTTATCTGCGGATTCCTACTGGCACGATTTATTATTAGCAACATGACAGACCTGAGCGGCATCTGTTCTAGTGATCATATTGTTGCTGTGGCAAGCCGGAAAACAACAGCCCTTAGTGCGACGCTGATCCGCTGCGCTGTGCAAGGAAAGGCGGATGAACGAGTGATGAATGGACTACGCTGGATTGCAGAAGGAAAAGGGGAGATCAAAACAATCAAAAAAGAGCTGCTTTCTTACGGCAGCTCTTCGGGTGTTGATACGCTTGCAGGCATGCTGGCAGCACTCCTCGCGCAGGATGCCTGATGTTTTTATTCGAAGCCTAACTCGGTCTCAATACCAACCCGTAAATTGCTTCACCGGCAACCTGCCGGATGGGTTCCCAGGTGGGCTTGAGGGTCATGCCTGTCTTGAGCTTATCCAGTGAATCCACGTGGATCTGCCCCATGGCTTTGACACCGTTTTCAAACGCCACCACGCCGTGCACCAAAAATCGCACATCGAAACCCCAGGGGAGGTTGAAGTTCTGCGTGTAGGCTAAAAGCTGTGCGTCGCCTTCTGGTTTGATTTCCTCAAATTCCCGGCTTTTACAGGCCAGGCAGCGGTCATGGTAGGGATAGTGGACCCTTCCGCAGGCTTTGCACTTATAGGCTGTGATCTCAAGTTCTTTTTTCATTCTGACCTCCTGAGCACAAAGGCGACCACGTTATTGCCAAAGCCGCCGAAATTGAGGGTGAAGCCAACCTGTGCGTTCTTGACCTGACGGGCTTCCTCAAGCTGATGCCTGAGCTGGAAGACGATCTCGACCACCTGTGCCACGCCGGTCGCCCCGACGGGATGGCCGCGGGACTTGAGGCCGCCAGACATATTTATGGGGATCTTCCCATTCAGCTCCGTTTCTCCCTTTTCGACAGCTTTCCCACCTTCACCTTTTTTGAAGAAGCCGGCATGTTCGCTTTCGGCGATTTCCAGGATGGTGAAGGCGTCGTGCAGTTCTGCCACATCGACATCTTTGGGTTTCAGCCCAGCCATCTTGAAGGCTTGTTCTGAAGCCAGGGTGACCGCTTTCAGGTCGGTTGGGTCGTCCCGTTCCTGCAGCGTGTGGGTATCAGTCGCCTGTCCAAAGCCAGCAATGACCACCGGCACATCGTCGGTGAATTCTTTGACCTTTTCCAAAGGGCACAGGATCACGGCTGCTGCGCCGTCACTAACCGGGCACATATCGTAGAAATGCAGCGGGTCGGCTGCGACGGGGTTGTTGACAGCAGCATCCGGGCTTTCATGGATGCCCTCTTTCGTGATGATCATTTTCACATGGGCATAGGGATTCAGCGTACCCATTTTCTGATTCTTGAGCGCCACTGCCATGAGCTGCTCATGGGTCAGGCCGTATTTTTCCATGTACAGGCGGGTGAACATGCCTGCCATGCCGGGGAGGGTAATGCCGTAGGGGTATTCCACCTCCGGGTGGGTCATGGTTGCGACAAAGTCGGTGGCTTTCCAGCCCACGACCTCACGCATCTTTTCACCGCCGGCAACCAGCACCGTGTCATAATAGCCGGAGGCGACAGCCAGCAGGCCGTTCTTGATGGCTGATGCCCCTGATGCGGGACCGTTCTCCACGGCATCAGCGGCCGCTGGCAGCAGGCTGAGCCGATCGACCAGGGCACTCGCCACAGAGGTTTGGTGCTGCAGGATGCCGGCGCCCATGTTAGCCACATAAACCGCATCCACACCTTGATCGCCCATTCCAGCATCGTCCAGGGCAGCCAGGGAGGCATAAGCCAGCATGTCCAGGAGGGTAGTCTTCGTCACGCCGTCCAAAGGGGATCATCCCCACGCCAATGATTGCTACATCTCTCATCGCTGACCTCCTAAGGTGCCGCAGATCTTCTCCCGGATCGCCTGTTCGTCCGCCACGAATAAATTATTCAGGGCATAATCGAGCAGATCCTGCGGACATGGGCGTTCACCAGCCACCAGGCGGGATTTGGAGTCAAAATAAAGCGGACGGGTCAGCTTATAGGATGTCGCGCCACCCAGTTCATGCTGTACACCAGTTTGTTGGATCAGGTCATACTCGATCATCCAGCGGCGGAAGCCGATCGGGCTTTCAGCAGTGATCCAGACTTCTTTCTGCCCGAGGAATTCAATGTGATGTTCCATTTTTGCGGCAAAGAGGTGCGCCCCCACCTTGAGGCCGCGGTCAATCGCCATGGTGTGGTAGCTCATGCCGATATCTTCATCGACCATCCTGCCGTTGACGATACCCACGACATAGCCGTCGACCTGACCAACCAGGCAGTATTCGTTGCGCACCCGGTGGCGGTACCATCCCAGCAGTTCAGCGTACAAGCCGTGCGCCGACGATGTCGTAGAAATCTCTTTCAATTTTCATGGTTGGACGGACGGCATCCAGGAGGGTCGGCACCTCCGTTCGTTTTGCCTGCCGTACGACCATCTTCTTGCTGTTTGCCAGGGTGATAACCTTGGCTGGATAATCTGGCATCTCCAGAGCTGGTGCTCTAAGGACCGATTCCAATTCCATGTCCAATGCCATATAAACCTCCTTTCAAGTGGTGAAATTGATTATGCCATATTCTTTCTGGTCAGCTCGTTTAGTTGAGCGACATGTTCTGGGTTATGTGCGTCACCGAATTTTGTTTTGGGCAGTTCGGCTTTTTCGGCCATGAGGGTTTCATATTCCTCATCTTCGACCATCGCCACACAGCGCCCAATGCTGGATTCGCCATCCACAAAGCGCCAGGGGAAGAACCCGATCTGCACGCGGCGGTTGAGGACTAGATCAAGGTCCCCACCAATGCACTCCGCATGGATGATGCCATGGGGGAACATCTCGATGTGCATGAGCTGATATTTGGTGTCATCAAAGCATTCAGCCAGGCTCTTGTTGAACTTTTTCTGGAAGACCTTGTCAGCTTCTTTCGCCTGGCGGGGCATCCAGTCACGGATGATGGTGTTCATGGGATGGTCTGCGCTGCCGCAGTCCACGCCGATCCAGCGCAGCTTCTTCTCTTTTGCCCAGACGGCAAACTCCCGATCCGGGCCAGGGTGTTTGACCATGTAGCGGATCTCGTCCGCATCGGGCATGTCCCAGCCGAAATGATGATAGCCGGTATGG
Organism: uncultured Chloroflexia bacterium; assembly: GCA_963767675.1. Taxonomy (GTDB): domain Bacteria; phylum Chloroflexota; class Anaerolineae; order Anaerolineales; family Anaerolineaceae; genus Brevifilum. Next base: position 27,562 of record CAVYEQ010000009.1, read on the forward strand.
ATGATGAGGATGTCGCCTTCACGCACCTCCACACGCTCTTCAACCATCTTGCTGGTGTACACATCATAGTCGCCGCATACATCGCTCAGGTCCACCACAGCCGCATCATGCACCAGGAAGTCCATCTCAAGGGAGGCGATATCCTTGCCAGCGGTGAAGAAGTGAATTTCGCCGTCCAGGTGGGTCCCGAGGTGATTGGAGTGGGTGACGATCTGCCCGTTAGCGCCGTTGGGTGCCAGGCGTTTGAAGTATTTCACCTGGAGCGGTTCATAGGTCGGCCAGGGGGGCGTCGCGATCCCAAGTGGGATGGTCAGGTCAATGAATTTCATTATTTGTTCTCCTTTTCAAGACAATATTCCTTTATGAAATGTGAAGAAAGCATCTTCAAAACAGGCTTTGGGCGCGCGCAGGATGCCTGCGCCCACCATGCCGATGCCGGGGTTCTTATGGGCAATGCCGGTGTTGATCTGCGGCAGGATACCCGTTTCCATCACCCTGCGCACATCAATACCCAGGGGTGTGCCGCGGAAGTTCATAGCCGGGACCTTGAAGTCGCGGTGTTCGGTGTGGGTGATCTCATACATCTCCCGGGTTATCTCCAGGGCCATTTCCGGACTTCCTCCCACAAATTGGGTAATCGCAGGGGCGGCTGCCATGGCAAAACCGCCAAAACCGGCTGTCTCGGTGACCGTGCTGTCGCCAATGTCACGGTTGGCATCCGCTTCGGTGTACCCGGGAAGATAAAGGCCCTCAACAACGCCAGCCTGGGCAGTGAACCACTGGTCAGGTCGGTTGGAAATGCGGATCCCGAAATCGGTGCCGTTGCGCGCCATGACGGTCAGGATGGTGCTGCCGGGGATGTTCTCTGCAGGTATCAGTGATGCTTTTCCAGCCGCCATGCTGAGGTTGAGGAAAAAATGGTCGTTGTTGATGATGAATTCAAACACTTTTGCTGTGTCTTCAGGGTCTTTCTGGGTGCGGATCAGGGCAGGGGCGATCTCCCTCAGAAAAAGTGAGGTGCCGGCTCGATTGCGGTTATGGCATTCATCCCCCATGTAAAGTGCCTGGGCGATGATGCTTTTGATGTCAATCCCACCGGGCATGTTTTCAAGCGCTCGGGAAAGGGTGGGGTAAAGGACTTCTTCCATCCAGTGCAATCGTTGGTAGACTTCCTCTCCCATCGCTCCGTAGCGGAGAACTTTCCCCAAACCCTCATTTTGAGTGGCGTAAGCCCTGACGCCGAATGTTGGGTTTTCAATGATGAATACGGGCATGCTGGGAGAAACGATGCCGGCCATGGGACCGACAGTGCTGTGGTGATGACAGGGCTCAAAGGTGAAATCGTCGGACGCAGCGATTTTTTCGGCTTCCGTTTCGTCTTTTGCAAAGCCTTCATAAACCAGTGCCCCCATAACGGCTCCCCGGGTGGGTCCACACATTCGCTCCCAGGTGATGGGGGGGCCGGCGTGGAGAATCATGTCCTCCCGCATGCCGGGGATGACGTCTTTTGCTATCCCCATGCCGACCAGAACAGCCTGTGATTCATTGATACGCCGGCAGGCTTCATCGTTGGCGTCCTCGATGTTTACGCCGTTCCTGGTGAAGACCAAATTCGGAACGATCTGCGGTGGGGGACTCCAGTTGACCCGGGTCACCTCCGCATCCTGTGCTTCGATACCTTCCGCCATCCCTTCCAACCCCAGGTTGAGCGTTCTGGTGGTTTTGCCAAAGAATTCATGGGTTGGGCTTTTTTTCATAGCGTATCCTTAGAAATCGTCTTTCTCGACCAGGAATGCCCCCAGCCTTGCTGCCTGGGCATTGCTGTCACAGATGATCACACCAGCATCCTGTAACGATTCGGTGGACTTTGACAGACTCTGCGGATCATCTTCTGTGCCCACAACCGAAGCGATCCAAACAACACTTGGATATTGTGACCGAATCTGTTTGATCGCTTCAGATAATTCACCCGCCGGATCTGGGTGCGCGCCGTACCCAAGCACGACATCCAGCAGGATGACGGCTGTTTGTGGGTCGGCTGCTTCCTGTTTCATGCGCTGAATGCGCAGGTCATTGTCAATCATCGGATGGGGGCGTCCCAGGGTGAATTCCTCTTCGCCTAAGTCAAGGGCGCAGTGCCCTTCACTGAGGGTAGAATTCGCCAGCTTGTATTGTTTTTTAAAGGGGGCATTGGAGTACACGGGGTCCATCAGGACGTACTCCCAAATCACCTGGGCTTCATAGCAAAGGGTGCCCCCGGAGTATAAAGCTCGAATGAATTTTTGATCTTTTGATAAACGTGCTTTCAAGTGCTTGTACCTCTGCTGCAGTTCAATTTCTTTCTTCTCAATTTGATACCCCACCATTAAATTGGTTTGATTAATGACCGCTGCTGTCAAAAGCGCACATTCTTCCAGGGTGTCGATGAAGAAAAATTTCCTGCCCGAAGCTTGAGGTTCAGCCCCCAACAGGCAAATGATGATGGGTTTTGTGGTGTCCTGAACTCTGGCAGACAATTTCTTCACGATCTCCTCGTCAGGTGGTTTGCTGATCAAAACGATCACCTTCGTTTCGGGATCGTTCTGCAGGGCATCCAACGCTGCAAAGAACATCAAGCCACCGACCGCTTTGCTGAGGTCTCGTCCACCCGTACCAATAGCCTGGGAGATCCCCAACCCTTGTTTTGCCAGAAGTGTGCTGACTTCCTGCAAGCCCGTTCCAGCAGCGGAGATGATACCAATTTCTCCCCTGGGCACCTGGTTGGCAAAGCCCAGTCCTACACCATTGATGATGGCTGTGCCCGCGCCAGGTCCCATCAGGAGCAGCCCGCGCTGCACGGCAAATTTTTTCAGAGCGATCTCATCCTCCAGAGAGACATTATCGCTGAACAGCAGGACGTGCAGCCCTCCAGCCAATGCTTCGCGTGCCTCCCGTGCTGCATAAGCACCTGCAACAGAGATGACAGCCATGTTCGCTTCAGGGTGATCCCTGAGGGCACCGCGCAGAGAGGTGGTTTCACTTACGCTGATTTTGTCGGGTGCTGAGCTTCTGGATAGCAAGCCTTTAGCTTGCTCTAGAATGCTTTCATCTTCATTTTCACTCTTGACCGCAATGATCAGGTCGTTAGGCTGTGCAGAGCCAGCCGTTTCATCCAGCAAACCGCCCTTCCTGAGCAGGTCTTTGTTCGCTTCCGTGCCCATCATATAGGCCGCATCAATCACATACTCCTGCTGTTTCAATGCTTTTGCTGCTTGCATCAGGACGACAGAATCATGATATTGATTTTTCAACACGCGTGTATATAAATGCAATCTCACTCCTTAACTGTCAGTCTGGTCTTAGATCTTTCATGGCGAGAAATATCTTCTCTGAGGTGAAAGGCGGTCCCTTGAGCCTGATGCCCACGGCATCATAGATGGCGTTCCCGATGGCAGCGATGGTGGGGACCATGGGATGTTCACCTACTCCACGGGCACCATATGGGCCGTCATCCTGCGGGACTTCCACATAGTAAGCTTCCATTTGTTGGGGCGTGTCCACCGTGGTCGCAATGCGATAATCGACAAAACTGGGGTTCTGCAGTACGCCATCTTTGAAGACCATCTGCTCAAACAGGGCAGAACTGATCCCCTGCACCATCCCGCCTTCGATCTGCGCTTTCACAAGGTCAGGATTAATCGCCTGTCCAACGTCAAAACAACTCACTCCTTTGATGATCTCCAGTTTTCCAGTTTGGGTGTCAATCTCCACGATGAACCCCTGCGCGCCGGTTGTGTAATGCACCACTGCCCGATCGCCCTGCCCTGTTTCGTTGTCCAGGCCGGTCACATAGGTGGGCATAAATTTGCCGCGGCCGATAATGGGTCCGCCGATCCATCCGTTGTAATTTTCTTTTGGGATACCGTAGATCACAATATCTCTTGAGTGAGATCTCCCGGCTGCTTTTGTTTGAAAAGACGATGCCATTATCAATATCCAGGTCGGATGGGTCTTCTTCCCATGATTCGGCGACGATCTCGAAGATTTGCTTGCGTGCATCTTCAGCCGCGGCGATGATCGCATTTCCCATCGTCCAGGTGATGCGACTGGCAACCGTTTGCCATTCATAGGATGATTGGTCCGTGTCCAGGGGTTTGGATATCCGTACCCAATCCATGGGGATTCCCAGGGCTGCCGCGGCTATTTGAGCAGCGATGGTAAACGCACCCTGCCCGATTTCCTGTCCGCCAATGCTGAGGAATACTGATCCATCAGAGTTAAATTTCAGGGTGGCACTGGAGCCGGGATTGGGCGGCATGGCGGGTGCTTTCCACATCACGGCAACGCCTTTGCCCCGTTTTTTGTGCGGTTCGCAGGGCTGGCTGGGGGTTCCCCAGTCAATCGCGCTGGCAACCCTGTCAATGCAGTCCTTGATGCCGGTGGGGTGCATCGTCATGCCTGTACACAGGATGTCACCTCCCTGAACCACGTTGTGCTTTCTGAAGTCAACCTTATCCATCTGCAGTTTATTCGCCAGTTCGTCGATGCACTGCTCAATGCCGGTGTGCAGCTCCGACATACCGAAACCTCTGTAGGGACCACCGATGGTGTTATTCGTATAGACACAGTAGCTGTCAGCTGTGACATTGGGAATATCATAAGGTCCGGTGCAGGAATAGCCGCCAGCACGGGCGATGTTGACACCGTATTCGGTTGATGCGCCGCCATCCCAATGCATCGTGTTTTGCAGTGCCAGGATGTTGCCCTCTGCATCGCAGCCAATTTTCAGGCGGATCAATAATGCCTGCCTGACGAAATTGGTGTAGAACTCCTCCTCGCGGGAGAGACGCAGCTTGACCGGGTGTCCTTTCACCTTCATGGCGATCACGATCGGCAGGGCTTCCATGGTCACGCCGGCTTTACAGCCAAAGCCGCCGCCGACATAGTGAGAGATGACCCGGATGTCTCCGGGCGACATTCCCCAGGTCTTGGCGATCAGATCACGCTGCGCAAAGGGAGACTGCGAGCTTGTCCAGAGGGTAATTTTGCCGGAAAAGTCCACCTTTGCCACAGCAACGTGCGGTTCTAACGGCACGTGTTGGATGTGGGGGATGTAGTATTCCCTCTCCACAACTGCAGCACATTCATCCCATGTGCTTTCAGTATCCCCTTTGCGGACCTTGAAATGATTGGAAATATTCGTACCTGGTTTGGGAGTAATAAAATTGACCACCTCATAGTCGCCCAGATCGGGGTGGATCAGCGGCGCGTCAGGATGGATGGCTTCCTGTGGTGTGAAAATAGCAGGGAGGGGTTCGTACTCCACCTGGATCAACTCAAGTGCTTGTTCAGCAATCTCTTCCGAAACTGCGGCAACACCAGCGACAGGTTCTCCAACGAATCGGACACGGTCCCGGGCAATGATATGCCGGTCTTTAAGATATAACCCAATCCTGCCATCAAAATCTGCACCGGTCACCACGGCTTTCACCCCCGGGTAGTTCTCTGCCTGGCTGGTGTCGATCGATTTGATCAGGGCATGCGGGTGGGGGCTGCGTTTGATGCGAGCGTGCAGCAGCTTCTTTCCAAATTGGATATCATCTGTAAAAACCGCTTCGCCAGATGCTTTCTCATGCAGATCGACCCGGGGAATGCTTTTACCGATCAGTTCTGGTTTAATTTTTGACTTTTCCATGGCAATATCCTTTTTATTTCATCGCATCCTGAACGGCCTGGATGATCCGTTCATAGCCTGTGCAGCGGCAGAGGTTGCCGACCAGTGCTTCTCTGATCTCTGATTGGGTGGGGTTGGGATTGCGCTTTAGAAGCGCATAGGCGCATATCAGCATGCCCGGGGTGCAGAAGCCGCATTGGATGGCGTTCAGCTTGATGAATGATCCCTGCAGCCTTTCGATCTCTCCGCTTTCGGTCAGCCCCTCAACGGTCCAGATATCAGCGCGGTCACATTCGACAGCCAGCATCATGCAGCTGTTGATGGGTTCTCCATTGACCAATACGGTGCAGGCACCGCATTCGCCGGCTTCACAACCGTTCTTTGTGCCGGTCAGGGCAAGCTCTTCACGGATCATGTGCAGCAAGGTCAGGTTGGGTGGTACTTCCAGGGTTTCCTTCTGACCGTTAATTTTAAAGTTGATGGTATGTTTCTTCATAGCGTTCTCCAGGGGTTCATCCGTTGATCAGGCTTGTAGCGTTTTCCACACATCATTTAATCCACGCAAAGTCAGGGCGTAGATCATGTCCTTGCGATAGGCTTTACTTGAACGAATGTCATCGATGGGTTTGCATGTTTGCTTGGCGATTTGGGCTGCCTGTTCCAGTGTGTTTACATTGATGGGTTTATCAGCAAGCAATTTCTGTGCTTCAGGCACAAAGAAAACTGTAGGTGCCACTGCAGTAAGTGCGATCTTGAATTGAAAGCCTGAAGGGGATTTTTCATCAGGCTGGGCAAAGATGGTAACAGCAGCCATTGCCAGGTCAGAGAGCTTATTCCGTCCAATGCTGAGATAAGTCCCCACACTGCCCTTGGGCGGGACGGGGAAATGAATTGATTTCACAATTTCACCCACATCAAGACTGGTTTGCCCAGGTCCGGTAAAGAATTTATCAAGTGGGATGTCTCTCTCACCTGATGGTCCAACGACATTTGCCTTACCGTCGTAGATCATACTTGGCCCGATCGTATCGCCGCAGGGCGACGCATTGCACAGGTTGCCTACCAATGTTGCACGGCTGCGCAGTTGATATCCCCCAACCTCTTGGGCTGATTGCACCAGGACCGGGTAAAGCGTTTGCACTTCTTTTGAGGCGATGAGCTGGTTGAGTGTAACGGATGCACCGATCGTTAGGCCTTTTTCATGATCAAAATGAAAAGTTTTGAATCCATCCAGGTGCTTCAGATCAACCAGGAATTTTGGGTGTATTCTTCTATCCCGCATGACGACGAAGAGATCGGTCCCCCCCAAGAAAGGGAGTGCTGCATCCTGTTTGTCTTTCAGGAATGCGACGGTTTTTTCAACAGAGTCCAGTTTGATATACTCAAATTGTGGCAATCGGGGGAGTGGGTCGAGCATGAGATACCTCCAGGTTACTGGATATTATTTTATGGATCATTTCAATTGGAAGAGCCCTGGAAATCATCCTGGGACCTACCGGATAAATATGATTAAGTGACCGTTAAATTCTTGGTGAGACGTCACCCAAACAGCATAATATGGGGATAATTATATACCAAATCGAGGATTTGACTTCAAGGTGTGAAATTCAATAGAAGTGATATGATCATGGATATTGGATAGAATTTTTTTGTCAAAATCTCATTGTCTTTTGAAGGGAGGTCTCGGTATCAGGATAGGTGTGTTGGCTTTATAGTGCTTGTAATCTTCCTGTTCTCCCCAACGCTGATCAGCCTTCTTCTCAAGCATGGGAATCCCGCTGATGAGGGTTAGCTGCAGCATGACCCAAACAGGTGAGATCAATGTCAACAGCGCCCAACCACGCAGCACAGGCAGAGCGATGATGGCGACACCGACCCAGATCATGATCTCTCCAAAATAATTCGGATGACGTGACCATGCCCATAACCCGTTGTTGATGAACTTCCCCTTGTTTTCAGGGTTGGCTTTGAAAGCGCTTTTTTGAACGTCAGCCAGTAATTCAAAGAAGAACCCAATAGCCCAAACCACAAAGCCAATCACGGCAGCCCAACCCAGCGGCTTTTGGATCGTTGATGTGATCCCGGCCAGGGCGGCAGCAGCAGTAAAAGTGACCCACAACCCCTGAATTGTCCAGGTCAGCAGGAAACGGCTGAAATCCACCTTGATCTCATCAAAACGGTCGTCCTTGCCTGCCATCTGGATGCGGGTGAACAGGAAGGTCCCTAATCGCGCTGCCCATATCACCACCAAAACGAGGAGGAGTATTGAACGATTATCAATTTGTGGGAACAATATTGTTGCTAAGGTCGTCACTAAGATATAAGTCAGGCTTCCGGTCAGGTCAAAAAAGCGTTCACTTTTTCGACTGAATGCGATGATAAATGCGATCCATTGGATGAGGTAAACCGCTACGATTGCCAGAAAGAACAAAGGAACGCCAAGGATTTCGATACTTCCCTGACTTCCAGCCCATGCCATCCCAGCCCCAAGGGCTGTTGCTAAAAGGACTCCGAGTAAATTCTTGATTTTTAAGTTGTTCATTTATCATCCTCCTGGGTCAGGATTTGAGGTTATGTATTTTCATAATAATTGTACAACCTCAGGAAGAATATTCAGCATTTTGTATAAGCCTTTTTTGGGTTGGTTTTGTGAAAGTAACCGAAATGACAATAATATTTGAGAGACAAAGGAGAATGAGAGTTTGCAACTGTTATGTAACTGCCGTATGCTATAATGGCTTTGAAACAGGTTTCCAACCACAGATATCGTTCAGCATAAAGGCAGTATCAAAAACAATTCATAGTAAACTTCTCCAATATTCAATCAATTGTGCGCGAATTATAACTCATATTTCAATATCCAAAGCTACTCAACAGGAGGTTAAAATGGCAAGGCTAAGGTTGGCAGTTTTATTCACCATTCTGATGCTGGTTATCACAGGATGCTGCCCCTGGACAGCACCCAAGGACATGGAGGACTCTTCCCCGGATTCAGAGGAGGAAACATCCATACAAGGAGAAGCACAACCTGCGGAAGAAGAAGGTGAATCTCCAGAACAAGAATCTGAACCTCAAGAAGAAGAAACGGAGCCTGCAGATGAAGAGCAGGAGCAAGTGTCTGATAAAACGCTTTCTAATGGAGGGCCGTGGTGGATTTTCTCCACACCAGATGGCTTGTTTGCTATAAACCCGGACGGCAGCGGCTTGACCCAGTTTTATTCTGGACCGGTCAACTTACCCTGGGCTCGACAGATTTTGTCTTCTCCAAGTGGGGGACACCTGGCATATCTTGTTGGGGAAAGCTATGATGCCACGCTCAAGATCACAGAATTTCCATCGGGTGATCAAATTGCAGATATATCACTCATCACGTATGACAATGATCAGGATATGGATGCCATGAGGGCTATCGTAGAACAGCCCAGTATGGCATTCTCACCCGATGGACAATCGCTGGCTTTTATGGGCGTGATTGATGGTCCCACATCTGACCTCTATTCATACTCACTTGACACTTCTGAGATTACAAATTTGACAGATGGTCCCGCTCAGGCTTATCAACCGGTCTGGTCACCAGATGGAAAAAATGTCGTTCATACGGGAGTTGATTCATTTGGGACTGGCGCAGGATCTTCGATGGTGGGGGTTTGGGCGTCTGTTGTGGAAACAACTGATGCCGTGTCGCTCTACGACCCGTCTGATTCTGGTTCTGAGCGGATCATTGGATGGGTGGATGACCAGACTTTTATCGTGTACAGCTGGGACCCAATGTGCGGGATGAATAATGTGCGGACTTTTAACATTGAAACCAAACAAAGCTCGGTCTTGTGGCCTGAAATCCTTCCGTGCTGTTGCTTATGATCCGATGAATAATGTTGCCCTTCTCAGCAGCAACGACGGCTCGTGTGCTCCTGAAGGTGGGGTTGGACTGTATTCTGTGCCAACCAACGGCAACGGTGCTTTTCGGTTTTTGGATGATACGGGTCCCCAGGTGATCTGGTCAGAGGACGCTGAACTTTTCATGGTGTCTGGTGATTTTGGATCGTGGGCGATCGCAGTTGATTCAATGGGTCAGTTCATTGACCTGGATATGCCGGAGGGTGCCCAGGTCTTCCCGGCTGTCGCACCTGGTTCCAGAGACCTTGCCTGGGCGGGTGAAGCGCTCTGGATTGGACCGCTGCTGGGTTCGATTGATAATCCACCAGTTGAGGTTTTTAGCGAACCGGTTTACAACGTCACCTGGACGCCTGATGGAGAATCAGTGATCTTTTTCTCAGGCAGCAATCTTTATACTGCCCATAAACCGGATTACGCACCGGAACAGATTGCTGAAGGACTGGATAACCAGAATGGGTTTTCAGGCTGGTTAATACCCTGATTTTTCTTGTGTTTTCAAAACAACTATAACTTAAAATCCCCGGGACTTAAGATCCCGGGGATTTGCATATAAAAATGCCAAGAACAATGCCTGGTTTTTTGATGATAGACAAAATTGTTATTTTGAATTCAATCAACCGTGAGGGTTTTACTCAGGTTGCGCGGGAAGTCTGGATCATAGCCAGCGCGCAACCGCCATATGATAAGAGAGGAGCTGCAGCGGTAGCACTGCCAGCAGGGAAGTGAACGCAGGATTCGTTTCAGGTAGAACGATCATGTCACTGGCATTTGCCCGGAGTGAGGCGTCAGCCTGTCCGATTGCGATCGCTTCGCCGCCCCGGCAGGTGACCTCGTTGATGCCGCTGATGATCAGTGGCACGTCTTCAGGTCCGGCAAGGAATAGTACCGGGAAACCATCCGTTACAGCAGAGAGGGGGCCGTGCTTGAATTCCGTGGAGAGAATGCCTTCACAATGGGCGTAGGTGATCTCCTTCATCTTCAAAGCCCCTTCGAAGGCAAAGGGATAGGTGATCCCGTATCCCAGGCAGTACATATCATCCCATGTGTTGATCCTGGGGACAAGCGGAAGCACCTGTGGTTCAGTGGATTCAATCGTTTCAGCCATCAGATCAGGCAACTTATCGAAATCCAAAACGCCAACTTTCCCCAGTTTGTCAGCCAGGTAGAGGAAGGTGATCACCTGGTTGGTGAAGGTTTTGGTTGCCGGGACGCTGATCTCATAGCCGCACACCAGGGGCAGCCAGGCTGCTGTCTTCCTTGTCAGTGTTGACCCGATCACGTTTGCCATCCCTATGCAGGTCATCCCTTTTGCCTGGGCAGCTTCCAGGGCATTGAGGACATCCTTGGTCTCTCCTGATTGGCTGACGAAAATGCCCACATCTTCTTCATTGATTGTATTGATATATTGCGGGGTGAACTGGGGTGCCAGCACGGGAATAGCTGCTTTCCCTGCCAGCTGTGAAAAATATACAGCTCCCGCCAGACAGGCATGAAAACTGGTACCGCAGCCGATGAAATAAAGGTTCCGGGCGTTCTCTATGTGTTCCAGAACAGCTGATATCAATTCAGGGTCTTCATCCAGCCTGTGCAGCAGCTCGCGTGCCACCACAGGCTGCTCGTGGATCTCTTTGAGCATGAAGTGGTCATAGCCTTCTTTCTGAACAGCAACCATGGATTCTTCAATCAACTCCGGTTCGCGCTCTATCAACGATCCGTCTTCCACCGAATGGAGTTCGACACGGTCAGACCAGATGGTGATGACTTCGCCATCTTCCAATCTTATAACCTTGCGTGTTAGGGGCAGAATGGAAGGCAGGTCGGATGAGACGCAGGTGAAACCCTCACCGATGCCAATTACCAGTCCGGATCCTTTCTTGATGGCATACAGCTTATCATCGTTCACCTGCCCGATCACGAAGGAATAATCCCCATGCAGGTCCTCATACGCCCGGCGAATAGCTGCAACAAAATCCAAACCTTTGTCAATATATCTCTCCACGGCATGCACGCAGGATTCGCCATCGTTTTCCGAACGAACAGTCATACCCTCTTCCGTGAAAGCCTGGCGCAGTTCAATGTTATTGACCACATTGCCGTTGTGTGCCCCAACCAGGTCCCCGTCAAAATCAAGGTGGGGTTGGGAATTGACCTGGGAAGGATTGCCGAAGGTCGCCCAGCGGAGCTGGGTGATCCCGCGTGTGCCATGCATTTCTGCAAAGTTATATTTTTCTGCAACCACTTCCACCTTGCCAACATCCTTGCGCAGATCGATCGTACCCCCGCTTAGTGTGGCTGCACCGACTAAGTCGTAGCCGCGATAGGTGAGTCGCTTTGCCGCTTCAGTCAGGATGGTCCCTAGGGGTTGATCGTGGTCAGTGACAATACCGAAAATGCCGCACATGGAATGTCCTTTCAAGGTACTTCTAATGGTGAGACGAATTATAGTTTATCATGGATTATAGTGAATTGTGAACAGTGAATTGTGAATGGTGGGTCAAATTCTCATGAATTTGACATTCCTTTCAGGACAGGTGATGACTGAGGTGAATGAATCCACTTCAATCTATAGATGATCAGGTAGTAGGAGCCGAGGACTCCTGCCCTCGGCACTGCGCTGATGTGGACGGATCCCGCTTCAGCTTGTCAGGTATTAGGTTCCAGGCATTAGGATAATTACTTTCAACTTTTGGCTTTGAGCTATCCCCTATCGCTATCACCTAAACCATTCACCATTCTCTATTCACTATTATTCTCCAGATGCTATAATTCCCCAAAGGAGTGCAGACCATGAAGATACTTTCAGATAGCCAGGAAGAAGTCCTAAAGCGTGAACGGCGTTTCTTACACGACTTGCGGAGCAAGTTGGAGAGTTATGCAGTTGATTTGGAGGACTTGAAGACGCTGGACCGATCCATCTCTCAGCTGGATGACCTGTTCCTGCTTGTGGTAGTAGGTGAGTTCAATGCAGGAAAAAGCGCGGTGATCAATGCTCTGCTGGGTGAAAAGAAGCTCAAGGAAGGGGTTACCCCGACCACCTCTCAAATCAATATCCTGCGTTTTGGGTCAGAGGCAGCACGGCATCCCATGGAGGAAGGTCATGAAGTGACCACACTACCTGTTGCACTGCTTTCAGAGGTCAGCATTGTGGATACACCCGGCACAAATGCCATTATTCGGCAGCATGAGGAGCTTACCCGTCATTTTGTCCCTCGGGCTGACCTGGTGCTGTTCATCACCTCGGTGGATCGGCCTTTCACGGAAAGTGAACGCCAGTTCATGGGGCAGATCCGGGATTGGGGTAAAAAGGTAGTGATCGTGCTGAATAAAATTGACCTGCTTCAAGATGAGGAAGAACTGGCACAGGTGGAGACTTTCGTGAGTGAAAATGCCCGCAATCTTTTGGGCATAGCACCAGAAATCTTTCCGGTGAGCGCCAGAGAGGCACTCCGTGGAAAGACCGACGAACCTGGATTATGGGTGTCCAGCTGTTTTGATGCACTTGAAACCTATATCCAGGAAACGCTGGATGACCTCAGCCAGGTCCAGTTGAAATTCTCTAATCCATTAGGCGTCGCTGACCATCTTGTCGACCGTTATTATCAGGCTGCTGAGGAGCAGCGAAGCCTCCTGGATGAGGATTTAGCGCTGCTGCGTAATGTATCTGACCAGCAGTCCATTTATCAGGCAGATAAGGGGAAGGAATTCAACCTGCATATGGCCGATGTGGAAAACATTTTCTATGAGATGGAACAGCGGGGAGATTCATTCTTTGAAGACCACTTCCGGCTGGTGCGAGTGTTTGATTTGATCAAGAAGAAGCAGCTTCAGGAAGACTTTGCCACGGAGGTGGTCGCGGATGTTCCCAAACGTGTTGAGCGAAAAGTTGACGGGCTGATTGATTGGCTGGTGGAGTCGGACCTGCGACAGTGGAAAGCTGTTACATCTTATCTGGCAGATCGGCGAGGTGTGCATAAGGAATCTCATCATCGGAGATAGAGCTTAATGAAGGTTTCACCTATGACCGGGGAAGGCTGCTGGATGCGATTGGCGCTGAAGCAGAGCGTGTGGTGAATGATTATGACCGGCAGCTTGAATCGGAGAAGATCGCCTTTGATGCGCAAAATGCTGTGGCAGCTTCTCTGGCGATGGAGGTGGGGGCAATAGGATTGGGGACGCTGATCACGGCATTGGCAACCACTGCTGCTGCAGATGTTACCGGTGTGGTGGCTGCTGGACTGGTTGCTGCGCTGGGTTTCATCATCATCCCAGCAAGTCGACGGAAGGCTAAGAAAGATCTTCACGAACGGTTGGCGAACCTGCGCACCAACCTGGTGGGGGCTTTACGGAAGGAGTTCGAGAAGGAGATAAGGCGAAGTGTGGCTCGCATTGAAGAAGCGGTTGCACCATACTCGCGGTTTGTGCGCGCGGAGACCGCGCGGGCAGATGGCGTGATGGAAAACTTGAGAGAAGCATCACTGGTGACTGATACATTACAAGAAGAAATCAAGGGGTGGGGTGCACCTGGGGGACAGCTGACTGAAAAATAAACAGCATGTAAAAGAATTTTAATTCTTTAAAAATCATCTGGCAATAAGAAAATGTCATAGGATATTTCATGAATCAACCAGAATCCTGATAAAATTGAATAAAAGGCATGGAAGGTGCTGGTTATGAAGAAAACAGAAGTCGTCTCCACCATGAAAGCCCTGATTGACTCAATTGATGAGGTTATCCAGGGGTTGAATGCAAAGGGTGCGGATTTGTTCAAACAGGGGAAATATAACCAGGCGCGTGCTATGCTTTCCAAGGTCGAATCCATCATGGGTTTTCGGGGGAAAATTCTATGCCTGGAAGACGATTGGAAGGCACTGGATGTCCCACTTTCAAAACCAAGTTTAAAACCTGCAGCCAAGAAATCACACAGAGCCTTAAATGAACCCCTTCCGAAAGGGTTGAAGACCCAACCTGATAGCTTCCGATATCCAATCCTTGACGCATTGGATCATTTTGGTGGATCAGGGAATATCCGGGAGGTGCTCAGGAAGGTAGAAGAGATCCTATCAGGTCAATTGAACAAATATGATTACCAGTCGCTGCCATCCGATTCCAATTCGGTTCGCTGGAAGAACACTGCTTCCTGGGCACGTCACAACATGGTGCAGGAGGGGTTGATGGCGGGTGATTCGCAGCGAGGTGTTTGGGAGATCACTGACGCCGGGCGTGAAGCATTAGTGCAAGCCAGGGAAACGATAGATCTTCAGCATAAGTTGTTTTCAGGGAAATTATCGGGTTAGTCAAACGGGCTGAGCTCCGCACTCTCGAATTCTCACTCTAAACGAAAAACCCGCTAAACGGTGGTCTCATTCTATAAGCAACCCCCCGAGATTCTTAAGAATCTCGGGGGGTTTGATTCAATTGTGGCGTTTTCACAACATCGATTGCTCAATGCGTTATTCGATGTCTACGCTTCTCTCCCTCCTTGAAGCTTATCTTGTAAGGCTTTGAGTTCTTCCATCTTTCCCTCTGCAGCAAGTTTAGCCTGCTTCGGCCAGGTATCCGTGACACCCAGGCGGACCCCTGCTTCTGTGATTGTTTCTTTGATCTTCTCAGGTGCCATATTAGCAAGCTGTGCGAAGGTTTTGATTCCTGCAGCCTGTAAGACGGATTGGATCTTCGGTCCGATTCCTTCAATCATGGTCAGATCATTTGGTTCTAAAAGATCTTCATTCACTTCATCTTTGCGCTGAGAGCGGCAGATCAGCCAAACGATCAAAATCAGGGCAAGGACCAGGATCAGCCAACCCCACCAGGGAAGCACGCCTTTATCACCTCCCTGTTTGGCACAGCCTGTAAGGGCCAGCAGAAGGGTTGAATATACGAGATATTTATAAGACATTTTTTCCTCCGAAATCAATTGGGTTTCTACGCTCGATTATAGTCGACTAAATGCTCAAGAACGGGATTTTCATTCATTTTAATGTAACTATTAAGAGATTTAATATTGTCTGCTACCTGCACTTATGTATAATATGAGTAAGGAACCTACATCATATGTTATGGCAAATTGAGAGAAGAGTAAGGTTCAAAGATCAGGTATGAAATCAGGATATTCCAGAAACATATTGAGGAGATGAAAGATGATCGCTTCACGGAAATATATCATTCCTGTATTTACATTGTTTCTAATGATCCTGATATTATCGGGATGCAACCTTCCGATGATGGTGAAGGAGAGTTCTTCGGGTGATGATCTGGCAGAAATTCAACTTGCTCAAACCATGCTTGCTGTACAGGTTTTAGAGAAGAGCAGAACAGCACAAGCTGAGCCACCTAAAGACGCTGACGCAGTACAGCCCGAAAATGCGTTACCTTCGACAGTTACCCTGACTCCTACTTTTACATCCACATCAACGATCACGCTGACACCAACCATCACCCTTACATCAACATTGGATATCCCAATGGTGAGTGTCAGCCATGGTACTTACTGCCGAACAGGCCCAGGTACGATGTACGATCTGGTAGGCACCTTGATGGAAGGTGAAGATGCAGAGATCGTTGCCCGATCGGAAGATGGCCAATACTGGGTGATTAAGAATCCGGATGCTTCTGGAGAATGCTGGCTATGGGGTTATTATGCGACCGCAGTGGGACCTACTGACAGCCTGCCGATTTATTTGCCACCACCAACCCCCACACCTGCTTTTGACTGGAGTGGGTCATGGACTTCCTCTGTTGTGCTGGCTGGAGACCCACCTGGTGCGGGTGTGATCATGAGTGTCAATGTTAATGGAAAAGATTTCACCGCTTCAATGGATATCGGATGCGGCACGGTCATCAGCCTGATAGGTACGATCAGGGATGATTACCTGGCGGTCAGCGGGACGTGGTCTGATACACACCTTAATGGCGGTAACTTTGAATTATTCGCAGTGGGTACGAGATCAATTTAATGGGAACCGGGATTTTGGTGTGGATATGTTTGCCTGGTGCGCTTGGCGGGGAGGATTTGGCCCTCCTTCACCGTGTTATAGAGATTGATCTGCAACTATCTCTTTAGGGAGTTAGTCAATTATTTTATGATCTTTTTCTGGGGAAATGGCACAGCGAATTCTAATAGGAATACATTTAAATTAATGCTGTACAAGATTAATGAAATCATCCTGGATATGAGGTCGCCAGCCAATGGATGGTCAGGCATACAGGCATGTGGTGGTATGATTACCGTGGTCAAAAAAAGAATTTTCTGATGTAAACTTCGGATGATTTTTCGAGAAGATACATCCTTTTAATCGGCAATAAGTGCGGTGTTCATAGTACTAAGGAAAGAAGGCTGACCTGATCATAAAGAGAATCCAAGAGGGAGTTGAAAAACTTAGGGTACAGATTCCACCTGAAGTGATTCTGATAGCGGCTGCCAAAACCAGATCGCTGGAGGAAGTTGAATCGGTCATCGCGGCAGGCGTCACGCATATTGGCTATAATTATATCCAGGAAGCACTGCCGATCATAGAGAAAATTGGGGATCGAGCACAGTGGCATATGATCGGTCACCTGCAAACGAATAAAGCAAAATTTGTTGCAGTTCATTTTGATATGTGTCACACAATTGATTCATTTCGACTGGCAAAATACCTGGATCGTCGCTGCGAGATGGCAGGACGGGTGCTGTCGGTGTTGATTGAGATCAACAGCGGTGAAGAATCCAATAAAACAGGCATCCTGCCTGAAGAAGTGGATGAGCTGGCAGAGCAGGTGGGCAAATTGAAACATCTCAAACTTAAAGGGTTGATGACGATGGGGCCTCGATTCGGGGATCCGGAAAAAAGCCGGCCTTATTTCAAACTGACACGCATGGCTTTTGAAAACTTAAAAGCAATGTCCCTGCCGAATGTTGAAATGAAGTACCTATCCATGGGGATGAGCAACAGCTACATGATAGCAATTGAAGAAGGCGCAAATATGGTTCGAATTGGGACAAAGCTGTTCGGCGAACGTGAGTATTAGGAGGATATGATCCATGATCAAGCGTGTTTTTGGGCCAGTTCCCTCAAGACGTCTCGGTCAATCGCTGGGAATCGACCCGGTCCCTTTAAAGACGTGCAATTGGAACTGTGTATACTGCCAGCTTGGACGCACCAGACCATTTAGAACTGAGCGGCGAATTAATTTTGGGGTTCTGGAAATAGAATCTGAGGTTCAGAGAGCATTGGATGCCCACTCTCCAGGGGAGATTGATTGGGTGACCTTTGTAGGATCGGGTGAGACGACACTTCATGCAGGACTGGGTGAGATGGTCAGGGGTGTCAAGGGGATAACGGATATACCGGTTGCAGTTATCACCAATGGATCCCTGCTGTACCGCCCTGAGGTTAGAGAGGAACTGCGTGAGGCCGATGCGGTCTTGCCTTCTCTGGATGCTGGCAATGCGGTCCTTTACCGCAGAATCAATCGACCTCACCCTTCATTGACTTTTGAACGATTGACGGGTGGGCTGATCGCATTTAGACAGATATATCAGAATAATCTGTGGATTGAAGTCATGCTGATCGGTGGGGTGAATGATACTGAAGATGCACTGCTTGATCTTGCCAAATGGCTGGAAAAAATCCAACCTGACGAAGTGCATATCGTTCAACCCACAAGGCCGCCAGCAGAAACCTGGGTAAAACCACCAGATGATGAGGGGCTTGAAAGAGCATATGAAATCCTGGGCAAATCAGCCAGGATCATTCTGCCTGCAGAAGGTGAATTTGATCTCAGCTTCGATGAGGATTTGATCAATGCAATTACAGGCATCATCACAAGGCACCCGATGAAGGAAGCACAACTCGTGGACACCCTGAAACAGTGGTCACCTGAAAATGTAAGGGAGACCTTGGGGCAGCTTGAAGATAGTGGAAGAGCTCAGACTGTGACTCGGGCTGGAGAACGCTTTTGGAGTGCATCCGCGGGGTATTATGCCCGGAATAAACACCACCTGGATGGTGAATGATCCGGCGAGTGGGTTGAGAAAGGACTATAATGTCAAAATTCTCGCTTGAAGTTCTCAGTCAGTATGTGTATCCTCATTTTAAATCAAGTGATCCTGATGTGATCCTGGGGTCAACCTTTGGGGAAGATGTGGCACTAACACGTGTTGGCTCCAGCTTGTTGGCTTCTCATCTTGACCCGATCGTCGGTGCGGTTGAGAATATCGGCTGGTTGGCTGTGCATGTCGCCTGCAATGACATTGCGACCAGTGGGGCACCACCGCGCTGGATCCAATTGCTGGTTCTCATCCCTGATAAAGAGGATAAGGCTTTGTTGTCTCACATCATGAGTGATGTGGCCAAAGCAGCAGAAGAAGTTGGTGTTTCGATCATAGGTGGGCATACGGGGTATTCTGCCAACCTGTCAAGGCCTCTGGTGGCAGTCATCGCCCTGGGGACGTTAAGCGATCAGAAACCAGTCCTCACACAAGGAGCAAAACCGGGAGATCACGTATTGGTCACCAAAGGGATTGCATTGGAAGGGTCAGCTATCTTAGCTTTTGATTTTGTAGATACAGCCCGAAATCTGGGTTTGAGTGATGAAGATTTAATGGAAGCCAGGCAATTGATGAGACAGGTCAGTGTCGTCCCGGAAGCGCTTTTATTGGCCAGCCAGGGGGCTTCAGCCATGCATGATGTCACCCGGGGTGGTTTACTGGAAACCATGCGGGAGATGGCCGTATTATCGGGCGTTGGCTTTTCGGTTGACTATGACAGCATCCCAATGCCAAAGGTGGCCGTTCGGTTTGCGGAAGCCTTTCAGTTTGACCCATTAAGAATGATCTCATCAGGCACGCTGCTTGCCGCATTACCCCCAGATCGAGTTGAATCAGCATGTTCAGCTCTGTCACAAGCAGGCATTCAATTCGCGGATGTAGGGGAGGTTGTGGAAGGGGAAGGTGTTAGTATTTCTCGGGGAGAAGAAGAGACAAGATATTTCACAGTACGGCCAGAAGATGACGAACTCGTCCGAATGTGGGAATTGTTTTCGCCAGATAAATGAGACAAAGAATTCATATATTAAATGATCAAGTATTTGACAGTTGAAGAATGGCCTATTCGAAGAATTAATCTTGCTTGGGTTATAATTCAGGCGGAGGATTCATGCCCATTCGAATATTGCCAGACCATATCGCATCGCAAATTGCCGCAGGTGAGGTGATCGAGCGGCCAGCTTCTGTGGTTAAGGAGCTGATTGAAAACGCACTGGATGCTGAAAGTGAATCGGTCAGCATCGAGATACTTGATGCAGGTAGACGCCTTATCAATGTAACAGATTTTGGTTTGGGAATCCCCCGGGATGAACTGGCACTTGCCGTGTCACGTCATGCCACCAGTAAATTGGCACGGGCTGAAGACCTTTTCCGAATAAAGACCCTGGGATTTCGCGGGGAAGCTTTAGCTTCGATTAGCTCTGTCTCACGCATGAGGATCGAATCACGACGTTCTGATGTTGAGGTTGGTGCCCGGATGACCGTCGAAGGTGGGAAGTTGGGGAAATTAACCGATATTGGTATACCACCAGGCACTTCAGTCACTGTTCAGGACCTGTTCTATAATGTTCCTGCTCGATTAAAATTCCTGAAATCTGACATCACGGAAAGACGTCACATCGATGCACTTGTCGCCCGTTATGCATTAGCATATCCTGATGTGCGCTGGCAGCTTGTGATGGATAACAAAAGGACTCTGCAAACCAGCGGAAATGGTGACCAGCGGGAGGTTCTCGCCAGTTTATATGGGGTTGAAATAGCCAAACGAATGCTGGGTGTCGAATTTTTAGAGGAACATTATCACATCCATGGATTTATCAGCCCAATCTCCCTGACCAGATCAAACCGAAGGGAGATAACCATATTTGTGAATGGCCGCTGGGTAAAGGATACATCCGTGACTGCTGCGGTGATTAAGGCTTATCACACCATGTTGATGGTAGGTCGCTTCCCAATTGTTGTGCTGTTCCTGGATATGCCCCCTGAATCCGTGGATGTCAATGTGCATCCTGCCAAAGCAGAGGTGCGTTTTAGAGAGGGGAATCTGGTTTTCTCACGTGTTCAAAGAGCGGTTCGACGGGCACTCTTAGCCTTTTCCCCCGTGCCAGATCTGGGATCAGTGCACTTATGGGGAGCAGGCAGGCAAAAAGTTGAGGACCCAGCCTGGAAGATGGCTGCCGAGATCAGAGGGGTTGAATCCCCAAAAACCAAGGATGAGGACAAATCAAATTTACATATTCAATCCAACTCATTAGAGCTGGATGGGCTGCCATTATTACGTCTTGTTGGTCAGATCGCAGCGACCTATCTGGTGGCTGAAGGTCCGGACGGGCTTTATTTGATTGACCAGCATGCAGCCCATGAACGGGTTTTGTTTGAACAATTAATGGCTCAGCAAGCGCAGGATCGTGTCCCGGCACAATCCTTATTGGAGCCGGTTAATGTTGTTCTTCCCCCAGAAAAGGCCCTGCTGCTGGAAGAGCAGCTTCCTGTGCTCGAAAAACTAGGGTTTACCGTTGAAGCCTTTGGCCCCAATACTTTCACCATCAGGGCAATACCAGCCTTGATTGTTGGTGGTGACCCGGAGGCTGCCTTGAACGTGGTCGTAGAGGATTTTGAAGGGGATGAAACCCCGCTGGCATCCGTGATTGAAGCAAAACTTACAGCCAGGATCTGTAAGCGTATGGCAGTAAAAGGAGGACAGATCCTCTCAACAGAGGAACAAACTGCATTGCTAAAAGGGCTGGAGAATTGTCAATCGCCCCGCACCTGCCCGCATGGGCGACCCACCATGATTCATCTTTCTGCTGATCTGTTGGAACGACAGTTTGGTCGTCGGGGACCACGATAATCAAGATGAGCCGAATTTTCATTTGTGGATTAATCAACCTTGAGACTACCCTGGCTGTTCGCGGATTTCCAATTGCTTACAATCCGGTGAATTTCCCTTTCTGGGGTGTTCAAACGACCGTATCTGGCGTTGGCTATAATCTTGCTTCCGCTCTGACGACATTGGGCAACCAGGTTGATTTTGCCTCACTGATTGGCGAGGATGACAACGGGGTCCTTGTCCGCAAGGCACTCAAAGAAGATGGAATTGAAGATGATCTGGTGCTGGGGCAGGCAAAGGCCACAGCACAATCTGTGATTCTGTATGATCCGAGTGGACGCCAGCAGATCCATACGGATTTAAAGGACATGCAGAATCAGAAATATCCGGTCCACCTTGCTGAATCTGCACTAAGACAATGTGATCTGGCAGCTATCTGCAATATCAATTTTGCCAGGCCGATTCTGAAAGCTGCCAAAGACGCGGGTATTCCAGTTGCCACAGATGTACATGCCCTGGCTGACCTGGGTAATGAATTTGATCTTGATTACATGTCAGCTGCGGATATTCTTTTTTTGAGTGATGAGTCTCTTCCGGATTCACCGGAAAATATTGCCCGGATGATGCTGGCGAAATTCCAATGTGAGCTCCTGGTAATAGGGTTGGGGGAGAAAGGCGCGCTTCTTGCCGTGCGGAAAGATGACTACATCGGCCGGTTCCATGCGATCTATACAAGACCGGTTGTTAATTCTATCGGGGCAGGTGATGCCCTGTTCACTGCATTCCTGGATGGCTTTCTGCACACAAAAAATCCCTATGATTCTCTGCGCAGGGCGATGGTTTTTGCGTCGTACAAAATAGGTGAAAAAGGAGCAGCTGAAGGATTCTTAAGCGGGGAAGAACTGGATAGCTGGGTTGATAGGGTCAGAAAACACCAATAGCTGTCTTTACCTGGTTGATAAAACGACAACTGCGATTTATCTTTTCAATAAGAATTTTATAATATTAACTAAGCCATTTGGGAGGTTTATGCGGGGGAGGTTTCTTCCCATAGAACAGGTCGTCCAGTTTGCTGCCCCATCGGCGGAAGCTGGTGGAGTGATTAACCGTAAGACGGATCAGGTTATGTATGATATTGTCTGCATGGGCATAGGGGCAAACTGCCATACAGCGACCACAATCCGTACCTGTTTTGGTCCAATAGGTGTAGCAGAGGTCTGGATCGATCCTCCAGCGCAGTGTCCCATCTGATTGGGCCTGCCTGTCTCCAAACGGAATTGCGTTTGAAGGACAAACAACTGCACATTTATCACAGTTCATGCAGAAATCAATCACAGATGGATCCCAGGTTGGCGAATCTGGAAGAAGCGGCAGGTCAGTAGTGACAACTGCAAGTCGCACACGTGGGCCTAACCGTGGAGTGATGAGCAGTCCCATCCGACCGATCTCACCCAGGCCGGCATCTTTGGCGATAAGCGGTGCGATCACCCTATAGTTGCCATCAATATGTGCCCGGGCAGGATAGCCAAGGTCCCGTATTGTGGCGGCAAGTATCACAGCGATCTTTGCGGCTTCAGCATACTGCTTGGCGGATTCCATTACGGTTGGCATTCTGGGTCCTGTATTGACCATTTCATGTGCCATTTCAACCGTGAACGCAATGGCATATTGATGATCCAGTGAGATCAGTGCACCGTATTCACCCGATCCACGACCTATATACGTATAAATGTGATAAGGCTGAAGGAGGCAAATTCCGACGTCTTCAGCTCCGAAATACTTTGCCAGGTGTTTGATGAACTGTGTATGATCTTCTTTAGAGTGGGTTGATTTTAGAGAGGATACAGAACCGTCAACTGATTCTCGAAGGGCTTCAGTCAGGAAGAAGCTTCCCTCAGAGGAGGATCCGGGCAGAGGGTGGTAAAGTGCGGCAATGGGGGAGAGGAGCCCTGGGTTTTGCCGGAAGGCATCATCAGTAGATTTATGCTCCGGGTGGGCTTGGTAGTAACTTTCGTAATCAGAGGTTCCTGGCTGAAGACGGGCGCGGGAAAACATGATCGTGCGTTCATCCACACGGTGGGTTGGCTCTATAGAAGGCTTGATATCCTGCTTCATAGGCCATAGGATGACGATCGCGAGAAAAAGTCCAATAACTCCGAGAAGACCTAAGGCAATCCACTGCATCTTGATTGGAAAAAAGATAAATATCACACCCAGAAGCAAGCTTCCCAGGGCGAATGATCCAGCCAAACGGGCAGCTCGAAGGTGTTTTTCCTTTACAGAAGAGACAGTAAAGGAAATCCATACACCGAGTATAAGTACACTTAAAAAGGTCAGGATGATTCCGGGCAAGGTCATTGTGGTGAATTCTAACTCCTCTGCACCATTATACATGAATCCAAACGTGTATAATGGGAGAATCGGATTGCGCTAAACTTCAGTCCATCAGATCGTAGTTTTAAGACAATAGACTTTCGAGACAGGTTGTTGGTAAAATAATGATGGCTATTATTTGACAGAATCAGATTAGTCCTGGAGTTTCCTGATCGAATATCAACAGGACCAGTCAACGGATGAAATTTATGAGAAACAGATGATAATACTTTTTAATTTTCGACTCTTTTATAAATTGGTCACCATATCCTTATTCAAATCTAAAGGTACGAATGGGCGGCTGACCAGGAAACGCATTTTATTCCTTGTAATTGCAGCATTCACTTACATCCCATTGCAGTTAATTAATGGGGTTTTCCTGCTAATGGATTGGATCTTCTTCCCGGGCTTCAGGAAAGTCGAAATAATAGAACCGTTATTCATCATGGGTAATCCGCGCACTGGCTCAACGCATCTACTGCGTGTACTGGCGTGTGATGAAGAGACTTTTTCTACTCCTAAGCTGTGGGAACTGGTTTTGGCCCCCTCGATCACGCAGCGCAAGATTTTCCTTGGATTGGTTAAACTTGATCATCTTCTGGGAGGTCATATCCGGGGATGGCTTTCAAAATGGCAGAAAAAAACTTTTGAAGATGAAGAACCATACCGGAAGTTCAGGCTTGGAAAATTTGATGAAGATGAGTTGGGATTGTTAACCATTTTCTCATCAATCCACCTGATCTTTGCCTTTCCTTTCTGGGAGGAATTTGAAAGCCATATTTATTTTGACAGTAAAGTGCCTTCTTCTGAGAAGCAGCGTATTATGACCTTTTACAAGCGGTTTATCCAGCGCACTTTGTTCGTCCATGGAAGACAGAAACATTACCTTTCAAAATCTCCTGCTCACAGTGGAAGGGTTGGTACACTAAGTGAGTATTTTTCGAATGCTAAATTCATATACACAATTCGCACGCCCCTGTCCGTCATTCCTTCGACGATGAGCCTGTTTAATTACCAATGCAGCCGTTTCTCTGACCTGCTTGAGACCAATCCATTAAGTGATTATGTGCTGGCGATCACCAAGCACTGGTACCGCTACCCTTTGGAGAGGTTAGCACAAAGCGGGAATTTGTACACAGTCGCGAAATATAATGATCTCGTCCAGGATCTGGGGGGGACGGTAAGAGATATTTACAATGCCCTTGGTATTGAAATGAACCATACCTACTCGAGGTTGCTGGAGGATGAAGTGGAGAAAGCCCGGGGATATAAAAGCCGGCATAAATATAATTTGGAAAAAATGGACTTCACAAAGGAACAAATCATCTCTGAATATCAGGATGTTTTTGAACATTTTGGGTTTGATACAGAGCTAGGTTAGTTGTTAAGAACCAAAAATTGTTTGGGGTATAATATCAGGAGTTAACACCAGTTTTAGCTGGTTCTTCATTCTGCGATAATTAGAACCCGAAAAGCAGATTGAAGGCTACTGATTAAATTGATATTTCGGGGCGTGGCACAGCCCGGTAGTGCGCACGGTTCGGGTCCGTGAGGTCGGCGGTTCAAATCCGCCCGCCCCGACAAAAAACACTCCATTTTTGGAGTGTTTTGTTTATTTTTTATCTCACTTCCCATTATTTTCTTGAATAAAAACATAATATAATCAATCACAAATCTCATTCCAAGGAGTACAAATGTTGGAAAATTCAAAGTGGGATAAATCAAGGATTCAATCATTTATCACTGAAGGAAATGAAGAAAATTCAAGGTTAGAGTATAAAGGACCTGAAGCTCTACAAAAAACCGACGGTAAGAAAAGTGAAATTAGGAAAGATATTTCAGCAATGGCTAATGCTTCAGGCGGGTTTATTATATATGGTGTTAATGAATACTCAGATCCAACCAAAGCCCATTTACCAGAAAAAATATCTCCAGTAAATCGAAGTGAGATATCAAGAGAGTGGTTAGATCAAGTTATTTCTCATATAAAACCTCGCATAAATAATTGTTTTATTTATCCTGTAGATATCAGCACCAATCCAAATGATGTTGTTTATGTTGTTGATATTCCACAAGGTATAACCGCACACCAAGCTGATAATGGAAAGTATTATCGTCGCAGAAATACAACTACAGTAGTTCTTGAGCACCAAGAAATAATTGATATTATAAATCGTTCAATTCACCCAGATGTCATTGTTGATTTTAAATGGAAACCTACTGGTTTTAGATCTTCAGACTTACATAGATATATATTAATAATCAAAATAAGGAATTTAGGTCCATTAGTTGAACATTATCAGCTTGATTTCACATTTAATTTTAATGGTGAATTCTTATACAATGGACGGAAAGCCCTACCAATAGCCGATCCAACTTACGGAAGATTATATTCTAAGCGGGTCAAAATAAATTCTTAAACTGTATTATTCCCCAAACAAGTTGTTGATATTAGCGAATTACATAAAATAAAATATCATGTTGATCACAGCATTTACCACTCATATTCAGATAATTCACCAATAATTAATTGGACGCTCTATGCAGATCAAATGCAACCTAAATCTGGGGTTGTTGAGTTTCATGAATTAAATAATTTATAATTTTCTCATTCTCAAAATAACGGCCCTAACATCATCATTTGATAACTTGCTATATAATATTTTTATGTTGTTCCAGGGTCTTCATATTCCATATTTTGAAAATTGGCTTGAAAATCCTGATAGTTTATGAATTAGAGAGACCAGAATTATTGGCAGTATCCCAGTGTAATTTTTTAAATCCGAGAGGTCGGCGGTTTCCTACGCCTATCGTTTCAGGGCAGGCAAATCTGCACCGACACTTTGAAAACCAAAAAAGACACATCATATGATATTATTTCTAATAAACAAGAAACTCAATCCAACAAGGTGTAAGCCTTTATGCCATTGCTGAAGAGGTAATATTGACTAAAAAAGTTTTTGTCACCGGATGTTACGATATGCTCCACAGTGGACATGTGGAGTTTTTCCGTCAGGCAGCACAGTATGGGGATTTATATGTGGCGATTGGCTCTGATAAGACGATTTTTGGCCTGAAAGGTCGCAAGACGGTCAATAACGAACAGGAACGGCTTTTTATGGTAAAGGCTGTTTCATTCGTACATGACGCCTTTATCTCGAAAGGCTCAGGTATATTGGATTTTGAAGCTGAACTCCGCGAAATGCGTCCGGATTATTTCGTTGTCAATGCAGATGGGAATATTTCTGAGAAGCGGATCTTATGTCAGGAATTGGGGGTTGAGTATGTTGTCCTGGAACGAAACCCGCATGCGGGCTTGGAAGCCAGATCTACAACAGCTCTTCTTGAACGTGATTATTTACCGTACCGAGTGGAACTGGCAGGGGGATGGCTTGATCAACCCTTTGTCTCAAAGCATTATCCGGGTCCGGTTGTTACCCTTTCAATTGAGCCAACGCTTGAATTCAACGATCGCAGCGGTATGGCAACCAGTACAAGACGGAAGATGCATGAAATTTGGGGGGCAAAACTCCCGCCTGGAAATTATGAGACCCTGGCAAAAGTCCTGTTCTGTTATGACAACCCACCTGGCACAAAGACCATTTCTGGTGCGCAGGATTCGATTGGGTTGGTGTTTCCAGGATTAGCTTACTCTTACTATGAGGGCGGTTATTGGCCAGAGAGAATTGACCATCGGCTTGATGAACCGCTGCTCTCATTTGTGGAAAACGCGCTGTACCTCATTCCTCTCGGTCCGCGCTATGATGGGTATGATGTCATGGCAGACACTTTCTTTGACCGTGAGCATGCCAAAGCGCTGTCAGATGCAACAGAGGAAAACTGGCAGGCAATTTTGGATCAGGATATCGTGAAATTTGGCAAATCTCTGCGAGAAATGTTCGAGGCTCAGGTTGCCATGTTCCCGGCAATGATGAACGAGCGAGTTGCGGCAGTCATTGATCAATATCGGGATAAGGCATTGGGGTGGAAAATGACCGGTGCTGGTGGGGGTGGCTATTTGATCCTCGCCTCAGATAAGCCCATACCACATGGTGTAAGGGTCATCGCACGACGAGAGAGCGAATAAAATCACTATCTCACTATTTTCTACAATCACATAATTCATAAAACTGGTGGGAATATATATCTAACCTTGGATTTAAGTTTATAATTGTGTTTGATGACAGAGGAAACTAAAGTTTCAGTAGCACAATCAAGGATCACTGATGAAGTCTTCAATGCGCTTGGCTTAAAGCGCCAAGGAATTCTCCGACGCTTGTTGGGCTGGTTGTTTGCCATTCCTACAGGTAAGTTTGCCAGCCAAATGGCGGAAGCTGACCTGGCAGTTAGTGTGAAGGTGGTATGCCTGCTGGAAGCCAGAAAATGCTGAAGCATTTAGGTGTTCAGGTCCATGTAAAAGGAACCCTGAAAATTCCAAGTAAAGGACCAGCCATTATCCTCTCAAACCACCCTGGCGCTTATGA
Organism: uncultured Chloroflexia bacterium; assembly: GCA_963767675.1. Classification (GTDB taxonomy): domain Bacteria; phylum Chloroflexota; class Anaerolineae; order Anaerolineales; family Anaerolineaceae; genus Brevifilum. The sequence continues at coordinate 55,824 of CAVYEQ010000009.1, forward strand.
TGCCATTGCGATTGGCAGCCAGGTTCCGCGACAGGATCTGAAATTTACCGTTTCTAAAACACCGTTTTTACCAGGCATTACCAAATATCTACCGCAATTTGATCCCAATCAGCCACGATACACGCGAACGTATGGTTGCATTGCGAATGGTTGTGGACCATTTAAGGAATTGGGGGTCTTTACTCCATTTTGGGTCAGGACTGATTGAGCCGGATCCTGCACTGCATCCGATTGGAGAGGATGTTCTTAATAAGTGGACACCCAGTATCGAAATCTTCCTGAGAAAAGCACCTGAAACGGTTGTCATCCCAACCATTGCCAGCGGCGTCCTTCTACGAAGGTTCGAACGTCATCCTCTGACTCTGATCCGGCGCGGTGGGTTGAACAAACGCCGCCTGGCCGAGTTTTTGCAGATACTCCGGCAGCTTGTACGACCAATATCAATCGACGCTCAAACTCACATCAGCTTTGGAGAGCCTTTCACCCTCGCAGATATCGAAGCTGAAGGCAAGGGCAGGCGTATACTGCCGGGTGTTGTTGATCGCATAAAGGATCAATTGAATACCCATATGGAATGGATCAACGAGCAGAACTAACTACTGGTTGTAGCCACCGCCAATGTATTTTGTTAATTGATCAATGGTAAACTTCTGGCTTCTGATGACGCCTTTGATGACATCTCCAATGGAGATCACACCCACGATTTGATCTTTCTCAACAACTGGAAGGTGGCGGATCCTGTTTGCGGTCATCAGCACCATGCAATCCTCAATGCTTTGAGATGGATCAACTGTAATAACATGTTGAGTCATCACATCCCCTACAGGATTATCGAGCTTGCAGGAGCCTTCTCTTGCGATCATGCGGACAAAATCTCGCTCAGATACGATCCCAGCAATCTGATCATCCTCCAGGACGATTAAATTCCCGATTTTTTTCTCAGACATGATCTTCATCGTCTGAAGAATGGTTGTGTCTGGTGAAACAGACCAAACCGCATCCCCCTTTTCATCTAGTAAATCCCTAACGATGGTGAGCATTGGCTATCTCCCTTCAAGGATGTATGGCTTGGAATAAGATAGTCGAGTAGTGTGATGAGGCCCCGATGAAGTATGCTACTCTTAAATAATTTTACCTTAATTTTCCTTGATTTATCTTGATTTTTCACGCATGTAAACAAGTTTGAATGCGGATATTCAACAAAACATACATGACATGGGTAATATTGATTCTGTAATATAATGGGTAGGTAAAATAAATGAGAAGTATCATGAAATTGGATTAATACCAGACAAGATAGGATCCTGAATGGCATTATTCCAGGACCAGAATCGCAAAGATGTGTGAAATCTTCGATCTGTCAATACAAAAAAGAATATTAAAAAGCAAAGGAATAATATGATGACCGAAGCATATCAAATTGAAAAACTCGACACACCTGCCTGGGAGGTTATTGGGGGGGGGATCAGTGACTACAACACACAGCAGGCAGGGGAAGATAATGGCAAGAACTTATGTTTTGTTCTAAAGACACCTGAGGGTGAGGTTGCAGGTGGTGTTGTTGGTGCAACCCACTGGGACTGGCTTTATGTAAACCTGATGTGGCTGCAGGAAGACCTTAGGGGCCAGGGATACGGAAAAGAATTACTGTCTTTAGCCGAGGATGAAGCACGGCAGCGAGGTGCAAAATTTTCGTACCTTGACACCTTCAGCTTCCAGGCTCCTGAGTTTTATAAGAAACAAGGCTACGAAATTTTTGGACAATTGGATGATTTCCCAACTGGCCATCAGCGGTATTACCTTAAAAAGACACTATAGTTTTCTGTTTGCAGGATTAGAAATAGGACACATATCATAAATTGTGCTCTGAATATAATAATAAATTCCCGGGATTTCCTAAAAATCCCGGGAATTATGTTTAACTACAGTTAGATTATATTATCTATGATGATCCAATTATCAGAAGTTATCCATGGTCGCTTGACTTTGCCCACAGGTTGATATTGCCCTCAACAGCATATCTATCGATTTCCTTCAGATCTTCTGGAGAGAAATCCAGATTTTGAGTGGCATTAACGTTCTCTACGACCTGTTCACAACTGCTTGCACCCATCAGGACGCTGACAACCCTTTTATCTCTTAGAATCCACGAAATTGCCATTTGAGCGAGTGTCTGACCCCGTTTATGAGCAATTTGATTAAGTGCGGTAATATTTTCCAGGTTCTTTTTTGATAGGTGTGATTTATCCATCGAATCGGCTTTTTTAACGCGAGATTTTTCAGGGATCCCATTCAGATACTTATCTGATAGCATCCCTTGCGCTAAGGGTGAAAAGGCAATCAGACCAACACCATACTCATTCAGAATATTCAGCAGTTCCTCCTCAACCCATCTATTCAGCATCGAATAAGAAGATTGATGGATCAGGCATGGCGTTCCCAATTCTGATAGAATATCAAACGCTTTTATCGTGTTCCTGGGGCCATAAGAGGAAATACCTACATACAGGGCTTTGCCCTGACGGACGATCAGGTCAAGCGTGCGCATGGTTTCTTCCAGAGGGGTATCAGGATCGAAGCGGTGAGAGTAGAAGATATCCACATAGTCCAAACCCATCCTCTTAAGGCTTTGATCCAGGCTGGCAACAAGATACTTCTTTGATCCCCATTCTCCATAAGGACCTGGCCACATATCATATCCAGCTTTTGAGGAGATGATCATTTCATCTCGATGGTGTCTGAAATCCATTTTGAGGATACGTCCAAATACCTCCTCTGCAGCGCCTGGTGGAGGGCCGTAGTTATTTGCCAGGTCAATATGAGTGATGCCTAAATCAAAAGCCTTTCGGACCATCTTTCGACCGTTTTCAAATGAATCAGATACCTCCGAAATTATGCCATAATCCCAATGATAGCAAGGGCAATTTTAAGCCGCTTTTCCCGCACCTTCGATATTGCATCGTATCATATCGATCGACTGCTGGCAGGTAATCAGGTGATGTATTTATATATGACATAATTTCTCCTTTGAACTCGATTTTCTGTATTGATTATACTTCGGAAGAGAAAACCTTTTTTCCATAATCTTCATACGAGGATGATACTCACATCAAGAAGGAAAATATTAGGAGATGTCCAGGAGTATCTTGCCTATTGACCAGGATCAAAAATTTTCTAAATAAAATAAAAATGCGATGTATGATCACATCGCATTTTATTATCTAATTTTTGGGTTAATTACTCAATGATTTCAACATTTTGGGCCTGAGGACCCTTGTCACCATCAACAACTTCAAATTCTACTCGCTGACCTTCGCGCAGGGTTCGGAAACCTTCTGCTTTGATTGCTGTGAAGTGACAAAAAACATCTTTTTCTTCATCGTCACGAGCGAGAAAGCCATAACCTTTTTCGCCGTTGAACCACTTGACTTCGCCAAGTACACGTTCTGCCATGTTTGGAAACCTCCTTTGTTCAAAATTCCTACTTGTCCTGCTAACGTACGTTCCAAACAAGAACAAAACCATGCAAGTCTTATCGAACTTCCGTTAAGCTTCTGCCCCAAATATACTATGCTATTCCCAAATCGTCAATATTAAAATCATTGGGGAGAAAACAACTTATTATCTCACTTTTATCCAGGAAATTCCTCTGCGGAGATGAGCAAAATTCTAAAGGTGGTCTGATGCAGTGGGATTTGAATCAGGCGTATCTGCTGCCGGGTTTTTCTTTTCTCTGCGGAGTTTCCTGCCCTCAACTGCTTCCACTAAACCAGCAAGAATCATCATCACAGCAACTCCCTCATCCATGTTTCCGATAAGGGGGATATTGTCCGGAATAAGTTCGATAATTCCGGAGGTTGGGTTCAGGATATAAATGATTCCAACAGCTGCCAGGATATAAACAAGCCAGGTTGGCCAGCCGACTTTGGATAGCGGTTCGCTTAAGAAGCGGATGAATTTTGAGGATTGTTTTTCTTCCTTGTCTTTAGGGATCATTTGATCGCTCATGTTAACTCTCCATAGTAATTATTTCTGTTGTAATTTACCATAAAATCCAAATATAGGCACATGTGAAATTATGCCCAAAAAGTAGGCAGGTGCTCCCGATAAGTAAGCAGGTAATCATCCAAAATTAATTTTGCTGTATCCATATCCCGAATAACAGGATCAAGGAGGATTGCCTGGAGGGCAAGCTGGCGATCTCCTTTGACAACCGCATCCACAGTCAAGTGGCTGACCGTAATCTCTCTGCGGATGAGTTCAGCGATACCCTCCGGTAACGGATCAACAGGGATGCCGGAAATACCATCCGCATTGATTATTCCAGGCAGTTCAATGATAGCGCCGGATGGCAGGTTTGGGATTTGTCCCTGATTTGGTATATTGACAGCTTCAGCCAGGTATTCACCATTTTTGAGGATGTTTTCGATAACTTCCAATGCGCCTTCGCTGTAGAAAGGAATAAACTGTTCAGGGTTTGATTGTGATTCTATAGCGGTTTTCAATTCAACCCATTGATTATCCCGTCCGCGGCTGTGTAGCTGCCATTCATAAAGCTCTAAATCAAATTTCTCCCAGGGTTTGGTGCTGGGGTCGCTCATCCAGGGTAGGTATTCACACAGATGTTCATCGCCTGGGATCGGAAAGAGATCAAAGACATCAAATACACGCCTGGTCAGGGGTTCAAAGGTGCGTGGAAGCTCTTTCCAGCGTTTACGAAAATGAGGATACAGATCTTCACCTGTTTTTCGGTCTTGCAAAGCCAGCATCCATGTGAAGTGATTGACACCTGCAGCTGTGACTTTTATTTTTTCGAGTGCCTGCAAGGCAGTAGCGATCATACCGGATGCATATTTAGGGCTGGCATGTGTGCTGGTGAAGTTCTCAGGGACTTCAATTCCCAGATCGTCTGCCATTGCTTTCCCAATCATGGCATACCCAGCGCCAAGTTGATGGCACAAGCCGACGACCTTGATCCTGCTGTGGCGGTGAACTGCAGCGCATATGCGCTGCATCGGGTTGGTGAAATTTATGATCCAGGCATCCGGGCATTTTTCTTCCATATCCCAGGCGATCTCCAGGATGGGCATGATATTCCTGGCCGCATGGCCAAAACCACCTGGCCCGCCGTTTTCAGCATAAGGTTGACGGACTCCGTATTTGAGCGGGATGGAATAATCAAACTCCCACAGGGCTTCTCTGGGTCCTACTTCAATTGCGTTGACCACGAAATCAGCATCCTGGAGCGCAGCTTTATGATCTGTAAACGCACTGATCTGCATCTGTAAATCCCAGGCTTCATTGAGCCAGCTCGCAAACGCATGCATGATATCAAGATGATGTTGATTTTGATCAACCAATACAAGCTGGCACCCTTTGAGCGTTTCACTCCGAAGCAGTGTTACGAGCGTAGACACCCCAAAAGAATAACTTCCAGCACCAATGCATACGATCTTCGTTTGATGAGTCACTACAATCCCTTTTGTCAGTCTATGGAAGCTTGATTGAGGTAGGCGTTAATCGATTGGGCAGCGGTTCTTCCTGCACCCATCGCCAGGATGACCGTCGCGCCTCCGGTAACAATATCGCCTCCAGCGAAGACACCCTGTTTACTGGTTGCCATGGACGCTTCATCAACGATGATGTTTCCCCATTTATTGAATGCCAGGTCGTCAGTTGTACGCTGGATGATCGGGTTGGAACCGTTTCCGATCGCGACAATTGTCAGGTCAACAGGGATATCATATTCCGATCCTGGGATGGGGATGGGTCGTCTTCTTCCTGAGCTGTCCGGTTCACCCAATTCCATCTGGATCAATTTAATACCTTTCAACCATCCCTTATCGTCACCCTGGAAAGCAACTGGACTATTCAGGAACTGGAAGGATACCCCTTCCTCTTTCGCATGTTCAATTTCTTCAACACGGGCAGGCATTTCACTTTCAGTACGACGGTAGAAGATGCTCCCTTTTTTCGCGCCTAAGCGAAGGGCTACACGGACTGAATCCAGGGCTGTATTGCCGCCGCCGATCACTGCAACATGTTTTCCTTTGCAGTCAATCACAGGCGTATCGGATTTTGGAAACTGATAGGCTTTCATCAGGTTGACCCTGGTCAGGAATTCATTAGCTGAATAGACACCAACCAGGTTTTCACCCGGGACGTTCATAAAATACGGCAAGCCAGCACCAACGCTGATGAAGACAGCATTATATCCCTCCTGGGTCAGTAATTCATCTATGGTGTATGTAATACCAATAACCGTATTGGGCATGAATTGAACACCTAAAGCCTCAAGGGCATCGATTTCTTCACGAACTATTGTTTTAGGTAAGCGGAATTCCGGTATGCCGTAGGTTAACACGCCACCAAGTTCATGAAAGGCTTCAAACACTGTGACATCATGACCCATCTTGATCAGGTCTCCAGCACAGGATAATCCTGCAGGTCCGGAGCCAATAACTGCAACCTTCTTGCCGGTCTTAATCTCTTTTCCGATTGGTTGAGGTGTCGGGTCGGCATGATATCGTTCATAGTCAGTTACAAATCTTGCCAATGCACCTATGGAAACACTTTCACCACGTCGCGTCAGGATGCAGGCTCCTTCACATTGATCGGATTGGGGACAAACCCGGCTGCAAACGGCTGCAAGGACATTATCTTCTTTGATCAAGCGTGAAGATTCAATGTAGTTCTGTTCTGTGATCAATTGGATGAATTCCGGGATTTTTACGCCAACAGGGCATCCGGCGACACACAGAGGACGTTTGCAGTCCAGGCAGCGTTGGGCTTCAAGCTGCACAAGCGCTTCAGTGAGACCGAGGTTTACCTCGATAAAGTCATGCGTTCTTTCTTCCGCATCACGCATGGGCATTGGCTGACGGGGTATCCGCTTGATTTCTTTGCGCTTAGCTTTCTTGATTTTCTCTTCAGCTTCTTCAAGCGCACAGCTTTCCTCGTGCAAATAGGACTTATTTCTATTCATCAGTGTATTGAAATCGACCTGGTGGGCATCAAATTCCGGGCCGTCTACACAGGCAAATTTCACATTATTCCCGATGACCACACGACACCCACCGCACATGCCTGTGCCATCAACCATGATTGAATTGAGGCTGACAAAGGTAGGAATTTCAAATGGCCTGGTCATCTCAGATACAGCGCGCATCATGGGCAAAGGGCCTACCGCAAGAACGAAATCAATTTTCTTCTTTTCTTCTATCAAATCCTTCAATTGATCTGTCACGAAACCTTTGGCATGATAGGAACCATCATCCGTACAGATACGAACATCATCTACGATCTGCCTGAGTTCATCTTCAAGAATGATCAGGGATTCTGTTCGCGCACCAATGATCGCGGTAACGTGATTTCCGGCGAGTTTCAGGGCTTTTGCCTGAGGAAAACTGACTGCTGTTCCAACACCCCCGCCAATGACCACGACATGTCCAAAGTGTTCAATTTCAGATGGATTGCCTAATGGACCCACCAGGTCATGGATCAGGTCACCTGCTTCAAGCTGGTTCAACTCCCGGGTGGTTTTTCCCACACCCTGAACGATCAGGGTGATCGTTCCAGCAGCATCATCTGAATCAACGATCGTCAAAGGTATGCGTTCACCTGTATCAGATACACGGACGATCACAAATTGACCGGGATGTCGTTTTCTGGCAATCTGAGGCGCCTGGATTACAAATTTCTTAATTTCCGGGGCAATAAACGCTGTATTTATGATTTTGTGTTTTAACAATTTCAACTCTCTTGATTCGTATGGTGAATTTGGGTTGATGATCGATATTCAATTAAAGATAGGTCTTGGGAGTTCTTATGATTAATCAAATCGTTCATTGATCGAATTTAGCTTTCAGAAGATGGGGAGGTGATTTTAAAACACCAAAAAACCAGATCGTTGTGCAGCGATCCCTGAATACAATATAGTCCAGTTTCCAGACTTTTTGTCGCCTGGAATAAATCTGCCCCGCCTTTAACCTGGAAGGTTTCCAGGGTGATAAAATCTCCGGTTTGATAGATTAAACTTGATCTCATCTGCTGCGGTGTCCGTTTGCCAAAAAACGATCACAGGGTTTGAATTAAAGCTTGTAGGAATCCCTACATCCTGTGTTGGTATTTCCTCGTGCTGTTGGATATCAAAATAAGTCTCATTCTCATAAAGGAAGACGCCTGGGTAAGGTGGTTCTGTTCTTAACTTAGGCTGCGAGTTATTTAAGAAGTCCAGTGGGAGTTGAAAATCGAATAACGAACTGGCTGTCAACAATCCAATAAAGCTGAAAACAACTACCACTATTCCGATCAACGAGATCTCAAACAAGCTTAATCTTGATTGGTTATTGTCAGTTTCACCCTGCGCTGTTGTTTTTTTGACTTTAGGTTTGGGCTGGAATCTATTCTCTTTTTTTGGTTTTGCCGGTTTCCGCTGCTTCTTTTTCTTCTGGTCTTTTTTCACTGGTGCTGGGAATGGAGAAATCGGGCGGGTACGATCTGAAAGACTGTCGTCAGGAACAATAACTTGCTGCTGTTTTCTTCTATTCAGATAATCAATGCCCCGTTGAGCTGGAATATTATTGGGATCAATTTCCAGCGCTTTCTTTAGAAAGATCTCCTGTTTATCCAGGTCTTCAATAATTGCAGCAATCCAAACCCACACATCTGCATTTTGTGGTTCTTCGATGATAGCATCTTTCAGGAAATCCAATGCTACCTGCGTGTGTCCGGCCTTCGCTGCATTGATTCCCTGCTGTAATGAGGATGTCATGATTTCTCCCAAACCACTGTAAAGCTAATTAGATCGGGTTTGTTCGTGATGGTGAGATGTCGAGGTTTTTCTTTAAAGTCTACAACAATAAAATTTTACCACAGACAGGTATTCGTGTAGATACAACGAATTTGGAATGGATCAAAGCGAACCCAAGATATCGTGTAGAATTATTCCTAGTTTACAGAGGAGCGCATTAAATGAAGATAGGTGTTTTGTCTGACACGCATGATAATCTCTCCAATATGATCGTTGCGTTGGAGGTTTTTCGGGGGCTGGGAATCAAAACAGTGATCCATTGTGGTGATCTGACCAGCCTGGAAATGGTCTCTCATTTTGTTGGATTTCGGGTGATTTATACTTTAGGAAATATTGACTCTGCAAGCAGAGCCATTGTGAAACGGATCAATAAAATGAATGATGATAATTTTGCTGGGATTGTCTATGAAGGCAAGTTGGACGGCGTATGGATCGCTGCAACGCACAGCCATATAAAAGGGATGCTTCATAACCTGATATTAAAGAAGAAATATGCCTGGATTTTTCATGGCCATACACATGAGAAGCGGGATGAGCTAATCGGTGGAACACGACTCATCAACCCGGGCGCACTTGGCGGTATGGGAAGGGAGCCACGTTCTTTCTGTACTGTTGACCTAAGTACACAAAGTGTTGAGTTCCTGAAACCTGTCAGAAATACTTAAATTTCATGAACTACAACAGGCTCTGTCAGTATTTGGAAAGCAAGCCAGGGGCGCGACGGGATATGCCCTTTGGTCCTGATGCACTGGTGTATAAAGTGCTGAAAAAGATGTTTGCCCTGGTTGCCTGGCAGGCGGACCCTCTCAGGATTTCCCTGAAAGCAGATCCCATTGATGCGGTGATCCTGCGGAAGCAATACAGGGCAATCACGCCGGGTTATCACATGAATAAAAAGCATTGGAATACAGTGATGCTTGATGGCAGCATTCCAGATGACGAAATAATAAGGATGATTGATGAATCTTATGCGCTGGTTGTACAGGGGATGAGCCGTGCAGACCAGGCAAAAGTAAGCGAAATGGAGTAACGGAAGAATGACGAGAAAACTGGATAAGATCATTGTGATCGATCTTGAGGCGACTTGCTGGGAAGGGGACCCTCCACCCGGCCAGGAGAGTGAGATCATTGAAATTGGCCTGTGTGTGCTGGATGTCGCCACAGGCGAAAGATCAACACCTCGGGCGATATTGATCAAGCCGCAGAGATCCACATTAAGCCGTTACTGTGAGAAGTTAACCACGCTTACACCAGAAATGCTGGCGGATGGCTTGAGTTTTCCTGATGCCTGCACACTGCTGGTGGAGGAGTACCAATCACATCATCGCACATGGGCAAGTTACGGCGATTATGACCGGTTGAAATTCCTGGATCAGTGTGAATCGTTTGGCGTTCCTTATCCGTTTGGCAGATCCCATATTAACGTCAAAAACCTTCTGGCTTTGCAGTTCAATCTCAAACGTGAAGTTAATTTACAAAAAGGAACAGGTTTATTGGGCTTGCCCTTTGAGGGCACGATCCATCGCGGGATGGATGATGCCTGGAATATTGCGGCGGTGCTGTCCCGGGTGCTGCTTGGGCGGAACCGGCAGCAGAAGTTGACTGGCGTCTGAGAGCACAATCTCAGTAAGCTTCTCCTCATCCATTCCCCATGATTCCAGCACAATGCCAGCTGCCCTCAAAAGCAGGCGCTGATAGCGTGCCACATCAACTGCACGGGGGTTGAGTTTTTGGGGCATGTCCCATGCGAAAACCCCCGGCTTCCCCAGGGTATAAAGGAATGGCACACGCTGTCCCGGGCGCATTTCCTTACCGACGGATTTAAGCTGCAGAACAGCCCGTGCCGCTGGGGAGGGTGTCCGGTAGGCTTCCAACTTGCGCCCCAGCCGCTGCCTGACCAGAAGATCAGGTAACACGATCTGACCCTGCCGAAGTGCTGCAAGCTGTTTTCTTATATAGTTAACGGCTTCCGGAAAGGCTTCGACTGGATCCTGCTTGCTGGCAAGCAGCTTCAGTATGTGCATCTGCGTTTCAGAGACGAAGGGTGTGCTGTCCCGCCGTCGAGCATCAATCCCCCGCACCTTGATGGAGTCATCCTGGAAAACGCCAAAATAGCGGTTGGCAACAGGACGCTTTTTGTTTTGGCGGGAGCCGACGAAGACCACCCAGCGGTAAATGCCATCCAGTGAGATGGGCAGCCCGGTGCGTTCCTGGATTTGCAGCAGCAGGGGTTCAATCTCCTCAGGGCGTGTCTTTTCAGGGTGCTGCACCCACAAACCATCCACGTAGAGTTGAATGACTTCAAAACCAAAATCCTCAGCCGTTTCCTTGGCACGGAGAAGCGCTTCCCGGCCATACGCAGTGACCGCCTGGTGGGCTTCAATCCGTCCAAATCGGGCGTTTTTGTAGCCCAGGTATCCAAAACATGTTACCAGCAGCCATTTCAGCGCCGAAGCACGCCGCTTAAAATTTTTGCGGAAGGGGTCCCAGGAAGGCGTGCTGGCAAGGTGTTTTTTCATTTCGATGCGTTTTTCAAGCAGGGGGCGCAGCGCTTTGGGGATCAACCCTTCCTGGCTGGTGTCAATCGCCAGCCCCAGGGCAGGAACGAGATTTTCTTCGTTTGGATTGGGGAGGATCGTTTCCGGTGAAATGTTAAAGTGAACCATGATGGCAGGATACAGTGAGACGAAATCGATCTCTGCCACGTTCTTGTGTACGCCGATCTTGGGCTGGTAAACCATGCCGCCCTGGTCTGCCGCAAACAGGTCCATGGCTGGCTTGAGCATTTCTGCCTGCTGTTTTTGCCAGGGAACCAGGATGCCCTCGCGCAAGGCAGTCAGCATTTCTATGGATGAGATGCCTGTCCCTGGTGAAACGCGGGAAGATGTTTGCAGGGGAAGGGCGGTGATCCTGCTGACCTCGACGGTGCCATCCAATTCATAATCATTCCACAGCATGGCATTTTTGCGGTCGATGTGACAGCGTCCAAAAAGATGGATCTGCTGCCCTCGATAGACAATCTGCCCGTATGAAAAATAAGTGCGCTCTTCGTGCCAGCTGACGCCGCGCCCGGCTTCCCGGTTCAATCCCAATGGGATGTTGTATTTTTCTGATTGTTCGAGAAGCAGGGGCAGAAGCCAGGTGTCTCCCCAATCCGTCAGCAGCAGGTCCGGGTCATGGCGCTGGATCAGGGCGCGCAGGTTGATCAGGAGCGGCCGCCAGGTTCGCAGGTCAAAATGGTAGGTATCGCCCCCCACCTCTATTTCAAGGTGGCGCGGATGGGCGTGATGCGGGGCGACATCCGGTGCTGAGCGACATGATGCGCAGGGGGATTGGGATGGTCTTCAATTTCCAGGCTTTTTCAAGCACTTCAAGCTCCTGAAGTTCCTGGGAATTCGTTTGCCTGCACCCTGCAGTATGCCAGGGGGAATGCGCCGGTCTCGGGCTGCGAAGCGAAGCGAAATTTGAAGGTCTGCATCGGCGTATTCAAGGTTCGGAAAACGGGAGGCAACCTGATGGAAGATTTTACGAGCTTCGTAGGGATTCTGAATGGTAACCCCGAGGACGGTGACCATCCGGCGCTTGAAGACGTCCATACGTTGGGTTCGGCTGAGCGTGATCTCCCTGGGGCGGTCGCTCAGGTGATGCCAGAGGGTATGCAGCGCTTCATCATCGCCAAGGGCGTAAAAGGTGATTGGAAAAGGTTGGGTCAGGCGGCAGCGTGTGCCGTTCTGATCAATAAAATAGAGCACGAGTCCTTCGCGTGGATCTTCAAACAGGTCAAGCAGCCAGCCGGCAAACTCACGCATGCATCTCCTGAAGGATGTCAACGATTTGCCGCAGGCGCATGACTTCTTTGTGCTCTTCAAGAAGCATGGCCATCAGGAAGGTTTCAAAGGGCAGGGCGTGCGCGGCGTAAGCGGCAGCAGAGATGTGTTTTTGAGCTGATGTGAACAGGTCATCAAAGACCAGCTGGTCCCCCCGCCGCAGGGCGCGTCGAAAACGCGCCAAAGCGGCTTCTTCCTTTAACATCAATTGCGTTGCAGATGGGAGTGTTCGTCCCATGGCGTTCTCCTTGTGTCTTGTGTTGCGGTTGGATGGATCAGAACAGTGTCAATTGGTGATCGGGTAATGCAGGCGTCTCAAGTTCCCAGATATCATGAGCTGCTTCCAGGAGAGGCGTGAGCAGCATCTGATCTTCTCCACTGGGTGTTGATCGCACACGGCCCCAGATGGCAACCGGGGCTTCTGCGCTGATGCGTCTGAGCAGATTCAGGCTGCTTCCCAGCAGGCGCTGGCGCTTGGTGAGGTTGACATTCTCATCCAGAAAGGTTGAAAGCATGTCCAGTACGATGACGGGTGTGCCATCTACGGGAAGTTCTGCCAGCATGGCTGACCATCTGGTAGCAGGTGAAGGCGCGCGAGAGCCAGACCTGTTTGAGTGCGGCCTGGACGTGGTGGGTTTGCCGGCGCAGGGCACGCGCCAGGGCATAGCCGTCAAAACAATTGCCGCCATCCACGACGATCACACGGCCGCGCAGCGCCAGGGCGGATAACATTGTCATCAGGCTGGGTACGATCGCCCTGGGTGCGACCACCAGGGAAATTTTGCCTGATTGTGGGACTGGAAAGGTTGTGATTTTCTGGTTCATACCCCAATCTTACGATCATAGAACAGATGTTCGATATCGTGAATCGGGGTTAAATAAGGGTGAAATTCGGGGTTAACCGATGGGGGTAGTGTTCAGATCCACTCGCTGAAATCCCAATCTGCCAGCGCCAGGCGTAATTCGGCTTTGCTGTGCAGGTCAAGGCGATGCAGGAGGTTGCGTATATGGGATTTGACTGTTTGGGGAGAGATGCCCAAATGGGCTGCAATTTGTCGGTTCGTAAAGTTCAGGCAGGTCAGCGCAGCGGCCTGCTGCTGCCGGGGTGTCAGCGTACGCCAGCGTGCCAGGTGCGTCTCTGCTATCTGCTGGTCCACCAGGGCTGTTTTCAGTAAGTCCCGGGCAACTTCTGATCGGGAGGTGTGTGCCTCTACAGCAAGCTTTGATAGGTAGGCAGCGTTTATGGAATCCAATTCCAGGATCAGCAGCCGGATGTGATCCGTCGGGTTGATCCAACGCCAGAGTTTCCTGATCAATGTCATAGACTTATTATAATAGAATATTTGTTCTATTACAAGAGATATAATGATGGCTGGAGCCTGATCCGCCGGTATGATCATCTGGGGGTGTCGCTGAAAATTTGCCATAAAACATGAAAAACGATTATAATCGGCTCTATATATTGATCTGCCTGCCTGTGTATTCCCTGCAGATCAATGTATAAACGCCGAAAAAGACCAGCAGCGTGTGTCTGGTTAGATAAAGAAGGATTTTTTCACTTAGAGATTGATAGCTGTGCGGCAGCGATAGGATCTGTTCTATGGTTGAAGTTGAATTTGTTCATGAGATTCGTCCGAAAATTGCGGATGAATTCAGTGTGTCTGAGCATTTTGTACCAAGAACACCTGAAATTGCCAGGGCATATCAACTTGGGCAGAAACTCCATCAGGGACAGCGCAGGCTCAGTGGGGAGCCATATTTTGAAACCCACTGTGTCTGGATTGCAGATTTTATTGACCGGCTTTTGAAGAATGAAGCCTGGACCATTGCTGCATTGCTTCATGATGCAGTGGAAGATCAGGGTGAAAGCCTTGAAAAGATACAGGGGCATTTCCCTGGTATTCTTGGAAAACATATTGCTTATCTTGTTGATGGCGTCACCAAGATGAGCAATCCACGAGACGGCCGTTCCCGTGAACTCGAAACCCTCCGGAAGATCGCAAGATTTAGAGACCCGGGGGTTTTTCTTATCAAGCTGGCGGACAAAAGCCATAATATCATGACGCTGGAACATATGTCCCCTCAAAAACAGCGTCAGAAAGCGACTGAAGCGATCCGGGCATACGGGAAACTGACGGGAATCCTGAACTGCTACCGTTGGCGGCGTTGGCTTGAGGACATGGCATTTCCATATGCTGAACCAGAAGTGTATCAGTTTGTCAGGAAAGAAATTGACCGTGATCCACGCCTTGACTTGGATTTTATTAATTCGATGCTGCGTCAATTAAGCGACCTGATGGAAGAAGAAGGGATTAGCGGGACAGTGCGCATCATCGTCAATGGATACTGGCAAGCCTGGCAAAAGTTACGAAGGATGGCTCGTGATCGACGGACGTCCCTGGATGAGTTCTCATCAGTTAATGATATTGTCAGTTTCCGGATGCTTGTTGATGGACCCAACGCCGCTGATTGTTATCGGTTGTTATCACGGGTAAACCGTTTGTTCAACCGCAACCTGGATCAGGGACGGTTCGACGACTATATCGCCAGTCCCCAGCATGGATATCAAGCTTTACAGGTCACAGCCTGGTTTCCTGGAAAGGGGGCAGTAGAGATCGCAATTGCCACCAAAGAGATGGAAGGTGAGAATTTATGGGGCGTTGTGTATGCCTTAAACAACGGCAGGTCTATCACGCAGTATAAACCAATCCAGATATTCACGCCTACTGGCGGCACCCGGTTCCTTCCAGATGGCTCTACTGTATTGGATGCTGTAGCATCCATCCAGGAATTTCTCCTGGATAAGATCAACCGTGTTGAGGTGAATGGTGTGACAAGACACCTGAGTGACCCGGTATATCCCGGGGACGTTATCCGGGTGATTACACATGGCAACAGGATTGTCCCCACTGGTGAGTGGTTGGATTTCAGCAACTTGAATACAGCCCGGTTTCTGCGCTCTGCCCTGGTGACCGGCGCTCTTAAACAAACTGCTGAAGAAGGACGAAAACGGATCAAACCGCTCCTTGAATCACGAGGCATTATGAATTTTGAGGATGTGCAGATACAGGAGCAGGAAAAGTTTGAGAATTTTCTCAGCTACCTGGCTGCCTCGAGTTTGGATGATTTTTATTCCGCATTAGGTGGGGGAGCCATCAGATTGAGCGATGTCAAAGATGCACTTGAAGACGCAGGTATTATAAAAGAAGTTCTGGGGTGGACGTCTCTTAACATCATCGGTCCGAGTAACACGAACAAACCTGGTGTGCTGGCTTACCTGGCTGGATTGGTATCGCAGTTTGGGGGAAATATCCTCAGGACAGTGAACAACACTTTCCCTGATGGTTCTTTTACGCTCCGTTGGGTGATTAGAGGTCTGGACGAGAAGAAAAGGAAAGACCTCTTTCAAACCTTAATGGATTGTGAGATCAACCTAACACGTGTAGATATTGTTTAGATAATTCCTGGAACTTGTTCAATATGTTGATTGTAGAGGGTCTAATTTTGCAATCAATCTATTCGCATAGTCATTATGTTGTGGTAGATTTAAGAGTTTATACTTCCGAATCTTTAAGTTCGGCAAGCAAAATCCATTTACCTTTCCGGTCGAAAGCATCCTTTGGTGCCCGGTCATAATAGATACGAAAAAACAAATTCTCCTGAGTTTGAACATCAAAATAAAATTTTCCAACTCCCCAGGAGCCTCGATTACCCGCTACCTGAGCATGTTGTGGCTGCATATTATTTACCATCCGTCCACTGCGAGAAAAATCAGTCCTTTCTGATAAGCAAGCTGAAACATGATAAGTCCGTTCCTGCCAGGTGAAGACATCAGGACAGGGTGGTTTCTTGCTGAATTGTGGGAGTTTATTAAAAGATACGGATATAAATTCGGAAATGAAATGTTTGACGGTTAAATTCCTGGTTGTCACTGAAAAAGTCCTGGCTGGTAAGCGGGAGTGTGTCCATCCAAAAGGATAAATCTGGAGGCTCTTGAAGTACGCACACCCATTTTCTTTAGTACGGTGATATCACGTATCTTACCATACCTACGTGTGCTGCAGATTCTGTGTGCTGTGATTGAGCCAATGCCAGGGATCTTGATCAGCTGCTGATATCCTGCCTGATTGATTTCAACAGGGTTGAATAATAAATGGTGTTCTGCCCAGGAGAGTTTTGGGTCTTTTTGAAGATCCAAATGACCTGAAGGATCAAATTGGAGATCAGAAAAAATAAAATGATAGTCCCTGAGAAGATAGAATGCCTGGTAAAGACGGTGCTGTCGCCAGGGATTTACGGGTTGGAAATTTTCAAAGGGTGTGTTAATGACAGGGGAGAATTTCGAGTAGTATGCCCGGGTAATCCTGTAATCAGACTGCAAAGTCGTTGTTGTTTCCAATAATTCCCTGTCTGTTTCACCAACTGCACCAACTACAAATTGTGTGCAGCTTGAAGGCCAAACGCCTTTCCAAGCGAGATGTGGTGAATAAGATTGTCGGATCTCCTGTATCAATCGCAGAGGTTTGAGAAGTTCCTGGAAAAAGACCTTATGGGGTGCCAATCGGTTCAGGCTTTTCTCATCGGGTCCTTCAAGATTGATGGACACACGATCTGCTAACTGCATTGCTCTGAATATCTGGTCCTTTTCAGCCCCAGGCATGATCTTCAAATGGATATATTCCTTATACTGATACTTCTTTCTTAATATCTCGGCTGTTGCGATGATCCGATCCTGGGTTCTTATCCCACCTCCAGTGATACCAGAACTGAGGAATACGCCTTTGGCAATTCCTGCTTTTGATAATTTTTCAACTGCCGCTGCTAATTCGTTGGGCGAAAGGCTTGCACGGGGCGTATCTCTTCCCGATCGAAAGCAGCAGTAATTACAATCCCTTTCGCAAACCGAGGTTTGCATTGTTTTCAGCAGGGGGATGGTCTTTCCGTTTGGTAAGTGGGCTTGTGTGACAGGGAAGCGTTCCTTTAACTGCTTCAACTCCTCACGGCAAGTATCTGTTTTGGCAGTAAATTGAACGTCTTCCGCTGCTTCGAAATTCATATTTTAATGAAAGCACCTGCAGTTTAGCCAGTGTATCCATATAGAATATTATAGAACAAAAGTTCTGTTATTACAAGGTTAACAGTCAGGATTTTGTGAGTGACGTTTGTCGACAGATATGACTCAACTTAGGTTGAATTTTTATTTTGTTTTATCATGCAAAATTGAGTTTACGGAACACTTTTTTGATGGATAAATAGATGCCTAAAAGTGGTAGATCTGCTGATCGTGATTCCGGATGATCTCAATTTAATTCCATCTGATATTCACTTATTTTCAAGAATTTGACATATAATCATCTAATGTGTGTGGACTAAAAGATGAGATTAATTACTGTGAATTGACAGGAAACTGGAAAAATTTGTAAATGAAACAATCAAGAAAAATTCTGATAATTATCACAGTCAACATTCTGCTGATGCTGACTCTTATTTCTGCAAAAACTTTTTCCAAAGTGGAGACAATTGGAAGTTTTCAGGAATTAACGCCAGTGGGGCCAGTAGCCCCTCAAAATGAGAAGGTTAGCGTTGAAGGGGCGGTACAGGTTCTATACTTCTATGCCAATGATTGTCCGCACTGCCTGGCAATCATTGATGAAGTCATTTCACCCATGCAAGCTGAACTCGGGAATTTGCTCGACATTCGCTTATTGAACATCAGCAAACCGGATTATTATGAAGCGATGCTTCTGGTTGAAGATCACTATGACGTGGCTGTATCTGAACGCAGTATTCCCACGCTGATCATTGACGACCGGATCCTGATCGGAGAAACTGAGATCCGAAGAGAGTTTCCACAACTGGTGCAAGAAGGATTAGATCAGGGAGGGTTATTGATCCCTGACATTGATGGGCTGAATATGAGTGAGTTGGTGAGTATCCTCCCTGACCAGGTTGAAGCAGGTGAAGACCTCTGCGACACTGAAGAGAACTGTGTGGTTGATGCGCCTATATTTATGGCATATTTCTACCAGACCGGGTGTAAAGAATGCAGCCGGGTTGAGGCGGATTTGATTTATCTTCGCTCTCAATATCCGCAAATCCAGATTGTCGAATTTAATATTTATGACCATGCTGATCTGGCGGAATGGATGACCGAACGTATTGACCCGAGAAGTACGTTTCAATCCCCAGGGTTGTTCATCGGAGATCATTGCTTGTTTGGCGAAGAGATCATCCCTGAGAATATCATCCCAATCCTGGAAGAATACCAGGGATCAGGAACTCAAGCAGTCTGGCTGGACTACGATCCTGAAGCAGATCAACAGAATATCATCGATCGGTTTAAGGAAATGGGCTGGTTAGCCATCCTTGCAGCAGGGCTGATCGATGGCATTAATCCCTGCGCCTTTGCGACGTTAATATTTTTTGTATCTTACCTTACATTGAGTGGAAGAAAGGGTAAAGAAGTCCTGCTGGTTGGGGGAGCTTTCACTGCTGGCGTATTCCTGGCATATCTGGCAGTCGGTTTGGGATTATATCAGCTTCTTGAATTGGTTGGTTCTACTCTGGACACTATCGCTACAGTCGTTTATGCATTGACAGGAATATTATGTTTGGTTCTGGCAGTCTTAAGTTTCCTTGACTATCGAAAAGCACGTCAGGGTGAGGTAGGCGATATGATGTTGAAGCTGCCTGAACCTTTGCGCAAGCGGATCAATGCAACGATACGCAAGGGCAGGCGTGCACGCAACTATGTAGTTGGTGCTTTTACCGCAGGGGTCATTCATTTCATTCCTGGAATTAGCCTGTACGGGACAGGTTTATCTGCCCACGATCATCTTTGTCAGCAGTATTCCAGAACTGCGGATTAGAGCGATTCTTTATTTGATCTTATACAATTTACTCTTCATTCTTCCCCTGGTGATCATCTTCATTCTGGTTTACTTTGGGACAACTTCCAAACAACTCACGGGATTTTTCCAGAAGAATGCTGCAACCGTCAAGTTAGCCATGGGGGCCATTTTCCTGATCCTGGGTGGATGGCTGGTGTTCTCATTGGTCATGTGAGGGGTTTTAGACACCGGTCTTTCCTTATTCTGCATCTATGATAGAATTTTGACAAACGCATAACAAATTTGTGAAAGGGAAGTATTATGTGCGGTCGATTTACCCTGACGCTTGATCCAGGTGAACTTCAGGAGCTGCTGGATCTGGGGCCTTTTGTTCACATTGTTCAACCCCGCTATAATATTGCACCCTCTCAACCTGTCCCAATTGTCAAAGAACCAAAATCACGTGCAGTAGAGCTGTATCGCTGGGGATTGGTGCCTTTCTGGGCTGATGACCCCAAAATTGGCTATCGGATGATCAACGCTCGTTCAGAGACAGCTCATGAAAAACCATCTTTCCGGGCAGCATTCAAATACCGCCGCTGTTTGATCCTTGCAGACGGCTTTTTTGAATGGCATTCGGGATCTAAGGGAACACCAAAAACTCCGTATTTGTTTAAACTTGAAAATCGCAATCCTTTTACATTCGCAGGACTATATGAGCACTGGCAGTCAAAGGATGGGGGAGAACTGCATACCTGTACAATCCTCACCTGTCCACCAAATGAGAAGGTTGCGAAATATCACAACCGAATGCCTGTTATCCTTGATAAGAATGATCGCTGGACCTGGCTTGAAGAACAAACCAGTTCATCCTCTTTAAGAGACCTGCTCAAACCTTATCCTGCTGAAGAAATGACATGTTTTGCCGTATCCCGGGCAGTGAACTCCCCAGAGAATGACAGGCCAGAAGTATTGGAGCCTGTTGAGCCAGGGAATTTGCCAGGTATTTAGCCTTTCAGGTTTATTTCTTCTTTCTTGACCATCATTTGATTGGATGGTAGAATTTCAATCGCTTAAAGATGCCCCCATCGTCTAGGGGACCAGGACGCAGCCCTTTCAAGGCTAAAACCGGGGTTCGAATCCCCGTGGGGGCACAAAAACAACTCAATGCCAAATGAGTTGTTTTTTCTTTAAGGGTCATTACATAATGCCCTTTCAATACCCCACGGGCACGCGGGTTAAAACCAGAGTTCGAACGAAGTGCCCTGGCTCACCGTGGGGGCACAAAAAACTCAATCCAATTGAGTTGTTTTTCTTTAAGGGTCATTACATAATGCCCTTTCAATACCCTACGGGCACGGGGGTTAAGACCGGGGTTCGAACGAAGTGCCCTGGCTCACCGTGGGGACACAAAAACGTTAAAATGAGTTATTTTAAGAATTTGGGGGTTGATAATTTGTAGAGTTAGGAATTCAATCTGGTAGAATGAGTTCTCCAAACCAATCAATAAAGGCACCATGTCATGTCTGATGAACGAATCATCCCTGCCAGACAAATCGAGACCGAATTAACGGATCGAAACTCCCATTTTATCGCCAGCGGCGCACCAGCTTTTAGCGTTAATGAGGCAAAAGCGTTTATTCAAGCGATCAAAAAGAAGTATCCTGAAGCGACACATCACGTACCTGTTTATATTATTGGGCATGGCAGTTCAATAATTGAACATTGTTCTGATGACGGTGAACCATCTGGAACTGCTGGCCGGCCTGCCCTGGGGGTGCTGAAAGGCAGCGGTATGGGGGATATTGTGGTGGTGATCACACGTTATTATGGCGGGACGAAATTGGGAACCGGCGGCCTGGTACGTGCATACAGCGATAGTGTCAGACAGCTTTTGAACGCCCTTCCTCGGGCAAAAAAACTGGCTACCACATCATTATTATTCGTAATCCCCTATCCCTTATACGAACAAACACACATCATCATCCAAAACCACCGTGCGGAGGTTCTGAATAAAGCCTTCGGTGCAGATATCACGTTGTCGGTTCGTATAGCTGATGAGGAGATGAATTCTTTTAAAGAGCAGTTAATTGAATTGACTCGAGGGCAAATTTCATTCATTACACTTGCACAGAGTGCAAACACCATTATGCCTATTTAGGTGGGAAAAGCGGTTGCTGCAGCTTCTCATAATTACATTTTCCCCTGAACGGTATACAATCTGTTATAGAGACCATTTTTCTTGAGCAATTCGTCGTGGGTGCCCTGTTCTACAATCTCTTTCCCTTCTAACACAACGATATTATCAGCATTTTGGATCGTGGAAAGTCTGTGGGCGATGATGATCGTCGTTCGACCCTGCATTAATCGCTCCAGTGCTTGTTGGATCAATAACTCTGTTTCTGTGTCCACTGATGAGGTTGCCTCATCTAGGATCAGGATGGGCGTGTTCTTAAGGACCGCCCGGGCAATGGAAATGCGTTGCCGCTGACCACCGGAAAGTTTTACCCCCCGTTCCCCTATGAGCGTATCATACCCATTCGGGAGTGCCTGTATGAAATCATGGGCATTGGCGATCTTTGCTGCCTCGATTATTTCTTCATCCCTGGCTTTCGGGTTCCCAAACAGAATATTATCGCGGACTGAGCCGTGGAAGAGAAAAACATCCTGGAGGACGATGCTGATGTTCCTGCGTAAAGCTTCGACATTGATCTGCCGGATATCGATCCCGTCTAACTCGATCACGCCATCCGTAACATCATAAAATCGTGGGATCAGGCTGGCCATAGTGGATTTGCCCACACCAGTTGGCCCAACCAGGGCGACAACTTTGGAGGGAGGAATATCAAGATTGATGTCCTCAAGCACTTTTTCACCATCTTCATATCTAAAACTGACACCTTGTAATGCGAGATGCCCCTGTAGCTGTTTAGGCAGTGATTTGGGCTGCCTTGGTGAGGTGACATCCGGTTCTACTGACAATAACTCTGCGACACGATCAAAACCTGCCATGGCTTCCTGAACATGCTCCCAGGACATGCCCAGTGCCCGGATCGGTTGATAGAACATCTCAAGGTAAAGGAAGAAGGCAACCAGGTCTGCAATCGGTAAGGTTCCCTGAAGCGCCATCTGACCGCCAAAGAAGATCACTACAAGTTGTCCAATCGAGGTGGAAAAATCAATAAATGGCTGGAATATTGCCATCAATCTTAAGGCTGTCAACAACGACATTCGGTACCTTTCAATACCTAATTCAACACGTTCAAGCTGCTCACTCTCCCGGTTAAAGGCTTTGATTTCCCGGATCCCAGCGATGCTGTCATTAAGCACTGCATTTAATTCTCCGATCTCTTTCTGCCGGCGACGGAATGCAGGGCGGACAAATTTTGAAAATCCTATCAGGGCAAGGATCACCAAGGGGATAGGTGCCATACTGTACAGGGTCAGCTGCCAGTTCAAACTTGCCAGTACGACGGTTATTGCAAAAAATGTGATGATATTGACAAGGACGTCAGGGATGGCATGTGCAATCATCCGTTCAAATAAGATCTGTATCATTGACGACCCTGGACATCAGTTGTCCCGTCTGTTTATCCTCATAAAAGTGAAGAGAAAGTTTTTGAAGATGCTCGTATACAAACTTGCGTGCATCTGAAACCACACCCCAACCCGCGATATGCGCCATATAGCTGCGCAAGAATTGAACAATACCCCTGGCAATGAAAGTGACCAATGCGATCAATGTTAATCGGCTGACTGTGTCTATTGTCTCGGCGGATAACTGCTGTTCAGTGACCAGTGAAATCAGGGATCGGACAAGCCAGGGTATCAAAAGCTGTGCCCCGACTAGCACAAGCATGCTCAACACCGTAATAAGCAGTGCCCAGGTATATTTTTTTGCAAACTTTAGTAATAATTTCATAGCTAGTGAATTATATCCGAATCTGGATGGAAAAAGAAACGATCAAAAATCTTACAGGTTATAATAATAATCCTGTTTACCAATCTCTCAAAACCCTACTGCTGATTGTTTTTGCATCTGACAATTTGTTCACTGGTAAAAAAAAATGGAATCACGACATTCTTCGTACCGCATTGGAAGCATTTGAGAAATAATCGCTAGATCCAAAAAAACCTCTGCTGTCCTATGCATATCAAATATGTACACTTAATTACGATGCTTAGATAGATTATGAATTCAGCACGATTTGTGAAATAGCACTCAACGAATACCTTATAGGATAACTTTGATGGATACTGATTACCAGGTGAATAAATAAGAATTAGGAGTCAGTTATGGATACCGTTCAGGAAATACTTGAAAGAATTAAGGCAGTTGGTTTACTGGCTGTCATCCGGGGACCATCAAAAGAATTAACCATCAAGATGGTTGATGCTCTGGTTTCAGGTGGCGTAACAGGGATAGAGATCACCTATACAACACCTCAAGCCGAAGCAGTGGTCAGTGTGTTGAAGCAATCCTATGGTGATGAAATTATTCTTGGGATGGGTACGTTGACCACACCTGAACAGGCTATATCGGCCAAGGCAGCTGGTGCAAATTTTATTGTCAGCCCGATGTGTGAAACCAAACTTGTTAAAGCCATGGTTGAATCTGGATTGCTAACCATGGCAGGGGCTCTAACCCCCACAGAGATTTTTCACGCATACAAAATGGGAGTGCACGTCGTCAAAGTATTTCCAGGATCACTTACAGGACCAAAATATATCAAAGCTATCCATGGACCTTTCCCTTATATTGAAATGATGCCGACTGGCGGAGTCTCAAAAGAAAATGTAAAGGATTGGTTTGAGGCTGGTGCCGTGGCGGTGGGTGCAGGCAGTGCCCTGTGCCCTAGAAATCTGGCAGCTGAAGGCAAGTTTGATGAGATCACCAAACGGGCAGCTGAATTCATTGAAGTTGTGGAAAATTCAAAGCAATAAGGACGAGGAACAGGGATGAAAAATAACGGTGAGGTTATTACGAAAACAAAACCGACTTTTTATTTTATCGGTGTCACAACAAAACATTCTTCGATTATGAAGGTGTTTCCTCTATGGATGAAAGATTTGGGTCGAGAAGATGTGAGCATTGAGGGGTGGGATTGTAAAATTCATGATGACCCACAAAATTACCGAGAAGCAGTGTCACAGATTAAATTTGACCCTTTATCAGTTGGTGCACTGGTCACGACACACAAGATCGACCTGCTGAGTGCCTGCAGAGATATGTTCGATTATCTGGATCCCTATGCCAGGATCACGAACGAGATATCCAGCATTTCTAAAAACCAGGGCAGGCTTGAAGGTCATGCTAAAGATCCCATCACCTCAGGTTTGAGCCTTGATGCAATCATTGGTGATGATTATTTTAAGAAAACGGGGGGGAAGTGCTCAGTTTTGGGGCAGGCGGATCGGCTATTGCGACGTTTTTAAACCTTGCTAACAAGAAAAATCAAAGTGATCGACCAAAGTTGTTCACATTTATCAACCGCTCCCAGGGAAGGTTGGATCATGCGAAAGAAATGATAGAGAAATTAGGGACCGATATCCATACAAATTACATCCAGAATTCTGACCCGATTAGTGAATGACCAGATCATGACTGGAATGCCGCCAGGGAGTATCGTCATAAATGCAACAGGTATGGGAAAGGATACACCCGGCTCACCTGTAACCTGGGATGGGGTGTTCCCAGAAAATGGTGTTGCATGGGAATTTAACTATCGGGGCGAATTGGATTTCCTGCACCAGGCCCAAGCACAAAAAGAGGAGCGTAACCTTGTTGTAGAGGATGGCTGGTTATATTTCATCCATGGGTGGACACAAGTCATTTCTCAGGTTTTGCATTTTGAGCTAACACCTGAATTATTACAAACCTTAAAAACGACGGCAGAAAAAGTCAGGTCAAATTCCGGTAAATAAGGAAGTTATTTTCCAAGTAGCAAACCCTCATCATGACTATAGTAAATACAACCTTTGGCGCACTTAACATCAATCAGCTTGGCGCTGTTGATGTACACGATCATGTCATTATTGATGGATCAAATTGCGCTGCGATTCCAGAAGGCTTTATCCATATCGACGTAGAAAAGATCGCTGAAGAGCTTTCATCATGGAAAGAGGCAGGTGGGGGGGCGATCATTGATTGTTCACCTATTGGAGCTGGTCGGAATATTGAACTTTTAGAAAAAACAAGTCTCAGGGCTGATTTGCCCCTGATTGTCTGCAGCGGCTTTCATAAACTCAGCTACTATACTGATGATCATTGGCTTTATGAAAAATCTGAGGAACAGATCATCGATATCCTGCTTGGTGAGTGCGAAGAAGGTGTATTGATCGATGATCTTCATCCTGAGACTTCGAATAGAAGTTGTATCAAGGCGGGGATATTGAAATTGGGGGTTGATGCAAATGGCATCACGCCGACTTTATCCAAATTGATTTCTGCTGTTGGTAGTACGATGAATAAATCAGGTGTGAATTGTATGATCCATACAGAACCGGGGTTCCGTTTGATGATCTTATCCAGGAACTTCATAGGAATCACATTTCACCAAACAGGGTCATAATTTGCCATATGGGGAAGAGTTTCGATCCACAGCTTTACCTGAGCCTGGCAAAAGGAGGTTTTTATCTTGAGTTTGATGAAATGGTTCGCACAAGCCCTCCGTTATCAAGTCTGGCAAGTGGACTTTTGGAAATAATCGAACAGGGATATGGAAACGCCATCCTGTTTGCCGGGGATCTGGCAAGAAGGTCGTATTGGAAATGCTATGGCGGGAAGCCCGGATTGAGATACATTATTGATGGTTTAAGGGATGAAATGATCAAATTAGGTCTTCAAACAAAATGCTTGAACAGATTTGGATAAAAAACCCGATGAGGTTTTTCCGACGCATAAATGACTTGTATGGCTTTTAAATTTGAAATATAGATTGTGACTAAAATGCCAGGTTAAATTTGATTTAAGTTTTCCTTAAAAAGCTCATATGCTATTTCCCAACCTGATCGGTCAGCCGGGATATAGGTTTGAATATCAAAGGAATTCTTGATCACAGAAACCCCTTCCTGCCAGCCCTGGACATCGCCCATCGCGATCGCCTGGGTGATGATATTACCTGTTGCTGTGGCTTCAATCGGACCTGTGATCACCTTACGACCCAGCGCATCAGCAGTAAACTGGTTTAATAGTTTATTCTTTGTTCCACCACCCACGATGTGAACCGTTGTTGTTTTCTTGCCAGAGATCTCTTCAAGTTGTTCAATCACATACCGGTACCTGAGTGCTAACCCCTGCAGTACTGCCCGTACGGTCTCAGCTTTATTCTCCGGTTGGGGTTGTCCAGTAAGTCGGCAATAATCACGGATCTTCTCCACCATCCCCCCCATGTATACAAATTCACTGTAATCAGGATCAATTATTGTCTTAAGATGAGGTGCCTTTTTCGCCATCTCAGTTAGTTCCGAGTATGAAAGGCTATGGCCTTCTTTTTGCCATTGACTACGGCATTGCTGTATGAGCCATAACCCGGTTATATTTTTTGAGAAGCGATAATACCCGGCAGCGCCACCTTCGTTAGTAAAATTGGATTTGTAACTCGCATCATTGATAACTGGTTGGGGCATGTTCGTTCCGATAATTGACCAAGTACCGGAACTGATCCAAACGAAGTCATCGGACTCTGCTGGAATGGCAGCGACTGCTGATGCTGTGTCATGTGAGGGCGTGGCGACGACTAGTGGATCGCAATTTAAATCCTTTGCAATGCACCCTCTTAATGGGCCAAGTATTGTTCCTGGTTTGATTATTTCCGGGAATATTTGTGAAGGAAAGCCCATGGCTTCAATAATTTCTGCTGACCATAGCCTTTGTCGTGTGTCAAAGATTTGTGATGTTGTTGCTTCAGTAAACTCAGATACAGCACGCCCTGTCAACCAATAATTGATCAGATCCGGGATCATAAGCAGCTTATCGGCAATTTGCAATTGGGGTGAATTGGATTGGACAAGTGAGAATAATTGGTAAAGGGTGTTGAGCTGCATGAATTGAATGCCGGTTAATTCGGTAATTCTTTCCCGGGACATTTTCTCAAACACTTTTTCCATCATACCGTCTGTGCGATTATCTCGATAATGAAAAGGTGTTGATACCACCAGGCCATTCTTATCTACCAGGGCGAAATCAACACCCCATGTGTCTACTCCTAAAGTGGTTATATTGACATCCTTGGCGGTTCTTCGAATACAATTCGTGATTTCCTGCCAGAAACGGAAAAAATCCCAAACAAGGCTGCAATCACTATCACTACTCTGAAGGTTCCCTACAGGATATTTTGTAGGAAGACTAAGTGGACCCGTTGTGAAACGATGTTTTTCGGAAAGCTCGAGACGGTCGTTTGCAAAGGTCCCTTGCATGACCCGACCGCTTTCTGCACCGAGATCAATAGCCAGGTAATGGTTTTCAGGTGTCATATCGTCCTCCAGGAAAATTCATGAAATTAAATTTTAATATGATTTCAGTGGTTTTATTATATTAACTGATAAATAATTATTTCGATCTATATCATGATACACAAACAAATAAAGCTTGTGAATAAGATGAGAGGCTGCCAAATATCGGCAGCCTCTCTGTTCAACTAACATTATTTATTGAATATTGGCAAATCCTACTCGTAGAGCAATGCTGCGATGTCTGGATCATCAATATTGGTTGCATCGAACCAGTGGAAGCCTGTGTCAATGAATTCGGGCAGTGTTTCACCCATATATGCTTTATAGGCAGCTTCTACACATTTGTAGCCAATGCCAATAGGATCCTGGGTGATTGCGCCAGCTTCTTGTCCGTTCTTAATGGCTTCAAGCTGCTGCTGACCGGAGTCGTAACCAATGATGACAAGGTCATCTCGGCCCAATTCAGTGGCTGCATTGAGTACGCCAATGATGGAGCCTTCGTTTGCGCCAAAGAAGCCTTTGATATCTGGGTTACCCTGGATGATGGCCTTTGCCAGGTCAGTTGATTTCAGATGGTCTCCGCCACCATATTGGGTATCAACAATGGTGACATCGGGATATTCTGATGCGATTCTGATCTGTGAAGCCTGCAACGCGATCGATACCGGTGCGGCTGGTATTGTCGTGAGCAATAATCGCAACTTCACCAGAACCACCGATCAGTTCCACCATTTTGTCTGCTGCAAGTGCTGCGGCAGCAACGTTGTCTGTGGCAGCTGTTGCCAATGGGACGTCGCTATCTACACCTGAGTCAAAGCCAATGATCGGAATGCCTTTTTCATCTGCTTGTTCAAGCAAAGGAATGGCGGCTTTTGAGTCAACTGCTGCAAAACAAATCGCAATG
Source organism: uncultured Chloroflexia bacterium (assembly GCA_963767675.1). Lineage (GTDB taxonomy): Bacteria > Chloroflexota > Anaerolineae > Anaerolineales > Anaerolineaceae > Brevifilum. The sequence continues at coordinate 84,651 of CAVYEQ010000009.1, forward strand.
GGGTTCTTGTCAATGGCTGCCTGAAGCATATCCATTTGTTTGTCAACCATGGCTTCTGTTTCAGGGCCTTCAAAGGTGATTCGGACGCCATATTCTTCAGCGGCCTGTTCAGCGCCTTTTTCAACGGCAAGCCAGAAGGCATGCTGGAAGCCTTTTGAGATCACAGGAATGTAGAGATCTACTTCTTCCTCTTCTTTTGGACCGCAGGCTGCAAGCATGCCGCCAATAATCAATATGCTCAAAATCGTAATTAATAGTTTCTTGGTTTTCATCATTCTCCTTTATCTTATTTGAAATTTGGTCAACTATGTCTACTTCGATGTGCTTATTCGATAAACCATCACCTCCTTTAATGAATTTTTAGGGACGATTGAATATTGAACGTACTTATCTTTGATAATAAGATATTAATTTCTTGAGCGTCTCCTGAGGATATCAAGGACAACAGAGACAATGATGATCAACCCGGTGACGACGATCTGCCATTCCTGTGGAACGGACATGATGCGCAATCCATTCGTAAGCGTGCTGATGATAAAGGCACCAATGATCGTTCCCACCATGGACCCTTCACCCCCACTTAGAGATACGCCACCGATGACCGCTGCTGCGATCGCGTCCAGCTCATATCCCTGGCCTAATGCTGGCTGAGCTGAATTCAATCGTGCAGCGATCACGACACCAGCAATACCTACGAAAAATCCACCTAATCCATAAATGAATGTCTTCCAGAAATCAACATTGAGGCCGGATAACCTTGCAGCTTCTTCATTGCTGCCAATTGCAAAAGCATAACGACCAATGACGGTTTTTGATAGGATCAGGCCTGCTACAAGGGCTGAGCCAAACATGATCAGCACAGCATTTGGGATTTCAAATCCTGGGATGATCGCTCCAAGAACTGAACCCATGGCAATTTTGTTCCAACCTGTTTCATAGGGGAAATAAATTGGGGAGAGATCAGTGATGACGAGAGCCAGGCCTTTTGCGATGTTCAACATACCCAGCGTTGCGATAAATGGAGGGAGTTTAATCTTTGAGACCATCAAACCGTTCAGAATACCCACCAGGGTGCCAGTTAGAATCCGCAGCTAAGATTCCCAAAACCGCAGGAAGGCCTAAATTACTGACCACCACAGCGGCCATAACAGATGATAAGGTCATGACCGTACCAACCGAGAGGTCAATCCCATCCGAGATGATAATGAAGGTCACGCCTATGGCCAGTAAACCGTTAACCGCTGTCGAGACCAGGATACCAACAACATTGTTGAATGTGAAAAAGTAAGGTGATGCTAATGAGAAGACGACAAATAGAATAACCAGCGCGCCAAATGCAAGCAGGCGTTGTACAGTCTCTGCGCCTCTCTTCTTTTCTTGAGTTTTTACTCTTAGATTCCATATAAGACCTCAATCAGGTGGTTGTTAATGATTTTGATGATTCCCATTACGCATGGTTGCTAACTGCATGATGCTTTCCTGTGTTGCTTCAGTATAATCCAGTTCACCGGTTACACGACCTTCACACATCACAACAACCCGGTGGCTCATACGCAGGATTTCTGGTAATTCGGAGGAGATCATGATGATTGATTTTCCTTGTGATGCGAGATCATTCAGCAGGGAATAAATCTCCTGCTTAGCACCAACGTCTATGCCCCGAGTGGGTTCATCGAAAATCAAGATATCTGCATTCTTTGCCAACCATTTTCCAATCACAAGCTTCTGCTGGTTGCCACCAGAAAGGTTTTTCGCTTTCTGTTCAAGGCTGGGGGTACGCACAGAAAGCTGATCAACTAAATCTGCCGAGATTGAAGTTACCAATTTATCCTTGACCCACCCGAAAAAGGTGGTTAATCGGTGGACTATTGTAAGGACGAGGTTGGTTTTTACATCCAATCCCAGGCAAAGACCGTAACGTTTTCGGTCCTCAGACAGGTAAGCGATGCTGTGTGCAACAGCATCTGTGGGTGTTTTGATGTTGACTTCTTCACCATTGATAAATACTTCACCAGAATCAAATGGGTCAGCACCGAAAATTGCCCTGGCAGCTTCTGTTCTGCCTGCCCCAACAAGTCCGGCAAATCCAAGGATCTCACCTTTTTTCAACTGGAAACTGACGTCTTTCAAATATCTACCGCGGTTGAGGTTCTTTACTTCTAATACAAACTCATGGCTGGGTTCATCTGGAACCTCAGGGGCAGATTCATAAATCACACGCCCGACCATCATATTAATGATCTGATCTATGGGTGTGTCATGCGTGTCAACCGTATCAACATATAGGCCATCACGCAATACTGTGGTCCTATCAGAAATTTCTTTAAGTTCCTCAAGCCGATGGGTGATATATATGATTCCTGCGCCGTTTTCCTTTAATTGCCGAATGATACGGAACAGTTCTCTAATTTCAACGTCTGTAAGCGCGGCGCTGGGCTCATCAAAGATAAGGACATCCGAATTAAATGACAGGGCTTTTGCAATCTCCACCATTTGCTGCTTTGCTACCGTCATGTCGGTAATTTTCATTCTTGGATCAACATCCAGGTTCATCATCTCAAACAGAGCCTGGGCTTGTTTATTCAGGCGATTTTCATCCAGCAGAAAACCATTAACAGGTTCCCGTCCAATAAAGATGTTCTGTGCGGCAGTTAGGTGGGGCATCAGGTTTAACTCCTGATGCACCATACTGATCCCCATTTCCTGTGCTGCATGGGGATTAGGGATGGTCACTTCTTCACCCTTGAATTTTATCTGTCCCTCATCGGTTGAATAGATACCTGCGATGATCTTCATCATGGTGGATTTTCCCGCACCATTTTCCCCCACGAGAGCGTGCACTTCTCCATGTCGCAATTCAAAATCACAATGGTCCAGCGCGTGAACACCGGGAAAGCTTTTGTCTATACCCTGCAACAAAAGGAGTGCTTCGTCCATAAAATATCCTCAAGCTAAATCATAATTATTAGATTATAGCAGAATTATCGTTGATTCCAATGTGATAACGATACCATATTATCATAGAAAACTGATCTTGTCAACGATGATATGGAGATTTCTAAGTGATAGCAATCTTCTTTTTGGCAATAATTAAATTCCGCAGGATGATTAATCCTTGAATGTGATGTCGGCTTTCTCGTCGATCTTAAATGAAAACCATATTCGTTCTATTGACAGGCAGGTTGATTAATGATAGCATGGTATCGATACCACAAAATAATGCCGATTTTGCGTTTTCAGAGAAAATGACTAAGAATTCATGACCACAATTCATGATGTTGCGAGAAAAGCTGGCGTTGCTCCAATCACCGTCTCCAGGGTGATCAATAATTCAGGCTATGTCAGTGACAAGCTCAGAGCTAAAGTCAATACAGCGATTGACGAACTAGGCTATGTCCCGAATGTAATCGCTCGAAGCCTCAAATCCAAACGTACTAACACCATTGCCCTGGTTTTTACTGATATCACCAACCCGTTCTTCAATTTCATTGCCCGAGGGGTTGAGGATACCGCCTCAAAAGCTGGATACAATGTTATCTTTTGCAACACGGATGAATCTCAGACAAAGGAAGACAATTACATTCAGCTTCTTCTTCAAAAACAAGTCGATGGAGTCCTGCTTGTTCCTGCAGATGTCAACTCAAAATCGATTGATTTTATCCGCAAGCAAAACACACCGGTTGTTGTTATTGATCGAAATGTCGCTCATGATAATGTTGACATTGTTCGGGGAGATTCAGAAGGCGGAGCTTTTATCCTCACGAAACACTTGATTGACCTGGGGCATAGACGGATCACGCTCATTTCTGGTCCTGAAAAAGTGTCCACTTCTCTTGATCGGGTCAGTGGGTATCTACGGGCCATGGAAGAACACGGCCTTTCAAAATATATCGATTATTGTCATGGAAGTTATACCGTTCAGTGTGGAATTGACCTAACAAACCAGTTGTTTTCAAGGGAATTAAAGCCAACTGCCGTATTTGGTGGAAACAACTTTATTTCTAACGGTGTGATCACTGCACTTAATCAACTGGATTTAAAGGTGCCGGATGATGTGGCTGTCGTCAGTTTTGATGATATTCCAAAAAAATTGAGTCCGAATCCATTTCTAACGGTGATTATTCAACCCCCATACGAAATTGGTCAGAAGGCAACTGAGTTATTATTGCTAAGAATTCAAGATGAAGGCAGCACGCCTACACCATATCAGGATATCGTTTTTCCAGTGAAACTAATCGTGCGGGAATCGAGTGGTGGGGATGTTGCAGATAACCGATTGAGATAGCTAATTAAAATATGAAGAGTATTATCTGCAAGTGTATGAAGGATTTTCAAACCGATAGAGAAGGTAAGTTATTTTGTGAACAAGTAAATGTACTGAGATTTGGATCATGATTTATAAAGGAGAGTAACTATGGTAAATACAAAAGGCTTCGGAAAACGATGGATTGGCGGGATGCCCAAAATCGGTATTCGACCAGCGATTGATGGGCGAATGAATGGTGTTCGAGAAAGCCTTGAAGACCAGACGATGAATATGGCAAAGCGGGTAGCAGCGTTTCTGACTCAAAACCTGTGCTACCCTGATGGGTCACCAGTTGAATGTGTGATCGCTGATACAACTATCGGAGGCGTAGCTGAGTCTGCAATGTGTGCTGACAAGTTTTCGCGTGAAGGTGTCGGTGTATCGATTACCGTCACACCCTGTTGGTGTTATGGATCAGAAACGATGGATATGGATCCCTATACTCCAAAGGCTGTCTGGGGATTTAATGGCACCGAACGTCCTGGCGCCGTGTACCTGGCGGCAGTTCTGGCTGGTCACAGTCAAAAGGGGCTGCCAGCTTTCTCGATTTATGGCCACGATGTTCAGGATAATGATGATGAAACCATTCCAGAGGATGTCCAGGTCAAACTGCTTCGTTTCGCACAAGCTGGATTAGCGGTCGCGCTTATGCGTGGAAAATCCTACCTTTCCATTGGCGGAACCTCGATGGGTATTGCAGGGTCCATCGTGGACCAATCTTTCTTTGAATCGTATTTAGGCATGCGAGTTGAAGCGATTGATATGAGTGAGATCAGCCGCCGAATTGAGGAAGAGATCTTTGATAAGGAAGAGTACGAATTTGCTTTGAAGTGGACAAAGGAAAACTGCCAAGAAGGCAGAGAATACAATCCGGAAGAAAAGCAGCGATCCAGAGAACAAAAGGATCAGGATTGGGAGTTTGTTGTGAAGATGGCAATGATCTCACGTGATCTGATGGTCGGTAACCCAAGAATGAAAGAATTGGGATATGCAGAGGAGTCATTAGGTCATAATGCCATCGCTGCAGGTTTCCAGGGGCAACGGCATTGGACGGACTATTTGCCGAATGGTGACTTCATGGAAGCGATCCTGAATTCATCTTTTGACTGGAACGGAATACGTGCACCGTATATCATGGCCACTGAGAATGATTGTCTGAATGGTGCCGGTATGCTGTTTGGTTACCTGTTGACCAACACCGCTCAGATCTTTGCAGACGTTAGAACCTATTGGAGTCCAGATGCTGTGAAAAGGGTCACGGGTTATGAACTGCAAGGTCTTGCTTCAAAAGGCATGATCCACTTGATCAATTCTGGTGCAGCAACGTTGGATGCAACCGGTGCACAAGAACACGATGGTAAGCCCGTCATGAAACCGTTTTGGGAAATTACTGAGACGGAAGCGAAGGACTGCCTGGAAGCAACCACCTGGTATCCAGCCAGTACAGGGTACTTCAGGGGTGGTGGTTTCTCATCCGGATTCCTGACCCATGGAGAGATGCCCATGACAATGAGCCGGTTGAATATCGTTAAAGGGTTAGGTCCCGTCCTTCAGATCGCTGAAGGCTGGACGGTGGATATCCCCATGGAAGTTCACGAAACCTTAAATGAACGTACAGACCCCACCTGGCCCACGCACTGGTTTGTGCCACGGCTGACAAAGGACGATGCTTTCAAGGATGTTTATTCTGTCATGGCAAATTGGGGTGCAAATCACGGTTCGATCAGCTACGGGCATATCGGTGCAGAATTGGTCACGCTGGCGTCCATGCTGCGCATCCCGGTCTGTATGCATAATGTTGATGAAGCTCAGTTATTCCGCCCAAGCACCTGGGTTTCTTTCGGTGCTATGGATATGCAAGGTGCAGATTTCAGAGCCTGTAAGAACTTTGGACCGATGTACGGAAAATACTAGACTAGACACAAATCAAACCGCCCCGAAAGGGGCGGTATGTTTTAAGTAACGATATTTTTTTACCTCACATCAATAAGCTCATTACCGCTTTCTGTGCATGAAGCCGATTTTCTGCTTCATCGAAAATCGCAGAGCGCCAACCGAGACCTTCGGTTTTATCCATAACATCGTTATTTACTTCATAGCCTCGATCAGCCGGTAAGCAGTGCATATATATTGCTTTCTTATGGCAAGTATCCATTAATTCACTGGTTGTTTTCCAGCCCTTATAGGTATCCATTATTTCTTGAGAATTGTCAAAGTCATAATTTCCAACAGGGGGCTGGAAGAGGACAACGGGTGCCCATGCTTTTGGATAAACTGCGTCAGCGCCATCAAAACCCTCTGCAAAATCATGTGTAATCCTGAATGAGCCACCAGCATCTTCAGAATAGGTCTTACATTGGCTGATGATGTCTGGAGCAAGATCAAATTCTTTGGGGTGGGCTAATGTTACGTTCATCCCCAGCATTGATGCATACAGAATTGCTGATTGCGGCACAGCTCGAGGCTTATGGACACTGGGTGAATAAGCCCATGACATGGTGAAATTCACACCCTTAAATCCTCCAAATTCCTCCTTAATTGTTAGCATATCGGCTAAACCCTGGAATGGGTGGTATATATCATCTTCCATGTTCAGGATCGGTATATCCGACCATTTTGCAAATTCTTCCAACAACTTATTGGCACCGCCGTATTCCCAATCAACAGGATCGCCATAGCAGCGAATCGCAATGGCATCTCCCATCCTGCTGAGAACACGCGCCACATCAGACACACGTTCAGTGCTGTAGGCAACTTCTTTCCCTTCAAGTGCAGGCGTATAAATCTTTGTTGGGTCCAAGAAATGGGCATGTCCCCCAAGCTGGGTCATTCCCGCTTCAAAGGAGTTCCTGGTTCTCAATGATTGGTTGTAAAACAGCATAAACAATGTCTTTGCCCGCAGCAGGCTGTCGTGATAGATACCTACTCCTTGCTGCATTTTCAACTCTTCCGCGACTTCGAGAATTGTTAAAATCTCCTGGGGAGTAAAATCTGTCTCTGACAAAAAGTCGCGTCCCTTAAATCCTGTCGTTTTCGTTAATTTCTCCTTTAGTAAATATGGTTAAGAATAAGAAATTTTTGTAGATCCTTTGTTAAGTGTTAATAATATTCTCCAAATATATTATCGTTTGATATACTCCTTTACAAATCGAGATATTCCCTTTAATAACCAATCAGGGGAAAGATGTGCTTCATCAATGACCTCTTCCAATGTGCCTCCGGTTCGCCAGCGGTCGTCCCAATCAGCTGATAGGGTATAGGGAGATGTCTGCGAATTGAATATCCAATCATTCATCTGACTCTTGGATTGTGTTGTGATAACCATCGAGTTCATCCGGTCGTAATTGGAAAGGACCCTGACACGGTATTCTTCTGGTTGAATATTGAATAATTCAACACTGGTGGCACAAACGATCTTCACATTTATTTCTTCATCTTCGATACGATCCAGAATCTTTAGTATATTGGCTACCGCACTTGTGCCCTGGACAATAATCGTGCCCATTTTGGGTGAGATGTTTTTATAATCCCTGATAATGTAGGCACCCTTTGCAGACTCAAAATATGAAGGCATCCCTAGTTTCTGTCGATCAGGAATTGTAATCGCAGGTCTGGTGAGGTGGAGGGCAATAATTGGCACATCCAATGACAACGAAGCACCCAGCATCACAGGTACTTCATTATGTTCCCAGGGATGTAAATTAATGATGCTGCCTTTAGGGAACAATTGAGTTACCCCAGGTGAGAAAATACCAAAATGTGTTCTGCTGTCATCTGCTGTTTCAGGACCAGAATGACCCAGAATCCACAGAACTTTGCCGAACCTGAAAGGTGCATCCTGTGCCATCTGGCTGAAGAGTCTCATCATGCCATACTTCAGGTAAGAAAAAGATCCGTATGTTGAACAGGCTCCCCAGAACCCTTCAAAAGAGTTCTTCGGGTTCAGTCGAAAAGTTTGTGCTCGCCAAACCGACCATAATCCCTGAATTAGCAAATTCAGTAATTTCTTGTGGGAGAAGAGTACCTGTCTCTGAACCATTCAGTCCATACCATCCATAGCCGTCAAAATCCTGAAATTTGTTGGCAAAACCAGCAATGTTTGTTGATCCAGCTAAATCTGCTGAGGCCGCTATGAACAGGGGTCTGTTATATTCTTTAGCACTAAAGGCATTTATCCAGGCACCCCATTTGGCTAATGCAGATCTGTTGGCAATGGCAGTTCCTGGCTGAGCGAAAAGTTCAGCAGGATAATTTTCATAATCATAAACACGAGCATCCTCGTATGGTGAACGCTTGCCATTATTCAATTGATAACTGTCAAGAGATTCTGGCACTGTTTCGCCAATTGAAATCAACCGGTCTGCCAGGTAATCAACCAGTTCCTGGTCAGCTTTCAACACTTGAATGACAGCATCGAGATTCGCCCTGAATTCCTCCTGAAGCGCTACTTCTTTTTCTGGTGCAGGTCCGTCCATATTCCTAAAGGAAACCGGATATTTTTCTGCAAATTCTTTTTTTGTTTTCCAAAAGAGACCACTGTTCATTCGATGGGGAGAACCATGTGAGAAATTATCAAATTTCTTATAGCCTCTCCCTTTCCGCGTCTTGAACCAGGCGGCTTTGGGATTTCCATTTCTTTCACATGCATCAGTCCGTAATAAAACTTGTGTGACTGATTCCCATTCGCTGCCATTTTCAGTACCTTTCACATCCCAGCCATGAGAGACAAGCCAATCCTGGGGTGTGCCGAAAACCACCTCGCTAACACTGTGATTGTCGATGCCAAAATCGTTCCAGTCCAGCAGCATAATAAGGTTGTCCAAGTTCAAACCCCAGGCTGAATTCATTGTCTCATGAACCCCGCCGGGTGTCAGGCCGGCTTCACCTTCCAGAAAGAACACGCGCACATCACCAACTCCAGCTCGTTTTAGGGCCAGTGCTTGTCCTGCAGCCGCAGGGCTGCCATGACCCGATGGTCCGGTATTGAATTTCAGGAAAAGGGTTTTATCATCCACTTCCGCATGACCAGATAGTCCACCCCGATGACGAAATCCTAACAAATCCTCCCAAAACAATGTTCTTTTTTCATCCTGGTGTATTCGGTAGCATTTTTGATTTGTTTGCTCGTATTTTATTCTAAAGACTTCATTCAAAACGGCCAGCGTGCAATACACCAGCGGAACGGTATGCCCAGCGGAAAGGATAAATCGGTCCGCAAAGCGTTTTTCCGGGTGACGGATATCCCAGCGCATGACGCCGCTCAACATTAAGGAAAGTAAAATGTGATTCTTAGAGCGCGAACCTCCTGGGTGACCGCTTTGACGGTAATTAAGTATGATATCAATAAGTTGATCGATCAGGTCTTTTGTTTTTTCCCAATAGTGGAAACTGTCCTTCAGTGATTCAAAATCCATTGATATGTCTTGGGAGCGTTTCATAAATAACTGCTTTCTTTAAGATGATTGGTTATAGAGTGTGGTTATTCTTTGCCATATTTTTCCCAATGAGCACCAAACAGGATATTTTCATCTGGCACTACGGGTTCAATTGGTTTGGATACCCAGGTGATGTTTAAGAAATGTTTCCAGTGAATATTCTCGGTTGTGATATTATTCCCCCATGTTCCACAGCCCAGGGTTAGTGTAAAGGGCATCCCATTATCATAGTTTCCGCTGTTTCCATAACACTGTGGCTGATTGACCATAATGCGACTGACGCGGGCTTTTTCACCCAGAAGTCGTATCCGCTCTTCACTTGCGGTATGAATACCGCAACTATGTCCTGTACCATTGAACCCGGTGATTTCCTGAACGAATTTGATTGCATCTTCAAAATGCTTGTATTTCCACAAAGTGATTACGACAGATAGTTTTTCAGCAGAAAAGGGATCCTCTGGTCCTATCGTTTTGCCGTGTACCATCAGGAAGGATTTCCCCTTCGGCAGGTCGATCCCTGCAACCTCAGCAATTTTCTGAGCACTTTGGGCAATAATCTCCTTATTTAAATGAACACCATCAGGCCACATGGCTACTTTCAAGTCTGCCCTTTCTTTTTCATTGCATAAATATCCACCAGCATTTTCAAGCATTTTAATGAATTTGTCGTAAATACCCTCGAAAATCACTGCTGAATTCTCGGTTGAACAAGATGTTGCCAGGTCGAAGGTTTTGCTCTGGTATATTTTGTACGCAGCTTTTTCGAGATCTGCTGTCTCATCAACAATGGTGACAGAATTCCCTGCACCTACGCCATAAGAGGGAGTTCCACTTGAGTATGCAGCTTTCACCATACCGGCTCCGCCAGTAGCCAATACCAGATCAACAGCTTCCATCAACTCCTGTGCTAATGCTACCGATGGTTCTTCGATAAATTGAACAAGATCCTGGGGTGCGCCAACCTGCTCCAACCCATGTCGCATCATAGCCACATTTAATTGGCAAGTTTTCTTTGCTTTTGGATGTGGGGCAAATATCACAGCGTTCCTGGTTTTAAGAATTGCCAGGGCATTTCCTGGCAGCGTTGCACTTGCATTGGTCACTGGTGTCAGGGCACCAATTACACCGACAGGTTTGGCAAATTTTAAGAGTCCTTTTTGTTGATCTTCCTCGATCAAACCAGTGGTCTTTAATCCATGCAGGTCACGCAGGGTTCCGAGTGTTTTCTTCTGGTGTTTGATCAGCTTATCTTCATAATTGCCCATACCTGTTTCTTCAAAGGCTAATTTTGCGCACTCTGCAGCACCTTGATAACTCTGCCAGCCAACGGCGCTGACCATTTCATCAACGCGACTTTGATCCCAAAACTCAATTTGATTTTGTGCTCTTCTTGCCTTGTCGACAAGTTCTCTAATTAACCCTTTCATCCTTAAACTCCAATCTTTGCTAATAGCTGTTCATTAAAATATATCAAAGAGAATTTTTATTGATGGGTCAAGACCTATCTTTCTTGTTGATTGCTTTAAGCATTCGGTCCTTTGTCGCAGGCAATTCATGAACCCAAATACCTGTTGCATCATGAATTGCATTAATCACTGCTGGTGCAGTTGGAGTAATCGCAAGTTCTCCCATTCCTTTAGCACCTAAAGGTCCTTTGGGATGAGGATCAGTGATGGGAATAGCTACGATTTCTGGCAGATCGCGGAAGCGCAGCAAGCCCAGATCTCGCAATGTTGTCGTTTGGGGGATACCGTCTTTGATTTGATAAGATTCGCTCAATGCATATCCCAAACCTTGAACGACGGCCCCTTCCAACTGACCTATGACATTCTTGAGGATTATCGGTGTACCAAAATCATGAGCAGCAATCACCTTATGTATGTGGATATCTCCGCTTTCTTCGTTGACTGATAAAATGACAGCCTGAGCGCCAAAATCGTAAGCGAAATGAAGTGGTGCCTCAGGGACATCAGGATGAGATTCAATCTGATCCTGTGGGGGTTGCGTATCTGGAGCATTATAAAGTGCCTCATAAGAGAAATCACCTTCGATAGCCAGGTCAGATAATGATATTAATACTTGCCGCGTTTGTTGATCAACAATCATCCCATCAGCTATCTCTATACGGTCAGGCGGTACCTTGAATTTGTCAGCAACCGTTTTCCACAATAAATCCTTCAGACCTTCGGCAGCTTTCAGAACCGCGTTCCCTGTAACAAATGTTGCTCGTGAGGCTGTTGTCATTCCACCATGTGGATCCTCACGCGTGTCGCCTGTGTGAACCCGGATCCTTGACAGTGGAATACCCAGGACTTGTGACGCTAAGGTCACGACAACCTGGACAGATCCCTGACCCATGTCCGCAGCGCCATGTCTCACAAGAAATTTCCCATCTTTTTCCAGGCTAATGCACGCACCAGCCTTATCAGGAATATTAGAACCTAAACCTACATTTTTATAGCCACAGGCAATACCAACACCAAGCTTCTCACCTGCTTTGACAACGGGCAGGTCAGTCTGTGCTAATTCTTCTTTTAAGGCTCTCAAACATTGCACTATGCCTGCTCCGACCTCTTCCGTCAATACATCACCTGTTATCGTTGCCTTTCCCAGATCCAGAGCATTTGTAAGGCGTGTGTCGATGGGGTCCAATCCCAATGCATCGATCATATGTTGAAAATGGACTTCGGCTCCAAAAGTGGCTTGAGGGCTTCCATAACCTCGCATAGCACCACAAGGATTGTTATTTGTGTGCACGGCGAAAGTTTTGACTTCTACATTAGGTACTTCATAAGGTCCACAGGCGAAAGCCATCATTCTAAATAAAACTGCCTCGCCTGCAGATGCATAGGCACCAGTGTCCCCGAAAATTTCCACATCAGCAGCCGTCAATCTCCCGTCTTTGGTGATCCCCATTTTGTAATGGAGTTCAGCGGCGTGGCGCTTATAACTTACTTTGATCAATTCTTCACGCGACCAGTGCACTTTGACAGGTCGTCCAGTATGAAAAGCGGCTAGCGCGGCATGGATTTGTCCAGCTACATCCTCTTTTCCGCCAAATCCACCCCCCATATACATATGCGCTATTTGAACCATTTCCTCGTCCACCCCGAGCACTTTGGCAACCTGGTGGCGATCGTCGGTTGGACCCTGGCTGCCAACATAGACTTTTACTGTTCCATCATCCTCAAGGACAGCGACACTTGTTTCTGTTTCCATATAGGCATGTTCAACAAACGGTAAATGATATGTTTGTTCATAGATGAAATCTAAGTCTTTAAACCCTTCTTGTAGATTGCCTTTGGTTACATGATATTGCGTTAACACATTTGGCATGCTCGGATATGCTTCCTTTAACCTTGAATGAAGGACTGGCGCACCTGGTTCGAGGGCTTGTTTTATCGTGCTTACAACAGGAAGCGGTGTGATTTCAACCTCAATTGCCTCCAGCGCAGACACTACTTGTTCTTCACGCTCGCCTATCACCAATGCCAGTGTATCTCCTACATATCGAACGACGTCATCACAAAAAACAGGTTGATCAGCCAAGATTGCCCCAAAGATGTTTTCCCCCGGGATATCTTTGCTTGTCAAAATCTTGACAATCCCAGGCATTTTCTCAGCTCTGCTGACATCAATTTTCTTGACTTTTCCATGGGGGACATCTGCGCGTAAAGCTTTAGCATAAAGCATATCCATAAAACTTAGATCGTTTGTGTAAAGTAGTTTGCCTGTTAGTTTGTCGAGTGTAAGATACTCATTGGCCGTATCCTCGACTGTCCAGGTGCTTTCTTCATCATCACGCAATATTGCTGCAGCCCGTTTAATTAACTCATTCATCCAATTCAAGCCAACACAACGGCATAAGGTTCCGGATATCGCTCTTTTTATTTCTTGATCGGTTGGATTAAGGTTATTATCAAGCAAAGCTTTCGCTGATAGGAGCGCTCCCGGAGCACAATAACCACATTGGAAAATCCCATCCTGTATGACAGTTTGCAGCAGGGGATGGGGAATGGCACTATTAGTAGACAGGTTCTCTATCGTCTCTATATCTGCACCATTCAAAGTTGACATTTTCTGCTTGCAGGAAATTCGAGCTTTACCATTGATGATAACCTTACACAAACCACAAGTACCCTTGTTATCACAACCTTGCTTAGTGCCCGTAAGCTTTAGTTTTTCTCGTAAGAACTTAAGTAATGACCAATCAAAATATGCTTGTTCAACATTGATCAAAACCCCATTGATTGTCAGGGTCACTTTTTCAGCCATTTACTCTCCTTGGATTTTTACGATTTTGTCTGATCATTTTTGGTTAGCCGTAAATTCTTGTCCTTGTTTAAATTCTGGTCCCAAGCCTTTCAGCCTGACACCTTCTCTGAGGTGCTTATAAGGAATATTTACCGGATCTTCAATAATTGCGCTTGGGGCATCCACATTAATAATTAAGGAAGCAATAGGTCCAAAATCCGCCCGATAGTGATTAGCGCTTTTTAATCCAAGAATTGTCATTTCGGATGGTTCGACGCCAACTGTCTGGAATAATGATCGATCTAAGGCTTGCATTCTTTCAGATGATACAACGACTCTAATATCCTGGTGTCGAAGCTGGACCATTTTCCCTAAATTTAATTTTCTGCCCTTCACCATAGGGCCCACACCAAGAAAATCACCCTCGAATAATTTTTCAACCCGATAGATCGTTTTACACGGCTTATGACCAGGTAAGGATTTTCCGCCAAGGGAAATCTCCACTTCAGCTCCTTCACCCGCTTTATGGGCAGCTGCCGCGGCTTCGGGATCCCAGAAACTCCAATGGCTGCATTTTTTGCTTGTTTTCTTATCAATTCCTCTAAAAGCCATACTGTATCTGATGGGCTTCCACCTCCTGCATTGTCTTGTACATCGATTAACAAAACGGGACCGTCGGCGGATTTTGCATGATTGATTGCATTTTCTACAGCTTCGGTTACAGAATGCATGTTAACAGAAAAGCCAGCTTCTCTGTCAAGCATAGCTTCTAACAGGAGATCTGCGGCTTTGTCTGCTCCTACCTGCGATTTCGCATAGGTGAATATGGATGGTCCCATATGATGTAAATCACACGCATTAAAACCTTCCATGATAGATGCGGAGAGAATGTCTTCCTCTGTTTCGATTTTTGGGAGTAATGCGTATAATGATTTGGCAGGTTCCTTGGTTGTGGGTTGGGTTGTTGCAGGCATCAAAAATGGGGATTGACGAAAGGACTTGTAAACCGGATGACCTTCAATTAAATAGGCCAGCATCTCTGCGCACCTTTGTCCGGTCTCAAACCCATCTATGTGGGGATATGTTCGATAACCTACCATAGCGTCAGCCAGTCCAAAACACTCTGGTGAGATATTGCCATGTAGATCAAGAGAAACAACAACAGGTATTTGCCCAACTAATTTCCTTACACGCCTCAGAATTTCTTCTTCCCCATCCAGCAAGTCTCCATAGACCATTGCCCCGTGCAAATCTAAATAAAGACCATCGTAAGGGCCATTATTTTACCATCTCGGTTAGGATCATTTCCATTATTGAATTAAATACTTCCTCTGAAATAGTTTGAGAAGGTTCAGTACCAGCCCAAACAAGAGGTATCACATCCATTCCATGGATTCCTGCTTGATGTAGAAATCCGCTGGAAGCAATATTAACTCGTTTATGATTAAATTGGAATATCTCCTCACCTATAAGCAGTTTTGGATAAAAGCCACTTTGCTTGATAAAATTTTCCAACGGTGTTGGTGTGTTTGAAAAAGTGTTGGTTTCATGTAGAAATCCAGCTAAACCAATTTTGCTCAAGATTTTCTCCTTTGAGAGTACACTACCTGCTTAAATCATTATGAAATCAGGTTTATTTTTTCTCGGTGTTTGACTCAATTCTCAACGTATATTAATTAATATCAGGGTTTGGCAGCATAATTTCTCGAATCATACCTGCCAGTTCGTGAACAGAACCAATGAAACCTCTTAAGGTTCTTACTGAAGCGCCGTAATTATCAAATTCATTTATTGATAAACCTTCTTCATCGTAGGCCTTACGAAATTCAACCAACTTTTCATACAATTCCGCAACGAATTCAGGATTGACTGGGTCATTCATGCGTTCTTTGACCTCGATGCCAAACTCATTAATTTTCAACTGCCATGTATATGGTATGGTGAGGATCACATCACCGCCAATAAGCGCTGACCAATGATGTAAGTTCCTGTAAGCAGCCGCAAGTAACCGTGTCCTGTAACCTCTTTTTTTATAGAGCTGATAAGCCTTTTTTAACGTAGCAATACCAGCCCACTCAAACGCTTCAGGTGTGATGTGAATATTTTTTTTTGCAGCAAACACCCGCATCCAATCATCATTTCGTCCGATCATGATGGTGCAAACAGGACGCATGTTGTTCGTATTCAAACCCTCCTCTTCTCGTCTCCTTAATCCAAGATCGACAGCCTCTGCTACAGCCAGGGCTTGCGAAACTGTAAAGCTAACTGTGGCATTTATATTGACACCCCTGTAAGTTGCATCCTCAATAGCTTTGATGCCAGCCTTTGTAGCGGGGATCTTGACCTGCATGTTTGGGGCAAGACCAGAAAAGTACACTGCTTGATCACTAATTGCCTGTGCGTTTCGATAGCTGAGCGGGTTGGTTTAAATCGATAACCGTCCCTTCAGTCCATCGTGTTGGTCGAAGACTGGTTTCAACAACATAGCACCGTGAACTGCTACCTCTTCAAAAATCTGCCACATCACATCATTTTCATTCCAGGTTGGGTTTTGGGAAATAACTTCCTGGATCCTTCCATGCCATAAATGCATCTCACTCTTAAGAACATTCATAACAATCGTGGGATTCGTAGTGGCACCAACAGCGCCGTGCTCTATTGCATATGTCAATTCCTTGACAGAACATAAGTCATTCCAATAATCCGTCGCAGTTGTGCTTACAGTTTCATGAAGCAAGCTTTTGTAGGTTTTCATGGTTTATAATATCTCTTTGATTACTTGTCCTGGAAATATAATATTAAAGTCCTTTTCAAAAGAATTTGGTTGACTGGAGAACCTGTTCTTTAAAGTTAGAGCATTCTAATTCATTAATTATCAGCAACCAGATCGCGAAGCTTGATATCATCGCCTCCATCTACCGTCAGGCATTGACCTGTAATGAAACTGGATTCATCAGAAGCCAAAAACGATGCTGCGTACGCTAAATCCGAAGGATGTCCTTGTCTGTCGGTCATGGGTTGTCTGCGAATTAAATTTTCTTCTAAAGGTCTCACCACCGGGTCTTTGATTGGATCGTAGAGGAACAACCCTGGGCAAAGACAGTTTACTCTGATCCCATCTTTCAGATAATCGTTGGCCATATTCAATGCCATCTCAATCATGCCGGCTTTCGTGTAAGCATATACAGGATTTGCCATTCGGCGGACATTTTTCGCCGCTGTTACATTGATAATAGAACCACCATGACCTTGTTTTAGCATTTGTATCACTGCAGCCCGCGAAGTATTGTACACGGCTTTAAGATTACTGTTAATAATCAAATCAAAAGCTTTTGTGCTAATCTCGTGCAATTTCTTGTCTAACTCAACCCAGCCGCCGCCAATATTATTATATAGAACATCCAATTTCCCAAAGGAATCAAGGGCGATTGCTACCATTTTGTCCACATCTTGAGGGTTGGTTGCGTCTCCCTGGGCAATAGCGACTTCACCACCTTGCCCCCAAATCATTTCAGACGTTTCTTCCAGCACATTTTTTCGACGAGCAGAGATAACCACTTTTGCGTTTTCCTGGGCAAATAACAACGGTGCGCTGCGACCAAGGTGTTCACCTGCACCAACTACCAGAATTACTTTGTTTTCTAATCTATTCATCCGCTTTCTCCTTGTTACAATTCAAATGCAATATTCTATAACACAACTCAATTTTCTTTAAAACAATCAAGATAGATCATTTCTTGACAATTGAACGCCAATACGGACCTTTCTTTGGCCAAGGGGCTGCTTTCAAATCGCGTGTTTCTTGTCCAGCGATCGCAACCAGGTCATTGTGAGTTTCAACGGCATCCCTTATCACTTTATCTTCATCCAATGTCAGGACTTTTCTATCCTTCATGACAACCTGTCCATCAATGATCGTGTGAATGACATCGCCACCATTCGCAGAATAAATCAGCTTTGGCAGCCAACGGCCTACAGGCAGCAGATGTGGTTGGTTGAAATCAACGACCGCGAGATCAGCGCGCTTCCCAACTTCTATCGATCCTGTTTGATCGTCCAGGCCCAAGACAGCGGCACCGTTAAGTGTGAGCATGCCCATGATTTCTTCAGCTGTTATTGCTTCAGCGTCAAGCTTTGGTGCTTTTTGCAGCATGGCTGCTGCCCTTGCAACTTCCAACATATCATACGTATAGCTGGCAGCACCATCTGTGCCCAAACCAACTCTAATCCCTCTGCTCAACATATTACTGACATTTGCGATACCATATCCTAAGTAGGCATTGGCAATTGGACAATGCACTACTTTTGTATCGGTTTCTGCCATAATAGCAAGCTCACGATCCGAAAGCCAAACGGCGTGGAACATAACTCCTTTTGGACCAGTTAAACCCAGGCTGTGGAAATGTTCCAGGTCTCTCTCGCCAAAGTGACGCATTGTATAAGAATTAATTTCAATCCAACCTGCCACATGGGTGCTCACATTGATGTCCAATTCTTTTGCCAGTTCAACAGTTTTAATCATCATACTTTCGCTGATATCTTCTGTTGATCCGGGGCCCAGTGCAACAGTTGTTCTCCTTTTGTTGTGCCAATCTTTATGGAAACGTCGTGCCTCAGAGACAAGCGTATCTTCGCTTTGGATCATTGTCATGTATTCTGAGTCAGTCTGTTCACCCGCAAATGTCTGATCCAGCAGGCCAAATACCATCTGAGCACGCAATCCTGCCTTATCAAATGTCTCTGTCACACGATAGATATTATCCATGTTTGTATGAAGGTACCAGTGATCAGATATTGTTGTCACGCCATTCTTAATTAATTCAAGCGCTGCTAATGCTGCTCCTGTTCGGGCATGTTTAGGTTGAATTTTTGAAACAACAGGAAATAAAAATCGCCAATTCCAGGGATCAAAGTGCATATCATATCCGATGCCTTCAATTGTTGATTGATAGACATGGGTGTGGCCATTAATGAAACCAGGGCTGATCACGCAATTCTTCGCAGACAGCGTCTCTAAAGGCTCAAATGTTAGGTCTTTGCCGATGGCGACTATCTTGCCATCGTCAATTGCTAGATCACAATCTTCAATCACCCGATTTTCCAGAGTCCATTGTTATGACAACGCCATTCTTTATCAGTAAATCCACCTTCATTGTTTGTTATTTCCTTTCTATCAAAATCAATTTCTTATTTTCGTGTAACGAAATTACCAGTACCTTTTTTTGCCACAATCGCATCACCATTCCAAATTTCGTTACCGCGAACAAATGTCTTTTTCACTTTTCCCTTTTAATTTCCATCCTTCATATGGCAAACTCGACGCACGAGATATTTCAGCAGTGCTCCCTATAGTCCATTCCTGTTCAGGATCAAAAATGATGAGATCGGCATCCAATCCTTGTCGAATATAGCCCTTGCACCAATCGAATCCAAAAATTTCAGCAGGTCTCTCCGCAGTGACCTGGATAAATCGATCCATATTAATTTTTCCTTCTTGAACCCCCATATGATAAAGAAGCGGAATTGAGATTTCTAAACCTGCTATGCCAGGTCCTTTTTCTTCAAAGGTTTCCTCCAGGTTGATTTGGTGTAACGTGCCAAGGAAATGATCACTGACAACCATATCAATGACACCAGAAGCCAGTGCCTGCCAGAGAATATCATTATCGATGGGATCTCGCAGAGGGGGTGTTGTTTTTAAACGTGCACCAATTTCCTTGAAATCGTCTTTGTTGAATATTAAAAAATGAGGTGTTGTTTCTGCTGTCACATCTACCCCTAAGGAGCGATAATGATCAATGATATCCGCTGTTCTTCCTGAGGACACGTGGCAAATATGGATGGGTGCTCCAGCAGCTAATGCCATCTCCAGAACTAGAGCGGTTGCAGCATTTTCAGCAACTGGAGGACGTGACCTTGCAAAACCAAGCGGGTCTGCCCAATTGACCTTGGATTCCAGACAAGCAGATTCTTCAGCATGGATGACCATGCGTAATCCGGTTGTTGCCGCTGTTTGAACAGCTTTCCACAATACTTTAGGTGTGACAGGTGGATCGGCGGGCATGAAGACTTTGAAGCCTGCAGCACCTTCCCTTGCTACACCTTCCATTTCCAAAAGATCTGCCTCTTCAATGACAATGCCCCCGTGGGTACAGAAATCAATCACACAGGCTTGTCCCGCAGAGTCCATCCTTTCATGTAATCCAGAAGGTGTAGCACATATATGAAAAGGGGGCATATCTATTATGGTTGTGATTCCACCAGCTGCAGCCAGGCAGGAGCCTTCGTAAAATGTCTCAGCCCCATCCTCAATATGCGCGTGGGCATCAATTCCACCAGGCAAAACTAGACAATTTTCCGCATCAATAACTTTCTCAGAAGTATGGTAATTATTGGTAGCAGGTTTCTTAATTTCTGCTATCTTTCCCACATCATCAATGGTTACATCAACTTGACGAAAGTCACCATCAGTCCATACTTTGCCATTTGTGATAATTGTTGACATATTCATTTCATCCTTCCCATGCGGTGCCATATATCAGAGCGTTTGATGAGATCCTGGGCTTGTGCAAGGACATCAGCTTTAGCGTCTTCCCAATCCAGGGTTATCAATTTCCGCTCATGCATCAGGATTTTTCCTTCGACAATCGTGGTCATCACATCGGCTGCGGACGCAGAATATACTAGTTGTTCGATGACATTAGTGTTTGGTTCAGGTAATAAGGGATAGAGATGGGGTTGCTGCATATCAATAATGATCATATCCGCCCTTTTGCCTACTTCGATGGATCCGATGATATCATCCATACCCAAACATGTCGCAGAACCCATTGTTGCCAATCTTAGAACCTGTTCGCAGGGCAGCAGGGAGGGATCATTTCCATATAATTTATGGAGGAATGCTGCCAAACGCATTTCCTCAAACATATCAAGATTATTGTTGCTGAGGTTAGAATCAGTTCCCAGACCGACCTTTACTCCGGCAGCTATAAGGTCTGGTATAGGTGCAACCCCGGATGCCAACTTCATATTACTGGTTGGATTGTGTACAACGCCTACACCGTGTTCTGCTAATAATTTAATATCATTTTTATCAAGATGAACACCATGGGCAACAGACAGCCTGGGATTGAGCGCATTCACACTTTCCAATAATTCAACCGGTGATTTCCCATATTTCGCTTTTATTTGATTTACCTCATCCCGAGTTTCAGAAAGATGAGTGTGATAGCCAATGTCTAATTCTTCAGCATATTTAGCAATTTTCCGGTAGGTTTCAGGGAAATTTGAAAAAAGTGCATGTGGACCAAACCATGTATACAAGCGTTCAGGAACACAATCATGCCAGGCTTCGATAAATGCCAGGTTACTTTCCAGCGTTTCACCAGCTCCGGCAGGTTCATCAATGATTTGAGGGCAGAATACACCCCTCAAACCGGATTGTTGAGCGATGGCTGCAGATTCAGCCGGGAACCGGAAGATGTCCAGGAAAGTGGTCACACCGCCACGGATGAGTTCAGCCTGGTTCATGATCGCAGCAGCCCGGATGTGATTGGGTTGAATTTCCGCATCCTTTGGGAACATGACATCATAAAGCCAGCGCATGAGAGGGAGGTCATCACCTATCCCTCGCAGTAATGTCATATGCATATGTGCATCGATCAAACCTGGCAGGATGACATTTCCTTTGGCATCAATTTCGGTTTCACCCATGCCTTTTATTGAGGCACCAATTCCAGAAATCTCTGCCATTCTCTAACTGCGATATCTGCAGATGCATAATGTGTATTCATCTGCATCCATGGTGATGACCCAGCCATTACGTATGACCAAATCATAGATACTTTCATCAGCCATGCATCCTCCAGGTTTTATTTCTTAAGAGAGATATTGACCTAAGGTGTTGGCCACTCATTACGATCCCAGAGTTTTGTGGCGGTCTCATGGCTGAGAGCTCGAACCTCTTCTTCATCCACGGTGATGAACTCACCATCTTGGAGGATGACCTCGCCATCGATTACCACATCATTGACATCAATCCGTTCACAGGTGCCGACGACGTAACTCTTGACGTTCGGTTCAAACAAAGGCACTGTTGACCGATTTCGCAGGATGACCACATCCGCTTTTTTGCCGACCTCGAGTGAACCGATCTCGTTCTCTTGTTGGAGGGCTTTTGCACCTTCGATGGTCGCCATACGAAGGAGTTCCTCATCGGGCATCACTTCAGGGTTCTCGTACCTGATACGATGGATCATCTGGGCTGTTCTCATCACCTCGAAGTAGTTGAAAGTCTGCCCATCGGTGCCCAAGCCGACCGTGACGCCAGCTCTCATCAAGGGGATCATATTCGGCCAGAAGCTGAAGATGGCATTTGATTCGGCATTATGCGCCACTTTGACGTCATATTCTTTGAAGATGGCGGGGTCATCGAGAGGGTCAATATAGCTGCAATGGAAGAGGATCAGGTTTGGTCCCAGGAAGCCAATATCTTCCAGATAGCGGGTTGGACGAAGCCCAAAGCGACGTGTCGTATCAAAATGATGGAAGCGGTCATCTAGGTGGTGCATCATGTATCCTGCCCCCAGTTCGTCGGCGGTCTGCTTCACTTCTTGCAGCAGCTCCGTTGGGCAGGTATAGGTAGTGTGCACACCGATCCGTCCACTGATACGGTCAAGATCACGTGCCCGGCACTTCTTAATGAAGTTGACATTCTCTTGCAGGCCCATGGCCGCATTCTCTTCACTAATGCGCCCTGTTGTTTCGAAGCTCAACACAGCGCGGATACCAGTCTCCACAGCGGCTTTATCAACAGCATCCAAAGCACCGGGGAGGGCGTAGGATCCCTCAGCTGTGTCGGTGGTCGTGGTGATGCCGCTGCGGATATGATCAAGGAGGTTAGCCTTGGTACCGATATACATCTGTTCCTGGTCGACGCGGTCCTCCAACAGTGGCAGCCAGAAGCGGTCCATCCAGGAAACAAAGGAGAAGTCCGGGGACTCGAAGCCCGAATATGGGATGCTGCGCACCACAGCACTATAGAGATGGTTGTGGCAGCTGACAAAGCCCGGGATGATGACCTTGTCAGTTGCATCCAGCACAGTTGCGCCGGGTTTGTCGCCAATTTCTGCATCAGGACCAATCTCCTTTATGAGATTGCCTTCAATATAGATGCTCCCTTTGCGGATGATCCGATCCTGACTATCGACTGTTACGATCAATCCGTTTCTTATCAGTAATTTATCCATGTGAATTTCTCCTTTTCGTTTTCTGGTTTTCCAATATTATTTAGTTGTTCTTTAGAAATAAAATTATCAAACAGAAGATATTCCTGTCTGTATTCAATCCTTTCATTCAGCAGTATATCCGCCATCTACAGGGATCGCTGCACCAGTAATATAAGAAGAGGAATCTGATGCCAGGAACAAGGCTGCATGAGCGATCTCATCAGGGGATGCTATGCTCCCGCGGGGGATGACCCGGTCAAATCGCTCTCGTGCAGCTTTAGGATCTGGATCAGCTTCAATCACTTGTTTGGTCATTTCTGTTGCTGTCACCCCAGGACAAAGGGTATTGGCTCTGATTCCATCCTTTGCATAATCCAGGGCAATATTACGTGTCAACTGCAATACTGCCCCTTTTGACGCAGTATAGGCAGCTAAATTCGCTAACCCAACAAGTGAGGCTGAAGATCCCGTATTTATTATTGTCCCTTTCCCTTGATCCACCATCACAGGGATGACATACTTACAGGTTAAAAAGACACTCTTGACATTGACCGCCATGATCCTTTCCCAGGCAGCTTCGGTTGTGTCTACAATCTTAGCAAAATGATTGGTTCCAGCATTATTGTATAAAACATCAATCCTGCCGAAATTTTGAACCACCTTTTCTGTCATCGCTTTCACCTGCGCTGAATCAGTCAAGTCTGTTTTGATAAAGATCGCATCACCGTTGTGGTCACGAATCTGTTTCACTGCTTCAGTGCCAAGGTCCTCATTGATATCGACTATAGCCAGACGTGCCCCCTCTGATGCAAACAAGTTAGCTGCAGCCCGACCAATCCCCTGACCAGCGCCGGTTATGATCACGATCTTATTGATTAATCTTCCTGCCAAATTTAACTCCTATTTATTTTTTATACATATCAATAACCTGACCGTTCATTGTTTTTGCTGCTGGAGAAAGTAAGAACATCACCGCTTCAGCCACATCTTCAGGTGCATTCGACTCTGAATAATCAAGGTTGGGATGATTTGTGAGCATTCGCTGGGTAGCAACAAGACCTGGACAAATCGCATTGACGCGAATGCCATGATTTTGTTCAGAATCTGCTAATGCCCTGGTTAATCCTACCAAACCATGTTTTAGCGCGCTGTAAGCCGCCAGTTCACCCTCACCTCTGCGCCCAGCCCGTGACGCAATGTTGATGATCTGCCCATGCTGCTGTTTTCGCATTTGTCGCAATACATCCCTGCTCATATAAAAAGCACTTGATAAATTGATCTTGACAAGAAAATCCCAATCTTCATTACTGGTTTCAATCAACTCCCGCCTCAATCCTTTTCCCAGATTATTTATCAGCACGTCAATAGTTGTCTCATATTTTATTACTTCTTCAACACATCGAGATACCTGTAGAGGATCAGTTAGATCTGCAGTCATTGTCCATGCATTTTTCGAGAGGTTCTCTGATTCCTTCAAAGCTTGATCGAGTTTATTTCGGGATCGAGAAATAAGCAAAACCCGGTAATTTTTCTGCAATAGGCGAAGTGCAATAGCCTTGCCTATGCCCTGGCTGGCACCAGTTACGATTGCAAAGGGTTGACGTGTCATGTTTTTCCTAAATTCCTCATAATGATGTGTAAATTTTTTTCTGTTGTTGTTAGGAAGTGATTATTGTGTTGGCCTTTCATTGCGTTTCCAGAGTTTAGTCGTCATTTCATTTTTAATTATAGGAAAAGATTTATTAAATTATTCATATGTTGAATTAATTGACCTGAAGAAAACACCTGCTTGTTGCATGGCGCGTACATCATCAGGCAAGGGGAGGATTTCAGCGCCAATCACACCGGAGAAATTTACATCAACCAATGCTGACATGATTTCCTGAAAGGGGATATGACCCCATCCAGGAGCTTTGCGATTGCTGTCCGCAAAATGAAGATACCCAATCCTTTCTGAATAGCATTTGATCGTTTCAATGATATTCTCTTCCTCAAGGTTCATATGAAAGGTATCCAATAGTAATTTGATTTCAGGATGTCCGGATTCTTCAATAAACCTAATTGCATCACCTGCTGAATTCAAGAAATTTGTTTCATATCGATTGATAGGTTCGATCAGTAATTCGACGCCTTTTTTCTCTGCTGTTTTTGCACATGTTCGGACCGCTTCTAACGCCCATTCTTTCTGAACCTTCATTTCAGTTTTGCTGCCTGAAAATCTCCCGCGAATGCCGCCAATAATAACCTGTGACTTAAACTGTGCAGCCAGTTCAATATGTCTCTCAAGTCTATCCACAGCACCGTCCACGTTCTCGTGCTTAAGTGAACCCAAACAAAGGGCATCATGTAAACAGGACTGTCCTGTAGCAATTGCCGATAATCCTAATTCATATTTCGAAAGGAGTTCCTGTAATTCACTCCCTGTGATTTCAGATGGGTCCCTCAAACTTAATTCTACAAGTTCAAAGCCATGATCCGCTGCAGTTTTTAGCCCTTTCTCGAGCTCGCCAGCGAATAAAAGAGGTCCAAATAATGACTTCGTTGGAGAAAGTGTTATGGCAAACCTTATTTGAGATCGTTTAGGCTTATTTGAGTCAGTAGACCTTAAATGTACTGCAGGATTTTCCAGTTTTAATAAGCGCTGTTGATGTCGACCGTATTCATATTCAGTTGTGATCCATTCATTCAATATCTCCACTACGAGTTGAGGAGAAACTATCCATACACCCATACACAGCATATTGGCATTATTATGCGCCCGTGCCTGATGGGCTGTGTAGGGGTCATGGCACAACGCAGCTCGAATGCCTTCTACCTTATTCGCAGCGATGGACATTCCGATACCGGTGCCGCATATGGCTATCCCTGAATCACCCTCTCCAGATAAGACTTTTTGAGCGACCAGCTGGGCATAATCAGGATAATCAACTTCTTTTTTATCAGTAAACGGTCCGACATCAATGGTTTCGATGTGTCTGGACTGCAAATAATCAATAACAGTATTTTTCAAGGTCAATGCTACATGATCGCTGCCAACGATAATCCTCATTTTTTTATCTGTTTTTTTCATGGATCAACTGACCTCAATATGGAACACATGACTGGATATTTCTAATCATTAATCACAATTGCACATCCAAAGATTTTTTCTTCATGAAAACAATTTCGTTCAAATTTGGATATATATAATAAATTCTTGCCTTTCTGACCATTTTTAATACGCTTTGATATATTGTATTAATGCGAGAGGCGTGTTGGCTTCTACAAAATAATCTAATAAATCTTATCGTCTATCCTTCCACCAAACTGTTCTCGCGGTATGATCCAAAATAAAATCAAGTTCATCTTCTGTGAAATGGAGTGATCTACGAATAAGGTTTAAGTTTTCAGCATAGGACCAGTGCTCTTCAACGAATGGAAAATCAGACCCCCATGTACAATGATCAGCATGAAAATGATTTTTCACAGTTATTAACAATTCCCATGTGTCATGATAGGGGGCGGATTCAGTAGAATAGTAATTCATCCCTGACAGCTTAATATAAACATTGTTGTACTCAGAAAGAGCCAATAAATTTATGAAATGTCCATCCTTAGGCTGGCTTCCGCATTTTGGGCGACCCAGATGGTCAATGATGAAATTGGTTGCAAAATCTTGCGCTAGTTTTTCCAGAAATTGTAGATAAGTGGGCGTTAACTGTAAACAAACAGGTAAATTCACTTGGACACAGTTTTCTAAAAACTCGTAAAAATGTTTATTATCCCAATCCTGGAGAGGTCTCAGATGTAAGTTGATCCTTATACCATCTGCCCCCTGCATCACAAGCTGTTGTAGTACTTCACTTGCAGATGTGGATAAAGGATCGATGAGGACGATTGCTTTAAACTTCTCCGGATCAGTGTTTTTACAATGAAGTAAATAAGAATTATCCCAGCCATATGGTGTTGGTTGAACGAGAACTGCGCCATCAATCGTGTTTGCCTCCATCACTTTTTGAAATTGAGAGAGGGGGGCATCATTCTCAGGAATATAACCTCCAATTGGGCTCCAGGGATAGGTATCAGGGTCGTTCACCCAAAGGTGCAAGTGTGAATCAATGGTCATCGAGTAAACTTCCTTTCTAAACCTCTGACAACCCGTACACCTGATTCAAGAAATGGTACTTCAATATCGTTTTCCAAAGCCAGCTTCCAGATATAATATCCGGTATCCTCTAATTCGGTTTTCCTTTCCCGCTCAATATCGAGCAGCATGGCTTGCTTGTAACCTTTCCCTCCACGCGCTTCCCAGTCTTTCCCTTGCCGGATCACGCTGTTGACCCCTGCTTCCACACTGCCATGACAGCGTTCCATGACTTCGATGGTTGAATAATCTCTTACTTGCACACCCAACGCATCAGCGACTCGAACCATGTCCCGTGTCATCATAACCATCAAATGAGCGAAATCTGGAGACTGCATTACTTCAGTTTGCGGTAGCCTGGCCAGCACCGCTGCAATTGATGATGGTGTCCACCAGATCAATTTACACCATTCGATTTCCTCGATATTATCTACAGCCTGACAGGGTAATCCTGCTTGGTTAAAGAGTGTTGTCAATGCTTTAACACGTGATGTAATGCCTTGTGATGCATTTCCAATCCAGGTTGGAAAATCATCATCGCCTCGACGGACTCGACCGTAATTAATTAACGACCCTGCTACACGGCTGACAATGCGGATTATTTCTGCCTGTGGATAAGCTTCGTGTAGTCGCTGTGTGTGCCCCAATCCATTTTGAACTGAAGCTACAGCATTCACCTGGATATGTTTGACCCTTTCAAGGGCACTTTCCGTATCGTGGTTCTTAACTGCCACAATCATGACGTCAACCGCATCTATGTCTGCAGGATCAGTTGTGGTAATTACCGGGACAAATATCTCACCCTCTGGTTTTTGGATTATCAACTTGTTGCCATTTCTGGCGATCTCATCAATATGAGCCTGCCGGCGAAATAACATCGTGACTTCGGCACCTGCTTGTGCAAGATAAGCCCCTACCATAGCTCCCCATCCCCCAGCACCTAAAATGAGGATTTTCATCTTTTCTCCAAATTTTCCTTGTTGATATTGGGTTGAAACATTCACCTAAGATGGCGCAGTAGGTGAAAATTCAACATTTTCACCCTCTTTTTTAACTGAGGATTTTTTTCTGCGTTCTGCAATAATAGCAGAGACAAATAAAACAATGACTGTCATGAGATAAGGCAGCATCAACACAACCTGTGACGGCAAACCAAACTGCTGGAGTCTCACTGCGAAAGCATCAGCAAAACCAAATATAAGGCACGCCATCAAACTGGGTACTGGTCGCATCCTGCCAAAATTGATCGCGGCTAATGCTAACCAGCCCCTCCCTGCTGTCATTTCTTCAGAAAATAAGGTTAAGTAGGACAGGGACAGAAAAGTCCCACCAAAAGCGCAAAATAATCCACTTACCATTAACCCGTAGTACTTCATTTTTTTAGTGTTCACGCCAATGGATTCGGCAGCATCGATTTTTTCACCGACGGACCTGAGGTGAAAACCAAATGGTGTTTTATATAGAACAAGATAAACGATGTAAACACTCACAAATGAAAAATAGACCAGCGGGAAATGTCCGCTGAGCAGTTCACCTATGATCGGAATTTGATGGATAAGAGGGATCTCGAATTCATTAAAGCCCACGATTAAATCTGTTTTATAGACACCGTAGACTTCGAGCAACGCCGTAAGCAGGTAGTTAGTCATTCCAATAGCGAAAATATTCAACGCGAGACCCACAATGATGGGATTTGCTTTTAATTCTAAATGCAAGAAAGCAAATAAGAGACTAACCACAAGGCATGCAACGATAGCAAATAATAATCCGCCATAAGCACTGCCTGTTTGAACACTACCATAGACAGCAAAAAATGACCCAATCAGCATCATACCTTCCAACCCAACATTAAAGATTCCAGTATGACTCGAAAATATACCTCCCATTGTGGCAAAGATAATTGGTGTTGCCATTCGCAAGGCAGAGGCAAATAACGCGATTGTGATAATACTGCTTAGGTCTACATTACCCATTTTTTTAGACCCTTTCTTATGTTTTCAAGGAAGATTTTGACCGTGACAAACAAAACCAGCGTCCCTTTGACCATTGCAACAACAGCTTGGGGTACGCCTGTTATGGACTGCATTGTCAGTGCCCCGTTGGCTAGGGCTCCATAGAATAGCGCTGCAGGAAAAACTGCAAATGGGTGATTCTGAGCAATAATGGCTATCATGAAGCCATCCCACCCGTAACCTGAGGAAAAACCACCCAAGAATCTGCCGAAGAAACCCTGGATCATCAAAGCTCCGCCTAATCCAATGATTGCACCACTAAGGGTCATCGCAAGAATGATGCTCTTCTTTACTGGCAATCCTGCAGCAGCGGCAAAATCCTGGTTCAAGCCAACCATTCTCATTTCATAGCCTGTCTTAGTTTTAAAGATGAACCAATATGAGACGAAGATCAAGACGATAGCAATAATGAAACCGATATTTATCGTTGATCCCTGGATCAATTTAGGCAACCGCGCCGATTGCGCAATGACAGGCGATCCCGCCATCGGTGCTGTGGGATCTTTGAAGGGAAAAGCAATCAAATAATCTGTTACTCGAATACCGATATAGTTCAACATTAATGTGGGTACAAGTTCTGGAATTTTCCAACGTAATTTTAGGTATAAAACTGGTAGTGTCCACAAAGCCCCACCGAGCATCCCAGCGAATAAACATAATGGAATATGTACAACACTCGGAAGTTCAGTGAATGTGAAGCCAACCCAGGCGGCTGCAAATGCACCGATATATAATTGGCCTTCCAGACCAAGATTGATAATATTTGTTCGAAATGCAATGCTGCCTGCTATCCCTGCAAGGATCATGATTGTCGAACGGTCAAGTGTATCAGCAAATCGATAACTATTTCCGAACGCACCCTGCCAAAGCGCAGCATACGCCGATATGGGATCTCTTCCTGACAAATACATGACCAGCGCACCAATCACCAGGGCAATAATGAGAATCAACAAGTAATTTGCTAGCTGTGCTAATATGTTGGTGAGTTTTTCTTTCCAAGCGCGATTACTTTGGGTTTTGTTATTGACCATCTTTTTCAACGCTTTGATCCTTTCCTGAAGTCATCAACCACCCAACACGTTGACGGATATCCTCATTATAATATCCAGCATCGATGACCTGACCTTCATAAAACACAACGATACGGTCACTCAACGCTAAAATCTCATCCAGGTCTGCTGAAATGACCAGAACTGCTGCTCCTCTATTCGCGTAATCTACAAGCATTTGGCGAATCGCTTCTGTTCCAGCAATATCTATTCCACGAGTTGGCTGCGATGCAATGACGACCTTGGCTTTCTCGAGACCAAGCTCCCGGGCAGCAATTACTCTTTGAATATTTCCACCTGATAAATTCCCGGTTTTTATTTCAATACCAGGTGTTGCTACATTAAATTTTTTGATTAATTTATCGGACAGCTGAATAATCTCAGGCATCATAAGTGATAAACCTTTTGAATATGGTTTTACATAATATTCACCAGGGATCGTATTTTCCCAAATCGTTGCATCAATTGCTACACCAGATCGGTAGCGGTCTGATGGAATGTATGCGACACCAGATTCGCGAATTTCCCTGGTTGATAAATCCTGGATTTCTTTGTTGTCAATACATATCACTCCGTTAGTAATGGGCCTTAGTCCCAGAAGTGCTTCAACAAACTCCTCTTGTCCGTTGCCGTCTACACCTGCTCCTCCCACAATCTCGCCTGAAAAAAGGTCTAAGCTGACATTATTTACGGCACACAGATCACGATTATCGAGAATACTGAGGTCTTTGATATTCATGACGAGTTCACCTTTGGGTGATGACCCTCTTATTCGACCGCCAATCGTTTCACGACCCACCATCATTTCAGCAAGCTGCCGTTCATTTGTTTCTGATTGTTTAACAGTTCCAACAAGTTTTCCGGCTCGCATCACGGAAATTTCATCAGATATTTCAAGAACCTCCCTGAGTTTGTGACTGATAAATAAAATGGTAATCCCTTGATCTACCAAATTTCGCAACATCACGAATAGTTCTTTGGTTTCAATATCGGTTAGCACAGCTGTAGGTTCGTCAAGAACAAGAATCTCAACACCTCGATAAAGCGCTTTTAATATTTCTGCTCGTTGTTGCTCTCCGACAGAGACGTTTGTGGTGACTTCTTTTTCATTGATAGTAAAGCCGTATTTCTTTGCGATATCCTGGACGCTGTTATTCAGGGCTGTTTCATCTATCAAAATCCCTTTACGTGGTTCAACTCCAAGGGCGATATTCTGAGCAAGTGTGTAGGACGGCACAAGTTTGAAGTGCTGATGCACCATCCCAATACCCTTGGCAATTGCATCCCTCGGGCTTGAAAATGTGACTTCCTGCTGATTAATGAATATCTGACCGGAATCTGGATGATATAGACCATAGATGATATTCATCAAAGTAGTTTTTCCAGCTCCGTTTTCGCCAACAATAGCTCGAATTGTTCCTTTTTCTATTGACAGGCTGATATTGTCATTTGCTACAACCCCAGGAAAAGTTTTTGTGATGTTCTTAACGGATAAGGCTTCTGTCATAAGGAATCACCAATCTATAAAAAAACTATGATTACAAAAAGATGGGCCTTAATCTGAACTTCTGGATTAGAAGAGTCTTTGAATAAGGCCCATTAAGGTTAGTTAATCAACTAATTGGGTCGTTCGATAGTGATTTCACCAGAAGCAATTCCAGCTTTAATCTCGTCGATTTTATCGAGTACAGCTTGTGGAATGGCATCTCCCATATTTGCCATATCGGTAATATCCATAACACCAGATGTAACACCGTACATGACCTCACCTGCCTCGAGGTTTCCGTCAAGGAAAAGGGCAATGACATCGTATACTTCAACATCGGTTTTCTTAAGTACAGAGGTCAGGATATGACCTGGCACCTGGTCGTCCCAATTAACATCAGCACCGATGCCATAGAGTCCAGTTTCTTCCACAGCCTCAAACACGCCAACATCGCCAGGCGAACCTGCTACTGACATCACGATGTCCACATTCTGTTCCTGGAACATAGCTAAGGCAAGTTCTTTCGCCTTGGCAGGATCGTTGAAGGAACCGACATAAGCAAGCTGAACCTGAATATCAGGATCAATATATTTGGCACCTTGCTCATAACCGCTGAACCAGCGAACAACACTGGGGACTTCCATGCCACCTACGAAACCAATAACCTTGTCTTCATTAATATTTTCCAGACCGGTTTCGGTGGTCATCATTGCAGCTAAAGCGCCTGCCAGGAACGATCCTTCCTGCTCCTGGGCAATTAAACCGACAGTGTTATCCAATCCGGGATTGCCGTCAACGAGGGCAAACATTGTGTCTGGGAAATCGGGTGCAACATTGGCAATTGCATCAGACATTGTATTGCCAACACCAACGATCAGTTCGTAGCCATCTTGCGCAGCCGTACGAACGTTTCGCTCCCACTCTTCTGCCACTTCACTTTCAAGGATCCTTTCCTCGAAACCAAATTCCGTAGCAGCCTGTTTATAGCCCTGTCCGGACAAGAACATGAAGCCTTCTTTACCGACACGACCTGCAGGAACCAGAGCGATTTTTGGAAGTTCTTCCACAACCTCTTCTTCCTCGGGTTCTTCCATAGGCTCTTCTTCTTCAGGTTCTTCAACTTCCGGTTCTTCGACCTCAGGTTCTTCAACTTCAGGTTCTTCCACTTCCGGCTCTGCAGGTTCTGCTGGTGTGCATGCACCCAGAACCAACATGACAGCCAAAAGGCCAACTAGTAACAAACTCATTTTTTTCATTTTGAAATTCTCCTTTTGAACTCCTAATTTTCCAACATCAATACAACAACTTACAGAATTGACTGAAAATTTATTCCAAGCTCCTCCTTTCAAATACTTGATTAATATAGAATTATCGGCATTACCAATATGCGATTCTTCCTCTTATTAATCCTATCAACTATTTGCTTCTCGTAATTTCGATATGCCAGACTTGGCACCATTCCGAAGGAAAACGATATCATTGGAATAAGCGATGATTTGCATACCGCGCCTCTGCCATTCGATCAGCCAATCCAGGTTGCCAATATGAATCCCGCAGGGAACACTATGCTTCTTAGCTGCGTCTAATACAGTCTGAATTTCAGATTCGAGAGCGGACAAATGATCTTTTTCATGTTTACCCATACTTAAGCATAAATCGTTTGGACCTAACACGACTGCATCAACGCCCTCAACTGATATTAAATCTTCAATATTTTCAATGGCTTTTTCTCGTTCAATTTGTAAAATGATCATGGTTTCGCGATTGGATTGTTCTGTAAATTCCCATAAATCCTGCGGGAGAAAATTATTATGTCCTTTGGGAACAGAGCAACCTCGTACGCCAACTGGTGGATAATGTGTATTTTCAATTACTTTTTCCACCTGTGACTTGGTTTCAATGCGAGGAACCATGATCCCCATCGCACCCGCATCCAGAACCCTGGCCATCAGATGATATTCATCATTAGGAACTCGCACAAGAGGCACAACTTGGGTCAATCTTGCAACTTTGATCATATCCGTAACCGTACTCAGATCAATTGGGCCATGCTCCATATCAAAGAATAAGAAATCACATCCAGCTTGCTCCATAATCAATGAAATTGATGGAGATCTTGAATCCTGAAGTCATCGTGCCATAGATTGTTTCCCCCTTTTCCAGTTTAATTCGTAATGGGTTTGGATCCATGAATTTTTTCTCCTATACTTAGTGGAATTTCTTAACCTTATCAGAATTTGCACAATACTTTGGGGCTTGGCCATTTAGAACTCTCAAGACATCCTCAACAACCATTAATCCCATCCTTCGACGACCTTGATCGGTAAAACTTGCCAGGTGGGGTGTAAGGACAACATTATTCAAAACAAACAATGGATTATCTTCAAGGGGAGGTTCTGGATCAAACACATCCAAACCTGCACCAGCAATAATCTCATTTTGGAGGGCGTGGACTAAGGCGGCTTCATCAACAACAGCGCCTCGCGAGGCATTGATAAGGAATCCGTCTGGGCCAAGAGCATCCAGCGCATCCTTGTCAATCAAGCCGCGTGTGTTCTCTGTTGATGGGATATGTAAGGATACAATATCTGCTTTCGTCATCAACTCCAGGAGCGTGTCACACTTCTCTGCACCTTGCGTAATGATCTCCTCTTCATTGATAAATGGATCATAAACAAAAACAGTCATGTTCAAAGCTTTTCGGCACATTTCAGCCAAACGCTTGCCAATATGACCGAAGCCAACGACACCTAATTTGCCTTCGTATAACTCAAACCCCACAACATTATCCCTAATGTGGAAATTCCCTGAACGAATTTCACGATCTAAATAGGCAACCTTTCTTGTTACAGCCAGCATCAGCATCAGGGCATGCTCTGCAGTGGATTCAGTTGGGCCGAAAGGCGTGAATACAACAGGCAGCGTTCGTTTTGTTGCTTCTACCACATCGACAATGTCGAGACCAACCCCATGCCGTCCTATCACCTCAATCCTCTTTGCAACATCCATCTCTTCTGCAAACATTCGAAATCCAGCACAAAGTATGATCCCATGGACTTCTGGTAAGACTGCTAATATCTCTTCTCTTGACGAAGTGAAACATTCCAGCACTTCTACTTCTTCAGCCAGTCTTTCAAGAGCATCATTATGTATGGGTTTATTTACTAAAACTTTTTTCACCTGACATCCAATCTCGTTTAGGGAGTAGAAGTATTTTGATCTGGTTGGTCATTCCTTTGTGAATGCTCAAATTTTTCGATATATGGCAAATATTTGTTATAAGAAAATTGGATTAATTCTTTCATAGCCCGATATGCCTTTGATGGTGAACGATCCTGGATTGCTTCCGCCACATTCTTGTGCAATATCCAACCTTCTTTCGACAAAGGTAATACTCTGAATAATTTATCGAGGTTTTTCAATAAAGAGTCATTAATCTGGGAAAGGATTTCATTATTTGCCATATCAGCCAATTGTTGGTGAAAGGCTAAATCTAAATTGTGCAAATGCTCATCATTATCGATATCGAAGGCTATTCTTTGTTCCTCCAGGATCTGAAAAAGAGTATCAATTTGAACGCCTGTGGCATGATCACCTGCCAGACCGGCAAGGCCTGTTTCAATAACGTCTCGAGCTTCAAAAAACTTCTTAATATCCAAATGACCAAGAAGCATACTTAGTTCGATTATTTTTTCACCTGGATTAATCATATTGCTGGTTATATATGTGCCGGAACCATGGCGCATTTCTAATACGCCAATGGCTTGTAATGAATATAATGCCTCTCGGAGGGAAGCCATACTCACATCCATCAAACTGGCTAGTTTTCTCTGGGAGGGTAATTTCTCCCCAAGTTCCCAATCCCCATCGGAAATCATACGAATAACACTATCAATAATTTCTGAGGTTAAGTCTTTCCTGTGTACGGGGGTGATCTTGCTGGAATTTGCCATAATTATTTGTTCTAGTCTTCATGTGTTCTGAACAATATCAATATAAAGGAGGTTCTGAATTTTGTCAAGAGATTAACCGATCATTAAGAACAGATTAACAACGGGACTGCAGCCTGTAGATTGTTTTAGCTCACGCTTTTCTAATTCTAATAATTCTTGGCATACGTATTTCTCGTCTAGAATATACAATCTTAAAATATCCGAAAAAACAAGAAAAAACTTGACAAAAAGCGCAATAATTATTATGATAATATACATAAAACGATAATATTCCACAAAAAACAATAAAAGAGTCGTTGTGTCTAACTACGAAAGACATCAGTTTCTAATCAATAAGCTTCATAAACACGACAGCCTTCGAGTTTCTGAGATGGCAAGAATATTGAACGTCTCAGAAAGCACAATCCGAAATGATCTGAAAATCTTGGAAAAAAAAGGTCAAATAACAAGGGTTCATGGTGGAGCCGTCTTAATAGAGCCAGCTTATGTGAATCATTATTCCTTTAAGACTCGATATGTACAACACCTGGATGAAAAGCGTGCGATAGCAAATATCGCTGCTGAGTATGTGCACGATGGGGATTCAATTCTTTTGGATGCAAGCAGTACAGCATATTGTCTTGCAAGTGAACTTCGTGACCGCCATGCTTTACGTATTGTGACCAATGGGTTTGAAGTCGCCCAGGAAATGGCAAGAAATCCCTCAAATAATGTTATCTTGATTGGGGGTGTCGTCAACTACAATGCTTCGTCTGTCACAGGTTTATTGAGTGAGAAAATAATTGAAGAATTATTTGTTCAAAAAGCATTTATCTCATCTAGTGGGTTTACATTAGATCGGGGGATGACAGAACTTCATTTAAATGAAGCACAATTAAAAAGGAAGATGATCAAGTCAGCGCAACAATTATTTGCAATCATTGATTCTTCCAAGTTCGGCAAGGAAGACCTGACTCCAATAGCTACCGTTGAAGATATAGATCAACTGTTAACTGATGAAAAAATTTCTATGGAATGGATAAAACAATTAGAACTTGCAGGTGTTCAAGCAATAATTTGTGATAAATGAAAATTATGAGAATGAAAGCTTTCATCCGAAATAAAATCAATGAGCCCTACCAAAAATACTTTGGGGTAAATCATGCTTTCTAATTTGGAAATTAAAAAACTTGAATCCCATCTCAATCACTTCTCATTCGTAAAGCGTGATCAGGCTTTAAATGAGCTGATTAAATATCTCGGGAAAAAAGCAATCGAAATTTACCCAGAAGAAGAATCACTGAACCTTCATGCCCATTCTTTTTTCTCCTTTAACGCTTATGGATACTCGCCAACTGCGTTAGCCTGGTTGGCAAAGAAGAACGGTTACAGTTTCATGGGGCTGGTCGATTTTGACATATTAGACGGTGTGGATGAATTCCTTGGTGCTTGCGAACAGCTTGGGGTGCGGGGTGTGGCAGGGGTTGAATCCCGTGTCTTCATCCCTGAATTTAAACAACTTGAGATCAATTCTCCAGGCGAACCTGGCATAGCGTACCACATGGGGACAGGTTTTATATCCTCTACCGTGTCGGCTTCTGCTGAACCGGGCCTAAATGACATCCGTCAAAGAGTAGAACAGCGAAACAGGCAGATCCTGGACGAGGTTAATGCTTTTCTGTCACCGCTTTTCCTGGATTATGAAGCAGATGTATTGCCGTTGACACCGTCAGGTTACGCAACAGAACGCCACATGGTACAGAAGATTGCCCATAAAGCGGCTCAAACACTTGAGGATCCGGTCAGGTTCTGGCAGCAAAAATTCGATCTACCTATTGAGGAGATTGAACTGCTGATGGGTGATCGGAATAAATTCAATAATCTTCTTAGGAAAAAGCTAATGAAACGTGGAGGCGTTGCCTATAGGCAGCCAGATGAAGGCACATTCCCATCTGTGGACGCTTTTCACGCTGTGATTGACGCCGCTGGTGCTATTCCATGTTCCGCATGGTTGGATGGGACTTCAGATGGTGAGCAGGATATCGAACGGCTGTTAGCGTTATTGATTGAAAAGGGTGTTTCAGTGCTAAACATCGTGCCAGATAGAAACTGGAATATTAGTGATCCAAAATTAAAAGAGCGTAAGCTTAAGCAACTTTATAAAATTGTACAGCTGGCAGATGATTTGGCTCTGCCTATTCTTATCGGAACAGAAATGAACAGCTATGGACAAAAACTCGTAGATGATTTTGATGCCCCAGAATTGGCTCCAATTAAAGACAGTTTTACCAGAGGTGCTTATTTTATTTATGGTCATACACGTATGGAAAGGTTGTGGGGGATGGGTTATCGCAGTGAATGGATAGAAAAATATCTTCCTGATCGAAAATCCAAGAACGAATTTTATAAAAACGCAGGTTATTTGATCCCCCCAACGTGGACTTCTGAAGAGAATCCCGGTCTAAAAAAACCGCATCAGACACCAGAGCAGGTGATTGATCGCTTAACAGAAATGAGAAACAAAAATAATGAAGAAATATAAAAAATACCATCAAGGACAGATGCCAAAGGCCCAAACCAATCAATTATGGCCTTTATATGGTGCAGGGCTTGAAAATTTAGGAAAGGATGATGCCCCGATTAATGTCCCCATGCCTGAATTTGGACCAGATGAATTATTGGTTCGGCATGATGCCTGTGGATTATGCTTTTCAGATATCAAAGTGATCCGGTTGGGTGAGGATCATCCACGGATATACAGGGACATGAGAAAGGATCCTGGTGTCCTTGGCCATGAAGTCTCCATGACAGTGGTTGGTGTTGGTGAAAACTTTAAAAGATCTGTATATGTTAGGAGATAAATTTATCATCCAGGCAGATATTTTCGTGGATGGTGTGGGTTATGCTTATGGCTACGAAATCCAGGGTGGGTTATCTCAATACAATGTGATTGATCAGAGAGTTCTTAATGGTGATGGTGGAAATTACCTGATCCCTGTCCGTCCAGAAACAGGATATGCTGAATCTGCCCTGGTTGAACCTTGGGCTTGTGTGATTGCTGCATATATGCTTGAATATCGAACCTGCATCAAACCAGGAGGTACAGCCTGGTTTATTGGACCAGATCAGGGAGCGTTTTCTCTATCTTGTGGATTTGATGAAAACTCACATCCTGCTAAAATTAAACTAACCAATATGGATGGACCATTTGGTGAGTGGTTGCGTCAACAAGCCATTCGCCTGGATATTCCAGTCATTGAAGTGGAATTAATTGAACCGGTGGATGGAGAAGCATCTCATGGGGATCAGGCCGATGATATCATCTTACTTTCACCCTCTGTGTCATTAATTGAGGAAGTCAGCTCCTATTTGGCCTATGAAGGGGTACTGGTATTTTCGACTCAAAAGCAATTCAGCCGAAAAGCGAACTTGGATATCGGACGTGTTCATTACAACCGCTGGTTATTCCTAGGAGGGGATGAACTTGATATTGCTTCTATATACCACAAAGCTCCCAAGCGATCCGAAATTCAGAAAAATGGGCGAGTGTTATTTGTTGGTGCTGGTGGACCGATGGGAAGGATGCATGTGCAGAGAGCATTGGAGATGCCGGATCATCCTTCGACAATTATCTGCTCTGATGCGAGTGATGTGCGGTTGAAAGACCTTGATGACACATTTGCCGCTGAAGCTGCGGAAAAAGGCATCGAATGGTTATGTGTCAATCCAATGAACAAAGATGTTTATCAGGAAGCAATGAAGAAGTTTGAAGCAACGGGATTTGACGATATCATCATGCTTGTTCCCATTCCTGCAGTGATAGAAGATGCTGCTAAGTGGTTAGCGCAGGATGGGATGATGAACGTTTTTGCAGGGATTGCACGGGGGACTACTGTCCCGGTCGATATTAACGATCTTGTTTCCCGGGATGTACGCATTATTGGTCAATCCGCTTCAGAAATCGAGGATATGATCACGATGCTGAATAAAGTTGAAGTGGGAGAATTATCCACCAATCGATCAGTTGCAGCAGTCGGTTCTCTTTCAGCAACCAAGGTTGGCTTGCAGGCGCTGATTGATGCAAAATATCCAGGAAAGGTCGTCATTTTCCCGAATATCAAGGAATTACCATTAACAGCGGTATCTGATTTAGAAGCAGTTCTGCCTTCTGTCGCGGAAAAATTGAAAGATGGAAGGGTTTGGACAAAGGAAGCTGAAGAGGAATTCTTAGAGAAAATGTTAGAGGATTGAAGATATGGCACAAAACGGAGCATTAGAAGGTCGGACAGCTGTTGTCACGGGGGGAGCGCAGGGATTAGGCCAGGCGATCAGTCTGCGATTGGCACAGGAAGGCTGTAATGTTGTCATTGCGGATATAAATGAAAAGGGAATCAAAGAGACCGAGGGAAAAATTCAGAATCTCTTTTCCCGGGAGACTCTGGGTATCAAAACAGATGTTACCCAGGAAGATGATATCACCCAATTGGTTGATGCAACCATCAAAAAGTTTGGTCACCTTGATATCATGGTCAGCAATGCAGGTGTTTTGATCGCCCAGCCAATCTCCGAGTTCCCTGTAGAAAAATGGAGAAAAGTGCTGGAAGTCAACCTGATTGGATATTTCCTTTGCCTGAAACACGCATCTCGCGTGATGAAAGAACAGGGATCCGGTGTGATCATCCAGATCAATTCGAAATCCGGCAAGAAAGGGAGCTTCAAGAATTCCGCATATGCTGCATCAAAATTTGGAGGGATTGGTTTGACACAGTCTGCAGCATATGAATTGGCAGAATTTGGTGTTAGAGTAAACGCGATTTGTCCCGGGAATATGCTTGATTCACCACTTTGGGTGGATTCTTTATTCAAACAATATGCCCGGACGCGCGGTATGACGGAAGAAGCAGTTCGTCAGCATTATGTTGACCAGGTTCCTATGAAGCGGGGCTGCACCTATGAAGATGTATGCAATGCGCTGGTATTTTTAGCATCAGATAAATCAAGTTATATGACCGGCCAGGCGATCAATGTCACTGGCGGGCAGGAAATGAATTAATCATAGATTGGAGAAATTGGATGGAAAAAAAGAAATTGAGTGAACTTGAACGAGTATCTGCCTTATTAGAAGAGCAGTCACTGACAAAAGAACAGTTGATGACTTACCTGCGTCAGATGATGGAGATTCGGGCACTGGAAAATAATATCGCTAATTTGCTGAGTAAGGCGGTTCTGAAAGGTGCTTCACATCTCTATGCAGGGCAGGAAGCTGTGGCTGTAGGTGCGATCGCTGCCCTTGAGGATACAGATCTTGTGACCAGCACGCACAGAGGCCATGGACATGCTCATGCCCATGGTGACACAGCGGCCAAAACGCCTGAAGAAAAACAGGTGCATTATAACAAAATGATGGCAGAGGTTTTAGGGAAGTCAGGCGGCTACTGCAAGGGTAAAGGTGGGTCAATGCACATTGCAGATGTCGCCCACGGGAATTTAGGTGCGACTGGTATTGTTGGCGGGAATATCCCTGTTGCCGTTGGAGCGGGATTAGCTCAGAAACTAAAAAAGACGGGTTCAGTTGTGGTTTGCTTTTTTGGTGATGGTGCAAGCAATACGGGCAATTTCCATGAATCACTGAATATGGCATCGCTTTGGGACCTGCCAATCGTATTTGTGGTGGAGAATAATAAGTATGCCATGTCGGTGCCGTGGAAAAAAGCCAGTAAATTGCAGCGAGTTGCCGAAAGAGCCAAGGCTTATGGTATTCCTGGAGTAACAGTTGATGGGATGGATGTACTTGAAGTAAGAAAGTCTGTGGCCGAAGCTGCTGCACTTGCCCGTTCAGGGAAAGGTCCATCACTGGTTGAATGTCAAACCTATCGCTACTATGGCCATTCTCACTCTGACCCAAGGGCATACCGCACACGTGAGGAAGAAGCTGAGTATCGGTCCAAAGATCCAATTAAGCGCTTGAATGCAGATATGTCTGTGATGAGTTTTATTGATGAAGAAGAATTTAATGAACTTGATGATTTTGTCCAGGGAAAATTAGATCACGCAATGGATTTCAGTGAAAACTCTCCTGAACCGGATGTTGATCAATTGGAAACAGATGTCTTTGCTCCATCGAAAACAACACAAGCAGATGTTGAAGTAGAGAGAAACCTGAGGGAGATCATTCGCACTGATCCTGAAATCCGAGAAATAAGTTATGCTCAGGCCTTGCAAGAAGCGATGAGAGAAGAAATGCTCCGTGATGATAAAGTTTTCCTGATGGGCGAGGATATAGGATTATATGGTGGTGCATATGGCGCGACACGTGGGTTGTATGATGAATTCGGTGAAGACCGTGTGATCGATACACCCATCTCTGAGGCAACGATAGGTGGCGCAGCAGTTGGCGCTGCCATGGCTGGGATGCGCCCGGTGGCTGAGATTATGTATGTGGACTTCACACCTCTTGCCATGGATCAAATTGCCAATCAGGGTGCCAAAAACCGCTATATGTTTGGCGGCAAAACTTCCGTCCCGATGGTTGTCAGAACTGAAGGTGGAGCAGGTCGTGCAATTGCAGCGCATCACTCTCAGAGCCTGGAAAGCCTTTGGACACATTTCCCTGGTATTTATGTTGTGATGCCAGCTACACCCTATGATGCAAAGGGATTGCTCAAAACGGCGATCAGGGACGATAACCCTGTCATGTTTATTGAACATAAGATGTTGTATAAGGAAAGGGGTCCAGTCCCTGAAGAAGAATACATCATTCCTTTTGGCGTCGCTGATGTCAAACGAGAAGGTAAAGACCTTACGATTGTGACGTATTCCAGGATGGTGCTGCGAGCGCTTGAAGCAGCAGAAATTTTAGGTAAAGAGGGCATCGACGTTGAGGTAATTGACCTGCGTACGCTCAACCCCCTGGACATGAATACAGTAATCGCATCAATCAAGAAAACCGGGAGGTTTGTTGGTGTCACAGAAGCTTATGAGAATACCAGTTTCATCAATGAGATCATGGCGAGGGTGAATGAAGAAGTGTTTGATTGGTTGGATGCCCCTATGGTACGGGTTGCATCAGCCAATGTGCCGGTTCCCCGAGCTGAGGTTCTGGAAGACCTGGCGATTCCAAATGTCCAACGAATTGTAGCAGCCTGTAGAAAGGTCATGAACTGATGAGTGAAGATCTTTTTATCCCAAAATTAGGGCAAACGGTTGAAGAAGTCGTCCTGATCAACTGGTTGGTTGAGGATGGCACCAAGGTGGATTTCGGAGAGCCTGTTCTTGAAGTTGAAACTGACAAAGCAATATTCAGCGTAGAAGCGAATGGTAAGGGATATGTCCACTTTGGACCGTATAAAATGGGAGAAACCGTCC
This sequence comes from uncultured Chloroflexia bacterium, assembly GCA_963767675.1. GTDB lineage: Bacteria > Chloroflexota > Anaerolineae > Anaerolineales > Anaerolineaceae > Brevifilum. The sequence goes on from CAVYEQ010000009.1 coordinate 127,840, forward strand.
CTGTTTTAACGGTGGTTGCCACAATTGGCAAAGCTGATGAAACGTTTTCACCCAGCTCATCTGAAGCTCAGGAAGAGCCTGCTGAAGTGGAGACTAAAGATTTTATCGCTCCAATCGTTGAAGATTCACCCATGGAAATCAGGCAGACAAGCCCCATGGACCAAACCAGAACCTTTGCCTCTCCCAGGGCAAGAAAACTGGCTGCTGAGAAAAGCGTTGACCTGTCGAGGATCACTCCAACTGGCGGTGAAGGAGTCCGCGTAGTCGCACAAGATGTGATGGATTTTCTTGGCACAAAACCGAAAGCCACGCCAATTGCAGAAGCACTGGCAAGAGAAGTGGGCTTGGATCTAACAGGCATCGTTGGGACTGGACCTATGGGTAGGATTTCAAGGTCAGATGTTGAGAATGCGATTCGCGAACGGCTTACATTACCAGCGCAAGATCAAATTGTAACAGAACCAAAAGTAAATTATTCACCTCTTCCTGTTGAAGAACGCCAGCCTCTTCGCAGTGTGCGGAAATTGATCTTTAATCGCATGGCTGTCAGCGACCAGTTGACTGCCAGGGTGACATTGGTCACTGAAGCGGATGCCACAGAATTGGTGACATTTCGAGAAAGATTCAAGGCAGAAAAGGGAGATCTCTGGGGTTTTACGCCTGGTTATAATGAATTGATCGGGTTGATCGTTTCGCATACACTGAAAAGTTTTCCATACATAAACGCTCGATTGAGTGAGGATGGACGATCGTATGATTTGCTGCGTGATGTCAATTTGGGCGTCGCCGTGGATACAGACAGAGGTCTGCTTGTTCCTGTGATCAAGAACGCTGACAAGAAGGATCTCAAGGAATTCTGTCAATCCTTCAGGCAGCTTGTGGAAGGTAGTCTTTCCGGACGGGTTTCACCTGAAGATTTGGAAGGAGGGACATTCACGATCACCAACCTGGGTGGTTTTGATATTGAGGCATTTACACCGATCATCAATTTGCCCGAAGTGGCGATTCTTGGTATTGGGAGAATTTCGGATAAAGTTGTCGCACGTGATAATGCGATCATGATCCGAAAAATGGTAACATTGAGTCTTGTATTTGACCATCGATTGATCGATGGGGCACCAGCAGCGCGTTTTCTTCAAGGGGTTAAAATCCAGATTGAGAACCCCGGGAAGTTATTTACATGATTGCAGGATATTAAGATAGCTTTAAGTCACTCAAATCAAGATCCCTGGGATTTTCAAAAATCCCGGGGATCTGATAATTGAAGAAAACCGTTCAAATTTGAACGGTTTTTTTATAGAGATGAAAGTATCAATACAAGCGATTTAAAGAAAAGGTTAGTGATACGTCCGAATTAATTCGTATAGCCTGGGTATCTGTGATTCAAGAATACTGCTGTCAGTTCGCCAATCAAAAGTACTGCCTACACCGCCATACTCAAAAGCGATGATCGCAGGTCTACGCCAGTAACCTTTCTGAATTTGTTCGAGCGCCCATTTCATCAATTCCCAATCATCTTCCTGAAGCGGAAAATGATCGGTCAGGACACCTTCATGCAGCTTTATGCCTGTGATGTGCAATTCAACCAGCCTATCCAGGGGCATCGAGCGAATATAGTCTTTTACATCCATCGAAAGCGTATCCGCTGTGATCCTTGCGTGAGCCAGATCAAGCAGGAAACGGCAATCAGAATCCAAGATGACTTGAGTGACTATTTTGCTATCCACAGCAGGTAGAAGATGGGGCGTGGCCAGCGTATAGGGGAAGTGTTCCAGCGCAACCAACTCGCTTCCAAACTCATCCGTCATCATTCGAATTTCATTCCGCCAAAGCTGATTTTGTTTTCGCACCTCTCCAGGTGAACCTGGATCAAGAGTCACAGGAGTAACCAGATGGGTGTTCACATGGGGCGTACAGGTCTGCTCTTTCAGTTTACGTATCCTTGCGAAATCAACATTAAAGGTTTTCTCTAAACCTGCTTTAAGATCAAAATGGATGGTGATATCCTTGTACAATCGTGCTTCTGCAAGCATCCCTTCCCAATCCGGGCATTTAAACAGGTCGAACTTGACTGACCCATTTTCAAGGAGTTTGACAAGTTGTGTGGAGTAATTAACAGCGAATTTCATAAATAAATATTTTCTGACTCGAAAGTGACAATTCAGAATAGGAAGTATTAAAATATGACACAATAAATGATCAGGTATAAAAAATTATTTCTCTCTGATTATGATATATCCGCAGCATCCTGTTCACTGAACACATCATACTGGACCTCCAATTCATGGCGGAACTGCTTCGTATAGAGGTTGAAGTACTTCCCCTGTTTCAAGATCAATTCTTTATGTGTGCCCATTTCTTCAATCTTTCCCTCCTCTATGACGAGGATCTTGTCCGCGCGTTTGATTGTGGAGAGCCTGTGTGCAATCACGAAACTGGTTCGATCTTCCATCAGCTTTTCCATCCCGCGCTGGATCAGCGCTTCTGTCAAAGTATCCACAGAACTGGTTGCCTCATCCATTATGAATAATTCAGGATTTGCCAGGATAGCACGGGCGATACTGACCAATTGCTTCTGTCCAACAGAAAGCAAGTTTCCACCTTCACCAACGTCCTGTTCATAACTGTTTTCAAATTTTGTGATGAATTCATGTGCGCCAGCAAGCCTGGAAGCATCTTCAATATCCTGATCACTGGCATTCAGTTTGCCGTAGCGGATATTGTCCTGGATTGACCCTGAGAAAAGGTGAGGTGTTTGCAGGACCACACCAATCCGGCTCTGAATGTCTTGCAGTTTCAGGTCTTTATAGTCTGTGTTGTCGATGAATATTGTGCCTTGTGTGGGCTCATAGAAACGACACAATAAATTGACAATCGTTGTTTTCCCTCCACCTGTGGGTCCAACCAATGCAACCATTTCACCATGTTTGACATGGAAATCCAGGCCTTGAATCACCGGGTCATCCTTTTCATAATGAAAATGGACATTATCAAAGCGAATATCTCCTTGAATGGAGTCGGTTTCCAGTGTTCTGGGGCGATTCTTCACATCTGGTTCTGTATCGATCAAATTGAAAATTCGTTCAGCGGATGCAACCGCGTTTTGCATCTGAGCATATACTCTTGCCATATCCTGGATGGGCCACATGATGAAAGTTATATAGGAAACAAAGGCTTGAATGCCGCCAATTGTCATGGAACCTATCTGTACCTGCAGGCCAGCACGCCAGAGAACAATACTCAGACCTATGGCACTGATAACCTGTACAGTGGGGAGGAACAACGCAGATAGCCAGGCAGCTTTGAAACTAGCTTCATACATGCCATCGGTTAGCTCTGAAAACTCATCAAGATTATCGTCCTCCCTGGAGAGGGCTTTGATGACCCGCACACCGGTGATGCCTTCATTGAATGCGCCAACGATCTTGGAGTTCATTTTGCGTGAACGCCGGTAATGGTAAAGTATCCTGGTCCGAAATCGAATAGCGATCACGATCAGGACCGGCAGCATCAGCACAACGATCAATGCAAGGTTGGCATTGATGATGAACATGAATACCGCTGACGTACCAATATTAATGATCGCCCAGGTGACATCCAGGATTCCCCAGGTCATTAAAATCTGACAAACGTTCTGTATCCGAGGTCAATCGTGACATGATCCATCCAACAGGTGTCTGGCTGTAATAAGACAGAGACAACTGTTGAAGGTGATTGAACATACGCTTTCGGAGATCATAGCGAACTCTTTCTGCAAGTACACCAACAAGGTAAATAAACCCGAAAACTGATGCTGCCTGGATGAGGATCATGCCGCCATAAGTGAAGACAGTCTGTATGATCGCTTCGCGGTTGCCTGCGATGATGCCTTCATCAATAATGCGGCTGCTCAGGAATGTCATGTAGGAATCAACACCTGACACGATAGCAATACAAATCAGGAATCCAATAACCCATTTCCAATGGGGTTTTAGCAATGCTAACAAACGTCTAAACACGTTAGCTGTTAATTTGCCGTAATCTTTTTCTTCTAAGCTATGATAGGTCGACACTGGAAATTTCCTTTTCTAATTCAACTTCAATACGTGTCTGGATATCAAAGATATCTTTGTACATACCGCTTTGATTCATTAATTCCTCATGCGTGCCCTTCTGGATGATCTTTCCTTTATCAAAAACCAGGATATGATCAGCGTCCATAACGCTTTGTATGCGATGGGCGATGATAAACGTCGTTCTATTCTGCATGAGGTGTTCCAACGCAGCGCGAATTTGTGCTTCAGTTTCCGTATCCACGCTGGAAGTGGAATTGTCCAGGATCAGGATGCGGGGGTTCTTCAATAATGCTCTGGCTATAGCTACTCGCTGTTTCTGTCCACCGGAAAGTGTTACACCGCGTTCACCAACCAGGGTGTCATAACCCTTTGGAAATTCTTCAATCACATCATGAATTGCTGCAAACTTTGCAGCTTGAATGATTTCTTCTTCCTCTACTTCACGATGTACACCATAGGTGATATTCTCCTTGATCGTCCGTGAAAAGAGAAAAGGCTCCTGTTCGACAATCCCTATTTGTGATCGGAGGTATTTTCGAGTGTATTGTGTAATATCAACACCATCCAGTGTGATCTTCCCTTCATTGGCATCATAAAACCGTGGCAAGAGGTTTACCAATGAGGTTTTCCCCGACCCTGTCGATCCCAGCAACGCAATCACATCCCCTGGTTGGCAGGAGAAATTGACATCAATAAGAACGGGGTTGTTTTCTTCATACTGGAAACTCACATGATCGAATTTGATCCCTCCATCCACATCGCCATCAGGATGATAGTCTCCTTCGGTTAAAGGTTCTCGTTCCTTTTTGAGGATTTCAGAGACTCTCTTATATGAGACCATGCCGGTCGAAGTTTGAACGATCAAGCGGCCCAGGCCCCGCATTGGCCAGATGATCCATATTACCAGAGATGCAAAAGCCATATACGTTCCAAGGGTAATTGTGCCATTAAGTGCCATAACTGCACCCAGTAAAAATGAGGTCAGCATTTGCGCACCACAGACTATGTCAGAGACCGGCCAGAAGAGAGAGTGGAGTCTCAGCAGTTTTTTCCCAAGGCGGAATTTTTGCCAGTTTTCCTGGTCGAATTTATAGCTCTCATATCCCTGTCGTGCAAAAGCTTTAACCACACGGACACCTGTCAGGTTTTCCTGTAACCGGTTGCTGAGGGTTGCTTCCTGCTCCTGGTATGCTTCATAAGCTTTTGATACACGCTTAAAAAAGAAGATCGAAACGGTGACGATTATCGGGATGGCAATTACTGAATATAAAGCAAGTCGGGTGTTAAGCTGGAGGAGGGCAATAAAATTCACAATGAACATGAGTACAATGCGCCCAATTCCAATAGCCTGTTCACCGAAAAAACGATTGATCGCGTCCACATCTGATGACGCACGTGCAATCAGGTCGCCTGTTTTTGCCTCGGCATGGTATGCGTATGGGAGCCTTTGAAGGTGATCAAAAAGATAGTTTCTCAAGCGGCGTGTCGTGCTTTCAGCAGTTTTTGATGCTAACCAACCTGATATGAATGTGAAACTGCCCTGGATAAGCGCTAATCCAATGAACATCAATATGATTCGTGTGAGGCTAGCCCCATAATTGCCAGCGATGATGACATCGTCTACAAACTGTCGCAGGATGAGATAAACCCCTGTGCGGGAAATTGTTGCGATCGCCAACGCGGTTGTTGCACCAATATATAACCATTGGTAGCCCTTCATTAACCGCAGCAGACCAATCAACCTGTTTTTTGATAAGGTCTTACTTAGATTAATGTCATAGTAGATTTTATTTGACACAGATAATTCCTTCCAGCAAAAATGTCTTGCTTCATCTTCATAGTTCGCGTAAAAAGTATTTAGCGATGAAGTGCACCCATATAGATTTGTCAAGATGTGGACACACCTTAACAGCAACATTTACTACAGACGTGAGGTTTGCTAATTGACTTGTTCCCGAGGTGTAAAGTCTACCTTGAAGTGGGGGTCATGTCAATCACTCTAAGGAATAATACAGGTAATTTTCAACACAGAATAAGTCAACAACCAGCCTAATTTCTCAATGTTCGTCTTATTATTTATTCGTGAGACTTGGATTTTGGATGAAGTCATATACGTACCGATGAACTTGATCCAATTCCCTGTCAAGCAGAACACAATGTGCACTTTCTTTCATCCTGATGTGATGCTTAATCCTTGATTGAATTCCGTTGAGAATTAGGTCTCCGGCGTTATGAGCAATGGTGTGATCCAGGTCCCCGGTGATGATCAAAGTGGGTTGATCAATTTTAGTAAGCTGTTTCCTGGTGTGTTTCTGTAATTTTAATAATTCAACACTTGCCCTTAGGGGGTAAACAACATAACCTTTCCATGCAAGCCCATCATCCAGGGTAGATTTCTTCATGTATGATTTGAAAGGAGAAAGAATTCGCGACAACCAGAGCTTTTTGACTTTTATTGCCGGTGAAAAAAGCATTAAACCTGCTGCTTCAGGGTGCTGTGCTGCGAGTTCAAGCGCAAGCAGTGCTCCCATCGATTCTCCAATGATGTATGTTTTTTCACACTGACGGACCAGTTTTTCATATGATTTTTTGACCTCTTCCAGCCACATATGCCAGGTTGCCCGGTTGAGGTCATCGGGATGAGTGCCATGACCCGGGAGCAGAGGACCTGAGGTGGTAAACCCTTCCTGGTGAAGCAATTCTGCCATCAAACGTACTTCTGCTGAAGTTGCAGTAAATCCATGGATTAATAAGATGCCAGTTGAATTGCCTTTCCAGAAGAATTCGTCACCTTCCAGATGCGGATTCCTGATGAATGAATTAGCCATGGCGAATAACCTCCGTCATTGTTCGGGTTGATGCTGGGAGAACGGCCACCCGTGCGTTTGGTGGCAGCCTGACTGCTATCCAGTTGATAAGCTGCTGTAAAAGTTGGGGATTGCTAGGAGTAAGCTTCCATTGTTTGATTTTATTGGGAGGGATATCAGAAACAATAACGATATTGACCCTGACAGCATCTCTGGCGATTTGAAAAGCTTTATGCGGTCCTACCTGAAAAAAGCCAGTTTCAAATTGATCCAATACTGCCTGATGTGATTCCATCCCGGATATAAATTTCTCATATGACTTGCTTCCGGAGCCTTCAGGACAGGCAGCCAAAAGAATGACCCAACCTCCATCTCGTGTGATCCTTGCAGCATGTGTTAATCCCTTTTGAGCCTGATATAAATTGATATCTTTGGGAGCACCACCAGGGGATGCAATGACCAGGTCATAAGGATTTTCAACTGTGATCCCAAAGTTATCCCTTACTGTAGGTATGGCAGCATCCATGACCAGTCCTGGTTCACCAAAGAAAACCTTCATGATCTGTTTTCGTTCGTTAAGTATAGTTCCCAAAGAAAAATCAATTTTTATCTTCTGACCAATTTCTTCAATATCCTGCCTCATAGGATTGATGTTGTAGACACCAGACTTTGCCTGTGGGTGGGTTAACATGCTGTGGTTTGCATTTATGGTTTCTCGTCCCACAAGCCCAATGGCGGCTGTTTTGACACCGCCCGAAAATCCCATGAAATGATGGGGTTCGATATTGCCTATCGTTATTTTTAGATCGCAGTTGAAATAATCTTCATTGACCAAGACTGGTGTTCGATGAGCTGTTTCGCCCAGATCAACCATTGGTGTATTATCGCAGTCATGGGCAAGGATGTGATATCGCCTGATGATTTCTTCATCGAGTATTTGAGAATATTCAGGCCATTGCATTGGCGTGTGCGTCCCTGAGCCGATGAAGATTGAGATATTCTCTTTCCGAAAACCAATTTCTTCCAAGTAGGCAAGTAAACCATTAAGTGGATTCGGTCTTGGAACAGGGCGTGTTTTATCATTGATAGCGATCCCTACAGTTTTGTCTTCACTGAAGTTTGATAGTTTTTTTCGCCCAATTGTGTTGGCCAAAGCATTATCAATAGCTTGAGATGGATCGGGCAGTGGGGGGAGGGTGGCTGGCATCAGCAGATCTGTTTTGAATTGGTCAGGGATAGCCAGGTTCAGTTGTGATTTCCCATATGGCAGAGAAAAATCTGTCACAATGAGAACTCCTGACTCCCGAAGGAAAAGAATAGAATTTTTGGCTTCTTCCACGGTTAATTCAAAGATGATCGGCCCGGTGAAATTCTGCTCATCAAGAAATTGAAATAAACGATTCGTATCCAATGCTCCCATCCCCAATGCTTGATGATCTTTCCCATAGGCTAATTGACCAGTCTCCAGGAAATTGGGTGAATCATGAAGGTGGATTTCTGCTAATCTATGTGAGCATGCCGTAAGTGCATCATGAAGTGATATAGGTCCTGAAAAACCTGCCAACACATGACCAGTGTCCAGGCAGATTGAGAGATCAAGCAGTTCAGCAATCTCCAGGGTCAGATCAAAAGGAAATTCGATTGTTTCTATCGCTAATTTCCGGGAAGGAAGGCCGCTTCTCTCAAGGATGGTTTTGATTGAGTTGATTGCACCTGATTGAAATTGTCGTAAAACCAAGGATTTAATATTTTCTGGCAAATTCATTCGATAGAATTCTGCAGCCAGTGCACCTGTCGCATGCAGGATATAGAATTCAGGATCCAGGGGTTTGACAGCATTGATCACATCCAGGATTGCCTGTACAGACCCCAATCTGACAGGTTTCAGCGGCGTTGAAGGCTCAACCGACCATAAGGGCAGGTGTAGCGTGTAAGATAATCCCAGCTCATGTTTTAAGGTCTCCAACCGTTGAATATTCTTGCTTTCATAAGCTGAAGGGAAGAATAATCCCAGGTCACCACCAAGTTCAATCAAATTAAAACCTTCCTGGGCTAATCCGGCGACTAATTTTCCACGATCAAAATTTGTGATAACCTCAACTGGATTTTTTAAATCTGAACCTGACGCTATCAGGCTGCGTATTTGCATTTCCATTATGCCTAATCAAGTCATCGGCTCAATCCTTTCACGTGATAAAAATCCTAGCTGTGGAAATCCTCCAATAAAGAATATCCAGGGTAATTATATCTTCTTTGATATTAATCTTCGGAATTGTATTAATTGAGAAATTGGCATTGCGTAAAGAGTCAACGACATCTTAGATATTCAGGTTTATGTTTAATTTGTGTCCTAAGAAATTGATCAATTCATTGACTCCTACAAATTGATGCGCTTGCCAGCCTGCATTTATGGCACCCTGAACGTTTTCCGGCTTGTCATCAAGAAAGAGACATTCGGAAGGGACCAGTGAATGAATCTGGCAAAACTTCTGATAGATCTCAACTTGAGGTTTCAAAAGGTGAAGCTCAGATGAAAAAGTAAGTCCTGAGAAAAACTCAAACAAATTTGAATAATTCTTGTATGAGTAATATCGAGTATTTGCATTGGATAAGAGAAACAGGAGAAATCCAGCATTTTTCAATTTTTCAAGCAGCTCAACCATTCCAGGAATTGGCGGTAGATCTTTATACCAATTCTTGAGCAACAAACTTATTTTTTCGGCCTGCTGTGGATAACGGGAAGCCAGGTTTCGATAATGTTCTTCGAAGGTCAGCAGTCCTTGATCCAATAAACGCCAGCTTTCAGATTGAAACACTTCTGTTAGAAATAAGGTTTGTTCTTGTGGGTCCTTGAATACAGATTTAACAATTCTGCTGGGATCATAGTCGATCAGGACGTTCCCAAGATCAAATACAAAATTTTTTATCATCGGTTTTTCTAATTAATAATTCCAAACATTAATTTTTGCCAGCGCTGAACCCTTGGAAATTATAATGGATCATCGAAACGCTGAATTTCAATCCAATACCCATCAGGATCATGGAAAAAGAAATGATATATCTGGAATTTTGGATTGTGTTTTGGTTCGCTGATCAGGTTGATCCCTCTTTCCATTAATGTTGAGTACCATTCATCAACCTCATCGGTCACCAATGTCAGGATCACGCTGCGATCAGAATTGATTTTTGTAATGTGTCCACAAAAGCCAATAAAAGCACCCTCGGTCACGCGAAAGATCAGGCAAGAACCCTGATCTCTGACTAAAGGAAGCCCTAATATAGCACAATAAAAATGCCTTGTGGTTTGCAAATCATCTGAGTGTAAAAAAGTGATTTGTTGTGAGAATTCTTTTTTCATTGTTAAAACCTGTCCGATCAGTAAATTCGAATGTTGAACGTATGGTTTGTTTTAATTATTCTCTAGGTTAACTTTAGTTGTTATTTCCCTGATATCGTTGTAAAGAGGTTTCAATCGTTTATACATACGCTTGTAAATTCGTCCATAAAGGTCATTATACATTTCGTAATGATCCTGGTCTGGTTCAAACGTATCTCCCAGTCGGGTCATCTCGTTCACAGCAGTTTCAAAATCAGAATGTAATTTAAGACCAACGGCTACGTCAATTGCAGCTCCCAAACCGGAGGCTTCATAAACATGTGGTTTTGAGACAGGAAGACCGAAAATATCAGCGTCAATTTGCAGCACACCTGGACTTTGGCTGCCGCCACCTGCCACTCGCAGCGATGTGATGGGGATATGAGAACGTTTTTCTGTTCGTTCAGCACCCTCCCGTAACGCAAAAGCCAGTCCTTCAATGATCGCCCTGTAGAAATGAGCTCTCCTGTGGACATCACCGAAACCAATAACTGCCCCTTTAGCTTCAGGCCCTGGAATTTTTAGACCGGGTGACCAATAAGGCTGCAATACTAATCCTTCAGATCCAGGAGGAACTTCCTGGAGCAGCTTATCAAATAAGACTTCGACTTCAATGCCTTGCTTTTCTGCTTCTCTTTTCTCAATGTGTCCGAATTCTTCCTTGAACCAGCTCACCATCCAGAATCCACGGTATATTTGCACTTCCAACGAATAGGCACCTGGGACGGCTGATGGATATGGTGGGATCAATGGGATCACCTCAGTGTATTTTTTATGGGTTGTATTGATCGTTGCTGTTGTTCCAAAACTCAGGCATCCAATGTGCGGATCCAAACAGCCGGCACCGATGACTTCGGTGGCTTTGTCCGCTGCTGTAGCAATCAAAGGCAGGCCTTCAGGAATCCCGGTGGCTTGTGCAGCTTCATGTGAAATATGGCCCAACAGGTTAGCTGGATCTACCAGGTCAGGCAGCATTTCAGGTTCAACCAGAACTGCATCCCACTTCCAATCTGATGGCTTCGCCCAGGTCTGGGCTTTATAATCGAAGGGCATGTAACCCACCTGGCATCCTACTGAGTCGATCACCTTGTCAACCAATTTAAAGGTGAGGAATCCTGACAGGAAGACAAACTTTTCTGTCTTTGCCCATATCTCAGGTTGATTTGTTTTTATCCAATTGGCTTCTGCTTCAGCCTGAAGATAACGAACTGTTTCCTGCATGCCAGCCAGTTTGAAGAGGAATCCCCAGAGGCCACCAACAGGTGCAAGGTTTTCCGATCGGCGTTGATCGAGCCAGACGATCGCTGGCCGTAGGGGCTTATTGTCTTTATCCAAATTGATCACCGTGGACCGTTGAGTGGTTAGGCCAACCCCAACAATTGCGTTCTTTTCCACACCAGGCATCTCCCAGAGTCCCTGGCAAGCCTGACAGACGGCTTTCCAAAATACATCTGGCTCTTGCTCCGCCCAACCAGGGTTCTTTGAATAATATGGTTGGATTGGAACACGTTTCTTTGCGAGTAGATTTCCTTTAAGATCAAAAACAAGCGCACGAACACTTTGAGTTCCGTTATCTATCGCAAGTATCTGCTGCTCAGACATCTCATCCTCCAGTGTTTATTTATGTATCCGATTGGACCTAATTTTATATGATAAATAAAATATTAGGAGGGAATAGAATAATTTTTTCGCCAAATAGCCGTGTAGCGGGATACTTCAGACGACCAGGTTTCATCAGACCAACCCAAAGGCTTCTGGGCTAACTCACGAATGCGTTCAAGGTGATCCAATCCTCCGTTTGGCATCAACAAACCTAAACGGACCCGTCTCAGGAGAAGGTCATCAAGGTGAACCACAGCCTCATTCAGTGCAGCCCAGGTTAACTCAGCCCAAAATTCTGGTAAAGGATGGATGGGTTGGAGGTGCTCAGGATCTGATTCTTCAAAGAAAGCACTAACATCCTGACCCAACCGTCCAGCCATCAGCAGCCAATCAGGGTTATTCATTTTTTGACTGGATGAGGGGTTGGGATGAATAAAGCATGGGGAATTAGAAGAAAAAACAGGAAGGTTGAGCAGTCTTTCCCGACAGAAATTTAGCACATCCGCTGCCATAACCCGAAAAATGGTTAGTTTCCCCCCTGCAATGCTGATCAACCCATCTTCTTCCCAGATTTGATGCGCACGGGATTCCAGCGATGGCGTGGGGGCATTAGTGTTGATAACTGGTCGCAAGCCTGAAAATGTGGAGAGAATGTCTTCCTCACCAACACAACATTCAGGGAAAACATGTTGTGTTGCTTCCAGGATATATACCAACTCAGACCTGGTGATACGGGTTTCATCTTCTTGCAGGTCATGGTCCAGATCAGTTGTTCCGACGATCGTTCGGTTTTCCCAGGGGATAGCGAACATGGCCCTACCATCCCCGGGATGGAGCAGGGTTACAGCCGCATGGAGGGGAAGTTTGTCGTGTGAAAAAACCAGATGACTACCCCGCAGACGGCGTAATTTTGGATCGCCACCAATGTTTTTTCGCAGTTCGTCTGACCATGGTCCGGTTGCGTTGATGACAACTTTACTCTTCAGGGTTACCTGAGAAGGTTGGAGTGTGCCGGTCTCATCCTGAAGGAGGATACCTTCCACCCGACCGTTCTTCGGCTTGATAAGGCCAACTGCTTTTGCATAGTTGATGGCATGCCCCCCAAACCGTACCCCATCCATGATCACACGCAGGACAAGTTGAGAATCATCCACACGGGCATCGAAATATTGAACACCCCCAGAGAGATTCTCATTATTTATTCCAGGTAATGCTTGCCTGACCTGGTGAGGATTGAGAGTCTTATGCTGCCATTTCCGCCCCATCAGATCGTACAGGACAACGCCAAGTTCCATCATTTTTGTTTCGCGGGACTGGGTCACATAAGAGGGGAAGATAAAAGCCATTGGGTCAACGAGCTTGTCAGAGTCCCGAATCAGGTATTCGCGTTCTCTGACAGATTCTCTGACGACATCATACTGACGATTTTTCAAATAGCGAATCCCCCCATGTACAAGTTTTGAAGAACGGCTTGATGTGCCGAATGCAAAGTCTCGCGCGTCAACCAGTAAGACTTTCAAGCCTTTCTGAGCTGCCATATTGAAGATACCTGCACCGGTGATCCCACCCCCAATAATAATGATATCCCAGGGGTGATCAATATCCCTCCAGGTCTGCTCTCTCCAGGTTCGATTCAGCATCAATTCTCTCCTGGTGTATCAATATCAATTAATTTTCCCTGATTCATGACCTGAAGTGGATCCACATGTTTGATGATCGTTTTGATCATTTGAGTTCCCAGATCTCCCTTTTCTTCAGGTATATAAGGTTTATGATCGATCCCTACGCCATGCTGGTGGGTGATCGTTCCACCGAGTTCTGCGATCTTTTGACTGGCAGGTGTTTTAAGCTTGTGCCACCAATCGAGAGTTTGACTGGGGTCCAGTGCTCGCCGATAGAGATAGGTAATATATAACGATGCACCGTTCGTATAAACGTGCGAGATGTGACTGAAAACCAAAACTTTCTCGTTTTCTCCCTCCAAACCATTTTTTATCACATCAAGAATTGCTTCTCGACCAGCTCCTATCTTGTCCCAGGGGAGTGCTGTTTCAATTGTATCCAGTGCATACCCGAAATCCCACAGTGTATTGCGAAGATAAGGAGTCAGAAACCGCTTTTTCATCCAGGCTTCCCCAAGATAGAATTTCACCATCATACCCTGGTGAGACCTGACGATGTGCGCAAGCTGCCGGTCAGCCAAACGGTTTTGAGCATGATTCCCGGTGAGTCCATAGATCAGCATGCATCGTTCGTCTTTTTGACCAAAAAGGGATAATCCCCTTTTCGCAAATTTAACCAGATTTTCCTCACCAGAAAGCTGGAAGGTTGTTTCTGTTTCCAATGGGTCACTGAGGCGAACCATTGAAAGGGGGAGCTCAGCTTGCGCAATTTTACGTACAGCTTCAGTACCGATTTCAAAGTTCGGGAAGAACGCAGAATAAAAAAGCTCTTCATCCGGGAGCCGTCGAATCCGCATGGTGGCATTCGTCAGGATTCCCAATCTGGCTTCAGAGCCAAGGAGGATGTGCCGGAGATCTGGGCCGGCTGCACTTTTCGGGACCCTTATCATGTCGAATGGACCTGAAGGTGTTTCCATGTGACCGGTGACGAATAAAGGTTCAATACGTCCATAGTGATAGGATTGCTGTCCTACGGATCGGGTTACGATCCACCCACCAAGCGTGGAGTACTCCCAGGATTGGGGAAAATGCCCTAAAAGATAACCCTGTTTTTCAAGCTGACCCTCAAGTTGTGGGCCGCTGACACCGGCACCAAATGTGGCCTCCAGGTTTTCTTCATTCAAGTTCAGAAGCTGGTTTATGTTTTTCATATCAACGCTGATTGTTGGATGACCATTGAAAGGTGGCGTTAGATGTCCAGCGACACTTGATCCACCGCCGTATGGGATCAGATTTAAGTGATTTTGTTTAGCTAATCTGATCAGGTCCCGGACCTCCGCATCAGAATTGGGATAAGCCACACCATCTGGAAAAGTATCCACAAGACCGCCGTACATATCTATCCAATCGTTTAGCGATTGACCTCGTGCATGCCTCAAACGATCTTCGGTGTCTTTCGTCAGTGAGGGATGTGAGGGAATTTTGGATTGAGGGACTTTCTCAATAAGTTGGTTGAGAGTGAAGTTCGATAAATCTCTTGGTTTACCAACAACACTTTCAAGATACTGCCTTGCCGGTTCAGGTACAGGGTAATCAGTTTCTGTGTTTCCCCAACCGAGGATGCGTTTCATAATTTCCTCCACTCTTTATTCTTGTTAGATTTCGTTTGCTGCCAAAATTCTATACTGTCTTTCATAATTGCTTCTGTGAGCGTTCTTGCGTGATCACTATTGCCTTCATGTGCTGCCTGCTCCAAATCGTTATAGTATCTGAGAGATTCATGACGGGCTGATGGGATGGAAAAATAGATCGGTGCTAAGTTCAGGAATATATCTTTGAACCCATTCAGGATCATCACAAACACGGGGTTTTGACCAAGCACAGTCAATTTGTGCTGCAACGTCCAGTCAAAAATTGAAAAAGCAGTTGGAGAATCTCCGAGTGAATGACGATCAGCTAATATATGCACAACTGCTCCAGGCGCGAGTTCCACAGCCAACTCAGTATAGGTAGGAGCCATAGCCAATCGGGTTCTAAGCAGATTTTCAACAAAATTCTCGGGCAGATACTCGAGATGTCCTGATAAGGCATCAAGCACACCCAGCTTCCCTTCATTCCAGTAATCCCTTATTCGGGTTGGCTTGCCCTGATTGATCTCCAGCCATCCGTCTCTGGCCAAACGCTGCAGCGCTTCTCTTAATGTTGGTCGCGTTACTCCGAGCATAGTTGCCAATTCCCGCTCAGCAGGGAGGGTTGAGTTTATCGGGAATGATCCGTTCAGAATGGAGTCAATTAGTCTGTTTTCTACGATCTCTGCAGGTTTTTTAATTTGTTTCCAGGTTGTCTGGTTGTTTTGGGAATTCTGGTAAGTGGTCATACCAGTATGATAATATGGGATTGTGAATCTTGCAAGGGGAAATCTAATTCAGTAATCAGTTATTGGGGATAAGTTAACGGGTTCGAAAACCTCCAGGGTCCCTGACCCTGGAGGGATGTGTTGACCGAAGGTTTCTGCAGAAGGCTATGTACAGTGGCCACATGTAAATGTAGAGATTCTCTTGGAGTGAGACCTTCAGGTCGAATAGTTAGTTTTAGGGTGGTAATCTAAACCGAAGCAAATTGTAATGTATCGGGCTAAAGCCCTCATTCCAAAAAATGTGAAATGAAGGTTCATCTAGTCTGCACAGATAGACCTGGTCTTTCCAGGAGATTTTGCACTGGTCCTAACAGGAGGCGTTGCACTGAGACACCAGTGCTATCAAAACACTCAGATCATCAAGGGTCTCCTGCCTTGGATGGAAGGTTTGATAGAAGGTCTCATTATGTGCTGGTCCTTTCCTTACAGGACGTTTCACAGACGGGAGGCTTTGCACTGAAAACGTCTTTGCAATCAATAAAAAACAGATCATCCAAGGTCTCCTGACCTTGGATGGAGGCGATGACCAAGGGTCTCCATAAAGCGCAGGTCCTTTCCTTACAGGATGTTTCACAGACAGGAGGCTTTGCACTGAGGACACCTTCGCGATCAAAGATAGTATTGGATCTGTCGCTGGTGAGACACCAGCTCAATCAAAGATTTGTTACAAAGGTCCTTACAGGAGATTTTGCTTAGGTGAGGACACCTTCGCGATCGGAAGTAGCTTTACTGCGTATCGTAATGTTTATAAATACTTCTCGTATAACCGGTGTTTCTTATGAAAGTGAAGATCCACGTTGGATGCTTCTGTGAGGCTCTTGATATTCTCTTCGCGAAATTGCAGCAATTCTGCGTATTGATATTGATCTGATTCCATGACACTTTTATACAGCTCATTGATCAATATTGAAGTGACACCCAGCCGCTGATACTCTTCAATGACTCCTGCACCGTTCAGGTCGATCCACTTCGAACGTTTACTTTCGATTAGGATCTGCAACCAGCCGAAGGGGAACAGTCGTCCCTTTGAACGTTGAAGGGCAGCGCCAATATCGGGATAGGCAAGAAACCAACCGATGGGTTGATCGTCCTTATAAATCAATTTGACCAGTTTGGGATCTGCAATCCATAATAATTGCGAAACCATCTGCTGCATATCTTCATTGGTGATTGGTGGGTTGCCAGCCAACTCGGCTAATGACTCGTTGTACATTTCATGCAAATCATGTGCTGTTGCGCGAAGATCTGCTTTTGTTTTCAATTCTGGTGCTCTGATCCCCCGCCTTTTTTGAATGATTTTTGCTGCTTTTAGGATCTTCTCTGGCCACCGACTGGTTCGATCTGTCCACGCAGTGAGGATATCTTTAGCCTTTGTGAATCCCTGTTCTTCAATTAAAGTTTGATAATAGGATGGGTTATATGCCTGGCTGAATGCTGGTTGATGTTCAAAGCCTTCGATGAGTAATCCAAACCCATCCAGGACAGAAAAGCCTTTTGGACCCAGAACGTGGTTCAATCCTTGTTTTTTCACCCACTCGAATCCTCGTTGAAATAAATTCTCTGCAACAGAGGAATCTTCTAAACATTCAAAATAATAAAAAAAAGCAGTTTTTGACTTGTGGAAATCGTTATAGCGAAAATTATTTGCAGTGGCTAAACGACCCAGCACCCGCCCCTTATCATCTTTTGCAAGGAAGAATGCTGCATCTCCATAACTATAAAAGGAGTAGTTCGGTTTGAATATCTTTCGCATATCCACGCGAAAAGGGGGCACCCATTGGGGGGTGTCTTGATAAAGTTTGAATGGGAACTCGATGAAAGCTTTCCGATTCTTTCGGTCACTGGGTTTGAATTGAATGATTTTCATAGTAAGCTTTCAGACTTAAAGTCTATGAGTTGAAGATCTGTTTTTTCGTTAGTGGAATACTCAAGGTACGTTCCAATATGCCATTTTGTTTATCAGAACTGTGAAACCCGGTGTGTTGGAATGGGCAATCAGAAATCCTGTAAAACCCGCACTGGTCAATGTTGAATCAGATGCAGTTCCAACCTGTTTTCCATCGATGTAGATTGTAAAAGTGGATCCACTCATCCAAATCCCCACCCTATGAGGAAGGTTTGTACCTGTATTGAGTGGTTCTGCTGCTTTATAATCACTTATCTTTTTGATATCGACTCCTGGTTCCATGCGGAAGAATCCCCACTGACCATCGCAGGTGATACCCAGGAAATTAAAAATCTGTCCATCCGATGATGATCGAACTGCCAGGCCAAAACGATCCAAACCTGAGCAATTTGGCATTTGGAATGTTGCCTCAATGTAGGCGTTCTTCAGCTTTGGACTTGACACATACCAGCTATGCCAGTTTGCATCTGCATTTGCAGAGAGATTCAGTGCGCCATTCTTGACTTTAAACGTCGCCTGATAGGAATCGAAATCCCATGGGCTGCTGCTGCCGGTAAAATCCTCTGTCCAGGCTGGTGCCCCAAGCTGCTGGGCAGGGTCATCCGGGCTTTGAGTCTCCGTTGGAGTTACGGTCACTGTAGCAGTTGACGTAGATGTATTCTCTGGAGGGATATCTGTTTGTGTATTAGTGGGCGCAATTGTGTCAGCTATTGCTTGCAACGTATTGGTTGGTGCATCGGTGAGAAGTTTCGCAACCTGTGTGGCAACGATGTCCACGGTAGGTTCCTCATTGCCTGGCAGATTACAACCAACAAGAAATAACATAGAAGCAAGGAAAATGATTACACGACAAAGCTTCTTCATGGGGGACTCCTTATATCAATTGGGGAGGATCTTCTTGATATTATAAAGGTATCAATGGATAAACGCAACTTGACTACTTGGCACCCGTTAATGATATATGAAAATCCTTATCTTGATGTTTGTAAAAGCGTAAAGTAATCTCAGGTATAATCTGCACAGTTTATTTTTCAAATTTTGAAAGAAGGCATAATGGATATTTTTAAGAAGTGTTATCAGTATTCGCGAGTAAGGGAAGCAAAGGAAGCCGGTATTTATCCTTATTTCATCCCCCTGGACGAAAATGAAGGCACTGAGGTGATCTATGATGGCCGTCATATCATCATGTGTGGATCTAATAACTATCTGGGGTTGACTACCCATCCCAAGGTTCGCCAGGCAGCATTGGATGCGATCACACGGTACGGGACAAGTTGTACCGGATCACGATTTCTCAATGGGAATATGTCTCTTCATGAGAAGTTGGAGAAAGAGCTGGCTGAGTGGGTTGGTAAAGAAGCAGCACTGGTGTTTTCAACAGGCATGCAGGTCAATTTAGGAACAATCAGCGCAGTTGTGGGGCGAGGGGATATTGTCATCCTTGATAAGGACGACCATGCCAGCATTGTTGATGGCGCGTTCTTAAGCAGCGGGAAGATTGAACGCTATCGGCATAATGACATTGAACACCTCAAACGTGTACTGCAAAGTTTGCCTGAGGACAAAGCAAAACTGCTTGTCGTGGATGGTTTGTTCAGCATGGAAGGTGATATAGCTCCGCTCCCGGAATTAGTACCTTTATGCAAGGAATTTGGTGTCCGCCTAATGGTTGATGATGCTCATGCGATGGGCGTTCTGGGTGGTGGGAGGGGGACGGCAGCACATTTTGGTATGACAGATGATGTGGATCTGATCATGTCAACATTCAGCAAGTCATTTGCTTCTTTGGGTGGATTCATTGCGGGTGAAGCGGATGTTGTGGATTATATTAAGCATACAGCTCGCAGCCTGATCTTCAGTGCCAGCATTCCTCCAGCCAATGCAGCCACTGCTCTGGCTGCTTTGGAAGTGATGCATGAGGAACCAGAGCGGATTGTCAGGGTCAATGAAATTGGTGATAGGATGCGGCAAGAATACAAGAAACTCGGTTTTGACACGGGTGATTCCACAACACCCGTCATTCCTATCATTATCGGAGATAATGATTTGACGTTTATGACCTGGAAATTATTGTTTGAAAACGGGGTCTTTGTTAATCCTGTGATATCTCCCGCTGTGTCTGTTGGGCGCCAGCTGCTGAGAACAAGCTATATGGCAACACATACAGATGAACAGCTTGATCGTGTCCTGAGCATATTCGAAAAAGTTGGTAAGCAATTAGGGATAATATAGCAAGAGAAACAATGAACAGCGGTTCACCATATGAGACCGTTGTAGATTATTTATTAAGCAAATCCCCGGGATTTTCGATCCCGGGGGTTTTGTATTTAGGTTACGGAAGTTTCCAATAGCGGATTTGGTTTACCCGTACTGACAGGTCTTCAGTATTCGTTCCGCCAATAAAGATGCCAAAATTTCCACTCAGATATGCATCATCTGTAATCTCTTTGACTTTTTCACCATTGATGTAAAGCGTGAGTTTCTCTTCTTCAGCCATGACGCCAAGTTTATTAACACCACTTTCATCTTCATTGATCGAGTCACTGGCAGTCCACTCAACAGGGTGGAACATATTTTGCCCATTCCAACGGCGCAAGCTGTAGCGGCCATCGCATGTAATGCCAAATAAGTAACCTTTATTAGCATTCGCATTTTCAGGCACACGGAATATCAACCCGAAGTGATCGTTCCCACTGCAATCGGGTGTTTGGAATTCAGCTTCAAGATAAAAATCATCCAGGACAGGCCACGTAAGCCGCCATCCGTCAAGTTCGGTATCCGCTGAAAGCTTCAAGTAACCATCTTCAAAAACGATAGTCGTATATTCGTTATACCCAGTTGGCCACTGATCTCCTGTATCCATGTCATCAACCCAATCTGGCTCGCCAAGTGATGAAACGGGATCTGTACTCGAAAGAGTCGCAGTGGGTGTTTCTGTAGGTGTATCAGTGGGAGTGGGTGTTGTCGTAGCTGTGGCTGTTTCTTCTTCCTCCTCTTCAGTTGGTTCAGGTTCTTGCGTTTCAGTTGGCGTTTCTGTCTCTCCTTCGATTTCTTCTGTTTCCTCCACAGGTATCGTTTCTTCATCTGTCTCTGACAGAGTTGGAGATACTTCGATTTGGACAGGGGTGCCGGTGAGAATCCTCGAGATCTCTGTGGCCATTGCATCATCCGACTCAGATGAAGATCCATCCTCATATCCCGGGAAGTGACAGGAAGAGAGCACAACTGCTAAAAGGATAAGTATAGGTATCGTTATTTTTTTCATTTGTAGCCATCCATTTCTTATGTTATTACGTAATGATTTATGGACGAGAAAAACCAGTGAAAGGTTCCCTTATCACTTAATTTTACACGAATCCAGGCTTATTACACAACTTCATTGCAAGAATGTTGCCAGATATCCAAAAATAAATCATTTTATATATAGTAAAATCTAATTGATCAGGGCTTATCTGTATGGATAGCCAGTTTTATTTTTAACCAGGGATTTTTGACCAATGAAAGCGCTTATCGCTGTTTTTTCCATCCTATATATTTTTTGGCCGTTAATCTCGCTATTTGGTGTTCCGGTACTCTTTAAGAAGGACTATCCGTTTTCTTCCCGTTTACAGATGTCGATGAGGCAGGTATTCATTGCCTGGCTAGTTTGGGCATTATTTCTTGGTTTCATTTATTGGCAAGGTGAACAACCCATATTAATTATGTCTGAATTAGTTAACCATTTATCTTTCATCGTCCTGGGTATTGTAACTGGAGGTGTCACATTTGGCCACTTAATGGTCCAATGGCGGGACAGGCGGGTTAGACTATCGGATGCACAGACCCTGGATGATATCCTTGCTTTATCACCTGAGGCGTTTGAAGCATTAATAGCTGAGATATTTTACAGGTATGGCTACAGGACTGAAACATCAGGCGGCAGCTCTGACCATGGTGTGGATATCCTGGTTTTCAATGAACACGATGAGAAATGGGTCGTCCAATGTAAACGTTATAATCATTCCGTGGGTGAGCCGGTTCTGCGCGACCTTTATGGCACCATGCTTCACGAGCAAGCTAGCAGAGCTTATCTTTTTACGACAGGCTGGTTTACGCGCCAGGCTGTGACATGGGCTGAAGGGAAGCCTATCATCCTATATGATGGGGATGCACTAGTTACCCTTATCAAGCGCACAGATAGAGCCAGGGACACATTATCAAAGTAGTCAGTCAGAGAGAATAAAATCTGCCATCTGCTGAATCAATTTTTGCACCTGAATGCCATGATCCAATGTGGGGATAAAGCTGTGCTCTGACTTGCCACCTAAGAAAAGATAGTGATTGTGTACCATAGCTCGCAGCCATCCTGAGGGCAAATATGAAGATGGAAATTTCGATAAAGGCAGATAGTTGCTGTTGATTTCATGCCGGCACCATCCTTCATCAGGCAGATAACTTTCATAGCTGTCAGGTGTTTGTGATGTAAAGCGAATCGCGCCAACCGACCCATTGATCTCGAGTGTGAGATGGTCTCCGGTACCAGGAGACACGCGGCTGGCAAGGAAGGTTCCAACTGCTCCAGATAGAGGTTCTTCAATCATTGCAGTCGTGCAAAGATCGTTTCCTGGGGGGACATCATCGTAGTCACCGCTTTTTCTTGCTGCTGTTACAACCAATGATTCACCTAGAAATGCGGTCAGCAGACTGAGAATGTGCGATCCAAGATCAGCTGCAGCGCCATTGATTGGGATCGGCAGGAGACGTTCTTTCCGATACCTGCGATAGTCATAATCAATATAGCTGCCGTGCATGTACTCCGCCCGAAAATGTACAGGTGTACCAAAGACACCGCTTTTCCAGTGGATTAGCGCATTTCGAAGGGGAGATTTATGCAAGAATTGGAAGCCAACCATGATGAATTTACCGTGATTGTTTTGGTTCAAAGCTTCAAGGTCAAGGATTTCCTGCTGGGATATTCCAATTGGTTTTTCCACATAAATCCGTGAAAGGTTCGGTTTGGCGGCTGCTTTTATAAGCTGCGGAGTATGGGTTTGATTAGGACCGAGAATATAGATCGCATCCAGATCATCACGCTGCCAAATCTCCTGAGGGGATGAGGTCTCCCTGAAACCAAGAGCAGAAGCAAAAGTTTCCCTGCTTTCAGGTGTTCGGGAGGCAACGACAACCTTTTCAACACTTGGTGCATCTGAATAGTAATACTTCATGGTGTCCAATGCATAGGAATGGGATCTGGCAATCCCTCCTGCACCAAGGAATCCGATACGAATAGGTTTATCCATGTTGAAGCTCCATTTCCAGATTAACTTGTTGTTACCCTGATAACTAATATTTTAACCATAATATTTCATATGGATCCAATAATAAATTAATAATGCCATTCTGGGTTGTTATCACATCTTTCGTAGAAATTGATCTAAACTCGGAATCCTCTTCAATCCCAACGTTCTTTACGGTAATTGATAGTTCAATTGACTGATTACTGACATTATGCAAACAAAGCATCCTGGAATCCTGATCCGGCGAAACTCTAATCAGAGAAAAGACTGAAGGGTGGAGAAGAAGGATTTCTTGCTGACCAAATGGATGAAAAGCTGAATCTTTCCGACGAACCGATAATAACCTTGAGAAACCTTCATAAATTGAGTGTCTGATCGAATTCATGTCTGATAAATCTGCTGACAGATCAGTGAATTTCAGTTTCTGACGATTAACCGTTCTAAACCGACCTGTTTCTTCAACACCTTTTATCCAATTCCTGGATCCGAATAATGAATGGAAATATATCCCTGGGATGCCTCGCAGTGCGAACATGATCGCATGAGCAGCAAGAAATCGTTTAACAGCAATTTCCCGGCTATTCTCTGAATCGTCTGAAGGATTGATTGCATCCAGATAATTTATATTTAACTCATAAGGACTTTTTGTTCCATCTTCATTTCTTTTATATGAGATATAACCACCTCTTGAAGCAACGTGTTGAACAACATTGTCAACCTCATCGTCAGGGAGTATGTCCTTTATCGGTAGCATACCGATTCCGTCGTGGCAGGCAAGGAAATTAAAAAAGGTTGTTTGTTTTGAAGGGAGGTCCAGTGTCTCTGCCCAGCCTGATAAATACTTCGTATCTTCAGATAGAAAACAATGCAGGGTCAGAAACGGCAGGGCAAAATTATATACCATTTGCGCTTCATTCGTCCCATCTCCAAAATAAGCGATGTTATCTTTATGCGGCACATTCGTTTCTGTTATGATGACAACATTGGGGGCAACGATATCAAGGACTGTGCGTAATAATTGAACAAACCGATGGGTTTGAGGGAGGTTTATGCAGTTTGTTTCCATTTCCTTCCATACATAAGTGACTGCGTCCAAACGAATGAATTCAGCGCCGTTTATGACGTAAAAGAGAATGATATCAATCATTTCAATTAAGACATCCGGATTCTTAAAGTTCAAGTCAACCTGGTCTGCGCTGAAAGTTGTCCAGACCAGTTTCTCTCCATTTTTAGTCATGAACGGTGTGACAACAGGTGTTGCCCTTGGCCGAAAAACCTGAGACAGATCTGTATCTGGATCCACTGTTGTGAAAAATTCTTTTGTAACTGGATCTCCCTGAAGAAATCCCTGGAACATTTCACTTTGGGTTGAACAATGGTTGATGACGGCATCAAACATCAGCTGAAAATCTTGATTGATCTCTGAAATATCATCCCACGTGCCAAAATCAGAATTGACTTTTCGATAATCTATTATTGAAAAACCATCATCGGATGAATACGGGAAAAAAGGAAGAATATGAACAGTGCTTATTTGATCAATAAGGTGATCCTTCAACAGGTTCCCCAAAGTCTTTAATGGTTGTTCGCCATTTTCTTTGACCATGTCTCCATAGGTGATGAGAATGACGTTTTTCTCATTGATATGATGTTTTCTATCATTATGGCAGATATCCGGGTGATCCTGCTTGAATTTGCACAACAAAGCCAATATGTTTCCAACTATTTCCTGTGTTTTTTCTTCCCCATAAAGAAAATTTACATGTTCAAATAGTTTTTTCTCATTTTTTTTCATGTAGGCTTCAATCCCTAAGCAAACTTCTCAAATGATTATGTAGCGCATCAAGAGAAAAATGTGCTTTTCCGATTTGGAAATTATGGTCAACAACCTGTGATCGTCGCTCATCATTGGTCAATAATTCAACCGCTTCATCTGCTGCAGCTTGAATGAGGTCTGACTGCACCTGTACCAATCCCAGATCATCAATTGCACTTTTTTCTGAACCCAAAGAAATTACATCAAACCCTTTAGATCTGATATCTGATTCATAGACGGGATACTCGAATATCAGGATGGGCAATTTTGCTCTTATCGCTTCAAGAAATTGGTTCCCCCATCCTTCCCATAAACTTGGATAAGTGACAAAATCCGCAAATACATAAGTATCCCAAAGAGAATAGACCTTGTGCCCTTCAGTGATGTTTCGTTCATGACTGACTTGATCTTCAATGTGGATCATATCGACACCGTCGCGATCTGCTTTGATTTTCAGGTTTTGTAGATAAGCCCCGGTTATATCATCCCGTCCATAACCAGCCAGAACCAGTACAATTCGGCTGTCGTGGTTGAAAGGTTTACCGTTGTACAAACCATTCTTAATTAGCACTTCTCGTCGCTCAGGTGAGTTAAGTGCTTTGACGAAATCGATTGCTAATTCAATTCCTTTCCGAGCCACCACACGTGTTGCCTGAAGAATGATGAGATCATTTTCCTTCAAGCCAATGCTGGACCTGAAATCTTCATTAAAATCATCTTCCTGCCAATCAGGCGGATCAAAATTAAACACATTTGGAACGACAGTAGAAGAAATTCCTTTCCTTTCTGCTAATTCCTTTTTCGCAAGGCTGTTTATAACGACGTGTTTGATCAAAGGATCACGTGGTGGATAGTATTTATCCGTCATTTCGATCACAGCCGTATTTGTTAGTGAAATCTTCTTTCGCTCCCAATAAAAATCATGGTTATGTGCAAGGGCAGGAAGGTTGAATTTTCGGCGAACATTCTCTAAAGCAATGCCAACCGCAGGATTTGCGGCTACGCTCCAAACATTTTGAGGGACGAGGAAGTTGATCTTGTTATCAAGAACGAATTTCGTGAATCTTTCTTCTAGCAAATTCGCCCAGCGGTTCAATTCATCTGAATACTCGTCAAGATCATAATCACGAAGTGTATCAAATGTATTGAAAGTTAACTGTTCGATTTCAGGATTGTGATGGTACATTTCTTCAACCACGGTCCCATCAGCACTACCTAGATTTCCAGCACAAAGAAACACTGAGTGTCCCATCTTTTCAAATTCATTTTTCCATTTATCCAACTCAAGAGAAACACCATCGGTATGCCCGACCTGATAATGAAAAATGCCTATGTTCAGTTTCTTAATCATTCAAATCCTTTGTCACAATCATAAATTCATTCAGAGACACTTGATATCCTCTATAGACATTTTAGCCACGCCTATATGTGTGTCTGCGCCACCATAATAGACATAAATTTCATCATTTATGACAGCTTGACCGCAGCTAAAGACAACATTGGGTACATAGCCGTTGATTTCCCAATCCATTTCGGGTTCAAGAATTGGTTCAGATTGACGTGCTATCACTTTTTCGGGATGATCAAGGTCCAGTAGTGCAGCACCCAGGCAGTATCTCTTGTCCCTGCTAACGCCATGATATATAAGGAACCAACCTTCTGGCGTTTTTATTGGCGGTCCAGCAATCCCGATCTTCTCATTCTCCCAGGATGATCCAGGTATCGCTTCCATCACCACTCGGTGATTGGTCCATGTTTCAAGATTGCTTGAATCAGCTAGCCAAATCGCCTTTCCGCGCCGATGAAACATAACAAACTGTCCATTAATTTTTTCGGGATATAAGGATGCATCCTTGTTTGGCTCATCTAACATGACACCAAGCCGCTTCCAGTCAATCAGGTTCTGAGAAGATGCAAGGCAAATCCTGTAATCTCCTCCGAATCGACCACCGTATCCTGTATACATCATATAGAATGTCTCACCAATTTTTACAATCCTTGGGTCTTCTGGTCCGCGTAATTCTTGAGGTGTGTCATTTTGAAATATCGGATTTGTAATCGATTGAACTGAATGCCATTAATACTCACAGCATACCCAAAGTTATTGATATATGTCCCATCTTTCCCATTTGATGAAACATCTGTGGCGCGATAGATCATATGAACCAGTCCATTGTGATAGGTCACACCACAATTAAACACCGCAGTAGCTTCCCATGGATGATCGGGGATCGGTGACAGAATCGGGGTTTGTGATACTCGGTTTAATTTGATCATTTATTCAGTCTCCAGGAGCGATGCAGTTTCCAGGATAAGGTCTCCCACCAATTCCCATCCCAATCATCACTGAAAAATTCAAGAAAGTGGAAAGTACTCGCCTGGAATTTTCCAGTTGGTATTGGTGCGTCTTTTAACCATTCCAGGATCTGCGGATACATTATCTGTTCGATGTCACGGAAAGCCAGCGTGATATGCCCCTTGAAAGGTGGACCCATATCCGAATCATAAAAATCGCAATCCGCAGCGATATAAGGTTTGACTATATTTACTATGGACTCTCTGAATATCAACAAGGTTTGATTCTCTGCGCCACTCATTTCATCCAACCTCAATACGATACTGATCGGTTTGGTCAGGCATCCATTGAATTCAACGAGAAACGGCTCCTGAGTGGTGAGAAATGATTCTAATTCAGTAATTAAATTTTCTATTGGTTTCTCGTTTGGTTTGAAAAAACCCTTGATCGTACAATGCACCTGAAACCTTCCAGCTGCTGATATCCCATACTGTTTATTAAGCAATGAATGAATTTCTGCTATGTGTTTTGAAATGTGATATGGAGGAACTAAGTAAAATGCAAATCGTGATGAATTATCCAATTTTATGTTCGCTATCTGGGATTAACCGAAGTGTTATGATCTGAAAGGGTGTGATATCTATTACAAATTGATTTTGGCCAATCAAACTTATTTGACATGGATTGTTTTCCAATAAATCCACATGATATGCTGCATGGAGGGAGAATCCTGTCCGAATTGTCACCTTGTGGCGTTTCCGCTGGCTTTCGTATAGACGAATGATGATACCTTTTCCATCCTCAGCTTGTTTAATTGTTTCAATGACAATATTTGGTTGATCAATACTAATAAGTGACTTTATTGGATTGTGCTTTCTTTTCAACTTCTTTTTTGGGGTAAAAACAATTAGCGGGTCATTCAATGCATAAGCTGACTTGACAGTGTTTTCGTTCCAACGTTCGATATGTGGGAGCAGGGAATAGGCAAATCTGTGTTCACCAAGATCTGCGTTTGGATCAGGCGCTGTAGTCCCACGTAATAATGTCAACCGTATAACATTCTCATGAATATCATGACCGTACTTGCAATCATTTAGCAGGCTGACGCCGTATCCACCTTCACTGAGATCCACCCATTTGTGCGCGGCAGTTTCGAAACGAGCCCAGTCCCAGCTTGTATTCCTGTGGGTTGGTCTTTCAACGTTGCCCCACTGGATCTCATAGGTGGCTGTTGGTGAAAGTACATCAACAGGGAAGGCAACTTTTAGAAGGGTTTTCCTCTCCTGCCAATCAATGAAAGTTTCAACATTCAACCGTGGCGAATCACAGTCCATAGATATGATCTGAATATATTCACTATTCAGGATCTTCCTGGAAACCTTGATAGATGCCCTTAATGGTCCAGCATGGAGCACTTCGATCGAGCTTGCGGGATCTGCCAACCACATTTTGTCTTTATAGAATATGTCAATGTCCCAAGCATCCCAACTGAGGGGTCGGTCTTCAAAGGCCTGGAATTGATTGCCAAGCATGCCTTCTGTCAATATTTCCCGATCATTACCTTTGTCGTATATGCTTGTAATGTCACCATTCTTATTAAGGAGAACGCTTATGAACGAATTCTCTATCGCTTCTGGTGTTGCTTTTACTGGCTCAAATGGATCAGGGCCAGGATTTATGCGGAAATCAAAATCAATGGGGGTTATTGAATAGGGGGGGAGATCACCAGATCGAATTAGAGTTTCTGCACCAAAGGGTTGTCCCTTTTGATCTTTTATTGAATTCGTTTTATCTGGAATGCTTACTACTTCATTTCGATTAAATGAAGTCGGATTAATGATCAGATAATCACCACCTAATTGGTCGTAAATTCGCTGAAGGGCAATTTCTTGTTCTTCCGTACCGATTTTGTTGATTTGTTGATAATGTTCAAGTGCATCATCATAAACAGGACCGATACTGCTGCCTGGAATAATATCGTGGAACTGGTTCAGACAAACCAGCTTCCATGCATCATTAAACCTATCTGTTGGGTAGGAGTTCTCTCCCTTCGATCAAATCTGCAAATACGGCTATGAATTCTGTGTCATGCAGGAGGAATTCGCTTTTACGGTTTGCACGTTTTGTCTTTGCCTGAGTTGTATAGGTGCCGCGATGATATTCAAGGTACAACTCACCATTCCAAACGGGAAGTCTATTCCCCACTTTCTTTTCAAGATCTACGAAGAATTGTTTGACCTTTCCTGTTCTAACCTTTGGGGTAGCAGGAAAATTCGCCATTATTGATAAGTTTTCGATCATTTCCCTGGTCGGTCCACCGCCACCATCACCCCAGCCGTATGATAAGAGTAAAGGTGGTGAGATGCCGGGAGGTCCAGCATCTTTCTGCTGGAAGTTGTACCATGTACCCAAAACCTGACCTGGTGAAGCATCCGAATTATAAGTACTGGCGTGAGCACTATTTGGGTCTTTGGTCGTTGAAAAATGGGTCAGCACCCGAGTGCCATCCAATCCCTGCCACCAGAAGGAATTGAAGGGGAAGCGATTGTACTGGTTCCACCCAATCTTTATTGTGAAGAAGTATTCCAATCCCGCAGACTTGAGCAATTGTGGAAGGTTCCAGGCATATCCAAAAACGTCAGGTAACCACAATACAGGGGATTCTACATTTTCTCCAAACTGTGATTTGAAGTACTCTCGGCCAAGAAGGAATTGTCTTGCCAGGGATTCCGCACCTGACAGATTGCAGTCTGCCTCGACCCACATGCCACCAATCGGTTCCCAGCGTCCTTCTTTGACTCTTTCCTTGATCTCTGAAAATAATTCTGGGAAATCCTGTTGGATATATTCGTATAATTGAGGTTGACTTTGAGTGAAATTGAAATTTGAGAAATCTTTCATTAATCGGATGACATTATGAAATGTCCGCCCCACTTTTTGCCGGGTTTGTTCAAGCCTCCACAACCAGGCCACATCGATATGGGCATGACCAATGGCAGTGATCTCAGCATCTAAGGGCTGACCAGAGTGCTCTACGCCTTCCTTTAACCGACGATAAGCAGCTGGAACGCTTTGATAGAAATCATCACCGATCGGAATCCGCATATCAAGTAAACGAAAAGCTTCATCCAAAGAAGTCAATAAGAAATGTCTGGCAGGTTGGTTTTCATTAAGAAGCTGGGCAATGCCTGATGCGACACGCGCAAGAGCAATCAAATCACGGGTTGTTTGATCTATTTGAACGACTTTACATTGCTCCATCCGGATCTTATGGTGTGGATCACCAACAGTTGAACCGCCTATTCCAGTCCATCCAAGTAATGCAAGAGAATGAGTTTCATTATTGACCCATTTTTCAGACAACACAATCTCTTGATGGTGCCGATCACAGGATGTATATGGATTTCCATCAATATAGGCCAAAGCCTCTGGATGTGAAAAATCCCCGGCAATGCCAATGGGAAGGTAAAGGACTGTTTGTGCATTTTCATCCCAATTCTCAGGGATACTAAAAGTTGATCGGAGCACGAAGTTTGTTCGGGGGTAACCCCAATAGCCATTGATGGGAATCACTTCCCAATCATGATCGTCAATATATTGACCTGTCAATGGGGTTGCCCCTGGTTTGTCCAAAGCATGGAAGCGAAAGGGGGGAATTGCAATATAGTGTCGATAAACGAGTGGGGAAAGTTCTTCCAGCCGTTTTTGGATTTTTTGCAGAGTCCAACGAACTTGATGATTCATCATGGACGATGTATTTACCTGATGTAAATTATTCTTCAGCCTCAATTGCCAGCGTTGTTTCAGGGTCGAAAAATCTAAGCGTTTCCTGTTTGAATGACAGGTTGACTGTCTGTCCAGGATTTATTTTCAGCGCGGCTGGTGCAACAAATTTCATAATCTTTTTATCAAGCTGTATTGCGATGATCTGGTGTGAACCTTGTGGTTCTGAAACCAAACAGTCTGCTGACATGACTGCATTCCCATTACTTGTGATTTCAATGTTTTCAGGTCGGACTCCTAAGATTATTTTTTTATTCTTATAACTTTCTAATGCCCTGCTAAAATTATCATCTAATTTCAAATCGATAAATTGGTTCTTCAATCTAATGTTTCCATTATCAGAGAAAACTTCTACATCCAGAAAGTTCGTTGGCGGTGTTCCAATAAAATCGGCGACGAAAATACTCGCAGAACGATGATACACATCATCAGGGGTCCCCATTTGAATGACTTCACCATCTTTCATGATGACAATACGGTCCGCCATACTCATTGCTTCCGACTGGTCATGGGTGACAAAGACTGTTGTCGCGTCTGTCATATCATGAATTGCCTTCAATTCGGTACGCATTGATCCGCGCAATTTTGCATCCAAATTTGAGAGCGGCTCGTCCATTAGAAAGATATCTGGAGAAACCGCAATCGCACGGGCCACAGCAACACGCTGCTGCTGACCACCAGATAGTTGTGATGGTAAACGATCCAACAGCATGTCAATGTTGGTCATTCCCGCTACTCTTTTTACGGTTTCCTCAATTTCTTTAGCGGGTAACTTTTTAATCTTTAATGCAAACGCGATATTATCAAAGACCTTCATGTGTGGCCAGACGGCATAATTCTGGAAGATCATGCTGACATTGCGCTTTCGAGGAGGGAGATTGGTCACATCTCTCCCGCCAATAAGTATTTGACCTAAAGTTGCTTCTTCCAGTCCTGCAACAACCCGCATTGCTGTGGTTTTTCCACATCCTGATGGTCCGAGAAGGACTAAGAATTCCCGATCGGCTACTTCAAGGTTAAAGTCTTTGACCGCAATGACTTGGCGGCTAAATTGTTTTGTTACGTTTATCATTTCAAGCGTTGCCATATAAACCTCCTATATTGTCACACCACCCCACATCTGGTTGATATATCTTCGGATGAAGAAAGTAAAAATCACCGATGGTAAGGCCATTACCAAACCGCCGGCTGCTGCCAGGTTGACCTGGCCAACCGATCCTAATAAGCTCTGGTAAACAACAACAGAAAAAGTGGGGTTGAATTGGGTCAGAATGATAGCTGAAACCGTTTCATTCCAAGCACCTAGAAAAGTGTACATTGCTGCAGCAGCTAGTCCTGGAAGTGCCAGGGGGAGTGTGATGCGTAGAAATGCCTGGAACTTAGATGCACCAAACACAACAGCAGCCTCCTCCAATGATATAGGAATACCCAGGAAGATGCTGGCTGTGATCCAAATCGTTAGCGCAATTGATCCCACAGAGTACACCAATGCAAGACCAATTGGACGATCATAGAAACCGAAATTTGCTAAGAAAATAACCATAGGGAGAGCAATGGCTACGCCCGGAAACATGCGGACAAATAATACGCTGAATTTTAATGTATCTCGTCCTGCAAAAGCATACCGAGCAAAGGCATAGCCTGCCATTCCTCCAATGATTAGCGAAATGACGATGGTTATCCCCGCAATCTGCAGACTGCGAATCAGCGCTGGAAAAGCATCCCGTGTAATTTTGAAGAACGTGGCATAATTTCCCCAGAGATTTTTCCTCGCTGAAAATTCAACAGGATCTGTACCTGAGTTGAGCAGGGTGATTTGCTCTTCAATCTCATCGATAGACATTGGCGCACCAAGTTGATAATGCATATATTGCGACATTTTTTCAAGTTCATTTGTGTCCATCACTGTCTGGAATTCACTATCAAAGTTGTCATAGACACTGAGTAAGTAGCCGCGCTCTCCATGAGTCATCGAGTATTCAATTTTTAACGCAGGAGCCATTGGTAATGGAAATTGATAAGCTTCCCTTGTTGACATAAATGAAAGCGAGAACAGGAAATAAACGGGGAGCAGTATGACGACTGCAAGAGTAGTGATAAAGAGATAAAAGATCGTTTGGCGTATGAGTTTTCCAAACTTAACTGGTTTCTTTATCATTATTTCGTCTCCTTAGACTTACCAAATGCACCTGAAAGACGCAGGTAGAACAAGGCTGCGATTGAAACAATTGCTGTGACGATGATCGTATATCCAGAAGCCATTTGGAAACTAATATTCAGTCCAGACATTTCCTCATGATAATATACAATACGTTCAACCAGGACGGGTAAGCGAGAAAATCCAACAAGAAGGACAATGACCAACCATATTTGAATTGCGGATATCAATCGTAAGATCACGGCCGTTTGGATTGTTGGATTAAGAATCGGAATGATTATTTTTCGTAATACCGTGAGATAGTCTCCACCAAACACATAACCGGCTTCCTCAACTTCATGGGGGATATTCTGCAATCCTGCAAGCAGGATGATCATCACTGAAGGAATCACCGTCCAGGCGTCAATGATGATCACTAAAGCCAATAAAGACCATTCCGAGCCTGCCAGCCAATAAATCTTCTGCTCCAACCCTAAGTAATAAAGTAGGCTGTTGATCCAGCCATGTGATGTAAGACCTGTCAACCACATCGCACCTGTGGCAACTGATGGTAGTGCCATAGGTATCATTGACAGAAATAAAAAGACGGTAGATCCTTTGAATTTTCTATTGATCAATAAGGCCAGGATAAGAGCCAATATAAATTCAAGTGTTACTGAAAAGATTACAATAAGCGCTGTGTTTCTGAGAGCCGGGATGAAATCAGGGTCTGTAAATACCATGAGGTAATTCTCAAATGTGAACACCCCAGAAGCATCCCTGAAACTTCCAATGATCGTTGTGAAGACAGGTCTGAGCCAGAATATTGCATAATAGACCACAACTGGAAGGATCAATAGATAAGGGGTGAGTTTTTTCCAAATTCTTTGTTTTGGTTTCACCTTTGCAGCTACAGCCATATACAGCTCCTTTCTTTTGAATTTTAGAGGGAGAGCCGGGATAAAGTACGCTCCCGGCTCTGGTCTTAAAATTCTATTCTATTGTAAGTCGCTACTCGTTGAGTAAGCCATCTACACAAGCTTGACCTTCATCCAATCGATCTTGAGTGACTTCAAGGCCAGCCAAGATGGTATCTTCAAAGATATCATCATAGCATGCTTTCACAGCACCCCAATCCTGGTAATTTGAAGCAGGAACGCCGGAAACCACACCATTGTTGAGCACTAGGACAGCCTTATTGATGACTTCATCGATTGCTTCATCACCCAGGTAATCTCTTGCCTCATCAACCGGGGGAATGAATCCGCCAGTACCTTTAGCGATCTTCACCTGAATGTCAGGTCGTGTCAGATACTCGAGGAAGGCAATCGCCATGTCATAATTGGCAGACCCTTTCATGACTGCATAGCCACTCACGCCGGCGATAGAGCCAATTCCAGTTGGACCGGAGGGGGCTGGGGCCAGGGTGAACTGCGTTTCATTGGATTCGAAAACCTGACCTGCTCTTGCATTATGGAATACGGTTAACCATGATTCTTCACGCATCATTGGGTCAACACAGGAGTCAACATTCAACACGGTCGGCACAAATCCGTCCGCCATGCCAATTTTCTCCCAAACTTTCCAGGCTTCCATTGCGCCAGCTGAGTTGATATCCGGGAAACCAGCGCCATAGGAGAGACCGGTCCCACCAAACATATAAACCCATGATTTGGATGGGATACCAGTGATACAGACTTTACCTTCACCTTCGCCAGCAGCGATGGCAACTGCCCACTCTGCATATTGATCCCATGTAATTGCATCCAGATCAACGCCTTCTGGCAAGTAAGGCAACGCATTATTGTTTGCGAGAAGAAGGTAAACATCTGCACCAACCGGTAGGAAGTATTGTTTACCATCTTTGTCGGTGTCCTGCGAGAATGATGTGCTGAAAGTTCGATCATCCCAACCCGCAACAACATCGGTTAAATCTTCCACCCAGCCGTTTTCAATCCAAGTTGTCATGACGCCGTTATGCGCAACAACAATGTCGGTGGTGACGTGATCGGTGGCTTGTTGAACCTCTGCACGTGCGAGCAAACTGTCATCATCAATGATCGAAAAATCAACTGTGATCCCATGTTCTTCCTCAAATGGTTTAATGACTTCTGAAATGAAGAACTCTTGCTCTCGAGGGGGGCTGAAAAGGCGGGATGAGAATACCAGTGTCTTTGAGGGAACCTCAACTTCAACCGGGACCTCAACCTCAACTTCAACAGGGACTTCCACTTCTTCAATGACTGTTTCGCCTGGTACTTCGACCTCTTTAATGATTGTTTCTGGTTCGCAAGCTGTCATCAGACCGAATGCGAACAGTGCAACCAATAACAAAACTAAATACTTTTTCATCATGTTCCTTTCTAATCTTCTTGGTTTGATTTACGTTCTCAACCTGCTTCTCTTTTCCTCTTAACCTCCTTTTCTATGACACTAAGGGTGACTTCCACAAGATTCCCTGATTATTAGTGTGGGCGTAATCACTTTTTGTCGCACTTCCGGTTCTTCACCCCTCAATACACTTACAAGCATATCACAAATCGTAGAACCGATATGATATATTGGTTGATGGATTGTTGTCAGGGACGGCATACTGTGTTCTGCTTGAGGGATATCGTCATACCCGACGACTGCAAGGTCTTTCCCGATTACCAGTCCTCTTTTTTGTGCAGCTCTAATCACACCAAGTGCCATCAAATCATTACAAGCGACAATTGCAGTAGGGGGGGTATCTGTGTCAAGCAGCTCTTCTGTTTTTTCCAATCCACTCATTTGGGTCAGATCCCCGATCTTTATCAGTTGATCAGGAAGTCCAAGAGAATTTCTATCAAGCACTTCCTTGAAGCCTTCCAGCCGCTCATTGGCAAACATAAGATAATCGGGTGCGCCAATATAGGCGATCCTTTGATGACCCAATTTCACAAGGTGATCCGCAATCATCTTCATGGCATAACGATTATCTACATCAACATAGGGATATGAACATTCACCTTCGGACCTGCCAAAGGCAACAAACGGAAAACTGATATTGCATAGGTATTTGATCCTTGCGTCATCCCTCCGTGTGCGGACCAAAATGAAACCATCCACCCGATAACTCTCCACCTTGTTATGATAACTCAGCATTTCCTCTTCACCGATTGGGTGAGTGGAAACAAGAATATCATATCCAAGCCTTGTTGCCGTGTTGCCAATGCCGGCTAGAAACTCAGTGAAAAACGGGTCGGTAAATCTTGGACCGTACGTTGGAATGACAAAACCAATTGTGTCAGTCGATTTTTTTTGAAGTCTCAATGCATTAATGTTCGGCGTATAGCCGATTTCTTCGGCAACTTGTTTTACCAGAATCTTTGTTTCAGCGCTTACATCATCATAACCATGTAAAGCGCGTGAAACGGTCGTAACTGATTTTCCTACTTTTTCTGCAATGTCCTTGAGAGTCGCCATTTATTTGGGTGAGTCTGACAACTATTAAAATCAAAACGATTTGGATCAATTTCGAGTATAAACCAAAACGTTTTGGGTGTCAATAGAAAAAACCGCTTTCATTCAACAATAGTCATGAAAGCGGTTTTAAAGTCGGGGCGCTGGGATTCGAACCCAGGGCCTCTTACACCCCATGCAAGCGCGCTAGCCGGACTGCGCCACGCCCCGAATTTGATAATTATTATAGCCGTCTTTTTAATGTTTGGCAAGAACATGAAGGTTCTGATAAATGTAAGAAAGGATAAATTCAGAGAATTAGCAAAACACAGTAATTCTTGCTATACTAAAATTGAATATGATTAGTAACCTGGAGGGATGATGACTACAATTCTTGAAGTTCGAAATCTTGTTAAAAACTACGGAGAGGTTGTCGCAGTCAACGGTATCTCTTTTGATGTGGAGGAAGGAGAGATTTTTAGTTTATTGGGGCCGAACGGTGCAGGAAAAACCACCACGATTTCAATCCTTTCCACGCTCTTGATACCTACCTCAGGTGATGCTACAGTTTGCGGGTATTCAGTAACTGATAAACCTATGGCGGTAAAGCGGTCAATTGGCGTTGTTCCACAAGAGATAGCCCTCTATGAGGAATTAACTGCTCTTGAAAATCTAAAATTTTGGGGGCAGATGTATGGGCTATCTGGCAAGAATTTCTCAAATCGTATTGACGAAGTTCTGGAACAAATTGGATTAAAAGATCGCGCAAAGCAGAGGGTCAAAACATATTCCGGTGGGATGAAAAGACGAGTCAATATTGGCGTGGGGCTGCTGCACAAACCAAAATTACTTTTTATGGATGAACCCACAGTGGGGATTGATCCTCAATCTCGGCGAGCAATCCTGGAATCTGTAAAAGAGTTGAATCGGTCCGGAATGACCATCCTTTATACCACTCACTATATGGAAGAAGCCCAGGAACTCTCCGACCGTGTGGGGATCATCGATCTTGGCAAGATGATTGCCTTGGGCACGCAGGAAGAACTGACCTCCCAGGTTGGGGAAATGGACACGCTCATCCTCCATCTTGGAGAGAATGAGGATCCCGCCTATCTCTCAAATGAATTAAAGTTGATGGTAGGCGTACTGCAAGCGACACCAACAAATCAACAGGTGTCGGTCGTTACACCATCAGCAGAAAAAATGCTTGCTCCAGTTATCTCACGAACGAATGAATTAGGTATTCGTATTTATTCAGTGGATATGCGCGAACCAAACCTGGAAGCTGTCTTTTTACATCTGACAGGCCGCGCTTTGAGGGATTGATGATATGCAATTAAAAAAATTATTCCTAATTGCACTAAAAGACCTCCGATTGATCTTTCGTGATCCATCTGCGCTAATCTTAATGTTGTTAGCGCCGTTTGTTTTGACTATTGGTATGGGTGCTCTAACCGGGCGATTTTCAGGGGGTAGTGATTCAGGTATCAGCAGTATTCCGGTAGTGATTGTCAATTTCGATAATGGTGATCTGGGTCGAATTCTCATTGAGGTTTTTCAATCGGATGAGTTGAAAGACTTGATAGAAATCAAGTTGATGGACGATATACAATCTGCAAAGAAGCTTGTGGATGATGATCAAATCACTGCTGTGATATTTATTCCTGAGGATTTTACTAAAAGTATCATCCCGTCCAATTTTCAAGCGGCTGACTTCAAATTTAACACAGTTGGAATTTTATGAGAATCCAACCCGTCCAACAAGTACTGGTGTCATACGCACGATTCTTGAACACTTTATGAACCAGGTGGAAATTGACCAAGTCTTGGCGGAAGTGATTGTTCAGCAGCTTCTCATGAATGGGATCATTACACCAGACAAAGCGATATCTATCGGACAGGAGATCAGCCAGGAAATGATCCATTTCGCATATTCTGAGTCATCAATAGGTATCACAAGCGAGATTGCAGAGGGAGAAGGGATTCAATTTGATATTCTGTCATACATAGCTCCAGGGATGTCAATCATGTTTTTAATGTTTGCCGTTACCTATGGAGGCCGGTCCCTGCTGGTGGAAAATACTCGTTCCACACTGCCAAGGCTGCTAGTAGCACCAACCAAAACGGGATTTGTGTTGGGTGGAAAAGCCTTTGGCATCTATCTTACGGCTGTTGCCCAAATGCTGATCCTGATTGGAGGAACTTCCTTACTTTTTCAATTGCAGTGGGGTGATACGTTAGGTGTCATTTTATTGATCTTAGCCGCTGCTTTTGGTGCATCAGGATGGGGTATCTTATTTGCAGCTATCCTGAAAACCCCCGGTCAGGTTGCTGTAACAGGTTCTGCAGCTATGTTGCTGTTTGGTATCCTGGGTGGGAGCTTCTTTGATCTCAGCACGCTACCGAGTTGGATCAATATCGTCAATAAGATCACACCAAATGCCTGGGCAATGGATGGTTTTTATATCCTTTCTGTTGGAGGGAAGCTGAATGATATTTCAACCAATATAATCGCTCTGATGGTCATGGGAGTGGTCTTGTTCGCAATCGCATCCTTCTGGATCAGCAAGTATGGCATAGCGCGCAAGTGAGGGAACAGTGAAAAAAATATTTTCAATTGTCTTCAAAGACACCAGAATTCGCTTTACAAGTCCGGTTGAGTGGATGTTTTTCTTAATTCTTCCGATCATTTTCATTCTCATCCTGAGCGGTGGAACAGGTCCACCTGATGATCAACGCATTAGTTTAAAAGTGGTTGATCAGGCTCAGTCAGAATTATCGAGTGCCCTTCTTTTAGAGTTGGAAAAATCCTCCTCGGTTAAGCCAGTTCTATCAGATTATGAGGACGCTGTTTCGGATTTCGATTCCCGCCAAGCCTCAGCCATTCTGATCATTCCCGAGGATTTTTAATTTTAAGTCACTGAAAAGAGGGGCAGCAGAAGTAGAGCTGAGACAACAGGAGAACAACCTGAATGCACTTATCGATCAGCAAGCTGTTGAAGTAGCAGTTGGACGCATCTCGAGTTTGGTAGATATTGCTTACGCCAGCGTAGAAAAAGCCAGAGACGTTCAACCATTTGATACAGATACTACCGAAAAAGCTTACTTTGATGAAGCCTTTTATATGGCTGAAGCGACCATGACAAAGGTACCCCAACGTGTAAACTACTTTGTGGGAAACACTGAAGATCAAATTGATTACGATCCCCGCGCCAACAGTACTTTTGGCCAGTTGATCACATGGGTTTTTATTCCATTGATCGGTCTATCAGCCATGTTTGCCGATGAACGAGAAAGAGGAACATTACGCAGATTATTGATCACGCCAACACGAAAAACATTATACATTGGCAGCACAGTACTTGGTCAGGTGCTAACTGCTGTTTTACAGATGGCTATCCTGGTCTCATTTGGATTTTTCGCGTTAGGGATGTCCCTTGGAAATTCTTTCATTGCACTTGCTTTGATCATCACTTGCACAGCCCTGGCAGGTGCTGCATTAGGGACGATGTTGGGAACCTTTGTTAAGACAAGCGGTCAGGCGACTGGGCTTTCAATATTAATTGGTATGGTGATGGCGATGATGGGAGGATGTTGGTATCCGATTGAATTATTCCCGGAAGCTGTCCGTACAGCCACAAAGATATTCCCTACGACCTGGGCGATGCAAGGATTTATGGATATTACTGTTCGTGGGCAGGGACTTGCAGGGGTTTGGGTGGAATGTCTTGTACTGCTTGGTTTTACCGTGGTGTTTTTCCTGGTTGGAGTTTGGCGATTCAAATACGAGTAAGTCACTAGTAGTAGATATGGGTTGTTTCCTAATTCATATCTCATCAACTAATCAAAAATTTCCCTTGGATATTGAGTTCATTGGCATGGAAACCCATCCCTCCTTGGATAAATTCCAACCCTTTGGTGTACCTCTTGAGCGAACCCTCCTCTTACCTTACAAGGCCAACAGCATAAAACGTTGGGATGAAAAGGATCCTTTCCCCCTTTTCCCATGCTGATTTTTCAACATCCTGATATTCTGAGAATGAATTCAAGGTTCCAATATGATTCAAATCGGAATGAAAAGTCATCCATTCTAATTCATTTGATAGTTGAATTCCATCAGTTTTCCAAAACGCACCCAAGATTCCGATTTCAACATCCACCAGGCCAGCGTTATTGAAAAGCGTGCCCAGTTTTCGACCCAAACTTGTGTCCGCTCCCTGGTTTTGAAGAGACAGAGTTTGATGTTTCCCCAATTGATCTAATGGCGGTGGGTAATCAATCCGACATTGATAATCTGGCTCAGCCAGGGCCATAACATACCCTGAATCCTTTGTGACACGTTTCATTTCATCAAGGATGCGATCCGGATGGTTCACCCATAATAATAAATAATGACAGAAACTGATGGAAAAGCTGCTGTCAGGGAAGGGAAGATCAACGCCATTTGCCTGGATTAAATGAAAGTTTTGATCTAAACGATGTGAATATCTCAGGTTAGCCCGGTTAATATCGATGCCTGTGAGATGATAATCCCCTTCAGCCAGAAGGGCTTCCAAGACAGCGCCTGTCCCAGAGCCGACTTCTAAAACCTTGTCCCCATTCTTTACACCCGCCTTTTTGAAGAGATGTTTTCGAACATCCCTTGTCCAGCTTGCCTGCTGTGTATAGCGGCGGTGCCAATCATCCAGCGTTGGTGAAGGTTGCTGTGATCGAATTATGCCGTTTTCCAGATATCCTCCCATGAGTCAGCTGTCAAATTACCCATAATTTGAGTATATAAACCCTGTGCAGGCAGGACGTCGCCATCCGGTTCGATATACAGCCAGGCTTTCCCTGCTCCTTCAGATAATTCTCTGGTTGTATCCTGTTCAAGTTCCAATGCGACTGGATTGTTGGCTGAATAGGGTACGGGCATATCCCATACAAGGTCCAATTGGTTTACAGCCGCTATATCACGCAGTTCCTGAATTTTGTCAGCCAGTTCCTTGTCAACTGCGCTCAATGAAAGGGCATTGGCACCTATATCTGCTAATCTTTTTATGTGCGTACCTAACACCTCACCTTTCCGCAATGTAAGGTGGACCGTTGTATAAATATCTTCAGCAAAGACTTTTTCCAGAATCATCCACATATCCTGATTGGATGGATCAAAGACGATCATCAAATGATCTAAACCATTTATCAGTAAGGTTCTAAGAAAGTCGTCATCGCCCAACTTCAAGCCGTCTGTTAACAGTCCAGTGACCAGTCCCAATTCCTCAGCTCGCAAAATTAAATCAGGCAGGTCTTCCCTTAGGGTGGGTTCTCCACCTGTAAATAATAAGTGAGGGATTCCTTTTTGAGCAGCTTTCTTGATGATTGAAAACCATTCGTCTGTGGATAATTCACGGTCAACCCTGTCCAAAGGGGCATGTTCGCTAATGCTTGCTTTTCCAACACGATAAGTCAGGGCGCAGTCCAATCGATAAGGCGCGGAAATCTCTGCACTGTATGGGTCTTGCCTTTCGATCCCCAGATACGTCACGGGATCCAAATCAGGTGTGTGTATCAACGTGATTATTTTGTCCTTGAAATCCGCAAAATCAGACTCAATCTGGGATTTATCAGCCTGGTATCTTTTTGACACCTGGGATAGCACAGAATCCGCTTCAGTTTGTTGAACAATATGATAGGCATACTCAACAGCAGTCTGGTTCAGATGCAGAACGGTGGCAGCATTGA
This sequence comes from uncultured Chloroflexia bacterium, assembly GCA_963767675.1. Taxonomy (GTDB): domain Bacteria; phylum Chloroflexota; class Anaerolineae; order Anaerolineales; family Anaerolineaceae; genus Brevifilum. The sequence continues at coordinate 170,076 of CAVYEQ010000009.1, forward strand.
TCACCAGTATCCCTGATCCGTCCTTTTCAATTCTAAGATGAAGCCGGTATTGTTCTTCAGCGTCTCCAGGACTCTGGAAGGAGTACATTCCAGATGATAAAGGATTTTTTCGTGTAAAGAATGCTTTGATTTTTTGAAATAAATTATTAATATCCATTCCGGTTACTCCATTCGATACTTTCAACTTGAAAAACTGGATTGTGGATGGGGTTAATTTTTTGATGTTCCCTGGCTAATGGGCATCCACCACCACATTCAGGGAAGAAATCACAGGTCTGGCAACCTTCAGGAACATCACGTCGGTCTCGCAAGCTTATTGCCAATGGATGTTTCCAGATATCCTCCCAGGAAACCTCAAGAAGGTTCCCCAAAGAATGATAATAGGATTGACACGGGATGACGTCACCATTAGGTTCAACACACATATTATAAAGTGCTGCAGTACATCCCTTGACACCAAGGTTGAGTTGAATAGGATTGAAGTGACAGTATTGAGTGGGGGTGTACCAGATCAACCTTTGTTGGTTCGCTTCGGTTATATGGCGTGCGCTGTCTAGGATTGCAGGTAGTACTTCTTCGCGCAAACCTGAACCCACCTTCGCGCCTTTCCCTGCATAGATCAATGCGTTCAATCCAATGGTTGGCACCTCTAATTCTGCCAGGAAATGCAAAGTTTCATCAATCGTTTGGTAATTGTTTTTAAGGAGTGTTGTATTGGTCATTAAATAAAGCCGGCTTGCTACCACATTCTTTATCCCGGCTACGGTTTCATCCCAGGCTCCTTCTGCGCTCACCATGAGATCATGCGTTTTTGGATCATGGGATTCGAGAGTTATTTGAACGTGATCAAGCCCTGCATCCAACAAACCTTGCAGAAATGCAGGATCGGCTAATTTCCGGCCGTTTGTATTCAAGCCTGTGATCAATCCTTTATTTTCAGCATATTGCACCAATTCCTCTAACCCGGTAAAGAGGGTTGGTTCACCCCCTGTGAAAACGATATGTGGAATACGCAGAGACCAAACCTTATCGATTACCTGCTTCCATTTCTCCACGCTCATCTCAGGATATTGGCGTGAACGGGCATTATAACAATGGCTGCAGTTATTATTGCATCGGTAAGTCACTGCCAGGTCCATTCGATAAGGCGCGCTTGGTTTTGCACTAAAAGGGAGGGTGGTTTCGATATTCAGATCACAAACAGGGCAAGCTCCATTAGGTTGAAGTAAGTCCTCAAGCTGAGAAATGAATGACTGATAATCATGATGTGCTCTTGAATGAGAGACCTGAAATTTCTTGTGAAGTGCCCTTGATATTTCAAGCTCTGACTTTCCTTCAAGGTGAAGGAACGCCATCAATGCAGCTGATGGATTCAAATGGATGACCTGGTTGGCATTAATGATCAATAATCCCTGGCCGTCCGGATCGATCCTCAGGTGAATACGTTTTTTTTCATTATCCTCAATAAGACGGTAGTGAAAAATGCCTTCTTCAGGGAAAGAAGAACGGGAAAAGGCACGTTTTATTTTATCTGCAAAAGAAAGGTTTGCTCTCATTAATGTTTATATCCAACCAGGAAATAGAGAACCCGGGTAAGAGAGATGAGGAATTAGCGACCTCCACCGGCACATGCGCATGCACATCCGGCACAGGCACATGCACAGGCACAGGAGCTTCCGCCACCACCGCGGAATCCACCAGATCCGCTGCGTGAGGTTGTAACAGGGATTGGATTCGTGCGATTGGTTATACCAGTCGTAAAGGAAGTTAGATTGCCAACAGCTCCAGCTGCCATCCCGGTCGTACCATTGATGACACCTGCAGCAAAATCGGAACCAGGGATATGAGGAAGTGAAACTGATCCACCGCCTGAAGGTTTGCTGGCTGTGGATGGCTTCAAACCACCCCCAATACTTTCACGATATGAAGGTGAATATCTTGGCCACCACATTGGCACATACACTGGACCACCTGTGAAAGTACGGCGAGTCCGATCTTGATAGTCTTCATCCAGCATGGTCCATTCAAGTGTCTGATCGTAGTACTCACTCTTTACCTGAGGTGTGTCAGCCTCTTCGACCATTTTCCATGCTCGCCGCATGATATCTTCGTAGTAAGCAATGGTTTCTTTGCGAGAGAAACCTTTCACTTTCTTGGATACGCTCTTTACCAGATTGACCATCATTTTCTGTAAAGCGGTTCGGCGTTTTGGTTTCTGTTCTTTGAAAGCCTCCAGGAATTCCACTTCGTAGGGATGTAAATTATCAGGTAGTGGATCAATAGCTTCCAGGGCTAATGGGTCCTGTGTTGTGACAATGGCTGCTTCTTTCTTTAAGGTGCCGAAAAGGATCATCGTCATCACCTTGTCCATCGGCTGCTCCATAAGAATGGCTGCTTCAACTGCCGTAAGCCCTCTCTTGATACCATGACCTTCAATTTTCATTTTTGGCGGCAGGTATTTCATTTTACGTTTCTTCGCACCAACGGTTCCTTGATATATACTGAACCCAAAAATGACCGCAAATAAAGCGCCAATCCCAACGCAGCATAGGTTTCCACTTATCAAACTCAGGATTGTGGATATGAAACCGGCACCACCTGAAGGACTGGGTGGACTATACTCCTCTTCTGCAGCGACAGTACCCTCAGCTACATAGGTGCGGGGGAATGCGGCTCCAAATTTGTATTCACTGTGTGTATCTGCCTCATCCGAAAACCATGAGTAATAGACTCGGTCTTCTGCAGCGGTCCTGCCAATATCATCAGGTACGACGTCTCCGGGCCACCTTTCCGGATAATAATAGACACCCTCTTCATCCCCGACACCTGAAGGCAATATAATTGTTATCCGGTATTCTGCCCCATCTGTTTTATCCCCAGAAGGATCAAACCAATTTGGACTGAATAAGAAGCTGGCGTAGTTCTCATGATCATCTTCAGTGTACTCATAAAGGACATTCTGAATACCGGGAATCCAGACAGTCACAACGCCAGATTGGCCAGGAGTGATCGCGCTATCTTCCAAATTTAAGGCAAATCCATAAGTGACATAGGGAGAATCTTCTATTTTTGTGATGGGAACAGAGTCAAGTTCTGCTTCGATGACACTTTGATCGAATGATGATGTCGGTAAGCCAATATCCACAAATTCTATCGCAGCCCCATTAGGCGCGTTCTGGAATTCCATATAGTAGTATAGAGATAATGTCCCATCTTCTTCTATATATGCTTCAACCTCATATGCGCTGATTGTGTATCGGTAGTCTTGAGCTGACGCAGCTTGGGGAAAAGCAAATATACTGATTAGTATCAGTGAAAGGAGGAATATCTGAAATTTTTTCATAGGTCACCACTTGGGTTCTTCAGTTAATTGATAAGTTGTTGAGCAATGGGGGCATTCTACAACAGGCGCTCCGGCAACCATTTTGATATCATCGGAAGTAAGTGGGCTACCACAGGATTTGCATGTAATGGTTTCCATGCTTACATCTCCAGGTAAATCAACCTGTAAATTAACGACCTGATCACCTGGTTTTTGTGGTGGTTGTAGTTTGATGCCCAGGAATATGAGAACAAATCCTATCACCAGACCAATTAAACCAACAATGATCCAACTTGGTTTTCCCTCAGGGCTGAATGCGCCCAGTATGAATAGAAAAGCAAAGATGATAAATATAGCTGCGGAGATAAACGCGATGATCCTTCCTGCTTTCATAGTTCCTCCAATTGTATTTGACTTGTTCCTATATTTTAACTTAAGTTTCTCAATGGACCCGAAGATTATCTGAGGGAAATTAATCTATTCCTTTTTCTCCATTCATCACATTGAAAATGATGGCGATTTGTTTACAAAATAATGTCTAGTAAAGTAAATTTTGAAATCGCAGCTGAAAACGGATGACGCCAGCAGATCCAATAAAAGACTGATGATTACGATAATTAATTTGGTGGGAATGAAATTAGGTGCCGTAATAAATCCAGATTAGAAATTTGGTTCAGCCTGAATGAGAATATTTGGCTTCCAGATTTAAGACCAAGAGCAAGCTTTCGGTTTGAAATCTGGGGTTGGTTGAAATCAGTATAAGGTATCGATTGGTCATCTATAATCAACCCACTTTGATTGGCTGCCAGGTTCTTATGAAAAGTCAACCTTTTTTGATCTGCAAAACGATGGCACGCATGTTGATAAAGGAGCGGCAGTACAGATGTACGGATTTGGCTTATCATTTTATCCATTGATTTATAACTATTGTTAATGCTCAACTCTTTATGTTGGTCATTTTCCAGGATAATTAAATACTTTTCTGATACATCACTGCCTGCAAAAGCAACAGATTTGATTTCTGTATCAAGACGAGTTATATCCTTCCAATACCAGGTATGTTCCCGATTGGATTTTTGGAAGGTCATCCCGTTCTCGAAAATGGTAATGCCAGCTTGCCACCCGCGAAGCGTTCTTATCAATATTGGCAGACCGATCACTAACCCGATGCTGACTGCAATCAGCAGTGTCGGAATTTGTTTCATCAAGATGGCTGGACCGTATTCATTGATCATCATGATTGTTCTGGATAAATTTATCAGAAAGATAATCAATGACGCGAGTATCGTGATTACACTAAAGATAATGCCCCCGAATCGTCGTAAATTTAAATTCTTTGCAGGATGATGAAGGATTTCACACCCAAGTGTACTCCCCGAATCTTTTAGTTGATCAACGTTATTGTGGATGACATCATCCATTTCTGCGTCCGTATCAGTAAGCTTTTGGTGGTAAATTCCGGCTCAGTGCTTCAAGCATTGAAAAGGCTTTTGCAGCTCCTTCAACGATACAAGTTGTTGGATTATCCACGAGGTAAGCTGGAATTCCCAATGATTTCGTTAAATATCGGTCGATGCCGTGCAATAATGCGGTTCCACCACAAAGAGCTACACCTCTATCAATGATATCTGATATCAATTCAGGTGGTGTTTTCTCCAAAACACGCCTGATCGTGTCGGCAATAGTTTCCAGAGGTTCTTGCAGAGCTTCAACGATTTCATCAGTGGTTATTGTTGTTGGGCGGGGAAGGCCGGTTACCTGATCCTGACCCTGTATCTCCAGGGTTTTTTGATCATCCTGAGGAATTGCCGCGCCTATTTTTATTTTCAATTCCTCTGCAGTTGGTTGGCCAATAATGAGGCCATACTTTTGGCGTACATAATCAATAATTGCTTCATCCAAGCGTAATCCTGCGACACGGGTTGTTTTTGCAGAGACAATACCGTTCATCGCCAAAACAGCTGCCTGTGAAGTACCACCGCCAAGACAGATGATCATGTTCCCTGTGGGCGTTCCAATTGGCAGATCAATCCCAATCGCAGCAGCAAGGGGCTGCTGAATGAGATTGATATCCCGACTACCAGCACCCAAACCCACCTCATAGACAGCGCGACGTTCTACACTTGTTATGCCAAAGGGTATAGTGATCATGAAGCGAGGGCGGAATAGGAGCATTCGTCCGGTTATCTGACGTATCCATTCTCGAAGAAGATTCTCAGTTATTTCAAACTCAGCGATCACGCCATAACGCATTGGGCGGGTAACTTCAATGTTTTCTGGAACCCGGCCCATCATATCCAGTGCAGATTTACCTATTTCAACAAGCTTGAGTTCATCAAGAAGAATGGCGGCAACTGTTGGTTCTTGAATGAGGATATTTTTCCCCTCAGCAACTCTTGTATTAAAAGTTCCCAGGTCGATTCCTAACTCTCGTGAAAGTCCTGCCATTTCACCTTCCTTGATACTCTTTTACTAATCTTGAAACAAAAAGAACAGCTGGCTAAAAATTATTAACAGCTATTTTCAGTGGATTAAATAATCAAAATCCAGATAAGTGGGATCATGTAGCATTATGCATGCTATCTTACCATTAAGAACCTAACTTGGCATGTTGATTAATTCAATTTTATCATTAGTGGTGAAAAGCAGAACCCATAGGTTTATAGAAATCTGGCTGACAATCACCATTCTGATACTTCAAGTCAAAATCAATTAAGTTTTCAAGGTATACTGAATTGAACTGTCGTAGGATTTTCAATTATTTGGAGTACTAGAAATGACAAATTCGGATTCTTTAACATACAAGAAGGTTATCAATGCACCGGCTGACCTTATATATCGGGCTTTCACATCTGGTTCAGCAATGCGTGAGTGGTTATGTGATATTGCTACTGTAAATCTTGACGAGAGTGGTTGGTTTTTTGTAGCCTGGAATCGAGGTTATTTCGCTTCAGGACAATTCAAAAACCTAATTCCAAACAAAGCTGTTTCTTTTTCCTGGATTGGAAATAATGAACCATATTGGACACAGGTAGATGTAAAAATTTCATCTGCTAAAGAGGATTCTGTTCACTTATTGGAATTGTGCCACAGCAAGTTGGGGAATCGAGATGAGTGGGAACTTGCTCGAGAAGAGATCAATAAAGGTTGGGAAGCAGGACTAGAGAACCTTAAAAATACACTTGAAATTGGGCAGGATTTAAGGATTGTTAATCGCCCAATAATTGGAATATATCCTGAAGGTTTGGATGGACTTTCTGATGAAGCAAAAGAAAAACTGGACTTACCGGCAGGTGTTGGTGTACTAGTATCGCATATTTTGCCTGGATATGGTGCTGAGAAAGCAGGTATGCAGTCAAATGATGTTATTTTCGGTATTAATGGGGAAATGGTTAACCTGAAAGAATTGGGTGCGATGATCAGTAAATTCAAATCTGGAGAAAACATTAATTTTGAGGTTATACGAGGATCAGAAAAGTTGATTTTCACCGTTGAAACGATGACTCAAACATTTGATCCGATCCCAGATTTTCCAGAAGAATTAGCTAAAGAATTAGAACTTAAGAACTCAAAAATTATTGAATCATTGGAGAGCGTCTTTGAGAATGTGAATGATTCTGAGGCTTCTTATACTCCTGGAGCAGAAGAATGGTCAGCAAAAGAAGTGCTGGTTCATCTCATCCATACGGAAAGAGATCTTCACAGCTGGATCAATGACTTAGTAGCTGGTCTGGACCGGTTTTATGATCAATGGCCAGGAGATAGAATGTTCCGAATTCGAGCGACCCTAACCTCGTATCCGAGCATTGAAAATTTAATGACAGAATTACGAAGAAGTTTTAAAGAGACGGTGGCATCTGTTGCTTTCCTTGATCCCAATTTCACGCGAAGGAAAGCAAGTTTCACAAGGTTAGCGATGGCCTTATTTGCAACACCAAAGCATGTGGATGAGCATATCCAACAGATAAAGAATAATGTGGATGCTGCGCGTATAGCAGCAAAAATGTAGTTTGTTTGGATCAGAAAATTGGATTGCCCTCTGTTATATAACAGGGGGCATTTTGATATATTGAACATATTTTACCGAATTTTTGGATTGAATTTAAAACTGAATTGTTTTTGCTGGATTATAATTTAGAGAAGAATTCCAAAGCCTATGAAGAACAAGTTGGATGCTTGCGAATGAAAAATACAGACCAGAAATATCAAGAAGCACTCGATTTTCTCTACAGTTTCATTGATTACAGCCTCAAACGAAATTTTCGAAATTCTCCTGAAAAATTTGACCTTGATCGCATGCGTGATTTCATGTCTCATCTTGATAATCCCCAGGATGATTATCAAATCATCCATGTTGCAGGAACAAAAGGAAAAGGGTCAGTCTCTGCAATGTGCGAAAGCATATTAAGGGCAGAAGGCTATGTGACGGGCTTATATACTTCACCGCATATGGTGGAATTCACCGAACGCATCCGTGTCAATGGTGCTAATATCCCCAAGGATGCCATGGTTGAAGTTGTGGAGGCCATTAAACCAATCACACGAAAAATACCTGAGATCACAACTTTTGAGCTGACCACTGCATTAGCATTCTTATATTTCTCACTAAAAAAAGTGCAATATGCTGTTATTGAAGTTGGTTTGGGTGGGCGGCTGGATGCAACGAATATTGTGGATCCGCTAATATCAGTCATTACATCAATATCCTATGATCATATTCAAATCCTGGGAAACACCCTGAGCGAAATTGCTGGTGAAAAGGGGGGGATCATCAAGCCTAATAAACCTGTTGTGGTTTCACCTCAAGAGGAAGAAGCACAGTTAAAAATCGAGAAAATTGCTCAAGAACGTCATTCGCCATTAGTTCAGGTTGGCCGGGATTATTTATATTCAGCTGAGGCGCATGATCTGGCTGGTCAATCTTTTTTAATTTCGACACAAACAGAGCTGCGACAGATGAAAGCGGTCATGGAGCCATCCGGCAATGTGGTTGGGAGTCCTTCGCGATTTCGCATCCCGCTGTTAGGTTTACATCAGGTAGAGAATGCTGCGACAGCTTTTGCGGTGCTACAAACAGCAGAAAAACTGGGTTTGTCCCTGTCGAATCATGCTTACGTTGAGGGATTCGCAAAGGTTTACTGGCCTGGCAGAATGGAAATCATCAGCATTGATCCACCAATCGTTATTGATTCTGCCCATAACCAGAATTCTGCACTACGTCTACGCCAGGCAATGGATGATTATTTCCCCGGTATGCCGATTCTCCTTATTCTTGGAGCTTCAGAAGATAAAGACATTGAAGGAATGTTCCTGGAGCTTTTACCCCGGGTTCAGAAGGTGATCACCACACAATCCATCCATCCCCGGGCTATCGACGCAGAAAAACTGGTCGAGATCCTTCAACACTGCGATTACTCAGCGCAAGCAATTACGCCGGTTGAGGAAGCTTTCAAACAGGCTATGACAGATGTTGGAGAAGGTACCGTTATCCTGATCACAGGCAGTATTTTTATCGCTGCAGCTGCCAGAGAAGTTATACCTGAGTTGTTAAATGACTAAATCTGAAAGATTGTGATGTTTTTTGGAGATTTGGAGAAATAATGAATGATGAGAACGGACTGCCGCCATCAGAAAATGAAAAGGAATTGTTTGGGAATCTTCATCAAAGAACTGAAGAACTTTATCAAGTATCTGACCATGATTTAGATGATAGCGGAAATTTCATCAGCCCTGCATTCATTCTTCAGGATGTTATTGTCTTTCCCAGGATGATTTCACCCATATTCTTAAATGATGAGAAAAGTCCACAGGCGGTTGAAGAGACACATAACCAAAATGAAACGGTGATTGCTCTTTTCCTTTCTGATGAACAGAAAGCCGGTGATTTGCAAAGTCAATTCTTGCCAATTGGGATGGAGCTTGCAGTTGGGCGATTGCTGACCATCCAGGAGGGGAATCATTCAGCATTGGTTCAAGGAAGGCGCAGAGTGCAAATCTTGCAAATCTTGGAGACTGAACCATATTTGCTTGTTGAAGCGCGCCCGATCACAGACAATTTCAAGAAAACACGGGAATTAACAGCATTATTACGTACAGTTCGCAGTCAATTTGAAAGTTGTGTGGAGCTGAACAACAGTTTGCCTGAAGAAGCTCATTTGTTTTCGATGAACATCAATAATCCAGGTTGGTTGGCTGACATGATAGCAACTTCTCTTTCATTGCCAAATGACATTCGGAAAGAATTAATGGTCCTATCCGACCCAGTCGACCGGTTGAAGAAGATTAATCAACTGCTTGCTGAAGAACTGGAAGTTTTGGAGTTAGAGGATGAAATCCAAGCACAGGTTCAAACAGAGGTCAACCGTTCTCATCGGGAGTATTACTTGCGCGAACAGATGAAGGCTATTCAATCCGAATTGGGTGAGGGGGATATTTGGTCTCAGGAAATCCTGGAATTAGGTGAAAAGTTAAATAATAAAAACCTTCCTGCGGATGCAAAAAAACAAGCTTTGCGTGAAGTTCAACGGTTGAAACAAATGCCGTCCATGGCGCCGGAGGTAAATATTATCCGAACCTATGTGGATTGTTTATTAGAGTTACCATGGCAGGAATCAACCGATGATAATTTGGATGTCATCCATGCTTTCGAGGTGCTTGAACGAGATCATTTTGGGCTCAAGAAAGCAAAAGACCGGATCCTTGAATATATTGCCATAAGAAGTCTTAATCCAAAACGTTTACGCCAACCCATTTTATGTTTTGTTGGACCTCCAGGAACGGGGAAAACTTCTCTGGGAAAATCGATAGCCAGCGCACTGGGCAGGAAATTTGTACGGGTATCGTTAGGTGGGATGCGTGACGAAGCTGAAATTCGGGGACATAGACGAACTTATATTGGGGCAATGCCTGGTCGTATCATACAAACACTGCGACGAATAGGATCAAATAATCCATTGTTTATGTTGGATGAGATTGATAAGCTGGGTGCTGATTTTCGAGGGGATCCTTCATCTGCTTTATTAGAAGTGCTGGATCCGGAACAAAACCATCATTTTTCAGATCATTATTTAGAGATCCCGTATGATCTTTCTAACGTCATATTCATCACAACCGCAAATAGTCTTGGCTCAATTCCCTCTGCGCTATTGGATCGAATGGAAGTGATAGAGTTTCCAGGTTATATTGAAGAAGAGAAAGTGGAAATAGCAAAACGATTCCTGATCCCCCGTCAATTTGAAGAAACCGGATTAGAAGAAGAAAATATCACTTTTTCAGAACAAGCACTGTTGAAGATCATTCGCGAGTATACATACGAAGCAGGTGTGCGCAATTTTGAGAGAGAAATTGGAAGAGTATTACGAAAAATCGCAAGGTTAAAAACAGAGAATAAAGCATATCCAAAAAGAGTTTCCCCGCAAGCAATTCGAAAATTATTGGGTCCTAGGAAATATTTTCAAAGTGAGGCAGAAAGAGAGGATGAAATTGGAGTAGCCACTGCTTTGGCATGGACGGAAAATGGTGGAGAGATCATGCCGGTGGAAGTATTGATAATGGAAGGGAAAGGAAACCTCCAGATCACCGGACAGGTTGGGGATGTCATGCAGGAGTCAGCCCAAGCAGCTTTATCCTACATTAAGTCTCGGGCTGAAATATTAAAAATCAAAATCGAACGATTTGATAGCGTGGACGTACACCTGCATGTTCCAGAAGGGGCAATTCCAAAGGATGGGCCAAGCGCAGGGATAACGATCACCACAGCCATGATATCAGCATTCACAGATAGACCCAGTTATCACCTTGTTGGGATGACCGGTGAGATCACTTTGCGAGGTCGCATACTGCCTGTTGGGGGTATTCGTGAAAAAATATTAGCGTCTCATCGTGCGGGATTGACCAGGATCATTTTCCCTGAACGGAATGAGAAAGATTTAGAAGATTTACCAAAAATTGTTCTTAAGGAGATTGAATTTACACCGGTCAAGCACATGGATGAAGTGCTGCCATTTGCATTGCATGCGCCTTAGTTAAATAAATTCAGGTATTGTGTGAATAATCAAACAGCATCTGAAGACTCAGATGCTGTTGTGTTTTTGCGGGACTTGAAAAAAACTAACGGATAAACAATTCTCATGAATTAGGGTTAGCATTACCCTGCTGGGAAGGAAAATCACTCTTCAGTGTGCCGATCCCGTTGCGAACCTGGGAGATCAAACGATCCAGATGCATCTCTAAATTGGTTAAGGTATCCAGAATATATTTATCAGCTTCATGTTGTGTGTCAACAGCTTCTTTTCTCGCCTGATCTATGATATCTTCAGCCATCACTTGAGCTGATTGGATCAATTCATTCCCTTCCAGGCTCTTTTCTGCCTTTTCCCTGGCAAGAGTAATCGTTCTGTTGGATTCTTCTTTTGCCTGGGCTAAGATCCTGTCCCGCTGCGTTATGATCTGCTGTGCTTTCTTGATCTCCTCCGGGATGGCAACACGCATCTGATCGATGATGTCCAACATGCGATCTTCATTGACGATAACACTGTGTGTCAGCCAGATTGGCCGGCTTTCATTGAATAACTCTTCAAGACGATCTACAAGATGTAAGATATCCATGTCTTCCTCCGTATCTTTATCACAACTTATCAGGTTGCAAGGGCTATACCAATGTTAACATAATTTTGGATTAATTCCGATCAATCTCTCAGTGATGTTAAAGGCACAATTTCTTGATCGTTTCCTAATTGTTTGAATTGAGATTTAAGAGCCTTTTGAACATGTGGAGGAACCATGCTGGATACGTCTCCACCCAGAGCAGCGATTTCTCTTACTGTTGTTGAGGAAAGAAAAGTGTGCTCTTCGCTAGTGATAAAGGCGATGACGTCAATGCCAGGTTCAAGGCGGTTGTTAGCCAAAGCCATCCGGAATTCATATTCAAAATCTGAAAAAACACGCAATCCCCTGACAATTGATTGGGCACCAATCTTTCTTGCGAATTTCACAGTCAATCCTGTATAAGCTGTTACGCTGATATTACCAATGGTTTTGAAAGCCTCCGAGGCAAGTTCCAGGCGTATTTCCGGTGAAAATAAGATATTTTTCTGATCTCGTGCATAGACTGCAACGATAACTTCATCAAAAAGATCAGCTGCTCTTCTGGCAATATTTATGTGACCATGATGTATGGGATCAAAGGTTCCGGGAAATAAGACAGTGGTCATTTCAACTCACATCTCCTTTTTCAGAAGGCCAGAAATGTTCCAGTGCATTGAGCATTTGTCCATGCTCAGGGGCTGCAAGTAAAGGATCATTCCTAAGCACTTGCTGGGCATAATGTTGTGCTTTTTCGATTAATTTTACATCTGTTATGTTTGCAAGGCGCAACTTTAGATAGCCTGATTGGCGTGTACCAAGGAATTCTCCTGGCCCACGGTGCTTCAGGTCGTATTCGGCTAATTCAAATCCATCATTAGTGTTTTCCATGGCACGTAAACGCTCATTTTCAGCATCTTCACTGGTTTCAGGAATTAACAGACAATATGATTTTTCTGATCCACGGCCTACGCGTCCCCTGAATTGATGCAGCTGTGCTAATCCAAATCTATTAGCGCTTTCCACAACCATAACAGTAGCGTTTGGAATATCCACACCAACCTCAACAACAGAGGTGGAAACCAGGATGTCAAATTTTCGATTACGAAATTGCCGCATGATCTGATCTTTTTCCTCAGGGCGCATACGCCCATGCAGGAGGCCAACTTTCAACTTTGGAAAAATTTCAGACTGTAATCTCTTCTGTTCTTCAACTGCAGCAACATTCCCTTCCTTTTCCCCTTGTTCAACCAGGGGATAAATAATGAATGCCTGATGGTTCTGTTCTACCTGAGAACGAATTAAGGAATACCCCCGTTCTCTTTCGATGGGATAGAGGATATGGGTTTCGACTGGCAACCTTCCAGAAGGCAATTCGTCCATTACGCTGACATCAAGATCCCCATAAATCGTTAAAGCCAATGACCTTGGAATAGGTGTGGCGGTCATTACTAGCAGATGGGGATTTTCCCCTTTTTCACGTAAAGTTGCTCGCTGGGATACACCAAATCGATGCTGTTCGTCTATCACAGCCATTTGAAGATCGTTGAAAATGACTGGCGCTTCGAGAAGTGCGTGCGTTCCGATCACTAATTTAATGGAACCATTGGCTAGACCGGTTAACATTTCCTCCCTCTCTTTGCCGGGTGTATCACCAATCAGTAAGCGCACCTGATCTTCATTGAGGGCAGGATGTGGGAGATCAGGGTTGGAAAGAAACTGTCTTAGTGTTGTGTAGTGTTGCTCGGCAAGAATGCTTGTAGGAGCCATAACGACAGCTTGCGCATTGCCTTTATTGATGATACTGACAGCCAAAGCGGCAATGATTGTTTTGCCAGATCCAACATCCCCTTGAAGTAGCCGGTTCATTGGGTGACCTGAGGTCAGATCCTGACGAATCTCTTCCAGGACTTTCATCTGTGCATGCGTTAGCGCAAATGGAAGTTGTTTGATTTGCTCAATTAACCACTCGTCTTCAACAGTGAATTCTCGTCCAATATGCTGATCCCATTCATGTTTTTGACGTAAAACACCTAATTGCAGCAGGAAAATTTCATCAAAGGAAAGGCGAAAGCGAGCTTTTCTAAGTGATTCGGATGTTTCTGGGAAATGGATTTCTTTTAGTGCAGCTGGAAGATCCATTAATTTCGCGTCTTCAAGAATATAAGCGGTCAAGAAATCCGGAACTTTATATGACCATTCATTGACAACATTGAACATCACCCTTCGTAATACTTTCTGACTCAATCCAGCAGTTAATGAATAAATTGGAACGATTCGCTTAGTGTGCAGCTGTTCCTGATCAACTTTCTCATAATCCGGGTGATGCATCACTAATCGCCCCATATACTGTTCGATCTTGCCAGAAATTGAAAGGAATGTGTTCTTCCGCAGGGCTTGAAGATGATATTCCTGATTGAACCACATTAATTGGATGCTGCCTGTATTATCAGAAACAACAGCCTGGATGATCTTACGGTTTTTGTTTCGTGATGAAAATTTATTTATATTTTTTACCCATGCAAGGATCGTTACTTCTTCTCCATACGTTAGATCTTTGATTGGCTTTAATTTCGAATAATCATCGTAACGATGGGGGAAGAAATACAGCATGTCTTCGATCGTAAACAGCATTAGTTTCGCGAGCAGTTGGGACTGTTTCCCACCAACACCGCGGATAGTTGTTGTATGAAGCGTCAAATCATGATGAGCGTTGTTTTGAGGCAGGGACACTGGCATGCTGGCTGACTGTATAGCTGGTTTATGACTGGGAATAGGGATGCCTGGATCGATCTCTGGTGGTTCTTGCTTTTTTTGATTGAATTTAATATTATTTGTCTCGGTCTCATGAATTTGAGGATCAGGCAAATATTTTAGACCAGGAATATCCAGAATATAGCCAATTTTCTTTAATGATTGAGCACGTTCGTAACTGTTCAGTGAATCAAAATTCTTAAGTACGCTGATCACCTGCTGGATGTGTTCTTCTGGTACACCTTCCGACCTTGCTTCACCGGTCCATGAAACGGTGATATTTTTCAATCCGCCGACAACAGCCTTATTTGTATATTGAAGTTCAAATTCAAGCTTGAGAATTTTGTAGAGTTTTTGCAATGAATTAAGCATATTTCAATCTCGGTTTTGATGTTCTCCTGTAATTCTAACGCGAACCACAAGATAATCATAACGCAATCACTGGAATAATTGAAATGAATGAGGAATGCTGATCAAGAAACCCAATACATTTTCAGCATATGAAAAATATTTTTGGGGATCCGATACGTGAATTGGATAATGAAAGCCTATGATCCTGGAAGCTATTACTCAATAGCTATGATAAGTTGATAATGTGGTTGTCCGCCCTCGTGCACTTCAATTTCATGATCCGGATAAATTGATCGAATTTTATCTGCAAGAGTATTAACGTAGGAAGGCTTAATGTCCTCACCATAGAACAGCGTGATCCGTTCGTATTCGCTGGCTTTGGCTGCGATTAATAATTCTTCGGTGGCAGTATCGATGTCCTGGGTTGATGTCACAAGTTTTCCATTGTGAAGTGCAATCACCTGCCCTTTTTCCACCTGTACATCATCAATTTCTACGGTACGCGTGGCAGTTGTGATTTCCCCAGATTCAACTTCATCAATGGCCTCCATCATTGCCTCAACAGTAACATCCAGTTCAGCATCGGGAATCAGACGAAACATCGCTGATATTCCCTGAGGAATGGATATTGTTGGTATGACTTGAACCTTCTTCACAGTCATTGAGGCTGCTTCTTTGGCTGCCATAATGATATTCTTATTATTGGGAAGGATGATTACTTTGTCAGTTGGTAAATCTTCGAATGCACCAAGCAACTCCTTGATGCTGGGGTTCATCGTCTGTCCCCCCTGAACGACTGCTGCTACACCGAGGCTGGCAAAAATGCGCGTCAGGCCGGAGCCGGGTGAAACAACAACCACTGCGGTCTCTCCAGGATTGACCTGTGCAAGTTTGATTTTCGGTGGTTTCTTTGTTTGATTCTGATCCAATTGAGCAACTAAATTCTCCATCATGACTTTCTGAATGGTGCCCTAAGTCATTGTATGGTCAATGGGTACATATCGTTTCTCGAGGGGAACATGGATATGCATACGATAAATTCCATCCCCCTCGCCGACCTGAATGGATGTGCCGATCCTTGATAATTCGTCGTAATAATTTTCCAGGTTAAAAGTTGGCTCAGGTGTGAAATCGATCACAACCTCATAATCCTGTCCCGGTTCAATTGCCTCAAGGGCATCTTCCAGATCCATTGCGGAAAGTGGCATGACTTCTGTTACAGCTTTATCTAAAAATTCGCCATTCAGGAATCGCCACATCCCTTCAAAAATACATAATAGACCCTTACCACCAGAATCAACCACCCCCGCCTGTTTTAAGATAGGAAGCAGATCAGGTGTTCTTTCCAAAGAAGCATCACCTGCTTCAACGATATCGGTCAATACTTCTGTGAAGATTGTTGTTCGTTGAGCAGATACTTCGGCTTGAGCTGCGATATCCTTGATCACAGTCAAGATCGTTCCTTCGACTGGACGAACCACACCTTTATAAGCGGTATCTTTCGCCTCTACCAGGGCTTTAGCAAGAAGTTTCACATCCATTGTTGGGTGGTCATCAAGGGCACGTGCAAAACCACGCCAGATTTGTGACAAGATCACTCCTGAATTCCCCCTTGCACCCATTAATGCGCCATGAGCAATGTCATGGGCAAGTTGACCAATATTCTGATTTCCGGATGCCGACACCTCATCGAAGGCTGCCTGCATTGTCAAAACCATATTTGTTCCTGTATCACCGTCCGGAACCGGGAATACATTCAATTGGTTCACCACCTGTTGGTTTGTCTTCAACCAAATCATGCCAGCTTCGATAAGGGTCTTCAAGCCTTGTCCATTAACGGGAATAGAAACAAGCTTATGTCGCTCCTCCGGACTTAGTTTTGTTAGTTCAACAACATTCATAATTCTCCAAAATAAAATTAACCGCGATCGGTCAAGGTTTTCTTCGCCCTGACATCTATTCAATCCATGTCGCTGATGCGGAGACCACGTACATGTACATTGATTCTGCGAACAGGCAGCCCAATTGTTTTTTCCACATTATATTTAACACTATTTACAACACTGTTGGTGATGGATTTTATCCGTGTACCATACTCAACCATGATATAGAGATCAATCAATAAACCTTCATGATCAAAATCCACGTCAACACCATATTTGGCGTCTTTCTTAAGAATTTGGCGAATTGATTCAAACAGGTTTTTTGGTGCTAACCCAACCACACCATAAGATTGAAGTGTTGATTGACGTGCTATGGAGGCAATGGCTTCCTTTTGAATAAGGATGCTTCCCAATTCGTTATAGCTGTTTTTTGTATCTGACATATTTACACCCATTATGCTTGTAGCTTAACCTTGTTTATGGTAAAATCACTCGTTGTTTGGCATTGAGAAAGCCAAACCTTGTCATTATAACTCAAATTTTGAAAGGACGATAAGATGGCGACCTGTGAAACTTGTGGTAAAAAGACCACTTTTGGTCATAACCGCAGTCACTCTATGCGAGCAACAAAT
This sequence comes from uncultured Chloroflexia bacterium, assembly GCA_963767675.1. Classification (GTDB taxonomy): domain Bacteria; phylum Chloroflexota; class Anaerolineae; order Anaerolineales; family Anaerolineaceae; genus Brevifilum. The sequence continues at coordinate 187,601 of CAVYEQ010000009.1, forward strand.
CGAAAATTCAAACCAAACCTTCAGAAGGTTACCGTTTATGAGAATGGACGATCAGCTCGAAAAACACTTTGCACTCGCTGCATACGAACGCTGGTTAAGTCCACTAAATAGGATTAACACAGTTAGAAAGCATAGGTCGCGGCAAAGGCCGCGATTTTTGCTTTAATCAGGCTGATTTTCAACTGCATTAAACAAAGCCTGGACTCCAGCTGCAATGCCATCCTTATATTTAAATATCGATGAGGCTGCCACAAAATTTGTTGCACCTGCATCAAAACAAGCTTTAATCGTGAGGCTTGAAATGCCACCATCAACCTGAATGAAAGCTGACGATCCGGTTGAATCAAGCAACTCACGAGTTCTACGAATCTTATCATATGATGATTCTATGAACGATTGACCGCTATAACCCGGATTAACCGACATCAGGAGGACTGCGTCGAAATCATGGGTCAACTCCTGTAAGGTGCTTACTGGCGTGCCCGGGTTGATAACGATTCCAGACGACATCCCCAATTCTCTGATCGTGTTCAGCGTTCGGTTGATATGAGGACATGTCTCATAGTGGACAGTCAGGTGGTTTGTTCCTGCATCTGCAAATGTTTTGAGATGTTTTTCAGGTTCAACAATCATCAAATGAACATCAATGGGGACATCTGTCACACGTCTTACTGCTTTCACAACAACGGGTCCAAAGGTAATATTTGGCACAAAACGGCCATCCATCACATCCACATGAATCCATTGCGCACCAGCATCAACAACCTGACGTATCTGGTCGCCAAGTTGTGTGAAATCAGATGAAAGAATTGAAGGGGAAATGATAATTGACATTTTAACCTCAGGGTCTATTGTTTAGGGGTTTAATGAGTAATAGATGAACAGCCAAAATGGGATCAATCCCAGGATAGCCGTAAAGGCAAGTAAACCTAAAAGCCAGGTGATCCAATCAATGGACTCACTTTCTACATCAGAGACCTCTTGACTATTCTCATCAACATATTTTGGTTCAGATTGTGCATCTGGAACTATTTCTGGCACTGCTGCCTGGATTACCGGATTGACATTTCCATTCGTCATTGGTGGCAGTATTGTTGCTGAGTGATTGTTTTGACGTAGCTGCCCAAATGAACGAAGCACTTGCCCTAATTGATCTGCTGTTCGATATCTTGCAGAAGGTTCTTTAGACAGGATTTTGAGAATAATTTCTTCAAGTGGTTCAGGAATATCTTGATTTAGCTTTCGGGGTGAGATTGGCGTTTCTTCACGATGCATCCGAGCTAATTCACTCGAATCACCCGCATTGAAAGGCAGTTGGTCGCTCAGCATTTCATACAAAATAATGCCAAGTGAATATACATCAGAGGCAGGGGAAGGAGCCCCTCCAGCGGCTTGTTCAGGGGAAAAATAATGTGGAGATCCCCAAACGACATCGAGCCTTTCGTCAGGGTGTATGGTGGCAAGAGCACGTGCAATGCCGAAATCAGTCACTTTTAATTGGTTGTCAAGGGAAACAAGCATGTTATGAGGTTTGATATCACAATGAACCAAACCGGCACGATGTGCATACCCAACACCAGCACAAGCTTGTGTGATCAAGTCAATGGTGTCGGGTAGGCTGAATCGACCATGTTTTCGGATAAGTGATTTCAGATCAGTCCCATCAATATATTCGATAACGATAAAAACCTGATCTTCGTTCAAGCCAAAATCATGGACTGTGACAATATTTGGATGTGAAAGGTTAGCAGCTGATTTTGCTTCCTGTCTGAAGCGTTCACGAAAAGCACTATCTTTGGCGTAGTCTTCCCGTAAGATCTTAATCGCAACGGTCCTTTCGAGCATTTCGTCGACGGCTTTATGGACGACTGCCATACCCCCAGAGCCAAGAGGTTGCAACAGCCTATAGCGATTATTTTAATAAAGTCGTTTCTTCCATGCGGTTGTTTTTTCCTCAAACGAATTATAGCATACTCATCAATCAGGCTGAATTGTGCAATTTAATCTACTTAATAAATGGAATTGATTTATGGAATGATACGCTATAATTATTGAACCACAATCATTCAAAAATAAGATTTGCTATGTCTGAAAAACAGAAAAAGACCTTCCTAAATACTCTGAAGAATCCTATCACTTTGGTTGCAGGATTAATTTTCTTGGTGGGACTAATCATCATAGGTGTTGTCATCATTTTATGGGGACGCGAACCTGTGTCGATAGAACATGTCACGCCGCAGGTCACAAAAATTGAAGCACCTACACTGACACCCAAAATTCCACCCACTTCGACTGCCACAACCCAAACCCCCACAGAAAGCACTTCTGTATCTGATGGCTTCATTGAAATAGGAGTTTATGTGCAGGTTAGCGGCACTGAAGGTGCTGGATTACGGATGAGAGCGGGTCCGGGATTGGACAGAGCCATAAATTTCACTGCGCTGGATTCGGAAGTTTTCTTAGTTATTGATGGACCGGTTGAGGCTGATGGATATAACTGGTGGCTACTTGAAGCACCATATGATCAGGCGCGTAATGGATGGTCAGCAGGGGCATTCTTAATACCGATTTATGAGGAGGATTAGGGTTGTTAAAGTCGTTCAAAAAGTTCTTTTCAAGAAAAAACACTCTGGACAAAATTGAGAAATCTCGTAACAAGCCCTTTAACGCTATGAAAGAAAGCTCAATATCGAGCACGAGATATTCCGCAGCATATTGTCAATCACCCGGAAAAGAACGAGCACATAATGAAGACACGATCCTGACTTTTTCATCTGTATTGTTTGGTGGTGAAACACCTACTTCTTTTGGTATTTATCTCGTTGCTGATGGCATGGGAGGTCATCAAAGTGGTGAAGTCGCCAGCCGGCTTGCGGCCCAAGCTGCCTGCCAATATCTGGTAGACAATGTTTTCAAAACCTTAACATGTAATTGGAATGATATTCCTGAAGCTTCGCTTCAAGTTTCTCTCAATGAAGCAGTGCATCAAGCACAAGAATCAATCCAGCAGCAGGTTCCTGGCGGTGGAACAACACTGACATTGTGTTTGAATATAAATGAAAAGTTTTATTCTGCTCATGTTGGTGATAGCCGACTTTATGTGTTAAATAATGAATCTGAGTTGGTGTTGAGGACGAAGGACCACTCCCTTGTGAAGCGGCTGATTGATCTGGGTGAAATTTCTGAATACGAAGCTGCGGACCATCCACAAAAGAACGTGCTGATCCGTGCGTTAGGACAATTAGATCCTTTCGAACCGGATATCGATCATTTTGTGTTGAATGCGGGTGAGCGATTGATGATCTGTTCAGATGGCTTATGGGGGGTTGTGGATGAGTTAGAGATATATGAAATTATTAATAATGCCGTGAATATTGATCAGGCCGCTGTTGTTCTGGTACAGTCAGCCAATGACCATGGTGGTCCAGACAACATAAGCGTTGTGTTAATAGAACGATTGGTTTGAAAAAATTTAGGAGTAATGATGTTTGATACAACTTTACGAAAATTCCGGATACTCGTGGTTGATGATGAACGGCGGATGGTAGGATTTATTCGATTAAATCTTGAACAGGATGGGTTTGAAGTTATTGAAGCTTATAACGGTAGTGAAGCCCTGGAGCGGTTACGTGATTCCCTGCCTGATTTGATCTTATTGGATGTGATGATGCCTGATATTGATGGTTTTGTCGTGCTTAGAACGATCCGAGAAATCAGCCAGGTGCCGGTTATCATGCTGACAGCCAAGAGTGAGGAAAATGATAAGGTGAAAGGGCTTGAATTAGGTGCAGATGATTACGTCACCAAACCTTTCAGTCCCCGTGAACTCGTCAGCCGGGTGAAAGCTGTTTTGCGGCGGGGATCATCCTTTGATGAAGATGAGGGGGGGGTTATTGAAGTAGATGAGCGGTTGAAAATAGATTTTGACAGAAGGGAAGTCTGGATTGAAAATGCGCTGGTAAAACTACGCCCCACTGAATATCGGCTGCTGTATCATTTAGTTCAAAATGCAGGTTGGGTACTCACGCATGACCAGATCCTTACCAAGGTTTGGGGATATGAATACCGGGATGAACCGCATTACGTTCGCCTCTATATTAATTATCTGAGAAAGAAAATTGAGAAGGATCCGTCCGATCCGGTCTATATCCTGACGGAGCGTGGCGTTGGTTATCGTTTTGTTGATTATAAACGGGAAGATGCTCGAAAAGGATAAACAGAAACAATGAAAAAGAACACAATTTTATTGGTGGATGATCATGAGGTCGTTCGTATCGGGTTGAAAGCTTTGTTGGAACATAATGAAAAATTTTTAGTTATAGCCGAAGCAAATACAGCTAAAACGGCTGTCGAGCAAGTTGATCTCCACCACCCGGATGTTGTATTAATGGATATTCGCTTACCAGGTTCATCAGGAATTGACGCCTGCGAGGAAATTACAACACATTGGCCTGATGTGAGGGTTGTTATGCTCACTTCATACGCTGAAGACGATATGTTATTTTCAGCAATCAAAGCGGGTGCTAGCGGATATGTCCTCAAGCAGATCGGGGCAGAGGGATTGATATCAGCCATCGAAGCAGCCTGTCGAGGTGAGGCGATATTAGATCCAGCGGTCACCAAGCAAGTATTTCAAAAAGTGCGTCGAGCTGTTGAGGATGAAGAAGCCGCAGTTTTCTCCGATCTAAGCCAGCAGGAAAAGCATGTCCTGGCACTTGTTTCTCAAGGGAAAACAAACCGTGAAATCGCTGAAGCCTTATTCCTGGGGGAGGGTACAGTCAGAAATTATGTGAGCAGCATACTTGCCAAGTTGAGTGTAAGTAATCGAGCGGAAGCAGCAGCATACGCAGTGGAACACAGTCTGAAAGAATATATCGATCGATAGTTTTCAGGCAACAGGCTTTACCCCCACACCTGGAAGATGAAATTGGATAATATGGGTCTCAAATGGAAAACGTTAATTTATCGTTGAGTTTTTATTGGTAGCAAGATTAACTGTGAAAATTCCCTTTGCTATCAGGTCAATCAATATTGAACAGCCTTCGGGCATTCGCATAGGTAATTTCTGCAACATCAATGGGCGTTGTGTAATGTAGCCGTGCAATCTCCGCTGCTATCAGTGGGATATACGCTGGCTCATTCCGACGACCCCGGTTTGGATGTGGAGAGAGAAATGGGGCATCCGTCTCAAGAAGAATGTGATCAAGCGGAATGCTGGCAGTGATGGATTTTCTCTCAGATGCATTTATAAATGTGACTGGACCACCAATACCGACAAGAAAATTCATAGCAATGGCTTTCTGAGCAGTTTTCAAATCAGCACTGAAACTATGCAGCACACCTGGACGATCTGCCAATGGGTGGTTTGATCGCTGCAATCCCTGATGCCAGTTGGTTAATATTTGCATCAAATCATCTGTTGAATCCCGGTTGTGGATAATCACCGGAAGGCTTGATTCCCTTGCCAGGCTAAGCTGGGCTTTGAACATGATACGCTGAAGGTCAATTGATGTGTAGGTTCGGTAATAATCCAGGCCAATTTCCCCAATGGCGACGACGTTGCTGTTTTGTGCTTGCTCATTCAAAGTTGAAATACTTGTCTCTGTCCAGGCGTTGCCATAGTTGGGATGGATCCCCACTGCAGCATTGATTTTTCCTGGATATTTCTCAGATAAGTTAATTGCCTTCTGACTGGTTTTTAAATCAATCCCAGGGTTAAGGATCCATACAACATCGGCTTCCCAAGCCCGTGAAATGACTTGCTTTCGATCATCATCATATTGATCAAAATCCAAATGGCAATGTGTATCTGTGTATGAAAGCATTTTCTCTTTTTCTCAATTATTCAAATCTCATTATATCAGTTATGCATGAGGATGATTCATGTACATCAATTTGATATGAACTAGGAATTCCTTGCTTGATCTACTTTTTAACTAAGACTGACAAGCTGGCTTTTTCCATTTGTTGGCTGTCTTTCTTCATCCGAATAATGGCGTATTGGATAAGGTAGAATTGGGTCATGAAGGTCCAGTCACATGTTTATGTTGCCTTAAGTGGTGGTGTTGACAGTGCTGTTGCAGCAAAGAAACTGCTGGAACAGGGTTTTCGGGTGACGGGTATTCATATGCAAACCTGGGTGGATCCAAAAGTGAAGTTAATAGATACAAAAACTGATGATTCAAGTGTTATTGCACAACACATGGCTGATAGGCTTGGAATACCTTTTTTCTCATTAGATGTGAGAGAAAAATTCTTTTCTGATATTGTGCAGCCTTTCATCCAACAATACACAAATGGCCTGACGCCAAATCCATGCTTATTCTGTAATCCAGGGATCAAATGGGGTGTTTTACAAAATTATGCCTTCACCCATGGTGGAGATTATTTTGCCACAGGACATTATGCCAGGGTCATAGCTGGGGACTCTAGTCAAGGTTAGATTATTTCGTGGGGCAGATAAATCAAAAGATCAATCATATGTATTAAGTATGTTGTCCCAAGCCCAGCTCAACCGAACGTTGCTGCCTCTTGGAGAAACAAAAAAAGAACAGGTTATGAAGGAGGCTGCGAGATTTGATCCGGTTCTGAAGGATCGTGAAGAAAGTCAGGATCTGTGTTTTCTAGGAGCAATGGACTATCGTGATTTTTTGTTAAAGCATGCTTCTGTTACAAACAATCCTGGTAAGATCATTAATTTACACGGTCAACCTTTGGGGGAGCACAAAGGATTAGCATTCTATACCATTGGTCAAAGGAAAGGTATCCGAATAGCAGCATCTGAACCTTATTATGTTGTTGGTAAAGATATTGAGAAGAATAACTTGATTGTCGGATTCGCAAATCAGGTCGGTAAGGACTGTATAACCGTGGATCAGCCAAATTGGATTTCAGGATCTCCTCCTGCTTCCGGTGAATTGTACGAAGTCATGGTCCGGTATCGGACAAAACCAGTTTCAGCAGAATTATCTTCAATCACGACCAATGGATTTCGGTTAAAATTAGCAGAAAAGTTACGGGATATCTCTCCCGGGCAGGTAGCTGTTGTTTACCGGGGAGAAGAGTGTTTTGGTGGTGGTGTCATTCAAAAAGTAAGCTGTAGTGAGGACTCTGTCAAACATAAAGGAGTAAGTTAATGACCTTTCCAGCAATGATCTTTTCAATTGCTATCGCTGCTTTATTGGGCAGTTTGCTGCATTTATGGCGTGGGGGAAATCTCTTTCGATTGGTTCTATATCTTGTGTTGAGTATTGTCGGATTTTTGGGGGGGCACTTCTTGGCACAAGCCTTATCTATCGGTTTTATTCAACTGGGGACAATCAACTTAGGCTTTGGCATCCTCGGATCCATTGTTTTTCTGGGTCTTGGATATTGGTTGAGTTCTTGTTGATTTCCAGAACGCATAATCAAGGAGTTTCGGAAAAATGTATCGTATTGAAGCATTATTATCAGCTCGATTGTTCCTTCGTCCTGAAATTGTTGAGGATAGGATTTTCTTTCTATCCAATCTAAGTGGTCACAACAGCCTATATGCCATGAACCACGGCGGTAGTGTGCCGGAACCTTTATTACCGCCCAATATCGTCTTACAGAACCCACATCTAATTGGGGGTGAGTCCTTTGTTGTCTTCAAGGAATTGGAAAAAATCCTTGTCATGGTTGATAAAGATGGTGATGAAAATTACCTGCCTATGGAAATTCCGATCACAGGAGGTTTTCCTGAACCGGCATTTAATAATTTTTTTGATAATACTCGCTGTCATTTAGGATATGTCGACAAGAAAATCAACTTATGTTTCATAACTGCCGAATCACGTGAAGAAGGCATGGTGAGAACATACATGTGTGATTACAAAAAAGGCGATGTTACAGAGATCTATGCTAGCCCCTATGGCGGATATCCAGCAGCGATGAATAAGGATTACTCCCGGTTAATCATTGTCGAAGGGTATATGGTAGGGGACAGCGCCGTATATCTATGGGACAAAGACTCTGATTTAAAAGTGCTTTACGGAACACCCCTTGAAGCACGCAAGGAAGGTGAAGAAGTTCCCTTAAATGCGTTTGGGAGAGGTTTTTTTGTTGATAATGGAAAAGGTCTGGTTTTCGAGAGCGCAATATTCCAGGACACTTATGGTCTTGGATTTCTAAGAGTAGATGACCCGGAGCATGTTGTTGAAGTACCTTTTGATGGCCTTGTACACAGCGGTGTTGGTGAATTTTATGGACTTACACCACTGGAGAACGATCATTTCCTGCTTGAATTCAACATTGATGGTGCAAGTTGGGTATATGAAGCAGAATTTAGCCAGGATTTGAATGTTATCCAAGTCCTATATGTACTGGTTGGGAAGGGAGACCTATCAGGTGGAGTGCTTGAAGCGATTAAGTATGACAAAGGGACAGATAGCTTTGCCATAGCCTTTTCGACAGCAAAATCTCCAACACAAATTTACTCAATAGAAGGAAAACTTCGTGATAAGTTGGTCTGTCATACGAATGAGACAATTCTGGGGATTCCTGATAATTTACTTTCACCCGGTGAAGATTATTCTTATGAAACATTCGATGGGTTACGCGTTTCTGCAAGATTGTACATGCCATCAGAAAAATTAGGATACACAGGCAAGCGACCTGTTGTTTATTACCTGCATGGCGGACCTCAAGGCCAGGAGCGGCCTGATTTCTCATGGTTTTCAATGCCATTGATACAATACCTGTCCCTGCAAGGTTTTGCTGTTTTTGTTCCTAATGTTCGCGGAAGTACGGGGTATGGGTTGAGCTATACAAAACATGTGGATCGTGATTGGGGCGGTCAGGATCGGTTGGATCATGTCCATGCAATGAAGAAAGTATTATCTGAAGATGATCGGTTGGATATCGCACGTACCGGTGTCGTTGGTCGCTCGTATGGTGGGTATATGACCCTCACACTGGCAGGCCGGCATCCTGATCTATGGGCAGGCGCCGTGGATATGTTTGGCCCCTTTGATTTAATCACCTTCTCTGAGCGAATTCCACCGACATGGAAGCCCTATTTTAATATCGCTCTTGGCAACCCGGAAAATCCTGAAGATGTAAAATTCATGAAAGATCGCTCACCTAAAACCTATATTGATAACCTGGCATTTCCGATGCTTGTGATCCAGGGGCGGAATGACCCACGGGTTGTTGCAGAAGAGTCAGAAGACCTTGTTGAACATCTTCAAAGCATAGGTAAAGATGTTCGTATGCTTATGTTTGAAAATGAAGGTCATGGTGTAGAAAAATATGAAAATAAAGTAACCTGTTATAATGCCATCACAGATTTTTTCAAAGAGACACTGAAACCCTGACATCCATTTGTTCTTACTATTATAGAAGGGCAGAGGTGACAATCTGCCCTTCTTTTTTTCGATTTTGTTTATGAGGAGTGTTGATTTGACTTCAAAATCATATGATATAGTAGCAAGAGAAGGGGACCTTGTTCAGTTACTTGGCAGACACCATAAGAGTCATTTCATAACGCTAAAAGCAGGTGCTCTTTTTCAGACTCATCGAGGGGAAATCCCGCATGATGACGTCATCGGTCAGCAGTGGGGAAATCGGATCTTTAGCCACACAGGGCAACTGTTTTTTGTTATGCAGCCTGGTTTAGCGAATCTGATCACAGAAATTAAACGCAACACTCAAATCATTTATCCAAAAGATATTGGATATATCATCATTATGATGGGGATCGGTCCAGGTGTCCATGTGTTGGAAGCGGGGACTGGATCAGGCGCGCTAACGACTGCATTCGCTTTCATGGTAGGTGATTTGGGGAAGGTTATTTCTTATGATAATCGAACTCAGATGCAGAACCTTGCCCGTAACAACCTGGTTCGGGTTGGCCTTCTTGGTCGTGTTGAATTAAAGCTTGGGGATGCCGCTGATGGATTTATTGAGCGAAACATCGACGCAATATTTCTGGATTTGCCAAATCTCCATGACTATTTTCCGCAGGTTAAAAATTCTTAAGCCAGGTGGTTTCTTGGGAATGATCTTGCCTACTGTGAACCAGGTAAATAAATGTCTGATAGGGTTGAGAGAAAATGATTTCGCATTCGTGGAGGTATGTGAAATCTTGCTGCGGTTCTATAAACCAGATTGGGAGCGGCTGCGACCGACCGATAGAATGGTGGCGCATACCGGTTATCTTGTTTTTGCCAGATCGGTGATGGAAAAGCCGGAGGAGATTATTGAAGATCCAGAATGATCGTTAGTTCATTCTGCAGAGATGAATTCAGAATTTAAATGACAATTAGAGAAGCCATCACCAAAGAAAAGATCATACAAGTGCTTAGGAAGGATCAAATTAATCAGCATGATCGTTTTGTGGATTTATTCTCATTTGAGGAAATGAGGAATTTTCGACCTGCAGCTGTTTTATTGCCTCTTCTGCAGGAAAATGGGGGTTGGAAGGTCCTGCTGACTCAGAGGTCGAAATCACTGGTTGAACATAGTGGACAGGTTGCGTTTCCAGGTGGTGCAAAAGAATTATCAGATAAGGACCTCCAAAGCACTGCACTACGTGAGATGAGAGAAGAGATTGGCGTGGATCCTGGGGATGTGCATGTTTTTGGCTATCTTGGGGATATGCCCGTGGTCACAGGGTATATGGTTCGTGTTTTTGTCGGTCAAATTCCATGGCCATACAATCTGGATGTCAACGTTCATGAAGTGGAAAGCACATTTACTGTGCCACTTGAATGGTTGGTTGATCCAGTTCATCGCTCAACACAAATACGAACGTATTCAGGAAGACAATTTCCTGTATTGTTCTTTCAGGAGTATGATGGTTACCAGTTATGGGGTGCCAGTGCTGAGATGATGATGGTTTTCATGAAAGCATTGAAACTGATATAAACGGATTAAAAAAGAGATGCAGAAATTGCATCTCTTTCTTCTTTTTTGTATGCTATGAAGATTATTCTTCTGAGTCCGGGTCTTCTTCTTTCTTACCCTTTTCAATAACTTCAGGTTCAGCTTCTTCATCCAGCAGGTCAGCGAGTTCGCTTTCTTCTTCTTCCACTTCTTCTTCTTCAACAATCACGTAAGTTACGCTTGCGATGATTTCATCGGGATCGCTGAGCACTACCAAAGTTTCAGGCAGGTCAAGATCTTTCACACATATGACACTATCCATATCAACCAGGGCACTTGCGTCAATCTCGATTCTTTCAGGCATATCTTGTGGAAGACACTCAATCTCTAATTCACTGATACCTGTAACCACAACTGCAGAGAAGTTTGTTTCTGCAGGTGCCTCTCCGATCAATTCGATTGGAACGGCAGTTTGGAGTATCTCTGTCAGTGAAACTGCCATAAAGTCAACATGGCGAAGTGTGCCGAAGATGATATCCTTTTGGGCTTCACGCAGAACAACTGGATATTCATCGCCTTCTACTCTGACCGTGAGCAAACTGGATCCTGTCAATTTTTTGATCGTCTTGGAAGCTTCATGTAAATCCAGTTGGATTAAAACAGGTTCAATCTGGTCTTTGCCAATCCTGCCGTAGATGATCCCAGGTAGAAAACCCTGGCGGCGTATTTGACGGACCTGCTTCCCTTTTACTGTACGTTTTTGTGCTTCAATAATCGTTTTTTCTGTCATTTCTCATCCTTCGAGTGCCTCTCACCCTTATAGCCTGGGTTACCATCACTCTATGAATATATTGGGTTTAGTTGCTGGTTCATTCCAGCGACATTGAATTCTATCCGTATCCGGTATTAAGGTCAAGGAATCTTAGATCTTACGGTTTTCTTTTGTCTAATGATAATGGGTGATATCGAGTAAAATTGATCTTGATAAAGACGCAACCTATTGACTGGAGAGAATATTACCATGAAGAAAACCTTCAGGAGTTTGATCTTAATTGTTTTAATAGCTTTCGTTATTGGTGCCTGTGCAGAACCTACAGCTGAACCAACAGCCGAGATGACAGAAACTGAAGACGAGGAATCAAAACCTTTGGAAGAAGATGAGGGTGAAGATGAAGCTTCTGAGCAGGAACAAGACATTCCAAGCGATGAGGATCTATACATTAATCTGACCTGGCATCAGCACCAACCTTTGTATTATAAGGATGCCGATGGCATCTATACTCGTCCCTGGGTGCGCGCCCATGCAACCAAAGACTATTTGGATATGGCTGAAAAAGTTGCTGAATTTGAAGATGTTCATGTCACATTCAACTATACACCATCGCTGATTCGTCAGCTAAATGACCTTTCAACTGGTGCAAAAGATAAATATTGGGTGCTGGGGGAGAAACCGGTTTCTGAATTAACAGATGCGGAAAAACAATTCATGCTTGAGAGATTCTTCGATGCCAATTGGGCGAACATCATTGCAAGATTTCCACGTTATCAAGCCTTACTGGATAAACGTGGCGGAGCAGAAGATGAGAGTATCCAGACAGCACTTGACTCCTTTACAGACCAGGATTATCTGGACCTGCAAGTTTGGTTCAATTTAGCCTGGTTTGATCCGGATTACTTATCGGTTGAACCACTTGTCACGCTCGTTGATAAGGGCGAAGGCTTTGATGAAACAGATAAGGAAATCCTTTTTGCAGAGATTCTCAAGATTGTCCAGGAAGTTATTCCATATCATAAACAGCTCCAGGAATCCGGTCAAATTGAGGTTACGACAACACCTTATGCTCATCCAATCCTGCCCCTGATCTATGACAATCAACTTGCGCTGGTAGGCAACCCAAGTGCTGAAATGCCTACCTGGGCCTTCAGTTATCCGCAAGACGCAGTTGCCCATCTTGAGCAAAGCGTCGTGATGTATGAGGAGAATTTTGGAACGCAGGTCCGGGGTTTGTGGCCAGGTGAAGGTTCTGTTGCACAGGATATTGTCTCCCTGATAACAGATTCCGGTTATACTTTCATGCAGACGGGCGAACCGGTTCTGGCAAAATCACTGGGAATAGATGCGTTCACACGAGATTTCTCAGGGTTTTGTACAGGAAGCAGATTCACTCTATCGGCCTTATTATGTTAGCGATGATGCTGGCAATCAAGTCGCCATGTTCTTTCGGGATTGGACGCTGTCTGACAATATTGGATTTGTTTACACCGGGATGAGCGGGGAAGAGGGAGCAGCAGATCTTGTTGGCCATCTTGAGGCTATCCAGGCTGATTTTGAACAGAACAACATACCTGGACCACACGTTGTCAGTATTATCCTTGATGGTGAGAATGCCTGGGAATATTATCCCAATGATGGAAATGATTTTCTGAGAGCGCTATATCAACAGCTCTCGGAAAGCGAAACGCTGCAAACCATCACGCCATCAGCTTACATCGAATTGTATCCCGAGCAGCGCGCCCTGGATGATCTGTTCCCAGGAGCATGGTTCAGTGCGAACTACGACACATGGATAGGTGAAACTGAAGAAGCAATTGCCTGGGACTACCTGGCTCAGGTCCGAGAAGACTTATCGAAATATGAAACAGGGGAGATTGATACTGACTTGAACGCCCTTACACAGGCATTTGATTTCATGTATCTGGCTGAAGGGTCGGATTGGTTCTGGTGGTATGGAACTGACCAGGATTCCGGACAGGACACCTATTTTGATGAAGGATATAGAGCCCTTCTTGCCGGCGTTTATGAATCTTTGGGTGAAGAGATACCGCGATTCCTCCAGGTTCCTATCATTCAAGCACAAGCTGTTTCTCCCACCAGGCAATTCAGTGAGATCAGCACACCAGTAATTGATGGCACAGATGATGAGCAATGGCGTACTGCCGCCTACTATCAGAATGATGATGAGACCGCTGTTGATGGTGTTTATGCCACCCTCGATGAGGAGAATCTTTATCTGCGGTTGGATCTATCTGAACCTTTAGTCGATGAGGAGATAGGATTCTATTTCAGTGTTCCTGATCCTGACCTCAATACGACAGCATTTTGTGACAATCAGGAAACAATGATTGGCTTCAATGCAAATAAATTGTTCAAAGTGTCTGCTGATGGTTCATTTATGGTGCTTGAGGTTGTAAATGACGCCTGGGAAGCTGTTGAGACAGAAGCCGGAAAAGCTGTTGGATCGGATACGATCATTGAGATCTCACTGCCTTTCACCTCACTTGGAAAACTTTCTGCCGGTGATAGATTGAAATTCAGTGTGATTGTTAGCCCGGATACCGTCGCTATACCTGCTTCAGGACCTGCTCAAATAACCATGCCTGACTTGGGTGAGGGTGTCAGCGTTCTTGTTGTAAAAGACTCTGTAGGTGATGACAATGGTCCTGGGACATATACATATCCTACAGACGGCGTATTTAAAGAGTCAATATATGACGCAGAGCTATTCACAGTTCGTTATGACTCAGAAGATTTGATCCTGACTTTCTCTTTTGTAGCCCCAATAGAAAACCCATGGGGTTCTCCAATCGACCTCTCACTACAAACAATGGATGTTTACATCGATATGGATCCAGGAGCCGGGACAGGTGCCCGGAAGCTTCTGCCTGGTCGGAATGCTGCGCTTGTTGAAGGATCAGGCTGGGATGTCGCAGTGTGGGCTGAGGGATGGACGTCCCAGGTTGTTCAGGTTGACCCGGAGACTCTTGCTCCGAAGAACTATACCGAAGCTTCAAGTGCAATGAATATCGTTCTTGATCCTGCTCAGAATGCGGTGGTCATTCGTGTGCCACTTGAATATTTAGGAGAGGGCGACCCAGCAGATTGGGCATATGCAGCTGTTGTATTAGGCCAGGAAGGGTATCCAGCCGAAGGTGTATGGCGTGTCCGTGATATTGGCAACACATCCTCGCAGTGGTTGTTTGGAGGTGGTCCATTAGATGCAAACCATACACGCATTATTGATTTGATCATGCCAGAAGAATCTGAATATGACCAAGTGATGATATTGTCCGATTACCCAAGCAGTCAGAGCGGAATTGACAGCCTTAGCCCAGATGATTTCGCGCAAATACCGATGCTATTCCCGGGTACGGAATGAAGAAACCCTCGAGCCGAAAATTACCAGACACGACTATTAGTAAGGTGAACGAAATGGAAAAAAACCATCATCGAATCAAGATAAACGAACATCAACGTGAGACGGTAGAAGTAGTCATGGATGATGGGACCATTCTTAGTGGTCCACGCCATACACCCGTAGGGGAATTCATGAGGGTCTATCAAAATCCTGAAAAACCATTAATTGTTGGTGCGATTGTTAATAATGATTTGCGAGAACTCACCTTTCCGCTTAATGCTGATGCGTCTGTGAGTCCTATACGGATGTCTGATTCGGACGGGGCGAGGATTTATCGCCGATCTCTGACATTTTTATTGGAAGTCGCTTTTTTAGAGTTGTTCCCGGAGTGGTCTTTAACAATCGACCATTCTGTATCTTCTGGAGCATATTACTGCCATGTGCCTGAACAGCAGCCGTTCCAGGGTGAAGCCTTGGATGCCCTCGAGGACCGTATGCGTGAGCTGGTGGAAGAGGATGCGCCATTGGTCCGGCATAAAGTGGCACTAGAAGAAGCAAAAGCTTTCTTCAGAAAACATGGGCAGGAAGACAAATTGCGTTTATTGAATTACCGGCGCGGAGATGATCTTGTCTTGTATGATCTGAAGGGCAAACGGGATTATCACCATGGCTATATGGTGCCGTCCACAGGATTCCTGAAGTTATTTGATCTCCACCTGGTCGGTTCAGGCTTTGTGCTGCGTTTTCCACGACGACATGCACCTGATGCACTTTCGCCTATGGCAAGTTACCCAAGCCTTCTTTCTACATTTCGACAGTATGGCAACTGGTTAGAAACACTTGGTATTCAAAGTGTTGGTGCATTGAATGATGCGATTGGGGAAGGAAGAGCTGCAGAGGTTATCCTGGTTTCTGAAGCTTTGCATACACAGCAGGTTTCAAGTATTGCAAAGGCGATCAAGAAAGAAAGAGAAAAGATCCGCGTGATCCTGATTGCTGGTCCTTCTTCTTCAGGAAAAACCACATTTTCAAAACGTCTAACAATCCAGCTTCTTTCTGAAGGGATTTCACCTTTTGCGCTTGAGATGGACAATTACTTCGTCAACAGGGAGGATACGCCGAAAGATGCAAAAGGTATCTATGATTTTGAGAATCTTGATGCGCTTAACAGGGCGATGTTAAATGAACACCTAGAGAAATTAATTCAGGGAGAGCGTGTTCAATTGCGTCATTTTGATTTTCACAGCGGGATCAATCATCCTGGAGAAGAAGTTCAGCTCGAACCTGGTCAGATGATCATATTGGAAGGCATTCACGGTTTGAATCCGAAGCTACTGGAGGGTTTCCCCCGTGAACAGGCATTTCGGATTTACGTATCCTGCCTTACTCAGCTAAACCTGGACCGGCATAATCGAATTTCAACGACTGATACCCGGGAATTGCGGAGGATCCTTCGGGATGCACGTGACCGTGGATATACAGCACAGCAGACGATCAGGCAATGGGAGAATGTAAGGCGAGGTGAGAAAAAACACATCTTTCCATTTCAGGAGAATGCTGATGTTATGTTCAATTCAGCCCTTGTCTATGAGTTGACAGCACTGAAGCCGCTAGTAGAGCCCCTGCTGAGGCAAGTTCCGCACGGCACAAAGGAATTCATCGAGGCAAAGCGATTGTTAAAATTCTTGCAGTGGTTTGTTCCTATTGATCAGAAACATATCCCTGACAACTCAATCTTACGGGAATTTATTGGTGGTTCAATCTTAAAAGGTTTTAAGATCTGGCAGCAAAGTCAAGGATAAAAACTCTTTTGAAATTAAAAAACGGGTGATGTCATCACCCGTTTGTCGAATTATCAAATCCCGGGGATTTTGATCTCAATTACCACCTACACCAGATTCTCTTTGATAACCCTCGCCAACCGTTTAATACCTTCCATGATCAACTCAGGCTTTGCATTTGAGAAGTTTAACCGCATTGTGTTCTCCCCGCCACCCTGAGGGTGGAAAGACCCACCAGGTACAAAGGCGACTCTAGACTCCACAGCCTTTTTGAAGATCGCTCCCGTGTCAATTTTTTCTGGCAGTGTGACCCATAAGAACAATCCACCTTTTGGTTTTGTCCAGCGAACACCTTCTGGCATATACTCCCCAAGTGCCTGGATCATGATGTCGCGGCGTTCTTTATATGTTTTCCGAATTATTGTGATGTGCGATTTCATCCATGGGCTGTTTGCAACCTGATAAGCGATATATTGTGTAAATGTTGATGTATGAAGATCGCAACCCTGTTTTGCCTGAACCAGTTTCTTAATCACCTCAGTTGGAGCTACAACCCAGGCAAGGCGCAATCCGGGAGCGAGGATTTTGGAGAATGTGCTTGTATAAATTACATTTCCACTGTAAATTGGGACCTCTTTTGCCCTCATTTCATCATCAATCACCACAACAGGAGGGATGTGCTCCCCCTCATAACGCAGCTGCCCATATGGATCATCTTCAACGATGGGGACTCCATAAGAATCCGCCTTATCAACAAGTTCTTTCCTGCGTTCACGAGTGAGGGTCGCACCTGTCGGGTTTTGAAAATTCGGCAGCACATAAATAAATTTAATGCCTGTTCGAAGCCGGGATTCCAATAGACCAGTCTGCATACCATCCTCATCAAACGGGATGGTGACGTACTTGACGCCGTATGCATTCCATGCCTGAATGGCACCAAGGTATGTTGGGGATTCCACCAGTACCCGATCTCCCCGGTTGATGAATATTCTTCCAAGAAGGTCCAAAGCTTGTTGAGATCCGGATGTGATCAGCACGTTGTCTGATGAGATTTGGATACCATATTTTGTCGCATTTCGGGCGATCATTTCACGAAGAGGTTGATACCCTTCTGTTGTGCCATACTGCAAAGCAGTTTGACCCATCTCAGTTAATACGATATCAGCAGCTTCCTTAAATTTTTCAATTGGGAATAAGTCGGAAGCTGGCAGACCACCTGCAAATGAGATGACATCAGGAAGTGAGGTGAGTTTAAGCAGCTCACGAATAGCGGAACTTCCAATATAATCCGTTCTCAGGGCGTATCTTTCGTCCCATAACGTGTGCATAAAATGAATCTCCTTATCTTAGAAATCTTTTTAGAATGGTAGCCCGGGAGGGTAATTTGACCCGGTCACCTATGGTGAGATCGGCCGGCGCTTTTCCAGCGCTTTGAGGTGAGTCTTGATAAATGAGAATTTCAGAACCTTCAGTCGAATACTTCTTCGCGATATATGCTTGACCTGTAAGTGATCCATCAGAGTTGATCGCACAGCTTGTCACAGTTCCAATCACTTTTCCACGATCATTCAGAACAGGATCACCAAGATGGGCCATCCGGGTGTGTTTTTCAAGGAAAGAAAAGCGGACAACAACGCCATTTCGATTGGCCTCTTGCTGCAGGTAGGCCTTGCGCCCAATGAACCAGGGTTTATATGTCTTTACAAATCGACTAAATCCAGCCTGTCCTACGCCGAGGTTCAACAGACCTCCCATCTCATGGCCGTAAAGGGGGAGGCCTGCCTCGGTTCGCAGGGAGTCACGGGCTGCCAGGCCGCAAGGCATCAGCCCATCTTCTTCTCCAGCTGTGAGCAGCGCTTGCCACAGCGAAGCAGTCTCTTCCGGATGGACAAACAGCTCAAATCCCATTCTTTCGCCGGTGTAACCTGTTCGGGAGATGACCAGATCAATGTTATCCAACCTTGCTTCACATAATTGAGCCCATTTCAGTCCCAGGATAGCTTTTTTATCTTCAGCTGAACACTGCAATTTAAGCAGGATATCACGTGACTTCGGTCCCTGTAACGCGATGTCAACACGCATATCAGATCCGGTTTGTTTGTCTCGTAAATTCCGAAGGGTTACATTCCTGCCAAAGGCAACAGCCCATGGGGCATCGTCATCGACTCGATACTTGCCTTCTCGAACGCCGTTCAACCATGCCCAATCTTTTTCATCATTGGCAGCATTCACCACAGCGAGATATTGTTCTTTGCCTCTCCTGTAGACCAGCAAGTCGTCTAAAACGTTCGCCTTGTGATCAAGAAATTGTGTATAACAGGATTCACCAACTTTCAGGCTTGTAATATCATTCGCACAGACACTATCCAGAAATACGCCAGCATCAGGGCCTTCAGTCTGAAAAACACCCATGTGAGTGACATCAAACAGACCAGCAGCCTGGCGTACAGCATGGTGCTCATCAACGACGGAAGAATACCAGACAGGCATTTCCCAGCCAGCAAACGGCATCATCTTTGCGCCAAATGTATGATGGATTTTATTCAAGGGTGTTTTCCTGAGGATTTCAGCAGATACTGATTCCCAATTAAATTCAGGCAGCGGCTTGCCTTGACGGTTGTCCTTATTCATTCCAATGTAGTAAGGCTTTTTGGAATTGAAGATCTTTTCGTCGGTAATTTTTGGCGGATCAGCCTGGATGCTTTCGATGCGCATTGGACCAGGGACACGCATGAATAGATCCTGATCAAATTTGATATAGGCATCGGAGAGATCCCGCAGCCAGGCACCGGTTAATCCAGCCTGTTTTCCAGCGACGGTCAGCACGAAAGTGTATGAACCTTTTGACTGGATCGACCCTTTGATATCTCCTTCACTGGTGTGTAAAATTGTCGGCTGGACTTCACCCTTTGCTAATTCCTCAATATCACTTGATAAGACATAGGTTATGAACAAACGGATTTGATTGCCTGAAAGACGGAAACTTGCCCATTCCGACGTGACATTATCATCAATATTGTAAAAATGGGGATAGCCATGTTTTTTAAGTTTTTCATCGTAGTCATTTGTTTTTTGTGCAAGCGCCTCAACTTCAAGTTTGGCTTCTTCAAGTGCATGGAATTCCACTTTAGCACGGCGCTTAGGTGACCTTACGCCAGGCATGTTGTATGGCGTGATTTTTTCAAACAGGTCAGCTATGATGTCTGCAATTGATCTGAAATCATCCTCGATAAATCCCCGTTGTGTCAGCCAGGTAGACCCAAAACGAATGCCAGTTGCTGAAAAAGCTGATCTATCTCCGGGGATTGTATTTCGGTTTGCGACAAGACCTGCTGCATCCAGGATGCGTACACCAATATCACCGGACAGGTAAGCGCCATCATCGGTTTTAATTGATTTACAATCCAGAAGTGCAATATGGGTATCAGTGCCGTTGTAGGGGACTCTTAGCTGACGTGCCTGGAGTTGATCGGTAAAGGCGGCAGCATTCCTGATTATCTGAGACTGTAATTGTTTGAATTCTTCGGTTCGGGCGAGTTTGAATGCAAGTGCCAGGGAAGCAATCGTGTTGATATGTGGACCTCCCTGTTCACCCGGGAAAACAGCCTTATCTATCTTCTTTGCCAGATCAGGACTTTCTGTGATGATACAGGCTCCTCGAGGACCAAGTAAGGTTTTATGGGTAGTAAATGTCACAATGTGGGCAATCCCAATTGGGGATGGAACCTGTCCTGCAGTGATCAGACCTGCGATATGAGATACATCAGTGAGTAAGAGGGCCCCGACTTCGTCTGCAATTTCCCGGAATTTCTTCCAATCCGGAACCCAGGGATAACTTGAATAACCGGCAACAATAATTTTCGGTTTGATCGAGAGAGCTTGTGCCAGGATCGCATCGTAATCAAGTCTTTCGGTACTGTGATCAACAGAATAATGCTGCGCATCATAGATGATCCCGGAACGATTGACGGGTGATCCATGGGTTAAGTGCCCCCCATGAAGCAGGTTCATACCTAGGATGGTGTCACCAGGGGAAAGGAAAGCGGTATATACCGCATTATTTGCAGGAGCACCAGACAAGGGTTGGACGTTCACAAACAGGTCTTCAGCTTCTAATCCATTTGCTGCAAAAGCTTCGGCGCATCGTCGTCGTGCTAAAGCTTCTACAATATCCACATATTCCACACCTTTGTAATATCTCGGATCGCTGTAACGGCGGTAAACACCGATAGATTTCGTATAGTCAAGGATCTCTTCCTCACTGTACTGCTGCGTTTCTGGCCTGGGGTAGCCTTCAGCATAGATATTTGTAAAACAAGATCCCAGGGCTTCTCTTATTGCCAGGGAGGCAATACTTTCGCTCGGGATCATGATCAAGCGTCTCATCTGACGTTCTTGCTCAAGCTGAATTAACTTAAAAAGGCCTGGATCAACTATGTCCAGAGCCTGATTTTGGTGAGAGGCTTGCATAAAGAGTCTCCTTGTTTGGCAACAGGTACGATGCAATTGTATGATAAAGATGACTTTATTTTAATCCTGCATACGAACCCGGTCAAGGATTGAAAATTACTAAGAGTTATTGTTTTTCATTACTATTGGGTAAGATTTATTTGTGAATTGGATGGACCAATATAATATGATTGATTTCCGATATTATTCGCTCGATCAAGCTCAGGATGCGTTGGGAACTGCTGTTGTTATTGACGTGCTGCGTGCGTTCACAACAGCAGCATTTGCATTTGACGTTGGAGCGAAAGTCATTTATCCGGTTTCAGGAATTGATGAAGCCATACATTTGGGGAAGGATATAAGTGACAGCTTGATAATGGGTGAAGATCATGGATGTAAACCAGAGGGTTTTGATTTTGGTAATTCGCCTTTAGCGATTTCCAGAGAAAACCTCTCAGGGAAGACAGTCATCCAGCGAACGTCAGCAGGAACGCAGGGTATTGTCCGAGCTGTGAATGCCAGTCAGATCATTGCTGCTTCTTTTGTTGTGGCAAAGGCAACTGCAGAATATTTACGTTTGCTTCAACCAGATATCGTCTCCTTTATCATTACCGGTTCCAGCTTTGGGAGAGATGGCGATGAAGATAAGGCTTGTGCTGAGTATATCGAAGCATTAGTGACAGGCAGGAACCCTGAATCAAATCACTTTATTTCTCGTGTTGGTTCCTCGACTGTAGGTCGGATATTCCTTGATCGAAGCTATGATTGTTTTCATCCTCATGATCTTTCACTCAGTATCCAGGTTGATCGGTTTCCTTTTTTTCTTCAAGTTTCCAGAGAAAATAATCGCATATCAATGAGACAGTTTTGTCCTTGCAGTATTAAAGAAAACTTGGATGAGTAAGCGTTTTTGTGATAGATTTAATTTAATGTGTGACTATTTGATGTTTTCCCTGTTATTTATTTTAGATGGTCAGAGGTTGATCAGTTGAGCAAGAATAATGATGAGATTGCTCTAATCGACGCCGCAAGAACTGATCCTGTTGCGTTTGGAGAGCTTTATTCGCGCTACGTTGAGAGGATTTATAACTATATCTTCTACCGTTCGGGGAGTGCGAAGGATGCGGAAGATCTCACTGGTAAAGTCTTTTTTAAGGCCATGAGCAATATAAAAAATTATAAACACATGGGATTGCCATTTTCTGCATGGCTTTATCGAATTGCTCATAATCTGGTTGCTAATTATCATCGTGACCGATCACGAAAAACAGAAGTTTCACTTGAGCATGTACCAGGTGAGGTGCTGCCTCAAACAGAACTTCAACCAGAGTCACATGCCGTGCGTAACCAGGATGTTGAAAACCTTCTTAACTTCATTCATGAATTAGCTGAAAATCGGCAGGAGCTGCTAATCCTGAAGTTTGTAGACAATCTATCAAATGTAGAAATTGGCAAGATCATGCGGAAAAGCGAAGGTGCTATTAAAAGCTTATACCACAGGACACTGCTTGAGCTGCGAGAAAAAATGAAAAAGGATTTGTGATAAATATGTTAAAGATCATTGTTGATAGTTCAGGAGATATGCCAGTTGGGTGGCCTGAAAAGTATCAATTCGATATATTACCCATCCCAATTCAAATTGGGGAGAAAACCTATTATCAGGGAGAAGACCTATCCATAGGAAAATTTTATGAATTGATTAAGGATAAAGCAAACCACCCAAAAACTGCAGCCCCTTCACCTTCCCGGATTGTTGCCTTTTTCGAGCGTGTGTGTGATATCGGCGATACGGTTCTATCTATCAATGTCTCAGGGAAAATGTCTGCAACATACTCAATGATTCAGCAAGCAGCCCAGGAATTGAAAGGCAAGATGAACATCATCACCTTTGATTCAGGAGCTGGTTCTGCGGTTCTCGCATTAATGGCCCGTGAAGCAAGAATGAGAGAACAAGCCGGAGAGTCGATTGAAAAAATCATTACAGCTTTGGAATGGATTCGAAGCAAAGTTATGGTGATCATGACTTTGAATACACTCGACTTTGCACATCGATCTGGACGTGTTGGAGCCATCCAAACTGCTCTAACGTCCCTGTTGAATATCAAACCGATCGTTACTCTGCAGGGTGGAAAATTAAATGTATCTGAGATGGTTAGGACAAGGAAGAAATCAATAGAACGGCTTACATTTCGTGTTAAGGAACAATTCGGATTGCAGCGTATCAAAATCGCGATTGTTCATTCACAGGATAAGGAAACAGCGAATAAATTAGGTGAAATGGTAGAGAAGATGTTAAACACAGCAGAAATTGTGTTTACCGAACTTTCCATCTCAGTCGCAGCGAATCTTGGGCCGAAAACGGTTGGGATTGTGGCCTATCCAGAGGAAGTATAGGAGGGTTTGACGATGAAAGGACAGTATTTTTCAGATGAGACCTTATTGGAACTGGAACGTTCTCTCAAGGCGAAGCTGAACCCTGTACAACCAGATCGCAGCTTCATCAGCACGCTCAGGGAAAAATTATTGGAACAGCCAGATATACGCCCCCATCAGAGAACAGCAATGACTTTGCTTATAATCGCTGGTGGGTTATTGTTGGGATTGGCAATCTACCTGATTGGTCGAGGTTTTTTCCGTGATAAGAGTGAACATGCATGAAAGAGGAATACTCACCCATTTTCTGACAACTTAATAGCTGTCCAGCTTTGTCCTTAAATCTTCATTGCCTGGTTCAACCATCATGCTTCCATCGGGGAAGATTATGGTTGGAACGCTTCGAAAACCATTATTTGTTTTGATAACGAATTCTTCCCCCTTACTATCCTTATCAATGTCAATCCATTTATAATCAATCTGGCATTCATCCAGTATCTTAAGTGCGCGTTTTGAATCACCGCACCAACGTGTGCCATAAACGACAATTTGGGACATGACAGGATCAGGAAACAACAGGCGGTTCAAGGATATTACGAACCCAATCACCTACCTGCCAGTATCGGAAATCTTCACCATTATTGACCTGTACGCCACCTACCACGCCGTAGATCAGGGATGCTGGGATCAGCAGCAGAACAAGGAAACCGGGGACCAGGCACAGCAGGGGGATGATCAGGAATGAAAGCGCTGAGCCTATGGTTATGAGTATTGCTGAGACGATGCCGGCACCCAGCCATGTAATGGATTGAAAAATGAAACTCTGCATGGCATGATATGCAACAACACGTGACCGGTCTTTGTGCACGAAGTAGATGATTAGTGCAGCAATGCCCCCAAGAAACCCTGTTACTAAATTCAACAGAACACTTAAATGAGCCAGCATTGCCCAGGTTCGCTCTTCACTCAGGGTCATTGGATCGCTCCCCTTTTGCAGGTCAACCATCTGGGGTTCATCTTCAGTGATATTCTCCTTACCCCAACCTGCAGAGGGGTCTGGGGAGTCATCTTTTTCAAAGCCTGGAGAAGGCTCTGGAATCTCATTGTTTTGTTCTTCAATCGGATTGGTTTCATCTTTCGACATAATTTCACCTTTTGTTCATATTTTGGTTTATTTATTTTCTTAACCTTTCATATCAATCTACGTAAAAGCCATTCAAATGTTGCATCGATCTGTTACAAAAAACCTGCTCTTATGAAGGAGCAGGTTTTATCAGTGAGGTAATTCGAATTAATCAGCCCAGCCCTGTTTCTTTACAAAGTCGGTGATCACCGGGATCTCAACATATTCTCCGTTGTAAGCTTTGATGCCCCAGATGATTTTTGGAATCCAACTCAAAATACCTATACAGACTCCACCTGCACCGCCAATGAAAAATGTCACAGCGCCAACAACCGCTATAGCAATGATAATAAATATTTGAAAAGCTAATGCCTGAGGATAATGGGCTTTCAGGAAAGGCCTATCCTTTTTATCATCCATCAGAAGAATGATAATAGGGAAGATTATAAACAAGTAGGATAATAATGCCCAGGTTTTATCATCGCTGGTAATGTTCGGGTCAACAATTTTTTCTTCAGTCATTTGTGCCTCCTGTGGGTAAATTTAAACAATCTATACATCTAGTTTCATAAATATTCTAACATAAATGGATTATAAAGGTAAAAGCTAAATTCTTTCAACAATCAGGATGTGTTAAAGTGTTCTATATGGAATTAAAGGTCGTATTCATGGGTTCGCCGGACTTTGCTCTGCCAATCCTTTCAAAATTGGACCAGATCACCGAGGTCGTTGGTGTTATCACACAACCCGACCGACCGGCAGGACGTGGAAGAGATCTTCAACCACCAGATGTCAAGGTGCTGGCTGGGTCACTTGGTTTAGATCTGATACAAACGCCAACATTGAAATCAGAAGAAGCTATTCAACAACTGCAGGATTGGTCTCCTGATTTGATCGTGGTGGCGGCATTCGGCCAAATCCTGCGAGAGAATGTCTTGACTTTACCGAAATACGGTTGTTTGAACGTTCATGCGTCATTACTGCCACGCTGGCGAGGAGCCGCACCAATCCAGGCTGCACTTTTACACGATGATCAGACTGGAGTGACGATTATGAAAATGGATAGGGGGTTGGATACAGGCGACATTCTCAGTCAAGAAGCAATGCTAATCGAAGAAGATATGAACGCAGGAATACTTTCAGACATCCTTGCAAAAATGGGTGCTGACCTTCTTGCCGAGACGCTTCCTGGATATATAGATGGTACCCTCTATCCTAAACCCCAGGATGATTCCGTGGCTGCTTATGCCCCTCGGTTGAAGAAACAAGATGGGCAGCTTGATTTTCATCAATCCGCTGCATTTCTTGAGAGAATGGTGCGCGCCTACGATCCCTGGCCGGGTGTATTCATGTTCCTTGATGATAAACGATTGAAGATATTTAGAGCCCATTCTTTAGATATGCCATTCTGTAATCCAGGAGATAGGTTCACCATTGATAGAACGCCTGCCCTTGGTACGGATCAAGGATGTTTGGTCTTGGATGAAGTGCAGATTGCAGGCAAGAAACGGGTTTCAGGTGAAGACTTTTTGAATGGTACCCCCAACTGGTCTACGAATCAGGAGAGTAAATGACCGAAAAGAAAAATGTAATGGCTATTAAACAGGCCACAACCAGCCTGGGAGCAGCTTATGCAGCTGGGCTGGCAGTTGGGTTCTGGGATTCTACTAATGCGCTTCGCAAGAATTGGCTCAAAGATAGTCAGTGGGATCCATCGATGACCGACTCAAGACGGCAGAGATTATTTACCGGGTGGAAGAAAGCGGTTACGCGAACATTCGATTGGATGGATTAGGAGAGAAAATGGGTTTCTTCACACTGATTTTCCTCAGACATGCAGAATCTTTGGGCAATGCTGAAGGGTATTACCAGGGTCAGAAAAATTTTCCTCTCACACCTCGTGGAAAGAACCAGGTCAGGAGGTTGATATCCCGCTGGCAGGCGGATGGTACAAGGATTGATCAGGTCATTACCAGTCCTTTGGAAAGAGCAAGAACAACCGCTGAAATGATCTGCAAGGCATTTAAAATCCCCCTGGTTGAAGACAAGGATTGGCGGGAAAGGGACATGGGGCTGCTGACAGGGGTAAAAAGGGTCGATGCAGAAAAGGTTTTGCCAAAATCGACGTTCTTCACACCTTATGATCGAATGGCAAAAACTGGCGAAGGGAATTGGGCGTTATATCTCAGGGCTGGACGGGCAATCCATTCGATCCTGCAAAAGGAACCGGCTCGATATTTGATTGTCTCTCATGGTGGGATCTTAAACCAGGCACTGCATGTTGTTTTTGGGATGACACCTCAAGCCAGTGGGCAGGGGGTTCATTTCCGTTTTGTGAATACAGCATTCACAACAGTTTATTACGATCCAGCTTTCCATAAGTGGGTCGTGTGGGGTTTAAATGATTTTACGCACCTTGCAGTGAGAGATTTCGATTTGAACGAAGAGGAAGAATCTTAATCATCGCTAAAAAACCGGCGTTTCCAATCATAAAGCAGGTTTAGTGCCTCAATTGGGGTCAGACTGTTAATATCCAGTGAGTCAAATGCCTCGATAAGGGCGTTGTTTTCTGGGAATAATGCTAACTGCTGCCTGGTTGTCATTTCCTGTTCTAGGGTTGTTCCAGAAGATTTTTCCAATTGCTGCAATATTTCATCAGCCCGTTGGATGATTGGCTGCGGCACACCGGCAATCTGAGCGACGTGGATGCCGTAGGAGCGGTTTGCTCCGCCAGGGATGATCTTGTGTAAAAACACAACACTTCCATCCGATTCTGAAACTGCAACGTTATAATTCCTGACACCTGGAAGCAGCTCAGCTAATTCAGTTAATTCGTGGTAATGTGTGGCGAACAGGGTATAGGATTTTACGTCTGGATGGCTGTGGATGTACTCGACCATCGCCCAGGCGATAGAAACGCCATCGTAAGTGCTTGTGCCCCGACCAATTTCATCCAGGATCAATAAGCTGCGAGAAGTAGCATGATGAAGGATATTTGCTGCTTCCACCATTTCAACCATGAATGTCGATTGTCCGGCATAGATCTCATCTTGTGCACCTATACGAGTGAAAATCCGGTCAACCAGTCCTATTTTAGCCTCATCAGCCGGAATGAATGATCCCATTTGTGCCATCAAAACAATCAATGCCACTTGTCGAAGGAATGTGGATTTCCCACTCATATTTGGCCCGGTGATGATGCGAATGATCTCATCTTCATCCATGATGGCATCATTTGGCACAAACCGTTCAGATGTGCGCAATTTTTCCACGACAGGATGCCGTCCCCTTCGGATCTGTAAACATTTTTCCTCAACGACCACCGGACGATGATACCCATTGATAGCGGCTGCTTCAGCTAATGAGGCATAAGCATCCAGTTCTGCTATCCCTCGAGCTGTACTGAGTAACAACTTTGCACCATTGGCCAGTTCTTCACAAACCTGCGCAAAGACCCTGCTTTCGATTTCATGGATCTGATCTTCAGCATTGAGGACAAGTGTTTCATACTCTTTTAATTCAGGGGTGATATATCTTTCAGCATTGACGAGTGTTTGCTTCCGGATATAGTCCTCTGGTACAAGGTCAGTATTTGATTTTGTTACCTCGATATAGTAGCCAAAGACTTTGTTATAGCTGACCTTCAGGGTTTTGATTCCCGTTCGGCTCTTTTCTTTCTTCTCTAAATTCGCAATCCATTCGCGGGCATGTTTTGAAGAATCGAGAACATTATCCAGTTCCGCAGAAAACCCTTCCCGAATCACACCGATATTTGCCAGTGTTGCAGGTGGATCGTCCTTGATAGCTGACTTTAACAAAGCAAGCTGATCTTTACAACGATGGATTTTCTTGAGAGTTTCACTGATAGCCGTATTCTCATCAGAGAAAATCGCCAATAATAACGGTAATTTTGAGAGATTATCTCTTATTGCAACTAAATCCCGAGGAATAGCATGTCCGGATATGACCCGATTTGTCAATCTTACAAGATCGTCAAAATGTGTAATGGCTTCAATAGCTTCTGCACGAAGAAGACCATTATCGTAGAAGTATTCAACAGCGTCATGGCGTTCTGAAATTAAATTAACATTCAATAAGGGTTTGCTGACCCATTGGTGAAGCAAGCGTCCCCCCATAGGTGTCTTCGTTTGATCCAGGATAGCCAGTAAGGAGCCGGAAGCTTTTCTTCCTCGAATAGTCTCGGTTAACTCGAGGTTCCGACGAGTCTCAGCATCCAGTACCATAAATTCGTCCAGCGTATAAGTGCTCAACGATTTGAGAAGTTTTAAGGATTGGCGTTGTGTTTCTCCGAGATATGCAAGGACAGCCCCAGCTGCACGGATTGCCATCGGTTTCCCTCTTAAGCCAAAACCATCCAGCGACTTTACACCAAAGTGCTCAAGTAAGCTCTCTGTACAGCGTCCGAGTTCAAAATGCCAGCTTTCATACGTTGAACGGTGTCCGGGTAAGGATTCAATATTTGGCAGGGAATCAGGCCAGAGGATCTCAGATGGATTTAGCCTGAATAGTTCTGACCGAATTTGATCCCGAATGGCTTTTCCAGTAAGTTCTGTGGTTGAGAATTCACCTGTTGATATATCCACATAAGCGATGCCGGCGTGATTGTCCTGAAAGAACACAGTCACCAGATAATTATTGCTCTGCTGCTGCAGCAAGTCAGGTTCCATTATCGTTCCAGGAGTGACTACTCGAACAACCTCACGAGGGACCAGACCATTTTCCGGCACATCTGACACCTGTTCGCAGATCGCGACATGGAATCCTTTATTTATCAACCTGGACAGGTAATTGTTTAGTGCATGATGAGGAATGCCGGCCATTGGCACCCGTATGCCTTTGGAAACCGGTCGGGATGTCAGAACAATATCCAGCTCTCGTGATGTTGTCTTGGCATCTTCGTCAAAGGTTTCATAAAAGTCCCCTAAACGGAAGAATACGATCGAATCCGGATATTGGCCTTTTATATCCAGATATTGTCTGCGAAGTGGGGTTACTTTTTTCATACTTCCATTATTATATTGCTGTTATGTTTCCGGAATGCAAACAGTCTAATATGCAATAGATTGTAAGCAGGATCTAGCACTCCAAATTATCACGGATATAGACGATGACCTGATCAAGTGATTCTGTGAGTTTTGAGGGGTCTTTCCCACCAGCTTGTGCAAGCGTAGGCCGGCCACCTCCGCCGCCTCCAACAACGCTGGCAGCTTGTTTGACTAATTTACCTGCATGCAAGCCTCGTTTTGTGAGATCGTCTGTCACGACTGCCACCAGGATGGGTTTTTCTTCTTGAACCGACGCCAGGAGGGCTACACCAGAGGAATATTGTTGTCGGAATTTGTCAGCCATATCTCGTAACGCATCCATACTTCCATCCGGTAGAACCAGTCGTAATACTTTAACCCCTTCCACTTCTTCAACATTCTCAAGCTTGTTCATAAAATCAATGGAAACTGCTTGTGAACGGAGTTTCTCTATCTCTTTCTGTGATGCTGCCAGGTCTTCTGTAAGATGTTTTATCTTGGGCAATAGCTCATTGGGTGATGTTCCCAGTAAATGGTTTGCATGATTAAGAATATTCATTCGTTCCCGTGCATATTGATAGGCTCGCCAACCTGTCACCGCTTCGATACGGCGGACTCCAGAGGCGATACTTCCCTCATAGGTGATCAGGAATAAACCGATATCGCCTGTTTCATTTACATGCGTGCCCCCGCACAATTCATAGGACAAGGTCTTCTCGTTCCCAATGGTTATTGTACGGACTTCTGCATCATACTTTTCTCCAAAGAGGGCCATGGCACCTTCATCAATGGCTTCCTGGAGAGGTTTATGTGTGATATTCAAAGCATAATTTGCCAGAATGGCTTGATTGACCCTGGCTTCAACATCCAGGATTTCATCCTGTGTCATTGCTTGTGGGTGGTTGAAGTCAAACCTGAGTCGATCAGGGGCTACAAGCGAGCCTGCCTGTCTTGCGTGCGAGCCTAAAACCTGATGCAGTGCTGCATGCAGCAGGTGGGTGGCGGTGTGATTGCGCATAATCTGTATTCGACGATTCAAATCAACTTCGACATAAGCCATATCACCAACCGATGGGGAACCTTTTACAACTTCTCCGACATGAACGATCACCCCAGCTGCAGGTTTTTGCATATCAGTGACCTTTATTGTCCACTCAGAACTTCCCAACCCAATAATGCTGCCTGTGTCTGAGACCTGGCCCCCGGCTTCAACATACAAACCGGTTTTAGGAAGCAGGACAGCAACTGTTTCTCCCACCTGAGCGCTTTCAACCAGATTCTCATTTTTTACAATTGCCAGTACCTCTGCAGGTATCGTAACAGTTTCGTTGGGGTCATAGATAACACCAGCAGGATCAAGCTTGCCATGCGATTTCAAAGAATCAACCAGGTCAGCA
The DNA here is from genome assembly GCA_963767675.1 of uncultured Chloroflexia bacterium. Taxonomy (GTDB): domain Bacteria; phylum Chloroflexota; class Anaerolineae; order Anaerolineales; family Anaerolineaceae; genus Brevifilum. Next base: position 218,750 of record CAVYEQ010000009.1, read on the forward strand.
TAAACCTCAACATCCTCTCCTCCCATTTCCCCAAAGGCTTTTCCAGCACCGGATGCAATTCGGTGTTTCTCCATGGCTGCCTGGAATCCCTCGGTATCCACATCCATTCCTCGTTCCTGAGCAATGTCTTTACTGATCTCTAAGGGTAAACCATGGGTGGCGTAGAGGTCGAAAGCTTTTCCTCCATCAAGAATTTTCTCACCTTTTTGTTTGATGTTATCCAGCATCTCATTCAGATAATCCAGACCGGCATCAACTGTCTTTTTGAATTGGATTTCTTCCCTGGTCAGATTATCCAGGATCGTTTTTGTATTTCGCTTCAGTTCAGGGAAAAAATCACCGTATTCATTGATCACAATTTGGGCTACTTCTGCCATGAATGGATCTTTTAGATCGAGTTTCATGCCAAAGCGTGCTGCACGCCTCACAAGCATTCTGCAAATGTAATTTCTGCCTATATTGCCAGGTACAACACCATCAGCGATCAGAAATGTTGTCGCCCGGGCATGATCGGCAATAACCCGGTAGGGGGTCAGGTGCGCATCCCGTTCTGCGTCGGTCTGTCCGGTTAATGACTGAACACGCTGGATCAACGGCATAAATAAATCTGTTTGATAATTTGATGGCACATCCTGCAAAATAGATACTACCCGTTCGAACCCCATGCCAGTATCAATATGTTTTTTCTCCAGTAGGACAAGCTCACTTTCGTTCAGACGGTTGTACTGTATGAAAACATTATTCCAAATCTCAAGAAATCGTTCACAGTCGCCATTGACACTGCATACGTGGTCGGGATCAACTGAAAGGTTGCAGAAAGACGGACCGCGATCAAAATGGATTTCACTGTCTGGTCCACAGGGGCCAGTATCAGCCATTTCCCAGAAGTTATCCTTTCTACCAAAGGGTAGGAGATGATCTGGGTCAAAGCCTGGCTGCTGAAGCCAGATTTCTGCGGCTTCAGTATCTTCAGGGATTTCATTCATTTCGTCTTTAAAATAAGTAGCCCATAAGCGGTCTTTAGGTAGGTGCCAGACATCTGTCAGGAGCTGCCAGGCCCAGGTGATCGCTTCTTTCTTGTAATAATCTCCGAATGACCAATTCCCAAGCATTTCGAAGAAAGTATGGTGGGTGTTATCCCTGCCGACCTGGTCCAGGTCATTATGCTTTCCAGAGACTCGCAGGCACTTCTGCGAGTTTGCTGCCCGTGAATAAGGACGCTGATCCGTGCCAAGGAAGACATCTTTGAATTGCACCATGCCTGCATTTGTGAATAATAAGGTTGCATCTCCTCCAGGGACTAATGGGGAGGAGGGTACGAATGTATGGGCATGTTCAATGAAGAAATCAATGAATTCTTGTCGGATTTGTGATCCTGTAGGTTTGTCTTGCATAATATCTCCTGAAAAGATAATCAGCGTGATTCAATAATTATACGATGATAAAAGCTGTTCTTGTCACTCCTGATCGTCTGGAACAAAGAAAGCCTGGTCAATTTTCGTGCAGATGGCATGAATGATCACAACGTCCACTGCTTGGATATCCGCAGTATTGTCAGCAGGGATGCCAATTGGAAAATGTGAAAGTTCGGATAATGGATTTGGTAGAGGACCAGTCACGGTGATGACGAATAAACCGCAATCCTGTGCAGATTGAGCGGCTTTTAGGATGTTTTTTGAAGTTCCGCTTGTTGAAATGGCTATCAAAACATCACCTTCTTGCCCCAATGCTTCGACCTGCCGGGAGAATATTTCCTCGAAACTGAAGTCGTTTCCAGCTGAAGTCAATATAGCGGAGTCGGATGTCAGGGCTATTGCTGGTAATGCCTGGCGGAACACATCAAAATGGACCACAAGTTCAGATGCAAAATGCTGGGCATCTGATGCACTGCCGCCATTGCCGCAAATTAATATCTTCTTTTTGTCTCGCAGCTTTTCTATGAGAATTCCTGCGCACTGATCAATCGTTTTGCCAAGATGATGCGCAGATTTGTGCAGGACATCCCCTGCATGGTGTAAATATAGATAAGAAAAACTATCACGATTTTCATCTGAAATTGTGTTGTGATCATTGTTTGTCATTATTCAATCTCGCTTTATTTTATATTTATAAGGAAACTTGAGCACTTTAAATCCAATAGTTTGATTTTCAGGTGATCATTTATAACAGCATTTGAAATCGGAATTTATCCTGAGGAAATCTAAAGGATTTCTTTAGCCCAGGTTTTAGCTCTTTCAAGTTCACCTTCTGCCAGGGGGCCTTCGGTATCTAAAACAGCGAACCCCGCAATTTCAAGAGGTAATTCTGCACCAGCCTTTAATAAAAGTTTATTGATTTTTTCAGCAGCATAGCCGAACAGCTTGATCATCAAGCGCAGAAAACCAGAATCGGTTTGATCCAAAGGAAAGCGGGTGTCAAATGCAGCTGCACGAACACCATTCAGAGCATTTCGATCCAGTCCTTTTAGAAATGTTATGATTGCTGGCGAGGGACGGAAAGCTCGAGTGGGAGAACCGACGACTAAGATGTCGCAGGCTTGTAGATCAACAGGGGTTATTTCTGCAGGTTTCTTCACGACAGCATCGCCAAGCACTTCACCTATTGCCTCAGCGATCTTGGCTGTGTTCCCAAAGTATGAATCAAAAACGACTAATTTTTCTGCCATATCATTCACCTTTCTTTTATGCCTTTTGGTAGGTTGTAGAAGTTCGATGTGTTCGTTTACATAAACTGAAGAATATGCTCAATCAAGGCTTTGTCGGCCAGCTAAGGCTCTCAGGAGGGTGTTTTGGTCTGCATATTCCAGGTCTCCTCCAACTGGCAAGCCCAATGCCAAACGGGTCACACGGATTCCAGTAGGGGTGATGTGTTCATGTAAATACATGGCAGTGGCATCCCCCTCCATGCTGGGATTGGTGGCCAGAATTACTTCCTTAAAGTTGTTTTCCTTGATCCTTTCGTATAGTTCCTTGATCTTTAAGTCTTCGGGACCGATTCCCTCAATAGGGGAGAGGACGCCTTGCAGAACATGGTAGAGACCATTATAGCCAGCCGTCTTTTCAATCGCCAGGACATCCAGCGGTTCTTCCACGATACATAGTAAATCCCGATCCCGGGCATCGCTGGTACATATATCGCATACTTGCGATTCCTTCTGCGTGATATTAAAACAAACTTCGCATAGTCCCGTGTTTTCTTTTATGTTAATTAGTGCATCCGCAAGGCTTTTCGAGAGATCTTTTGGTTCTCGAAGCAGGTAGAACGTCAACCGGGAGGCTGTCTTAGGCCCAATACCCGGCAAACGTGAAAATGCATCAACAAGGTTCTGAACTGGCTTGGGAAGGTTTCGCATCAGAAATTATTTACCCAAGGCCTAATCCACCAAGCATATTGGTGAAGGGTGCCATCTTCTCTGTCGCAAGGTTGCGAGATTTGTCGAGGGCTGAGTTTACTGCACTGGTGACCAGGTCTTGGATCATTTCAACATCAGGATCCTCAAGTATTTCAGGAGAAATGGTTATCGAACGACAAACCTGATCGCCTGTCATTGTAATAGAAATCACACCACCGCCGACTGTCGCGGTAATGGATTCCTCAGCTAATTTCTCCTGAGCTTCGGCCATTTGCTGCTGCATTTGCTGGATTTGAGCCATCATCCCCGCGCCTTTAGGTGAACGAGGGCGGTTGTATCCTTTCGCCATGGAAAATTCCTTTCAAAAAATCTTATTCTGCTTGTTTTGCACTGCTGATTTTACCACCCAGGTCTCGAGTTGCAGTGCCAACCATGCCATCCTTATCAAAATCAACATTCTCAGGAAGATTGTTTCCCTTTTGTGTTGTTACTATACACTTGACCAAGAGGGGATGACCAAGCACTTCTTCCAGAATATCTCTTACCAGGGTCAGATTGCCTTCCTTTTCCATAAAGCCTTTGACGGTGTTGGATGTAAATCCAAGAACCAGAGTATTCTCTTCAAGGTTGATCAGTTTTGCACTGTTAAGAATGCCCTCTGTCCGGGGATTGTGCTTCCTCACTTTTGTTCTTATCTTTCCCCAAACCGCCTCAATGCTGCTGATTGAAATATCGCCGTATTGTTCAGTTTGAGCTTTGGGTTTTTCATTTACTACATTTACGGCTTTTTCTTGAGCTTTTTCTTCTTCGATGGGCTTATCAACGGTCTTTTTTGACTCAGTTGCTGTTTTCTGATTAACCACAGGCTTTTCAACCGGAGGTTTTTTCTTACGAGTCTGCTCTGCTGCCTTGGAGACGGATGATTTTCTTTTATTGGGTGATTGTTTTACTTCTTCATCCTTTAAATCGGCTTTGGGTACGGTGGGCTGCTCTTCCCGATCGGCTAGATAAGCAGTAAATGCTAATTCCAAACCTAAACCTGGATGCCAATTGGTTTGTTTTCCTGTGGTTGTGCGATTGAACGATTCTATCGCGGTTAGTAAACCGGGCATGGAAAATGCTTGGGCATGTTTTTTGATTTCCTGAATGACATCCTCGGATGCTTTCACCTGGTCTTCATTATCCATTTTCATCAGCAGGACATTGCGTAAATAGGTGACAATCTGCCGTGATAGCTGCCGGGGATCTGTCCCGTTTTCAAGTGTTTGGCTGATCTGACGTAATCCTTGTGCTGAATCCTGCTTGAGTAATGCATCAGCAATCTGGATCACACTGAGATTGGTTGCCGTCCCCAACACCTTTTGGGTCATCTCCAGGGTGATCATTTCATCAGTTGAAGCAAGCTGATCGAGGAGTGAGATTGCATCCCGTAAGCTGCCAGTAGCTTGCCGCGCAATCTCCTTAAAGGCATCCTCTTCAACATTGATGCCCTCTTCCTGGCTGTTTGTTTTAAGGTGATCAATGATGACATCAATGGGAATTGGACGAAACTCATGTCGCTGGCACCGGGAAAGCACTGTTGCTGGAATCTTGTGAATTTCCGTAGTAGCAAGTATGAAAATGGCATGTGGAGGAGGTTCTTCCAATGTCTTAAGCAGGGCATTAAAGGCTGCTGTGGAGAGCATGTGAACTTCATCGATGATATAAACTTTGAATTTCCCCTGAGAGGGAGAAAAGTTTATCTTTTCACGTAAATCCCGCACGTCTTCCACACTTGTATTGGAGGCCGCATCAATCTCGATCAGGTCCATGAACCGGTCAGCATTGAAAGCCTTGCAGTGTTCACATTCGTTGCATGGGCGATTTTCCAGTTTCTCGGATAAGCAATTGACAGCTTTCGCGAGTAATCGTGCAGTGGATGTTTTTCCTGTCCCGCGAGGACCTGCAAAAAGGTATGCATGGGCAACACGATCATGGATCACAGCATTCTGAAGTGTTTGAGTGACATGTGTCTGGGCAGCAACTTTGTCCCAGTCTTGAGGTCGCCATTTTCGATATAATGCTTTTGCCATAATTTTCTTCAGGGTATTCGGTAGGTTGCGATTGTCTCTCCATCAGCATTGAGGAGGGAAGCAGTCTCTCCTGACTGCCAGATTGACCTTTCTGCTTGCCAGTACAATTCTATCACTGAGTTCACGCCTGTCTTAGATAACACTTTGATTGCACCATCTACATTGAGGATCAATGCTGGAAATGTGTATGAATGATCTTCTTCATCCATCAGCTGCCATCCGGTGAGGTCAACTGCCCCAGCGCTTTGATTGTGGATTTCCACATATTCCATGTCCAGGTCACCAGCACCGACAATGATATGGATGGAAACAGAAATATCCTCAAGGACAAAATCCAGAGAAGCGTCAGCAGATGGATGTGTATCCCCTTCAAGGATATCGGTTTGTTCCCCGTTTTGGATTGAATCGGAGGACAGGTTGTCAAATTCCTCAACCGCTACTGACCTGGGATGTAATTTATTCCAGGCCCAAAGGACTGCCAGCGTGATGCTTGCAGAAAGCACAATATTGAGTAAAAGATAAAGAATAAGCCTTGAATTCTTCTTCATGAAGTTATGCCTTTAGACGATATAAAAATGATAGCACAGCTTATTAATTTTCGTAAAATTATTTCCGATAAAGGATTGGATGAACCAGGTGAAAGATGCTTCACTTAACAATTTGATAACAATTCTTTCCTTTTCCCTTAATCTCTATATGATATCCTTGTATAGGTTTAGGAAAATTGATTCTCTCCTTTCAAGTTTATCCTGAATCATTCGGTTGTGCGAAAGCATAACTGAGATATGAAGTAAAGTTTATTTCACAAAGCAGGCGTTTGGTGAGGCGCCTGCTTTGTGGTTTAAATAGGAAATCCTCTTCAAGTGTCAAAAACAAGGGATTTGATATGTTCAATGTGATCCCGCTGGTGCCAGAGTGTCCGGCGAAGGATCTTCCGATACGACCAGAATTCCCCATTGCATCCCTTTACATTGACAATGTCAGCAAAACTTGGGAAGATTTGATCGACCAATCCAGCCGTTTTTGCTAATCTCTCTTCTGGGTTCTCTGGTAGATCTTTCCGGGTCAGGTCGGTTAGATCAAGTCTCGTGAGATACCATAATTCACCATTCGCAATATGTTTTACAATCCCCAGGATATTCCATCGTTCTCCAGGTCTATCCAATTCAAGTGTCTTACGATTGAGCGTGCTTATCCCGGCGAGGAGCTCCTCCCTCTGCCAATGGAAGATTTTTAGCCCGAATTCAATTTCTTTGTTTGATAACGAGCGCCAATCATCCTTGAACCAGGCATTGATTTCGTACCCACTCCCTTCTGGTACAGGCAGGAAATCCGCGCTAAACCGGAAGGTGTCATATCGTTCTACAACACTGATATCCAGATCGTCGAAATCAACCCAGGGATCTGCTGTGTGATCTTTTATCCAGATTTCGTATTGGAGCAATGCTCTTGGAAGATGGATCAGAGCTTCAGCTTCGTCGGCTCCGTAAGCGAAACACCCTGGATAATCCAGTGCCCAGGCAAGCGTTCGACCTTCGTTATTATTCTCAAGACCAATCCGTATCTGCATCTTTTTTTTCTCCAGATGATAGGTTTATTAGCTTATTCTAATTGGGTTTTCAAAGATTTTGGCAGTTTGGGATGGCTTTAGGTAGGGATCAACAACAATCCAACACTTACATAATTCATGTATCTAAAAAGATCCCCGGGATTTTCGAAAATCCCGGGGATCTCTACCTCCTGGCAGGAAGATCAATTACGAATAAGAATTAAGTATCTCAATCTGTGAACACTGGCAGGTGCCCTAATGAGATGATATCAGACCATTTGGCTCGTACACCTTCAGTCAGGATGGCTGCTTCAGCTGTGACAATCGCACCGGCTTTCCCAAGAATCATGCGCATACCCTGGAGGGTCGACCCGGTGCTGATCACATCATCAAGGATGATGACCCGTTTGCCCTTCACAAGCATTCGGTCCTTTTCATCCAGATACAAGGTTTGCGGTTCACCTGTTGTGATAGAAAGCGTTTCAGACTGAATCGCATCACCCATGTACGGTTTATAGGATTTCCGTAAAATGACATATGGTTTTCCAGTGCTTACAGAAAGGGCATATGCGATTGGAATGCTTTTTGCTTCAGCAGTGACCAGCACGTCGTAAGAGATATCGTTCAGTTTCTCTGATAAATCTACAGCACATGCTTCTACTAACTCAGTATCCCCCAGGATGTTCAGGATGGCGATTCGGAGCCCGGGTTTTACTTCAAATAATTCCAGTTCCCGATGCACTCCAGCGATATCGATTCCGTAGGTTTGGCGTTGTATGGTCATGGCTTCTCCCGATGAAGATTATTTTGAGGTTATTATAGCTTATTTGGTGGGATAGAAATGGATCCACAAAATTATTAATCTCATTAAAAATAGGAACGTGCCTGAGACGCCGAACTCGGGCACGTTCTATAAGGAGGAGAAGAAGTGAAGTCACCTTTACAATTCCATATTACATGTTTCTTGGTGTCATTACTTGACGCTTATTATACGATTACCCTACGGATGCTGCACAATTGGATGCTGCAGTTGGGATTTCTTGAAGTTGTTGCGTAAATATTTTAAGGTAAGATATGAATGACTATGAAATCTGTTAACAAGCTTGAGGTCATATGGGATTCACATTTGCAGAAATTTTACATCAACATTTAGGACATCTCAGCTTTGCTGCAGGTGATCCGGGGCTATGTTGTGTTTCCTTTCAACGTCTGGCGGAATTAAAGAATCGTACGCCTTTCCAGGACACGGAGCCTTCCTTAGAGAGTCTCAACGTTATAAAGGCAGTGCTTAAAGCAGTTGATCGTTATTTCAATGGTGACATAGAAGCGTTTGATATCAAGATTGATTGGCAAGGTATGTCATCATTCCAAAAACAGGTTTTGGAAATCACAAAATCAATACCCTATGGCTCATTGATGTCTTATGGTGATATCGCAAATAGATTAAATAAACCAGGGGCGGCGCGGTCCGTCGGAAGAGCAATGGGATCAAATCCCATGCCAATCATCATTCCATGTCATCGTGTGGTTGGTTCCGAAGGGAAATTACGAGGTTATTCTGGTGGGATAAACAAGAAAAAGTTCTTGCTTGAATTGGAAGGTCATCAGATTGAAGGTGATCGTGTGATACTCAACTCCGGGTTCAAATGAAATTTAAGAAAAAATGAGAGAGATGTGATGGAAAATCAATCTACCAATGTTTCTGGTGGTTTTAAATCAGGGTATGTGGCAGTGGTTGGTAAACCAAATGTTGGCAAATCAACTTTGTTGAATCATTACCTGGGGCAGAAAATCGCAGCAGTATCCTTCAAACCTCAAACGACCCGGAAGCGTCAACTCGGTATCCTGACAACTAAGAATGCCCAGATCATTTTTATTGATACACCAGGCTTGCACACAGGGAGTTATAAGTTAAGTAAGTTTATAAATGAAGAAGCACTTTATGCATTGATGGATGCTGACTTGATCCTGTTTGTGGTTGATTCCAGCCAAATGCCAGACGATGAAGACTGCAGGTTGGCAGATGAAATTAAGAAAACCACCCGAAACAGGAAAGTTCTTTTGGTGTTGAACAAGATTGATCGAGCTGATCAAGCTAGTATCAAGAAAAATGCATTGGAATATCGCACTTTATTAGACTTTGATGATGAAGTCCAAATTTCAGCGATTGATGCTGCTGCGCGGGAAGTATTATTGTCCCGGATCATCGAAATTCTTGAGGAAGGCCCCCAGTTTTTCCCTGAAGAACAGGTGACGGCAACCTATGAGCGGGAGCTTGCCGAAGATATGATCAGGGCTGCGGCTCTGGAACATTTACGTGATGAGGTGCCATATGCTGTTTTTGTCCGGGTGCAAGATTATATCCTTCGGGAGGATGGGACCAGATATGTGAAAGCGATACTTTTTGTAGAGCGAGAGTTGCAGAAGGGTATTGTGATCGGGAAAGGTGGGAAAATGATCAAGAGGATCAGCACTTCAGCCCGTGAAAGGATTGAAGAAATGAGCGGGGAACCTGTTTTTCTTGATCTTAAGGTCAAGATTGAGAAGAATTGGCGGAATAACCCTGAATTTTTAAAACGTTATGGCTTAAGTCATCGTGATTAATTTCCACCAGATAACATGGGCCTCCTGGTTGGTTATGCTTGGATTCATGTTGGATTGGGCGGCAATTATTTTCCAATGGAAAACCATCAAAATCTTCTCAAAACCACTGGTTATGATACTCATAATTCTGTGGACATTGATTACAGCAGGGTGGGAGTTTAGTCCTCTTATCCTGATCCTGATATCAGGACAGGTTTTTGGATTGATCGGTGATGTTTTCCTTCAGCTTCCAAGACGATGGTTCTTACCGGGGCTTGGAGCCTTCCTGGTTGGGCATATATGCTATCTTGGTCTCTTTATAATTAAATTGATTGACATCTTTGAGTCAGGAAATCAAAATCCTTATTGGGGATTGTGGGTCATGTTTGGGTTATTAATATTTCTGAGTTTAATGACAATCTTCAATTGGAGTTTTTCACCGATCTCAAAGCGAAGAACTGCAAAACCATTCCTTTGGAAAGCAATAAGAATTTACGCAGGTGTTTTATCGCTCAATGTTGTAATAGCTTTCCTTCTCACCTCACTTATTTCTATCAAATCCATTCAGCAGTTATTGCTGCCTGGTGGAGCGGTTCTCTTTTTGGTCTCTGATTTTCTGCTTGCATACAGAAAATTCATTAGATCTTTTCCCCATGCGCAGTTCTATGTGCGAATCACGTACCATCTGGCACAGTTCTGCCTGGCTGGGGGATTTTTAGCAATCATCATTTAATTTCCAATATTGATCCTCCTAGTTCGCAAATCCACAAACAATTCCCAAATAGTTATTTCGGGAAGTTAATCGAATTGTCAGGAGAGAGAAGAAAAATATTTGTGATAGTGGCAAATTCTTGGGTATTGACAAAATAGAACAGATGTTCTATAATATGAATTGTCAATACCCAAATCATTCGGAGGATATCATGAATATCAGTCAATCTCTCAATTCATCATTTTCAAAATCTCTTGCATCAATAAAAACACGCAAGGGGATCCTCTACATCCTGATCTTTATTTCTGCGCTGGTGGCGTTTGAAGTGTTCAACTTCAGCACAACAGAATATGCCCTCTCAGACCTTCTGGGTGACCTGAGTTTCGCAGGTATCCATTGGGCGACACTGTTGACCATCGCTTTTTGTGGGATCGATTTTGCGGGTATTGCACGGTTGTTTGCGCCACCATCGGAAAAAGAAGAACCCCGATCGATGTGGTTTCTTTTCGGTGCCTGGATCCTGGCAGCGACGATGAACGCCATCCTGACCTGGTGGGGTGTGGTCATGGCAATGCAGAGCCATTCGGTTTTGAGTACAGGTATGGTGGATGCGGGTTTTGTAACGAAGGTTGTGCCGATCTTTATCGCCCTGATGGTGTGGGTTATCCGCATCTTCCTGGTAGGGACATTATCAAAAAAAGGGGATCGTTTGATAAAGGAAACGAATAATCTCCAGACGAAAACGATGTCACGACGGGAGTTTCGCCAGGCGCAAAGCCGGGCAGCACAAGCTGCTAAGGCTGTACGTTCTGTACCGGCTGGATTTAAGGTTTCCAAGTCAAATCATCCAAATGCAAACAAGCGTGGATTTCGTCCAGAACCCAAATATATTCCCATGCAGGATGAAGCGGTTTACCGCTCTGTAAAAGCTTCACAGCAGGGACAGCGTCGCTCCTAATATGATAATTTTATTGACTTTTAGGTGAACCCATAGTAAGATATCGGTCACATATTAATGTGATCTGGCGAAGTAGCTCAATGGTAGAGCAGTGGAACTCATAAGCCATTGGTTGGCGGTTCAAATCCGCCCTTCGCCACAAGACAAATCCCCCGTAAATCGGGGGTTTTTTGTTTAGCAAAACCCATATTTAACGATAATCCATTGGTTTAATTAAGGTACAAAAATACGCTCTCCGTCTTTGAATAGAGAGCGTTCCGGTGGTGCTATAATCTTTTTAGCTGAACCGCTGCTCTATTCAGTGGTTTGGTCAGGGCTGGTAGGTGTTACTGCACTTATCAGCCCGTTTATTTATTATACACTATTTCTCGAAACCCCATTGAAATTAGCTTTGCACTTCCTCGCAGTTAGTATTGAGGGAGTGTAAAGGTAAAATGCTTTTCGAAAATTAACCTATAGGAGTGAGCTTAATAATGCTTATCGTGATTATGAATGTATAATGAGAAAGAGGCTATCAGAACTTAGACAGAGATTTGGGTGATTTGAGGGGTGTTTATTAGAAGGGTGAGGCAATGAAAAAGTTGTTTGGTCGAAAAGATGACAGGTATAAATTTGTGACCCCAAAGCCTACTAAAGATACTTGTCCTTATTGTGTTTTCAGGTTTGAGAAAGCACCAACGAGAAAGAAAAAATGTCCAGAATGCGGGAAGTATATTTTTGTTAGGTTTGGCAAGTTATACACGGAAGATGAGAAAGATATAAACGATTGGCTGGACCGAAATACCATCAAAGAATTAGGTATAAATCGAATTGCTTTTAATAAAACGAGGGAAAAACTTAGAAAAGAGTTTGGCTTTGTTGCATCTGTAAATGATACAGCTTGGAGAATACTAAACCGCATCAATACAACAAAAATGAGTTTTCATGATAGAAGGTTAATTTATTTGTCGATGGAACGTATTTTGAAAGCGGAGGGAAAGAACACTGATGAGGTTTCAGCCAAAGCTCATGAAATGGAGTTGTTGGAGGGCAAAGCTGAAAATGAGGCATCGGCTAATAAATTTAGAAAAGATTTTCTTGAAATGCAAAAGATGGGTAGTGATATGGTAGTAAGAATTAACACATGCAACGATGAATATGTTTGTGATGAGTGTAAGAGATTAAGCAAAATGACCTTTTCTATTGATGAGATTATAGAAGAGATGCCTATCCCTCATAATTGCACTAATGCAAGATGTAGGTGTTGGTATGGTTTTAGTTATCCCGATTTTGATTAGGTTTAATTGGGTGGTTTAGTAAACATCCGTTTGTAAAAAGGAAGTTTTGTGTATTTTTAAAGCTGCTCTATTTGGAGGGCTTCTTTGGTTTTTGTGTAATCACAATATTTACATACTGCACCATTATATTTGGCTCCACAATCTGGACAAACTGAGATTTCTCCCTGTTTTTCCTTTAATTCAATTTTTTTCTCAGCTTTTATTTCTGAGAGTTTTTTTACTTTTGGATAGAAATGGAAAAATAAAAGGAGAATCCCTATACCAAAGGTTATGAAGACAGTACTCCATTCGTATTCTCCTATGCTAGTCAGACCGCTATAAATGAAGAATGGACCAAATATGAATTTCCAGTTTTTCTTGAACCAACTGGATTTCCCTCCCTTCTTCTTTTTCCGATAACATGATGAGCAAGTATATCTCGTTCCATCGAAGTGAGTTTTTGTTCTTGAAACATCGAATTTTTCACCGCAAACCTTACATACAACCCAGTGTTCTTTTCCCATAATTTACCTCCTAATAATTATTGAATTAACAATAATAAAAGATGGATTGAATTTTTGTCAAGCTGCTTCTGAAAGTAATTACATATTATTCCCAACTGTCAATTAAAGATTATTAACTGATACATAAGCTTTTAAGTTGTTTTTTGTGAAGTTTAACCTTTTGTATTGTCACAGGTAATATTGCTAGCCAAAAAGTTCTGTAAAGAAAATTTCATTTTTCAATTATAATCAACGAATATCAATAGGAATAATGGTTAAATGGGAGAAATTATTTCATGGATAAGAAACCCTTATGGAAGGTAAAGTTAATATACAAAATTGATTGCTTATTTTCTAAAGGCACCAGCGCAATGATTTTGTTCTTAGGCATTGCATCATTTTCAATAATAATTATTGCTTCAGTAATAGCCGTATTTTTCCGTATTGCTCCACAAAATTTAGACTCGATTTCATTCTTCGAAGCGTTTTGGGCAAGCCTGATGCGCACATTAGACCCTGGGTCAATGGCTGGCGATGAAGGGTGGTCTTTCAGAATATTAATGTTAAGTGTGACTTTAGGTGGAATTTTTATTATCAGTGCATTTATCGGTGTTATTAGCAATGGCTTATTGAATAAATTAGAAAATTTGCAAAGAGGGCGTTCATATGTGGTTGAAGAAAATCATACAGTAATTTTAGGTTGGAATGAGAAGGTTTTCACGATTGTAAAAGAATTATGCATAGCTAACCAGAATAAGAAAGATGCTTGTATTGTTATTATGGGGGAAGAAGATAAGGTTAGTATGGTAGAAGCAATTTCCGAAAAGCTTCCAAATAAATATTCAACCAGAATTGTTTGTAGAAATGGTTCACCCATTGATCAAACATCGTTGAATTTGCTCAATTTGAACAGTGCAAAATCTATTGTTGTGATATCGCCTTTGAGTGATGACCCAGACTTTGAAGTAATAAAAACTTGCCTTGCTATTATTCGTAACCCTAATCGACCTAAGCACCCATTTCATATCGTAGCTGAATTACGAGAAGCAAAGAATTTAAGTGTAGCTAAAATTGTTGGTGGTAATGAGGTTGAATGGGTTTTATCGGAAAATATTATTTCCAGGTTGATTGCCCAAACATGTTATCAACCAGGTCTATCAACAATTTTCACTGATTTCATGGACTTTAGCGGTGATGAAGTATATTTTTTTTCTCATCCTAGTTTGATTGGAAAGACTTTTGGAGAAATTCTCAATCTCTTTGAGAAAAATGCCGTACTTGGTATATGGAAGGATGATGAAACTACAATTCTTAATCCACCAATGGAGACCAAAATTAACAGATAAAGACAAAATCTTTCTACTTGCTGAAGATGATGACCAAATATCCTTAAGCGATTATAAAATGGAGCTTATCAATTTTGATAGTATTAGAAATCTCCCTAGTGAACCCAAGAATCCGGAAAAGATATTAATTTTAGGATGGAATTCACGGGCAAATCAATTGTTGCTTGAAATTGACCATTACATTCCTAAAGGTTCGCAAATTAGAATACTCATTTCTAATTCTCTTGTACATGACAGTGACATCAAAAAAGACCTCAGGCTAATGAATGCTGAAGTAAATATTCTAACTGGTGTTACTACAGATAGGCAACTATTAAATGGTATATGTCTCTCTAATATTAATCATATTATCTTACTAGGCTTCAGCGACAGATTATCACAACAAGCTGCTGATGCAAAAACGCTAATAACATTGTTACATCTACGGGATATAGCAAGTAAAGATGATGGCTGTCAATTCTCAATATTAACTGAGATGTTGGATGTTCGAAATTTAACACTTGCAGAGGTGACAAAAGCTGATGATTTTATTGTTAGCGATAGATTTATTAGTCTTTTACTCAGTCAAATATCAGAAAGAAAAGCTCTTGGTGGTGTTTTTGAGGATATTTTCAATACAGAAGGGTCAGAAATTTATTTGAAATCAGCTAATAATTACGTGGAACTAAACAGAGAAGTAAATTTTTACACCATTGTAAAATCAGCAAGAAGAAGAAACGAGGTCGCTATTGGTTATCGAATAGGAAGGAATTCAATAAACCATAAGGCGAATTACGGAATTGTACTAAATCCTCATAAATTGGAAATGAAATCATTCTCAGATGACGATGAGATTATTGTTATTTTTGAATCGCATAATGGGTAAACAGGAATAAGCCTTCAATTCACATAATCATATTTACGTAAACATAATTTTATTAGATATGTTTAACGATGGAGTAATTTTATGCCTAAGTGAGGTGCCTTTCCAATAATAACTACACTTCAAACACGAATTATTTTCAAGGAATTTTATCAATAGGTCTAAGTGTTCCATGAGCTTCAATTAGGACATCATCAAACATTTGGAGAATACTTTGTCATTTCAAGGTTGGGATATCACATAATATCAAAAATAGTATTAGAAGAAGATTTTTATAAGTTCGCATTATCTACGGGACTAAAATGATGATGCGCTACCTCCAAGTCATCAGTTGTCTGAGCAAGATACCGTCTAAGGACTTGTGAATCAGCATGGCCCATCAACTTCTGCAAAGTAAAAATATCACCTCCATTTCGTAAGTAGTTTAGAGCAAATGCTCTCCTAAAATCGTGAAGACTTGGTTTTTCTATTTTGGATACTTTCGCACGCCGGCGAAGAATTTGATTGAGTCCCCAATAGGTTAATCGTCTTGCTTTACTTGTAACCCACAATGCTATTTGTAAAATTGTAATTGCATAACAAACATAGAAATATCAGACAACAACTCATCATAAAGTTTTCGAAATTAAAAAGTGGAATATTACTACTTTTTGATACTTTTATGTGTAATCTATATTATATCTAACTCTTTTACTTATTTAAAAGTGTATAAATAATTATATTTTTAAACATTTGTATATAATTTAAAAAATGCTAAGGAAGACGAGTTAATCTGATGTTTTCAACTCAATCATTGAACACTCTAACACGAAATATTGAGATAAAAGCTCGTAATGCTCTTCGGGATTTCTTACCTATGAATACGATGCGAGGTTTGTCCAGCTTTTGCATTGCGCGAATAAGAACGTACCAAAATAATAAACTTTGTTACTTAACTTACAGTGATAGCTTTTTAAGAAGAGAATTTGAAATAGGGCTGAAAAAATACTAATATAGTCTAAAACAAAGCTTTACTAATGGTTAAATGAAAGAGTGAAGGTTTTATTTGTATTAGTAAGGGTTTCTTGGATAACTTCAATAAGAGGGATGAGTTTCACTTAATATACTTCTGACTTCATTTTGGATTTTGCTTATATCAGAAAAGTCTTTATTTGATGTACTACGCTTTGGTTTTTTACATTTAAAATAATCAATACAAAGATAATAATTAGATAAAGGAAATGAACTACAAAAACGTAAAAAGGAGGCTAACTTTATAAGTCTTTACTACGTCTTCAAATTCTATTTCGGTTATTTCATTGGGATTTAAAAATTCAAGAACTTGAAAACAAAGAAACCTCTTAAGATAAAAAGACAATTGAAACGATTATGTTTATTAGACTTTTCATGATAGCTGTTTTTCTCACTATAGACAGATATCTTTTATTAATTCTACATGGCTTTTTAGAGATTAATTCATTTTCTTTTGACAATACTTCAAGAAACAAATCCTACTTCATACTTTAATTACTCAACCTTTTGATTTTCCTACCATTTCTCATGCAGAATTTTAACAAAGGTAAAATTAATTCTAATTTTTCTTTCTAAAGTAAAATCAAGCTTAAGATTTAAATCCTCAAGATTTAAATAAGTTTCAACAGACTCATTCTGAATGCGCCGTTATCAAATAAGAAGAGCATCAAGGCTATATCACGCAAATCGTAGAAATCATTTAAGATCATGCAAGTAGTTAATAGCTTATCCACATGAGCAATTGAGACGGGTTTTCTAATTATCGAGTTTTAAGGATACTTTAGGTGCATTGACCTTACTGATAGTTGGTTAACTAATCCATGTCTCAGGCTCTGTTGTCCGGTTCCCACACAAATCTGTAAGAAAGGTTCTTATGGTTCGGTAAGTAAGTATAAATCCCCCTGGGTTATGCCCTTTTTCCTCAAGATAAAGAAGATATTTCTAATCGGAGAATGTTGGGAGTGATTTCTTGGACGTGCGACTTGAAAGCCAAGCTGTCATAATACTCAAGAAAAAGCTTCAAATTCGACTTATAGAAATGGATAGTGCCTTGCGATAGGTTCTGGACCTCTTCTGTATCCATTAGGAAGGCTTCTGTCCATTCTGTTATGTTATTTTCCCCCAAGATATTGGTAATAGTCCATTGGTTTATTAATATATCAGTTATTTTTCACACTCCTATTTGTGGGTATAGGAGCGCATTTTTGACCTTTACCCCTTGTATATAGGGGTGAAATACTTGGCGAAGTAGCTCAATGGTAGAGCAGTGGACTCATAAGCCATTGGTTGGCGGTTCAAATCCGCCCTTCGCCATTTTTTATTTTAATAAAATTCATTTTTTACAGCAGTAACTTGTGACACATATTTGGGGGAGTTCTCTATCAAATCCCAAGAATGCAATAACTTTCATATTGTGAATAAACATTGGAATATGTTTTTCGGTAGTCCATTATTATTCATGGCTAAGAACCAGTCGATTAATCGAATTTGGAACTATGAATGATATAATTTGAAAACTGTGCACATATGATTGGAGATTACATGCGCAAAGGGCTTCAAACATATTATGAATTTATTATTGAAACCGCAATTGAAGCAGGGAAGATTACATTGGCGAACTTCCCTCCTAAATCCCGGGCCTCATTTAAAGAAGACGGATCTCCGGTTACAGAGATTGATCGGGCGACTGAATTATTTATTCGTTCAAGGATCGAAAAAAAATTTCCAACTCACGAGATAGTAGGAGAGGAATTTGATTCTGAACCAAACAAGAAGAATGGATACCGCTGGTTCATTGATCCGATTGATGGCACCAATTATTTCATTCGAGGTATCCCTCTTTATTCAATCATCATCGGATTGGAAATCGATGGTGTCGTTGAAGTAGGATTGCTATATTTCCCTGCAAGAGGTGATCTGCTGGTAGCAGCAACGGGGATGGGGTGCTGGTGGAATGGGAAACCAGTGCGAAGTCAGTTCGATTGATAAATTAGAGGATGGGATAGTCGCTTATAGTGATATATTGAACTTTGAGAAATATGGTAAGACCAGTGAATTTTCACGAATCTCATCTGCCTGTCATTACCGGGCAGGCTGGAGCGATGGTCTTGGCTATCTATATGCCGCTACAGGGCGCATAGAGTTGATGATTGAAGCGATGGTGGGTGTGTGGGATGTAGCACCATACCCGGTAATCTTCCGGGAAGCAGGTGGTTATTTCGGAAATTGGCAGGGTGAAGAGACAATTTACTCTGATCAGGTGTTGGCATGTAATAAAGCGATATTACCTCAAGTTATTGACCTTCTTAATGCCACAAATTAAGGTGATTTATTAATCGTAGGAGGATATTTCCCCAGACTTGATAATAATTTCTTAGAGGTGGGATAATCCCATTCCACGGACAGTCGATTTCACTGTATCATACATTTTCTGCCATGCTGGAATGGGCTTTAAAGTATTGAGATCATAAGCTTTATCAAACCTGACACCTGGATTGCCATTTTTCATTTGAAATACATGCTCATAACACTCAAGAAGCTTGTTAATCATTTCATTCGCTTCATTTAGTGTCATGCCCTGTTTTGCTACAGCATGTCCAACTTTTCCCATCCATCGAGCTTCCAGACCTGTTCCATTGGGAAATAGTCCATCGGCTGAACCAACTCCTTCCAGATGGCCTCCACTAACGGTAATCGCGATGGCATTGGCAGCGACTTCATACAATAATTCCTCTGTCATAGCACCGCTTTTCGGGTAAATATCTGAAACGATGATACAGGGTGCATTACGTGAAAAAGCCTGTTCAACGACAGACTGAACCCACATAACGCCACGAGTTGAGGTTGCGACATGCCGGATGTGTATGGGATGCAGTAAATGATAATCAGCCCTGCAAACCAGGTTGGCAAGGATCAAGGACGCCACCTGTACGACTGCTGCACCAGGGGCATCGCCGCCCAGGCCACCAACCATGACAGTGGCAAGGGAAGCATTTCTCATACCATAATCCACTGAATTCAGTGCACGTACGATATTCACCTGGTCAATGATCAGCTCATTGAACATTGCCACCAGGTGAGCATCCACTGGACGAAGATAATCAGGATGAGAAATTGCCAGATCGCCTAATTCAGTGACCGCACTTTGACCAGCTAATAATCCCATACCCGGTCTGCCAATGCGCTTTAAAATCTCTCTAAGCTTCTTAATTCCCAACGAGCTGCATGAACCTCCATTGGACTTCCAGCCTCGACAGCTTGCCCGTCAATATGGGTGATCGAACCACAGGTCGCCATGTCAACGATCGGTTCCTGCATGCAGCTTTCAGTATAAGGGATAAAGATTTCCTCTGGTGTTGGCACGCCAGGATTGCCAGCCCAAATTAGCGGCAATCGATCATCCATCACCTTGCGGGAAAATAAATAACGAGCATCCGGTCCCTCTCCAATCTGTAATCGCTGCGGTGCATTTGCTAACCCCTGCATAAACTCATCCTTAGTAAATTGGATCACACGGCCTGTGGTAATGCAGATATATTCCTGAGGATTCTGCTAATTCTAAACCCGCTTGAAATATGCGGTCAATCAATGCGTTATCTTCCGGGATTATCTCGTTCCTATCCCACTTCAAGATCAAATTTCCTGGTCAGGCGCATGGTTGGCAATACGACATGTTCCATATCCCAATCGTTTTTCGAGATTTCAGGTCCAGTTTTTGACCGATCGATTATTTCAAGGTATGAGTTGATCAAGGTTCACCTTCCTTAACAAAACTTGTCTCTGAATTGTAATATCAAGTCATTTACGATGGAAACAAAAGGTATAAACAGTATCCTCTTACTCGGATATAATAAAATTTATAATGAAATCTACACATTCAGAATCTAACTTATCGAAAACTCCCAGATATTCAATAGCACAAATAATGGCGTTGTTGGATCTTGAAGGAACCAGCGGTTCGGAAAATGATTAGAAAAGCCGGTATAAGTATTGACGTGCGCAAAAGTGATCCCGGTGAAAGAATTTGTTATGAGGATTTTCGAATCCTTTGGCTTTCCGTTGCGAATCGTTATGAAGGTAAATTATTAGCCACAATGCTTATCGAAGAGCATGAAAACTGGTATTCAAAGCTATTAAGAAAAGGGCGGTGACCAATTTAGGTCTTTCTTGTGTTCAAATATTGATTAATCAGGTATCTTTGTTCTTTGTTTGTCCAGAAAGAAGAATTAAGATTGCCTAGTTGTTGATGTTTTTACCGTGACATTGTTTTTGTCTTTCCAAGAAATTTGTTTTCCATTGAATTGGTTTATGATATAAACATTGTTTTTGTCCATATAAGATACTATTTCTTTCATAGGAGCATTGTTCAAGCATGCAATATAGAAAAATGGGTTCATTGGATTGGGAAGTCTCAGCTTTGGGCTTTGGTGCCATGCGTTTACCAGCCCGTCGTTTCAGCTTGATGGGTGCGGATACAGACAAATCAGTTCGCCTGATGCGATCTGGCATTGATCAGGGAATTAACTACATCGATACTGCCTTTCCTTACCACCTGGGGGAAAGCGAGAAGATAGTTGGCTTGACACTCAAAGATGGATATCGAGAGCGTGTGCATCTTGTCAGCAAACTGTTCATGCCGTTGATCCGAAAAACCGAGGATTTTGATCATTATCTGAGCATCCAGCTTGAACGGATGAAAACGGATTACCTGGATGTTTATCTCTTCCACGCACTAAATGCCAATTATTTTAGGAAGATCAAAGAGCTTGGACTGATTGAGAAAATGGAAGAAGCCAAACGGCAAGGCCGGATTCGTCATATCGGTTTCTCCTTTCATGATACACTGCCTGTTTTTAAAGAAATCATCGATTATTTCGATTGGGATGTCACCCAAATCCAGTACAACTACATGGATACCGGTTTACAGGCGACCACAGAAGGCTTGAAATACGCTCACGGCAAAGGTATAGCCGTTGTCATCATGGAACCCCTAAAGGGAGGTGTCCTTGCGTCCCCACCGGTTGATGCACTCAGAGTGATTGAAAACTCATCAGTAAAACGAACACCAGTTGATTGGGCACTGCAGTTCCTTTGGAACCTGCCTGAGGTTTCCGTCGTCATCAGCGGAATGGGGTCACAGCAGATGGTGGATGAGAACTGTGCCAGTGCAGACATCTCAGGGATTGGTGGGCTTACTGATGAAGAAATGAAAGTCATTTCGGAATTGGCGGCGATTTACCAACGAAAAACTCTTGTCCCCTGCACAGCCTGCAAGTACTGCATGCCATGTCCCTATGGTGTCAATATCCCTCAGAATTTTGCGATCCTTAATAATTTTTCCATGGAGGAGAGACAAATCAGGCGATGGATTATCCGGAACGGGTATAAGAGACTTGTGAATTCAAAGGATAGGCTGGATGAAGAATATCCTAATGGCAGAGCGACGATGTGTACAGATTGCCGAGTGTGTGTTGAGAAATGTCCCCAAAAGATCAACATCCCTGAGGAATTAATAAAAGTCAATGCTATTTTAGGAAAGAGAGAGCCAATCTCAAAGCACTATCAGAAGTAAATTATCCAACGGCTTAAACTTCATTATTCGACCATGCAGTGTATTTTATTTTTCTCATAAGGTTGCAGAGATGTTGCTTACATTACATGCAACAGGAATACTTTATTGAAGTTGAAGTATTTCTGAAAATCTACCTTTTGAAAGGGAATCAACCAAAAAGGGCGGAAAGCAGGAAAAAAGTTCCGATAAGCGCGCCAACAAACAGGATCAAACCGAGAAAAGCTCCTATTACAAACTTCATTCGTTCAGGATTATCCATTTTTCCCCATTGAGATTTCAGCTCCGGCATGTAATCCTCATCGGGCTCTTCTCGTGCGAAAAGTACCCCCAAAATGGTCCTTCGCTTCTTTTTTTTCTTGTTCGTCTCTTGTTTCTTCTGTTTGCTCATTTGTTAAATATCCTTGCTTTCAACCTTCTGAATGACCATTATATCCCTGAATCGGCCTAATTTTTAGTGATCATATAATAAATCCCCTTAACTATGAAAAACTGATTTTTTTCAGGTCCTCTTCTAAGGTATTACGCATGAATGTTCATATCTGAATGAACGAGTGATATAATATCAATAAGGTCACTGGAGAAATTTGAGGACAAAATGAGTGAATTTATCACAATGAAGGATATTAAACGAGCAACAGATGCCATTAAATCACGGGTGGATCTCTCTCCGAAAGTTGGGATGATCCTGGGAACAGGACTCGGGGGTCTTGCTGATGGAATAGAAGGTGCTGTTGTCATCCCAAATGAGCAAATTCCCTGCTGGCCGCAGTCAACGGTTGAGGGGCATAAAGGCCGGCTGGTCATCGGAGAGCTGGAAGGCGTAAATGTCTTCATTCTGCAGGGACGAACCCATTTTTATGAAGGCTACAGTATGGGACAGACCACGCTATCCATTCGAGTCATGCAGCGGTTGGGATGTGACACACTTGTTGTGACCAATGCAGCAGGTGCTATCCATCCGGATTTTGTACCTGGTGACTTGATGCTGATCACTGATCACCTGAACCTGATCGGGTTTGCCGGCGCTAACCCACTTAATGGCCCGAATCTGGATGAGTACGGAGTTCGTTTTCCAGATATGAGCCAACCTTATGACAAAGAATTACTGGATAAAGCAAGGGAAGCATGCCATGAAGCGGGTGTTGACTTTCAGGAAGGTGTTTATGCTGCATTAGCTGGGCCATCCTTTGAAACACCAGCCGAACTGCGCTTTCTCCGAATAATTGGGGCAGATGCTGTTGGCATGTCAACCGTCCCTGAAGTGATCGCTGCACGACATGGCGGCATGCATGTTCTCGGTATATCAGGGATCAGTAATAAAGCGAATCTGGATGGGTCAACCATCACCACTCACGAAGAAGTGCTGGAGGCAGGGCGAATCCTGGTTCCAAAACTAACAAAACTCATTCTTGGCTTCTTATCTAAATTGTAATTTTGGTATTCTTTCTGAGTTTTAGGTATTAGGCCGCCTGTATGGATGAATTCATTAATAAAATTCTACGTGGTTTGATCACGTACAACATCGGGATATTCATATTACTTGGTGCGGGATTCCTGATCTATTTACGGAAATTGATATTAGCCATAAACGACTGGAAAGGATCTGTATTTGGGCTAGAACGTGATATCGCAAAACGGAAATTGGTTTCAGCCTCGACTGGTTTATTCTTATTGATTTTGTTGTTTGTCGGTGAATTTCTTTTGGTAACAGTGATCAATCCCCAATTACCTGTAAACGCAACCGCTGCAGCACCAACAATAGATCCATTTGTAACACCAACTTCCACGGGTTCACCTGATGTCTTCAGTTCAACTCAAGAGATGACAACGCCAGAAGCTGGTCAGGTTTCACCGATATCTGAATGCGAGCAAGGGATTCTTGAGGTTACTTCACCGGCGGATGGTGACACGATAAGCGGCACAGTTGAAATCATTGGTACAGTAAACATCGAAGATTTTGGTTCTTATAAGTATGAATACTCACCAACCGGCAGGGTTGATTGGGTGACCATAGCAGCCGGGAATAGTTTAAAATTGGATGAGAACCTTGGGTATTGGTATACAAGCGCACTGCAGCCCGGGATCTATTTTCTACAACTGGTACCTTTGGATAATATTGGTGAGGAATTGCAACCCTGTATCATAACAGTAGAGGTTGTTGCTGAGGAGTAAATATAAAAATGCCTGAAATTGAAATTCGTCCTGTAACTCAAGATGATATTGTGGCTCTGTCTGCTTTCGAGCATGGCTATTACACTGAAAACGTGTGGCAGATGAGTTTGGATGTGACGATAGAGACCACTCAAGTAGCATTCAAACGAAGACACCTACCTCGACGGGTTTTGGTACCCTATCCAAGAAACCGGGAGGCCATCTTCAATCATTTTGGGGATGCAGAAGCTTTCCTGCTCGCCGAACACGCTGGACATCCGGTGGGGTATCTTAATATTGAATCCCAAAAGGATACGAAAATTGCACGGGTTTCTGATCTGGTTGTTTCGTCATCGATGCGCCGTCAGGGCATTGCCAGCGGGTTGCTGTTTGCAAGTATGAATTTTTTAACGCATCGCGGCTTATCAACGCTAGTATTGGAGATGCAATCAAAGAATGACCCAGCTATTAAAATGGCAGCAAAACTTGGATTCTCATTTTGCGGTTTCAGGGATCATTACTTCCCCAATAATGATCTGGCCCTTTTCTTCAGTCGATTTATAAGGTGATAAGGTTTCTAATTCAATGTTTCTTGGTATTTCCTGGGAAAGTGCACTCCGAACAATAAGTCAAATATTGACAGCAGGTGTTGCGATCACCGCATTCTCTTTGCTGCTGTATGTTTTAGCATACAATTTGCGGGAGAGAGTAGTGAAACCGTTCATCTTCATTTTGTTATGTGTCGCGATTGTGTATACAGGTGAAACCATAGCAGGGGTTAGCAATCAGGCTGTAATCATTGAAATCATGTTGAGGTTGAAGTGGTTGGGAATTGTTTTCCTCCCGGCTACATATTTACATTTCTCCAATTCATTATTATCACTCACCGGACGTCCAAGCAGGGGAAGACGAATATGGGTTGTTCGTTTGACTTATATATTTTCAATCATTTTGCTTATATTGGCATTTCTTAATATCCTTGTAGGCCCATACGAAGAGCCTTCTCTCCCAGCGCCACACCTTTCACGCACATTATTTACCAGCCTTTTTGCCGTGTATTATGTGATTGTGATGATCATTGCAGGGACAATTCTATACCGAGCATTTCAAAGAACAGTTACAAGTACAAGTCGAAGGCGGATGATCTATTTGTTTTCCGGGGCCACGGTTGCAGCGATTGGGATTTATCCATATATTTTGATTGGATCAGGTTTTTTTGAGTCATCCCCGATTGTTTACTGGATACTCATCAGCACCAGCAGCTTACTGGTAACTGGGTTTTTAGTGATCATGACTTATGCAGTCGCTTTCTTCGGGGTGACATGGCCTGACAGGTTGGTGAAGAGCAGGTTATTTAAATGGTTTTTACGGGGGCCATTCACAGCATCAGTGGTCTTAGGCATTACGACAATCATACGAAGATTAGGAATGATCTGGGAGGATCCATATAATGTATTTGTTCCTCTTTTCATGGTTGGGATGATCCTGCTGATGGAATATGCAGTCACTTTGTTGGCACCTTATTGGGAGGAATTAATATTTTTCGGAAGTGATCGGGATGAAATTAAGCGGATCAAATCCCTGGAGGATCACATGTTAACCCGATCAGACCTTTCCCAATTTCTCGAAATTGTTACAGCTACGATTTGCGACCTGCTTCAGGTAAACGGATCTTTTGTAGGAATGATTGAAAACGAAAAACTTGAACTGCTCACCACTGCAGGAGACGATAAAGACTTTCGTAAGATTGAAGCGTCTGATGAAATCCTTCTTGAGAGCAGAAAATTCGAATCCGGCAAACAAGGTGAATATTTTCTTTGGAGTGGGCATTACTTGTTCCCCCTGATCTTCGATGATCCTCAAAATGGGAAGCATTTATTAGGGATTTGCGGATTCCCATGGGAAGAAGAACGTGAGATTGAGGAAGAGTACATGCATTCGATCCAACTTCTGGTGAATAGAGTAGGGATTGCCCTCAGGGATTGGCGAATACAACAGCAGGTCCTCAATTCCATGGAGAGCCTTGACCCGCAAGTTGCGTTGATTTAGCAGTTAAGAGCTTCTGCCAGCTATAATAAGACCAGTGTTCTGATCAAAGAAATTGAACTCCAGGAGGAAGATTTTGTATCCTGGGTAAAGGATGCACTGACACATTATTGGGGTGGACCAAAATTATCTGAAAGCCCTCTGATGAGTTTAAAGATTGTTCAATCCACTCGTGAGAATTATGATGGAAATCCCACCAATGCACTGCGCGCCATTCTAAAAACCGCCGTTGAGCGGGTTAAACCTGAAGGTGACCGTCGGTTCACGGCTGAGTGGATCCTATATAACATTTTAGAGTTGAAGTTCATGGAAGGCAGGAAAGTTCGTGACGTCGCGACAAGGTTAGCCATGTCCGAAGCAGATCTTTACCGAAAACAACGCGTTGCTTTGGAAGCAGTCTCAAAGGCGATCCTTGGGATGGAGTTAGCTGCACGAGATGAAGAGCGGTCGTGACAACTGAGATTAGTTTTAGCGTATGTAAAAAACGTATGGGCTTCAAAACAGAAAGTTGATACAATAAATTATGGCACGCCGAACAAAGAAGGACTCACCGAAGAAAACGAACCCTTTCCAATTCAAGTTATTTACGGACAGTCAATTATGGTTTGGGAACGTCTCTGAGTTCTTTCGCAGACTCTCATCTTATGGATTGGATCTGTTGGGGATCCTGTTGATTGCGTTTGCCTTGATTTTATTTCTGGGAGATGTTGGTTTAACTTCTGGCTCTTTTGTCACACCTTTTACAAACTTCCTGTCACGCTGGTTTGGTGTTGGTCGTTTTTTGGTTATCATTATTATGATCGTTATAGGCATCCGGTTAATTCGTTGGCGTAAACAACCACCTGAGAAAATTATTTTAGGCAGGATCGTAATCATTGAACTCGCTTTTTTCCTGTTCTTGGGGTTGCTTTCAATAGTAGGCAGCGGTTCAGTCACTGAAGCTCAGTCCGGAATGGATCCAGGAGGCATCCTTGGATGGGGGATTGCGGAAATATTTCGTGCTTCGATTGGCGCGACAGTAGGATTTATTGTCATTTTATTATTATTCATCATTGCACTGTTATCGGCATTTCGAATCTTTGCACGTTTGGAAGCATTCGTACGCAATCAACTGAAAGTTGAATCTTATGGACGTGAAGAGATAATTGAAACGGCGACAGCTAGAAAACAAGTGGATGTTTCAGAATCAGAAGTAAATGACAAAGAAACACCCAAGAAGCGTCAGTCAGATGTGTGGCTGCCACCAGAATTTCGAAAATCTTTTGACGCACCCTCGCTTACCGATGAAAAACCATCCAAGCCATTGGAACGTTCTGCATCATTGCCTCCCTTAAGCCTGTTTGATAAAGGGGATACTTTTAAGCCAGATAAACGATCAATAAACTTAAGCGCAGGATTGATCGAAAAGACTTTGGCTGAATTTGGCATTCCAGCGAAGGTCGTTGGTTTCAGAACCGGGCCAACAGTGACTCAATTTGCTGTTGAACCCGGCTACATCAATAAGACTGATGATGAACGGCACAAGATCAGGGTTTCGCAGATATCTTCATTACAACGTGACCTTGCACTTGCATTGTCTGCTGAACGATTGCGGATTGAAGCACCAGTGCCAGGGAAATCATACGTTGGAATCGAAATACCGAATTCGAAAAGTTCTGATGTCCAATTACGACCGATAGTTGAATCAGAAATGTTCACAAGAGTGAACTCCCCCCTGGCTTTAGCTTTGGGCAGGGATGTTTCCGGACGTTCAGTTGTCTCTGATCTATCTACAATGCCCCATCTTCTCATCGCAGGTACGACTGGTTCCGGCAAGAGTGTATGCATCACAGCGCTTACGGCTTGTCTGGTGATGAATAACACACCAGCTGACTTGAAATTAGCCATCATTGATCCCAAACGAGTGGAGTTAATGCGATTCAATGGATTGCCGCATTTGATGGGTAATGTAGAGACTGAAATTGAACGAATCCTGGGGGTCTTGCGGTGGGCGACAACTGAGATGGATTTCAGATATAAACTTCTTGAAAAAGCTCGTGCTCGGAATATTGATTCTTATAATAAGAAGATGGAACGTCAAAATAAAGCAAAACTACCAAAAATCGTCATTCTAATTGATGAGTTAGCCGATTTGATGGTTTCTGCTCCAGATCAAACAGAGCATGCTATTATTCGACTGGCGCAGAAAGCAAGGGCGATTGGCATTCACCTGATTGTGGCAACTCAACGGCCAAGTACAGATGTCGTTACCGGTTTGATCAAAGCGAACTTCCCAACAAGAATTTCATTTACCGTTGCCTCATCCATTGATTCAAGGGTTGTGCTGGATACAGGTGGCGCAGAAACACTGCTTGGAAAAGGTGACATGCTATTCCTGCATCCTGAGATCGGTTTGCCGCTCCGTTCTCAGGGGGTTATTGTGACTGATAAAGAATTGAATCGCCTTATCAAATGGTGGCAAAAACAGGCAGATAGTGAAGAGGGTGCTGAAAAATCACGCTATGATGACACAGAAAAACCACCATGGGAAGAACGAGTCGGCGTTGAAGAACAAGTGCCAGATCAGGACGAGTCATTGATCAATGAAGCCATTGCGTTGATCAAATCAGAGGGGCATGCAAGCGCTTCCTATTTCCAGCGTCAATTACGCGTGGGTTATCCAAGAGCTGCCAGGCTGGTTGATCAGCTGGAAGAAAGAGGGATCATTGGTCCATCCCTGGGTGGGGGCAGGGAGCGAGAAATCCTGATCGATCTTGACGAAGATTGAACAATACGCCTCGATGAGATTTGAAAATCATAATCATTGAATAAAATTCCATGAATAGAACACAAGAACAAGACACAAAAACCTTCACCGATTTCCTGCGAAGAACTTTTAAGAAAATTCTCGATGGCATCGCAGTATTCCTGAATCGACTTGGTGTCAGAGCGAATATGATTACTTTCGCCGGCTTGATTGGCAACCTGATAGCAGCCATTCTGATCGCCACAGGGCGGATGTTTTTAGGGGGATTGATCGCTTTGATCGTTGGCCCCCTGGATGCCCTGGATGGTGTATTAGCAAGGTTGAGGAATGAGAGCTGTGAGTATGGGGCATTTATTGATTCTGTGATTGACCGGTATTCTGAGATGGCATTATTTGGAGGCTTGCTGGTTTTTTACGCAAACAATGGGAATTGGCTTGATCTCTTATTGGTTTTCATTGCTGCAATTGGATCTTTGATGGTGTCATACACAAGATCTCGCGGGGAAGCCCTGGGTTATCAAACGAAAATTGGATTATTAACTCGTGCTGAAAGGTATATTGTGTTGGTTCCGGGAATAATGTTAGGATATCCGAGGGTTTCGTTGTGGATTGTGGCTGTTCTGGCGAATTTCACTGCGCTGCAGAGGATCCTGGCCATTCGTAAAAGAATGAAAGCATCCTATGAAATGAATAGAAAAGAAAAGGAATGAGAAAATGGTTCAAGGAATCAAAATTGGTCCTTTAACACTCAGTTATTACGGCATGCTGATCATGGCCGGGGTTGTGGGTGCCACGCTGTTGAGCTATTATCAGGCTAAGAAAAAAGGCCTTGACGCAAACATTATTTTTGACAGCCTGACCTGGATCGTGGTGGGGGGCATTATCGGAGCGAGAATCTGGCATATACTCACCCCTCCTGCTTCAATGGTTGAACAGGGGATCACAACATATTATTATCTCACCCATCCATTGGATGCGATTGCCATCTGGCGCGGAGGTGTGGGCATCCCTGGCGCTGTGGCTGGAGGCGCGTTGGCTTTTTACCTCTATGCAAGGAAACGAGGAATCAACTTCGGTTTGTGGGCAGATATTTTTGCACCCGGGCTGGCGTTGGGACAGGCGATTGGACGGTGGGGAAATTTTATCAATCAGGAAGTTTATGGCAGCCCATCCAACCTTCCCTGGGCGATCACAATCGATCCCGAACATCGATTGCCAGAGTTCATGGATGTGGCGACCTATCATCCTTTATTCCTCTATGAATCGATCTTCAACCTGGCAAACATGGGATTACTGCTCTGGCTTTCCAATCGGTTTTCAGACAAATTAAAGAATGGTGATGTATTCCTTTCTTATTTGGTTACTTATCCTGTGTACCGATTCTTTATGGAGTATCTCAGATTGGACAACAGCTATGTCGGTGGGATCAACGCCAACCAGGCTATGATGATCGTTATTGCGGTCCTTGCAGGAGGATTTCTATTATTGCGCCATCGAGAAGATATTTTCTCTTCGAAGCAGAGAAATCACGATGAAAATTCCGGAGAGGAAACTGAATAGGTGGCTAATCAGAATGCTTGCTATTGGATTTCCAAATGAATAAATTAACTTTTCTTGGTACCGCTAGTGCTGTGCCAGACAGTGACCAGCAGAATTCACACTTAGTCGTTGAGGCAATGGAGCGATCAATCCTGGTAGATTGTGTCGGCAATCCAGTTGTCCGCTTGAAGCAGGCCGGCATAGATCCCTTATCGATCACCGATTTGATTGTGACGCATTTTCACCCCGACCATGTTTCAGGTGTGCCGCTTCTGCTGATGGACCTGTGGTTGATGGGTAGGACAAATGCCCTTAATCTGTATGGCTTACCGGATGTCCTGGATCGGATCACAAAGATGATGGCACTTTATGACTGGGAAACCTGGGAAGGATTTTATCCAGTCAATTTTGTGCAGGTAATTGGAAACGGTTTGATATCTCTTATTGATACCGAGGGATTTAAAGTTTTTGGCGCAGAAGTCAGCCATATGGTTCCTACAATGGGCATAAGGATGACAACCAACGAGAGTGTTGTGTGTTATTCTTCAGATACTGAACCATGCGATTCTATACTTCAATTAGCTCAAAACGCAGATATTTTGATCCATGAGGCGACAGGTGAAGGGAATGGACATACTTCACCTGAGCAAGCTGGTCAAGTTGCACATCAAACAGGTGCTGGAAAACTCTTCCTGATCCATTACCCGGCAAATGCGGATACAGATGAATGGATCAAACGTGCCCAAATAAATTTCTCAGGGGAGGTTATTGCGGCTCGAGATTTGATGACGATTGAGTTTCCATAACCCCCAGAGAGTTTAAAATTACCATCCAACCAGGAAGTCTTCCCACTCCTGGTTTTGATTTAAATGCTTACCGTATAGATATGTGGCAGTACTTGGGGGACGTTTTGGCTGCTTCAAGGGGTACATCCCGGATTTTTTCGGGGTCATCCCACCCTTGAGATGATTACAACGAGGACAGGCCGCTACAACATTACCCCAATCAGTTAATCCTCCTAAACGACGCGGAATGACGTGGTCCACTGTTAGTGTGCTTTTTCTGCGACCGCAATACTGGCAGGTGTAATTATCCCTTCTGAAGATCTCTTTTCGTGTGAGTTTCACGATGGGGCGGGGCCGTTTAATCATGTGAGTAAGTCGAATCACGGATGGCAGGGGAAAGCGTTGAGAAACGGTGTGAATGAAACCGCGGCCATTCATTACCAATATCGCTCTTTCCGCCAGAACCATATTGATGGCTCGGTATGTGGAAGTGATGTTGATCGGTTGAAAATTTACATTCAGAACAAGCACAGGTTCATTCATAAAACATCATTTTGATTATATCAGCTTTGATTAGGTTGTTGATAGGTTTTATCGTTGTTATAATCTTAATAATCAATTGTTTACTTAGTGATAATCATTTGACGATTCGTTTCGAAGTATATCGTGAAATTATCAATTTATTCAAGTTAATTGAAAGGATGGAAATGAAACGCTGGCAGATCATTTTAGGTATTGTGCTGATCGTTTTAGGTATGTTTGCGCTGATTGACGCAATCTTCAACATCAATCCATGGCGATATTTTGGCCCTTTGCTCCTGGTTGGCATAGGAGTATTGATCATAATAAGGCCTCGTATCGCGGGCAAAGATGTTAAAGTCCAAACGCCAATCTTTGGTGATGTCCGAAAGAAGGGATTTTGGGAAGTCACTCAGCATGAGTTTTGGTGGATCGTTGGTACAAGTTGGTTGGATTTTACTGATGCGGTTTTTCCGTCAGGTGATGCAGTAATAAAAATTTTTGGATTTGTCACGGATGTCAAGATCACGTTGCCAAATGATGTAGGGCTGCAGATCAACTCAACTGCTATAGTCTCAGAACTAAGGGGCCAAGAAGGTAAAGAAGAACGGATATTGAACCCTCTTGATTATCAATCAGAAAAATTTGATTCAAAAGAGAAGCGTGTAACGATCCAAACACTTGGATTTGTGTCAGAGGTGAGAGTTAAATCTTCGCTGATGTAATGCACAAATTTCTGTTTTTCCGCTATAATAATGATATGAACTGTAAAGCTGATTACTATTCGTGATTCAGTAAAACAAAGACCTGTCGACAGAATGGAACGCGTCTTGCCTGGCAGGCGCGTTTTATTGTTTATTCGTAATTTGGACGCACTGGAAAGAGGAAAATATGAATATTGAACAACAAGTTGCTTATCTGATGAGAGGGGTCGAATATGGAGATCCCATCACCCATCAATCGATGACACAGGAACTGCGTGAACGATTGATAGAATCTGAAAAAACAGGACTTCCTCTCCGTGTCTATTGTGGTTATGATCCGAGAACATCTGATCTTCATATTGGTCATACGGTTACCATGCGAAAACTGCGTCAGTTCCAGGAACTTGGGCATCATGTGATTTTTGTGATTGGAACATTTACCGCATTGATAGGTGATCCTTCTGATAAGGATAAGCTCAGGGCTCAATTGTCTCATGAAGAAGCAAGGCAAAACGCGGAATCTTATGCGGAGCAAGCATTTCGAATCCTCGATCGTGAAAAGACAGAAATCCGATTCAATGATGAGTGGTTATCAGATTTATCTTTTGCAGAATTGATCCGACTTGCTTCGAATTTCACCCTGCAGCAATTTATGACCAGGCTCAATTTCCGCCAGCGATGGGAAAAGGACGAGGCAGTGTATTTCCATGAGCTGTTTTATGCACTGATGCAGGGATATGATGCCTATGCGTTGGATGCAGATGTCCAGGTGGGTGGCACTGACCAGATGTTCAATATTATGACTGCAGCCCGGAAAATTATGTCCTACTATGGGAAGAAACCGAATGTAGGGATAATCCTGGGAATATTGCCCGGAACAGATGGTGAAGTCAAGATGAGTAAATCCCTGGGCAATCATATCCCTCTCAATACTTCTCCAGAGGATATGTTTGGAAAAGTGATGAGTGTGCCTGATAAAGCCATGCCAAGTTACGCCAAACTCGTGACACGGTGGCCGGTTGAAAATATCGAACAATTCGAGGATGGTGTGAACAGCGGTAAGGTGGAAGCTATGGAGGCAAAAAAAGTGCTTGCTGAAGAGATCACTGCCGCATTTTATGATCAGGATAAAGCGGTCGAAGCAAAAAAACACTTCCAGACGGTGATTCAAGGTAAGGGCACTCCGGATAAGATGCCTGAATATCCAGTGGTCAAGGAAGTGACGCTGATGGATGCATTGAAGAACAGCGAAACCGTTCAGTCAAGTAATGAAGTGAGGCGATTGGTCAAACAAGGGGGGATCAAAGTTGATGAGGTGAAAGCATCCGATCCTTTCATGCTTGTTGGACCAGATACGGTCATCAAAGTTGGTAAACGGCGTTTTCTAAAAATCATCAAGAAAGAATAATTCAAGTGATTTATCAAAACTCCGGGATTTTCGAAAATCCCGGAGTTTTTTGTTAATTGGAAAAGTTTATGACAGATTCCAATAAGGATATCCCAATTGATGCTGCTATTTCCGGTGCATCATCTTCAAGGACAATCGCAATTACAAATGGGTCACCCTGCCAATCTGCTGGGGTGCCGCCAATGAACCAGGTGATAGGTTCCTCTTCTTCATTAATAACAATTGAAGTGACACCCCAGAATGTGCCATCCTGAGTTGAGAACAGATCAGTAATTTGAGATGTTATATCAGGAGAAAAGACGCGTTTGTTTTCATCATAACTGGGGAATGTGGACCAGGTTCCATCACCTAGTAGATGGGCATTAACTAACCTGGGTTCTGGTAATAAGCCATTATTTGATAAAGCGCTGGCTGCAATTGCCATCTGAATAGGACTGATATGAAAGTTGCTGCCTAAATAGAATGCTGTAGGTTCAGATATATCTGGTGTATCAGCTTCAGGTATATCCAGTGGTAAATTGGGCGCTGAAAACAAACCTAGATCCTGATACAAATTCATCAGGGATCTTGGCCCTGTTTTATCCGCAAATTCAAGCTGTACATTCTGGCATCCATTTATCAGCATAGATTGCCAGGATGGATTTGAGTATAATGGTAAGGCACATAGATCATTCATTTCAGTGTAAGTGAGAAAATCTTCTGGTTCTGAATACTGATAAATGATATCAATTTGGGTGCCGGCAACAAAGGGAAGAAGTGCAGATCCTGGAGGGTATTTTCCCTGCGTCGTACGATTGATCAGGGGTGCGTCTTGATCCTGTATCAGTGTATCCCATTCTTCCTCGAGATTGCCAGCATCAAAATATGGGTGCGAAGCCATCACTAGGATTTCACCAGAATCAGCATTCATCATCACAGCTGCTGCGGGAGAATCATCCTTCACATTAGTGAGGAGATCATCCGTCATCTGCTGCAAATCAAGGTCAAGGGTTAAACGAACATCCAGACCTTCAGGGGGCTGGTTGTAGATGAGATCATGCCAAAAAACGGTATTATATGAATTCCCTTCATATCCACGTAAATAAGGATACATTGACTCCTCAATAGCCGTCTGCCCATACAGGGCATTCGTATAGCCAAGAACAGGATTTAGAGGAATATGATAACTTATCCGTTCATAGCGACCGTTTCCTTCGGCATTTGAAATGATGATCTGGTTGTCGCGGTCGAGAATGTCGCCACGAGGAGAATAGAGGTCATGGATCACCCAGCGTGTATTATCAGGACGGTCAACCAGTGATGGACCAAACCAGAATGATATTAGACTGCTGGTGAGGATTTCAATGATCAATCCAGCTATCAACATCCCACTAATTATGATGTGCTGGGGTTTCGTTTGCAGATTGTAGTCAACCTTATCCTCATTTTGGTTGCTGATGACAAGTAATATGGTTAATGCGATAAACGAGATCAATAATGAGGACCCGCCATATGAGATAAAGGGAAGTGTGACACCCGTCAAAGGTAAAAAGCCAATATTTCCACCGATGATTAATATACTTTGGATCCCAAAATAATATACTAATCCCAAAGCAAGATATTTGTGGAAGGCTTTTTTTGTGGACAGGGCGATTTTTGTGCCGCGATAGAGTAAAAGGATGATCAAACCGATGACCAGCATCGCTCCGAGAAAGCCTAATTCTTCAGTAATTGCGGAGAAAATGAAATCGGAGACGGCGACAGGTACCAGGGTTGGACTGCCAAGTCCTACTCCGGTACCGATCAAATTTCCTTCTGCAGCCGCAATAAGTGATTGGATAATTTGAAATGATGCTCCTGTTGTGTCAGCAAAAGGCTTGAGCCAGGTTTCGATACGAAGCCTGACAATATCAAGAAAAAAGAACCCAACCAAACCAAGAATCAGGATCAATAGCGGGGTAAACCAAAGAATGATCTTCTTCCCTCGAACTGAATAAAAAATTGAAAGATAAAGCAACAGAAAGATTGCTGCAGTACCTAAATCTCGCTGGAATACCAGGAGCAGGATGGCAATTAAAGTGATGATGAGATGTGGGAAAAGGGATTCTATGTTCCCAAGTGTGATGGATATCCGTTCTGTGAAGTAGCCGGCAAGAAACGTGATTAACAGCAGTTTCAGAAGTTCAGAGGGTTGAAAATGAATCCCAATAAAATTCAGCCATAAAGCAGGTCCGCTGCCACCAGGATTAGAGCCAAAGATCAATGTCAGGGCAGTTAGCAGCAATCCTAAAATTAACCAAAGGTATTTATAGCGTTGTAATGAGTGTAGAAATATCGGATAACTAATTCCTGCAATCATGATTATCGCGGAACAGGCAAGCCAGATTGTTTGACGAAGACCCAGGCTTGGATAAAGTCGCCAGATGGTCATCAATCCGATCCCTGAAAGCAAACCGATGATAGGAATGAGAAATGGGTCCCTGTTTGGCATCTTATTGATCGACAGTCGATTCAGGACAGAATAGGCTAAAATCCAGACAATTACTCCAAGCCAGTGCCCCCAACTGTAATTTCCATTATTTGAGTGATTTCTAACCTGGGGGGCCAAGGATAGGATTAATGCGTAACAAATGATGATCAATCCTGCCATGATCATCAACCTGCTTTGGTTTTGATCTTTTGTGGTGTGTGATTGCTTCATTGAGAAAAATAGTTTCACAATCAGTCCAGATATTTACTAAGCAGAAGGTGTAATGCTTGTTTTTTCTCAGGGGATATTTTGTCAGGATGTGTGAGTATTGCGTTTCGCAAGGCATTTTCACAAGCGCAAATTTGGTCTGGATTGATCTGATCAACCATTCTTACAATAATTTCCTGAGCAAGGTGGATATTTTTCATCAGGGTTCGAACAACCATCTCAACTGTTACAGAGTCTTCACTGACATGCCAGACATCATAATCAGTGACATGTGCCATGGTTGCGTAGCACATTTCTGCTTCACGAGCCAGGAAGACTTCTGGAGAGGCTGTCATTCCAATGATGTCGATACCCCACTGCCGGTAAAGGTTTGATTCACCTTTTGTTGAAAAACGAGGACCTTCAATCGTAATATAAGTACCCCCACCGTGGTATTCTGACTTAGTTACCTGGACCGCGTTTTCAAGCAAATCAGATAGAGCGTTGCAGAATGGATCCGCAACACTTATATGCGCGACCAATCCATCTCCAAAAAAACTTCGCTCTCGATTGTGTGTAAAATCAAAGATTTGATCTGGAATGACGATATGCCCTGGAGAATAGGCTTCCCTGAGTGAACCACAAGCACTCACACTTATAATACGTTTTACGCCTGTTGATTTTAAGGCGAATATATTGGCTCGATAAGGCACTTCACTTGGGGAAAGCGTGTGACCAAAACCATGCCTGGCGAGGAAAACAACCAGCTTTCCATTAATCCTGCCATATGTGATTGGGGAGCTTGGTGGACCAAAAGGGGTACTCACCTCAACAGTTCTTTTATCTTCCAGCTTGTCAAATTGGTATAAACCAGAACCTCCAATGACGGCCAGGAGAGGCGCTTCATTCATCACAACCTCCAGTTTGCTCAGGTGAAACTAATTTTTATTTCTTTATGGCCTATTCTGATCATGTCTCCATCGGTCAGTACGGTAGGTGATTTGATCAAGGACTTCATCAAGATAGGAACCATTTGTGGAGTCGAGATCTTCAACCCACCACTGGGTATGGTGATAGGACAGTTTACAGTGTCGAAGGGATACAGCATCATCAGAAATGGGAAAGTCGCAAGCGGGATCTCTGCCAAGTATGATTTCAGGACCCTGGAAAACCTTTTCTTCACCCTCAGTGGATAGCATAATGGATTTTTCAGGTCGTTCCTTTAATTTGCCAAGGTGTCGTTTCAGGTCCTTGAAAATTAAAATAGGCAATCCATCCAATAAAGCAATACGATAGGAGAACTATCAATATTCGCAAGATTAAGACAACAATGGGATTCACTTTATTTCTCCATTGGTTTGGATTCAGACATCCAAATCTGCAGGCAATGCAGTCGTAGGATTTTCTGAAGTCGAATCTTGAATATAGATCAAGTTGACCAATCCGATTCGGACAACATCACCGGATTGAAGGCTGGCTTGAGACACTTTCTTCCCATTGAGAAAAACCCCACCAGTGGATCCGGTATCAAAAATCACATATTGGTTATTTATCACCCGCAGTTGGGCGTGATGCCGGGAAACATGCAGATCCTCGAGGCTCAAATCACAATCAGAATGACGACCAATATCCATCACGGGTTTATTCAAAAGGAAATTCGTTTTTCCCCCAATCACAAAACATGCGTTTTTGGGAAATTTGTCACCCTCTTGATTTTGTTGGGGTCGTTCCATTGCAGATGTATCTGGCAAAGAACTTTGGTCATCAGAAAAGTGGGAAGAAATTTTGTATTGTTTTTGTGATATGGTTTGATTTTCCTTAATAGTTATTTGCAATGGTTTGAAAAATCGATAACCCTCACGCAGAAAAGTTTCATGAACCGATGTAGCGATGTTATCAAGCGTGTCTTGATGAATATTCCAATCCTCGTAATCAGTCTCGGCCACATGGATCTGAAGGTGATCTGGCACGAAGATTATTCCATCCTGTTGTTCTTTTTGATTGTTTCTCATTATCTGGACGAGATCTTTGATTATTTCCGTGGTCTCTTGATCCCCTGTGAACAGCTTAAACAGTTTCTCTTCAAATAGAGCACGTAAATTTGACTCAATACGATCAATTTGATTGCCCATAATCTTGTCCAGTATAATTATACTCAAGTATGTCTGCTCCAGGTTATGAAGAATTAGAACACACAGCTGATCTTGCTTTGCGTGTCTGGGGGAATGATTATTTTTCGCTTCTTGATCATTCTGCGAAAGGGATGTATTACCTGATGGGCATTACTTCGAACGGATTGTTTCCTGTAGATTGGACATTCAAGATAGAAAACGGATCGCAAGAATGCATCCTTGTGGACTTCTTAAGTGAATTATTATTCCTATGTGAAGAAAATCAAATCATATTTAAAGAATTCAAGTATTTTGAATGTGGCAAATACCTGGAAATCACTGCAGCTGGACATAAATATGATCACAAAGATCGATCAATAAAAGCAGTCACATTTCACAACCTCGATGTTATAGAAACAGATTTTGGGTTAGAGACGACTATCACTTTTGATGTTTAGAAAGGCGGTCTGATGAGCCCTATTTCAATCAATCAATTTGTCAAAAAGTCTGATTTTGAGTGGGAAATACCAGCAGATTACAGGTCGGATATGCGTGTCCCTGTAAGAGTGTTTGCTTCTGAAAAACTCCTTTCGGAAGCTCTTGCTGAAAAATCTCTTCTCCAGGCAATTAATGCCAGTACCTTGCCTGGCCTGGTAGAAGCAGTGATGGTGATGCCAGACATGCACCAGGGTTATGGATTCCCAATCGGAGGTGTTGCTGCTACAGATCCAAAGACAGGTGTGATATCTCCAGGTGGTATTGGCTACGATATCAACTGCGGTGTTCGTTTGCTTTCATCCAGAATATTCTTTGAAGAAATAAAAAGTTGGCTGCCTGATCTTGCGACGATGATTGACCAGATTTGTCCAAGCGGTGTAGGCGTGAAGGGTGAACTTTCACTGACTAAAACGGACCTGAAAGAAGCTTGTATCAAAGGAGCAAAATGGGCAAAAGGTGAGGGACATGAAACTTCCCGAGATATTCATTTTACAGAAGATAATGGTTGTCTGGAAGGGGCAGATCCATCAACACTAAGTGACCGCGCTTTAGAGAGAGGGCGAAGGCAATTGGGTACCCTTGGGGCAGGCAATCATTTCATAGAAGTTGACCTGATAACAGATATTTTTGACCCACAATCTGCAAAGGTGATGGGTTTATTTCAAGGTGAGATCGCAGTACAGATCCATACCGGTTCGCGCGGCTTTGGACACCAAATATGTACAGATTATGTCAGGAAATTACACGGTACAGTAGAAAAATTAGGGATCCACCTGCCTGACAGACAGTTAGTATGTGCCCCCATCGACTTACAAGAAGGTCAGGACTACCTTGGAGCGATGAGGTGTGGTGCAAACTTCGCTTTCCTGAACAGGCAGTTGTTAGCAAACAAAGTAAGAGATGCGTTTACCTCTGTGTTAGGGGGTAAGGTAGATCATTGGCGGCTTTTTCAGGTTTACGATCTGGCCCATAATATTGGCAAGTTTGAACGACATCTTGTTGGTGGGCAGATTAAAAGGCTTTGCGTGCATCGAAAAGGTGCCACACGTGCTTTTGGTCCACAATCAGAGGGTTTGCCTGATGAATATTCTGCAACAGGGCAACCGGTTCTTGTGCCCGGATCAATGGGAACTGCGTCATGGGTGCTGGCTGGAACAGAGATGAGTATGGAACGATCATTTGGATCATGCTGTCATGGGGCTGGACGTGTCATGAGCCGCTCGAAAGCCAAGAGGAGTGTTTGGGGCGAGGCGTTGCGCAACCAGCTTGTCGAAAAGGGGATAGAGATTCGTGCTGGTTCTATGTCAGGATTGGCAGAAGAAGCTCCCCAAGCTTATAAGGATGTCGATCGCGTAGTTGAAAGTGTTGTTGGCGCCGGTCTTGCCAGGAAGGTTGCACGCTTACGTCCCCTGATTGTGATCAAGGGGTAGCCTTAACGTAGATAGGATTACTGAAAATCCACCCTCGTAATTTACCTTTGTATGGGATATATACCTCTACTCTGTAAACTCCAGGCTCCTTGGTGATATAAGTACAAACTTCCCGATCAGTCCATTCTTTGATCAGTTTCCCATCTTTGATGAACCTGCAATATGCTTTTTGGGGTAGTCGTATCTGGAAAGTCATGCCTGCCTGGATTTTCACACTGTCACCCATAATAAAGTGTCCATCATCATTGTGTACCGAAAATCGGAAACCATTGGTTGACGCAGGGAGGTCATATGCAACAAAACAATGTCCATTTTTTAATGCGCTAAGAATAAGAATTCGGTCATTATTAAAATCCCCGGAGAGAGGTTTAGCGGTCAGGATATGTGTTGTGATGCTCTTAAAGTGATGCAAGTATGGATAAAGTTGTATCCTGATCGGACCGTATTTCTTAATCAGCCTGTGTGCATCAACGCCACCGACTGCGACTATTGGACGAGCCCTTTCATCAATCAATTCATCCCATAAGCTTAATGGTTTGTTCAAGCGGTTTAAATGTCATTCGTTTTGGGAAAAGCGCGTTGACAGCCGCAGAAAACAGACCATGAGTGACTGATTTAAATTCGCTCAACTGGTTCCATAATTCAATGCCTGTGAAGGAGTGAATATCCCAATCACGCCAGGAGTAGGCATTCTCATTGAACATTTCCAGTGGATCTTCTATCGGGTGAGCAAGAAATGTTAATCCATTAGTCCGGTTTACCTGGTCAATCAACCGTTGTGGCTCAGCAGCAAATGGTGAAAGTTCTCTTTCTGCACCCACGATCAATAAATGGTTGCCAGGTGGATCCATTTTTTGATTATGGACTTCTTCACCTACAAGAAGCATGGTTTTCTTCTTGCCATTCTCATAATATCCGTCCAGCCCATCGACCCAAATATTATGATCTGTCGTGATGATGCCATCCAGGTCAGCTTTTTCAGCAATATTGATCAATTCTTGATGGTTGGCTGTTCCATCTGAATAAAATGTATGAATATGAAGTGCGAATTGGGTTTCATGCATTGGGTTGACGCAATTTCGCGGTTTTGGGTATAATCATTGCTGTTAAAGGAGGCACGAATGGCAAATTATTTTAGTATTGCATTAATTATAACTTCAATTGCTTTGATAGCCAGCATCATCCTTCAAAGTAAGGGTGTAGGTTTGGGTGGATTGACCGGGGGTGGGAATGCAGGCGGTGTTTATACACAGCGACGTGGCATTGAAAAGATATTGTCTTGGATCACAATTGGACTAAGTGTGGTCTTTTTTGTGTTGACAATCTTTACAGTTCTATTTGAGGTCTAGTCCAAAGAGCGTATTGTTACTCTTGGCGAGATCTAATCTCAATCATTGTTCTGGGCAACTCGTCAGCATTGAGTTGCCCCTTTTATCTTAAATTTATGAAGAAATATCGTTGGCAACTTTTGATCATACTGGTCACCGGCTTGATTGTCGGTGTTCTACTCATCATCCAACAAATGGATGATGGAGAAGCAGTCGAATCAACGCCTTCTCCCATCACTGGTGGTGTTTACACCGAAGCAATCATTGGCGATTTCATGCGCTTGAATCCCATCCTGGATGTTTATAATTCTCCTGACCGAGATGTCGATCAATTGATCTTCTCCGGTCTAGTGAAATTTGATTACAAGGGCATACCTCAAACTGATCTCGCTGAATCCTGGGGTGTATCAAAAGATGGAACTGTTTATAATTTTAGTTTGCGGACAGATATTTATTGGCATGATGGAGAGGTTTTTGACAGCAGGGATGTCCTGTTCACAATCATTTTATTACAAGGTGAACATGGTTTGATCCCTGAAGACTTGAGAGAATTCTGGTCTGATGTGGAAGTTGTCCTTCTTTCTGACAGCCAAATTCAATTTCTATTACCTGAACCTTTTGCACCTTTCCTGGACTATCTCACCTTTGGTATTCTGCCTGAGCACATCCTGAGTGGGCTTGGAGTAGAAGAGATCATTGATCATCCCTTCAATGTAGCGCCAATTGGCACAGGACCTTTTCGTTTTCAAAGATTATTAGTAGAGAATGGGGAAATTGTCGGGGTCGTGCTGGTCGCATTTGAGAATTATTTCTTAGACCGTCCATTCCTGGATGAAATCATTTTTAGATATTATCCAACCTCCGAAGGTGCACTATCCGCATATTTATCAGGAGAAGTTGAAGGCATTGGGGATGTTGACGATTTAAGTATTAAGTGACGTCCTTGGTGACCCTGAGCTTGCGGTATATTCTGCCCGGATGCCTATTCTTACAATGGCATACTTGAATCTTGATAATCCTGAAGTGAACTTTCTCCAAAATCCAACTTTCAGGAAAGCATTATTAAATGCGATCAATATCGATTTGGTCATTGAGCGTGTTTATAATGGCCAGGCGATCAAAGCAAGTGGACCAATATTGCCTGGAACATGGGCGTTTTATGAGGATATTGAGCAGATCAATTTTGATATGGCCACTGCCAGATCATTATTCGAGGCAACTGGTGCAAACTATGATGAGGAACAGGATGTATACCTTACAGAAGAGGGTTTAGAAATTGATATTACCCTTCTGCATCCAGATGACCCTCGGCATTCTGAGATCGCGACCATCATTCAATCGAATTGGGAGGATTTAGGCTTGAAGGTGACCCTGGATTCAAAACCTTACGAAGAGGTTTTATCTGATCTGACATCAAGGGCATATCAAATAGCGTTGGTTGATATCAATCTTATGCGATCACCTGATCCAGATCCTTATCCATTTTGGGGGCAAGCACAATTAAAATCCGGTCAGAATTATGCTGAATGGGACAATCGTTCAGCCAGTGAGTTTTTGGAACAAGCCCGGATGACGGTTGATCTGACAGAAAGAATGCGGTTATATCGGAATTTTCAAGTTCTTTTTATGAGGGAATTACCTTCATTGCCGATCCTGTATCCAGTTTATTCTTATGCAATTTCGGATGACATTAATGGGGTTAAATTTAGGACCAATATTCGAGCCCTCAGATCGGTTCAACAATGTGCATGACTGGTATATCCTCTCATCGAGAGAAACGTCACCAACTGAAGCATTAGATCAAACAACGGAATAATAGCTCATGTCCCCGGTCTATTCAGGAAAAGGTGATACTGGCGTGACCGAGTCTTTTGGTGACACTGGGATCAGCAAAGCCTCTCCCCTTATTGAAGCAGTCGGTGCTATTGATGAAACATCTGCTTTTCTTGGTTTGGCACGTTCATTAACGGCATTGGAAAACATTAAAACGGTCATCATTCATATCCAAAAACAGCTTTATGTTCTAATGAGCGTGATTTCTGGGATTTCTATTGAATCAGAAAGTCAAATTCAATTCACGACGAAGGAGCTGTCATGGATTGAAGGACAAATCGATCATTTTGAAAATGCTGTCCAGTTACCAGATGGTTTTATCCTCCCAGGTGAAAGTCCAGCCAGTGCAGCATTTGCTGTTGCAAGGACTGTTGTGAGACGCGCTGAGAGGCGGACGGTTTCATTCTTTCAAGCGAGAGAAATCCATAAACCAAATATACTCGCATATCTGAACCGGCTTTCTTCACTGATTTTCATGCTGGAGATTTATGAAACAACAATGTCCGGGCAAGAGACACGAATGTCTCGAGAGGGGTGATCCATGCTTGGGACTATTATTAATGCAGGGGCGATTATAACAGGTTCGCTATTGGGGATATTAATAGGTCGTCGTTTTTCCAATAAAATCAGGGAGACGATTATTACCGGATTAGGTCTATTTACACTCGGATATGGCTTAATGACCTTCCTGGAAACCACCAATCCTTTAGTTCCATTAGGAGGACTGCTTTTTGGAGCCCTGTTAGGTGAATGGATAAAAATTGAAGAGGGGTTGGCGAATCTTGGCCGGTTCTTGAAGAAATTATTTCTTAATGAAAAGTCTTTACAGACTCACCAGGCGCAATTTGTGGACGGATTTGTCACTTCTTCACTCGTATTTATTATTGGGCCTATGGCGATTTTAGGCTCAATCCAGGACGGTATGACAGGCACTTTTGAATTATTAGCTATAAAATCCATTCTTGATGGATTTGCTTCAATCGCATTTGCCTCTTCGTTGGGGATTGGGGTGTTGTTCTCAACCTTGTCAATTCTCATTTATCAAGGGTCGATAACTTTATTATCAACATATTTCAGCAGGTTCTTTTCGGAATTAATGATCAATGAAATGACTGCAGTTGGGGGTTTGATCCTGATGGCTATTGCTATTTCTGCCCTCCTAAAGATTAAGAAAATCCGTACAGGGAGCTACCTGCCTGCC
The DNA here is from genome assembly GCA_963767675.1 of uncultured Chloroflexia bacterium. Taxonomy (GTDB): domain Bacteria; phylum Chloroflexota; class Anaerolineae; order Anaerolineales; family Anaerolineaceae; genus Brevifilum. The sequence continues at coordinate 263,481 of CAVYEQ010000009.1, forward strand.
TTGATCATCACCCCTTTGATTGTCTTTCTGTTTGAACGTTTCTTTGGTGGAATTTAATTCCTAATTTTTCACGAAAGCCACACCAAGCTCAATCCCCATTCTGATTTCGTCATTTCCATAGAGTTCAAGGAAATTCGATTTTTCAAAGGACTCTTGAATATTAAGTACGTAAACTGGAATTTCTTCAACAGCTCTGACAAAGCCTAGCTGTTCATATAATTTGAGCGAAGGCACATTATTTGATTGAGTGTTTACAGTGACCTGTATAAGTCCAAGGTAATCAAAACGTCTGAGTAAATCATAAACAATAGCATATCCGATGCCTTGCCCCTGATATTCCGGGTGAACCGCAAGCCGTGCAAGATGTCCATTTATTATCTTCGTGGTGCTGATTTGATAACCGACGATTTTATTTTCATGTAGAGCAACAGTGCAAATGCCTGTCTGTTGAAATGCTTTCCTTAATCCTTCAAGAGAATTCTGCCAGATACGGGGAAATGCAGCATGATCAATTCTTTCGACTGACTCTAAATCAAGATCAGTCATCGATCTGATATTGATTTGATGGGGTTGTTTTGTTGGGATTTCCCCCTGCCATTTCATTACGATAATATTATGATGATTTTTAAAATTCTTTGCGATTAATCTGTCCTCGAACCACTTATGTAAAGCTAAACTCACCACTTTTTTGATGCCTGATCGTCTGAGCCTGGTGACCGTCTCCGTCAACAAACTTGCCCATGATGTTCTCAAGAGATCGCTGTCGCAAACACCAAAGGCACGTATCCAGGCGATATCTGAATTTTCGGGTACTGCACATATTACAGCACCTATCTTGTGGTTTATCACTTCAAGTAGAAAAGGTTGATTTCCCAGCCAATCCAGGGGGCTAAACCAATCCAAGTGACAATGTATGTAGTGGTTATGATTGAAAAATGCTGCTATTTGATCAAAATTCTCTTGAGTAGCTTGAACAATTTCCCCATAAGGATTGACCGGATTATTTACTATTGACATTTGGCATTTTATAAAAGGATCTAAACTCGAATATTTGAGTGATTAAGCTTTTAATTTTTGAAGTATGAGTTTAGCGATGTCCGCCTGGTCCCTGATTGTCAATTGAGATATCGCTTGTGCTAGCTGACCGGAAGGGCTTTCAATTTCCTGTGTTGTTTTTTCTTCATGTAAATGAGCTTCTTCTTCAGGTTGCGAAGGCTGATCTGATTCTTTGATGTCAAGATCCCCGCCCTGAGATACATCAGAATAATAATCTGAGATTGGTTGGTCCAACGCTTCGCTCATACGAAGGAGATGTCTAAGTGGGATGGGTGTTCTGCCAGAAAGGTAATTTTGTAAATTTTCAAGGGATATTTCTGATCTTGAATTGAATTCTTCGATTGATATATCTTGCTGGCTCATTTTGTGTTTAAAGTTTTGCCAGGGTGATCTTTTCGCTTAATTGTTTGAATTTTGACCTTTTGCATTTATTCATGAAGGGATGATACGGAAACACCGGTGATTCGGATTTGAAGAATGATGTGACAGGAATGCCAAAGCACTCAGAAAGCAGCTCTATCTCCGTTAAGCTTATCAAGCCTTCATCGCTCTCATAACCTTCATACTGATCAACCGGTACATCAAGTACTTTTGCACAATTTGATTTTGAATGATGGGTTCTTTTCCGTAATTCTTTCAGTCGCCTGGGGATATTCATAATCTCTGGTTTCATGTATCTCCAACTTATTGGTATAAAACTGCACAGCCTCAGAATTAAATTATAGCTTATCCTAAATGGTTTTTCCATTATCGCATGTGGGGAAAAGAAAAAAGTAGGCAATCCTACGCATCTGTTTATTGTCTTTCACTATCTTGAAAACTCATCGGGAGAGATAATGATTGAAAAACACAAACACCATCAATAAATGTTGCGGAAGGCTGAAAATTTATTAATTGTTGTGGTTTGATGTCAAATGGATCCTTATCAAGAATCATGAAATCTGCTTTAAAACCTTTTGCGATCCTGCCTAACTCTGATCCTCTTTGAATAAGTTTAGCCGGCTTTGTTGTGTAACCCTCAAGAGCTTCGCCTAAACTGATCCGTTGACCAGGATGCCAACCGTCTTCATCAGGTGAACCATCCAATCTTTGCCGGGTGATTGCGGCATGAATCCCCTTAAAAGGATGGAAGGATTTAACAGGTGCATCTGAGCCAAATACGCAGTTGATGTTATTCTCAAGCATTGTTCTGAAGGCATAGGCGTTTTTTGATCTACTGCCGAGATATTTATCAGAAATATCCATATCTGATGGCGCATGGATGGGTTGAACCGATGCAATTATATTTAATTTCGCCAGCCTTGGCAGATCTTTAGGATCAATGATCTGGACGTGTTCAACTCTGTGATGAAGGTGGGGGAGTTGGTGTCTGTTTTCAAAATCTCTTATTTTTTCAAACGCATTCAGAACAACATTATTTGCCCGATCTCCAATAGCATGCACAGCCAAAGCGATACCATTATGGGTTGCTAATTCTCCGATATCTACAATCTCTTTTTCTGTCAATAATAAGACCCCTTTGTTGTTGGAGTCTTCATAAGGGCGTTCCATAGCAGCTGTTTGAGGTCCTAAAGCACCATCCGCAAATAATTTGACACATCCAATATTGAGCTTATCATCCCCCCAATTTGTGTACATGCCATTTCTTATGAATGCTTCCAGTTGATCGAGAGGTATGCTTTTTCTTATTCGAAGACTTAACTGATCGTCTTGTTGATATTCCTGGAGGGTATTCCAACTCTCAAGTCCATCAAAATCATGCACACACACCAATCCAACTTCAAAGAATTTGCTGAATAGTTGTTGATATCTCACTGAGCGTTCGTGCTGGGTCTGCTTTGGGATGATGGATTTAACCAAATTAATGGCTGCATTTTCAAACAAAATCCCAGTCGGCACGCTATTTTCATCTTGCTGGATGAGTTCCTCCTGGCGGATCAGGTGTATCCGATTTGATGTTTGCCAGCTCTAGAGCCCTGCTGTTCACCCATGCAGCATGAAGTGATTTTGCAGTCAGGAATGCAGGCCTGCCATCACATACTTTATCCAGAATTTTCGCATTACCAAAACCCGCTTCCCATAAGTTCTGATTCCATCCGTGTCCGCGGATCCAGGCACTTTGCGAAATAGTAGCTGCAGCTTTTTTTATCCGACACAGACACTCATCCAGGGTTTGAGCCTCACAATCGACAATAGAGAGGCTGTCAGCAAGATGATGAAGATGAAGATGGGAATCAGTCAGCCCAGGCCAGACTGTTCTACCCTGCAAGTCAAAACGAAGTTTTGTTTTTGAGAACCCATTCAGGATATCAGTATCCGTACCAAAGGCAACAAATTGGCCACGATCAATCACCAGTGCAGTGGCATCGCCATGCCTTGGGGCGTGAATATTGGCATTATATAGAATTTGCATGGTGTTATTCGGGGAGGATTTTATCCAGGATAGCGTTCAGCTCCTCATCTGAGTAGAAGAAAATCTTGAGATTGCCGCCTTTTTCCCCACGATTGATATTGACCCTGGTTTCAAAAAAGTTTCGCAGCTGTTCTTCAATGGCACTAACCTCTGGTTGAGGGATGGCTTTCGGGCGTTGTTGAGGTTTTCTACCACTCAATTTCTTCACCAACGCTTCAGTTTGGCGGACGTTCAAGCCCAAATTAAGAATTGTGCTGAGGGCAGCTCTTTGTGCTTGATGGCTTGGCAGTCCCAAAATCGCCCGTGCATGACCTTCGGAAATAAATCCCTCTCGCAATGCTTTCTGAGCTTGATCAGGAAGGTTTAACAGGCGGATTGTGTTTGTGATGCTTGTCCGGCTTTTTCCAACTCTTTCCGCTATCTCTTCATGTTTCAAGGAAAAGTTTTCTACAAGCTGACGGTAAGCCTTCGCTTTCTCGAGTGGGTTCAAGTCTGCCCTCTGCAGGTTTTCAATGAGCGCTAATTCAAGTTGTTCTTGTTCTGTAACCGTTCTGATGATCACGGGAACCATTGATAAACCAGCTAATTCAGCCGCGCGCCATCTTCTTTCACCTGCGATCAAAGTATATTGACCTTCATTAGGATTCTCAGAAACAATTAATGGCTGCAGGATGCCATGTTCTCTTATAGAAGCGGCCAGCTCTTCAAGTGCTTCCGCGTCCAGTGTGTGTCGAGGCTGCTGTGGATTTGGAGAGATTAGTTCAAATGGCACCTGGATGACCACCTGAGTAGATGGTGCAAACGAGGAGGTTTTCCCCTGAACCTCATCCTGAGGAATTAACGCATCCAATCCTTTTCCTAAACCTGGTCTACGAGACATCAGATTGCCTCCTGTTCAATTGAAACGCGCACATTATCACGAAATAACAACTCCTTGGCTAATGCTGAATATGCCCTTCCACCGCTTGAATTTGGAGAAAAAACAGAAATCGGCATGCCATACGAAGGTGCCTCTGCGAGTTCGAATAGATCGAGGAACGATACTGTTGAAAACTTTTTTACCGAAGAATTTTTGAACTTCGCGGACAACATCAGCGGAAAGATTTGTCCGGGCATCGTACATTGTCAGTATTACGCCATGGATCTCTAATTTTTGATAAAGCGAGTTTCTGACCCGATTGACAGTATTGACTAATTGACCAAGACCTTCCAGGGCAAGATATTCACATTGGATAGGAATTAGAAGGCCATTTTGAGCAGCGACCAGACCATTCAAGGTTAACAGGCCAAGCGATGGTGGGCAATCTATCAAAATGTAATCGTATCTATTTCGAATTGTTTCGAGAACTTTTATCAAACGGCGTTCACGGTTATGCAAATCAATCAGCTCGATTTCTGCCCCAGCTAGAGATGGTGAAGATGGAAGCAAAGATATTTTAAACCGAGGATTATGAAGAATTTGCGTCAAAATTGGTTGTCTACCAATGATGACATCATATGTGCCGCCATCTACGTCATTTTTATCAACGCCCAAACACGAAGTTGCATTTGCCTGTGGATCGATATCAATAATTAATACTTTTTGCCCATAATTCCCCAGATATGCACCAAGGTTGATTGCTGTGGTTGTTTTGCCAACACCACCTTTCTGGTTGACAATCGTATAAATTTTTCCCAATCCCATACTTTGATCCCTTAATTGGATAGAACTTCGAGTTTAGCGAGTTCTATTTCTTCAGGTGTGGGTATGCTTGCCAGATATGCTCTTGTGACTGACCATGATGCAATCAATACTGCAAAACGACAAGCTTCCCAGGGGTTCTTTGTAAATAAGTAACGATAGAAAAAAGATGTTGCAAAAATATCACCTGCGCCTGTATCGTCCAGATATTTTACCTCAGGTGCGGAAAAGAACCTGGCATCATTATTCCAGTATACTCTAGCTCCTTTGGAATTTTCTGTCACGACGAAAATAGAAATATTACCTGCCATTTCCCCAATTCGTGCTTCATCATTTTCAATATCATCTATGCTTATTACAGCAATATCAGCGTTCTGCAAATGATGATGATAATTTTCCCATTCCTGGAATTTGACCTGATCATGTTCGTCCACCTCTCGAAACCAACCTTGAGGAGTCAGGCATTTTAATGAATTTGGAAATAAAGTTGTGATATCTGGGTCAACCTCATTGGCTACCGGTCCAAGATGGATTATTTTTGGTGGTTTGGTGAATAGGGGTATATCACGAGGGAGTATCTTCTCTGCTTTGTGGTAAAGGAATTGTCTTCTGGTGCTGCCATTTGATAAGTTCTTAAAAGTAGAAGTCTCATTGCTAATCTTATTTTTAATCCATATCTTCTCGATGGCAGACGTATCGAGACCCTTGGAGAATGAAGTAATGATGCCTGTATTCAACCCCAGAGCATTTGCCGTCAGTCCAGAAAAAGCGGTAGTGCCCCCTAATCTTGTTCCTGATACAACCAGGTCTGATGTCAGGTGCCCAATGACCAGATAATCGATTGGTTCTGTTTCTTCCATTAGATGTCGAGGTGTTGGTTTTTGCATAGATTGCTTGAAATTAATGATGGTCCTAATGCAGTGGATTATCCAATATAAACAACTTTTGGGAATTATAGCACGATTGTCAGTTTGGTTTTCAATAATTATTTTGTATCAACGCTAACTTGATAATCATTTCTCCAAAATGATAAACTGATGATAAAGTAAAATTAATATCTATCTGATATTGGTTTATAAATTTTATTGGATCAGTTCGGTCGTAATAATTCACAGAAACTGAGTGGGAAGCCGATAAGAATCAAAAATCATTTTAGATTTGCTAACATGAGAGAATCGTAGTTTTTTCACAAGGTTGACGTACTGGCAAGAGTGTTTTATGTCTGATGAAATCAGTCCAATTGAATATAATAAAGCGCTTGAGGATTTCAAAAGGGAGCGAAAAAAAGCAAGATTGCAGCATCTTTGGGCTTCGATTACAGGGAAAAGCAAGGATTTGTTTCAATATGATGAAATCACAAAAAAGCTGCACTCATCCGGGGCTTCTTCCAAGGGTGTGAGGGATATCCCTGTAAACGCAATAGTGGGAAGTGTGAATCGATATCAGGACTTTGATAAAAATTTCCTCCCATTACGGGATAATGACATGCAGCGCTGGGCGCGAGTAAAATCTGCGATGACCTCTCCTGGAAGTCCTGGTTTACATCCTATCCAGGTCTATCAAATAGGTGATAGTTATTTTGTTATGGATGGGAACCATCGCGTCTCAGTAGCCCGTCAAATGGAAATTGATAAGATTGAAGCATATGTAACAGAGATTCAAACACGTGTCCCCCTATCTTCCGGGGATACGCCTGATGATTTGATTATTAAACAGGAGTATGTTAAATTTCTTGAAGAAACCCAATTTGATAAAGTTGTGCCTGATGAGACTTTTCTGATCACTTTTCCGGGACAGTATGAAACCATAAAAGAACACATTCAAGTGCATCGCCATTACATGGGGAACGAGCAGCAGCGTGAGATACCTGTGCCTGAAGCGACACGTCATTGGTATGATCGTGTCTATGCTCCAATTGTTGATATCATTCGTGAACATGAAATACTTCATGAATTCTTGGGACGAACAGAAACAGATCTTTATCTCTGGCTTTTGGATCACCAGACATATATGCAGCAAGCGCTTGGTTGGTCAATACGTCCAGAAAAAGCTGCTTCAGATTTTAAGGACAGCGGGGTGAAAAGTGCTCAAAATTGGTTTGGCGGTTTTAGGCGGAAGCTGTTGAAATTCCTGCTGCCCAAACCGCTTGAGGATTTCACGTCACCTGGCGAATGGCGCATTCAAAAAGGGGAGAGCAATCATAAACTGATCTCTGATATTCTTGTTGCTATGAATGGCCAACCAGAAAGCTGGATCGCTTTAGAACAGGCAATTGTGCTTGCTAAGCTTGAATACGCCGATGTGCGCGGTCTGGTCGTGTTTGATCAAAATAGTAAGAGAACGATTATTGAATCTGATTTATCGAATGCTTTTTCAGAACGTCTTAATCAGGCAGCATTAGGTGGGAATCTGGTATTCAGTGATGGTCAAATTGCAGAAACGATATGTGACCGTGCAAAAGTGAATGATCTTGTTGTATTGAGATTATCCTATCCACCTGAAAGAAATGTGTTCTCTCGGTACTCATCTGGGATCCGGTTGATCCTTCGACAGAGTACACGACCTATACTGGTTGTGAAGGAACAAATCAGTACCTTGAATCACATATTACTGGCATATGATGGCAGTCCCAAAGGTAAAGAAGCGTTATTTATCACTAAGTACTTTGCCAGTGTGCATGGTAGAAAAGTATCTGTTCTTATTGTGGACGATAACGAAGAAAAAGGTCAGCATCATATTAATTATGTAGAAAAAGAAATTGGGGAATGTTGTGATAAATTTCAATTCATCCAAAATACAGCACACGTTAGTGATATCATCCTGGAGTTTGCAGAAAACCAGTCAGTAGACATGGTCATTATGGGGGGATATGGATTCCCACCGATCCTGGAGTTGTTATTAGGCAGTACTGTGGATGCTGTTTTAAGGGATACCAGGATCCCTGTGTTGATTTGTAAGTGAAATTTCTCTGCTTATTGCCAGTATAGTTGTGTCATCACTGAGGGGAGAATCGCCACGGAAAATATTCAGGTCATTCTCCAAATCTCTTAATACAACTTCAGCATTCTCTCCTATCATCCTTGCCAGGCATTGTTTCAACCGATCTTCCCCATACATTTGATCATCCTGATTGAATGCTTCTGTGACCCCATCAGTATACAGAATCAAACAATCACCGTGCTCAAGGGGGATCTCGTGTTGCTCCAATTGAATGTCAGGTAGTGCACCCAGCGCTATCCCTCCTTTAGGCAATGCTATGACTTCTTTCCCCTGATATTTTAGGACAAATGGTGGATTGTGTCCTGCAATTGTATACGTCAGGGAACCATCATCGATGGATAATATGCCATAGAACGTTGTGACAAATAAACCGTTTTGAGAATTGACCAACAGCAGATCGTTGACTCTTTCTAAGGTCTTAGCTGGTGAAGATGATTCTTGAGCGGCCGCGCGGATCAAAGTGCGTGTAACCGTCATGTAAAGCGAGGCGGCAAGTCCTTTATCTGAGACATCTGCTATCAAGAAAGCCATTCTTCCATCTGGAAGCAAGAAATAATCGTAAAAATCGCCACCAACCAGACGAGCTGTTTCCCACCGAACGTCCATTACCCATCCCTGGATTTCAGGGATCTGGTTTGGAAGGAAAGTTTGCTGAATTTGTCTGGCTAATTGGAATTCCCTTTCCATATGCTGTCGTTCAATCATTTCTTTCTTGATTATATCGTTCTGGATTGCAAGCGATGCTTGTTGGGCAATTCCTGAGAGGAGGTCAAAACGACGTTCTCGATTTGTTGAATAATTCTTATCCAATGTGATCAGCACCCCGAAAAAATCATCTTTCATGGAAAGCGGGAAACCCATCAATAATGGAAAATGACTTTGTAATATTGGTGTCGGATCAGTTTGTTCTTCATCAGGGAGCACAAGATCCCAATCCTCAGGGGGGAGAAGGTTATCGATAAATGGATAAACGACCGGGTAATTATTCTGTTGGATTGAATCCAACATGGGAAAATCTCCCTGTGGATACTTCGTATCAAGGATCTCAAATTCGCCTTTTGACCCGGATATAACAGCATGTGTTATCTGGAAACGATCCTCCTCTTGATGCCATCGGTAAACGATACTTGCATCAATCCCAACCATAACCGGCATGATGTGTACAATAGAATCAAGATTGTCATTTAAATCAGCGCTGCTGACGGCAGCTTGAGCTGCTTGAAGGAGCACGGTCGAAATATATGCTTCTTCCTGTTTTGCTTCAAGCAAACGAATGTTTTCAATAGCTATGGCAGTTTGTTGAATAATCCCATTTATTATTTGATAGCGTTCGTCTTTGACAATATCTGAACAATCCTCAAATAGATGAGAATCTGGTTCACAAGCCAGCATGAATGCGCCAAGAATCTCGTCTCTTGAGATTATTGGTATTAGGATCAGCGCATCCTTCGCCATTTGATCAGTATACAGGGAGGGCAAATCAAATTCTACCTTTGGATCCTGAACTTGTTGTGGTGTCTGGCTGATCAGCAATTCGTCCAATATTGATGAGGATATGATGTTGATGGGTTGATCTGGGTTAAGGCTTTCAGAAGAGTTCTCCGATTCCATAGCAAGCATTTAACGAAAAAAACTTGTTTTGAGTGTCTCGGAGAAAAAGAGCACATCCTTTAACGCCTACAACCATTGGTGTTAAACGTACAATGGTTCTCACCAACTCGTCCAATTTCGTCAAAGATTGGGTCGCAGTAGCTACCTGCAACAAAATGGTGGCTATCCATGCCTGCTCCTGGGAGGTTGTGAATAGGCGGTTGTTCTTAATGGCAATCGCTGCATAACTGGCAAACGCGGAGGTGATATTTTTCGATTCATGTCCGTACCGACCCGGCATACGGTGCATCAGCACCAGGATTCCAAGCAGCTCTTCTCCTGTGTGCAGAGGTGCCGCTATTGCAGAATAATTACTTTGAAATTGGAGCAGCGTCGCAATGGGACCGATCGAATCTTCAGGATGTCGAATAACAGGTTTTGAGTCGTCATATACTTTTATTGCCCAGGATTCGGGATCAATTGTCAGATTTTCTATACTCTCTATTGAGAGATCCTCTGATGATTGATATGCAGCTAGCTTCAGATTATTTGACTCAGATTTTGAATCATTATCAGTAAGCCAAAATGCAGCCACATCACAGGGTAAATTCTTCCACAATCTTAATAGAATGATATCCAGAATTTCATAGTATGCTGCATCATCAGACAATAATCCTGCAACATCCCGAAGGTTTTCAGCGACCTCACGACGCCATCTTTCTGATCGATACAGTCCCGCGTTTCGTATAGCAATCGCAATATTGTCGGTCAGGCTTTCCATAAGCTGTTGATCTTCAGGAGAAAAGGCATCTTGTTTATCGCTTTGTATATCAAGAACGCCCAAAATCTCTCCACCAAAAACCAATGGAATACTCATTTCAGAGCCAGATGTTTCCTGAGCGTCAAAAGCCTTAATAAATAATGGCTCAGCTTCAACATTGTTTAAACAAAAAGTCTTTTTATGTTTGATAACCCAGGGAAGGATGCCTTTACTTGCGTTCATATCATAAGAAACGCGCGCTTCTGCATATCCTTTAGCTCTATGACCGCTGCCAGCTTTGTAGGTGATCCTGTCTTGTATGTGATCAATCAAAAAAAGGTGAACAAAGGGAAAATCAAATCGGTCATGGATAAGTTTCACGATTCTTTGAAGCAGTTCATCTGTGTCGAGAATTGATGTTATTGCCCGACTGACGTCATATACTGTAGAGAGTTGGTCAGCCTGTGCTTTTACTCCCTGGTATAACCGTGTCCTTTCAACGGCAATGGAAATGTTATCAGCAAGTGCTCTGAGGATGAGCAGATCGTTTTCGGAAAATGCATTTTTCTCTGATGCCTGGATATCAAAAACCCCAAGTACCTGTGATGAGACAATCAGGGGAAACACTGCTTCAGATTGTGTTTCTTTCAAGGAATCCACTTTGTGATAGCGTGGTTCTATTGTGACATCATTAGCGATCAATTCTTTGCCTGTACTGGCAACATGACCGATTAAGTGCTCTCCAAGATCAAATCCTGGATGCTGATCAATTTCAAACTCTGGTCGTATGACGTCAGTTCTGTTCTCTTCATCTCTCAACGAGCTGGACTCAAAATGGAGTCTTTCATCCTCCTCATTGACCAGAAAGACTGCGACATAACTGAAATTAAAGGTTTGTTGGACAAGATTCGTAATTTGTTTGGTTAAAACATCCAGATCCGTTAGCAACGATATTTGTTTGGTAACGGTACGTACCAGGTTTAATTGTTTTTGCTGCCAATTTGTCAGCTGGTCCTGAAGGGTGGTTGATTTATCTGAAGACACATTCATTCCCCGCGGAATTTCAGGAGGGTGAGTGTATTGATCCCACCTTTTGAAAATTCAAAAATCACTTCATCCATCAATTTCTGCATGAAGAAAATCCCTAAACCACGTTCCTTACGGATTTCCAACGGTGAAGTGATGTCGGGCGCGGGAATATCGTCTGGATTAAACGGCACTCCATTATCTTTCAATGTGATTTTTATGCCTGTTTTTATTTCCTGAACCTTGATATCGATCTGTCCCAGGTCTTCACCACCGTATGCATGGTCAATGATGTTTGCACATGCCTCATCAACGGCGGTTTGAATTGCATACACTTCAGAAGGGTTGAACTCGATTTTTTCAGCTTGTTCAACAATAAAATCGCTTATTATTGCCAAACTACGATAATTTCCGGGAAAGGCTTTACTAATCATCTCATTGTTCCTTAAAAACTACCGGCTGCTGTATCGGCATCATCAAAAAAATCAAAAAGCTTATCGAATCCGGCTAAGGCGAACCCTGAATATACAAGCTCTGGTATAGTGGAGATGACTATTTTCCCCCGATCCTCCAATTTACATTTCTTTTGGGCATTAACAAGAGCCAGAATCCCTGAACTTGATATAAAACTGACATTTTTTAAATCGATCACAAGGTTGCAGTGGCCGTCAGAAATCAGATTTCTCAGGGTTTCATTGATCCTTGGAGCTGTGTAACTATCAATTCGACCGGCAATTTCAACAAGAGTGCATTTCTTCAGTTGTGTAATGTTGATTTCCATAACGATTCCATATCAATAAGAATATGATATTATATCATGGAGCTATTTTAAAGCTATTCTTTATCGGATTTATTAGGATATTTATTTAGCTTTGTCTCAGGAGGTCGTTTATGACAGATATCAATTTGGGTTATCGGATAGAGGATATAGAACTATCCCAACGTCCTCGAGAGCGTTTAGAAAAGTATGGGGCAGAAGTCTTAACGAATGCTGAGTTATTGGCGATTCTAATCCGAGTGGGAAAGAAAGGATCCAATGCTATTCAAGTCGGTCAAAAACTATTGGGTGATTTTAATGGTTTGAAAGGCTTAAAGCAGGCAAAGCTTCTCCAATTATGTGAAGTGGAGGGGGTAGGAAAAGCTAAAGCAGCGCAGATCAAAGCTGCAATTGAAGTTGGACACCGCATTGCACGGCATCAAGCTGAGGATCATATTATAATCACTGGTCCGCAGGATGTTGCAGATCAAGTGCAGTATAAAATGGCGGGTTTGGAGCAAGAGGAACTTTGGGTGCTGCTGCTGGATAGTAGAAACCGTCTTAAGACGATCGAAAACTTGTATCGTGGTTCTTTGAATTCATCATCGGTTCGACCTGCAGAAATCTTCAAATCAGGTATTCGAATGAATGCCGCTGCGCTTATCATTGTTCATAATCATCCCAGTGGAGACCCAACACCAAGCCCTGAGGATATTCAATTGACCCGGATGTTAATTGAGGCAGGTACGATGCTTGAGCTGGAAATACTTGATCATATTGTCATCGGTTCACAAGGGCATTGTTCAATTAAATCGCTGCATCCGGAAATGTGGAAGTAATCATGCTGGTGAAGGCTGCTCGAAAATCATCCGGGTAGGGTGCTGAGAATTCCATCCAATCACCTGTTGAGGGATGGTCGAATCCGATAAGACGTGAATGCAGCATCAGCCGTTGGACCGGGATCTGCTGAATACTTAACCCTGCGCTGTACAACTGGTCGCCAAGAATGACAATATCGTGAGCCCTTAGGTGTGCCCTAATTTGGTGGGTTATGCCGGTAAAAATCCTAATTTCCAATAAAGCACCGGTTTGTGAGCTTCTTTTGACCTGGCAAATTGACTCTGCCTGTTTCCCCATTTCATGGTCAACCCTCGTGCGGTGTTTTCTGTCCGCATTCGTTCTCAACGGTAGTTGGATATGCAATTCACGCCAGACAGGTTTTGGGACTACTAAACAGTGATATTGCTTTTTAATCTTCCTTTCTCGAAAACGCTCATTCAATTTTCGATGTGATACCTCATTCCTCGCGAGGATCATGACCCCACTTGTTGGCTTGTCCAATCGGTGAACCAACCATAATTTCCCATATATAGGTTCTAAAACAGTTTTTAAGTATGGTAGAGCGGGATCATAGCCATCTGGAATACTCAATAGTCCAGATGGCTTGTTGATAATGATCAGGTCATCATCCAGGTGAATACATTGGTGATTGAACATACTAAATTAGGAGATATCCATAGAAATAGGAATTGAATTGAACCATAGTATACTGATTCTTGGTCAAGAGTAAAAAGATATTTTGAAAGGACTTACAAATGTTGATCGTCAATGTTTTTGTCCAGGTTAAACCGGATTGCCTTGATGCATTTTTGACTGCGACACTTGAAAATGCGAAGAACAGTTTGATGGAACCAGGGATTGCCAGGTTTGATGTATTGCAATGTCCTGATGATCCAAATCAAATCATGTTGAATGAAGTTTACCGGACGAGGGAGGATACAGGCAAACACAAAGAAACAACGCATTACCAGGTTTGGAAAGAAGCTGTTGAGGAAATGATGGCAGCTCCAAGAACAAAAAAAATATTTCACAACATTTTTCCAGATGAAGTTGGATGGGATTAAATATGATTTTTGAAATGTTTGTACCAAATCGGATCATTTTTGGGTGCGGTTCCATAAATAAAATCGGTGATGCTGCCCATAATATGGGGCAGAACGCACTCATTGTATGCGGAGGGGGATCCGTTCATATGGAATGCGTTATTCGATTAATTCGAGAATCTGGCATTGATGTAGACATTTTTAGGGTGGTCAAAGAGCCAGACATTTCAATCATCCGGAAAGGCCTTGATGCAGCAAAGGAAAATAAATGTGATTTTGTGATCGGATTTGGAGGTGGTTCAGTAATGGATGCTGCAAAGGCAATCGCAGCATTGATGACCAATACAGGGGACATCCTGGATTATCTTGAGGTCGTTGGTAAAGGAAGAGAGATTGAAAATTATCCCACTTCAATGATAGCCGTTCCAACCACAGCTGGCACAGGGACTGAGGTGACGAAGAATGCAGTTATAAGATCACCCCAGCATCATGTTAAGGTTAGTATGCGAAGCACAAAAATGATCCCAACTGTAGCGATCGTGGACCCTGAATTAACCTATTCCATGCCGCCATCCATTACTGCTTCAACAGGAATGGATGCTTTTACACAGGTTATTGAGGCGTATGTGTCCAACCGCGGCAAATCCGATCACAGATATCATCTCTTTAGAGGGCGTCAAGCGAGGGGCGCGGTCATTATTAAAAGCTTATAAGGATGGTGAGAATAAACATGCAAGAGAAGATATGGCTTTGACCAGCCTTTTTGGGGGAATAGCTCTTGCGAATGCCGGATTAGGTGCGGTCCATGGATTTGCTGGGCCAATTGGGGGGATGTTCAAATCTCCGCATGGCGCATTATGTGCCAGTTTGCTGTCTTCTGTGATGAAATATAATGTCAAGGTGTTGAGTACATTGGACGATCAAGGTGAAACCAGGAATCGATATCAGGAGATCGCGGCGATTGTGACCGGTGATCAAAATGCATCGATCCAGGACGGTGTCGGGTGGTTAGCAGAATTAGCAGATGATCTTTGCATTCCCGGCTTGCATGAGATAGGTGTTAAGAAATCGGACTTTGACTGGATTATAACAAAATCAAAAATTTCATCGAGTATGCAGAAGAATCCTGTTGTTCTGGATGAGAAAACGATGCACGCTATACTGATGGAGGCTTATTAGACGGGATTACATAAAAAGCAACCAGGGAATTCAGGCAGCAGATTTAAAGAAGCTTACGGAAATGATGCCTGGACCACCATGTACAACGATTGCGGGGGGAACCTCGTAAACCGGGATGGAAGGGACTGATAAGACAACTCCTAATTCTTGAGCAAGTTGTTCTGCTCTTACCTGACCACCGCAATGACTGACTGTGATAAGAGATTGATCCCCTTGCGGACATTGCTCTATGACTAATTCCTTCAACCGGCTGAGGGCTTTATGGGATGTGCGCTGTTTCTCGATAGCAGTTACTTTACCATTATCTAAGCCAAGAATGGGTTTCATTTGGAGCACGCTGCCAATGAGGAAAGAAGCATTACCTATCCTGCCTCCTTTATGCAAGTATTCCAGGGTATCCACAAGGAAATACACAACTTCTCTCGAAGCTAAAGCTTTCAAATCCTTGAGGATTGTCTCAGGTTTTTTCCCTTCATCCACCCAGGTTTTAGCTTGCTTAACCAGTGTACCCAAACCGCCAGCGACTGTTCGAGTATCCAGAATATGGACATCTGCTTCAGGGACCATTCCTGCGGCAACTTCTGCTGATCGATATGTACCGCTGACCTCTGACGATGGCGTGGGAATAATGATGCTGTGTCCATCTTTGGCATACTCTTTAAACAAGGACTCATAAAGGGCAGGTGGAGGAGCAGCTGTTTTGGGCAACGTTTTTGATTCTTCTAGCTTTGTAAGAAAAGTTGGGGTATCGATTTCAGTATCATCGCGATAAGGCTTGTCATCGAATATGATGATCTGGGGAATCACATCCACACCCATAACATTCAGTTCAGATAACGGTAATCCACACGTTGTATCTGCAATAATTTTGATCACAATAAGGCCTCCGATATTAAAAAAGTATCATTCATTATAGTCTGAATCAATAGAGATCAATGTGTCGGTAGTTCCTTTCATTGGATATCGTTTGAATTGCGAGTAACCTGATCAGAAATAATTAAATTTCACTTAATTCAAAGATAAGAACAAAAACTCCAGTAGTGTAGGAAAAAAAGATCTCTATATCAGGTAGAATTTTGAGTATTCTCAAATAAGATAATTTCCTCAACTGGAGAGTCTATGTTAGAAATAGGTTCCAATTCCATGCCTTGTTCAAATGGTGCAGTTATTGTTATTTTTGGTGTTACAGGGGATCTGGCAAGAAGAAAATTATTGCCAGCGCTGTACGAGAACGCCAGGAATGGCCGCCTTCCAAGTCCCTTATTTATTATCGGGTTTGCCAGACGTCCCTGGGATGATGAGCAAATGCGTGCGGAACTAAGGCAAGGTGTTGCAGATTTTGGACGAATAAAACCTGTAAAGGATCAAATTCTTGATGAGTTGTTGGAAAGAGCCTACTATATTCAATCAACGTTCGAGGATCCTGAAGGCTATGATCAACTTACGCAGGTATTGAAGCGATTAGGTGTAAGAAACATATTATTTTACTTATCTACACCACCAGGTTTATACAGTACGATTGTTGAAAAAATCGGTGCATCGAAACTAGACTATTGTGAAGATGCCTGGCGGCGTATTGTTGTCGAAAAACCCTTTGGGCGAAATCTACAAACGGCAAAATCACTGGATGAAAAACTTCATTCAGTTTTTGAGGAAGACCAGATCTACCGGATGGATCACTACCTGGGCAAAGAAACTGTACAAAACATTCTTGCATTTCGTTTTGGGAACGGCATATTTGAACCTCTATGGAATCGGAAATATATCGACCACATTCAGATCACCATGGCTGAAACTGAAGGCGTTGGGACTCGGGCGGGTTATTATGATAAATCAGGTGCTATAAGGGATGTCTTCCAGAATCACCTCCTTCAACTTCTGACATTGACGGCAATGGAAGCACCAGCAGTGTTTAATGCAAAGACCGTTCGTGATGAAAAAGTTAAGGTATTAAAATCTATCCGTGATATTTCAGGTGAAAATGCTTTGAAAAACACGATCCGAGCCCAATATGTTTCCGGAATGATCAATCAAGAAAGGGTACAGAGTTATCGTGATGAACCTGGTGTCACACAAAAGTCAATCACCGAAACTTATATTGCGGCTCGTTTATTTATTAATAACTGGCGATGGGCAGGGATCCCCTTTTATCTGCGAACGGGAAAAAGATTACCCAAACGTACAACCGAAATCTCAATCCAATTCACTCAAATTCCACTGTCACTTTTTGGTCAGCGCAATCTCTCAGAAGAAGCACCAAATGTCCTGGTCATCCGTATCCAACCAAATGAAGGGATCACGCTTTCTTTGGGAGCCAAGGTGCCAGGGAATGAAATGCGCGTTGAACCGGTTGAAATGAAATTCAATTACGCAGAAGCATTCGGAGGGGAGCCACCTGAAGCGTATGAGCGATTACTGCTGGATTGTTTGACGGGAGATGCGACATTATTCACACGAAGTGATGAGGTCGAAACAGCCTGGCAGATTACAGAGGGAATTATTAATGCATGGGAAGAACAGAAATTGAATAATCTACCGGTGTATGAGGCTGGCACACAAGGACCTCATCGCGCAAATGATTTCATTCAAGCAGACAATCGTCATTGGCGTCTGATCTGATTGAAATTTATTTCACTGGGATGGATTGTTGTCACTTGATCGGGTGTTGTTAGGCTCTTTTGGGCAACCGAACGTGACAATTTGGACATTCGCGTTCGAGATTACTGACGACAAAACCACAGTTATGGCATGCCATTGGTTGAATGTCTCCCAAGGGGGCACCACAGGCGATGCAGCGGCTTTCGCCGACAGGGTTTGCTGTATTGCAATATGGACAGATATACCGATTCAAACGGTCTGATAATGCCTTCCCGACACCATGTTGATGAGCAGAGTGGTCGATCACAGCCCAGATATCCTCTTCCAGTTGAAGGGATTCGATGTCCTGTGCTAAGTCATCCAACCTGCCAAGGAGAGATAATGGATTTCGCAAAGCACTCAGTGCAGTAATCCCCAGGCTGGCAGCGACACCAAGCCAGGCTTGATTCCCAACCTGAATTGATACACCATCATCCACCTTGTGAATGGTGATGGTTAATGCTGTCTGTCCACCTGACGTGTTCATTCTATGGGTGGCAATCTGTACAGCAATTTTTGGATCGCGACCAATTTGTTGTACCCGATAGCTGCCACGGTTAAATTGGGCAATAATGTCACGTGCAATATCACTGGGGTTCAGGTTTCCATGATAAATTCGGGTCTCTGTCATTTACAAACCTTCCTGGTCTTTAATCTCCGATAGCAACGTTACTTTCATATTCTACCTCAATGGATTATAATCTTTTTGCTAAATTTGATATTAAATAATTGGAGTTTTCGATGAAAAATCGGTTAATCTTACCGATCACATTCTTCATCTTGATCATCATAATCTCAGGTTTTTTTATTAACCAGGTCGTTGAAGCCAGGCCTTCAGGACAACAACCGACTGGTAATATTCCCACTGTAACCAGTACACCCAAAGGTCCTTATGTCATTGTGAATGCATTAACTGCAAATGACACGCAAATCAACGTACGAGCAGGACCAAGCGCACTAACTGAAAAAGTTGGCGTGCTGCTTATTGATCAAGAAGCGAATGCCCTTGGACGTTACGGTGACTGGATCCAAATTGAGTATGTCGGTGCAGATGATGGAAAAGCTTGGGTCTATGGCAATCTGGTGACTTTATTTGGTGGGAATTTGCCGATCGTGGAACCTCCACCAACATCAACGCCAAATGTCACACAAACTGTCGATCCAACGCTCGCTGCGCAATTCTTGATTACACCTGATGCCACACGGCTCCCAACTTTTACCGAACCACCTCCTCTGGAAATCCCTACGTTCAACTCTGTAACAGATAATACAGGCGTTGGAGGAGTGCCAATGGGATTGATCATAATTGGTCTTGGTGCGCTGGGGATATTTCTGGGTATGATCGCCTTGATCAGTGGACGCTAATCCTGAGACCGAAAAAACTTTTCCATTTCTAAAACACAATTAACACCGATTTTATGACCTGTATTTGACTCACAAAACGTAACACTTGCGCCAAGTTTTGTTAGCCATTCAGCTGCTTTACGGGCTGAAGAGATTGGAACGACTTCATCTCGTTTGCCATGTGCAATAAACATCTTTTTCCCTTCGAGGTTCCTATCTGAATAATCCTTTTGCCAGGAATGGGGGATGAAACCGGATAGACTGGCTATTCTTTCCATTCTTTCAGGATAAAAGAGTACAAGCGAATAGGCTAATACAGCTCCCTGACTGAATCCCATCACGTCAATAGGATATAATCCCAATTCTTGATCCTGCCCCATTTCCTCTAAACGCGATAATAGCTGGTCTGCGACTTGCTTGTAATAAGAAGGTTTTGGCCACTGAGGTTGAATGTCATGCCAGCTATATTGGTCTTCACCCAATTTGATAGGTGCGCGTGGGGTAATAATACAATAAGAATCTGGAATTGTTTTAATGAACGGTCCCATCACGTTTTCGTTTCCCAGGTGTCCATGCAGCATCAAGATTACTCTCGTTTCAGCCTCAGTTCTTTGCGGGCTTCTTACACGAAATGTCCATCCGTCAATCTTGATTATTTGGGTATTATTGCTATTAGAAATCATAAATTATTCGGTCAGTTAACTTTTGCATAACTATCATAGCGATACAAAATGTAGCATTTATATCCCTCTTGTGGAATTATGTGGTCTTTTTTCAGGGAATATTGCTCAAGGCAGTCAGTTATCGATATTCTCCCAAAACTCAGGGGGCTTTTCAGGTAAAACCCAGCGCCTGACTTTTCTATGAATCCGCTTCATCCAATTTGTTTCTGCTTTTATATCGGTCAGGGACTCTTCAGTCGCTTGGATACCAGCATTGATCATTTCATTTGTATCTATACTTTGTAGAATTCCGATGTGACCAACCAGCGGAGAAATAACTACTTCAGGTTTGTACAACATCATGGTTAATTCTGATAACTGTTTCGTTGCGACTTCAATTGATTGGGTAAAGATCCTCAAGGCTTGAACCGGGCGCAATTTTGTAAGTCGGTCGACGATTTGAGAAGGTCCAGGAATTGAAAGGGGAAGAGCACTTTCCTCCCCAGACCAACCTTCTGGTGTTTTATGCAGGATGACAGCAACCACTGGCAAATCAGGACGCATCCAACGGGCAACCTGAACAGGAACAGGATCAAGAACCCCGCCATCGATCAGGATTTTGCCGTCTATCTCCTTGCTGGGAAATACACCTGGAACGGCAATGGTGGCTAGCACGGCATCTGCAACTTTTCCTTTCCGAAGAATGATCTCCTTTCCAGAGTGAAGACTTACAGCAGTGGCCGTGAAAGGAATGATCAGATCTTCAAACGTACGATCGGCTAATAAATCAGTCAAGATATTCGCGATGCTTGTCAAACCTAAGAGTGATGGCTGCTCACTTAATCTGTGCAAAAATGAATGATTCTTATTAAACTCATTAAAAATGCTTTCTATCTCTTCCGTGCTGAAGCCTGCTGCGTAAACTGCCCCTACCAATCCTCCCGCACTGGTACCAGCAATTGACTTTATCTCGAAGCCATGTGTTTCCAAAGCCCTTAGTACACCAATGTGTGCAATACCTCGTAAACCACCACCACCTAATGCCAGAGAAATTTCCATTTAATTTATGACTCCCAAAGAAATTGATAAGTTTAGTCACATTGATTATACCCATCAGGGTTTTCCAGGATGGGGATGATTTATCGTTTTATCATATACTTTCACCTTGTCTGAGTTCAGTGATTAAATAAACAGTTAGTGTGTGTTAAAATAAGACCCTATGAAAGGTGTTAAGGTTATCTCACGAAATCGCAAAGCAAAATTCGAATACCAGCTTTATGATTCTTTTGAAGCAGGTATTGAACTGCGCGGCTCCGAAATTAAATCGATCCGAGCGGGGCAGGTATCCCTCAATGAGGCATATGTTCGTACGAATGGACGGCAGGCGTGGTTGGTTGGTGCACATATTGCGCCATATGATCAAGCTTCTACGTTTAATCATGAACCGGAGCGGGATCGACGGCTTTTGTTGCATAAGAAGGAAATAAAATCATTATGGGATGGGGTCCGTATCAAGGGGATGACCATAATTCCGACAAGCCTGTATTTGCGGGATGGTCTGGCAAAGGTGGAAATCGCTTTGGCAAAGGGCAAGCGGCAATATGATAAACGTCAAAGTATTAAGAAACGTGATATGGCTCGTGATGTGGATCGCGAAATCGGGAGAAGAAATTAAACATTCTTTTTCCAATAATAATGACTGAGAAAAAACATGCTGAATAACAACTTAGTAGCGATGATATTAACAGCCGGCATTGCCTTAGCCTGGCTTCGCATAAATGATTTCTTTGCTCATAAGGGGTGGGTTTCAAGCGAGATAAGCAGGAAAGTTATTCATATTGGAACAGGACCGATTTTTGTGCTGTGCTGGTTGTTGTTTAAAGAGATAAATTCCGCACCATACTTCGCGGCAGTGATCCCAATGGCGATTACCTCGCAGTTCATTCTGGTTGGGCTGGGAGTGATACGAGATGCATCTGCAGTTGACGCAATGTCCCGGACTGGTGAACGAAAAGAAATTCTACGTGGCCCTTTATTTTATGGACTTGTATTTGTGATTCTAACGATAATATTTTGGCGACGATCGCCTGTTGGGATCGTTGCGTTGATGATTTTGTGTGGTGGGGATGGATTAGCAGATGTCGTTGGCAAGCGGATTAATAGTTTGAAATTACCATGGGCACAGAAAAAATCGCTTGCTGGATCTTTAGCGATGTTAATTGGTGGTTTTTTATTTGCTATTTTGATCCTCTGGATATTTGTCTTGAATGGTTATTTCCCGGGACCGATATCAGGATATCTTCTGCCTGTTGGCATTATTGCTTTGGCATCAACTTTGGTCGAATCTTTACCTTTACGAGATGTTGATAATATAACAGTTCCATTGACATCTGTTGTTCTTGGTTTATTGTTGTTTTAGATCTAGGAGGCACGCTTGAGCCTGATTCAGATTAATGGTTCTGATCTTTCAATAGAAGATGTTGTTGCAGTTGCCAGAAAAGGGGTGGAAGTGTGTCTGACGGCTGAAGCGGAAAAAGTTATTCAGCGCAGTCAGAATTGGGTGAAGGACATAATGGCTCGTGGAGATCCTGTCTATGGGATCAACACAGGATTTGGCTTCTTCGCTGATAAGGGGATTCCATGTGATGATGCTGCAAGATTAAGTCGAAACCTGATCCTAAGTCATGCTGTGGGAACTGGTCCGGCCTTGGACGAAGAAATCGTTCGAGCAGCATTATTGATTAGGGCAAATACGCTGGCAAAAGGCTATTCAGGTGTCAGGTTGGTAGTCGTTGAGACGCTGTTAGACCTGTTGAATGAACATGTAACCCCCATTGTGCCATCACAGGGTTCGCTTGGATCCTCTGGAGACCTGTGTTCTTTATCTCACATGGCTCTTGTATTTACAACTGATTCAAAGGACCTTGAAAATGAATCTGGTCAGGCATTATATGAGGAGAATATCTATTCTGGCAAAGAAGCAATGGAAAAGGTTGGACTGCAGCGGATCAAACTGGGACCGAAAGAAGGTTTGGCTCTCAATAACGGTGCAACCTTTTCAGCGGCGATTGCTGCATTAGCGTTATTTGATGCTGAGTTGTTATTGAACGTCGCTGAGATTTCGCTTTCAATGTCTCTGGAAGCATTGATGGGTTGCTCAGGGGCTTTTGATGAGCGGATCCATCAAGTAAGAGGACATCAAGGACAAATTCGGGTCGCAGAGATGGTTCGAAAAATCACAAAAGGGAGCAGCTTAGTTGATGCTGCAGGACGTGTGCAGGACGCGTATTCATTGCGCTGTGCTCCACAGGTGCAGGGAATTGGTTGGGATTCAATCAATTTTGTTGGAAACATGATCGAGGCGGAGATCAATGCCTCAACGGATAATCCACTTCTTTTTGGGCCAGGCATTGCACTCTCCGGTGGTAATTTTCATGGTGAACCAGTTGGGGTTGGGATGGATTTCCTAGGCATTGCAATGGCAGAGATTGCAGCTATTTCTGAGAGACGTACGTATAGGCTGTTGGACGAAAAGCTTAATGCAAACCTTCCACCAATGCTTGTAGATAGTCCAGAAGCAGCGGGACTCAATTCGGGATTGATGATGCTGCAGTACGTTGCAGCCTCACTTGTCCTTGAAAACCAAACTCTCGCTTCACCTGATTCTGTGCACTCTCTACCAACCTCAGCCGAACAGGAAGACCATAATGCCAATGCAATGACTGCATCTCGTCACACCCGGGATATTATTATGAATACGGCTCATGTTCTGGCGATCGAAGTATATACTGCTGCTCGTGCTTTAGACCTGCGATTGCGATGTGATTCAAATGTCAATCTTGGGCAGGGAACAAAAAAGGCTTATAAGACAATTCGTGATGAAGTGCCATATCAGGCAGGTGATGCCTGGTGGGGGCCTGAAATTGAAAAGACCCGAGAATTGATCCTAGGGGAATTTGTACAATTTGTCCTGAAAGATTGACATTTTGGATAAATTGGATTATTTTAATCTTATTATGTCAAAAGACAAATTATCAAGACGGAAATTCTTAGCCCTTTCTGCTGTGGCTTTAGGCGGTATAGCTTTCACATCTGATCGAAAAATTCTTTCGTTGATCAAAAATGGGGTCCTTGCGCAAGAGGATCCAGAAATCTCTGATTTTCCTGAGAATACATTACTTGGAAGAATGGGTATCGGTGAGCCAGGTTCTAACGTTGAGATAAAAAGTGAACCTTACCTGGATGCACCCACAATTGGAACTGCATACTATGATGATGTCTTTATCTGGAATCGGGAAGTGATCGCCAGGCAGCTAGACCAATATCGGATAAATCAGCGGTGGGTGGAAACACCCGAGGGGTATATCTATGCAGATTATCTTCAAAAAGTAAAACATCTTCCGCAAGACGAACTCGAAGAATTACCAATAACATCTAACGGTGAAAGGGGGATGTGGGTAGAAGTGGTCACACCTTATATCGGACTGGATTTTGATAAGCCACCTTCGCAATATTGGGTTAGAACGGCTGTTAGACCTCGAATTTATTATTCTCAAATCTTCTGGGCATTTAAAATCCGTCACCATCCAGAGACTGGAAAAATCCAATATTGCCTTAAACAATTATGGGGTGCATTTGATGATGCATATTGGGTAGATGCCAGAGTGTGCAGGCAAATTTCTCCAGAAGAAATCTCACCAATTCATCCTGAGGTTGAAGAAAAGCATATTCTGGTTGATCTAAATTATCAAACATTGACTTGTTATGAAGGGGATCAGGAAGTTTTCTTCACCAAAGTAACAACGGGTGGATATGTCTATGAAGAAGAGAAATGGCTGACTCCCCCTGGAACGCACACGATCTGGAGAAAATTAGTGTCCACACACATGAGCGCAGGAGGAGCTGTTGGGAATTACGACATTCCAGGCGTGGGTTGGACAACCCTGTTTGGAACCAACGGTGAAGCGATCCATTCAACCTTCTGGCACAATTATTATGGAACAGCCCGGTCCCATGGCTGTGTAAATACCCGTCCTGAAGATGCAAAATGGATCTGGCGGTGGACACAACCTGCGGTACAATACTATCCTGGGGAGATAACTGTTCAGGGCATGAATAAATCAACAAAAGTCGAAGTTGTTGTGGCATAGACATTCCGATGCTACAGCAGATAAATATATCAGTTGGTGTCGCTTTCTTTGCGGGTCTTGTTTCATTCTTTTCACCTTGTGTCTTTTCATTGATACCAGCGTATATCGGATACTTGAGTGGACGTTCACTTCATCAGAAAAAACCAGATGTTGAATTCTCAAGGATGAATTCCTTTTTCCATGGGTTAGCTTTTGTGGTTGGATTTTCAATCGTATTCATAAGTCTGGGATTAGCAATTTCTGCAATAAGTCAATTATTTTATCAAGTAAGAGATTTCCTGGCAAAAGCAGGCAGCATCATTGTCATCTTATTCGGGTTGCATATGACCGGTTTGTTTCACATACCGTTCTTCGATTATGAGCTAAAACCCAAATCAAGGTTATCCTCAGGGGGGGGCTTGATTTCTTCATTTTTGATGGGTGTTTTTTTCTCAGCCGGATGGTCACCTTGTGTTGGCCCAACACTTGGAATGATCCTGACTTTGGCCGTGGAAGAAGCAAAAATCGTCCAGGGAATAATTTTGCTGAGTGCTTATTCTCTGGGGATGGGAATACCTTTCCTTGTATCTGCAATCGGCGTTAACTGGGTTTCAAGAATTCTTCAGAAACATAGCAAAGTAATGAGAATCGCTCAGTATATTTCAGGTGGTTTATTAATTATTATCGGCATTATGCTGTTCCTGGGGATATATCAGCAGCTGATGACCTACAAACCAATCATCGATTTTGGTTATTAGGCAAAAAGAAAAATTCTGGATAGCGATTATTTTTCAAAAAGCTAATTATGGTAAACTATTGGGCAGTACGAAGTCCTTGTCAGGCAGCATTTCTGCCAATTAAATCATTATGACGGGTCTGCTATCCTAGCTGTATATGACGACAACGCTATTACCTGGATATCGTAAACGAATTGGAAATTTTAAATGATACAAGTGATCTTATTTATTACCGAATTGGATCCTCATTTGGATCAAATCAAGCGTGACTTATCTGAAATTCAAAGAGATTTTCCTCACCAGCTTCACATTGTCGATATTAACCGAGACACCAAACTGAAAGAGGAGTTTGGAAATTTTGCCCCTGTTCTGGATATCGGTGTTTTTCGTTTGATCAAGACATTTGACTTTTCTGAAATCAGGTCAGCTTTCGTTAAAGCAGATTTGCGTCTTCAGGATGCCAAGAATAAACAGAATGATGTGCTTGTGCGTCAGATGACTGAACCTATGAAGATGTCAAAATCTGATCAATTCTCAAGGTGGTTCTCAAAACATTACATGGTCCTGTTGAACCTGTTCACTTGTCTTTATGTGTTCCTGGCGGTAATTGCGCCAGTATTTATGCATATTGGATGGGAAGCTCCAGCGAATATCATTTATAAGATTTATCGTCCCTTATGTCATCAACTGGCTTTCCGTTCGTTCTTTCTTTTTGGAGATCAGGTTGTTTATCCAAGAGAATTAGCTGGTCTGGATGGAATCGTCTCGTATGGTGAAGCAACAGGTTTCAATGAATATGATATCAACACTGCCAGGGAATTCTTAGGGAATGATACGATGGGATACAAGATGGCTCTCTGTGAAAGAGATATCGCTATCTACGGAGCAATCCTCTTGTTTGGCATTGTTTTTTCTTTAACCGGTCGAAAGGTAAAGCCGCTTCCCTGGTATCTGTGGATCTTAATTGGGATAGGTCCGATTGGATTGGATGGATTTTCCCAATTGCTTTCCCAAACAGGTTTGGGGTTTTTTGATTGGCTGCCGCTTCGAGAAAGTACGCCGCTCCTTCGCACATTAACCGGCGGACTGTTTGGATTGGCAACAGCCTGGTTTGGCTATCCATACCTGGAAGAATCAGTGCTTGAAAATCGGCATGAAATGCAGTTGAAAAATGCAATTGTAGAACAAATCGAATCATCTGGTGATTGAGTTATATGGGTTTTAAGGAAGATCAGGGAATCAAATATTATCAGTTTGACATTTTTAGGGATCAGCCTTTCTTTCATGCGTTGTTGACCCGTCATGGGGGGTATAGCAGTTCACCTTTTGACAGCCTAAATACAGGTGGGACAGTAGGAGATAATCCTCAGGATGTGTTAAAGAACCATCAAAAAATTTTTGAAGTGTTTGGCTTTGATTATTACTCACGCTTTGATGTTTGGCAGGTTCATGGGACAAAAATCATCTGCGCCGATTCACCAAGAGTACCTGAAACACCTCATGAGAAAGCAGATGGTATCCTGACGAATATGCAAAATGTGACATTATTCATGCGTTTTGCAGATTGCGTCCCAATATTAATTTATGATCCTGAGAACCAAGTGATTGGAATCGTTCATGCTGGTTGGCAGGGCACAGCTCATCGGATTGTTCAGGCTGCGGTGGAAAAAATGGTGAATTGTTATCAATCCCTGCCAGGATCCTTGATCGTTGGAATAGGACCGTCTATCTGTATGGATTGTTATGAAGTTGGTGATGATGTTTACAGGGTATTTCATGAAAACTTTGGAGAAGATGCTGATCGTTTCTTCAGAACCGCTCTAGGGAAACGACATCTTGATTTATGTGCTGTTAATTTCGAAATTCTTCGGGATGCAGGTGTCAATAAAATTGAAAATGCCAATATCTGCAATTCGTGTCATCCTGTGGACTGGTATTCTCACAGAGGTCAAAACGGACGAACTGGGAGATATGGTGTAATAATGTCTCTTAACCAGCCAAAGGAAGATCGCCGAGAAAATTAAATTCGCGAGAATGATGACAGATAAGGATCAAAACT
Source organism: uncultured Chloroflexia bacterium (assembly GCA_963767675.1). Taxonomy (GTDB): domain Bacteria; phylum Chloroflexota; class Anaerolineae; order Anaerolineales; family Anaerolineaceae; genus Brevifilum. The sequence goes on from CAVYEQ010000009.1 coordinate 291,394, forward strand.
CGAATGCGTAGATTCTATCTATGTATTCATCTGAAAGCAGCACGTTAGAAGAAAGTTTAGAATCGATATCGGTAGGAGAATTATGGAAATAATCATCACAATAATCAATTCAATCGTTTCTTTGTTAACATTATTGGTTATTATCAATTCAATAATCAGCTACTTTTTGAGTCCATTTCACCCTATCAGGCGTGTCTTAAGTAGGATCCTTGATCCAATGCTCGCACCGATTCGAAAAGTAATACCCCCTTCGTTTGGTTTTGATTTCAGCCCTGTAGTTCTCATCATCTTGCTTCAGTTGATAAGTACACTGATCATTGCTATTTTGCGAAGAATGGGATAATCCAGATCAACCCATATATAGAATTCTGCCGCAGGATGGGCAAAAAACTAATTGATTGGATGATTTGATCATTTGTTGGTCTGATGGGGTTAAAGCTTGACCGCAAATACTGCATCCTCCATCAGTGACTTCAGCAACAGCAGTTCCCCTTTTTCTTTTGCGAAGTTGGTCGTAAAGGGATTGGTCTGCAGATGGAACAGCACTTAAAACAGCTTCTCTCTCTTTCAATAACCTTTTCAAATCTTCCCGAAGTTTGAGCTGTTCACCTGATAATGAAGCGTTCACCTCTGCAGTGATCGCTTTGGCTTTGGCTAAAGTTTTAAAAGCTTGTTTTTCGTTTTTCTCTGCCTCTTCATGTTCAATCATAGCTTCAAGCTGTTCGTCTTCTAATTGGCTGATATAACGCTTTAGCGACTCTGATTCTTTTTGAAGGTCCTGAAGTTCTTTTGGGTTTTTAATCTTTCCGCCAAATAATGAATTCTGAACCAATTTTCTTTTGATTTTTCTGCCTTCAACCTTATCTTCAATTTGACCTAATTTTATTCGACTACTTTTAGCTGCCTTTTGAGCTTTTATAACTCTGATTTTTGCTTTTTTGATCAATACAATGTCACTTAAAGCCCTATCGATTTGGACAAGCCTAGTTGTAATTTTAGCAACCTGGGAATCAATTCTTTGCAGTCGATAGAGGTTAAGGACTTTGGTCATAAGGATTGACCTTTCTATATGGTAGGGTAAAGGCTGGGCAGAACTTTATTGTTTTTGTTTAGACATTCGGTTGGGATTATTTTATCACCATAAACCCATTCGACACCCCCAAACATGAAATTGCGTCATTATTCACACGAGAAGTGAAGAAATGGGTTAAAATAACCAAAATCCGGAAAATTTAGTCCATTGTTACCTTACCATGCAGGAGATAAGAAATGTCGGTTGATATTGCTTTTATTCAAGATTTAGGCGAAAAACTCAGGAAGAACCTCAATAAAGTAATCATTGGAAAAGATGATCCCACAACATTGACGATCATATCTTTTTTATGCCAGGGGCATTTGTTAATTGAGGATGTCCCAGGAGTGGGAAAAACGATGTTAGCAAGGAGTTTGGCAAAATCACTTGGATGTTCTTTTAAGCGAATACAATTTACACCAGATATGCTACCAAGTGACATCACAGGTGTATCTATTTACAATCAAAACACCCAGGAGTTTGAATTTCGCCCAGGACCGTTAATGGCCCAGGTTGTTTTAGGGGATGAGATTAACCGTGCTACTCCGAAAACCCAATCTGCATTACTTGAAGCAATGGAAGAGCGTCAGATGACGGTGGATGGGAATACATATAATCTGCCGGCTCCTTTCATGGTTATGGCGACTCAAAACCCAATTGAATATGAAGGCACTTTCCCCTTACCTGAGGCTCAGCTGGATCGTTTTCTCATGAGAATTAGTCTGGGATATACATCCTTATTCAATGAAATTAAAATTCTTGAACAACAGAAACTTGCCCATCCTATCCTGGAATTAGAGGCAGTCGTTTCGTTGGATGAAATTCTTACTGCCCAGGAAATGATAAAACAAGTACATGTCTCAACTCCTGTGGAGCGATACATTGTTCAACTTGTTCGTGCGACGCGTGACCATCCAGATGTTTACTTAGGGGCCAGTCCCAGGGGAAGTCTGGGACTATATCGTGCCGGACAAGCCAGGGCAGCACTTGATGGTCGAGAATATGTTTTGCCAGATGATATTAAGTATCTTGCGCCAAATATCCTGCCACACAGGATCGTTATCAGTCCTGCCGCACGATTGACTGATATCAACGCAATGAAGACAATCAGAGAGATTCTTGATTCTCTCCCAGTTCCCGGAGGCGATCTTGGTGGTGGTATGTGATTAAGGTAGGACGCTCTTTTTGGTGGGTGCTGGCGATTATTTGCATCATTTTCTTCATTTCGCGCCTGCCATCAACATCAGGGAATCCGATATACCTCCGTGTAGTTATTGTCATGGTGTTGCTTGTGGGTGTTAGCCTCATATGGTCGGTGTTTTCTATCATCGGGCTGGATATTAACAGGATCAACAGGGTTAGTCGAAAACAAGTTGGTGATGTTTTTACAGAAAACTTTGAGGTCATCAACCATTCATTTATACCTAAAGCCTGGGTAAAGATTTCAGATCAAGCCGAATTGCTTGGAAGATCCGGTTCACGCGTCCTCACATGGATCAATGGTCATCGTTCCAGAATTTATGTGGCTGATTTGCTGCTTCGAAAGCGGGGATGGTTTCATCTTGGCCCAACAATAATTGAGACGGGGGATGTTTTCGGCCTTTTTTTACTCAGAAAGGAAGTTAAATATAAATCCCGGCTTCTGGTTATTCCTTATACATTTAATATCCAGAATTTTCCTGCGCCATTTGGTATTTTGGCAGGAGGTCGGGCGTTACGGCAAAAAACATTGGATGTAACACCTTATGCTGCTGGTGTCCGCGAATTTGTCCATGGGGATTCTCTGAAAAGGATCCATTGGCCAACTTCTGCCAGAAAGCAGAAACTGATTGTTAAGGAGTTCGAAAAAGATCCCCTGGCAGAGGTGTGGATTTTTATTGATACAAGAGAATCAGTTCATTTTCATGAAAAAGATGATCAGCGCAAGGAGCTGGAAGATTTTTGGTGGTTAAAAGAATCAAAAATTTACGAACTGCCACCTGATACAGAAGAATATGCAGTTTCTATTGCTGCCTCGATTGCGAAATACTATATCAGCCAGAGAAGAGAGGTCGGATTGGTATCTGCAGGGCAGGGTTATTCCATCCTTCCCGCAGAACGAGGTGAACGTCAATTGGGGAAGATGCTAGAGGCGCTTGCAGTCTTAAAGGTGGGGGGAGAGATGCCTTTGTGGGGTTTGATTAGCTCGCAGTTAGCACATCTCGCAAGAGGAAGCACAATCATTATCATCACGCCAGCAGCTGATCAAAAGATGTTGACTTTCTTGATGGGATTTATTCAAAGAGGATTAATCCCGGTAGTCGTTTTGATCGATCAGGACAGTTTTGGAGGCGCTGGAAATGTCTTAACATTAAAAGGGAGGACTCACAAATAGAGGGATCTTGACCTATGTCGTCAGGGAAGGGGACTCAATCGAGTCGAATTTTTGATAATCCCGAACAAGTTTTTGATGAGCGGATTTCTTCCGTGGGATGTAACGGCGCTAAACATTTAAAACATTTAGTGTTTGTGGATGATTGACATGTCATAAGCGTAAAGGTAAACTGGTTTTTATTATTTCTGACAGCGTGAAATCATCCTATGGTATAATTTCAGCGTCATATTGGTAATGGTTACATTACCAATCTTGCTTAATAAGGAGTATTGAATTGGCGTTTTCCCCACTCAACTGGTTTTGGGGATTATTTTCCCTTGATATCGGTATCGATTTAGGTACTGCAAATACTTTAATCAACATCCGTGGTAAAGGTATTGTGATTAATGAACCCTCCTGGGTTGCCATTGACAAGCGCACACGGGAGCCTGTAGCCATTGGTACCCAAGCCAAAGCTATGGTTGGGCGAACACCGGCGAATCTTGTTGCATTACGACCTTTACGCGATGGTGTGATTTCGGAGTATGAGATCACACAGGCGATGTTAGAGTATTTCATCGGGAAAGCCCATCAGCAGAGTATTGTTCCACTTCCAAAGCCACGCGTTGTTGTTGGTATTCCTTCCGGGGCAACAGAAGTGGAAAAAAGAGCAGTGTTTGATGCAGCGATGGCAGCAGGCGCTCGCGAGGTGACGCTGATCCATGAACCCAGTGCTGCTGCAATTGGGGCTGGATTGCCAGTGAATGATGTTCAGGGAACAATGATTGTGGATGTGGGGGGTGGAACATCCGAAGTTGCAGTGATCTCGATGGGGGGAATTGTCGTCTCCCGGTCTTTACGGGTCGCAGGTGATGAGATGGATCAGGATATCATAAACTATATCCGCAACAAGTATAACCTTTTCATTGGAGAACGCATGGCTGAGAGAGTTAAAATCGCGATTGGCTCTGCCTATCCTCTGAAGGAAGAGCTTACAATTGATGTGCGAGGACGGAATTTGGTTTCTGGTTTGCCAGAATCAATAGAAATATCATCAATTGAAATTCGGGAAGCCATATCAAGTTCGATAGCTGTGATAATAAAGACGATCCGGGATGCGTTAGATGAAGCACCCCCTGAGATCATCTCTGACCTAATTGATACTGGGATATGTTTAGCTGGCGGGACGTCACAATTGAAGAATCTGGATGAACGGCTTTCTGCGGATTTACGATTGCGGGTTTGGGTTGCTGAAGACCCAATGACATGTGTGGCTCGGGGGTGTGGGATGGTCCTGGATAAGAAAGACGAATTTTCCAGCTTTGTGGTCGGTTTGGACCGAGAACCTGTCAAACGGACATTATCCTAATCCTTGACGAAAGTAATTCAGTTTTCAATGATATTTATTCAATCCAGGTGAGCAACTGGGGATTGGTTGAATATGAAATTCCTTAATCCAAAGAACATTCAGACAATCGTTCTGGTTTTGATCGTAGCAGGATTGTTGTTCCTGGCATTGAGCGGGTACCTGACACCATTGTTCAATTTCTCTCTGAATCCCCTGATCTCCTTACAAAGTTGGCTTTCGGTTCGATACGTGTCCGTCAGGGATTTCTTAACTACCCCGGGAAATATCACAGAGTTGAGAGAACAAAATGCGATCCTTGAGTCGCAGGTAACACAGCTTCAAACACAGTTAATTGAAATGGAGGAAAGGCTGGGTGAAGCCCAGGTTTGCTTTGCATTGTTAGACTTTGGTAGAACAAATCCCCAATACGATTATATTGCCGCAACAGTCGTTGGCCGCGAGATCAGTCCGTTTTTGCAATATATCATCATTGATAAGGGTACTGAAGATGGCGTTCGATATGGCATGCCCGTTGTTACGCAACAGGGTTTGGTTGGTCGGGTAGATGCGGTGATAGCTGGTGCAGCGAGAATTAAATTGATCACTGATTCCACGTCAATAGTGAACATATATCTTCAATCCGCAGATACAGAAGCTCAGCTACAAGGGTCATTAACCGGTGATTTATTCCTGGACATGATACCAATAGATGAAGATGTTGAACCAGGAGATGTTGTTTTGACGTCTGGATTGGGTGGGAATTATCCCCCAAATGTATTTGTTGGACAGGTTTTATCCACACAGAGCCGAGAAAATGCGCTTTTTCAAACAGCTTCTATCCAACCTATTGTGGATTTTTCAAGTATAAATGCCGTTCTGGTTGTGAATAATTTTGAGGCAGTCGATATCTCACCTTTGATTCCGGAGCAATAGCTTTGGTCCCCCATATTGTCTTTTCGATATCTATGATGGTTGTTTATATCCTGCAAACAGCAATATTTTCAAGGATTTCATTAATTTCAGGAACACCCGACTTGATTTTGCTATTCCTGGCTGCATGGTCTTTACAGGAAAACGCAAAACGTGCCTGGATATGGACAATCATTACTGGTTTTTTCGTCAGCCTTGTTTCGGCTATGCCCTTTTATGCACCCCTGATTGCTTATGTGTGTGTCTTTGGCATATCAAAATTACTGCAAAGACAAGTCTGGCGGATACCTTTACTCGCAATGTTCATCATAAGCTTTCTTGGATCTCTTTTACAGGGTTTGATATATACAGGTGCATTATTAATCTCTGGCTCGATAATTGCCTGGGGGCAGAGTTTGGATGCTGTCATTCTTCCAAGTATATTATTGAATTTGATATTCACGATCCCAGTTTACGCAATTGTTAGTGATATTGCTGGTCGGATTTTCCCCGTGGAGGAAGAAATATGAGTCTTTTTCCCCAAAGAAATAGAGCATTTGATAAGTGGCGCTATCTGGTGTTATTTATTCTTATTGGCACCATTTTTGGATTTTATATCCTTCGATTATTTGATATACAGATATTACAGGGGCAAGACTTTATTGCGCAGGCAGATCAAAACCGTACACAGGTGATCAGTGAACCGGCCATTCGAGGGACGATCTTTGATCGCAATGGTGTTGTCATGGCTCAAAATGTGCCATCATACAATATCGTTGTGGTCCCAGGATATTTACCTGAAGATGAAGGTGACATTCAAGATATTTTCAGGAAGTTATCAGAATTGATCGATATTCCCGTCAGTCAGGGTGATACAGATGAAGAAATTGTCAAAAACTTCACGCCTTGTTACAATGATTTGGGAATTTCAGAGATTGTTTACATTGCTGATACTAACTGGCCTTATCGGGCCACTGCGATTAAGTGCAACGTCCCAAAAGAAATCGCTATGATTGTTTTGGAAAATCGTGAAGAATGGTCAGGAATTGATGTAGATATCTCATCGGTCAGGCAGTATCCAACAGGAGAGCTGACCTCGGAAATCATTGGTTTCTTAGGACCTATCCCGGCAGTTCTCGAAGAATACTATGTCAATTTAGGCTTTGACATCAACAGGGATAAAGTTGGATATGCTGGCGTTGAACAATCCCTGAACGATTCATTGGCTGGGATTAATGGTACACAGACCGTTGAAGTGAACGTGGCTGGGGAGATCATCCGGAATATTACTGAACCGGTTGAACCGATCCCGGGAAATGATATCTATCTTACAATTGACACTCGGCTTCAATCTATTGCAAGAGAAGCCTTGATCAGTGAGATTGAATATTGGAATGAATATGCTGGAAAGACAATCTCAAATAATGGGGTTGTGATAGCAATGAATCCAAAAACAGGAGAAATTTTAGCACTTGTTTCTTATCCCAATTATGAGAATAACCGAATGGAACGACTGATCCCAGGATACTATTATGAACAATTAAGTAATGACCCACAGCGACCTCTGTTCAACCATGCCATATCTGCAGAGCATCCGCCAGGGTCTGTTTATAAAATGACATCGGCTGTTGGCGTCCTGAACGAAGGTGTGGTGACACCTGAATATGAAGTTGAATGTCCTGGAACGATAACCGTAACACAACGCTTCTTTGAGAACGATCCTGGAACGCCGAGAGAATTCGTTTGCTGGGATCGCAACGGCCACGGAAGTGTCAGTTATCAGTGGGCTATAGCTAATTCATGTAACCTCTATTGGCATAAGGTTGCTGGTGGTTATCAAGATGAAGTCCCTGATGGTGGACTTGGTATCTGGTTGATGAGTGAATATGCAAAAGCTTTAGGCTATGGAACAACAACAGGGATTGAATTGCCAGGTGAGTCAGATGGTTTAGTGCCTGATCCAACTTGGAAGCGTATCAATTTAGGGGAAAATTGGGCGACAGGTGATACATATACTGCTGCGATAGGTCAGGGCTATGTTTTAGCCACACCGCTGCAGGTATTAAACTCCATATCCACCATTGCCAATGGTGGCAAACTGATGGATGTAACCCTGGTTGATCAAATCATCTCCGAAGATGGAGCTATTCTGCAGGAGTTATCACCAAGCTACCGGTGGGATATAACAGAAGAATTTCTTATTGAACAATATGAAGGCAATGTACCTACGGGCGAAGTAAAGGTCGTAGAACCCTGGGTTCTAGAGCTTGCTAATCAAGGAATGAGGTTGGTTGTAACAGATGGAACAGCCAGCGATTATACTGGAGAAAGGCATGAAGAATTATTCAGGAATGATTCAACAAACTCTGCCGGAAAGACTGGCACAGCAGAATATTGTGATAATGTTGCTCAAGAGCAAGGTCTTTGCCAATTTGGGGCTTGGCCTTCGCATGCCTGGTATGTTGGATACGCCCCCTGGGATGATGCAGAAATTGCAGTTGTTGCATTTGTCTATAACGGAACAGAGGGGGCAACTTTGTCAGCTCCTGTTGTTCGTCGAGTAATTGATGCCTACTTTGAGCTAAAAGCTATTGATTCAGCTGAATCTCCCTAAGATTTATTATCATAAATTCAGATATTCAATATGAAAAGACTACGAAACATCTGGCAGAATTTTGACTTTTTGTTATTTGGTGCTGCGCTGATCCTTTCAATTTTGGGGGTTGCACTTATCCGCAGTTCCATTGCTGGAAATAACGAGCTTGCGAATCACCCTCAACGACAAACTATTTTTCTTTTGATCAGTCTTGGGGTTCTGTTCATTGTTGCAGCAGTGGATTACAAGTATTGGATAACTTTGGTCCAGCCTATGTATTTGGTGACCATGGGATTGTTGATCTTTGTGCTCACCGCTGAAGCACGATTTGGTGCAGTTCGTTGGTTAGAGGTTGGGGAAATACTTGTTCAGCCTGCTGAGATTGCCCAAATCGTCATCATCCTGACGTTAGCAAATTATTTTGCCAATCATGCAAAAACAAAACTTGATTTGAAGACCGTATTTCAAAGTGGGTTATTAGTAGGCGGATTGGTGGTTTGGATATTTCTCCAACCAAAATTGAGCACAACCATCGTTCTTCTTGTTGTATGGGCAGCGATGCTATGGATCACTGGCATAAAGATAAAATTTATTCTGATCGCGATAGCGATTATCCTAGTTGTTTTAATCGTTGGAGCTGCAACTGGTTTTGGATTCTTAGAAGAGTATCAGAAAAACCGCATAACTAACTTCTTGTTTCCAGATCCTGACGCGAGATATGGTGAAACTTATAATGTAGATCAGGCTTTGATCACGATAGGAACAGGTGGGTGGTTTGGTCAAGGTTATAGTCAATCCTCGCAGGTGCAGCTGAGGTTCTTAAAAGTCAGGCATACGGACTTCATTTTTTCTGTTTTGGCTGCTGAATTTGGTTTTTTGGGAGTCATTATCGTTTTATCCTTGCTGATCCTTGTCATCATCCGATGCTTTCATATTTCACAAATCGCCTCAGATGCATTTGGGTCTCTGGTCGCTTATGGATTTGGTTTCTTGATATTTTTTCAGACAGCAGTCAACATAGGCGTCAACATCAATGTGATCCCGGTGACTGGTTTGACACTCCCCTTCATCAGTTACGGGGGAAGTTCATTATTATCACTGATGCTGGGGATTGGGTTGGTAGAAAGTGTAGCAATGCGTTCAACAAGGAAGACCAAGTAAACGAAAGGCCGCTGTAAATTTTGAATAAAACCAAACCTCATATACTGGTTCATACTTGAAACTTCTTTGCTATTTTGGTAGAATAATAGCCTATTAAAGATATTGGGGGTTCGTCTAACGGCAGGACAGCAGACTCTGAATTTGTTTATGGAGGTTCGAATCCTTCACCCCCAGCCTGGAAGCTCAGAATTATTCTGAGCTTTTTTCTTAATTATGTCAAAATTATTGATCAGAATGCTATAACTTATTTTCCTAAAGGATAATTCCTCTAAGGGTAAGAACTTCAAAATGGGATATGTAATATATGATTAGGAGATATTTCGTGTAGAAACCCGAGAAACCCCATCTAATCATGTTTGAAAACTGCTTCAGGCTTTTGAGGCATTCTTTGTCAATTATCTTGAAAAACAACAGCTATCGAATATAGAAATAAGGTATAAATGATTGAGATAATTTCATCTTGTAAAAGATAGCAAATTATCATTAATGATTACGTATGGAACACCAAGGATAATAATGAAAGAAAAATATCTATACCTGACAGTTTTCTTCTCTGGCCTAACTGCATTGGCAGTGGAAATGGCAGCTGCCCGTCTAATAGGCAATGTGTACGGCAGCAGCAATCTCGTGTGGGCTTGTGTGATTGGATTGATCCTGATATACCTCACTCTTGGTTATTGGTTAGGTGGAAAAATCGCAGATAAAAAACCCAATTTCAAGACTTTTTATGAAATCCAGATGTGGGCGAGCTTGACAGTTGGTTTGGTCCCCATACTATCAAGACCATTGCTTCAATTTACTGCAATTGCGTTTGAACAGATGCAAATTGTGGTTATGGCTGGTGCTTTTGTTACTGTCCTTATTCTGTTCATAATACCGGTTACTTTAATTGGAATGATCTCACCTTTCGCACTGAAATTAGTGCTGAAAGACCCGGAGAAGTCTGGCAAGGTTTCAGGAAAACTATCGGCCATCTCGACAATGGGGTCATTTTTAGGCACTTTTCTTCCTGTTTTGGTATTGATCCCGCTTATCGGTACGTACAGAACATTTCTATTTTTCAGCAGTCTAATGATGATAATTGCTATTATTGGTTATTTTGTATCTTGTGATATTAAAACCTGGCTACGGTTTTCCTGGATGCCCATTATCTTGATATTGTTGTGGATATTTGGCACCAGAGGCGTTGATAAATTATCCCAGAATATGATCTTTGAAACTGAATCCTCATATAACTATATTCAAGTTATTGAAGAAGATTCCTATAGATATCTTTTCCTTAATGATGGACAGGCGATGCATTCTATTTATCATCCTGATGACCTCAATTACGGTGGTCCCTGGTCACAGGTTCTGGTTGCACCATATTTCAATTCTTATCCTCAACACCCTGAAAAAGTTCAAAGTATGGCAATCATCGGTCTTGCTGGCGGCACAACAGCAAGGCAAGCATCGGAAATCTATGAAGATATAACAATAGATGGCTTTGAAATTGACCCGAAAGTTGTTGATGTTGGTCGCAAGTACTTTGGAATGACTTAATCAAATCTCAATGTCCACATCGAGGATGGACGTTGGGGATTGGAACATATCGAACAGGATTTTGATATTATCAGTGTTGATGCTTACCGGCCGCCATATATACCATGGCATATGACAACTGTTGAATTTTTCAAAATTGCTCATGACCATCTCACCGAGGATGGTGTCCTGGTAATAAATATTGGACGCAGTCCTATGGATCGAATCTTTAATTAATGACCTGAGCACGACAATTGCAGAAATTTTTCCCTCAATATTCATCATGGATCTACCTGATTCTTATAATTCAGTTCTATTTGCAACGAAACAACCGGGTAGCTGGCAGGATTTTGCCTTGAATTTTAATATGTTGATTGACCTGGAAATCGATCCATTATTATTAGAAGTGATGGAAATGACGATCATAAATCAACAACCACCTGCTGAAACAACTCGAGTTTATACGGATGACCACACACCAATTGAGTGGGTCACAAACAAGCTTGTGGTGAGCTATATCCTTGCTGGAGGAATGGAAGACCTTCAATGAAGAAAAAAAGTATCAAAGTATTTGGGTGGTTATTAACCGTTTTGGTCCCTTTTATTGTGATTATGATCTCAATCCGTTTATTGATTTCGCCTGTATTTGCCCAAATTGAGTACCGTCTACCTGGATTTCCTGAAGACCCATTTGGTTTCACACTTGAAGATCGGTTGAAGTGGTCCAAGCCATCCATTACATATCTTGTCAACAATGAAGGTATTTCTTACCTGGCAGACCTTCAATTTGACTCAGGTGAAGAAATTTTTAATGAACGGGAATTAAGTCATATGGTGGATGTCAAGAAGGTTATTACTGGAATGAGGATTGCGTTGATTCTGATAATCGTGATCTGCATAATGATAAATGTTGTGGCTGTCAGGAATAAAATGAGATTCTCAATCTTAATTGCCTGCCGCCGTGGTGGATGGAGTGTGATTGGTTTGATCCTTTTAATAATTACTTTTGTTGCGATTAATTTTTCAAAACTATTTACATGGTTTCACAAACTATTCTTTGAAAGCGGGACCTGGCAATTCTTCACATCTGACACGCTTATTCGATTATTCCCAATGAGATTTTGGCAGGATGCGTTCATATTTGTTGGATTGCTCAGCCTGATCTTCGGGGTGAGTATCATATTGTTATGTAATATGTTGATAAAGAACCTGGATAAAAAACATATGATCTAGCTTGGCCTACTTTATTGAGTGAAACTCAAACAATGGATAAGGCGAATCCATAAAAAAACCACCCGCAAAGCGGGTGGTTTTGTCTTATTTGAAAATTTATCGAACAGCCACTGGGTTGTCGGGATTAGCAGTGGGATCAAAGATATGCATGTTGTCCATATTGAAGGAGACTTGCATTTCATCACCCATACCAACACGAGTACGAGGATCCACACGGGCCACAAAATTGTGCTTACCGTTGACCAGATAGAGGAATATCTCATTGCCCATTAATTCTGTCACATCAACTTTTGAATCAACTGGTTCAGCAATAATTGATGGTGGTGCATATTGAGGATTATGGATATCCTCTGGTCGGATACCAAAAATGACTGGTTTGTCAACCAAATGAGCATAAGTTTCTTGTCTGTCTTCTGGGATTTTCACCTTGAATGAATCAAGATCGACATAAAGCTTACCAGCTTCATCTACAATTTTGCCTTCAAAGAAATTCATTGCAGGGGAACCAATGAACCCAGCGACAAACAGGTTCGCCGGGAAGTCATAGAGCTGCTGGGGTGTATCCATTTGCTGCAGGATACCTTTGTCTAGGACTGCAATCCTCGTAGCCATCGTCATAGCTTCTGTCTGATCATGTGTCACATAAATAAAAGTCGTTTGCAGACGTTTATGAAGCTTGCTGATCTGGGCTCGCGTTTGCACACGTAGTTTCGCATCCAGGTTTGAAAGCGGCTCGTCAAAGAGGAACACTTTAGGTTCGCGCACGATCGCACGACCGACAGCAACACGTTGACGCTGCCCACCAGAGAGTTCCCTTGGTTTTCGTTTTAACAGAGCGCCAATACCGAGGATTTCGGCGGCATCTTTTACACGGCGTTTAATTTCTTCTTTAGGTTCACCGCGCAATTTAAGACCAAATGCCATATTGTCATAGACTGACATATGTGGATAGAGGGCGTAGCTCTGGAATACCATTGCGATATCCCGATCTTTCGGAGCAACGTCGTTGACGACTGTGTCGCCAATCTTTACTTCACCATCAGTGATCTCTTCCAACCCTGCCAGACATCGCAGGGCGGTGGTTTTTCCGCAGCCAGATGGTCCGACGAGGACGAGAAATTCTTTGTCTTCGACGGCAATTTGTAAATCTGTCAGCGCGGTGAAATCACCGTACTTCTTAAATACATGATCGTACGTAACGCTTGCCATTATTTGTGTTCCTCCAATCTGTAGAATATAGTGGAGAAATTATACCATAAGATTTTTTTGTTTTTTCTGAGGAAATCACCTGCTTGTTATTACCAAAAATGAATGATTTAAAAGAAAAACATCGGATTGAACTCCGATGTTTATTTGCTGACTACGATTTTAAATTACGTAATTTCTTTTCAAGAATAGTTGTCCGCAAGTTCTTCAAACGCTTCATGGCGTTGTTGTGGCCATATCCAAAGTAATCATGCAGCAAGGTATATTCTGAATACAAGCGGTCATAAGTCTTTTTGTCATTATTGTTTGGGAAAAATGAAATTTCACTGAGATGAGCCATTCTTTCACTTGCTTCGGTGACGTTTGCATAACCTCCCCGGCTTTCCCCTGCTGCAACTGCAGCATAGATCGCCGATCCAAGGGCAGATGCAAATGGGCAATCTGCAACTTTGATCTCCATTCGTGTTACGTTCGCAAGAATATTGAGAAGCAGCTTGTTGTTTAGCGGTTCTCCGCCAGTTACGATGATCTGATTGATAGGCACGCCACTGGCAATGAACGTCTCAAAGATTTTCCTTGTTCCAAATGTCAGCGCTTCAAGAAGGGTGCGGTAAATATCTTCTGGCCGGGTTGCCAATGAACAGCCTAAGATCAGTCCTGTTAGGTCTCCATCTGATAGGATGCTGCGGTTCCCGTTCCACCAGTCCAATGCTACAAGTCCTGATTCTGCAGGCTGGAGTAATGAAGCTTTTTCTTCTAAAAGCTTGTGGATTGTGATTTTTCTTTTACGTGCTTCTTTCATATAAGAAGCTGGGACACAATTCTTAACAAACCAGGCGAAATGATCTCCACCACCAGCCTGTCCTGCTTCATAGCCAATCATTCCTGGTATGATCCCATCTTCGACCATCCCACACATTCCTGGAACGCGATATTCTTTTGTTGAAAGAACCATGTGAACGAAGCTCGTCCCCAGTATCATGGCCATTTTTCCGGGTTCGGCAACCGTTGCAGCTGGCACTGCAGCATGACCATCCAATATTCCTGTTGCAACAGGTGTTCCCGGGTTGAGTTTCATCCATTTTGCAGCTTCAACCGTCAATTCTCCGGCTTGCTGTCCAAGAGGTGTGATCTCACGATCCATTTTCTCATCAACGACATTTTTCAAGCCACGATCCATAGCAGAGAAAAAGGTGTCCAATGGAAAACCATCGTTTTTTGACCACAAAGCTTTATATCCCGCTGCACAGAGATTTCGAGTTTCGTTTCCGGTTAATTGCCAAACGATCCAGTCAGAAGCTTCAATAATTCGATCTGCAGCATGAAAAATGGATGATGACTCATCATAAATCTCCCAAACCTTTGGAAAGAACCATTCTGCGTTTATCTGTCCACCATATCTGTCCATGAATGCTTCGAAGCGTTCATTGCCTAATTGAGTTATCATATCTGCTTTATCTTGAGCAGCATGATGCTTCCATAACTTTGGCCAAGCATGGGGTTCATCATGATATTCGTCTAATAGTGCTAAGGGGGTGCCATTATCTGTGGTTGGGATGACAGTTGAGCCGGTGAAATCAACACCAATTGCGATCACCTGGTTTGGATCAATTTGAGTCTCCCTCATCAGTTTTGGAACGGTTCTCTTTAGGGCATTAATATAGTCAATTGGATGTTGTAATGCCCAATCAGGACCTAACTTGATGTGGCTGTCAGGCAGCTCTTCCGTGATCACGCCGTGGGAATATCGATAGATTGCAGAGGCAGCGATGTCACCATTTGCGACATTAACCAAAATTGCTCTTGCTGACTCTGTACCAAAATCAATCCCTAATGTGTATTTAAGCAATTCCGTCACGTAAAGATCTCCTTTTTGAAATCGATGATGAATGGTTAATTATCCAATAAGCCAGCGCCAGATGCAAGCTCCTGGACTTCTTGTGTTATTTGATGTCTTCTATTTGTATTGATGATTGTTAACAGGTCCTGTATCATTTCTTTGGCATTTTCTTCAGCATCTTGAAGTAAAGGGTACCGATAGAAATTTTCTGCGATCGTTGATTGTTGAAGAGTCAGGAAAAACCTCGAAGCAATTTTCTGGATTATGATTTGATTGTAGATACTTGTTGGGTTTGATTCAATAATAGGGGGAGGCCAGGGAGTTTGAGGAACGGATTTTTCTTGCTGATCCTCATTATTTAAATAAGGGATGAGTTTATAGGTCGAGAATCGAAATCCTTTTTCTTCAGATTGCTGATTGAAGATAAGGAATAGTTCATCAAACTGATAATCCTCAAATTCTTTGAGCCATTTCATGGCAAGTAAATATGAACTTGTGTAGGATTTACGAAAGGATGAATTTAAAGGTTGATTCCATGCTACGTCTATTTTTTTTCGATCCAGGAGCTGAATCATATTTGATCCCAGCACCCAAACCTGATAGGTTGACAATTGTTTTGAATCTATCCATGATAAAGCTTTTTCAGACAACGTCTTATTAAATTTCCCGCATAAACCACGTTCCGCACCTATGATCACAAATATTGCTTCAAAACGACCTTGCTGGTCATGTATTCGAGCCTTGGTGTGTTTTGGTGTCTTGATCCTTGGTAATATCTCGGAAAGTATAGGATCAAAATTAGCTTCATATTGTTTTACCTCGTCGATCTTTTTCAATGCTGACTGCCAGGAACCTAACGACAGTGTCTTAAGAGCCGACAATAAGGGTTCAATAGCTTGAATGTTTTTCAGCCGTGATTCAGCCTGTTCAGAATTCATCATTTTGTGCGGGTTCAGTAAGTTTCTATTCGATCGATATCCCAAATAAATACAATTGCACCACCAAGATCAGCAGTCACAGGGACTCTGATATTTGAACTCTGATCTTGAGGGGCTTGAGAGCTCATTTCTATACGCGTGCGGCAAGTGGTTTTAATAATATCAAGCACCTTTTCTAATTCTTTATCCTCAACAGCGATAAATAGTGAATACTGGCTTTGTTGAAGCATTCCACCATGTGTTTCAGCGTACGTAGCAGTATGTCCTTCATTCACCAACCCATCGAGAACTTGATCAGCGTTATTGGACGGGACAACAACCATCATCATTTTCATTGGCATTATCCTTTCGTTTGATGCCATTGCTGATTAAATTCGGAGAGTACTCGAGTGAGGTCAGTTTGAATTTGGCTTGTTAGATAAGTCTCTTTTTCGATGTCTTCCAGCACCTTTGTTTCTTTTCTTTTAAGATTACTTAATAACCGTTGTTCATAATTCTGAGATCTTTCGATAGGTATCTCTTCAAGAAAACCCTGGTTAAGCGCGTAAAGCAAGACAACAGTCTCTGAAAATGAGATGGGTTGATTGGGCTGTTGCTTGAATAGGGATAATAGCCTTTTTCCTCTTTCAATTTGCAGGCGTGTTGCCTGGTCAAGATCGGAACCAAATTGTGTAAAATGGGCTACTTCCTGGTATTGTGAAAGCTCCAGCTTATAATTCCCAACCAATTCACGCATCGCAGGTTCCTGGGCTTTACTGCCAACTCGTGACACAGAACGTCCAATGTCTATGGCTGGTTTTTGCCCCAGATTAAAGAGATTCCCATCAAGTACTATTTGACCATCGGTAATTGATATCAGGTTTGTGGGGATGTAAGATGTAAGATTTCCATTTTGAGTTACCGCTATTGGCAAGGCAGTTATGGAACCCCCGCCATTAGCAGGTGAGATTTTACAGGCGCGCTCAAGTAGTCTGGAATGTATATAGAAGATATCTCCAGGGTATGCCTCACGACCAGGAGGACGGCGTAATAAAAGACTCAATTCACGGTATGCATTTGCGTGTTTACTTAGATCATCAAATACAATCAACACATCCATACCCTGATCAAGGAAATATTCAGCCATCGTCATCCCTGAATATGGGGCTAAATATCTTAATGCAGGTTGATCATCCGGACTGCTAATCACAAATGCAGTATTCGGTAGGAGGCCCTTATCTTTGATTGTCTTAATCACGGATAAAGTCGAAGATTTTTTCTGGCCGATACCTACATAGATGCATCGTACACCGGTTTTTCTTTGACTTAATATTGCATCAACCGCCAGTGTTGTTTTTCCGGTTTGCCGATCTCCGATAATCAATTCTCGCTGGCCTCTACCTATTGGGAATAAAGCATCAATAATTTTTGTGCCTGTAAAGAGGGATTCATCAACAGGTGTTCTATCTATTACACCAGGAGCAACCTTTGAAAAATAACGAAACTCACTGGCTTCAATCGTTTTATCATTATCCAGTGGATTTCCTAAAGGATCAACAATCCGTCCCAGGAGCTGTGCACCAACCGGGATTTTAAGGCGCTGCCCAGTGGCTTCAACGAGATCGCCACCTCGAATACCGTTCTCGCTTCCCAGCATAATGAGATCGACCTTCTTCTTATCAAGATTGAGAGCCATTCCTTCTATCCCGGTGGGAAAGGAGACAATTTCGTCAATGCTGACGTTGGGCAATCCTGATACAGTCGCAACACCATTGCCAATGTGAAAAACAGTTCCAACATCAAGAAATCGCACACCTTGATTGATCTGTTCTGATTGGTTATTTAAGGTTTCAACAAGACTCTTAAAATTCCCGGGTTGTCTTTGGTCTCTGTGAATCTCGACTTGTTCTTTTACGCGATTTAAAAATGCAAATTCATCCGAACTCAAATTCAGGTCGGACTCAATATCTTCAGAAAACTTGGTTAACCGCCCCTCATCAAATGGCGTTGTTTCTACATCATTCTTCGACATTCACACTCTCTTTAAGGGCGGTAACAACCTCAGATTTCAATTCGTGTAATTCCACAGCAAGGGTGTTTTCTACAATCAAGTCACCGATTCGAGCACTAACTCCAGCAATCAGCTCTGGATCAACTTCAATATCCATGTTGATATTCCTATCAGCCAGAGCGCCAAAGGTTCGAACGAGTGAACGTTGTTGTTCAGCGGAAAGGATCTTTGCTGTTGTGATGTACACTGTCGGAGTTTGTTCGATCAGTGAATCGCGAATGTTTCTAACCTGGCGCATATCGCTTTTACCCAAATCCCATATTTCGGAATTCAAATCTTCGATCAGCTTGTTGTGTGTTTCATCAGGAGTAGTCTTCTGTAGAATTCTTCCACTTATATTCAGAATCGTTTCAATAAGGTTTTCCTGAAGCTCTTCTACTTCCTGGTGTTGTCGTTTTTCAGCTTCGTTTTCCGCTTCAGCCAAAATTTTCTCAGCTTCTTTTTGAGTAACTTCCAGGAGGGATGAACTTTCTTTTTTTGCTTGTTGATAAGCGGCTTCAAGGCGAGTTCTCAATTTCTGCATCTATTGTTGTTAACCTGCGTTCAATCTCAATTCGCTTCTGCTCGATTTCGGCTTCCTTTTCTTGGATCTCCTTCAGTATTGCATCCTTATCTGCAGTCCGTTGATCGATTCTTTTCACTGCTGGTTTAAATAACAGGAAATAAAGTGCTGCAGCGAGAATTAGAAAATTTATTATCTCAGCCAGGATTGTGACCAGATCTATATCCAGCATTTATTCTCTCCTAAAAAATTATCCGAAAAACCTATCGAGTATTGGATTCGCGAATAATAATACTAAGATCACGAGCAATACATAAATTGCGGTTGATTTAAGTAACGCCATTGAGATGAGCAATGTGGTTCTCAAGTCATTTGCCGCATCTGGTTGTCTGGCAATCCCATCCAGAGCTTTTTGGACTGCAATACCTTCCATTATTGCTGGAACGATACAGCCAACAACAATACCAATGGTTGCGCCCAAAATTGTAATGATTGTGATCAGAGTTTGTGAGTCCAGTTGCCACATTTTATTAATTCCTTTCTATTTTCGTGATGATTCCTTGATTGTTTTTTTGAGTTCCCGTCTTTCCTTTTCTATTTCTTGCACTTCTACAGCTGAGGCGATATACAGTGAAGCCAACACTAAGAAAATATAAGCTTGCAGAACACCGGTTAACATGCCTAATGCTGCCAGCGGTAAAGGCGCAATGAATGGGATAAGTGAAAAGACAATAGCCACGATCAGATCAGTGCTGAGGATGTTACCAAACAGCCTGACAGCAAGAGACAAAGTCCTTGAAAATTGGCTGACAATTTCTAAGGGCAAAATAAAAATCGGATTCGCAAAATCTTTAATATAGCCCCAAAGACCTTTTTCTTTGATGCCATAAATATGAACAGAAAAGAAAACGATAATTGATAGAGCGATTGTGGTATTGATGTTTGCCGTAGGGGACACCATTCTTGGGAAGATCCCAAATATATTGGCGAAAAGTAAGAATATGCCCAAAGTACCGAGAATTGGTAGGAATTTTGAAACTTCAGTTTCTTCAGACATCACTGATCTGATTATGTTGGTGAGAAATTCAACAATGAGTTCACCTATGGAGGGCTTGGACCATTTTATTATGATTGCGAGAATGATGATCAATGTCATCATCACCCAGGTTGAAACAACGGTATCCGTTATGTCAAAATTGAATATGGTGAATATGACCTGTGGTGATAATCCTGACATTAATAGTCCTCTTGTCTATTGCCTACTGCCCGAGGCATTTTGCCACATTGTTGAAAATGTATTCACGAGGATCAACCGTCCGATCAAGAAAGATAAGAAGACAATCAACATGGCAGAAAATGAGTTAGATAATGCAAATCCAAATATTAGACCAATCAAAGCCCAACGAATGACAGCGCCCCCGATGATTAACCACTGGCTGAAACGATATTTTTCAGGGTTGATAATTCTAACAGACCAGTATTGTGTGGTGAAGTGAATTAATGCGATACAAAGGCCAATTAAAATCCAGATCATTATCTGATAGGGGTTCATGAGGCTTCTTCTCCGGGCGGGTTATTCTTGCGTTTTAATCGATAGAGTTCCAGCTGGATGACTTTATAAAGGTTGTAGTACCCGATCACCAAACCGATGATCAGGAATACTAATGTAAATAAATAATGCCTGGCCGTCACCTGATCCAGGTGATAACCAAATAGTACACCTCCAAAGATCGGTAATGCGAGTTCCAATCCCAAAGTTGTGAAGGATATGTCCTTAATTAACACCCGCTTTGATGTCGTCTTTTTAGGTATCGTTGATTCGTTCATGAAAGTTTATTTCTCACCTGGCGTTAATTGATTGACCAACGTATGCATCAAGCGAGTATATTCAATGTCCCTTTCGTTATCACGATCTGATAGCTCATGATCCAGTAATCCTGAAGTTACAATGATCACTGAATTATTCCTGATTTGCATTATTCCTGCATGGAGTTGGATTTCACTTCCTTCCTCTAAGTCACGAAGAGATAACGCACCATTTTTTGTTGCTGCAATCAGTGGGGCATGACCTGGACGAATACCGATAGGTCGATCGTCAGCCAGGTAAATATTAATTGATAAAAGATTGGATTTCTTAAAGATAATTCCTTCTGGAGTGAGGACTTTTAAGGTTAGAAGTTTTTCGTTACTCATAATCATCCTTATTTATTAACCGATTCGCTTTTTGTTTAGCTTCATCGATTGTTCCAACCATGTAAAAAGCTTGTTCTGGATTGGAATCGTGTTTACCATCTAAAATCTCTCGGAACCCTTTGATTGTTTCTTGAAGCGGTACAAACCGGCCACTATCGCCAGTGTAGTCCTCTGCTGCATATAACGGTTGCGAAAGAAAGCGTTGTAAACGGCGAGCCCTGGTGACTACCCTTTGATCTTCTTCACTTAATTCATCAACTCCAAGAATTGCGATCACATCTTGAAGGTCATCATATCTTGTAAGAGTTGATTTTACCTGCATGGCAACATCGAAATGCGCTTGTCCAACAATATTTGGTGTCAACAGCACAGATGCTGATGTTAGTGGATCAACTGCGGGATAAATTCCAAGGTCGACTAATTTTCGCGAAAGTACTGTTGAAGCATCCAAGTGAGAAAATGTTGCAGTCACGGCAGGGTCGGTCATATCGTCAGCTGGAACGTAAACTGCCTGCACCGAGGTCACACTGCCTGAAGATGTGGTTGTGATACGTTCCTGCAGCAAGCCCATTTCAGATTCAAGCGTTGGTTGATAACCAACCTCACTTGGTAAACGCCCTAATAACGCTGAAACTTCGGAGCCAGCCTGGATATATCGAAATATGTTATCAATAAAAACAAGAACCGGACGACTTTCATAATCCCGAAAATATTCCGCCATGGTTAATGCAGTAAATGGTGTTCGCAACCTTGCACCCGGCGGTTCATTCATCTGCCCAAAGACAAGTACAGCGGATTTCATTACTTCTCGCTGGTTGAGTTCAAGATAGAGATCATTTCCTTCCCGGCTGCGTTCTCCCACACCTGCAAAAATGACATTTCCAGAATATTTTTTGGTCGTGTTACGCATCAGTTCGATGATGAGAATCGTCTTACCGACACCAGCACCACCAAACAAACCGATTTTTCCCCCTCGGGGATATGGCGTCAGTAGATCGATGGCTTTAATACCTGTGACAAATGGCGCTGTGACCATTCGCTGGTCCGCTAAAGATGGCGAAGGTTTATGGATGATATGACGAGGTGTTTCTTCTGGTAAGGGTTCTTTGTTATCAATCGGTTCGCCTAGGATATTAAACATCCGGCCAAGCGTACTCTTTCCTACAGGGACTTTGATTGGTTCGCCAGTGTCCTCTGCGATCAACCCTCGCTGCAATCCCGCTGTTGATCCCATGGAGATCGATCGCACGGTATTTAAATCGACGTGCTCCTGTACTTCCAGGATGAGTGGTTTTTTGTTTCCCCGGGCTACCTTGAGTGCATTATGAATACTGGGTAAACCACCTGACTGAAATTCAACATCGACAACAACGCCTACAGCCCTGACAATGATGCCCTTGTTATTGTTTTCCAGGATTGTCGTCTTCAAAGCTGATTCCTCAGGGTATTCGATTGATATGAGTATGAATTATTAACAAAAAAAATATCAAAGTAATTATCCATGTATGGGTAAGGTTTGTCAAATTTGAACGTTTTAAAAGTGATTTGAATAATTGCAATGAGTATTTATTCTTTTCTGGATGTTCTCAGGAGAAATGCCTTTTTGTGAAAGTCGGCCTTAATTATTGCGTTCGATTGATCAATTGGAAATAGTTGCTGATGGTGAAATGGTTGGTTCAGGGTACTGTAGATACATTTCGGGATACCACCCAGTATCTCCTTCCTCGTTCTGGATCTTTACCCAAACCAATCCTTCATAGGTCATTGTTTCGTTCAGAACAAGTAAGGGGGAATTGTTGCTCAATTGGGTAATGATTTCCCCTCCGGGTTGCTCATACAAATAATAATATGGAGGTATGCCGGTTCGCGAGATGAAAACCGTTATTGGCGTTAACGTTGGGGGGATTATTGTGGATGTTGGAGAACTTGTTGCGGTTTCTGTGGGAGTTGCAGTTTCAGTGATCGTTTGAGTAGGCGTGAAGGTCCGGGTGGGACTGGGCTCTATTGTCCCTGTAGCCGTCTCTGTTGGAGGGATGAGTGGATCAAGTGTTTCAGATTCAATGTGGTTGACAACCAGTGCAATGGGTTTGTCAAGACGAGAAACTAATAATTCCTGCAAAGAGATAACATCATCATAATTAAGAGGTTGGTTTGATCTGATGGTGAACTCAAGTTGAATTTCCTGGTCAGCACGGGTTATTCCCAGGTCGATAACATCAGCATCGTTTATTTCTGCGAATTCCCTCTCGATTATGGTATTGATTAGAATATTTTCCTTTGCCTGTGAAACCAAACGTGCTCCCAGGAATGTAAGGGGGATCAATAGGAAGGAAGTTAATATCCCTGCAATGATTAAATATTTTGGGAGTTTTCCCTTTTCACTTCTAATTTTTGGCACAAAGCCTACCAGGAAAAAAACAAGAGTCGCGGCAAATGCTATAGTGATAGCATTGGTCAGAAATAATAAGGCTGCACCGCCTGCAATATCCCACCGGCCCAGGGCAATCCCAATCCCTATTGTGGCCACCGGAGGCATTAATGCTGTCGCGATAGCTACACCTGGTAAGGCTGCAGAAAGGTGCGGTTGTGCCATCGAGTAAGCGGCAGCTAACCCACCGGCCAGGGCAATAAGCAGGTCGTTAGGTGTTGGCTGTGTTCGATTTAGGATTTCCTTGGAGATATCAAGAAAAGATGGCGAAAATGGAAGGAAAACATTGATTAATGTTATGAGAGCTGAAAGGATAATTGCCAGAACCGCACCGCGGATTAGAGCTGACAGGGCATTTTTAGCTAAATTAGTGTCTCGCGGTGATTGATCCCAGTCCCACACCTAAAATTGGAGACATCAATGGGGCAACAAGCATTGCTCCGATAATCACTGCTGGGGAATCATTGATCAATCCTAATGTCGCAATCGAACTGGATAGGATCACAAGGAAAAAATAATCGAAGCCCGGTGATGATGCAATCCGGATATTATCAATTATCTCTTTTCTACGTTTTGAACTTAATGGTTTGATATATTTTGATAGCCAAACCTGTAATCTATTATCTTCGTCCATAATTATTGGTTCCCTTATCTGATTTTACTGGATGAACGCTTTATGATCGCAATTCCAACCAAACAAATTTCAAAGGTTTTAAATTTATGATGATTTGATCTGAGTCTAATTGTGCATATGTTTTATTCTTGATTAGATCATAGAGAGATTGTGCATCGTAAGGGGCTAGATTGACTTGAATAGATTGAGAGGCTTCACTCAAATTCAATGCACATAGGATATGTTTCCTATGATGACTTCTCATCAAAATAAGACATTCTTTGTGGCTTTTTGAAAGGAATTTATATTCCCCTAAAGAGAAAACCGGCTGGGATTTTCTTACCTGGATAAGATGACGCATTGTGTTCAATAAGAATTCCGGATTGTTTTCCGATTTAAGAAACATTGATTTTCTTATAGGTGTATGCGGCTTCGTCTATCACTGGGGCAAAGAGAGAATCTTTATGGGCATGCGAAAAACCTGCGTTCTCCTGGTCGTTCCACTGCATTGGGGTTCTTACACCATTCCTATCTGGAAGCCAAATATTATCACCCATACCGATCTCATCACCATAATATACGATTGGTGTGCCAGGTAGTGAATACAGGATTGCATTGGCCAATAGTATTTTCTTGTGATCATTATCAAGTAAAGGTGCTAATCGTCGACGGATGCCAAGGTTTAGGCGCATACGCGCGGTAGGGGCATATTCTGACCACATCCATTGACGTTCCTCTTCTGTAACCATTTCGAGCGTTAACTCGTCGTGATTCCTGAGGAAAGTACACCATTGTGTATTTTCGGGAATATCAGGTGTTTGTTCCATGATCCAATGAATGGGGCTTGCATCGCTTTTTCGCATAGCCATAAATATCCTTGGCATCACCGGGAAGTGAAATCCCATGTGGAACTCATTCCCTTCACCAAAATAAGGAAGGACATCTTCGGGCCATTGATTCGCTTCTGCGAGAAGGACTTTCCCTTCATACTTATTATCAAGATGGGCCCGGAATGCCTTGAGAATTTCATGAGTTTCAGGAAGGTTTTCACAATTTGTCCCCTCACGTTCTATCAGGTAGGGTACGGCATCGGCTCGGAAGCCGTCAATCCCCATATCCAGCCAGAAATCCATCACATTCATCATCTCCTGAATGACCTCAGGATTGTCGTAATTAAGATCTGGCTGTGATGAATAGAATCGATGCCAGAAATATTTCCCCACCTTGTCGTCAAAGGTCCAATTTGATTTCTCGGTATCAAGGAAGATGATGCGAGTGCCATCGTATTTATCAGGAGAATCCGACCAAACATAATAATCCCGGTATTTCGATTCTGGATTGGATCTGGCTTCTTTAAACCAGATGTGCTGATCTGAAGTGTGGTTTAGGACCAGGTCACTGATGATCCGTAACCCGCGGGCATGAGCTTCACTGACTAAGGCTCTTAAAATCCTCAAGGGTTCCATAATCCGGGTGGACATTATAATAATCAGCTATATCATATCCGTCATCTTTTAATGGGGAAACAAATATAGGCAGAATCCATATGCAGTCAACGCCTAAATTCTTTATGTAGTCCAATTTACTGATCAATCCGCGGATATCTCCGATCCCATCTCCATTCGAATCGCAATATGCCCGGATATGGACTTCATACAAAAATGCATTCATGTACCAGGGGTATTTTTTGTCAGCCATGCTCCCTCCGAAATGAAACTTGAAGATTTTATAAGTATAGTGGCATCGTTACACCCCGACAAGGGATTAATGATACTATCCTGCTATGTGGGCAGAAGGATAGTGATGTCGTCAGCAATCATACTGATTCGATCCTGGTTCGTTTCCCGTTTCATCATTCCCTTAATCAAGAATGTATCGTGAGTACGAAGTGCTATGTAATGTTTTTTATAGACTTGAGGAGGAATCATCACCCTTAACGACCCTTCAAGGTCTTCTAACATCAAATAGCCCATCAATTGATTTGATTTGTTTCGGAATCTGCGCAAGGTTTGCCGCATTCCAGCGACCCAAACCATTTCTCCAATTTTATTTTTGGCTTCCATTGTCGTGATGGCACCTGCTTTCTGGATCTCTTCTGAACACTCTTCAAGAGGGGATATGGATAATCTCACACCCAGTATGTCTTGCTGAGCCTTCAACCGTTGTTTCATATTCCATGGCTCCATTTTGTGGGAGTCAGAAAATAATTGCATTTGTCCTGGGGGTTGAGCGAAAGAAATTCTTTTCAGGCCTGATGGGATGGTTGTTAATCCATCAAGTGCGCCGCACATGATCAGATTTTGGGCTTCTTTCTTTTGAGGGTTCACACGAAGCAAAAAATCTTCCAGATTTTGAAATGGGCGCTTGTTGATGATGGATTCAACCGTATTCCTGGTAATGTCTCGCACTTGCGATAACCCCATATACAAGACAGCCTTTCCTTCAGGATACGTAACGCAAAAACGGTCATTACTATGGTTTACATGGGGCGGTGATAACTTTAAGTTTCAAACGTCTTGCTTCCATTAGATACACTCTTTGTGAATAATATCCTCCACCAAAACCTAATACAGCTGACATAAATTCCGCAGGGAAATGGGTTTTCAACCAGGCAGAATTCCAGGCTAATTGGGCATAGGACGCAGCATGTGCCTTTGGAAAGCCATAGCCTGCGAATGCTGCCATCATCTCCCAAATTCGTTCAGCTATGTTTGTGGGTACTTTTTGTCGCTGATATGCTCCAGAAATGAAATTCTGACGCAGTGTCTTCATCACCCCACCCGGATCGAAATGACTCATGGCTCTTCTTAAAATGTCTGCCTGAGCAATGGACAATCCTCCTAACTCGTGAGCAATGCGCAGTACCTGTTCCTGGTATAAGATGACACCAAAAGTGTTTTCAAGAAGATGAGACAGCGAAGGGTGAATATGTTCAACTACCTCCTCCCCTCGGAAACGACGGACAAAGGCATCTCTAAGACCACCCCGCAATGGCCCTGGACGATATAATGCCAGCGTTGCCATGATGTCCTGCTGATTTCTGGCATTAATTTCCCTTAATGTGGCACGCATACCCGGGCTTTCAATCTGAAAACAGCCAATTGTTTTAGCCTTTGATATCGTATCAGCCGTTTCATCATCTTCGCCAGGGATTTTTTCCAACACCTCAAGACCAGATTTGTACTCACTGCTGCGCCAGGTCTGGATCCTGTTTGCCACTTCGCCCAGGACTGTCAGTCCACGAATACCCAGTAAATCAATCTTAACCAAGCCCAATTTTTCAACGCCATCAAGGTCAAACTGGGCATGATTCAAGCCAAGAGATGAAGAATGAATCAATGGGACTAAGTCAGAAATTGGAAATGGGGCAATAATGATACCGCCTGGATGAACCGAGATATGCCTGGGGTTATCAAGGATTTCACGGGCGTCATTAATCACATTTTTAATGATTGGTATTGTTTCATTGGAATAAAGGTGATTAAAGGGGTCTGATGTCTCGTCGCCTCTTTGGAAGCGAAAAGAAGAAGGTAATTTCTTTGAGAGCTGACGAATGGTTTCAGGGGAAAGCCCATAAGCTTTTGCGACGTCCCCAAGGGCAGATTTTGGTCGATATCGGTTGATTGTGCCGACCATAGCCACGCGATCGATGCCATATTTATTAAAGACATACTGAATAATTTCATCACGACGATGAGAGGCAATGTCGGTGTCAATGTCAGGTGGTTTCTTTCGCGCAGGATTGAGGAACCGTTCAAAATAGAGATTCAATGCCAGTGGATCTGGTGATGTGATATCCAAACAATGTGCCACAAGAGAAGAAGCCGCTGAACCGCGAGATGAGGTAGGTATCCCAAGCTTTCGGGCATGGCCCAGAACATCTTTTACGATGAGGAAAATAGGCTCATAACCCAGAGACGAGATGATTTCCAACTCATAATCCAGGCGATTAATGATTTTCGGTGTCAGGATGCGATAGTGTTCTTTTGCCCCCTCATAAGCTTTCTTCCGCAGATATTCAGATTGTGAAATCCCACTGGGAATATGAAAAACCGGATAATGTGTTTGTCCGATCGGTAAATCCAAATGACACCGATCCGTTATTATATTCAGGTTTTCAATTGCTTCAGGAATGTCCTGATAGCGATACTTGAATTCAAGCGGCGTTGGGAAATACGCACTACCTGGAGGAAAAAGCTGCTTGTTCAGACCATGTAAAGAAGCATTATTCTTAATGGCAATTAAGGTCCTATGGATGTTTTTCTGTGCTTCGGTTTCGTATAGGATTTTTTGAGTCGCAATAACAGGTAATTGATAGTTTTTACTCAGTTTGAGGATAATCTGCTCATTTTTCATGGGACCATTAATATATCTTTGAACCTCAATGAATAAATCCTCCTCGAAAATTGATGAAAGGTCCGATAAGAATTGATTTGGAAGTTTCTCAAGTTTTGAATCATGAATGATCAATTTTCTGAGGACCCCGTGCGAATCTCCACAGGTGCAGATCAATCCTTTTCGATGTGCGGCTAAATCTGATAATGTAATTTGATTTTCCCCAATCATCATCAACGTGCTCAACCGGGTTAGGTTCGACCAACCTTCAAGGTCTTTTGCCAGCAGCGTGATCAGACCCTGAACCCCCTTAAAAGAAACATCTGCACTCAGACCTATGATTGGGTGAATATCCTTCGCTTTACAAGCTTCATAAAATTCCAGGCTTCCTGATAAATATCGGTGGTCGGTCAACCCAAGGGTTGAAATTTTATGTTCTGCGGCAGTGTTTACAATAGAATCGGGGGAGTTCAATGATTCTAAGAAACTGAAGTATGAGAAAGTGCGTAAATAAGGGATACTGTCTGTTTTCATATGAGTAATGGAATAATCGAACAATTATTCTAATAATTATTATAAGTGAATTTGATGGGGAAGCAAGAAGAAAACCGATAATTTGGTCAGAAAGTTATCATGAGTTTTACTGGATGTTAATTTGAATTTTCAAGAAATGTAATCATCCCTCTTTTTCCGTTGATCATCCAATTTGAATCTGCTTCTTGTTTGATCTTGTCAATCATTTCTTCTGATAAGCCGAGGACTAGTTCCCCTTTCAGGGTACGTAAGCTTAAGAAACTGGACGGGAAGTAACTGGCTACGTCAACAACTTGTGTTGTAGGTGGCCAGTGCCGGTCTCCAAACAACCGACGATAGTTCACATCCCCTTTCAGTATTGTCATTATAGAGGATGCGACCTTATCTTTCAGAACCTCTGGCATTTCATTGTACATAAGGTTCGTTGTAAAGAAGGGGGGATCCTCCAGAGAAAATAATCCCGTTGACCAATAAGATTTAAGACGGTTTCCAAGACAACAAATTTCGTTCTCTGGTGATGATTTCATCATATCAATCAATTCCAACACATCTTTTTTCATGGCATCTGAAACGTAGAAAGGTTGATTTTTTACAAAACACGTCACCGAATTCGCCAACCCGGATTCCAGCAGGAAGTCGATAAAGACAAGATCAAATAGCAGCTCTATACCAACATTATCAATAATATAAGTGATATTTCCAGGATTACTTGCAAGGAAGGTAAAGGCAATTTCAGATTGGTCCAGGATGATTCGTTCAGGTTGGATCCCCATATCTGTAACGAACAAATCCAAATTGCTTAAATCTCCTCGGTTACCCCACATCGCTTGATAGCATGCAAACTGAAAACCTTTACGAAGTGGTCGAATCTCCTTAGTTGGATAGTTTGCTGATAAGACAGACATACCTCGAGATAATTCTTTTGATTTAAGGAATTTATATGGGTCTATTAAATACGATGGTCCAGGTTGAAAGTATTGCGTGGCTTCAAGGACTCGCCTGAAAAAGAAGGTTTCTGCAAGGAACCAGGGTAGTTCAAGCCAGGTATTTCTTAAGAAGGGTTGTAAAGCATTTTCCCAATACGTTCTGTCGCTGGTGTTTTCATGCAGAGGTTGAACCACGCCGGTTGTCAATTCTTTTCTCAGGTTGATCAGATTTTTCCTGATGGATGGCGGGGAATCAAAGTTTGTAAGGATCGAGTCGATAACTTTTGGCTTCCTATCTTCGATCGTTAAACGCGCAAATGAGCTTTTTTCAGATGTCATAATTAGAGGCGGCAGCGATGTCATTAATTATCCTTTACCTGAAATGAAAGTAATGTCGAAAAATTTTGTTCTCGAATCATCTTTGAGGTGAATTCACATTATCTAATAATGTAATATTCAAAAATTAATTTGAGTTGAAATTAATGAATACTTTTCCACCAATCCTATTTGCTGCAGTTGAAAACGCTTTTTTATATTCCTCCAAAGAGAATTGATGTGTGATGAGAGGGGAGAGGTTGACGATGTTGTTTGATACTAATTTTATTGCAGTGGGGTAAGTGTTTATCATCCTGCGTGAAATTTTGATCGTTAATCCCTTCCTGCGTGAAGTTGATGCGGTAAAGGAAGTCTTGTCATTGGAGGGTATCCCGATCACCACCACAGAGCCTCCACGTTTTGAGGATATAACAGCACTTTCAACCGCTGAGCCATCGTCCCCTGCAGCCTCAAAGGCAACATCAACACCACGTCCATCTGTTAAAGTGAGAATCTGTTCAGCTTCATCTCCGGTTGCTAATAATGTATCGGTTGCCCCGCATTCACGTGCGATTTCCAATCGATGACTCAATTTATCTGTGACAAAGATACGGTCTGCGCCAGCAGCTTTAGCCATTTGAATGGTAAGCAAACCAATAGGGCCAGAACCAAAAACACCAACATCCATACCCGGGAAAACAGATCCCAGTCGGAGTGCATGTATTGCGACACCAAGAGGTTCAAGCAATGCACCTTCTTGTGGTGTGAACGATGAAGGAAGTGGAAACACATCTTCTTTCGGCCAGGTTATGTATTCCTGTAATGCGCCATCAACCCCTTCTGCACCTGCGAATCTCATGTTTGTGCAAAAGTTAGGCATTCCGTCCAGGCAGAATTCACATATTCCACAAGCGTGTCCAGGATCAACTGCAGCAAGCTGACCTTGATGTGGTCCTGATTGGATCGTTGCGCAGAATTCGTGTCCTAAAACCATAGGCTGGTCTAACGCCACATCTCCTGTCCCACCTTCCTTTAGATAATGAACATCAGAGCCACAAATCCCCACACTTTGAATTTTCAGCAGATGTTCATCCTCATCTGGGACAGGCTTTTCCTTCTCTATTAATCGTAGGTCATCAACACCAAAGAATTGTAATGATTTCATTAATTTCACCTCTTATTGAATAATTGCCAATATATTCTTCCATCAATACTCTTCTGAATTATATTGTAAAAACGATCACGGTTTCAATGAACAAATGATTACTTTGCAGAATTCTTGAATTTCTTTATATTTTTGCACCAATGTGCGTTTCATTAAGAATATTGAGAGGGAAAGTGATGTGGGGTATAGTTGGCGTGAGGACCTTATTTATCACGATGTCAGATTTTTGGACGCCCGGATTTTAAGAAAATATATTCTAGCTGGAAATTATGTCAAAATTGGATCACTTTAATATAATCAGCCCATTTTATGACCATGTGTTTGGACGTGGAAATGCTGACATGATTATTAATTTGACTGATCTAAGAAAAGATTTTTCATTGCTGGATGTTGGTGGTGGGACAGGAAGAGTGTCAGCTCGTTTTCAAGAAGTAAGCAACAATGTGATTGTTGTTGATTCAGCATTTAGAATGCTCCAAGTATCAAAACTAAAAGGTATTTCAACAATTCAGTCTCAATCTGAACGATTGCCTTTTGCTGAGGAATTGTTTGATCGGATTATTATGGTGGATGTTTTTCATCATGTAGAGGATCAACAGCAAACATTGAATGAAATGTGGCGATTGCTTGCTCCAGGGGGAAAGATCGTTATTGAGGAACCGGATATTAAGAATATTTCCGTGAAACTGATTGCTTTGGGAGAAAAAATCCTTCTGATGCGTAGTCACTTTCAAAAACCGGAAACGATTATTGAGATGTGTCAATTTTCTAAAGAGGCAAAGTTTACAATTCATAGAAAGAATGGGATTGCCTGGATTATTATAATTAAAGATTCTGCCGGACTGGGGAATTGACTCTTGCCATGAGGTTGGCCAGCCTATTTGGTTGATAAAGTTATGTGTGGAAAGAAAACAATTAACCCAATACTGGTTTTGTCAACGAAATCGAATTAATATAGACCCCAATCATCACCCAATCCTTCTTCCATCATGGTTTGACTCCAGGTCTCCCGTCCATAACGTATTGACGTGGTGATTTCCAAAATAGTCTCAGCTTTTTTGCGAGTTCGTTCCATCATGGATGGTCCATAAGGACAGAATGGCGTGGTCAGGATCATTGTAACGACAGCTTGATCTCCAGAAATTTCAATATTGCGCACTAATCCAAGCTGGATGATGTTTAAGCCTAATTCCGGATCCAGGATTTCGCATAATCCGTCTTCTAACGCTGGAACCAGGGCAGGATGAGTATCTTCCACATCCCACTTATAATTGCTGTCAGGTTTCTCTTCAGGCATCGGCGGAGACCCTCCCATTTTGACTAATTCTGTAGCTGCAGTGATCATCTCCTGAGAATATACAGGATTCAATATGAACAGGTTTGGATACTAATTGCGTGATCAATTGTTGGTCCATTATGCATAATTCAGGATGGTCCAACCCTATCTTGTGATATGGACATGAGAATAATTTCAATAAATATTCCCCATTTTGATTTTCCATTTGAACCATGAATCCCTCTTTGGATAAAATATCAGGGAGTAAAGTTACCCGCTCTCCGAAGGGTT
This sequence comes from uncultured Chloroflexia bacterium, assembly GCA_963767675.1. Taxonomy (GTDB): domain Bacteria; phylum Chloroflexota; class Anaerolineae; order Anaerolineales; family Anaerolineaceae; genus Brevifilum. The sequence continues at coordinate 324,199 of CAVYEQ010000009.1, forward strand.
TCCCAACAAGTTCATTCTGATAAGATTCAGCGATACTTGATCCGATTTCTGTAAGAATGGTGTTGATTGCGTCTGAAGAAAATTTATTCTTTAGCGATTTTAAAAGCCGCATTGTAAACTTTACATAGCTGGTTGGAAAACTTTCCACACCTGAATCTGATAATTGATAAATATATCGAGGTCTTCCAACACCGTGCCTCTCCTCAGAAGATGTGATTAACCCTTCAGCTTCAAGTGCGGTTAGATGATGTCGAATTGAAATGCCATTGATGCCTACGGCCTCTGCCAGATCATTTATCGTTGATCCAGGAAAAGCAAGCAGGTTTCTCATGATCTTTTCACGGGTGCTTTTCATTTGAGTGTCCTTAATAAGAATTTATGTATCAAAGCGTGAGATGGATTTTAACACGCTGGTTATCGTAAAGTCAATATATCAGATATTTATCCTAAGTATTGAACTAAATTCCTTGAGGTCCTGCATTAAATGACAAGATGCCCGATAAGGGCATCTTGTAGTGGGACTAATATTTTTTAGTTCATGAAGGATTTAGCAAAATTCATGATCGTAGAAGCAACAATAGACCCGGATTGTTTTCTATGAGCCGATTGTCCAAGAGGACTTGCTGCCATTAGCGCGTCAAGTGCTGCTTCTGTGGTGCTGTCGCCTTCCTGTTTGGATTGGTAGAATGCTAAACCTGCTTTGATCAGATCGTCTACCCCAAGGCCTTGATCTTCTTGGCTTGCAGTCGATTGACCTGTCAGACCTGATAATAATGAACCCAGCAACCCTCCAGAACTTGTTGGTTTGGGTTTTTCTTGTGGTTTTTCTGCATTCAATAAGCTTTTAACAAGCAATCCGATAGTGTCCTGATTAAGGCGTTCACCAGAAAAATTCGTTGCAGCGGAAGCTAGTCCCTGTGAATATAATTTTGCTGAACCGCTGTGGGCTTCCTCTTCAACAACTTTGCTAGCATATTGCAACTGTTCAGCCACAGGCTTGTCATTTTTCTTCGAAACAGCCTTCTGAACTAGGTCAAAGATGTTGACCATATGATCGCCATGATCATGGTTATATGTATCGGCTTCGTTCAGTGAGTCTTTCTGACCTGTTAATTGATCCGTTACAGATTTAAAAAGCGCACTGAGATCAAAATTATCTGCCATCTTAATCTTTTAATTCCGCCGGCAGTTCCGGGATTTCCAATTCCATCCCAGTACGAACTTTCTTCTCATCACCTTCGAGAACTTCCTTGTTGTGTTCAAGCAGGAGCTTCCAATATGGTGGGGTGGCGTGCTTGTAGTACTTGAGTGCGAGGTGGCTGAGTGTTTCCCCAGCAGCAACAGTGTGCGTTGCGATAACTTTGGATTTCTGTGCCTGCAGTTTTTCTCGAAGCATTTCCTTCCGAGCTTTGTGAGCTTGTGCAACTTTAGCTCGATCTTTTTGACCGCCTGCTTTCACCTTGTTTTCCATATCAGCCATCTTCTTTTCTGCATCCTTGATCGCTTTTTGTGCAGCCATTTTATCTTTTGCGTTTTTATCCATCTGGGATTTTATTGCTTCTTTGGCTGCAGCAGCGTCCTTCTTGGCCTTGGCAAGTTCAGCTTCGAGGTCTTCGATCTGTTCTTTCTTTCTGCCAAATAAACCTTTCTTTTTTTCTGCCATGATTTTCTTCTCTCCTTTTCGTATAAGTTTGATCATTGATTGTGCCAGATAAACTGGAGATATCCAACCAATTTGGATATCATAAGTCAGATTATATTATGATATAATGATTTTATCAACCCTAATTCGTAAAGGAGTAATATGAAACTTAATCAACCCACTAAACTTGTCTGGTTCATCTCATTAGCATTAGGTATCGTCGGTGTCGTATTGACCTTTTTGAAAATCACCCCCTGGGATTTCTGGGTGATGGCAGTTGCTTGGGTGCTATTAGTCCTTGGAACGGTTCTGAAAGGCTTCTAAAGGTCTGATCAAGTCAAATTTTATGCAATCCATGCAGTAAAAGTTTTGAGACCATAAAAGCAACAGCACAAATGTGATTTTACATACATAATGTGCTGTTTTTAATATCGAAATAATATATTTGATATTATTAATAAATATTGACACGACGATATACGCATAATATAATGCGATGGCTATGTCTTAATAAGATAAAATTGATATTAATTGATTGATATCCCAAATAGTTTAGAGGCGTTTATGTCTGATCTGACAATAAAGAATTTACATGTTTCCATTGAAGGGACCCCAATCCTCAAAGGGTTGAATCTAAACGTTAAACAGGGTGAGATCCACGCAATAATGGGTCCGAATGGTACCGGAAAATCGACATTGTCTTATGCAGTAATGGGGCATCCCAAATATCAGGTAGATAATGGAGATATCCTTGTTGATGGTGTGAGTGTCCTGGAGATGGCGACTGATGAGCGGTCCCGACTTGGACTGTTTTTGGCTTTTCAGTATCCAGTATCAATTCCTGGTGTTACTGTGGCTAACTTTCTGCGAACAGCAATCAATGCTCGCCGTCAACATAAAAACCCGCCAGAAGAAAAGATTTCAGTCCTGGATTTCCGAAAACTCTTAAAATCCAAGATGGACCTTTTAGAGATGGATTACACTTTTGGAGGGCGATACTTGAACGAAGGTTTTTCAGGTGGAGAGAAGAAGCGAACGGAGGTCCTTCAGCTGGCCGTTCTTGAGCCAAAATTTGCAATCCTGGATGAGACTGATTCTGGGCTGGATATTGATGCGATCAGAATTGTGTCAGAAGGCGTAAACACGCTCAGAGGGCCGAATATGGGGGTGATGGTGATTACGCATTACCAGCGGATCCTTAATTTCATAAAACCTGATTTTGTACATATCATGTTTGGTGGGCGAATTGTTGAATTTGGAGCAAAAGAACTCTCATTAAAGCTGGAAGATGAGGGATATGATTGGGTCCGTGAAAAATATGGGTAAACAAGACATCAGAAATTTTAGCTTTGGAGAAATTTGATGAACAAGGATCCAGATAAAAAGCTGTTGAACGAAATTGGTGAATACCAGTTTGGTTTCAGAGATCCTGATACCTCAGTATTCAAAAGCAGGAAAGGTCTTGATGAAGACGTCGTCAAACAGATCTCAGCGATGAAAGGTGAACCCGATTGGATGCTTGAATTTCGATTAAAAGCACTCAATCATTTTCAAAATCGTCCAATGCCAACATGGGGAGCGGACCTATCGGAATTTAGATTTAAATGACCTGTATTTTTATGTAAAGCCAACAGATAAAGAGGGACGGAGCTGGGACGAAATCCCAGAAACGATCAAGAACACTTTTGAAAAATTGGGCATTCCTGAAGCTGAACAAAAGTACCTGGCGGGTGTTGGAGCGCAATATGAATTTGAGATGATCTATCACAGTGTTAATGAGGAACTAAAAAGCAAAGGTGTGATTTTTCTCTCAATTGAAGAAGGATTACGTCAGCATCCAGAAATATTTAGGAAGTATTTTTCGAAGGTGATTCCAATTCAAGACAACAAATTTGCAGCTTTGAATAGCGCAGTTTGGTCAGGCGGGTCTTTCGTTTACATCCCACCAGGCATCAGTGTGGATTTACCGTTACAAGCTTATTTTCGGCTTAATTCTGCAAATATCGGCCAATTTGAGCGCTCATTGATCATTGCTGATGAAGGTTCACACGTTCACTACGTTGAAGGTTGTACTGCACCGACCTATACTACAGATTCGTTTCACAGTGGGGTGATCGAAATCATTGTCAAGAAGAATGCCAGAGTTCGCTATACAACCATCCAAAATTGGTCAAACAATGTTTATAATCTGGTAACTCAGCGTGCGAAAGTTTACGAGAACGGTACGATGGAGTGGGTAGATGCCAATCTTGGTTCAAAAACAACAATGAAATATCCTTCCTGCTACCTGATGGAACCTGGTGCGCACGGTGAAATCCTATCGGTAGCTTTCGCCAGCTCAGGGCAGCATCAAGATGCAGGGGGCAAAGCTATTCATTTTGCGCCAAATACAAGCAGCAAAATCACATCAAAATCAATCAGCCGTGGTAATGGCCGTTCGTCATATCGCGGACTGCTGAAGGTTCACCGGAAGGCAGATGGATCAAAATCCAAAGTGGTATGCGATGCGCTTCTACTGGATCCTGAATCAAGATCAGATACATACCCATATATTGAAGTCGATGCCCAGAATGTTGCCCTTGGACATGAAGCCACAGTATCAAAAGTTGGTGAACAACAGTTGTTCTATTTGATGAGCAGGGGGTTGAGCGAAGAAGAAGCCACAACCATGGTTGTATCAGGTTTTATTGAGCCATTGGTCAAGGAGCTTCCGATGGAGTATGCTGTTGAATTAAACCGGTTAATTCAAATGCAAATGATCGGCTCTGTTGGTTAGTGATGAGAGAATATGTAATTTATGCCTGACCTGAAAAATAACAAAACGAAACACAATGCGAAAGCCAGATCCAGCAAGTTATTGGATTTTCGATTTAACGAGAACCAGCTGCCCACAGTTCATAACTCAAAATTGAAAACATACCAGGAAAACGCCTGGGAAGCATACAAAAAATCAAATTTTCCGACCACAAAGGATGAGGCCTGGCGCAGGACGAATATTCGTAAGCTGCAAACAGAGAAATTCAAGAAATCCAATCTTATAGAAAAAGGTCTGCCACCTGAGACATTATTTGCACCTATCATTTCTGAAGGTGAATTTGCCGGGAAGATACTTTCCGGAGCAGTAGAAAGAAGGCAAGCTTTAGATCCAGGTCTAAAATCCAGGGGTGTTATCTTTGACAATCTGCAAACTGTAAGAAAAGAGAATCCAGAGCTGCTAGGTCAATTGATTGGTCAAATCATCACCGGTGATGAAGGAAAATTCACTGCCCTTGCGGCTGCCATGGCTGAGGATGGGGTGTTGCTCTACGTCCCGAAAAATATCATTATTGATCGTCCTTTCTCCAGTTTTTTTTGGGGTGGGGGTGAGTATTCAGCTTTCTTCAATCACTTGATTATTTGGGTTGAAGAGGGGGCAAAAGTAACATTGATGCACGAATCTGCTTCTCCAAAAATGACTGGTGATGCACAGATATTTCATGACGGCCTCGTAGAGATCCATGTTGGTCGGAATGCTCGCTTAAATTTTGTGGAACTGCAATCCTGGGGCGATAATGTTTGGTCCTTCACTCGCGAGAAAGCACAGGTGATGGCGGACGGGCATTTAGAGTGGATTTTTGGCGCGATGGGGACACACCTAACCAAGAATTTTTCCGATATTGATCTTGTTGAACCTGGCGCAATGGGGCGTATGTCTGGGTTCTACATCACGGGAGGAGATCAACATCTGGATCATGATACCCAACAAAATCATTTGGCAAAGAATACATCGAGTGATTTATTATATAAAGGGGCATTGCTTGATGAAAGCCGATCTGTTTGGCAGGGAATGATCTATGTCGCGCCTGGAGCCGTGGGAACGGATGGCTATCAGGCTAATCGCAACTTGATTCTGAGCAAAGCCGCACGAGCAGAACTCCATCCCAGGATTAGAAATCCTTGCAGATGATGTGCGGTGCACACATGGTGCGACCGTTGGGAATATTGATGAGGATGAATTGTTCTATTTATTAAGCAGAGGTATCCCAAAGAAGGAAGCTGAACAACTTCTCGTCATGGGTTTCTTTGCACCTATCATGGATAGGATTCCATTTGAAGGTGTGCGAACTCGATTTAAAGATGCGATTATGCAGAAAATGGCAAGCAGACAAGATCATGAAGATTAGTGATAGAAAAATGATACCAAATCTGCTAAAATGAGTAAGGTGTCAAGCACCAGAACGTCGTTAGCTAAATCAATAAAAATCCAGGAGGATTAATGGCCAAATCTCCATTTATGAGACCACCAGATGAAGACAGTATTTATCAAGTCGGAGATCCCGTTGAAGTTTTTTGCGATCATGAAAAGAATGGTGATCGCATCCGTGATTGGGTGAGGGGGATTGTTGTTCAGGTGGATAATAAAATGGTTGCTGTTCAGTTTCGAACGAATGTTTACCTGACCGATGGATGGATGGTTCCAGACCATATACTCTGGTTCCCATTTGATTCGCATTTGATCAGAGAGGCAAAAAAAAACTCAACACGTCCTACAGGTTATCAAATTAACTCGAATTAATTATTGAATCAAAAAAGCGGTTGTTTTCCTGCAACCGCTTTTTTCCATTTATTCCCCAAACTGACCTACAATTCTCAGGATATCAAATCCTTCCGCATAAGGTCTTTCTGCCAGCGCACCATGGCGGATAGCTGTTGCATGTGTGATGTTCTCATTAAAATAATATTTATCAGCATAGGTTTTATACGCTTTAAGGGCTTGAATTTTTTTGTAAACCGCCTGTTCAGAGACCTCAACGAGAAAATTCGGAAAGAAACCATAACTGGATCGCAGGACATCAAAACCAAGCAGGGTTGTTCCTCGGAAAGCCCGAAGTGCTTCTTCTGTTACAGTCTGATGATCTTGATGAATATCCTGAGCCGTATGGACAAAAACAACCTCGGGTTGATATTCTTTCTTTAAATTTATGAGAACTTCAAGAATCTCCTGCCGGGATGCCTGGAAGCGACGAGTAACAAAATCATGGATAAATACATTCTCCGGTTTAACCCCCAGGATATTCATGCTTTGATGGTATTCCTCAACGAGGTTAACGAGTAAAGGATTTTTCTGATTATCTGACATCGTCACACATATCACTTCGGTCTGTTTCGCGATATCAGCAATGAGCGCTCCGCAGCCCAATTCAATATCATCAGGGTGGGCACCGATGCAGCATACTGTTTTACCGTAAAAAGTCATATTTTTATTCATATGTCCTACTTCTTTGCCAGGATTCCACCGACCACTTTGGTCATAACGAGTTTTCCGTCTCGAGCCAACCACTCTTTTGAGACTTCTTCAATCTTTGTCATGATGTCCTCGAAGTCTGCTTTTGTTTGGAAAAATGAATTCCAGAGTTTGCGGTCTTCCGACAGGGATGCACGAGTATAAGACAGGAAAGGTTCTACGGATGGGAAAATCAACGGATTTTCAAAAATCAGGACCGCGACAGAGGAAAAGTGGTTTTTAATTGTTTCCAGTATCTCGGAAGCGTAACGTGAACTGCCCGGCATTGGGGGGATGGTTTTTCCGGTAGCTTCACGGATCACGTCATAGAACATCTGCTTATTTTCAGGCATCGGTCCAGTTGTGAATAAATGACCACCAGTTTTCAGAACACGATGCAATTCATTGATGGTGAAGGGAATATTTTCAGCGTAATAAATCGCAAAGGAGCAGGACGCAAGGTCGAAATTGTCATCAGGGAATGGAAATTCTTCATTGAAGTTCAGGTGTTGAAAAGTGACTTTTTCGCCTAATTTCTTGTTTTCCTGTTCAGCTTGCTCAAGGAGTTCTTGAGAGACGTCACCACCAATGATCGCCGCTTTCCCACTCAGGTGGGTGAGATACGAAAAGCATTGTTTCCCAGCCCCGCAACCAACATCGAGAATGGTCATATCCTTTTCAAGAGGAAGTACTTCAAGCATCCATGTATCAATATCTTTCGTGCCAAAAGCATCATGGATGTTTATTCGGGTTTGTAAATCACTGGAGGTTTCTTTGTACTCTATTTTCATCGTTTCCCTTTAAATAATTTTCAGTTTAGAGATAAGTATATTGGCAAAAACAATCAATGGTCAAGTTTTCAGCAAATGCGAGGCAGGAGTTCCCCTGACATCATATCCAGGATGCGAGTAGACCCGTAAGGTGTTTTGAGTAATACGCTGCCCGGATTATCGCTATAAACCGAGCCAATTCGCATAGCCTTCTTCCCATAAGGTAAATTTCTCATCAACCGTAGTGTGTCATTTACAAATTCTTCAGGCAATATGACAATTAACTTGCCTTCATTTGCGATGTAGAGGGGGTCAAACCCAAGCATTTCACAAGCCGTCCCGACTTCTGGGTTTACAGGGATTGTATCCTCATCCAGTTTGATGGATACCTGACTTTGACCGGCGATCTCATTCAAGGAAGTTGCCAATCCGCCACGAGTAGGGTCCCGTAGGACATGAACTTCAGGGATAGCGTCTATTATGTTTGCGATCATATAATTCAGCGGCGCTACATCTGATTTTATTCCTGATTCAAATCCAAGATCACCTCTTGCCTGTAAAACAGCAATTCCATGATCACCAAGGGATCCAGAAATCAGAACTGCATCACCAGGTTCCGCAAATTGTCCCCCGATCTGATTATTTGAGGTAATAACGCCAAATCCGGCAGTCGTAATAAAGAGCCCATCTGCACTGCCATTTTCAACCACTTTTGTATCCCCGGCAACGATTTGGACATCAGCTTCTTCGCAGGCAATCCTGATCGAAGAAACGATCACATTAAGTGAATCGATTGGGAATCCTTCTTCTAGAATAAAAGTGGCTGTCAGGAACTTTGGGATTGCACCCAGCATTGCGACATCGTTAACCGTTCCACAAACAGAAAGTCGTCCGATATCTCCACCAGGAAAAAATAACGGAGATACAACATGAGCATCAGTTGAGATCGCAATCTGTCCTTTGAATTGTTCCAGGAGGATCCGGGCAGCATCGTTTCCCTCTGCAAGATATGGATTGCCGATCTGAGTGTGGAATATATTCCGGATCAAATCGTGTGTCATCCTCCCACCACTTCCGTGACTGATTGTGACTGTTTCTGTTTGGTGGTGGGGAACCGGGCAAACAGGACCCTGGATGTGTATTTGATCGGAATTGTTTTGAGTCATCTCATTTCCTGCCGTATCGATAATATGCGGAACAAGCCCCCTCAGAGGATACCATTGGTGCCCCTAGAGGTGTTTCAGGAGTGCATTGGGAACCAAAAGCAGGGCAATGAGATGGTTTTTTCAAGCCTTGAAGGACCTGTCCTGCAATACAAACTGCTGATTCTTCGGTATGGATCCCGCTTATGTCAAACCGATTTGTCGCATCAAAATCCCGATAGTTTTCACGTAATCCATACCCACTATTTGGGATGGTGCCAATCCCACGCCATTTCCGGTTTATGGGATGAAACACTTGTTGGATCATGGACTGAGCAGTTTGATTCCCCTGGTACGAAACAATACGCGGATAGGCATTTTCCACACTTGGCTGACCTTTTTCAAGTAAGGTGATCGTTTTCAGGATACCATTCACCAGATCCAGGGGTTCAAATCCAGTGACAACGATCGGGGTTTTATATTTTTCCGCAATCGGCTCATATTCCCAATATCCCATGACAGCGCAAACGTGTCCTGCGGCAAGAAATCCCTGGATTCGGTTGTTCGGACTTGATAGAATGGCATGCAATGCTGGAGGGACAAGGACATTCGCGGGGAGGATCGAAAAATTGCCTAAACCCATTCTTTTTGCCTGAATGACAGCCATTGCATTGGCTGGTGCTGTTGTTTCGAACCCGATCGCAAAGAACACAACCTCTTTATCTGGATTGTCGACAGCCAGCTTAACAGCATCAAGCGGAGAATAAACAACCCGAATCTGACCACCTGATGCGCGTACCGAAAAGAGGTCCCTGGTTGAGCCAGGAACCCTGAGCATATCACCGAATGTGGTAAATATGACGTCCGGCTGCTGTGCTATCCATAAAGCCTGGTCGATCAATTCCAATGAAGTCACACACACAGGACATCCAGGTCCATGGATAAGCTCGATTTGATCGGGGAGAAGCTGATCCAGACCGTACTGCATGATCGCATGAGTCTGCCCACCACATATCTCCATCAATGCCCAAGGCTGTGTCACATTTTGATGGATCTGATCAATTACCTTTTTAACCAGTGAAGCATCACGAAAGGCATTCAGGAAAACAGGTGAATTCACAGCCGTTACCTTATTTTCTTTCTTCTTGATCTGCCAGTTCAGACATCTCGCGCAGCATGGTTAGTGTTTCCTGAGCTTCGTCTTCACTGAGTTTATTAAGTGCAAATCCTGCATGCACAACTGCCCAATCGCCAGGTTTTGCATCAGGGATGATTTCAATACAGGCATTTTGGTGAACTCCACCAAAATCAATCTTCGCCATCTTTGTGCCACGCTCTTCATATATGGATATGATTTTTCCTGGAATACCAAGGCACATAAAATACTCCTATTTCTTTATGTATTGTGATGCGCAAATCATTGCTTGACCAAATGAAATACACCCATCATTCGGGGGCATCATTTTATGGGTAAGGGGAACAAGATCTTGCATTTTCAGCTGGTTTACAACTAAGTTCAAGAGGTTAAGATTTTGCCACACACCACCGGAGAGTACAAAATATTCGATATCGAAAAGCTTTTGAAGCTTAATTGCAAATTCCAAACAAATATTGGCAATGGTGTTATGAAATTTCGAAGCGATAATCGTGTTTGATATGCCAGCAAAGAAATCGGCAAGGATCGACTCAAGCATTGGTTTAATGTCAATCAATTGTTCCTCAAATTGCCATGGATAATACCTCAACTCACCTGGCCTAACCAGTGCTTCAAGCTCAATTGCTGCCTGGGCATCATAAGAAATGATATCTCTAACGCCTATCAAAGCGGATACTGCATCAAATAACCGGCCCATACTGGAAGTAAGAGGTGTGTTAATCTGATTCTCAAGCTGATGATGTAATATCAAACGTTCCTGGGTTGAAAGATAAGCCACAGGGGGCAGCCTATCATCCCAGGGTATATCGTAAGCCCAAAGCGTACTTAATGCCATTCTGGCAGGCATACGTATTGCCGCTTCACCTCCCGGAAGGGGAACAGGATTTAGATATGCAAAGCGTGAAAACTCGAGACAATTTCCAACAAAAATCTCTCCCCCCCAAATTGTGCCATCGGTTCCGTAGCCAGTACCGTCAAAGATGAATCCTGCAACTTCAGTTTCCGGTGAAATACCATTTTCAACCGCACATGCAGCTAAATGTGCATGATGATGTTGAATTGGGAAACCAGTCAATCCTTCTTCAGAAATCCGGGTTTGGGCATAATTTGTGGATGAGTAATCCGGGTGCATATCATAGGCAATGACCTGTGGTTGAATACGGAAAAGATGTTCATAATCTTGAATTGCTGAACGGAAATCCTTGATCGTTTCCCAGTTATCCATCTCACCGATGTAGTGGCTAAGAAAGGCATACTTGTCGCGGGTCAGACAAAATGAATTCTTCATTTGTGGTCCGACAGCCAGAACTTGTGGTTGTGGTTTATCCAGGCGGATAGGATTTGGCGCATATCCCCTGGCCCTTCTGACGGGGTATGGCCTTTGATCTTGAACCATGTAGACTGAATCATCAATACGACGGTGAATTGGTCGGTCATGCATCAGGAAAGCGTCTGCGATGTGACTTAATTTTTCTCGAGCGCTTTGGTTTTCATGTAGGATGGGGGCTTCAGATAAATTTCCGCTGGTCATAACCAGCACCTGGGGGTAGTTTTCCTGGGGCTGCATCAATAGTAAATGCAGGGGAGTATAGGGAAGCATAAAACCCAGTTGGGTAAGGCCAGGTGCAATGGCATCTGAAAAACCTGGATGGCCTTTTATTGGCATGAGGACAATAGGTGCCTGAGGGCTTGTAAGCAGCAGTTCAGCAGTTTTTGAGATATGGACAAATTGTTGAATAGTCGTTAGATCAAAAGCCATTAAGGCAAAAGGTTTTGATGGACGTTGCTTGGAATCTCTGAGCCTTTTTACTGCAGCAGGATTTGACGCATCGCAAGCTAAATGGAACCCACCCAGTCCTTTGATGGCAAGGATTTTCCCCTGCGAAATCAGTTTACGAGACTCCTGGATAGTTTCATGGTGTTTCGAAAGGACTTCACCAGAAGCCATTTCCAGCCACACTTTGGGACCACAAGCAAAGCAAGCGATAGGTTGAGCATGGAATCTGCGGTCAAGAGGATTTTCATATTCTTCCCTGCATTCTTCACACATCTCAAAACCTGACATACTTGTTTTAGGGCGATCATAGGGGATTTCTTGTATTATTGAAAACCTTGGTCCGCAATTAGTGCAGTTGATGAAGGGATAAAGATACCGACGATCTGCTGGATTGAATAATTCGGTACGACAGTCTTTACAAATCGCCACGTCTGGTGAGATAGGGATAAAATCTGATGACTGATTGTGGCTCTTGATAATCGAAAAATCTGAAAATTCATGAAAGGGAATTTCTGCCACTGCTATTGAATCAATTTGCGATAAAGGTGGTGGGGATTCTGATATTTTCCTGCAAAAAGTCTCCAAATCCGTGACAGTTCCTGTGATCTTGATATCCACACCACTGGCAGAATTTCGAACCCAACCTTGCAGATTATGTTTTAATGCCAAATTATAGATAAATGGACGAAAGCCGACCCCCTGGACGATTCCATTGATATGGATGTGACGGCTGTTCTGAGACATGTGTTATGAACTTGCGGGAAGCTTGGCCTTCAACCATTCGAGCCAGGGTCCAAGACCCTCTCCTGTTTTGCAGGATACTGCAAAGGTGATAAGTCCGGGATTGAGCATTTCAACACCTTGTTGGAAGTACCCCATATCAAAATCAACATATGGCAGGAGATCTGTTTTGTTAATGATCAGTACGTCCAATCCACGATAGATATTTGGATATTTATATGGCTTATCGTCACCTTCAGGTGTGCTGGCGATCAATATATTGCTGTGCGTACCCAGTGCGAATGCAGCGGGACAGATCAGATTTCCAACATTTTCTACGATAAGGAGATCGAGTGATTGTAAAGGTAACTGTTTTAGTGCTCCTTCGACCATTAATGCATCAAGATGACATTCACCACCTGTGTTTATCTGGACAGCTGGCATACCAGTTTTCATGACCTTGTCCGCATCAATGGTAACTGGCGCGGTATCCCCTTCTATCACCCCTATCTTGCATCCATCCTTTTGAAGTTTATTAATGGATGCGATGATGAAGCTGGTTTTCCCTGCACCCGGGGACGCCATAACATTGATTGAATAGGCGTTTGCGTCATCAATTCTTTGCCGGTTTTCGTTGGCCAATCGATCATTGGCATTCATGATTTTCTGTACAATTTTTATTCTATTTTCACCCATATTTACCTTTGAATTTCAATACTATCGATGTTGAATTCATCTCCTGAAAGGACACGTATCCGAGCACTGCCGCACTTAGGGCAGGGTATAAGTTCCCTGTTTAATACATACTGATGATCGCATTTAAGGCAGACTAATTTTGCGGGAATTCGAGAGAAATGTAATTTTGCGCTTTCGCATAAGGTATCTTTTGCGATCATCTGCCAATAGAACTCAACAGAGTCATCTACGATGCTGGACAATTGTCCAATAACCAGATTAATATCTGTTACTTTTTTAGCGCCAGCTTTTTCTGCGTGTTCGCAGGCGATCTCAAGGACGCTTTCTGTTACAGATAATTCATGCATCGAGTAATTATAGACCTTTAGGCGAAAATATTATAGAGATTGTTTGTTGTGGTTTTTTGGTGTTATTAAACCTAAGAGCTTGAGGCGGTGATTTAGTAAACTTGACGCAACGATGTTTGCTAAACGGTTCATGATATTGAAGCCTATTTCATGGTTCACTTCGCATAATTGTTTTAATTCGGGGGCATGAAATGCCAATAATTTCGAGTTCTCCAATGCCCTGGCACAATCAGGATTTTGTCTGACAACCGGCGTGAGGCTTGACCATCCGATCACATCCAAAGGTTCAGCAAAGTGGATTGGAAGAAAGCCGTACCCTGGAAAGGTGCTTTCAATTTGTATTCTGCCACTTAAAATAACATACATATAGCCATGCTGACCCCCATCATCATAAATGATACTGTCTTGCTCAGCTGATTTCGTTTCCGCAATCAGAGATAATTGCTGAACGCTTGCTGAAGAAAGGTCGTTGAACCACGGTATAGATCTAATGGTGGTTATCAAAGCAGCTTGATCGCGCATCCAAATACCTCGACGTACTCTGCTAACTCAATATGACATTTCTAATCTTACGTTTGAATGGGAAAAAGCTTAATTGTTATATGTCATTAAGCTTAGGTGAGGACAATCACGAAAATTATTCCCCAGAATTGATCCACTCCCAGATCTTGTCTGATGCAATCTGTGCAAGCTTCTCGGTTCGTCGGCTTAATTTTCGCTCAAATCCAAATTTGGTCCCAAGCACCGACACAAGGATCGTATCAGGCACTTTATCATATATCGTATTAGTGATGGATAAGACAGTTTTTGGTGTCATATGATGGGTTAGAGGTGATTTCTCGTACATTGGAGAAATCTCACTCCAGGAAATCTCCTGGGTGATCTCTGAAGTGTGGGCATCAACAAAGCAGACACGTTCGTAATGAGAAAGGGTCTCAGCAAGTTCGGGAAAGATCTGATAAATGAACATCAAATCCACGAAAGTTGTTTTTATTTCAATCAGGGAGCCAGGATCTTCAGGGAGTTCCCGCTCAAGGTGAGATGCCAAGCTTTTCAGGATGTGCCAACCAGCACCATCATCCTGACGATCAACATTACCATAACCGATGACAAGCGTTTTTGCATTCATTTTTTATTTATGAGGAAAAATCGATGAACCCACCTCATAGAAATACAGAGGTGGGTTCGAATAAACTGCTCAGTCTCTTGACAGGGTCTGAGTGACTTGCCCTGTTGGATTTATCACATCAATTTTGATAGGCATTTGTCCGATAGCATGAGTAGAACATGACAGGCATGGATCGTATGCCCGGATTGCTGCTTCCACCCTGTTAAGCATTCCTTCTTCAACTTGAGGACCTTTGACATAAGTTTTAGCAACGGAATCAACAGCTTCACTCATCGCCCAATTATTATGACCTGTTGACACGATCAGGTTCACTCGTTCCAATTGGCCGCTTGGTTTTGCCCAATAATGATGGAGCAATGTTCCCCTGGGGGCTTCAATTACGCCAACGCCTTCTCCCTGAAAGTCAAATTTCTTATTCAGAAGGTCATTTCCCATCAAATCAGGATCATCGAGAAGTTCCCGAACTTTTTCAATGGCAAATAACGTTTCAATTAATCGAGCATAATGGTAGTAAAGGGTATGTTGAACAGGTTTGCCGTCATTAATTTGATGATAGATTTCAAACTCCTCCTGAGCAAGAGGGGTATCAAGCTTATCTGAAGCATTCAATCTTCCTAAGGGTCCAACGCGATAGACGCCATCTGGCCAACCCATCTTCTTGTAGTAGGGGAATTTTAAGTATGACCAGTCCTCAACATGTTCAGCAATGATGTCAAGGTAATTCTGTGCGCTGAATTTTTCGAGTTGATCGCCCTCTTTATCAACAAGGCGGATATCTCCATCATAAAGTTCAAGACCATTATCAGGTGTGACCAACCCAAAATAGCCGGTATGGAAGACGGCAAATTTCTCAATATCTTCCATATTGGCACTCGCCCAATCTTTGATCAGTTTGATCCCAATTTGCGTGGTTTCCTGTGCATGATCAATTCCTGCAAGAATGTGATCTCTTTTTTCAGGTGTCAACGCCTGATTAACACCACCAGGAACTGCAAAGCTAGGATGGATGCGTCGTCCACCAACCTGAAAAATAATATCCTGACCATATTTTCGCAGTTCAACAGCACGCACAGTCAATGCAGGATCAGCCTCGATGAGACCAACGACATTTCGGATGGCTGGATCTGCGTCAAAACCAAGGATCAGGTCGGGACCGGCGAGTTCAAAGAAATGCATGCCATGGCTTTGGATAATCTGACCCATGTGCATTAGCTCCCGAAGGAGTGTGGCAGTGCGGGGGGGTTTGACGCCCATCAAAGCATCGCCTGCTTTTGCGGCGGCTAAATGGTGGCTAACCGGGCATATTCCACAGATCCGGGGTGTAATCTGGGGCATTTCGAAGAACATACGACCTTCGCAAAACTTCTCAAATCCTCGAAATTCGTTGACATGAAAATAGGCATGGTCGACACTGCCTTCATCATTCATATGAATGGTCACTTTTGCATGACCTTCTATGCGGGTTACTGGTTCAATTGTGATTTTTTCTGTCATCATATCAAGTACCTCCTAATGCCAATGCAATTTGTCATCTTTAATTTCCGGGATGCGCCCGTTCGCAAGTTCTACTAGCGCATAAAAGATGACATCTGCATCGGGTGGACATCCGGGTATAAACACGTCTACAGGTACAACTTCATGTATTGCCCGTACACGAGTTCATTTCAGCCAATTCAGGTGAAGAGGGGATTTTCCCTTCTGAATCATTGCTTTCTGCGTCAACATACGCCCTCTGCAGAGCAGCTTCAGCTCCAACGAAATTGCGCATTGCGGGGACGCCTCCGAATACTGCACAATCACCCAGGGCAACGAGAATCTTGCAGCGTTCCCGCATGCGGATGGCGACTTCTTCATTAGCCGTATTATTGATACCACCCTCGAGGATCCCGACAGTTACGCCATCCTCATCTGGCTCTTTAAGGTCAGTAATGGGTGTTGCCCTGAGATCGACAAGTTCAACAACCTGTAAGATCCGTTCGTCAATATCAAGCAGGGACATGTGGCATCCTGCACAACCACAGAGCCAGTCTGATGCAACTTTGGGTTTTGTCATATTCTTATCCTTTCACTTCATATATCATATCGATACAGATGAAGCTTATGCTTCCTGGATTTGTACAGTTGGGACACGATTCATCAAGCTGCTCTTCCAATCCATTTCTGGATCAATTGAGAGGCTGCTTGCGATTTTTTGCAGCACTTCTTGTGATGTCAACACGCCTTCAGGAGCTTCAATAGCTTTGACTGCTTTCTGCAATTTGCCATCCAAACTCAGGTAGGTGCCTTCGCATTCAGACCAATTTGCCACAGGCAATACAAGATCAGCGTTCCCAGATAATTGTGATCGGTGAGTTGCCAATACAACCACAAAGGGTACATCCTCAAGTTTCTTTGTCAATTTTTGAGATGGGTCTTCATGCCCGAGTAAAACAAAAGCAGTATGACTTCCTTTTAGCTTGACGGGTGCTTCTAACATGAGTTGAGCAGCAGCCATGCTGTTTGTGGAACCTTTTACGCCGATCAATTTTGCATCGACCTTCTCAGCCAGTTCCAGCAGCAGGGTAGCTGTTGTTTCATCTGCATTTGAGACAAATTTCTTCCCATAGATAATACAGGCTTTTCTGGAACTCTTTAGAAGTGCAGCAACTTTATCCAGTTCCTGATCGTTCGAAGGTTCATCCATGGCACCAAGGAGTTTTTCCAGGAATTGGGTTTCTCCACCTGCATTGAGAGGCATCTTGATTTTCGCAGCATCAGCAAGTTTATTGTCCTTGCTGTCAGCAACAATCAATGTTGTTCCATTCATCAGCTGTCTTTTGATAAAGAAACCTGCAACCTGATAATCCTTGACCAGATCGAGTTCAAGTGAAAGAACAACATCAGTGTCTTTCAGTGCTTCCAGATTTGACTCAAAGGGTTTCCCCAATTTCGCAGCAAAACTTGCCAAGGTTGATGTTGCTTTTCCACCTTCCAGAGAGGTAACAAGATCAGCATTCAGGTTGTCTGCAAAGATGGATTTGAAAAGTGCCAAATCTTCTACTGGTAGGCGAGTGGAGGCTAATGCTGCCAGACCCTCCTCAACCTGAAGCTTTTCAACAAGCGTTTCCATTGCTTCGTCCCATGTTGTCGCTTTCAGACTGCCATCTTTTCGGATAAGTGGTGTGAAGATCCTGGCACGATCATCCTCCAATGGTAAGAAACGACCTTTCTCACATAATAAACCGTGATTAAGGGGCGCATCCCAATCACCTTCAATCCTGACAAGACGATTATTTCTTGTCAGCACATCACGCTGACAGCCAACAGGGCATTCAACACATACACCGATGTGATGGTCAACTTCTGTCTCTTTACCCTGATAAGCGCTTTGCCTGTCAATCAATGCTCCTGTGGGGCAGATCTGTACACATGCACCACAGGAAATGCAAGAGCTTTCCCCAAGAGGCACATTATAATCTGCAACAAGTAAGCTGTCGGCACCACGCTCTTCGAAACCAAGTGTGTAGTTGCCCACCAATTCTGCACACGCACGAACACAGCGGCGACACAGGATGCAGCGGTTATTGTCCAAAATGATATATGGATGAGAAGCATCTACATCGAATGGCTGCCAATTTGGCTGCAGATCCCAATGGGTCATGTCTTCATCGTATGCCCTGTTTTGTAATTCACAGTCACCATCGCTGACTGGGCAGTACATACAGAAATGATTCCGTTCGCTGAAAATCAAAGTAAGGATAAATTTCCTGGCTTTGAGGATTTTCTCAGTGTTTGTTTTAACAACCATACCGTCCACTGCGGGGAGTGTGCATGAGGGTTGAAGGGTAGGTGCACCTTCAACTTCGACCATACAAAGCCGGCATCCACCATATGGCGTCAGCTGAGGGTGGTTGCAGAGAGTCGGAATGTAGAATCCAGCATCTTCAGCAGCTTTTAGAACGGTGGTTCCTTCTTTGGCTTCTATATTTTTTCCGTCAATTGTGAGTTTGATCATGTTCGGGATACTCCAATATTCTCTATTGAAATAGATCTATTTTGCCCTGCGACCGGTCATTGGACAAACGCCAGCAGGACATACTTTTAATTTGATATGAGCTTCAACTTCAGCTCGAAAATGTGCCAAGAAATCTCTGAGAGGTGATCCAGCTGTTTGGCCCAGGCCGCAGTTGGAAAGCTCAACCAGCTGTCCACTCATCATCTGCAAGACATCTAAATCCTGTAGTGTGCCAATCCCTTCAGAAATGTTTGAAAGGATAGTGTAAGCACGGTGATTGGCAATACGGCATGGGTAGCATTTCCCACAGCTTTCATTCCGGAAGAAATTCAATAAAACCTTCGCTAAATCCACAGCGCAAACCTCATCATTAGCAATCAGCAGAGCGCCTGATCCCATCGAGACGCCGGATTTTCTATAAGAGTCAAAATCCATTGGCGTGTCCTGGAGACTGGCAGGGATGATTGAACCGCTTGATCCACCGGTTTGAGCGAGCTTGAAAACCTTCCCATCTTTCATCCCTTTCGCATAGATAGATATAACCTCCCTCAGGGTAATCCCCATGGGGACTTCAATCAAACCTGTTACATTTACATTGCCCAGGATTGTGAACACTTTAGTGCCGGGACTGGATTCGGTTCCGATCGATTTATACCATTCTGGACCATTTCGGATAATAGCTGGAATATTGGCCAGGGTTTCAACGTTGTTTACGAGGGTTGGCTTTTGCCAGAGGCCAGAAGTCGTGGGATATGGGGGACGCGATCGGGGTTCTCCTCGATTTCCTTCTATCAATTCAATCAGAGCTGTTTCCTCACCGCAGATGTAAGCACCTGCGCCTGCATGGATATGCAGATCAAAATTGAGCCCAGAACCAAAAATATCAGTCCCCAAGAGGCCAAATTCCCTGGCCTGGTTAATCGCATGTTCCATTCTGGTAATTGCCAGCCCGTACTCCCCACGGATATAGATATATCCTTCATCAGCACCAACAGCATAAGCGGCGATCATCATGGCTTCAATGATCGCGTGCGGGTCTCCTTCAAGGACGAGTCGATCTTTGAAAGTTCCGGGTTCACTTTCGTCTGCATTGCAAATGACATATTTCTTGTCACCTTCAGCTTTGTTGACAAAACCCCATTTTAAGCCTGTTGGGAAGCCTGCGCCTCCACGTCCACGCAATCCGGAATTTTTAATGACACTGACAGTCTCATCGGGAGATAATTCATTCAGGACTTTTCCAATAGCCTGGTAGCCTTCATGGATAAAATAATCGTTGATATCCTCCGGATCTATCAACCCTACATTTTAAGAACGATTCGATTTTCAGCAGGAAGCGTTCCTTTCCGTGCTGAAAGCCATGAAATTCTCCCGGTAAGGTTGTAAGGGGAAACCTGTTTTTCCTCAACCACTCTCCCTTTATACAGGTGTTCTTCTACGATCTGATGGACATCGTCAGGTCTGATTGGGCCATAGATGACTGCATCCGGGTAGACCAGGACAAGCGGAAGAAATCCGGGTTTGCTGATGTCATTGACCATTGAAAGGGAAATTTCCTCTTCTAAACCAAAATCAGCAATTTCCTTTTGAAGTTCAGTAAAGACATCAAGCGCTCCACGATCCATACTTTCCGGGTCTGTGGATACTAAAACCATTGAGCGAGTTGCTTTCATTGGGTATCTCCTAGTCGTAATGGCCGAGGATTTCTGGTATTTGATCAGGTGTTACATTCCCATAGATATCATGATCAACGATCATTACAGGTCCAACACCGCATATTCCCAGGCAGCTTGTTGTAATTAATGTCCATTTTCCATCTTCACTGGTTTCACCACTTGAAAGCTCCAATTCCTTCTGGAGTTTTTGGAAAACCAGTCTCCCACCTGCGACGTGGCAAGGTGCACTTTCGCAGAATTGGATGACGTGACGTCCACGTGGCTTGTGAGAGAGCATACGGTAAAAGGTTACAACAGAATAAATTTGACTTGTGGGAATTTTCATCCTCTTGCTGAGAGCTTTGATAGCATCATCGGAGATGTATCCTTTCTCAGCGTTAATGTCATGAAGAATAGGGATAAGCTCCGCTTTTTCATGTCCTTTTTCGTCAACAAGAGCTTTAACATAATCTTTTATGTTTTCCTCCTGTTTGAAATTTCCTGGCATGTCGTTTATCTCCTTGTGAATAATTCGTAGGGTCTTGTTACACGATTTCAATTGCATCGTAAGGGCAGAGCTGCTTACATATGCCACATTTAATGCAAATATCAGGATCAATAATATGCGTTGCGCGACGTTCTCCTGTTATCGCGTCTACTGGACAGTTCCTTGCGCAAAGCGTACAGCCTGTGCAAACGCCATCTATGATCTCGAAGCGGATCAGGTTCTTACAAATTTTCGCGGGACACCGTTTCTCATAGATGTGTGCTTCGTACTCATCCAAGAAGTGCTCTAAAGTACTTTTTACTGGGTTGGGCGCACCTTTACCCAATCCACATAGGCTATTTTCATTGATCTGTTCACATAAGGCTCTCAGCGTGTTGATATCCTCGGGTTTTCCATTCCCTTCGCAAATACGGGTCAGTATTTCCAGAATTCGTCGGGTTCCGATCCTGCAAGGAGTGCATTTCCCACAGCTTTCTTCCTGGGTGAACTCCATGAAAAACCTGGCAATGTCAACCATACAAGTATCTTCAGCCATGACAACAAGACCGCCAGAGCCAAGGATCGAACCAGCTTCTGCCAAAGCCTCATAATCCATGGGTAGATCAAGATGTTCCTCTGGCAGGCATCCTCCCATTGGGCCACCAGTTTGAACAGCTTTAAATTTCTTGTCGTCCTTTATCCCACCACCTACATCAAATATAATTTCACGAAGTGTAATCCCAAAAGGAACTTCAATTAACCCGGTGTTCTTAACATCACCAGCCATTGAGAAAGTCTTTGTTCCTTTACTTTTCTTATAGCCGTAGCCAGCAAACCATTCAGGACCATTAAGTATGATTTGCGGGACATTTGAATACGTTTCTACATTATTGATATTTGAAGGCTTTTCCCATAGTCCTTTTTGAGCCGGGAAGGGAGGTCTTGGCCGAGGTTCACCACGTTTCCCTTCGATTGAGGCCATTAATGCTGTCTCTTCGCCACAGACAAAGGCACCGGCACCCATTCGAACTTCAAGGTCAAAGGAGAAGTCACTTCCCATGATATCCTCGCCCAATAACCCGAAGTTTCGAGCCTGCTCAATGGCCGTTTTCATTGTTTGAACAGCAATTGGATATTCTGCTCGGCAGTAAATGTATCCCTGATCTGCACCGGAAGCATAAGCCCCTATTATCATGCCTTCAATCACAGAATGGGGGTCACCTTCCAGTACACGTCGATTTGCGAATGCTCCAGGGTCTCCTTCATCAGCATTGCAGATCATGAATTTTTTATCACCTACTGCGTTACGAATGAACCGCCACTTGAGACCTGTAGGAAAGCCTGCACCGCCGCGTCCCCTTAGCCCGGAATCCAAAATTTCCTGGATTGTTTCCTCTGGTGTCATTTCTGAAAGGACTTTTCCAAGCGCCAAATAGCCATCTCGAGCTATGTAATCCTCAATGTTTAGAGGATCTATCTCTCCGATGTTTTTGAGGACGATGCGAACTTCTTTTGCTTTTGGGGCTGACAGTTCTTCATCGATGAGTTCTTCAATCTCCTGTGCATATTGTTCAGCGATTCGTCCTTTGAGGAAATGTTCTTCCACTAAGAATGGGACATCTTCGAGGGTAAGGTTTGTATAATGCACAGCTTCAGGATAAACCATCAGATCTGGACCATCCGTTTCAGGATCTCCAATACGAGATGTCTCAAGGACCTGGATTTCATCGACAAGACCCTGCTTAACCAATTCATCCTGGATTGCATCCATTATCGCAAAAGCACCCTTTTCAACGCACTTAGGGTCAACAGATACAAGAACATGTGAACGGAAATAAGCCATAACGTCCCTTTCAGGTCTCAGATTCGGGTTATTAGCTTTCCAACTGATATTCAGTAACGATTTCACCACCCAGAACGTGTTCCCGGATAATGCGGCGGACCATGGCTGGGGTCACTTTTACGTACGTTACCTTGTCTTTCCCAGGAAGGATTACCTGAACGATGGGTTCAAAGGAATCGAGACCGATATTGCCAGTTTGACGAACGATTATGTCACTTAAATTTTCTTCTTCGATCATATCCATGATGGTTTTTATGGTCTCACGAGCGCCAGCTGCTATGCCGACTGTTCCCATTCCAACGACCATCTCAGTCTTACCAGAAGTTTCTTTAAGCTGTTGTTTCTTGAGGGCTTCCTCACGAATTTTCTTTAGATCATCTAATGATTTAATGGTTGGCATGTTTTTCTCCTATGTGTTGAATTACGTCGGAACGTAGAGGTTTTCCAGATGGAAATCCGATTTTACACTATTGATGCCTTCTTCCAGTGTGTTTCGGATGTATTTTATGACCCCTGGATCTGATAATGGGATATCTCCGAGGATCTCTTTGACCGGTTCGTTATCGAAATTGAATTGATCATTTCCATTCTGATATCTAAATACCCAGTGAATTTCTGATGATCCGATGATCAGGGTTAACATTGTATCAACGATATTTCCCAAAGGCATTCGATCAATATGGCTATGTCTGAATGAAGCGTCTACACTTGTCCCGCAACCGACTTGCGATGAAATTGAGAAGGATCCATCACAAGTTTCAGCCGCTGATTTCAGGAAAGGCAGGCCCAGACCAACATTTCGTGTTGTGCGAGAAGTTACAAATGGATCAACAATGTTTTTTAGTGTTTCTGGATCCATCCCTTTGCCATTATCTTCAATCACAATTCTCAAGGTATCTGAAGACATATCTTCTTCGATGAAGATGCAAATTTTTTCAGCGTTTGCCGAAATGCTGTTCTCAGCAATATCAAGGATATGAAGCGCTAATTCTCGCAAATCATTCTTCCTGGGACTTCAAATTCATGATTGTTTTAGGGAACCGATTCGGTTTTACACGACCTTGAACATCATCATCGACAACAATGACCGGTGCCTGGCTGCAAGCACCGACACATCGGCATAATTCCAGTGTGATCATGCCATCTTCGGTTGTCTCACCAGGTTCAATGCCAAGAACCTGCTTGGCTTTTTCTATGATTTGATCGATCCCACCAACATAGCAGGCGGTTCCTATACAGAATTTAATCGTGTGTTTGCCACGAGGTGTTGTGGTAAAAAAGGAATAAAATGAAACAACGCCATGGACTCTACTCACTGGAACGCCAAGTTTCCTGGCAACATAAACCTGCATTTCTGGCGAGATGAACCCAATTTTGTCCTGGATGGCATTCAGGACAACCATCGTCGCGCCAGGTAGGGTTTTATTATCTTCTAAGATTTGATCAATGATTGACCGTGAATTCTTCATCACATAAGGGATCTGACGTCATTGTCTGGTCGATTAGTTTTTCCATTGAAACGGATGCTCCAATTAGATATGAAAATTGTGTTTTACTTGATCAAGGAATTAATTCCAAGATAGTTTAATATGGCTTTCTCTTTTGGTCAATACATAAATGTCATTTAATCATATGAAAAATGTCAAATTCATCTGATAACACGATACGAACGGTCGTTTTTGCCCGCCAGGGCTAACTTCAGTTCCCCAATTGTTAATTCATTGAGTCTGAATTGGATAGCCCCAAGAAAATCATCCAGAAAGTGCACGTCCCCATTCTGAATGATTGGATAACCATTGACCATGGAGAAATCTTTGCGAAGTTTCTCAGGAGTCGTATGTCTTGAAATTTCCAAAGCGTCAATAGTCAACCCCTGAGGGACGAAGCCCAATCTGTGCAAGAGCCCAAAAGCCTGTCAATTCACATGAGCAGGAATGAATAAGCCATCTAAATCATGAACTGCTTTGCAAGCAGCTTCGATGCTCAGGTTTGTGGAATGGATCAATAACTGTTCTTTACGTCTGATAAACTCACCCGTATGGTCAACAATGAATTGTTCTCCAAAGAATTCGGTGTTGTTAGGGATATCAGGTAAGGTGTGATTAACTAAGTTTTGAAGCTCTGAAAGCTGATCCAGTGTGTCAAACAGACACAATACATGAACTTCCTCTGCTGTCTGCAGTTCCATCCCTGGAAAGACCGTCAGGTCCGAATTTTGAGCCGCTTTCATAACTGCAGCAGCGTTTTCGCTTGCATTATGATCTGTGATGGCGATGAGATTAATGCCAAGATCCACAGCTTTCTTGATGATCAGGGGAGGGATCATTTCCACGCCTGCACATGGTGAAAGAACAGTATGGATATGCAGCTCAGCCCGATAGGAATCCAAAATTATCTCTCATGAAATTAATCAGCTCGAATTCCGAGTTCCCACAGTTGTCCAATCGTATGAAAATTTGAGTTATGAGTGGAAAGCAGGATAACACCGTTGTCGTTTGCTTTTTGGATTGTCGCTTCATCAGGTTGAGCATTCTCCGTGATAATGATTGCAGATAAGTCCAGTAAGGCTGCGACAGCAACAATGTTGCCGTGTGCCATCAGGGTTATCCAAAGGTCATCTGTCTCCGCGCCAGTCATCACACAGCTTAGAAGGTCGGAGCAGTAACCATTTCCTGCCTGGATTTCTGACAGGTCTCTGGTTTAAGTCAACACCGATAGATTTAGCTGCTGGACGATTTGATCAAGTTGCATTTCACCTCACATTTTTAATTTAATTATTTTTATGAATTCGATATACTCTCATCCGTGGATTTCAGGTTCATTATCATATACAGGTTTGTCCCATCCTCTTTTGAGGAGATCAACCGCATTTCATCAACACATCGTTTGATGTTTTTTAGTCCCATTCCGGCACCAAATCCCATCGCTCGGATCTCCTGAGTGGCAGTTGAATAACCTGGTTCCATGACTTTTTCAACATCATCGATCCCTGGACCGTCATCATAGGCTTCCATTTTTATCCTATGTGGTTCAATTTCGATCCTCAGGATGCCTCCATTATCGGTGTGGATGATCAGATTAATTTCTGCTTCATAGACTGCGATCCCACATCGTCTTGCGAGCTGAGGTGAAGCACCAAGACGTAATAATGCACGTTTGATTTTGCTGGATGCATTACCACCATGGACAAAGTCACCCTTTTTTATCTCATATCTCAGGATCAAGCTAGAGCGGTCGGAAACGATATCCTCAAACAGGTGACTTGCCCGATATCGAATGATTTCTTCAGCTTGATAATCTTGCTGGAGCGCTTTTAACATCCCATTGGAGATATCTCCTTTGGTGATAATCCCGACAAGGTCACCTTTTTCATTCAGTACTGGCAATCGCCCAAAATTCGTTTCCGAAAAGGTTTTTAACGCTTCAACTACAGGATCATATGATTGAACAACGGTCAGGTTTTTGGTCATGTACTCTGTGACATTAGCGTCCATCCGGCCTTCCCGGAGTGCAAGGATCAGGTCTTCAATGCTCAATAGCCCGATTATCTTGTTTTCTTTTGTGACAGGGGCACCTGAGAAGCGTTCTGTTTGGAAAATATCAAGAGCTGTATCCATCTTCATATCCGGAGGAAGACAGAAGACATCTTTTGTCATCACTTCCTGAATACGAAGCTCGTAAGCTAATTCTTCAGTTCGTGTTATGTTTTCTGCGTCTTTATCAGTTATTGAGGGTTTATGATTTGTCATTTTGGATCAAAGAAAGTCATTAAATGTCTTGAAAATTGCTGATCTCGTAGCCTGGTAGACCGTTTTCATACAGGATCCCACAAGCATCAAACATGCCTGAAATCCGTTTTTATCAGGGGGATATTCTCCTCATTCGCAAGGTCTATTGTTTCGTGTGCTGGATTTTTCCCTCTCACAAATACGATGGCACGAATATCTGCGATTAATGCAGTTCTGACTACCTGTGGATTACATAAACCTGTCAATAAGACTGATTCAGGTTGTATAGAGGCCAATACATCACTCATTAAATCTGCTCCCATTGCTCCAGCGATAGTAATATCTTCAGAAGTAGGATTTGTAAGTAATGTGCCCCTGACTAGTTTAATTAATTCTGGTAATTTCATTATGTCCTTTTTCTAATGCCTAAATTGATTGACTAATTCTAACTTAAAACCAGTTTTTTCTTAACCAAAAGAAATTTACAGGGAAGTGGGGGTAAAATCTTAAAGTATAATCCGAAATTTTTGAGATATTGAGGTTGTTATGGCTGAAATGATCCGTAGTGTAAAAGGTATGCGAGATTTCTATCCGGAAGGAATGGCGGTTCGCCGTTGGATGTTTGATACCATACGTGACGTATCCACCCAATTCGGTTATCAGGAATATGATGGACCTTGTTTGGAATTCCTCGAATTGTATGCAGCAAAATCAGGCGAAGAATTGGTCAAGGAGCAGGCATTTGTGTTCTCTTCACCTGGTGATGATTTGTTAACATTACGTCCGGAATTGACTCCAACATTGGCACGTATGGTTGCTCAGAAGCAATATGACCTTCCACTGCCTTTACGCTGGTGGTCTATCGGTCCATTTTGGCGTTATGAGAAACCTCAGAGAGGACGTACCAGGGAATTCTATCAATGGAATATTGATTTCATCGGCACAGAAGCGACCGTTGCTGATGCAGAGATCGTCGCGGTTGCAGCTACTTTTTTCCGGAAGGCAGGTCTTTCACCCGACCAGGTTCGAATCTATATCAACAGTCGGAGATTGATGGATCAAGCCTTCTCTTCGCTTGAGATTTCAAAATCTCTGCGAGATAAAGTTTTCAGAGTCGTCGATAAACTGGACAAGCTTACGAGGGAAGACTGGATTTCTTACGCTCTGGAATCCGGCTTGACGAAAGCGCAGGTGTCCGGTTTGTTAGACTTACTTAATAACCACGACCTTTGGAAGGAATCTCAGGAGCTTGTGGAATTCTTCGAATTGATCAGAGCATACGGGATTGAAGATTATGTGTCCTTCAATCCGAAGATCATTCGGGGACTTGATTATTACACGGGGATTGTTTTTGAGGCCTTTGAACTGGGAGGAAAGTCCCGAGCGATATTGGGTGGCGGACGTTACGATAATCTTGTGGCAGATGTTGGGGGAAATCCGTTAACAGGTGTGGGTTTTGCAATGGGTGACGTAGTGATTGAACTGGTGCTGAGGGAAAAAGGAGTCATTCCGCAGGAGCTTGGAGAAACACAACAGGTGATCGTAACCGTATTTGATGATCAGACAATGGTCGAGTCTCTCAAGATCACCAACGAAATTCGTAATTATGGATTCACGACTGTGCTTTATCCTGAACCTGATAAACTCGGAAAACAATTCAAATTTGCCAGTAAAGCAGGCATTCCTGTTGCAGTGGTCCTCGGTCCAGATGAAATAAGCAATAATCAGGTGGCAGTTAAGAACCTATTGACACGGGAGCAGGTGATGGTGGATCGTGGAAAACTATTAACCCAAATCAGGGATTTCTTGCCTTAGTATTCTCAATGTGTTAAAATCATTTTCACTTTATGGTGCCTGTAGCTCAATGGTGGAGCGCGTCACTGTGGATGATGAGGTTGAGGGTTCGACCCCCTTCAGGCACCCCTATACTGACTAATGTTGAACACCAACACTGGTTAGAGTTTACAAAGCTTTCCAATCTAGGGTGGAGAAATAAGAAAATTGTGAGTGCAATCCATTGAAATACTCTCACTTTTTCTGTTAGTCATTAACTGTTACACGAAGAGTTGAAAAATATTCATATTTTGCGTGTACTGATTAAGCTGTTTCATTTCCCAGTTGTCTTTGACAAAGCATTTTCAGCCATGAGATAATCTTCCATTGATCCCAAGTCATATCGCCCACCAGATACTGGCAAAGCATAAAATGGTAATTGCCCGACTAAATAACCAATAAAATAGCCAGGAGCGTCCATAGAGGGATTGTGCTTTCTAAAACATTTAATTTTCTGCAGCGCGTCAGGAGAGAGAAAATAGAGGGGAGGGCTCAAGAATAATGAGGTTGGGTTTTCTGGCTTTTCAGTAAAACGTAGAACCCTTTGATCTTCTGCAATTTCCAATATACCGGAACGCTGTCTGCGAGCCAAATCTTTTTCTTTAATAGCCACAAGATAATTTCGGTTCGTGTTTTGAAACTTTTCCCATAAAGGTTTTAACTTGAAATTGAAAATATTATCTGCAGCGATAACCAATGTTTTATTAGAATAGCCTGAAGTGCAATCCAATGCGTACGCTAAATCCCCCACTGCACCGAGGCGCGTTTCGTTGCTTTCGACACCGTCATTAAGCAAAATCAACTGGATTTTCTTTCTCCGAAAGAGGCCCTCCAATTTTTTCCCAGTCCGACATTTGATAATAAAATTTATCGTTTGTAACGATTGTGATCTGTTCCAGGTCAGAAAAATGGATTAATTCCTCAAAAATGTAGTCAATCACATACTTTCCTGCTACTTTGATCAAAGCTTTCGGCAAATCTTTCGTTTTCGGGTACATGCGCGTACCAAAACCGGCTGCCAACAAAATTGCTCTCATAACACTTGCATTCCTGATCCAGCTTGGGAGATAACAAACAAAGGTGCATCCGGCGGTGTGGGGATCCTCGATTTGTATATCTCTGCAATCTCACAAATTGCTATTTCAGCCTTCTCGGTTTCTACCAACCCCACAACACAACCACCATAACCACCACCGCTAAACCGTGCCCCCAGGACACCTGGTGCGGCCTGCACGATGCGGCTTAGCTCAATCAACGCTTCACTGCCCGATTGATAATTTTGAATCGAACTCTCACATGATAAATTCATCAATGAGCCAAACTTTTCATAATCGCCATGCAACCAGGCATTCTTTCCCAAGCGCACACGTTCAACTTCACTGAAATAATGCTGTGCTCGTTTGTTTAAATCCATCGGCAATAAACCTTTATATTTTTCATAATCATCAACAGGTATATCTGATAGAATCTGAGCTGATTTATTACCAGAATACTCACCCAGTGCTTGTGCTGCCAAACAGCATTCCCTGACACGATCATTAAAGCCTGTTTGAATAAGATTACGATTATAGCCAGAATATGCGATTAAAAAATTCACCTGACTTTCAGCCCTTGCATCTGGTAAAAACGCCACCTTTCGATCTCTTGTATCTAAGAAAACCATTAAATCAGGTTTTGAATAGATAATAATTGACTGATCCAATATCCCGTTTGATAACCCAAGAATATCATTCTCTAGATGAAGATCTAATTCGATATACTCCTCTTTTGAAATCGAAAGCTCATTAGCAAAAGCTAACGCGCATAAATATGCTAAACCGACTGATGCAGAAGAACTTAAGCCTCCCCCCGGTAGTGTCCCTACGATAACGCCAATCATTCCTTTTTTTAATTGATATGACCGAGAAAGCACCATGGCTGCGCCAACCGCATACTGCCCCCAACCAGTTTCTATCTGATTTTCACCACACAAATCAAATGAAGTAGTGCTTTCAAAATGATCACTATAAATCACAACTTCAGGTTTATCTACAACCATAAAAGCGATCACGCTATATGCATCAATTGTCCGCCCCATCACTAAACCGCCTTGATGATCAACGTGTGCACCCAGGGGGCAAATGCGATAAGGAGAAACAATATAATGAATTGCGTCTGTATTTTCCGTAAAACGCTGTTCAAAGATATTTTTGGCACGACTTATCAAATCATTTAAACGCACAAAGCGCATACAATCTCCGAAAATCCAAATTCAAAATTTAGACTATTGAATTCTATCCTAAACATAAGTTTCATGAATTCATACCAAATCAGGGCTCTTTCTCTTCTTAAATTTCCAATCCGGTACGGCTTTGTTTTCTGCCTTGATGGCTAATTCCATTGCAAGGAAACAATGATCCTGGGTCATTGCGGTTTCTATGCGGTTGATAACGTCATTAATTAATTGGGGGGCGTAAGGTAAAGGAACATTGTCGCAATTTAAATAGTGGATACCTTTATGATCGACCAGGAAAAGGTGTTCACCTCCTGGACGGCCAGCGATATCAATATATTTTCGTATTTCAATATATCCATCAGTACCCGTGATAAATAATCTTCCATCTCCCCAGACACCCAATCCCTCTGGCGTGAACCAGTCAACCCGGATATATCCGGTACCACCATCTCCTCGAACGATGACATCACCAAAATCTTCCAGTTCAGGATGTTCAGGGTGA
Organism: uncultured Chloroflexia bacterium; assembly: GCA_963767675.1. Classification (GTDB taxonomy): domain Bacteria; phylum Chloroflexota; class Anaerolineae; order Anaerolineales; family Anaerolineaceae; genus Brevifilum. The sequence continues at coordinate 355,098 of CAVYEQ010000009.1, forward strand.
TGGAAATTAAATGCTTGAGCAGATACGATCTCTGCACTTGTTGAGCCTGTGAAATGTAAAAATTGGTCAAAATTGTGGGAACCAATATCTGTGAGAATACCGCCATATTGATCTTTCTTGAAAAACCAATCTGGACGAGTGGATAATCGCCGGTGGTGAGGACCTATACTAAGGGTCTGTACAACTTCACCTATTGCACCTGCTTGAATGAGTTCATCTGCTTTCGCAGCAGCCCGGCTCCAAAAGCGTTCACTATAACAGATAGAGTAAATTTGCCCTGTATCGTCCTGCACCTTTCGAACTTCTTCGAGCTGTTCAAGGGTGATCAGACCAGGTTTATCGACCATATAATCTTTTGCATGCTGCATAACTTTGATGCCCATTGAGGCACGTTCTACCGGAATACCAGCATTTAGTACTAACTGGATACTTTCATCTTCCAGAATAGTTTCCAGGGCAGTAACACGGGGGATGTTCTCAAATGTCGACTCAAACTGAGCAGCCAGATCATCTTCCGGGGCATAATAAGCAAACAGCTTCTGCCCCTGCATCCAACATGCTCTGTGTTTGTCCGTAAATATGGCCATGATTTAGTCCGGTAATGGCAAATCTTATTGAAGGTTGTAGCATAAATAGTACTCCTGGATTTCTATTATTTTATGGCATATGAAAAAGGTCGTAATTTGTATTATTTTAGCAGAGACTTCATATTCTCATAGGGTATTTGTCAATAATGGGAGATATGAGAACGATCATAATTATTAATAAAATTGAACTCACACAAAATTCTTGAGTGAGTTCAATTTATTATTTTTTCGATTGTGGTTCTGTGATTAGTTCAACGCTTTAGCTATCACTTCCTGGTCAACAGGGGTTTCATCAAATCTGACACCAACAGCATGATAAATCGCGTTTGTTATGGCTGGTGTGGTTGGGATGCTGCTGATCTCACCTACACCTTTTGCCCCGTACGGACCCTCTGCTGAAGGATGTTCGATGATTATCGATGTGATGTCTGGCGTTAGGGCAATCCCCGGGACACGATATCTGGCAAGCTGGTCGGTGATGATATGTCCCTCTTCTACAATGAATTTTTCTGTAAGGCAGTGGCCCAAACCCATCATGACGCCGCCTTCAATTTGGCCCTGCAGACCTAAAGGGTTGATTGCCATGCCGACATCGTTTGCAGAAATGACATTTAATACGCTTACCTCACCGGTGTTCTTATTGACTTCAACCTCTGCGGCTTGCACGGCGAAAGAATATGCAAAATGCATATTGCCGCCTGTGCCAAGAGGTTGTGTAGCCGGTGCATCATATCGGAAATTAAGGATAGGGTCCTGTCCAGATTGTCTCATCTGCTGCGCGATGTCAGAAAAGGACATTTTCTGGTCTTCAGTGTGAACAAGACCATCCATTATCTTGATACGCACAGGCGAGATTTTATTTTTCTTTGCCAGGAATTCAATGATTGTTTTACGCAAAGCTTGAGCTGCCAGTCGCGACGCATTCCCTGTGATATAGGTCTGACGGGACGCTGTTGTAGGCCCTCCATTTGGTGTGAGATCGGTATCCATCACCAACACCCGAACTTGTTCAGGTGACACAGACATCTCTTCAGACACGATCATCTGCATAACCGCAACCAGACCCTGTCCTAATTCTGCAGCAGAACTTCGGATTTCGAATGTTCCATCATCATAGAGTTCTATCTCTGCATTAGAGAAGTCTGGTGCGCCGCCTCCTAAACCGGTGTTTTTATATGCTGCTGCTAACCCCCACGCCCGAACCAAATCTGGGTTCTCAGGATTGGCATGTGGTTTAAATGGCTCATGGATTAATTTTCCGCATTTCAGCATCAACTCGTTCCAAGCACTCAGACAAACCAACCAACTCATCCAGTAACTGACCAGTATTGGTGATGCTGCCAACTTGCAGTGCATTGATCTTTCGAAGTTCAACCGGATCAATATCCAATTTCTCAGACAGCATATCCATCATTAATTCGATGGCAAAGGCAGCCTGTGTTACGCCAAAGCCCCGATAGGCACCTGCCGGTGGATTATTGGTGTACATAGCAAAACAATCATTGCTTACATGGGGAATATCATAAGGGCCGGCCGAATGGGTTGTCGCTCTTCCCATCACTTTCTCACCAAGCGAAGCATATGCGCCAGTGTCACCGAATAATTCAGTTTCAGCAGCAGTTATCCGTCCATTGATCTTGACCCCTATCTTCACCTTGATTTGCGTGGCATGCCGTTTAGGGTGTGCCAACAAGCTTTCATGCCGATCATATAATAATTTCACCGGACGTTGAGTGGCATTCGCCAACATGACGGCATGGATTTGCCCGGCTATGTCTTCCTTTCCACCAAATCCGCCACCCATTTTTTGACCTACAACCCGAACTCGCTTCTCTTCCCAGCCCATGACCTGGGCAATTTGCCTGCGATCTTCGTAGGGAATTTGCGATCCAACATAGACTTCCATGCGTCCATCCTCAGTTGGGACTGCAACACTGCATTCTGGTTCCATAAAAGCATGATCTGTGGTTTGAGTATGGAAAGTGTGTTCAAGAATGACGTCTGCATCCTTGAACCCTTCGGCAACATCTCCCTTTCTTACTTTGATGTGTTTGAGCAAATTCCCTTTTTCGTGGAGCTGTGGTTGATCTTTTTTCAGAGCCTGGACCGGATTTGTTATAACAGGCAATAAATCAAAGTCAACCTTGATCAACCTGACAGCTTCTGCTGCTATTGCAGGTGTCTCGGCTGCAACGATTGCAATTGCATCACCTACATACCTCACACGCTGACCAGGACCAATCAGTGTCGGCCAATCATTTATGATCAGTCCGTGATTTTGTTCACCCGGAATATCTTCTGCGGTAAGCACTGCTCTGACACCCGTCAAGTTCTTTGATTCTGAAGTATCCAGGCTTTTCAGGATTGCATGCGGCACCAATGCACGTTTAACCTTTGCGAAAAGCATACCTTCAAATTGCCTGTCGTCAGTAAAAACTGCTTTCCCTGTCACTTTATCAACTGCATCTGGTCGTAAATGTTTTCGTCCGACAATATCCTGTTTGTGGTTAGACTCATAAACTTCTGGTAAGGGGAGTGGATCCCCGGTTCGCAAGGTATGTGCGGCTGCGAGAATGGCTTTCTCGATCATCGGGTAGCCACCGCAGCGGCATAAGGTGTCTTTCAGGGCATAACGGATCTCTTCCTGTGTGGGATCAGGATTGTTTTTGAGTAAAGCAAAAGCGGTCATTATTTGACCGGGAATACAAAAACCACATTGGACTGCACCATGTTCAACAAACGCTTCCTGCAGAGGATGCAATCTCATAACATGATGGACATATTGAGCAAGACCTTCAACCGTAACAACTGTCTTCCCATTTGCTCGTTCCGCGGGAAAAACACATGAAAGCATGGGTTCATCCTCAACCAATACAGTACAGGCACCACATTCTGCTTCCTGGCACCCGATTTTTGTGCCGGTCAGTTTCAGCCTGTTTCTTAATAACGAAGCCAGAGTCTCCCCTGGTCTAACAGGTAACGTATGGGATTGATTATTCACCGTAAGTGTAATTGTCTTATTTTTCATTTTTCACCGTAATCACTTAGAAAATTGGCAATATTTGGGAAACAAGTAATTTATGATTGGTCAATCAGAACTCCGTGACCATGCTTGCATGAAGGTGTCACGGAAGAGTCCGAAAAGGATATGTTTTCGATAATCTGATGTTGCCCTGTGTTTGCTGGTTCTGAAATGGCCTTGTTCCAGCAGGGAATTATATCCTTGTGAAAGCAATCCGCTGTCGGGTTTTTGACCACGCATGATATCTTCCGCTTCAGTTCCACGAAACGGCGTTGGTCCACCAGGGCCAACAGATATTCTTATATCTCTAATATACTCATCAACCTGATCAACCCAAACAGCACAGTTTAATATTGGCAGGGCAACACCCTGAGGGCGCATGATCCTTTTGAAAGCAGAAGCTTGACCAGTACGATTGACAGGGATTAAGAAACCTGTGATTATTTCTGACTTGTTGAGCGCAGATTTCCCGGGACCTAAAAAGAGATCAAGAAATGGCATCTGTTTTTTACCCTCTAAGCCTGCAATTTCAATCGTGGCACCAAGCGCAAGTAGTGCGATCATCCCATCAGCAGCAGGAAGCGCATGGGCAACATTGCCACCAAGCGTAGCTGTGTTTCGCACCTGAGGACCAGCGATCAAATCACATGCTTCATGAAGCGCTTGTGCATTTTCCAAAACAAGTGGATCAGCAACGATACGATTGATAGGCACGCAGGCACCGATAAATAATGATCCATCTCGATATTCAATCACTTTTAATTCTGCAATACCCGTCAGGTCTACAAGGGTGTGGACTGGTTCATGCCTGCCCTGCCGCAGGTCCAATAATAAATCAGTACCGCCGGCAATTGGGATAACAGGTTCTGGAGCACTGGATAAGTCTTCAATTGCCTTCGGTATTGATGTGGGCTGCCGGTATTCCTGCCAAAGGGTCATGGGCGTTTTCCTTTTCCTAATTATCTACTGGCAATACGCCAGCCATTAGTAAACCAACTTTTTCTTTGGTGGCTTCTTCTCTCGATAGAATCCCCATTATCTTTCCTTCATAGATCACAGCGATTCTATCTGCAAGTGCGAAAATTTCATCAAGATCTTCAGATATTAACAAAACTGCTGTTCCCTCATTTCTTTGAAGAATTAGCTGCTCTCGGACATATTCAGCAGCACCGATATCGAGTCCACGGGTGGGTTGCGCAGCCACGATTGTTCGAGGCTTTCTGGATAGTTCCCGTGCCAGGACAATTTTCTGAATATTCCCACCTGATAGGCTCTTGACGAGGGTCTTCTGGGAGGGTGTTTTTATCTGAAATTGATCAATTAGCTGTTTGGTGTGATCCTCGATCGCTTTCAGTCGTAAAAACCCATGGTTAGAGAATTTTGACTGATCATGTTCTCGTAAAATCATATTTTCAGCGACAGTAAATTCTTTGATCATGCCATCGCGCATTCGCTCTTCGGGAATATAAGATAACATCTTCAACATCAATTCATGTGTGCTGCAGTTGGTTACATCTTCACGTTCAAGATAGATCTTTCCAGTATCTGGTTTTCTTAATCCGGCGATGACTTCAGCTAAATCACGCTGCCCATTCCCAGAGACACCCGCTAATCCGAGGATTTCACCTGATTTGACCTCCAAATTCACATTTGATAATCCCTTTGCTCCCCGGTCACTCTCACAGTTGATGTTTTCCAATTTAAGTCGAACTTTACCCTGTTGGATTTGATCTGTCGTCGTAATGAATTCAATCGCATGTCCAACCATCCATCGTGCTAATTCGCTTTTATCCACATCTGATGTGGGCCGAGTTCCAATTTTTTGACCGTTACGTAAGACGGTTACCCTTTGGCTGATTTCAATAACTTCGTGTAGTTTATGAGAGATAAAAATAAGACCATATCCATCTGCCACCATCTGGCGCATCACACTAAAAAGTTCATCCACTTCTTGAGGTGTCAGAACGGCAGTTGGTTCATCGAGAATTAATAAATCAGCCCCCCGATATAAGGCTTTGATTATTTCTACACGTTGTTGTTGACCTACTGATAATTGCCAGATAAATGCATCCGGATTGATAATTAAACCATAGGTGTCAGCTAACTCCAATATTCGCTTCGAAACACGATCCAGATCTGTTAAAGGTCCACGTGAAGAAGACAAGCCAAGGGCAACATTTTCTGCGACTGTTAATGTTGGCACGAGCATGAAATGCTGATGGATCATTCCTATTCCCAGCTTGATTGCATCTGTAGGGGAGCTGATTTTGACTAATTCATCATTGATGAAGATGTTCCCTTCATCCTGTTGATAAAGACCATAAAGAACCTTCATCAACGTACTTTTTCCTGCTCCATTTTCTCCAAGCAAAGCATGTACTTCACGTGCATTGACATCAAAATCCACATTGTCATTTGCTAGCACACCCGGAAAGTGTTTGGTGATTCCCTGCATTCTCACAGATGTGATACGGTTTTGATCGGTAGAGTGATCTGTCGCAGCTTTCATATATTATTTCCTGACCATGTAAAATAGATTCAAATTATTGTTGATATCGGGAGCATTGTTCAGCTCCCGATATCATTCATCTTAAATATCCTTATGGGAGTTTGATCGTAATGGTTCCATCGATGATCCCTTGAACAGCAGCTTCTGCAGCAGTTACGACTTCTGCAGGAATCTCGAGGTCTGGATTGAAAACCATTACCTCACCACCATTAGCAAGGTTTATAACGAAGGACTGGCCACCAAGGGTGCCGGCTGAGCGAAGTTCGATCATTTCTTTAAGAACGACATCCCAGTGGTAAACCTGGCTCGCGACAACTGTATCAGGTGCGAATGAGGCTTGATCTGCTTGTGTGCCAAACCAATACCCACCAGCTTCCTGGATCTTCCCAATCGCGCCTACAACCATTTGAGCGGTACCCGTCAAGACATCTGCACCAGCCGCAATTTGGGTTTGAGCTGTCTCTGCAGCCAATGCAACATCTGAGAAGCTGTTGATATAGGTTACAAGTACTTCAACTTCAGGATCGGTTGCCTCGACACCAGCTACAAAACCATCCACATACAGCTTGGCGTCACCTGTTTCAATGGGTCCTACGACACCAATCACTTTGCTTTCTGTAAGCATCGCCGCCATAACACCATTCACATACCCACCCTCATGAGCTGCTGCCTCATAAGCATAGATGTTGTCCAAGCCGAACGTGTCCACGGTTGTCCCCCAGGCGAATGTAAGATCAGGAAAGTCGGGTGCAATTTCCTGCAGCGATGAGCCATATTGCGAACCATGGGCAATCACGATATTGTATCCAGTAGCTGCATAGTCACGAATGGCTGCGGCAGCATCATCAACGATGAACATGCTTTCTGAGTAATCAAATTCAACAGCTTCCTCTCCATATTCTTCCTGGAGGGCAAGCATCGCGTCATAGATACTCTGGGTAAACGCAAAGTCATTGATCGCACTTGGAGAAACAATGGCGATATCGAGGTCCACACTTACAGGTTCTTCGGCAGGTTCGTCGCTAACCCCACCTGCTTTGATCTGTTCGATTGCTTCGTCAGCAGCGGCCTTCACTTCTGCCGATATCTCCAAGTCTGGATTGTAAACAATTTCCTCACCACCGTTTTCGAGGTTTATTGTGTATGCCTTCCCACCGAGGACACCATCTGATCGAAGATCAATCATATCCTTTAGGACGACTTCCCAGTGATATACCTGGCTGGCAACGACAGCATCAGGTGCAAATGAGGCTTGATCTGCTTGTGTGCCAAACCAGTATCCACCAGCTTCCTGTATTTTTCCAATAGCACCAACAACCATCTGTGCGGTGCCTGTCATCACATCGGCACCTGCAGCGATTTGGGTTTCTGCTGTCTCTGCAGCCAATGCTACGTCTGAGAAGCTGTTGATGTAGGTGACCAGCACCTCGATCTCGGGGTCGGTCGCTTTCACACCAGCTACAAAGCCATCAACGTATAATTTAGCATCTCCAGTTTCGATTGGACCGACGACACCAATCACCTTACTCTCTGTTAACATGGCAGCCATGACACCGTTCACATAACCACCTTGATCTGAGGCAGCTTCATATGCATAGATGTTATCCAAACCGAAGGTGTCTACGGTCGTTCCCCAGGCAAAACTGACTTCTGGAAAGTCAGGTGCAATTTCCTGCAGTGAAGAACCATATTGTGATCCATGCGCAATCACCATATCGTATCCTGTCGCAGCATAATCGCGAATGGCTGCGGCAGCATCATCAACAATGAACATGCTTTCTGAATAATCAAATTCAATAGCATCCTCTCCATATATATCCTGGAGAGCGAGTATGGCATCATAGATACTCTGAGTGAAGGCGAAATCATTGACCGCACTTGGTGAAACGATGGCGATCTTCAGTGGTTCCATTTCTTCAGGTTCTTCGACTTGCTCTTCTTCTGTTTCTGGTTCCTCTACTTCCGGTTCTTCGACTTCAGGTTCTTCAGCAGGTGCGCATGCTGAAAAAACAAAAACTAAAACCAGGGCTAAAGCTAAAATTGTGTATATTTTTTTCATTTTTTTCCTCTTTTTTTAATTTATGACTGATTCTCTCCTGCCAGATCATTATTATGTGTTTATGCGATAGCAGCCTCCTTTTTCTCGAAAATTAAACCTTGCTTAGTTTCCTGAACAGAGTATCTTATCCGATAATTCTCAGCTATTTTGTTATCCTTCACGTTCAAAAATCTTTGTTAGTGCTGAAGGTGTGCTGTGTTTTGTCCTTGAGACTGTCAGGACAAGGATTGTTAGAATGTAGGGCATCATAACCGCAAATTCCGAGGGGATATCTATGCCAAGGACCTGGATCCAAAGCTGTAGACCGTTGATAAGGCTGAATAACATTGCGCCAAGCAAGACACCCCATGGGCGCCATGCGCCAAAATAAACCAGTGCTACTGCAATAAATCCTTGCCCAGCGGTCATCCCCAGTTGAAACACATTGAGAAGTGCAATAGATAATGAAGCACCGCTCAAACCTGACATAGCACCACCGAATATGGTAGTAAAAAACCTTATTTTTGCAACACTGACACCTAGCAAATCAGCCGCTTCAGGATTTTCCCCAACAGCCCTGATTTTTAACCCCAATGTCGTTTTATTTAGCACAAAAGATGCCAACGGAACAATTAGAAAGGCAAGGTAAACAAGGAGATTTTGATTGAAAAATAAATCACCTATTACAGGTATATCGCTTAATAATGGAATCGCAACATCCGGAAATCCGCGAACAGTCTCTACAGTGCCTACCAAAGATTGAAATAACAGGTTGCTCATACCTAATCCAAATAGATAGAAACCAATCCCGCTGATACCTTGCTGAGCCTGCAGTGTGACGGAGACGAAGCCCATCGCCAATCCCATCAAAGCACCAACACCCATCCCGGCGAGTACACCAAGAAGCAGAATTCTCTGTTTTCATGACCACATAGAATGCGGCAAAGGCACCTAATAGCATTTGACCTTCAACACCTAAATTCAATACGCCGCTCCGTTGACTAAAGGCCTCACCGATTGATGCAAAAAGGTAAGGTGTTGCCAGACGGATGCCGGAAGCTATAATACCTAAAAGAACCGTAACACTAAATAACTTTGTAATCATGTGCTTTTCTCCACTGGATTCATTGTTTCATCATCCATGGTGCTTTGTTCTTCAATTGGAACGGTAAGTCGCTTTTGCTGACGTTTTCTGCGCCAAATTTCGCTGCTGACCACGAAAACTACCACAAGCCCATTCAGGGCAGTGATCAGGGCTGAGGGGACCTGGGTTACTCTTTGCATGGAGTTTGCACCTACCAGGAGGGCACCGAATAATACCGAAGCAGGGATTGTCAATATTGGATTCAGCGAGCCAAATAAGGCAGCGACAATCCCGTTATATCCAGCTCTCCCTGTAAATCCTGATGTAGACCCGTCTGTGATCATTCGGAAATTTACACCATAAACTTGAATAACACCTGCTAACCCGGCAAAAGCACCGCTCAATATCAGGGCGATGATGATATGGCGTTTGACTTTTATTCCTGCATAGCGGGAAGCGGTTTTGCTTTGGCCTACGGAACGGATGCGATAACCCAGAGTTGTTCGCCAAAGTAAGAAATACACCAGAACAGCAAGTATGACTGCGAAGAGAGCACCCATATGAAGCCTTGTGGGCACCCATCTGGGTAAACGATACGCTTCAACCAGTCTTGCGGTTTGAGGAATTTGAGATGCTTTTTCTGATTGGATAGGATCAATCATCGGTCCGGTTAACACAAAGTTTAGCAGCTGCACTGCAATTGCATTCATCATCACGGTACTTAAGATCTCATTGACATTGAAGTAAGCCTTAAGAACCCCTGGAATACCTCCCCATATGCCCCCGGTAATTGCTCCCACCAGCATGGCAATTACGATCATCAGCCATCCGGGTAATTCGGTGAATTGCAAACCTACCCAGGTGGCGACAATTGACCCAACAATCATCTGTCCTTCGCCACCAATATTGATGACATTTCCACGATAGGCAATACATATACCTAACCCAACCAATAAAAGGGGTGTTGCCTTGACCAGTGTTTCAGCGATGGCGTTGGGGCTGCCAAATGCACCATCAAGAAGGGCTTTGTATGCGATAAGTGGATTGACATCCAATATCACCAACAATATGGTTCCAACAAGCAGGGCAGCTAACGTGGCAAATACGGGTAAGAGTGCGTCAAAAATGGCATTCAATCGAGATTTCATCAATATACCGATCTCCGCTTCTTATGCAATTGTCTTGTGTTCTTAGAACACAATAATAACAGAAAAATGAATATATGTTGTTCATATAGGTGTGTTATCAGAAAATCCTTATCGTGTAAATTCTACAAATCCTTTCCTGACGATTTTTTTAATCGGAACCATAATTAACGACCTAAAAATGATCCGGAGAATCTTCCTTCCTGCTAACATTATTTTGAATTCAATAATTCGTTTCAGATTATAATCGTTTAAATCAAGCAATAAAGAGAATTGAATAGAAATTAAAGGAGTGAACAATGGCTTATCCCCCGACAGTCCATAATGAAGCGAGCAAGGATGATATTGCAAAAACCGTGCTAATGCCTGGAGACCCGCTTCGTGCAAAATATATTGCTGAGAATTTCCTGGAAGATGTGAAATGTGTAAATTCTGTTCGAGGTATGTTTGGCTATACAGGTTTTGCGAACGGGAAGCGAGTCGACAGTACAGGGATCAGGCATGGGAGTGCCTTCCATTGGCATTTATTCCTACGAACTTTTCAATTTCTATGATGTGGATAATATTATCAGGGTTGGATCAACAGGAGCCCTGGTACCAAGACTTGGTATGAGATCGATTGTTATCGCAATCGGTGCATGTACTGACTCGAATTATCAGCAAAATTACAAATTACCAGGGTATTTTGCACCAACAGCAAGTTTCTCACTACTGTCTAAAGCCTATCAAGCAGCATTGGAGATGAACATTCAAGTAGAAGTTGGAAATGTCCTGACAAGTGATGTGTTTTATGTGGAAGATGCAAATGATTTCTCGTTATGGTCAAAGATGGGTGTTTTGGCTGTTGAAATGGAAACTGCGGCGTTGTATATGAATGCAGCAAGGGCAGGTAAGCATGGATTGAGCATATTAACGGTCTCGGACAATATCGTGACTGGTGAGAAACTAACTTCCGAAGAGCGTGAAAAATCGTTTGTGGATATGATACACATCGCTCTCAGGCTTGCATAGCGAACTGATTTAATGGATATTGGACAAGTTAGGTAGAAAGGGTCTTCAATATATGAAAAAAATACCTGTCATCCTGGACGGTGACCCTGGTCATGATGATGCCATTGCCTGGGTGCTGGCCAACGCCAATCCCATGCTCGATATCAAAGCCTGTACATCCGTATGTGGCAATCAAACAATAGAGAAAACCACCTATAACGCGCTTCGTATTATGTCCTTGATTGGACTTAATGTACCCATGGCGATGGGACGAAGCAAACCGTTGGTAGGAGAACGAATGAATGCACCGTCAGTGCATGGGCAAACCGGTTTAGATGGGCCTGTTCTTCCTGAGCCAGTCATTGAACCTCTTGGGATAAGTTCAGTCGAATTGATCGCTCAAACACTAAGGGAGAGTGATGAACCGGTGTACTTGATTCCTACAGGACCGCTGACCAATATCGGCGCTTTATTCCTCCTATTTCCGCAGCTGAAATCCAGGATCGCACGGATCTCATTGATGGGTGGAGGAATCTCATTTGGAAACTGGACACCTGCTGCGGAGTTTAATATACTGGTGGATCCAGAAGCTGCTGATATTGTGTTTCGATCTGGCGTTCCAATCACAATGTCAGGGCTTGATGTCACCCAGCGTGCGCTGGTCTTTCCAGAGGATTTTGAACGTATTCGCGCGATTGGAAATCCTGTAGCGGTTGTCATGGCTGAGTGGCTTGATTTCTTCTACCAATTTCATCGAACAAAAGGCTATGCTGGAGCGCCTGTTCATGATGCCGTTGCTGTGACAGCGCTCATCAAGCCTGAAATTCTAACCTCCCAGGAGTTATATGTGCAGGTTGAAAGAACCGGTGAGTACTGCCGTGGAATGACGGTTGCAGACCGCAACGGCATCTATGGTAAACCGCCTAATGCAACAGTCATTACGGATATTGACCGGATTGCATTCATTGACCTGCTTGCAGATGCAGCCGAATATTATGGGAAGGAGACGAAATGAACAAGACACCGATCTTATTAGATTGTGACACAGGTGTGGATGATGCAATCGCTATCATGCTGGCAGCTCAGGTTCCGCAATTTGACCTGCGTGCCGTAACAACTGTGGCTGGAAATGTGAGTTTAGATAAAACGACGGCAAATTCACTCCGTATCCTTGAATTGATTGATTCTGATGTCCCAGTGTATGCTGGTGCAAAAGCGCCCATGTTTGGCGAATCGGTATCCGCAGAATATGTTCATGGAGAAAATGGCTTGGGAGGGATTGAGCTTCCTTTACATAGAACGGTTGCATCCCCCATCAATGCATGGGATTACATATACCAGGAAGCCCTTCAATGGGACGGTGCACTTGAGTTAATTGCGGTTGGACCTTTAACTAATCTCGGTCTGGCTTTGACAAAATATCATGACTTACCCAACCTGATCAACCGCATTGTGATCATGGGTGGGTCAGCAACATCCGGTAATGTGACACCGGCAGCTGAGTTCAATATTTTTGCTGATCCTGAAGCTGCAGAAATCGTGTTTACTTCTGGTATGACCGTTTATATGTGCGGGTTGGATGTCACTCTGAAGTCATTTTATACGTCTGATGATATTGAGAAAATTGGCCGCATTGGCAACCAACCGGCTAGATTTTTCAAAGAAGTCTTGACGGGCGTTATGCCTGTTTACCTGAATTTCGGTTTACCAGGTGTTTGTTTACATGACCCAATGACGGTGCTTTACGCGGAAAACGCTTCGATTTTCGAGACGCATCATGTTGGTATCCATGTGGAGACGAAAGGTGCAATAACGCGGGGGAAAACAGTTACAGATCTATATAGTGATAAAAAAATGGATAAGAACGCTTACATAGTAACAGCCGTGGATCGGGAAGCATTCAAGGCTCGTGTATATGAGTTAATGTCCAGTTTTGATGTAAGGAATTGACCCAGGAAGCAGATAATTAATAAGATAACTGTCAGGAGAACTATACACATGAAAATCCAAGCAAAAACAATTGAGGAATTCTTCCAGGCCATCGGTGAAAAGGAAAGTGATCTCCGAGAACTTGATCAGATCATCCTTGAGACCATACCTGATGTACAGCGTGGATTAGAAGTCACCCCAAGTATTTCTATGATTGCTTATTGGCCGGCGGGAATGTCCCGGGATAAATGGCCGGTCATTGCCCTGGCTCCCCAAAAGCACTATCTCAGTTTATATGTGAGTGGGGTGAAAGAAGGTCAGTCTATTGGTGATTATTATGCCAATCGGCTAGGAAAAACAAATAACGGAAAAGGCTGCATCAGGTTCAGACACCTTTCTGATGTGGACATCGGAGGGCTTCAAGAATTGATCAGAGATGTTTTTCTTTTCAGTTGAAATGATCAATCTCGGTTCATTAGTTGATGAGAGAATTCAGTTTCTTCAGAGTTCATTTTTATTTGATTTTAGAATACCCAACTACATTTTCCAAAGAGATCCTGAGGATTAAAAAACGATTTCTCCTCACTATTTAATGAGGCACGACTACACAAAGAAAACCCAGTGGATCTTCACCTATTGCTGTGAACTGATGTAAATCATTTGAAGAAATAAAAACAGTATCCAATGGGTGAAGCTCATAGAAATCCTGGTTGATCTGAACCATGGCATGGCCATGCATGATGATTACTCCATGCTCATGTGCGTGTGATTCTTTATTGCTGTGTTTCCCTGGTTCAAGCCGGAAATAACGAATGATGAAGTTTTTCGATCCATCTTCTGGACCTATCGGGACCTGTTTTGTTACCCCATCAAGGTCACCTTCATACTGTTTAATCACAATATCTTCCCAGGTAAACTTATTTTCTGAACCGGTAAATCGATGAATGTAACTCACATAAACCTCCATATATTATTGAAAACCCGGAAAGAATTATAAAACGAATTAAGTCATTGGGGGTGAAGATGCTGCTTTTCCTCCTCAGTGAACCGATGAAATTACTAGTGATTACTGCATGTAAATCATACAGCGACATTTCATTGACAAAACTTTTTACTAATGAGATACTATCCCCATTATGACAATTATTTCTATTACCACTGATTTTGGGCAAGAAAATGGGTTTATTGGCGTGATGAAAGGTGTGATTTGGGGGATTGCACCCAACGCAAAAATTGCTGATATCACTCACGATATCCCTCCACAGAATGTGCGATTAGGGGCATATGCCCTTTGGCGAGTTGTGCCTTTTTTCCCATCCGGGAGCGTTCATATCGCAGTTGTGGATCCGGGTGTTGGCACAAAACGCCGGCCGATTGGATTGCGGATTGGTGATCAGCTATATATAGTCCCTGATAACGGGTTGATCACCCCAATCCTGGAAGATGGTGAAAAATCGGGTCAGCATATTGAAATCGTTCACTTAAACAACCCAAAATACTGGCTGCCAGATGTAAGCTATACATTTCATGGACGGGATATTTTCGCACCAACGGGTGCTTATCTGGCTCATGGTGTGCCACTAAGGGAATTGGGTGATCAAATTGATGATCCTATTCGAATGGCGTTCTCTCGAGCAGAAAAAACAGATCATGGCTACCTAGCACATATCACGATCATTGATGTTTTTGGAAACCTGACAACAGATCTTCCTGCTGAAAAAATTGCTGGTGCAAAGCGAATAGCCGTCCATTTCAAAAATCACATAATTAAAGGATTGGTTTTCTCATATGGTCATCGTGAACCAGGAGAGCTTATTGCCTTAGTGGATAGTGAAAAATATATTGAGCTCAGCGTGGTGAATGGCAGTGCTGCAAAATTGACAGGGGCGGAGATAGGCGATCCTGTTGAGGTGATCGTGGATGGGTAAAGATACTTCAATCCCTCTAGTCAGTCCAAAATCTCAGCTTTCGCTATAATTCGCGATCCCGGTTTGCAATTAAGAACCTTGATCTCTCAGTATATCCAGGGGAAGTCTTATTGATCGCTGGTTCCAGTGGCTGCGGAAAGACAACCTTAATGCGCTGCATTAATGGTTTAATTCCCAATGCCTATAAAGGAGAGATGACGGGAGAAGTGTCGTTGTTTGGCCAATCCGTTTTTGATATGGCTATGTCTGAAATCTCTCAGAATGTTGGCACGATCCTCCAGGACCCTGAAAGACAGATCTTAGGCACTTATGTTTTAAATGATGTGGCATTTGGCCTGGAAAGCTTGGGATTGCCACGGAGTGAAATCATCCCTCGTGTCGATCATGCACTAAAGCGGATGAATATTGAGTATTTACGCAACCGGGAAACCTTCGGAACATCAGGTGGTGAAAAACAGAAGATAGCTCTTGCAGGTGTGCTGGCCATGGAGCCAAAAATATTATTACTGGATGAACCCCTCGCCAGCCTTGATCCAGCATCAGCAAGTGAAGCCCTGTTGATTTTTCGGAAATTAGCTGATGAAGGGTTTTCAGTTATGATTGTTGAGCACCGGGTAGAAGACGTACTTGCGATTCGTCCCGAACGGGTCATCTATATGGATGAAGGCGAAATTACTTACCAGGGAGATACAAAGGGATTGATGTGGGTGGTTGATTACAAACGAATAAAATTACCTGCTGAAGTTGTCATGCAGCGAGCACAAGAAGAACCTCCTCCTGCATTCCATCCTGCGCTGGTTTCGAACCCTGAGGAAGAAGATACGCTGGTCGAATTTGACAAGGTTCATTTCAAGTATCATGAGGATTTACCTTACGTATTGCAGGATATCAATTTTAAGATCAATAAAAATGACGTGATAGCAATCCTTGGACACAATGGATCAGGGAAGACAACCATGGTCAAACATGTGTTGGGATTGCTCAAACCTACAAAAGGCCAGGTAATGCTCGAGGGAGAAAATACGCAAGAGATCACCGTCGCGATGGCAGCAAAATCAGTCGGTTACGTTTTCCAGAGCCCTACTCAGATGCTTTATGCACCTACCGTTGCTGATGAACTGGCTTTTGGCCCTAAAAACCTGGGATACTCCAAACAAGAGATCAATCAATATACACAATGGGCAATTCAAACGGTGAATCTTGAAGAGGAATTGGAGCAGCCACCCCTGGCGCTCTCATTTGGTCAACAAAAGCGCATCAGCATTGCTGCTGTACTTGCCATGCGTTCCCGGATATTAATGATGGATGAACCAACTGCCGGACAGGATTACTGGAATTATCGTGCATTTATGGATGGCATCATCCAGATGCCTGGTTTTGATAGTATCGTTTTTATTACACATGATATTGATCTGGCGGTAATTTATGCGAACCGGATAATTATTCTTTGTGATGGAAAAATTGTTTCTGATGGGCATCCTTCGGATGTCCTGGCAGATGAAGAGCAATTGAAACAATATCGACTTCTTCCAACATCACTGTTGAGGGTCAATCAAATGCATTTCTCAGAGACAGGTGGTTTTTTTCGGGCAGAATCACTCGCGCATATGATAAGATAGGTTTAGATTAGGTCGTTATTCACAAGTCAAGAAAGAATGGAGTAAAAATGGCAGAAAAGAAGAAGTCAATTTGGAAGTTTGGTACCCGCGAAGTGGTCTTCGCCGCCATCGGTGCAGCCCTCTACGCCGTTCTCGCTTACGCAACGAATGTTTTACAGTTGCCAGGCGCAGGCAATGTTTCAATCCGTCCTGCTGTGGTTATCCCGATGTTCTTTGGGATTGCCTTTGGACCAATCGTAGGCTTCATCTCAGGTTTTGTTGGGAATATCCTTTCAGACCTGCTCAGCGGTTGGGGCTTTTGGTTCTGGTGGGACCTTGGAAATGGTTTGATGGGGTTAATTCCCGGTCTGATCTCAGGATTGATCGTGGATTATAAAGCCGTCAAATCATTAATATTGGGAGAATTGTTTGTTATTTTAGGGGCAGCAGGTGGAATGGGAGTTGCATCATTGTCAGAAATGTGGGTATCAGGTGCAGATATGAACACAGTTATTTTTGCGAATTTCATCCCTGCATTTGTTTCAAACATTGCCAATGGTTTGATTCTCTTACCAATCCTGATGGTCGCTTATGCGGCCATTGTGAAGAGAACGGGCCGAAGCTAACATTACGATTACTCGAACTGGCAGCCAGACAAGGATTGTCGGCTGCCAGTTTATCCTCTTCAGGTTGATGAGATGATTATCAGTTGGCGGTATCGATTCCGGAATAGCATCATGGATAGAATTGATCCACGCACGCGTTGGATCTTTTCCTTTGTGTTCCTCGTCTCTGCAACGATGTTTTGGAATGCCACTTACCTGTTTGTATTTTTTATCCTTGCCGCGACCTGGTATTCTTTCGCGAAAACCACCTGGAAAGAAACACGGACTGGCTGGCTTCTCGTCAGCATTATGTTGTTTTCAATGATCGTGATTAACACCCTCATCACGGGTGGGGGTGCTGGAGGAGTAGTGCCACCTGGAGGTCATGTGGTTTGGGAGAAAGGCATTACAATCCCAATCGTAAAATGGCAATTCGATTTTGGATTGACAATTGAGCGGGTTTGGTTTGCAATTTGTCAACTTATGCGTTTGGGTGGGATTTCAATGATTTTTGTATTGATCCCATACACCATGGATTCAAGAGCATATGGTGCAACGTTTCATGGATTAGGTATGCCTGATAAATTTGCTTACACGATGGAATTAGCTTTCCGATTTATCCCCACTCTGGCTCGCGATCTATCTGTGACGCTTGATGCTCAAAAAGCACGTGGATATGAGATAGAAAAAGTTAAAGGAGGGATATTCCGGAAGATCGCGCGTATTGCTCCGTTGCTTGTCCCAGTCACTATGAACGCCATCGTCACCAGTGAGGACGTAGCTAATGCGATGGACTTGCGCTGTTTTGGTCAGGCAAAGCGGACATGGATCTATGCACTTAAATATCACTGGTGGGATTATTTGATAATTATTATTTCGGTGATAATACTGGCAGGCAGTGTTATCGCTGTCTATATTTTTGATCAAGGGGGCTTTGGGGTACCGGAGTGGGTTTTCCAGTTATTCCTCTAAAATTATTTCAATATCATCCGATTTATATATCGATAATTCAAAATTAACCTGGTCTTGGAAACGTAAAATTAATGGTTTGAAGAGCAGGTCATTCTGGTTGAAATTTCACATTAATTGTTGTAATGATTTATGCACCACGTTGACCCATCCCACTACTTGTGGGATAATTGATACGCATAAAATAAGTGAATAATTGTGTTGATGGAAACGAGTAAGCAATCCAATGACTATCAGCGATCCCGGAAATGGTGTGAGCCGGGAAGCCAAGTTTGTGGAAAATCCTTCCGGAGCAGCAACCTGAACAATTTCACGATTAAGTAAGGAAGCCAGAGCCAATCTCTGTTAACAAGATGCGGTTATGAATTTACATCACGTAACCGGCCAAGGTGTTCACAATACTGTGAGAACCAGGGTGGTACCGCGGGTAGTTTACTCGTCCCTGAAAGGGATGAGTTTTTTTAATTATATTCATTTGGAGGTCTAATGTTCGAACAAGCATCTTCAAGATTGAACATTACATTAATGGAAAATGAAATATTACGATTTTGGAAGAAGAATGACATTTTCCGCGAATCGATGCGTACAAGAGAAGATGGCCCAGAATTTGTGTTTTTTGAAGGTCCACCGACAGCCAATGGCAAACCGGGCGTTCATCATGTGCTGGCGCGGGTATTTAAGGACATGTTCCCACGCTATAAGTGTATGAATGGTTATCACGTCTCAAGAAGAGGAGGGTGGGACACACACGGTCTACCTGTTGAGATTGAAGTTGAAAAAAAGCTTGGTTTCACTAATAAGCAGGATATTGAGAATTTTGGGATCGCGAAAGTTTAACGAACTTTGCCGCGACTCGGTGTTTACTTATATTAAAGAATGGGAAAAATTAACCGATCGAATCGCTTTCTGGGTGGATTTAGAGGATCCATATATCACATATAAGAACAGCTATGTTGAGTCTGTATGGTGGCTGCTGAAGCAGATTTGGGACAAAGGGCTGTTGTATCAGGGATTCAAAGTGGTTCCATATTGTCCTCGTTGTGGAACACCTCTTTCCGATCATGAGGTTGCACAGGGTTATTCTCAGGTGAGTGATCCATCAGTCTTTGTCAGGATGCCTTTGGTAGATGAGGAAAATACGTCACTCCTGGTCTGGACGACAACACCTTGGACCCTTCCTGGAAATGTCGCTGTTGCTGCGCATCCAGATATTGAATATGTCAAGGTTTCCGTGGGGGAGGGGGATGATAAGGAATTTCTCATCCTGGCCCAACCTCTGCTTGAAAAAGTAATGCAAGAAAAGACATACGAGGTCGTAAAAAGATTTAAAGGGAAGCAGCTTAAGGGTAAACATTACAATCCTTTATTCACATTCATGCCAACCGAAAAGGATTCTCATTATGTTGTCATGGCCGACTTTGTCACTACCGAAGATGGCAGTGGTTTAGTTCATCTTGCCCCTGCTTTCGGTGCAGACGATATGCAAATGGCTGTAGAATTTGACCTGCCGATCCTGATGACGGTCAATGACAGCGGACGGTTCACGAATGAGATACGACCCTGGGCAGGCATGTGGGTAAAAGATGCAGATCCATTGATCATCAATGACCTACGACAGCGGGGATTGTTATTTAGCGTTGGTGAGTATGAGCATACGTATCCATTCTGCTGGCGCTGTGATACACCGTTATTATATTATGCCCGACCGACCTGGTTTATCCGAACCAGTGTCCTCAAGGACCACCTGGTTGCTCTAAATGACAATATAAATTGGTATCCAGACTATATAAAGCATGGCAGATTCGGGAATTGGCTGGAAAACAACGTCGATTGGGCATTGGGACGGGAGCGATATTGGGGAACGCCCCTTCCTGTATGGGAATGTGAAAAATGTCATCATCAAGTATGTGTTGGCTCGATAGATGAGTTGAGTGAATATGCTGGGCGGGATTTGAGTGATTTAGACCTTCATAGGCCATATGTGGATAATGTGCAATTTGCCTGTCCCGAATGTGAAGACAGGATGAACCGGGTGGTTGAATTGATTGATGTGTGGTTTGACTCCGGATCTATGCCGGTCAGTCAATGGCATTACCCGTTTGAGAATATTGAAGCCTTTAAGGAACAATTCCCGGCTGATTTCATTTGCGAAGCTGTAGATCAGACCCGTGGATGGTTCTATACCCTGCATGCCATCAGTACCTTGGTGTTTGATAGTCACTGTTTTAATAATGTGATTTGTCTTGGATTGATCCTTGATAAAGATGGATCGAAAATGTCAAAATCCAAAGGAAATGTAGTGGAACCCTGGGATGTGATCAATAAGCATGGGGCAGATGCCCTGCGCTGGTATCTATACACTGCAGGACCTCCTGGCCAGGAACGACGCTTCTCGGAAGATCTCGTTGGTGATGTCGTTCGCAACTTCACATTGACTCTTTGGAACACCTATTCGTTCTTTGTTACCTATGCAAACCTCGATGAGTGGACACCCGACCAATCAGTAAAACCTGAATACAGCGATCTTGACAGATGGTTGCTCTCTTCGCTCAACACATTGATCCGGGATGTTACAGAGGCATATGAAAATTATGACGTTCTAAAAGCGACAAGGCCGATTGAGAAATTTGTTGACCAGCTGTCAAATTGGTATCTGAGACGGTCACGCCGGCGTTTTTGGAAAACGAAGTCTGATTCAGACAAGGCTGCAGCATATGCAACACTGTATGAAGCTTTGAAGAAGGTTTCCTTCCTGTTAGCACCAACGATGCCTTTTGTCGCTGAGGAACTTTACCAAAACCTTGTACGTAGTGTTGATCCTCAAGCACCAACATCGGTTCATCTTGCAGATTGGCCATCATATGATCCTGATAAGATCGACGAAGTGTTAAATCGTGACATGGTTACCGTGATGAAATTGGCTTCACTAGGACATGCCGCCCGGAATTCTGAAAACTTGAAGGTCCGTCAACCGTTAGCCGAAGCTGCTTTTGTCATTGGAAAGATGGACTCTCAAAATGTTGTTGAAATGTATGCAGGATTACTAAAAGAAGAATTAAATGTCAAATCAGTCAGTTTATTAGGAAGTGCGAGTGAGGCAGTTCAGTTCAGCCTGAACCCTTTACCCAAACAGCTGGGTCAGCGATTTCAAAGCACGGTATCCTGCTGTTCGTAATGCACTCCTTGATCTACCCGCGGATCAATCTGCTCGCCAATTGCTAAATGGAGAATCACTTTTTATTCGAGTGAATGAAGAATTGTTGGAGATAAAACCTGATGAAGTTGAAGCACGCGCTGAAGCGAAGGAGGGATTTGCAGTTGCCTCTGATGGAGCATATCTATCTGCATTGGTGACAGAAATGACACCAGACCTGGTAAATGAAGGGCTGATTCGGGAGTTTGTAAGAAGAGTACAATCGTTGAGGAAGGATGCGAATTTGGATATCGCTGATCGCATCCACTTATTCTATTCAACATCTGAAAGATTATCAGGAGCCATCTTGGCTTTTGAGAAATACATCAAAGAAGAAACACTGGCTACATCGATGACTCCAGGGGTCAGCCCAGAAGGTCTGCCTTTCTTACAGGATGAGTTTGATGGAGAAGCGGTGAAGATTTACATCGAAAAGGTGTAAGGATTTCTGGAGTTACTTTTGAAAAAAATACTTAAAAATTATTGGATATTGATTGTTGTTGTTGGACTAATCCTTACATTGGATCAAATCACAAAATCATTGGTCCGTACAAATATTCCTTTTAGTGGTTCCTGGATGCCTGTGGAGTGGCTTGCGCCGTTCTTTCGGTTTGTGCATTGGGAAAACACAGGTGCAGCGTTTGGATTATTCGAAAGAGGCGGATTGGTTTTCTCAGTCCTCGCTGTGGTGGTCTCAATTGTGATCGTGATGTATTATCCACAAATCCCTGAAAATGAAACGCTAATGCGCATAGCCATAGCCATGCAAATGGGTGGGGCTCTCGGCAATCTGACCGACAGAATATTTCATGGACCGGTTACCGATTTTATCGCTGTGGGAAATTTTCCAGTATTCAATATTGCAGACTCAAGCATTACAGTTGGTGTTGGCTTATTAATTCTTGGACTGTGGATAAGTGAAAGACGGGAAAAGCGGGAAGCTGCACTTGTAAATCAAATCGATACAGAAGAAACAGATCCGGTTGGTAGCTAAGCATGACACAACAGGAACACCGGTTTATTGTTGGTGGGGAAGAAGGTTCGCGGATTGATAAATACCTTTCAAGCCAGCTTCCAAACCTCACTCGAACGAAGATCAAAGGATTTATCCAATCGGGCTATGTAAGTGTGGATGGGGTTATTGAAACCAAAGCCAGTACGAAAATCAAAGCTGGAAGTGACGTACAAATACTGATCACTGAAAATGATAGAGAGGGATTAATCCCCGAAAACCTCCCATTGAACATCGTTTACGAAGATGACCAGGTGATTGTGTTGAACAAACCTGCTGGTATGGTTGTTCATCCTGGAGCAGGAAATTTATCAGGAACTTTAGTCAACGGTTTGATATCTTATTACCCACCTATTCGTACGGTTGGCGAAGTAGATCGTCCAGGTGTGGTTCACAGGTTGGATAAAGACACATCAGGTGTGTTGATTTTTGCCAAAACAGAAGCTGCCTATAAGTGGCTGATTACCCAGTTCAAATCCCGCACGGTCGATAAGCATTATATTGCACTTGTAGATGGCCACCCACCAACGAAAAATGGCAGGATTGAAGCGCCGATTCTTAGGGATCCACACCACAGAACACGTATGGCTGTTGGTATGAAGGGGCAGGGAAAACCTGCAGTGAGTGAATATTTTGAGTTGCAACGCTTTATCAACCATTCCTTATTGGATATTCATCTGATAACCGGGCGAACACATCAAATCCGTGTACACCTGAAATATATCGGGGTTCCAGTCGCAGGGGACACCATTTATGGGTACCGACATTCCAGCGTTAGTCTGAATAGAAATTTCTTACATGCAAAATCCTTATCCATAAAATTACCCGGCAACCGCATTCCAATGACATTTGAAGCACCACTGCCAGATGAATTGCAGCTGGTTTTAAAAACATTGAAAAAAGAGGAATAAGAATAAAATGAGATTGATTGATCTCAGGTCAGATACGGTCACACTCCCATCAGCTAAAATGCGGAAAGCAATGGCGCAAGCTGAATTGGGAGATGATGTGTATGGAGAGGATCCATCGGTCAACCGTCTTCAATCAATCGCAGCCGAGAGATTAGGCAAAGAAGCTGCCTTGTTTGTTCCTTCAGGCACAATGGGAAATCTGGCTTCAGTGCTTGCCCATTGTGGTCGAGGCGACGAAGTTATCATGGGTGATTGTGCTCATACTTTTCTCTATGAAGGTGGAGGCATATCCGCTTTAGGAGGGGTACATCCCCATACCATCCCAAATCAACTCAACGGCACTTTGTTAATTCAAGACATTAAACATGCTGTAAGGGGAGATAATGTACATTTTCCGAGAACGAAGTTATTGATCCTTGAAAATACGCAGAACAGGTGCGGTGGGATCTCAATAACAAGAGAGTATATGTTAACTGCTTCCAGGGCAGCTCATGATGCTGGATTAGCCGTGCATCTGGATGGCGCAAGGATATTCAATGCAGCTGTAGATCTCAATCTGCCGGTTGAGAAACTCGTGGATATGGTGGATTCGGTCACATTTTGCTTGAGCAAAGGATTATGTGCTCCGGTGGGATCAGTTATTTGTGGATCTAAAAACTTTATTGAGAAGACAAAACGGATTCGCAAGCAGCTTGGAGGTGGGATGCGTCAGGCTGGCGTTCTGGCAGCAGCAGGTATTATCGCTTTGGAGGAGATGACGGATCGTCTCGTGGAAGACCATGATAAGGCAAAATCGCTTGCCCAACAATTACAGTCCATTCCGGGGCTTCAACTTGATAAAGGATCACCTAACACAAATATGGTGTACATCAAGATTGATCAGGCATTGGGTGTCGATGCCAAAAGTTATCAAGAAAGGCTGCGGAGTGAGGGTGTTCTGGTAGGAGTTACAGGCCCTCATCATTTTAGGTTAGTTTGCCATTACTGGATCCATGAGGAAGACATCCATAGAGTTGTGGATACTTTTAGTCATTGTCTTTCAGAGCAGATTGAGAAGTAATTCATTCATAATGAATTGATTTCGCTTTTACACTTTTGTGATGTGTCATTGACGTGAATGTTAATGATGTTGTGTGAAAATGACATAGCGGTAAATTTTCAACTTTGGAGTGACCATGTTAGTTGTCCTTTCAGATTTACATTTCGCTGAAGCGCAATCCACACAAATTGGTGATTTAAAATTTAACAGGAATCTATCCTCGGAGGTTTATCGATCTTATTTTTCGGAGATCAACCAGGCAGCAATTGCCAATCAGGTGGATAAAATTGATCTTGTGTTGGCCGGTGATATTTTGGAAATATCCAGATCGGGTTTATGGTTGGAGTATGATGAAAGACCTTATTTATCCAATGATGATGTAAAATCCAACTCAAATTTTGAACACAATATCTTGAATATTATACGAACCATAGCCAATGAAGAGAGGGTTCGCAACACTCTGGATATTATTAGGCATATTCAGGATCAATTTGAAGTAGCAATTGAAATACACTATCTACTTGGGAATCATGATCGTCTTGTGAATGCCACACCGAAAATTCGGAAAGATGTTCGTAATTTATTTGGTTTGCAGGGGGATGATAGTGAATTTGATCATCAGTTTATTCTTAAGGATCATGTCGGACAACCATTTTGCCTGGTTCGCCATGGTCATGAATATGACCCGATGAATTTCAGCATCAACACTCAAGAACTAGAAATCTTTCCATTTGAGTTTTCAAAGAAGACCTATGGCGACACTTGCCTGGGGGATATCATAACAATTGAATATGGAGCTGCATTACCCTATTATTTGGTTAAGGAATATGGTGAAAATGCAGTGTTAAGTAAATCTAATTTATTATCTCTCTATCAGAGATTAATGGCTTTTGATGATGTTCGGCCATCCACGGCTCTGTTATCTTATATGTTTTCTACACCAGGCCTGAAGAAAAAACAAACCTGGGAATTGATGGAACCATGTTTTTTAAAGGCTTTTGAGCAATTATCAGAAAACCAATTGATTGAGGAATATATCAGTGACGCTGAGAATATTAAATTTGGTAAACGACTATTACTCAATGGCTTATTAGATTCTAAAATTACTTACTCAGAATATCCCTTATTGGACGATTAAAGAAACCATGAGGCAGATATCAAAAACGCTAAAACTTAAATCAGCTGTGAAATGGGTAAAACGGGAAAATTTGATCAAAGATGCTAATTCAGGCTGTAAGTGCGTGGTAAGTGGTCACACACATTTCCCAGAAGTATCATTGATCTCTGCTACGGGAGGAGACCAGAGGTATTATATCAATACAGGCACATGGCGAAATGTTATCCCTGCGACGAGAAATTTTAAAGGTTTTGGGAGTTTAAATGCGTTGTCTAAGGTGATTGTTTACCCACCACTGGAAAAGCCTGGAAAAATTGAGCAAACATCCTGGTCGTTTGATTTTCTAAGTGGTGTGAGTTTTGGGATGCATCGAAGATAAACTTTCAACGACTTATGACATCTCTACGTTCTGTTATCAAGCGACTAATTAAGAAACAGCCTTTTATTACTGTAGTTTCTGGTTTGCCACGCTCAGGCACATCGATGATGATGTCCGCTTTGAAGAACGGCGGTATGTCGTTATTGGTTGACAACGTTCGCCAGGCAGATGCCAATAATCCAAAAGGATATTTTGAGTTTGAGATGGTGAAAAAATTACCCAAGGGTGATGATAGTTGGCTGGATATTGCCCACGGGAAGGCAGTCAAAATCATCTCTGCTCTGGTTACTTTCCTCCCAGATCGCTATTTATATAAAATCATATTCTTAGAGCGAGATATGGATGAGATCCTTGCATCTCAACAACGAATGCTCACGCGATTAAGCAAGACAGCCGATGATGGTCAATCAGATGAAGCTCTCCGGCAATCTTACACAGAACATCTCGAAGATATTTCATCCTGGTTAGGTGACCAGAGTTGGCTTCAAACGTTGTATGTGAGTTATAATGATATCCTGCGCCAGCCGGAGAAGGAATTTCGGAAAGTTGCAGCTTTTCTTGAAGATCGGGTGGATTCCCAGTTGATGGCTCAGGTCGTCGATCCAACCCTATATCGAGAAATGAGAAATTCAAGAAATAATTAGGATTATATGAGTCAAAATATCTCGAAAAATGTAATAATGATCGTTCTGGATACCCACCGATTTGATCGGATCGGTGCATATGGATATGAGCGGTCGACAACCCCAAACATAGACAGTGTTGCTTCTGAAAGCTTATTTTTTGAACGTGCAGTCACGCCTGGACAATGGACGATTCCCTCTCATGCCTCCATATTCAGTGGCGAAAGTCCTGCAGCACACATGACACTTCAAGCAGATGATATTCTTCCGAAAGAGTTTCAAACGCTTGCCAGCCGGCTATCTGATTCGGGGATAAAGACAACTGGATTTTGTAATAATCCCCTGGTTGGCATTCTTCAAAACGGATTTAAACGGGGTTTTGATCAATTCTACAATTATTCCGGTATTGTTCCATCTACGCCCCAGAAAGAAATCCATGATATTTGGAGTCCTTTGAGGAAATTGTGGACAAAATATACTCAACTTCTTAGGCGATTATCCTACCCAATCCAAAACACGTTTGCTTCTCCTAACGAATTCTTCCTGGGAGCATTACGACCTTTATTTGTGCCTTTATGGACACATGCGGCAAATTTTAAGGGGATGACCGAAAGGTCGATCAAGGACACAGCGAGATTCGTAAAAGAAATTGAAGAAAACCAAACTGAGGACAACTTTGTATTCCTTAACTTAATGGAAACTCACCTTCCTTATGAGCCGCCTGAGCGTTTTGTAAAGGAATTTGTGCCATACCTCAATGAAACACCTGAAGCTCAACATTTCATGCGTAATTTCAACCGTAATGCTTTACAGTGGCTGATCCCATTAATGAAACCGTTTAGCGAGGTTGAATCAACAACTCTTTCTGATATGTACGATGCTGAAGTGGCTTATCAGGATCATTTACTGGCTGAACTGATCTCTGTTCTGAACACGGATTTCCATAAGGAAAATTCGATGGTGATCTTCCTGGCAGATCATGGTGAAATGCTTGGGGAACATGGCTATATGGGGCATGGATTTGGTGTTCATGAAGAATTAGTTCACGTTCCTCTGTTTATTCGGCTGCCTGAATTGGGAACTGGAAAGCATGTGAAGAATTGGGTTTCACTCACGCAATTATTTTACACAGTCCTGGATTATTTTGGCTTTGATACCCTGAATATGCCATATGCAGAGGAGGTAGATATTCGCTGCCAAAGCCTCTTGCGCTCGATTTCCAAGGAGGACCTCACACCAAGTTATATCATTTCAGAAGCTTATTGTCCAGAGAATTCCCTCAGGATTATGATGAATCGCTCTCCAGGGTTAATTGATCAATATCATGCTGACAAGACAATGAGGGCAGTTTATCAGGGTGATGAGAAGATGATCGATATTGAGGGAACCTCGCGGAAAATATATAATCTGGTTGAGGATCTGACTGAAATGAAGCCGATTTATGACGAAATGCGCATTGCAGAATTTTCAAAAATACTGGATGCGTATCTGGATTTGGCATCAAATCATCGTGGTAGTTCTTCAACGCAGAAAATCAAAGTCATCGATGATCTCATGCAGCAGAGGTTACGTGATTTAGGGTATATAGAATAAATCTTAAAGGAGTTACTGAATGATCGATCCTGAGATTTTCACAATTGAGATTGGCAATTTAACCTTTTCTTTATACTGGTATGGTGTATTGGTGATGCTTGGTGTGGTTGTAGCTACATGGATGGCATCCAAAGGATTTAAGCGCCGGGGGCAAGATGCGGATTATATTTGGGATAGTTTGATCTGGATTTTACCAGCAGGGATCATCGGTGCTCGACTCTGGTATGTATTGAACACGACCCTGGGAGGCAACCTTCGCTATATCAATGACCCCATTTCGATCCTTAACATCAGGGAAGGGGGTTTGCATTATTTCGGTGCAATTGTTTTTGGCGCGTTAGCGTTCTGGATTTATGCCAAGAAAATGGGATTGGATATCTGGTTAGCTCTTGATTCAGTCGCTCCAGGGTTATTGATCGGCCAGGCAGTTGCAAGACCAGCAAATTTCATCAATCAGGAACTGTACGGTCCTCCGACCAACCTGCTCTGGGGCATTAAGATCGAGGCGCAGCATCGGATCCCACCATGGACAGATTTAATCCAATATCCGGTAGAAACCACACGGTTTCATCCTGCTTTCGCATATGAAATATTGTGGAACGTCTTTGCTGCAGGGCTGCTGCTGATCATTGCTCGAAGATATAAGGATAAGGTAAAACCTGGCGTTATTTTTGGGTCCTGGCTGATCCTGGCTGGTGTCGGTAGAAATATGATCGAATTCTTCCGTCCAGACCAGCCAACATTCCCGGGAACAGGCTTCAGTTATTCTCGATTTGTTGCTATCTTGATGATCCTGGCAGGGGTTTTATTGATCCTTATCTTGCATAATGTGATAAGTTTTCGGTTCATCAAAGGAAAAGAAACCTATCAAATCGCCCCGCCGCTTGAAGAACAGATTCAAGCAAAGAAAGCGCTTAGGGAGAAACATATGGTACCTGAAACGGGTTCTGAAGAGGAAGATTTAGTCCAAGGGGATGAAGATAAATCAAAAGACTAGGCCAACAGAAGTTTAAAAATGTTAATTCAAAGGGAGTTGTGTGAAATAAACAACTCCCTTTTACTTTTTCACCAAACACAAATATCTCAGGATATTCGACTGCCATGAATTTCGAATTGCATTATTGCCTTATGATTGACCTGGTGGGCAGGTCCGTTCAAACCCTAAGAATGAAAACGATGTTATTGAATTTTCTTATAATCTTCAATTAATGGGACAAACCGTTTCAAACTGTCTGAAAGTCCCCCAATCCGGTTTCTTGCCAGCCAAGTTTCTTTGAATTCGCTGGTTAATTCAAGGATTTCGCGTAGTAATTGTGAGGAGGTGGCGTTTTTATCGTTGTTAATGAATAAAATCCCACGTTTACAGGCATGAATCATCAGCTTAATCGTCAACCGGATCTCATTTCTTGATCAATTTATCATCTCTTATCTGCATGCTGGCATCCATCAAGCCTGGCCAACAGGTTTATTAATTTTTCACTCGTCTTGTGAAGAGTCTACTCTGTTGAGGTTTTGATATCGACGGTTGGTTTAATGTCTTATCCTGGAGCAGCCAGAAAATGATCGAGCTGTTAGGGGGGATTTCAGCGAAATCCTGGTAAATATTTCCGAACTCAATCAAAATTCCTCCTATACTCTTGGTTATGTCTTTTAAACACAATCCTGTTCAGAGCATTTTCAAGATCGATATTACGATTGCTGCCATAACACCAGCACAGGGCTGCGCCACATATTAATCCTGGATAACTGATCGGCAGCTGCTGCCAGTGCCCGTAATCCCCCCAATCTGTATTCAGAAATCCTGATGCACCATGCGCCAAACCAAAATGGACTGCATTGCGGCAGTTCCCCAGCATATTGTTAACTCTGCCACCAATGCTGTTCCAGGAAGAGGTTCCGGGACAGACATAATAGGGGATACCTGCGTCACTAAATAATTGGGTCTCTTTTTCGAATGGGTGATCTTGCTCATACCCCCAATCTAAAGCAATTACATCCTCGGGCAATTCTGGAATTAACTCAGGATATTTAAGGATGATATCTCCCCAGAACTGCATTCGATATCCTCTTAGACTGATATTCGAATATAAAGCCAACAGGTATTCCAAGTAAACCCTACCTTTGCCTTTTTTGCGGCAGGCTTCTTTTGATTTTCCTGAACCAAGATCAAAGGTTTCATCGCATCCAACATTGACCATTCTGCTTGAAAAATTTGGTAAGAGTTGGTCATAAAGCCCCGATATGAATTTATATGAGTCTTCAAATGTTGGTGCCAGGCTGAATGGGTTATCCAGGTTTTTCCCCAGGGAGTTCGGAACGGTTCAGTCGTTTCTGCAAGATGCTGATATTCTGGATGTTTGAGCCATCGGCTCATATGCCCAAAGCTATTCTGGTTGGGCACCAGCTCTATGAACTTCTCTTTGCAGTATTGATCCAAATTTTGGATTTCTTCCGGTGTCATAGGTGAGGCATTCAGCCACACCCTCTCATGACCTTGATACGCGAATGTATGTTCTGTATATAGCTGCAGCTGGTTGATCTTCCAGGATGCCAACTGATTGACAAGTGTATATAAAGTCTGCATTTGATAGACTTTATCCCGACTGATATCCAGCATCACACCTCTTGTGGGAAAATCAGGCCAATCCCTTATCTTGAGACAGGGAATTTGACCGTCGATGGATTGTTCTAAGTATCTGACATAAGGTTTGAACACCATAGAAAACCCCCGCTCGATCCGATGCTTTTATTTCAATGCATTCCTTTGAGATGGTCAATTTATAGCTTTCAGGTCGTTTTATTATAATTATTTATGCCAATTCGCATTGATATTGAATTAGGCTTCAAAGACTGACTGGCTCGTGATAGACCAGTCTTTTTATGATGAGTATCGAATTGAACCCACAACCTGTTGTGCACTGAAGGACAAAGCAAAAGGATCCTGGCTATAATATGGATGTTCTTTATCAGTCAGTATGAAAAAAGTGCCCGATTGATATGAAATTTTTCGGGGAAACGGTAAGAAAGATAGCTGATGTGTCACACGCTTTCCTTGTAAGATGGTTTAGACGATATCTAACAATACTGTGGGTGGTTAAGGTGTTTGGATGCTCTTTGGATTGATTTAGCAGTCAACAGGCCACATCCTTTTTTCATGATTTTAACTCAGGTTTCCTTTTTCTTAGTATGCGATATTGCAGAAATTCTGAATGTTGAAATTCAAAATCCGGCTGCTTGATAAGAGAAAAGCAGCCGGATTGAACTTGAAACATTTTTTATTCTTGATCTCTTGTCATATCGGGAAGGATATGACCTCTTAATGCCTTGATCAGGTCTCTGCGCTTGAGAGCACGTTTGCGGTCGATCTCAACTGCACTGGCTTTATCATCCGCAAGTTTACGTAGCGCTTCAATCCAGGCGGCACTTTTAACCGGGTTGTGATTGACCCGCCATCGTTCAACTTTGATGGCTAATTCATCTTCATTGATCAAATTCTTTTTTGTGCGTGTCAAATTCATTCCCTGTGATTCGAATGAAAATTCTTCTTCTTCAAATTCTGGTTGAATCGGGCAAGCATGCATACATGCGCCGCATTTAATGCAGAAATAATCAGCCAGCACCAATTCGCCATCCGCGTTGATGTGTAAAGCCCGAGTGGGGCAGACATCTGCACAGGCCAAACAACCCTCAACACAACGATCACGATGAAGTTCTACGCTTCCCTCCCAGCGTTGGGTGACTTTGAATGCACCATCACTGGCAATCTCGCATTGTCTGCAGCGGATGCAATCTTCAAATCGAATCGCCATGGTGTCGTTTTCTTCATCATAACTAATGATATTGGTTGGACAGTTTTCGATCACAAAATCCTTTTTTGAAAAATCAAACTCAGATTTTGTGAACGTCAGATGACCTCGAATTTCAGGATATGCCTCGTATTCCAGTACCGGAATTTCATGCTTTCCGTTAACTTTCATGTTTATGGCATGAACAGGACATGTTTCGACACATATTCCGCAAAAAACGCATTTCTCATGATCCACGTCCACTGAAGGTGGCGTGGTCATTCGACCATTGGTTATCTCCCCATCAATATGTGTCAGAGCTTCCTTGGGGCAAACGGTTGGGCCCATTTGGCAGCCAACACACCGGTCCAGGTTCCACTGCATTTCATAATGTCGCGTGACCATTGGCCGCTCAAGGGACATTTCATGATCGTTCCGGGTTTTGATCGTCTTTCCACGATGGCTCATAAGATACTCCTAGTCCCTTTGGATCTCTTCAACAAGTGTTCTGTCATGGTCAAATACCTTGATTAACAACGGTGTCTTCCCTGGCTGTGCATGTGTTGCGCAACCGATACAGGGATCGTATGCACGAAATGCCATTTCAATCTTATTTAAGGCAGTTTCAGTGACAGGTTCGCCTGCTTTGATCAGATCCTTGGCGGCTTTGACAATTGACATGTCAATTGCTGCATAATTATTTGTCGTACCGACGATAAGGTTTACTGCCTGGAGCAGACCACGTTCGTCCGTTTTATAGTGGTGGGTCAAGGTGCCTCGAGGGGCTTCAACAATACCCACGCCCTCGGTTGGGGTTTCTGTGGGGATTGTGTGAACATTGGGATCAGTGATGGTTTCATCTTCAGCCAGCTCAAGGGATCGTTCAGCAGCATACAGGATTTCGATCAATCGTGCCCAATGCGTGGCAAGGGTCGAATGGACTGGTTTTCCGCCAAGTGTTTCGAAGTATTTTTCATACATAACCTGTGCTTCAGGGGTTGCCATGCCATCTGCTGCGTTCAACCTGGAAAGTGGTGAAGCACGGTATACACCGCTATCTGAACCATCAATAAAGCCCTTCCATCCGATTTTCTTCAGGTAAGGGAATTTTAAGTATGTCCAGGGTTCCAAATGTTCAGAAACAACATCAAGGTACTCTTCTGGACCGTATTTGACAAATTCGTCCCCTTCTGGCGACACAACCCGCACTTTGCCATCATAGAAATTAACATGGTTATTTTCATCAACCAGACCCATATAATATGTTTCATGAGCAAACGCATCACTCATGATCATGTCGACATATTCCTGGTTGCCCAGGACGATCTCTTCAAAGAGTATTAATGATTCTTTTGCAAATGCCACAGATCGTTTAGCGCGCTCTACGATCGCTATCCGATCATCTTCGGTAATAGGTTTGCTGACACCACCGATGATAGCACTGACGGAGTGAATATAGCGACCACCGATCATGGCGGTGATCTCATGATTGTCTTTCAGCAGCTGCATGACCTTCGCGCCAATTGTTTTACCAAGTTTCCGAACAACGCCTAAAATATTTCGCTCAGCTTTTGGTGCACCTGGGCCAACAAGAAAATCAGGTCCACCTAAAATGTAAAAATGCGTGGCGTGGTCGGCAACAAAAAAAGCGGAGTTCATTAATTCTCGCAGTTTTTTCGCTGTGTGTGGGGGATCCACATGATAAACAGCATCACCTGCTTTTGCTGCAGCCATGTGGTGTGCGATTGGACATACCCCGCATATCCTTTGGGTAATGCGCGGCATCTCCTCAACCGGTCGACCTTCACAGAATTTTTCAAAGCCGCGTAGTTCAGGGATGATCAGATACGCATTTGCCAGATCACCCTTTTCATTCAAAAACAGATCGAACTCGTGCATGTCCTTCCAGGCGAGTGATGGGGTCGATGCTGATCTTTTGTGTCATAGACTTTTCCTTACTCATATTTCATCTTACTCATGATTGAATGCGCTAATCCAAATCGATAGAAAGTGCCTGCTGGATCGACGATCGTATCAAGGATTTCCTGGAGTTTTTCCGGGTCATCTGTATCGATCATGGCACCAATCACACTGGCAAGTTTAGCGCCCTGGTCAACAATACCTTCGGCAGGACCATAGCACCCTCGACAGGGCATATTTCCCTTCAGGCAGGGAATACCGCATCCTGCCCGAGTGACAGGCCCACAGCAGATAACACCCTGAGTCAAGAAGCACTTATCTGGATCCAGGTCAACTTCATGGGGTCGTTTGAATTCTGAAATCCGAAACCCCGGTTCCCCTTTTTCTCGTGGACAAACATCGCAAACACTCTTTACGTCTGCTCCGATGACAGCGCCAGTGGGGGGTAATTCGCCCTTTAGCGCTGCCTGGAAGACCTTCCATATCTGGTCCACAACTGGGGGACATCCGGGCATGTAGTAATCAACTTTGACGACATCAGCTAAGAATTTTACATGGTCATAAAGCTCAGGTAAGGTTATTTTTCCCTCAGGCATTTCTGTTACTGCTTGAGGATATGTGCCACGGCTGTTGTCCAGAGAAGGTGAGGTGTCGTAAATTCGCTGGCATAATGCCTCAATATCATACATATTTGCGAGGCCAGGGATCCCTCCAAGGTGGGAGCATGATCCAAAAGCAATCAATGTTTTTGATTTTTTGCGCATAAGATGTGCCATTTCTTCATTCTCTGTATTGCGGATGGCACCATTGAAGAAGCAAATATCTATCTCTTTATCAGCCATTTTTCGTACATCATCATATTTAAAATCCATCGCTGCAGGCCAAAATACGATGTCAGCTTGTTCAGATACATCAACCAGGCGCATTCCGAGTTCAGTGACTGAGATTTCACAGCCTCCACAGCTTGCTGCCCAATAGAAGGCGAGTTTAGGTTTCCCGGTCATTGTGTAGCCTCCTTGATAACGCCTAAGCTGCTTAACATAGCTTCAATCTCATTGCGGATACGACCTCTTTCCTGAGTGCCGATCTGGATGAAATGAACTTGTTTCTGTGGGAGTTGTAATTGATCGAGCATGGTGTCTAATAAATTTAGTTTGCAGTTTGCGACATAGGTTCCTCGTTTGAAGTGACACTGCCCTGGCTTGCATCCACAGACCAAAACACCCTGAACGCCTGAATCCAATGCCATTAACGCATGCTGTGGGTCAATACGGCCAGTACAGGGGATGTGAACAACTTTGACCCGTTTTTTTGGATAACTTTCCAAAATTGCCAGATCATCGTCAACTCGCAAAGACCAATCACAAATGAATACAATCAATGTTGGGGCTTTTTCGGGTTTTGCAGGTAATTGATCCGTAATTTCTATATTCCTGACGCCATCACGGGCAATTGCGCCTAATGGGCAGGCTGCCACACAGGTCCCGCATCCCATGCATTTATTGGAATCGACCTGGGAAAACCGATCTAATTGTCCGTCAACCTCCTTCTCAAATAGAGAAGGTGCTTGATACGGACAAACCATCGTACATATCCCACAACCTGAGCAAAGCGTTTCGTCCACGGCTACCGGGGTAAGGGGAGATTGGTATCCGGCTTCGACAGCTAATTGTTTTACAGCAGCTATTACCTGAGAAATATGAATGTTTTGAGGGCATGATTCATAACAAAGGTCGCATTCTGAACACATCCATGTTGTTGGATCAGAAAATGCTTCTTCTTTCATACCCAGCATGACCATCCGAAGGAGCCGACGAGGATTGAAATCCGGCTCTACCTTTTGTTGTATCATACACTTGCTAACGCATGTTCCACACGAATAGCATAATTCAAGGTGTTCACCACCGGGGATGGCTTTAACTTCCTCTGCAAAGGATTTTGTGTTTGAGGTGGTGCTCATACAAACTCCTTTAGCTCATTGATTGCTTTGGTCAGAACATCCGAATATTCCATTGCTTCTGGCACATCTGGGACACTCGGGAAGCGTTTTAGTCTTTTTGCCATTCCGGGTCGTAAACGCTCAATTTCCGAATTTAGTTCTTCAAGGGGGATGTTATCCAATACTGTTTGCATTTCATTCAACACTCGAGCATATTTGTCGCCTTCAGCTGCGCTGATCCATTCCACTCTAAAACGACCTTCAGTCATTTCCATCCGATTGAAGATTTTCTTCAAGCGTTTTGCACGTTTCGCTCCGATTACCTGCCCGGTAATATAGTGACAATCCTGGGGGTGACATCCTGAAAAAAGAACAGCACCAGCACCGAGGCGAAAAGCCTCATAGATGAAATCCGAATCCATCCGAGCGGAACACATCACCCTCAATCCGCGTTCATTGGCGGTGTATTCAAAATGGCTTGTACCAGCAAGATCTGCACCGCCATATGAGCACCAATGGCAGCGGAAAGCAAGGATCTTCTTCTCTGGTTGGTCAGCCAGAACAGCTCGCATTTGTGCGAGTATTTGTGCATCTGTATAATGTAATTGGGTGATTGCATCTTCCGGACACTCTGCAACGCAAGCGCCACAACCATGACACTTCGCAGTGACAACTTCTGCTGGGTCTGCCGGATCAAAAATGTTAATCGCGCCATAAGGACAGGCTTTTTTGCAAATGCCGCATGCTTTGCCTCTCGTTGTTGCGGAACAGCGTTCAGGCCAAACAACAGCTACTGTTGGCTCAATCTCCCATTCCTCAGAATGCAGGATACGGCTGGCCCTGGCTGCTGATGCAGATCCCTGGGCGACACTGCTGGGAATATCCTTTGGGCCCTGGCAAGCGCCAGCAAAGAAGATCCCATCTGTAGGGCTATCCATTGGTCGCAGTTTTGGGTGGTATTCCATGAACCATCCACCTGGACTTTGAGCAACATTCAGGACAGAGCTCATGTGATCCTGATCAGGCTGGGGGATGGCTGCCTGGTTAAGCATAATCATGTCGTACTCTTTTTCGATCACATGACCAAGCGCAATATCTTCTGAATGAACATATAAGTTGTGGGTGTCTGGGTCTTCTGTAATCAAACTCGGGCGGCCTTGGACAAACTTTATACCCATTTCTCTTGCACGATCATAGAATTCTTCATAACCCTTGGAAGGTGTACGGATATCCATATAGTATATCGTGATGTCGGTCTCGGGGTTCATCTGCTTCAATAAAACAGCATTTTTGATTGAATACATGCAGCAGAAATTTGAACAGGAGGGATTATAGCGTTTATCCCTTGACCCAACACAGTTGATAAAAGCCAGATTTCGAGGGTTCTTCAGATCACTTGGACGGATCAGGTTGCCAGCCGTTGGGCCGGCTGAGTTATTCAAACGTTCCA
Source organism: uncultured Chloroflexia bacterium (assembly GCA_963767675.1). Classification (GTDB taxonomy): domain Bacteria; phylum Chloroflexota; class Anaerolineae; order Anaerolineales; family Anaerolineaceae; genus Brevifilum. The sequence goes on from CAVYEQ010000009.1 coordinate 392,463, forward strand.
TTTCCATTGAAGTGATCACATTTGGGAACTGACCATAACCATATTCTTCCATGACGCTGGGTTCAAAATGACCGAAACCAGTAGCAACAATGATCGCGCCAATATCTTCCTGAACCCATTTATCTTCCTGGCTGAAGTCAATGGCTTCCAGGGCGCCGCATGCCTCAACGCATTTATAGCAATGAATACAGGCATCCAGATCAATATTGTAGATCAACGGCACCGATTGGCTCATGGGGACATAAGCTGCTTTTCTCGGAGCCAGGTCCATCTCAAAGTAATTCGGGACTTCTATTGGGCATGCCTGGGCGCAATCACCACATCCATTACAGCGATCTGCAATGACGTATTTTGCCTTTTCTCTTAAGGTGACTTTGAAATTTCCTACAAAACCCTCAACTTTTTCTACTTCCGTATAAGCTCTGACATCAATTCGGGATTGACGCGCCGCGTCAACCATTTTTGGTGCGAGTATTCATATACTACAGTCCATCGTTGGGAAGGTTTTGTTTAGCTGCGCCATCACTCCCCCAATCGTTGGCTCCTTTTCTACCAGAATGGTTTCAATACCCTGTTCTGCCAGGTCAAGTGAAGCACTGATCCCTGCGACACCACCTCCAACGACCAAAGCTTTCTGGGTTACGGGAACTGTGATCATATCAAGGGATGTCATAAATCGTGTCTTCGCAATTGCAGCGGCTGTCAGGTCTTTTGCCTTTTCCATAGCCCCTTCAGGATCGTGTCCATGTGCCCAGGTGCACTGTTCCCGAATATTGGCCATCTCCATCAGGAATGGGTTTAATCCTGCTTCAGAAACTGCAGCCCTGAAAGTGGGTTCATGCATACGAACGGAACACGCAGAAACGACGACACGGTTAAGATCATATTTCTCGATATCTTCCTTGATCAACCGTTGACCAGTGTCTGCACAGGCATATAAGGTATCTGTCGCTCGAACAACATCCGGTAATCCCTCAGCAAATTCTACAACTTCTTTCGGGTCAATAACCCCGGCAATATTGTTGCCGCAGTGGCAGATGTAAACACCAATGCGCAGTTTTTCCTTGTTGGATTCGTTCAAAGTTTCACTCATCTAGGATCCTTAGCTTTTTGTGGGAATTCCAGGCTGTTTGCTACAAGCTTATGCCTTGTTCTCTGTGATCGTTGATCCGGTGTTGTGTATTCAAGGGCGTCCTTGGGACAAATTTTCACACATTGAGGACCATCTTCCATGTCCTCACATTGATTGCAAAATTCAGCCAATTTTGTTTGATGGTTAATGGAAATAGCACCAAAATCACAGGCTTCGATGCACCATGCGCATCCATCACATTTCTGCGGATCGATCCGGATGATGCCTGTATCTGGATCCTGTGTCAATGCGTCCCTTGTGCAGGCTATGACACAGGGTGCGTTTTCACAGGTTCTGCAAGCGACAGCTGTGATTAAAACTTCATCCACACGAACAGTCCTGATTCGGCTTCGATAGGAATTGAACTCACCTGTTTTTGTATAGGAGCAGATGTATTCACATAACTGGCATCCAATACATAATTCCGGGTCACAAACGATGTATTTAAATTTTGAAGTGGAAGCAACCATTTTATCTCCTTTAAACACCGATTTCTTCAGCAATGTCATCCATACCAAGGTCCACAAGGACTTTCTTTGGAATCAGGCCTTCTTCAGTCCAGCCTTTTGCTTCATAATAGATCTTTTTTAGATACTTGAGTTCTTCATCTGTAACAACATGACCAGCTGAAGGTCCTATGGTCATCGGCTCATTCTTCCATCGATAGGGCAGATCATCATCCTTCTCAGTCCATCCTTCACGGATATTGAACGCCTTTTTCAGTGTATGAGCGCGTACACCGATCAAATCCACATCATCATAGTCAAAATTCCATCCTGTTGTGGCGTTGATCAGATTTGCAATGGCCGGCCAGGCTCCAGCGCGATCCGCTTTCCCAGTGAAACAGCGGCGGATAAATTTACACATAGGAAGGGTGTCATAAACTGCTGCATATTCTTCAGATCGTGAAGCGACTTCACCACGTGTTTCATCAACCGTAAAGCGATTTGTTTGCCCTTTGATATCTGGGTCATAGGCAGCTGAGCGGTTGTGGCAACCACCTCGGGTCCCAACCGCCAATCCAACAGCAAATGTCTTAAGTGCACGGGCGTCGTAACCAGGGGTTTCGAGCCCTTTGATATTCATCGACCATTTATAGGTTTCTGTACCTCGTTCTTCGTCAATTGTTTTTGCTGCTCGTTTTGTGCCTTCTGCCAGGATATCGCCAATCCCTTCACGATCCCGGATCATGCCTGCCAGTATGACCGCACCCTCTCCATTTCCAAAGTTCAGATCTATTCCATCAGGTGCCTTTTCGCATTTAAAGTCTTCTTTCTTCAGGACACCGCGCTCATAACATTCCATCGCAAACGAAATCGTGACGCCCATGGACATTGCATCCATGCCGCTCCGGTCAGCGACATCCACCAAACGGATTGCAGCTGTCATATCTCCAATGCCGCAGTTTGAACTGACTGCCTGAAGACATTCATACTCAATGCCAGTCATAGCGCCAGCGAAAGGACCTTTCTTTACCAGGGACATCTGTTCACAGGCGATGGGGCATTGTGCGCAGGCGATTACTTTAACTTTGTGATGTTCATCAAGGTATTCTCCACTGACCGTTCCGGCATGTTCAAAAACACCTTCCTGATAATTTCGGGTGGGTAATAAGCCTAATCGGTTCATATTGAGCATATTTGTGGAAGTGCCGTAGACGCGGTATTTCTCCGTATTCGGCCCTTGAGCGGTCTCTGTGATGTCAAAGGACATTTGCAGCAGCGTCTCAGGATCTGCAACAGAAACACCATTCGTCCCTCGAACAGAAACGGCTTTCAATTTCTTGCTTCCCCATACTGCACCATGTCCGGTTCTTCCTGCTTGACGGCCATCATTGGTGACATTTCCAAACCGGATCATATTTTCTCCGGATGGGCCGATCGTTGCAGATCGTATCTGGTCATCACCAAATTTCTCTCTAATTGTTTCTTCCGTTTCGAAGGTACCCAAACCGAGAAGGTCTTTGGCTGGCAAAAACTCAACCCTTTCGTCATCAACAAAAAGGTGAATCCATTCTTCACTGGAATTATGGATGACGATACCATCCCAGGGTGTTCGCTTTAGCGCAATACAGAACCAGCTTCCTGAAAGGCTGTCACCAATAAAACCTGTGAGTGGTGATTTTGAGGCTAATCCATATTTTCCCCCGACAGGAACAGGGGTACCTGCGAAAATACCATTAGCAAAACATACTGGATTACCGGGATCATAAGGTTTGCAGCCGACTTCGATATTTTCCCAACAAAGGCGGGTTGCCATTGCCACACCACCGATGTAAAGCTTATACCATCCCTCTGGCTTTTCTTCGACCCAATGAGTCTTTTCGCTCAAGTCAACATGTAGTATCTTGCCACTGAACCCGTACATAGATGATCTCTCCTTGATTGGACGAATATTTCAAACATGAAGGCGATGAATTTATTAAGTTGTTATTGTCAATTCTACCAAGGCTGGGGAATTCCCAGCGATAAATAACTGCTATACACGCAGCTTATTTATACCTGTACTTTTTCTGTAGCAATAGTGAAAGATGTAATAACCCAATATGAAAAATATCAGCTTTCTTATTGTGAAATACTTTGCTTTAATGATCGAAGATATTTTACCACAGCACCTGTTTGCGATAATTATTGATTATTAATGGCAACATCATCAGGAACAATCCATTGAGTGGATGGAAATAGTCTTGCAGTTTGAGTTTGGTACGAGGGAAATTTGGTGAAAGCTTTCCCTGGAGATCCGCAGAAAATGATTTTTCTATTTTCAAGTATTGCGACACGATCAGCTATTTGAGCTGCAAACTCTATGTCATGTGTCGCAATGAGGATAGATCTTCCTTCATTCTTCCACGTAGATAATAAATCAGCAAGCAAAATCTTATTTACATAGTCAAGACCACGCGTGGGCTCATCCAGGAAGATCATGGGTGGCTCATGAACAGTGATCGCCGCCAAAGCTGTCCTTTGTTTTTCACCAACAGATAAGTCTCTGGGGTACATATTGTGTTTATCACTAAGGTTGAGAAGACTTAGAAATTTGAATAATTCTTCGCTATCAAAGGATTTGTGGTGATTCTTCAATGTGATGACCAATTCATCCATTACGCTTTCAGCAAATAACAAGTCATTTGGATTTTGGGGGAGGTAAGCAACTTGTCGGATAATTTGATCGGTTTTTCTTTCCCCAAGGGGTTTTCCAAAATAAAGAATCTCACCTGAAGATTTAATTAACCCCAAAGCAGCACGAATAAGGGTTGTCTTTCCAGAACCTGTGGGACCCATTATTATGAGTGTCTCACCTTGATATAGGTCTAGGTTAATTTCAGTTAGAATGTGATTTTTACCTATACTTACATTAATATTATTGATTTCCAGTCTCGGTATTTCAGGCTTACTCAAAGGTGGTAGGTTGATTTCCTTTGCCTTTTGAGAAAATGGTACATCTGGGAAGTCTTTCCCGTGCATGGGTAAAGGATCAATTTTAAGCTTCCTCGCGATCTCGATGAGGGGAGGTACGAGAGACATTTTCTGGAGAACGTCTTGAGGTCGTCCTGCCTGCAAATTGCCTTGAATCTGTAAGTTGATTAGGTGATCTGTATATTGAATTAGACGTTCAAGACGTTGCTCAGCTATCAATACAGTCAAATCAAACTCATTCTTAAGTCGAATAATGGTGTTCAATACCTCATCAGCTGTGCCGGCATCTAATTGTGAAGTTGGTTCATCCAGAACCAATACTCTGGGCAATCCAACCAGCGCACTGGCAATTGCCACAAGTTGTTTTTCTCCCCCTGAAAGGTTTTTGATCTTATTTTTCCGAATATTTTCCAAACCTAATTTATGGCAGATATCATCAATCCTATTCTTCATAATTTGCCGTGATAAAGCTTGATTTTCGAGTATAAAGACAATTTCATCTTCAACAACATCGAAAACGAACTGGGATTTTGGATCTTGAAAGACATATCCAACGATATTTGCCATTTCAGCAGGACCTGAAACGATCGGATTACACCCGAATACGTTTATCTTTCCGCTGACTATTCCTCCAGAAAAATGGGGAACCAGGCCATTGATGCAGCGAAGAAAAGTGGATTTCCCACTGCCAGAAGCGCCGGTGACCAGAGATAATGATTCAGGTGGAATCTTGAGACTAATCTCCTCCAGGACTGGAGAGGGATTGTTAGGGTATTGAAAGGAGAAATCAGAAAATTCAATCATGACTTTTGAAAAATAATGGTAATCCTGGGGTTAAACTGAAGATGAAGCTAAATATGCTGATTTTTGGAAATGTCAAGCTCGGGTAAGGTGAATAGTCAAAGGATATTAGCTGTCCGGAGAGGTGTAATCCAATCAATATAAGAATGATGATCAGGTTTAAAACCACAAAAAGAATATCGCCTGGATTCCAAACCACTTTGTGAAAATGAGTAATATTAACCTGTCGATCAACCTGCCAGAAGATAATAAAGATTAAACCAAAACCCAAACAATACAGTGAAACGATGAGAATTTTGGGATAGTCATAAAGTTGAAATATCCATCCTGCAAAAATTACAAAAATCGCAAAAAGCATCGTTACGAGATACACATTGGTGTTCTTCAATGCTGCTTTATTATAGAAACCACGAGCAGTTAATGATTTCAGCAAGAATAAAAGCACTTTCCAAACTGTTTACAAGCAGGGGAATGATGATTGGGATCCAATCAGCTATCTTTTTCATTGGGTTTCCTCTGATCATCTGGGCTTCACGAATTTCCCGTGTGCGCTTTTGAATTGAAGGGAAGAAAGTCAGTGAAATGGTGATCAAAATTGAAATGGGGCGAAAAGCATTTGGGATCAATTGGGTGATCTGCCTCGTTGATAATGCGAGGTTGAAGATATTGAATACAAGATAAAGCGCACCTATGATCAATCCATTTACTGCACCATAAACCAGGCTTTCAAGAGTGATATTCCCGCCAACCAATAACCAGTTTTTTGGGAATTTGATCAGGATTGTCTGACCTGAATGGGTGAGGAGGGTATTGATCAAAGTAGAGAGGAGCGCCATAACGGCAATGAAACGAAGGTTTTGTACGATCCAACCGGGCTGTTGCTTTGCTTTAGAGATCCTTGCACCGACTAAAAATAGTGTCAAAAGGATGATCAATATATAAATAGGATTTCGCGTGGATAGTAACAAGTATAAACTCAAACTAATCCAAACCATCCATGAGGTGCTTAATGTCATGGCGGTATTCACTCTGCTATCTCAAAAGAAAAACGCGTATTAAATCGATTGAAGACTCTCAATACAGGTTTAGAAAAAACGCTGATGACGAGGATATTACCAATTGATCGAGTTACATCCCAGACTATCGATGTTGTCAGATAGTATGCTGCATATCTGCTAATGTTGTCGATCAATCCCGTTGCCTGCAGCCAGGAATGGTCAGGAGTTGCACTGTAAAACGGCCAGAACCAGAGATTCATGATTATGCCAAAAAACATACCCCAGAAAGCACCAAAGATTGATAATAAGATAATCTCGCCTGGTTTATCTTGAAATCTCAACCTGTGGACGAACGGTTTGAGTAATGCTGAGCTTTGTCCGATCCATCCTGCTGTGATCATTTGACCGGGTAGCCAGGGTCCAACACCTCCGGTTATTAAACTTGAAATAAATATTGTCATTGCCCCCATCAGAAAGCCGATTCTGCTACCAAAGGAATAACCTGTCAGGATGATCAAGAAGAAGATCGGGCTGAAACCCGCTGGACCCGGGATCGCATTCTCCATAAATCGTAATCCAGCATTTAAGGCAATTAATATACCTAAAAATGCGATCATCTTGCTATCCAGGAATGATGATTGTGCTTCAAAAATGATCAGAAGAAGGCAAAGAATCAAAATAAAACTGACCATTATTGGGAATGAAGCACTTGAAAAACCAGGATTTCTGCCTTGCTGGAATATGAAAGGAGCTAACAAACTCAGGAATCCCAATGCAAAAAGGATCAGATCGAAAACAACTCGCAAGTATCGGTTTTTCATTTCCGTTTTCTACATACAAAGAACAGAACAAGAACAAAAAAAACAAGACCAACGCCAACGATGATAAAGATGGGTAGTTTTGAACGGGTTTCTTCTGGTTCTGCTATGGTTGGCTGGAAGATGTCCTGTTCAGGTTCTTCCACTTCAGCTCCTAAAGTGGTTAGCTCCTCATCAGGTTGCACACTTTCTTCTTCATCAGGTTCTTCAGCTATTAGTTCTGGTGGATTAGTTTTAACCATTTCAACAGCAAATAGATCGTTGTAATCCAGGTTTGGCTGATCTTTGTAATTCTTATAAACTGCAATATTACAGAGTTGATTCCCATCAGGAACGAAGGCAGGTGGTAAGGAAGGAAAAATCTTCCAACTCGTAAAATGCCATACTTCAATGCTGCCAGGGAGCACAACAGAATCACCTGGTCCGCTACTCTTGAATTTCCACTCTCGGCCGTCCCAGGACCAGTAAGACCAATATTTTGTCTCTCCTTCTGGATTGGAGACATCCATGATGCTGCTGATAAATCCTTCTTCGGATTTGTATGTGAAATCTGAAAGCTCCATTAAGGATAAACCACTGATGCTGTCTTCTTTAAGTTCGACACAATCCGCATACACCAACCCCTCTTCAGGAATGATAATGATGGAGGCTTGTTTTTCAGGATCATGGCTGCCTGGTTCAATGAGATAGTCTCCATCAAACAATGCGAGCAAAGCACTTGCAGTGGACATGATATTGTCATCCGGGTATTCCCAGGTGTAGAGAAACGCTCCATTGGCCTTTTGATAAGAGAAAAGGTCAGATTGAGGTACTTTGTGCGAGTTGGTATACCAGGACTCCATTGGTTCATCCAATGCATTAAGTGCCATTAAGGCAAAGGCGGTTGTGCTCGAGTTCCCCCATCCACCATCCTCAAACTGCATGGAACGGAGATAGTCCATTGCATTGATAATCACTTCGTCTTCACCTGAGTAACCGACTGAGATTAAAGCTTGAACAGCCAGGGAGGTGTTATCTGGCCAGGTTCCTAAACCTGGTGTATATTCCCAGCCACCGTCCTCTTGCTGTAGATTTTTCAGTGTTTCAACAACCCCAGCAGGAATTTCTTCTCCAGAAGCATGAAGCCCAAGAATGGACAGTGCCTGGTGCCATGTGTTATCGGGTGAACCAAAGACATTGGTTTCGCTATCATACGTGTCATTCAGAATTTGAACAAGGTCAGTTCCCTGGAAATTCGAAGGAGAAAGTTCAGCAGCTACGACACCAAGGATTGTCTTCCCGACTGCATCTGGCCCTGCACTTATATAGGAATCCAGGTTTGCTACGACGAAGTCCAGGGGTGAGTTCTCTGTTTGCTTGACTGATTTAGGATCCCAGCCGGCAGCTTCTAAAGCTAAAATGATATCCAGTGTTTGTCCGACTGTTCCCCAACCCCCTGCGTCCTCTTGATTGGCAAATAAATAGTCGAAACTATCACTTGTTTTTTCAACATACCCCAAATCAATCAGGGCATTAGCTGTCAAGGCAATAATCGCATCTGCAGTGGAGAAGGCATTAGCAAAATCCCCGCCAAATGCACCACTGTCTTGCTGCACTGCAAGCAGCGCTGTCTTTGGATTACCGCCTGGTTTTTGCCATGATGTATCTTCTGCGGATTGTCCCAGAGCATCAATAGCTTGAAGCATGACACCAGTCGTGTTGGGATTTGTATTCGTATCCCATTCTGACTGCCATCCCCCTTCATTTGTTTGATTTACAACCATGAATTCTATTGAGGAAAGGATCTCAGGTGAATCAACATTACGATAGCCTGATCCAACCAGGGCTAATACACCAAGGGGGGTTGTATCGAGAAAACTACTAAATCCGTCATTCCAGCTCCCATCTTCCAATTGTGCAGCAGCTAACCAATCAGCAGCTTGAGCTGGTATGAATGCGTTATTAGCTGCCAATCCGATCATTGCCCACGCCTGGTCAGTAACATTATCCGAAGTTGCGGCACCGTAGATGCCTGTGCTCACATCATAGGAAGAAATGATCTCATTGATAAGATTTATGCCATCTTCTCCAAACGCCTGGGGATTTTCATTGGCAGCAGCTATGGCAGTTAGCAATTGGCCTGCGCGACCAATAATAAAACCAGGTTTTTCTGTTTCTTCCTGGTTTACCCATGCCTCACCATTTTCAGCGAGAAAATCAATAGGTCGTTTTCCGGCGTCTACTGACAAGGAAATCCTGTGGGTATTGTGCTGCAGCAAGCGCTAATACGACACGAATAGTTGTGGCAACACTTGAATTGTGATCAATCCAGCGGATGCCCCCGTCATCATTCATTTGTGAAATAAGATAGTCAAACCCAGAAACAATGGCTGTGTCGACATCTGTTTGCAAATCATTCAATTGATCTGTGCTTGCGAATGCTTGAGACACGTTGGTCATTACCAGGATCAAAAACAATAATACTGGAAATAAACACTTGTTTTTGAAGAATCTCGATTAAGCAACTCCTTGATAATTAAAACGGCCTATCTGGAAATGGCCGTTAAACCGATACCGCCCATTCGGGCGGCAGATGAGGTCAACCAAAGGATATGGTCGTTACCCAACTTGCCTTTCCACGAAGTTCTTGGGTCATAACAGGCGGGGTATCGGACTTCACCAGAGGTGTTACCGTTGCGGGACAGTGCTGGACTTTCACCAGCTTCCCCCACTATGCACTTTGCATCCATGCAATAAGTGCACCAGTTATGGCTTATTCACTTGAAAACTATTCTAATCCCTGCATATAGGAATGTCAATGAATATTATTGAGTGAAATCATATGCAGGGATTAGTCAATATTAGAGAACGGGCAATATTCTACATCTACCCAATGGTTGTGTATCGCCTACTGAACAGATACTGCGATTATATCCTTTACCTGAAGCTTACTGGAGAAATCTGGCATGACTGTACGTAAAGCACCATCATCGAAAGCAATAATACAATTTGTACAGGCAATCGCTTCAGAGGTATCCATAGAAGCTTCATATCCATCTGCAGCTGTGAATGTTATGGTTGAACCATCCTCATCAACACCAGCGCCTGTTAGCAGCGCAGCAAGAGAAACACCTTCATATGTGGTTGTATCGCCATCCTTATTCGTATAGTCAATACTCATCATGCCAATTGCTTCCAGGTCGGATTGACAATATTCCTGGTCACCGACAGTCAAAAGCGTTTCCTCAGCTTGAGCACATGCCGTGAGCAAAATAATAACCAAAAAAGTACTTGCAAACAGATAATTCTTTTTCATCATATTCCTTTTCTCTTGATATTAAGGATTAACAATAATTTCAGAAACCTGAAAAACCCAGCGATTTGCTGGTGTTTTTGGAAAAACAAGACGGATTGGACCTTCATCAGGATCAACATTCGCTATCCATTTCCCACCTTGTTTGATGGCAACAATACCATCGACCATCTCATCTTTCGAAATCTCAATAGCATAACCATCAGCAGCTACCGCTGTGATCGTGCTGAAGGTTCGGGGGCACCGGCTGCCTCTAATAATTCTTCAATCGCTACACCACTGAATGAACGCACTTCATCTTCCCCATGCGATCTTTCCATCAAGATATCGTCAAGATCAACATGTTCCATATTGGCCAACTCATTAAAAGAATAAGTGATTTGGTTGCTGTCATCACCAGAGACTTTCAGGTCCCATTCAATATTTGGTGCACTGCAAGCACCCAGCATACAAATAAGGGTGATTATGCTTACCCATTTAGCTAAAACTATTGATTTCTTATGTCTATCCATTAAAACTCCTTTATTTCATAATTAATAAGATTGGGATGATTAAATCATCAGGGATTAGGGCATTATGATTTCCGCTTAACCCCTCATTATGCATTCCATGATCTGCAAAAATTGCGACGATTGTTTTTTCTGGTAATGCCTGGAATATTTGGGAAAGATAGTCATCCACCCTGAAAATGGCTGCTTCATATTCTTCAGAATCTGGCCCAAAGCTGTGTCCCATATCATCGATTTCGTGGAAATGGATAAACATCAAATCTGGCATCTCAATATTAATGACTTCCAGGCTCTTATGACACACGTTATCGTCTGAAAATCCATTGCCATCTCGATCCCCGCTGAGTATGACTTTTGCATTTCGCAGGTTAAATGGTGAATTTGCACCTTCCACAGCAATGACCGTCTTGTTTAACTGCCAGCCAAATCAAAAAGTGTCGTTGAAGTGGTTGAACGTTGCCTATAACTAAACACACCGGAATTCTCTGGTGATGAAGCTGTTAATACTGCAGCAGTGGCTGTCGTTGTGATCGGAGGATAAACTGTCAAGCCTTGTTTAATTTCCTCATCACGGTCGAGAAAAGTTAATTGCCCAGTATTGACTAATTGTAGTAATTTCCTGTATTGAAGACCATCCAATAAAATCATCACACCGAAATCGGCTTGGCCAGTAAGGGTTGGAGTATTCCCTTCATTCAACAGATTTGGAATGTTCAGAAATTTTGCCATAATCAAAGGAATGTCCATAATTGAAAATTCGATATCTGATAATGAAGATGATGGTGTAACAATAATTCTGTCCGGTTGATAAGTATCATTCCCAATAAAGATTTTTCCCTTAACTGAGATTGCTGCAGTTTGAGCAACTTCCTCCCACACAAATGATGCCGTCTCCATTTCATTTTCAATAAGTTGGATCTTATCGATCAAAGTAAAGCCATTTGAATAAAGGATTTGACCCAGAGGCAGGTACTTACTATCATCTTTTGTCCGTTCCAGGAAATAGATTATATTTTCCTGCCTTATCTCCCAATTAATTTCTCCTGTGACCTAATCTCGATTCCCCATGTACTTGTACAGGAGGACAGCGTAAGACAAGCAACAATCGTTATGAAAATGATAGATCTTTTATTTTTCATCGAATTGAGCTCGACACAATATTGAGGTTTTTCTTAGGCCATTCATCATGACCATTACATGAAAAATCAAAGATTGGTTTATGGTCCATGTTATTCGTCTTTCTTTTATCATTGGGATATAAGATGGTATATTCACTCATTTTCAATTAGCTCCTCAGAAGTTTATGAAGAATAAAAACGCAATGGTAATAATTAGGATGATTGACGCAGTAACATCCAGGGTTGAAGGATTGGTATAGGCTCTGAAAGTTCGAGTAGGATGTTTACCAAAACCGCGTCCTTCCAAACTAAAAAAAAGTTTATCTGCACGTCGCATTGCACTGAGCAGAAGGGGGGATAGATACTGTTTGATGATCATGAAAAGTTTTCTTATCGAGCGCACGTCATATTGGATCCCCCGAACCAACTGTGCCTTGTAAATGATCCGACCTTCTTCTTCCATCAAAGGCCCTAAGCGGAGTGCTGTCACAAGCATGAAGCCAAAGCGATAGGGTAATCCAGTTCTCATTAATGCATTGGCAAGGTGGTTAGGATCAGTTGACAGGATAAATAAATAACTGAGAAAAACGATTGTAAGAAATCTTCCTGAAATACGTAAACCTGTTTCCAAACCACCTGTTGTGAGTGTCAATAACTGGATTTCTGAAATAAAAATGGCGTTGCCACTTTTTTCAAAAAGGAGATATATGATTAGGAGTAACACCCCTGTTGTGAGTGTCAACCTGAATCCTTAAATCTGCCACATTCGAGGATTGAGTGCCAACAATATAAGTAAGAAGACAACCACCAGGGAGAATGATATAAAACCGTTATTGATGAAGAACATAAGAATAGAGACAATCAATAACCATGAAAACTTCGTCAAAGGATACAGTCGATGAAGGATGGTTTTACCAGAGATATAGCCAAGTTTATTCATATAGCCTTTCCTTTTTGTCCTTAAGCAGAAAGGCGGTATATCCACTGGCCTTTAGGGAGTCAAAAGCGTCAGGAATAGGCAGATCGATGAGGATATGTCCATTCGCAATGAAAACGGCACGATCGCAATAGTCCTGTGTTAATTCTGCGTGATGATTGACTAAGATCACGCTGTTTCCAAGCCGTGTAAATTTGTGTAAGAAACTCATCCATATTTGTGCATTGACCATATCCTGGCCAATTAATAATTCATCGATCAATAATAATCGTGGCCCATGCAGCATCGCACTAATTAGATTTAGCCGGCGTTTCTCTCCATAGCTCAATCTTTGGGGGTGAGTATCTTTATGTACTATTAAGCCCATTTGATACAATAATTCTTCCGCAAGACTTTGTCTTTCATCGTCTAAGCATTTGAGGTTGATAGCCGTAAAAACTGCTTCTTCCCATACAGATTGCGTGAATAACTGGTGATCCGGGTTTTGAAAGATGTATCCAATATTATGAACGAGTGCCGATGTTCGAAAATTTGTGTCCTCAGATCCAAAGGCAGTGATCCTCCCTCTTTGACAATCATGAAATCCCATCATCGTTTCAAGCAGAGTGGTTTTTCCACTACCGTTTGGACCCATCAGCGCGATAAATTCTCCTGGAGTGACCTGAAAATTGATGTTGGTTAAAATTCTTTTCCCACCACGGTCAACTGATATATCCTTCAGTTCTAGTAAATTATCTTGTGAAGGAAAGTTTAACCTGTGTGATTTTGGGAATGAAAAAACAATGTCTGCAGGATTGGTTTGATATCCTTTGAGATTTTCTGAAGCCAATATTTCGCCATCTTCAAGGGTGAGGCATTCATGGTTGAAGGATTCTAACTGGGAAAGTTTGTGCTCGATAATAATAATTGTGAGATCCTTCTCAAGACAAAGTGAGGAGAGTGTTTTGAAGATGCTCTCAGTTGCTTGTGGGTCTAAATTCGATGTTGGTTCATCCAGGATCAGCACATCGGGAGAAAGAGCAAGCATTGATGCAATGGCGATCTTTTGTTTTTCGCCACCTGATAATGAGGCAAGGAATCGCCCTCGCAACTCGTCTCCATTGACAATAGATAAAACTTTATCAATTTGTTTGTCAATTTCTGCAGGAGCGACACACAGGTTTTCAAGACCAAATGCGATTTCATCCATGACTGTTAACGTACAGAACTGGTCTTCGGGATTTTGCTGAACGTAAGCTACTTTTTCACTGGCGTCAGATAAGGAGAGTTGTGTCAAATTGACATGATTAACCAATATCTGACCTGAAAAATTCGGTTCTTCATCCTGAAAAAGAAATCCAGCCAGGGCTTTCCCTAAGGTTGATTTCCCACTTCCACTTTTTCCTGTAACAACTAAGAAAGCCCCCTGTTCAATGGAGAGATTAATTTTGCAAAGGGTTGGCGACGTTTCGCCAGGATAAGTATATGAAAAATCTTGGATATCAATAAATGGCATTGATCACTCAATCGTCATTTTATCCAAAGGAAAGTGGAGAATAGTTCCAGTGCTTTCCGCAAGGACATAATCAATTCCGAGATCGTTTATGATAGTGAAAACTCGTAAATTGTCGTCGTTTAGCAAATCTGACCAGTAAAATTCGGATTTCTTCTCTTCTGACCAAATTGTGATCATTGAGGGTTGATAGCCATCTGTAACAAACTCAACAATTTTGTATAAGGGTACACCCTGGAGTTTTCGTGCACCTCCAGGTAAATTAATTTGTACACTATCCATATGAGATACCCACTCATCTGGATTAAATTGATGAGATTGCTCATTCTGATCAATAATTAATAATCCATCAGTCGATATGATAGCGATCTCACTCACATTCCGGACCCATGCTTTGGATGATTTAGGCCCAACAATATCATAGGAGGTTTTTCTCCCTGAGCCCTTTTCAACCAAAATAATATTTTCATTTGAATCCAATTCATTAATACTGATCAGGAAGGCATATCCGTCCGCAGCTTCTAAAACAATGGTATTTGCGTCCGGTTCTGGCAGAGCATATTCGAGGATAGTTCCGAGAGGATATCCAGAATATTCAGTCATTAAATTCTTGTACTCCATTTTTCGAGAAACCTTGTCCAAATCGAAGCCCTTCAGTGGAAACTCATAAGGATTTTTCACATCCCCATCAATCTTTACTGTGGGCGTACCTTGAGAGGTTATCAGAAGATAGCCAGTTAATAAAATTATGATCAGAAGAACTCCCGAGACAATCCACCATCCAATCTTTTTGTTAAATTTAAAATTGGAGGGAAGTTTAATTACACCGGCTTTTTTCATTGTATCGACCAGATAGAAAGGAAGGACTCCTGAAAAGACGATTCCGGAGATGAATGCAACGATGAATAAGATGAGTATTGTGCTAATTCCAAGAATATTTAAGGGTATGGTAGCAAAAAGCTGAAAAATGAGGACATTCGAAGCTGATGCAAGACCTCCTCCGAGTAAAAAGGGGAGAAGATTTCCCTTATTTCTAAATACCAGGAAACTAAAATCAACCAGCAAGCCTGCGACAAGATCAATCAGAAGAATGATGACACCATGGCTGTTGCCGCTGATGAGTTCAATTGCACCTTTTAATAATCCAATGAACACACCTGCACCCGGTTTACGCAGGATTCCCATCCCCAGAACGATCCAGATCACATGCAATCCAGCTGCCCACTGCGTTGCCCCTGGCAACCCCAATACAGCATGGATGGTATCCCCCAGCGTATTAACATACGTACTGGTAACACCGCCTAAGGAAGCTAGTACTGTCATGATCAATAGGTCTCGAGTTGAAAAATAAACGGTACCTGGCTTGGTGTTCTTGGTGGACAAAAAAAGCTCCTTTGCATTAGGAAAGGAGCAACCATCAGTTGACGATCCTCAATGAGATTCAGTCGTCAATTAAGTTACATCTCCTTTCCAATCCGGGAGGCAAGAACGTTTCCATTCTTACCCTGTCGGTCAAATCGCCCTGGCAAAGCTGTAGGTGATAAGACTCGAAGATGTTTTCTTTTATTTTAACACATCAACAGCACTGGTCAACGTGTGAAAGGTCATCGAAAGTACATGAGATAATAATCCAATGATAAAAAACAAGCTCACATTGTTAGAGAGAGCTTGTGCATTAAACTTAGACCCCGGGATTTTCGAAAATCCCGGGGTTTTAGATTTGAAGCCGATATTGAATACTCAGAAGTTATCCTAAACCAGGTTACCTGGATGTTGTAAATTTTATTAATTTTCCTTTTTTATTAAACGTCATCCTGGCAAAATGATGATGGGTTGTCTGTTCCCCATTTTCAAGCGATTTCTGCAAAGTTACCATATACCTTTCAGATCCAGGTGATTTAGAGCCTTTTCCTTTATTTAGGTGTTCCGATTTATTGACATGCATCTGAGCGTTATGAAGACCTGGCAGGTATTTTTCCACGGTTTTTTTCACCTGTTTATTGACATTCTTGGGTATTCTGTTACTGTCTGATGAAGTTTCCATTTCGGAGTCACTTAAGGTTCTTACTGTGGGATAAGATTTAATGCGGAATAACGGCTTAGGAGTTGTATCAACATCCTTATGTATTGCCAGAGGATCGCCATAGAGGACAAAGGATAGGATTGTTTTTTGGTCTTCACCATCAAGGAAACCCTGCTCCCGCGTCATCTCTTCTGCAAGGTTTAATTTTGCCTTCATCAGGGCATATCCTGCAGCCTGGCCCTCCAAAACCTGCTCCCAAAATGAATTTGCCAGGTAATCAGCGGAGATCAAAGGCATTGTCACTGATCCATAGGCGATGCAGGTAGATCCCACAAAGGATTTTGTGCCTGTATCAAGGAATTTTAGTGATAGAGCTTCTTTATAACGCTTTTCAAAGATATTGGCCCCATAACAAGCTTCTGTAAAGACCAGTTTTGGTGAAGGATTTTTTTCAGTGAACATATCTGGGCTGAGGGCAATGGGGTAGTCAGGTCCATTTGATTTCAGACGCAAAGTCTTTCTGGCCATACCAGTTTGGTCCGTCAACAACTCCGTGGAGATTGAAATAACCAATATTTTGACTATGACCATTATTAAAATTCAAAGATTTGGCGTTAATTGGTGGGGATAATTTTAAATCCTTTGATTGACCGATCGATTTATAAACGCCTTTTGATGCTTCTTCCCAAATTTCTGCTGCATACCCCAGATTTTCGTTCTTTTTTGTAGGATGCCAGATTTTTGAAAAAAGGTTCATGATCCAATTGATCACGTTTGAGAAACTGAATATTCCTTTTTTGGCTTGTTTTGATTTTTTCTCGTAGGAGTAAATCAGGCTTCTGATCTGTGATAACAATAACCCTGGGTCTGAACCTGTCTCACCCGGCAACCGGCCAACTGGCCATTGAGCAATGAAATAATTTTCATCTATCGTTGCATATGGGTTATCTGAGGGCACATCATTATCCATGTCCTGTGTTGGATTAGGAAGGTGATGGAATGGTATGATCTCTGGGCCGCCGATTATCAGCAAAGCGCTAATCATTTCACCACGTTTTGATAATGCCTGATCCAGTTCGGCGAGGGAAAGTTTTACCTGCCAGGCATCAGAGGCGACCTTGGGTTTGAGACCAAATTGACCAAGAGATGCGGGATCGTCCGGGTAAAAATGAATGGCTCCCCAATCGGGTAAATCCTGTATGAGTCCGACCAGTTTTTCTATTTCACCATCAATGATCTCAGCAGTGTTAGGCCCATAGATTGCATTCAATTGTTTCTTTGATGAAAGGATGACGTATACTGGAAAGCGATTATCTGCTCTTTCCAGGTCTGGTTTTTTAAGTCGTTTCGCTAATTTTGAGAAAACTTTTTGGATTTCCTCAAAGTCCTTTTCATCTGCATACGAGCTTGTCTCCTTCCTGGGAAGATTATTTTTAACTATTAATTTTTTATGGATCGCTTCCTTCTGTTGAGGGATTGAAGGGATTCCAATTCCAGCAGGAACACTTTCCTTTGACGGTTTCTCTGATATCCCAGTTGATTGCTTGAATTCCGGGGTATAGCTTTGCCCTGATTGAAGCCTGTTCCAACCGAGGTATGAACCAACTGAAGCTGGAATAGGCAGGTCAAAGAATATTTGCATTTTCTCTGGCCAAAGGCTGTTGAATCGATGGTTTGGACCCATCAACCTATTTATCACCTGACCAGCGCTGTCATTTGCTGCAACCCAATGCAAACGTTCAACAGCAATTGCTTCATTCCCTCGATCAATATCCGCAATTGCCTTGATCACGTTGATTTGTAAGCATTTTGGCCATTGCTGAATATATATTTCACCTAGGTTATACAGCATTTCCTGGTTTTTCATTTTGTTAGCAATCTTCAAATGCAGAATTGCCGGCATCGGGTTTGGAGGATTGGATATCATTGATTGATGGATAAGGCCGTTAGCATTAATGAATTTTTCTTCATCATATGCTTGTTTTGCCTGAAGGAGAGAAGACAACCAGGTATTCTCTTTCTTAACATCCTGATTTGGTTGAGTTAAATAAGCAAGAATGTCATCATATGGTTTTCTGCTATCAGCAGAAGCCGTTAATTCTTGCAGCAATTGGATTGGTTCAATAAAAGCCGGATCAAAAGAAATCAGGCTTTTTAGTTGGTCTTTCGCTTGATTCTCCTTACCAAGATTAGTAAGCATGAGGGCTTGATAGTATTGGACGTAAAGGTCTCCCGGGTAGTTAACAAGCCAGAGGAGAATGGCCTGTTTCGAGAATTGATATTCTTTACATTCATTGGCCGCGTTCAAAACTGTCAAGAAACGATATCGATCCAGGCTGTGTAAATAATCAAATGGGGATGTCTTTTGTTTCATGGTTAATTTACCTCTCGAAGATTGTTGATCAAATTGAGTGCTTTTATCACACCCAACTGGCGGTTGATTCTTGTATCACGCGGGTCGAATCTTTTTGCTTGTTTAAGCATTTTCTCTGCACCTGGATAGTCTTTACATTCTTTCAGTGCGAGTCCAGTGTAATAATAGGGTCGTGGGTCTGAAGCATCTACTTTTGAGCCATCTTGAAAAATTTTGATTGCCCGTTCAAGATCGTCTCGTTCTTGATATGTCTTACCAAGTTCAATAAAAGCATCAATTAACATTGGATCATTTTTGATAGCATCTGAAAAATGAGCGACAGCCTGGTCGAGTTGCCCTTTCATTTTTTGAAGCCGGCCAAGCATAAGGTGAACTTCAGCATGATCTGGTGCATTCCGCAAAATTGCTTGAGCAGTTAGTTCAGCTTCTTTCAGACGGTTCATTTGGATCAACCAATCTGTCAATGTGGTTAAGACTTCTGGATGTCGCGGGTTGGTTTCTGCCAGCGTGATTAGATCTGGAAGAACTGTCTCGATATTGTCTCGATCCTTTTTGATCTTTAGCTTTTCCAGTCTAATCATTATGCTTTCAGGATTCTTTTTTGAAGCTTGTGCCAGGGTTTCAAGTGCTTGTTCGAATTTTCCTTGTTTTGCCTGAACTTGAGCCAGCAATATCCGCACATTATTGTTATTATCAGTTTCTAATACTTGTCCGGCCCGATTTTCTGCTGTAATGTAATCCTTTTGATCGATAAAGAATTCAATCTCCTTTGACACAAAGTCAATATTTCCTGGATCCAACTTTCCTGCAGTTGCATAATTCTTGTATGCTTCAGAAATATTCCCCATTCTTCGGTTTAGGTTGGCCAGTTTTATCCATACATCAGGGCTCTCATTCTCCAGAGCAGTACTTCGCTTTAAATCTTCAATAGCGAGTGAAAGGTCGTTGTTTCCTATCCTGATATCCGCACTTCTTTGCCAATAATCGGGATTATCAGGTTGATGCTGGAGAGCCGCAGATATATGTTCAGAGGCGTTTTCGCTCTCATTAATTTTTGAATAATGTTCAGCTGCCAGTGCATGCCACTCTGGTTCGTCTGGCCAAAATGCCAATGCAGTTTCAAGGGAATTGATAGCAGCTTCCCGATCCTTGAAATTTAACATAGCCAGTAAAGCATGCTTTATTGGATCGGAAGTGTCATAATATAGCGCTTTTTCAACTTGTTTTTTCCCATCCTTCTTCTTGTTGTTGAGCGCAAAAATCCCATATGACCGTAATACTTCTGGATTTTCTGGATAAGAATTTAGGATTCTATTAGCTAATTCTCCATCTTTACATCCTGCCAGGAGAGCTGCAGCACTTTCAGGATCACTGAGACATGCCTCGCTGCTCTGATTTTCAGAAAGACTTCCTGAAAATGCGATAGACGTACGCGCCTCAAGGCAATTTAGCTCTTCTTTGGAATAATAGGGTTCCAGACCTTTAATCAGCTTCATGCATAATTGATAATTGTCTATGGATAGGGATTCCTTGCAGGTCATATGGTTTACAGCTCGCACCGAGTCAGCTATCCTCTGATATTCAGCATTCAGGATCAATGTCTTAGCAAAATGCCAGTTGATCATCGGTTGATTAGAAAATTTATCAAAAGCGATTTTATTAAACTTTCGGGCTAATTCATGCTGATCATTGGATAATGCGGCTTTTGATAAGCAGAAGAAATTGATAACTTCTCGCAATCTTTCCTGAATTGTTTCTCCATGTTTTGATTTCTGGTCCTTATTCATTAACATCACAGCATTGTCAATGTAGGTTTTTGCAGAGGTAAAACCTTCCAGATTTGCTGCGAAAAGGCTTTGAATTGCATGATATCGCGGGCTTTTTGATCCTGCTTCTGTAAGACCATCCATAAGGATCTTTGCATCGTCCATCTCACCATGTTCACGGAGTAATTCAGCATATGAACAGATTAGATCAAGTTGCTCTCCATCTGTTCCAGTTAGATTTGAAAGGTGAGATAAGGCTTGCGAACCAATGTTTCGTGCATCAATTAATTCATTCGACATCCAATGGGATTCGAGAACAGCATTCTGAACCTGGATGTCATTAGGGGCTAAGTATAAAGCTTTGGATAGTGTTTTCTTTGCTTTTTCCATGTCTCCAAGAGCACGATAGACTTGTCCCAGACGATACAGATACCCTTTATACGAAAAATCAAACGTGTAAAGAAGTGGTGATGGTGATTGGTCAACAGCGATAACCTCAGAATCAAAACTTGCCAGGTCTGTCTCTGCATTCTTATCCATCAAATTCAAAGTACTGAGTGCGAGATCATATTGACCAAGGCTGGATAAAATATCTGATTTCAGCAGAACAAGATGTGGATTCTCACGTAAATATGATTCATCCAGGTTCAGAACCTGTAAAGCCTTTTTTCTATCATCCATTAATGAATAGATTTCTGCGAGATCCATGAGAAGCCTTGGATTACTATCATCCAAATAATGTTTCGATTTCTCGAGGGCATTTACTGCGAGTTCAAGCTCATTTAATTGGACGCAGATGTATGCTGCTTTATGCAGCTCCTGGGGATCTGTACTCGAATTCGTTATCAGGTCGTCTAGAACATGTTTCGATTCTTCAACATTGCCCATGGCTTTCATTATTTTTGAAAGCCAAAGTTTTAATTCACTTCGAGAAGGATTGATTTGGAGTGCGCTTTTAAGCGCTTTTACGGCCTCATCCGGTTCATTATTATCATATTTGAATTTGGCATACCATAGGATATTCTCAATGTCCTGTGGGGCTAATCTTAGTGTGGCCTGTGCTGTATCCTGAGCCTTTCCATGTAAATTGACTGCCAGATATGCTTCAGACAAAGCTCGGAAGACCAATAAATTCCCGGGAATCTTTTTATTTGCTTCTTTTAATGAAGCTAATCCAATTTCAGGTTTACCCAGTGCCATGGCAGTCTTTCCCATTCCGTAAGGAATTCGCCATGAAATTTCATTATGATCATCAAATTCTTCATTTGACAGCTTGCAGTATGAATCAAAAGCTTCTTGGTCAGAATTCTTAATACGATCGACATCTGTAAGAAACAGGCGGATACGGACATCATCCTGATTGACTATTAATGATTTCCTAAGGATTGTTTCCATTCGCTCAAATTTTTCTTTTGAGGGTGGCTCAATCGAATTCTCAGCTGCATTCATACTCAATTCACAGGCTTCGATAACAGTCTCTGCATCCTCCGGGAACTGGTCTGCAGCATAAATGAGAATTGGTTCAGCTGATTGATATTCCCTCATGGCTAATAGAATTTTTCCGAGGATCCTTGCCCCTAAAGGATTATTCTTATAACTTCTCATTAATGGTTTTAGAAGCTTCCAGGCGTGTTCATATTGGCCGATCTGATATTCCGCGTGTGCAAAATTTAATTTGCCATCTATATTGTTTGGATCAATTTCATAAGCTTTTCTGAGATACGTAATTGCTTCAGCCGGTGATTTCTTTTCCAGGTGGGCTTTGCCAATCTCTCGTAATAGGGCAGGATCATTAGGTATTGCCAGAACACCTTTACTTAGAATCTCAAATGAGCTGTCAGATTTACCGATGTTTTTCCAGAGCCTGGCAAGGGTCAACCACGTATCAGGTTCTTCTGGGATCATTTCAACAACCTGCTCCATGTGTTGAATGGATTTGACCACATCACCTTTCAGCATATGCCCTTCACCAAGTAAGATCAATGCTTTTGAGTTTCTTGGTTCTTGCTTTAGAATATTTTGACATATAGAAATAGCCATGTCGATATGATCAGTTTTCAAAGCTGCTTCAGCATATTTTTCAAGGTCTTCGTGGTCAGGGTTGTTTTCAGCTTTTATTAGCTCCTGTAGCGTAGCAAATGCCTCTTGCCAGCGTTGAACGAGACTATACAATCGTGCAAGATGTCGTTTTTGATGGATGTCAGCGGGATGAGATCGTTCTAGGATAGAGGTTAGAGTGATCGCTTTATTGTAATATTGGAATTTTTCATATACATCGCGTGCAAGAGAAATTACCTCTTCATCATGTATATGGTTTTTTATCATCATATCCAAGCTTGGGATATCAACATCATCAATTGACAGATTCTTCAATGTTCGCAGAAGTTCTTTAAAGGGATTGAATGCTGATTTGTGGACCAGGCTGTTATTGAATCCATGGGAGGTATCATGGGATTGATGTGATATTACTTTTGAAACCCTGGTGGGTGATCCAAACACAGGTTCTTCTAGATTATTAATTCGAAGCTTCAATAATTCCTTCTCAGATGATTCGGGAAAGTCTTCTAACTGGCTTGCAGCTTCTTCAAGATTTCCTTCCTCAATCAAGGAATGAAGGAACATAAACCGTGCTTGTTTTGAGTTTGGAATGGATTGAATTATCCTCATCCATTGAGCTGGGGAGGTGTGATCGCGCTGTATGGATAGAGATTGGAAAGTGGTCTGGTTTTTTTGGAAATCAAGGATCTGTGATGCTCTTTGGAATAGATCAGCTGCTTTTTGTTCATCACCAGCATAGAAATGAAACGCGGCTATTCGAGATATGTCTTCTGGCAATGAATACCGGACATGGATATCAATACCGTCTGATCCTTTAGGCACAACCTCAAAAGATTTCAATTTCTGAAAAAATATTTGCGAAAATATCCCGGTTGTGTTTTGTTTGGGTGAGGTTAGTTGCCAGATCCTTTGCCAGGTTGTTTCGTTTGAATATTTTTAGCCATTTGAGGCTTTCAAGCTGCCATTTCAGAGGTAGGTTTTGAACAATCGAAAACAACTCGATAACGGCATTTTCCTGGGGTACAGGATTGGAAAGGATGGCGTGGATAAATAATGGGATTGAGGATATTACAGTTGTCTCTGATTTTGATGATAGAAAATCTGAAACGATTTCAGAAAAATCAGAAAAGAAAGAATAGGCTAAGGCAAATGGGGTTCGCCATATCCGATAATTCCTTAGTGGATCTGATGAAGAATTTTTTAGGAAAATCTCATCTGAAAGTCCACGCCATGAAGATTTCCGTATCCGGCTTTCACGAAGCATTAGGAACAATAACCCAGCAGAGGATAAATCACCAGGCGGTAATCCTGTAGAAAATACTGTCTCTAATGTTTGGGCTGCGTGTTTCCTAATCGAATCCTGGATCGGAATTTCAAGATCTTCAAGCTGTTCAAGAGCCACATTCTCGTTTGTTTCGATCAACCACCGGGCCATTCTCCAGGGTTGATAAGCAGTCATCGTAATTTCCATTGATTTAAAATATGGATTGCTTTGTTCGTCGCAATCAATAAATTGCCAGACCAATGGATCTTGCTGCATGGCTTTAACCACCATTTGACCTTCTGATGGCGTCAGTCGCTGTCGGATTTGGTCTAGCCAGGCCTCAATTGACATATCAAAATTCCATTCTTTAACTTAGATTGATGATCAAGGCGTAATTCCAAAGATTCCTTGAAATAAAATATGCTGTTGTCAACAGTGCAATCGCAAGAAAAACCATGAATACGCCAATGCCTGTGTTTGTTTTTGAGAGTTCTCCCAGGGCATTGATCAATGAGGATGCATTTCCTACTAATCCAGCGATATTTTCAGTGATTCCTTTGTCAGCTAATTTTGTCGTTTGTTCAGCTATTGTACGGATATTTCGACCCAATACCTGACGAGTAAGGATAAAGACACTGATCGCCATTACAGCCATCCCAAGCACAAAAAGGACTGTTGCCATGGTTATTTGGAATTCAAATGCATTTGTAAACATAAAACACCTCCATAAATAAAGATATGGAAGTGTTGTAGCAAGTTACGTGCCAATACAGGTGTTCACATCATGAACAGCTCATGAATTTAAACACTCTTTTATCTCAAAGGGTAGATGCTCAATATCGATCACAGCATCATCGCAAAAGATGATTGCACGCTCGATAACATTCTTTAGCTCACGGATATTCCCAGGCCAATCATAAGTCAACAATGCCTCCAATGCCCGCGGTGAAACATCCTGGATGTTTGCACCCATTGCCATATTACTTTGGTGAAGTAGGAGGCCAACGAGTTCGGGTATATCATAACGGCGTTTTCTCAATGGCGGGATGTCAAGATCGACAACTTTCAACCTGTAGTATAGGTCTTCCCTGAATTTTCCTGCTTTTATCAACTCTTTCAGGTCCTGATTGGAAGCTGCGATTATTTGCACATCCACTCGAATCAAGGTTGTTCCACCCACACGGCGAAATGCGTGTTCTTCGATCGCTCGCAGGAGTTTTGCCTGCATATCTACGGGCATGAGCGAGATTTCATCAAGAAACAGAATGCCGCCATCTGCAACTTCCATTAATCCGCTCTTACGTTTATTTGATGCTCCTGTGAATGCATTTGCCTCATGCCCGAATAGTTCCGATTCAAGCATTGTATTTGCGATTGCTGAACAATTTTCTGCGATGAATGGTTTTTCGTTTCGAGGACCAATTTCGTGAATAAAATTTGCGATAACTTCTTTCCCAGTTCCAGACTTGCCAGTGATCAATACAGATGCAGAGGCATCAGCTGCTCTTTGAGCCTGGTCGATTAATAACTGCATCTGTTGACTCTGTCCAATAACAAATTTTGCGCTTCCACTGCGAGTGTTTCTCAAATGATCCAGTTCGCGTTGCATCTCGACCAGTTTTTCGGCTCTTTCGATTGATATTTTGAGCGCTTTTATTTCTATGGGCTTTGTGATGAAATCCAGTGCTCCTTTTTTCATAGCCTCTACTGCATAGTCGATTTGGCCATGCGCAGTGATGATAATGAATTTTGGCTGCCTGGGGAGTTGGACGACCTCATCGAGGAGGGATAAGCCGTTTCCATCAGGAAGCAAGATATCCAAAATGCATATATCAGCTTTATTGAGTTCCAGGTAGTTTCGTGCTTCTTTGAGTGTTCCAGCTTCAAGGACTTCCTTTCCATCCTTTCGAAGACTATCTGCAATTGCTTCCCGAGCAGTATCCACATCATCGACGATCAATATTGTTGCGCTCATCTCTCCGAAATCCCTTTCCAACGTTTTAAATAAATTTGAAAGATCGTTCCACCAGCAAAGCTATCAACTTCGATTTTGCCTTTATGGGCGTTAATGATCCTTTGTGTAATTGCCAATCCAAGACCCGTTCCGTGTGTTGAGCCAGTCACAAATGGTTTAAACATATGTGCTTTTATCTCATCTGGAATACCATGACCAGAGTCAGTAAGCGTGATCTTTAGGAAATGAAGGTTCTCTTCTTCTTCTGGTATTGAAATTGTTAATCCAAGTGAACCACCCTCGTCACTCATCGCATTCACTGAATTGCTGATCAGATTGGTGAATACTTGATCCAGGGCTCGTAAATCTCCTTCTACAAATGAATCTTCAACCTGTGATTCGTAGAAAGGTGAAATATTCAAACGAATTAAACGTGGTCGCCACCTTTCCAACAACCTGGTGAGAAGTTCGTTTAGATCAACTTGATGCATTTTATATTCCAGAGGTTTTGCAAACGACAGCACACTATCCATCAGATACAATAATTTGTGGCATTCATCCCGCATGTTTGAAATCCATTTCTGGTTTTCATCATCTTCCTGTAAGTTTTCTTCCATAACTTGCAGGGACAGCATAATGGCATTGATTGGATTGCGGACTTCGTGTGCAAATATTGCTGTCACTTCTCCTAGAATTGCTCGTTGTTCCAGTTGTTTGTTGGCAGCCTGGCTTTGTTCCTTTTCGCTGATATCACGGATCAGGATGATAATCGATACAAGATTTCTCGTTTTTCATCACGGGCGACATTAAAACCTTAGCTGGGAAAGAACTTCCATTGCGGTGATGCAGTGATAACTCTGCTCCTGAAAGGGTAGGAATACCTTGTTGTGCTGACGCGAAGGCGGACACAAGTGATTCTGACCCAATCATTATCGTATTGATATTCTGCCGGAGGGCTTCAACGTTTGCATAACCCAGCAAAGTTTCTGCTGAAGGGTTCATTTCTGCAATTGTGAGATCGGGAGAGAGGATGATCACGCCTTCTTCAAGATTCTTTATGATTTCACTTTGAATGCTTACAACCTGCTTAATTCGAAAAGCAAGATTTTTGAGATTTTGATTTGAAATATGATTTGTCATCAATCCTGCGATAAATCCTGCGATGACCTGGGTGAAGGGAATGATCTCCGGAATTGGATTAAAACGACTTCCTCCAACAACAAATAATCCAATTTTTTTCCCTCCAGCTTCAATTGGTACGGTTGAAAGATACTGAATCTTGTTGATTGCAGCTGTTTTTTGTAAATGTGTTTTAACTGGCTTTGTGAGATTCCATAAAGAAGGCAGTGAATTATCTTCCAGATCAGCTTTGCTTAAAGAGGTCGGTAATGAGAGCGCACTTCGATCATTATTTGTAGCATATTGAGCGAGATGAGTTTTTGTGCGATCTGATGTGTAGATACATACGACATCTGCACCTAAAACAGACGCCGTTTCTCTTAGAATCTGCACAAATCTTGATTTGATGTCCTCACTTCCCTGGGGTTGAATAAGCAATCGCAATCTCTTAATCAGTTCTGTTTGCCCCACAGTGCCTTGAGTTTGAGTGGACTGAACCTTTTCAGGTTTAAAAATTAATATCAGTATCGCATTCGAGTGTGTGAGTGAAAATATCCGAACATTGACAGCGATAGGTGGTTGAACTTTGTGACGGATAAAGGCTTGTTTGTTGTGTCCTCTGATTGGATCTGTTTCCACGATATTTGGAAGCAAATCTGTAATCGGTTTATTTATTAGATCCTTATCCCCAAGACTTGTTAGCAAGAATAGCGGATTATTGGCAGCAATGATTCTATCCTGTCCCCTGTGATAGATCAGCGCGGGATCAGGAATGAGATCCATCATGGTTAGGATACCGTGGATACTCTCTTCCTTGGTTAAATTAAATTCTGAGATATTATCACTAGAATTAGGGGTCACATTTTACTCAGGCTGCTGCGAACTTCTCAATTCGTCGTAGATGTGCAGGTAAGATTCCTTCCATAGCTCTGTATTTTGCCACTGTTCTCCGAGCAACATTTATCCCTTGTGTTACCAGGCTTTCCCGGATTTCAGTATCATTCAAGGCATGATTTTCGTTGTCTATTATTTGGCGCATGATTGCTCGAATAGCTAAGCTGCGGTCAAAAAAAGTTGACATGGGTATGATCTTCTTATTTGGAAGTTGAACCGTTTTATTGGAAACAGCTCTGGATATTGTTGATTTATGCACTTCCATCTGGTCTGCTATATGAGCACGGGTCAATGGCTTCATGTATGTATCACCATGTATTATATATGATTTCTGAATCTCAACCAAATTCTCCATTAATTGTCGCATGGTGTTGTTTCGCTGCTGTAAGCATTTAATCAATAGTGATGCCTTATCCAAATCTTTTTTCCAGGCTTCACGTTTTTCCCCGTTTTGATCTTTTATGGCTTTCTTGAATAATGAATTAATTCGTAGCGTACCACGGGAAGGAGTGATGATTTCGATGACCAGGGGATTGCCAGGTTTATTATTTAAGTAATAAATCAGGATGTCGGGTTGGTGATAGACCTCCGGTTTGCTGTCGTTGGGTTGTCGGACATTGCCCCAGTGAGCCCGTGCAGGGAAGGGATTCAGATTGTCACTGATGAATTGGCTGATTAATTTGACCTTTTGAGAGGTAGTTCCCATTTTTTTCGCCAATTCGCTAAATTGCCGTTTTGTCAGGAGTTCAAATTCTTCACTGATAGCCTGTTTGGTAAATTCAGGGATCTGTAATGTTGCTGACAGGAATTCGATTTGAATAAGTAAGGCGTCCTGAACATTTCTTGCGGAAATGCCCAATGGATCGCAACGCTGGATTTTTTTCAGCACAACCTCGACTTTTTCAGGGGTTGTGTGATGAAATCGACAAATCTCTCGGATTGTGATTTCCAGGAATCCGTTCTTTATTAAGGTTTGAGAGGATCATTGCGGCAATCTGCCGCTCGCTGATTTCCAAATCAGGTGCTACTTGCCGTAACACATAGGTGGGTAGATCAAGATTATTCGGTGATAATGAAGCCTCAGGAATTTCAGCTCTGGTTCTAGAACTCTGACCATGAAATTGGTAGAAGTCTTCTCTAGGGGAAACGAATACGATCGTTTCTTCAGAATTATTTGATTTTGGCTGACTGCAAATTAAACAGGGTCCATTTAATGGAAGTTTTCTCCCACACATTGGACACCGTCTTTCTTTGATAAGTTCAAGTGCAGGATTCTTTGAAAGTTCAACATCTATTGTTTGGAGCAGTTCAGTAGATGTCATATACAGCAAAGACATCGTTTGGGCAATATGGGCTGAAGTAAGTGGGCTTTGAACTTGATGTTGACCTTGAGATGCAGAAAGTTTCATAGTTTTTTCCCTGTTATTATCAATTATATATTGATGTGCTATAAGTTGCAAGATGCGTGCCAAGCAATATTGAGAGGAAAGTAAGAATTCTGGAGTGGTAAAATGGTCCTATTCGCGTAATTGAGGTCATCAAATGAAATTACAAATTATTGGTGGTGGGTTGGCGGGTTCAGAAGCGGCCTGGCAAGCGGCTGAACGAGGTCTTGAAGTGGAGTTGTTCGAGATGCGACCAACCAAGTCAACAGGTGCTCACATCACAGGAAAACTTGGTGAGTTGGTTTGTTCAAATTCACTTGGGTCGAATTTACCAAACCGAGCTTCTGGACTATTAAAAGCTGAACTTCGCAGATTGGGTTCCATGTTGATCGAATGCGCAGATGCTTGTAAAGTGCCAGCGGGCCGAGCATTGGCTGTTGACCGAGAAATGTTTTCAGAGAGTATTCAGAAGAAAATCGAAAGCCATCCGCGTATCAACCTGATTCGACAGGAAGTGACAGAACTTCCAACCTGTCCAACGATTCTAGCAACAGGACCACTCACGTCCCATTCATTCTCAACAGAGATTCAGCGTTTTACAGGAAAGAATCACCTTTATTTTTATGATGCGATCGCGCCTATCATTGAATTAGATTCGATTGATATGTCAATAGCTTTTCGTGCAAACCGGTACGAGAAAGGTTCAACGGTTGATGGTGATTATATTAACTGTCCGTTTGATAAGGAGAAATATGATACATTTCGAAAAGAGCTGATGCAAGCAAAGCGGCATCCGATAAAAACATTTGAAAAAGATATTAAGAAAGGTGTCACTGCAGGCAAATCACCATTCTTTCGCGGGTGTCAACCTGTTGAGGTCATCGCAGAAGGGGGAGAAAAATCCCTGGCATTCGGACCTTTACGTCCTGTAGGATTATATGATCCCTCCACAGGACGAAGACCCTATGCTATTGTGCAATTAAGACAGGACAATCTGGCAGGAGAGCTGTATAACTTAGTTGGGTTTCAAACAAATCTAACATTTTCTGAACAGGAACGTGTCTTCAGGATGATCCCAGGATTGGAGAATGCTGAATTTGAACGGTTTGGTCAAATGCACCGCAATACTTTTATCGCTTCCCCTGTTTTATTGGATGATAATTATGCGTTTTATTCCAAACCTGACCTTTTTGTAGCAGGACAATTAGCAGGAATTGAAGGGTACGCAGGTAATATTGCTTCAGGCTTGCTGACGGGTATTAATGCAGTGCAGTATTTAAGAAATCTGCCAGGGTATCAATTTCCTGAAACTACAATGATCGGGGCGTTAATGCACTATATCACTCATGCAGAGATATCTTCTTTCCAACCAATGAAAGCAGTCTTTGGACTATTACCAAAACCGGATGATAATATTCGAAGGAAAAAACCAGAACGGTATGCATTTTATGCTCAAAGAGCATTGAGAGATCTTGAAACATATCTTAGAAATAATTTCTAATCATTAAATCATATGTGCCGTGAGTGTCCTTATGAAAACGGCTTCAGGTGAATAGGTTCAAAAATTATTCCGCATTTTGATCTATAATAGTGTCGTTCAAACTTAAATTTACTTAAAGGCATAACATAAACAATGAGAATTCGACCAGCTGATAGGATATCCACGATCAAACCTTATTTTTTTTCAGAACTTGGAATTACCATAAATTCCTTGAAGCAGGCTGGGATGGATATTATCCGTCTGGATATTGGTTCACCTGATCTTCCTCCTGAGGACTACATCGTTGATGCATTGGTCAAAGCAGCAAGACGACCAGATATGCATGGTTATGGTCAATCAGGTGGAGCATCATCTCTAAAAGCAGCTTGCGCAAAATACTATCATGATCGGTTTTCGGTTGAGTTGGATCCAGAGAAAGAGATACTGGGGTTAATTGGATCCAAAGAAGGGATTTTTAACCTAAGCCAGGTATTAGTAAATCCCTCTGAACTTGTCTTAATCCCAGACCCCTGTTATCCCGTTTATGGTGTAGGAGCAAGTGTTTCCCAGGCACAGACTTTTCTGATGCCGCTACTTGTTGAAAATGAATTCCTTCCAGACTTAGACGCCATTCCACCTGAAATAGCGCACCAGGCAAAAATCATGTGGCTAAATTATCCGAATAATCCAACTGGTGCGGTTGCGCCATATTCCTTCTTTGAAAAAATTGTGGATTTCGCGAAAACACATCAAATCATCGTGGCCCATGATGCACCTTATGTGGATGTGTGTTTTGATGATTATAAAGCACCGAGTATCTTAGAGGTGCCCGGTGCCAAATCCATTGCTGTGGAATTCAATTCACTCTCTAAACTTTTTAACATGGCAGGATGGCGGGTTGGGTTTGCGGTTGGAAATCCAGAAATTATTAATCTTCTCAAGGTCTATAAAAGCCAGCTTGATTCATCTCACTTCAAACCTATCATGCATGCAGCAGAAATCGCTCTACGTGGAGATCAGCAATGGGTTAAAGAGCGTAATAAAATTTATCAAGAACGGCGCGATATTATTTCCAAAACATTGATGGATATTGGGTTCTCTTTCGAAATTCCAAAAGCTTCTTTATATGTTTGGGCAAGAGTTCGAGGTTCCTGTCAGGACAGTATCAGTTTTTGTGATCGCCTATTGAGGGAAACTGGTGTTAGTGTGACGCCAGGTGTAGTCTATGGCCCTTCCGGGGAAGGCTACATCCGGATTTCTCTCGTAACTCCGAGTGAACGTTTACAAGAAGCAATGCAGCGTTTGAAAGATTGGATGAAAGGAATTGGTTAATAAATGACAAAACCGAATACTTATTTAACTGAAGCCCCAAAAGAAAAAGCCCTGCTGGTTGGTGTTAATATTGCAGGAAAGCATGAGTTACTCAACCTTGATGACTCCATGGCAGAGTTGGAAAGGTTAGCTGAGACAGCAGACGTTGTTGTGGTGGGTTACATAACACAGAATTTAAGAGCTCCCAATTCAAAAACATACATAGGATCAGGAAAAGTTGAAGAAGTGAAGATGTTGGCAGATGGTATGAATGCGGATGTGGTGATCTTTGACAATGAGCTTTCACCTCGGCACCAGCGGGAATTAGAAGAAAGCTTCGGTGAAACATTGCGTGTTATTGATCGTACGGCATTAATATTGGATATTTTTGCTCAGCATGCAAACACAAATGAAGGAAGTCTCCAGGTAGAGTTGGCTCAATATGAATATCGACTACCTCGGCTTACACGTGCATGGACACACCTGGCAAGACAGGCAGGTGGTGGAGGTGGCCGTGCAGGTGGTGTTGGTGGTGTAGGGTTGCGGGGGCCTGGTGAAACCCAACTTGAAGTTGACCGAAGAATCATTTCCAGGCGGATCGAATTTCTTAAACGGAGTTAGAAAAGGTTCGGAACCAGAGGTCGCAATATCGTCAAAGACGAAAGAAAACTCAAATTCCGGTTGTTGCCCTGGTCGGGTATACCAATGCAGGAAAGTCCACCTTGCTTAATAAGTTATCAAATTCAGATGTGTATGTTGCTGATCAATACTTTGCGACCCTCGACCCAACAACCCGTCGAGTTGATTTGCCTGGTGGTAAGACAGTCCTTTTTACAGACACGGTAGGATTTATTCAAAAACTCCCGACGGAATTGGTAGCAGCATTTCGCGCCACTCTTGAGGAAATTTCCGACGCAGATGTTTTAATACATATGGTGGATATTACACATCCCAATGCACCAGAACAAGCAAAGTCAGTTCATGAAACATTGGTAGAAATAGGCGCAGGGGAGGTGCCAATGGTAGTAGCTTTCAATAAAATTGATTTAATGCAGGATCAGGATTCTGATGTTCCTGTAGTAGAGGGGTACACAAAACCATATTTAATCTCAGCGTTAACAGGAATGGGATTAAATGAATTGCTGCCTGCTGTTGAACGGGAGTTGTTTGAATCTTATGTTGAGGTGGAATTACTGATTCCATATCAAGAGGGACAGTTATTATCATTATTCCACGAAACAGGACAAATCCATGAAACGCAGAGCGTGGAAAGTGGGACACATATCATTGGACTTCTCCCACAAAGATTGTTTGATCAATTCAAGCGATACTGTGTTCAGGATTCGGAAGAGAAATAAAAAAAAGGGCCTGCAGGCCCTTTTTTTGTTGGATAGTGAAAATTAGTCTCGATCTGTGACATCAAGGATTTCTCTGCCTTGATAATGCCCGCAGTTCGGACAAACTCGGTGGGGCAATCGTGTTTCACCACAATTTGGGCAAACGACTGTGTTTCGAGCTTTAAGTGCATCATGTGCACGTCTTCGGTCACGACGACCTGGAGAGATTTTTCGTTTTGGAAGGGGTGTCATACAAACTCCTTAAGAATTCAAATATTATTCAAACGCAACCATGCGATTATACCGTGCGGATCATCCACGGTCAAGTTGAAGTTTGGTTGGCGGATGATAAAAAGAAAGTCTTTTTAATCAGCCTCTGGAGGTTCTTTAGTGGGTATATCGATGAATTCTCCATTCTCCATCGCTGAGAGAAATTCGCTTGCTTTCTCTGCAAGAGGTTCAGGTACAAGCACTTTGACCTCTCCCAGGAATCCGGCAGATAATCCCAAAGTGCGGCCGATACTTTCTTGATTCAAAACAACTGGCACATCCCTGGATTCCAAAAAGGTTTTAACCATTTCTGCTTCCAATTGACCCGAAGCTGTATATACCTTAATCAACCTCATTAAAATCTTTCTCGTTATTCAACAAAGATCGAATAGCCTTCGTATAGGCATCTAATGCTTGTTTGGGATTGTCTTCACTCGATTCTAAATCACCAACCGCTTCCCAGATATCACCCGTCTTACTCGTATCTGACTCAGCAGCAGATAAAAACCAGGATCGAATTTCGTCATGATATTGAGACTTCTCCTGGCAGGCGTTTATCGCTTCAACAGCGCCTGAATAATCTCCATCCTCCAGTTGCATCCTGGCATCGTTAAGAGCCTTAGGTAACACATCAGGTAAATCCTGATCGTTTCCTTCTTCAAATTCTGGCATCTCAGGTTGAAATTCGTCTTCACTTTGAATGAAAACTGGTTTTGTATTATCTTCTGCCATCAAATCTGAAGGATGTGGGGTGGGCATATCTGCATCATCCAATTGTGCTTCGCTCAAATCATGCTTAATTTCTTGTGGTGAATCTTGTTCAATGGGTTCATCACGTACCTCTTCGTTTACAGGTAAATCCTCAAGAACAGCTTCACTGTCCTCTCCTTCGAGCTTTTGTTCTAAAGCCTCTTTTTCTGGTTGTTCTGTGATCATTTCCTGCAGCCAGGATGGAAGTTCTTCTTCATCTGAAGAGGATATATCCTGGACAGGTTGTTTTTCATCCTGGATGTCCGCCTCAGATATATCGAAGAATTCTTCTTCGTTAGGTTCCAATTCATTATCATCCTGAACCATATTCATTTGATCACCTGAATCCATATCTTCAAGGATGCCAGTTTCAGGTGTTTCCCTTTCTTGTGGTTCAATTGCTTCTTGTTCAATGCCAGATGCATTAATCTCATATTCTTGAACATCTTTTGAGTTTGGATCATATGAAACCTCGGATGATTTCAGTGGCTCTTCTTCAATCCAATCGGGCAATACCTCACCGTGTTGGATTAAATCTTCAGAGCTATCAAGCTCAGGAATATCCTCTTCCAGGGCTTCAGGAATTTCCTTAATCCATTGATCTGGCGCATCTTTGTCAATATCTGGTGTTACCCCTTCATCTTCTACCTCTTCAATACCCTGAAGCCAAAGTGGGATATCTTCCTGCTCGAATTCGTTTTCTGGCAATTCTTCGCCATTCATACGATCATTATTTTCGTTTTCCATAATTTTTCCAATCACAAAACTTGATGAAATGAAAACTAATACTCAGTTACATAATACGATGGAAATGTTAGGCGGTCAAGAAAAAAACCACCCCAGGGTGGGTTTAAACGTATAACAAATAAGTTCAACCACTCAAATAATCACGGAGACGTCTTTTTATGGATGGGTGGCGTAGGCGACTGAGCGCTTGAGCTTCGATTTGACGTACACGTTCGCGGGTTACACCCATTTTTCGCCCCACTTCTTCAAGTGTATACGATTGTCCATCCAATAATCCGTATCGAAGCTGTAATATTCTTACTTCTCGGGGTGGAAGAGAATCAAGCACGGATACAAGATGTTCTTTAAGCAGGTTATAAGTCGCTGTGTCGTCCGGGGGAGGGGCTTCATCGTCTTCTATGAAATCCCCCAACATTGAAATCTTCCTCATCATCGGTTGGCAACTCCAATGACAATGGTCGTCGAGCGACCTGAATCATATTTTCTACTTTCTTTGGCGGTACTTCCAATGTTTCAGCTAGTTCCTCAACGGTGGGTTTTCTACCTAATCGTTGCGTAAGCTGGTGCTGGATTCTGAGCAATTTGTTGATCTGATCTCCCATATGAACGGGTACTCTGATCGTTCGACCCTGGTCAGCGATTGCACGTGTTACTGCCTGTCTAATCCACCAGGTTGCATATGTACTGAACTTATGCCCTCGGCGATATTCGAATTTCTTTGTCGCCCGAATGAGACCGATATTGCCTTCCTGGATAAGATCAAGGAAAGGGACACCACGCCCCATGTATTTCTTCGCAACACTGATAACCAACCGGGAATTTGCAGTGATCAGGTGTTCACGAGCGGACCATCCATCTTCAATGAGATGCCTAAGTTCATACCTGCGCCTCTGGGAGATATTCCCTCTGGCCAATTCCTCTCTCGCCATCCGTCCACTTTCAATTCGCTGTGCAAGCTCAACTTCTTCTTGCGCGTTCAAAAGCGGGACACGGCTGACTTCTTTCAAATAAAGACCGATTGTGTCATCAGTATCAATATTCGCTAGATCGTCTGGTGTTTTGGTCTCTTCCTCTACTTCCTGATTTCTTTCTTCCTTTTGAATATCTTCATCAGAGGGTTGGTCTAAGAGATCAGCATCTTCCACATAGGGGATCCCAGCACTGATCAAAGCAGCAAATGCTTTTTCTAATTGTTCAACATTTTCTTCTGCATCAGGGAAGTGTTCGAGAATATCGTCAATTGTTACAAAAGATTTGTTTCTGCCAATTTGGATCAATCGCGAGATTGAAGAAATCTTCTTGTTTCCATTTGATTTTGAATTTTTATCAGGCTTTTTAGCCATATAAGACCTTTAATGAATGGGTGCTTTGATCAGCCAACTGAAAAACTAAAATCAGATATGTTTTCTGATTAATAAATATAAAACGTCATTTTTGTAGACATGAGAATACTATTTTTTGTCCGAAAAATCAATAATCGAAGGTGCGATATCACTTGATAAATGCCATCCTGTAATGCTTAAAGTTAATTTCCTTTCAACCAATTGACATAATGTTTGATGATACATTTACGAAGGATAAGGATTAATTGACCGCAATTCATGTGAAGGGTAAAATCTCTTCGGGTTCCAATAAATGAAGAATTGATATCGTAGATCTACTTTATCCCAATATTTGGTTATTGCGATAATTTTATTAATTTTCATTGGTCTTGGTTTCTTATCAACCAAGGCTATGACACTTGTTCCCTTCACTGATGAATTTGTGATCCCCTGGGCTGCTGGACGCGCCTGGCTTCTTGAAGGTAAAGAATCCTTATGATCTAATCCCCAGATCCAGTATTGAAAGCAATATCTCGAATTCAGGCTATCTGGCAAACATACCAGACACAACCGGGCTGAGTATTCCACTAATTAACCTGGTTTTTTACTTGCCTTTCAGTTTATTACCCTTTGAAATCAGTAGAATTATTTGGACCACCTTGATCACAATTTGTGTTGTGATAATTATTTATTTGGCTCTATTGATTTCAAAGTGGAAAACACATTTAATCGAAAAGCTGATTGTGATACTCCTGTTCTCCTTTTGGTTGCCAGGCGCAAGCACAATCATTTCCGGCCAATTATCCCCGTTAATCATCTCTCTCATCATGTTGGGTATTTATTTTATTATGGGAGAACAGGATAATGCAGCAGGATTTATCCTTTCATTGTCGATAGGCTCTTTACCATTATCCATAATTATCATGATTTCTTTATTAATCTGGAGTATTTCTCACCGTCGGTGGTCAATCCTTATTTCATATTTTGCAGGAGCTGTGTTTCAAATTATCATTACGCTCTTATTATCACCGTCATGGCCAATGGATTGGCTTCAGACCATTCTCAAAACAATCGAGAATGGCGATTGGCTTCAAACGCCATTAATGGAATTGTCTTCCCGTTTACCAGGGATAGAAACTTTTCTGCTGGTTTTCCTGCATTCAATAATCCTTATATACTTGTTGGTTTTATTCGTCACTATCAGGAAGAAAAATAAACTTATGTTTGTATGGAAATTATCCATGATTCTCGTGTTGTCTGTGTTTCTATCATTACAGATGCGTTTGAGTGGATTGTTTTATATTCTTCCTGGAGCATTTCTGGTTTTTCAATTTTGGTCTGAAAGATGGAAATGGAAGGGAAAAATCGCTTCCTGGGTGTGTATGTTATTAGTCGTTGTTGGGTCCTGGCTGGTCTTGAAACCTGATATTCATTTCATTGATCGCATAACTGAACCAGCCTTATTCCTGGGGTTTCCAACTTTGGTGTTCATTGGTTTGATTGGAATCAGATGGTGGGCATTAGAAATCCCTAGGATACCTGATCAATTTTCATAATAATTACTGGTTGAGTATTGATTGATGCTTGATTGATATGCTATACTTTTACGGGTTATTTCCCCAAAAAATTGGCAGCCTACCAAGCGACAGCTTGCGTGTAAAGAAATCATAAATAAGTTAATAGGAGAAAGAGAAATGCAAAAACGAATTGGTGTCTTGACAGGCGGTGGAGATGTTCCCGGTTTAAACCCTGCTATGAAAGCCGTTGTACTTAATGCGCTGGATGATGGTTATGAAGTGGTTGGAATTAGGCGAGGGTGGGGGGGGCTGCTCTGGTACAACCTGGATGAACCTTCCACGCATGATTACTACATCAGACCGTTGAGTCGAAATGATGTTCGGAGAATAGACAGAACAGGGGGAACATTCCTTCATACTTCTCGGACAAATCCTCAAAAGGTTCGTATTGATGATGTCCCTGGATTTCTGGCAAATTCAACTTATGGAAAGAGCATTGATGATAATGGCACAATGGATTATACAGATCATGTGCTCAGAGTTCTGGAACACCTTGGGATAGATGCCTTAATTACTATCGGTGGTGATGACACTTTGAGTTATTCAGTTCGCTTGAACAAAGAAGGATTTCCGGTTGTTGCTATTCCAAAAACCATGGACAATGATGTGTTTGGGACGGACTACTGCATCGGTTTTTCAACTGCTGTGACACGAGCTGTAGATACGATCACAAAATTACGCACCTCAGTTGGATCTCACGAACGGATTGGTGTTTTCGAATTGTTTGGTCGAAATTCTGGTGAGACAAGTCTGATCAGTGCGTATTTAGCTTATGTGGACCGAGCGATTATTTCTGAAGTTCCTTTCAATATGGAGAAGCTTGCGGAGTATTTATTGGAAGACAAGCGCAATAATCCTTCAAATTATGCCATTGTCACCATATCAGAAGGCGCTACCATGGAAGGTGGTGAGATCATAGAAACTGGCCCAGAGGATGCGTATGGTCATCGAAAGCTTGGTGGTATTGGTGAGATCGTTGCTGATCAAATTAAGAAAATGACCCATCAGCACATCCTTTATCAGAAATTCGCTTATATCATGCGGTCTGGTGCGCCTGATTCACTTGACAGAATGGTAGCCATGTCGTTTGGAACACTCGCTATGCAGCTTGTTCAACGTAAGGAATTTGGGAAATTGGTAGCCTTACAGGGAGGGAAGTATACGACTGTACCTGTTGAAACTGTCCTGATGGGGAAAAAGCGGGTAGACGTTGAAGCATATTATGATAAAGAAAACTATAAACCGAAGATTAAGGATTTCCTCGGAGTACCAATGTTCTTGACGTAGGGATAAACTATTTCGCCCGTGAAAATCATTTTCATGGGCGTTCTTATCTACACTCGATATATACTTTGGTGGGATCGGAGCGATGTTATTAAGTTACCACCTGCTCAAAGAAAATAAGCTGTGTATCCCCATAATTTCTCACATCATAACTTTTAATATTTCTAAAGTCCGTTGTGTCCTGATATTCTTTGGGATGGATTTGAACAACAATAATGCCGTCATTATTTAGCAATCCAGGATTGTTATCCAATGCTCTCATCGCCTTTATCCAAAAATCTTTGTATTGTGGTGGAGCGATATATATCAGGTCAAACTGCTCCTCTTTTTCTTCATGAACGAAAACAAAGGCATCTTTTTTAAGGACATTTGCTCTGTCATCCAATCGGGTTGTTTTGAGGTTCTGATGGATGGTCTTATAAGCGCGGTAGTTTATATCCAGAAAGTCAACGTGTGCTGCACCCCTGGATAATGCTTCTATGCCAACAGCACCTGTTCCGCCAAATAAGTCCAAAACAGTCTTGTCTCTGATCCAGGCTCCAAGGATGTTGAACAGGGCTTCTTTAACCTGATCGGTAATCGGTCGAGTTGACTTTCCTGGAACACTTGCTAACCGAATGCCTTTTGCGCTGCCAGATATCACACGCATAGTTTTTCCTTTGACGCTTTAGATATTGAATTAATTAATTTTGCTCAGATTGATTTCCATCATTTGCCTCTGTGGGTACATTGCGATATGTCCAGTATCGGTTTGCAAAGAAATTCCAAAAAATCACAATGAAAATACTGAGTGCTAATGCAAGATTTTGACTGACGATAAAATCCTCAATTGGCAATACGATACTCGTTTGGGATAACAATGAATAAATCAGTTTGTCGAACCAGGTGATCAAAGGTGTCCGAATTAATAAACCTATCGTATTGATGATAAAGAACTGGATAAATTGTTTTGTCGCATTCCCAGATTGGGATTCAGGATAAGTCCAGTAACGATTCCAAATGAAATTGTTAATGACAGCACATATAAAGGAAATGCCTTGTGCCCATACCAGGGGTAAATGGAAAACAAGGCGTAGGAGATTCAATATGCCAAAATCAACAATTGCTCCGGTAACACCAACAACAGTAAACCTTAGAAACCGAATTCTTTCCTGTCTATGTTTGATAAAACTCATAATGCCATTGTCTTCCTGAAAAATGGAATCGTTTTTAACAAACCTTCTCTGAAACTGACTTTTGGTTCCCAATTCAGGACTTCTTGTGCCCGGGTTATGTCGGGTTGCCTTCTTTGAGGATCGTTACCAAGTCTCTTAGCTGTTTTTATAGTTGTCCCCATTTTATTATTGATTGTTTCGTTGACGATTATTGCCAAGTCTTTGATACTGATCTCTGTGGGGTTCCCAATATTTACCGGTTCATGGAAATCACTTAACATCAATCTATAAATCCCCTCAATAAGATCATCTACAAAGCAAAAACTGCGAGTCTGGGATCCATCCCCATATATTGTAAGAGATTCATCACGCAATGCTTGTTGAATAAAATTGGGGACAACCCGGCCATCATCCAGGCGCATTCGAGGACCGTAGGTGTTGAATATCCTGACGATTCGGGTGTCAATATTATGAAAACGATGATACGCCATTGTTAATGCTTCTGCAAATCGCTTGGCTTCATCATAAACGGATCTCGCGCCAATTGGATCAACATTACCTGGATAGCTTTCAGTTTGAGGATGAACCTTGGGGTTGCCGTAAATCTCACTCGTTGAAGCTAAGAGGAATTTAGCGGAATAAGCTCTTGCGACGCCAAGAGAGTTATGAGTTCCTAACGCTCCCGCTTTTAATGTTTGGATGGGCAGGTTTGGGTAACCGAGAGGAGAGTTTGGATTAGGACTGGCCGGTGAGGCAAAATGAAGTACAAAATCGATATCCCCAGGGACAAAAATGAAATTTGATACGTCATGATGGATGAAGCTAAAATTCATGTTCCCGGAAAGATGCGCCAGGTTCTCTTTGTGTCCTGTGATGAGGTTGTCCATGCCTATGACCTGATGGCCTTCTGAAATCAATCGGTCTGTAAGGTGTGATCCGAGGAAACCAGCCGCTCCTGTTAACAATATACGCATATCTAACTCCTGGGCTATCTTATCAAATTATCGGTCAATTCTATTATTTTTACCCTGACCTCGTAAAGATTTTACCAGTATTGCCAGCGAATTGGTTGAATGATAATGGAGTATAATCACTTAGTTCAATTCTTCACAATAATCACAGAATATTCATTACAGATAGATTTCGTTATGCAAGAAATTTTAGCCAAAATTGAAGGTTTGCTTTTTGTTTCATCTGGTCTTGTTAGTGTTGGTCAATTATCGAAAGCACTGGAGATTACAGAATCTGCAGTTAAATCCCATTTATCAGTATTAGAACAGCATTATAAAGAACAGGGGCATGGAATACGATTAATGCGGATTAAGAACAAGTTCCAGATGACGACTGACCCAATGATCAGTCAAACAGTAGAAAAATTTTTAGATCTTCAAGCCCCCAGTATACTATCACAAGCAGCTCTTGAAACGCTTGCTATTGTGGCATATAAGCAACCGGTCACAAGGCCCCAGGTAGATGTTGTTAGAGGTGTAAACAGTGACAGTGTGTTGCGTTCCCTGCTTTCAAAAGGCTTGATTGAAGAGTTAGGGCGTGCCGATACACCTGGGAGACCCTTTTATTATGGGACTGCAGCTGCTTTCTTGCAGTATTTTGGCTTAGAGTCAATAGATGACCTGCCTTTTGTGGATTTCAGCACGTTGGAAGAAAGCCATCAGAATGGATCGAGGGAGGTATTAAAAACATAATGTCTGAAGATAGAGTGCAAAAAATTCTTTCCAGAGCTGGTTACGGTTCAAGGAGGGGATGCGAAAAATTCATTATAGAAAGACGAGTTACAGTCAATGGGAAAATTATTTCTCTGGGTGAAAAGGCCGATCCCCTAGAAGATGAGATCCGGTTTGATGGCAATTTAATTGGAAAAACGGAAAAGAATGTATACATCCTGGTAAATAAACCACGTAATATGCTTTCTTTAAGAGCACCTGATGATGAAAGACCATCTATTTTTGACCTGGTGAAAGACCCCAGACATCTGTATCCAGTAGGAAGGTTGGATTTTGAGAGCGAAGGTTTGGTACTGCTTACGAATGATGGAGACTTAGCAAACAGGTTAACCCATCCTCGATATGAACATGAAAAAGAATATGTCGTGAGGGTAACAAAACGTCCCGATGAGGATCAATTATCCATCTGGCGACGTGGTGTGGTTCTGGAGGATGGATATCGAACCTTGCCAGCAGTAGTAGATGTTCGAACTTTTACAAAATCAGGCGCCTGGTTGACAATCGTTCTCAAAGAGGGAAAGAAAAGGCAAATACGCAGGACTGGAATTCGAATTGGTCTTCCGGTCAGGGAAATACGAAGGGTCAGGATTGGTCCGCTGGAATTGGGAAAACTTCAGTCCGGACATTTTCGATACCTGAAACCGAATGAAATCCAGGCGTTATTGGTTTATGCTGGATTGAATTCGAAATAATTAACGTCCATCAGCTAAAAGATCATTAATCTTATTCAAAACTTCAGGCGATATCTCTTCTTCTGTTTTACGGTCCACTTTTCGAATGCTTCGTCTTAGGGCACCTGATTCTACAATGGTTGTTGGTGCGTTCTCAACATCACCAATGGTCCCTTTAGGGTTGAACGTGACCAGAATACTTCTGATCGGGGGAATTTCGTTTTCTTCCAGGTTTTTACTGAGCAATTCTTGAATTTGACTTTCCTGTGATTTCACATCCTGTCCTGGGCGACCAATACTTTCCTGACCAAACAGCTTCATGATGAAAGAGCCACCACGTTGACGCCACTTTTTGTCATATGAAATTTCTCCGCTTGCTGAAACAGGTATTGGGAGCCAAATCCGTGAGGGTCCGACAAGGAGCATCGGAACTGGACTGCTATAAACATAAAATGAATATGTATTGTTTAATTTCGACAGGTTATCTGTCATAATTTCATCAAAACGTGGGCTGCGCCCAAATTTACCGACAAAATATGTGCTGACCTGGGCGACAATGAATCCGACAATCAATGCTACAAATGAGATGATTGTTCTCGTCGGTGTGGGTTTTAGGTTGAGGATTAAACCGGCTGCTAAAATACCAATTCCAAGGAAGGATGTGATATTTCCTATCAATTTATTACGTTTTATGAGTTTGTCGTTGATTACTAGTTTCATTATTTTTCCTTTTATAAATATAATGTTTTATTGGACGTTTTCAATGATCGCTTTGCGGAGTTCGTCCAGTAAATGATTATCTACGGCTTGTTTTGCTGCCTTGATCGAGCTGACAACAGCTCGTGAATCCGAGCGTCCGTGACCAACAAAGACAAGGCTGTCTATCCCGAGTAGTGGAGCTGCGCCAATCTCAGCGGGATCCAGCATCTTTTTGATTTTCCCAAAGGCAGGTTTGGCAAGCAAAGCTCCCATCTTTGTGCGGAACGAGGCCATTAATTCCTCTTTGAGTATATCTATGATCAGCTTTGCTACTGCTTCCGTGGACTTCAGCATAACATTGCCTGTAAAACCATCTGTCACTGCGACATCGACCTGTCCACCAAATAATTCTTTTCCTTCAATATTTCCGATGAAATTTACATTTATATCGTTGAGCAACGGGAAAGTATTTCGAACAAGGTTATTCCCTTTCCCTTCTTCTTCACCGTTAGCAATTAATCCAACTCGTGGATTGACCTTGTTCAGCATTGTTTGAGCATAAATCGATCCCATAATAGCAAATTGAACAAGAAAATCTGGACGGCATTCAGCATTTGCGCCAATGTCCAGTACAACGGAATGGCCATTTTTAACAGGAAAAACAGCACATAAACAAGGTCTAATCACGCCGGTGATATCTCCTAATACTTTCCGTGCGTAGTACATTGCCATGCCTGTGTTACCCGCAGTAACAAAAGCATCACCTTCTCCAGCTTTTACCAGTTCCATTCCGACGCGCATGGTGTTTTGTTTTTTTGCCCGAGCTTCAACGATATGATCGCTCATTTCGAGGGCTTCGGGTGCATGGATGATATGCACTTTAGATTTATTTCCTGAAATTGCAGACAATTTCTCACTCAAAACAGATTTCTCACCAACTAAAGCGATATCCTCCTTTAGCTGGTTCGAAGCGGTTACTGCCGCCTGAACCTCTGGATCCGGTCGGTCATCACTTCCCATAGCATCTAAAATGATGGTCATTTTCAACTCCTTATTAGTCTTTCCATTCTGCTTGACAACATTACTCAGCAGGATATAATTACTTCTGCTCCGGCGCTAGTGCTGGAACTGGCAGACAGGCGTGGTTGAGGGCCACGTGCCGCTGAGGCGTGAGGGTTCGACTCCCTCCTAGCGCATTTTATGACAAGCACTCATTTGAAGTGCTTGTTTGGTTTAAATAAACTTTTCCTTTTAAAAATCATATTGGCGTTCATGGA
Source organism: uncultured Chloroflexia bacterium (assembly GCA_963767675.1). Taxonomy (GTDB): domain Bacteria; phylum Chloroflexota; class Anaerolineae; order Anaerolineales; family Anaerolineaceae; genus Brevifilum. Next base: position 437,434 of record CAVYEQ010000009.1, read on the forward strand.
GTCTGTTGAGGAAATTCTTGAGAGAGCCACGTTTGGGGGTTGACGGGTGTGCCGGTGATATCAATCTCAAAGTGTAAGTGGGGGCCTGCAGAACGCCCCGTATTGCCAATTTGAGCAATTATATCTCCCTGATTTACTAAATTGCCGACTTCGACGTTAAATTCTGAGAGATGCCAGTACCCGGAGTAAATACCCCAACCATGATCTATTAATATCGCATTCCCTTTGATTGTTAATGCTTCTGCCAAAACAACTATTCCATTTGCTGGTGCATACACGTTCAGGTTTGGCGCATTTACCGCGAAATCCATCCCTGTATGGTAGAAGAATAACTCACCATTGTTATAATTCCGTCTTTGTCCGAATGTGCTGTTCACAAGGGGTTCGTCAACAGGGTAATAAAAAGGGCCCTCCCATAATTTCTCTGGAGATACTTTGGATAAAATTGGTAGAAGGTAGGTATCTTCTTCCAATATATCATTTTGATTAAGGTATTCATCAGGAACGTTGACCCATTCATCCCCATAAGCTCCTGCTGACACCAGGACAAGTTGTTCAAAGGTTTGATTTTTGCCATCTGAAGAAGATTTAGTGATCTCTAAAGGATAAGGGCCAGGTTCCATCATGGCGTGAACACCAAGGTAAGCATAATAGTTCTGGTTATCTTCGGTGACGAATGTGATGTCTAAATCATTAAACTTCCCAATGATTTTTGATTGTGAAGTTGTATGAATTTCAGCTTGGATTGTTTCACCTTGGATAAAAGGTAATTCATTGAAAATTATATTTTCTATCCCCATAGATAAAGTGTCAGAACTGTCATCCTGTGCGTGCCCATACAAGATCTCGCCGGGTAAGGCATCCCAGCTTGCTGATAAATCATTATCGGAGCATAAGGTCCATGGGGAAGTATCTGCCTGTATGGCTGCTTCAATCAGCGAAGAACTATTTTGAAATGCCATTATAGGTATGAGTTGTTCTCTTTGTACATTGATTGGTATGATGAAATTCACGCCGGCAATCGTTTCCGAGGGGCTTGTCATCCGATTTAGCGTGAAAAGTTCAATTTCCTCAAGCTCATATTGACGAGATAGCCCTATAAGTGAACTTCCAAAAGGTAAGACTTGTGATGTAAGAATACCGGAAATACCTTCCAAACCTGGGATGATCAGCTCTTGACCAATAAACACAGAATTAGGATCGGATATTTGATTGACAGATAATAATTCGTCAAGTGTGATTCCAAACTGCAGCGTAATTGAACCTAAAGTATCACCTTCCTGGACAATATAGACAGCATCTTGCTGATTGGATTGTACAGCCGACACAGATGTTACAGGAAAGCAAAGGCAAAGTGTGATTATTGAAAAATTTATTAGTCTTATTAGTATTGGATTATTTCTTATCATAGAGTTTGAATTGTAATTATAATTATCCTAGATATGAGCAAAATCAACCTGAGTATCAGCCAAATCGATACAGCTTAGAAGTTTACCATATGCAGAAAGTGAAGTGAAAGGAACCCGGATGAAAATTACGACTTGGAATGTGAATGGTTTCAGAGCAGTGCTGCGAAAGGAAGCATTGAATTGGGTGCCAGACTTAGGGTCTGATGTCTTATGTTTCCAGGAAACCAAATTACAACGTGACCAGATCACTGATGAACAGGCAACAATCACTGGCTATGATTCTGTCTGGCATTCAGCAGAGAGAAAAGGTTATAGTGGGGTTGTTAATTTCTTTAAACCTAAGCCTATAAGCACTGAAAAGGGCATAGGGATAAGGGAGTTCGATATTGAAGGGCGAGTTATCCGAATGCAATTTGAGGATTTTTACCTTTATAATATCTATTTCCCAAATGGTGGTCAGGAAAATAAGCGTGTTCCCTATAAACTGTCCTTTTACGAGGAATTATTAAAAATTTGTGAAGGTTTACATCAGAATGGAAAAAAGATCATCATTACAGGAGATTTTAACACCGCCCACAATGAGATAGATCTAAAAAATCCTAAATCAAACAAAAAAAATACCGGCTTCCTACCTGAAGAGAGAAGGTGGGTTGATAAGTATTTGGAGCATGGTTTTGTGGATGCCTTTCGTACACTTTACCCAACCCGGGAAGAATATACCTGGTGGACGTACCGGTTTAATGCGCGAAAGAACAATGCTGGATGGCGGTTGGATTATTTCCTGGTTTCCGAGCCGTTAATGGATCGCGTCACGGATGTGATCATCCATGGAGATATAATGGGTTCAGATCATTGTCCGGTCAGCTTAATATTGAAGGATTAATAAAGGGTGTTGAGAAAGTGCTTCAACACTGATTAAATTCTCAGAATTTATTCACTCAGGCTTCCTGCAGCAAAGGACTAATTCTTTTGCAGCTTTTACTTCATCACATCGCTTGACAGGTGTTGTACTGGGAGCATTGTGAAGCAGCTCAGGGTTTTCTCTGGCTTCCTGGGCAATGGCTTTCATCGCATCAACAAATGAATCCAGTGTTTGTTTTGCCTCTGTCTCAGTTGGCTCAATCATTAATGCTTCATTTACGATCAGGGGGAAATAATTGGTTGGAGGATGGAAGCCATAATCCATTAGCCTCTTGCCGATGTCCAAGGCATGAATATTTGGTACATCTTTCCAGGCACCTTGAACAACGAATTCATGCATACAGTTCCTGTCATACGGTAAAACATATTCATTCTTGATTTGTTTCATCAGGTAATTTGCATTTAATACAGCCATTTCAGCAACATTGCGTAAGCCTTTTGATCCAAGCATTGCTATATAAGCATAAGCACGGACGATAACACCAAAATGCCCATAAAACGCTTTCATTGATCCTATCGTATGTTCAGGTTTATAGAATCCAAAGAATGGAGGGGTCTCATCATTTCCTTCTTCAACTTTCACAACGATCGGGGAGGGCAGGTATTCCGAGAGCGTTTCGCAGACACCCACTGGACCGGATCCAGGGCCACCACCTCCATGAGGTGTGGAAAATGTCTTGTGCAGGTTAAAATGCATAATATCAAATCCAATATCACCAGGGCGTAAAACACCAAGTAACGCATTTAAGTTTGCACCATCACCGTAAACCAATCCTCCGGCATCGTGAACTAGTTTAATCACTTCTTCAACGTTTTCATCAAATAATCCTAAAGTATTTGGATTGGTAAACATCAAACCCGCCAATGTTTCATCACATTCGCGCTGAAGGGCGGCTAAATCGACATTCCCTCTTTCATCAGAGGCCAGCGGAACGACATTAAACCCCGTCATTGAGGATGTCGCAGGATTGGTGCCGTGGGCTGAATTTGGGATAAGGATTTTATTTCGTTGTGGTTGTTTCAACCTTTGATGATATTTCCTTATGATCAATGCCCCCACCAGCTCGCCCTGGGCACCTGCCGCAGGTGTCAGGCAAACCCTATGAAACCCGCTGATCTCTTGCAGCCATTCTTGAAGCTGGTAGATAATGTAAAGGTTTCCCTGGACACTAACGATTGGTTGAAGGGGGTGGGTGTTGGAAAATCCGGGCAATCTGGCTGCCTGTTCATTGATTTTTGGATTGTATTTCATTGTGCATGAGCCTAATGGATAGAACCCGCCATCGATTGAATAATTCAAACGGGAAAGATTGGTAAAATGCCGAATAACATCGAATTCAGACAGTTCCGGCAAATTCAGAGTTTCCCTACGAAAGCCTTCTGAAAGAGGAGTCAGTGGGACATCAGGATCAGGGAATTGGATACCCTTGCGGCCAGGTTGGGAAAGCTCGTAAATAGTCAGTTCAGTCATTTGTGACCTCCCCAAGGGCATCAACGAAATCATCAATATCATGTTTGGATATTTTTTCTGTGACTGCAACCAGCATATGATTTCCCAACTCGGAATAATCTTGACTTAAATCATAACCTCCCAGGATCCAATGTTCTTGCAGTCTTAAGTTTATTTCACCGACAGGTCGAGGTGTTTTGACCACAAATTCATGAAAGAATTCTCTATCTTTGAATGCCAGTTCAAATCCATCCAATTCATCAATTCGTTTTGCGGCATAATGTGCTTTTTGAAAACATAAATTGGCAACCTGTTTGAAACCCTCTTTACCCAATAGGCTTAAATATACAGCTGCCGCGAGTGCCATCAAGCCCTGATTCGTGCAGATATTTGAGGTTGATCTCTCCCGTCGAATGTGCTGCTCACGGGCTGTCAGGGTCAATACGTAAGCACGTTTTCCATCTCGATCTACCGTTTCACCAACAAGACGACCAGCAAGTTTTCGTATTAGCTGTTTTTTGACGGTGAAAATCCCTAAATACGGCCCACCGAACGATAAAGGAATCCCGAGTGGTTGTCCTTCACCAACTGCAATATCAGCACCAAACTCCCCCGGAGGTTTGATCATCCCCAAGGCTGTGGGATTGAAGATAAAAGCAACAAGTGCACCATCAGAATGAGCTTTTTCGATCAGTTTCGTATAGTCATGAATTCGTCCGTAGAAATCAGGATATTGAACAAGAAGAATTGCGGTATTTTCGTCAATAAGGTCGGATAAGTATGCAATTTCATCATTTGATAAATCGTTTTCCTTATCACCTGTTACCGAGATGTTATCAAAACCCTGCAAATATGTTCGGATTGTTTCTCGATATTGAGGATTGACTGCTCGAGATATGATGACTTTTTTTCTTTTTCCTCGAAAATAATGATACGCGAGGGTTGCAGCTTCAGCCGCTGCTGTTGCACCGTCATAATGAGATGCGTTGCTTACTTCCATGCCAGTCAATTCAGTCATCAAGGATTGGAATTCAAAGATGGCTTGAAGCGTCCCTTGAGAAATTTCAGGTTGATATGGCGTATATGCGGTATAAAATTCACCCCGCTGCAGGAGCATGTCAACAGCAGCAGGAATATAATGATTGTAGGCGCCAGCTCCGAGAAAGGATATGAAGTCATCAGTTGATGCATTGGCTGAACTGATCTCTTTGAGTTCAGAAGCGAGTTGAATTTCTGTTAATGATTTCAGGAATGTTAAGTTCCGGGAACCGATGTTTTACTGGAACTTGATTAAATAGATCTTCAACTGAATCTACCCCAATTACTTTGAGCATCTCCTTAACTTCTTGGGGAGTATGAGGAGTAAACATTACCCCTCGCGCTCTTCGATATATGCATCATAAGCCTCTGCATTGAGCATTTCATCTAATTCAACAGGGTCATCGAGCTTCATTTTCATTAACCAGCCTGATCCAAACGGATCAGTGTTCAGTACTTCAGGTTCATCAGCGAGATCTTCATTAACGGCTGTGATTGTTCCGGAGACAGGGAACTGTACATCAGCTGCTGCTTTGACAGACTCGATCGTGGCAACTGCATCCCCCTTGCCAGCAGAATCGCCTTCCTCAGCCATAAACTCCACATATACAATGTCAGATAATTGGCTTTGTGCAAAATCAGTAATTCCTACGACGGCGAATTCACCATCAAACTTAACCCATTCATCGGTTTTTGTGTATTTTAATTCTGCAGGGTTTGTCATTTATTTCTCCTATAATCCATTAAATTCAATATCAATTAATCGTAATCCTCTGTATGCACTGGTTTCAAACGAGAAAGAATGGTCCAGAGGTGTCTGTTTAATGGGGTTTTTTACCTGAGAGATTCGGTTTCGCAACCTTGCACCTTCGGTGCTGTTTATGATATAACAGACTTTTCCCATTAACATATAACGAACAGCAATAAAATTCTAAATTCACCAACCAATTATGTCAAGAATCTCATTCATATATCTATGTTCTTATGAATTACTTTGTACGGTACTTTCGTGTTTCTTCCACATAAGCTAATGATTGGTGCCTAAAATATGTGTTATATAGCTCTGCATAGTGTTGGCCTATGTTGAGGAGTTCTTTGTGGTTTCCTTCTTCGATAATGTCCCCTTCTTTCATTGCCAGGATACGATCAGCAGAGCGAACCGTGGAAAGTCTATGTGCGATCAGTATACTGGTGGTGTCTGACAGGATCAGGTTTAATGCAGCTTGAATTTGTTTTTCCGTGAACGGATCAATGCTGGCTGTCGCTTCATCCAGGATAAAGATTGAAGGATGTTGGACTAGGACGCGGAATAATGCGACGAGTTGTCTTTGACCCATTGATAGCTGCGACCCACGTTCGCCTACTTGTGTTTCCAGACCATTGGGAAATGTTCCAAGCCATTCTCCTTTTCCAATTTTCTGACCAATACTGATTATTTCCTTCCGGGTGCAATCAGGATTGCTAAATCGAATATTTTCTTCAATAGTCCCTGAAAATAAGAATGGCACTTGTGAGACGATTCCCATGTGGCCTCTTAATGTTACGAGATCAAACGCACGAATGTCTTTCCCATCGATGAGTATTTTGCCGCTTTGAAACTCATAAAATCGAGCGATTAAGCGACCTATTGAAGTTTTGCCAGCACCTGTGTGCCCAACGAGGGCGAGTGTTTCGCCTGGATTGATGCGCAATGTAAAATTCTCTAAGACCGGTTCGTTTCTTACGTACTGGAAGGATACGTTAAGCATTTCAATGCTTCCTTGAAGTTGTTTTGGTTTGAAAGCACCTGCCTGTTGAACGGAGTGTTCTGCATCAATCAAGCCAAAGATCCTTTCTGCAGCAGATAGACCTGTTTGAACCTGAGTCCAGAAAGAAGACAGGCTCATAACAGGATATAAGAACCGATCCAATGTGGAGAGGAAAAGGTACCAGGCACCTGCGCTGACAATACCCTGTGTTACCGACAAAGCGCCAAAATAAACCATTAATGCTGTGGCGATACCACCTATCGTTCTCAGTACGGGAAATATGATTGCCAAAACAAAACCTCGTTTGATATTGACAGTAAATGAGGTTTGATTTGCCTCCTCAAATTCCTTAAAAATCGAATTCTCTTGTCTGAAGTTTTTTGCAATGGCAATACCACTGATTGTTTCTTTGATGGTCGAATTAACGGTTGCCATTGCACGCATCCCTTCACGGGTGATTTTTCGTGCAGTATGCCTGTAGCGCATCACAAGAAAGAAATATACGGGGACAAGACAGAACACTGCAATCGCAAGCCGCCATTCAGTCTGTATAAGGATTACTGCCAGAATAATTGAAGAGATCAGCTGCATGAGAACATCAGTGGAAAGTGTAACCAACTGACTGAACTCACGAGTATCAGAAGTGATTCTTGAGACGATTTTTCCTGAACTAAAATTATCATGGAAAGCCATATCCTGGTGCATAGATGCAGAAAATGCATCCACAGCAAGCTCCTGAATGAGCTCAGCGATCGTTTTAACCGAAAAACGTCGACGCAGTAGATTGCTGAACCAACTTAAGCCTCCCAGTATCAGGACGATACCTGATAATAAGAATATGAAATTTAAAGAGATTGTCTCTAATGTAACTTTATCAAGCCCTCTTGCAACAATCACAGGTGTAATCGCATCAATAATGGATATAAAGAGAATTGTAAATCCAATGATGATCAGGTGTTTGACTTGAGATTTGAAATAATCAAAGATGCGCGAGAATAATTTCCGATCAGAATACTGCCGGTCATAATCCTCTGCAGCTAAGCCTGAAAAAAAACCCATAATTACTCGCTGAAAATTTTCTGATACGATAATGATTTTTTCAATAATTCCTCATGTGTCCCGATATCCGTCAATTCTCCCTGCTTGAGTACAATGATCAAATCTGCCCATCGTATCTGGGATAATCGGTGGGTGATGATCAACGTTGTCCGTCCTTTTGCTGCACGGAAGATGGCCTGTTGGATCCTGTCTTCTGTTTCACTGTCGATAGCACTGGTTGAGTCGTCTAATATTAAGATTTTTGGAGAGGTCAAGAATGCACGTGCAAGGGCTAATCGTTGACGTTGTCCTCCTGACAGTGTTGTTCCCCGTTCCCCTATCACTGTCTCATAGCCGTTTTCAAAACTCATGATGAAATCATGTGCCTGAGCATCCTTGGCTGCCCTGATGATTTCTTCTTGAGTTGACCCGGGTTTACCAAAGGCAATATTTTCACTTATCGTTCTGGAGAATAAAAAGACATCCTGTTCAATAAATGATATCTGGTTGCGAAGTGCTTCGAGATACCAATTCCTTACATCAATATTATCTACAAGGATTTTCCCTGAATTCACGTCAAAAGTTCGATTGATCAATTTAACCAAAGACGTTTTTCCTGAGCCTGTTTGTCCTACGATCGCTACAGTTTGCCCTGGTTCAATAGAAAAATTGAGGTCTTCGAGAGTCCAACTCGTCCTCATTGTATTCAAAACACACATGTTTAAAGTCAATTTTTCCATGGATTGTGGAACTGTAACCTTCAGTGTTTTCAGTCAATCGGTTTTCAGTTTGTAATAACTCAAGGATCCGTCGTGCGCCAGCAAAACCCAGTGATATTTGTGAATATGCAAACAAGGATACAAAAGTTGGAAAACCTAACAGTGACAAAGTGCCAAAATAAGAGATGACATCTCCTATTGATATTAGACCCTGTTGAAATAATAACAATGAATGCCCCAAACCTGCTGCTAACGCAATTCCCAGTAGGAGAAGGGGTAGAAAACGACTTTCTACATATCCCTGCTTTATCGAAGCGTCGCGATATGCATTTGCATTACTCAAAAAACGGGAGATTTCATTATCTTCCTGGGCGGAAGCTTTCACGATTTCCACGCCATCGATTGCTTCCGCTAAGCGACTGTTCATGTCTCCGAAAGTTTGACGAACATTGCTTGTTATTGGATTGAGTATTTTCAGGTAATACCATAACGTAAAAACGTATAGAATAATAAATGCGGCAGGAGTTGCTAGCAGTGATAAGTGATATGTTGGACCTACGAAAAGTGGGATAAATAAAAAATTTAATGAACCAAACACAAGATTGACCCCTGGACTGAACATGTAATTCACTTCCCGAACATCGTTTGTGGCGCGTGCCATCAGGTCACCAACAGATTGAAGGTTGTGGAAAGTCATGCTTTTTCCAAGCAGATTGATATACAATTCCTGGCGAACATATTTTTCTATATTCTGTGCGATAATTTCGAAACCGTAATTTCGGTTGAACTGTAAAATTCCGCGAATTATTTGGGAGATTCCAATAATTAGGGCAAAACGCCCAATGAGTGGAATGGAAGGTTCGGGCCGCATAATTTCGTTAAAAGCTTTGCCAATATATATTGGTACGATGCTTGCCAATGCAGCATTACTGACTGCTCCAGTTATTGCCAGTAATAACCAGGGCCATTGATGACCAGTGTGAGACAATATCCATAATAGAGGTGACTTCTGGTTCGTTTTGTATATTGATTCTTTAGAGAATTCCGTAATTCGATTCATTTTTGCCGAGGTCGTTGAAAATGTATTTTCAGATGGACATCTAAAATTTGTCTCATCCTTTCAATTTGTTATTGATATGGATCATGGACACGTAAATATTTGTTTACCAATCCACATGCAATTGTACCTATAAAAATATTTCCTGCATTTATTTTTCTTCCTATTGCTACGCTGGTGAAGGCATGATAGAGGTTTGATATTAATTACACTTGGTGAGGCAGGATATGCTATTTGAGATTTCGGAAATGTATGATATACTATGAAAAATCAAATCCTCTGATTAATCCTATAAATTAGGTGAAACGATATGGTAAACGAAATATCCCATCCAAATTCCTCCGAATTCCTTTCATATTTAGCTCAAGAAACCGCAAAAGGGTCGGCTTTTTTACCAAGTTTGAACCAGCTCAGTGAAGACCGAGGTGTTAGTGTATCTTCTTTGCGTGAAGAGCTTCAAGTTGCACGAATGATGGGTTTCGTGGATGTTAAACCCCGGACAGGTATCAGAATTCTGCCTTATTCATTTAAACCTGCTATCCTGACAAGTCTTGTATACGCAGTTAATATCGATTTAAAGAACTTTCGTCAGTTTTCTGATCTAAGAAATCATATTGAAGCATCATACTGGTATCAAGCTGTCAGTCATCTTCTCCCAGAAGATTTGAATGAATTAGAAGAAATCATTGTGATCGCATCTAAAAAACTTAATTCTGATCCAATTCAAATCCCACATAATGAACATCGACAGCTGCACCTAACTATCTTTAAAAGGTTGGAAAATCCATTTGTGAAGGGAATCCTTGAAGCTTATTGGGATATTTACGAGGCTGTGGGTTTGAGCGTATATGAAGACCGGAAATACCTGGAGAGGGTATGGCTTTATCACAAACAAATGGTAGGTGCGATCACAAATGCAGATTATTTAAATGGCTACCAGGCGCTTATTGCTCACATGGATCTTTTGTACCAGAGAGAACAAAAGAATTCAAAGTCCTTTTTTGAATAATAAACTTTGATCTTATGTTGTAGAAATAAGAAAGGTAAAGGGATTATTGGATGATAGAAACGATAAATGAGCATATCAATGACTTTTGTATGACAATATGCACGATCAATGGTTCGGGCAGCGCAACAGCTAACACAACACTGATACGTGCAATATTCCAAATGGGGATCCCTGTTTCTGGCAAGAATATTTTTCCTTCAAATATCAAAGGACTTCCCACCTGGTTTTCAATTCGCGTATCAGATGATGGATATTTAGCTCGTGTTGCGCACGACGATATTATAGTGCAAATGAATCCATCTACATTTCAGGATGATATACGCTATGATATCCCTGGTGGGGTTGTGTTCTATGCTGATCATATCAAGCTGCCAATTGAGCGAGAAGATATTATTGTTTATCCCATGCCTGTTAAGGCATTAATTAAACAAGCGGATGTTCCCAGGGATCTGCGGGATTATATGGCAAATATGGTCTATGTGGGGATCGTCTCGCAAATTCTGGGTATTGGACTGGAATATATTCGATCTGCTCTTTTAAAACAATTTGAACAAAAACCCTCTGTGGCAGATTTAAACTTTGCCATCGTAAAACTGGCTGCTGATTGGTCAAGATCAAATCTTGAAAAACAAGATCACTATAGGGTGGAGGAAAGGGAGCCTTTGGAAGAATATATTATGACTGATGGTAATACAGCCGGTGCCCTTGGTGCAATTTACGGTGGATTCCAATTTTGTGGCTGGTATCCAATAACCCCGGCAACCAGTCTGGCGGAATCTTTGGGTATATTTGCACCTCAGTTGCGCAAAGATCCGGAAACCGGAAAATGTACCTACGCCATTGTTCAAGCGGAAGATGAATTATCTTCAATAGGAATGGCTGTTGGAGCAGGTTGGGCGGGGCTCAGATCCATGTCCTCTACTTCCGGTCCTGGAATAAGTTTGATGTCGGAATATATGAGCCTTGCTTACTATGCAGAAGTCCCCCTTGTGCTTTGGAATGTTCAGCGCGTCGGCCCCAGCACCGGATTACCCACCAGAACAGGACAATGTGATCTGAACCAGGTTTACTTTCTAGGTCATGGGGATACACGTCAAATCGTGATCATTCCATCCTCTGTAAATGAGTGTTTTGAGTTTGGTTGGAAGGCATTTGATCTTGCTGAACAATTTCAAACGCCTGTCATTATCTTGAGTGATCTTGATCTGGGGATGAATCAGTGGATGACAAAACGTTTTTCCTTTCCAGATAAGCCGATAGATCGGGGGAAAATTATCTGGGAAGCTGATTTGGATGAATTTAAGGGAAATTGGGGGAGATACATTGATATCGATGGGGATGGCATCCCATACCGAACGGTAATGGGCAATAAACATCCTGATGCACCAAATTTTTCACGGGGTACAGGGCACGATGAATTTGGAAATTACAGTGAAGACCCTGATGTTTGGATGCGAAATATGGAGAGAATCAAGAAGAAATTTGAAACTGCCAGAGAGAAATTACCGAAACCTGTGTATCGGGAGATGAATAATGCAAGAATTGGTTTGATTGCGATGGGATCAACTAATTTTGCAGTCATTGAAGCACAGGATAAGTTAGCTGACCTGGGTCTGCCAACCGATTTTATGCGCGTTAGAGCATTGCCACTTTCAAAAGCAGTGGGTGAATTTATCCAGGCACACGAACGAAATTATGTGCTGGAGTTAAATCAGGATGGGCAGCTGCACCAGATTATGCTCATTGAATATTGTGACATGACTGACCGATTGATATCCCTTGCTTATATCGATGGATTGCCTATGACAGCTGATTGGATCATAAAATCTATCGCAAATAAGGAGCATTTAAATCATGACTGATCAAAGAATTGAGAAGAACGCAATTGGATTAACAAGATCAGATTATAGAGGAGAACGGTCAACACTCTGCCCTGGATGTGGACATAACACCATCTCTGCTCAAGTTTTAAGAGCGTGTTTTGAGTTAGATTTGCATCCTAACGAAATAGTAAAATTCAGCGGTATTGGCTGCTCAAGCAAGAGTCCAACTTACTTTTTGAAAAAATCCTTTGGTTTTAATGGATTGCATGGGCGAATGCCCTCGATGGCTTTAGGCGCGGCATTTGCTGATACCAAAATGAAAGTCATTGGTATTTCCGGAGACGGAGATACAGCCAGTATTGGTTTAGGGCAGTTTAAACATCTTGTTCGACGAAATTTACCGATCGTTTATATTGTTGAAAATAATGGTGTTTATGGCCTGACTAAAGGCCAATTTTCTGCTACAGCGGAAAGAGGATTAGAACTTAAGTACCAGGGTATAAACCCGTTCCTCCCCATTGATATTGTCAAAGAAGCTTTGGTGGGAAATGCCAGTTTTGTAGCTCGTTCGTTTGCAGGAGATCCTTCACAATTACGATCATTGATTAAAGCGGCTTTGTCCCATCATGGAACAGCTGTATTGGATGTTATCAGTCCATGCGTGAGTTTTAATAACCGCGAGGATACTTTACATTCCTATCAATGGGGGCGGCAGCATGAAGCACCTTTGCATGACATTGCATATGTTCCAACTCGGAAGGCGATCATTCTTGATGAATTTCATGAGGGTGAGATTAAGGAAGTCAAAATGCACGATGGATCTGTCGTTGTTTTGAAAAAGCTTGAAAAGGAGTATGATCCCACTGATAAGCTGCAAGCACTGACAACTCTTGAAGAAGCAGAACAAAACAAATGGCTTGTCACAGGATTGATTTTTATTAATCCTGTTCAACCATCGTTGTATGACTATTCAAATTTAATAGACAAGCCGTTAAACCGGCTGCTACCTGAAAAATTACGACCGGACGCAAAATCCTTAGAAATGATTAATTCAAGTATGGCGTAACAATCTATTCGATCTTAAAAGTGCTCAACCGGTGAGATACAATTTCACCGGTTCTTTCGTAATAGTATCCTAGTTACATATCGCCCAGTGTATATAACAAAGCCAGGTTAGGTTTCCGAAATGCGCCAACAGGGAATCCTGATATCAATACGACCTGTTGCCCTTTTTCAAGTTTTGTGCCTGTGGCGATAGCTGTTTCAACATGTTTGATCATTGTCTCCAGAGTATCGGCATAAGGCACCAACATTGGCGTTACCCCCCAATACAGGTTCATTTTTTGGAAAGTTCTCATTTCCGGGGTGAAAGCAAGTATGGGCACAAACGGTCTGGCCTTGGACATCATTTTTGCGGTCTGACCAGATTGTGTAAACACAATAATTGCTACAACATTACTGTCTTTAGCCAGTTCCTTTGCAGCATTTGAGATGGAAATCGAATCATTTTGGTTTGAGTTCTTGTGTATAGAATATTGATTTTCCCCATTTCTCCCGGTTTTTTTCAGCCTCTTTTACAATCGAGTCCATCATTTGAACGCTTTCAATGGGATATTTCCCGGCAGCAGTTTCACCTGAGAGCATTACAGCATCTGTTCCATCGAAAACAGCATTTGCCACATCCGTCGCTTCAGCCCGGGTAGGACGTGGATTGTTGATCATTGAATTGAGCATTTGAGTTGCTGTTATGACCAGTTTCCCATGTGCATTCGCACATGCGATGATCTCTTTTTGTGCAATAGGCACAGCGGCTGGAGACATTTCAACACCCAGATCACCTCGAGCGACCATCACGCCATCCGTGATTTCGCATGATTCCCTGGAGGTCATCCAGGGCTTCAGGTCTTTCGAGTTTAGCGATGATCGGTGTCCTCGCTGAATCCTTATCAGGTGCTAATTCTTCAATTGCCTTTTGAACGGTTCTCACATCGTCTGAACTTTTTACGAAGGATATTGCTACCATATCCACACCATTTTCAAGCCCAAATTTAAGATCTGTTCGATCTTTTTCTGTGAAAATCGGAAAGGTTAGATTTGCACCGGGCAAATTCACACCTTTTTTAGACTTTAACAATCCTCCAAGCGTAACGACTGCTGAAATTTGTTCTCCTGTTACTGATTGCACTTCAAGTTCAAGATTACCATCGTCCATCAGGATGTGATTGCCTGGCTTCAGGGCTTTGTGGAGGTCTGGGATATCAAAGGGGATAAATTTCTCATCTTCCCTATAGTCGATATCCTCGGAAGAGCTTAAAACAACCTGGTCTCCAGCACGGAGTTCCATTTTGTGTCCTGGTAGTTTTCCAATTCTCAGCTTAGGTCCCTGGAGATCCTGTAAGATGGAAATGGAAATTCCCTGTTCATCTGATATTTCCCGGATCAACTTGATCAATTTCTCATGATCTTGATGTTCGCCATGGGAGAAATTCAAACGTGCAACATTCATCCCTGCATTGATCAGGGATTGGAGTTTTTTCTTCGTATTAACACTTGGACCTAATGTACATACAATTTTGGCAAAGCGTTCCATCGACAAATCCTTGTTGAATACCTAATCCATTAACAACACTTCTCGAACGATAGGTAACATCCAATCGACCACTTCCTTATCTATAATTAACGGTGGTGCAAAACGAAGTATGTGTGTATGCGTTTCTTTAACCAGGATGCCTTTCCCTTGCAGTTTTTCAGCAAATCGTCTGGCACCTCCTAATTCGTGTTTTAGTTCCACACCGATCAACAACCCTTTTCCTCGGATGTCTTCAATGTTCTTCGGAGGGATTTCTTCGAGGTAATCCATGATGTATTGACCCATTAAATTTTGAATTTTTAATCAAATTTTCACCCTGGATCACATCCAGCGCAGCAATCGAGACTGCAGCACCCAGAGGATTGCCACCAAAGGTGGACCCATGCTCACCAGGTTGGATCAGCCCCAGGACATTTTTATCAGCGAGAACAGCAGATACAGGATAAAAACCGCCAGAAAGGGCTTTACCAATCACAACCATGTCAGGTCGAACATCATCATGATCACAGGCAAATAAAGCCCCGGTGCGTCCCAACCCTGTTTGGATTTCGTCAGCGATGAACAGGATATTCTTTTCACGGCATAAATTCTCTACTGCCTTTAGATATCCCTTCGGTGGAATGATTATGCCGTTCTCACCCTGGATTGGTTCAAGCATGATAGCTGCTGTGTTCTCGTTTATCGCATTTTTGATTGCTTCTAAATCCCCATAATCAACGTTAATAAAACCTGGAGTAAACGGCCCAAAATCCCTTTTATATAATTCTGTGGATGTAAAGGAGATTATGGTTGTTGTTCTACCATGGAAATTCCCATCTGCGACGATGATTTCTGCTTTGTAGCGGGGAATATTCTTTGAAACATATCCCCACTTTCGAGCTGCTTTTATTGCTGTCTCAACTGCTTCAGCCCCGCTGTTCATTGGCAGGGACATTTCATAGCCAGTCATTTCAGAAAGTTTTTTATAAAACAAACCAAGCTTATCATTCCGAAATGCACGGGATGTGAGGGTCAGGTTTTCTAATTGCTCAATCATGGCTTGCTTGATTGCAGGATGGTTGTGTCCCTGGTTTAATGCGGAATAAGCACTTAAACAGTCAAGGTATTTATTGCCATCGACATCATAAACCCAGACGCCTTCCCCTTTTACTAGCACAACATCAAGTGGGTGATAATTATGTGCCCCATATTCATTTTCCAGTTGGATATAATAATCGCTGTTGTTCATTCTCTTAGTCAACTCCAGTTAGTAATTCGACCAGAATAGCTTTTTGAGCGTGCATGCGGTTTTCCGCCTGTGGGAATAACCGGGATTGAGGGCCATCAGCAACTTCATCTGTGATTTCTTCCCCTCGATGGGCAGGAAGGCAATGCAAAATAATGGAATGTGGTTTTGACAATTTAACCAGATCTTGGTTCACCTGATATGGTGGAAACACATTCTTACGCTGGTTTACCTCTTCCTCCTGCCCCATACTTGTCCAGGTGTCAGTATAAATAACGTCAACATTTTTTACTGCTGCCCTAGGATCCCGGAAGAGTGTGACAGAACCACTAGTGGATTTTGTTATTGTGCGTGAGTGTTGAATATCTGTCTCGGGCATATCATATCCTTCCGGATTGGCAATCCTGAAATGTCCGCCGAGTTTTGTCACAATTTTCATCAGTGATAAAGCAACATTGTTTCCATCGCCAATATAGGCAACCTTGAGATCTTTCATCCTGCCAAACTCTTCCCAGATCGTTAGCGCATCAGCCATCGCCTGGCAGGGATGGTTGTAATCACTTAAACCATTAATGACAGGTACATTTGACCACTTTGCGAGTTCAAGGATGTGTTGATGACTAAATACTCTAGCCATAATTACATGAACATAACCTGAAAGAACCCGTGCGACGTCTGCAATTGACTCACGTTTTCCAAGTCCAATTTCCTGGGGAGAGAGGTAAAGCGCGTTTCCTCCTAATGTCAGCATTGCCATATCAAAACTTACCCTGGTGCGAAGGCTTGGTTTTTGGAAAACCATTGCGAGTACTTTATCTTTGAGAATAGGTTTGGGTGCCCCTGATTTGTATTCATCTTTTAATTTAATAGCATTGTCAATTAGGTTTCTAAGCGTATCAGAAGAATGATCAGCGATATCAAGAAAATGTTTCATAGTGTCTCCAAATTATTAATCGGTGTATGTTTTGGTCAGTCCCGTTTTATATCTGAAAGATTAACGGTTTTTTCTTCATTGCGATAGTGTTGTAATCCCAACAAAATCGTACTAACCTGAGCGGTTCCCAGGCTGAGAAACATTCCGGAAATGAATAAGCACAAGAGAGTAAGAATTAGGCTGAGATTGCCATGAAAGGCATTTGTTTTGGTTAATATCTGATCCAAAGTTGTTTGGTAGTTTGAAAGGACTGATTGTGCATCATCCAAGTCATCTTCAAGAAAGAGGATATCTTCAGTTATGGTCGTTAAGTTTCCTTTCAATGTGTCTAAACCTGTAGATGTATCGTCTAATCCTTGTTCAATATCTTCTAAAGAATCGGGAATAGTATCGAAACTGTCAGCAACTTGTGCCAGACTGATATGTAATGGCACTTCCGGTTGGTAATTTATGCCGATTAAAGGTACCGCCGCAAGAAATGATAGGGTTTTGTCAATAATTTCTGCACTTGAAGCTGAAGAAGCCAATGCGATCTGAGTGTCGTTAACTGTCGTTCGAAGGTCATCACCGATCAATGTGGCTGATGAGGAAAGTGAATCTGTAACACTGTCGAATGTGCTGTCAACATTTTCAAATGTAGCCGCGATGGTTGTCAGGTTAGTTTTTGCATTTTCAATGGCACTGTCCATCACGGACAGGCCTTCTCCAGTGGTTTGAAGCGTCTTATCAAACAATTCTAAAGACTCCAAAAGGTTTTGCTTAATCCGAGGTTTCACAATCCATGGGGTTGTGATCCCAACCAAAGAAAATAAAAGGCCCATTAAGGCAACGATGATTAGAAAGAAGCCTAAACGTTTTCTTGTTTTTGTCTGTGTCATGATTTTTTCTCCTGATAATGATGTATTACATTTTCATAGATGGCATCCTGATACTGCCACATTACTTGTTTTGATTCTGCAGTTTCATGATCAAATCCGAATAGGTGAAGCGTACCATGGATTGCCAGAAACGCACATTCTTCATCCAGGGAGATTTGATTTTCGTAAGCATGTAGAGCTGCTTTTTCCACAGATATGACAATATCTCCAAGATAGTATCTTTCAGTCTCAGGATCAAAGAAATCCTGATTGAACGATAAAACATCGGTCGCTTCATCAAAATCCCGATATTCTCGATTGAGGGATTGAATTTCTTCATTGTTTGTCAGACGAAGGGTCAAGTCCAGGTTTTGTTTGTCAAATCGTGACAATGCTGATTGTATAGCGAACTCAATTAAATCCAGGTTAATAGCCTGTTCCGAACCCGAATTATTTTGGAGATTAATCATAACTATGTTGTGTAATTCTTAGGTTCCTGAACATCTAGGGTTGGTTTCCCTGGTTATCCAAATCGGGATATTTCATTCGGGGGTGATAAGTTCCATTTAATGAGCGACAGAACGAGTTCTTAACTTCCTGTAAATCTCGCATTGTCAGGTTCGTGTCATCTAATTGATTGTTTCTTTGGTAAAAACCAACAACTGTATCAACCAATATCCGTAATTCCTCTACTGTTTTTGGTACTTCAGCCCTTGCTCGAGCTTCAGCACCATCAGCAAGCATTAATAATGCTGTTTCTTTAGATTGAGGTCGTGGGCCGGGATAAGTGAACAAAGCTTTGTCAACATTTGCTGGGTCACTTGCTTGGTTAACTGCTTGAGTGTATTGATAATGTGTGTACATTGTTCCATGATGTTCACGGACGAAATCGATTATCCTTTCCGGCAAATGATGTTTCCTGGCCAGTTCAACACCATCACGCACATGATTGATGATCGTCTGAGCGCTGATAACAGGATCAATCTCATCGTGCGGATCAAGTTCTGTTCTGATTTGGTTTTCTATGAAAAATTGGGGGTTGATAGATTTTCCACAGTCATGGTAAATTGCACCAACTCTGACAAGCAGGCCATCTGCGCCAATTGCTTCTGCTGCTTGTTCAGCCAGATTTGCGACCTGCAAGGAGTGCTGGTAACTCCCCGGAGCACTTTGAAGCATTTGTTTAAGCAAAGGATGATCAGGACGAGAAATATCGAGAAGTTGAAGGGTTGTTGTTGTGCCAAGCAATTGAGAGAAACCATATTGTAGCAATAAGGTTAACCCAGCAGAGCCCACGCCATTAATGAGGGATGCTCCTGATAAAGTTGCGATCCCAATCCAATCTGTTACGGTGTCAGGAAGGCGAAAAATGAAAATTAATCCAATGCCTGCAAATCCAATTGTGATCCCAGCAATGAAAAAAGATGCAATTTGTTTTGCTTTTCCTAATGTTAATATTCCTAAAATTACAGGGAGAATATAAAATATGGTCAATTCCAACCCATTATTCATTCCATAGGCAGTCAATACAGCCAGGATTATAGAAAATAATTGAGCGATTTCGAAATTGAAGATTACAGAAAGGGATAGGCTGAATGCTGCTATAGGGAAGACATATGGTAGGACTGTACGATCTGTGATCACAAACCTCGCCAATGCGAGGAACACCAGGAATGTTACAGCGATTAACAGCATGTTCTTCAGGGGATATTGATTTTTATCCTTTCGAGAGTAGAAATAGAAGAAAACAAGACAACTGATTAGCAAGGTAAGTAATGCCGCACTGATTATTTCGCTGGTTCGATCACTGGCCTGGATCAGTCCATATCGCTGCAATGCCTCCCAATCAATATCACTGATAATCTGCCCTCTCCTGACCAGGGTCTCACCAGATATAAAGGAATGCGTAACAGGCTCAACGGATTGGCGTGCTTCAGAAATGGCAGCATCAGTTTGCTCTGTACTGAATAAACTATTCGGAACCACAAACGGCTGCACCAGTTCAATGATGATATTGGCCTGGTCAACAGGCAAAGAGAAATCGATTAACGACGGGATATTCCGCCTTGCAGTAAAGACATCGTTTTCTCTCAATGTATTCCGCATTGCTTGTTCAAGTACTGATGTTGCTTCCAATTGAATCGCGTCCCAACTGGTTTCACCGATAAGTAGAATCTGGTCGCTAATTTCCTCTGTTAGTTCACAACTTTCAATTGCATGGAGATCTGACAATTTATCAGTTGATGTCGCATAGCCATCTTGTTGAACAGAAGTAATAAAATAGAGGACTTTCCTAAGTTGTTCGACCTGATGTCTGCCGATGCTTGGATCTGCGGGTAAGAAAACAGGATCTACAGCATTTGCTGCCTCCTGCCTTGATTGTTCTGTAAGAACTTCGCTTTCGAAAGATAGGGAATAGGGGGCAAGAATATCCTGTGCTGAAACATCACCAATTTTCATTGGATATGATGATTGAGCAAAAGCGTCAGGTAGGATCAATGCTAAAAAAGTAAGAATCGAAGCAATGATCAGGATAACGATCTTGAAAAATCCTTGACGCGAGAGGCGTTTCTTGGAAGCGGGTGTGCTTGTCATGTAAGAAAGGTTATCAATTCTTCTGTAATAATTGTCGTACTATTCTACTGGCGTTCTGACCTGAAGCACGCCCTAGCAATTTGGGCATGAGGCTTTTCATAATGTTTCCCATATCCTTTATGCTTTCTGCACCTGTCTCTTCAATGATTTCAAGGGCTAGTTTTTCAAGTTCGGAATCAGACATTTGTTGGGGAAGGAATTGCGCAAGGATATCGATCTCCTTCTTTGCTTTATCAATTAAGTCATTACGCGAAATTGTTTTAGCTTCTTCAATTAGGTCTTCTCGTGTCTTTACTTCTTTTTGCAGGATGCCAAGAATCCGCGATTCACCAATCTCATTTCCTTCTTCGATCTCAGCAAGCTTTATCGCGGATAATACAAGCCTTAAGGTGCGCTTTGTATCTTCATCCCTGGCCTTCATCGCTTTTGTCAACGCACTTTGAAATGTCTCTTTTAATTTCATAGAAATATTATACCTTTCATATTAGCTCTGATTGTTTCAGCGCATCTTTGAATTTTCAGGTCGAAAAGCTTGTCTTATTGATTATTAAGGTTGAATGACACAGAATTTCATAACTCATGAATGCTTCATACTGAACTACGGTGAAATTATCAAATAGTCTCTAAGTGTTTCAAGTGTTTTTTCTCCAATACCCTCAATATTCAGAAGTTCCTCTAAATCAGCAAATCTTCCAACCGCATCTCTGTACTCGATAATATCTTCAGCCTTTGCAGGCCCAATGTTAGGAAGTGTTTCAAGTGCTTCTTGAGAAGCAAGATTAAGATCAAGCGGATATGTCAAATTATCATCTTCTTCCAGATAGGCATCAACAAAAGCATTGCGAGCTGTCTCAGGTATGGGATCATTGATAGAAGGAATAAAGAAATAATCACCATCATGAAGTAGTGATGCATGATTTATTCTGTCCAAATCCGCGAGAGAGGTTAATCCTCCAGCGATATTGATCAAATCGCCTAAGCGAGTTGTTTTTTCAATCGAATATACGCCAGGTGAGACGATCTCCCCACCAATTTGAACCTGAATTGGAGCTGCAGTTTCTGTGGGTTTTGGAGAAGATGTTAATGAAGGTGTGGGGGCTGGATTGAGAACGATGGGAGTACCGCTTTCAGGTTTACAGACAAGCAGAATAGCTCCTGCTGCTAAGAGGCCGAACAAGACTCCCAATAGCGTATCACGCCAATTTGGCATATTTCCCTCAGATTTAGTAGCTAATTTTCGTTTTCTGCCTCCAATTTTATCATTGCTTTAAATGCTGATATGGAGACTTCCAACATCTCAAGTGAAGGCTCTCTTGTCGTTAGCTTCTGCAGAGCAAGATTAGGTTTGATGATGAGTTTCACGATAGGTGACTCGATGTGTTTTGACAGCAAGCGGATATATTCATAAGATATCCCAGCTAAGAACGGGATCATCAATATTCTCGTCAGCAACCGCCAATGTAATGGTAAAGGCCCAAAGAGCGAAAAAACCACGATAGATAAAAGAACCAATGTGAGTAAAAATGATGTGCCGCATCGGGTATGCTGAACTGAATACAGCTTAACTCGTTCGGGTGTTAGTTCTTCACTATTCTCATAGGCATTGATGGTTTTATGTTCTGCGCCATGATACATGAATACCCGATTTATATCAGGCATTTTCCCAATCGCCCACATATATACTACCAACAGGACGAGCCTTAGTATTCCTTCGAAAAGGTTGCTGATCCAGGGAGATATTTGGAAATACCGCTCAATTAGACCGGAAACTAAAGCT
Source organism: uncultured Chloroflexia bacterium (assembly GCA_963767675.1). GTDB lineage: Bacteria > Chloroflexota > Anaerolineae > Anaerolineales > Anaerolineaceae > Brevifilum. The sequence continues at coordinate 459,624 of CAVYEQ010000009.1, forward strand.
GGGGTTAGAAAAAAGATACCTATTCCGATTATCAATGATAATGCGAGAGTGAAATAAAGCTGGGGGCCTTCAAGTTTCTCATCTTCGCCTGTTTGAACATTCGCAGAAATGGTTAGGAAGCGCATTCCTAAACCAAGGGCATCCCACAAGATGACCAACCCCCTCAAAAATGGTACTTTAAGAAGTTTGCTAGTATAAATACCTGTTAAATTTTCCTTGTGGATAACGATATTTTTGTCTGGTGACCGGTTTGCCATTGCGACGGATGATTTTCCCCTCATCATCACACCTTCGATGACTGCCTGTCCACCATAGGATGGTAATTTATCTGTCATATTATTGTTTCCTATTCTAAAAACTTAGAAAGAACCTGATCAATGCTTCAACACCCATACGATGCGTGGGTAAGTGCATTCTCTCATTTGGTGAGTGAATTTTATCGTCTGGGAGTCCAAAGCCGGTGATGATTAAATCAATTCCCAGGATTTCCTTCATTGCTGTCGCTACAGGAATGGATCCTCCTTCACGCTTCATTAAGGGTTGAACCCCCCATGTCGATTTCAATGCATCAATAAACTTTGATAATCCAGGCGTGTGAGTTTCTGCGAGATATGCAGGTGCACCTGACAAGAAATCTATTTCCCATCTTACAGCTTCAGGGACATTCAATTCAAGGTAAGATTTCATGCTTTGATGAATTTCATTTGGATCCTGGTTTGGAACAAGACGAGTTGAGATTTTTGCCATTGCGTATGCTGGAATGATTGTTTTGGCTCCTTTTTTGATATAGCCGGCGTAAAGTCCATTTACGTCAAGCGTGGGTCGTGCGCTGACCTGTTCAACTGGAGAAAAACCTTTTTCACCATATAGCTCTGATACACCGGTTATACTCTTAAAGAAATCACTATCCATCCCGAGTTCAGATAAACCTTTTCGTTCATTTTCCGTAAGCTCCCGAACGCGATCATAAAAGCCAGGTAAAGTCACATGGTGGTTTTCATCATGCATTCCCGAAATTATTTTCGAAAGGATATTAGCTGGATTTGCAACAGCCCCTCCAAAAACACCAGAGTGCAGGTCTGTATTGGGGCCATAGATACGCAATTCGAAGTAGGCCATTCCTCGTAAACCGTAAACAATCGTCGGTTTGTTGGGAGCGAGCATCCCTGCATCCGTATTAAGCACAAAATCACTTTTGAGTAAGGTCTTATTGCGTTCAAGAAAAGCTTCTAAGCTGGGTGATCCAATCTCTTCTTCACCCTCTATCATCAATTTTATGTTAAGCGGAAGGTTGGTAGACTCCATGATAGCTTCGAGTGCTGACGTGAAAGCCCAAATCTGTCCTTTCATATCTGAGGCACCCCGAGCATATACATAATCCTCTCGAATTTGAGGTGAAAATGGCGGGGTTTCCCATGCTTCAATTGGGTCGGGTGGTTGTACATCATAGTGACCATAAAGGAGAATGGTTGGTTTTCCAGGAGATTTTAAATACTCTCCATAGATGATAGGATGGCCGGGTGTCGGCAAAGCTTCGACGTTCTCAAATCCAATCTGCTTGAACTTTTCCACGAGAAAATTCGCAGCTTTCAGCATGTGTGCTTGATGTTCGCTTGCAGTTGATATTGATGGAATACTCAGGAATGTTAATAATTGTTTTAGCAGAGTATCGGATTTTGATCTATAGGATGAAATTACTGTGTTTATTGAATTGTTTGTCATTAATTGCCTTCTTACTAAAAAAATGATTACTGATTATAGACCATCTTATCGTTTGTGGAAGCCTGACATTCATTGACGATGTGGGTTTATTCGATCATAATTATCGCCAGTATCCTGAATCAAATTATTTGCGAAAATTATCCATAATAGGAGAAAGCGTTTTTATGACAACTTTAAAAGAGAAAACGATTGAGAAACGCAATTTACTAATCATAGGCTCTGGTCCTGCAGGGTTATCAGCTGCAATATATGCTGCTCGTGCAGAATTGGAGCCAATAGTCTTAACAGGTTTGATATTATATGGCCAGGCCTCAGTCACTGATACGATTGAGAACTATCCGGGATTTCCGGATGGGGTAGGCGGCATCGAGTTAGGCCAGTTGTTTCAGCAACAGGCTGAACGTTTTGGGGCTGAAGTTGTGATGGATCAGGTGACATCCGTGCAACTAAATCAAAGACCTTTTCATATCGAAACTTATGGCAAGGTTTATGAAACGAATGCGTTGATCATCGCGACAGGTGCTGATCACAGGAAGTTAGGTATTCCAGGTGAGGAAGCACTGACCGGCAAGGGTGTCTCCTATTGTGGTACCTGTGATGGGTGGTTCTTTAAGGATAAAGATATTGTCGTCGTAGGTGGGGGTGACAGTGCTTTGGAAGAAGGGCTTTTCCTAACCCGGTTTGCCAACTCTGTGACAATCATCCATCGCCGTGACGAACTCAGGGCAGGGGCACTCCTTCAAAAGCGAGCCATCGAAAACCAGAAGGTCAGGTTTGTTTGGGATTCAGTGGTAACAGAGATCCTTGGGGAGGATTCGGTGAATGCGGTACGTCTGAAGAATGTAAAAACTGAGGAAGAGGATATTCTTGAAACCGAAGGCGTTTTCGTTTTTATCGGGCATACGCCAAATACAAAGCTTTTTGAGGCGTTCTTAAATCTGGATAATAAAGGCTACCTGGAAGTGAGCAGGAACTACGAAACCAATGTCGAAGGTGTTTTTGCGGCTGGTGAGGTTGCTGATCCACATTTCAGACAGGTTGTAACTTCCACAGGTATGGGCGCTGCTGCAGCAATTCAAACCACGCGGTATCTTGAAAGCCTTGAAGGCGAAGAATGATAAATTTCATATAAAAACCGGAGGTATAAGCACCTCCGGTTTATTTATTCCGAAATGGATTGAACCCAACTAAATACCCGTTCATGACTTTCATCCCCTGCTATTTCCCATCTCTGACTTTCTTCATCTGAACCAATTTGCCGTGCAATATAGATAGACCATCTGAAAATATGTGGTTGACCATCACTTATCAGTAGAGAAGAGGGAATAATAAATGAAGTTTCATTGACGTATTCAATAACAGTTTCTTTGTTCTCACTTGTAAGGTCAGTGATTTTCACAGCATAGGCTTCGTTTGTATCCAGTTCACCAACGGCTGCCCATTGTAAAGTGATCGTTTCTGTTTCTTCGGTGAAAGAAGTGCCATCGGCAGGGAGCAACAGGTTGGGGCTGGGATAAGGTGGCAACGGTGTTGGCGTGGGTGTGGGTCCTGGAGTAGGTTCACGTAAACACAGGGGAATGATCAAAGTTTGGCTTTCATATACCGTATCATTTAACATACTATTGTATTCACGGATTGTTGCCATTGACACATCGTAGGTATCTGCAATGCCACTAAGTGTGTCATTTGCTGTTACGGTGTAATTAATTGTCACGCAGGCAACTTCTGTTTTTTCCAGATCACTTAGGGTAGCAGTTGGTTGGGGTGAAGCAGTCGGTGTAGGCTGAGGAACCATCAAGACCTGGTCTTCATACAGTTCGCAATCTGCGGACAGGTTATTTTCAAGGATAATGCTCTGAACGGATACACCAAATGCAGCGGCAACACTTGCACATGAATCACCTGGATTTACTGCGTATTCAAATGGGGGTAAGGGAGTCCATGTTGGAGCGAGTGTAGGGGTTAATGTGATCGTTGGTGTGACGGTGATGGTTGGGCTGGGTGTCGCTGTATTTTCGCCGAGTGCTACTTCAGAGGTTTCATCCGTTTGTGGGCCTGGGCGGAGAATTAAGAAAACGACAACTGCCGCGAGGGTGATAAACAATGCAAGAAGTCCCAAGGCAGCAGGCAAACTCAGTGTGATCTCTGGTAAACGCTTTGCACGCACATCCGTGTGCTTTTTTCCATTTGCCTTTTCGTCAAACTCAGTGCCACACACCAGGCAGCGTGTAGCCGAAACGTTTAATCGAGTGCCGCAAACGGAGCATAACTTTGTTTTTGAGTTATTTGTTTCAGGGTTCATAATAATTCTGGACCAGTATACCTCAAGCCTGCGAGATTGGGCAATATTCAAGATGCCAGATGTTTTGGAAAGAAAAGTTCATCAGGATCAGGTTTTCCCAACACTCATTTTGTCCTGGATTTTTATATTATTTTAAGGCGTCTGGATGGTGGGAATGGTATAAATAACACATAAATCACAGTATCTATATTCACATCCCATTCTGCATCCATCGATGTAATTATTGTGATTTCGTTACAGCGGAAGGCCAATCGGAGCATATCCCTGACTATGTAGAAGCATTAATTGAAGAATTTCGCGTAGTAAATAAGCGTCTTCAGGTAAACCAGGTGCATTCGATCTATTTTGGTGGGGGAACGCCTTCAATACTTACCATTCCTCAATTTCAGAAACTACTTAATAGCATAAAATCACTCTATTTAATAACAGAAGATTGTGAGATCTGCCTTGAAGCTAATCCTGGAACAATAACACCTGAATACATTTTTGCTTTGAAAAATCTTGGTTTTACGCGCATCAGTATGGGTGTCCAATCAACCAATCCTTGGGATCTCAAAAGATTAGAGCGAATTCACAATATTGAGAATATCCTAACAAATATTCAAACACTTAGAAAAGTAGGCTTTGATAATGTGAATTTCGATCTTATCTATGGTTTACCCTGGCAAGATATTAAAAGCTGGAAAAACAACCTGGATAGAGCAATAGAACTAAATCCTGAGCATCTCTCACTATATTCCCTGATCATTGAAGAAGGAACAGCCATACATGATTGGTATCAAAGAGGGTTGATCGGTCTCATAGATCAGGATCTGGAAGGGGATATGTTTGAATATTCAATCGAAAGGCTCAAACAGGCAGGTTATGAGCAGTACGAATTATCAAATTGGGCAAAAAGGGATTCTATCAAAGATTTTCGCTGCCGTCACAACATGCAGTATTGGCTCAACCAGCCCTATCTGGGCTTTGGAGCTGGTGCACATGGTTATGTGAACGGCATCCGTACTATAAACACGCCTAATGGTGTTGATTACATTTCTCGAATGAAGTTAAATAACCTTGGAACTCAAAAATCCCCACTTTCCCCTGCAATAATATCATCAAATGCAGTAGATAAACGGTCTCAAATGAAAGATCACCTGTTATTGGGTCTGCGATTAACACGTTCGGGTGTTAATACTGAAGAATTCTTTTCAAGATATGGCAAATCGATCTATGATATATTCGAGAGTGAAATCGGGATCCTTCTAAACCAGGGTTTGATTCAGTGGGGGGATGGAAAAGAATGCTTACGGTTGTCAAAAAGAGGTGTGATGGTTGCCAATCAGGTATTCATGCATTTTATATGATCAAACAACACTAACCCTTGTGCCATATCGGGTGTTATAGATTTCATGGGGTGAACCAACTGGATTGACCCAGCGGAATAACCATTTTGCCTCGTGATTCCTCATATTGATGCAGCCACTGCTTTGAGGGAGACCAAAATTATTGTGCCAGTACGTTCCATGGGTGGCAATGCCCTTCTCAAAGAAACAAGACCATGGGACTCCTGGTAAAACGTAAGCATAAATATCATCTCGTTTTGTACCGCCCATGTGTTTGGAAGGATAGGTTGACTGAATGCGAAACTCACCTGATGGTGTTTGTTTTTCAGGTGTCAGGGCACCACTTGCTATGTTTGTCTTCATAACGATTTGATCACCTTCATATGCAGTCAATTCCTGCTGTGAAATCGATATTTCGATGCGTTTGTCACCAGGCGGCACATCAGGAGAAATTGGCTCAAATTCGGAATCATCAAAAATCCGCACATTTTCAGCGGGAACAGCATACGTTAAGCGGTCTAACTCGTCTTCAATCTCATACCAGGGCTGACCATCAGGCCCGGTGATGATATCAATTATCCAATGGGTGGTTTCATAATACAGTCGGTATATTCTCTCCCATCCGGTATAGCTTGAGTACTTAAGAGCCGGTGTGTATGGAACAGTGATTTCTCCCAGTTGGCGTCCTTCTTTGATCGTATCGACAACTGGGTTTTTATTATTCTCTACTTCTTGAAGGTAAGCCCTATGAACATAACCACCCCAAACTCGATACCAAAATGGGTTATATTCCGGACCATCTTCTGATTCGATCTCTCCGTATACATTGATCAATTCATCTTTATAACGTTGATATAAAATAAGGCTGTCTTCACTCGGTAGTTTGTGAATACTGACAGAAGTGATTTCCCCATCCTTGGCTAATTTTCCGACTCTCATCAAACGCCGCTGATAGTTGAGGGCAGGTTTTTCACGTTTCAGTGAAAATGCAAGCGATCCAATGCTTAATCCAGCAAGTTTGATGAGGTCTCTTCGAGAGAGAGGATTACTCGTCATATGACCAATCAATCGTAAGCTTTTGGTTCGATCTCTGCGACAGATTTAACAATATGTGATGGTAAATATGGATATTTATCGATCATAACCTTGTTAGTTACTCCGGTTAATACCAGGATCGTTTCCATACCGCTGGTTACACCAGCAACGATATCTGTATCCATTCTATCGCCAACCATGATTGTGTTTTCAGAGTGTACATTCAGATAATTCAAAGCCGTTCGCATCATTAATGCATTGGGTTTGCCTATGAATAATGGAGCAATCCCACTGGCTTTTTCAATTAATGCAGCCATAGCGCCACATGCTGGGACTAATCCACCTTCACTAGGACCAGAAGGATCAGGATTCGTTGCGATAAAACGTGCGCCATGATCGTGTATCAGACGGATTGCTTTTTTTATCTTCTGAAAATCGTATGCAAGCGTTTCTCCCAGAACAACATAATCCGGACTCATATCTGTAATGACGTAGCCAATTTCATGAATGGCTTCAGTTAATCCACTTTCACCAATAACAAATGCTTTGCCATCTGGACGCTGCCGGTGCAGGAATGCTGCTGTTGCCATTGAAGATGTAAAGATTCTCTCTTCTTCAATGTTAATCCCGATTTCTTGGAGTCGATGAGCCAGGTCACGGGGCGTGTATAAAGGATTGTTGGTTAGGAGAAGGAATTCTCGCTTTTGGTGGCGCAATTTATCGATAAATTTATCTGCACCAGGAATCAATTTCTTTCCATGGACCAATACGCCGTCCATATCAATTAAATAATTTTTCATCAAATTTCTTTCACTAATTTCTTAAAATGCTTATAATTCAATATTGATTAATTGTAATGGTAAATTGATCAATAAAAGTGGGAATAACTTCCAACTTAAGCATATCTTAACATGTTATTGACATAAAAAGTCACCGTGTTTTCATGAACACAGTGACTTCTTGATCAAATTTGTACGTTTTTGTTTATTTTTCTTTCAGGATAATACGAGCATCTACCACCTGAACACCTGAGCCCTCTTCATAAACAAGGACAGGGTTGGCGTCAGATTCAGAAATATCGTCAGCAAGGTCACTGACCATGTGGGCGTATTTCGCCAGGACAGAAGCAAGTGCATTTTTATCACGTGGCGACTCCCCACGAGCTCCATCCAGTATTTTCGCGCCACGAATATTATCCAACATCAAGGAGGCTTCTTTTTCAGAAATCGGTGCTACCCTGAAGGTAACATCTTTGAGGACTTCCACGAAAATACCACCCAGGCCAAACATCACGGTAGCACCAAAGGTAGGATCATTTACAGAGCCAATGATAGTTTCTGTACCCCAGGGAGCCATATCCTGGATCACAATACCATGAATATCAGCGTCAGGTTTATATTCCTTAGCGTTCTTCAGGATTGTGTGATACGCATCTCGAACACCAGCAGAATTCTTAATATTTACCTTTACACCACCTGCATCAGACTTATGCAGAATATCCGGTGAGACGATCTTCAAGACAACTGGAAAACCGACTTCTTCAGCCATTTTGACAGCTTCTTCTTCGCTGGTAGAAATTTCGGTTCTGACAACAGGCAGTCCGTAGGCGGAAAATATCTTTTTTGATTCAATTTCAGTCAACCCCAAACGATTGTCTGCGCGTACATTTGAAATGATTGTTTTGGCAGTGTTTTTATCAACTTTATGATCATTCATGATCACGTCAGCTTTCATCGCTTCGAGTTTGGCATAATCATGCAAGGTACCCATTGCCTTTACTGCTAGGTCAGGTGCCCCATAGGCTGGGATCCCATTTTCAACGAGCCATTGCATCGCTTGATCGCTTTTCTCTCCACCGACAAATGAAACAGTTACAGGTTTATCCTTGATGCCGGTTTCTTCGATGGCTTGATGGATGGATTTGGCAATTTCCATTGGATCGGTCATTGCTGTTTCACAATATAGTACAACAAGGCCTTCAACCCAATTATGTGCGAAGACGAATTTCGTTGTATCATGATACCAATCATTGCCTGCCATACCGGTCAAGTCAACAGGATTCTTGGCGGAACCAAAGGTAGGCATATGTTTTTTGAGCTCGTTTTGCACAGTTTCAGGAGCAAATTTCAGGGGCACCCCTGCTTTTTCTGCCGAATCTGTGGCTAGCACCCCGACGCCACCGCCGTTTGTCAGGATAAGCAGGTTTTCTCCTTTCATGGGCGGTTGTAGTGATAACGCCAGCGTACAATCGAATAAGTCACCTAAATCTGTTGCTTCAATGACTCCTGCTTGCTGAAATGCTGCGCCATAGATCTTTTGTGCGCCAGCTAGTGATCCGGTGTGAGATGCAGCAGCCGCTGCACCATGCTCAGAAACACCTGCTTTTAGAACAACGATAGGTTTTGTGCCTTTAGCACTTTCTTCAATAAAGCGGCGTCCGTCTTTCAATCCTTCGACATAAAGGGAGATGCACTTTGTGCTCTCATCTTCATTCAGCCATGAGACCATATCACAGAAATTCACATCAGACATATTGCCAATAGATACCAATTTGTCAAATCCGATGCGTTTGGTGTAAGTGATGGCATCAATCGCGATAAGGAGAGCACCACTCTGAGAAACAAGGGAGGCAGATCCTTCTAATGGAAGGAATGGGGCAAATGAAGCATTAAGGTTGTCTGTATTTGAAAGTGTCCCAACCACGTTGGGGCCTAAGACTCGCATGCCATATGAATGTGCGACTTCAACAAGCGCTTCTTCTAATTCAATATCACCTACCTCAGCAAAACCGGATGTGATCACGATGAGGCCTTTAACACCTTTTTCCCCACATTCTATTACAACATCCATCACATACTTGGCCGGTACGGTAATGGCTGCAGCATCAACATGATTTGGGATTTCCAAAACAGATTTATATACTTTTAATCCACATATTTCATCTGCAGCTGGATTTACTGGATATATGCCACCCTCATATCCACTTTCTACTAAATTCTTTACAACAGTATGTCCAATTTTTCCCGGTTTTGTTGAAGCACCAATAATTGCTACACCTTTTGGCCTGAGAAGACCGGATAATACTTCATCCACGAGTTCCTCCTGAAAAACATATATGATTTATGATACAGATCGGTTGCTTTAGACACTCAACCTCGGCTATTGTACCTTATAATTATTTTAAGTCATCTGAATTATGACAATCATCTCAAAAACTATTGAGAATTATCTTGAATTGATGAAGAGAAATGACTATTTCACCTGACAAGTTCAGTAATCGTATCCTGGAAAGACATGGAAAAATAGGGCGTGATGCTTGTCTTATTATGGCTGAAACGATAATCGCAGTTGATCCATATGAGTTAGTTAAGTCCTGTTTGCTGAAAAACCAATTGGTCAAAAACCTTGAAGAAGCATCGAGAGTCTTTCTGATTGGCTTTGGGAAAGCTTCAGTTCCAATGGCGAAAGCTGTCATCGATATTTATGGAGACAGGCTGTCATTTGCGAATGTGATCACAAAAGACAGGAAGTTCACCAGTGAAAATGGCTATAAAGGAAAGCTGAACGTTTACATTGGTGGTCATCCGGTTCCGACCTCTGATTCAATTGCATCAACCCGAAAAATCCTTTCATATTTCCCGAAGTTGAATGAAAGTGATTTTGTATTCATCGTAATCTCTGGAGGGGGTTCGGCGTCTATTTACGGATCCGTATGGGTGGTGTTTCGTTAGATGACTTTCAGAAATTGACTGAAGAATTATTGATATTGTGGGGCGGATATTCATGAAATAAATACTCTACGAAAACACCTGGATTGCGTCAAAGGAGGGCGATTAGCATCATTTCTCAATCCAGCTAAATGTTTTGCACTTCATACTTTCCGATGTAATAGGAAACAAGATTGATATGATCGCCTCGGGACCAACTTCCCCGGATCCAACCACCTTTGCAGATGCATACGATATAGTGCAAAAATATGGATTAAAAGCTAAACTGCCAGAATCAATTCTGACAATTCTCTCTAAGGGAATGCAAGGGATCATATCAGAGACACTCGAAACCTGAGAACCTTGCCAAGGATCGTATTCAAAATGCTATCGTGGGCTCGAATATGAAAGCAAAAATTGCCGCTAGAATTCAAGCAGAGAGGTTAGGATATCGAAGTTTTATCATCATTGAACCACTTACCGGTTCAACCGAGGATGCAGCTGAAATAATTCTTTCTACCATTCGAAATTATAAAGTGGCTAAGCAAAATTCAGAGTTGCCTATTTGTTTGATATTTGGTGGAGAAACGACAGTGAAAGTGATTGGTGGAGGAAGAGGAGGCAGAAACCAGGATTTAGCCTTGCGTTTATCACGCAAGATAGCAGGATTACCAGGTGTTCTTTGTATTACCCTGGCAACCGATGGTGAAGATGGCCCAACGGATGCTGCTGGTGCTGTTGTGGATTCAGAGAGTTTTTATGAAGGAAATCGAAAGGGATTGGATATTAAATCCTTCATTGTGGATAATAATGCATATGAGTATTTTGATCAGTTGGGGGGATTGATTCGAATTGGTGCAACTGGCACCAATGTTAATGACCTTATGTTTGTTCTTCTTGATCGATAAAAAGAGTTTTATTGTCTGTATGCTTCAAGGTGATAAGAAAATAAGATTTGGTGTGCAAGATTCTGATCTGATGAATCCAGCTTGGTGACTATGTTGGATAAATGGCGAACGACAATGGATCGCGGAATATCTAGCGCGTGAGCAATGTCACCAAGTGGTTTGTTCTTCTTAGCTGCAGAGAGAACAGTCGATTCACGAGGGGTGAGCTGCTTCAGTGCTATTGGATCATAAAATAGTTGTCTTCGCATTTAATCAATCACCGTTAATCTTTGGAATTTAATCTTATTCTTAATTATCTACATCCATTATATGGAGTGATAGGCTCAAAATAGGCTTTAATAGACCAGTTGAATACGATATCTAGATCGCTAAACCCTGATTAATCAAGGCGATCTGATAAGATAAGGCGATTGGAATTCTCCTGGTTTTCGAGGGAAATATCAGTATAGGTCTGATTTAACATCGATATCAAGTCCAAATTGCTTGATCTATTTTTAGATTTCGTATAGCGATTAAACTATATGGACATATTTCTTGAATCGGGTATAAATACGACACCTTATCAACGGAAGAGAGAAACTTCAGATGATGAATAGGTCGAAATGAATAAAAATAAATTACGCTCTCAGCTGGTTTTCCTCAGTTTTGCATTTTTAGTCTGCATTGTATCCAGTAGTATGATATTTCTTGGAACAACAGTTTTCAGAGAGCAGATTCCATTCTTTCAACTGATAGACATTGATTTATCCTCAGAAAGCATACTGCAGCCGCCTCCTGAACCTAATCCGGGAGTTGAGAATGTGATCTCTACATCTGATATTGAAGCATATCTAATACTGGGTTCAGATTTTCGACCAGAGTCGGGTTACAGGACAGACACAATTCTATTAGTCATTTTCGACAGCCGTTCGGGTAAAGCCAATGTTGTGTCATTTCCACGGGATCTATGGGTAAATATCCCGGGATATGGGGAAAATCGCATAAATACTGTCATGCAGCTGGGAGGTTTCCAATTATTCGCGAACACACTCCAGACAAATTTCGGTGTTTATCCTACCCAATACGCAATGATCGATATGGATGGTTTCCTTGAGGTCGTTGATATCCTGGAAGGGATTACTGTGGACACAGATCAATATACAGCTGATGCTTGTGATGGTTCATTAGAGCCTGACCGGTGGTGTGAGGTTGGCCCTGGTTCAATACCTTTAGACAGTCAATATGCCCTTTGGTATAGCCGGGCCAGATATAATTCCAGTGACTTTGATCGAATGCGAAGAACACAGGAAGTCGCTAAAGCGATATTCACCAAAGTGATGACCCCATCTGGTTTCCTTAAAATCCCCCAAATAATTGGAGTTTATGATTTCAGCGTGGAAAGCAATATCAGTTCAGATGAGCTGTTGCCTTTAGCCAGGTTTGGGATGGGATTTGATCTTGATGAGGATGTCAGTTGGTATATCATCGGTCAAAATGAAGTGACCAGTTGGATAACTTCGGGGGGAGCAGCCGTTTTATTGCCCAATACACCAGCAATCCAGACAATCTTACAGGAAGCAATGATTTTTGATTAGGGGGGCGGTTTCATATTCCTTACCCGGAAAGACTGATTGGGCATAGGAGATATGCAACCTGACGACTAACTATCAGTATTGATCAAGTTATTTAACCAGGGCTCCACATTAGCCAGGAATTCTGTAGGTTGTTCCTGGTGCGGTAAATGTTTTGCATTTTCAACAACAACCAATGATGCGTTTGGCTGAACCTTGATGATCCCATTCCCAATTTCCTCTGGAAAGAGGTTGTCAGTCTCTCCACGAATGATAAGTGTAGGGGTTTGCAGAGATGATAATTGAGTTGGAAGTGCCGCTTGAGAATCTCTAACCCAGGGAGTTAGGTTTCTGAGCGTCGAGAAGTAAGCTCTTCTTTGTCCATCACTCCATACCCGTTGATTGACCCTGAAATGCAGGAAATCCTTATCTTTTTTTGGCAAACCATCGAGATCTTGATAAACAGATCGTAGTGAGTCATATGCTGAATTGGGGTTTTTTCTCAGGCGTGTATAAAGCCATTCGCCCAGGAAGGGAAATCTCATTAATGAAAAGCTGAAATCCTGAATTGAGCTAAGCTGTAAAAGGGCACCATCAACCAGGACTAACCCGTAAATCCTTTCCGGGTATTTAATGGCTAGTGCGTGGGAGAGGATACCTCCCAGTGAATTTCCCATCATAATGACACGTCGAATCTCCAAATGATCTAAAAGATGTACGATTGTGTCCATGAGGAACTTAGGGGTATATGCTTCATCTGGTTTGTCAGATCGGCCAAATCCTGGTAGATCCAGCGCAATGACACAAAAGGATTTTGAAAGGGGTAAGTATATGTGCCGCCAGGTGTCTGCTTCATCGCCTAAGCCATGGAGCATGACCAAAACTGGTTTCTCCGAATCACCTGAATCAAAAGCAGAATACCTTCAGCCCATTTTCAGGGAACGAAATCCTACTTCCAAACTCTTCTAATCCTGGCCAAGGTTTCATTTCTTGTTGATAAAGTTTTTTATTTTTCATTGTTGACCCATTTTCTTGTGTTGAATGTGCTCAAAACAATTAGTCCAATCAAATTCATTTACTATCTGCATCTCGATTCTCATAGCCTGTCTTTGATATGCGATCAGTACCCTAAATGCACATTGACCATGTTTGGAATTGGCAATCCACGATTTGCTGCATTAAGCAGGGCAGCTAAAGCAAGTGCTCTTTGTTTCTCGACTTCTTCTACCATGCCGCCACGGTGTGGGCTTAGTACGAAATTATCAAGGTCCTTAAAAGGTACATCTGCAGGGGGTGTCGATTTCCTTGAACTTTTTAACTTTGGGTAGTTGTACCAAACATCACTGCCTGCTCCTCTTAGGTGGCCGCTGACCAGGGCATCGTATAGTGCGAATTGGTTAACGATTGGGCCACGACCAATGTTGATAAGGAGACTACCTTCAGGCATTAATTGAATTTCTTCTTTTCCAATCAAGTCCTGTGTTTCCTCGGTAAGGGGTAATGAAATTAGCATAATCTCAGTGTTTGGTAGCAACTCGTGTAGTTGCTGCATAGAAAAGATATTAATACCAGGATTTTTGGCGTGGTTTTCTGGATTTCTTCTTATTGCAGTTACATTCATCCCAAAGCCAAGGCAATAATCTCCAAGTGCTTGACCAATCTCGCCGTATCCAAGAATAAGGACCTGTTTTCCACGTAAGGCGATTGCTGATGTAGGCGAATACCTGAGCGACCAATCATCATTTCGTAAAGCCTGATCCATGGGAATCAGGTTTTTTGCGGCTGCTAACAACAGGGTGAATCCAAATTCAGCAGTATTGTATCGGTTGTGATGTAAGTTGTGCAGTGAAATCTGGGGGTAATTTTTCATCAGGTCCCGTGTTTGTGGTGGTATTCCCGCCCATGGGATCACAATGGCACGTAGCTTTGGGCTCCCTTCAATCCAGTCTTTGGATGGCGTCGGATAGACAAGAATTTCGTAATCTGGAGGGTCTGGTATTTTTGTTCCTGATGAAATCTTGATATCTTGATCGAGGATTTTGGATAATTCTTCCAGGAATTCAGAGGAATATTCCGGATACAGATGGACACGAAGCAAAGTCTTCCTCCTTAATTGATTTGGTTTGTTGATATGGTCTATTATGTTGAGATTCGAAATTTATAACTTAAATTTCCAACTCAAACATCGCATGCGCTTTACAAAAGTCAATTCCAATATCACGTAATTCTCGCCTCATTCGCTCATTTTCCAATCCGATCTGGACAACCTCCGCATATGAGAATTGATTTGATGAGGTTACGCTATCATACAGCTCAGAAAAAAGGATAGCCGTACCAGCCATACCGCGGTACTCTTCAACCACGCCAATTCCATTGATATTGATGCAATTCGTGTGATATTTTGCCCATAGAATTCGAATCCATCCAAATGGGAATATCCGTCCTTGCGTTTTTTGTAATGCTTTGGATATATCTGGGTAAGCAAGCAAGAATCCAATTGCTTGATCACCTTTCATTATTACCTTAACCAAATTGGGCTGGGCAATCCACAACAACCCTTGTGCGATGGTGGCCAGATCATCCTCAGTTAAAGGGATACCACTCTCATCACCAACCAATGAGGCATTATACATCATCCCAAGTTGAGAAATAGCCTCCTTGAGGTCTTTCTTTGAGGAAATCTTCAATGTATAAATCCCTTTTCGTTCTTTGACCAGATTAGATGCTTTCTGGACCTTACTGGGAAGTTTTATAGCGTTAGTGTAAATAATCCCGGATTCTAATTCATTGACTTGATTGAAGCCATAGGATTTTAAGAACTCAGGATAAAAATCCGGATTATAAGGCATCCCAAAAGCAGGGAGATGATTAAATCCTCTCACAAGCAGCCCCAGACCGCTCATCGGAGTCATACCTTTTGGACCATAAATCCTTTCAATATTTCTCCTCCTCGCCCATTCGACAGCTCTATCGAATAATTGTTGAGTGATTGAATAATCATTTTGAGACTCAAATAGAAAAAAATGTGCTGTATTTGAAAGGTTTTTATGATTGTGGAGTATCACCAATCGTCCAATTGCTTGTGAACCTTCTTTTGCTAACATAAATTGCGCTTCACCATGTTGATAAAATCCGTGTTGATTTCTATTGAAAATGCTGCGAATTTCACTTGCTAAGGGAGGCACCCAATTTGGATCGTTCCGATAGATTTCAAATGGAAACCCGATGAACTTATTTCGAAAAACTCTGTTTTCTGGTTCAAAGCTAATAATTCTCATCTTTCCTCGATCATTCCTTGAATTTGTTCAACTTCTACTCTGTTTTACTACGATCTTTCAAAATCAGGTATCCAACACATAGAACACAAAGGATGATAAATAAGAATTTTGTGATCGTAAAAAATTGAGCAATCAAAGCAATATGTGGAAATTGTGTTGGATATCGGTGGGTTATAAACACATGTGAAAAATTTTCACCAAGATCCATTATCGTTGGGAGAAATCCTAACCAGCAATAACACTTTATTTGGGGGGGAGCAAAATAGTTGCAGGCAACGAAAAATAATAAACCATAGATGAGAGGAAAACTAAAATCAATAATGAAATGCATTTTTTGATAGGCTAGTCTTCCTTCTGCTCCGATTTCCGAAAGGAAAGTAAATACATATTCTGGAGAATATCGAAACATAAGATCAGGAGGTTTTAGGCTGGGCGCATGTTGTGATATATCCTGCATATTCCCTGGTATCCCCGGAATGATAAATGCAGCAGAGTTTAGTGCTAACATGGCACCAAGAATGAAGATGGTTTTTCTATGATCAATATCTTGAAAAAAACGTCGCATGAAATTATTCCAAATGAACCATTGATATATAGGAATTTTAACCTATTGTTCATCTTCTGATAATTGACAGTCATTTTTCAGAGTAATATAATCAATAATGTTTCAATTTCATGAATTATTGAAAAGTATCTTAAGAATGGAAAAGTATCAGGAATTAAATATGCCATTGCAGGATGATCCTGAGGGATATTGTCAGGGTTAAAAATCCACACAGAACATTCCTTGAAATTCAAGTTTATTTGAATAGGGTCACAGTTCTGTGACCCTGATTTATTATTACGAATGCATAATGGCAAAACAAAGGTTAAGTCTTAATGCTTAATTTCATGTCTCAGAGTTTATGGCTATCCATCACTTCTGGTGTGTTATCTATCGCAGTTTTGGTGTTTGCTTCGAATATTGCAGTAAAGAAATTGACTGGATTAGCAGGATATTTTCGCCTGTCCACAACGTTTATGGGTGTGACAGTCGTTTCTATCGCCACAAGCATTCCAGAAATAGCAGCGCATTACACAGCTTCATTTGGGATTCTCAGAGGCACCCTTGATTTCAGGGTTAGTTCTGCGGTTGTTTTAGGGGCGAATATTGGTTCAGATGTCATTCAGCAGACGTTGATCATGGCTCTTGTTGTTTTCCTTGCAGGAGGTCTTCGCTTCAGGAGATATTTTCTTTGGAAGAGCATGATACCGATGATTGCGACGACGATCATGTGCATTGTTCTGGGGGTTGACGGAACATTTTCGAGGGTTGATGGATTAATTCTTGCTGGGTCTTTCCTGGCATATATGTACTACCTGTATGCTGATGAAAGAAAGCATTATAAAGAAAAAGACCATGGCTTTGGTGAATCAGGAGAGTTACCTGAAGGTATTCCTCAGAATAAACTTGAGGCATGGAGGGACAGCATCGTAACACTCATGGCTTTGGTCTTAACTGTGGGAAGCGCAATGATAGCTCTCCAAATTACAGAAAAGATTGTTGTGAGAACGGGAATTGGCGGTTCTCTTATTGGGGTGATTACACTTGGCGTCGCTTCAGCGCTGCCAGAATTAATCACAGCCATCACAGGTGTTCGCCATGGGGATAGTGGAATTTCTCTTGGAACCTTGATTGGGAGTAATATCACAAACCCCCTGGTCGCAATTGGTGGCGGGGCAATAATCAGCACATATTGGGTTCCCCGTCCGTTAGTTCTTTGGGATTTACCCTGGGAGACGATCACCGGGGCGATTCTGTGGGTGATCTTGTGGCTGAGCAAAGGGAAGTTGGGCAAAGGAACTGCATATTACCTGGTTGGTTTGTACTTTGTTTATATAACATTACGAATGTTGTTCTTTGCAGCGGATTAATTATATAGTTGATGATCAACAATAAAAAAGGAATTCATCAACAGGGATGAATTCCGATACCTCGTCTTATTGAGTTTTATTTATCTTGATTCGTTGGGAACAATCAGCCAAAAAATTAGATATGGTATGAGGCCTGGTAATCCCCCTGGAAGTAATAACAGGAAGAATGCTAACCGAAACCAAAAAGCACCGATACCAAAAAACTCACTCAAACCTCCACAAACGCCAGCAATTATGCGATTATCTTTCGACCTTCTAAGTTGATGAACTGAATTACTCATTTTATTTCTCCTTTCTTCAATTCAATATACGAAGTAAAAACATTTTAGTCGCGTTAAAAGAATGGATGATCGGTAGCGAGTTGAGGTTTGTGTTTATGAGAGAATTAATGAACTCCGGTTTTTTATGACCGGAGTTCATTCAACATAAAGGAGGGAGATATGAAACCGAATACTTAAATCAGGTTGATGGATGTGATAATGGGATATTCTTTTCTGGAAGCAATCCAATCATCCGAGCCTTTCTCACAGCACGTTTTCTATTGTTAACATTTAACTTTCGATAGATCTTGATTGTATGAGATTTAATCGTGTTTGCCGATAAAAATAAATTTTCTGCTATTTCCTGATTGGTTATCCCTTTTGCTAGCAAATGAAGAACTTCCATCTCTCGTCGGCTCAATGTTGATTGCATCTCATTCATTGCAGAATTGTGTTGTTGATAATCCACTGATTTTGATAGGATTGAAATGACCACTAAAGAAAACTCACGTGAAGAATTGTTCTTCAAGTTTTCAGATAATATCGGGTTCAGTTGATTTCCCACAAAAACAAAATCACCAATATTATTTTCAGGTTCTGCTAAGCGTATTGTCTTATTGATGATTATCATTGCCTTTAAGGAATCCCCTGAGTGATAGTACGCAATAGCTAGTGTATTTAAAGCGCGAATTAGATATGAGTTGGCTCCCTGGTGAACATACTTTGGGATTATTGGCGAAAGCAGATCAATGGCCTGGGAATACATGCCTTTCGCGATATAGATTTTGGCTGCAATAGGGAGAGAATAACCTAATTCATAAAGTGAATTCTTCTGAAGAATGACAGCTGATGGAGGATTAAACCTGCGTGATAATAACCATTTATAAGCTTGTTTAATTTTTCCCGCCTCAAGATTGATTCTTGCCTCACTGGCTGATGCATATTCTGAATGTAATTTTGAATATCGTTTTTCCAAGTCATTTATTTGGTTTTGGAATTTTGATAAGACCTGAAATGCTTTGGCTATATTTCCTTTTCTGACATAGGCTTCACATAATGAGTGGTATGCCGCATGCGCGTAGAGCGTATTTGTCTTTTCAGCTAAGCGAATTGCCTTAGATAAATAAATAATTGCTTCATCCAACTCATTTCTTTGTATCAGCAAGTGTCCAAATCCTGAAATAATTTTAATACTATAGGGAGCGATTTCTAACATCTGTTGATCGATGAAAGTCAAAGCTTTCCGATATATCACGCCTGCTATCTTTAGTTGCCCCTGTATTTTGTGAATGTGTGCTAAATAATGGTAAGACACCAGTCTGTCAGTGTCATCAGCGCCTTTGAAGCTTGATAACAAGAGATTTTCAAACCAAATAATTGCATTTCTCAAATCACCTTTTATTGTGTAAGCAATGCCAAGATTTCTTTCAATCAATTTCCTGAAGAAGATGTTGTCTTTGTTTATTTTCGAATAGGCTTTATGAGACAGGGGAATGCCACGATTAATATGTCCCAAATTGACTTCTATTTTCGCTTTTAATGCGAGTATTTCACCTTGATTTTTCTCATTACTGGCGATAATTTCGATCTCGTCTATAATTTGAAGGATCTTTTCAACTGGGAAATCGCAAAACACCATCGCTGATGCTTTAAATATCAGCAACCGTGGGTGGTTTTCAAAGGTTTCTTTTGGAAGGTTCTCCAAGTGGTCTAAGCATTGTTGATATTTCCCCTCAATGAGTTTTGTTAGAATCCAGGAAATGAGATCCGTTGCAGTTGAAAATTGTTGATTCTCACCCCAAGAGATTGTTTGACCTTTGTTTTCTTCATTATCTGAAAACTTCAAACTCTCGAATTTGGTAAGCATATGTATCTCAACAGAATTTCATTAATAGAGATTAATCATTCATTGTTAATTTTGAACAAGGTCTCACATGAAAATTAAAGTCAACTCGACTGCATAAGCTATCCTAACATGGATAATGTCTGCTGAACCCATACTGCAGTATGGTTTTTACAGTTCTTTATCCAGGATTTGTTTTATTCATTAATTACGAAAGACGAGTTGGGTTTTTATTCAACGATCTGCAATCAGCAAATATATTCCTAATGGTTCAGGCTATCCCTGCATCAGAAAAGATTCATGATGCAGGGATTTATTAGTTGAGCAAGTCACTAAACAGCCTGTTCAATAAAATGATGGAGGTCATTTGAGAGAACTTGTAAAGAAGGTTTATGGAGGTACATCATATGCCCTGCTTCATAATACGTGGTTTTTATGTTTTTCTGTTGTGCTAAAGGTAAAGGGATATGCTTGAATGTATATTCAGACGCAAGCAGAGGGGTGGCCAGGTCATAATATCCGATACAAACCAGGATCTTGAGATCAGGATGGAGTTGTATCCCTTGTCGTAAATCTTTAGCGGTGTTCACATAATGGTTTTGATAATTATCAAATTTCCAGGTTTCATACAACGATTTTAGGATTTCATATGGGATATCGGTCTCATACTCCAGATCTCGTCGCAGGTAATCATACATCGTAGCTGTGTATGGACCTAAGATAGCTGCATAACTTGGGTCGATTTCATTTATTTCTCCTGCATTATCCTGGTCGAAACCTTTGTACCGGCTGTCTAGGCGACCGATTGTTACACCTTGATCCCTAAGAAGTTCTTTACAAAAACGATGAATATTGATCCGCATATTTGTTTTTTCTAAGTAAGTATTTGATAAACCAGTCAAGCGAGAGAGTTGAGTGATGATTCGCTTGCGCTCCAAATCTTGCAGGTTGTTACCTTTCATCAAGGCCAGGGCATAGTCATTCATAGCAAAGTCACGTGCTTCCTGAACAGCATTTGTCAGGCCAGTATTTTGGAAATCTTCGGGAAGTTTTTCGTGATACCAGGCAGTTGCAGTATAAGTTGGAAGGAACAGAATGTAAGGCAGGTCGTTCCCTTCGTCAAACCGGGCTGTGATGAAGTTTAAGATCGGAGAAACAAACATAATGCCATTGAGATACATGCCGTGCCGACTATGTAAATAGCCTGCCAGGCCAGCTGCTCTCGTCGTCCCATAACTTTCTCCAATTAAGAATTTTGGTGAAGTCCAACGCTTATTTCTTGTCATCCAAACACGGATAAAATCACCAACAGATTTAATATCCCGCTTGACACTGTGATATTGGTCAGGTTTTTCCTTCGGAACTGTTCTACTGTAACCTGTGCTAACAGGATCAACAAAAACCAGATCAGTCTTATCAAATAAAGAAAATTCATTATCAATTAATTTATAGGGAGGACCGACGGGGTTTCCTTCATCATCCATTAATACGCGTTTTGGTCCGATTAATCCCAAATGCAACCATACAGATGACGAACCAGGACCACCATTGAATGAGAAGGTTACAGGTCGGTCAGGCAATTCTCCATCTTTCGTATAGGCAATGAAGAATATGCTTGCTTTCTGTTTTTCTCCTTCATCAACATCCTCATCGGATAGGATGATTGTCCCTGTGGTGACCGTATATGAAATCTCTTCATTGTTCAGTGATATCTTATGTCGCGTTTGAGACAAAGTCTCCTTTACAGGCTCTGCTAAAGTTTGCTTTACTGTTGCTTCTTCATTTTTTTCATTTTTATCGGACATTTTATTTATCCTTTAAGTATTATGAGATGACATATTTCAATTGTACCCATGACAAAACTGGGAGACGATATTAAAGTTGTTCATTAACTGGTCATTTATATATCAAATGCAAAATTACTGATGACCCGCATAATAAGGTCAAAACGAGTGTTAATACGAAGACTTTTTTCTTAACTGCTGTATGGTTCTTCTGAATCATCGCTAATCCCGCAATCATCGTAATAGGGGGTAATAAATTAACAAGATTGATCATCGGAAACATTCCTCTGAGTACATCTCTTATTACCAGAACCATTGCAATAATTGGAAGTGTGATCAGGATCTGGAAAACTCTTGATCCAATCAACCGGTGCCTTAATTCCTCAAAACTCGACTCGAATTTCCACAGCACTGCATATGGAAAGACCAGGCAGAAAATATAGAAAAAAGCATTCCATGTCTGACTGATAATTTCATTGTTGTTATACCAAATGGGCAGGAACACACAGACCGTTGTCCATGTGATTGAAATAAACAGGCGATTTATGAAAAATGTAATTATTGATTGAGAAGGACTTGTTGAATTATTTCTGTAAAATGAAAATCTTGTTGTGCCCATTGCCACAGCAGCACCAAGCAGGAGGATAGCAGTCTTTAATTCATTTGGGCTTCTCATTGTGAGATATATAATTCCGACTGCAGTCGCTGGAATGAAGAAATATGTGATTTTATGATATTTCTTAATAATTGTCTGGATATTTCTGTACCGCAAAACATCCTTTTTCCAGTCGATTAAGTTATCAAGGCTGTATGTAAAATATGTTGACAAACCCACAAGGAGTATGACATGCCATTCGATTTGTTGATGTACGACTGTGCTGATTGATCCAGTGAGAATCATTGCAAGTACTACGAGGGTGATGTGGCTGTAATACACAAGTTCAAATAACTGGTTTAATGTCATAAGAAGGAACATCCTGAAGGTTTCAATTTAACGATATCAATTTTAGCATATATCAATAGGCTACTAACATAGTAAACTAACTTAGATAAAAATTCATCAACAAATTTACTTGCAGTTGTCCAAAATGGATGGTCAATTACCTTTGAAAACACATAGACTTTTGATATTGAAATTTCTGTTTGTTCTTGGCGCTTTTATTCTGAATGCTTGTATGGGAGAAACACAAAGTCCAACTGTGCCGCCTCCAGCCACAGATACTGATATGCCAACATCAACGATAACATTTACGTCCACATTCACGTTGACACCCACGTTATTGCCTACATTCACGGAAACGATTGCTCCCACATCGACATCCACGATCACCCAATCCCCAACTTCAGAATATCCTATTGTCGAGGTCAATGTTCAGGCAGCCCATTGCCGATATGGTCCGTCAAAAGCTTATCTTCATGCAGCAGATTTATATGAAGGAGATCGGGGTTTTGTCCAGGGCAGATTCCAGTATAGTAATTGGCTGTATGTAAAGTGGGAAAAACTCGCTTACCGCTGCTGGGTATCACCTTATGTTGTAGATATCGTTGGAGATATGAACCAAATCGGTTTTGCCAATATTGGCTTAGAGAGAATTCCTTCGACGCTATATTCTTCACCTCAAAACGTCCGTGCAAGCCGTGAAGGCGAGGTGGTGACAATTTCCTGGGACCGGGTACCAATGACTGAAGACGATGACAGGGGATACTTGATCGAGGCATTTGTGTGTCAGGACGGAGTATTTTTATGGTGGACAGCGCGTATTGAATCACAGTACACAACATCATATTCTGTAACTGATGAACCAGGTTGTTCGTCTCCCTCTTCCGGAAAAATCTATACTGTTGAAAAACATGGGTATACTGAATCAGTAACCATTCCTTGGCCACCATAAATTTATAATTAACTCCTAATTGAAAGTATTATTTTCATACATCAATAATCATTTACAAACCTTTCTGATGTAGCCCTCCTTAAAATTATCTTCATGCTGGGATTATTGCGCGTACCCTGTGTATAATGTAGTACATATTTACCAAGGAGAGACACAATGAGATTAATGGAGAAAGTTTGCCTAATAACAGGAGGCGCTTCAGGAATAGGAAGAGCAACTGCAAAAAAATTTAATAATGAAGGTGCTGTTGTTGTGATTTGCGATCTTAACGAAGATTTTGGGCAAGCTGATGCAGATGAATTTAGCAAAGGTATTTCGTACTCTCAAGTTGATGTTACTAATCGGCAGGATGTTCAAAAGTGGGTTGATGATGTTGTGGAGCAGTTTGGAAGGATTGATGTTTTGGTGAATAATGCCGGGATAACCAGGGATGGTCTATTAATTAAATTCAAAGAAGGTGAATTAATTGATCAGATGCCTGAGCAGGATTTTGACCTTGTTATTGATGTCAATCTAAAAGGTGTGTTTAACTGCACACAAGCTGTTACACCTCACATGATTTCACGTGGGGGAGGTGTCATATTAAATGCTTCATCCATTGTTGGATTGTTTGGTAATTTTGGTCAAACGAATTATGCAGCAACAAAATTTGGGGTTATTGGAATGACCAAAACCTGGTCACGAGAACTTGGAAAATTTAATATTCGCGTGAATGCAGTATGTCCGGGCTTTATATTTAACCGAAATGGTTAGAAAAATACCTAACAAAATACTTGATGGATTGGCAGCAAAAACACCTTTGCGGCGTTTAGGTACACCGGAAGATGTGGCAAACCTCTATTGCTGGTTGGCGAGTGATGAAGCGTCGTTCATCCACGGGGCAACCATCAGTGTTGATGGGGGCATGGTACTTGGCACATAATATTTTGGATCAGGCTTATCTAAAGTTGAAAGGCCTTCATGAGGTATTTCAGTTATGAATCGAAGTAAATGGTCAAGAGGTGTAGCAGTTGTTGGGGCTGGAATGAGTAAGTTTGGCACTTTCAAGGATCTAGCCTCTCGCGATCTCTTTGTAGAAGCATATATTGATTTGAAGAAGAGTGTAGATAAAGGTTTCGATCCCGGAAAGATTGAGGCATTTTACCTGGGTAATTTTAGCAGTGATCTATTTGAAAAACAGTCACACTTAGCACCAATATTGGCTAATTGGGTTGGCCTTTCTCAGATTTCAACGGTTCGGATCGAAGATGCCTGCGCAAGCGGTGGTGCAGCCTTTCGGCAGGCTGCATTGGCAATTGCTTCCGGTGAGTATAATGTCGTTTTAGTAGGTGGTGTGGAAAAAATGACAGATCTGAATAACTCACAGGTAACAGAGGTTTTAGCGACTGCAGCGGATACACAATTTGAAATCCCTGCTGGTTTTACCTTTCCTGGATTTTATGCTGCAATGGCAACAGCATATATGGCAGAATATCACGCAAAGAGGGAGGCGTTTTTTCATGTAAGTATTAAGAATCATGAAAATGGAGCACTAAATAGTAAAGCCCAATTCGGAAAAACAATCCATGAGATTGTGGAGAACAAGAAAAAACGCTCAAAACAAAAAGGACAAACAATTCCTGACTGGAATAATGAACTGGAATTCTTAAATGATCCCAAGGGGAATCCATATATTGCCTGGCCCATGACACTTTTTGATTGTTCACCAGTCTCTGACGGAGGAGCTGCAGTTTTATTGGTCGCTGATGAAATTGCTACTGCATTCTCTGAACTCTCCGTTATATCTGATTGGAAGTGGACAGGCGAGTGATGGCGCATTGCCCAGCCGATCAACATTGACTAGTCTCCCGGCTGCAGAGATAGCTGGAAAACAAGCTTTTACGATGGCTGGATTGTGTCCACAGGATATTGACCTGGCTGAAGTGCATGATTGTTTCACTATTGCGGAAATCATGGCAACAGAGGATCTGGGATTCTTCCAAAAAGGGGAGGGGTGGAAAGCAGCAATTAACAAAAGAACAGCCCGTGATGGTCTGATACCTATTAACACATCAGGGGGATTGAAATCAAAAGGCCATCCAGTGGGCGCTTCTGGTCTTGGTCAGATCAATGAAATTTGGGAACAACTTCATGAAGGAGCAGGTAAACGACAGATACAAGGACAACCTCGGATAGGACTAACGCATAATGTAGGTGGATCTGGGCAAACCTGTGTTGTCAATATTTTTGAGCGGAGAGAATGATAATGATGGATTTTGCACTTAAAAGTAAAGAATTCAATAAAGTGTTAAACAATGGAGTGCTCATTGGGTCTCGTTGTAAAGCTTGTGGTTCACTTGCTCTCCCACAACGCTGTATTTGCCCGGAATGTCATTCAGAAAATTGTGAGATAATCCCATATTCTGGCAAAGGTGTATTAGTTGCATATACCGTGATTTTTGTACCACCTATAATGATGGCAGATGCGGGTTATGGTGATAAGAATCCATATTGCGTTGGAATCGTTGAGCTTATGGAGGGTCCCCGAATTTCTGCTCAAATAATTGATGTTGATATTAGTCACCCTGAATTTATATTACTTGGTACTGAGTTGATAATGACATCACTCAAACGAGGTGAAGGCGAGAATCAGGAAACCTTCCTGGCATTCAAGCCTCAATAAGTATTGAGTAGAATGGGAGGATTATGATAATTCAATTTATAGTCTTTTCATTAACTGGTCACACAAAAACAGTCTCAGAGGCTGCAAAAGGAAAACTGCGTAAATCCGGTCACAATGTCGTAATGGATTATATTCAACCCATGGATAAATTGGATTTGAAAGCAGAAATCGTAGAAGTTAAGGAAATTCCAGATCCACATGGATATGATCTGGTAATCATTGGTTCACCTGTGCACGGGGGTAGGGTGTCAGCACCGATACGTACGTTTCTATCCCAGGTGAGCTCACTTGAGGGAATAAGGATCGTTCTTCTCGTTACACATTTCTTCAGACCAGGGTGGGGTGCTTTGCAGACGCTCCAGGAATTACAACAAATGTGTGAGAGCAAAGGGGGAGAGGTCATTGGCGATATCCGTGTCAAATGGTTTTCGTTAATTCGAAAGGGCGAAATCAAGAAAGCGATCGATTATTTGTGTTCATTGATCGATAATTAGTGCTCTGACAAGCTTAGAATCAGCTGCTCTTTAATATTTTCATAATTTACGATGAATTTTGATAATAAACTAACAGATTTCTTGGAATAACAGCAATTAACGGCTACTTCGCATAGTAATATCTTCTAAGTGTGACGTTTTATCAGAAGGGGTGGCGTTTGAGTCCTCGATAAGCTACTGTTAATCACCATAATTTAGAATTTTCATGGCCATAGATCTTCAGGAGTGCAGACTTCAGTCTGCTTCTAAGAATATCCTTGCAGGTGGAAGTTGAACGCTTGATTTAGGGTCACCAGCTATAAAGAACTCAGATATATGTTGTGTATGATTTCCAAATAAAATATTCATCGGAGCATCAATATCACTTTAGGACGGCGATTACCTGTTGATTGTCCATCTTTCCTTGCGATGTGGATTTATTTTACATAATAAGTTTTCCATAGGTTACTACAAACCCTTTGACGAAAAGGCAGTAAATGGCCATATTTATATGCATAAATAGTTTATGAGAATGGATATTTTCAAAAACTATATATTTTTCTCAAGTAATTCAAAAATAAACGGATATTAAAAACAGAACTACCCACCGAATATTTGTGTTAGATAAATGAAAAGAGTCCGCACAGAAATAATTTGTGCGATAAAATTTGATATGCATTGGAAAGATGATAATCTCAAAAATCCGGAAAAGACGCAAAATATGCAGACAATGATTAAGGAAGTTGCATCAAAATCTGATTTACACAAGTTCATAAGATTTCCTCTACAGCTTTACAAGAAGCATCCATACTTTGTTCCCACACTTATCTCTGATGATTTAACGACGCTTGACGCTAAGAAGAATCCGGCCTTTGATTATTGTGAAGCTCGCTACTGGTTGGCCTATCAAGGGAATAAAGTCGTTGGTCGCATTGCAGGTATCATCAATCGACAGCACATTGACAAATGGGAACAGCCTTATATGAGATTTGGCTGGATAGATTTTATTGATGATCTAAGTGTTTCCAAAGCGCTAATTGAGAAAGTGGAAAAATGGGCAAAAGAAAGCCAATTAAAAGCCATTCATGGACCTTTGGGCTTCACTAATCTTGATCATGAGGGCATGCTGATTGAGGGATTTGACGAGTTGGGCACCATGGCAACCATATACAACTATCCTTATTATTCAACCCATTTGGAAAAATTAGGTTATCAGAAAGATTGCGATTCTGTTGAATTTGAAATAGTTGTTCCGAAGAATATCGATCCAAGGATATCAAAGGCTGCTGAAGTTGTGCTGCGACGTAACAAACTGAGTTTCCCTCGTTTTACGAATAAACATAAAATGCTGAAATTCGCACCGCAAATCTTTGGATTGATCAATTCAGAATATGCCCACCTCTATGGTGTGACCCTCCTTTCAGATAAACAGATTGAGCACTATACAAACGCATATTTTGGATTCCTTCATCCGGATTTTGTCCCCATTATTCTGGATGAAAATAAAGATGTAGTGGCTTTTGGCGTGGTCATCCCATCATTATCTAAAGCGCTTCAAAAAAGTCGAGGAAGGATCTTGCCTTTTGGCTGGTATCACTTGCTGCGTGCATTGAGGAAAAATGAAAGAGCTGATCTCTATTTAATTGCGGTCAAAAAAAGTCTCCATGGATTAGGACTCAGTATCGTATTGATGGATCATGTCGCGAAAGTATTTAATCGGCGGGGCATTCACCTTGCTGAATCGAATCCAGAGCTTAAATCCAATGAAAATATTCAATCCCAATGGAAATTTTTTAATAAAAGGCAGCACAAACGCCGCCGCTGCTTTATAAAACACCTTTGAATCAATATGACTTTTAAGCTGATAAGGTTATTTCGTGGCCTACCAGATTGAAATAAGTAATCTTTCATATCGACCAGCAGCTTTTCCTGCTGAACAGCCGGATATTTTGCGCGGGATCTCTCTGATAATTGAAAAAGGCTCATTTATCGCGCTGGTTGGAGCAAACGGATCAGGGAAAACAACGCTTATTAAACACATTAATGGTTTACTCCTTCCGAGTAATGGCAGTGTTATTGTTGAAGGATTGGACACAAAAGACCCGCAGAGTAGTAAAAAACTCAGGTCGCTGGTCGGTATGGTTTTTCAGGACCCAGCACATCAGATTGTTGCGTCCACTGTCGAAGAGGATATCGCATTTGGGCTTGAGAATTTGAATCTCCCAACCAGGACAATCCAGTCAATCGTTAAAGAACAGCTAGTTGCTGCTGGATTAACAGAAGACGCAACACGCCCCCCTCACCTACTATCTGGCGGTCAGATCCAAAAATTGGCCTTGGCTGGTGTTTTAGCCAGGCAACCGTCTATTATTTTATTCGATGAACCGACGTCAATGTTAGACCCTGTATCCAGAATGCAGTTCATGGCGACAGTTTTGGATTTGAAAAAGCGGGGTTTAACAGTCATGCTGGTCACCCATCATATGGAAGAAGCAGTCAATGCTGATCGTGTTATTGTGATGAGTGAAGGCCGGGTGATTTTAGATGGATTGCCAAACGAAATTTTTATTGAAAAAGATAAGCTATACGAAATAGGGCTTGAAACCCCTGAATCCCAAAAATACGTTGAAGGTTTCCGCCGTCTTGGATGGCGTATTCCTGGAAATCTTCTCCAAGCTGAGGAATTATTTCAATATCTTCCAGGATACGAAGGAAAACAACTGGCCACCCCTACTGGTAGTACTGCCAGAGGAAACGGATAAGATAATCAGCTTCCGTGATGTTCATTACACATACCTGGCAGATTCCCCCCTCGCAAAACAAGCATTGAATGGTGTCAATCTCAGTCTTGATTCAGAATGTATTCATGGCATTGCCGGGGGTAACGGATCCGGGAAATCCACACTTCTCCAGCATATTAACGGGATACTCCGTCCTTCAAAGGGCCGAATTCAAATTGCTAAGTATCATCTTGAGGATCAATCAACACCCTTACGCGAAATCATAAGATATGTAGGTCTTGTTTTTCAAAATCCTGAAACGCAATTTTTCGAAGTGTATACGGGTGATGAGATCGCATACGGACCAAAACAATTCGGATTTGAAAATGTTAGAGAAAGAGTTCGCAAATCGATGGCACTTGTCAATCTTGATTTTGACTCTTTCAAAGACCGACGGTTGGAAACCCTTAGTGGTGGCGAAAAACGGAAAGTTGCCATTGCTTCTACATTAGTCCTGAATCAAAATATTCTGTTGTTTGATGAGCCAACAGCGGGAATGGACCCTGTTTCGAAAACAGAAATGCTGAAGTTATTCTCCCAATTGCGGGAGGAAGGAAAAACCCTACTGATAGCCAGTCATCGAATGGATGAGTTGGCCAAGGTGACAAACTCTTTATCGATCATGCAAAGCGGGAAAGTTGTGGAGACAGGAAGCAGCCAGGAGATTTTATCAAACATGCATAAACTGAATCAGGCTGGATTAGTAGCCCCGCTTGCGGTACAGCTTTCACACGAGTTATCAATGAAGGGTTGGCCTTTACAAGGAAAGAATACAGCCACAGCCAATGGATTATTCCAGGCGATTAGAGAGGTAATGTAGTGAGCAGCCGGTTTGAATTCCTGGGCAGTACGATCGTTGGACAATATATCCCTAAATCC
The DNA here is from genome assembly GCA_963767675.1 of uncultured Chloroflexia bacterium. GTDB lineage: Bacteria > Chloroflexota > Anaerolineae > Anaerolineales > Anaerolineaceae > Brevifilum. The sequence continues at coordinate 489,941 of CAVYEQ010000009.1, forward strand.
TCCTGGATTCACATAAGGGATCCCCGAGCTCGATTGATTGCTTATTTTGTGATCTTTTTTTCTATTGTGTTTGCACCGGATTTCTATGGCTTAGGTTTGGGTTTTATATGTGTGGTACTGATATACTTCCTTGCCTGTTTGCCCATTCAATCAACTGTCAAGCTGATCCTGCGAGCGCTGCCATTTATCATGATCCTTGCGGTATTGCAGATCGTTTTTTCAAAAACAATTGATTCAGAAACGATTCTTTGGATCATTCTTGGAAAGAGGGTAACTCAGCAAGCTGCTGTGAATGCGTTGATGCTGATTAGTCGTTTCCTGGTGCTGATAGCGCTCATCAATGCCATGGTGATGAGCATATCCACTTCACAGGTTTCCACGGCGATATTCCATTTATTAAAACCATTTGGAGCTGTAAGATTTCCAGTGAATGATTTTTCTATGGTTGTGCAAATCACGTTAAGATACCTCCCATTGGTCGCTCAACTTGCAGAAAAGATTGCCAAAGCACAAGCAGCTCGTGGTGGTGATTGGGAACAAAAAGGATTCAATCCCATTCGACAGGCAAAACGCGTCCTTCCATTGATCATCCCTATCCTGGTAACCAGTCTCAGGCGTGCAGAAACCATGGCATTAGCCATGGAATCCAGGGGGTTTAACGCATCTGAAGAACGCAGCAGTTTTTATTTACTAAGATTTGACACATGGGATGGACTGTTTCTAGCTTTCTCAGTTGCTCTATCAGGCGCAATCTTATTCCTGGGCAGGGTCTTTTAGAGACTTGATCCTTCCTGTTTTTTCCCCCGATCAATTTGCTGCCAGATACTGACAACAGCGACAACCAGGATGGCTGAAGCCGCTGCTTCAGGTAGACCATTTGCCAGGACAATTGCAGGCATCACCTGCCACGGGACGTATCCCAATAATCCGATCATGCCAAGTACGAGCGCAGTATTGGTCAAACTTCCGCCAATGCCTGCAGTAATTAGGGCGGGGATTTTCCACCGCTTTAATCCCCTGTAAATTATCCAGGAAACAGGTCCAATGAATAAACGGGGTAAAATCGAAAGCAGTGGATTCGTGAACCAGACATCTGTCGGACCAGTTGGTGCTACTGCGGCCTGGATCAGGCTGAAAACACCAAAAATGAAACCAATTGCCAGTCCAACAACAGGCCCTTCCAATACAGCCCCGATAATAACTGGAACTTGCATTACCGTAAGAGATGCACCTGAGATCCAGGGAATGAAACCCAATCTGGTAACACCTAAAAATATTGATATTGCACTCAATACCCCTGTGATAACAATTTTTCTTGTTCGTTTTTGGATCATGACACTCCAAGATTGAAAGTTTAGACTAATGAATTATAACATAGGCTGTATTTCAACTTGATTGGTGATATAATGAGCGAGGTTTTTAATCAGTATATATATATTTCTAGGTTATATCCGGAGGAAATTAATGAAAATTGCATTTATCACTGATGATGGGAAATCAATCAGCCGTCATTTTGGTCGGGCAAGCCATTACCTTGTTATTGAAATCTCTGAGGGACAGGTTCTTAATCGGGAGATGAGAGCAAAGATGGGTCATAGTCATTTTGTGAAATCCGACAAAGATGTTGACCATACCCAGGGCAGCGGCATGGACGCTGCTTCTCACCGAAAACATGGGGAAATGGCAGAAGCCATCCAGGATTGTGAGACCTTGATTTGCGGCGGTATGGGCAGAGGGGCATATCAGAGCATGCAGTCTTATGGGATCAAACCATTTGTGACGGATAAAATGGATATTGATGAAGCCCTTCAAGCGTATTTGGAAAATAAATTAGTTGATCAAACAGAGAAGTTGCACTAAATTTCTCTGACACTGAGATACCCCCCCCTATTAGGTCTTCGAAGGATTGATAGTCTATATGTGGGGGTTTTCTTTTTAATATTGATTCTCCTGGAGGATTGATTATTTACCTATATCTGACAGGATTATCTGCAAATCTGGGAAGTAAATAATCAAAATAAAGTGATGCAAAAGATTGAATGGTAAAATGGGAATCACACTATTCATTTGTAAGTATGATTATTTAATTCATTGTGGCTTGTTATGGACTACGATTCGATTTCATCAGACCAGGAGAACGAAAAAGCCCTTCAGAGGGTTGTTCATTATGGGCACAACCGGAACCCTGTTATCTCGTACCTGGCCAGTTTAGGCAGCAAAGATAGCCGGCGAGTGCAAAAAACGGCACTGGATCATGTCGCCGCAGCATTATCAAATGGTGCTATTGTCGATTGTTTGCAATTCCCCTGGGAGAAATTAGATTATGGGATGGTTACTGCAACTAAAGCATGGTTAGATTTAAAATACGCCCCCGCAACGGTTAACCGCTATTTATGTGCAGTTCGACGGGTGATCAAAGAAGCATGGCGACATCATTTGATAACCGCTGAAGAATATCAAAGAGCAACTGACGTTCAATCAGTTACTGCTCAGAGGTTGCCTACTGGCCGTGAACTGGAAAATGAAGAAATCCGTAAATTGATCGAAGTATGTTTAAACGATGACAAAAATCCAATTCTTGGGATCAGGGATGCTGCAATAATAAGTCTTATGTATTCCTCCGGATTACGACGCGCAGAAGTTGTTGCGCTTGATATTGACGATTTGAACAAAAAGAGGGGTGAATTACGGGTTATCGGGAAAAGAAATAAGGAACGCACTGCTTTCCTGGCCTCTGGTGCGGTCAGGGCAGTTGAAAAATGGCTTGGGGTACGTGGAATGATGTCCGGTCCGTTGTTCTATTCTGTTAACAAAGGGGGAAATATTGTGAGATTTCGCAAACAAAGACTTTCACAGGCAGAAAAACAAACAGGTGTTGAGCCCAGGCAAGTTATTGCCAGACTGAGTGACCAAACAGTTTATCATTTGATAGGTAAACGTGCGATGCAAGCAGGCTTGGTAAAAAAAACAACACCTCATGATATGCGACGTACTTTTGTCAGTGATCTATTGGACGTTGGTGTGGATCTGGCAACGGTCTCCAAAATGGCAGGTCACGAAGATACCAATACAACAAAACGGTATGATAGACGGTCGTCCAGGGTTATGCAACAAGCAGTTGAAAAACTGGATGTCCCCTACCCGGAAGAATAATGCAAGAGATTTCAGGATGGAATCTTTCTTAAACCCGGATTATTTTCAAATTGACTTGACAGCAAAATAATCGCAGAATACAATAATGCCATCCAGTAACCATCCATATGGATGGTAAATAGATGTTTAGGAGGCATTATGTCTGATACTGAAAAAATCACGATAAATATTGGTAGTGTAGACCTGGGGCGTGTTGATTTACTTGTTCAGGAAGGATTTTACTCAAGCCGTGCTGATTTTATTCGAACAGCAATCCGCAACCAGCTTGAAAAGCAAAAAACTGCTGTGGATTCCATCACAACAAGAAAATCGATGGTTATTGGTACATTGGGTTATTCTCGCAGTGAATTGGAGAAGAAGCGAGAGGCAAATGAGATGATCAATGTTAAAGTTATTGGCATGTTCATCTTATCAGATGATGTAACACCGGATCTTGCACTAGATACAATCCAATCTGTCACGGTGCGAGGCGTATTTAAGGCACCTGAAGATGTCAAGGAAGCATTGATAGAACGACTGCATTAACCACTGATAAGGTTTATGCTAATAATTTCGAATAAAGGAAATAACATTCATGAACAAGAAAACACTACCGCCCCGCTCAGAAATTCCAATTGATGAAACCTGGAACCTGGATAGCATATTTCCAGATATCACTGCCTGGAAGACAGCGAAGAATGATGTAACTGACAATATTCCACATCTTTCTGAATACAAAGGAAAAATTTCCGAAAACCCTGAAACACTAGGTGATTTTCTAAATCTATACGAAAACACCATACGACAAGCCTTACTTGTGCTCTTATATGGCCGATTGGCGAGTTCCGTAGATGCAACAGACCAGGAAGCCCAGGGCTGGTCAGGTCAGGGGCAAAGTGTTTTTATTCAGTTGACAGCAGCGACATCTTTTCTTGACCCGGAGTTGATGGCGATTGGGTTTGATACATTACGATCCTGGATGACGCAGGATGAACGTCTGGCACATATGGGCCACTACTTTGATCGGTTGGAAAATGAAAAAGATCATGTGCGATCAGATGATGTAGAACAGGTCCTGGCTCTTTCTGGTGAACCATTAAGTGATTTCTTTAAAGCATACACTGCACTCACAAACGCTGATTTGACATTCGATGAGGCAATTGACACTGAAGGAAACGCATATGAAGTGGGGCAAAGCAGTATTAATGCCTTAATCACGCACGCTGACCGGAAAGTGCGCCAAACTGCTTTTGATAGCTATGCGGATGGCTATCTGGCGCTTAAAAACACAATCGCATCCATTCAAGTTGGTGGGATTCACAGGGATGTTTTCAACGCGCGAACACGAAAATATCCTGCTTCTCTGGATGCTTCACTAAGTCCAAACAATATTCCGCCTTCAGTATTTCACGCCCTGATCAACACTTTCAAGGAGAATTTACCAACCTGGCATCGGTATTGGCAGGTCCGGAAAAAAGCACTTGGATATGATACATTCCATGTGTATGATATTAAAGCGCCCCTTTCAATGGAATCCCCGGAAATTCCATTTGAAAAGGCAATAAATTGGATTTGCGAAGGGATGTCTCCCTTGGGAGGGGAATATATCGAAATTATCCGAAAAGGGGCTCTTGATGAACGTTGGATTGACCGGGCACGTAATCGGGGAAAACGGCAGGGTGCATTCTCAAGTGGTGTTTATGATACCCACCCATTCATAATGATGAGTTATGCTGATGATGTGTTCAGTATGAGCACATTAGCGCATGAATTGGGTCACTCGATGCATACCTACTACTCAACACATCAGCAACCCTTTATTTACAGCCACTATTCCCTTTTTGTCGCCGAAGTTGCCAGTAATTTTCATCAAGCAATGGTCAGGGATTACCTTTTCTCTACACAACTTGATCCAGCTTTCCAATTGGCATTGATTGAAGAAGCGATGTCAAATTTCCATCGCTATTTCTTCATCATGCCCACCCTTGCCCGGTGGGAGCTGGATGTTCATCAACGTGCTGAATCTGGAAAACCTCTGACTGCAGACATTATGAGTGAAATATGTGCTGAGTATTTTTTGGAAGGGTACGGTGATGGAGTTGTCCTTGATAAGGATCGGATCGGCATAACCTGGGCACAATTTCAGCACATGTACATGAATTTCTATGTTTACCAGTATGCCACAGGGATATCAGCAGCACATGCATTGGCGAAGAGTGTAAAACAAGGCAACCAGGAAGCGATTGATCGATACATCGAATTCTTAGGTGCAGGTGGTTCGGTTTATCCGTTAGATGCTCTCAAATCTGCTGGGGTCGACATGAATGAACCTGAACCGGTTGAGAATGCTTTTGAAGTCATGGCGGGTTATGTGGACAGGTTGGAAGAGCTTGTGGATACCGGGAAAATCTGAAAGTTGTGAATTTGTAGAAAATGGATTGAAGATTATTCTATCAATGTGAGTTGGGCGGATAACCCCCAAAGTTTTCTTGCCAATCGAGTATTTTTAGATTTCCTGCTGGGTTGTTTGGGTTGGCAGTCCTCAAAGTAATAACCTTTTGATTTATCAATCTCTTCTTCTGCTGCAAGGAAAAGTAGGGTTTGGACTGGTTTATCAGGTGATGTGCCTTTTTTGCGCAGGTTTTTCCAAATGAGGTGGGAAATACCATTGCTTCCTTTGGAGGTGATTGAAGTATTGACCAATCCAGGATCCACGACAAAAGCAGTAACCTTGTCATGTCTCCGGTTGAATTCATGTGTGAATAATACATTGCATAGCTTAGAACGTTTATAAGCCAATACGCTGAGATATGGCCATGGATTGATTATCCTGTTCAGTGAAAGTGGTGTTGTTCTATGAGAGTAAGAAGTAACGGATATGACTTTTCCATTATCAGAACATGTTAAATACTCGAATAATCCATTGGCAAGGATAAAACCAGCTAAATGATTGACAGCAAATGTCATCTCAACACCATCGGGGGATATCTGTTTTTTCCCAAGATAAACACCCGCATTATTGATCAAATTATCCAGATGGGAATAGCCGCCTTCTTCAAGCAACAAGGGAATATCATGGATCAAGGATCGAACTTCTTCCTGGATTGATAAATCAGCTTCTAAAAATTTTATTTGCCCCGATGGGCAATCACCTTTGATGTTCTGGATGGCAATTTCTATTCTAGATTTAGATCTCCCTACCCCAATTACGAAAGCACCAGATTTAGTAAACTGATGGGCTGCTGTGTATCCGATACCAGAGGTCGCCCCGGTGATTACAATTGTTTTTCCAGAAAGATCATAGGTCATAGATAACTATCTTTACGATCCCGTTTTCTTTGAGTGTCACAACATTGCGAAGATTATACTGCGCGTTTTCTCTCTTGTTATACCTCTGGTTTTCAATTTCTCTGACAAATCATTTCTTATTTCGTTTATACTATGACTATGAAAAACTCAATGTAGAAGAAAATTGATAAAATTAGCGATTTTTCAAGGATTAGAAAGGATTACGATGGATACCCTGCTCTATTTTGTTATTCTGTTTGTGCTATTCATGGCTGCATGGTTTGTGAGTATGCTGATCAGTCGTGCAATAAGCAAAAAAAAACTTCGGGGTTTTAAGGAATATATTCAACAACATTTGAAAGATATCAATACTGAGGATGTTGAACAATTATTTGCTAAACAGAACAGCAAACAGGTCCGTCCAGATATCATGTTGATAACGGATGATGATAAACAAAAGATCTTCCTAATCCAGGATTCAAAGGATTCTGGTATAAAGCATGTTGGTTATGATTTTAATGAGCTTGAAGATGTTTCCTCAACCAATCAAATCATCAGCAGGGGATTCCTTCCAAAGACTCACAGCTATGAAGAAACATTGCATTTAAACTTCTCTGACGGAGCATCATATCAATTGATATTGGAAAACATCTCAAATAAAACCGGATCAGATCAGGCAGCAGATTTGGTGCGCGATATTTTTTCTCCCTGGCGCAGAAAATTAGATCAGATTATTAAAGATAAAGTAGCCTAGATGATGCAATTCTAAGAAGGATTTTAGTGAGTTTAATTAGATCAAGATCACTCTTAAAATGACTTGCATAAAAATCAGAATCTCGACTATACTTAGTGTTAGAGTACCACATTCAATCCTAATCTATTTTTGAAGGAGTAGACATGAAACGAATATCTTATATCTTGATTGCCCTCCTCGTGATTGCCAGCTTCAGCTTAGCCGGTTGTAAACGCGAAGCAGACCTGGGAACCGAGGAGAATCCACTCATCTGGGCGTTGGTGCCTTCAAGTGAGTCTGACACCGTCCTGGCAGGCTTTGATGTTGTGGCGGACATGATCTTTGATGCCACCGGCATTGTGGTTGATCCTTTTGTCGCCACTGAATATGCAGGTGTGATCGAAGCACTTTCAGCTGATCCACCCAAGGCACATATTGCCTCCTTGGCAACATTTGCTTATATGGTTGCATCAGAACGTGGTGTTGCAGAAGCTGAATTGGTTTCAGTTCGTTATGGCAGCGCTTCATATAACGGCCAAATCTTCGTCCGTAGTGACAGCGGCCTGACATCGGTTGAGGACCTGGCCGGCAAGACCTTCTGCCGTCCTGATCCATTGAGCACCTCTGGCTGGATCATCCCCAGCATTACGATGCAGTCATATGGAATTGATCCTGAAACCGATTTGGCTGAAGTTGTGGATGCCGGCTCACATGATGCTTCTGTCGCGGGTGTTTATAATGGCGACTGTGATGCAGGTTCTTCCTTTGTGGATGCCCGATCCAGCCTTGAAGAGGATTATCCTGATATCATGGATGTAATCCAGGTGATTGAGGTTTCAGCGGACATCCCCAATGATGGTGTGCAGTACCATCCATCTGTTCCCGCAGAACTTCGTGAACAGATCAACGCTGCTCTCATTGCAATGCCTGGGACTGAAGAAGGCGCTGAAGCACTCGATACTGCATATGAGTGGAGTGAGCTTGCCCCCAAGGGTGATGATTTCTATGATCCCTTCCGACAGGTTCTTGATGCCGCTGGTATCAACATTGAGGATTTCTTGGGAGACTAATCTTCAATTCTAACCAATAACTAAACTGGGGGCTGGTTGTAGCCAGCCCCCCTAACTTATTCACCAGGGGATGAGTTCATCCGAGGAATATAATGCTATGCTTGAAATTCGTAATTTAACGAAAATTTATGAAGATGGTACTTTAGCAGTAGATAATGTCTCTTTCACCGTCCCTGACGGTGAATTTTTAATTGTGATTGGATTATCCGGTTCTGGCAAGTCCACACTATTACGGTGTATCAATCGCTTGATTGATCCCACAGAAGGTGAGATCATTTGGGATGGCGTGGACCTGGCAAAACTTGAGGGGGATGAATTGCGGGAGGCACGTCGAAAGATAGGAATGGTTTTTCAGCATTTTAACCTTGTCGAGCGGTCAACCGTAATGGTCAACGCGCTCACTGGACGTTTGGGATATTCAAAAACATGGCCGACCATGCTTCATCGGTTTTCTCAAGATGACCGAGAAATGGCAGTTTCCACTCTTAAACGCATTGGAATTGATAACCAGGCACACAAGCTGGCAAGGGAACTTTCAGGAGGGCAGCAGCAGCGGGTTGGCATCGCACGAGCATTGATGCAAGAACCAGAATTGATTCTTGCGGATGAGCCTGTCGCAAGTTTGGATCCCGTATTAGCACACTCGATCTTGCAGCACCTTGAAGACCTCAATCAGGAAGACGAACTGACAATCATTTGCAGCTTGCATTATTTAGATCTGGTTCAGCGCTATGGTACTTCGGTGATTGGCCTGAAAGATGGCAAATTGGTCTATCAAGGGACAAAGAGGGATATCCAAAAAATGACAGATGAAGAATTCAAGACGATTTATGGCGAAGAAGCCATTCGCATTGGTGATGCATCACTTGAAGGAAGTGTGGGAGAGGTGTCATAATGAAAGCAAAGAAGAATCAAGAATATAAAGAAAAGCCCTTGCTCCCCAGTTTCGTACCACCCTGGCTTGCGGCAGTTTTATCTGCAATCGTTCCTGGTCTTGGTCAGGCAATGGCCAGAGCTTTACAGAGAGGGTTGGTGATATTTTTTAGTTTTATTTCCATGGTTGGTTTGTTAATTTGGCGATTCCGTCTCGCAGCACCAAGGGATGAAGGTGTCTTTAACATCATGCGAAAGGCCTTCCGCCTCGAACCGGTTTTTTATGTCATCAGCGTTTTGTTCATTTTGTTCTATGTTTGGATCATTATTGACGCTTATCAGGTGGCGAAAAGGGCTGGCAAAGCAGATGCCAGAAACCCTGTGATTGTTTTCTTTCTGTTAATTGTGGTTTTTTTCATTATCGGATGGCAAATTGGTCAAATCGACCTGTTCACATTCTTTACACAGTTTGATGATGCTTTCCCTGCAATTTCTCGAATATTATGGCCATGGGAAAGGGCGATTTCCTACCCTGAAGTAGAATGGCGGGGTTTAGCCACTGTAGAAACGCCTTGCGATGATTCACCGCCTCCTGCGACTGATCCATTAGTTGATAAACCTTACCTGGTAGTCGATCCTACTTGTGGAAACCCTGCTACCCAGGAAGAAGCTGAAGATGGTGGTGTGATTGTCATACCAGGCACTACCCTTCATGTCGAGGGATATAACTTCGCACCTGATCAAGTCGTTGAGATTTGGTGGCGTGACCCAGCAACATCACAATTCAGACAACGAGATGAAGGTGAATTTCTTCGCGTCATACCTGATGCAGATGGTTATTTTGAGACGGAACTCACATGGCCATATCGGCTTATCCCCCAATCCTATCGTGAAGGTGGTGCAAATTGGGAGCTCCAAGGTCGCCAGGTAACATCAGTCGGTGAATGGGAGTTCAGTGAAGAACTAAAACTTGCCATTGAAAAAATGATCGAAACGATCTTCATCGGTATGATGGCGACATTCTTCGGGATTATCCTTGCTGTCCCCGTCAGCTTCCTGGCTGCCAGGAATCTCATGAGAGCGAATGCTTTCACGCTTGGTATCTATTACCTGGTGCGCGGCATACTTAATATCATCCGTTCAATTGAACCGCTCATTTGGGCGATCATGGCTATTATCATTGTGGGTTTAGGACCTTTTGCAGGTATTTTAGCCCTGGTTGTGCACTCAATTGCAGCCTTAGGCAAACTCTATTCAGAAGCGATTGAATCCATTGATCCAGGTCCGATTGAGGCTGTTCAGGCGACGGGTGCTAACTGGTTCCAGATTGTCATGTATGGTGTGATCCCGCAGGTTATCCCGCCTTTTGTTTCCTTTACCATTTATCGCTGGGATATCAACATTCGTATGTCCACAGTGATTGGTTTGGTTGGCGGTGGTGGGATTGGATATCTCCTCACCCAGTGGATCCGTATGCTGGATTACAGCGCAGCAGGTATCGCAGTCTGGTTTATTGCCATCACAGTCGCTGTTTTGGATTATATCAGTGCAGATATCCGCGAACGATTTGTGTAAAATATCAGTATGAATACAAAAGCTCCCGATTGAACGGGAGCTTTTTCTTTTTTCAATGTAGTTTGTTTATAAAACGATATTGTCCTAATTATTATGAGCGTCACCCCTTTTTCAGCGTCGAGTTTTAAGCTTAAAACTCGCAAATACACTCACCATGCACAATTCACTATTCACAATAATCAATAATTACCTGACATCATGTGTGTGATCTGGAATATCAAGGCCTTGATTTCTCACCCATTTTATTTGACGTGGCTATCAGCAAGATTAATACGATCAGACCCAAAACTGTAACACCAAACATCGTTAACATAATCTCATAACTGCCAATATAGTCAAATATCTGTCCCAGGAGCATTGGCACTAAGGTGCCACCTGAACTGCTCCCCAGGAAAAAAAGACTTGTTACCTTTCCAGTGACCTTCATGCGAGTTTCACCCAGGGCTAAAAGCGTGGGAAATACTGAAGAAAGCGAAAAACCTAAACCAATCGATCCAATCCATATGGCTTGTGAATTTACTGGCCAAATGAGGAACAAACCCAGAAAAAGAATTGATAAGCTAAAGTTTCCAATCAAAATAGTTGATGGGGACAGTTTTTTTGCCAATACTATCGAGAGCAGCCTTCCGAGGGTTAGTGCGCCCCAATAAAATGAATTTATATAAGAGGCAGTGGATTCATTGGCAACATTCACTTCCATTGTGTAAGTGAAAATCCAGTTTCCAAATCCACCTTCAACACCTACATAAATAAAAAACAGCAGCATCATTAGAATAATAAGTCGAGATTGTGATGATTTGTGTTGTGAAGTATCGACGTTTTGTTCTGGATTCTGTGGGGATTTAAGCAGAAACAATCCTAACAACCCGGGTATTGAAAGGATTGCCAACACAAAAAATGGCCAAAATAAATTGCCGCCAGAGATTTTCAAAACTTGATGGATAATGAGTGGGGAGAGGAATGCACCGACACCAAAACAAAAGTGCAACGCATTCATGTATGGTCCAACCCTGGATTGATAAACCCATAACAAATTAACATTTCCGCCAACGTCCAATGTGCCTTGCCCAAGCCCAAATAAAAACATAATAATAAGTAAAGGGAAAATATTTTGGAACAACGGGATCAATGCACACATGACAACAACCAGGATTAACGCAATTTTCATTAATGTGTGGCTTTTAAATTGATCATACAGGCGGCCACCTCCTGCTGAACCAAGCAAATAGCCAAGGCTGCTTGCTGTGAACAAAAAACTGACCGTTGCGAGAGACACGTCAATATGATCTGCTAGAAAGGGTAATACGGGGCCAATTGCTGCCATTGACAATCCTATTGCAACGAAACAAGCGCCATATGTGATGAAGTAGCCGATGTCTTTGCGGTTATTATTTTTTAAAGATTGGTTAATTGTTTGCATATTTTCCTGTTCATTGAGAATTTCTATATCATCTGGAGTCAAATGAATTTATTGTAGTAATAAGCAGATTGGTCATTCACTCAAGAAGAGTAATCAAAAAAAATTATCTTTACCTATACGAATTGCCGGAGATTTCTTGCGTTGCGAGCCTGGACTGAAAATTCAAACGAAATAAGAAATCCATGGTTTCAACCTGCATTATTACTGATGATATTTAGACCATAACATTTCGAGAACTTCTGCTAATCTTTCTCCAAGTCTTGCCCCCCCCTCAGTTGTCACATCATCCGCGTTATCAAAAACAACGTAGGGAACCCGATAATCTCGAATTCTTATGAAATCCGGATTTTCTTGAGCGATATCATGCCAATCTGTGTGTCGATATAACCTTTCTAATTTCTCATCTGGTAAGCCGTGTTCTAATATACTATCAGGTCGATCTGGATTAAAGCGCCGCCTGTTCTTGCGTAATGATTCTTCCCAGGTCACATCAATATATAAGATAGCCAGGTTCTGGAGTATTTTGTTTGATAAGTGTTTGAATGCCCTGCGAAATCCACCATGTTCTGTCCCTCTTGCAAACTCAATGATTAATGTGTGTTCAGCCCCATCCCGTAATTGTTTTTGATATTCCAAATTGATCCGTTCAATCAAAAGGTCCCATAAATACTGGTACTTAAAGTACCCATCTGGGGTTGTATGCAAACGCGGTTGTCCCAATTGTTGCAAAAGGGCATCTTCCTCAAACCAGGTCCATAGCATCGGGAAATCGTCAATTTCTGAAAACCTCCCAATATGAAATTTCCATTTTCTATCTTCTTCAGGAGTTCTGTTTTAGATAATGGATGACTTCACTCTTTCCTGCTGCTGGACGGGCGATTAGTAGTAAAATCTTAAAAACCTGCATGAAAACCTTCCTTCAATATTGTTTGATTGGTATATAAAACAAGATTATTTCTTGCTATATTATAACCAGATGCAGCATGGATAAGTAGAATTTGGGTAATCATTTAGAAAGATGATTGGAGCAAACATGGAATGTAAAAAAGAAAGTAATCTGAAACGGTGCAATTGCTCATATTCACCTTGCGCTCGAAAAGGTGTTTGTTGTGATTGTATTGCCTACCATTTGCAGATGAGGGAACTCCCTGCTTGTGCATTTCCTGATGATGCTGAGGCAACTTTTAATCGTTCATTTGAATATTTTACACGGTTGGTAACCTCTGGAAAGGTTTAATCAGACGCCATTACAAATCTGAATTATTGAGACCATAAATGCGTACTCTTAACAACGAAGACTTGTCCATTATAAAACCAAAGCTGTCCTCGCTCGGATATCATACTGTTCTAAGAACGATTTTGGATGGCACGACATTGGGCAAAGGATATATCGACAATCAGGAATCGCCAAAAATTATCTTTGTTCAATTCCGGCATCGCGCATTCATTATGGGGGATCAAAAATACATAGAAAATGATAAGTTTGTTCAATTCTTTAATGATGTTGTATTCAATAATTGCATAAATGCAGATGTGTCGCTTGTGAGAATTACGTCAGACCAACCAGATTGGATAAATTTAATTGGCACAATATTAAAACGATATCACCCGATCGTTTTTGATTACCAGATTTACTTGAAACAGCTTGACAACGTGGGAAAAGAATTCATACTCCCTGAGAATTTTACATTGCGTCAGGTCAATCAAGAGCTCCTCAGTGAAAAATTCGCAGGCTATGAAGCGTTGATTGAAGAAATGTGTTCTGAAAGAGAATCAGTTGAAGCATTCCTGAACAATTCTTTCGGAATTGTTGCATTTCATGATAATACTTTAGCTGGATGGTGTTTATCAGAATACAACCAAATTGATCGATGTGAAGTGGGGATTGCAACAATGTTGCCATTTCGCAGAATGGGACTGGCAAAAGCAATGACTAATCGATTTTTAATGGATGCCAGGAACAGAGGTTTACAAACAATACTCTGGCATTGTTATAAGTCAAACACAGCTTCTTCTCGAACAGCGCTCAGTACTGGATTCAAATTGGTCGATGAACATAAAGTAATGAATATCTATATAGATCCTTTCATTGGATTGGCAGTTCATGGGAATGTTGCCCTGGGAAAAAAGGATTATGGGAAAGCTTTGTCTTTTTATCAGCAAGCGCAGAAGACACCCAATCCACAAGCTTGGGTAGCATGGAATTCAGCTTGTGCTGCAGCTCATCAAAACCTTAAGGAGCAGGTTTTTAGCGATCTGAATTTGGCAATTGACCTGGGATTTGATGATTTGAGTCACTTAGTGGAAAGTGACCATTTTTTATCGTACCATGACGATCCACAATGGATTACGATCGCAAAGAGAATTTCATAGTAGTTGCAGTAAAAATTTTTTTATTTCTTTTCAAGTTATTGCTTTTTAAGAACTGTTTTTAACCCACTGCCAGTTAACGGCAATACGACTGTTTCACCTTCTCGAATTAATTGGGTTATTTGATTGAATCCAGCGACAACCAGAGCACTGGTCGGCTCTATATAGAATCCTTTACAAGCTATTAGCTGTTGCGCTTTCCAAATATCATCTTCAGATATGCTAAGTGCAAGCCCGTTTGATTCTTCTAAAGCTTGAAGAATCCTTTTTTCTCGAATCGGTTTTGTGATCGCAACGCCATCAGCCAGGCTTTTCCCTTCCGGGAAGACTTCCGGGATGCGATCCAATTTATTTATCCAGGCATTGTAGACTGGTGAGACGGTTTTGGACTGTACAGCAACCAACCGCGGCATTTGAACTATCAGATTTGATTGTAAGAGATTGGTAAAACCAAACCAGTAGCCAAGAAATAACCCACCCTGTCCAACTGGACAGATTATCCAATCAGGTGCTCTCCGACCCAGTTGTTCCCATAATTCATAAGATCCTGAGATCTGCCCTGCCAGATAAGCAGGGTTATAGGCATGAGAGGCATAAATCCTATCAGTGGTCACGTTGGCTTGAGCTGCTTGTTCTGCAGCCTCTCTTGGACCCGGAATTGGTTTAATTTGTGCGCCATAAATTGCGATTTGATTGATTTTCGCAGGTGCGGCCTGTTCAGGGAAATAAATTTCTGTGTTCATATCGAATCTTGCGCCATGCATTGCGAGTGAAGCCCCTGCGTTACCAGAAGAATCTTCAATCAGATTTCGAAACCCCATCTGATAAAGCTGATTGACCATTGCATTGATGCCGCGGTCTTTAAATGATCCGGATGGAGAAAGATAGTCCAGTTTTAAATATGTCTGATGCCCAAACAAATCGATCGGAATTAGCGGGGTCCAACCTATAGATAATTTTTTAACTTCAGAATGGACATCCAAACCCAACATTTTGCCATACCGCCACATTGTTGTGTTGGAATAATCAATCTTTTCAGGATTAAATTCTGGCAGGCCGGTGGGTTCCCAGGCACCACCACATTCACACCGCCATTGAACGGGGTCAAACGCTTTCTCACTTCCACAATCCACACAAAATAGGCGCATGATCTCTACTCAGTACAGGATAATTGTTCGAGGAAGCTTGTGCCTATTAAAGTAGGCTCAAGATTGAAATTTTCTACAATCGTTGCGCCTACATCGGCAAAGGTCTGTCGAATACCCAGATCTACGCTCTTCACGGTTGGGCCAAAGACGAGAAGCGGGACAAATTCACGCGAGTGATCGGTGCTTTCTGTTGTTGGATCAACGCCGTGATCCGCTGAAACAATGACCAGATCTTCAGGTTGTAAGCTTTCCTGGATGTCTGGAATCGCGTCATCAAATGCTCTTAATGCATTGTAATAGCCTTGTGGATCATTTCGGTGTCCATAGATCATATCAAACTCGATCAGGTTTACAAACAATAAGCCATGAAAGGGTTCATCTAGAAGTTTTATAGTGATCGCGGTGCTGGCTGCATTTCCCAACGTATGATTCTTTCTTGTAATCCCACGATGAACGAAAATATCATCAATCTTACCCACTGACCAAACATCGAATCCAGATTGATATAGTTTGTCAAGCACAGTATCAGTCTCCGGTGCTCGTGAAAAATCGCGCCGATTATCTGTTCTTTTGAAATTATCAGCTTTTGTTCCAATAAATGGACGGGCAATCACACGACCCAACGGCATGCTCCCCCTTTAGCATCTCTCTTGCGATCTGGCATATTTCATATAATTCTTCAACTGGAATGACTTCTTCATGGGCAGCGATCTGAAAAACACTATCAGCAGAAGTGTAGATAATCGGTTTCCCGGTCCGAATATGCTCTTCACCCAGTTCTTTAATGATCTCTGTGCCTGAGGCTGGCCGATTGGCTAGGGTTCCACGACCAATTTTTGCTTCAAACTCATCCATTACTGCCTTTGGAAAACCGTTCGGATACGTCGGTGATGGATTAGGTAAATGAATTCCCATCATTTCCCAATGACCCTGGATGGTATCTTTCCCAGCGGAAAGCGGCTGCATTTTTCCATAGCCGCCTTTCGCTATGTCCACAGGTGGTACTCCCTGGATTGGTGTGATATTTCCAAGCCCTAAGGCTCCCATGTGAGGTAACTTGATCCCACCCAGAACTTTTGCTACATTCGCTATGGAATTGGAACCCTCATCGCCATAATCTGCTGCATCAGGAGCAGCCCCAATCCCTACCCCATCCAATACAATGACAATTATTCGTTTAAACACCTGACCTCCATTTATTCAAAGCTGAACATTCTCCAATAAAATCACTTATAAGTGCATTGTCAAAGGAAAACAATGCAGCATCCATGGTGCGACAATTTTAAATGATTCTACCAAATTCAAAATTCTTATCCTGAGCGAGATACGAAGAAAGCAATGTCGTCTGCGATATTAAATTTTCCAACGCTTCCTTTTCAAATTGCGCAGTATAGGATCGCAAAGCATTTTGTTTGTGAATTAATGCTTCTGAGATATCAAAGACCAGGTTGGGATACGCAGTATTGTAGAATGCGACAGCCTGAAGCTGATACTCATTCTTCTCGCTGTTATTCCATCCCCCATAAGAGGGTAGTTCATAGAGGATAGCTGCTTCAGCCACTGCTCTGCCTGTTTGAATATGGTCGTTATGAGCCTCGTAGGGCATCCATGGGTCACAGGTCATGATGATGTCTGGTCGCTTTTTCCAGATCAAACTGATGATTTGGTCACGAAGCAGGAAATAATCATAGGCACTTGCATCCGGAAAATCAAACCTGATTTGTTCCTGTACACCAATGACTCTGCAGCTTTATTTTGATTTTGTAATAACACCTGGTTGGTTTGATCGCTTGATAACTGCTGGTCTCTGACACCTGCCAGATCATCTGTTACAGTCAGGTAGATAATTTCTGCACCGTTTTTCGCAAGTGTGTACAGCGTACCGCCGGCAGCGATATCATTGTCATCATAATGCGGCTGTACAGCAAGAATTCTTTTTGCATGATTGAGATCATATGATGGCGATTTAAGGATGTTTTCCATGTATTACCTTCAGAAACAAAACAATTGATATTCTCGTATGTGTTTGATAGTGTCGCTTTTTCCACAATTTTTATTTACATTCCCATTATAATTAACATATCGCGAAACAACAATGAAGAGAGGCTGCGGGATGATCAAAGTAAGTGTTATTGGTGGAGGATCCACATACACCCCTGAATTGGTTTTTGGGTTTCTGGAACGGCAGGATATGTTTCCAATTGATGAACTATGGTTGATGGATGTGGATGCTGAACGATTAGAAGTGGTTGGCAGATTTGCCCAGAGAATAGCAGCCCATAAAAAGGCAAGATTCAAGGTGATTTTGAGCCACAACCAGAGAGATTCCATTGAAGGATCGTCTTATGTCATCACCCAGTTGCGAGTTGGTCATATGGTCTCCCGGCGAGGAGATGAATACCTTGGCAAACGATATGGGTTGGTGGGCCAGGAAACCACCGGGATTGGAGGGATGGCCAAAGCTTTAAGAACAATTCCTGTTATTCTGGATATCGCAAAAGCTATCAATCGATATGCCCCAAATGCCTGGTTGGTCAATTTTGCGAACCCTTCAGGGTTGGTGACAGAAGCACTTGTAAGATTTGCCCCGGATACAAAAGTGGTCGGTGTATGTAACGTATCCTTGACCACGAAAATGGAAATACTGAAACAATTCAACAAAATAATGGGGACGGCTTACATACCCCAGGATGCGCAGATCAAGACTTTTGGCTTAAATCATCTCACATGGTTTTATGGGTTTAAAATTACGGGAAAAGAGTATTGGCCAGAGATAATGAGTTTCATTATCGATGG
Organism: uncultured Chloroflexia bacterium; assembly: GCA_963767675.1. Taxonomy (GTDB): domain Bacteria; phylum Chloroflexota; class Anaerolineae; order Anaerolineales; family Anaerolineaceae; genus Brevifilum. The sequence continues at coordinate 508,346 of CAVYEQ010000009.1, forward strand.
GATGAATAAAGATGAAGAGCCTTATTTTGATCCGGAAACATTGGCCATGCTGCAGATGCTTCCCAACCCATACCTGAGATATTATTACTACACAGATGAAATGATTCAAAAACAGGGGGATTGGCCGCCATCACGAGCTGAAGAAGTCATCAGGATTGAAGCAGATCTCCTGGAAAAATATGCCCAAAAAGATAGGAATGAGCCACCTGACGAATTAATGCTGCGTGGTGGTGCATATTATTCAACTGTCGCCACCCAGCTCATTAATGCACTATACAATGATCTTAACGAGGTCCATGTTGTAAATGTCCGCCATAACGGTGCTGTCTCCGGGTGGAATAGAGATTGGGTACTTGAAATGCCCTGTCTTGTAAATAGTAGAGGGATTACACCTATTGAGACGAACCCTCTCCCGCTGGTGTGCGAGAGCCTGATTGGACAGGTCAAAGCGTATGAAATTCTCACGGCTCAAGCTGCAGTTTTTGGAGACCGGAAACTTGCGCATATGGCGTTGTTAGCACATCCCTTAGGACCGCCTGCTGATCAAATCAACATTGTTTTGGAGGATATGCTTAGTCTAAACCGTGAATATCTCCCAAAATTTTTTCGTAAATCATGAAGATTAAGGAATATTAATTGAACAAACAAGACAAGAAATCCTGCCTATTTATTGGGAATCGACGTTGGAAATAGTAAAACCCATGCACTCATTTCTGACTTTTCAGGCAATGTTGTGGGTTTTGGACGAACAGGATGCGGCAGTTATGAGGTCCTGGGTCAGGAAGGGATGGCCAAAGCTCTGATTCAGGTTGCTGAAGATGCATTAAATGATGCCGGCCTGGAGAAGTCACAAATTTCTGGCATGGGATTTGGAATTGCAGGCTATGATTGGCCGTCTGAAGAAAAGATCATGGTCGAAGCGATAGAGGCATTGGATATTCAATCGCCTTATAAGTTCGCAAATGATGCGGTAATAGGCTTATTGGCAGGTGCGTCAGAAGGATGGGGTATTGCGGTTGATGCCGGCACTGGAAATAATGTTCGAGGAAGAGATCAATCAGGTAAGGTAGGGAGAATTACTGGTAATGGTGCCTTATTTGGCGAAATTGGTGGTGCGGCAGAAATGGTATGGCTTGCTCAGGTTGCAGTGACTTACGCCTGGTCAAACCGTGGTCCAAACACAAAACTAACTCAGTTATTCTTTGATTATGCGAACGTCCACAGTGAGGGAGACCTCATTGAAGGTTTGGCGATGGAAATGATTCGCCTATCTCCCTCACTTGCACGTGATATCTTTCAATTGGCTGCTGATGGTGATGAAGTTGCAGGTGAAATTGTAAATTATTGTGCAACCGAACTGGGATGTAATGTGAATGCTGTTATCAGGCAGCTAAACATTCAGGGCCTAACATTTGATATCGTTTTAATCGGCAGTGTCTTTAAGGCTGGTGAAATTTATATAAGACCATTCAGAGAGACAATCCATGAATTTGCACCTGGCGCACATCTGATATCTTTATCGATCCCCCCAGTTGTGGGATCGATTGTATTAGCTGCCGAGGTTGTAGGCCTTCAAGATGTAGGTTTCAGAACCCAACTTATCAAGTCGGTTAAACAATAATATATCAGGATAAATTCATCCTTGTATACAATTCAATGGAAGTAAGCACAAATCAGGAGAAATATCAATGTCAAGTTTAGCTGTTTTTGGCGGAGAGCCAATACGTAAGGAAAAATACCCTTCCTGGCCAGTTTTTGATGAGCGAGATGTCGAAGCTGTGTCTCAGACAATTAAGTCAGGACGCTGGGGAGGATTTCCGTTTCCTGGACCTAACACAAAGGCATTTGCTGAAAAATTCGCTGAGATGCAGGGAGGCGGGTATGCAGTTCCGATGATGAATGGAACGATTACGATGGAAGTGGCTTTGCGCGCAGCTGACATTGGATGGGGTGATGAGGTTATTGTCCCAGCTTACACATTCCAGGCAACAGCGGCGGCACCCATGGCTGCCGGTGCGATTCCAGTGATCGTTGATATACATCCTGAAAATTATTGCATCGATCCAGAAAAAGTCGAAGAAGCAATTACTAACAGAACCAGAGCCATAATTGTTGTGCACCTGGCTGCTCAAATGACAGATATGGATGCAATCATGGCAATGGCAGAAAAATATCATCTAATTGTGATTGAAGATAGTGCACATGCACATGGGTCTAAATGGCGGAGGATGGGTGCCGGTGCAATTGGTGATTTTGGATCTTTCAGCTTGCAATCCTTAAAGAGCCTTACGACAGGTGAAGGCGGTGTCTTGCTATGTAAAGACAGGCTGATGGCTGAGCGTGCAGCCAGTATTATCGATTGTGGCCGACCGAAAGATAGTGAAGGAACTCAATTTACAATGGGGGTGAATTATCGATGGTCTGAGGTCCACGCTGCATTAGGATTGGTTGCGCTTGATCGCTTTCCTAGCCAATTTAATCAGCGTGAAGAAATGGGAGCATATCTGGAAGAAAGTTTGAGTGAAGTGCCGGGAATTCGCATGCTGAAACGAGACCTGAGGCAAACACGCAGAAATTTATATCGGTATGTGATCAAAATAGACCCCGAATACTTTGGTTGTGACAACAAAATGTTTTGTTACGCGCTGACGCAGGAAGGTATCCCGGCTGATACAGGATATCCTGCAATGCATCGTTATGATCTCTTCCAGCCAGGTTTATCAAAGCTGCCTGTCCCATCAGTTTTTCCCGATTATTTTGATTTTGAGAAAATGTCATTCCCTGTGACGGAACGAGCCAGTGAAATCGAATCGGTTTGGATGGGTGAAGCGATATTCCGAGCAGGTAGAGAAGGCATAGATGATCTTGTTGCGGGAATGACTAAACTGGCAAATTCTCGTGATGAATTATTGAAACTCACAGAAATAAAGTCTGAAATGAAAAAAGCAATAGGAAAAGTAGACCTAAAAAGAATTGCAGATTATCTCTAATCCCTGTTGATCTCTTATGCATTCATATGCACAATGAAACCATCCGATGTAGATAGAATGCTACGGTTTACCAACCAATCGCGCAGCCATCTTTTCGGGAGTCCGACCCGGCTATTAATACACCTGTATTTGGATTTCTCTGAATAACCTGACCCCCACCAAAGATCATCCGCCGTCGACCAGTAATTTGTGATATATTATGACCTTTTTTTGTGAGCGAGGCGATATCTTCAGATGCAAATCCACTTTCGATGAACACCTCGCCCCCAGGATCCATTGCCCCAACGCCCCCACCTGCACCGATATTTATATTGAACCTCGGCATGTCCAAAGCCTGCTGGGGATTGTAATTCATATCGACCAGATTTGACATCACCTGGAGATGAGCTTGGGGTTGCATATAGCCACCCATGATCCCATAACTGGCAAACAGCTCATCTTCTTTTGTTATCATCGCCGGAATGATCGTATGATAGGGTCTTTTCCCACCTTCTAGTACATTGGGTTGATCCGGATCGAGATTGAACAAAGCAGCCCTGTTCTGAAGAAAAACACCCGTCCCCGGGACAATCAATCCTGTTCCCACACCGGTGTAAAGGCTGCTGATAAAGGAGCATGCATTGCCATCCTGATCCACAACGGATAGATATGTTGTGTTATCACCGGCAGACTGATAAGGGGAACTCAGATGATCAATTGCACGATCCAAATCTATATAATGACGTTTTGATTGCAAAAAACCTTCTTTGAGGAGGTTTTTATATGTTGATTTTTCAAATTTTGGGTCTGTAACCCAGTATAAGGCTTCAGAAAACCCAATGCGCAGACTTTCAATCAAGATATGAATTCGTTCATCAAGGTTCATATCATGAAGATTGAATTGATTGGCTATTTTCGCAGCTATGATGGCCGCTAATCCCTGGCTGTTTGGAGGGCACTCATATAAACGGAAACCATGGAAGTCTGCAGATATTGGGTCTACCCATTCGGCTTCAAATCCATTCATATCATCAATTGTCAACCAACCATCATAACGTTGAACATAATTGCACAACTTCTCTGCAAAATAGCCTTCATAAATGTAATCTTTTCCATGATTTGATATGTTATTCAAAGTTTCGGCGAGTGTAGGTATTTTTAATATTTCCCCAACGCCTGGTGCTCTGCCGTCAATCAAGAATTCCCCGATATTTTTCTGTGGAGGACCATTGGTCTGCCTATATTTTGGAAGAGACAGATCAGGTTCAAGCCGCTGAATTCTATCAACCATCAACCGCCAACCGGAACTGATCCACTCGGTTACGGGATACCCTTCAAATGCAAGATTGATGGCTGGCGTCAAGACATCTGAAAAAGACATCCTGCCAAATCTTTTTAGCAAAGCATCCCACCCCGCCACAGTACCTGGAACACTGACTGCATGTCCGGTATATAGCGGGTATTGTTTGTAACCTGCTACCAATAGATCAGTAAGTGAAGAACCTTTTGCTGAAGGGCCGCTTGCATTTAGAGCAAAGACAGCCTTCTCTTTGGCATCCCAATACAGTGCAAAACAATCTCCTCCAATACCTGATCCGATAGGTTCAACAACGTTCAATGCTGCAGCCGCAGCAACTGCGGCATCCGCAGCACTCCCCCCGGATTTCAGTATCTCCAAGCCAGCAAGGGATGCCTGGGGATGACTTGTGGCAACCATCCCATGGGTTGACATCACATTACTGCGTCTAGAACGGAATTCATAATCGAATTGCATTGATACACACCTTCTAAAATAGAATTGATTTTACGATTATACTTCAGTAAATCCTCCGATAAACGGAGTTGGATAGTGCGGAAGTGGATAAAAAAACTAATCGAATGGATAGGAATTGGATTAATAACTGCACTCAATGCCATTTGGCTGCATTGGGGTTTGGGTGAGGCGTTTTACGAGGGATGGGGGGTTCCTGCCACACCCTGGTTTCTGTTCTTATCTATTGGTGCCGCTGCCATGTTTTTCAGTGTATTGGCCATTCGAATACCTTTTATTGGTGGAGGAATACTGATAGTCACGGGGTTAGCATTCGCGATCTGGTGGTTGGCACCAACGATATCAAGCGGATATTACTCCCTAAATGTTACAATGGAGCGGTTGTTCTTATCCGGGGGCTTTACACTCGTGGGTATTTTATTAATATTGGATGGTCGCTTCAATCCACGATCAAAAATAAAAGATCGCCCCTGGATTCTGCGGAATATCAGAATGGTTATTGCAATTGGCTTACCATTGCTGGCAGGATTGATTGTAACTGGGGTCAATTTGCCTGTTGTACTCAATCGATTGGATGATGGAGACCGGTCAGCCAGGTTGATAGTGGGCAATGAGGTTTCGCTCATTTGGGCACCCCTTGGTCCAGGTTGGAATTGGAAGCAGGATTTTGGTGGTTATCCAAGATGGAATTCACTTGCTTTTTTTGCTATTGAACCTGTTGGTTTAAATCCCCAAAAAACAAGACCAGAATATACAACATTGGAGGATATGAAAACAACCGGTTTATGCGTTTATTTGGATGAAAGCGGAAAATATCTCATGGCAACACCGCAACATATCTGGCGGATGCCAACAGTTGATGAGATAGCACGATCGCTCAGGCAGAACGATGAAAATGCTGGATGTGAGTGGGATGGTGTTAATTAAAAACTGGGCTGTGCAGTCTCACCTGATAAAGAGACCCCCCTCTGGGCACCGGACTTAGAACCTGTTTATTATTGGACAGCGGATTATAATATGGATCATGAAGATGAGGCCTATTATGTCAGCTATACTGGTTGGGTTCACTCACAATCAAAGAAATGGGGAAATCCCAGGCACAGGTACCAATGTGTAAAAGAACCGTAATTGGTCCGATACAGTGATGCGTTAGAATAAACTATGCGAAATTATTTTGGAATAAGAGCCTGAACAACATGAAACAAGCGCTACATCTTTCTGATTACTCTTTGATCTCTTTCAAGCGTTTATCGACGGCTTCTAACTGAGATGTTAACCAGCTTTTTTCTGCGTCAAGGGATCCTTTTTCATCCGCAGACAAATATCCTGGCCTTCTAAAGGATAGCCTCATCCTTCGACGACCACCCCATCCTCCAAAAAAAGGTCTTCTTGAGTAGTTCCTCCCTTCACCGCAAGGTCCTACTCCACATCCGTTTGGGCCAGTTCCTTCTGGTCCGCTTCCGTCATATCCAGGCATAAAATCCTCCCAATTATTTGGTGTTTTGATTAATCATCATCATTTTTCCGTGCGTTTACTTCACTCAGGATTTTGTTTATCCGAATTGAGGTTTCAGCTAATGATGTTACAGCTCTCTCAAGGGCTTTATGACCTTCTTCTGTTAGCGAATAGACTCTTCTGGGAGGGCCCTGTGTGCTTTCTTCATCCCAGGATGATCGAACCAGACCATTTTCTTCATAGTCCCTGAGAATTCGATAAATCACACTTGGGTTTATCGCCCCTAATCCAATTTCATCAAGCCTGTCAAGCAGGCCGTATCCGTGAAGATCTGCATCCTGTAGAAAAGCTAATAAAGCAGGTTCAACAAGCCGGACATCAATTAGCGAGTAATCACCCATCCAGCGTCTTCCTCTTCCTGAGCGGCGGTTTCGACCAGACCCTCCGCCTCTTCCGGGATGATTTTGAAGATGATTGATCATAGTCTTTCCTTTTAGACTATATTCTATAATACTATTTTCTAATTGTCAATAGACAAAAATGAATTATACTTATTCAGAAAGGAGAACATATGATTATTTTTATTTCAAGTCAGGGTGAAACGTTGGAAAGCAAGCCAAGTCTTCGGTTTGGACGCGCGCCATTTTACATCGAGTACAACATGGTGAACGAAGAATGGACTGCTCACAGGAATGAAGCTGTCAAAGAATCAAGCGGTGCTGGCGTTGCAGCGTCGCAATTTATTATTGATCATCATCCATCATCCGTTATCAGTGGTCGGTTTGGACCTAATGCCCAGAGGACGCTATCATTCGCAGGTTTAGAGATGTTCGTTTTTGATGACACATACAAGACAATCCAATCGGTTGTTGACGGCTATAATAATAAACGCCTGCAATCAGTTTGAGATAAATATCGGATGATAAGAATAGCCGTAGCAAGTGGAAAAGGCGGAACTGGAAAGACAATGGTTGCCACCAGTTTGGCAGCATGTTTGTCAGAACAGCATAATATTCAATTTCTTGATTGTGATGTAGAAGCACCCGATGCACACCTGTTCCTAAAACCTAAATTTGAATCTATCCTCCCTGCTGAAATCAAGGTTCCGGAGATAAACAAAGAAATTTGCACTGCTTGCGGTATGTGTGTAGATGTGTGTGAATTTCATGCCCTGGCACAAATTGCAAATACTATTTTGGTTTTTCCACAATTATGTCATGGTTGTGGAAGCTGTTTTCATACTTGCCCGGAAAATGCCATAACAGAAGTGCCAAGGCAAATCGGAAATTTACATATTGGAGTGGCAAGAAAGAAGATCAGGTTTCTTTCTGGAGATCTCACAATCAGTGAGCCGATGCCCACGCCAATCATTCGTCAGCTAAAAGTACTCAAAGGTGGGGAGAGCGATGTCATTATTATGGACTCCCCGCCAGGAGCTTCCTGTTCAGTCGTCGCAACAGTTTATGATGCTGATTTCGTCATCCTTGTGACTGAACCAACACCTTTCGGACTGCACGACCTCAAGCAAATGTTCGGTGTTTTGGAAAAAACCGGCATTCCAGGTGGTGTGATCATTAACAGAGATGGGATTGGCAATTTGGTGGTGGAAGATTTTCTTGAGAATACAAACTACCCTGTTATGATGAAAATCCCTTATCGTGTTGAGATTGCTGCTGGGTTAGCAAAGGGTGAAATTCTTACTGACTTCTTCACTGAGTTTAAGGCTGGTTTTCTTGCCCTCTATGAAGATATTCTTGCATCAATGACTGAAATTAAGCAGGCTGTCAAATGACGGTGGAATTACAGAACATCAAACAATGTGTCATTTTAAGTGGAAAAGGCGGTACTGGAAAGACCAGCATTGCCGCAAGTTTGATGCATCTAATGTTGCAACAAGTTTCAGGGGTTTATGTGGATGCCGATGTTGATGCAGCCAATCTTGCCCTTGTATCAGGCGCTATCCCTCAGGAGTTACATGATTTTTCAGGCAGTAAACAGGCTGTTATTGATCCATTGACCTGTACTGCCTGTGGGAAGTGCTTTGAGGTATGCCGGTTTAATGCCATCAAGATGCCCGTAGGTGATGAGAGCGCATATCAGGTCAATGACTTGCTATGTGATGGCTGTGCTACATGTGTTCATCTATGTCCGGAAGCTTCTATTCACATGGAAATACAGCAGGATGGTGAGTGGTATCACGCTATCACAGTCTATGGACCCCTTTTTCACGCTAAGTTATTTCCTGCAGCTGAAAATTCGGGCAAACTAGTGGCTGAATTAAGAAAATATGCTGTCAAGTTTGCTGAAAATCAGCATAGCCCCTTGATCTTGATCGATGGACCACCAGGCATTGGGTGCCCCGTCATTTCAGCCAGCACCGGTGTTGATCTGGCACTGCTTGTTGCAGAACCTGGTGTTTCAGGGCAGCATGATTTGGAGAGGATCATCCTAACATTAGAGCATTTCAATATCCCAATCGTGATTTGTATCAATAAATGTGATATATATCCCACAGGTGCAAATGCAATAAGACGGTTAGCAGGATCAAAAGGGTATATGATTATCGGTGAAATCCCATTTGATCCGGCCATACCAAGAGCAATGATTCAGGCTATGCCAATCACATCATATGAACCTGGAAATCCCACATCCCTCGCAATTAAAAAGATGAACGATGTACTTATGCACGCTCTGTTCCCTGGGGAGGGAAATTAATTAGCTGGACAATCATAATTCTTTATAGTTGGTTGTGGAATTCGTAGTATCATGATAAGATAATCTTGTTTTAATTTGCGTCAATACTCTTAAAGGAGGCAATATGCCGGAAGTACCAGAAGGATGCGCAACACCATCCTCAGGTCCGATCATCCCTACAGAAACAGAAAAAGCAACCACTCAAGAAGTATCCAACAAGGAGGTATCTATGGAAAGAGCACGTGTTGGCAGACCCGCACCTGACTTTGAATTAACTGGATTTATTGGTGACGGGTTTAAGAAAGTCCGATTATCCGATTATAAAGGCAAATGGATCGTTGTTTGCTTTTACCCGGGTGATTTCACCTTTGTCTGACCGACCGAACTAACAGCGGTCGCTGTTAAATATCCTGAACTCCAGGAAATGGGTGTGGAAATTTTAGCGATGAGCACGAACAGCCATTTTGCCCATAAAATCTGGCAAGAAGTAGAACTATCGAAAATGGTTGAGGGTGGAGTCCCTTACCCATTACTAGCAGATGCGGGTGGTCGCGTAGGTGAAGTTTACGGTGTATACGATGAGAACAGCGGTGTAGATATTCGAGGTCGATTTATCATTGATCCCGATTTTGTCATCCGCGCAATGGAAGTTCTGACACCAGAAGTCGGTCGGAATGTATCTGAACTGATCCGGCAGGTTAAAGCCTTCCAGCATGTTGTCAAGACAGGCGAGGTTACACCCTCAGGATGGCAGCCTGGCAAGAAAACACTCAAACCTGGGCCTCATTTAGCAGGCAAGGTTTGGAAGGAATGGAAACCCGAAGAAGCATTCGAGTGATCCAGCTTTCTTGACGCAAATATTAAAGGTCTGGTAACTTTGCCAGACCTTTTTTTATCAGTTTACGGCTTGAGGATCCCCGAGCACAATTAGGAATTATTCTTTATTTATAGAAATAAATGATATTTATCTGGAGGATACATGGCGGTATGGAAGAATGAATTCAAGATTATAGGCAAGATTACCTCCCCTTTTGAGAATCTGAGTGATATGCCAATCCAACCGGCAGGCGCAACAGGAATTAAAGGTGAGCTTGTTTTGGAACAGGAATATCTCCCAGGATTGAAAGATTTGGATGGTTTTTCACACATATATATCCTATATGTGTTTCATAAGATGAAAGAATCTCGTCTTTCTGTCACCCCATATTTGGATACACACATTAGAGGCGTGTTTGCAACTCGTGCACCTTCCCGTCCGAATCCAATTGGATTGTCCATCGTTCGACTTTTATCCATTAAGAAAAATATTCTACTCATCGAAAACGTGGATATGTTGAATGGGACGCCAGTTCTGGATATTAAACCTTTTATTCCTCATTTTGATGATCAAAGCGAGATAAGGATTGGATGGCTAACCGAGTTGGCTGAAGGGGTATATCAAAAACGTTCGGATCAACGTTATGATGGATAGAATGGTTCTGATGATGTTGTTATTTAAACACGCGATTCTAACTTCACTGAAAATCTTGATCATGGACATTATTCAACATAGGTTCGCAATACTACCGAATCCTGAGAAGCAGTTATTGTAAAAGTCCCCATGTTTGCTGGCAGTAGGGAAAATTCAATTGGTGATAATTCCTCACCGTTTATAGTGACATGCCCCGATAGAACCCCCCAAATTTCCAGTGTTGAGCCATCACAGAAAGCAGAAAAACTTCCTTGAGCATGAATGAAAATGCGCTCTGTTGTGAAATATTGATTTCCGCATAAGATTTCTCTTGAGTAACATGCGTGCTTTTCAATTAATTCAGGGGATGGAAGTTGAAATCCGACCTGATCGAAGTTGATCACATCCATCGCCTTTTCAATATGGAGTGCTCTTGATTGACCGTCCGAGTCCACTCGATTCCAATCGAAAACCCGATAAGTTGTATTCGAGTTTTGCTGAATTTCAACCAATACAGCTCCACCCAGGATTGAGTGGATGGTTCCGGAAGGGATACAAACAAAATCTCCTTTTTTTATTGGGAGTGTATTGAGGCATTTCTCAAGGGTTCCTGAATTATTTGCCTGTAAGAATGCCTGTGGAGTGATGTGTTGCGATAATCCATAAATTATTGCTGCGTCAGGCTTTGCTTCCAGGACAACCCACATTTCTGATTTTCCAAGCTCGTTTCTTTCATGCTTTCCAGCGTATTCATCATCAGGATGCACCTGGACAGATATTCGTTGGTTGGCGTCCAATAGTTTGACCATAAGTGGGAACTTTCCACGGTTTATCGCCCAAAAGTTATTGGAACCAACCAGGTCTTCCCCCAACAGTTCCAGGACATCCTGTAAGGCTTTTCCCGCATAGAAACCATTGGTGATATAGGACATGCCATCTTTGTGGCTGGAAATCTCCCAGGACTCTGCAATCATACCTGTATCAGGCAGTAAACGTCCAAATTTTTCAAGATTTCTCCCCCCCAAATATAATTCTTGAGGACAGGTTTAAATCGCATAGGGTATGGTCTGGTCATTAATTCTCGCATTTCACTTGTGAATCCTAATACAATTCATCCATTTTACTCTACCAATCGAACATCCAGTCCACGGTTCAGCAATTCATTAATAATTGCGGGATCGGCATCCTGGTTTGTCACAAGAATATCTATCTCAGAGAGTGCCATCACCCTCGATAAGGCTGACCGGCCAATTTTTTCAGAATCCAGCATTACAATTCTTTGACGGGCACTCCGACACATGATCCGTTTCATACTGTCATAGATTGGTGATGGATCAACGAGGCCGTCATTACTTGTCAACCCAAATGCACTGACGAGTGTGCGATCTGCTCTATATGCATGAAAAAAGTTTTCTGCCTGCGGTCCCATAAATATTGAATTGGGTTGGTTCAGAACACCTCCGCAGCATAAAACAGTTTCGACAGTGCTATAAACTTGTGCTAATGTGATCGTATTTAACCCATTTGTGATGATGGTGACATCTTTTCCCTGTAAAAATGGTATCACAGTAGACACAGTGCTTCCGCCTTCAAGGATGAGATCATCACCATGCTGGATAATTTCACTGGCGACATATCTTCCCAGAGCCATATTGCGTGGATTTTGAAGACTCTCTGGGAAATGATAAACAGGTTCTGAAGTAAAGGCTTGATATTGATCTCCCAATTGAGATCCGATCTCCCAATCAGGAAGAGCGATTCCGCCATGAACCCGTTTAACCAAACCTTGATCCTCTAATTGTTTTATATCACGCCATACAGTCATATGGGATACTGAGAAATGGCTGGCAATCTCGAAATTTGATAGAAAACTTTTTTGATGAAGCCATTGAAGGATATTGTTCTGTCTCTCAATTTGAAGCATTATTTTACTTCTCCTAACACAAGATAACACATTATAACAAATTCTGGCCATTCCTGATATGCTTTGTTATGTTATTCGTTGAATTGACCAAATAATAGATAGCAGAGGAGTCAAACAATGGGAAATCCCCCAATCACACGTAAAGAATTATCCAAGATGATAGATCATTCTCTTTTGAAGCCCACATTAACGAAGCAAGATACAATCCATGGTTTGGAAGTAGCTATGAAGGAGAATGTAGGTGCAGCTACTGTGAAACCTTGCTATACCAAGTTAGCTGCAGAAGTGCTGAAAGGCTCAGGTGTATTGGTTGATCCAGTCATATGTTTTCCACTGGGTTATGCCTCCACCGAAACAAAGGTATTTTCAACCAGGCTGGCAGTCGACCATGGTGCTGATGAAATTGATATGGTACTAAATCTTGGTGCACTTTTTGGTGGAGATTATCAGCTAGTACAGGACGATATTGCTTCAGTAGTTGAAGCTGCACAGGGTAGAGAAGTGAAGGTCATTCTGGAGACCGGTTATTACAAGGATATGGATCTGATCGTGAAAGCATGTCAGTTGATCGAATCTGCCGGTGGACATTTCGTAAAAACCAGTTCCGGATTCGCCTCTTCCCCATATAAGAACGAATTTGGAGAGACGGTGGGATATACGCTTAATATTCTCAAGTTGATGCGGAAATCAGTTAGTGAGAAAGTTCAGGTAAAAGCTGCTCAGGGTGTACGGCGTTTGAAAGATGCTTTGGAAGTGATTGAGATTGGTGTAACCCGGTTTGGCGTTAGTCGCACAGAAAACTTGATGAAAGAATTTGACCAGGCATATGGTTGAGTTACCGCCAGCCAAAGGATTTTTTCAATTCCTAATGAATTAATTGAACAGACACAGGATAATTGTTCTGGTTGATCTGTCAGGCTGTGATCCTTAAACCATTTTTTTGCGCACTCCAGGCAGCCATACCTACAATCCCGGCTTTTGTTCCCAATTTGGCATTGATGATCTGCACTTGATCGACTGGCATTAGAAAAACACGTTTCTTTACCTCGTTCCTGATGGGAGTTAGAAGCAACTCACCTGCTTTTCCCACACCTCCACCAATTACAACCCGCTTAACACCAACAGATATCAGGATATTTGCCACACCAATGCCGAGATACTTCCCAGCGCGCTCCCATACTGAAAGGGCAAAAGCATCACCCAATTCAGCAGCTTTTGCCACAATTTCAGGCGTGAGTTTGTTGAGGTCATTGTCAATCAGGTCAACGATCTTAGTCGACCATCCCTGGCGTACACCTCTCGCAGCTTCTGCAGCGATTGCCGGTCCGGATGAAAAAACTTCAATACAGCCATAATTCCCGCAGCCGCACTGTGGACCATTTTGATCGACGGTTTGATGGCCAAGTTCTCCTGCCGTGCCCCCAAACCCAAGCACTAATTGGTTGTTCACAACCAATCCCCCCCCTACACCAGTTCCGACTGCAAAACAGGCCATGGAATCGACACCTTTTCCAGCACCAAAGGCCCATTCTCCGAATGTGATTGCCCTGACATCATTTAGCATGGAAACGCTTAGACCTAATTGTTTATTGATCCAATCACCTACCGGGATGTCTCGCCATTCACTAAATAAATTTGGTAAGAATTTGGTTGTGTTTGTCTCGAGGTCGATAACGCCTGGTGCGCTGATTCCCACACCCCCAATCTGCTCCTTCTTGATAGCTGATTTATCAATCAGATCAGATATCAAGTTCGCAATCCTGCTCAACACCGCTTCAGGACCCTGACGGGCTTTTGTTGGTGTTGAATCTGAGATTAAAATTTCACCTGCTTCAACATCAACTAAACCCGCCTTTATGTTTGTTCCACCAAGGTCACAACCTGCAAACACCTTCATTCTGTACACTCCAGTAGAAGATCCAATAAACTATGGTTAAATACCCGGGATTTTTCGAAAATCCCGGGTATTTTGAGTCATTAATGAATATACGGCCTGAGCACATCACGGGAGATCAGGAATCCACGTTTGACAAGCTCTTCAGTTCCTTCAAACTTTCGATCCTCATGTTCAATCGAGATCACATAGTCATAACCGAATCGGTACAGCTGACTGATGAAACCAGGCCAATCAACCTCCCCCAACCCGGGCAAGCGTGGTATCTGCCAACCCATGCCCATGGATATCGTACCATTGAGGTACAGACCCTCTCGGTCAATTTCCAGGTCTTTTGCATGAACATGGAAAATTCGATCGCTGAAATCCTGGATGACCTGGTAATAGTCGATCATCAACCAAATTAAATGTGATGGATCAAGATTCAGTCCGAAATTCTCGTACGGGATGATCTCAAACATCCGCTGCCAGATGGCTGGCGTACTGGCAAGGTTATTGCCGCCCGGCCATTCATCGTTTGAGAAGATCATCGGGCAGTTTTCTATGGCAATCCTCACTCCGCGATCCCCTGCATATTCCACGATTGGCGTCCAAATTTCCTTGAATAATACAAAGTTTTCATCAAGGTTTTTATCCTTATCTCGACCCACAAAGGTGCCCACAATAGGATAATCCATGACCAATGCTGCTGCATCAATCACTTTTTTCAGATGAGTGATGACGACATTGCGATGTTCGGGATCGGGATGCAGTGGGTTGGGGTAATAACCAAGAGATGATATTTCCAGGTTGTTTTCTTCCAGCACAGCTCTGGCTTCATCTGCATCTTTTTGTGAGAAAGCTTCAACGTCAAGTGTTGTCACACCTGCATATCGACGGGTCGCTTTACCCACTGGCCAGCATGCCAGTTCAAGCATTTCAAATCCGGTACTGCTTGCCCATTCTGCCACTTCTGCCAGACTCTTATTTGGAAAGGCAGCGGTCATTAAGCCTAATTTCATGTTCGTATCCTCCAGTTATCAATTGGAATTAATATTCTACATCAACCCAGCGGCCTTCTTTGGCACTTTTTAGGATTGCTTCATCAACCAGGATTGTATTGTGTCCATCTCTGAAGGTGGGAAAATCCTTTTCTGCTTTGAAATCACCTGCTGCTATATATCGGTAAACTGCTGTCTGAAGCTGCTTAAATGTGTCCGGGAAACCCTCTGTGTGTCCGCCTGGATAAGAAGCGGTCCATTGAGCTGCATCCTTCATCAATGATGGATCTTTGGTGACCAATTGATTTGGCTCGGGGCGGTGTCCAATCATCATCTGATTTGGTATTTCTGAATCCCAAATCAGGGAAGAATCTGAACCATTGATTTCAAAATACAGACGGTTTTTCCGTCCACTTGACACCTGTGAAACTGTCATGACGCCCCGTGCACCGCTATCAAACTTGAGTAAAATGGACGCATAATCTTCAGTATGGATTGGTTTTTGTTCATATTCCATGTCAACTTCCAGTTTTCCACCATAAGTATCAATTTTTTTCTTTGGCTTTCTCCTCATGGGTATGAAAGTCTTGAAATCGGCAAATACTGAGGATATCTTAGTATCAGTTATGAATGTTACAAGGTCCATCCAGTGTGAACCAATATCTGCAACTGCGCGAAGCTCTCCTCCTAATTCAGGCTCAAGACGCCAATTCCAGTCAGTATCCAGCAATAACCAGTCCTGAAGATAACTGCCCTGGATGATATATATCTGGTCACCCAACTCCCCAGCACTGATACGTGCTTTTGCATCATGAACAAGCGGATAGAATCGGATATTGAAGTTCACTGCATTGACCAGGTTTTTACTTTCCGCAAGGCGAACCAATTCTCCGGATTCTTCTTCAGTCATTGCGAGAGGTTTCTCACAAACGACGTGCTTGCCTGCGTCAATCGCTGCTTTTGCATGTTTGAAATGCATATAATTTGGTGAGGCAATGTGCACAATATCGATTTCCGGGTCAGCTATCAGGTCTTTCCAGTCCCCGTATGCTTTTGGTACCAATAGTTTTTCAGCAGCCGCTTCTGCTAATTCCTGGGTTGCCTCAGCAATGGCAGAAACTTCAAAGCCCTGCCGACGAATGCCTTCCATATGTGCAGGGCCAATGAAACCAACTCCGATAACACCTACCTTAAATTTCTTTCGCATAAATTCTCTCCTTTCAAAGTGTTCTCATGACACAAAAACTCTAGGTTTTTACTGTCAACATGAGCAATCCTGTGATAAGATTTGCAGAGTGAATTATACAATAAAAACCATTCTCTGATTGCCACAGTATATTTCTGAAAATAATTCGTATTCGTTGTTAGTCTTGTAGAAATGGAAGCTGTATGAAACCAAAAGACAGGGTATTAACCGCATTATCTCATCAAGAGCCAGATAGCGTGCCGACATCCCTTTGGGGCGGATCCTACGGCCTGGTAGATCCCCTTTATGAAAAACTCATCAGGAAGCTGAATTTGGAATCACCCCTTCCACCTATTCGCTCTGGTCATACGGTGACCCATATTGATGATCGTTTACTCGATTTTCTTGGGACAGATACCCGCATGGTTTGGCCAGGCGCTTCTCCCAGCAGCCCAACTCATATATCTGAAGATGGTGAATTAGCCCTTGATGATTTTGGACAACCTTGGAAGCGAACCAAGCCATATTATTCAGCCACGGATGGTCTGCTCAAAGAGCAGGGCACAATCGAGGCTATTGAGAAACATATCGATTGGCCGGATGTGGATGATCCAAAATGGTTTCAGGGGGTGAGAAAACGAACAGAAGAACTCAGCAGCAGCCCATATTTCATCATTGGAAGGATGGTTGTTTCCCATGGGCCATTTCAGATGGCTTGCGACTTTCGAAGCATGGAGAACTTTATGATGGATATGATGCTCAATCCGGAATTTGCCACTGCCTTATTGGATAGAGCAACCAATTTGATTTGTGGGCTGACGAGAAATTATCTGATTGCTGCTGGAGATGCATTGGATATGATTGAGCTCCCTGGGGACGACTATGGCGCTAATGACAATCTGGTGTTTTCACCCAAATTATTTCGCAAGATGATCCGCCCCTGCCTTGAAAAACTGGTCAACTGCGTGAGAGAGATACGGCCAGATATCAAGATCATGTTTCACTCTGACGGCGCGATTGGAAAGTTGATCCCGGACTTCATCGAGATAGGTATAGATGTCATTCACCCACTTGAACCGGTTTCAGGGATGGATCCCAGAAAAATCAAAGCAGAATTTGGCGATAAAATGAGTTTTTTGGGCGGCGTGGATATTACCCATGCCATGCCCGGATCGATAACTGATGTGCAAAAAGACGTCGACCGCTGTATCAGGGATCTTGCTCCCGGCGGAGGATATATCCTGGCCCCGTGCAACCATCTACAAGCTGATGTACCGCCTGAAAATGTAATTGAATTGCTTAACTATGCGAAACGCGCTGGTATTTACTAGGGCAAATCGAATCTAAGATATGTCAAATGTGTTCTGGGCAATCAAAATCGCTCCGACAAGCACAATTTCGTCTCCCAGGCCACACTGTTTGATATCATAGCGATCCTGACAACTTACAAATTCATATTGTTTGGTGTATTTTCTGATAGGTTCAATCAATAAATCTCCTAAATTTGACACTCCTCCCCCAATAGCTATCCGTTCAACATTTGTTAGGCTGAGCACATTTGCAAGACCAATGCCCAAGGAATGGGCGACTTGATCTATTTCAGATAAGGAAAAGTCATCACCGTCTTTGGCGCATTCTCCGAGATCTCGAACACTTACGTCGGATAGGTCACCAGAATACATTTGATTAAGTTCTGATGTCTCCGGAACATATCCCGGTGTCCGCAGCCGTGATTTTATTGCCCATCCTGAACATGCCTGCTCTACTTTGATGCATTTTCCGGGTTTATCTGATGTCCAATCAGGAACATATGTATGCCCGAATTCACCTGCGCCAAATCCCTGTCCATCATATAGCTGGCGATTCAATATCATCCCTCCACCAATACCGCTGCCGATATTTGTGTAAAAGAAATGATGACAACCTCTGCCAGTTCCAAGGCAATATTCCCCCCATGCAGCAGCGTTTGAATCGTTATCAACCGTCGTTGGGAGCTGGAATGTTTCTGTGAACCAGGCACGGATTAGAAAATCTTTCCAACCAGAAATTTGGATGGATTGCAGCACCTGCCCTTCGTTATGATTAATTGGACCCCCAAAACCACATCCAATAGCAGTAATCTGTCCAAAGCGCTTCTCACCTCTTGCGATAAATTCAGGGATATTGTGTTTGAGCCAATTTCGGATACCTTTTCCTCCTGCTGAGATATCAACTTGTCCTTTTTCAACTTCTAAGAGTTCACCATCAGTAGAGCCGATTGCAAGTTGTAGTTTTGTGCCGCCTATTTCAACACCTAATACGTAATTTTCCATGGGATTTCACTCCTATTACAAGTCCAGCGATTTCTACTCAGGTATCAATTATAGAATTATAACAAAAATAAATTGTCCGTATATTTCCTCGCGACCCTCCAATTATTGTCCTTGACACAATAAGAGATAACAAATAGAATTGTATATGTACGTACATTTATTGATTTATCAGAGATAAACGGAGAAGACATTGGAGTCCCATCATTATTTGACAAGTGAACTTGGGATCAGTCCAGTAGATGAAAACAGTCCCATTCCACGATATCAACAAATCCGTATTGAGCTAATGAGGCGGATCCAATCTGGGAAATTAAAGAACGGTGATATGCTTCCTCCTGAAAAAGAGCTGGCAACAGCTTTTAATGTCAGCCGGCAAACAATTCGCCAGGCAATCGGGCTTCTGGCAACTGATCACCTTGTAGAACGCACACCAGGTCGGGGAACAACAGTACTTGATGGAAAAACTCGTCAGGTTTTCTTCCTCGATCAGAGTTTTGCACAGCAAATGATCTCAATGGGAATGTCCCCTCATTCAGAGGTACTCAGAAAGAAAATTTCAATCGTCGATAGCTCATCGCCAAGACCACTTCATCCAAAAATGGGAAGTCCAGCCCTGGAATTATTCAGGTTGCGGTTTGCAGATGGTGTGCCCATAGGCGTCCAATACACCATCGTTATTACAGAACATTGTACCGATTTTAATCGCACAGGATTTCTCAAAAGAATCCCTATATAACTTGTTCCTCAGCCGATATCAACTGATGGTTTCTCGAATTGATCACTCAGTTAGTGCTGTTGTCCCAGATGATTGGCATAGGAATTTGCTGAAAACCACTGGGGATTCCCCGCTTCTAATGGTCAACACAACAGCCTATTTGGATAATGATGAACCAATAGAGGCCTCAACCAGTTACTACCGGGCTGATAGATATGAGTTCAGTATTAGTAAGAACTATTAAAACCCCAACCTTAGGCAGACTTTTATCCTTAGGTCCTATTAATTCGAGGAGATTCCAATGAAACTTGGTGTTTATACAGTCTTATTAGCAGATATGTCATTCGAAGATGCGTTAATCTACCTAACCAAGAGAGGAATTCACACGGTTGAAATTGGTTGTGGTGGTTTTTCAGGCACCGCACATGCAGACCCAGACATCCTGCTAAATGATGAAAGTGCTTTCAAGTCGTTCACAGAAATATTACAAAATTATGATGTGAAAATTAGCGCACTTAATTGTTCGGGAAATCCTGTCCATCCCCAAAAAGAAATTGCTCATAACTATCATAAAGCTTTTGAAAAAGGTGTAATGCTGGCTGAAAAGCTGGGGGTC
The DNA here is from genome assembly GCA_963767675.1 of uncultured Chloroflexia bacterium. Taxonomy (GTDB): domain Bacteria; phylum Chloroflexota; class Anaerolineae; order Anaerolineales; family Anaerolineaceae; genus Brevifilum. Next base: position 528,313 of record CAVYEQ010000009.1, read on the forward strand.
GACACTGTGATCACATTTTCCGGGTGTCCTGGAGGGTCTCCCGATGCCAGATATCCAAATTGGGTGACCTGTTTTTGGCCACCGGAAATCTGGCACACAATACTTGACTATCAATGGAACGGGGTATTGGTTCCCTATTGGAAAGACACCATAAAATTCGCAGAATCTCGAAATATCAAAGTAGCACTTGAGCCTATTGCTGGCCTGTGTGTATTCAATCCTGAGACGTTCTGGCGCCTTCGAAACGCTGTAGACAGTGAATATCTGGGCGTTAATCTTGATCTAAGTCACCTTTTCTGGCAGCAGGCAGAGCCGCAGGCAGTCATTCGGGCTTTCAATAATTCAATCTTCCATTTTCATGCCAAGGATACCAGGATGGATTACCTGAATTTAGCAAAGAACGGGGTTTTGGATTATAAGCATTTCAAAGAAGCCAAACACCGTTCCTGGAACCATCACACGGTTGGTTATGGACATGATGCTTTAATTTGGAAGGACATCATCCGGAATTTACGATTGGTTGGATATGATGGAACGATAAGCATCGAACATGAAGATCCCCTTGCTTCCCGAGATGAGGGATTGCAGCATGCCATAGATTTCTTATCAGAAATCCTGCTGACTGAAGACCCACCCGAATTATGGTGGATCGAAGACTAAGAAAGATTGATTCTTACTTAACACAAGGAGGTCTAATGACATTAAGAATAGGTATTATCGGAGCAGGGAAGATTGTCCGGGTTCGCCATCTTCCAGAGACGATTAGCAATCCAGACGCTGAATTAGCTGCAGTCTGTGATATTGTTACCGAGCGAGTGGAGGAGCTGGCTAAAGAATTCGATTGCAAAGCATATACAGATTATGAAAAGTTAATTAAAGACCCGAGTATTGACGCAGTGATCGTGGCTGCGACAAATACAACCCATGCCGAAATGACGGTTGGTGCACTTAATCAAGGGAAACATGTCTTATGTGAAAAACCGATGGCAACATCACTTCATGATGCGGCTCAAATGATCGAGACTGCTGAAAAAACAGGCAAGAAATTAATGATTGCTCACAATCAGAGGCTCGAACCTGCAAATCAGAAGGCACGAGAGATCATCCAATCGGGAAAATTAGGAAAAGTTCTGACCTTTACTTCCATCTTTGGTCATCCTGGTTCAGAGTTTTGGGCTATGGACGGTGTAAACACGTGGTTTTATCGAAAAGATATTACTGGCTTGGGTGTGTTGGGAGACCTTGCCATCCACAAATTGGATCTGATGCGATGGATTTTGGATGATGAATACATTGAAGCTGTTGCTTTCCTGGACACCCTCAGTAAGAAATATCCCAATGGTCGACTGATTGATGTGGAAGATAATGCTTTGTGCGTACTGAGAACTAAAAAAGGTGCAGTAGGAAACATGATCGCCAGTTGGACCTATCAGAAAGAAGATAACAGCACAAAGATATATTGTGAGGGTGGCGTGCTTGAGATTTACAGTGATCCAGTGTTCCCCCTGGTTGTCCATTATGACCATCAAACTGCGGAATATCATGCATTGGGCAAGAAATCCACCAATGTTGAACAGGTGAAATCTGGCATCATCGACGCGTTTGTTGCTGCTATTACTAAGGATCAAGAAGTACCAATTCCTGGTATTGAAGGCTATAAAGCGCTAGCAGCCGTGATGGCGTGCCAGGAATCTTCAGAAAAAAGCCGGGTAGTAAAGATAGAAGAATGGAGATGATCAATATGTCAGAAGTTCAAGAAATCATGAAAATGGTTGACCATTCATTGCTAAGTCCAGCATTGGCCGATCAACAGCTTATAGATGGATGCCAGCTTGCCGCAAAATATCACACAGCATCTGTTTGTGTCAAACCATATCATGTGAAATTAGCCTCTGAGTGTCTTCGTGAAAGCGATGTCGTTGTGGGAGGTGTCATTGGATTTCCCCATGGAAACTCAACCACAGAAATTAAATCAGCAGAGACTGAACAGATCATAGCCGATGGCGCAGTAGAAGTGGATATGGTTATCAATGTTGGAAAAGTCCTGAGCGAGGATTGGGATTATGTCTCAAACGAGGTTATGACGATCCGCAATATTGCAAAAAACCATAAGGCGATTCTCAAAGTAATTTTTGAAAACGACCTCTTGCCAGAAGACAGGTTCAAAATCAAGCTTTGTCATATCTGCACGGCGTACAGTGTTGATTTTGTTAAGACATCCACTGGATATAACTATTTGAAGGGATCAGACGGAAATTACTCGTATCAAGGCGCAACAATGCACGACTTAAAGCTGATGGTTGAGCACACTTCGCCCCCTGTTCAGGTCAAAGCCGCAGGGCACTCTGGGACATTTGATATTGTGATGGAATTACGGAAATTAGGTGTTACAAGGACCGGTACAGCTCAAACTGTACAACTATATCAAGATGCTGTAAAATATTTTGAATCAGATCAATAATTGGTAAATTATTATTGAAATGACCTTTGATTTATGGACAAAAAATCGTTCAACAGAACATAATAAATCCTAACAAATTATGGATATAATGGATATAATTCAGCCTGATAGTACGAAGGATTATTGTGACAATAAAAAACTAAAGGAGGTGAGATCCTGGCCTGATAAAATCCAAACAACTATTATCGACAAATCAACCAAACACAACTAAAGGAGTTCAGAATGAAGAAGTATAAATTTTTTGCCGTTTTAGCCCTTGTAGCCCTGGCTGCAGGAATGCTTTCTGCTTGTGGAGGCTTGGGCGGCGGTAGCGGTGCCCCCTATGTCATTGGTATCTCAAACCCATTCATCAGCAGCGAATATCGTACACAGATGATTGACGAGCTGATCGAGACCAACAAAGAATATATGGATGAAGGGCTCACTGAAGAATTGGTTATTGAGAGCTTTGACACCGATGTTGCAGGACAGATTGAACAGATCGAAAGCTTGATGAACCAGGGTGTGGACGCACTGTTAGTGAACCCAAGTGATGCTGTTGCTCTGAACCAAATTCTTGAAGAAGCTGTCGAAGATGGTATTCTGGTCCTCGCTATCGACCAGGAGATTGAGGCTGAAGGCGTGATCTGTGTTGGTCATGACCAATATGAATGGGCAAAGACCAGTGCAGAATGGTTCGCTGATAAACTTCAAGAAGGTGATGTAGTTACAATTGAAGGCTTTATTGGTCACCCAGCAAATGATCTCCGAATGTCAGCAGTAACAGACACATTTGCAAAATATCCTGGAATCAACGTTCTCGCTAGCGAATTTGGTTTCTGGGATGAGGCAACTGGTCAGCAGGTTATGTCTGACTTCTTAGCCGCTTATCCAAATCTTAGTGGCTACTGGACACAGGATGGTATGGCAATTGGTGCTATGGAAGCTGTCATGTCAGCAGATCCTGATCCACTGCCACTCCCAGTTGGTGAAGCCCGAGTTAAGTTCCTGAATCTGTGGGCCGAATTACTCGAGGAAAATCCTGCTTTTGAAACGATTGCCGTAGCAAATGAACCAGGCGTGAACTCCACAGCACTGCGCATTGCAGTTGAATTGCTGGAAGGAAAAGAAATCGCTGACGGTGTATTGGGCGGTCAATTTGGGACAACGATTGTTATCCCGATCTCTTACGTTGTAACCTCAGACAATTTTGAAGAGGTTTATAATGAATTCAAAGATTATCCGGATTCCTTCTTGCTTTCAGGTATCCTGTCCCGTGAAGAAGTTCTGTCAAAGTACTTTGGAGAATAATTCCTAATTATTCAGACTAAAGTTGATTAATAATTGGAGGTTCCCCCAAAAGGGAACCTCCAAATCAATTTATCGATGCATATTGCAAGGTCCATTGCCTGAAAAGGATATCTTGCTGAATATCTGAGTGAAATAATGAACGAAATTTGTTTACAAACAGAGCAGATAAAAAAACGGTTCGGCGGTGTGCATGCGTTACGTGACGGCTCCATCGAAATACGTTCAGGTGAAGTGTTAGCGCTTGTTGGGTCAAACGGCAGCGGGAAAAGCACACTGGTTAAGATCATCACCGGGGTTCTCTCGCAAGATGATGGCCAAATTTTATTCCATAACTCTCCTGTTCAATATAGCAACCCTATGGCTGCTCAAAAAGCAGGCATTATGGCAGTTTACCAGGAACTAAGCCTGGTACCTTCTCTTACAGTTGCACAAAATATCTGGTTGGCAAATGAACCAATAAAGAAATCCGGCTTTGTTGATGACAGGCAGATGATTGACAAAACACATGAATTATTGAAATTATTCGAGGGCACTTATCAGCCCAGTTTGCATCCTGAAGCGTTCATTCATACGCTGCCACCAGACGAAAAACAAATCGTTGAGATATTAAAAGCCATCAGCCGTAAACCTGAAATTCTAATAATGGATGAGGCGACGGCTAGTTTAGACAGCGCTCAGGTCAAATGCTTTTTCTCCTTGATCAGTCAGCTCCGGGATGAAGGGAAAGGACTTGTCTTTGTCTCCCATCGCATGGATGAAATATTCCAGATTGCGGATAAAGCGGTCGTTTTAAGAAATGGCAAGACCGTGGGAGAGGTGACAATTGCTGAATCATCTGAAGGTGAAATTGTCTTTATGATGGTTGGAAGTGAAGCTGAGGACGTCAAAGAACCGGTTTATCTGAACAACCTCCAGAAAAGAGAGATAGTCTTGATCGCTGAAGACATCAGGAACGAGAAACTCGAGGGTGTCAGCTTTTCAGTAAATAAGGGCGAGTTAGTTGGCATTGGAGGGTTGCGTGGGCAAGGAGAAAGCACCCTTCTACACACGCTCTTTGGAAATAATCAGTACACCGGCAGCATCTCAATTTTTGATAAGCCAATAGACTTTAACCATCCAAAAGATGCCATGCAGCAGAACGTTGCACTAATTCCTGGAGATCGGGCAACAGAAGGCCTGTTGTTATTACGCTCGATTTTGGAGAATTTCCAGCTGCCAAATTGGAAATCCTATGCTAGGCCTTTACTGAACATTAAGAAAGCTCGTAGTGATGCAGGGAAAATAGGTGACCAGTTAAGTTTGGTAATGAATTCACTGGAGGATCCCGTCAGCAGTTTATCTGGTGGAAATGCGCAGAAAGTTGTTATTGGCAAATGGCTTTTGAGAAACCCTAAGTTGCTCCTTCTAGATGATCCCACGAAAGGTGTAGATGTGGGCACAAAGTCAGAATTTTATTTACTCCTCCATGAGTTGATTGAGAAAGGAACAACCATCCTGTTCTACAGTTCAGATGATCAGGAATTGTTGAGCCTTTGTCCACGGATTTTAGTAATGCATGATGGCAAAATCAAAGAAGATCTAAGAGGAGATAAGCTGACAGAAGCCAACCTGGTTGCTGCCAGTATGGGTGCTTCATCAAATTCTAAGAACCACGAGGACCTGAAGCATGGCTAACTCAAAGAAATTTAACTTCAAAGTGTGGTGGAAGAAGTTAAACGTTAATTATTCTATCGGTTTATCGCTTGTTCTGTTGATCGTAACTACTATTTTATATACTGTTTTACAACGAAATATTCTACGACCGGGCACAGTAAACAAACTTTTAACAAGTAATTTCCGAACCTGGCTGCCTGTCATCCTTGTCACAATTGGTCAAGCCATTGTGCTACTTGGTGGCGGCCTGGATTTGTCTAACGGAGCCATCGTCTCTGTGGGCAATGTTATTTTAGCCCTCACAATCGCATCTGCAGATGAACCAGGGAAAAACTTGTTGATGATTTTAGTTGTGCTTGCTTTTGGCATCCTTGCAGGACTGCTTAATGGATTCTTTACATCTTACCTGGGGCTGCAGCCCGTTGTGATCACATTTGCCACAAGTTATATTTATAGCGGATTGGCCTTACTTTTATTGCCAAGTCCAGGTGGTGCTATTCCCCGGGAATATACGAACGCTTATCGAAACACAAGTTTCTTAGGATTACCAATCAGTCTTCTATTCATCGGCCTTGTGATATTAATATGGGCATTCTTCCGCAAGCGGAAATATGGCAGGTTTTTGTATGCCGTTGGTGGCAATGCGGAATCTGCCTATACAACCGGTGTTCCGGTGACATGGATGAAGATATCCACTTATATCGTTTCTGGCGTGCTGGCATCCTTGGCCGCTATTGCCTACAGTCTTCTAACTGGATCTGGGTTTTCAGGAAGTGGCGCAGATATGACTCTTGCTTCAGTAACCGGTGCTGTCCTGGGCGGCGTTTCAATGAGTGGTGGGGCTGGATCCGTCTTAGGTTCAGTCTTTGGTGGGATAATCCTTGGAAACATTCGAAATATCATCTCATCACTGAGGTTGAATTCCTGGTGGCGGACATTGGTGAATGCTTTGGTAATTGTAATTTCACTAGCTGGACCGGGTTTATTCAATTTATTCCGTAGGAAAAAGAAACATGAATGATATTCAATCTAACATCAATGATGGTAAAAAAAGAAAGAATAAATTTCAAGTATCCCCCCCACTGGCAGCTTTAATTGTTGCAATCGTACTATTCTTATTGAGTGGATTGCTCCCTAATGGGTTTAACACCTGGAGCACCGCAGTAAATCAAGGATTAAATATCATCCGTCTGGCTTCATTCATTGCTATCATTGGTGCTGGTCAAACACTTGTGATCATCAGCGGTAGTGAGGGTATTGACTTATCAGCGGGTTCGGTTGTTACAGTTGGGGCTCTGATGACCTATATGTTTATTGATGGGAATAATCATCTAATCCTTCCTGTCCTGCTAATGGTTCTTCTAATGGGTGCGATTGTTGGACTGATCAATGGATTAGGGATCATGTATCTCAAGATATCCCCTTTTGTGATGACTTTAGGTATGTCTGGTGTTGTTCATGGAGCACTGATCCTGTGGACAAAGGGTTATTATGATGGTGAGGTTGCCCCATTCATGACAAATATTATCGCCAGGGACCTTATTTGGGGTATCCCTGGGATGATCTTCGTCTTAGTCCTTATTGGTGTAGCAATTTCGCTTGTTTTAAACAGGACTCGATTTGGTAAGCAATTATTTGCGATAGGGGTTAACCGTAAAACAGCTAGACTTTCAGGTGTAAGAATATCCAGAATGGTCATCCTGACCTATGTTTTGGCAGGTGCATTAGCAGGCTTTTCAGGGTTCTTGCTGGTGGGTTACACACAAAATGCTGGCCCCAACCTTGGGTATCAGTATCTCTTCCCATCTATTATTGCAGTCGCCATCGGGGGCACACAAATGTCAGGCGGCAAAGGCTCGTATTTCGGTACGATCTCTGGTGCCATTGTGATCCAACTGATAACCAGCCTTTTAACAACGATGCAGTTACCCCAGGCTTTGCAGCAGATCATTTTTGGGTCCCTATTACTGGGTATTCTGGTCATTTATGGTCGAAATAAGGGCTTAAGACAATAATCCAATAATTCATCAAAAGGAGAGATGATGCACAAAATCAGTATGCTTGGAGCTGGCTTTATTGGTATGTTTTACACAAAATCTATCCAGCGTAGTCGTTCAAAAGATGTTGTAAAAATCGTTTACAACCGAACGCCAGAAACGGCAAAACAATTTTCTGAAGATTATGGTGTTGACCGCTGGACTGGGGATATGGATGAAGCTATCAATGATCCAGAAACAGATGTAGTTGTTATTGGGCTGCCGAATTACCAGCATAAAGAAGCGATCATCAAATCTGCAAACGCTGGCAAAGCAGTTCTATGCACCAAACCTTTGGCACGAACAGGGAAAGAGGCCAAAGAGATCCTCGATGCAGTTGAGGAAGCAGGCGTATTTCACGGGTACCTTGAAGATCTTGTCTACACACCAAAGACACTGAAAGCCCTTAAATATGTGAGAGGTGGTGCCTTAGGTCGAATCCTTTGGACTCGCTCCCGTGAAACGCATCCTGGCCCCCATGCCCCCTGGTTTTTTGATAAGGAATTAGCTGGCGGCGGTGCCCTAGTAGATATGGGTTGTCACTGTACTGAAATTTGTCGGAATTTTATCGGAAAGGATGTCCGACCAGTAGAAGCGATGGCACACCTTGATACGCTTGTGCACCCAATTACAGCTGAAGATTTCTCAATTGGGTTGGTCAGGTTTGAAAATGGTGCGATAGGACAAATAGAATCCAGTTGGACATTCAGGGGGGGAATGGATTTGCGTGATGAGGTTTCTGGAACTGAGGGAACCATATGGCTGAACCATTGGCTGCGCACGGGTTTTGAAGTCTTCACTTCTGGTTCAACTGGAGGCTATGTTTCTGAAAAATCAGAAGCGGAAAAAGGATGGCTTTTTCCGGTTGGCAATGAAGAAGACGCACTTGGCTATCTCGAGATGTTCAATGATATGTTCGATTCTATTGACATGAACCGGAAACCAAATGAGGATTTTTATGATGGATACATCGTCAACTCGATCCTGGATGCAATGTTCAAGTCAGCCGAAACGGGGAAGTGGGAACCTGTTGAAATTGAAGATTGGCGTGGTGGAAAATACGAGAAAGTTAAGACCACGACTGATTATGATGATGATCATATCCTGATCAAAACTGAGATCATGCCTGATGGAAAGCAGAAATTAATCATTCAGCACAAAGAAACTGGACGGGTCTCTCAAATCATCAAATGAAGCACATGAATGGAGAGCTTTTGGCTCTCTATTCTTCTTTAGAAATCATTTATGAATAAATTTGAAATAATTAACAACAATATCTCTCGGGGCAGGATCAGGTTTGCTATCTTTGATTTCGATGGGACGATATCTCTTATCAGAGAAGGATGGCAGCAGGTAATGATCCCAATGATGGTTGAGATATTAATGGAAACCCCAAACCATGAACCTGTTGAACGGATACAGAATGTTGTTCGGTCCTACGTGGCAAAAACAACTGGAAAGCAAACCATCTACCAAATGATCAGACTTGTAGATGAGATTAAAATAAGGGGGGGAAAGCCTGCTCCACCACTGGCATATAAAGATCAATATCATCAAAGATTGATGAACCGCATCATCAACAGGCTGGAGGGTCTACGAAAAGGTGATTTACAACCAGAGGATTTCGTTGTTCCTGGTTCATTGGAAGCGCTTGAAGAAATTTCAAACTCAGGTGTAAAATGTTTCCTGGCCTCAGGTACGGATGAAAAATTTGTGTTTGATGAGGCAAATTTACTGGGTGTCTCAGGGTATTTCGAGAAAATACATGGTGCATTGGATGACTATGAGAACTTCTCGAAAAAAATGGTGATCCAGAAAATAATCCAGGATAATAATTTGCATGGGCCAGAATTGGTCGCATTTGGTGATGGCTATGTGGAGATTGAGAACGCAAAAGAAGTAGGTGGAATAACGATTGGAATGGCTACAAATGAATCAGAGCGATGTGGGATAGATTCATGGAAGCGAGATCGGTTGATTGAATTAGGCGCTGATGTGATCATGGCCGATTTTCTTCCGTTCTCAGAATTATGGCAATACTTAAATTTCGGAGGGATAAAAATGCCTTATCCAACCTTTGATAGAAGCAGACTTCAATTAAAACCTCTAACCCAAAGAGTGCATGACCTGGATCATGACATATTTCTGAACGTTGATGACCCCATTCAAGAATTATTATCTAAGGATTTGGATACACTGGCACATCGCATCATTCAAGCAAAAGAAGCTAATGCAACCGTTATGATGATGATAGGTGCACATGTCATCCGTAGAGGTGTAAATCCATTCCTGATCGACCTGATGCAGAAGGGTTTGATTTCCTTAATAAGCACGAATGGCGCTTGTGCAATCCATGACATGGAATTTGCTATGATCGGCCAGACAACCGAAAGTGTTGCCCGGTATATTCAAGAAGGACAGTTTGGATTATGGGAGGAGACAGGTCGCGTCAATGAGGCAGCAGTTTTTGCCCGGGAAAACGGTTTTGGACTGGGTGAAGCGATCGGCAAAATGATCCATGAAAATCCCGCAGAATTTCCTTATAAGGAAACAAGTTTATTTGCCGAAGGATACAGGCTTGGTATCCCGATCACTGTTCACGTGGGTATTGGACAGGATATTGTCCATGAACATCCAAATTTTGACCCAGCTGCTGTTGGTGAGACCAGCTATCGGGATTTTTTGACATTGGCTCATTTCGTAGAAAATCTTGAGAGTGGTGTCATGATGAATATTGGTACGGCTGTGATGGGTCCTGAGGTGTATCTAAAAGCCCTTTCGATGGCAAGGAATGTTGCCAAACAGGAAAAGCGTGAGATCAAACATTTTACAACCGCTGTTTTTGATAAGATTGATCTTGGAGATAATCTTCAAAATGAAGCATCAAAAACAGATGCGGTGTATTATTTTCGTCCATATAAAACTGTTCTGGTTCGTACGGTAGCTGATGGCGGTGAGAGCTTCTATATAATGGGAGATCACCGGGATACCATACCAAATCTCCATCATAAAATTATGAATCAATTAGTGCGTGATGAGGAGAAACATTGATGGACACCCATCGGTTTGAAGAAATTCTTACCCGTTTTAAAAGCGTTAAGTTAGCTGTATTGGGAGACTTTTTCCTCGATCTTTACATCGATTTAGAGCGGAGCTTATCTGAACTCTCACTCGAGACACGAAAAGAAGCATTCCAGGCAGTTGGTTTTCGTGGTCAGGCAGGTGCAGCAGGCGTCGTAGCTAATAATTTATCCACTCTTGGTGCCCAAGCTGCTGCTGTTGGTTACACTGGGAATGACGGGAATGGGTATACATTACGCAAGGCATTAAAAGGTAGAAACATCAATACTGATTATTTCCTGGAGTGGAATGGTCGATTCACGCCTACCTATACGAAGCCGATGATGAAAGAGGTCGATGGCCAGATCATTGAACTCAATCGCATTGATATCATCAATCGAACTGGCAATCCCGATGAATTAAATCAAGCTTTGGTGAGAAAATTAACGGATGTCCTCATGAATTATGACGGCATCCTTGTGCTTGAACAGGTCAAGAGCGATGGTTTTGGAACCCTATCCCCCCTGCTTAGACAGGGATTATCAGAGCTGGCAATTCAATATCCAGGCAAAATCATCATTGTCGATTCTCGGCACTTTGCTGATAAGTATCCTGGGTTATCAATAAAAATGAATTTATCTGAAGCAGTTTCTTCTGCCAATGAAAAAGCTACAGAGCTTGATCATCTTCCCCTCAGCGAAAAATTAAAACTTGCCTCGAAATGTTCACAAGTATTATGGGAGACTAAACAAAAACCAATAATTATTACGTTGGGAGATGATGGGATCTGTGGAACCTCAGATGGAGAATTCTTCTCCTTCCCGGGATTTAAGGTTGAAGGCCCCATAGATATTGTGGGGGCTGGTGACGCAGTTCTCGCTGCGATCGGCTTATCACTGTGTGCGGGGGCAGATATTAGAGAGGCCGCTTATATTGGCAATCTTGTTGGCTCAATCATTGTTCAACAGATTGGGACAACTGGTACAGTTTCACAGACGCAGTTACATCAACGACATATCGAATATCAAAAACAGCAAGAGCATAGGAAGAATTAATGGAAAATACGAAAGTATGGATTGAAAAATATTTCGAAGCACTCGAAAACGTTATTGAGCGGTTCCCGATTGATGATTTTGCGAGCCTTATCGCATTGATCGAAGATGTCAGAGAGACAGAAAAGACTTTATTTGTATGTGGAAATGGGGGAAGCTGGGCAACTGCAGCCCACATGGTGAACGATTTTAGTAAGAATTCGCGCGCACAAGGAACGAAACGTTTACGAGTGATTGGTTTGGGCGATAATATTCCTTCACTTACAGCGTATGCGAATGATGAGGGCTATGACCGGATATTTGCGGAACCGCTAAAGAGTCTGATGAAGCCGGGGGATGTCTTACTTGCGATTAGCGGAAGCGGTAATTCACCGAATGTGCTCCGGGCAATCGAAGCAGCAAAAGATATCGGTGGCACAACGTTCGGATTAACTGGATTTGAAGGTGGCAAATTGAAAGACCTTGTAGATCATTGCCTGGTTGTGCCATCAAACAGCATGGAGATGATTGAAGATTTTCATATGATCGTTGATCACGTAATCGCCACTGTTCTTAAAGGTGAGAATAAATTTTCCTGCTAATTTAATGATTAGCTATTTTATCTTCAATCCGTAAACTGCATCACTGAACTTTGGGCACAACGCCACTTACGACTTTGGCATGCGGCCATCTTTGTAAAGCAGTAGGTATCAGAGATGGACGAATGACGACACAAGCAGCCTTGTACTGCCTATTATCCAATCGTTCTATGCCTGAAGTTAGACCCCTGCCCTGCAAAAGTTCCAGCGGTCCAATCTCATCAATAATCAGCAGTTCACAATTATCTGCTTCTCGAATAACATCGTTCGCCCAGGTCATCGATGTGGGATGAAAACGCCATCTTGGTGTTGATAATCCCTCTATCTCACCTTTTCGTAATTCAGCAAGTTGATGCATCTCTCCTGTTGCGATCGCTTGCACACCAATACCGATCTTATTATTTCCCTTATAAATCCCGGGGGATAATATCCCTTTTACATTCATCCCTGAACCTGTTGCGACATCAGCCAACCTGGTACACCATGTCGTTTTTCCTGCGCCCTTTAGACCTGTCACCAGGAGTAATTGGGGTGCATCGTGGCCCTTTGAAAGCACATCAAATAGCATATTTCCAGGTTCAATCAGTGATTCAGGGGGCAATTCCGCTGGGCGCCGTGTGACGACTGCCCTTGCTTTCTTGGATCCCTTTATTTCATCATAGATTACTTCAGTATCAATCCCATAAATTATTGATAAAGAACTCTCTGTGATGGTTGATTGGGGGGGGCCGGCGCCAGTTACCCACCCATTGTTTAATAACATGACCTGGTCAGCATACGTTAGGGCATCATTTGGTGCATGAGAAGCAATAATAAAAGATAAGCCCTGCCTGCTTAGTTGGTTGACGATTTCCAAAATCTGGTGTTGGTTGCTCAAGTCCAAGTGGCTTGTGGGTTCATCCATTAGTAATATTTGGCATTTTTGAGCCAATCCACGTGCAATCAGGACAAGTTGCTGCTCTCCGCCACTTAACTCATTGAATGCCCTGTTTCTCAACTCAAATAACCCGACTTGATCGAGAGCCTGGTCAACAATATCCCGATCTTTTCTTGAAGGTGAACTTATCCAACTCAGATAAGGGGCTCTACCCATAAGCACTAATTCATGTACGGTAAAAGCAAATACCGGGACATGTAATTGGGGGATCAGGCCGATCATTCGGGCTTTCTCGGAAGCTTTGTATTCAGTCAGGGATATGCTGTTCAACACAACCTTACCGGTTTCTGGATTCAATAAACCGGCAAGACAGGAGAGAAGGGTTGTCTTACCGCTTCCATTTCGACCGAGGATGTAAAGGATTTCGCCAGGTGAAACTTTCATTGAAATATCATGCAAAATGGTCCTACCAGGTTCATATGCAAAAGAAAGATGGGTTGCTTCAAAATTCATTCTTACCATCCAGTTTTTCTTCGACGCATAAGAAAAATCAGAATTGGCGCACCTATCAATCCTGTAAGAACACCTAAGGGAATTTCACCTGGCAGAAAAGTCCTGGCGATATTATCCACAATTAGTAAAAAAATACCTCCGAAAATGATCGAGATTGGCAACAAGAATTTGTGATCTGGACCGACAACCAGTCTGCCTGCATGGGGAATGATGAGGCCAACCCACCCAATAACACCGCTGACAGATACTGCAGCCGCGGTTATTAATGTTGTAACAATGATTATAGTTAGTTTCATCTTCATTGGATCAACACCCAGAGCTTTTGATTCCCGTTCATCCAGAGAGAGGAGGTTCAATCTCCATCTGGATATAAGGAGAATGAATAAGCCTACCAAGGTGATTATCGCAAGTGAGAATAAGTTTTTCCAGGTAATACCTGTTAAACTCCCCAATAACCAATAGGTGATTGATGGTAGGGTGTCCAGTGGATCTGCAACATATTTTAATTAACGCCGTCAATGAATTAAACACCGAACCAACCAGGATGCCCATCAATGTTAAAGTTAATGTTGGTGAGGATTTGTATAATCGACTACCAAAGAATGCGAACAGCACAGCTAAGAGACCGAAGATGAACGCGGTTATTTGAACCTGCCATCCTGCCTTCATGAATAATAACGAAATGGCTGCACCAAAACCTGCGCCAGATGTGACACCCAGGATATTTAAATCAACAAGTGGGTTTTGAAATATCGCTTGTAGGGCTGTTCCTGTTCCTGCAAAGCCAGCACCAATAAATAGTGCCCCAAGAACCCTTGGTAATCTAACCATCAGAATTAACTGACGTGCTATTTCAGGAATGTTCTTCGCTGAATCAGGGAAAACTGGTGAGATCAAAACCTGTAACACATCGAATGCCCTAATTTTGTACCGTCCCAGCGTCAAAGAAACGATCAATATGATAAGCAGTATCCCAAGAGCTATGAGAATTTTTATCCGTTTTCGCATAATATTTACTTATAACGACATACAGAAAAGATTTCATCGGATGTAATTGGATAGTTATAGAACGCATTATAGAAGTATTCAGCTTCCGAGGCGCATTCAAGATTGTTGATCTCTGGATTAATAATTTCTGATAGCCACACAATACCAAGGATGGAATCTGGTGCGGGAGTATCCCACGGAACCACCAGTTTGGGCATTTGATATACCTGCCCAGCTTTTACAGCATCAAGAATTTGCCATTCAGAACTTTGAGTTATTGCTTCCACGCTTGCACCACCATATGGCGGAACGATGATCACCTCCGGATTCCACAATACGATTTGTTCAAGATCCACATCATTCCAATAGCCACTTAACTCAGAACTAACAGACACACCACCAGCAGCTCGAATTATCTCTGTCTGGTACATATCACCACTGGCAACCCTCAGGGGTTCTGTGCCAGTAAATAACACACTTTTTCGTTGGTCTTCTGGAATGGTGGAAATCTGCTCCTGGATCACTGAAACAATATGCTGATAATAGTTGATCCATGATTCCGCCATACCAGATGCATTTGGTCCAAATAACTTCCCTGTCATGCGCATGGCTTCAAATAGCTGCTCTGTTTTCTCTGCATCGAAAAGAATGACATCAATACCTAATTGATCGACTGTATTTAACCATGATGTTCGGGCACTGGTCACGATGAGATCAGGATTTAATGCTGCTGCTTGTTCGACGTTGAAATCACTTTGGCTGAACGAATCGTCTCCAAAAATACCAGGAAATCGAGGGTCAATTTTACTCATGACGGCAGCCCCTAAAGGATCCTTCGCACCAAGGTAACTGGCTGAGACCAATCGATCATGCGCCTGGAGACTGTACATGAATGAAGTGACTGGACCGTATGTTGAAATCACACGGTGTATGGGTTGTGTGATCTCAATGTTATTTCCAGCCTGATCATCAATTTGCACCTGTCTGGGCAATGCACCTGCTTCGACTAAGACCTGCTGTCCCTCGGCTGATATTGCAAATGCGATGAAATCTTCGATCTCTGGATTAGTTGAATGATTGATCAGGATTGATCCAGGTAGAAATGTTGACCAAACACAAGGTCGTTTACCTTCACACTCAAATGACTGGGTTGCGATAAGATCTCCGCCTGTATCAACAAAAGTGGGTGTTTCATTTGAATAAAATGTTTGATATAACAATGAAACCGGCAGCTTGAGGTTTTCATCTGATTCTATTGAAAATTGTCCTGTTTTGTCAGGGTCAAGCTGTTCATTGGATTCAGTTGTGTTTATTTCAACGGGTTCATCTGTTATTCCTGCTGTGACCACAGAATTATCTTGAACTTCCTGGTTGGTATTACATGAAGATAGCAGGACACATAAAACCAGTAATAATATGGATATTGAAATAGCACAATGTTTCATCGTTAATCTTTCCTCAATGAATGATTTAAATTAAAGTTTCATTTGTTACCCAGATTTTCTAACGGTTTTCTCGGAATGCTTTGCATCCAATGCTGGGCAGCATTCAATTGACCTATCACGTAATCCAGGACCAATCCCTCAAAATCCGATCGAGCTTGTTTTCTCTCCAGGGAAAAAACCTTCTGTTGTAATAAAACACACTTTTTGTTGATGATCAATGATTTCATCAATAGGTATGCCTAATAAATTTGCGATATAGATTTTGCTGAAGAAAATCACCCTGATCCAATGAATACTTGGCGAAGGATTTGCCTCATATAACCATTCTTGTAGCTTCTTTTCCCCTTTCGCAGTGATCGTGTACTCCATACGTGTTGGTGCTTCCCTAACCTGAACCGACTTCCCAAGGATCAATCCTTCCTTTACCAACCGTTTCAGGACGGCATACACCTGACTTGTGCTCATGGACCAAATCCTACCTAGGTCAGACTTTGACTTGAATAGATCAAGAAACTCATACCCATGTGAAGGGCGTGACTTTATCAGGCCTAATAGAACACAATCAGGGACTAATCTCTGCATACTACTATTCTATCATGGAATAGCATAAATTATCAATATCCAATTGATGGTAAATATGATTTTTCTCGGAAATGGTGAGGGTAGCCAAGAAAACAGGGTTATTTCTAAAAATCACAGCTTTTTCGGTCAATGCTACACGAAGTTGAAATGAATTATCAAATTGATGCCATTTCCTGTTATTTCCTGTTATTTCCTTGACAGCTTTCCTTCATTCATGTACAATTTTATTATGTGAGATAACCATCGCACATATCTCCTACAACCACTAGTAAATTGTAGGGAAATCCAGGGAAAGCCCGTTCCAACGGGCTTTTCGCTTTAATTCACCATTTATCAAGTTTTTCGGATCATTTTCTGAACTGACAGATCATCAATAATCGAGAAATTGCATTATAATCACGGCATATTGACAAATCATATGGGTCTATATTGGAGAAATGTAAATGGAAAAAATAAAGTATGGCGGTTGGGAAAATTGTTATCGATTGGAAAATGGTCGTATTGAATTGATAGTAACCGGCGATGTTGGCCCAAGAGTTATTCGCTTTGGTTTTATTGGTCGTGAGAATATGTTCAAGGAATATGAGGATCAATTGGGAATGACAAATGCTGCTGAGTGGTTGATATTCGGCGGCCATAGACTCTGGCATGCACCAGAAGCTCAACCCAGGACCTATTTCCCTGATAGTGAAACTGTATTGATCCAGGAAATCGAAAATGGTTTGATTGTCACACAGCAACCGGAACCGACCACAGGGCTTCAGAAACAAATTGAGATTACGGTCTCTCCAGATGAAAATGAAGTTCATCTGACACATTATTTGATAAATCACAATCTTTGGGCAATAGAAACCTCAGCATGGGCACCTACAGTCATGTCACCTGGCGGTGTTGCCATCCTCCCCTTTCCTCCCCGTGGTACACACCCTGAGTGTCTACTCCCAACAAACCTCCTGTCTCTTTGGCCTTACACGAATCTCAGTGACCCACGTTGGATCCTTGGAGAAAAAACCATCATGTTAAAACAGGACCCAAACAATAAAACACCACAAAAAATTGGATGTTTTGTACCTGATGGATGGGGTGCTTACGCTAACCATGGTGCACTTTTCATCAAACGGATGCCAATCCAGTTTGATGGGCTTTATCCAGATATGGGTGTAAATTTTGAATTGTTTACCAATAATGACATGCTTGAGTTGGAAACTTTGGGACCCTTAGAAACCATTCCACCCAAGGGTCGCCTCGATCATCACGAGCACTGGACACTATTGGATAGCATCGCAATTCCCAAGTCGGAGTCAGATGTGCTGGAGAAAATTCTTCCGAATATTGTCCAATAACCAAGACAAACGTAAAACAAGTGCTGATTTTTCAGCACTTGTTTGTTAAAATATCAACTCCCCGGGATTTATAAGAATCCCGGGGAGTTTAATACTTACTAAGGTTGAGAGTTTAGAACAGCTGCATCATCCAGATGATTCTTCCCATTACAAGTCCAAGAATGAAGCCAACGACAGCCCAGATGAGGAATAGAAGTACAAACGAGCCGATTTTTGAATTTATTATTTGTTGAAATTTTGATGTGAATATCATCTCATTATTCCTCATAAACTCTTTTGTCAAATTCATTTTTGAGAAGGTAGAAAACCATCTTCAATAATTAAGTCTGTTTGTTTACCTGCTCATAGATGTTTTAATTATCCGACCAGATTCGTCAGCTACAACCCTGATTGTTTTATTAATTTTTTTGCCATCAGGAGTACTACCAGTTCCTGAAAAAATCAGCAGATAGCGGTTATCCCCTTTTAAAGTAACTTTTGGTCGTTTACCATTTAACATTGGATACTTCCGGTAGATAGCATTGCACACTTTATTAATTGATTTTCTGTCCATTTTAGCCCCTTATCCTTTTTCGCAGGAAAGCTGGAACATCAAGATCTGCAGAAACCACAACTGGCTGTTGATGAGAAATTGGGAAAGCCTGCTTCTTTTCCTGATACCCTCGCTCAAGTTCAGATTGATAGTTTACCTTGGTTTCAGGTACAAATCGGTTTTCATTCAGCTTTGAGTGATATTCAGTTATATATCGTTCAGACCCTGGAATGACTTGCTCAATCGGCAAAGCGCCCAAACCGGTTACGACGAAAATCACCTCTACTCTATCAGATAAATTGGAATTACTGATTACGCCTGGAATAATCTCAGCGTCGAAACCAGCATTCTCGTGTAAATGCGTCAGCGTTTCTGTAACTTCCATGAATGTAAGATCGTCGCCTCCACTGAAATTCGCAATGATTCCTGAAGCAGTGCTGATATCAATATCATCCAGCAGTGGATGATGCAGCGCCTGCTCGAGGGCTTTCATGGCTTTATTCTCGCCGGTTCCTGTTCCTACTGACATTAATGCACCTCCACCCAGCGACATCACATGGCGGATATGTGCAAAATCGACGTTGATCAGACCTGTTTCAGTGAGCAGCTCGGAGATCGCACTGACTCCCTGGCGCAGCACATCATCTGCAAGCTTAAATGCCATTTCTAATGGGAGATCCTGCGGTGCAATTTCCAATAAGCGATCATTGGGAACAATGATCAATGTATCAGTGTAATTTCTGAGAGTCTGTAATCCCAATGCTGCATTTTTCTGACGTTGGCCCATTTCGAAAGAAAACGGGGTTGTGACAACAGCTATTGTCAATGCACCCAGGGTTTTTGATATCCTGGCTGCCACAGGGATTGCCCCTGTTCCAGTTCCACCACCCAGACCAGCAGTCAAGAAAACCATATCTGCATCAGATAGGACCTTTGCCAGTGATTGGAAACTTTCTTCAGCAGCTCGTTCACCAATTGAGGGTATCCCTCCAGCCCCTAATCCTCTTGTGCATTTTGGTCCTAAATGAACCTTGGTATCAGCCAGGGAACTGGATAAAGCCTGTTTATCCGTATTACAGGCAATGAAATCGACACCTTTCATGCCATATTCAATCATACGATTAACCGCATTGCATCCACCCCCGCCCAGACCTACAACTTTTATTATTGGTAATGATGCTTCGATATAGGAGGCATCTGTTTGTCTGTTGTCAGCTTTCATTTCCATAGTTACCTCTATCTATTCTTATGAGTTTTGAATAAGTGTTGCAATATCTATTCCGGATTCTGGCAACATTTCTACTATCGAACCGGTTGATCTTAATTGAATCAATTTCTCTTCAGAAAAAACCACAGGATCAGGATAAACGCTCACCTTCTGTGCATACGCCGCCTCAGCAATCGAAAAACCAACCGTGGGATGATAGTGTTTGATTAGTGGTCTGACCTTATTGAGAACAGCATCTGAGACGCCTGAACCATATGCAGGCAGCAGCAGATAATGGGAAATCATTTTCTTATTTGGTTCATCAGACTTTGGATGAGATATCTTATCCCCGGAATCATCGAACATCTGGATAAAAGTCTCCACAGCTAAGGAATTTCCGTAAGCCGATCTCATCGTATCAAGAGAAAATGTACACCAACCAATTGAATTATCGAAAAAAGATTGCTTATTTGGTAAATCGTCCTGTGCTGATTTGGCTAAACAAAGCTCATAGATCGTTTTCATATATTCGGTTGATGAATTGAGATCACCGTTGGAAGATGTCAGAGATGTGTGCCCGGCATCCAGGATGATAATTGGTAGTTTTTTGCCAATTGCACGTTCACCTGCAGCTTGAAGCCATTCAAAATTGTGAAATCCAATTTGATCTTCCTGCCCCTCAGGAGTATTGTATGGTTTTGTGCTTGGCCATTGTTCAGGACCACCTTTCCCCCAGGAAATTGGTTTATTGAAGGTATAGCCAAAACTTGAGAGCATAACTTGTTCAAGGATTTTATCCAAATGCCTTCGTTTTAATCCAGAGAGAACCAACTCAATAAAAGCTGTATCCCAATAATCACCGCCTGGGATCAGTGGTGATAATACTGGAACCATATTGTTTCTGACCGCATGGTTGGCTAAAGGAATAAAACGGTCCAGGTAATGATCAACAATATTTTCATAATGCCACCCGGCAGATTGCCACGCGTCTTTGGAATTTGGTTTATCTCCAAAAATGACGTGGCTGACACCCCATTTCGCGTATATATCAAGCAGAAATGCCGTATGATTAAATTTTCTTGCCAGAGGGAGTTCGTCTGTGAAATGAACGATCGGTGCCAGGTTATGATCGATAGCGCACCGAAAGATATCTTCAGACACAGCCCGGTCAAATGCACTCTGAAGTATGACTACAGATGCCCCAACACGTTTCAGAGCTTTCAGCCATTCATCTGCGACTCTGCTTATTTGATATTCATGTGATGTGAAATATGCAAAACCTATTTCTTGTTGTGATTTCATCATTTAATTGCCTTTAGTTGAATTCTCATCTGGACTTGATTGTGCAAGGGTCGTGCCAACTTCTGGCGATAAGTTCTGCTATAATTCTTTTTGTTATGCTGTTAATTACGGGTGGAACCGGTTTTGTCGGCAATGCACTTGTCAGTCAATTATCTGACCTTGGGTATCCAATAAGATTATTGATTCACCCTTCACAAAAATCCCCGCAAATACCTACCGGCATTCCAGTAGATGTCGCAATTACAAGCCTGCTTGATGACCGTGGTTTACGGGCAGCCATGAAAGGTGTTGATGCGATCATTCATCTGGCCAGTGCTGAACAACTCGGTCGAAAAGCCCAATTAACCCAGATTGATATCCAGGGCACGCAGTCTCTTGTGATTGCAGCCCGTCAGATGAGAATCGATAGAATTATCTATCTAAGCCATATTGGAGCTGATCGTGAGTCTGCTTATCCCCTGATGAAAGCCAAAGCGATTGCTGAGCATGCAATTAAATCTTCTGGTATTCCTTTTACGATTTTCAGGTCAGCGATTGCGTTTGGTAAAGGAGATCACTTCACAAACAGCCTGGCTTTCATTCTAAAAATCTCTCCATTTTTTGTTATGCTTCCAGATCAAGGTTCTACTGTTCTTCAGCCAATCTGGATCGAGGATTTAGTAAAGATAATGGCCTGGAATCTTCAAAACCCTCAAACTGAAAATGAAATAATTGAAGTAGGAGGGCCTGAATATCTCACCTTTCGAGAAATATGTACGATGATTGCTGAAAAATTGAGAATTAAAACGACATTTTGTAAATATTAAACCAGTTATTATGAATCGTTTTACAGAATTGTTGGAAATCCTTATACCGAATTTTCCAACAACGGTATTTTGGTTGGATTATCTGGCAACAAATCGCACAACAGACCTGAGTTATGTTTCTGAAAGGTTTGACTTATTACCATCCAGGATGAGCCATAAACTGGATTACCTGCAAGGAAAACGTTATAATAAGATGTTTTGGCGAATAATCTTTAACAGAAAGAGATCAGTCATTAAATGGGATTAAAATCAATCTGTATTCATGGACATTTCTATCAGCCCCCTCGTGAAGATCCATTATCTGGAGTAATTCCTGATGAGCAAGGCGCTTCACCTTTTCACAACTGGAATGAACGCATTCATGAGGAGTGTTACAGACAGAACGCCATCCTGAATAACTTTGAAAAAATTAGTTTCAATATAGGACCTACCCTTTTCGACTGGCTTGAAAAGCATGAAAAAGGAACTTATGATGCCATCATTACACAAGAACGCAATAACTTTGCTAAGCACGGTGTAGGCAATGGAATGGCTCAAGCGTATAACCATGTCATTTTGCCTTTAGCAAGTAAACGTGATAAGGTCACTCAAATCAAGTGGGGAATTGCAGACTTTGAATACCGATTTGGCCACAAGCCGCTGGGCATGTGGCTGCCAGAAACAGCAGTGGATATGGATACTCTGGTGTTCCTTTCAGATCACCAAATCAAGTATACGATCCTCGCCCCATGGCAAATTGAAGATTTTGAACAAATAAGCAGTGATCAACCCTATTTGGTTGAGTTACCTGGTGATCGCGATCCATTGGTTGTATTCTTGTACAATCAGGCTTTGAGTACGTCAGTTAGTTTTCAACCCGAGGCTACGCGAAACGCAGAGTATTTTGTCGATCGATGGATCCTGCCGCAGTTTTCATTTAACACAAGTGACCAAATCAACATCATTGCCACAGATGGTGAGCTTTATGGACACCATAAAAGTTTTCGCGAACAATTTCTTTCTCATGTACTTAATGGTGCACTCAACATAAAGGATATAAAAATCACCTATCCTGGTTTATGGCTGGCAGATCATCACCCCGACCAATTTATCCAAATCAATGAATATACATCCTGGAGCTGTCACCACGGCATCCTTCGTTGGATGGGAGAATGCGGTTGTTCACCTGGGGCTTCATGGAAAGCGCCAATGCGCTGGGGTTTTGAAAGATTGGCAGAAGATATTGATCAGCAATACCAGGTCTTTATGCGGCATTTTACTCGACGAATATGGCAGCTGCGCAATGCCTATATCCATGTGATGTTAGGAGAAATTGATCTAAGGACTCTATTACAGGATTTTATTGAGATTAACCTGACAGACCAGGATCTCGAGAAAATTGGAATGATTCTGGCTGCTCAATACGAACGCCAACGGATGTTTACATCATGCGGATGGTTCTTTAATAATTTTCATCGCATAGAACCCCAAAATAATATTGCCTATGCTGCCCAGGCCATCTGGCTTACCAGCCAGGTCACAGGGAAAGACCTACGACCCAAAGCATTATCGCTTCTTAAAAAAGTCAAGGATCAGCGGACCGGTCTCAGGGGAGATACTGTCTTTACAGAGCGCTATCAACGAGCTAGGGATTTCTCTGAAGATGATAATGCTTATTTTAATCCATCAAGCAGTTTCTCTACCTGATACTCAGATCCCTTTTCAGCTTCTATCAGCGCTTCAATTCAGCAATAGGCCTCAAATAAATCTTCAATAACTTCTGCAAGACTCTTCTTTGGATCTGCAACAAGACGAATGAGGGATGTCGTAAGCATCCACCACATCATTGATTCAAAAGCTTCTTTATTGAACCAAAGTTTTCCCCGGTAGCGGTTTATATTCAGGAATTCACGGATTGCCTCTTTACTCAACCAGGATTCAATCAGGGAGAGTGGTGATTTGTCTTCTATGTTGTCAACCCATTTCTGCTGGCTGATCAATAATTTCAAAATTGTAACGCCGCTTTGAACCTGTGGTTTCTCAAAATCAAGGGATTCCAATGTTTCCTCGACCAATCGAATGATCCCCCACTCCTCTATCCAACTACGGCTGATCTCAACGAATTGAGATTCAGAAGTAATAACCTGACCGATCAACCTTAGATCATTCCATAAGATCAAAATATACCAAATGAAAGGGGACGCAGTTAGCTTTTCTTGAATGTAATCAAGTATTGTTTTATATTTTTTTGATCGTGGGAATGGATATTGTTTTATAAAGTCGGAAAGCTTAAGCACAGCCTCCAATCCACGCTGTTCTTCACTGATGATGGGTAGTGAATCCGTATCTACATCAACAAAAGCTTTGATTGCATTAATCAACTTCTTATAATTATCACAGTGTGTACTGAAATCCTCCTGAAAAACTTTAGTTCTGATTGGACTGATCCTTGCCTTATATATTGAGTGAAGCTGACGATCATTTATTAGCTCTCGCATTGGATATAATATCGGAGCGAGCAATAACTCCCGAAGCGCTCCCTCAATGCTTGGAACTCCCCTACCATTGAGGTACGTGTTTAACTGGCCATATTGCCGATTCTCGTTCTCTGACACCTCGCGAAAATCAACAAAAACGTGGCACTCATACGCATTGAGCTTAAAATAAAGCCCTTTTCGAGCAATTTCTTGAATTGATCGAATGTATTCCAAACCAGAAGCACTATCCGTAAATATGACGAAGTGATCTTTTCCTGGTGTAAGACTGAGGCCTTCAATCAACGTCTTTTTTTCTAAGTTGTCTGATTCTTTATTCAAATAACTCGAAGGATTCTTTTATCCAACCGCTGGTTGAGCCAAAGTGATTATGGTAGATCACTAATCCGAATTCACCCTGGTTACCATTGGAAAACGCGAAAACATCTTCATTTACGCTATTACCAGAGAAGAAATCGTACAATAAGAAATTTTCAACACCAGAAAAAAGATCCCTGCCTTTTGAGCAGTGGGAAGATATCCTGCTGATGCCTTTGAATCAAATAAGTGTCTGGTTCCTCGTCCCAATACGGACGGAAGTATTCCATGCCATACTTTTCTGAAAATCCTTCAATTTGACCGTGACCAAACATCGGCAATCCAGGCATTGTCGCCATCAAAGTACATATTCCGAAGTATTTATCACCTTTACCAAACTGATCAACAGCGGTTTTCTCGTCCGGGTTATTCATGAAATTTACATATCGTTTCAGGATTTGTGGATCAAATTCGAGCGTGTTCTTGATCACCAGTCGGTATTTAATATTGTCTTCATTTCGAAGCATATTCATGAATGCACTGTTATAAACTCGATGCATTCCAAGAGTGCGCACAAAATAGCCTTCCATCATCCAGAAGGCTTCAGCTAAAAGGAGCGTATCTGGAACCTCTTCAGCCACACGATCGACAACTTCTCGCCAAAATTCTATGGGAAACGCCTTGTCGAAATCATCCTTTTTCAATCCGTGATCTGCTCTGCTGGCGATATCCCCTCCAGATCCTGGTTGTGGAAACCATAACCGCTGATAATGTTTCTTGGCAAGAGTCATTGCAGCATCAAAGCGAATGATGGGGAATTTTTTAGCGACATGCAATATCGTTTGAATAACTGCTTCCCTGACATTTTCCTTCAGGTAATTTAATTGCGCTGTATCATTCCAGGGCATGCTTGTGCCATCGTTTCCATGGTATATATAGCTTGTCTCCCTTTTTTCATGGTCATAACGCTTAAACACCACAGCTGCATCTGTTCGATCGAAATAATGATCTTCGATCACGATGCTGACCCGGTCTGCAGGGCTGAGATCTGGTCCATTGAAGGTATATGCTGGGAATGGGCTGAAAGGTAAAGCAATGAACCAATCGGGATGATCTAAAACCCAGTCTGAATCAATACCCATATGGTTGGGGACCATATCACTGGCTAATCGGATGCCTCGACTCGCAGCTTTCTCTTGCAGTCGCAGATAAGCAGAATCGCCACCAAGGTCATTTGAGATAGAATAATTTTTCAAAGAATAAGCAGAGGCAACAGCTTCAGGATTACCACAAAGCTGTTTAATGCTTTTTGAGGCATCACTCCTCTGCCACAGACCTATCAACCAGAGAGCGTTGAAACCCCAACTGGCAAGTTTTTCCAATTCTTCATCCGGTATTTGGTCTAACCGTGTAATTTGTCGATCATAGATTTCGGATAATTGGTATAGCCATACATAGGTGTTTTTTGCGATTAGAACAGTACGCGGCATCCAATCACTGTCCGGACTGAAATTCTCTTCCTCTCCTGCAGAGAACAGGAAACTTGGGGCTTGAGTTGGACCTGGACCAGCGAATACAGCTTTCGTTTCTTCCCTAATCAAATCAATTGAGCTTAACAAACGATAAAGAAAATCACCTAACAATGAACCCCATTTTCGTCGTATGTAATCCAGTTGCTTTGACCAGTGAATAGGGTTCTTCTAATGCTGGACTGCGCAGCATGGTGTATATGTCCTGGTCATCTGGTCCAAAGCGTGGTTTACCCGCAAAGAATTCCTTCATTGTCTGGATAATCTGCCGATAATCAGTCGATTTTTGCATTTGACCATCATCGAATAGCTCAGAAAACCCGGACACTGCAGGATTCCTGTTCGTAATCCAAAGCATGAGCATTTCTTCCAGGGCAATTTCCTTATTCGGTTTTCCTTTTGTTTCAGTTTGTAAATATTCTTCAGGGCTGATCTCGCCTTGATAGACAGATATTGGAGGAAATTCTTTCACAAACCCTAACAAGACTATGGCTAATGCTTTTTCGCCATAAGTTTCGGCCAGCGTAGTATATGCGTCTTGAAATATTTCAGGGTCTATATTCCGTCTGTAAAGGGAAAGAATATAGTGGAAGATTTCATCGATCAGACCAATGGCATTGATATCCCCCGCATTCACCGCAAACTCAGGAAACAGAACCAAATCCCTTTTCTGGTTGATTTTTTGTGAGAATTGACGGGCAGCAAGAAAATCAGCAATGATCACGTTTCCATCAAATTGGAACATTGATCTGTCGAACTCATACTTTTCCCGTGACAATCGAGAAACATGGAATTCATACATAAAGAATCTCCTATTCAGACAACAAATTATGCATATTATACACGGGGATGGAGGTTTATATTCAAGGGAGATGACTCCGTATGTTCAGGAAAATGATCAATTCGTCCGCTGCAGTATGTGTGTAACGATATTCGAGCCACTCCCCCCGATATTTTGAGCCATGCCAAAATCCTGCCGAGAAACCTGTGTCTCACCAGCTTCACCTCGGAGCTGCTGGACAACTTCAACAATCTGGTACATCCCTGTCGCACCGACCGGATGTCCACGAGCTTTCAGACCTCCTCTTGTTGCAACAGGGATCTTTCCATTCACCCTGATTGAACCATCTTTAGCCAGTGAGGGTCCTTGACCCATCTCAGCAAATCCGTTGGCTTCAAGTGACAAAGCAGCCATTATTGTGAATGCATCATGGTATTCAAATACACCAATATCATCCGGCTTGATCCCAGCCTGGGCATAAGCTTCCCGAGATGATTTTTGTGCAGCTGAAAGCCACAGCGGGGTTTTGCGACTGTGTATGGCTATCCGATCTGTTGCCGACGAAGAGCCAGCAACGAGGATCTTTGCTTTCCCTGGAGGTATCAAATCAGCTCGTGCAAGAATTGTTGCTGCAGAACCGTCCCCGATTGGTGATGCATCCATCAGGTTGATGGGATCGCAAATCATCGGTGAATTGATAAAACGTTTTGCATTGATAGGTTTTCGAAATCTCGCAAATGGATTATGGACAGCATTCTCATGGGCATTTATCGCAAATTCAGCAAAATCTAACCCTTGCCATCCATATTCATGCATATATCTCTTCATGATCAGGGCATTTAATCCAACAAAGGAAACGCCATAATCTACTTCCCAATCTCCATCAGCAGCAGTTGCCAAAGCAGCTGCGATCTCTTTGCCTGGAGAATCGGTCATCTTTTCAACGCCAACCACCAGCGCAATATCGATATCACCTGAGGATACCGCCAGATAGCCTGCTCTGAATGCGGCACTTCCTGAACTGCAGGCAGATTCAATTCTTATTGCTTCTGTGAAGCGTTGACCGATCCAATCAGCGATCAGGCTGCCCAGGTGCGATTGTGCATTGGCAACACTCGAAAGCATATTTCCGACAAAAATACTGTCAACTCGATCAACTTTTGCATCAAACATAGCAGCAAGTGAAGCTTCACCGGCTAATTCACGTAAAGATTTATCCCAATGTTCGTCAATCTTTGTTTGACCAATCCCAATAACAGCAACATCGCGCATCTATGGTTTTCCTTTCGTGAAATATGGTCTCATTATATCGAATTAATCTATCAAGTCCTATCATCCTGCATAATACTCATTAGCATATATATTCCCATCGTTCAACGAATTACTCCACCCTCTATCTGATTATTCGATAAATTACATCTTTTTGAAGAATTGAAACCTTTTCTTTGACGATCATAGAATAGTCGATTATGCTATTGATATATTGCCCTTAGGGCATTTCAGAAAATCGCAGCTAAAATAAGGGTGACAATAGGTTTTTTTGAATCACTAAATGAATTAACCTTAGTAGCAAGGAGAATTCTTGATGATTTATGATATTTCATCTCCGATTTCCATGAATATGCCAATCTGGCCAGGAGACCCACCTGTTTCCTTGCGTCATCTATCCAAAATAGAAGAGGGTGATGACGCCAAAGTCACAGAAATTCAAATGAGCGTTCATACAGGAACACATATTGATGCTGCCAGTCATTTCATTGCAGGTGCTCAAACTATCGATCAAATATCCCTTAGATAAGCTGATTGGGCAGGTTTTGGTCGTAGATATAGATAAATCCTACAACTTCATAAATGAAAAAGTCCTAAAAACACATAAGATGAAATCTAAAACTTTCAGGGGTCAGAAAAATATTATTTAGGACAAGAAATTCACTGCTTTGGCAGACCTCATCATCAGTATTCCAGACCGATTATGTTGGGATTGATCGTTCAGGTGCCGAATATCTTGCGCAATTCGATTTGGATTTGATAGGTGTAGATTATTTTTCAATAGCACCTTATGATGGGACAAGACAACCTCATATCATCCTACTTCAGAAAGAAATCGTTCTTTTAGAAGGCATTAATTTATCCTCAATTTCTGAAGGGTTTTATCAACTTTTTTGTTTACCTCTTAATATCATGGGGTGTGAAGGTGCACCTGCCCGTGCGATCCTTGTTGACTTTTCTTGAAATCGTGAGGGTAACATTTCACCCCATAGGCTTCTCAAATAACTGGAACCAAATGAACTTCTTGCCCGTCTTTTCACTAACCAATTAGAATGTAGAGAGGTTTGAAATGAAGAAAACACTGCTAATATACATTTTTCTTAATGACCATTTTGCTCAATACAGCCTGTGTTCCCGGAGGTGAAGACGATATGACAGATACAACGACACCTGATAATGAAAGTTCAAAATCCTCTGACTACATCCAGAGTAGCCTGGCTAGAGAGACTGATCCCCAGGTGAACCCGGACGATCTAACTTCTCTTGTTAGTGGCAATACCGATTTTGGATTTGAATTTTACAAAAAGGTCCAACATAAAGAAGGTAATATCATTTTTTCTCCAATTAGTTTATCCCTTGCGTTGAGTATGACATTAGTTGGTGCAGAAACGTCAACAGAACAGGGTATGCTTCAAGGCCTGCAGTTCTCACTTCCAGAAGAGGATGTTCATACTGCATTCAACGCACTTATGCTTACACTCGAAGCTTCTGAGGAAAACACTTTTCGTGATTCAGAGGGAGATAATTTTCAGTTGAACATAGCAAATTCCACCTGGGGGCAATCAGGTTATGCATTTAGGAATGCTTTTCTGGACACAATAGCCAAAAACTATGGTGCCGGGATCTACAAGGTGGATTTTGTCGTTGATCCCGAGTTTGCCCGGAATGCGATTAATGAATGGGTGGAGGAAGAAACTGAAGAAAAAATAAAGGATCTGATCCCAGAAGGTGCTATCAACCCACTCACCAGATTGGTTCTGGCGAATGCGATTTACTTTTATGGCTCCTGGTATCACCCGTTTTCTGATTCAGATACAGCAGCAGCGCCTTTCTTACTGCTTGATGGATCTGAAATCTCGGTGGATATGATGAAACTTTCAGGACAAAACCTAATCTATGCGAAAGGATCTAATTTCCAGGCAGTTGACCTGCCCTATTTGAGTACTGACTTTGCCATGACAATTCTTTTGCCTGAAGAAGGAGAATTTTCGGAATTTGAGTATGAATTGGATCGTAATCAATTGTCCTCGATCATTGAGGATATGCGTTCAGAACCAGTCAACTTGCAGATGCCTAAGTTTGATTTTTTAACAGACATTGATGCCAAAGAACCGCTTATCGAACTGGGCATGGCAGAAGCCTTTGATATGGATCAAGCGGATTTTTCAGGGATAACAGAAGAGGATGAGTTATTTATTACCGACGTGTTACATAAAGCTGCTATTTCTGTCGATGAAACAGGTACAGAGGCTGCTGCAGCGACTGCCGTGATAATTGGCTTAAAGGGGATGCCAGGTGAACCCATCTCGATGGTCATTGACCGACCATTCATGTTCTTCATCCGTCACATTCCCACAGGTTCAATATTATTCATGGGACGTGTTATCGACCCTAACCAATAATGATAGAGGCTGCCAATGCACTTCAACAAATGGCAGCCTTTTCCAATTTAAATAGAAATACGATCAACTTACTTTGGTTCTTGGGTTTTTGTTATTTCCCACCAACCAGGACAATTCCAACTTCATACCCAACCATAAATACAGCTTATACACCCTCCAAACTGCGACTGAAGCCATACCATGTGCCAGGACAGTGAAGAACGGAGGGGTTCCACCTGTGTAATAGGTCCAGCATAACCTAGTTGTCCCCCAGCGTTCAAGAAAATATCCCAGAACAGAACCAACAAGGAATATGATCAAATAAGAACGCTTATCCTGACAGGTTACTATAAAAATAATGCATAAAATAATGGATAGAATGGTCAAGGGATGCCAAATTGTAGGCAAAACGAACTTAATTAATAATCCAAAGAATATTGTGAAAACAGGCCAGTATAACCATCTGAACCATTTTTCCGGGATACTCTGAGAAAATTGGAAAATAATATGGTATATCCGATTAACGGATAGTGAAGCGATTGGCCACGCAGGGATGATCCAAAGGGGTGGCTTTTCATAGGTATAGTAGGTCCAAAGCCCGGATTGAGTTCCCCAGGTTTCAATAACCAGTCCACCGAATAATGCGATCAATCCAAATGGGATATCATGTCGTAATCCTGCATTCAAGGTGATCAGTATGCTCATCACAAAGAAATTCCCGATGAGCAACCAATCTATTTGCCTCCAGATCGAAACCGCAGGGTCATATTGACTGAGATAGTCCTGGAGAAGCGGCCACCAGACATAGCCAATCACAATTAATATGAAAAAGAAACCACCGAGAATAGCAGTGCTAGTTTTTGTCCAGCGTATGTGAGATCTCTTCATAACGAATTGATATGAACGAAATTCATTAATGGATAATTTCAGGCATGGTTATGAGATGATATGCAAGTGTCTCCATATCTCTCGCTTTGGATGAGTTCCCAAGCTCCTCGAGTATTGTTGTAAAATGACTCCGAATGATTGGATTTTCTGGAATATATGAAAACAGATCTTCTTCACCTGCTAGAATATCACTTAATCCCATCTTTTTATATAACTCACTGACCAGGCCATAACTCCATTGCTCAGAAATCTTCAATTCGTCAGCCAGATCCCGCCGGCCTAAACTAAATATGAATGCAAATCTGGCAACTTCTGCTTCATGATCAGTAAATCCTGGCAAGTTTCTCCGTCCATCAACGATCAATTTATTATCTGGGACGATGAAATTATTTCGGTTTGCCAGCGACAGTGTCCCTGGTGTAAGGATCCACCGATTCTCATAGACAAATGAGATGATCCAGCTTAATGAATAACCAACCTCACCTTTTAGGACATAGCCACAAACTCGGTCATCATCTATCTGTCGCAGAACTGAAGCTTTCGGCAAAACACCTGTGAGAAGAATCTTCACCTTTAGGTCTTTGCCTCGTAGTACATGGCAAATTTCATCGATCCGAAATTCCTCACCAAATTGATCCACATCTATAATCAATACATCAAATTTCTGTTTTGATTTTTCAAGAAACGCACATAACTCAGATCGATTGGTGAATTCCCGGATCAACCTGGTTCGCCAGTCACGAACCATCAATAATGACATCCAATTACTCGAAAATTCATCGTCTTCTAAAATTGCAACGAGAATATCCTTGTTCATTCTGTTTAACTCGCGTTTTCTTCAAGATTTGATGTGCAAAACGGGCAACGGGTCGCATTCACTGGAATGGTTTTAAAGCAATAAGGGCACTCTTTTTCTGAAGGGGTTTCCTCTTCACTTTTTTCAGTCCTTTTTACACCGGATTTCATTGCGTTAATTCCCTTGACAATAAAGAAAATACCTAAAGCGAGAATCAGAAAACTGATCAGGTCAGTGAGGAATTGTCCATAATTGAAAGTTACTGTACCTGCATCTTTTGCCATCTGCAGTGTAGCGCCAGAAGGAAGCGTTTGGGCACCCTGTCTGAGCACAATGAACAGGTCTCGAAAATCAACATCACCAAACAATAATCCCAATGGAGGCATTAACAGGTTTTCAACAACGGAATTCACAATGGAACTGAATGCCGAACCGATGATAATGCCAATAGCAAGATCAACCACATCCCCCTGCATGATGAATTCCTTAAACTCAGCAAATAACTTCTTCATAATTATCCTTTCAATTAACCTTGGGTATAACCATCAATTTATGATTATAATATGAGAATTAGTTCAAGAACCTGAATATCATTGTGGTTTGGATGAGTTAAGAATTTAGAGAGGTCTATATGAAACGAGTTGCAGTACTAACAAGTGGTGGCGATGCACCAGGAATGAATGCCGCAATCAGGTCTGTTGTCCGATGTGGCGTAGCAAAGGGATGGAAAATGTATGGAGTCCGCAATGGATATCGAGGCTTGATCTCTGGGAAAATTAAGGAAATGGGTACACGGGATGTAGGCGGTATATTGCAAAAAGGGGGAACCTTGCTTGGTTCTGCCCGTTGTGAAGAATTCAAAACTGAAGAAGGGCGACTAATGGCGATGCGAAACCTGAGCCAGCTTGGTATTGAAGCGCTGGTTGTCATCGGTGGGAATGGATCGCAAACTGGTTCCTATCAATTGAATAAACTCGGTTTTCCAGTTGTTGGGATCGCCTCTACTATAGATAATGATCTCTGTGGCACAGAAATGACCATCGGGGTTGATACTGCCCTGAATATCGCGCTTGAAGCAATAGATCGCTTGAAGGTTACTGCTTCCTCACACCAGCGTGCTTTTCTTCTTGAGGTGATGGGAAGAAATTGTGGATATCTCGCCTTGATGGCAGGTTTGGCTGGTGGTGCAGAATACGTGCTTATACCTGAAATTGAAACCGATCCGGAAGAAGTTGCTGAAAGCCTGAGATTAGCGTATGAAAAAGGAAAGGAACATGCGATTATTGTTGTCGCAGAAGGGGCAAAATACAACGCTGAAGCCTTAACATCATATTTTGAAAAGCACTCAGAACGATTGGGATTTAAAATCCGAGCGACGACTTTAGGTCACGTTCAACGTGGCGGTGCTCCAGGTGCATTTGATAGAATACTTGCCAGCCGCTTCGGGAAAGGAGCTGTAGATGCCCTTGATCGTGGAGAATATGGCGTTTTGGTTGGGCTAAACAAGGGAAAAATAACCACAACACCTCTAGAAGATATTGTCGGGAAAACAAAAGATATTTCAATGGAAATGGTAAAGCTCGCTCGTATTCTCGATTGATCAACCGGGTTTTCGTAAAAATGCTTGAATAAAAGGATCAATATCGCCATCCAAAACAGCTTGCGAATTTCCATTTTCATGCTCTGTTCGATGATCTTTGACAAGATGATATGGATGTAAGACATAAGAGCGGATTTGGGATCCCCATTCTGCCTTTGTATATTCACCCCGCAGTTCAGAGAGTTTTGCGTCTTGTGCCTCTTGCTTGATTTCCAATAAACGCGCCCTGAGGACTCGCATTGCGTTCTCTTTGTTTTGCACCAACGAACGTTCATTCTGGCAGGTCACAACCAGACCAGATGGAATATGTGTCAATCTTACAGCGGTGGCATTCTTCTGCACATTTTGCCCACCTGCACCGGATGATTTATACACATCGATCTTAATTTCGTCCTGGGCGATCCTGATTTCGTCCAGGTCATCTAATTCAGGAAGAATTTCAACAAGCGCAAATGATGTATGCCGGCGATGAGCCGCATCAAAAGGTGACTGCCTAACAAGGCGATGAACCCCTTTTTCAGGATGAAGATATCCATATACCATTGATCCCCTCACCCCTATTGTTACGCTCTTGATCCCGGCTTCCTCCCCGACGGATCGATCCAGAATATCAGTTTTGTATCCATGATGCTCCGCCCACCTGAGATACATTCTTTCAAGCATGGCTGCCCAGTCTTGCGAATTTGTCCCTCCTGCCCCAGCATGGATCGCCAAAATTGCATTGCCATGATCATATTTTCCGGAGAGAAGCGTATTCAATTCTAAATGATCAATTTGCTGCTCGATAACCCCTATCTCAAGAATGAGATCTTCTTGCATGCTTGCATCTGCAATTTCAATTAATTCCAGTGTGTCCTCTGTCCTCTTTTTTAATGATTCAAACGCGTTAATCTCATTTCGTAGGTCAGATTGTCGGATCATAACCTTTTGCGCTCGTTCTCGATTATCCCAAAGGTCAGGCTTTTGTGCTTCTTTCTCCAGCTTCAATAATTCAGATTTCTTATTGGCAAGGTCAAAGATGCTCCTGGAGATTCAGCAGTTTCTTATAAGCTTCATCAAGACGATCAAACAACTCACTAGCCATTATTCCTCCAATATTAATTAACTATTCCGTTAATAAAAGCTTCCGGGTCAAAAGATTGCAAATCCTCAAAACCTTCTCCCAGTCCTGCGAAGAGGATCGGCAGCCCTAACTTTTCTTTTATCGCAAATGCCATTCCGCCTTTTGAAGACATATCGAGTTTTGCCAGGATAACCCCATCAAGCTTTAACGGCCTCCTGGAAGGATTTTGCCTGCTGAAGGGCATTTTGCCCTGTGGTTGCATCCAAAACCAGCCAGGTGGCGTGTGGTGCCCCAGGGAAGGCTTTTCCACATACTCTATGAACTTTTTTTATCTCTTCCATGAGGTTGTAGCGTGTATGCAGTCTGCCGGCAGTATCGATGAGGACAACATCGGTTTGCCTGGTAATTGATGCATTGATCCCATCAAATACAGATGCGCCAGGATCTCCACCAGGTTGTCCTGCTATGACGGGGATTTCTATTCTCTTCGCCCATATTTTCAATTGATCGATTGCAGCAGCACGATAGGTATCTGCCGCAATCAACATCACAGAGTTTCCTTTATTTTTGAAACGATAGGCAAGTTTAGCTGCTGAGGTTGTTTTCCCTGATCCATTAACACCAACCAGAAGGATAATGAAAGGCTTATAATTAAACGCTGGGATTTCTGGTTGAGAGATTCTGGATAATAAGTCTTCTTTCAATTCTCCTACAAGCTCATTCTGATGGGTCAAACCTTTTTCGTGTACGGCATGCTGCAAGCAGCTAATAATATTTACGCTTGTTTCTGCGCCGACATCTGATTGGAGCAGCAAGGCTTCCAAGTCTTCCCATGTTTCTTCGTTCAGTTCTGAGGTGCCGAGAAAGTTGGCAATCCGTCCAAATGTAACTTTTCGAGTTTTCTCCAGGCCTTTACGCCATTTTGTGATTAAATTCTCACTCATATTACTCAGGTCTCTCCTGGTCAACCACATTATCCCAGGATTCGGCTGCCAGCTGCCCACAACCTGCCGCAATTTCAATTCCCCGTCGCATTCGGATAGTACATGGAATATTTGAGTTATTTAATATGTCAAAGAATATTTCAGCTTGTCTCTTCCCCGTTGGTTGTTCATGATATGTTGCAATTGGGTTGAGGGGGATCAGGTTGACATGACAGAGCATTCCACGGAGTTCTCAACAAGAAATTTTGCATCATTAATCGAAGTCATTAATTCCTGATATTAAGGCATACTCAAAAGTTATCCTGCGTTTCGTCAGATTAGTATATTGATTGCATACAGAAAGGAGTTGACTGACGGGATATTTCCTATTAATCGGGATAAGTTTGGTGCGGAGTTCATCGTTAACTGTATGGAGACTGATGGCCAGATTATACTGATATTTTTCTTTTGCAAACCGGAGGATCTCTGGCACCAAACCGATCGTACTGATCGTAAATCGTCTGGCTCCTAATCCTAAACCCGTTGGATCATTCATGCGATCCAGGGCATTTATGACAGCGTCATAATTTAAGAAAGGTTCACCCATCCCCATGACCACAATGTTCGTAATAGGCTCATCTTCCATTGCCAAGAAACGAGCATAATGTAACACCTGCGCAATGATCTCGCCTGCAGTTAGATTTCTGTGGAAACCCATCTGCCCGGTTGCACAAAATGAACAACCGATTGCACAACCTGATTGAGATGAAATACAGAGGGTTCGACGCTTTTCGTAATACATCAATACAGCTTCAATGGGTTTCCCATCCTGTAGTGTGAATAAGGTCTTAATTGTTCTCCCATCTGAAGATTTAATGGTGCGTTGAGGGGTAAGGGCATTGAAAGAAAAAGAATCATTTAGCTGTGCCCGAAATGCTTTTGGGAGCGTTGAAATCTCTCCAGGTGAGGACAGATAGGATCGATATAGGGCATTCCATACCTGATCCGTACGGTATCCAGGCTGTCCGAATTCATCAAGAGCTTTTTTTAGAGCCTGGTAATCCAGGTCAAAAATCAGTGGTTTTATCTGGTTCATCATCTAATTAATTCCTCAAAGGATTCTGCAATGATATCCGGTTTGGGTGAAAAACAGTGTACCTGGTCAATAGAAGAAGCTCCGGTCAGCACAAGTGCAGTGTGGATGCCGGCAGCTTGCGCGCCTGCGATATCCGTTTCCAAACGATCACCTACTGCTAATGTGTTTTCAGGATTGGTCCCTAACCTTGAAAGAGCTAATTGATACAGTAATGGTTCGGGTTTGCCAATAATTTTTGCTTTAGTACCGGATGCAATCTCTAATGCTTCAATCACGGTGCCAGATCCGGGGATGAAGCCTTCCGGTGTAGGTAAAGTCCGGTCTGGGTTGGTCCCAACGAAAAAACAACCATCCTGAATTAATAATGATGCATGTTTCAATTTCTTATAATTCAAATCATAATCAAGCGAGGCAACAACAATTTCGACCTTTTGTTCATTTTCATCCACAATATTCATATCAAAAGAGGATAGTGTTTTTTTCAAGCTTGGCTGTCCAACAACATAAATATTCGTTTGTGATGGGTATTTTCCCTGTAGAAAGTGGCCGGTTGCTTCGGCAGCAGAGAGGATTTGGTCTTTCGATGTTTGAATGCCAAAACCTGATAATTTCTCAACATATTCATTTATGGTTTTTGTGGCATTATTTGTCACAAATTGGAAACGATACCCATGTACTTTGATCTGTTCAAAGATACCTGGCAAATCCCCCAAAGGTTCCGTGTCATGCCATAATACACCATCCATGTCGAGAATGAGTGCCGTTATCCCGTCTAAGAAATCAGATATCATCTCCTGCTCCGCTGTAAAAAAATGCCGGATAGCAAGTAACAATCCGGCATCATCAATTGACTTTTCTGAATTATATTATTTTTTTGGTGATTCCAGGACCTTATCCACTATCCCGTAATCGACAGCTTCTTCAGCGTTCATATAATAATCACGTTCCGTGTCCCGGATTATTGCAGTCAATATCCTGTCCAGTAGCTTCAGCCAATATTTCATTCAAGCGTTCTTTCAAACGTAAAATCTCTTTTGCCTGGATTTCGATATCGGAAGCCTGTCCTTGTGCGCCGCCCAATGGTTGGTGCATGTGGATGGTTGCATGAGGTAATGCATACCGCTGTCCTTTCGATCCAGCAGCCAGCAGAACTGTGCCAAAGCTGGCGGTAACACCTACGGCTACTGTGCTGATCTTATTGGGGATCATACGCATCGTGTCATATATTGCCAGGCCAGAATA
This sequence comes from uncultured Chloroflexia bacterium, assembly GCA_963767675.1. Classification (GTDB taxonomy): domain Bacteria; phylum Chloroflexota; class Anaerolineae; order Anaerolineales; family Anaerolineaceae; genus Brevifilum. The sequence goes on from CAVYEQ010000009.1 coordinate 566,376, forward strand.
CACCTGCCCACCAGGAGAGTTTATGTACATTTGGATTCCGCTCTCAGGGTCTTCTCGACTTAGATAAAGCAATTGAGCAACGACCACATTCGCAACCTGGTCATTGATTGCTGAACCAACAAAAACGATCCTGTTCTTCAGCAGCAATGAATAAATATCATATGCCCGTTCTCCTCTCCCAGAGGTTTCCACAACCATGGGGATGAGCGATGAGATGTTGTTATTTGACATATTCACCTTCTTTTCTCTTATGTTCGTTTCCGGTCTTATTTTTCTGATTCAATATCATCTGATTCTTCAGATGGTTCTGCTAATTTATCTTCTTCAACCTCAGGCTGTTCATCCTGATCAGATTGTTCGCTACTTTCTTCTTCATCTCCAGGAGCTTCAACTTCCTCTTCTGGTTCGAGATCTTCTTCTGGGATGGGCTGTCCGGTAGCGATTAATTTCATTCGCTCAAGTAATTGTTCGTTCATTGTCCGTTGGACACCTTCCATGCTGATCGCCCTTGAAAACTGATCCTTCCCCATCTCTTTCTGCGCTTCGGCCATATCTCCTGAATAGATAACCTCTGACATCACTTTGTTTATATTTTCTTTTAATAGTTCTTGATCCAATTTCAGGTTCTCTGTTTCGATCAATGCATCCACAACGAGTGATCGTTCCAGACGTTGCTTTGCCACAGGCTGAATTTCTTCTTCTTTGAAGGTTTCCTCAGTTTTGTTCCGCAGCTGAAGATAGGCATCAAATTCCATCCCCTGTTTTTCAAGACGTGATTTAACATCATCAAGAACATGTTCTTCTTCGTGTGCCAGCATTTGCGGTGGGAAAATTATCTTTGTTTGCTCAGTGATTTCATTCAATAAATCATCAATAAAATGTTGGTCATAGGTGTTCTTGTGTTGATCCCGCAGACGCGTTTCAACATTTTCACGGAACGCCTCTGGGGACACGTCGCTTCCCAGGGATTGAACAAAATCCTCGTTGAATTCAGGTAATTCCAATTCTTTTACTGATTGCACTTCAACAGTGAATAAAGCTGTTTTCCCCTGATAATCTTCGTTTTCATGTGTCTTAGGATATTTATATTGGATCTCTTTTGTTTGTCCTTCTGTTACGCCGTTCAATTCGCTTGCAAATCCCTCAAAAGGCCATTCATTTTCTTTTTCTTCACCTTTAGCGGGAATGATTGCTTGTTGGGTAATTTTCTCAGTAATCGATACATCTTCACCTTTTTTGGGATTAAGCAATTCCCCACTCAAGTTGAAATACACGAGGTTGCCTTCTTCAGCTGGATGAGCTGCCGGAATGATTGTCGCAGCATTGCGACGTAAATTATCAATAAAATCATCCACATCCTTTTCATTAAATTTCTCTAACTGATAATCTTTACGAATTTCTTTATAGCTGCCAAGATCTATTTCAGGCTCAAGAGGGATCATGAAGATAAATTTTGGTGGGTCATAACTCTCAATGCTTTCCAGGTTCCCAGCCCCCGAAGGTTCAATCCCCTCCTTCTCAAGTATTTTGGTATAGTCGTCTTCCAGCAAGATGTCGATCGCTTCCTGAATGATCGCGGCTTCCCCATAATGACTTAAAATGACTGCATAAGAAGCTTTCCCGGGGCGAAAACCAGGGATCTTTGCATTCTTTGAAATTTTTCTCGCAGCGCGTTTCTTATATCCTTCAAATACACTCTTTGGATATTCGACGGTAAGCTTTGCCTGGCGATCTGGTTGAATAACTTTTTCGATTTTCAATGTTGAATCCTTTAATAATTACTGTTTCTTGATTGAGCGGTAGAAAATATTGGAATTAATGGATTTTTGTGTCCTGATACAGTTCAAATTGTCCAGAATCCGTGCGGATTTTACCATATTAAATATATAAAAACTATTAACGAGGATTAAACTATAGAGAACTGCTACTAAAACGAAAAATAGGCTGGACAGCCTATTCGTTATGGGGAAGGAGGGGGTCGAACCCTCACGCGTTGCCGCACGTGATCCTAAGTCACGCCTGTCTGCCAATTCCAGCACTTCCCCGGTCAAAATATTATACGTCAGAGATTTTCCATCGTCAAACAAGCAAGTATCTTATTGCAGAGTCGATTCTATGAGTATAATTTACCACTGGATTGTATCTTTCAAGGAGTTTACGTGACGAAGATCATTAATAAATCAACACCAGGGCAGGAAAGGAACCGTTTAAGCAAGGCAATTGTCATCACAATTCGAGCGTATATGCGTATGCATGAACAAAATGAGTTGACCAAGGACATGCTGGCATTCATCATTCTTGCACTTGAGGAGATTTCGTCCGGAATTGATAGGTCTGTTGAAGCGTGGGAGAAGAGAGGCTACTGGGTCAAGGCTGATAAATATCGATTGGAATGGCAGTGGACTGGAAAGAGCGCTCAAAGATTAAGGGATGGATTTTTAAATGAGATCGAAGGGGAAATAACACAGGAATTAATCCAAATCATGGGGAGGTTCAATAAAATTAGGGTTAGTGACAAGCACCGAATGGGGAAACCATGGGTGGGGGCGAATAGAAGGTATCAGCAGCTCTTAGATTGATCATTTTCATCCTAATTCATAAGGCTCAGTCTCTTCGAAAACAGGTCATGATTGATGGTAATATTGAGTTGAAAAAAGATCGGGAAGTAGATGTTATTTCTCAGAAATTAAACTTGTGAAAACCTCACCAACATCATACTTAGGACAAACAATTAACTCATGCCAAAAAACAGAATAACCAGACACCCAATTCTTGAAATCCTCGAAGCAAAGACAATTGAGTTTTCATGGAATGGTTCTCCACTTCAGGCTAAAGAAGGAGAGACCATAGCCTCTGCCCTAATCGCTAACGGGATTGATATCTTCGGTCATCATCCAAAGGATAACTTACCCCAAGGGTTATTCTGCGCAAATGGCCAATGTTCACAATGTCTGGTTCTCGTCAATGGAAAGCCTGTCAAAGCGTGTATGACCAGGGTAAATGACGGCATAACCGTCATGCCGATAGAAGGTTTGCCGGATATCTCCCAAATTCAAAAAACAGAAAATCCTAGCCCAATAAGTGGCCAAAAAGAATTAGTACGCGTACATGTCCTGATTATTGGAGGTGGCCCTGCTGGGTTATCTGCGGCTGTAGAACTTGGGAAACTGGGTATTCAAACATTGCTTGTCGATGATAAATCCCAGCTTGGTGGGAAGCTGGTCCTTCAAACTCATCGATTCTTCGGCTCGAAAGAGGTTGTTTATGCGGGTACTCGGGGAATTGATATTGCACAGAAATTGAATGCTGATATCAAGACATATCCTTCGATTGAGGTATGGCTTGAGACAACAGCGGTCGGCGTTTTTGAAGAGAAGACGGTTGGTATATGGCGTCAGGATGTTGATCAATTTGTTCTTGTAAAGCCTGAAATTTTATTGGTTGCATGTGGTGCAAGAGAGCGCTCCCTCCCCTTCAAAGGGAATATTCTACCGGGGATATTCGGTGCCGGTGCATTTCAAACGCTTGTGAATCGTGACTTAATTAAACCTGCTAAGAACTTGTTTGTTGTTGGCGGAGGTAATGTCGGATTGATAGCGAGCTATCATGCTTTGCAGGCTGGTATCAATGTTGTTGGATTGGTCGAAGTATTGCCTGAATGTGGCGGTTATAAAGTTCATAAGGACAAACTTGCTCGTTTTAATGTCCCAATTCTAACTTCGCACACGATCCTGGAAGCAAAAGGGGAAAACCATGTGCAAAGTGTCGTGATAGCAAAAGTCGACGAAACTTTCACACCGATCTCAGGAACAGAGCAAGAAATATCCTGTGATTGCATCCTGATTGCGGTTGGATTGGATCCCGTGAATGAATTCTATCTGGAGGCATTGGATATCGGTATTACAGCTTTTGCGGCAGGTGATGCAGAAGAAATATCAGAGGCATCTGCTGCAATGTTTTCCGGAAAAATTAAAGGTGTAGAGATTGCGCGACAGCTTGGTTATCAAACTCCTGATGCACCTGAAGAATGGAAGCATCTGGAGACGATATTGAAATCAGAGCCTGGACAAATTCACAAGGTGAAAGAGAGAGGAACCCCTGGTAAAGTATTTCCAGTGATACATTGTCACCAGGAAATCCCTTGTGATCCATGTGCCGCAGTTTGTCCTTATCATTTGATCAATTTGGATGGAAATGATATTAGGTCACTCCCCATCTATTGTCCCAATGAAGAGAGAGATTGCATAGGCTGTGAAAGGTGTGTCGCAATTTGCCCCGGATTGGCAATCACACTTGTTGACTTTCGAAAGGATCCCCTCAATCCAATTGTGTCAATCCCATTAGAATTTTCAGCATCATTATTAACAGAGGGGGATTTATTATCTGTTACAGATGAAACCGGTACTTTCCTGGGAGAATTCCCTTTGATGAGTATTCGAAGCTTGCGTCAATATCCCAAAACATTGATCGTTCATGTGCAGGTCCCCGGGAAAATTGCCACCAGGATAGCAGGTGTTCAACCTCAAATGAATTGGAACCAATCTGAATTGGATAATCGTAAGTTTATCGACACGATCCAACATGAAACCATCATCTGCAGATGTGAGCATGTCACTGCAGGAGAAATTCGTTCATTGATCCGTGATGGTATTCGGGATATAAACCAGATCAAAGCCATAACAAAAGCGACGATGGGGGCTTGTGGCGGGAAAACGTGTCTCTCATTGATTAGGAAGATTTTCAAAGAGGAAGGTGTGCCGGTAGAAGAAGTTACAGACGCGGTTAGAAGGCCTGTGTTTGTTGAGATACCTTTACAAACATTGGCGAATAATCAGCAGGAGAATGAATAACATTATGGCGGTGAAGAAGGCTAATTTCGATATCATCATCATCGGCGCTGGTTCTGTGGGCGTTCCATCATCTTATTTTCTTGCTAAGGCAGGATTTAAGGTCCTTGTTATTGAGCATCTTCCCAGTGTTGGGCAAGCTTCAAATAAACATGCCATTGGGGGTATTCGGGCAACACATTCCGATCCGGCAAAGATCCAACTTGGCAATAAGAGTTTAGAAACCTTTTCACATTGGGAAACACTGCATGGCGATGATATTGAATGGTACAAAGGTGGTTATTCATTCCTTGCTTATAACCCGGAACATGCTCGGGTGTTGAAAAAATTAACGGCGTGGCAGCAGCAAAATTCGCTAAATATTTCCTGGATGGATAAGGAAGAAATGCAGGATATCATTCCTAATCTCAAAGAGGATGGTTTGTTAGGCGGGACATTTTCACCGGATGATGGAAGTGCCTCTCCATTAAAAGCCGCACATAGTTTTTTCCGTGCTTCGAAAGAATTCGGTGCGAAGTATAAATTCAAAGAAACAGTGCAGTCCTTCGTAACGGATGGCAACAGGGTGACAGGGGTAGAAACTGATCAGGATGTTTATTTCAGCAAATGGGTCATTAACGCTGCCGGTGGATGGGCTAAACCCTTATCAGCAAAATTGGGGGTTGAAGTTCCAGTTCACCCGGATTTACACGAGGCGGCAATCACTGAACCTGTGACCAGGCTGTTTCATCCTATGATTGTGGACATGCGTCCTTTCCCAGGTTCTGCTAATTTCTACTTTTATCAACACCCAACCGGGAAAATTATATTCTGTATGACGCCAGAGCCAGCTATCCTTGGCATCCATACCATTTCATCAGGTGATTTCTTACCAAAAGCTGCACGAAGATTAATTGAGATCTTGCCAATCCTGAAAGATATCCGGGTTAGAAGGGTCTGGCGTGGCGTCTATCCGATGACACCCGATGGATCACCAATCATTGGTGAGGTGGATGGTTTGGATGGATACTTATTAGCTGTTGGGATGTGTGGACAAGGGTTTATGTTCGGACCTGGTATTGGTGAATTGTTATCAAATATGTTACTTAATAAATTGAGCGAATCAGATAAAATAGTTCTTAGAAGGCTTTCGTTCCATAGAGAATTTGAATCAATAGAGATGCTGAAATGAAAATTAAATCCATAGTTTTCGATATCGGTGGTGTCGTTCTTAGATCTGAAGATGAAAGTGGTAGGGAGGCATTGGGAGAGAAATATAACCTCGAACCAGGCTGGGTCGAGAGGCTGGTTTTTCGATCCTCAGCTGCCCGGGATTCAACAGTAGGTTCTGTAGGCACAGATTCAATCTGGCAAAATGTCGCTGAAAAACTAAACTTATCAAAAGCTTCATTGGAAATATTCCAGGAAGCATTCTGGCAGGGAGATCGAATAGATCAGCGTTTAGTTAGTTTTCTAATGAACTGCAGACCTGAGTTCAAAACAGCATTTTTAACGAATGCATGGAAAGGTGCTCGTGAAATATTGAAAGATAAGTATGGACTTTCTGAAGGACAGACTGTTGATCATCTCCTGGTATCTTCAGAGATCGGCTTGGCGAAACCTGATCATAAGATTTACAAATTGCTTGCGAAGACGCTGGACTGTCAGCTGAGTGAAATACTGTTTGTGGACGATTTTATCGAAAACATAATCGCAGCAAATGAGTTGGGAATCAATACAATCCATTTTAATACTGGGATAGATTTGATTAATGTAATAAAATCACGGTTGAAACCATGACCATTACGCGATGAAAGAACGACGCGATGAATTTCGAACAATTTCTTAAAAAACTTCCTGCGAACTATTCTTCTCTCGATCTTGAACAAATCGAGAAAGCCTACCGATATGCAGAAGTAGCACACAAAGACCAAGCATTCGTTAATGGGTTGCCCTATATTTCCCATTGCGCGTCAGTTGCTTCCATCCTGGCTGAATATCCAGTGCCTCTTGAATTGATTGTCGCAGGGTTACTTCACGATATTGTTGAAGACACAGAAATAACTTTAGAGGATATCAGGAAAGCCTTCAATCCTGAAATTGCCGAATTGGTGAATGGGGTGACTAAACTTACCCACCTACCAAATTTGTTAAGAGTTAATCCACATTGGGATAAAGGAGCTGACAAACGGGAAGCAATCCCACACCGAAAGGTAAGGGAAGAAGAACTCGCCGAAACACTTCGAAAAACTTTCCTGGCGATGAGTGATGATATCGGTGTGGTACTCGTCAAATTAGCTGAACGCCTGCACATCATGAAAACGCTTTCCTCTCTAGATGTTGAGGATCAGAAGCGGATGGCCCAGGAAACACTTGATATTTTTGCCCCACTTGCTAACCGGCTTGGAATCTGGCAAATTAAGTGGGAGCTTCAAGACCTCGCCTTCAGATATGTTGAACCGGATAAATATAAGGAAATAGCGGAGAAGTTTGATAACAGGCGTACTGATCGGGAAAGTCAGATCCAGAAAATTGTCAATCGTTTGGAAACTGAGCTGCTTTCAGAAGGCATCAAAGCCAGGATATCTGGACGTCCCAAACATATATATTCGATTTATCAAAAGATGAAACGCAAAGAAATGCCTTTCGAAATGCTTATGGATCTGAGAGGTGTACGTCTGATTGTCAAGGATGTCGCATCCTGCTATAAAGCGTTGGGTGTTGTTCACATGAAATGGCGTCCAATACCAGGCGAATTTGATGATTATATCGCAGCAAGAAAAGAAAATAATTATCAATCCTTACATACTGCAGTTATCTTTGATGATGGAAAGTCCCTTGAAATCCAGATAAGAACTGAAGAAATGCATGATAATGCTGAGAAAGGTATTGCTGCTCATTGGCTATACAAAGAAGGCGGGACAAAATTTAAGGAGCTCTTACCAACAAAAGGTAGATTGGGTTCATAGCCTGTTCTCAATACACAAGGAAGAAGATGCTGATGAATTGGTAGATGGTTGGAAATCCGATGTTTTCAAGGATCGTGTATATATCCTGACGCCTCAGGGGGATATAATCGATCTTCCAGCAGGTTCAACACCTATTGATTTTGCATATCATGTTCATACAGAAATTGGTCACAGGTGCAGGGGCGCAAAGATCAATGGAAAACTTGTTTCTTTGGATTATGTGCTTGAAACAGGGAATCAGGTCGAGATTCTTACGGCAAAACGAGGAGGACCATCGAGAGATTGGTTGAATCCAAACTTAGGACTCGTTCGAACCAGTCGTGCCAGAGCAAAAATTAAACAGTGGTTCAAACGCCAGGATCGAGAATCCAACCTGATACAGGGCAAAGCCATACTGGAAAAAGATTTTAAACGCCTTAGTTTAAAAAATGTCCTTCTTGAAGAGATTATCTCTGACCTTGGCATGAAATCAGTTGATGATTTGCTTGTCGCCATCGGTTGTGGTGACATTGGCGTTGGTCGTGTTGTCAATAAACTTGCAGAATTAGAAGAAGAAGAGCTTGCAAGTGAAATTGAACTGGCGTTGGTTGAAGCACCAGACATGATCGTTCCTTCTGACACTGTCAAAGTAATGGGGTTAAAAGGCATAGCTACTACAATGGCAAGATGCTGTAATCCTATGCCGGGAGATGAGATCGTTGGCTATATCACCCGGGGCAGAGGAGCAACAATCCATCGACAGGATTGCCCGAACATTCTAAACGTTTCTGAAAAGGAACGATTGGTGAAAGTCTCCTGGGGACAACCGGGGAAAGCTTTCACAGTACCTGTCCAAATAAAAGCATATGATCGCCAGGCGTTAATGGCTGATATTTCAAATATCATTTCCGAAGAATTTGTAGATTTGATTGATATCAATATGAAAATGAATTAGCATTTGGCTGTAATAAAATTGGTCCTTGGTGTGAAAGGTATATCACAATTAAGCAAAATCCTGACACGACTGGAAAGTTTGCCCAATGTTTTTGAAGCCAAACGTCAGCGACCAGGATAATGTAAAATGTTATTTGAAGGATAAACGTTATGGTCTGCCCTTTACGAAATAAGCTACATAGTGTAAAATCGCTTGCGAATGTGAAAGATAATCTCTTCTGGAGGAGATATGCCCCGTATTCATTGTCATTATCTTGATTGCATATTCCTTGATGGAAAGTATTGCAATGCTGCAGCAATAGAAATCGATCCTGATATTGGATGTAAAACCTATCGTCCTAATGGAGATATTGAACTGACTGATTGGGATGATGAGGATGACATTGATGATTGGGATGAAATAGAAGAGGAAGATGATGACAGTCTCTGGATGGATGAAGATGAAGATCTTATTGATTTAGAATTTGAGGATTTGGATGAGGATTATTGATCCAATCTATTCCTTCACCTAGTCACAAAGACGATAGCACTTACATTCAATCATAAACTTTGGAAGGCTGAGAAAGCCTTTTTTTGTACTCAGAACGATTGGTTATCTGCTTTGATACGATTGAGTATAATTGAGTTGGCTCAAACCCTACATATCAACAACATTCAAACGATATAATCAGTGTATGGAGGAATGAATCATGACAGATATTGTTTACCTTCCTTATAAATCAATAAATGTTTTTATTACCCGGGAATACCTGGAAAAAGTCATTCGTCAGGTGCTAATGGGATATAGTGAATTACCAAAAGAAAAGGTTATTTCGTTTGTTAATCAATTTCGGGAGCATGTCACCATTCTTGGATTTCGCAATGTGGTAAAGGCTCCCCTCTCATTACAGATCAATGCATATGCATCTGCCTTTGAAGAAAAAAATGAGGTTGTTCCATTTACACTTTCCTCCTGGGCACATCTTAACACCAGCCTGGCATCAGAAGTTGAAGCATGGCTTCAAGCTGAAGGATGGAAAGATTTATCGGTGTATAGAGAGTTTACTGATACTGAAGCGCTTTAAAACGGACTGGCCGAAAAAACTAACTTTCAAGAAAATCAAAAAGGATTTCAAGAAAGCCAAACCAGATCTTGAATTTGAAAACGATGATCTCGTATTGATGGTGATTTGGATATCTGGCAAATTGCCTCCTGAAGATTTTGAATTATAATCTTTAGTAGCCTTATAACTTCTTATTTTGGGAGAGTTCTATGGAAAGTCCAGCCGCCAACAAAGAAATTGGGAAGACAACTGTCTCACCTGAAGTACTTCACAAAATCGCCCGTCTGACAACTTTGAGCGTCCAGGGCGTCAGCAGGATGGCTGATGTTGGGGGTGGGCTAGAACGCATGCTTGGAAAAGATGACCTTAGAGGTGCGAAGGTCCAGATAAAGGATGGTTTGGTTTTTATTGATGTTTATGTCGTTCTAATGAGTAATATGAATGTACGTGATATTTCCAGAGAGATCCAAACAAGGGTGTCTCGCACCATTTCTCAAATTGTTGGCATGGAAGTTGGTGGTGTGAATATTCATATTATGGATATAGATTTCATATCCTGAAACGACACTCTCACATGAAATCGCGCACCAAAGCACGCAGCATCGCCTTACAGGTACTCTATGAAGTTGATATAAGTTCACATGTGCCAGGCGAAGTCCTTGCACGTCGATTTGATTGGCTGCGAATTGAAGACTCATTACGAACATTTATCAATCAAATAGTCACGGGGGTCGTTAAATATCGTTCTGTTCTGGATGAATTTATCGCAGATTTTGCTCCTGATTGGCCGCTTGACCAGGTTGCATATATTGATCGCAATTTATTACGGATTGCATTATGGGAAATTGCCGTTTATCAAAAAACACCGATAAAAGTTGTTGTCAATGAGGCAGTTGAATTGGCAAAGTTTTATGGCGCAGAGGGTTCTTCCAGATTTATAAACGGTGTGTTGGGTGAGTGCATTAACAATCTGAATGAAATCAAAGTGAGTATGGAGATCATCCAGAGTGACAGCCGAGAAGAATAGATCCAAAAAGACGGTTTCTTCAGTAATTCAAACAATATTGGTGTTTCTGACAATCAGTTATCTTCTGATCAGCTGCTCGTTTCCAGGATTTCCGAAATCAAGATATGAAGTTCAATTTGATCCGGATAACGAATGGGTCAGTGAATCAGTAAACTTAAAGATGACATTGCAGCTCTCTGAGCAATTATCAGAGGACGAAAAGGTCTTCATTGAGTTACTTGATGAAGTTACTGGTCTTTCAGAAGCTAAACAATCGTTTCAACTTGATAAAGTCACAGAACTTGAATTCTCAACCGATTTATCTGTACCAGCAGGTTCAGTAGTAAAGTATCGCTATGTAAAAGCAGGCGGCGAATATTTGCCTGAGGGGCAATTCAATGGTGAATCAGTGCGATATCGGCTTTTCCTAGCATATAAAGATAGCGCTGTCAGGGATAACTTATATTCTTGGCATGGTGGAACAAGTCATCAGGGGCTTGGTGTTATTTCAGGGTGCGTGAAAGATAAGGCTACAGGCTTCCCTATCCCAGATATTCTTGTGAGTGCAGGTGGGCAATTAACCCTATCAGATGCAAATGGTGAGTTTGTCATAGGTGGAATACCTCACGGCGAACACAATGTGCTGTTCTATGCCATGGATGGTAAATATAGCTCTTATCAACAGAGTGCAATCATTAATCCTGGCTTGACCACCGAAGCGAATATTGACCTTCATATGCAGACTCCTGTACAGGTGATATTTTCGGTCATTCCACCAGAAGAAGCCTTTGGAGCACCTGTATATATCGCAGGAAATATCCTTCAATTTGGGAATACTTTCTCGGGGTTAACTGGAAAATCCAGTGTCTTTCCGAAGAATATGCCCGTCTTATCATTAGGTGAAGACGGCACTTACTCCCTTGAATTGACGCTGTACGCTGGAACTGATTTGAGATATAAATTTACACTGGGTGATGGTTATTGGAATTCAGAGCAAAAGGCTTCAGGTGGCATCAGGACACGGCAACTCATTGTTCCTTCCCAGGATGTTCATCTTGAAATCAATATTGAATCCTGGAAAGTTCCGAACTTCTCTCCAGTTACTTTCAGAGTTTCCATCCCTTCTGCCACACCACTCCAGGACGAGAATTTCATCCAATTCAGGACCGATGAATGGGGTCAGCCCATTCCCCTCTGGCCGGTTAGTAATGCAGAGTTTCTTTATATTTTGTTCTCACCACTTTCAGATCAAACTTCAATTAGCTATCGATTTTGCAGAAATGCAAACTGTAGTGAAGCAGTCAGTTTATTAGATGGCAATACGTTTTTAGATTTTCTACCTTCAGATTCTGAAAAAACAATAACCACCACGATTGACACATCGATAATTTGGCAAATGATTGGTGACCAAAACAATTACCCTATCCCGCCAACGCCAATAAATCCTCAAGAATACATCACGTCAATTGAATTATCCCCACAAATGGATCCTTCGTGGACTTTATATGCTCCTGCAGGGATTGAAGCTATTGCTGAGATGGGAACGAAGTCGATTATCTTTTCACCTCCATGGTTTCTTAGAACTACGCCTCCATTAATATCAGAGAAAATTGGATTAACGCCTTTTACATTTGAGCTCAAAGAGCTCCTTACTCATTCAAATTCGACAGGATTAAACCACAGTCTTTATCCTCAGCTAGCGTCTGATGTTTCAATAGAAAGCTGGTGGCTCTCACAGGTCACTTCATCAGAGTGGTGGGAAGAATGGTTTAGAAATTATCGGAAATTCATATTGAACTATGCGACAATTGCAGAAGACACTGGTGCTGAGCAGTTGATACTTGGAGGGAAAGCAACGATCCCCACCTTCATTGGGGGGTTCCTCCCCGATGGGAGTGAAACGAATGCACCGGAGTTTAGTGATGGAAAGTGGCAGGATTTAATTCGGGATATTCGCAATACATATTCTGGGAAGATCATTTGGGCGACAAATGTGAATCAAAGGGTAGATCCACTGCCAGAATTTATTACTCAATTTGATGGGATATATGTCATTATCGACAGTCCACTGTCTAATACAAACAATGCCTCTTTTGAGGAAATAGCAATCAGTTTCACAAGTGTGATAGATAATTTTATCTATGAAATATATCGCAGCACACAGATACCCCTATTCATTGGATTAGGATATCCAAGTGTGGACGGAGCAGCTCGCGGTTGTACAATTTTGCGGGAAACATGCTACAACGACGGTTTATTTTTTTCCTATGAACTGGGAGAAGAAAAGTTGGATTTGGATGAACAGGCACTAATTTATTCATCGATTTTACCCGTTGTTGCCAGCCGGAACTGGATCACAGGCACGATTATACGGGGATATTTACCTACAGTTATCATCCAGAATGGCTCTTCATCAATTGCTGGAAAGCCGGCTTCAATGGTTATCAGCGATTGGTTTAGATCAATAAACAATGCTCAAGACTAACATCTATGCGAAACTCCACCAAATTATGAAAGGAATCAAGTTATAAATGGCCTTTTCAATTAAAGCATGGCTCAAAAGTTTTGGGATTGACCATCAATCAGAAATCTTGCACAATCCCGTTCGGTCTGTTTTACTTGAACGATCTCTGAGGGAGGAACAAAGCCTTCTCACTAAAGACGGCGCATTGGGTATCATCACAATACCCTATACAGGACGCTCACCAAAAGATAAATTTCTTGTAGATTATCAGGATAGAGAAGCTCTTTGGTGGGGAGATGTGAATCAACGCGTAACTCAAGATCACTTTTGCCTGATTCAAGATAGGATTTCCCAGTATCTACGCAAGAAAAAACTTTATGTAATTGATTGTTATATTGGCTCCGATAGCACCTACATGCAATCTGTCCGGATTGTCACAGAATTTGCCTGGCAGGCAATTGCTGTTCAGAATTTGTTTCTTTACGAGGGAAAACCTTTCACAAAAGATCCTGATATTGCCATTCTGGCAGCCCCAGCATATCATTGTGATCCCTCCACTGATGAGGGTCATTCCGGTGCAGCTATCATGCTTGATCTAAGAAAAAAAGTTGTGCTGATCGCAGGTACAAAATATGTTGGGGAAATTAAAAAATCAGCCTTTACTATTATGAATGCGGCATTGCCTGAATTCAACGTACTACCGATGCATTGTTCAGCCAATGTAGGGCGTGACGATGATGTTGCTTTATTTTTTGGCTTATCTGGTACTGGAAAAACAACCTTGTCGTCCACACCTGATCGCAGACTGATCGGTGATGATGAGCATGGCTGGGGTGATGTTGGCATTTTTAATTTTGAGGGAGGTTGCTACGCCAAGGTCATACGATTGAATAAAGATCACGAACCGGTTATCTGGCGGGCAGCAAATCAATATGGAACAGTCCTTGAAAATGTTGTGATTGATCCAGATACAAGGACAGCTGATTTTTATGATGCTCTCCATACTGAGAACTCACGGGCGGCCTATTCACTGGATCGAATAGAAAATATTGTCTATGGAGGAATTGGCGGTCATCCGGAAAATATTTTCTTCCTGACTGCGGATGCTTTTGGTGTGATGCCTCCCCTTGCAAAACTGGACCAGGATCAAGCAATATTCTATTTCTTATCTGGCTATACTTCAAAAATTGCAGGAACTGAACGCGGACTGAGTAAAGTACCGAAGGCAACCTTCTCAACTTGTTTTGGAGAACCTTTCTTACCTTTAAAGCCAAATATCTATGCGAAATTGTTGAAAGATAAAATAAACAAACACAATTGCCAGGTCTGGCTGATTAATACTGGATGGACAGGCGGGGATTACAATTCTGGACAACGCATGCCTATCCCCCACACTCGACGTATGATCAATTGGATATTGGATGGAGAACATCAAAATACTGTTTATCACACCGATCCGATATTTCATCTCGACGTTCCTGATGCAATTCCAGGTATACCCAGCGACCTTTTATATCCAGAAAAAACCTGGGAGGATAAAATAGCATTCAAGAACATCGCCGAAAAATTAGCCCTGGCGTTTAAAAGAAACTTCAGTAAATTTGATCAAGTTCTCTAATGGACAAAAAATGTTCGATAGGCCAACAGAAATCCTCCTGATAGAAACATGGGAAATCCCATCCGGACACGCATATGCAGGAATGATTTCTTTTTGTAAATTGCGGAGATCATCGCGAATATCAAACTGAACCCCAAGGTGAGGAGTATACTCCAAAAGCTGTCCGGGTATCCCATCAGGAATCCTAAAGAGCTAAAGCCATAAACATCACCGAATCCAAATGGGGTATGTTTCCGATGTAAATGTTCATATCTTCGTGAAAACAGTTCCCCAAAGAAATAGATTATCAATGAAATCAAAAGGTTTGATAATCCACCTAATAGAAAATTTGAATGTTTTTCAATAATAAACACCATCAAACCAAACATTATTGAAAAAATCAAAATAAACACCGGAATACGACCAGAAAATTGATCAAAATAAGCTATCGTACTTATTATTAATATGGATGCTATACCCTGAAATAATCCGATCAATGAATCTGGTTGTCTGGTGATATAAAGAAAAATCAAACTCACACTGATCAGGAATATCAAGGTTGGCGAAATCATATTTTTATTCAAGAAAGTAGAGTGAATGGATTTTGATTGCAGGATAATAATCGTGAAAATCAAACTCATTGAAGCAAAGAGAATACTGTAAACTACTTTAATGAGTAAGAAAATCAATTTCATAGATTGAATTATAATTTATCAAAACAAAGGAGTCTTCATGGAAAAATTCATCATTCAAGGTGGAATCCCCCTGAAAGGTGTATTACGACCTTCCGGTAATAAGAACGCAGCACTTCCCTTATTGGCAGCTTGCCTTCTTACCACGGAGAAGGTGATCCTCCATAACATCCCTAATATCCTTGATGTAAGATCAATGATCAAGCTATTGGAAAGTCTGAATGTTAAAACTCAGTGGACATCGAATTCATCTCTTCAATTGGATGCAAGCGATATCAGGCCTGCCGATCTTGATCCCAACCTATGTCGAAGAATTCGGGCATCAATATTGCTTGCAGGCCCCATGTCAAGCCGTGTTGGCGATCTATACCTCCCTCCTCCCGGGGGAGATGTTATTGGTCGCCGTCGGGTGGACACGCACATCCTTGCGCTTTCAAAATTAGGGGTTAAGACAACTTACCAGGAGAACCAATTTCATCTCGAAGCGAAAGAATTGGTTGGATCCGACATTTTGCTTGATGAAGCATCCGTAACAGCAACGGAAAATGCCATCATGGCTTGTGTTCTTGCAAAAGGCGAATCATATCTCCGAAATGCTGCCAGTGAACCTCACATCCAGGAATTATGTCATTTTCTCAACCGTTTAGGGGCAAGAATTGAGAATATCGGTTCAAATTCATTACATATTATTGGCGTTGCTTCCTTACATGGAGGAGAATTCACAATTGGCCCTGATTATCTTGAAGTTGTTAGTTATGTAGGCGCGGCAGTTGTAACAAAGGGATCCATCCGTATCAAGAATGCCGGCGTAGAACATCTTGATATGATCCATTTAGTGATGAATTGGATGGGTGTGACCTGGGAAACAGAGGGTGATGATATCCTCGTCCCCCAGGACCAGGAGCTAAAAATCATGCCGGATCTTGGGAATGCCATCCCTGTCGTTTCAGTGATGCCCTGGCCTTCTTTTCCGACGGATTTAATGAGCATTGCCATCGTTGTTGCAACTCAATCCAGAGGAAGTATCCTGTTTCATGATTGGATGTACCCATCACGAATGTATTTCACCGATAAGCTGGTCAGCATGGGTGCTCAGATTGTTCTGTGCGATCCGCATCGCTGTATTGTGCAGGGACCAACGCAATTATCAGGTGAACAATTAGAAAGCCCTGATATCCGCGCCGGGATGGCATTAGTACTGGCTGCTCTTTCCGCAAAAGGCGAAAGCATTATACGAAATGTAAGCCAAATCGATAGGGGTTATCAGGATGTTGACCAAAAGTTCAGGGAACTGGGTGCAGATATTGTTCGTGTGTAGCCAAGAAGATATATAGCGTGAATTATCGCCATTGTTATATACATCAAATCCCCGGGAATTTTCAATCCCGGGGATTTAGATTTAATAAATTAATCCTGTAAATTGTAATTAATCAGCGAAAATTAATCTTTTTTATGTTGTTTGGATACTTCCAGAAATTGGTCAATAATATCACGAAGCATTGGCTCCGGCAGCGCACCAACTTGCCGGTTTACGACTTTCCCTTCATAGATCAACAACATGGTAGGAATGCCCTGTACACCATATTTCATCGCCCATTCAGAATTCTGGTCGGTATTCACTTTTGCCACAAGCAGGCTACCGGCATATTCCTCAGCAACTTTTTCCAAAATAGGTCCAACCATTTTGCATGGTCCACACCAGGGAGCCCAAAAATCAACAATGATTGGAAGCGTTAACTCCAGCACTGTCTTTTCGAAAGCTTGATCCGTTACATTGATTGGTTCATTAATCGATTAATTTCTCCTCATTTCTCAATTTGACTACAGCAGTATAGCATTAATCTTGTTGAAATATATTAATATTTTATATGAATTATGACTATTAATATAAAATTTGTATGCATATCTTACTTTCCCGAAATTGTCGTTAAGAAAATCTCAATATTGTCAAGAAGTGGAGGCCCCAGGAGCATAATCCCAACCACAACGGCAGCCATAGCGGCAATCAGTACAGCGGCAGCCCCAACGTCTTTCCCGGCTTTCGCGAGTGGATGCACGGAAGGACTTGCCAGGTCAACAACGATTTCTAATGCTGTATTAAGGAATTCCGCTGCCCAAACCATCGTAATCGTAACCAATAATACCGCCCAATCACGTAAAGGTATGTTCAACCAACCAGCGACAATAATAACCGTGACAGTTGCTATGGCATAAATCCAGGCATTTTGTTGTGTTTTGATTACATGCCACCACCCTACAAAAGCATGTTTTAGACTATTTATTCGAGATTTCAAAAATCGAGTAATCAAAATTGTTTACTCCTTATTAATTATCGGTATTATTGCAAAATTTGATCATAACTTTCTGAAGATTTTACAAAGTTAGGGATTTGTGTGACATTATAGGCTATTCCTAAGGGTTTAGAATTAAGATTTTTGGATCGAATTTTACTGAAATAGTCTGACATTAATTTTTAACAACACAAATGATGTCCTTTGGATCACAGCAAGTGAGGTATAATCTCTATTCGCTGATAAGTTATAATATTATACAAGAATATCATAGAGGCAAGTAGATGGATTTTGTTGAAACAAATATTAGCGAGAATTATTGGGATAATTTTGAAATTGTAACTGATGATATTGAATTCTTATATGCAATATTATTGGAGAAAGAAACCCCATTAACCTCAAGAGAATTGGCTACAGCGCTCATTTATGAGCGAATCTTAGAGAAAAAGAAAATTTAGAAAAAAGACAAAGGGAAAACGGGGAAATTTATTTTCCTAAAGATGTTTATTCAATTGGGGAAAAAATCCAATTTCCTACTTTGAACTGGATCAGTGGTGAGGTTACAAATATTCGTGAAGGCAACAATCCAGAGATACCTGATCTCAAAGTGATCTCCGTTGCATTGGAAGACGGCCAAACAAATCTATTTGCCTCGAATTTATTACAACATCAATTAAATCAATTCACACAATCTGCCCTTGAGGCAAACGATCAAGATGAAGAAACATTGGTAGATGATCATGCTGATGCGATAACAGAAAAACTTGAAAACAAGTTGTATGAAAACAAAGATATCATTCGTATCGGCTATCGTTGGTTTCCAAAATCACTGCTGATCGAATTCAACATTGGCCATCTGAACCTTGCAGAAGCTATTCTGGATATGAATTCAGGTGGTCCTTTAGTTGTTGATGCATTGATCGAACAAATTGATATCAAAACTGACGATCCAAAGGAATTAATTGAGTTTTCCTTTAACTATGCACTTCAGGAAGATAAAAGATTTGATGAAGTTGGTCCAAGTGGTGAAATCCAATGGTTCTTGAACCGTCTGGAACCAGAATTTGTTCGGGAAAGGCCGATAGAGCTGGTTTATACATCCAGTTGAATATGATCGGACGGCCTTATCTGAAGATATGATCAGGTTTGAACGCCAAATCGATGATGAACTCGTTGAATCTGATACTGAATTTACAAGAAAGTCATCTACCAAAGAAGCAATAATCGTGCTGAATTATCCACATTGGCGAACTGGCAGCCTCCCCCTAACTTCCCGAACAAAGGCATTTTTCCCCACAGCCCTCGAATCTCCTCGCGTGAAGTTTAAATTGATAGATGCAAAGAAACAAGAGATCTCTGCATGGGTTGTCAGACCATATGATTATATCTATGGACTTCGCAACTGGTATGAAGAAATGGAATTGATGCCTGGCAGCATTCTTAAAATTAAGCATGGTAAAAATCCGGGCGAAGTTTTGATCGAACCCCAGAAAAAAAGATCAAATCGGGAATGGATCCGGACTTTATTGATCGGTGCAGATGGAGGGATTGTTTTCGCAATACTGAAGCAAACGATCACTGCGGATTTCAATGAGCGAATGGCTGTAGCTGTTCCATCCACAGAGACACTTGATGAACTTTGGATAAAACGGTCAAAAAATCCCAGACCTCTTAAAGTGGAAGTGATGAGCATGATGCAGGAATTGGCGAAATTGAATCCTCAAGGCCATGTTCATGGTGTTGAACTTTATGCCGCATTAAATTGTATTCACAGATGCCCCCCCGCCGCGGTGTTCAGTTTGTTATCTTCAGATTCCGATTTCCATGCAGTCGGTGACCTGTATTTCCGCATAAGTGATATTTCATAGTTGAGATGCCCCAATGGATACTAATCGCAGCAGCCTAATTAAACCCAAAGTAACATCCCCTTTCAAAATAGATTTTGATTGGTGGAAAAAACACGACCGTGATTGGCGTGTTTATCTTCGCAGTTTCCTTTGTGAAAAACATCAGGCATTATTTGAGAAAATGGAAAATGATGAAGTGATTGATTGGGTTGACCCGCAAACTGCACAGGTCACTCAGGTGGATGGACTGCTCCATATTTTAACCACACATTGCGCAAAGCAGGAGGGATTTCTCACAAATCGAATGGCGCTTGTCGATTCAGTTTTTCAGACTCCTCCTATCAAACGGCAACCAACCAATGACCCCTGAAGAACTTGGGAAGATCCTCAACCGCCCCCCAACGACAATTCTCAGGACCTTGTCTGGATTTCGTGTCTATAAAGGCATCCGCCCGGTCTCTTAAGAAGCTTGTTTGTGCTATAATGATTGCCTGAAATTTGCCCCTGTAGCTCAATTGGACAGAGCACTGGACTTCTAATCCAACGGTTACAGGTTCGAGTCCTGTCAGGGGCGTAATATACTTTTCGATCCACCAATGAACCAATATTTGGATGTTTAAATAAAAACCTGTCAGGATACAGAGAAGAGATGAAAGGATAATGCGATGAAATTAATCTTTCGCTGGTTGATTATTGCAGTTTCATTATATATCGCAGTATTGGTTGTGCCGGGAATTCATGTTGAAGGGGATGCATGGATCGCATTTACTGTCATGGCGTTGATTCTTGGATTGGTCAATGCAATCATTCGTCCAATCCTAAAGTTCTTATCATGCGGTGTAATCATCCTAACCCTCGGACTTTTTGTTTTTGTACTGAATGCTGCCACCTTCCTATTAGCATCTGAAATGGCACAAAACTGGTTCAACATTGGTTTCTATGTAGATAATTTTGGGGCTGCATTATTAGGCTCGATCATTGTTAGTATTGTTTCGGTTATTTTGTCACATATTCTAATAGATAAGGAAAAAGAAAAATAGGAATTAAACTGCTCTTAGAAAACTTGCCTTTTTTCATATATTGAGTATACTAACGCCTTGTGTTGGCTAGAAAGCTAACACATAGAAGAAGCCAATAAAATACAGGTTTCTTTCCACTACCCAGCCATCCACGATGGTCAAGAGTAGTAGACCCAAGGAAAGGAGAATCCAAATGCGACAGTATGAATTAATTCTGATCGTCCAGCCAGATCTGGATGATGAAACCACAAGTGGTGTCATCGATCGTGCAAAAAAGATGATCACTGATAATGGTGGTGAAATCCTCAAGACAGACCTTTGGGGATCAAAAAAGCTTGCCTATGAAATTAATGATTTCAAGGAAGGCTACTACGTTTATATGGAGGTTGAACTCGCGCCTGAATCCGTTGCAGAATTCAAAAACAACATCCGTTACGTTGAGCCAGTTCTTCGTTACATGGTTATGAAGATATAATCGAAAATTTAATTCCGAAGTGAATAATCTTATACTTCGTAGTTTGAATTAAGAAGGAGATAAATATGAGAAAGTTCCGAGAAAAACGCTATATCACTCGTGTGAAAATATGTCAATTTTGTACTGACAAGAACCTGAAGATCGACTACAAAGACGCTAGTCTATTACAAAGGTACATAGACAACACCGGAAAGATGCGATCCAGACATCAAACTGGGGCATGTGCAAAGCATCAGCGTGAGATGGCAAAAGCAATTAAGAACGCACGCCATATTGCCTTGTTACCGTTTACGGGTGAATAAACCCAAAGTGTATTCACCGAAAAACAGGTAGGAAAAAACTATGGCAAAGCAAAAACAGAATCGGCAAATTAAGACAAAAAAACATCAGGCTCGAGAACAGCGCGAAGCAAAACAAACCCGCACGATCATAATCATTACCAGTGTGATCGGTGCAATTATCCTTGGTCTGGTAGGATACGGCATCATCGACAATCTAATCGTCAGGCCTCGAACGCCAATCGCAGAGGTTGGTGAAACAGTCATTAGATTGGATGAATTTGAATCGCAAGTGCAGTATACTCGGATCCAACTGCTCAACCAGGTTTATCAGTACTATACATATGCTCAACAATTTGGTGAGTATGGAGCGAGTTTCCTGCAAACTGCACAATCACTTGCTGCTCAACTTTCCCAACCAATCACTGTTGGCAGCGATGTGCTGGATGAAATGATAGATGATATTTTGGTCAGGGAAGCTGCTGAAGAAATGGAAATCACTGTCAGTGAGGATGAAATTGATGAAGCTCTTGAGAACGCTTTTGGATTCTTCCCCGATGGCACTCCAACTCCATCAGCTACGGCCACGATTGTCTCAACACCTACATTGTCAGAAACTCAGTTAGCGCTTATCACTCTGACAAGCACACCAACAGCACTTCCAACTGAATCTGCTGACACAACACCATCATCTGAAGGTGAAGAAGGTGCTGGGGAGGAAGCAGAAGGTGAGCAGGAAAACCTTCCTACAGATTCAAAGCCGGAACAACTGGATAGCACGTTAGCTCCTGAACTTTCACCCACACCCTCGTTGACACCAACAGTTTACACCACAAAGATATTCGCAGACAACATAAAGGAATTCAATAAATCCTATTCAATTTACGATTTTGACATCAATAACCTGCGAGATATATTCGAGGTGGCTTTGATGCGCACAAAAATCATGGAAGTGGTCAGTGCAGATTTGGTGCCTGTGAAGGACGAGGTCTGGGCACGCCACATTCTGGTCGAAACCGAAGACGAAGCATTAGACGTTTTAGCGAAATTAAATGAGGGCGGCGACTTCCATGAACTGGCTGCTGAATACTCTACAGATGAATCAAACAGCGCTGATGGCGGAAATCTGGGTTGGTTTGATGAAGAGAGGATGGTTCAGGCATTTAGCGATGTCGCTTTCCTCCTTGAAGAGGGAGAAATCAGCGATCCTGTTGAAACGACCTTTGGCTTTCATATCATCCAGGTTTTAGGGAAAAGAGAAAGCCAGGTACTCTCAGCAGACTTCGAAAGCATGAAACTTGATACGTTCAACAGCTGGCTTCTCGATCTGCGAAATGAGCGCGATGATATTGGGTATTATGAAGGGTGGGAGGAATACATTCCCACAACACCAGAAGTGCCGCAAGATTTGTTGTTTGCCCTCTATCAATGATCCATTTCCTAAAACGATAAATAAAAAGAAAGCGCCACGAAGGCGCTTTTTTTTTATAAATCCCCGGGATCTCGATTAATGAATTAAATTTATAGGAAATTTAGAATTACGCTAAATGTTTCCTGAAGCTTTAATCTATTTCACTCAACGAAAGTTTCATCTACATCTTCTAATTTCAAGCTGATCATTTGACTGGTTGCATCTCTCCCCATCGTTACGCCATAGATCACGTCCGCTGCCTGAACGGTATTGCGATTATGTGTGATTATGATGAATTGAATATTATGTGAAAGCTCACGCAGCAATTCGATAAAACGCCCGACATTAAACTCGTCCAGCATCGCATCTACCTCATCCAATATACAGAACGGCGTTGGAGATACTTTCAGGAGAGCAAAGATCAATGCTACTGCCGTCAAGCTGCGCTCCCCACCTGATAATAATGCTAAACCTTGCTGCCTGCGACCTGGCAGGCGCACAACAAGATCGATCCCTCCCTCCACAGGATTTTCCTCGTCAGAAATCAACAGCTTCGCATCACCACCGTTAAATAAGCGTTTGAAATATACTTTAAAGCCTTCACCGACAGCCTTAAATGTTTTTAGGAAGTCGCGCTCCATCAAACTGTCAAGCGCTTCAATCACTTCCTGAAGATTTTTACTGGCTTCCTGTAAATCTGTGATCTGACCATCAAGGAACTCGAATCGCTCTTTTACTTCAACGAATTCTTGCTGGGAATCGGGATTTATCGCCCCGATACCTCTTAGTCTTCTCTTTTGTTGATTGATATCATCATCAATCTTTTCCGGTATTTCATCCGGTTCAGGTAATTGGTGGATGATTTTCTCATGTACAGAAAACGACTGCACAGGATCCACTCTCTCCTTGATATCGATAACTAAATTGAAGTCAGCCTCAATTCTCTCTTCCAGGCTGGTAATTCGCTCTTTTTTCTGCATTAATTCAAGCTGAACCTGGTTCATTTTTCGCTCTGCAGGAATTATTTCCTTCTGAATATCCGTTATCTGCGAAGTAATTTGAGTAAATTTCTCTTCCAGTTCATTCACTTCACCCAACAGTGGCGTTATTTGATTTGCTGTAATTTCTTCGATCCTTGCTTCCAGGTTGTTTGAATCTTTTCTAAGCAGAGAATTGTTTTTTCGTATTTCAATGATGCCATTTTCAATGTGTGATAACCTTGTTTGATAATGCCCCAATCTTTGTTGCGCATCGCTTACGCGTGATGAGTGATCTTTAAACCGTCGTTGAGCTGCATCCAATGAATTTTGTGCAACAATGCGATGTGTTTTCCAATAATTGAGACTTTGCTGAAGGTCAAACACTGAGTGTTCCTTCACGATTTCTATTCCATTTTTCTCTTCGATAAGAAGAACTCCAATTTCTTCATTACAGGAATCGAGATCCTTTACCGCGATCCCCCTTTTTGTTTCAGTTTCAGTTTTTTTCCGGTCAATTTCTGCCTGTTGACTTGTATGCCATAATAATTGCTCATCCAACCTGGTTAGGGTATCTTTCTTTTCCTGATGTTGAATTAGAATTGCCTTCAGTTTCTCTTCAAAAGATTGCGTTCGTTTCTTTACCAATTGAAACTGGTTTTCCAATTCCAGGATTTTGTTTGAAAATTCTTCCTTTTTCTTTTGCAGTTTGCTTTTTTGTCCTTCGCAGGATTCAAACTCTTCCTGGATTTGATGGCGACGCCGTGTACGGCTAATTCGCTTTCCGGAACTGCTTGGTCCAGAGATCAATACACCATTTGCCAGAAATACTAACCCTTGTAATGTAACAACTTTTTGAGAGCCTGATAATGTGGGCAGGATTTTTTGTGCGGCGATCCCGTCCTGGACGATCACCGTATCTCTGAGAAGATGGTCAATTAACTGCTGATATTTTGCATCAACTTTGACCATTTCGTTCGCGTTGCCTAAAACGCCATCCTTATTCTTGAATTGACCAGTTTGATCGCCTTTATGCATATCACTATTAATGATCAGGGCGACCCGATCATTATCTTTAGACTCTAGGTAACGGATAAGAACATCCTTCCCCCTCGAAGGCACAATTAATATGTCCGTTAATTCACCAAGCGCAGCACTGATTGCTTTTTCATATTCTTCTTCTATGGTGAAAAATTGTGACAGTGGCACAATTCCCCCTGGCAACCGTCCTTTTTGTGAACCTTCTACGATGACTTTTGACCCTTCACTGTAACCACTTAAGGCTTCTTCGGCTTGCTTCAATACTTCAAGCTGAGCTTGAGCTTTTGCTGATTTTGTTTCCAAAGCAGCAATTTTAAGTTCAACAGCTTTTCTCTCATCAAACGCAATAACCAAATCTCCTGAGAAATGACTGGTTTCTTCTTTAATCACCAGGAGTCGCTGCTGTGTTTCGTCTAAATTCCCCTTTATCGACCTTTCCTTGCCTAATACCTGACGTTTTTCTTCTTCAAGCCTGGCTATGCCGTCCTTTATCTTTTCTTGTTCCATTGATAATGAGGCGATCCTGTTCTCCAATTCCTCAATTCGAACAGAAAGTTGAACTTTCCTTGTTTCATGGTTAATTCTTGATTGACGGGAAATTTCGAGCATCGCTTGTGTTGACTCTCGTTTTGAAGAAACTTCTGCCAGTTTGATTTCAATCTGGTCTGTTTTTTCAACTGCGTTATTTAGTTCTTCCTTTCGTTGATTGATTTCTTCCTCAAATTGATGTTTATTCGTGTTAATTTCACTTAGTTCTTCATTGAAGCTGGATATATCCTCGACAAGGTTCTTTTTCTGAATTTGGAATGAATTCTGTCTTTCTTCAAGGATCGCCAGTTCTTTTTTACTCTCTTCGTATCGCTGTTGATATTGGATTAATTCCGTTTGTCCACTCTCAAGTGAAATTCGCTTTTCTGTAAGCGCTAACTTTAAGCTCATTTTCTTCCAACCTGAGTTCTTCAGTTTTTGATTGGGATTTTTCTAACAAGACTTCATGTTCGCGAAATTTGGTTTCAATATTCTTCAACACATTATTGCTGTGATGCCATTGATATCCATACCATATTTGAAGAATTCTTGTATAATGCGGATCGAATTTCCTCGTAATCTGCGAACCGGCCAGCCTGTTTCTCAAGGCTTCTCAATCGAGGTTTGATTTCTGTCAGAATATCATAAACCCTTTCTAAATTTCGTTCGGTGCTTGATAATCTTCGGAGGGCTTCTTCTTTTCTGGAACGATAAAGACCAATCCCCGCAGCTTCTTCAAACAACTTTCTCCGCTCATCAGGCTTCAATGCTAAGGCGATATCAACTAAACCTTGTCCGATGATAGTGTAGGATCTCTCAGCTAATCCAGTTTGAGAAAGAAGTTCTGAGATGTCCTTCAAACGAACTTTTTGACCGTTCAATATATAATCGTTTTGACCATCTCGGGAGGCTCTTCTGGAGATCGAAACAGTCGAGTAATCAATCGGAAGCCATCCATCTTCATTGTTGAACGTGATCGTCGTTGATGCCATTCCAGCCCTTGACCGCTGTTGGGAGCCAGAAAATATCATATCCTCAGTCCGCTTGGCTCGTAACAATGAAAAAGCTTGTTCCCCCAAAACCCAACGCACGCCATCCGCAATATTTGACTTACCAGATCCATTCGGCCCCACAATGGCAGTAATCTGTCCGGGAAACTCCAGGCGCGTCAGAGTGGCAAATGTCTTAAAACCCTGTAATTCAAGCGTTTCAAATCGATTTTTCAAGGCTTATATTCTCTCCATGATACCAATCTTTGCAAGCGCTTCCCTTGCAGCTGCTTTTTCCGCAGTCTGTTTGCTGGGACCTTTCCCTTTGCCAAAAGGTTTGGAATTGATCCTTACCTCCATTTCAAAGACTTTAGCGTGATCTGGTCCTTCATCTGAAACTAATCCGTATAGAGGGGACGAATAACCTTTTCCCTGAGCCCATTCCTGAAGGCGGCTCTTTGTGTCTTCAGCGAGGTGATTCGTAAATATCTGATCAACACTATCTTTCAGCAATGGGATCATGAATTCATTAACAGCTGGGATTCCGCTTTGCAGGAAGATTGCGCCAATCAACGCCTCAAAAGCATCACATAATAATGAATTTCTTTCTCGCCCCCCAGCATGTATCTCACCCCTTCCCAATCTTAATGCAGGACCAAGGTCTATCTGCTTGGCAAAATTGGCTAATTGGTCGGTATGGACGAGTGCTGCTCGTAATCGAGTTAGATCACCCTCAGGTTTTTCAGGATAATGATCATATAACCACTCTGCGACGATAAAATCAAGAACGGCATCACCTAAAAATTCCAATCGCTCGTTATCTTCAATCGCGTCATTATTCTCGTTGAGAAATGATCGATGGGTTAAAGCCCTTGAAAGTAGAAAATAATTTTCGAATGGAAGCTTGAGTTTGGTTGAGATTTGTTCTGGCGTTTCAATATTGCTGTTCTCACACATAGTTCCGGAATCCTCTTTTACCAGAACTTTTGATGCGCGAGCCATCTTTCGAAAATAGCTTGCGTATCAACAGTTCGTATCTGGTTAATATTCTGTTTAATTGTGGACCTTGATTTTAACCGATAATTACTGAAAACTCAAAATTCTTCACCTCCCATCCTGCTAACGTGAACCTCAGAGGTATAATGAGATCACACGAAATGATAGAAGCGATTATCTCACCTGGTTCAGGCTATACGATCCACACCGAACTTTATGATGGACCTTTTGATCTCCTCCTTGATCTCATCATCAAGGCAGAATTGGATATCACCAGGTTATCATTGTCTGCAGTAACTGATCAATATCTGGAATACCTGGGAAATATATCTCAATACACGGCAATCGAAGTTTCAGGTTTCCTGGTTGTTGCAGCGAAGCTTTTACAAATCAAATCAGAAGCGCTCCTTCCCCGGCCCCCAGAAAGAGAAGAAGGTGAGGAAGATCCCGCAGAAAGCCTAACTCGGCAGTTAAAGATTTATCGAAAAATGAAACAAACCGCCATGTGGTTGAAAGCTCTAGCTGACAAAGGTCAACATTCTTTCATTCGATTAGCACCGCCGCCTGTGATCGAAAGTGATCTAGATCTTCAAGGGATAACCTTGACCGATCTTCTCTCGTACTTTAAATCCCTTTATCAATTTGAAGAAGACGCAGCACCAATTACAACAGTTGTTGCGATTCCTAAGGTTACGATTAAGAATAAGATCAGAGATCTGATCCAAAACCTTCGCAAGGATAAAAATTTATCATATCAATGTTTGCTGCCTGATAACCACTCTCGTATTGAAGCAATCATCCTGTTCCTCGCAATATTGGAACTTATTAAACAACAGTATGTAAGAGCTGATCAAAACACCTTATTTTCTGATATTACCATCTCGGCTACTGAAAAAACTTTCCAGGATAATGAAATCGAATTGGCACTGGAAGGCTAAATACGTTATAATACCTTAGCGATAAAATTCATTATCATTACACCGGAGCAGGGATCAGAGTTAACATCAAATGACAGATGACATAAAACAAGACGCAATAACCAGCCAACCCACTGATCAGGATGTAAAAGTTGATGTCAGTGAGGCGGATTCCATAAACAAACGATACATTATTGTCTTTATCATAATTCTCGTTGCCATACTTGCTTTAATTGTGGTAGCCTCGATTTTTCTCTTGAAATCAGAAAATGCACCTCTCACAGAACAACTTCGTGATGTGTTTATCATATTTATGGCTCTGGAATTGCTGATCATCGGGATAGCATTGGTCGTTTTGATTGTTCAGCTGTCCTCGTTGATCAATCTTCTCCAGAATGAAGTCCGACCGATTATCAACTCAACAAACGAAACAGTAAACACGATCAAGGGAACCGCTAGATTCGTCAGTGACAATCTTGCGGAACCTGTGATCAAGATTAACCAACTGCTTGCCATGATCAAGCAGTTGATAAATCCTTTAAAAAAATAATTATTCAATAGACAAGTAATAAGGAGATAACATGTCAGATCATAATGATTTTGGTGCATTCCTGGTTGGATTCATCGTTGGTGGCTTAACCGGTGCTGCGGTTTCGTTACTTTTTGCTCCACAGTCAGGTGAAGAAACACGCGCGCTTCTGCACGATAAAGCGGTTGAACTTCGTGATAAGGCAGCTGAATTTGTGGAAGAAGCTCGTTTACAGGCGGAAAAAGCCTGGGAAGAAGCAAAACATAAAACCGACGAGTGGACACAAATTGCTAAAGAAAAAGCAGAAGAACTTCGTGTTAAAGGTGAAAAAACAATCGAAGACAGCCGTCAAAAGATTTCTGAAACAATCAAGCCCAAAGAGAAAAAGGCTAGCGAAGGGTAAGAAAAAGCTGACAAGGTTCCCTAATCCCCGGGATTTTGAAAATCCCGGGGATTTTACTGGTTAATGTGCGTAATTATTCTGTGATTTAGCAAGTTTTAATGATTATTATTTTACGGGAATAAATCTCACATTTCACGGCATCAGGATCCAAGTAATTTTGAAAAAACATCGGGGACAGCATTAAGGATATCTACCGCTGATACACTAAAATTGTTTCCGAATTGCCTTTTAGCAATCAGGCCAGCATTTGCATGCATCCAAGCACCGATCACTGCAGAGACTGTGCAATCCCATCCCTGGGCTAACATGCCGCCAATCATTCCT
Source organism: uncultured Chloroflexia bacterium (assembly GCA_963767675.1). GTDB lineage: Bacteria > Chloroflexota > Anaerolineae > Anaerolineales > Anaerolineaceae > Brevifilum. The sequence goes on from CAVYEQ010000009.1 coordinate 595,931, forward strand.
GATAAAACATCACCACTTCCTGCTGTGGCGAGGGCTGAGTCGCTGATAGGGATAATGAATACTTCTCCGGAGGGATGAGCAATGATCGTTAATGCGCCTTTAAGGACTACTGTGACTTGCCATTTCGTGGCATATTCCTGTGCTCTCTTCCAGCGTTGAGCCTGGATTTCTAGAATATCCAAACCTGTCAGAATGGACATCTCACCAGGATGTGGCGTAAGGATTGAATGATCTGGTAGTTTCTCCCACCAGCGACTAATATTACGTAATAAGTTCAACCCATCTGCGTCAATCAGTGTTGGCATATTCTTCGGTATATGTGGCAGAAATTGGCGTAATAAGTTTTCTTGTTGGTAATTAAGTCCCCACCCTGGACCAATCACAAGAGCATCTACAGCAGGCAAAGCGTTTTGGAGAGTATCCACTCCTTGAGTAACGTAGTCATCATCCATGTCTGGCAGGATCGTCCACACTGCTTCAACAAGCTGCCCTGAGAGGCTCCTGTGGACAGCGGGGATCGTAGCGAGATTGACCAATCCGCAACCTGCCTGGTAAGCAGCTTTTCCAGCTAAATACGCAGCACCTATATATGGTTTTGTTCCTGCTACGACCAGACAGGTCCCAAATGTGCCCTTATGTCCTGTTTCCTGTCTTTCCGGAATTCTCTTCTCAACCCAGGATCGATCAATCATCACAGGTAATTGATCTGAAATATGGTCTACCAAATTTGATATACCAATGTCGATACAAGCGAGGTCGCCTGTGAATGACTGCCCAGGCATTCTTAACAAACCCTGTTTTATAGCCGCCATGCACAACGTCTGTTCAGCTTGAAAAGTGAATTCTGAACACTCACCAGTATCACAGTCCAGACCTGAGGGGCAATCTACGGCAATTATCCGGGTTCCTGGGCTATTTTCAACCAAATCATGTATCAATGCCATATGATCTGATAATTCACCTCTGATAGGCAACCTCAGCCCGGTTCCCAGGATCCCATCCAAAACAACAGATCCAGGGGTAAGCGATGCGGATAATATTTTGAAAAACTCAGAATGTTTATATTTCACCCAGCTTCCCCCCGCTCGTTCCAATTCCAATAGTATTGGATCGTTTCTTCGTTCTCTTACCAGAAAGGCAATGGTGCGAATCCCGAGGTCGGTTAACGTCTTTAAAGCAATCAGAGTGTCTCCACCATTATTGCCAGAACCGACCAAACCGATCACTCCGTGATCCAGTTTGTGATGGGTATATACCCAATCAGCTATCCCATGACCCGCATTGTTCATCATCTGCTCATAGCTCAAACCTGAAGCATCTGCAGATTTTTCTATGGCTTGCATTTGTTTTACTGAAACAATTTGAATAGTCATCTTGAAAAGAATTATAAGATATGTTCAAGGTATCAAGACCTATTGAAATGTCTTGACTTTTAATTTTCCGTGTGATAAGATACTTTCCGTTCGGGGGCGTGGTGTAGTGGTTCAACATGCGGCCCTGTCAAGGCCGAGACCGCGGGTTCGAATCCCGTCGCTCCCGCTAAAAGTGCGAGTACCCTCGCACTTTTTGCTTTTCATTCAATAGAAATTTTTTAAACGGTAAATCCATTCCATCGCTATTTTAATCACCTTCTATCTGATGTGCTTCATCAATGATCCTGGCTCTTTCAGCCATTAAATTGCGAAGCTTTTCTGAATCCTTTGGATAGGTCAAATAGAATAAACTGAACAAGGCTGCACATATGATCCAGGGAAACGGGACAGTCCAAATCAATGATTCTGAAAGTCCGATTCGATCCGCAAGTGTACCGGCGATCACACCTGCCAGAGCAGCAAATCCGCTTTCAATAAATGTAGTCAGTGAAAAAGCAGTTCCTCTCAGTTCTGGTGGGACCACTCCCTGCATCATAGGTTCTTTTGCCCCTTTACCTGGCCAGCTGATCAGCAATGCTGTCACAAAAGCTAGTGCGATGATCCCCCACAGTGACCAATCTGCTGTTTGTGTAAAGAGGATATACGTCAGTGGAATCCCGCTGATGATGGAAATCTGACCAATGATCGTTCGGCCATATTTCTTATTCTTTTGTTCAGCCCAATCACCAAGATAACCACCAATGATATTAGAAAAAACCGTGCCAAAAACGATCCCTGCAAAAACGAGTGTGGCATTTTCTGCAGGGATGTTCCGTTCGTTGACCAGCCAGGTGATCAAGAAGGATTGCATCACGACCCAGGGCATGGATCCTGCCAATCCCTGACCAATCGCCACCCAAATCGTTGGGATTTTCAGTACTTTGGGAACATCAGAGAAATTTAAACCGAATTTCTTTGCATCTTTCTTAGTGATTTTGCCTGCCAATTCCGGTTCAGCTTCACCTCTTACAGGTTCTTTCACCAAGAAACCAGACCAATAAACCGCTTATGACACTAAAACCACCTAGGAGAAAATACCCCCACCGCCACAAGTTTGGGGTAGCAAGAAAACCCAACCCCACTGTGGCGATGATAATACCAAATACACCTGTTGCCTCCATCATGCCAAGCGCTTTTCCGCTATCTTTCGGTGGGAAGGTGTCAGACATGATTGAAAAAGTAGCAGGCATCAGGCAGCCCAGCCCAATCCCGGATATCGCCCGAATGGTAAGCAGCTGACCAAAATTTTGGGTCAGGCCAACGGCTGCGGTCCATAGTCCCCAAATACCTGTACCAAATAAGATAACCATTTTCCGTGAGATCTTATCAGAAATAATATCCCCAGAATGGTGAGGAAAGTGACTGTAATAGATTTCTGATCGTGCTGATCACACCCAAATTTGCATAAGAAAGCCCCCACAATGATTGAAGTGTCGGAAAAAGACAGACATCGCCTGGCCTTCTCCCTGGTCAATGAAATAACCAAAAGAGAGCGCGAACAGTGTCCTTCGTCGCTGCTTTTTCTTGCCAGGTGATTTTGATATGTTATTTGAATTTGTGTCCATGCGTTCTCCTTGAGAATCGTGCATATTACTGATAACTTTCGCATTATTATAATGCTACTTTAAATAGTCTGATTTTTGAATCCCCACAGCTAAAGACAAGATTTCAATAATTGACACAGATTATTTCATTTTTTTAGAAAGTTGCGTTAATATCCCCGGGATTTTTTTGAAATCCCGGGGATATGTAATGAAAAAAGACCGACTTTTAATTCCTCAATCGGTCTTTTTCATTATTATTAGTAATTTGTGATCTGAAACTTATCCCTTCACTGAGCCAGCCATCAAACCTCGTACGAAATATCTCTGTAAGGCAAGGAAGACAAATAATGGCAAGATCATGCTGACAAAAGCAGCAGACGTCATCAAATGCCAATCCTGTCCTTTTTCGCCGACCAGTTCGGCAACTGCGATCGTGACTGTCTTATTCTTTTCACCCAGGAAGACCAAGGCGACAAGATAATCGTTCCACAACCAGAGGAACTGGAATATCGCAAAGGAAGCTAAAGCCGGAACTGAAAGGGGAAGAATCAAACGCACGAAAATCGTGAAGTTTGAAGCGCCGTCGATGTATGCTGACTCAAGCAGCTCTCGGGGTAAAGTACTGATGTAATTGAACAACAAATATGTTGCCAGCGGCAGCCCAAATCCAGCATGCGCTAACCAGATCCCGAGGAATGTCCCATTTAACTCTAACGCTACATAGTCCTGCAACACAGGTACAAGGGCGATTTGCAGTGGAACAACCAGCAGTGCAACGATGATGGTAAATAGAATATTACGACCGGGGAAATTCAACCAGGCAAAGCCAAATGCCGCAAATGCTGCGATCAAGATAGGAATGATCGTGCCAGGGATCGCTACTGCGAGTGAATTCAGGAATGCACCACCCAGGTTATTTCCCGTTCGAGTAATTGTATTGCCTTGGCCATCCTTATATTTGATCGTTTTCCCCCCTATGACATCCCGATAGTTCTTGAGGGTTAGGTCAGTCGAAAAGCCAACCCACTGTTCTTCATTAACTAGTAATTCACGTGTTCGCTTATTGCCATACCATTTAATGGTTCTTCCATCATCAAGTTCAATGCCTTCTCGCCATTCAGCAAATGTTGCGGTTACCCCCTCAATTGTGATCGGACCATCCACATTTACAGCGTCATCAAGTTCAATTCGATCCACTTCAACTTGTTCTCTATGTGGCAAGACCGTCCACCATCCTGAATTAAAATATATCCTGGCTTTGCCGAAATGAAGTGATCAGAATACCTAGGATAGGAACCATCCACAAAATACAGATCACGACCAGAATTAAATTCACCCAGAAATTCTGGGATTTCTTATGTGAATTTGCACTCTTAGCCATTAGAATCCCTTCCTTTCCTTGTTAAATTGCCGTAAATTATTAATAATGATTGGGGTTACCAACAACAAGAGTACGATAGCGATTGCAGATGCTCGTCCAGCATGCGTGTAAGTGAAACTCTGCAGGTAAAATTCGTTAGCGATCACATTCGTTCCATTATTCCCCCCTGTCATTACCCTCACGATATCAAAAGTCTTCAAGCTGAAAATAACCATTGTCGTCACAACGGTGATGATCGTGCCTTTTATGTATGGAATGGTGATGTTGAAGAATGCACGCACTTCCGACGCACCATCAATCCTCGCTGCTTCAAGCAGCTCTGCGGGTACGCCCTTTATAGCAGAAGACAGGATAACCATGGCATAGCCAGTCTGCAGCCAAATCATGATGACGATCAGGAGAAAGTTATTCCATGGGGGGATGTTCATCCAGGGTTGGGGTGTGCCACCTAAACCGGTGACGATCGCATTGAGCAGGCCAATCTCCTGAATATTTACCCCAATACCCTTGTAGGTATAAACGTACTTCCAAATAACACCTGCACCCACAAAAGATATCGCCATGGGTGTGAATATTATGGATTTAAAGACAACCTCCGCCTTGGACCGGTCTGCGAGAACAGCGATCAATAAACCCAAACCAACGCTGAAAGAAGTCCCAAACACAAGCCAGAGCAGGTTATTACGGAAGGTTTCAAGCATGCGGGGGTCAGTAAAGGCAAAGATATAATTCTCTAGACCCACCCACCCTGTTCCAAGGGCATTACGAAAGCTTGAATAAATCGAACGAATGACGGGAATGGCTAAAAACCAGCCCATTATTGCCACTGCTGGCCCTACAAAAACAAAAGGCTGCAAGCGTTTTGACCATGCTTTTGGCAGCTTCAAGATGAGCCAGTTAGCAACGATATAAAGTAATGCCACACCTCCAACACCCCAGATAATGGCAACAAGGACTTGTACAATTTGGGGTGCTTCAGCTCGACTTAGGAAAAGGTAGCCCTGCCAGAGAACTAAAAAGGTCACGAATGGCACAAAAAGGGAAACCAGAATTTGCCCTATTGTTGAACTAAACCATCCCAGGATGCCGCGCTTTTCAGGTACGGTGTTTTGTGTATTCAGCATACACACCTCCTTCGTTAATACACTGTAGTAAAGGGCTGGCAAGAACTTACGAGCCGGCCCTTTACTATTTCTCAATGAACTGTTCCGTTGATCCTATCGATCCGATATGGATCTGATTAATCTTTCAGGACCAAAAGAGACTACGATGTTCTTAGATCGTAGTTAAGGCCTTTCCAAAGGTACTATTCAGTCGGCCAGGAAGCGTCGATTTGCTGTAATGCTTCTTCACGGGTGATTGAACCGCTGACGTAATCTGTCATGTACTTCCAGAATGTGCCCTGCCCAACTTCCTGGGGCATCAGGTCAGATGCATCAAAGCGGAAAGTTGTCGCGTTTGCGAGAATTTCAGCTACACCGCGAGTTACAGGATCCGTATACCAGTCAAAATCTGCGTCGTTATGTGTCAGGATCGCACCACCAACCTCAACCCAGGTCTTCAGGGATTCACCTGTCGAGAAGTATTGAATGACCGCTCGCACTTCTGGGCGGTCGCTGAATACACCATAGATGTCTCCTGCACCAAGCACTGGATTCCCATATTCTTCCTTGATGGGTGGCAGGTAGAAGAAGTCAAAATCAACGCTAGCAACCGCTTCTTCAGGGAAGAATGAGGTTACGAAGTTACCTTGTCGGTGTAACCAGCATTGTGGTGGATCTTCGAACATAGGTTTGGGGGCATCACCAAAGGCGATGGTGGGAACTGCTTCACGGCCGCCATAGACATGATCATCATTGAACCAGATGGCTTCAATGTAATCCAAAGCCTCATTGACCTGTGGTGAATCAAAGGGCAGTTCGCCAGCAACCCAGGCATCATAATCCTCTGGTGGAGCAACACGAAGCAGGACATCCTCGATCCAGTCGGTCATCGTCCAGCCTGTGGCTGCGCCGGATTCAATCCCAATACACCAGGGTGTATCACCATCCGAGGCAATCTGCTCTGTGAGTGTCATCATCTCTTCCCAGGTGGTTGGAACAGTATAGCCAGCTTCGTCGAATTTTGCTTTGGGATAGAAGACAAATGACTTACCATTGGCACGAGCCCAAATACCAGCGACCATCTCTCCATCAGGGCCTTCCATGGTCGCAAGTTTTTGCAGTCCTTCGCTGTAATTCTTTTTGATCCAATCAGGATTGATCAAGGTTTCCATATCAACGGCATAACCCTTATCCACAGCATATTGCAGCAGACCGGGTTGAGGGTAGTCAACAATATCAGGTGCGTCGCCACCATCCAGCCGGATGTTAATATTTGCCTCGAATTCTTTCGAGCCTTCATATTGAATATCGATGCCAGTGGCTTCCTCAAAACCCGCTATTGAATCGTTAAAGATGACCTCGTCCTGATCGGTGAAAGGTCCTGCCATGCTCACTACAGTACCATCATACATCCCTGCATAGGCATTCGCTAATTCCTGACCCTGTGGTAAAGGATCAACCGTTGCTTCTGGTTCTTCAACTTCTGGTTCTTCTTCAACTTTTGGTGCACATGCGCCAAGAAGCAGTGAAAAAATGACCAGGACAGCAAGTAATAATAGTTTCTTTTTCATGTTTGAGTATTCTCCTCCGATATAAACTTGGTAGTTAAACAGACAGTATGGGAATGCTTAGTAATAACACTTCGATAAACTCACCTCCTTTAATTCCTATGAAAAAAAACACTTCCAATTGTTATTTATAATCCTGGAAGTGAAATTTGAATACTGAATTTGTGTTTGGGCACCAAAAATAGCCCTCCCTGGTTCCGAAATATTGATCACTCCTCTTACTGTTTCTTAATCCCATTAATTGCTGACCAGATTTCTATTCTTATTAAAATTTTTCTTGAGGTTATCAATTGTGAATATTCTAAGGTGTGATTTATTTTTCTGTCAAGGGTAATGCATTGTCAAAAAACAGCTTCTATGGAAGCACTTTCATGAGAAAGCTAATATAAACATTCACAATATGAAACCATTATAATGTAGAAATTCTGAATTTGTCAATGAATATTCTCTTGTAATTCTATAAAATTTCGCATCAGCCTGCATTTGTAAAAATTTCAATGAACTGAATTTATTCAGCGCTAATTCGCTTTTGAATCCGAATTATAATTTGGTCAAGCAATTCACCAATACCCCTAAATAATCAATTCAGCTCCGGTTTATTTCTTTTACCTCACACATTGGAATTTATATTCGACCTCACTTCAGGAAGTAACTTCAAATGCCCTGTTTCAAGAAGGCAATCCTTTTCTATAATACTAAAGCTGGCCAGAGTAACCTGCTGGATCATCAAGAAGTAATTACAGCACACTTTGGAGAGCATCAGATTCAATTATCGTTTTTTGTGATCCCTGACTCAGAACTGAATATTGAAGAAATTGTCACCCAGGGGATCGCCGAAGATGTTGACCTCTTCATTGCTGCAGGCGGAGATGGAACCGTTTCCCTTGTCTGTAATGCATTAATTGGTACTGGCTTGCCTCTTGGTGTGCTTCCTTTAGGAACAGGGAACCTTCTGGCTAAAGAGTTGGGTATTCCGACCTCCCTGCCGGATGCACTTTCAACATTAACAACAGACCCCTGTATGGAGAAAATTGACACCTTTTATATTGAAGGGCATCATTACGTTCTCAATGTTAGTGTCGGTATCTCTCCGATTGTGATGGCAATGACCCCCGCAAATGAAAAACAGAAACTTGGGAGTAAGGCATACCTTATCCGCCTTATTCAACAGCTATTAGGATTAAAGCTGCATCGCTTTGATATTGAATTTGATCATCAATACCTATCAGTAATGGCAACTGAAATACTGCTAACAAACAGTCGGACAATGGGTTTTGAATCCCTTAAATGGTCTGATGAAATATCACTGAATGATGGTAAATTGGATTTATTTATCATCCGGGCGAAAAATATCATCGACGTTCTGGGGGTCATATTTTCAATATTCAGGAAGAAAGAAACTGATCCAGTGATTAAATTCTTTCAATTCACCAAATACTGTCGAATCGAATCCCGAACTGAGATGAAAACACAGGCTGATGGCGATTTACTGGGTGTAACCCCCGTGGAAGTCTTAATCAATCCACTCTCCCTAAATATCATAACCGGTTGTTCAAAGAGCCTTTAATTTTTTGTTGGACAGGTTTCTTGACAAAACGTATCAAATATCCTAAAATGTCTATCCTGATGCGGGGTAGAGCAGTGGTAGCTCGTCAGGCTCATAACCTGGAGGTCCTTGGTTCGAATCCAAGCCCCGCTACTATCATCAAAGGTCACTCAAAGCAGTGGCCTTTTTTTGTTCGAATCCATCCTTACCGGAGGCAAGCACAACCCCGCTACTCCAAGAGGTCACTTATACTAGTGACCTTTTTTGGTTCGAAACCATCTTACCAGGAAGTAAGCACAGCCCCGCTACTATAAAATAAAAGGTCATTCATAGCTGAGACCTTTTTTTTCGAATCTAACCTGTAAGTTTACTTTAAATGTTCATCATTCAGTCATGGTTTAAGGCTTCCCTCGGGGAAGCCTTAAAATCAATGGTATATAAATGGCTTAATAAAATTGATTTCTCCCAAAGTATAGAGGTTTACATATTCCACAGCCACTTTTATGTTTATCGCTCCTTATTCATTCTGCACATGACCTAATCCCAAACCCTTGACAAAGGATATCCATCCATAATGATGCTGCATAGATAAATCTCTGGTTGCCTCAAAATTCTCCCATTTTCATAAGCGCTAACCAAACTTCGCCCGATCAATTTCACCCCGTAAAGTGCCAAAGCTTCATATACGGATGGTACTGGGATGAAATCCCAACAAAACCCTTAACACAATGCGCCAGGGCATCAATACCGGTGCTGGCAGTAATGGAAGGGGGTAAGGTTACTGTTAATTCCGGATCAATGATTGATACTTTAGGGATCATATGATCACTCATCAATGTAAACTTTATTTTTCTTTCTTTATCTGTTATTACAGCAAACTGATTTGTCTCACTTCCCGTACCAGCAGAAGTTGGAATGCAGATTATGGGTGGTAGTGGTGGTTTTATTTTCGCCTTGCCCCCTACCATATTCTCATATTCAGTCAAAATGCCTGGCTGTGTTGCCTTAACAGCAATGGCTTTGGCTGAATCCATTGAACTCCCACCGCCTATGGCAAAAATCCCGTCACATTGATTTCTTTGAATACTTCTGCCCCGAGATTAATCACCTCTACAGGAGGATCTGCTTGCACACCATCGAATATGCAAGCATTTATTCCAGCTTGATCCAATAATTCAACAGCAGAATTTGGAATGCCAAGTTGTGCAATGCCACGATCACAAACAATTAATGGATTCTTGACACCGAGTTTTCTTGTTTGGTTTCCAAGTTTTTTGAACGCTCCGATAGCAAAAACAAATTGGGGTAATTTCGGAAAACGAACTTCCCATATTTTTGGTTTTTCCTGATAACTCTCCATCAGATTCCAGATATTGTCCATTTCGGTTTTGTCTACATCAAACACACTCCCTGTGGGAGGTAAGGGTTCCTCAAGGAAGAATGTAAGAAAATCATCCTCCGAGAATTTTGCCTGTTTATTGAAAGCAAGTTCATCTCAAGTGGTTTGTTTGCCTGTTTCCAAAACTTTGGGGTTACTGCTTTCTCCAAAACGGGCTGATAACAGTTTGGCAATAAATTCGTAAATCGAGGCTTGTCCGCCGGGTACAGCGTTCAGGCAATAACCAAATAAATCACAGGTCACGGCTTTTAATTGCGCTCGCAATGAATTATAGACTTGGCCTTTTGCCTTTAGAGTATCTTGTATGTCAAGCCGGCAGTATGGTCAGCCCCCATAGGACTGGTCAAATACGTTACACCTGTGCCTTTCTTCCCCCTGGGATCATGCGCTGGGATGGCTTGCCCTTTAACTGCTGGAATGCGGGAAATATCCAGGATATTTACAGGTCTCAACGACGCCATTAGCCAGGATACGCCCAAACTCCGAATCATTTTCGATTTCCTTTAGCAGCTCTAGTACACTTTGATAATCACCAAATGCCATTTTTCCTGCACTTGCTGCAGACGCGATGCTGCTTCCAACCTCGATGAAATCGAGCCCAAAATCATCAAACCAGTGTTTTAGTTCCGCGATTTTATCTGGATCACAAATTCCCAAATTCGTGCCAAGCATGGAAACACCTTCATATTCAAATGCTGAGACCAGCCTCTCCCCATTCTCATCATTATATATTTGTGAACATTTAACTACACATCCAGGCATGCAGCCATGCATAGAACCACCCCGTTCCCACATGTTTTTGCGGATAACTTCTCCTGTTACCTGCCGAAAATCTTTATGCTGACCGGAAGTGTAGTTGTTTGAAGCCATCATGCCCTGGTAGCTGTCATTCGCGACAAATTAATGAAGTGCCATATGTAGAAAACAAGCGGCAGGTAACATCGTGATTGATAAAATTGATCCATTCATTAATAGCTGAACTGAAATAACCGTCTGTCTTTTATTTCAACACGTGGTGCTTCGGAACTGTCAATGACAATTGCTTTTATGCCTTTGGATCCCATCACGGCTCCTAATCCGCCTCTTGCTGCTTCTCGTGAAGGATCGCCCTCCATATCAGTCAGGGCAATGGATGCCGATTTGTATTTCTTTTCTCCTCCTGGACCGATCAGAATTATGTTAATATTCTCACCATATTGCTTTAATACCGCTTCAGCTGTAATTTCATAAATAAATAGACCGGACAGATCATCTGATTTGATTAATTCGCAGTTTGTATGAGATATTTTTAGTATAAAAGATTGGTTATCCTCTGGACAACCTTCAAGAATAATAGCCCTAAGTTTCAGTTTATCTAACTCCTGGGCAATAGGACCTCCTGCATTTGATTTTTGATCCCTTTGGTTAAAGGACTTAACCCGCCTATTGAAATTCTGCCGAAATGTGGTGCAATTGTCCCTGCCAAAGGACCCACTGAAATTATCAATTTATTGTCTTCACCCAAAGGATCGCATTTAGGATCAACTTCTTTATTTAGTATTTTCGCAATTAATGCTCTTCCACCCAGGAATTTCCGTTCATCCGCTAATGGTTCTATTGAGACAGTTTGATTACTTGTATTTACTCTGAGAATGTTCATTTGCATTACCTCATATGATTTAGGTTCAATATTATTTAAATTGAATTATAGGCTGGATTATGTTTTTATCTACTACCTGATTATTGCAATTATTATAAATCAAATTAATTTATCTATTAAAATAATAGGTCAAGAAACAAGGAAATAGCATCACAAATCGCCCTTAATCTCATGTTAATTTCCCGTTAATTTCATATTGACAAAGATTTTATTATTGTTTATAATGTCTTTGAGAGCGCTCTCACACCCTTTTTATAGATTGAATTGTGAACTTTCAGAAAAAGAAAACTGTCTGTTAAGAACACTTATGAGAGCGAAACTGAAATCTGGGAGATTAATATTGCCAAATCTGACATTAGAAGATGTGGCTAAAAAAGCCGGGGTATCTCGTTCAACCGTTTCTCGGGTTGTGAATGGATATGAAAATATCAGTGATGATATTCGCAACCGAGTTTTACAAGTGATTGAAGAAACTGGATATCACCCCAATGCAGCCGCTAGAGCTCTAGCATCCCAACGGTCACAAATCATCGGTCTTATCCTCCCACACTCTGTTTCGATGCTCTTCACAGACCCTTATTATCCTCATTTACTCAAAGGTATCTGCCAGGCGTGTAACTACCATCATTACACACTGGCATTTTTTCTTTTTTCCTCTGAAGAGGATGAGCAAGTAAATTTCAACAGTATTCCAAGCAATGGTTTGTTAGACGGCGTTATTGTTCAATCAGACCACCACGGGAAACAAAAACTCATTAATCACCTATTAGAAAGAAAAATGCCCCATGTTGTGATTGGTCGCCCAAAACAACCTGAAAAAGTCAGTTTTGTGGATGTGGACAATATTTACGGCGCAAAAGTAGCTGTGACACATCTTATTAATCTTGGGTATCAAAGGATCAGCACAATAACGGGGCCACTTCAAAGCACAGTTGGTATTGACAGACGAAAGGGATACGTTGATGCGTTGGCAAAGCAATCCATCCGGGTAAACCCAGAACTGATCGAGGAAGGTGATTTCACAGAGCAAGGTGGCTATAATGCCATGCAGCAGTTGTTGTCAAGAAAACCTGATGCTGTGTTCGCTGCTTCTGATATGATGGCTTTTGGAGCGATACGGGCAATAAAAGAACATAATCTGAATATACCTGAAGACATCGCAATCATTGGGTTTGATGATATTCCAATAACAATGCTTACCAATGTCAATTTAACAACAGTTTATCAACCTGTGAATGAGCTTGGTGAAAGGGCTGTAGGATTATTATTGGACAACATTGAAAATGGCAGCGGACCCCCTCAAAACGTCATCTTGAAATCAAAACTGGTTATTCGCTCAACCTGCGGCGGCGAGAGATTAAGAACCACCGGAGAAGAGCTATAGCATGACAACATATTTTCTACTCTCAAGGATGGAAAAAAGGAGGTGGTAAATACCGACTATAATTTTTTAAGTAAGCCTTAAAAGGCGTATTGCCAGGTAATGGCTAAGACGCCGCCTTTGAGTGAGAAATGTAAGGATAGTTTAGTAACCACTCAAATTAACTCAACCCATTTAAATCCGATAAGGAGAATGAAAAAGATGAAACGGAAACTATTTTTGTTAACACTTTTGGTTATCTTCAGCCTTGTGCTGGGCGCTTGTGCACCAACACCTGAGGAAGTGGTCGAAGAACCAGAAGAGGAAGTTGTCGAAGAACCAGAAGAGGAAGTTGTAGAGGAACCAGAAGAAGAGGAAGAACCTGCTGCTGCGGGCATTGATATTGACCCTGCAGAAGTCGCAGCTTCTCTGCCAAGAAATGAAACCCTGTATATCGCAGGTCTGCAGTGGGGTACAGTGAATAACTGGAATCCCTACTCCAGCGACAACAACAACGCCTTGGTATTTGGTACTGGTGGAGGTGGTACTCGTATCCCTGTTTACGAAACCCCCTTCATGTATAACATGATCGACGGGGAGCAGTACCCGCTTCTGGCTGATGGCGATTGGGCATGGAATGATGATATGACCGAAATCACCTACAAGCTTAAAGAAGCTGCCAAATGGAGTGACGGCACACCGGTGACTGCTGAGGATGTTGCATATACGTTTGCCACCAGTCTAAAGTACGAGACTAACACTGGTGTAAAGTATAGGGATTACATCGAAACCGTCGAAGCGCTTGATCCCCAAACTGTCGTGGTGAAAGCCAAACTGAATGAGGAAGGTAAAGCTGTTAATCCTCTGCAAGTCAAAGCCTATGTCAGTGACCAAGTTATCGCCCAAAAAGCCTGGACCCAAACACTGGAAGAACGTGCGGGTGATGATGCAACCGCGTTTAAATCGGACATCGCTGAAGATTTTGTCTCTTCTGGTCCGTACACCAAGTTCTTCGCAGATGATCAGAAAGTTATCTTGATTCGTGATGACAGCTACTGGGGCCAGGATGCGTCTATGTGGGGTATGCTGCCTGTGCCGAAATACCTGGCACACACGATCTATGCCGATAACAACGCAGGTTTCCTTGGCTTGAAAGCTGGTGAGGTGGATGTCAGCCAGCAGTTTAACGCCAATGTTCAGGATTTGTGGCTGGAAGATAATCTACCCATCTCGACCTGGATGGATGATGCTCCTTATGGTCTGACGGCAAGCCTCCCAACAGCGTACTACAATCTGGAATCCTATGGGTTGGATAATCTTGCTGTGCGGAAAGCGATTGCCATGGCAGTTGACTACGACACGATTATCGCCAACGCGATGACCAATCAATCCCCAACCTTTGCCCAGGTACCTCGATCGGTGATGAACCCGACCGCAGGTGAGCAGGCTCTGTATGATCAAGCAGCTGTTGCCGACCTGCAGTGGATTGGCAATGATGTTGATGGTGCTAATCTCATTCTGGATGAGGCTGGAATTGTGGATACCGATGACGATGGCTGGCGTGAACTCGACGGTCAGAAGCTCTCCTACAATGCGGTTTGCCCTAATGGCTGGTCTGATTGGCAGGCGGCTATGGAGATCGTGGCCGCTGCCGGCGAAAAGATCGGCATTGAGATCACGACCTTGTTCCCTGAATGGGGTGTTTACCAAACCGTTGCCACCGAAGGCGACCAGACTGAGTATGATATCTTCATGTTTTGGAGTGATGGCGCCGGACCAACCCAACCTTGGGCTCGCGTTCGCAATTTCATGAACCCAGAATGGGCCGACACGGCTGGCAACTGGAACGGCAACTATGGCGGCTATGTCAACGATCGTATTGGTGAGATCATTGCCGAGATCCCTGGAACAACCGATCCAGAAGCTTTAAAAGCGCTTTATACTGAAGCGACTGAGATCTATCTGACGGATATTCCTTCCTTCACACTGATGTATCGTCCCGATCAGTTCTACACAGTAAATGAAAGTGTTTGGACGAACTTTCCTGCTGCGGATGATGGTCGAGATATCCCACCATGTAACATGATTGATGGTTTGAGCATCGCAGGTCTGTACGAACTTGAGCTAGTCAATCCGTAAACAACGATCCAAATATTTGTAAACTGCCATGTTCCGAGAAAACCGGAACATGGCAGACTTGAAAAAGGCTAATCAATAATTAGGAGGTGCTCGATTGAAAGGCTATCTTAAATATTTCGGTAACAAACTGATTTGGTTCACAGTTACACTCGTTTTTGCATTTCTCTTAAATTTCTTTTTACCCCGCCTGATGCCAGGCGATCCAGTAGCAAACATCACAGCAAGGGTTGCTCAAGGCATGTCCAGTCAGGCTGCAGTCCAAAAAGTGTACGAGCAATATGCAGAAGCTTTTGGTATCAATAAACCCCTGCACCAACAATTTTTTATATATTTAAAAAATTTATTTAAAGGCGATTTAGGAGTTTCATTCAGCCAATATCCAAGACCCGTTGCAGATATTATCAAATCTTCGATCTGGTGGACGGTAGCGCTGCAGTTTCCGGCGATTATCGTAGGGTGGCTGATTGGGAACTTTCTTGGCGCTTTAGCAGCCTATCTCAAGAAAGGTTTTGATAAAGTTCTCATGCCTGTGAGTATTTTTGTGAGCAATTTACCCGCATTTGGGTTGGCCATTATTTTACTGGTGATTTTTGGTGTTCAACTAAAATGGTTTCCTACCTCAGGTGGCTATGGTTTCGACATGATCCCCAGCTTTAGCTGGTCCTTCATCTGGTCAGTGATCGTCCATTATCAATTACCATTCTGGACCCTTGTGATCATCGCAATCGGTGGCCAGGCGATTGGTATGCGCTCCATGGCGATCTATGAGCTGAATGCCGATTATGTGAAATACGCTCGGTTTTTGGGAATCCAGGATAAGAAAACCATCGGCTATGTCTTCAGAAACGCCATGCTGCCGCAGGTGGCTGGTCTTGCGCTATCAATTGGCACAATGGTCGGCGGAGCTTTGGTTGCGGAGGTTGTCTTCAGTTATCCAGGACTGGGTTCTACAATTCTGTCAGGGGTGATGGGGCAGGATTACCCGTTGATCTCTGCAGTAACTTTGATCATCACCTTGATGGTTCTGGGTGCAACCTTTATCATTGAAATTTTGTATGGTTTTATTGACCCACGTATTAAAGCAGCGCAGGTCGATTAAGGAGAGAAACAATCATGAAACATACACTTCAACAAATTTTTCACTCTCCTAAGTTCGTTATTGGTTTTGCAATGTTTATGATCGTACTGCTGATCGTGATCTTTTATCCGCTATTTGTACCAGAAGATCCCCTTGCGATCATTGGTCTCGGTACTTTCTTCGAACCTGGGACGTACGTGAATACTTATGATGCACTTAATTCGAAAAATTATACACTCAATTTGGATGATGTAAGTGCAAAGCGAATTGCCGCTGTGTTGGGCGATGAGGAACGACTGGAAATGAAAGATTGGCTTTTAGGGTTTGGAATTCCTGAGAGTGCGATTGATATTGAGGATACAGAGAAACTCATTGCTCAATGGCAAAACAATTATGACCCCTCTCTGAGATTCCAGGGGATGACCTCTGCCAAGCGTAAATACTTCGTCAGGCTCAATACCTCGATTGAAACGCTCCTGGCGACAGAGGAGGTGACGATTGCATCTGAGAGCGAAGAAACAGGTGTTTTGGAAGAGATCGGCTCTGTTGGAACCAATGATTATGTGAATGTCAAACAAGTTGCAAACGTGCGTGTGCTTCCTCTTGGAACCGACAATTTTGGCCGGGATATGATGAGAGAATTGATTTCAGCGACCGGCACATCTCTGAAAATCGGTCTGGTTGCTGGCCTAGTAGCAACTCTGATCGGTTTAACCCTGGGATTACTGGCAGGATATGTCGGTGGTATTTTGGATGACATCATCATGTTTATTGCTAATCTCTTTACAGTCATCCCCGGCTTTGTTTTGTTGGTCTTGATTTCCTACAGCATTGGACAGGAACAGCGTGGTGCTATCACGGTTGCAGTCGTGATCGGTTTGACTTCATGGGTTTGGACAACCAGGGCGGTTAGAGCCCAGGTGATCTCACTACGTAATCGCGATCATGTCAATTTATCAAAACTCTCGGGACACTCAACCGTTAATATTATTCTCAATGATATTTTGCCATACATTGCATCTTATGTTGTAATGGCGCTCATTCTTCAAATATCTTCGGGAATCCTGGCAGAAGCCGGACTTTCAATACTAGGATTGGGACCGAAGACAACAGAAGTGCCAACTTTGGGTTTAATGATGAACTGGGCAATGATTTACTCTGCACACATCATGGGAAAATGGTGGGCGTACTTCCCTGTGATTGTAACGATTGCCCTGGTTTCTTTCTCGTTGAATTTGATGAATACAGGTCTCGATCAAGTATTCAATCCAACATTACGAGATTAGGAGAAAACAATGTCAAAAGTAATACTTGAAGTTAAGGACCTGACTACAAAATATATCACACGTTTTAATGAAGATATTTATGCGGTTGACCATGTTTCATTAAAGGTCGAAGAGGGGAAATCGCTGGGAATTGCAGGAGAATCTGGCTGTGGTAAGTCAACCCTCGCACTCAGCCTGATGGGATATTATTTCCCACCACTTCATTACACCAGTGGAGACATCATCATTGACGGGCAGAATATTTCAGGCATGGATCCTGATGTGGTTCGGAAATCAGTTCTTGGGACAAAAATTGCTTACATCCCCCAGGCGGCAATGAACGCGCTCAACCCTACCCAAAAGATCATCCGATTTATTGAGGATGTTGTTCATGCCCATGACCCACATGCGACTAAAACGGAAATTTATGAACTTGCCAGCACGCGTTTTGAAATCCTCGGACTTCCAGCTGGTGTATTACAAAAAAGTCCAGTTGAACTATCTGGCGGTATGAAACAACGCACGGTGATCGCAATATCAGTAATTCTTTCTCCAAAAGTGCTGATAGCTGATGAGCCCTCCTCAGCACTAGATGTCACATCACAGAAAAAGGTCATCAAGATGCTGCGAGATCTGATGGATAAGGGCATTATCAAATCCATGATTTTCATCACCCACGAGCTTCCATTGCTCTACAACGTGACGGATGATATTATGGTGATGTACGCAGGACAGGTTGTAGAAAAAGCCCATGCAAAAGAAGCTGTATTTGATCCCATCCATCCGTATTCCAAAGGCCTTATGGGTTCGATTATTGTCCCAGAAGAAGGCTTACGAGATGTTAAGCTGACTGCTATTCCTGGAACACCACCCAATCTGAAAAATCCACCAAAAGGTTGCCGCTTTGCTCCACGCTGTAAGTATGTTACGCCTGAATGTAGAGTCAATCCAGTCAGGATTAAGGTATTGGAAAATGACCGCACTTTCCGCTGTATTTTTTCGGAAGATGAATTGAGGAAGGCTTATCAAAATGACTGATAAAAGAAAATTATGTATGAGTACAAAAGGGCTAACCAAGAGATTTGGGTATGGCCGTCAGAAAATGACCGCTGTGGACAATGTTGATCTCAACCTCTATGAAGGTGAAGTTGTCTCGATCGTGGGTGAATCGGGGAGTGGAAAAACAACGTTATCGAAGATCCTGCTGGGACTGCTTTCACCTACTGAGGGTGAGATTTACTATCTGGGGAAAAAGCGTGATATCAGTACAAATAAGAAAAGAAAAGTATACTGGGAGAATATTCAAGCGATTTTCCAGGACCCATTCTCTTCCTATAATATATTTCATAAGATTGATGCCGTACTGCTAGATTGCATTAAGATGCGTGGTGGTCACAACTTACCCTATGAGAAAAAAGTTGAGATGATGACGGAAGCTTGCAGTTTCGTCAACCTGAAGTTCGAGGAATTGACCAATAAGTACCCCTTTGAGCTTTCAGGCGGTCAGATGCAGCGCTTGATGATTGCCCGTATCTTCCTGCTAAAACCGAAGGTTCTATTCGCTGATGAAACGACCTCAATGATCGATGCCTGTTCGCGTGCCACAATTCTGGATATGCTGATGAGCCTGCGTGATGAAGTTGGGATGACGGTTGTTTTCATCACCCATGATATTGGCCTGGCATATGTTGTTTCAGACACAGTTTATATTATGGAACAGGGGAGATTTGTTGAGTTCGGCACTGCCGATGATGTTATATTACGCCCAAAACAACCATACACGCAGCGCTTGATCAGCGATGTTCCGAAAATCTATTCTGAATGGGACTTATCAACGGTGTAACGATCCTCACTGCTAAGCTTCCTGGTCAATACATTTTAATTAATCCAATTTCTAATAATATTGAGGCGCTATGAAATTCGGACACTTTGATGATTTAAAAAATGAATATGTGATAGAACGACCCAACACACCCCTGCCCTGGATCAACTATCTTGGTTGTGAAAATTATTTTGGGATCATTTCTAACACCGCCGGAGGCTATTCATTCTATAAAGATGCCCGTTTACGAAGGTTGACACGGTATCGATACAACAACATTCCTTTTGATATGGGTGGTCGGTATCTATTTATTCGGGATGACCAAAGTGATTGCAATAAGGAAAAGCCTCTATTCTGGTCACCAACCTGGCAGCCCCTCCGGAAAGAACTGGATTCCTATGAATGCCGGCATGGATTGGGATACACAACGATCAAATCGAGTCTTGAAGGCATAGGCTCACAAGTTCGGTACTTCATTCCCCTTGGGGAAAACCTTGAGATTTGGGAAGTAACCTTGTCCAACAACCGCGATCAGAGCGCATCATTATCTCTATTTTCGTTGGTCGAATTCAATTTATGGGATGCCATGGATGATGCCACCAATTTTCAGCGCAACTTCAACACTGGCGAGGTAGAAGTCCAGGATGGGGTCATCTACCACAAAACTGAGTATCGAGAACGGCGAGACCACTTTGCATATTTTGCCTGTTCAGAAAAGATAACGGGATTTGAAACACAACGTGAGGACTTCTTTGGTCCTTACCGGGGGTGGGAAAACCCTCGTGCCGTTGAGGAAGGAATGACAACCAATTCGATAGCACATGGCTGGTCGCCAATAGGATCTCATCACATAAAAATTGAATTAGAAGCCAATACTCAGAAAAAAGTGATATTTATTTTGGGGTATTTTGAAAACCCAAAAAACGCCAAGTTTGATCCCCCAGGTTCCGGAATTATCAATAAGCAAGGGGTCTCAAAGGTAATAAAGCACTATCGAAAAGCTGATGAAGTTATCAGAGCCTTTGATGAACTCAGAGATTATTGGCATAGTTTGCTTGAGATATTCAAAGTGGAAACGCCTAATGAACATGTTAACCGTATGGTCAACATATGGAACGTCTACCAGATGATGGCAACGTTCAATTTTTCCCGTTCGGCATCCTTCTTTGAATCTGGGATAGGACGGGGAATGGGTTTCCGTGATTCAAACCAGGATTTATTGGGATCGGTGCAGTTAATTCCTGCAAGAGCCAGGGAACGAATTCTTGATCTAGCCGCTACTCAACTGCCGGATGGTGGGGCTTTCCACCAATATCAGAACTCTCACCAAACGTGGCAACCATGGTGTTGGAGGAAATTTCAACGATGATCCCTTATGGCTTGTTCTTGCAGTGTCAGCCTATGTGAAAGAAACTGGTGACTGGAATATCCTCCAGGAAATGGTGCCTTATGATAATGAATCTGGTACCGAAGAATCCTTGTATGGGCACATTAAGAGAGCTATCGGCTATAACCTGGACCGTTTGGGTCCCCACCAACTCCCATTGATCGGCCGAGCTGACTGGAATGATTGTCTTAACTTAAATACTTTTTCCACAGAACCAGGGGAATCCTTTCAGACCGCCGACATACGAGATGGGAAGGTGGCAGAAAGTGTATTCATCGCAGGACAATTTATATTGGCAGCAAACGAGATGGCGGCTATATCCTCCCATCTTAATCAGGAGGTTGATCACAAAGGGTTTAAACAAGCAGCGATGGATATGGAAGAAGCTGTTTGGCAAGCGGGTTGGGACGGCGAATGGTTCAGACGTGCTTATGATGATAATGGAAATCCAGTGGGTTCAAAAGAGTGCGAAGAGGGGAAAATATTCGTTGAGCCGCAAGGAATTTGTATTATGGCTGGCCTGGGGTTGGAGGATGGTCGGGCAGAAAAAACACTCGATTCAGTTGCTGATCGATTAGCGACGCCACATGGGATTGTCGTGCACCAACCAGCATATACACGTTATTACCTTGAGTATGGAGAAATTTCTTCCTACCCACCAGGTTACAAAGAAAATGCAGGGATCTTCTGCCATACAAATCCCTGGATTATGATCGCTGAAGCGATGATCGGACGAGGTGATCAAGCTCTGGATTATTACTTGCGCATCAATCCATCTGCACGTGAGGAGATGAGTGAAATCCATAAATGCGAACCTTATATTTACGCTCAGATGATCGCTGGTAAGGACGCTCCATCCTTTGGAGAAGCAAAGAATTCATGGCTGACAGGTACTGCTGCATGGAATTATGTTGCCATTACTCAATCGATCCTTGGTATACGCCCAACCTTTGATGGCCTTCAAAT
The DNA here is from genome assembly GCA_963767675.1 of uncultured Chloroflexia bacterium. Classification (GTDB taxonomy): domain Bacteria; phylum Chloroflexota; class Anaerolineae; order Anaerolineales; family Anaerolineaceae; genus Brevifilum. Next base: position 617,540 of record CAVYEQ010000009.1, read on the forward strand.
TACACCTGTTATTCCGGAAGATTGGCAGGGATTCAAAGCAGAGCGTACGTATCGCGGTGTGAAATATGAAATACTCGTAAAACGGACAGGCAGAGGTCAGCAAGTGAAGATTTTAATTGATGGGGAAGCGATTGAAGGCACTGTTGTCTGTTTACCGGCTGATGACGTAGAAAAAGTAAGAGTTGATGTTGAGATCGGGTGATGGCAAGAACCACCAAAGACCTTGATCATGAACAAGGAAGATGGTTCAAAAAATAATCCCGAAAACAGGCAAGCCGATTTCAAGAGAACATAAAACTAATCCCTGGGAGGATCCCTACAACTATCCGGGATCTTGCTTGGAGCTGGCAGATCGCATCATTGGATGAAATATTCACCGAGTAAGGAGTGAACATGTCTGAAAATATCGTAATAAATTGTAAACCTCTAGAAAACATGCCCTGGGAGGATCGTCCTATAGGTTCAGGAGATGTGCTCTGGCGTTCTAAACGAAACCCGATAATCCCTGCTGATCTGATCCCTTCATCGAACAGCATTTTCAACAGCGCTGTCGTACCCTATAAAGAAGGTTTCGCGGGTGTGTTCCGCTGTGACGATACGCGCCGAGTAATGCAGCTGCATGCCGGAAGAAGTGATGATGGCGTGGATTGGTTAATCAATAACGACCGGATTCAATGGCAGCCCGAAGATAATACTGTCGCCGAGATTAATGATTTTCAGTATATGTACGACCCACGTGTGGTGTGGATTGAAGACCGCTACTATATTTCGTGGTGCAATGGCTACCATGGCCCCACGATTGGAATAGGCTATACGCACGATTTTGAAACCTTTATCCAACTTGAAAATGCTTTCCTACCTTTTAACCGCAATGGCGTTCTATTTCCTCGAAAGATTGCTGGTAATTATGCCATGTTGAGCCGCCCTAGCGATAACGGTCACACACCATTTGGAGATATTTATTATAGTGAAAGCCCTGATATGAAATATTGGGGGCGGCATCGCTTTGTGATGGGTACCCTGGGCGGTTGGCAGGCGACCAAGATCGGTGCTGGACCTATACCGATTGAAACCCGAGAGGGTTGGCTGTTGATCTATCATGGTGTTATTACGTCATGCAATGGCTTTGTCTACAGCTACGGCGCTGCAATACTTGATCTTGAACAGCCTTGGAAGGTGATTGCCCGGGGTGCACCCTACCTTCTCGCACCTCAGGCTCCATATGAACGAACCGGCGATGTGCCCAATGTTGCCTTCCCGTGTGCAGCTCTGGTAGATGGAAAAACAGGTCGCATGGCGATCTATTACGGTGGGGCAGATACTGTGACATGTTTAGCTTTTGCATACGTTCATGAAATCGTTGACTTTGTAAAATCCAATGCAGTTTAATGCAATTTGGAGGTAAATATGCAGTATGGTTACTTCGATGACAAGGCGAAAGAATATGTCATTACGCGTCCTGACACACCAACTTCTTGGAGTAATTACTTAGGATCCACAGAATATGGTGCCGTAATCACCAATAACGCAGGGGGATATGGTTTTTATAAGTCAGGTGCTCGTGGACGTTTCCTGCGTCTGAATTTCAACAGCATCCCCATGGATCAACCTGGCCGTTATATCTATCTTCGAGACAATGAAAGCGGAGATTATTGGTCTGCCTCCTGGCAGCCGGTGGGGAAATCATTAGATGATTATCAATCCACGTGCCGTCATGGTACAGCTTATACTGTCATTGAATCACAATATTCAGATATCGCAACAAAGACGACATATTTCGTACCCCTGGATGAAGCCTTTGAGTGCTGGCAATTGGAGGTCACCAACCAGAGCGATCAACCGAGGGAGATTTCCTTATTCACCTTTTGCGAATTCACCAACCAGTGGATAACCTTTCAGGATAGAGTAAATTTACAATACTCCCTGTTCATTGTGCGCGGCACGCTTGAAGAAAACCTATTGCGTATTGCCATTCACGATAATTTTACCAATGATGACGCAGAGACTCTCGTCAGCGATAAATCCAGCCATGTCTGGATGGGGTTGGTTGGTACAGATCTGGCTGGATTTGACACCAGCCGTGAAGCCTTTTTGGGGGCGTATCGCAGCTACCATAACCCAGAGGCTGTTGAGAAAGGGCAATGCTTAAATAGTAATGCTTATGGGGATAATGCCTGCGGGAGCATTCAAACGAACTTGATCCTGCAGCCGGGTGAAACAAAGCAGCTTATTGTCATGTTGGGGATCGGTGATTCCCGCACAGTTGGAAAACGCATGATAGCCAAATTCGGCTCTTTTACAAGGGCAGAAGCAGAATTTCAAAAGCTGAAGGATCATTGGCACAGTCGTTTGGATTGCTTTTCTGTGGACACGCCTGATAAAGCATTCAATTCAACGATCAATGTCTGGGGTTTATATAACTGCTTAATCAACTTTGCCTGGTCTCGTTCTGCCAGCCTTGTATATAACGGTGAACGAGATGGATTGGGATTCCGCGATTCTGTGCAGGATATTCTGGGAATTGTTGTGGCTATTCCTGAAGAAGCCGGTCAGCGTTTGGAGTTGATGCTCACAGGACAACTATCTAACGGTGGGGCTATCCCTGTAATTCGTCCCTTTGAGCATAACCCGGGCTCTAAATCCCTACCAAATGAAGATGCATACCGTTCTGATGATTGCCTATGGTTCTTTAATTCAATTCCAGCGTACGTAGCTGAAACAGGCAATGTTAATTTTTACAACAAGGTGCTACCTTTCGCTGATATGGGAGAAGCATCGGTGTTGGGACATATGCGACACGCTCTGGAATTTAATTTGACCCGCACCGGAAAGAACGGTCTGCCCTGCGGATTAGCTGCAGATTGGAATGATTGTTTGAGGTTAGGTTACTACGGTGAAAGTGTGTTTGTCACTTTCCAGCTGCGTTTAGGATTAACAATATATGCTGAAGTCGCTGAAGAGCTGGATTTGCCTGCCGAAACAGCTTGGGCAATCGGCAAACGTGATAAACTTGACAAGGCTATCCAGACCTATACCTGGGATGGAGACTGGTTCATTTGGGCTATTGGGGAAGATGGAACCGTGTATGGGACAAAAGAATTTGACGAAGGTCAGATATATCTCAACACCCAGGTTTGGTCCGTGATCAGTGGTGCTGCTACTCCGGAGCAGAGTGAGAAATGCATGCAAGCAGTACAAGATCAATTAGCAACCCCCTTTGGGCTGATGCTGACTGCCCCTCCCTTTGTTCACACCTCCATAGATGTGATGCGAGCTGTGGTCTTTAATCCTGGGATTAAGGAGAATGCTGGCATCTTCAATCACACACAAGGATGGGGTGTGATGGCTGAATGCATATTAGGAAATGGGAACCAGGCTTACGATTATTTTCGCGCAAGCATGCCAGCAGCCTATAATGATAGAGCTGAATTGCGCCAAAGTGAACCATACGTTCAGGGACAAACCACCTACTCCCCATACTCCCCTAGAGCTGGAAACACCCGTACTTCTTGGCTTACTGGTGCTGCTGCCTGGTCTTATTTTAGTGCCACGCAATACATCCTGGGAATTCGACCTGAGATGCTTGGCCTGCGAATCGATCCCTGTATCCCTTCTCTTTGGAAAGGGTTCAAGGTGTCCAGACGTTTTCGAGGTAAGGAAATATTTATTCATGTGAATAATCCTAAGAGAGTCTGCAAAGGAATTAAATCAATCCAGTTGAACGGGAGACAATTAGAAAGCAATCTTATCCCTTGCGACCTGCTTAAGAAAAAGAACATCGTGGAAGTTGAAATGGGTTGAATTCAAAATTAGGTGAGTGCAGTATTTGACTGCTTGCATGCCAAATTATCTTGATCATGGACTGTCGCCTCGACCTTACTGCTATACGAAATATGCACAACAATATTCAAATTCCCAGCATTTTAACATCTCTTGTCAAATTATCTGTCCTACTTGACAAATTTTCCCTACCTGATACACTAAAAATAGAAATCCAACAACAGAAAGGTGGCTAAAGTGGCATTTTCATTCACAAACTCAAAAGGCAAGACCTATTATTTGCACTGCAAACATGTGACGTTAAAATCCGGCAGTACAAGAGATCTATTATTTCTTTGCTGGTGATTTGCGACCAGATTTTGCAGTTGACCAGGTGCCGGAAGGCAAGCATGTCGTTGAAATGAAATCTGGTTTACCAGTTCTAAAGAAGAACGAGTAACCAGATTCAAGCGTAATTTAAGCGTTTTACGAAAGATCACGGACAAGAGTTACGCAAACGTCGACGTCTGTTATTGATCAATATCGTTTTTAGAACCAATGAAAACACTGCTTCTGAACACTCTGAAGCAGTGTTTTTAGTTCGTACCTTCGGGTCCAAATTTTTTCTCCCCTTTAACTTCCCTTTCCGTTCTTTATTTCACCACCGATAATTTCAATCGCCCATTTTGATGCTGACGCAACAACATCCGTGCATTTATTTTCATGAGCGCCAGCATTATCGAAAGCAATGCGTTCATTGGGATCACGCAAATCGTAAGGTCTTCCCAATAAATTCGTATGGATATCATGGCAAATGATACTGCCAAATTTGGATATATATCGTTTATGCAGTTCCTGTGCCATGGCAAATGTGCGATATTTATTTTCCCTGTCATCTCCGAATTTTTCTCTGCGTCGGGGATAGATCAAGCCAAAAACCATGACTGCGCCTGTGAAAGCAGAACAGGAAGCTTCTCCAACCAACCCTAAACCTCCTGATAGCCCCGTAGCCGACCGAAAAACATCATCATGATCAATATTTAACGTATCAAAAAGGGTGGCAATTGTGCACTGACCACAGCCATGATATTTCTCTTCATAATGCCAACCAAGTTGATAAGCATCATCAGCTAATATTGTCCATTGACTATCGGAAAGTTGATAGATACCTTTTGGATCCATAAAGTATTTCTCCAACAAATTTATTTTTGATAAATGAAATAAGGATGCGATAGAAAAATCGTCTGGTTTTATGATAAGTTTTTCAGAAATGAATCTCCTTCTATCACACCAAGTTCAATTGAAAACACTTTCTTTTCCATTGACTCAATAAACATGGCTTGATTGTTTTCTAATGCTTGTTTCCTTCCCTCACCAAAAGTTGTTGCTGGATTTAGTCCACACACATATTCCCGGCTGCGCATCATCTTCCATTGAATGAATTCAGGAAGCTGCCTTGTGTCAAAACGAACGAAAAATCCCATCCCACTTGCCCCTAAATTGGGGTTATACAAACAGGCACAAGCCATGCCATCCTCTGAATCAAATGTGTGATAGAAGCACTCTTCTTCGATGCCATCTATTGGTTCAGAAAAATGCTTATAATCAGCCAAGCCCTTTGCAGCAGAGGGTGTTCTGGGCTTGATTTCTTGATTTTCGTAGTATATAACTCTAAATCAGCATCCAGGAATGGAAATCCAATATTGATATGATACAGAAGCATCAAGGGAACTGATTTAAAATCCCTATTCTCGATCGTATCCGTGATAATTATGCTGTTGGTACCCAGGGAAGTTTGGATTTTTCTCTGCATCACTAAATCTTCTGCGTAAAACCGTGAATGCCTGATCGTCCCAAGGATTTCAAAATATAGCTGATCGTCTTCCCAAAACATTCGTTTTGAGACCAATTCTGCAGGAATATTTCCTATTTCGCCATGTACGCCATATCCGCGGCCATCAACGACACAATCCGCACCAATATTATTTAATCCACATGTTGTCAGCAGGCCGCCATAAAAACTATCTAAAAATCCCTTTCCCTTATCTTCAAAAAAATACGCTGAAGAACGCAATCCCGATTTTGAAAGATACACGAATGGATATCCTTTAAATGACGCTTGTCCGACATCAAGGCATCTGGACGGTAAAACTGTAAATTTCAAATCCCCAGCGTTAACATCAATTGCATCTACACCTTTAGCTCTTCCGGAATTAAACGTAAATTCATTGATACCGCTTATTTGGGAGAGATTTCCGGTTTTCTTGAGCAGCTCTTCTCTGGAATATTCTTTACCAAATACTCTTGTCATTTCAATTCTCCAGTATTCTTATTACTTGATCTGGTTACTATTTCCATCGAATAAGTATTAAAAACGTTAATAATATTGAGCCCATTTGGGTTCTGGCTGACATCCATTCTCTTCAAACCATACTTATTCAATGGGCTCTTCTAATCATAAGTTTCGGAAATCTAATATGATATGAAAGGTGAAATTCACGAAATCAGATTTTAACTACTTCATCCACTTATCAACAATTTTCGCCTGATGTGAGAATGATTCTTTTAACGTGCCATATAAGCTGCGGTAGGTTTGATAAAAATCTTCATATATCTCAACTTGATCAAGGTCTGGCTCAGTAACACTGATTGGTTTGATGACCTGGGAGCAAGCTTCCTCTGCATCCTTGTAATGTTTTGCACCAATTGCTGCCAGCATGGCTGCCCCAACACACCCTGTTTCAGAGATATTGGTAGTGACGATGCTGGCATTATAAATATCAGCTTGCATTTGCAGCCAGAGTTTAGATTTTGCACCACCACCAGAAGCTCGTACTTCACTGACTTTCACGTCAACATCTCTTAGCAATTCTATTGTGTCTCGCAGGCTGAATGTGACGCCTTCCATGACTGAACGGGTCATTTCCGGCAAACCGTGTCGATAAGACAAACCAAAGAAAACACCTTTGGCATATGGATCTGGGTATGGTGTTCGTTCACCATTTAGATAAGGCAGGAAAACCAACCCCTCACTGCCAACATGCGCTTTAGATGCAAGTTCTGTCATCAAAGAATATACGTCTTTGCCTTCTGCTTTCATCGCATCGCGTTGATCGGCAAAAACGGTATCTCTCAACCACTTAAACGAGCCCCCTGCTGCAAGTGTGCACCCAAATAAGGACCAGGTATCAGGGACAGAGTGGCAAAACGAGAGTGCAGCAGCTTGATTTACATCAGGAATGGGTTTGTTTGCTGCAGCATATACAACACCAGAGGTGCCAATCGTCGCAGAGACGATGCCTTCTTTATAAACACCACTTCCAAGACCACATGCCGGTTGATCTCCTGCACCTCCAACGACTGGAATTCCCGGTGTTAATCCCAATTCCACTGCAACATCGTTTCTCAAGTATCCAGCTACATCCTGTGATTCAAGGACATTATCACTCACGATATCTCGCGGTAATCCGCACAATTCAAACATCTCATCCGACCATTTTCTGTTAGCTACATCAAACAAATAAGAGCCTGATGCATCCGTCACATCTAAAGAAATCTCACCTGTTAGTTTGAATTTGATATAGTCTTTTGGGAAAATGACCTGTGCAACCTGATCAAAGAGTTCCGGTTGGTGTTTTTTGACCCACATCAATTTGGGTGCCCAATAACCAGTTAAGGGAATATTGGCGGTTTTCTCTAACAAGAACTCGACACCAGCGGTTTGATATAACCAATCAACTTCGTCTACAGCCCTCTGGTCCAGCCACAGGATGCAGTTTCCGATTGTGTTGTTATCCTTATCAAGGAGTGTGCTGCCTAACATTTGTCCAGTTACCCCAATGCCATGAATATCTTTCCCCAGACCAGATAAATGAACCGCCTCTTTTATCGCGTTATTACAGGCGTGCCACCAATCAGCAGGATCCTGTTCAGCCCACATTGGTTTCTCTGTGAAAACATCAAACTCTTCATATCCTATGCCAGCAGAACTGCCATCTTCACCGACCACAATGGCTTTGACACCACTTGTGCCCGAATCGATACCTAAAAAATACTTCATCGCTTGCTCCTAATATTTATTTTTATAACCTGCGAGTAAAATTGATTATTCAATTTCTGTGAGGAATGAGTAATCAATAATTAATCCTATTGATTGAACTCATTTACATTCGAAGATGGATACTCCACTGTGATCTTTTACTAAATATCAGTCGTGCAGAGAATCCATCTCGATGTAAAACTGTGATTTATATCGCCAGGTTTAAGATATCCAGGATCATTTCCTTTGTGTAACTTGTTGTGCCCCAACGATGGGCTGTTTCAAGAATATCATCACTCATCGCATCCAGTTCATCGGTGGGCATATTTGCCTCAGCAAAGGTTACTGGCACACCGATCTGCTTGAACCATACTTCAAGCGCATCAATGCCTTTTTGGGCTGTTTCTTTACTAACATCACCCTCAATGCCAAATACTTCATTGGCAAAGACTGAGAACTTCTCTAATCTTTCATCTCGGTGGTATTTCATTACCGCTGGGATGGATACAGACATTGCACTTCCATGTGGTGTGTCATAGAACGCAGAGAAAGAATGTCCGACGATATGAATGATCTGGTCGTATGCACCTAATCCACAAACATAAAACCCATTCCAGGCAAATGTCGCAGCCCACATAAACATGGCTCTGGCATCTTTATCGGTGAGATCTTTTTGCAGGCGTTTTGTGGACTCCATGATCGTTCTGATCATCCCCTGAGCATAATGATCCTGCATTGGTGCCCATTCAACTGTGTGGTTGATATACCCTTCCATCAAATGAGAAACAATATCTGCGGCAGAAATAGCTGTTTGATTCCAGGGTAAGGTATAGGTCAATTCCGGATCGAGAATGGAAACTGTTGGATACATGAAAGGGCTTAGGAAGCCGTCTTTTCGTCGTTCTTCATCATTGTTCAGCACACTAACAGGATTCATCTCGCTGCTTGTTGCTGGTATTGTCACAATTGTCATGATTGGGAGCGCATCCTTGATCTCAGCTTTTCCCGTTGGGAAATCCCAAACATCGCCATCATAACAGGCACCTACTGCAACACCTTTTGCGGTGTCCATTGCACTCCCACCACCCAGAGCAATGACTAAGTTAACCTTCTTATCCTTGCACAGTTGGATGCCCTCTCTAACTAAAGTAACATCAGGATTAGATTTGACACCAAAAAGTGGTACTACCTCCAACCCTGCCTCCTGCAATGGCTTCATAGCTTTGTCATAGAAACCAATTTTCTTGATCAGGTCTACATCGTAAGATACAAGCATGACGGTTTTGCCAAATTCCGAAGCAATTTCGCCTGCCCGTTTGACGGACCCTTCCCCAAAAACTATCCGTGTTGGTATGTGATATTCAAATGAATGCATCTAATTCTCCTTATTTTGTCTTATTTTTTCTCAATTGATCGATCAAAACAGCAACAACAATGAGGCTGCCTATTAAAATATCCAGTATGAAGAAATTTATCCCTAATAAAGTGCCTCCATTCTTGATTGCTGCAATAATGATTGTGCCTAATACAGTTCCTGCAATACTCCCTACTGCCCCTGTTAATGATGCGCCACCAACAACAACAGCGGCTATGGCATCAAGTTCATAGCCTTGACCAGCTGTTGGAACACCGCTGCCCAACCTGGCTGTCATTAATATGCCAGCTGCGGCTGACATCATAGCACTGAAAGCATAGATGCTGCAAACTGAGATCCCAATTTTGATTCCGGACAACCTGGCAGCTTCTTCATTGCTACCAATAGCATACATATTTCGGCCAAAGGTAGTGTACCGAGATATCACAACCCCGATAGCTATAGCTATAAACCAAACATAAACCATGGCCGGAATTTCTAAATATCTTTGGATGGCAAAATCACCAATGGCATCAGGTAATCCCAGGACTTTCTCTGCTCTGGTTACCAGCATGACGAGCGCTCGGACAATCGTCATCCCTCCTAATGTGGCAATAAATGCAGGCACTTTACCAAAATGAATAAGCAATCCCATAATAGCTCCGATTAATGCGCCACTCAACAAAGCCATGACAATCGCTGACCAAATAGGCCATCCCGCAACCATTAATTTCGAAGCCACAACACTGCTGAACGCAAGCACTGAACCAACTGAAAGATCAATGCCTCCAGCCAAGATCACAAATGTCATACCTATTGCGAGCACACCAATGATCGCTGTTTGCCGCAATAAATTGGTAACATTAACAAGGGATAGAAATTTCGGATTGAGGATCCACAATCCCACGATCAATATCACCAGAATGATGATCAGGTTTATTTCTGAAACCCTGCTTATTGTTTTGATTATCTTGTTATTTTTTATTTTTGACAGCATGTTTTTCATCTCCAAATTGAATTAATACCAAATTACTTAATACCTGAAGCGTATCTTAATAATTCTTCCTCGTCATATTCCCCTCTGCTTATTGCCTTAACAAAACGACCTTCATAGATAACTGCAATCCTATCAGCAATACCCATAATTTCAGGAAGGTAAGAAGAAATGATAATGACAGCATTACCGGCGTTAAGGAGCTCTTCAAGCAATTTATATATTTCCCGTTTTGCACCAACATCTATCCCAACAGTCGGTTCATCAAAAATGAAAATACCGCTGTTCTTACATAGCCATTTCGCCACAACAATCTTTTGTTGATTTCCCCCGCTGAGGTTCATAACTTTTTGGCTGATCCCCGGTGTCACAACCCGCAATTTCTTTACAAATTCTGTGGCATTGTTTCTTTCTTTCGGAAGGTTGATAAACCCAAATCTTGAAATATCTTTATACGATGCAAGATTGACATTCTCTTTGACGGACATGTCAAGAGTAAGGCCCTGGGTTTTTCTATCTTCCGGTAAGAACCCAACACCTAACCGAATTGCATCATGCGGTCCTCTTATTTTCCGTTTTTTCCCATTAAGAATTAATTCACCCTCATCAAAATTATCCGCGCCAAATATTGCACGCATTATCTCTGTTCGACCAGAACCAACAAGCCCAAAAAATCCTAAGATTTCTCCACTTCTTACGTCAAAGCTGATATCATCAAATTTCCCCTCTTTTGAGAGACCTTGAACTTGAAGCACTTTCTCTCCAGGTTCAAAGTGCTGGATGGAATACATATCTTCAATTTTCCTGCCCACCATTTTTCTAACAAGTTCATCTTCATTGGTTGAATTCACCGGCATTGTGTCAACCCACTTTCCATCCTTTAAGACGGTGACAATATCACAAAGTTCAAATATTTCTTCCAATCGATGAGAAATATAAACAATTGCAGCGCCTTCTTTTTTTAATCGCCGAATAATTTGAAATAAGTCCTGTACTTCTTCATTTGCGAGCAAGGCTGTTGGCTCATCAAAAATGATCAGTCGACTTTTATCAAAATTCTTTTTCGCAATAACAACCATCTCTTGTTTTGCAACCGGTAATTCACTGACCAATGCATTTGCATCAACATCAATCCCCAGCTTATCCAATTCTTTCTGTGTTTCCTCGCGCATGTATTGCCATTTAACGAAACCAAATTTATTCTTTGGAATACTTCCCATGAAAAAATTTTCGGCAACGGATAAATGGTCTGCTAATGTCACATCCTGGTACACAGCGCTCAAACCCAGGGATCTCGACTTGATAGGATCAGACATATTTACTTTTTGACCTTCAATAACAATCTCACCTGAAGTCTTTTGATGAACACCCATCAATATCTTTATCAGGGTCGATTTCCCTGCACCATTCTCCCCTACAATTGCATGGATTTCCCCAGCTTTAAAGCTAATACTTACATCATCAAGGGCTCGAACGCTTGGGAAATCCTTTGTGATATTTTGCATCTGAACAAAATCTTGTACAGTATTTTCCACACAAACCTCACAATATAATCAATAAAAAGATTAATTAATCTTCAATCAACATCCATCGACTAAGACTAATGGATTATTGGATAACCGGATATTATCCGGTTATCCAATATTATCTATACTTAATACTAAAGGTCTTCAGCCCTGGTCACATTCACGCCAGTATCAACAAATACCGGTATTTCTTCGCCCATGACTGCTTTCACGGCATATTCACAACCAGCATAGCCCATGTTGAAGGGATCCTGGATGATGAGCGCTTTGATGACACCTTCAGCCAGGAAATCGAGCTCTTCCTGATCGTCATCAAATGCAACAACGATGACAGAATCCTGCAAACCTGCCTGCTTGATTGCTCGGCCTACCCCATCACCGGTGTGGTTGTTATCAGCATAAATGCCGATCAATTCGTCACCTTCACGGGTGATGATATTTTCAGCTTCTGTGAGTGACAATTCGATCTCATTATTGACGTACACAGGTTCTAAAACCTCAATATCGGGAGCAATTTCAGCCATCTTGTCAATGAATCCACCATCTCGTTCAATAATGGTTGAGACACCTGCAACGGCTGCAACGATGGCAACTTTACCTTCAAGTGCGATACCGGCTGCGGTCAGCTCTTCGACCATGGCTTCTGCTGCGAGAGCACCACCGAGGACGTTATCTGTAGCAAGGTGTGTGACAACATCATCTGAGGGGATCTTGGTGTCAATCGTCAATACAGGGATGCCAAGGCTTGCTGCGTCTGCAAGAGCAGCATTTGCACCTTCACCTGCGTTGGATGCGATCACGATTGCATCGGGGCCGCTGGTGATGACATTCTCAAGGATTGCCAATTGTTCATCAACATCAGCTTCAGATGCTGGGCCATAGGTTGTGACGGTGACATTTGCATTGTCAGCATCAAAAGCCTCGCCACCTTCAATCGCCTTCTGCCAGAAACCTAAGTCTGTGGCTTTGATGATTAAAGCGATCTCAAAAGCTTCAGCTTCAGCGGGTTCTTCTACTTCAACACCGAGGTCTTCAGCCCTGGTCACATTCACGCCAGTATCAATAAATTCGGGAATATCTTCACCCATGACTGCTTTCACGGCATATTCACATCCAGCATAACCCATGTTGAAGGGATCCTGGATGATGAGCGCTTTGATGACGCCTTCAGCCAGGAAATCAAGCTCTTCCTGATCATCATCAAATGCAACAACGATGACATAATCCTGCAAACCTGCCTGCTTGATGGCACGACCTACTCCATCACCGGTGTGGTTGTTATCAGCATAAATGCCGATCAATTCGTCACCTTCACGGGTGATGATATTTTCAGCTTCTGTGAGTGACAGTTCGATCTCATTATTGACATATACGGGATCCAAAACCTCAACATCGGGAGCAATTTCAGCCATCTTGTCAATAAATCCACCATCTCGTTCAATAATGGTTGAGACACCTGCAACGGCTGCGACGATGGCAACTTTACCTTCAAGTGGGATCCCGGCTGCGGTCAGTTCTTCGACCATGGCTTCTGCTGCAAGAGCACCACCGAGAACATTATCTGTCGCAAGGTGTGTGACAACATCATCTGAGGGAATCTTAGTATCAATGGTCAAAACTGGGATCCCGAGTCCTGCTGCATCTGCAAGAGCGGCATTAGCACCTTCACCTGCATTGGATGCGATCACAATTGCATCAGCACCACTGGTGATGACATTTTCAAGGATTGCCAATTGTTCATCAACATCAGCTTCTGATGCTGGGCCATAGGTTGTGACGGTGACATTCGCATTGTCAGCATCAAAAGCCTCGCCACCTTCGATCGCCTTCTGCCAGAAACCTGAGTTTGTGGCTTTGATGATCAAAGCAAGCTCAAGCGTTTCAGCTTCTTCAGCGGGTTCCTCTTCTGCAGGTTCTTCTACAGCTGGTTCTTCAACTGCTTGTTCTTCAGGTGCACAACCGGTAATGGCCATGAGCATGAAGATGGCAATAAAAAGGACATAAAATAGTTTTTTCATTTGTTTCTTTCTCCTGGAATTCTCATTGGTTAGAAATAGTGGTTTTTTCATGGATACTCTCCTTGAGTTCCAAATATTGAGATAAATCTCTGTCAATACTAATTTGCTTCTTATTTTTCTGTAGTTTGCCTCGAACCACCTCCTTTTAATTCCAACTTTCCATTATCTAAATATTTACACCATATCCGCAACTGATCTTGTCATTCTGAAAATCGTTTTTAACTCAACATTGATTGGCTCGTATGCTTTCATACCTTGCTCTAAACGATGCAGCATCAAATCCGCTGTTCTTAACCCTATGCTCTCCAAAGGCTGAATTATGCTGGTAAATTCAGGATGGAAACACTTTGTAAAACCATAATAAGGGAAAGAAGATAGGGGATCGAACGCCATAATGGAAACATCTTTTGGGATCTCCAACCCATATTCAAGCATCGCTTCGAGAGCGCCCATCGTGTGGTAGACATTCGAACAGAATATCAATGTTGGAGGATCAGAGAGATTTCAGCAACCGCATAAATTGACGGGTTGAATCATGTTCAATGATGTCAGCAACGACAATATACTCGTTTGGAATATCGATCCCGTTTCCCTCAAGCGCATCTTTAAATCCCCTCAACCTGACCACATCGGTATAAAGTTCAAGTCCACGGATATAACCGATTTTTTTATGACCCTTTCGAATGGCAAGAGAGATCGCATCAAACACAGCTTGATAGTTATCCACCGTCACGCTATCACATCTCAAACCCTCAATAAGCCTGTCCAGCATTATCACGGGCAAACCACTATCGAGACAATCCTGAATATGCGATCCATTAGACATGCTTGATGCCACCACTAACCCGTCAACACGTTTATTGGCAAGTGATCGGACTAGTTCAACTTCAAGGCCGATAGTATTTCCATATGTATTGAATATTGTTTGATATCCATTTTTAAGCAGTTTTTCCTGGAAGACCTTGATAATTCCCGGGAAAAACGGATCTGTAATATCAGGGAGAACGCAGCCTACCGTGAATGTTTTACTCGATTTCAATCCACTGGCCATCGGATTACGTCTAAAACCTAAGGCATCAATTGCTTCCTCAATTTTTCTTCTATTGTCTGCCCGCACATTCATTCCATTTAAATACCGGGAGATCGTTGACCGGGAAACACCACTCATTTTCTCCACATCAATGATTGTTGTCATCAATTCTCCAATCTATTCCATCGATAAGGAAATTTATTAATCATTTTCGCATCCACTTTCATCTAATTCAGGAACAGCACCAGATTGTGTGGCAACGTATGCTCCGAATTCATTGCCTTTCATCGCAGCGTTAAGAACATCTCCACTCTTAAGATATTCCATAATGAACCCTGCAGAAAAAGCATCTCCAGAGCCAACAGTATCTTTCACCTTTACTTTTAGTCCTGCGATATCATTCCTTGTCCCCCGGGTGAAGACACTCACACCGTTTTCACCTCGTGTCAATAAGATAATTTTGTGGGGATACCTGCCAAACAACCAATAAATGAGATATTCTTCTTCTCTTGCTTCAACACCAAACAGATCAGCAACCTGAATTAATTCTTCCTCGTTTAATTTAAGAATTCAGTATGTCCCAAAGAGAAGTCCACCACTTCTTTGGAATAATGACCCGGACGAAGGTTAATATCAAAAAATATCTTCCTCGTAGCGACATCTTTAATCATCTGTTCTAATGTTTCTCTGCTTTTAGAATTTCTCTGAACCACAGTGCCGAAATAAAATATATCGAAAGGTTCTATGGATAATTTTGAAATTTGTGAGTTGGTTAGGGAAATGAAATCATAAGCAACTGGTCTGATGATCTCGAAACTTGGATTTCCATTGCCGTCAAGAAACACTTTCACCCAACCTGTTTGATGTTCTTCATCAATTCTGATGAATTCTGTCGATATTCGATTGTCGTTAAGCACTTTATTTGCAGTGCGGCCTAATTCATCATCACCAATACAGGAAACAAGCATTGGCGTGCAACCGTGATAGGCCATATGCAAGGCAATATTGATCGCTGGCCCCCCCACATACTTCTTGCCTTCAATTATGTCGAATAGTATCAACCCATACAGGATCGTTCGAGGCATTCTCTTGTTCAATTTCCTTTCGTCGAACTTCTTTCAACCTTTCAGGTTTGTAGAATTTTCATACTGAATAAAAGTGAGAACGTTCTCAGTATATCAAATAAATTCTCATTTGTAAATAGCAGATTAACATTTGGATAGAAATTTTAATATTTGCCATAAGCGAATTTGACAGCCGCTTAGATGAGTGGTATATTCACATTAGTGAATAGCAAGTAACATATGTGAAGTCTATGACAGATCAAAGTTTCAAAGTCAAATCTGAAGACCGGCAAAGCCTTCTGGCTGATATTGCTGAAATGTACTTTCTCCAGGGGAAAAACCA
This sequence comes from uncultured Chloroflexia bacterium, assembly GCA_963767675.1. Classification (GTDB taxonomy): domain Bacteria; phylum Chloroflexota; class Anaerolineae; order Anaerolineales; family Anaerolineaceae; genus Brevifilum. Next base: position 633,667 of record CAVYEQ010000009.1, read on the forward strand.
GGCAGAAATTGCGAAGCTGGTTGGCGTCACCCGATCCAACATTTCACGGATGCTAAAAGAGGCACGACATGCTGGTATTGTTCAAATCCAAATCAACCGCCCCATAAGAGAAGATCAAACGCTTGCAGAAGAACTGATAAAACGTTTTGACTTGATCAATGCACGAGTGATCGTTGTTGGCCAGTCATCGCAAAATTTAGCGTTATTAGGAAAAGCTGCTGGTGATGAATTGATGGCGCATCTTAAACCCGGATGGGTCATTGGAACCTCCTGGGGCAGCGCAATCAGTTCAACTGTCGAAGAATTATCAATTAATTCATCTTTGCAGGGATTAAAAGTCGTACAACTCCTCGGTGCTTTGGGTGCCCGGATAGAGGATTATGATGCTCATGCAATCGTTCGCAGGCTGACAGAAAAGCTTGATGGAGAAGGTTTTTATATCAACGCCCCCTTCTTAGTGAAAGATAATCGTATTGCTGAGACGCTTTTGGACAATAGAAATATTCAGGAAACCTTAAATCAATGCAAACAAGTTGACGTTGCCTTGCTGGGGGTAGGCAGTTCTGATATGCAGCACTGCAGTTTTTACCTTGCTGATTATGTAACCAGAAAGGAGATTCAGGAAATTCAACGAACGGGTGCTATTGGCGATGTCTGTGGTCGCTTCTTTAATATCAGTGGAGATATGACTGCACTGGAATTTCAAGAAAGGTTGATTGGTATCTCTCAAAAGGACCTCATCAAAATTCCAGTAAGAATAGGCGTCGCTGGAGGCCCGGAAAAAGTCGAGCCAATCATTGGAGCACTTCGTGGTCGTTTAATCAATACACTGGTGTCAGATGTGAAAACGATCTCAGAAGTTCTGAGACGAACAAGTCTATAATTTCAATATTTTTCAAAACAGGAAGGATTTTATGGGATCAAATAAAATAAAAGCAAAATATGATAACAAGCCGACGACCGATATCTTAAAAAAAGCAGATGAGCTTGGACTGTCAAAAGAAAAACTTATCGAGATGTATGGAACAATGGTTGAGATACGCCATTTTGAAGAAATGGCAACACAACTTTATGCGTTAGGCAAAGTTCACGGCACAATGCATCTCTCAATCGGTCAGGAAGGCGTTGCAATCGGTACCGGAACAGTCATGGAGGATAAGGATTATCTCATCAACCATCACAGGGGGCACGGGCACTTTATTGCCAGTGGCGCAGATGTCAACAAAATGATGGCAGAATTTCTTGGCAAAGCCACAGGTTTCTGCCATGGTCATGGTGGGTCCATGCATATTGCAGATATTAGTGCCAATAATCTCGGGGCAAACGGGATTGTTGGAGGTGGCATGCAGTTAGTGACCGGTGTTGGATTAGCGATCCAAATGCAGAAAACAGACCAGGTTGCCCTGGTTCTATTTGGAGATGGCGCAGCGAATGAAGGAATTTTCCAGGAATCACTTAATATGTGCTCGCTTTGGAAGCTTCCTGTAATTTTCCTTTGTGAGAACAACCATTATGCCATGTCAGCAGCAGTCGAACAGGTGTCAGCAAAAATCCCATTCACACATCGTGCAAAATCCTATGATATTCCTGCGTATTTCATCGATGGAAATGATGCCCTTGCTGTTGTGGAGTTTATGCAAAAGGCTGTTAAACACGCTCGATCTGGAAAAGGGCCTATGTTCCTTGAAGTAGAAACTTACCGTTGGTTGGGGCACTCAAAAAGCGACCGCAACCTGTATCGCTCAAAAGAGGAAATCGAAAGTTGGAAAGCGAAAGACCCAATCAAACGATTTGAAAACCTCCTCCTGGTAGCGGACATTGTGACAAAGACTGACTTAGAAGAAATTGATAAAAAAATGGCAAAGGTGATTGAGGATGCTGTGGAATTTGCAGAAAATTCACCTGAACCTGATGTGAAGAATCTTACGGAGTATGTATATGCCTGAAATTACTTATCGTGAAGCAATACATGATGCGATGGTTGAAGAGATGCGCCGTGATAAGCGTGTCTTTCTGATGGGGGAAGATATTGGTGCTTATGGAGGTGCTTTTGGTGTTAGCGCCGGCATGTTGGATGAGTTCGGCCCTGAGAGAGTGCGTTTGACGCCCATATCAGAGTTGGGCATCGTCGGTGCCGCAACAGGTGCAGCTTTAGTTGGCATGCGTCCAATTGTCGAAATCATGTTTATAGATTTCTCAACATTGGCGATGGATCCCATCATTAACCAGGCAGCAAAAGCTCGTTATATGTTTGGTGGGAAAGCCCAGGTTCCAATGGTTGTCCGGATGCCAAATGGATCTGGCGCTGGTGCTGCAGCACAGCACTCTCAATGTCTCGAAACAATATATATGCACATACCTGGTTTGAAAGTTGTTACACCATCAACTCCTTATGATGCAAAAGGATTATTACTCAACGCCATACGTGACCCCAACCCCGTAATATTTGTAGAACATAAAATGCTTTATAAAACAAAAGGTGAAGTTCCCGAAGGTGAATACACCATTCCGTTTGGGGTAGCTGATATTAAGCGAGAAGGAACTGACATCACTGTTGTCACGACAGGCATAATGGTTCATAAAACCCTGGCAGCAGCCGAAAAGCTGAGTGCTGAAGGAATTTCAGTAGAAATTGTCGACCCAAGAACACTTCGTCCCTTAGACGTTGATACGATCACTAAATCGGTAAAGAAAACAGGACGTTTGCTGGTTGTTCATGAAGCTGTAAAAACTGCGGGATGGGCTGGTGAAGTGATGGCTTCCATTTCCGAAACACCTGCCTGGGATTATCTCGATGCACCTATGCGCCGTTTGACTGGTAAAGATATTCCAATTCCTTATAATCGGTTTTTAGAAAGAGCAGCTGTCCCACAGGAGGAAGACATCCTCCATGAAATCCGCGCCATTATCAATAATGATTATTAGGAGGAGTTGAAATATGCCCGTACCTTTTATTATGCCCAAGATGGATATGGACCAGGAAAGCGTCACTATTATCGAATGGCTCAAAAAAGAAGGTGATCAGGTCAGCAAAGGTGAACCTGTGATTGTCGTAGAGACGGATAAGATCACAAGTGAGGTTGAAGCGCCTGCAACTGGTAAACTCGCAGGCCTGCTGTACCAGGAAAATGAAGTGACTCCTGTAACAAAAGTGGTCGCGTATATCCTCGAAGAAGGTGAGTTTGATACTGATTTACCCAAACTGGAAATACCTGAGGAACAAACTGGAGAACCTGATGTTTCAGCTCAGGATATTGGTCAAGAAGGAAGTAAGGAAGCAATACTTGATCCTGATGATGTCACCGATGAGGTTAAAACAAGAGTGAAGACCCCCGCGACACCTTTGGCTCGAAGGATTGCCAATGAAGAGTTTGTAGACATCAACAAGGTTGAAGGCTCTGGACCACGTGGTCGAGTCCAGGCAGCGGATGTCAAAGCATTTCTTTCACAGGAAGAAAAACGCCCAATTCAACCCGAGCAACACGATTTAGCAGGTGAGACAATTGATGTCAGCATTATGCGCCAACGTATCTCAGAAAGGTTGACATCCAGCTACCAAACGATACCGCACATATATCTGACGGTAGAAGTGGATATGAGCCATCTCAAAGCCAATCGTAAAGTAATGAATGAGGTGACAGCAAAAGAAGGCTTGCCAAAGATATCCCTGACCGCCGCACTGGTTCGCATCATTGCTTCATGTTTGAAACGTCATCCCTATCTTAATGCTTCACAGGAAGCAAATAAAATAACTTTCAGGAAAGAGATCAATATTGGGATTGCTACCGCTCTGGAAAACGGCTTGATTGTCCCCGTGCTTCACAATGCTGATCAGATGATGGTTAACGAACTGAATGAGCGAATAAAACACCTTGCAAAAAAAGCACAAGATGGAGAACTCCTGCTTCAGGAGATCCAGGGTGGCACATTCACAATTTCCAACATGGGGATGTACGGTATCCATTCCTTTACGTCCATCATCAATCCTCCACAATCTGCTATTCTGTCTATCGGTTCGATTAAACGTCGTCCTGTTGTTGTTGACGATGAAGATTTAATCAATGTCCGGCCCATGATGATGATGACTTTGGCTGCAGATCATCGGATCGTTGATGGTGCAGTTGCTGCAAACTTTCTGGTAGATCTGGTTGAAAAGCTTGAAAATCCCGAAATGCTGAGTATTTAATTTTGTAGTTTGTGAGTTTTCAACAAAAACCTGAGATCACTCAGATAGAAGAGAATTTTTCTTCTCATAATTGAGTGATCTCAGTTCTTTACCTTCTCTATCACGTATAGATAAAGGGAATATCTTTGTCCTTAATCTCGCCAAAAAACCTTTACATCCGAGTCAAGCTTTACCTGCAGGTGTTCCTGAATTTCTCTCAATCTCTTTGCTGAGACAGACTTTAATGTATCATTGGCTGTAGGTCGCTCAATGGAGGTGATATGAACTGCATCGGGGTTCAAAGATGCTAGTGCGTCTACCCATTGATAGTAACTTTCTCCCTTTATATTGTTCACTTCACCGTCAAATAACATGGATTGAATGATCAGTGAAGGCACAGACTTCAGGCTTCGGATAACATCACCAAATTTCACGGAAATAGCAGGCTGATTGATAGCCTGGAAGGTCTTGCTATCTCCTGAATCAAGTTTCATCATCGATAGATCAATCAACCCTAGTGTTTCTAATACAGCTGGTTTTGTGAGTAATGAAGCATTCGAAAATAATGCGACTTTTGCTTCAGGTCGGATTTTATTGACTAATTCTCTTGTCAATTGGACAATCTCAGGAAAATCTGGATGCAGAGATGGTTCACCATTCCCTGAGAATGTTAGATAGTTGATCGTTCGAGGTTTCTTCAATGCATTTTCAATTGTTCTTAGGATAGATCCTACAGAAGGCATCAGTTTACGCGGAGGATCAATCATACAGCTTTCAGTGTATCCATACTGGCAATAGATGCAGTCGAAAGAACATACTTTCTCATCGACTGGCAGGATATTGACGCCAAGAGACCGCCCTAACCGCCTTGATAATATCGGTCCATAAATGATGCTTTTTTGGAGTGAAATACTCGACATTGAATTCTTCAAAATCATCAATCAAAAATGATTGCAAGTATGAGGATTGTCCAAGTTATTAGCGCATTAATACCCAGATTACGATTTTATTTTATCCATTTTTGTCGTATGAAAAGTCAACAAGAACAGTCTGTTTTGGATAAGGTAGATTAATTGAATTATCCTCTGCAGCAATTTTAATTGCTTTAACAACTTCTGAATGAACATCAAGATAGTTATAGTTCTGCTGATCCACCCAAAAAATAGCAGAAAGTACTAATGCAAATTCCCCTAATTCTGTTGCGCGGATCTTTGGCGCGGGCTCTTTTTCTACACCTTGAACACCATTGATGGCTTCGAGAAATATTTTTGAAGCGTATGATAAGTTTTCTTCATAACCAAGCCCAATTTCTACTGCCCTTCGCCTTAGTTTTGAGTGCGTATAATTGATAATTGGATTCTCAAACACTTTCTGGTTTGGTATGATTACCAGTTCGCCATCCAATTTCTCAATAACTGTATCCCTGACATTGATTGCCTTGACCGTGCCAGTATGATCGTGAACTGCTACAAAATCTCCCAAACTGAAGGGTTGGCGATAAAGCAGCAACAATCCAGATATGAAATTCTTTGCAATATCCTGTAATGCAAAACCTATGGTGAAACCTGCCACCCCTAAACCCGCTATAAAACCAGTTACGTTGAAATCGACCTGGTCAAGCGCAAGGACTGTTCCAAATATCAATATCGTCCATCGAGTTATGAGAAAAATAAGATGAAGCAGTTCTCTATCGCTAATCCTTTTCTTCAAAAGGCGTCTGACCCATTTTGCAATGAAACCAGAACATGCAATAGCCAGGATAAAAATCACCACTCCTGATATTATTTTTGGTAAGAAATCGATAATCGCTGCGAACCACTCCTGGAAGACTTTTTGTATATCCATCAGACTTTCCTTGTTTTTCTTAATAAAATTTAAGTTATTTGATTATATCTGAGGTTAAAAAAGAAAAAAGGCCAATTGCTTGACCTTTGCTTCAAATATTTTACTTCTAAAGGTAATTTCGAAGCTTGCTCTGGTTCTGTGGGCTGCGAAGCTTCCTCAGTGCTTTTTGTTGGATCTGCCGGATCCTTTCACGAGTGACCCCGAAAATCTCACCTAATTCTTTTAATGTATGGCTGCGATTTCCTTCCAGACCAAAACGAAGTTTGATGATGCTGGCTTCTCTGTCAGAAAGGTCTCCCAACGCACTTTCAATGTCTTCTTCAAGTAAACTCTGCTGAACTGAATTAAAGGGAACGACAGCATTCTCATTTTCAATGAAATGCAGCAATTCGCTCTCCCCATCCTCACCGACTGGTTTATCCAGTGAAATGGGTAATCTTGCATAATGAATTAATTGGCGAAGTTCCTCTGAATCCTGCTCCACATGTTCAGAAATCTCATCCAATGTGGGTTGTCGTCCAAGTGATTGAGAAAGATCACGAGTGACATGCCTGACTTTTCGCAGTCTGTTGCTCAAGTAGTTTGGCAATCGAATAGTGCGTTCTTTTTGATTGAGGAATCTAAGAACGGATCGCCGGATCCACCACGTCGCATATGTGCTGAAGCGATTACCCCGGGAATAGTCAAATTTATCTACCGCCCGAATTAACCCGACATTTCCAGCCTGGATCAGGTCGAGGAATGATGAACCATATCGACGGTATTTCTTTGCAATACTGACGACCAATCGAATATTGGCTTTGATCAGGTATTCTCGTGCTTCTTTCCCCTCTCTGATCAATTCCTTGATTTCTTCAAGATTTTGAATGTCACCTTCACTCTCAATCATTGACGACCGAGCCTGCCTGCCAATCTCCATTTTCTTTGACAGCGTAATCTCTTCTTCCCTTGAAAGCAATGGGACACGGCTCATTTCATTTAGGTATAAACTGACCGAGTTCATCTGAGGTTATCCCTGTATGGTCTGAGATATGTTCCTCATATGCCAAATCTGAATCCTCAAGAACCTCATCCTCCATGAAAGAAGCAAGGTTATGTTCAGCAATTGGATTGTCAGAAATTTTGATGTTTGAACTCATAAACGCTTATTGCTCCTGATTTTATTTTTCTTATTCTTTTATATTTCTCTTTTATCACATACTAAAATAACGCGATAAAAAAGCCATTGACCGGGTATCCATTATGTCAATGGGCTTTGATCGATCCCTGTACCTCCATAAGGCGAGGTATCATATCAAGTTTTCATTGACATTATAACATAGTTTATATCACTCAATTGTTAATAAATGATAAACAATTCCAAAATAATATTCAAAAATTGATTGAATTTATCGCAAATTTGTATGAATTTAGCAATCTTGTAAAAAAACACTGGATTCAATGAAAAGTTTCTGTATCTGATGCTTAATTTATCTTTAACTCGTGTTTCATGATAAATTCAAACCTTATCCTTTCAATGAAACAGTTTCCCATCCAATTTCGCGCCGCAATTCAGACACTCTCCTTCAGAATCTACGCCAAGGATCTTCGTTGAGTATCCTGAGCGTTGGATTAACATCAATTCGCATTGCGAACAGAAAGTATGATTGATTGCGGCTATATTCCCCAAATAGATATATTTTAATCCCACCGAATGCCCCACCTCCCTGGTGGACAATAAAATCGTTTCCTTCGTTGGGGATCGATCTGTCATCCTGAATTGAGGGTGGAATCGGCTGATGTGCCAGGGTGTCTCAGGACCAAGAGATTGATATATGAACTCTGCAATTGCTTTTAACTCTTTTAGATCATCATTTACTCCAGGGACGATCAATGTTGTGATCTCAACCCAAATCCCCAAAGAATTCATTTTTACACAGCTTTCCAGCACTGGATCTAAATGACCGCCGGTAAGTTTTCGATAAGTATTATCAGAAAATGATTTGATATCGACATTAGCTGCATCCAGATATGCCCCCATCATTTCCAGCATTTCTGCAGTCATATAGCCATTTGTAACATAAACATTTTTTATATTAGCCTCTTGTGCTAATTGAGCAACATCATAGCTGTATTCGAAGAATATCGTTGGTTCTGTATAGGTATATGCGATTGATTGACAGTCAGATGCTATTGCCGCTTTCACAATCCTTTCAGGCACCACCCTCTTACTCTGTGGCAATTGCATTAACCGGGGCATCTGTGAGATTTGCCAGTTTTGACACCACTCACAATGAAAATTACATCCAGGAGTGGCAATAGAATAAGATTTTGATCCAGGCAAGAAATGATATAGCGGTTTCTTTTCAATCGGATCCACGTGCCTCGCAATCAGGTTGCCATAAACAAGTGTGAATAATTCACCATCACGATTTTCTCTAACCTGGCAAATTCCCCTTTTGTGGTTTCCAATCTGGCAGCGATGGACACATAAATTACATTGAACCCGGTTCTCATTCAGGACATCGTATAATAAGGCAGGATGTGACATTTCGTCTCTCCAAGGAATTGATTATTCTTTCCTATCATAAACGATTGGGAGAATCAGCACAACACCCAGTTGGTGAGAGGTCAAATGAAATTCAAAATCGCACTCTTACAATTCATGCCAGTTCGTCATAATGTTGCTGAGAATATTCGGCGAATCCAGGCATTATTATCCGGACTTAAATCAGATCTGGTTGTATTGCCGGAGCTTTCAAACAGCGGCTATCTGTATGATACACCTGAAGCACTGCTCCCCTACTCAGAGCCTGCTGATGGCAGCGGAGTATTTCTAACTGCATTAAGAGAGTTGGCCACAAAGACCCGGGGTGTGATCGTTTCCGGATACGCAGAAAGTGATAAATCTAATCTGTACAACTCTGCAATTGCGATTTCTCCAAACGGTATGATTGAAAATTATCGAAAAACCCACCTGTATGCAGATGAAAAGCAACTCTTTCTTCCGGGTAACACTGGATTTAGATGTTTTGAATGGCGAAATGTCAGGATTGGCATGATGATCTGTTTTGATTGGATCTTCCCTAAATCAGCTCGAACTCTGGCTTTAGCAGGAGCTCAAATCATCGCACATCCTGCCAATCTGGTTATGCCATATTGCCAGGATGCAATGGTGACCAGATCAATAGAAAACAGGATCTTCACCATCACCTCTAATAGGATTGGCCAGGAAGACCTTGATACAAAAACATTGATATTTACCGGGCAGTCCCAAATAACTGGTCCCTCTGGGAAAATTCTTTATCGAGCTTCTGAAAACACGCCATTAGTCCATCAGATATATATTAATCCAGAAGAAGCAAATAATAAGTGGGTTTCTTCCCAAAACGAACTTTTCAATGATCGTCGCCCCAGAGAATACTCAACCTGATATTTACTATGCGAAACCACAAAAAATATCCCCCGGGATTTTAAGATCCCGGGGGGTTCGATTTCTCAACTTTTTTCGCAATAACTACGCACCGAATTTATCTAACATGCCAGCGTGTGCCAGGGCTAATGATATTAAGTCGTATGCCGGGAAACGTACGCCCAGACTGCCTTTCAAACAAGCTCGTTCTCCAAATTTATCTATGCCATCTGGGCGGCAGCTTTTCGCATGGAATAAGACAGGCACTGGATGCCATGAATGTGACTTCATTGCACATGGGGTGCTGTGATCACCCGTAATGATCAAAACTGACGGATCCAATGCAAGGATTCTTGGCAGCAGCTCATCAACTTTTTCAATTTCGTGTACTTTACCAGGGAAATTACCATCCTCACCATAACTATCCGTTTTCTTGATATGAAGGAAGAAGAAGTTGTATTTGTTCCAATTCTCCTCCAGAACGTCAAATTCCTCGTCGTAATCATGAGATGCGGGTGGGCAATCCATCCCTACTAACTTCGCCACACCCCTATACATGGGATACATTGCGATTGCTATCGGCTTTAAGTTAAAAACATCAGGGAACATTGGCCAATCAGGCAGTTGAGCGAACCCACGTAGGAGCAACATGTTAGCAGGGATTTCATCCTTTAATATAATTTCGGCTTGTCTGATAAATTCCTGAACGATTTTTGCTGCTTTCTCGGAAGCCTCATCCATCGCTTTAGCCGTTAGGGGCTTCTCCCCCACGACGCCGGGATCGGTCTCTTCAATGTTTGGCTTCAGCCCATCTCCCCGGATGACCAATAGAAAGCGATAATCCTTTACCGGTTCGAGAAAGACTTCCACACCTGATATTTTGATTTTTTCATTCAGTTTTTTACACAATCGTTCCGTAATTTCAGTTGGGATCCGCCCTGCTCTGCGATCAGTAACCCTGCCATTCTCATCCACGGTGCAGAAGTTGCCTCTTGCTGCGACATCTTGCTCTTGGAGACCAAAATCAATCCCCAGAGCAGATAAGACACCACGCCCTATCTTATACTTCAATGGATCGTAACCAAATAACGAGAGATGCGCTGGCCCACTTCCTGGTGTAATGCTTGTCCTTATACCCTGGTGCAGGCCTAGCATACTGCGTTTCGCAAGCTTATCCATGTTCGGTGTATTGGCTGCTTCCAGTTCGGTTAATCCACCCTCTTCCATGGCAAGACCGCCTAAACCATCCAGGACAAGTAAAACAATTTTATTCTCGTTTTTATCATTGATTAGTGGTTTAAGAACCTCAAAATCCATTATTACTCCAATCTATTGAATGAAAAATATCTAATTTTTATTTTACTAATTCTTAAGATAATTGTAAACTGCAATCAAAAATTCTCCCAAATGCGATTATTCAGAGAAGATAGTTAATTTCAGAGGAAAGTTTTAACATTGATTTCTTAAGTGGTTGATTATTATCTAATTCTACGGTCTTGATGCCTTTTGCTTTTACAACTTCGCAATATTTATCAAAGAAATTATCATAAAAAGAGAAAAATACCTGCAGCTGGCTGCTGGATAATTTTTGATATGGAAGGGGAACCCCTTGTTCTCTCGTTCTCATTCGTTTAATACATGTTGAAACATCAGATTTTACATGAATTAAAAGATCTACTTTGGGCATTGTTGATAAAATGCGATTCCCGATCCTTCCCTTAATATTTCCAGTCAGGTCTATTATGAACTTGGCTAGAAAGTTATAGAACCCTTCATCAAACATGATCCATTCAGTTGGTGCTGAAGTTGTAAGCGCTTGATAATACGTACAAAAATGATAAAAATATGCCATAACAATATCCAAAGAATCATTAAGTTGTTCAGGATATTGAAATCTTTTCGCAGAATTTCCCACAGCTTTTATGAACGAATTTTTAGTAATCAAGAATGATGTGAGGTTAATCAAATCATTCCCATTCAATGCTTGATATTTTTCATCTTTTAAGATGTCCAAGAAGAGGCAGGTTGGACCTGGCCTGTAACCGAGTTCCTTGAATAATAATTGATTTGCTTGGTTATATAAAGTTGTTTTTCCCGACCCAGGGATGCCGATAAATTCGATATGTTTTCCTGTGAAATTCGTTATCAGTTTGAGCTCTTCCTTCGTCTTAGATAGAAGATTGTTTGGTGCATTTTCTTTTGATGTGTCGTATAGGGATACAGAAGAACCTGTAAAAAAATGTCTTGAGGGTTTCCTTCCTTCTTTCCATCCAAACCTGATGAAGTGCCACAATGGGTCAATATCCGCTTTACGAACATCGGGATATTCTTGGAAATAAAAATCTGCATCAAATATGCCACTTTGTTTGATGGTGATATATTCATTCAAGTTGCAATAGAGTTTATTCAATATTCTCTCTTACTTATTCGGTTTAGCTTTCGTATGAAAGGTTATCTCAGAAATATCAAAAATCACATAATTCGAAATATGCGTTATATGCGCTGTGATTTCCTAAGAATACCACGTGCAGAATTAAAGAAAACGGTGAATTATTGGACTCTGCTGTAAAATTAAATTGACATAACATCCCATTTAAGGTAACCTTTTCACTGCTAATCAATAGAAGAAACTTCAGATGTCAACATTCGATACTTACGACAGCGCAAATAGGAAAAGACCAGCAATCGAAGAGCTTCTCGTCCTTTTTCGATACCGCGACTTGATCTTTCAGCTTGTGCGGCGGGATCTTGTAGCTCGGTACAAACGTTCCGTATTGGGAGTAGCCTGGACGATGCTAAATCCCCTTGGGACGATGTTGATCTTGTTAGTCGTTTTTTCAAAAGTCTTTAGTACAACAGAAAATTATGCGGCCTATATAATTTCAGGCATTGTTTGTTGGACCATGTTCTCACAATCCACAAGTGTAGCAATGCATTCAATGGTATGGGGAAGCAAGCTAATACAACAGATATATTTACCCCGGTCCGCATTTGTTATCTCGACGATATTATCCAATATGGTCAACTTTGTTTTGTCCCTTATTCCGCTTACTTTAATATTCATCATCACAGGCATACCATTCCGCTGGTCTGCTTTGCTTGTACCTGTTCTAATGATTTTCTTGTTTTCCTTCTCGCTTGGGGTCGCGTTATTTGTTTCTTCTTTAGCCATTTTCTTCCATGACATCGCCGATTTATATCCCATCACCCTTACAGCATGGATGTACTTGACACCAATCATGATGCCCCTTGAATTCTATCGAGAGATATTAAATGGTTTATTGTTATACGTTAATCCTTTTTATTACATAGTAAATCTCTTCCGGATACTTGTTTTCAATGGTTTCGTACCTCATTGGCAAACATGGGCGGCGACTGCCTTCGTTTCCTTTGGCGCATTGATCATCGGTTGGATTTTCTTTTGCAGAAAAGCGGATTCATTTGCCTATCATGTCTAATATTAATGGTTCCGAATTAAATCCCAATACAACTGTCTGTTTAAATAATGTTTCAGTCCGTTACCGTATACCGGGCGAATCTATAGAAACTTTCAAAGAATATTTAATACGGATGCTACAAGGACGTCTCAAAAGAAAGGTGTTTTGGGCTTTAAAAGATATCAGCTTTGAAGTTCAAAAAGGCGAAATATTGGGCATCCTTGGGAGGAATGGCGCAGGGAAATCAACTTTATTGAAAGTCCTATCGAAGGTTCTCATCCCAGGTGAGGGACGTGTCAGGTTAAATGGTCGCATAAGCCCCTTTCTCCAACTGGGTGCAGGTTTCCACCCAGAGTTGACCGGGATCGAAAACATTTATCTAAATGCAACGTTGTTAGGTCATTCAAGAGGGGAAGTAGATGAAAAGCTGGATGAGATAATTACATTTGCTGAAATTGGAAACTTTATAGAAGCTCCCCTTCGAACGTATTCATCAGGCATGCAGGCACGCTTAGGTTTTTCTGTTGCATCAGCATGGCAGCCAGACATCCTCATTCTTGATGAAGTTCTAGCAGTTGGCGATCTTAACTTCAGGATGAAATGTTTCAAACGCATTGCCAATTTTCGGGAAAGCGATGCAACCGTCATAATGGTATCACACATGCTTGAAGCCGTCCGCAAGTTTTCCACAAGAGCAATGTGGCTTGATAAAGGCGAGATTAAGATGCAGGGTGAAGTCAAAGAAGTTTGCGATGCTTATAAAAAGGCGATATCAAAATAGTTTATCCGACAGAGGGCCATTCCCAACCGAAATCTTATTTGTTTGATTCTAAAAAATCTTCTATAATTACCCGTAATATCAAAATCTACGAGGCTGCCAATGAACTTCTTACGATCCCACATTCCTGAAGTCATCCGCATACAACCTAAAATCTTTCAGGATAATAGGGGATTCTTCATGGAATCGTATAAAAAGCCTGCGTATGATGAATGTGGTATTAAATATGAATTCGTTCAGGAGAATCATTCTTCTTCTTGTAAAGGGACCTTACGTGGGATTCATTATCAGGTTACTCATACTCAGGGCAAATTGGTTAGGGTTGTCATTGGGAAAATATTTGACATCGCTGTAGATTTACGACGAAGTTCTCAATATTTTGGGAAGTGGGTCGGGTTTGAACTGTCAGAAGCGAATAAGCAACAGCTTTGGATACCCCCTGGTTTTGGGCATGGATTCTACACACTTTCAGATAGAGCTGATGTCGTTTATAAAGCCACTGATTATTATGATCCCGACGGTGAACGCTGTATCTACTGGAATGATCCTGATTTAGTAATTGACTGGCCTATACACAACGGGATGACTCCTTTGGTCTCAAAGAAGGATGCCGCAGGTGTCTCATTTGCAGTAGCGGAGGTGTTTTCATGACAAAGAATTTGTTAATCACCGGTGGCGCGGGATTTATTGGCTCGAATTTTGTTAGATACATTCAAAAAACCGAACCTTTACTAAAAGTAACCAATCTTGACCTTCTGACCTATGCGGGGAGTCTTGAAAACCTCAAAGACCTCCCAAATCCGGAGAATTATTCATTTATAAAGGGAGATATTATTGACCAGATGCTGGTTGAATCATTAATTCGAGATCGACAGATCGACACGATCATCCACTTTGCGGCGGAATCCCATGTTGATCGATCTCTACAAGGTCCAGGAGCTTTCATACAGACGAATATTGTTGGAACCTTTTCTCTTCTTGAAGCTGCTCGAAAGGTTTGGCTCAATGAGAATGAAGGGGATAAGAAACAGGCAAGATTCCATCATATTTCTACTGATGAGGTTTATGGAACCCTAAGCCCTGATGATCCAGCTTTTGAAGAAACAACACCTTATGCACCTAATTCACCGTATGCTGCTTCTAAGGCAAGCAGTGATCATCTTGTCAGGTCATATGCCCATTCCTTTGGATTACCGGTGACTATATCAAACTGCTCAAATAATTATGGACCTTTCCAGTTCCCTGAGAAATTGATCCCTTTGATGATATTGAATGCGTTTACAGGGCAGCCATTACCGATCTATGGTGATGGTAAGCAGATCAGGGATTGGCTTTACGTTGAAGACCATTGCCGGGCAATTTGGACAATTATCCAAAACGGCAAAGAAGGTGAAAGCTATAATATTGGGGGAGAGAACCAGCCAACTAATTTAGAAATCGTTTATACAATATGTGAAGTCCTGGATGAGTTGGATGAAGCGAATAAACCACATGATCAATTAATCAAATATGTTACCGATAGACCTGGTCATGATCGACGATATGCGATGAACACAACAAAAATTGAACAGGAATTGGAGTGGGAACCGCAATATAACCTTAGGGATGGCCTAAGGCAAACAATAGAGTGGTACCTTGGCAATTTGGACTGGCTTAATGCCATCATAGAAGAAAAAGATTATCGAAATTGGGTAAAGTTAAATTATAAATCGAGAGGAAGTGAATGAAAGGGATTATTTTAGCTGGCGGAAAAGGCACCCGTTTATATCCCCTGACTTTAGGGGTTAGTAAACAGCTTTTACCTGTTTACGACAAACCCATGATTTATTATCCCTTATCTATGCTGATGTTAGCCTTCATAAGAGATATCCTTGTGATAACAACCCCCGAAGATAATGAACAATATAAACGTCTTCTTGGAGATGGTTCCAAATGGGGATTGAACTTTTCTTATGCAATCCAGTACTCTCCCCGGGGACTTGCTGACGCTTTTATTGTTGGAGAAGATTTTATTAGAGGCCAGGCAGTAGCGCTTATCCTGGGAGATAACATATTCTATGGTCATGGTATGCCTGAGAAACTGCGAAAAGCAGCAGATCTCGAAAAAGGCGCAGTTGTTTTTGCGTACCCGGTTCATGATCCCGAGCGGTATGGTGTTGTGGAATTTGATTCGGAAGGAAATGCTCTCAGTCTGGAAGAAAAACCGGAAAAACCCCGATCCCATTATGCCGTTCCTGGTATCTATTTTTTTGACGATCGTGTTGTCAATTTCGCAAAGAACTTGAAACCTTCAGCGCGCGGAGAAATCGAAATAACAGACCTAAATCGGGTCTACATGGATCAAGGTGAATTGCGAGTTGAAGTTCTTGGTCGTGGGGTAGCCTGGTTGGATGCTGGCATGCACCACTCACTGCTTCAGGCATCCAATTTTGTGCAGGCTTTGGAGGAACGTCAGGGGATGATGATCTCCTGTCCAGAAGAAATTGCTTTTCGGATGGGCTTTATTGATCAAAAACAGCTTGAGAAATTGGCTGTGACCTTCAATGGCAACCGATATGGTCAATACCTCCTCAGGCTGGCTCAGGGAGGATTATTCAATTGAAGCTAAAGATTTTATTGCTGGGAAACACAGGTCAGCTTGGATGGGAGCTGAACCGATCACTGCTAACCCTTGGGGAAATTACAGGACTGGATTTTCCTCAGATTGACCTTACTGCACCGGAAAGTATCAGAAGCATAATTCATGAGGTTAGGCCGAATCTCATTATCAATGCAACGGCTTTCACTGCTGTGGATCAAGCAGAAGTCAAACCGGAGCTCGCAATGGCAATAAACGGAACTGGGCCAGGTATCATAGCAGAAGAAGCTGCCAAATTGAATGCCGCTGTTATTCATTATTCAACCGATTATGTCTTTGATGGAAAAAAGGGAAGCACATTTGTCGAAGAAGACAACCCCAGCCCAATTAACGTATATGGTGAATCCAAATTAGCGGGAGAATCTGCTGTCCAAGCTGTTGATGGGGTTTATTGGATCTTTCGAACAAGCTGGGTATATTCGCTGCGTCGACCTTGTTTTGTGACCAAGGTGTTGAAATGGGCTCGAGATCATGAAATCTTGCGAATTGTTGATGACCAAATCAGCAGTCCAACCTGGGCACGAACGCTTGCGGATGCAACAGCCCAAATATTAGCTAAGCATCAGGGTAATCCACTGGATTTTATCAGGGAGAAAAAGGGATTATATCACCTGACCGATCGAGGATCCTGCAGCCGTTTCGAATGGGCACAGTCCATCTTAGCTCTGGACACCAATAAAGAAGAGCAAATTGTTAAGGATATACAACGTGCAAAGAGTAATGAATTCCCCAATCCTGCCGAAAGACCGCAAACTTCAATCCTGGATTGCGAAAAAATAGAGAAAACATTTAATTTACATCTACCATATTGGAAAACCAGCCTTACGCTGGCTTTTGATCAGGGTGTCTCAAATAATGGGTAAATCAACACAAATAGTGTTATTTAAGCTCCTGTTAGATTATTAATTCATCAAACGAAGGGGATTTTTTCGCGATGAATAAATTTTTCAGAATTATTCTGATGTGGGCCGAGGAGATATTGATTCCATCAATTGTAAAGATGCTCAAAACTATAAGGTTCCAAGGGAAAGCTCTCCCGGCCGATACATCGGAAATATGGTGGTTCAAAAGCTAAAATTAAATCGCCAATGCGGTACCGTGGGAAGACAGGTGTTGAAACAATAAAACTTCCAATCTCACCAGGTTTCATCTCATGTAATTGTTTAATGCCATCAATGGTCTTGACTTCAAAGAAAACATTATCGTAAAAGGGTATCCACGCTTTTTTCTGATCTAACTGACCGCCAAACATACCCTCGGTTGCTGCATATATTTCCCGAATATCAGCGGTATCGCCATAATATGTGTGGAGAGGTTCGGCTAACCTTGTATTGATTCCCGGCAGACTTGACAGCCAGAGAAATTTAAATTTCCATATGTCTTTTGGATATAAATTATGTTTTTCTTTTAGATACTGGCCAAAGAATAATGCACTCTTGACATTTGTGCTGATCGTTGTAACCTTTTTACTTTTTGCCTTCTGATAAGCTAATTCATGCCTTGCATCCCAATCCTCTTTAGAGGATCCCCCACCGAGTTGATCTATCTCTTCCTGGGTTGGGACAAAAGGCAATGATATTTTTACAGACTTATTAAATGTGGCTTTTACTGAAGCGCCATAACCTAAAGTAAGGTCCTTATCACCGACCCTGATAGAACTCTAAATTAGATCGATTATTGAGATTTAAGAATTTTCCAGTCAATAAACCAAACGCACGATTCTGAAAGATGTAGCTGATCATAACTCGTGCTGCTATTTTCATTTTATCAACATCAGCTGGAATAAAAGGAACTAGTTTTGGTATTCCAGTGGTTGTTCCTCTTGTTGTTTGCCATGCAACAGGCTCTTCACTTAACAGAACATGAGTATGCCCTTCCAAAACCTGTTCAATTAGTGGGCGATAATCATCATACGTCTTAACAGGGAACGCATTCTTATAATCTTCGTAGGAGCTGACCGATTCACTGCCGTGCTTTCTCCCATACTCATTTTGACTATAGAAATCAAGCAGACTTATTAAAACCTGCTCCTGCGTTTCACCAGGATTTGATATACCTCGATCTGATGATCCTACTAGCTTTAATATATTGTTTATTGTTGATTTAAATTTCTTATCAGGCACAATTTCTCCAAAAGTATTTTTCATGAGGCTACAAAATTCATGATTTTCTTACAAAATGAGTGTAAAGTATACCTGAAGGAAATATTTGGAACAAACGTATTACGTACAAAATTTAGAAAAATGTTTGGTGATATTGAAAATGAAGATAGCTTCCGACAAAGAATGGATTATACTAATAAAAACATTTTAGGATTGTACTAACAAAGTTGAAAATTCAAATCAGAAGCATAAAAAGGATGTTCTAGGGAGTTATTTAAATTCACCGAAAGAAAATTCTATGAATATCTTGTTGACCTGCGTTGGACGCCGAAATTATTTAGTAGATTATTTTAGATCTGAAGTTAATCCTTTAGGTGGCAAAGTGTATGTAGCCAACTGCCATCCCAATGCCGCAGGGTTTGTCACAGCCGATAAGGCTTTCCTTGTCCCAAGTATATTCGCAGATAATTATATTGAAGTAATAATCAATATCTGTCATCAATTTGATATCAGTGCAATCATTTCTCTATTTGACCCTGAACTGCCAATCCTATCAAAAGCGATTGATCAACTTTCTTCTGAAGGTATTACTGCAATAGTATCCTCACCGAAAGTAATCAATATTTGCTTTGATAAATTAGAAACAAATGCATTCTTACTGGACTGTGGAATAAATATACCTATCACGATACATGGCATAGATTTATTATTATCAAAACTGGATTCTAAGGAAATTAATTATCCAATATTAATAAAACCAAGGTGGGGAAATGCATCTTTATTTTCACTTGAGGTCGAAACAAAAGATGAACTGGAGCTTCACTATACGAAGCTTACTGAGCGGATAAAGAATTCAATGCTTTTCAAAGGAGAATCCGCACCAGATCATGATCAAATCATTTTTCAAGAAAAAGTTTCCGGCCAAGAATATGGTTTGGATGTGATCAATGATCTAAATGCAAACTATGTGAATACGATTATTAAGAAGAAGATCGCCATGAGAGCAGGTGAAACAGATATTGCAATAACTTTGAGATCGTCTGAGCTTGCAGCTCTAGGCGAGGCAATTTCGAACAAACTCGGTCATATTGCGAATCTTGATATGGATCTGATCCAAACCCCAAAAGGTCCTGTTGTTATTGATTTGAATCCCAGATTTGGAGGGGGCTATCCATTCTCTCATCTCGCTGGTGTAAATTTACCTGCTGCAATAATTTCCTGGTTAAACAATGAACCGGCAAACCCCAGTGATTTTGATTACGAAGAGAACGTCCTTGGTATGAAAGGAATACTTCCCTTGAAATATAGTGGCGGCTTTATTGACTATTATCAGCAATAATTTCTCATGTCAATGTCAGGTTATCATTTGTATGAAAAACTTAGGGCCCCTTATTAGAAGATTCAATTACGACATCATCAAAGAAAAGAACTTGTTCCGATTGTTGGATAGGAAGTTAAAAACGAATATAAAGTAATAATTGCGATAAATTCGTTATGTTTTTTTTAAAAATAGATAATCCCGCGAGTGGATTCATAAAATGCAATATAATAGTATACTTTCAACAAAAATATTGAGGTTTTCACAATGTCAAGAGTTTCTATCGCACTTACGTCATTTAACCATGAAAAATATCTTCGCCAATCCATTGATAGTGTCTTAAACCAGACCTATAAAGATTTTGATCTTTATGTCCTTGATGACGCTTCGACGGATAATTCCTGGGAAATTATTAATGGTTATTCAGACCCTCGTTTTCATGCTTATCGAAACGAAATTAATCGCTCTGGGGATTTTCTTAGTCTGAATCCAAATCAAATCAATAGCGATTTTATTGCTATTCACCACTCAGACGACGCCTGGGAGCCAACCAAGCTGGAAAAACAAGTCGCATTTTTTGATGAGAATCCAGAAGTTGATGCTGTTTTTACCCATGTAAAAATCATAGATGAAGAAGGGAATACATTTTCAGACAAGGAGCATCCTTACTACGATGTGTTTGACCAGCCTAATCGTACACGTTATGAATGGTTAAATCATTTTTTCTATGTGGGGAATGCATTATGCCATCCTAGTTTATTATTTCGAGTGAATTGCGTGGCTGATCTTATACCAAGGAAAGGACTGGTGCAATTACCAGACCTTGATCTGTGGGTCCAATTATGCTTCCAACATAATATTCATGTTATCCAGGAAAAACTAAGTTGTTTTCGGGTGCGTGAAAATGAAGCGAATGTAAGCGGAAACCGTCCTGATACGCGCATTCGATATCAATTTGAATTCCTGCAGGTTCTTCAGCGCTATGCAAAAATGCCGGACAAAGACGAATTAGTATTGATCTTCCCGGAGGCTGAGCAGTATATAAACCAAAATAATTCCGATTTACTATACGCATTAGGAATGCTCGCCCTCGGATTGCCTCCAAATAAACCTACGAATACGCCATCAAAATTATTCGGCTTAAACCTTTTATTTGAAGCCTTAAATGACACAAATCGCTCAAAACAACTCAAGTTGTATCAACTGTTTGATAAAAAGAAGTTTATTGAACTGACAACGAAACATGACATATTCTCTGTTGAAACAATCCAGGAACTTAACCAAATGCTATCAGAGCGTGATCAGCATATCAAACAGCTCGATGAGACTATACAAGAACTAAACCATACGCAATCTGGGCGTGACCAACACATCAAAAAGCTCGGTGAAACGATTCTGGAACTCAACCAAATGCAAACTGAGCGCGATCAACACATCAAACAGCTTGATGAAACGATCCTGGAACTCAACCAAAAGCAAACTGAGCGTGATCAACACATCAAACAGCTCGATAAAACCATCCTGGAACTCCGCCAAATTCAAACTGATCGTGATCAACACATCAAACAGCTTGATATCACAATCCAGGAACTCAATAAAGTAAATGAGGATAGGTCAACATCTATTCAAAATCTTAAATCCGAGATCAATGCAAGAGATAATTCTATTAATAATCTCAATCAAAGTCTTATCGAACGCGAAAATTCAATTCAGGGACTCCACTCCGAATTGACTGTGCGAGAAAAATCGATTGAAGAGCTGAACGCAATGCTCAGTGAGCGCCATAAATTGAATCAAAATCTCAGAGCTGCGCTTGAAGAACACGAAAAATCTCTTCAGGATCTTAATGCTAAGGTTGGCCAATTGGATCAAGAAATCCTGTATTATGCTCGCAGTAAAAGCTGGCGCATCACCCGACCATTAAGAAAATTCAAGAGATTAATTACGGGGAATAATGACGATTAAAAAGCTTTATTATTTTTTCCTGATTTCCAGGAGTGGATTGTTCGAACGAAATTATTATATACTGCAGAATCCAGATGTTCGCCAAGCGGATATGGCCCCGCTCTGGCATTATGTAAACCAGGGGATGATGGAAGGAAGAAAACCTTCACATGATTTTGATCCTGATATTTATTTGGCCAACAATAAAGACGTTGATGAGGCTGGCATTCCGCCATTGATCCACTACATTAAACATGGCATCAAAGAAAATCGACGGATCAAAGAACAAGTCATTAAAGTCCCCAAGCTGGATCAAAACGAAAAACCAAGTAGTGAATTAAGCTCATCTCAATCCCCTGTCACCATTAATGAGACAGTAATAAATGACCAACACAATGATGCGAATAACCTCTACAGGGAGGTCTATTTAACTTATCTCAATAATGCAATATCATCAAAAGACAATCACTTTGTGGAATTTCAGGAGAATGAAAGTCTCAACGTAGAAGAAATCATCAAATATATCGCCTTTTATTTACCTCAGTATCATCCTATCCCCGAAAACGATGAGTGGTGGGGGAAAGGATTCACTGAGTGGAGGAATGTTACGAAAGCCCTACCCCACTTTCACGGGCATAATCAACCTCAAATACCCGGCGAACTTGGTTATTACGATCTGCGAATTCCAGAAGTTCTCAGACGGCAGGTTCAATTAGCAAAAAACTACGGCATATTTGGTTTTTGTTTTCATTATTATTGGTTCGCCAAAAGAAGGTTATTAGAAAAACCACTTGAAATCTTTATTAATGATCCAGATGTAAACTTTCCATTCTGTGTGAGTTGGGCAAATGAGAATTGGACCAGGAAATGGGATGGAAATGATCAGGAAATTTTAATTGCACAGGAACAGTCATTTCAGAATGATAAAAAAATCATTGAGGATTTAGTTAAGTTATTTCAGCATCCAAACTATATCAAAATCAATAATCGCCCTTTATTCATTGTATATCGTGCAAACCTGCTCTTGGATATAAACAGAACACTTGATTTTTGGAGGGAGTACTCAATTAAAGCAGGATCAGGTAACCCGTATATTCTTGCAGCCCAAACTTTTACTTACTCAGATCCAAGACCTGACGGGTTTGATGGCGCGCTGGAATTCCCTCCACACAATGTGGAAGTCTCACCGTGCATCAATGAAAGGCTTGAATATTTAAATAACAAATTTAGTGGTCATGTGTTTACCTATAAGGACCTGGCCAAAGCCTTCAGCAGTAGCAATTTAAATGCGCCTTACCAATTATTTAAGACCATCAACCCCGGGTGGGATAATTCACCAAGAAGAATTAATAATGCACTGATTTTCACAAACCAATCAACAGCAACATACGAAGCCTGGTTATCCGATATTAGTGCTTACACATATATGCGCTTTCCCAAAGAAGAGAGATTGGTATTTATTAACGCCTGGAATGAGTGGGCTGAAAGTGCTCATTTAGAACCAGATACGAAATTTGGCTACGGGTATTTACAAAAAACTTACGATGTCCTATCAATATTCAATGAATATTCACTTAGTAAGAATAATTCATTAAGGATCGACATCAAGGATAGCGCAAAAATGTTGAACCAATATGAGAAGAAGTTCAACGGAATAGCTGCAAAGTGGCCAATAATTAAAGAGGAACTATCTCCATCAAAGACAGAGCTAATTTCTCTCGCTATCGATAATATGTTTTCGCATCAGGAGAAAACAAACAAATCAAGAGTTGATGTCTCAATCATCATTCCTGTCTTTAACCATTTGCAGGACACGCTCAACTGTTTGAAATCGCTTGCAGAATGTAATGATAAAGCACGCTTTGAAATAATTATCACTGACGATGGGTCAACCGACAGCACTCAAAGTGTATTCTCACAGTGTAAGAATTTAAATTATATTAGGAATGAAGACAATCTGGGCTTTTTAGCAGCATGCAATACTGCTGCTGAAACTGCAATAGGTGAATTTATCGTTCTCTTAAATAATGACACTGTTGTTTTGCCAGGCTGGTTGGATGCTTTGGTTGATACGTTTTCAGAACATCCACAGGCAGGACTCGTTGGTGCGAAACTGGTTTATCCTAACGGCACGCTGCAGGAGGCAGGCGGGATTGTGTTTAAGGATGGATCAGCTTTTAATTTTGGGCGTGATGAAGACCCAAACAAACCTGCCGTCAATTACCTGCGTGAGGTAGATTATTGTTCCGCAGCCTGCATTTGTGTCCCGAAGAAGATATGGCAGGACCTGAATGGGTTTGATGAATTCTTTTCACCTGCCTATTATGAAGATACAGATTTTGCTTTCCGTGTCCGTGAAGCCGGGTATCAGGTATTCTACCAACCGCTATCAGAAGTTATCCATTTCGAAGGGAAAACTTCTGGATTGGATGTCACTAAGGGAATCAAGCGCTATCAAATTATTAAATCAGGAAAAGTTTTTCCAGCGTTGGGAATCGGTACTGAAGAGTCACGAAGAGGATTTGTCAGAACCAAAGCTTTGCCGTAACCACCAGAGACAAAAACATGTTTTGGTAATTGATGTTTGCACGCCCAAACCAGATCAAGATTTGGGTTCAATTGATACATTTAACTACCTGATGACCTTAAGAAAACTTGGGTTTGAAGTTACATTCATCTCAGATGTTGATGCTCACGTCATTGATAAGTACGTTATCGAGCTTCTAAAACAGGGTATCGAGTGTATTTACCAACCCTATTTACAATCAATTGAAGAATACCTTAAAGCAAATGGGAAATATTTCGACTTGGTTTTGCTGTTCAGAGCACCTTATGGTGGGAAATACATAAACTTTGTAAAATCACATGCCCCCCATGCGAAAATTGTTTTCAATACTGTTGATTTACATTTCTTGCGCGAAAGACGGGAAAAAGCACTGTTCAAATCCAGAAAAGGAAAATCGCTTATCCAGGAAGGGGTAACGGAAGTTAAAGAGATGTCGATCATGGAAAAGGCTGATTGCACCATTGTAGTAAGCAGCCACGAGCATGACCTTATCAAAAAATTAAATAAAAAAATAAAGACAAAAGTCATTCCCCTCCCCAGGGAGATACCCGGAAGATCAAATGGATTTGAGGAAAGAAAAGATATTGTGTTTATTGGAGGTTTCCTCCATAAACCGAACGCTGATGCCGTAAAATATTTCGTTGAGGAGATGTGGCCATTAATTAGCGACGAACTTTCTGACTGTAAGTTTCTCGTCGTCGGCAGCAATATTCCCGAAGAAATCCAGGCCTTGGAAAGCAACTCAATTGAAGTTGTAGGATTTGTGCCCGATCTCACTGAGACATTCTCAAATTGTAAGTTAACCATCGCACCTTTACGATTTGGAGCAGGGATCAAAGGAAAAGTGGTGACAAGCATGAGTTATGGAGTACCCTGTGTGGCGACCAGCATTGGCGCTGAAGGGATGGGACTCACAGACCATGAAAATATCATGATTAGTGATAATCCTGAAGAGTTCGCTAATAAGGTAAGAAAGTTATATTCTGATGACCAACTATGGGAAAAAGTGTCTAAAAATTGCTTAGCCTTTATTCATGAGAATTACTCAATGTCAATTTTTGAAGACAACCTAAAAAATCTGATTGAAGATCTGAAAAGTGACTTGCTTCCATAAACTGCTTAATAAATTGATACATAACTTCCGGCTTTCTTCTACCCCACAGGGGACTGAACGTTGAGTTTTTCAATCATCTCTGATACTGCTATATATGCGATTAAACATCTGCATATATAAAAGGTAATTATTCCTGATGTTTATTCCGGAGGAGTGATGAAATCAAATTCATCAATTGCTCGAAAAATAACTTATCCCATAAATAAATTTCTTTTAACCGATTTTGGGCAAACAATCCCCCCTTTCTTAGTATCAAGAATATTAATTATCGCAATAGGTTTCTTTTCATACTATTTCCAACCAAGCTTAAATTATCCGATGGCTGAAGAAGCAATGAGAGGTTATGGTTGGACTTCGATCAAAGATTCTTGATATGTTCCAAAGGTTTGATTCGGGATGGTATTTATCAATCATTGAAAATGGTTATTATTTAAAAGGAGACCTTGGTATTGTCCAAAGTAATATAAATTTTTTCCCATTATATCCGCTATTGGTCAAAATTCTAGGATCACTTATTGGGGGATCGAATATTAAATCGATCCTTTTTTCTGGCATACTGCTTTCCAACATTTTTTTCTTACTTAGTTTGCTTTTCATTATTAAACTCGTTAAAACTTCAGGATATTCTCAAGAAGTTAGCACCAGGACAATTTGGTATTTGTGTTTTTTCCCAACGAGCTTTTTTCTATCAAGTTTTTACACAGAGGCATTGTTCCTATTTCTATCTATAATCCTTTTTTATTTTGCAGTTAAGGAAAAGTGGGTTCTTATTGGCGTAGTTGGCTTTTTTATTTCAATCACACGCGTAACAGGGATTTTAGCTGCACTTAGTTCAGTAGTCATTTATATGGAAAAGATCAACTGGAATTTTCGAAAAATCAAGTGGAATATAATATGGCTTGGCTTAGCACCGGTTGGTTTACTCACATTTTTATTGAGCATTTTACCCATCACTGGGAAGCTGTTCGCACCGTTTATAAGTCAATCTGCATGGAACCATATTTTATCATTTCCATGGACCTCAATATTTTCCGATCTAAATTTCAGACCTTTTATCACAGCAATTGATCAAATATTCGTATTGTCTTTTTTTGTTCTCTCAATAATATGTTTATTCAATCTTCCCAGTAAGTCATACGGAATATATTGTTTGTTATCAATGAGTACATTTTTATTTTCTGGATCCATCTTAGGTGCATCAAGATACTTATTAGTCCTGTTCCCTATCTTTTGGCTCTTGGGAGTTTGGGGAAAGAATCGATATGCAGATCGGATCATATTAGTAGCTTTTACAATTTTCCTGGGAGCTCTTATGATAGCCTGGGTACGATTCTATACGGTAGCGTAAATTTATTAATCATTTTCATTTCCTCTTCACACCTGACTAAACGCGACGCCTGAAAACCGATAATTATGAAGTTGTTTTTTTCTGGAGAATAATTTCAACTCTAAATACATCTTGTTTTTGGATTTTGCACTAAATTGAATCTAAGATAATTGGAATTATGAACGTTAGTGACAATAATAAACCGAACCAGAATCCTGATACAAATAATAATTTCCTGACCTTACAAAAGTGTTTTTAAATTCCATCCTAAAGAGGAGTATTGTTAGTAAACTGAACTCCCCTCTATCGCTTGATAATCCAATATAATATTAGATGTGAAATATGAATAATCGAAATAAATTTTCCTTATCCATGAGAATGGCAAAACGCTTTTTGTTTTGTACTACCTTATTAATTATAAGTATTTTCATATTGTATGTTAATATTCAAATGCCACTTGTAGGTGAAGATTTTACGATGCAGCCGTGGACTTACGGATCCGCTCCCATTACGGTTACTGGAAAAATAAAAGCAGTTTGGCATAAAGTTTATTACTCAGCTATTTTGTGGAATCCAAGAATAGGTGAAGCATTAACCACAATCACTGCCATGTTTCCGAAAATCATATTTGACATACTGAATACGGGGATGTTTATTTGGTTACTGATTGTATTACATGTCATCGGTTTTGGCACCTTTCCGAATTGGAATAACTTATTTGACAGTATTTCTCTATTCATCAATTTTTTCTTGATTATCACCATATTTCCTTTACTTGGACAGCTCTTCTTCTGGAAAGCAGGCACATGCAATCATATATGGGGATTAACAATTCTCTTGAGTTTTTCGTTACCTTATCGGTTAAATCATCACAAACGCCTCAGTATAAAAAAATTTGGATTCCTTTTGATATTTTTGGTTTTTGGATTTCTAGCAGGATTAACTGTTGAAAATGCTGCAGTTATTGTTTTGGGATTTTTATTGATTTTATATTTATCATCTCGCATGGATGATAAAATCGATGGCGTATTTCTATTTCCTATTATTTCTTTCGGTATTGGCACATTTCTTTTGTTATTTTCTTCTGGCACATCAGTTAGGCGAGATTATTACTTTTCCCAAGGATATGATGGGGATCTAAGCGGTGCGGCATTATATATTAATCGATTTACTCGCTTAGGTAATGATTTCATTGAATTATCATGGCCCATTATCCTAATTTTCTTTACCACCATATTAATATTCATCATCATTTCATTTTACTTGAACCATAATAAGAGGGAAACAAGATTCCCCAAGTCACAAGGTTTGACCATTTTCGATTTATCATCTTTATATATTGCGTCTCTAATTTCTGTTTTCATTCTGATTTCTATAGCTTATCAAAGTGATCAACAAAGAGGGTTTGCCTTATTTTGGTTAATCTCAATCAGCCTCATAGCCTATCTTGGAACAAGAATACTTCTTCTAGTAAACTCAAAGGTTATTCTTGTTTTAGCCATTATTGTTATGGTCATTTTTCTCGGATTTAAGATGATTGAGATAGGAAATATTTATAAACAATTCGCTTTAGAAAATAATAACCGACTAAACATCTTATATTCCGGATTAACGCTTGAAAAGAGCGAATTAATTTTGCCAGCAATTAATACAAAAGATTCACGATTGATCGAAACTCGTGAAGTATTGCCTGATATGGGTGAGAGAATTGCGATATATTATGGTTTTGACAATGTAGAAATTGAGAATTAGATTAATAGAAGGAGATTTATACTTTTCAAGAAATTTATGGTTTCATTTTTATTTATTTGACCAGAGTGAAGTTTAATTCTTTTTCGCTTTATTCAAGGACGACCATAAGGTAAATAAAGTTTGCTCAATTTCTTGAAACCTTCTATCCATTGTATGCAACACAATGCCAGCAATAACCCAAATAATAGATATAAAAATTAATACGACCGAAATTATTGCAAGTGGAAGAGTATGTAAAGCACCATTTCTAACATAATCCAAAACAACTTTTACCCCAGGGATAATTCCTAATACGAAGAGTATAAGGCCGCTTCCACCAAAAAACGTAAGTGGTTTATAATCTCGAAACAGGGAGACAATAGTGCGCAGTATTCTTAGACCATCTTTGAGTACTTTTAATTTTTGATACACTGCCATCAGGCCGTCCAGCTAATTCGATGGGGATTTCTTTGATACGAAAACCACGCGTGATCATTTTTATCGTTAATTCAGTTTCAATTTCAAACCCTTTTAAGAATAATGGAAGTGTTTTTACTACTTTCTTATTGAATACACGGTAACCACTTAGAATATCACTCAAATTAGTTCCGAATATCCAATTAATCAAGTTACGGTAAATTAAATTTCCGAATAAATTTATTGTCTTAAATCCTTTTACAGAAACAAAATCAGGATTATTGACTTGAGAGATCCTTGACCCGATAGACATATCTGCTTCATCATCGATTATCGGTTGAATCAGATCATTTACGCGATTGGCAGGATATGTGTCATCACCATCAACCAATATATATATGTCTGCATCTACCTTTTCAAACATTGCTTTAACCACATGACCTTTTCCGCGTTGTTGAACATTAATCACTTGTGCACCAGCATCCAAAGCCCTTTTCGCACTTTTATCATTTGAGTTGTTATCAAAAACGATTATCCTGGCTTGCGGAAGGTTCTCATGAAAATCTTGTACAACTTTATATATTGTTAACTCTTCATTTAAACAAGGTATCAGAATGACAATATCATTTTTCATGTGGATTACTCATTTGACATAAGATGAAACTTAGCTAATTTGGTATGTCTTTTTAGGTTCATTAATCTTCTACTTTGCATAACACTAAATCGTTAGATATATTTGTGATTAATTCAGTGCAATTATCGTTATCAATATTTAAATTTAACCATTCCAAAGCCTGATTTATATCCAAATTCTGATCTACCTTGCTATATAAAACATAGCTAGTAAAAGCTGAATTTTTCAGTATTCCTTCAATCTCCATATTAATGGCATAATGAGTTTCGTAATGGGTTTGAAATAAATTTGATGTTGGACGAATAAATCTATATGACGCAGGAAAATCAGGAATCACATATGATGTTGGTTCAAACCCGAGCATAATTACAATACTTTCCTCATCAGAAACAGTCATTGAGGTGTCTAATTTAATATAAGGATCTGTCCATTCAGATCTTCCCCAATTATAAGGTTGATAAAAAATAGTACCGATTATTGCTAGGAATAATATTACTCCAATAATAACCTTTTTTCTTTGAAATCATCCTATCTAGAATTATTATTACACAAATTGGTGCTAATAATTCTAATGGAATTAGGTAGCGATATATTGAAAATTGGATCATCCAAAAGATATATGAGCTGATGAAAAAGGCGATGAAGTAATTTCCTAATCGTATATCTATGATTGAAGATATTCTTGAGTTTGGCTCATTCGATTTCCGAAACAATTTATTGATTATCAAATATACGAAATATATTAATATAAGAATATAAATTACAACAAAACGGTAATCAGAAAAAGGTAATTCACTTACACGGAGACTATCCATACCTGTAATAATTGGCCATGTCATATATTCAAGTAGTGATTTAGGTAAAAAGCGTGGATCCACAAATGAAATATGTGCTGTTGCTGGTGATTTAAAGATGTTGTTGTAATGGGGAAAAAGCGGGTTTCCAAATTTGATGTAAAGACGCCACATCCAAAAACCGTTGCTTAAGAGAAAACCAAGTATCCCTGTAAAACCATAAACCAGGACTGTAAACAATTTATTTTTTCTAGTGATAAACAAAAAAGGGAGAAATAAGCCTGAACACAACGCATAAACCATTATTGATAATTTTAAACCTACACCGCATCCCATAAATAATCCAGCTATTCCAATAAGAAAACAACCTTTCTTATTTTGATTTTCTAATATTAGCTTTGAAGCTACCAATAACAGAATGAAAACCAATAAGACAAACAAACTTACTAGATTGTCATTCATGGTGCCACCTAACTGTGCTAAGAACCCTGGCCCGGTGCTTGTTGTTAAAACAAAAAAAATGCCAATAATAAATTTAAAGAAAAACTTAAATTGGGTGATCAGCTTCCAATAGATAAGAAAAATGAAGACAAGATTTATGCCATGAATAAAGCCAAAAATAAATCCTACACTCGATGAGTTAAGAGAATTAGACAACAAATAAAACGGAACATCCAAGATAGGATTATTGTAGGTTTGTCTTTGCGCAGGTGCGATATCATAATCTAAACGTTCCTCAAGAAAGGCATAGGCATTGTAGTAGTGATAATTTTTCAGGTCCCAGTTGGTATCTTTCCCAAAAGATATCGATAAAAATCCAAAACAAACAGGAATAAACAATCCAATAAAAATAAGAAAAGTTTTCTTGTATCTATGTAGACCTAAATGATTGTCAAGTTTCATAATCAACCAACTTCAATTATTAGAACAAAAAACAATATGCCAAGCATATCCTCTAAACCCCTATTTTATCTTGAATTCTTTGTGCGCATATCCTTAGTTTTTTTGACTAACCCCTAGATAAGGTGAGAAATTTAGAATAGTAATTTCCAATTATAATTACTGAGGAATAAAAATATAACAAAATCTGCTGGATTTTGATAAAACAACCTTGATTAAAGAGAAATTCCCTTGAATAGGATACCTAAGAGGAAGTTGGTTAAATGGACAAAAAGATTAATATTGCCAAATCATATTTACCTCCTATTGAGGATTATTATGAATATATAAAGGGAATTTGGGAACGCAACCAGCTTACAAACAACGGCCCTTTGGTAAAGCAGTTAGAGAGGGATTTGGTTGATTATTTAGGAGTAAGAAACCTAAGCCTCGTTGCAAACGGAACGATAGGATTACAAATTACAATAAAAGCCCTTGATCTTCACGGTGAGATCATAACCACCCCATTCTCTTATGTAGCCACAACATCAAGCATCATCTGGGAGGGCTGCGAACCTGTATTTGTGGATATTGATCCAGAGAGTTTTACTATAAATCCGAAGCTGATTGAGGAAGCCATTACACCAAGAACCTCTGCAATCCTGTCCACACATGTTTATGGCATTCCATGTGATGTGGAAAGAATAGAAACGATAGCTAAACAACATGGATTAAAAGTTATTTACGATGCGGCACATGCATTTGGTGTCAAATACAAGGGGAAATCCCTGCTGTCATATGGAGATATTTCGATATTAAGTTTCCATGCGACAAAATTATTTCATACAGTTGAAGGAGGTGCAGTGATCACAGATGACGATAACACAGCAGGAATAATCAACTATATGAGGAATTTCGGGCATAAAGGAGAAGAAGACTACTATGGAGTAGGCATCAATGGGAAATTATCAGAATTACATGCGGCTATAGGCTTATCCATCCTCCCGCATGTCAATAAGATCATTGATCTTAGGAAACAGATATGGGAGCACTATGATAAATTGCTTCAAAACCTAAGTTTGGAGAGGCCAGCTTTTCCTGAAAACACGATATATAACTATGCTTATTATCCCGTTCTGTTTCCAAGTGAAGAAAGTTTATTAGCAGCGAGAGGTGCATTAAACGAGAATGGTATTTATCCGAGACGGTATTTTTACCCTTCTTTAAATAATTTACCATATATCGATGGACCAATAATGAAGTGGAGTGAGGATCTTACTAAACAAGTTCCTCTGCTTGCCATTGTATTCAGATCTAAATATAAGCGATGTCAATAAAATCGCAGACATTCTTCAAGACAATCTTTTAATTTCATAAATTTTCCTTTTATCTTTGATTACCTCTCTTCCACTTCCTAAGGACACATTGGTCTTGCTGGTCACAATCCAAACGTTACTGTAAAAAGTTGATTGATATGATATGTGGGTGTTAATTAATTATGACATCCTCTCTCAAAGCTTGTTATGATATACAATTATGAAATATCAATCTCAAATTAGTGAAGTGTTTCATCAATCTACTGCCATATAACTTCAAGAATGAAATTCGATTGAGACAATAATGAAAATTCTTGTAACCAACTACTTCTTAAGAAATTTTACAGGATCAGAAATCAACACCTTACAGATTTGCAGCGCACTAAAGGACTTAGGATTCGATGCAGATGCAGCCACCTTCTTTTATAACGAGCCAATAAAGAGAAAATTCCACGATAGAAACATCAAAGTTAAAAACCTGCTTCTTGATGACCTGAACCTGGATGATTACGATTTATTCTGGACTCATCACTGCCATACGATTAACCACTTAATTGTAAATTGTGAAGCCAACCAAACAAAGATTATTTATAGCTGTTTAGGTCCTTTCTCTTCGCTTGCCGCCCCACCAACCTATCATAGCGATTTGAATTTCATTCTCTCAAACAGTCATGGCAATACTCAGGTTTTGACATCTGAAGGTTTAGATGAAAAAAAGATCAGGTATTTCCCGAATTTTTCACCGCGCGCTTTCTTCACACAAGCACAGCCTTCAATAAAAAAGGTTCCATCTCGAATAGCTATTATTTCCAATCATCCTCCGCAGGAAATTGTTCAATTTGCTCAACTTGCCAACGACAATGGAATTATGGCTGAGTTTATTGGTCAAGATGCCAATCATGTGTATGTTGATCCAGCTATCATTAAAAATATGATTTAATCATATCAATTGGAAAGACAGTTCAATATTGTTTTTCATTAAAAGTACCAATTTATTGTTATGATCACTTTGGCGGTCCTGGATTCATTTCGCCAGATAATATTCAATTTGAGGAATTCTATAATTTTTCCGGACGTGGCACAAATAGAAAAATATCCGGACAAGATTTATTTGAGGATATCAACAGCAACTTCGCAGCTGCTGTGAACAATCTGGAATTCTTATTTGCGTACAGCAAAGAATACTTCATGCTGGAGAACAATATCCAAATATTATTCAGTGATCTTATGGATAGTAATAAACTGGATCTATCCAAAATAAGGTCGAAATACCCCCTGATTAAAAGGCATCATAAAGATTTTCTAAGAATGCTTAGAATGCAGATAGCGCAAGAAGAACAATTAACCCAAATGCCAAAGTATCAAAATCTCGTTCCCTCAAACGATTCCACCAAATTTGAGTTAGAGCAAGAAGTATTATCGTATTCTCTCAGCCGAAGCTGGCGAATAACGAGACCTTTCCGTAAACTCAGTCAACGCATCAGAAGGAAAAGACGTGCTTAAATTATTGTATCTATATTTCCTGGTCAAGAAAAGTAAATTGTTTGATCAAAAATATTACTTATCAATGTATCCAGATGTGAGAAAAGCCGATATTAATCCTATTTGGCATTTTATCAATGAGGGATGGAGAGAATACAGGAATCCATCCGGGGTGTTTAATACCAGATTTTATTTAGCATCGAATCCTGATGTTAATCATTCAGGTGTCAATCCTCTGATACATTATATTAAATATGGGAAGAAAGAAGGGAGGATTACCATTCCACAAAAATCCTTTGAAGACACACTTGGATATGAAATTGGTGATGACAATATCAAGCAGACATTCAAATCAAATCAAAAAGAAAGAAACCTCCCTATACACCGTCCCTCAAAATCTTTGACCGTATTCCTGCATGTTGGAGACACAAAAACAGGGACCTCAATCATCCAGAATTTCCTTGACATGAATCGATTCAATTTATATTCAAATCATAATTGTTTGTACCCAAACTTAGATTCAAAACACATGGAAGCCGGGCGCTTTCATAACCATGGCTTGTGGTACAAATCAATAAAGGGGAAAACCAAGCAGTTCACTGATGATTTCAACCGCATATTAAAATTCTCAAAAACCAATCACATGAATAAGGTGATACTGAGCTTTGAGGAGTGGCTGTTGGAACAGGAATTCATGGAATTTTTTGAACAGACCTACACAAAACACAATTCCTACGATCTAAAAATCATTTGTTATGTAAGAAGAATTGATTTCTGGTGTCAATCAGCATGGAAACAATGGGGATTAAAGAAATCAAAGAATCTCGAAGATTTTATTGAGAAACCAAGAATTGGTGATCGATTCAAATTTATCAAAGAAAAACTGGATCAATGGGCAGATATCGTTGGAAACGAAAATATTATTGTCCGTCCCTATGAAAAACAACAGCTAAAATATGGCATCATCGATGATTTTCTAACAAGCGTATGTGTTGACCGCAAATCAACAGATTGGGAGACTACAGAATCAAAGAATATTGCGATGAATGCTGGGTTCAATCATGAGGTTCTTGAAATTCTTCACCTTTGCCAGGGATTATTCTCCGATGTTCATGACAATCATTTGTTTGATTTATTCTCGACCCTCCTGGGCGACGAATACATGAAGCCACCATTCGAATCCTACTCACTCCTTTCACCACAAATTGGATATGAGCTTTATCAAAATAACTTACGATACGAAAAAGCTATAGCAGAAAAATATATGAATTCAGGAAATGGCAAAATCTTTCAAGACCCAATTCCCGATCCAAATGAGACATGGCAACAGAGAAAAACGATTACACTCGAACAAACAATACCTATTCTGATAAAGTTAATTGAAGGTAACAATCAATTAATTAATGAAATCCGAAAGAAGCTGGATGAAGAGAGGCTCTTTTCAGAAAGTTAGTTAACTGCAAATCTCGAAAAGATTTACAATTAACAATGAGAGATAGATACAACCTTTTAAAAGGAAGTTTTTTTCATGTATATACATCACTTGCGCGATAAATTAAAGCATCGGATAAACCTGGTTCGAGCAAAAAGGAACCTTGATCGCTATCACAGACTTCATAAACAAGCTGCGTTGATTGAAATTGAGAACGTTGAAAGACATAATGGACAAAAATTAACGCCTTACATGAAGAAAAAGTCAGATGAATACGCAGTTGAAGTATTTGGAGACAAAAGATACGCTCCATGGCTTTTTTTCTACTCAGTTTTACGAGGCAAGTTCTTTGAGGGTTGGATCCCTGCAAATTTTTATTCAAGGTATGTCCTGCCTGACAATGGTCTAATAGGGCTTGCTATAACGAAAACATTTTCCAAAATAGTACTAAAAACGGATGCAATACCAGATATCGCTTATCAAATAAATGGTCTCCTTTTCGGTAAAGATTTTTTACCAATCAACCTTACAAAATTACACCAGCTAATTGGTAAGGATTCCAGCGTCTTATTAAAATCCAATCGTTCGCTGAGAGGTCGAGGAGTAAAAAAACTTCACGTAGCAGAAATCGATGAGGAAACATTGAGATCAATCGGTGATTGTGTGATCCAAAATGAGGTAAAACAACACCCTTTCTTTGACGAAATCGTGATAGGTCCTCTTTCAGCGATCAGAATTGTGACCGTGAGGAATTTCCAAGGAAATATTGAGTATCGGGGGGCATATCTCAAGCTTGGACGACAAGGTTATAAGTTATATCATTCTGATGATGGTTTTTTTATACCAGTCATTAAGAAAGATGGTCGGTTAGGTAAGTTTTGTTATGATGATAACTTCAAGCGTATGACAAAGCATCCAGATACGAATTATTCATTTGAAAATAAATATTTACCTAAATTTCCTGAAGTAGTTGGTTTTTGTATCAAGCTTCATGGAACTATCCCTCATTTCCCCATTGTCGGATGGGATATGGCAGTTGATCGAGAGGAAGATATCAAAGTGCTCGAATGGAATGCGGGAATTCCCCATCCTGAGATAAAATTACTTGAAGGAACAATTGGTCCTTGTTTCATGGGTCTGAACTGGGAGTTGTTAAAAAATGATTAATACTAGTAAAAGCATATCAATATTGAAGTTTCTTTTTTACCCCCCCCTACCAGGTCCAAATGAAGCTTGGGAGCAGAGAGAAAAACTTCATCCGAATAAACCAACCAAATTTTTATAAATGATTAATCGTAGGAAATAATCAATTAATGAAATCCCTAAGAAGCCAGATTAAAGATAAGAAATTGTCGACAAGTTAATTAACTTCTAATTTCGAAGAGTTTCACATTCAACAGCGAGAGACAGATAGACCCTTATAAAAGGAAGAATTTCTTCCATGAATATAAAAAACTTACACGACAAATTGAAGCATCGTCTAAACCTGATTAGAGCAAATAGAGACCTTGATCACTTTCATAAAATTCATAAACAGGCTGCGTTTTCAGCAATTAGGAGAATAGAAGAGTTAAATGGTCAAAAACTGACCATACACATGAGGAATAAAGCAGATGAATATGCAGTTGAAGTATTTGGTGATAAAAGGTATGCCCCCTGGTTATATTTCTACTCTGCATTTCGTGGTGAATTCAAGGAAGGTTGGATTCCTGCGAATTTCTATTCAAGATATGTCCTTCCCGATAAAGGTTTACATGGACTTGCGATAACAAAAACGTTTTCCAAAACAGTGCATAAAACGAACGCGATACCTGATATCGCCTATCTTATAAGTGGTCTCTTATTTAATAAAGAGTTTTCACCTATCAACCTCTTACAACTAAACCAGATTGTTGGCAACGAAACTCATGTGATTGTGAAGAATAATACTTCAGTGAGAGGTCGAGGTGTATCAAAAGTAAGAATTGATGCGCTTGATAAAAAAACCTTATCTTCCTTAGGGGATTGTGTTTTCCAAAGCGTTGTTAGACAGCACAAATTTTTTGATGACATCGTTACCGGTCCGCTTTCAACAATTAGAATAGCAACCGTCAGGAACACCAAGGGAAGAATTGAATATCGAGGGGGTTATCTCAAACTTGGTAGGCAAGGATTCGAGTTGTACAAATCAGATGCAGCCATTATTGTTCCTGTATTAAATTCAGATGGAATGTTAGATGATTTTTGTTACACATTTGATTTCAAGCGAATGACAAATCATCCAGATTCTAATTATTCCTTTCAGAACAAACATCTACCAAAGTTTCATGAAGCAGTTGATTTTTGTATCAAATGTCATCAATCAATCCCACATTTTCCAATCATTGGGTGGGATATTGCGGTTGATCGTGATGAAAAGATCAAAATGCTTGAATGGAATGCAGGAATTCCTCATCCTGCAATTAAGACACTGGAAATAACAATTGGTCCGTGTTTTAAAGACCTCCACTGGGAGCAGCTAAGAGGAAAAAAACAATGAAGTACGTCACACAACTGCGAGACAGAATAAAACATCATAATAATCTTGCTCGAGCTAAAAACAACCTGAATCACTTTCATAAGCTTCACAGGCAAGCCGCATTTAATATTATCCAAAAAATCAAAACACATAATGGACAAAAATTAACCCCAATAATGAAGCAACAAGCTGATGAGTATGCTTTTGAGGTGTTTGGCGATAAAAGGTATGCTCCCTGGCTCTATTTCTATTCAGTATTACAAGGAAAATTCCTGGAAGGTTGGATTCCAGCAAATTTTTATTCAAGATACGTACTCCCAGATGAAGGCCTTTGTGGGCTTGCAGTAACGAAAACATTTTCCAAAACCGTGCTCAGAACTGACGCCCTCCCTGATATCGCATACCTGGTCAATGGTATCTTGTACGATAAAGGTTATTGCCCAATCACTTTATCCAATTTAAAACAAATTATTGGTGAAAACACGCATGTTATCATAAAAAATCAATAACTCACTAAGAGGGAGAGGAGTGTTTTATGAATTAATAACTGATATTGATGAAAATAAATTGAATTCATATGGTGATTGTGTTTTTCAACAGGTAATTAACCAGCACCCTTTTTTTGATGACATCGTAATTGGACCACTCACAACGATTAGAATAGCAACTGTAAGAACCCCCCAAGGAAATATTGAATGTCGGGGGGCGTATCTCAAGCTTGGTCGACAAGATCATAAGTTATATCATTCAGATGAAGGAATTGTAGTTCCAATACCAAAAAACGGTGGGTGGTTAGGAAGGTTTGGTTATAGTGGAGAATTCAAGCGAATGACACGGCATCCAGACACAAAGTTTATCTTTGAAAATAATTACTTGCCAAAATTCCGGGAAGCAGCTGGTTTTTGTATCAAGCTTCATAGAGAAATCCCTCATTTCCCCATAATCGGCTGGGATATCGCGATTGATCGTGAGGAAAACATCAAAGTGATTGAATGGAATGCTGGAATCCCCCACCCCGGAATTAAACATTTGGAAGGAACAATTGGCCCTTGTTTCAAAGGTCTGAACTGGGAGCAACTCAAGAAAGATTAATTCATAATATGATTTATAAAAATCAGTCTTTTATGTCAAAGATCAGAACAGTATTCAAGATAATTTATGACTACATCCTAATCACAAGAAGGCGCCTATTTTGATAAATGTTATTATTTAAACAGTAATCCTGATGTCAACCACGCAGGTATGAACCCTTTATGTCATTACGTCCGCGTTGGTTGGGAGGAAGGACGAAATCCTTCGGAAGATTTTGATATCGAATACTATTTATCGAATAATGAAGATGAAATACAAATGGGGGACAACCCTTTAATTCATTATATTTTGTTTGGGGAAAAAGCAGATCGCAGCCCAACTCCTCTTTCATACAGGAAGAAACTAATCCGAAATTCAAAGCCAACCTTAGGCAACAATCAAAATGAAATAACCCTTTTTCCACATTTAGGTCAGGATAAGACTGGCACTTCAACCATTCAGAGCTTTTTAGATACTAATCGAATTTCACTTTTTTCAGAACATGGATGCCTTTATCCAAATTTCAAGGAAGAGGACCTGATACCTGGTGTTTGTAATAATCATGTCATTTTGGTATCGGGATGTCTTGAATGGTGAAAAACAATTGATTAATTTTGGATTAACTTTCCTGCTATAATGTACTTCAATATATTTCTAAATACTTGACCCAGAATAATCTAACCCTCATCTGAAGTCTAAATTATTCCCTCAAGTATAAAATTGGGAGATGTTTCCATGGTTGAAAAAGTGTACATAACAAAAACATACTTACCACCAATTGATGAATACATAGAATACTTAAAAGGGATTTGGGATCGCACCCAATTGACAAATAACGGTCCTCTTACTCGAGAATTGGAAGACCGGTTAAAAAATGTTTTCCAGGTAAAACATGTTTTCTTTGTTAGTAATGGCACGATAGCATTGCAAATAGCCATTAAAGCACTTGAACTTCAAGGGGAAATCCTGACGACACCGTTTTCTCATGTGGCAACCTCATCAAGTATCGCCTGGGAAGGTTGCCGACCAGTTTTTGTTGATATTGATCCGAACACACTTTGTATCGATCCCAACCTACTTGAAGAAAGCATCACCGAAAAAACAACAGCTATCATGCCAGTCCATGTATACGGCATCCCTTGTGCAGTTGGTAAAATCGAGAAAATTGCTAAGAAGCATAATCTGAAAGTATTATATGATGCAGCCCATACATTCGGATCTTCTTATAATGGAAAATCCCTTGCATCATATGGTGATATATCAGCTACAAGTTTCCACGCCACAAAACTGTTTCATACTGTTGAAGGTGGTGCAATATTCACCAATGATGACGATTTAGCTCAACGAATAAGTCATATGCGTTATTTTGGATTAGAAGGACCTTCTTCATTTTGGGGACTGGGAATCAACGGCAATAATTCTGAATTTCACGCTGCAATGGGTCTGTGTGTCTTGCCAAGAATCGAAGAGTTAATTTCCAAGAGGAAACACATCTGTGACCTTTATGATGCCTTACTTGATAACCGTGGCGTTTCCCGACCAAAATTGCCAGAAGGGACTTAACATAATTTTTCTTACTATCCCATTTTGCTGCAATCTGAGAAAACCATGATAAACGTGCAGAAAAAGTTGAATGATGACTTTATCTATCCGAGACGATACTTCTATCCCAATTTAACCAAATTGCCATACGTAAATTTCGTAGAAACACCCGTTGCACAAGATGTTGCCTCTCGTGTATTGTGCCTTCCTCTCTCTCCATATCTTGAGGAAAAAACGATCAAGAAAATTTCTTCTCTGATCAACGAAGTGGTTTCTGAATGAATTACTTTTAATAAATATCTTTATCCAATCTCATTGCTCTACTATCAGACACAGGCAAACTATTCCTAAAAGGATAAATATTGATTAAGACAAACGCAAAAAAAATCTATGGCGGGATGTTTGGTTTGCCTTTAGACATGAGATCAATCCCATCTAGCCCTGGCTTTCTTCAAGGCAATCCTGTTCTTCTATTTAATGCACGCTCATGCATTAGTCTCGCCATTCACAAAATCAAACCCAGATGTGTGTGGCTTCCCTCATATTTAACCGATGATATTTTGGCTGGTATCAACCCGGAGATACCCACGAAATTCTATCCGATGAATGCCAACCTTCGTGTGTCTACTGATGAGTTCATTAGGGACATCCACAAAGACGACCTGTTCCTCTTCATTGATTATTTTGGCTTTCCATTTGAAAGAACTATCATTGAAAAAGTTAAACAAAGACAATGTAAGATTTTCAGGGATTGTACCCAGGCATTGTTTCACGATTGGTTACACGATGATTGTGACTTTTATATCTTCGCACCACGGAAGTTCCTGGGGATTCCTGATGGGGGAATCCTTCATTGCAAAGAAACGATAAAAGTCCATCAATCTAAGTTTTCTTCTCCTCATGTTGAAACCTTCCATAAGTTATTTTCTGCATTCATTATGCGGAGAGATTTTGATAGATATGGTGGAGATAGAAAGTGGTTTGAGTTATACCAGGAAGGTGAGGAAGAATTAGAAGCTGGCTATTTATTAATGAGTGATCTATCAATCATGCTGCTTAATTTCGGATTTGACTATGATGCGATTAAACAAAAACGCAGATTGAATTACATCATTCTTAACCAAAAACTACATGAATTTGCCCTTTTCCCAAAAATTGATGATGATTCAGTGCCACATGGCTATCCCATTGTGATCTCAAATCGTGACGAATTAAGATCAGAATTATTCAAAAATAATATATACCCCCCTGTTCACTGGGACATCAAGGGATTCGTGCCAAATGAATTCCAGGGAAGCCATCAATTGTCTCAAAGTATCATGACTCTACCTTGTGACCAAAGGTATGATGAAAGTGATATGCAATTTATTGCTGATACCCTTCTCAGGCTAATTTCCCAGTAATGGCTGGTTATCGTCACCCACTCTATGCTGAATCATTTTCAGAGATCGGGACCCCTATTTTCTTACCGAAATCCAGGGGATGGCTGATCAAAAGAAAAATTCCCGGCACGGATTATTTTGATGCCATGGGCACTTATCCACTATTCTTTTGTGAAGACTGGGATTATTTAGTTGATGATATTATTTCATTGTCAGATGAGTTAATCGCCGTATCATTTGTCATTGGGCCACTTGAGGTTTTTCCAGTCAATGCCTTTCAGAACTTCTTCGATGTGTTGTATAAATATCGACCTCATTATTTATTAGACACGAAATTACCGATTGAAGAAGTGGTTTCTTCTGGTCGTAGAAGAGATGTGTTGAAAGCATTGCAGAAAGTAAAAGTTGAAAAATTTCTATCCCCCAACATTGATCTCGATGAATGGTGTTTACTCTACCAAGAATTAGTTAACAAACACCAAATATCTGATTTTCGTGCTTTCTCCAGGAAGAGCTTTCAGAAACAACTAGCCATACCAGACACACATTTCTTTAGAGTAGCGAAAAACGAGGAAATAGTTGGTGGTGCTCTTTTCTATCTTCAAGATGATACCGCGTACTATCACCTGGCAGCTCAAACCAAAAAAGGATATGATTTGCATGCAAGTTATGCAGCAATGTGGGTCGCAATTAATATTCTATCTAATAGCGTTCACTGGATAGAGCTTCAGGGAGGTCGAAGTTTGACTGACGAGGTAATTGATGGGCTATCAGAATTTAAAAAGGGGTGGGCAAGTTTAAAAAAGAAATCCTATTTTTGTGGAAAGATTTTGAACCACGATAGATATCATGAGATTTTAAATAAAAGATATATACCTGACACTAACTGGTTCCCAGTATATCGTTCAGGTGAATTCGATCAGAATAGCGGCGTGAAATAGTGTCTCATAGGATTATCCAAACTAGAAAATAAAAAATTACTAAAGGAAACCATCTGAATATGCCACCAAAGGTAACTGTACTCCTAACTTCGTATAATCATTCACAATTTATTGAGGATTCGATTAATAGTGTTCTCAATCAAACTTACCCGGATTTTGAATTAATCATATTAGATGATCATTCAACAGATAGTTCATGGGAGATCATTCAAACTTATTCGGATAACCGCATCCGTGCAATCCGTAATGAAAGAAACTTAGGAAATTGTTATATCAAAGATGCGATAAAAGATTTTTCATTATGCGATTTCATCGCAATTCATCATTCTGACGACATTTGGGAGCCCACTAAGCTTGAAAAACAAATAAATTCATTCAAAAATCATCCAGAATGTGCAGCTTTGTTTTCCCATGCGAAAATTATCAACGAATCGGGAGAGGATTTTGGTGATACTCACCATTATTATTATTCCATTTTTGATCAACCAAATCGGTCTAGATACCAATGGTTAAGGTTATTTTTTCTACACGGAAACGTAATATGTAATCCCAGCGCACTTATACGAAAAAAGCCCTTTCTGAATCTTGTCACCCTTAAAGGGCTGTTTCAACTGTCAGATCTGTCAATGTGGGTGCAATTATGTTTAAAATATGAAATCTATATCATTCAGCAAAAGCTTGTGAAATTTCGAGTACGTAACG
Source organism: uncultured Chloroflexia bacterium (assembly GCA_963767675.1). Lineage (GTDB taxonomy): Bacteria > Chloroflexota > Anaerolineae > Anaerolineales > Anaerolineaceae > Brevifilum. The sequence goes on from CAVYEQ010000009.1 coordinate 677,112, forward strand.
ATGAGGCAAATATGAGCGGGAATTGTCCTGATACTCGAATAAGACATCGATATGAGTTGATAAAAATAATGGATCACTATAGGCATATCCCTTCAGCAGAAGATTTATTACGCATATTCCCTGAAGCTAAAGCCTTTATCCATCCAAAAAATAAAGATATATTATATGCCTTAGGAAGGGTAGCGGTCGAAATTTCACCAGATAAACCAGTTCAATTATTTGGTCTAAATCTTCTTTATGACGCCCTAAATGATCAATTACGAGCCTCTGCGCTCGAAAAATACAACCATTTTAATCTAAAGGAATTTATCAAATTAACCGCAAAAATGGACATTTATTCTCTAGAAGCAAATAACAAATTAGCACAAGAGTTAGAACAGATAAAGGATAGAGAGTCATATTATTCACAAAGCAGAAGCTGGCGGTTTACGGAGCCAGGCAGAAGGCTAATGAGTCTCTGGCGGAAATTTCTGAAAAATAAATAAAATGTAGCTATTTTGAAAATTATTCGTGTAATAACATTTTTAGTCAATTGAATCAATCATTAGACATCTACGATGAAACATAAGATCATTTCACTTCTGAAAAACCTACAGCAATTTATTCAAATAAAGAACAGTGGGTTGTTTGATATCCCTTATTATCTGAATGCTTACTCAGAAAATCTTGGTAAGAAGGTTAATCCAATTTGGCATTACATCACTAATGGGTGGAAAGAAGGGAAAAATCCCTCCCCAGATTTTGACACCGTTTTTTACCTCAGGGAAAACAAAGACATCCGTAAAGCCAAGCTCAATCCTTTGACACATTTCATTCAATTTGGTCAGGCAGAAGGCCGTTCGCCAAATCCAGCTATGTCAACTGACCCATATTCATACCTTTCCTGGATTGACCAATATGGCACACTTACACCCCATGATCGCGCCTTGATAGAGGCCCAAATAAGAGAGTATCCTTCTCAGCCGTTGATTTCCATTTTATTGCCTGTTAGAGACGCCAATGAGCAGTTCTTAACCGAAGTCCTGGAGTCTTTACATAAACAAATCTATATAAAATGGGAGTGCTGTATCGTTGATAATGCTTCAGACCCTAACATTCGAACCATCCTTGAAGATTTTTCAGGGCTAGATAGTAGATTCAAAATTGTATATCACGATTCAAGAGGACCAATCTCTGCATCTTTAAATTCGGCTCTCTCGACGGCAGACGGGGAATATATTGGATTGCTTGGTCAGGGTGACATAATAAGCGAACATGCTCTCTATTTTGTCGTTAATGAGATAATCAATCATCCCCATGTTGAAATGATTTATAGTGATGAAGATCTTATTGATGAATTCAGTGTGAGATATGATCCATATTTTAAACCAGATTGGAACCCAGACCTTTTCTGCGGTCATAATCTTCTCGCCCACTTCTTGGTTATTAACACTGATCGTGTTCGGCAAACTGGTGGTTTTCGTGATACTTGTGAAGGCGCACATGATTGGGATCTAGCACTGCGAATCAGTGAAAAAATTCCATCATCGCATATACGGCACATTCCATACATCCTATATCACTGGCGAGCGATCATCGGGTCGGTTACTCCACAGCATAATACTGTTACCTATACGAAAACGGCCCAATATAAAGCACTCGCCACCCATTATTCACGCATCAATCACCCAGTAACGATCACATTGATTGATGATGAGTTCTGGAAAATTGACCACATAATAGAAGAACCGAAGCCCCTGACGAGTATCATCATCCCTACTAAGAACCAGGTCAGACACTTAAAAGACTGTATAGAAAGCATCAGAAACCGCACATATTATTCAAATTATGAAATTATTGTCATAAACAACCAATCCGACGATCAACATACTCTTGAATATCTCCGCGAAACAAACGAAGAAGGTCTCATCTCCTTATTGGATTACGATCACACATTTAATTATTCAGCGATCAATAATTTTGCTGTGCCGAAAGCTAAAGGGGATGTTCTGGTATTTATGAATAATGATATCGAAGTAATTTCTCCGGATTGGCTCGAAGTAATGGTTGGGAATGCAGTACGACCTGATATTGGTGCCGTTGGTGCTATGTTATATTACCCAAATGACACAATCCAGCATGCAGGAATAATATTAGGATTAAGAGAGGTTGCAGGACACATCTACTATGGCAGCCCACGAGGAACTCTTGGTCAGAGAGGCAGGGTTCAACTGGCTCAAAACTTCACCGCAGTGACAGGAGCGTGTCTGGCAATAACAAAAAACAAGTTAATTGAGGTCGGTGGATTCAACGAAAAACAATTGGGTATTGCTTATAACGATATTGATCTTTGTATACGCCTGATGAAAGCAGGATATAGAAATGTTTGGACACCCCATGCGGAGCTTTATCACTTTGAATCCTTATCCAGGGAATATGAAGATACACCTGAAAAATATTCACGCTTCAAATTAGAAGCTGAATACCTCAAGAACCAATGGTCTGAGATTTTGATGAATGATCCTACATATAATCCAAATCTTTCTCTCGCTAAGCCTGATTTTTCTCTCGCGTTCCCTCCACGGACACGAAATCCGTGGCTTCAAGATTGAGTTTGAGCCTGAAATTATTTCCTAATATCCTTCATAAATAGTATTCTCACTCTTGTTTGAAAAACGTTGAATGCTATCGGGAAAATGTCTCATTTTGGGATGTGGAAAGACTATCTGTTATAATCTAGTGGATAATTATTAATCATTAGGAAACAAGGTATTTCTCATGTTAAACAAACGAACCAGCATTGCTTTGATATTTTGTGGTGTAATTCTCCTGATTGTTTCACTAAGCGCAGATATCATATACCTTGGTGGAGATCTGAATTCCTTTGGATGGAAACAAATCACAGGAGCTGCCGCAGGTTTAATTCTTCTTGTGGTTGGCATTTTTCTTAGAATAAGAATATTCAGAAAAGTAACGGAAAAATCGTCATCATCGTAACGGGTTTGTAAATCATAAACATTCATCCATTGAGCATTTAAAGGCAGACAATTTGGTTGTTCGACCATGAATCAAAACGATAAACTGCAATATTAACTTACATGGCCCGACCATCCTATTAATAATATTGTTCATCATTTTCGCTGCCTATTCAGGATTTATGGCTCTCAACTTAAATGAAAGCATCATCCCTGATGAGCCTGCGCACTATACCTTTTCAAAAGCATTCTCAACAACCCCCGGTATACCTCCGGACACATTTGAAACCTACTCCTGGGGATGGTACATCAAAGGCAATCCTTTTCTATATTATTGGATCAATGGACGGATAATCAATCTCATTTCCCTCATTTCCCCAAGCATATCCAACCATGAACTATTGATCTCCTTACGCGTTGTCAATGTTTTATTTTCACTGGGCACTGTATGGTTCTGCTTCCTGTTGTCAAAAGAGGTTATCCGACATCGCTGGTGGCAGTTGCTGCCTGTATTCCTGCTGACGAATACATTGATGTTTGTCTTTCTATCAGCGGGTGTCCAGTACGATAACTTAGCCAATTTCTTTAGTGTAGCTGGGCTTTATTTCCTGGTCAGAGTCTTCAAAAAACATAATTTTTTGATCAATAGCCTGGCATGGTTGATATGCATCACTTCAGCTACATTGGTTAAGTATCCAATCCTTCCATTAGCACTGGTGATGTTCATTTCCTGGTTGATTTTCATAATCATTCACCGTAGAGAAATCTTTCCAATAACTATCCAACCAGTTTCCACGATATTCTTGCTGGTGATTTTGGTCCCTCTGATTATTGGAAACTTTGCGATATATGGCATGAACATAATAAAACATCAATCTCTGACCCGACCGTGCAGGGAGATTCTAACTGAATCACAATGTGAACTGAGTCAATACGAACGACGCCGAAACGATCTTGCACTCGATCCTAAGCTGACAATAGGGGAAAGTTTACAACAAGGATATCCATCACCCTTACGATATGCCTTTGTTGATTGGGTCTATCATATGTTAATGCGGTCCTTTGGTATGGTTGGACACCTAAGTTATTTCCCACTTCAGATGATCACATTTTATCAAGCATTATTTTATCTGACTATCATCCTTGGATTAATTAATCTATTCCTTTGGCAGACATTTTCAGAAACTGATTACTTTCTTATTGGCATCGCCCTTTTCTATGCACTTGTTTTGCTCATAACTAACTACAATTCAGAACTCCTTTATGGATTTAAACAAATCGCGGTTCAAGGCCGCTATTTATTTCCGATCATCGTCCCGATTTTTGTCGTATTGACCAGAACCGTGAAAGAAACCCCATTGAAGATAATGAAAGGTGCACTTCTGGCATACGTCATTGCATTATTTGTCATAGGGGGGCCATTAACCATTCTATTGAATTATGATACAATTCTTATAGACTGGTTCATTTAAGCAACCAAGATAAAGCGGTCTATCCGGATATATACTATCAATAGTTTGGAGATAATGATTCAGTTTGAAATGTCTAAAAGGAAATGAGCCAATTTGGAATTTTTTGGATCACTAAAATTATAAAATTACTAAAATAAAATGAATCATTCAAGTGATGAGTAAAGAAAAATCAAAAATATCAATTCGATTAAATCGAATTTGGCATCCCATTAATATTTATAACAAATTTAAGAAGATATACTTTTCTATCATTCCAAAAGGAAGTAAAGGATATGATTTCACGCACTCAATCATCAATATCTTCCTGAAACAATTGAAATTCTTCAATATTTACTATCGGGAATGGATCAAGCGTTTCGATACGCTTTCAGAAAAGGATATTCGGGCCATAACTAATGAAATACATCTTCTGGAGAAGAAACCTGCTTTTTCGGTGGTCATGCCAGTATATAATCCACCACCAGATCTCCTGGAACAGGCCATCCAGTCAGTAATAAACCAGCTATATCCCTACTGGGAGCTATGTATTGCAGACGATGCTTCCACAGACCCATGTATTGCTCCATTGCTTCTTGAATACGCAGAAAAAGACGAGCGCATCAAAACGGTTTTCCGCGAAGAAAATGGTCACATCTCGGCGGCAAGCAATTCGGCGCTGGAATTGGCATCAAATGAATTCATAGCGTTGCTGGATCATGATGACATCTTTCATCCCCTGGCATTGTATTACACTGCAAAGGAGATCAATCAACACCCTGATAGCATCGTCATCTATTCTGACGAAGATAAAATTACCCGAAGAGGGAAAAGACTTGACCCATATTTCAAGCCAGATTTTGACTATGAGTTATTGCTCAGTCAAAATATGATCTCCCATTTAGGCGTGTATCGTACAAGCGCAGTAAGGGATGTCGGTGGTTTTCGCGTAGGTTTAGAAGGTTCACAAGATTACGATTTAGTTTTACGAGTCCTTGATAACTGTAAACCAAACCAGATACATCATATTCCCCGCCCTCTTTATCATTGGCGTACAATCAGGGAAAGTGCAGCTCGAAATCTGAATATCAAACCGTATGCCATCGATGCTGCCACAAAAGCCCTTAATGATCATTTGATTCGCAGATCGATAGATGGGCGGGTGACATTTCTTCCTGATTTAGCCGGATATCACATCTCATATGAACTTCCAGATCAAATTCCAATGATAACCATTGTCATTCTCTGTGAGCATCTTTCCAGCGGATTGTATAACACAGCTGACGAAATCCTCAGCAACACAAATTATAAAAATCTCAAAATAATGATTGGCTCTGCGGAAACCTCAGAGGAGGATATCAATAAGATTCCCCGGCATCTACAGGAGACAATCCGAATATATCACCCAGGTAAATCACAAAGCATTACATACCCTCAACTGGTAAACCAATGTTTGAAGACTGTATCTTCAGATTTTGTCTGTTTAATGGACGAGTCTCTGACGGGATTCAAACCAGGTTGGCTGAACGATCTGATCGGGCAATCATTACAGCAGGGTGTTGGCGTAGTTGGTCCAAAAATAATCAACACAAAGAATAACAGGGTTGAGAGTAATGGTATTGTCTTCCTGGCTGATAAAGCGCCTCAACATCTTTCTAAAGGGGAAGAGAAAGAATTGAACGGATACTTTGGATGGGGGAAGCTCACACGGGGATACTCTGCACTTTCCAATATGTGCTTGGTGTTTAATAGAAACCATATCGAAGCTGTTTCTGGATTTGATGAAATTCTCCACGATCCCCTTTATTGCAGTGTCGATTTTTGCCTAAAATTAAAAGAATTGGGATACAGGAATATCCTGCGCCCAATGGTAGAACTGTACATTCCAAAACAACATATCTTAAATCCCACCTTTAAAACCCAAACCCAACAAATGGAACAGGATCAGGTTTTCCTTGAGAACCGCTGGGATAAATGGCTCCAAAACGATCCTGGTTTCAATCCAAACCTTGAAATTATCGATGAAAAATTCCTGATCAATCTTAACCTCAATAGAACAGCTTCAAGGAAGAAAACATGAAAACATTCCAATTGGAGGGAAAGCGAATAACCACATATGTAGTTCTGAATGTTTTAACCGGTATCTGCTTATCTGGGATCAGTTTGTTGAGTCTGCCTTTTTTTTACGAACAGACTGATCAAAATAAGGTTTGGTTTTTCCTCGGTGCTTCCTTGCTATATTCCTGTCTGGTATTCCTGGCCTCAAGGGTATTCATCTTGCCGTTCTTATCCAAGCTAAGAACAAGAACTTCACTGATATTTCTCGCCATTATCTCTTTGAATTTGATCCTAGGGATTGGGATAGGGAACGCAAACTTGTGGGCTGTACCTGAAATTCATAGGATAGAAATGTGTTTCACAGCAGATGATGATACGCAAAGTTTAGTCATTGAAAAGTTAATGGACCCAAATACAAATCGGCTGTTTCCTCCAGGCAGCTTTAGTTCAAAAAGGTATCCTATAACCGTCACCTCAGGAACCTGTGTGGCCGGACGGATCATAAATTTGCCTTCTCGGTTGACAGAAGTCACTTATGAGCGATCAATTAACAATTGAAGTACAGGAACCTCCACCGACAGGGCGTTTTCTTGTTCACATCAACGATGCACCAGCGGTCGTTACATTTGAACAATCGGAAGCGGAAGAACAACCAAATTCCGTATTATTTACAGATGGTTTTGATCAAGCTCAGAGAATTATAAAACCCTGGCAGAGCCTTTGGATGTTTGGTATTAAGGCTATATCCGTCATAATTAGTTCCTTATTTTTGTCCTTATTATTATTTGGATTGACTGAAATAATCCAGACTTTCCAGGACAGACCGCGTAACCCGTCGATTGGAGCGGTGAATGCTGAAAAATAAAAATTCCAAAAGGGTGAAACGCCCTCTGCATCAATGGTTGCTTATCATAACAATCATTTACTTTATTGTTTTCGGCATTTTTATGGTTCATACCGACGGGCAGCCTGACCAGGTTGCCCATAATTACTTTTCAGAAAAATACTCGGAAACCTGGGGGATCCCGGATGATGATCCCAACACATTCCGTTTGATCACAGGTCAACCTTATCTTTATTATTGGATCAACGGGGCAGTGTATAAAGTTTTTTACTCAATATTTCCCTCAAGTAATTTGCGGCCGATTATGATGTGGCGATATTTATCTGTCCTGTATTCGGTCTTCACTGATCTTGTTCACATACAAACTAGCAAGAAAAGTCACCCGAAATCCTTATGCTGGCGTTCTTACCGCCTTCTTTCTCTCAAACACCTTAATGTTTGTCTTTATGAGCGGCGGACTTAGTTATGATATCCTGATGAACCTGGCATCCATCGCAGCGATTTACCACCTGGTTAACATTTATATGGGTAAGGATTTTGTCAAACAAACCGCTTTAACCGGTATTTGGGTGGTTGTCGGTGCACTTTCCAAAAAACAATTCCTCTTAATGACCCTGATTATCTTTCTGGTCTGGTTATTTTATGTAATAAGAAACTGGAAACAGCTAACTTTAAAATTTGATTGGAAAAGTATTACATTGAGTGTAATTTTCATTGGATTTTTGGCCCTCTTTTTAGGGTTATACGGTGTAAATCTTATTCGATACAGCAACATCACTCCCACATGTGCACAAATCATGGATTCCAGCGTTTGCCGCACGTATGAGTATAGATACGACTATTATTACCCTGCCACCCTGCAATGGATGTGGTTTGTAAGGGATACCCTGACCGATCCAATAAAATATGCCCTGACTTATTGGATATATAAAATGCTGGAATCCATTTGGGGAATTCTCTCCCATTATTCCTTTACCCCAATTTTCTCAGTCAGTCTTCATGGCATCCTGCTTATTTGGGCAATCTTCTTACATTTTTATCATCGGCGGGTAAAAGACAAGATCTCCACCTTACTTTTTATCATTTTATTGAGCTACTGTGGTTATGTTTTCCTCTGGAATTATAAAACGGAGGTTGAATTCAGTTTCCAGCATTACGGGGTGACTGGCAGATATTTATTACCTATCATTGGCGTCTTGCTTACGCTAATGACTTCTTCATTCCTGAAAATTCAAGTCTTACTTATTGAAGAAAATAACCCTGGCAATTTCATTGATAATCTACTTCACAGGTGGACTAGGGATGTTTATCTCCAGATATGCAACTGTTTTTTATCACTGGCGAGTATATAACCAATAATCGAGTTTTGTCTTCAGAACGACAAAGCTCTTGCTTTACTTTCGAAATCATAACCATTACAATATTTCCTGTTTTGATCTTCTCTGGTAATGAGATAAATGATCGATAATAAATCGATCAGGTTTATCCCGCAATCGATGAATGAAAAAAGAAGAAGTCAATGGATCAAATGCAGAATCTGGAGACCATCAATGAAATTTATAAAATCTAAAGCTGCTAAGGTTGTTTTAAGTGCAATACTCGTTTTATTTATGTCCCTCAGTTTGTCAGCAACCAGTCTATTGAACTTTCCAGCTTTTTTTCATCAATCTGCCAAGAGCCAAACCATCATTGTACTCATATCAACTGCTATATTATCAATACCTGTACTTTATGTCTCACAAGCACTTATCTCGCCAATAATCACTGGTTTTAAGAAAGTTAAGAACCTGATCTTCATCGGCATCTTGATCCTCTTTCTCGTTGTCGTCATTTCCATCAGTTCAAATTACTACTGGTCCACACCTGTTATTCATAATTTAGAATTATGCTTTGACGCTGATAATGAAACTACAAGCATTAATATTCGTGAATTGAATCATCCAGTTACTAACCATTTATTTCCCTCTGACAGCTTCGGTTCAACTAGATATCCTTTCCCAATAGAGTCAGGTGAATGTGTTTCCGGAACTGTCAGAACATTCTACAGAAGGGTTATGCGATTCTGGAATAAACCAGGAATCTCAATCGTCATTCAAGGGGAAGCATCTGCAGGAAGGTTGTTAGTCAAAGTAAACGATATCCCCTCGGCTGTTGTATTCGATAAAGATACAGAATCAGATGGAAACACAATTATCACAATCAACGAAGGTTTTGAACATGGAAGCAGAATTGAATCTCCATGGAGTCAATCCTGGTTCTTTGGGCTACGCATCCTGGCTGTACTTATTAGTGCAACTTTTGTATCTCTTTTCCTTTTAGGATTTACAGAAAAAATCCGAAAGTATAAATCAACAGGAATTAATAATAAGGATCAATCTTCAATAAGGTTATTCAGGAAGATTAGACTTCCCAAACCACGAACGCATCACGTTTTGTTGGTATTCACCCTTATTTACTTCCTGGTTTTTGGGATTTTCATGGTTCATACGGACGGGCAGCCGGATCAATCTCCACACAGGTTTTACGCCATTCGTTTTTCCGAAACCTGGGGGCTCCCGGAAGAAGATAATACAAATAATCGAATTATCACTGGGAAACCATATCTCGCATATTGGATATATGGTGCTGTCTATAAAACCACAAATGCATTCCTTCCCAACAACACCATTAGCAGGATCCAGCTATGGCGGTTAGTTTCAGTTGCCATGTCAACGGTAACTGTCTATTTTCTTTATCGACTGACCACCAAAACAACCGGGAATCCATATGCTGGTGTATTGGCTGCTTTCTTCCTCAGCAACACATTGATGTTTGTGTTTATCAGTGGCGGTATCAGCTATGACAATCTAATGAATCTTGCTGGTATGGCAGCGCTATATCACCTGGTTTGTCTCTATAAGAATGAGGATTTTGTAAAGAACACTGCATTGCTTGGAATGTGGGCGGTTGTTGGTGCATTATCAAAAGAACAATTCTTATTGATGACGTTGATCGTGTTCATAGCCTGGCTATTTTTTGTCATTTGTAATTTTCGAAAGATCCAGCTCACATTCAATCGAAAGAACATTGTGATTTCCGTGATTTTTCTTGTTGCCCTCGGACTGTTTATTGGTCTATACGGCACCAATCTACTTCGGTATTCAAGAACCACGCCAATGTGCAAACAAATCATTGGTGAAGAACGCTGTAATTCATTTGACTACCGATGGGAATATTACAATAAGATAAGCTATCCAGGCCTATGGTTCAACAGGGATACATTCCAAAACCCAATCAACTACACGTTTGATTTCTGGAGCATGCTAGAAATACAATCAACCTGGGGGATCCTATCCCACAATACCTTTATGCCCAAACTTTCAACAGCTTTGCACAGCATCCTAATCCTTTGGTCATTTCTTTGTTTAGCTCGATATTGGAAATATAAGGATATCGTGGCCAATGTATTGATTTTCGTACTTTTTGGATTTATTGGATACGTTTTCATCTTTAACTACAAACAGGATATTGAATTTAATTTTCACCATTACGGCGTCACAGGCAGATATATGTTTCCTGTCATAGGTGCCCTGCTGACGTTAACGGTGTACTACCTGTTAAAAATCCGCTCCAAAATTGTAATGAGATTATCCATCATACTGGCGATCCTGATCAATTTTTACGGGGGATTGGGGATGTACCTCTCCAGGTATTCCGAAGTGTTCATTCACTGGCGAGCATATTTTTACAAATAAAGGATTATCAGATCATTAAAACACTAAGAATGATTTTCTTAACCTAGGTTAAACAATAGTATAAGCAAAGTATAATAAGATTATAAATTGGAAAGTGATATTTCATAGTTTTGGAGACTTAATGGCTCTTATTTTTCATCATAGACAACATCAAAAAATCAACAGATTGATCTTATCTTTCGTGCTTATCATTTTGGTCCTGTCAGGACCTATTCCTGTCAGGGCGGATGTGGATGAAAAAGACAATCATGGAAATGACCTGATTTCTGGAAATGCCCAAAATGATGCTCTTAGTATTCTTAGATGTATCTTCACCAGCTAACTCAAATGAAATTAAAAGTGATCGTATAGAAACATTTTCTATCAAGTCACCCCAGTTAGATGGTCGTGAGAAAAATATCATTATCCACCTCCCATCGGATTACAAAACGAGCACTCAGAATTTTCCAGTCATTTTCCTTCAGAATGCTGAGGAGGTTTTCGTTTATGACAGAATGGATAATTCATGGTCCTTAAACGAACGGAAATTCCAGTTTTTCACCAGTGATCACGAAGATGAAGCTATCATTGTTGGTATTAAATCCGACCCGGTTTATTATTGGGAGGAATACAGCCCCTGGGTCAATGAAAATATGAACTTATGGATGGATCCTTATGAGGCAAACCGAATTGAAGGCGGGAAAGGTGAAGCCTATCTGGATTTTTTGGTTCAAACACTAAAACCTGAAATTGATAGCCGATATCGAACACTGTCTGATCGTGAAAACACTTCAATTGGTGGAAGTGATGTGGGCGGTTTATTCTCTCTTTATGCAGGTTTGACACGACCCGAGGTTTTTTCACGGGTGATAGCGCTTTCACCAGCAGTTTGGATGGCAGAAGAAGGCGGTACCTGGCTTTCGAACAATCGGCTACTTGAATTAATCAACCTTTCAGACGTCCCCAAGAATGTTGTTTTTATAGTTGATAATGAACTCGATGAATTGCTAAAAGAAATCATAATCAGACCGGTTGTTAATGATGCTCAAGGTAAAAATATCACCTTTACGCAAGCCTACAATGAAGGAACAAAGGTAGTTATCCGAGCATTATTAAAGGTCGGGTTGCCGATCAATAATATCAAAGCAGGCATTGAGGATCCCAATCGATGGCAAAGTGAGAAGGAATATTCAGTATTTAGCACGATGAATGGAAATTTAATTTCGTTTATTCCGGTGTTTCTAACGCCAAAATTTCCTCCTGAATTTACCAGTTTAGCCAGCACTTCGTTTTTCATCGGACATAATAATGAATTTATAATCGAAGCATCTGGTGGGCCTATCCCATCAATAACATACACAAACGCTTTGCCCATGGGTGTAAATTTTATTGACAATGGCGACGGTACTGCAACGCTTTCAGGCGTCCCTACGGGTCCAAGCGGGATATATACGCTATATATAACAGCAGAAAATGGCATATCCCCCCCGGCGACTCAGTACTTTAAACTCAGGATAACAGATCAACCTGTTTGCGATGATGACACCGGTTGTTTTTTTGAATTTGATATATCAATGAATCCAGACTTAAACCGGACGAGGAAGATCCATATTTACATTCCCCCACACTATGATCATGATGGGGAAGGCTACCAGGTTATTTATCTCACCAGTGCTGAAAACCTTTTTGGGACTGAAATTGGCGCATATACTTCAAATGATTGGGGTTTTGATGAGACCCTTGACGACTTATACGACCTAACTGGAATTGGAACAATAGCAGTCGGATTGGAATACGATTTACATTATCAATGGGATGAATATTCACTATGGAACAATAACAATATGGATAACTGGGTGACGGATGTAACCTACTTTACGGGAAAGGCCACTTCTTATCTTAATTTTATTGTGGACACTTTGAAGCCAATCATTGATTTCAAGCTACAACACCTCCCCAGATAGTGAAAATACCGCTTTTGGGGGTGGGAGCCGCAATGCTTTCCTAGCACTCTGCGCAGGGTTGACACACCCCGAGACTTTCTCGAAAGTCATGTCGTTTTCGCCAGCCGTCTGGTTAGGAGAGGGCGGTGGGAAGCTCCCGTTGGGTCAGCCAGTATGGTTTTCAACCAACCAGCTTGGGATCTGGCTCGATACGCATAATGTTCCCTCCAATGTGGAATTCTTCCTGCATACTGGCACGAATGAATGGCAGGGTACTGGAGGGGATTACCCTTACGCTTATAGATCCGATGGCACTAAACTCGAATGGAAGGATGTGTATTTAACCGGTGCAATAAAGATAAAAACAAAACTGGGTCTTAGTGGATTAAATTACCACGAAACCAGTGGCAGCCATACACCAAGTCATTGGAAACAGTTTGTTGATGATGCCTTGTGGGTGTTAGGATTTTATCCAACTAACTTTACCCGATGAATAATTTAAAACATAAATATCAGAGCTATTTTAGATCTAAATTTCCTAATACTTTCAGGTATAATTTCACACTGTTTGAATAATGACACCTAAAGGACACCTAACGAGAAGGTTCTCGATGCCTTTTTCAAGCATCACCTTTATTTTTCTTTTCTTACCAATTACCCTGATTTTGTATTATATCTTGCCTCGAAAGGGATGGCGCAATCTTGTGCTTGCACTCACATCCCTGTTTTTTTTCATATGGGCTGACCCAACCCACATCCATGTATTACTGCTTTCGATATTGGTCAATTATTTTTGGGGGTTAATTATTGGAAATGCACTTGAAAAAGATTCAGAAAAAGCTCCGAAGGCAAAGCTTTGGATCGGCATTATTCTAAATTTGCTTCTCCTGGGTTTTTACAAGTACACTGGTTTTTTTCTTATAATCATAGAAAACGTCCTGTCAACCACGATTGAGTACTCTGGTCCCTCTCTACCAATCGGGATTTCATTCTTTACATTTTCAGGGATTTCCTATATTCTGGATGTGTATAATGGCGTGAACCCACCTGAGAAGAACCTTACACGCTTCAGTGCCTATCTCATAATGTTTCCTAAACTGCTCCAGGGACCTATCACCCGATATAAACAAATCAAGGAAAGCCTGCAAGAGCCAAAATTCATTCCATTGAACATCTTACAAGGTGTCAGAAGGTTCATAGGAGGGCTTGCTAAGAAAGTCATCCTTGCAGATAGCCTGAGCATCGCAACGAATTCGATCTTTTCATCAGATCTGAACAACATAGGGGCAGGACTTGCCTGGTTTGGATTGATAGCCTATTCACTCCAAATTTATCTGGATTTCTCCGGATATACAGATATGGCCATCGGTGTCGGACAAATGCTGGGGATGAAATTACCGGAAAACTTTAATTTCCCGTACATCAGCCGCAGTATTACTGATTTTTGGCGCAGATGGCATATCACATTGGGTGCCTGGTTTCGCACATACCTGTTCATCCCTCTTGAATTTACAAGAAAAAAAACCAAACACTTCCGCCAGCAGAGCAACATCTTAATTGTGTTTCTTCTCACCGGACTATGGCACGGTGCCAGCTGGAATTTTGTGATCTGGGGAATATATAATGGTGTTATTCTGGCTGTTGAAGCAAGCGGTTTTGGAAAGAAACTGAGAAAAATCTCTCCTGTTTTTCAGCATAGCTATTCCCTGCTATTGGTCGCCATTGGATGGATCTTTTTCAGGATCACTGAGGCTTCAGGATGGAGCACTTTTTTCGGCGCATTACTGGGAGTAAACGGCTGGACTGGTGAAGTCACTTTCAGGTCGCTGAACATCTTATACTATATCCCCTTCCTTATCCCTGCTTTGATTTTTTCAACGCCTTTCTTACATAATTTGGCTGAGAAAATAAAAGCCAAAGGAGGGATTAGTCAACTAATTTTAGATTTGATCTATCTTGTGCTGTTCCTCTTTACCCTAACATTCATCATATCGAAAGGGTTTAGCCCTTTCATGTATGTAGAATTCTGATCCAGGTATTCATGAAAAAAATTTTTCCATACTTATTGACTTTGTTTTTCATCATTCAAATCATGATTCCAGCATCCTGGCTGTTCAAAGGCGGGGCGACACCAGAAGAATTTGTGGTTGAGGCCAGGGAAGCTGTTGCCCTTAAACCAGCATCCAGTCCCAACTTATCACGTGCAATCACATTAATTAAAGAAGGGAATTACTGGGAAGGTGCTAAACTATTGATAGACCTTTACACGAGTTCATCATTCGTTGGTAAGTTCGAAACAGCAATCAGCGACAAATTCCCATTTCGCTTACCAATCATACAATTTTCGAAAGCGCTTGAACGAGGGATCATCAAATCCGCTTATATATTCACACCTGATACGGTCATCCCAGCGGATATGGGAAGAGAAATTTATTATGATTCCGAGAACAATCAATTAATTTACCCGCCTACACCTTTCAATCAAAGTACTCGTGATTTAATTGATGAACGTTTATTAAATTATCAACTCCTTATAGAGAGCCACCCTGATCAAGATTTCTATCTTTATTATCATGAAATCCTTGAGAATTCAGCATTTAACCCGCTTAATCCTTACTTTTCAGAAGCAGATCAAAACCAATCCTTAGAATATTTTGAAGCGAACATGCCTGATGGTTTAGCATTAGAAAAATTCATGCTTGCAAACATGGAAGATCACCTGAAATATTACTACCGCACTGATCATCATTGGACAATTCACGGTATCCTGCGTGCATATGAAGAAATTCATGCGATGCTCAAGAAGAACAATCCGGATATTTCTCCAATATTAGAAATATCTGATATTGTTGAATTTCAAGATGTTGAGTTTCTTGGCAGCATGGCACGGGAATCGCTTTACCCCATTAATGGTGATGCGTTTCTGGTAGAAGAAGTCGAATTCCCACCCTTCGAGATGATAAAAAGCGGCCAAAACATCGAAGAACATCCCCGTCTGAATTACTTTGCAGGAGATTATTCCACGATACCGTACACAAACCATTTCAATGAATTTTACGGTAAGGTTACTGACCTGATTGAATACACGCTTGATAATGGTTCAGAGAGAAACCTGATGATCATTGGATCTTCTTATCGAAACGCACTGGATCCGTTATTGGCATCCCATTACAATAAAACATACTGTATTGATCTACGCTACTTCACAGAATTTTCTCTCTCCGCATTCCTGGAAGAACACCATGTTGATGATATACTAATCGTTGGAGATGATGAAGTTGCCCTCGATGAAATCCAATACTGGTACATCAATCCCTGATAGGAAATAAATATGATTTCAGACAATATCGCATATGCCTGCCTGACCAAGTATTGTAAAAATGGTCTTGGAGAAAAAAGAATAATGCATTGGATCCATAAAGATTTATCAGAAGACCAATATACTTATGATGATTTTGAGCAGCAATCCAATCAAATTGCGCATGTCTTGCGGGATGTCAATGTTGATCCTGGCGACATCGTAAGTATATTCCTTCCCAGAAGTCCTCTGTTGATTAGCAGTTATTTCGGGATAGAAAAAACGCTGGCAATGTCCTGCATTCTTTTTTCCACACTGGGTGAAGATGCCCTGTTGGACAGATTGGGAAATAGTGAAACAAAAGTCCTCATCACGAAAAACAGCCTGCTTCGAAAGATCCTGGCCATCAAGGAAAAACTACCAGAACTTGAAACTATCCTTGTTGTCGATATTGATGAGCATAAAGATGAATTAGTTTATAGTTTGCCAAAACTTCTTTCTACTGCTGATACTGAATTTGATTACCCACATCAATTGGATAGTGAAACACCCGCGTTTTTACAATACACTTCTGGGTCAACAGGTAAACCCAAGGGGGCATTACATGTCCATAGTGCCATTCTTGACGTAATTAAATCCTTCACGGAAGTATTAAGAGCTGATACTGAGGATTTATATTGGTGTACAGCTGATCCTGCCTGGATCACGGGACTATCCTACGGGATTATCGCCCCGTTGAGCACGATGACCACGTCCATTCAATATGGCGGCACATATAATGCAGACAACTGGATGAAGATTTTAAAGGATAAAGAAGTTTCCATTTGGTACACTGCCCCAACTGCACTCAGGATGCTAATGCAGGAAGATGAAACAAAATTCAAGGATATTCAATCGAACAACATCAAACGGATATACAGCGTAGGAGAACCACTAAACCCGGAGATTTATCATTGGGGGAAAAAAGTATTCGGAACTGAGGTTTATGATAATTGGTTCCAATCCGAAACTGGCAGCATTATGATTGCTAACCGACCCGGGTTGGAAGTAAAACCAGGTTCAATGGGTAAGCCACGATCAGGTATTCAGGTTTTCATCCTGGATGATGACATGCAACCCCGTCCTGTTGGTTTACAGGGTCATCTCACGTTGAAAAAGGGATGGGATTCAATGTTCAGAACCTATTTCCACAAGGATTCTGCCTATGCGGATAAATTCCGAGGAGATTTATACATCACAGGGGACCTTGCCTACCAGGATGCGGAAGGATATTTTTGGTATGTCAGTCGTTCTGATGATGTGATTAATACTGCTGGCCATCTTGTTGGACCTTTTGAGGTTGAGAGTGCCTTACTTGAAATCGAGGAGATTGGCGATGCTGCTGTCATCGGGGTGGATGATCCGCTGCTTCATAAAAAGATTGTTGCTTTTATCGTTGTGCCAGATAAGGTGGAATGGGATAGAGCGCTTGAGCTGAAATGCAGGATTTATATTTCAAATAAAGTGTCAACAGTAGCTATTCCTGCTGAATTTATTGTGACAGATAAAATCCCCAAGAATCAAAGTGGGAAAATATTGCGCCGGGTGCTGCGTGCTATCTACGAAGGCACAGATCCTGGTGATATTTCTACGATGGAGTGAACTATGGAAAAAATCGATGAATTGACCAGGGTATTTCGTGAGGTTTTTGACGATGATTCGTTGGTCCTTAATGACGAAATGACAGCAGATGATCTGGACGCATGGGATTCCCTCTCACATATTAATCTGATTATAGCAGTCGAACTGACCTTCGGAATTGAATTTAAACACAGTGAAGTCCAATCCTTCGCTAATGTCGGTGAATTATTAAGTCAAATAAAAGATAAGACTTCAAAAATATAGATTTTTATTGATTTTAAGGCTGTTTAATACTTCAATGTTCGTCAATAATGGCAGATCGCTGTCATTGTAAATCACATCCATCCCAAAGGAATTTAGAATATCCAGAGCTTTTCGAATTTGCTCGTCAGAGATATTCTTCCTCCATGATTGAATTAAATTCTCACCCGATATTATTGCACTACTGACCCTGCTTACAGGACTAGGAATATTCAATGTATTCATAATAGTGTCGGAATATGGCAAATTAAGATATGCAAAAATGTTCCTGATTTCTTCCTGAGGATTGACACAAAGGTTTTCATAAAAAGTGATGTAAACCTCCCCTTCCTTGAATTGGCTCAACGGGATTAGATATTCTATACACCACATATAAATAAATGTTTCAAAAACAGATTGGGGTTTTCGTAGATCCACTTCATAAGGAGCAAGGAAATCATCCATTAATTGATCTTGAGAGAATAAGTCCTTATATGGATTCTGACTGAAGCGAAAGTGTTTTTCCACGATATTCATTTTTGAATTGGCTACTGCACAGGGATGTCGCAAGATTAAGATGATTGGGATTTCTGGAAAGTTGTTTTTTACGCAGGATAGAAACAAATTAGCATGAATTGCCTTAATAATTCGTTTATTTGATATTATCCGCCTGTTGTACGTATCGACCCAAACATTCTTTATTTTTCCACTTAGAATACGCTTCAAAGGATTCAAATACTCGGGAGATTCATCTTCTTTGCGAAGATATTGATATTTCTTCCAATGCCTTACCTGGTCTACTTTTTCGGGTCGAAATGGTTCAAATAATATCCTGAACCCATTATCATGATTCACAATTTCCTGTAACCAGGTTGTTCCGCTCCTTGCAGATCCCGCCAGAAATACAGTATTACAAGGATCATGTGAATCCAAATGAATAATTCTGTAGATCTGTTTCTCAAAAAACAATCCCAAATTAAATTGCATGAGATTCCTCGAAATTTTCTCAAAACCCAAACGAATATCTGTTAATTTTTATCTGAGATATTTTTATGAATACAATCTTGGTGCATTATTAACCGTTCGGACAGTGGATTCAAAATCGACACCAATTCGATCACAATACCATTGGATGGCTTTGAAACGAGGCTGATTTTCACGGTTGACTAAACGCATGGCTTCTTCGCGGCTGATCCTCCCCTCACGAATTTGATTACTCCTGAATGTGTCATTAATTGTCAAACCTGACATCATATAGTAAATGTAATCTGTAAATGGTACGGTACCGTCATCAACTCGCCATGTACTTGGCGTTTCGTCTGAGATCTCCCAACCGTATTCCTTTATCAATGTCTCATTGATCTCCTGCTCATCCCACCTGTAGTATTCAAAAAGGCGAAGGTAGTCATGAGGAACGACAAAGAATGAGAGGAATCCACCCAAAGTATCAAACAATGATCTGTTGATATATGAAGGATTTTTTAAAAACTCACCCAGATAATAAACTGCCAATTTGATTTTATCAAGCGTGTTATTTTGCCCCTTGAAGAAGTAGGGTTTTAATCCAGAAAATCCTGTCTTAAAATATGTGAGCTCTAAAGGGTTTGCACCGATAACAATTAATTCCCGCCCCAAATCTTTAGCTATTCTGTTTGCGTGATAAAAGAACTGTTGACCCACACTTGTTAATATTGGTATGGTTCCCAATTCTGGTTTTTTCAACCATGCATCGAGATTTGCCTTAATGTTTTCTAACTTCCGATCCAAATCAGCAGTAACAATTTTTTGCTCAACGCCAAGTTTCTCGCACATTCGAATCTGGTTTCTGCGTGCGATATCTGTAGCTGCTCCCCAGTTATATGTATAGGCTATCGCATCAAGCCCTAATATTTTCTTTATGACATGTAAACCAAAACTGCTGTCACGCCCACCACTGAAGGATACAACACACTTGATAGAATCATCTGGTTCCCTGTATTGTTCAAGCTTCTTCTCCAGTGCATGCATCCCTTTAGGCGTTCTCACTTTGAAATGATGGCAGTAGTTACATACACCTTCCTGATCATATTCAATATATGGGAACGTTTCAGGCAATAAACACTTTGTGCAGCGTTTCAGTGAATCAACCCTGGCTTTTGTTTTTTCAAATTCCTTCACAAATTCTTTATTATAAAAATCCTGATAGGTTTCTTTCATGTTGTTTCCCATAAAATCTCCTGTTGTAACATCTTGTTATATTATTAAGTTTTTCATTGTTTTTTATTCAGAAATATATTTTAAGGATTTCTCTCGTGGAAAAACGGTAAATTCTTTCCAGCGAGGCATAAAATTTATGAACAAATGAAATACTAATGAAATTGCTATACGAAATCCAATATATTATTATGGTCTTAATTTATGACGCAAGATTTAATGTATACTGCCATGCATCATATGCATTCGATTCGGGTACTTCAACATCATCGAACATAATTACCTGGCCGGGTTCAACTTTACGTTTTATAACCACATCTTTCACAAGTCCAATTGGGACATGGTTTGGAGCTTCATTAATTTGAACTGCTTCACCACGTATCTGGAAATTGCGATCTGGTCGTCTTATCATCTCCCCTGGTTTTAATTCTCTTTTTGCTATCACGCAAACACTGGCTGTAGGATGCATACTATTGTCAAGCAATACACCCTGTCCCCTTACGACCTGTCTGATTGTAGCTGGTATTTCAAGATGAATGAGATGATAATTCCGAATCAATGTATAATATGGACCCTTCCCTAACTTCAGGTATTTTAGGGCTGGCGCTTGTTCATGATCATATTCCGCAGTAATAAAAACACCAGCGGGAAATTTTTGAGGGGCATTCGGGCTTTGCAGCAGATAATCACTTATCGGTTTACCAATTTCTTTTGCATGAGATGCAAGAATTTTTAAGTCAACAATGATATCTTCGCTGTCTGTACCATACATCCCTTGTTTTGCTATAACAGCACCTAAACCATTGGCAACTAATGCTTGCTCAATATTCACTTTGGTCCCGTCAGTAAATCCAGTAACTTGTTCAAGCGTAATTCCCTGTTTTTTAGACCAATACTTCATCTCTTCAAGAGTGGGTGTCAGGTTTAAAAATCCCTTCAGATTCCCGTACACCAGGGGCTCAAACCCCATACTGACCAGATTTCGCTTCATAGCTGCAAGTACTCCGGGTTGATCACCTTCCGCTTCTGTGATTAATCCTTTGGTTGATAAATAACTCCCTGAAGTGATATGCAGTTCAGCATCCATTGTAACAACCGGCAATCCAGCGTCTAACACATTTATCAGGATATCTGTTGCGTAAACCGGATCCCCGTTGCATTCAACAACGATATCGCTGTTTTCAATTAAAGCTTGAACTGAATTTGTATAGATATCCTCACCAGGGAAATCATCCAAATTTCTTCCCGTCAACACACAGGATGTTTCCATATCAGGCAGGACATCAACTGTTCGTTTTAATCCTCCCCCCACAAATCCTGTACCGATTATCCCGATTTTCACAGACTTTTCTAATCTCATAGCACCTTTCGTTTTCAGTTACAAGAATAATTTTGTTTGTGACTGATCGCTTTCCGCATCGAAGAAATAATCATCAATAGGAATGTTCTTAAAACCTGTGTAATTATATCTTATTTCATCGCAAGATCCATTTATGCATACCATAATAACAAGCTGGATTATTCAGGCATTTGACAAAGAAAAGCAGATGAATATAATAATTACCTGCCTAAACAGATACTCTTAGAAAAGAATAATACCCAGAAATATGTCAAACATAAAACAAAAAACCATTAATGGAATGGCCTGGTCTGTTTCAGAACGCATCAGCCTCCAGGTAATTCAATTATTCATTTCAATCATTCTTGCCAGGTTGCTTTCCCCATCGGAATTTGGGCTTGTTGGAATGCTTGCAATCTTTACAAGCATCGCACAATCTATACTCGATAGTGGCTTTGGAAGTGCATTAATTCAGAAAAAAGATGCCACCATAACTGATTCTTCCTCCATCTTCTTCTTCAATCTGATTATTGGACTCATCCTTGCCAGCATTTTCTTTTTCTCTGCTCCCGTAATCGCAAATTTTTACGAACAACCAATTCTTGCTTCAATAACACGTGCGCTATCCCTGACATTGATAATCAATGCATTTAGCCTGGTTCAATTGTCGTTGATGCGAAAGAGAATGGACTTTAAAAACCATTTTATTGCGAGTCTCATCCCGGTTGTTTTTTCTGGAATATGTGCAATTATTTCAGCAATTCTGGGGTTTGGGGTTTGGAGCCTGGTCATCCAGGCTCTTGCTTTCAGCATTTCTCAAGCTGCATCGTTGTGGATTCTCAATAAGTGGCGGCCTGCTCGTCAGTTTTCTTTTAACTCAATTAGAACCATGTTTTCGTTTGGCTCAAAATTACTCATTGCAGGTATTGTTGAGACAGTCTTTAAAAATCTATATCAAACTTTGATCGGAAAATTCTATTCATCAAGCGATGTTGGCTATTATTCACGTGCTTCTACAATGGAAACTGCGGCGACTGTGTCAACAAGTATGGCATTGGGCCAGGTCATATTTCCAGCATTTTCACCATTCCAGGATGATAATGACAAATTGCGACAGGTGCATGCAAAAACAATTACGATGTCCATGTTTCTTCACATCCCTCTAATGCTCGGATTGATTGCGATAGCTGAGCCTTTATTCCTTTTTCTATTAACAGATAAATGGGCCAATAGTATTCCCTATTTCCAGCTCCTTTGTCTCGTGGGGTTATTCTATCCTATCCAGGTGCAAAACTATAATTTATTCCGCATCAAGGGACGCTCTGATATCATCCTGAAATTCGGTTTATTCAAACATTTTCTTACTGCAATAGCTTTAGCGCTAACATACCGACATGGGATTGCTGCTTTGATCATTGGCCAAATTATTGTTGCGATGATATCTCAAATCGTGGCAAGCTATATTGCTGGACGGATGATCAAATACAATTTAGGTGTTCAACTTAGGGCATTACTGCCATCCACAGCGACATCAATTGTGATGGCCATTAGTGTTTACCTTATTGGGAACCTGAAAATCGAAAACAACTTACTGAAACTTGTTGCTCAGATTATCCCCGGAATCATCATATACTATTTGATAAATAAGCTGATCAACTCAAAAGAATTGACTGAATATGTTGAAATCATCGGGAATTTCGCCAGGAATGTGATTGGAAAAGTGAAAGGCTTTTTATGCAAACGCCCTTAGTCAGCATCAGTCTGGTTGCATTCAATCAGGGAGCATTTATTCGTGAGGCAATTGAAAGCTGTTTAATGCAAATAGTTAATTTTGAATATCAGATTATCATTCATGACGATGCTTCAAGTGATGAAACACCTCATATAATCAGGGAATTTGCGGAAAAATATCCAGAAAAAATTGTTCCGGTCATTCAGACAGAGAATCAATGGTCAAAAGGTGTTGAGATCATTGATAAGTTCATCATTCCAAAAGCCAACAGTAAGTATGTCGCATTCCTTGAATCTGATGATTATTGGATTGATCCCCATAAATTACAGACCCAGATCGATTTCATGGAGAATAATCCGGATGTCGCGATGTGTTTTACTGCCACGAAGCGGATATTCCCTAACACTTCAAAATCTCCAAAACTAAAGAGATATAAACGTCATGATGCAGTTTGTTCTGAAAAGGATGTCATCCGTTGGGGGGGAAGTTTGGTAGATATGTGTTCAGCAGTTGTCAGACGTTCAGTATTTGATAATGCTCCAGATTGGTATTACCATGCACAGACCTGGGATTTAACTGTGCCTTTATTATCCTTATTACATGGAAAAGTTGCATACCTTGACAAAGTCACTGCAGTATACCGGTACCTTGTGTCAGGTTCGTGGACTCAAAAAAATGTCAGGGAATACGAGCGGCGGAAAAGAAATCGCATGAAAGTCATCAGGGTGACAGATGGATTTGATCAGGAGACAGATCATCAATATCATCGATTTGTGCGAGGAAGGCTGACGCCATTAATTATTGAGGTTTTGCTTTTATCTAAAAAGAATGACCTGGAATTCCAAAACTTATATTCAAGACTATCCTTTTTCTCTAAGCTTGAATATCATATCTTCAATCTATTGGGGTCATTACGTTTTTGGGAAATTTATCGATTTTATCGGAGAATTGTTACAGGCTATTGATTCATTTTTCCTTAAGTCGACTAAATACATAACGATATTTCCCGGCTTCAGATGTATCAATCTCATCTACAAATTCAAAATGAAGCTTCCATTCTTTGCTTCTATTTCCCACATACTCTCGGATTTTTTCCATTTGAGACATATCAAAATCCTTTTCTGTGACCAGTTTTATTGTGAGATTGTATAAGTCTTCTTGAATGACTTGATAATTGCTGATGTCATCCATTGCCCTAAAGACATAACCAAAGAACACACCATGTAGGATTTTCCCTTCAGGCGTTCTAAGCATCTCCTCCTGGCGGCCTATGATCTCTGTAAGGACATGCGTGCCGTCAGGTTTAACTGAAATTGTCCCATAATCACCCGTATCATATCGAATAAATGGAAGAGCCGTGTTAATCAAACCTGTCGCAATGATACGCCCTGTTCCCTCTGTAATTTGTTTCCCTTCATCATCAATGACTTCGAGAATCGCTCTTTCTGTGTCTATTCTCAAACCTGAGTGATCCGGCAATTCATAGGCAGAAATTCCGCCATCATTCAAGCCATAATTATCATAAACCTGGCTGTTGAACGCTTCACTGATCGTTTCTCTCATATGGGGTAATAATCTCTCAGCCGTGGTGAATATCGCTACGGGAGAATGTATTGAGAGTTGGTTATCCAGCAGCCATTGAGCATAAGCATGAATGCTCGATACGTATCCGCGAATGAATTTGGGCTTCCATTCATTGATGACATCTCGATACTTTCGCATATTTGTCTCATCCATATCAAATGATGAGAGCTTCCTTATGTTTCTCGTCGTTTCATGTACAAATTTTTCAAGCTTACTCTTGTAATTCAATCCAAGAGAAGAACCAGCAAGAAAAGCCATTTTATCCCCAAGTTCATAACCCCCGTTACGACCACCCCCGGTACAACATGCATCCACCAAGTACACGATCATATTTTGAATAGAAATAACGCAAGGGATCTCCTGTTGACCCACTGGTACGATTCTCATAATACTTCTGTTTGGATAAGTTTTTTGAAACGATCGTCTTGAAGTTGTCCCTGATTTTTTGTTTTGTTAATATAGGCAGCTTTTCAAGATCTTTTCGATGCTGAATGTCATTTGGAGAAATGTTCAAATCAATAAACATATCGTGATAATAAGGGACGCTGTCATAAACGTTCGAAATAAATTCTCTCAAGCGTATGTTTTGGTCTTCAATTAGCTGCGGATAGTCTTTTGATTGATTGTCTAATAACCATCGATAGGTATTCATGAAGCGGCGATCAAAAAGACTGTGGGCAAATACGAAAAAACTCTTCTGAAAACTCATTTGTGTCCTGTTTCTTAATTGAAATCTACTACCCTAATGATAATTTTGTTACGATATAACCAAAACGATACTTTTTCCCAGCGAGAAATAAAATCACAACGCAACAGCCAATAAACACAAGTATCAGTATATATCTATGAAATAATGCGTGAATCAAATATAATAGTCACGTATGAAAACGAAGAACATTCTCTTTATAACACATACTTATACCACATTTCAAAAGGCTCAAATCGAGAGCATTGCCAAAGAATTTCGCAATGTTTTTGTCCTTGTCAGATATAAACCAATTGCTGAATTCTCTCGAATATTACCCATCAGATCTCTACGAACTCATGCCATCGAGTTCGTGCATAGATACCACAAGCAAACCAGAAAATGTGTATGTTTTCCCTGTACCAATCTTCTATTTTCCCTGGAAAAGAAGTTACCTAAAGCTTGGTGATCGGTTACTAAAGAGAATTAGAAAGATTATCAAGAAAAAATCATTAAGCTTTGATCTGATCCACGCACATTACTTTTGGACCTCCGGCTATATTGCGGTGAAACTGAAAGAAGCATATAAAACGCCTGTGGTCATTACAAACCACAGCACACTTCAGTTGACAGAATACCCACAAAGAAATCAAATTTGGAAAGAGAAGATCACAAAAACAATCACAGGTACTGACAAAATCTATGTCGTAAATGATTTGATGAAAGAAAAAGTCAAAGAAATCGATGAAAAAAGTGATGTGGAGACCATCCCAATTGGGTTCAACGATGAATTATTCCATCAAATTGATCAGGATAAAGCAAGAAGAACATTAGCATTACCTTTGGGGGTTCCTATCCTATTGAATATCAGCAGGTTGGATGATAATAAAAATGTGGAACTGTTTATAAAAGGATCATCCCAGTTGATCAAGAAAAATAGGGGCCTGCAATGCGTCATAATTGGCGAAGGTGCAAATTTCAGCAAGCTAAGCCAGTTGATCAGTGAACTGGATTTAGAAGAAAACTTCAGGATGCTGGGAATGATCCCTCATCAGGAAATTAACCAATGGATCAACGCCAGTGACTGTGTTGTGTTAACCAGTTTTAGTGAAGGATCGCCGACAGTTATGTATGAAGCTTTAGCCTGCGGCAAACCTTTTCTGGGCAGTAATGTGGGTGGGATCCCAGATATTATCAACAATCCAGCTTATGGTTGTACATTTAACCCCCATCAGTTATCAGATTTTACATCAAAATTAGAAATTATTCTGGAAGAAAAATGGAATCATGATGAAATCCTATCCTATGGTTCCCAATTTTCTCAGAACAGAATTTCATCCCGCATCATAGATACTTACAATGTATTATTGAATACATGAATATGCTCATGTAACTTAAAGCAAGTACTCACTATAGCAGAGTATCGCTTGGGATTATGCAATCTGCAGCAAGGCTTTATATAACTCGATATAATCAGTTTCCATTTTTTCAAGAGAAAACCGTTCATTCACAAAAGATTTTCCCTTTTCACCCATTTCCTTGGCAATTTTTTGGTTGTTAAATAGATAAATAGCCTTTTCACTAATCTCTTTGGGCGAACCCGGGGGGACTAAAAAACCAGTTATCTTATCAACAACAATTTCAGGATTACCCCCGTTCCTGGATGCGATCACTGGTTTTGAGAGAGCCATATATTCAAGAACGGCATTGGATATCCCTTCACCATGTGCGTCCTCATTGGTTGCTAGAACGCAAATCTGACATTTACCAATGATTGGTTCCGGCTGTGTGCAGTCTGTGATGATTTCAACGTTCCCAGAGAGATGCAGTTCATCAATTAAATCCCTAACTGCACTTAGCGTTCCGTAATCATGACCAATAAGAGTCAAGCTTGATTTTGGAAAAGACTTCAAAATTCTTGGCATTGCTTTCACTAAACTTAAATGATCTTTCCTTTGTTGAAAGTTAGCCACCATGCAAATGTTATAGCCTTCAGGTTGGTGATCAATATCGTCGAATCTTGTGTGATCCAATCCATTGTAGATTACCTTCGCATTTGGACGTCCTGTAAACCCGAATGATTTTATTCCAGCTTGAGAATTTGCGGCAATGGCATCA
Source organism: uncultured Chloroflexia bacterium (assembly GCA_963767675.1). Taxonomy (GTDB): domain Bacteria; phylum Chloroflexota; class Anaerolineae; order Anaerolineales; family Anaerolineaceae; genus Brevifilum. The sequence continues at coordinate 704,881 of CAVYEQ010000009.1, forward strand.
GCGTACAGCGCACTTATTCGCGTCACCCAGTTGTATACATTCATACGGGTTGGAGCAGATCGGATGCCATTATGCAAAACCGGAACGCCACAACGTCGGCCAACATAAACACCCATCATATCCCAAACGCCGCTTCCCCATGTGTGAATTAAATTGATATGATGTTTCTTTATCAAACTTTTGAGCCGCTTCATTGGATGAATTAAATCGGTCTTTTTTCGATCTGGAAAGATTTCTAATACTTCAACGTATTGATCCGCTTCTTTATCCCTTTCGCCTCCAGAATTCATCGAAACCAGGCAGGTGAATATATCTTTATGCTTCTGCAGTGTCTTTAATAAAAGCAGCAATTGCCTTTCTTTGCCGCCATCCCCCAACCTGCCAATAATCATCATCACCCGGATTGGTTTATCACACATCAGCAATATGACTCATTCCCTATAATTTTCTTCCACCTACGCACTTTGAAAATGTAGTAAACTTTTTTGATTCTAAGACAATTTCACACTAAAGACTCAACAAAATTCACGATCCAGGCTGTAACATCAGTCTTTTCATCAAGCATCTCTTGTCGCCTGGCTTGATGCTTTTGCTTCAATCCAGTGTCCTTTGCTAAAGCTATAATCTTCTCAATGTCAGCATCACCTGCTCTAAAGTGATACATCAATTGATATTTTTCTTCAAGTTCATCTAAATACCCTAACTCAAGGGGACTGACGTAAATACTTGGCGTACCGAGGATAGCAAACTCACTCGCCATCGTCGCCCCTTCACCAATATACAAACTGGAATAATAAAGCAGATCATGGATGAAAATAGGGCTGACATTGATCCTGTGTGATTGAAGCGCTTCAGGTAAATTCCCTTCAGAGGTTATTAAAACTTTGCCATACTCTTTCAACCCGTTAACCAATTCAAGCTGACCTTCTGAGGAAAACCCCTGTAAACCAACATCATGTGAGGCTCCCCATGACACAAACCTCAAAATGAAAAAGCGCTCATCTTCTGATAACCCAAGTTGGTGCAGTATTTCTGGGTTTGGCGAAAATTGATTTGGATGTAAATAGGCTAACTCCTGAAATCCTTTATATCGAGTTTGTTTTTCTCCAAGTTGATGGATGTAACTCTCAGGAGTACAGATATGTGCCGCAAAAGGGAAAGTTATCGAATTGGATAATTTTGCATGTTCAGTATCTGTGAACACACACGTTTTTACTCCCAATAATTTTCCTGCGTGCACAATGAAAGTGCCACCAATATTCAGCACAACATCTGGCTTGAATCGACGCATGATATTGAATAAACGGGATTGATGCTCAATCAATTCAACAGCTAACCCAAGTAATCCTTCTCGAATTTTGCTTAATGTTTGATAAGGAATACCATACTCATCCAGGAGCTCGTGTGGTCATTTCTTTCTCTCGTGCGACAAAACGAACCTGATGCCCACGATCTGTTAATTCTCTTGCTGCCCCCCTAAAAAAATGTACATGTGCTGGATGAGTGACATCAATCAGGATTTTCATTTAGGAACTCATCTGAGATATTTATTGGAATCCATGTCAAACCACATGGCAAAAAACAGAGATTGCATGCCTGAAATGATCAGGAAAATTGCCGCAATCGTGCTGGTTGCTGCAACAGGACCAGTGGTCAACCTAAAAACCAATAGGAATAATCCAAACAACCATCCAATAAACGAAAATGAAAGTCCAGAGAAATAAAAGAAAATTAGAGGATGAAAGTCCCGGATGATGTATTTTTGAATCATTCGATAGAAAAACAATCGGGTCAGGAGCCAGAGGAATTTCGGAATCACGAGAAGAGGCTTTATCCCCGATTTTTCTCCAATGCCGTAGATCGGTTCAATTTCGACATCTCGCACCTTGAAGTTGTAGATATTCAGTTTAACCAGCATATCATTTGGCATACCATATCGTTTATAAATCTCATCAAGATCGATCGTGGATAACACCTTGTGATTTGCGACTGTATAGCCTGTTTGTGAATCAGCTACGTGCCAGTATCCTGAAGCGATCTTAGTCATCATCGACAATGCTGCATTCCCCATATAGCGTGTTTTGGGTATTTTATCCCAGGCTTCCCCAGTAAATAGACGGTTTCCTTTAGAATAATCCACTTCTCCACTAACCACTGGATCGAGCAGCGCTGGAAGATCATTCGGGTCCATTTGGGCATCACCTGCCATAACAGCTGTTGCATCAATCTGATGATCACGGCACCACTTATATCCTTCAGCTATCGTCCCACCTACCCCTGAATTCTTTTCCAATACAATCAGGATAATTCTTCCATCAGAATCCTGGACATACTTATTTACAATATCAACTGTTTTATCCCGACTCAGATCATCTACCACAACGATATAGTCCACAAAATCCGGCATGGTTTCGATAACCTTGCTGATCAGTTTCTCTTCGTTATATGCCGGTACTACGACCGCAACAGATTTTCCTTTATACATAATTCACCTTATCGATAGTTTATAAAGGGTCTCTATAATCCAAACCCAATACCAGCATAATCCAATCCTGCATCCCGAGCTTTTTGAGGATCCAAGACTCGTCTTCCATCGACCAGGATTGGTGTTTTCAGCAATCTTTTTATCTCACCCAATTCCAATTCGCGATAAACCTGGTGAGCAACCATAATGATTACAGCATCACAATCAATAATACATTCAAGAACAGGTTTCTGATATCCTGGAACATATGGGTCCTGCACAACAACCTTCACATTACGTGCTTCCAGGAGGTCCAATAATGCCTTACTCGGACTGTTTCGGACGTCATCACTTTCTTCCAGGTATGCAAAACCCAATAATGCTACCTTCGTTTCATCCAACGGTTTATTGTATTCAAGAAGAGCGTTCTCAAGCATTTGTAGAATATATTCAGGCATCCGATCATTAACTGCTCTGGCAGAAGGAATGAGCTGCAGATCAACTTTCTCTTGTACGCCGTATGCTAAGAGCCAGGGGTCTTTTGGAATACAATGGCCGCCGACGCCTGCACCAGCAAGGAGGACATTTCTTCCCGGGGACTTATTCACTAAGTCCCTGACCTTCAGAAAATCAGCACCAACTGCCTGACATATCTTTGCCAATTCATTTGCGAATGCAATATTGACATCACGATATGCATTTTCTGCAGTTTTGGTCAGTTCAGCAGTGATCAAGTCTGCCTGGTCAAGGTCTGCATCTACGATATTCCTGTAAAATTTCGTCATTAATTCAGAGACTGCCTTGGTATCACCCCCACAAACACGACTCATTGATCGTAAATTCGCAAGTAATTTTCCGGGCATGACACGCTCCGGGCAAGCACCAAGTGAGAAATCAAGACCAGCCTTTTTTCCGCTGGAAGCTTCAACCAGAGGACGCACAACACTGTCCATCGTTCCAGGTGCGATGGTTGATTCCACAATAATCAAAACGTTCTCTTTGATCACTTCTCCAAGGCTGCTACAGGCAGCTTTTAGAGCATGATATTGTGGAATGTGATTTTCATCGATGGGAGTTTCGACATCAATAAGAATAATGTCAGCTTTTGACAGGTCATCATAATCGGTTGACGCCTTTAAGTGACCCATGTGGATAACTTCAGCCATTAGGTCTGATAGTCCAGGTTCTTTTCCTTCTATGGGACAAATGCCTTGATTTATCTTATTGACCCTATCCTGTTTGATATCCAGACCGGTGACAAAAAAACCAACTTTTGCAAGCAAGCACGCAACAGGTAAGCCTACATAACCTAAGCCAATGACGCCAACTCTGGCTGTTTTTTTACTGATCAATTCTTCTAATTGTGAAATCTCTACCATGGTATATCTTATCAATTGTAAATTAAGTTTCTTTTATGCAATGTTCTGTACCTGAGAGCACAATTGTTTTGGCAAGTTCAAGCGCTCTTAGGCCGTCTTCTCCTGGAACAGGCACTGGAGAATCATTAATGACTGAATCCAGGAACGCTTCCTGCTCCGCAAGTAAAGGTTCCTTCTTTGCGATCACAGGGCGAACCATCTTCCCCTCACGAACACCTCTTAAGTGGCGCATGTGCTCCCATTCACTGCCTGTGGTTTCCGAGTTCTCAAAGAAGTACAGGTCCTGAGTGAGATAATCACATCGATAAAGACCCCTTTCACCCGTGACGATAAATTCCCTTATCTTGGTCGGTGTCAGCCAGTTAATCGTTAGAGTGCCTATTATCCCATCCTGAAATCGAACCAAGCCGGTTAACAAATCTTCATATTTGCTGTGAATGTGTTTCTCTGTTTCTGCATAAACACGAATCACCTCATTTTGGGAGACAAATCTCATCACATCAAGATCATGTACTGCCAAATCCACGACAACACCTACATCCGCAATCCTGGCAGGGAAAGGGCCTTGCCGGCGAGCGTCCATCTGGAAAATACGACCGAGTTCTCCCGCTGCAACAATCTTCTTCAACATTGTAATCGCCGGATTGAACCGTTCTATATGACCGATCATCAATTTGACATTCTTCTCTCTTGCCTTATCGATGATATCCTGACCTTCTTCAATGGTGAAATGCGATCGGTTTTTCGATTAATAATGGAATCCCTCTATCAATGATCTCCAGCGCAATATCATGATGATAAATAGTAGGAACTGCCAGGGTGACAGCATCAGGTTTCGCCTTATCAAGTAATTCCTCATGACTGTAGTATGCTTTTGTACCGTATTTCGATGCAATTTGCCGGGCAGTTTCGTGATTGAAATCTGCGACACCTACCAGATCGACATCAGGCAATGCCCAATTGATCCTGGCATGGTTTTTGCCCATAGATCCGACACCAATTACGGCAGTTTTGATGCTCATAGTTTGTTAACCTCTTCGACGATTTTCTCCCGATCTGCTTTTGTGACCTGTGGATGTATAGGAAGGGAAATGACCTGTTTTGCCAGTTTCTCAGAGACCGGGAATTGAAGTTCTCCGATAATCTCCTTCATATATCCCTGCATATGTACCGGTACAGGGTAGAAAATGCCTGTTCCGATGCCTGCTTCATTTAGCTGTTTAACTGAAGCGTCACGATCCCTGTCGCCATCGACACGAATGGTATATTGATGCCAGACATGCTGATAGCCTGGTCTCACTTTTGGTACTACAACAGAGGTTAGATTTTCAGATAAATATTCTGCATTGGATTTTCTAATAGCATTGAAATCATCAAGTCGTTCCATTTGTGCCAATCCTATTGCAGCAAGCAGATCACTCATCCGATAGTTATATCCAAGCATATCATGGTAGTATCTGACTTTCATCCCATGGCTGCGGATGAGTTTACATTTTTCAGCAAATCCCTCATCATCCGTAGTGATCATGCCACCCTCACCTGACATCACATTCTTTGTGGCATACAAAGAAAAAGTGCCGGTACCAAAACTGCCTGCCTTCTTGCCATTGAAAGTTGCACCAACCGCCTGACAAGCATCTTCAATGACGATCAAATTATGCTTATCTGCAATTGCCATGATCGCGTCCATGTCACATATATAACCATATAAATGGACAGGCATGATTGCCCTGGTTCGAGGTGTAATGGCTGCTTCGATCAGGTTGGGATCAAGATTGAAAGTTTCAATGTCGATGTCCACGAAATACTGGTTTTGCTCCTGTAAAAAGGATACTGTTGGCTGAAGCGATAAATGTGAACGGGGTTGTTATCACTTCATCCCCTTCACCAATACCATGTGCTAAGAGAGCGGTATGAAGAGCAGTTGTACCTGATGTGGTGGCAACAGCGTATTGGACGTCACAGAGGTCGGCAAATGCTTCCTCCAATGCAGCAACTTTCGGACCTTGAACCAACATGCCTGAATTCAAGCACTTCCATCACAAGCTGCTTTTCTCTCTCGCTGATATTTGGTTTCGCAATTGAAATCATTTATTAACTATCTCCTGAATATTGGTGATCTAAGGGTGTACTTTTTGATAATCTTCGACCGGTATTAATACTTCTGATGAACAGTCAGGACAAACCATTGACACGGATATTCCCTTGGATTCGATGGTTGTTTCCTGGTATTTTCCTCCCTTTAGGGATAATTTTTCGCCACAGGGACATACAAATCCAATCAGTCGCGCTGGATTTCCAATAACAAGACCAAATGCTGGCACATCTTTCGTGACAACAGCGCCTGCACCAATCATCGCCCATTTCCCAATTGTAGATCCACAAATAAGTGTGGCGTGCGCCCCAATGGAGGCACCTTTTCGAACCAGTGTTTCACTCACCTCCCAATCATCACCCCCCTTAAGTGACCCATCCGGATTGATAGAGCGAGGTCGTTTATCATTCGTAAAAACACAATGAGGGCCACAAAATACACCATCCTCAAGTGTGACACCATGATACACAGAAATCCCATTTTGGATTTTTACATTATTCCCGATCTTGACTCCCGCATCAACGTATACACCTTTGCTGAGGATACAATTAGAGCCAATTTCAGCATTTTCACGTACCTGGCAATGCTGCCAGATTTTCGTTCCTGAACCAATTTTGGCCTCGGACGAAACATCGGAAGTTGGATGGATATAATAATCAGCGGTCATGATCTAACCTCAATGTATACGCGCATCAACATCTATGCGCGTATTATTAGTACTTTTTCAAAATTCGCTAAGCGGAGTTTATTTTACCAGACTTATGATTGATTATCACAAAAAGAGCTCTACCTTTCAGTTTCCTGGTTGCTTTTCAAATTCATGAATCTCTTTATGGTAAAATCAGTCAATGAGTAAGGCAATTTCCAGTTTTCTCACATAATTATTATGAATTCACAATTCCTGCATAAAATTCGCCTGCTTTTCTTCTCCCCTGAATTAAAATTCGAGTTGTTCATGCGCTCTTTATATCATCGCATCGCAGCAACCAGGACACACTTTTGGATCCAAAATTGGATGTCCAGAAGGTCGTTCCGTCGATGGCAAGCAAAACAACGGGAACAACCACTCCCGCCTTCTGACAGCCACACTTATCAACCGAAAGTTACTTTCCTTTTAGATGCAAGAGACACATCAAACAAAGAAATCAAAAGGACTCTGGATTCAATATATTCGATCCAGGGTAACGCCTGGGAAATCATTCTCATTGCTCCCGAGGTCTCATCATCCAGAGATGTCATTAAAGAATTAGGTTTTTCTAAGAATATCATTTTCGCTGACCAACATACAAGTATTCATGCAGAAATTACCGGCGACTATGTCATCTTTTGTCAGGTGGGAGATCGATTTTCACCCAGATTGTTGGAGAGGTTCTACCCGGTTCTTCAACGGGAGCCCCACCCAGATGTGGTCTCATATGATAACAGTGTTGAGAAAGAGGCACATGAAGGTGAAAAACCTTTCTTCAAACCTTCTCAACTCTCTCCTGCCCTTCTATTATCACTAAATTACCTTTCTCGCAGCTTCATCTGCGTGGCGGCACTTCGTGATGTCCTGCCTGAGGTTGATCCAAAGGTTAACTTGTTAGCCCAGGAGTACAACGCATTACTACGGCTATGCGAACAGAACGCAACATTTTCCCATCTCCCCTTCCTACTCGTAACTCAAAGCCAATGGGTAACGCCAGTTTGTCAATCAAATCAGGAGGTTATCAGGAATCATCTAACCTCTAAGGGCTTCACCGATGTGACCTTTACGATAGAAAATGAACGCACCCAGGTGAATTGGAAAATGAATCAACCTTCTGTTTCCATTGTGATCCTTACAAAAGATCATGCTGAGCTGCTCAGGTCATTGATCACTTCAATTTTTTCATATAACTACACTATAGACTTAAATATCAAGATAATTGACAACAGCTCTTCAGACAAGAACGCGATCCCATATTATGAAGAATTGAAACAGAATCCACTCATAACGATCATCCCATATAAAAAGCCTTTTAATTACTCCGAAGCGATCAACCTGGGTGCGAGAGAATCGAACTCTGATTTGATCTTATTCCTCAATGATGATATGCGCGTGATCAACTCCGATTGGCTTTCGGAACTTGCACAATGGGCAATGAGGCCGGATATTGGCGTCGTAGGTGCAAAACTTATCAGAGAAAATCGTTCTATTCAACATGCTGGGATAATCATGGGGTTATCAGGTTTTACAGGGCATATTTACCTCAACGCCCCAGAACATTATTTTGGCTTGTGGGGATCTGTAGATTGGTACCGAGACATCCTGGCACTTACAGGTGCCTGCCAGATGGTCCGTCGAGATGTGTTCAACCAGGTCGGGGGATACGATGAAAACTACCGATTAGCTTTTGGTGATATTGATTTTTGTCTCCGTGTTCATGAAGCGGGATACCGGAACATTTACAACCCAAACGCCCTTCTGTTTCACTATGAAGGGATGTCCAGAGGCTACGACACACCGGTTGAAGACACTTTATTTGGATACAATCAATTTGAGAATTATTTGTTAAATACCGACCCATTTTATTCCCCGAACCTAACCTGTACACGAATCCCCCACTGCATCCCAAATCCAGAGACCGAGGAAGATCGATTCCGTCAAATTGAAGAAAGAAAGAAATTTTACACAAAATCCCGCTGATCTGAGTTAGATTCAGCGGGATATTTCCTTAAGAGAAGCTTATCCTTCTAAATTGGTTCCAGAGAGATTCTCAATGACACCCAATACAGCAGAATTATCTAAATCGCGCATTCCCATCTCAAGCATTGCATTGAATAATTGTGAGTGAATGGCTGCTGACGGTAAAGAAACGCCATATTCCTTTGCCGTGTCCATAACGATACCTAGATCTTTCGCCTGCATATAAGCTTTAAATCCTGGCTGTCGGTTCCCCGCAAATAACCTGTTGGGTTTATTGTCCAACGTCCAGCAACCTGCAGCACCGCCACGGATCGCCTGAACAACTTTTTGGGGATCTGCACCTGCTTTTTGTGCAAGGACCAATAATTCTCCCATCGCTACCATTTGAGCTGCCACCATTATCTGGTTTGCTGCCTTAGCAATTTGACCATCCCCCAATCCACCAACATGGGTGATTGTTTTTCCAATTGTTTGTAGAATGGGCATGATTCTTTCTAAAGCTTTCGCTGGCCCTCCAACCATGATCGTCAGAGTTCCATTTATTGCTCCAACATCTCCACCGCTGACAGGTGCATCCAACATTGTCACCTTATCTTCGGTTAATACCTTACCTATCTTTCGTGCAGTTGCTGGTTTGATCGTTGAGTTATCCACGTAGATCAAGCCCTCATGTGCACCTTCCCTGATGCCCTGTGGTCCTAAAGCGACTAGTTCCACATCAGGTGAATCAGGTAGATTCGTGAAGACTACATCCACCTGTTGTGCAACTTCCGCCGGTGAATAGGCTTCTATTGCACCTTCCTGGGCCAATTCTTTTACGCTTTCACGGCTGCGGTTATGCACAACAAGTCCATATCCTGCCTTGAGGATATTCCTTGCCATAGATTTTCCCATGATCCCCAAACCAATATATCCAATTTTCATATCCATTTCTGACAACCTTTCAAATGAAACCAATTCTTAAGTTCACTATGATCAAAATAAAGAGTACAACTACTCATCTTTATGAATTAAACCCTGCTCCCATGCAAAAACAGCTGCCTGGGTGCGGTCAGCAAGGTGCAATTTACTTAAAATATTGCTGACGTGACCCTTCACTGTATTTTCACTGATGAAAAGCGCTTCGGCAATCTCGCTGTTCGATAGACCTTTTGCGATCAGGCGAATAACATCCATTTCCCTGTTTGTCAGCGAACGAAACGGATTGAATTGAGCCGTCTTGGCACCATGGACTTCCTGGATGACCCGTTCTGCAACTCTGGGATGCATCACACCTTCTCCCCGTGCTGCTTTGCGCACCGCATCAGCAAGGTCATCCATCACCACATCCTTCAGAATATACGAAATTGCACCAGCCTGCATTGCAGGAAAGATAAATTCATCTTGATGGTAAGAAGTCAGGACAACGATTTGTGTGCGTGGTGTTGCTGATTTAACCCGACGTGCTGCTTCCACACCACCCATGCCGCTCATCACAAGGTCCAACAACATGACATCGGGTAAGTACTCTGCTGCCGCCTCAACTGCTTCGTCCCCGTTGGATGCCTCTCCAATCACGACAAAATCAGGCTGAGCTTCAAGATAGGCACGCAGTCCCTGCCTGACAACCTCATGGTCATCGACAATGAGAACGGTAATTCGTCTTAAGGTCATATCAAAACTCCATCATAGGGTAAGGAACAGTCAGTAATATTTCTGTGCCCTTATCCAGCTCGCTATTTACGATTAATTCTGCTCCGATCAAAACTGCTCTTTCATGCATCGACTGAAGTCCCAAAGAATTCTTTGGAGAACTAGATATGACAAACCCCTGCCCATCATCCCTGATGACCATACTGAAATGATCATGGTAAAAACTCATCTTTAATGATACATTTTCTGCCTGGCTATGCCATGAAATATTCGCTAAAGCTTCCTGGATGATCCTGAAAATCCCTTTCTCAATTTCTAAGGGAAGGCTGTGCTTTCCCTGAATTTCCAAGTTAATTTCGATTTGATTGCGGCGTTTCCAATCCTCGACGAATTCCTCAATCGCATGGATTAGACCCTTCCCTTTCATTTCAATTGGGCGCATTTCATTGATAAGGGATGTCAGTGCCTGCCTGACCTTCTCGATAAGCTGTTCTGCTTCCAGTAGATGATTGAAAGCTTCTTCAGGTGATTCTCTAAAATGCGTTTTTGCTGCACCAAGTTGAGCAGAAGCAGCAAAAGCCTGCTGCTTTACGCTGTCATGCAGATCCCTGGCAAGGCGGTTTCTCTCCGCTAATACTGATATTTCCATCCGGCGATCCAACAAAGTTTCGAGCTGGTCTGCCATCCTGTTCAGGTCCTGAGCAAGCATACCAATTTCATCATCTTTTGTTCTCAAAATACTGACTGAGAAATCTCCACCTGCCCAATCATGCGCTGCCTGTGAAACATGGGATAACCTTCTCGTCAGGTTGTTTGCCGTGAGCATGCCAAATATCGAGCCAAGAATGCCTGCAAAAAAAGTAAAGATAAGAAGCGATCGGCCAAAATAAAGCATCATTTCACCAATCGGAATGTATTCCCAGGGAAATCGCTTTGTTGTAAAGACAATCACTCCAACAAGCTTCCGCTCAACGTCCATAAGTGGTTCATTTGCCTCAGGATCGAGGGAGTCAAAATCCCTTGGTTCAAATCGAAAAACTGGAACAGCACCTGTGATGCGATTACCTGGTTCGACTTCTTCATATAACAGATCCAGATCTTCAACACCTGCTAATGCAGCTCTCAGGGGTGCACTCAATCCAGGCAAAAAATTGAAGGAAATCTTTTTATCCAGATCTGCTTCCGACACAATCTCATGGGGAACCGCATCCACGAGTGTACGATCATCCAACAGATAATAGAAATTCAGGAAGTCCTGAGCTTTCATTTCAAGCTGAAGATTCCCAAGGAAAGATATCGGTTTGCTGCTGATTGCCGATCCTTTCACATCTTCAAGATATTTTCTGACACCCTCAATATCTGGTGGGTCTTTCGAAAAATATTCCTGGACCTGAGGGATCCATTCTGCTTGCAAACTGGCAATTAGGTTCTCTGGAGTCAGATCAATAGTAGAAACAAAATATGAGAATAATAACCCCATCACGATCAATTCCACTACAAGTAATGCGGCGACTGTGACCAATGAGTAACTCAGCGTCAACCGCCAGCGCAGGGATTGTAGGGACATGCGCATTTGTTGGATGAATGAATGGTATTTGGATGTTTGTTTTTGTCTTTCTTTTCTGTCAATCTTCATGAGTTTCTTCGTGAAATACTATCAGCTGTATGTTTTTATGATTTCCGCAGCGAAATGCAATGGTTAATTTTACACGGAAATAGAAAATATACGCTGCTTAGATTCAGGCATAACAAAAAATCATTATGTTTTGCAGAAAACTGTAATCGCGGTAAAATATTGCCATATCAAATGCGGGCGTCGCCAAGTGGTAAGGCAGTAGCTTCCCAAGCTACTATTCGCGAGTTCGAATCTCGTCGCCCGCTTTTAATATTTACCTGGAAACAATGTTTTAATGGGGATTAAGGACAATTCGGAAGGCAAGCTTTAACTTCATCCATGTGATTGATATAGGATTCCCAATACTCTCCTGCGCTTTCCGTGTTTGCTGCTGCTGCTTGGTAAGCACCCCACATAGAATACAAGCCAATATAAAAGACCTTATCCAGATAATTAACTAAATCTGCTTTTGCGCTTTCAAGACAGGGGGGAACTGGAATATCTTCCGTATCATTTCTATAAGACCGGAGTTCACTTAATTCTGATGTGAACAGCACCTCCGACCTGAGGACATTCTTAAATCCCTGTAATACTGGTTGGCGATCCGATTAAATCGTCGATAACTTGTCTGTGAACATTCAGTTGGGTCTGGTAGGGGTAATGGTATGGCTGAATAAATGACCCAACCCACAAATGAGATAAGCAGGATAGCAAGTATGATCCGGGTCTCGGAAAAAGGCGTTACCTTCGGGTCATATTCAAATGCTGTGCCGCATCGTCTGCAGAACCTTGTGCCGTTATCCGTCAATTTGTCACATACTTCACACCGTTTCATTTTTCAACCTTCGATCTTCTTCCGTTAGTTATCCCTGATTATACCTTCAAGGTTTTATGGCAATGGATGATTTCACTGGTCAGGACACTTGGATTGATTGCACTTTTCGTTCATTCAGATACAACCTTCCTGTGATTCTTATGAAAAATCCCGATTATAATCCTTTATGAGTAACCACGATAATAAATCTTAAAGACGATTAGACGATTTTCAATTAAAAAATACCAGGAAAGTGATTTGAATACCGAAAAACATATTTCAATACATCAAAATGACCATGTAATAGAAGTGCCGTTGACCATTGTGCATACATTGGTTTTAGGCAGCGGTGCATCCGGCCTGAATGCGGCAGCTCAACTGAGAATTCAAGGCATTGAAAATGTGATGATCCTAACGGAAGGGACTCTCAAAGGGGACATCGATTAACACCGGCAGTGACAAACAAACATACTACAAGCTTTCCATGAGTGGAGATGAAGCCAATTCGCCAGTAGATATGGCTGAAACATATTATGCAAATGGCGCGATGCATGGCGACCTGGCACTGATTGAATCCAGCCTTTCTGCCCGTGCATTCATGAATTTGGTCAATCTTGGAATGCCCTTCCCCCGGGATGAATACGGCCAATTTGTCGGCTATAAAACGGACCATGATCCTCGCCAACGGGCGACTTCAATCGGGCCTTACACATCACGGGAAATGTGCCGGGTCCTGATCAAACAGGTGCGATCATTGGGAATTCCAATTCGGGAGGGGCGAACAGCTATAGAACTGGTTACTTTGGATGAAGAACCGAAGAAAGTGTGCGGCTTATTGGCTATTACCGACGATGGGGATCTTGAAGCTTACCTGTGTGAGAACCTGGTATTTGCAGTAGGTGGCCCAGGAGGCCTCTACAAAGCCAGCGTGTATCCCCCGGTCCACACCGGTGCGATAGGATTGGCATTGATGGCTGGTGCTGAAGCAGTCAGTTTGCCAGAATCTCAATATGGATTAGCCTCCACGAAATTCCGCTGGAATGTATCGGGCACCTATATGCAGGTTATCCCCCGTGTGATCAGTACCGACCAGGACGGCGTTTCAGATGCCAGAGAGTTTTTAAATCCCTATTTCGATTCTGCCGGTGAAATGAACGGCATGGTCTTCCTCAAAGGCTATCAGTGGCCGTTTGATGCGAAGAAAGCCATTGGGGGATCTTCCATTATTGATATATTGGTTTATATTGAAACGGTCATCAATAATCGGAGAGTATTCCTCGACTTTCGTTCTAATCCAGGCGGTTTCACATTCGATGACCTCCCTGAAGAAGCAAGAACCTATTTGCATCGTTCAGGTGCAGATCAGGACACACCAATCGCGCGGTTAAATGCAATGAACCCGGATGCGATTGCCCTCTATAAGGAACATAATATCGACCTGTTCACGACACCATTGGAAGTTGGCATTTGCGCCCAACACAATAATGGCGGCCTTGCTGGAACGATCTGGTATAAATCAACAAATATCAAACATCTATTCCCCATTGGTGAAGTGAATGGTTCACACGGTGTCGCACGCCCAGGAGGTTCAGCGCTGAATGCCGGGCAGGTGGCAGGATTCCGATCATCTGAATTCATTGCGAACCGTTATCAAGGCTGGAGCCTGCCTGAAAAGCTCGGGATTGATGCCATTCGAAATTCATTGACAAAGGTTGCCGATTGGATCGCTACCTGCAATCAGTCCCCGCTGCAATGGAGAAGTGAAAAGAACAAACTACAAGAGAGAATGACGAAATATGGCGCACATATTCGTGATAATAAAGGGATTGAGAAGGCTGTTCAGGAAGCTTCAGTAACAATTTCAGGCGATATCGGAAACTGGGATCCTCTCCGAAAAGAAAAGAGGATTGAAATTCGCTTTTCAAATCCGCCAGCTGTGTTTTGCCCACCTGGTTTATTTAGAGGCGATACGTTTCCAAATCAATGAAGGTGTTGGAAGCCGCGGTTCGTCTATTGTGATGGACAGGAATGGGGAAAAGGTTCACCCGAATTTGCCTGAAGAATGGCATATTGCACAAGAAGAACCGGAATACCGCAAAAAAGTATTGAAGACAATATCGGATGATGCTGAGCGTATCAAGCATTATTGGGAAGATGTACGACCTATTCCCAAATTCAGACGCCTGGTTTGAAACGACCTGGTCTCGTTTCCGTGAAGGGCAAATTTATCAGGATCAATAAAAAATCACAACAGAGGTAAGCGTATGGAAAATCATGTCGCAGTTGTAACTGGAGCAGGACGTGGGATCGGACAGGGTATAGCATCCCAATTAGCTAAAGCGGGTTGGCAGATTGTGATCAATGATGTCAGTCCTGTTGAAAAACAAGCTGATACTTTAGAACTTGTCCAGCAAGCCGGATCTGAAGGCATCACAGTTCAGGGAGACATCACCAAAGCAGCAGATAGAGAGAGGATCATTCATCAAGCATTAAATACGCTATGGGAAAATAGACATGTTGGTCAATAATGCCGGCATAGGGCCCAGGGTGCGATTGGATATGATGGACATGCCCGAAGAAAGTATGCGGGAAGTCCTGGAGGTCAATTTATACGGCACTTTTTTCCTCAGCCGTATTGCAGCAAAAGCAATGATGCGACTAATTCAGTCTGGTGAAATTAATCATGGAAAGATCGTCAACATCAGTTCGATCAGTGCATACACAAGCAGCACATCACGGGCTGAATACTGCATTTCGAAAGCAGCTGTATCGATGACTACAAAGCTGTTTGCTGACCGATTGGCAGAAGAGTCAATCAATGTCTATGAGATCCGCCCTGGCATTATCAAGACACCCCTGACTGAGGTTGTCAGTGAAAAATATGACCGTTTGATCGCAGATGGCATTACCCCGATAAAACGCTGGGGCTACCCTGAAGACATCGGAAAAGCTGTTGTAGCCATTGCCGAAGATTATTTCCCATTTTCTACCGGGCAGGTTTTCGACGTAGACGGCGGCTTTCACATTCAAAGGTTATAAACCATTCAACTTTCAATATTCCCTAAACCTGGAGGCATTTTGCAACCGAAGTACATTCGCCTGAATAAATTGAAATCAAATAAGGAATTTCAGGAGTGCCTGGAGAAGCTTGATATCTCCATCCCTTTTGACGATGAATTGATCACAGGGGAAGGCAGCCCACTTGCCCAACCTCTAACATTACGTAATGGTTTCACCATAGGAAACCGTTTTTGTGTGCATCCTATGGAGGGATGGGATGGCACCACAGATGGGAAGCCAACTGAACTGGTGTTCAGGCGCTGGCGGAATTTCGGTTTGAGTGGTGCAAAATTGATCTGGGGAGGAGAAGCCTTCGCCGTTCGCCCTGATGGGAGAGCCAATCCCAATCAATTGATGATCCTGGATACAACGATGGCTGCGGTTGAGAAACTTCGTGAAGCACTCCTCGAGGAACATGAGAAAGCTGTTGGCAGCTGCAGTGATCTGTATATCGGGATGCAGCTAACACACTCCGGAAGATTCTGCAGACCTAATGAGAAAACAAAACTGGAACCAAATATTGTCTATCATCACCCATTATTGGATGAACTTTTCGGTATTCCTGCTGATTTAGAACCCATATCAGACTTGGAGTTGGATGACTTGATCGGTGATTATGTGCAGGCAGCGAAACGAGCTGAGTCGATTGGCTTCAATTTCGTGGATATCAAACATTGTCATGGCTATCTTGGACATGAACTTCTGAGTGCCGTGAACCGCCCGGGCAGATATGGCGGAAGCCTGGAGAAATCGAACCCGGTTCCTCAGAGAGATCGTTCAGGGAATTCAGGCAGAATGCCCATCTTTAGGGATCGGTGTTCGCTTCAGTATATTTGACACACCCCCATTCAGACCCGATGAGAATGGAATTGGGAAGATGTTGACTTACCATGATGAACACGGGCATTATCCTTTTGCCTTTGGGGGAAACCCGACAAATCCCGGTGAGGTTGATTTGGATGAACCAATCGCATTGATGCACATGCTTCAGGAGTTAGGTGTCGAGATGGTGAACTTCTCTGCTTCAAGTCCTTACTATTGTCCGCATCTCATCCGGCCGCATTATTATCCCCCAAGTGATGGCTATCATCCCCCAGAAGACCCTCTCATAAGCGTGGCTCGCCTTATCAACAACGCTACAAAATTGAAGCAAGCTGTTCCAGAGATGATTTGTGTTGGTTCGGGATACAGCTACTTACAGGAATTCATCCCCAATGTTGCCCAGGCGGTTGTCCGGGAGGGTAATGTTGATTTCGTTGGGCTTGGACGGTCAAGCTTATCATATCCGGAACTGCCGCTGGATATATTACTGGGCAGACCGCTGAAACGCAGAAAGATATGCCGGACATTCAGCGACTGTACAACAGCCCCGCGAAAAGGGCTGGTGTCAGGCTGCTACCCGTTGGATGAGTACTATAAAAAACGACCGGAAGCTGCTGAATTGAAAGTGATCAAGAAAGAGTTGCGAGGATTAAATTGACATCTGGGTATGATTCTTTGTGTAAACAGGTTAAGTTAGGAGCAGGAAAAATGGCGAGAGTAATTACTTTTGGTGAGATCATGCTTAGGCTAAAGGCTCCTGGATATGAAAAATTATTACAGACACCGAAATTCGAAGCCACATTCGGCGGCGGTGAAGCGAATGTTGCCGTATCGCTGACGAATTTTGGTTTAGACGCAGCTTTTGTGACTGTCCTACCTGATAATGATATCGGTCAAGCCTGCCTGATGGAGCTTAGGAAATTTGGTGTGGATGTGTCTCATATCCAGACAAGTCCTGGGCGGATGGGAATTTATTTCCTGGAAGCAGGGGCAAACCAGCGCCCTTCCAAAGTGATCTATGACCGGGAAAACAGTGCTATCGCAAATGCATCAAAAGGGCGCATCAAATGGGATAAGGTATTTTCAGGGGCTGACTGGTTCCACATCAGCGGCATCACACCTGCCTTGAGCGCTTCAGCCGCCGAATTAGCATTGGAAGCAGTCAATATTGCAAGGAAATTGAAGCTCAAAGTATCCTGTGACCTCAACTTCCGCTCGAAACTTTGGAAGTATGGGAAAGAAGCCCCCGAGGTGATGCGAGATTTAATGAAATCTGTTGATGTATGCATCGCTAATGAAGAGGATATCCAGAAGTCCCTGGGAATAAAAACCGATGTTGATGTTAAATCTGGAAAATTGAATGCTAATAAATATCAAGAGTTGGCCAATAAGGTCATGTCTGAGTTTCCTGACGTCTCGATCGTTGCGATAACCTTGCGGGAAAGCCTGAACGCCAGTCAAAACAACTGGTCTGCTTGCCTGGCAACCAGGGATGCCTTTTATCAATCTCAAAAATACACAATTACAGATATTGTGGACAGGGTTGGTGGTGGTGATAGTTTTTCTGCAGGGTTGATTTATGGGCTTCTCCAGCTAAATGATCCTGAAGGAGCATTGGCGTTTGCGACTGCAGCAAGCTGCCTGAAACACTCGATCATAGGCGATGTCAACCGGGTTTGTGTAGCGGATGTTGAGCGATTATTGGCCGGGAACCAGTCAGGACGTGTACAAAGGTGATGCAACATCCAGATTTTGATATCATGGTATTATTTCCATGTAATTACATCTTGCTCATTAAATTTCATGTGATCTCCTTATAACAAGACATCATTTAGTAAAGGTGGTGATATGTCAAAGAAAGTAATCAGCTTGATATTGATCATCCTTGGGGGCATTTTTATGATCCTGTGCTTGGTTGCTGATCTGATTGGGATTGGATCCTACCCGGGCATCAATTGGGCACAAATTGTGGGTGCTTTGGCTGGGCTTGCAGTGCTTGCTTTTGGTTTGTGGTTTGGGTATCGGAAAGCTGACAAGAAAGAGCAGTAGTCAAATCATTCTCCTTAAATAATTTCTTCTTTCCAACAATCAAGTTACCTTAACACGTTAATCAATATCGACATCGAGCTTTGTATTCCTATAATAAAGTTCTGGTTTGGACAGTTTTTTACATGTATCGTTCAACAGCTGACACCACAAGCCCTCTAAAGCACAAAAACAAGTTCAAAACATCCCGTATGGTATAATGGCGTCTTAGAAAAGCACAAATATATGCATGTTATATCTCTTCTACTTTGGGGAGAACAGCGGAATTTTTGATTGACACCCAAAGTATTGAACATGGCACATTTCATGAAAGCATCACCGGACCCATTATCGTTTTCACCATGAGGAAAGCATTTTCATGAGAGCATCCTGGTACGTTCTTCACAGCAAACCAAACCGCGAAGACTTTCTACATTCCCAGCTTCTTTGTCGAAACCTGAAGGTTTTTTATCCGCGGTTGAGTGTGAACCCGGTAAATCCCAGAGCGCGCAGGGTAAAACCATTTTTCCCGGGATATTTATTCGTCAATGTCAACCTGGAAGAATATTCTCTTTCCCGTTTATGCTACATCCCCGGGGCAAATCGCCTTATTAGCTTTGATAATGAACCTGCTGTTGTCCCTGATGAAATCATCACAAGTATCGAGAAGAACGTTCAACGGATTAACAACATACGCCAAGCAGAGGACCAGGGATTGAAGCACGGGGATCCGGTGATCATCAGGGGTGGCCCTTTTGATGGGTACAACGCCATTTTTGACACAGCACTGGATGGCAGTGAGAGGGTACGCTTGCTTGTCGCCCTTCTGCGAAACCAGCAGGTGCGCATTCAGGTACCTGCCCGAATGGCGATACCTGTAAATCCATGATCGCAAACTGATCGAAAGTTTCACTTCAGGTTTGCCATGATGGACATACTTCCAACCAGCCGACAGAAAAATATCATGTCGGAGGGGCGGATGCGTGGAAAAATAATAGCAAATAGGTAATAGGTCATAGCTGATAGGATCTTGTTATTGAACTTTTTTCCTATGAGCTACAAAGTCCCTGAAGCGCAGCAGAACGGGATCAGCTATTTGCTATTAACTAATTGGCAAAATTTCACTATCAAATAATTGCATGGCTACCAGCTAATAACTACTAGCCACAAACTAAATTATGTCAACTATATCTTCTTACCGGCGCAGCAGGATTTATCGCATATAAAGTTGCAGACTTATTACTCAGGGATGGGCATACCGTCTATGGTGTGGACAACCTCAATGATGCTTATGACGTGCGATTAAAACACTATCGATTGAACCTGTTGAAAAAGCACAATCTATTTTCACTTTTATCAGATTGATATCTCAAAACGAGAAAACCTTGATAAATTGAATGACTTCGTCCCCGAGAAAGTGGACGGGCTGATCAACCTGGCAGCTCGGGCAGGCGTGAGGACCAGTTTGAGTGATCCCTGGGTCTATCTGGAGACAAACACAACCGGCACGTTGAATATGCTGGAGCTCTGCCGCATCAAGGGGCATCCCAAAATTCATCCTGGCATCTACATCAAGCCTGTATGCTGAACAGACCATACCCCCTTTCAAAGAAACCAACGACACAGATCACCCGCTCCAGCCATATGCTGCCACCAAGAAAGGCGCTGAGGCGTTGGCCCATGCCTACCATCACCTGTATGACCTGGATGTGACCATCCTGAGGTATTTCACGGTTTATGGCCCGGCAGGCAGGCCCGACATGGTCATGTTCCGCTTTTGCCAATGGATTGCTGAAGGAAAACCGGTTATCGTGAATGGGGATGGCGAACAATCACGCGGCTTCACCTACCTGGATGATATCGCCCGTGGAACCATCCTGGCACTCAAACCACTTGGATTTGAGGTCATCAACCTGGGGGGACATGAGGTCATCACCATCAACCATCTGATCCACATGCTGGAAGAACGCCTTGATAAGAAAGCGCAAGTCGTTTATGAACCCTTCCATGCCGCAGATGTACACTCCAACCAGGCAGACGTGACCAGTGCAAAAGAAATGCTTGGATGGTCACCTGAGGTTGGCCTTGAAGAAGGTGTAGATAGGCTGGTTGATTGGTATATGCAGGAACGTGAGTGGGCAAAGCAGGTGGAAACACCGTGAGCAGCAATAAGCTGAAAGTTCAAAGCTCAAGAGAAGCTTGTCATAGCTGATAGCTCATAGCAAGGAATTACGACCGGAGACCAAAGACCGAAGACCGAAGACCGAAAAATTGTGAAATGGTTTTACCTTTCCCCTTTCAGCAATAAGCTACTTCCTATCACCTATTCCCTATCAGCTTTCAGCTAATCCCGTCTCCTGTCTCCCATCTTAGTTCTTTTCCCCTTTCACCTTCCAGCTTTCAACTTTAGATTACTTCCTATTAGCTATCACCGATAAGCTATCAGCTACCTCTTACCAACTACAAGCTACAAGTTACAAACTCAAGAAATTATGACCCAACAACAAGAAAACACAGACTGGGACCTGATACATTACTCCCCGCAAGAAGTGGTACGACCTGCAGCTTGCAGAAGTATGGCGATACCGTGACCTGATCGCGCTGTTCGTCAGACGGGATTTCGTTTCCCAATACAAACAGACCATCCTTGGTCCGTTGTGGTTCCTGATCCAGCCGCTGATAACATCGATCGTTTTCACAGTGATTTTTGGCAACATCGCCCAGCTACCCACTGATGGGCTCCCTCAGTTACTTTTCTACATGTCCGGCACAGTGATGTGGTCATATTTCTCATCATGCCTGACCAGTACATCAAACACCTTCATAGCTAATGCACGCTTATTTGGAAAAGTCTACTTTCCTAGGCTGGTCATGCCCATCTCGATCGTTATCTCCAACCTGATAACTTTCGCCATCCAATTTGTGTTTTTCTTTGGTTTCTTTCTTTATTTTCTCCTGCGTGGGTCAGAAGTCAAAATGACACCCTGGGCATTCACTCTCCCTTTATTGATCTTATTAATGGCTGCTCTGGGATTAGGTTTTGGCATAATCATTTCATCCTTGACCACTAAGTACCGCGATTTACGTTACCTTGTGCAATTCGGCGTCTCGTTGTGGATGTACGGCACACCTGTCATTTACCCTGTTTCTTCAATTCCTGAAAAATGGCGCTGGGTTGCCAATGTAAATCCAGTTACACCCATCATCGAAACCTTCCGTGCAGGCTTTCTCGGTGCCGGAGATGCATCCTGGAGTCGACTTGCCTACAGCGGTGTATTCATGTTTGTTGTCATGTTCATCGGTGTTGTGATATTTAACAGGGTGGAGAAAACATTTATTGATACGGTGTAAGAGCATATAGCTGATAGCTTATAGCCAGTAGCTCGTAGATAGTAGCTAGTAGTAAATTGCCAAAAACTCAAGAACCAAGTTTTCTTCAAATATCGTTGCATCAACCTGATATATTCTATCTCCATTGATCTATCACCTATTTCCTATCCCCTATCAGCTACATCCTACAAGCTTCCAACTACAAGCTACTAACTGATTTACCATTCCCATGCCCCAAAAACTGATCCGTTACATCCTATTAGCAATCTTTGTTTCATTCACCATCTTTGGATTCATCCATCCTGAAGGAATTCCAGCTGCGGTAAAAAATAATGCCTGGTCATTGAGCTTTATCAAGAAGAATCAGGAAGGATCAGCATTTCTTATCGATACAAATTCTCCCCCACCAACACACCTGCATTCTGGTTTGCTCCTTGCTCATCAAGCTTTGAAACAAGATGAAACTGATGTGGCATTAGCATCCCTGGCCCCTCTAATAGCACCCAAAGACCGATTAGCACTTGAGACTTTTGCTGACATCCTTTTCCTTCAAAAAGACTATGCCAATGCGATCAACTTGTGGGGATACCTTGGGCATTGGTTTACACTGGAACAGGCAAGCAGGGTTCTAACAGCTGAAGGGGATGTTGATAGTCTGATTCTTGCTCACCGAAGTGCCTATGAGCTTTTCCCGGAAAGGTATGGCATCCATTTACTTCGAAGCATGAGAACAAAAGCTAACCAACTTATCAACCAGGATCAAGTTAAAGACGCTATTGCTGTGTATCAAGAAATGCTTACATATTTTCCAACGGAAGCCAGCATCTACATCGACCTGGCATGGACATATGTAATGAACGAACAGCCAGACTTGGCTGATCATACACTAGCTCAGGGTTTGGTTTACTACCCTGAAGATGCGGAATATTATAACGAAGCCGCCGATATTTATCTTCAAATTGAACAACCTGAAAAAGCGTTGGAAGCCTATCAGCGTGCATTGGAAATTGATCCAAACTCATCCACCGCACGGCAGGGTATTGAGTTCCTATCTGATAATAATGATTAAACGTCTCTCACATCGGTCCACCACAGCTGACATTCTCCTCGGGAGTATGTTCGTCTTAATCACAGCACTCTATGCCTTGTTGATGTTCACAGATAGCGTTCCACCGTTTGGGTATGTCCTGTTATGCATCCTGTGGCTTGTTTTTATAATCATAAGTCGAAGAATAACCTTTGCCACCCCAATGGACATATCAATCTTCTGTTTGTTACTACTCTTACCAATCAGTCTTTTTATATCTGTTGACAGGGATTTGACATTACCGAAAGTTCACGGCTTATTATTAAGCACAGCACTATTCTACGTGATAGTGAACGCAGTCCGACGCAAAAATCGTCTGCAAATAGCTGCGATAGCTCTTATTCTTCTTTCACTGGCTGTGGTCTTTTTAGGATTGTTTGGTACAGATTGGAATGACAGCCGTTTTCAATTTCTCGATATGATATATCAAATCTTGCCGAACATTATTACAAACATCACAAATTCCCCCGCTGGAGCTGGTATCAACGCCAATACATTAGGTGGTGCACTGGCTTTCTTCCTCCCCTTTCTGGTCAGCTTGTTCTGGGATAAAGGGGGATTTAACCGTATGTTCCTTAAAAATGCCTCCAGGGAAGAACTTGAAACATATTCTGTATAAATCCATTCATTGGATTTACACTTTTTCTGATAGTAGTTGCCCTCTTCCTCACACAATCAAGAGGTGCAATGCTTGGAAGCGCTGTTGGTCTTCTGGTTCTGGCGATCTGGAAAGACCGTCACTTCCTTTGGCTGCTGCCGGTGATCGGCCTTTATTTTCTCGTCGCATGGCAAAGCTATGCGAAAGGCAGCCTGATTGAACTGGTTGCCCTGCTGGATAAAAGTGGAGAAGCTACGATTCAGACACGATTAAACCTGTGGCAGAATGCAGTCTACCTTCTTCAGGACTTTCCCATCACTGGAACAGGTTTGAGCACATTTGGGAGCGTATTTCAGACCTTCTATACATTCAATATTTTCCCCCACGGCGACACAGTATTTTTTTCATGCTCACAACACATTTCTGACTGTTGCAGTTGAAATGGGATTGCCAGCATTAGTTCTGTATGGCAGTCTTCTTGGCAGCTTTTTTACAATGGCAATTCTTGTTTATAAAAGTGGAAGGGCTTTTATTCGGACACTTACCTTGGGTCTTTCCTGTGGGATGATCGCCCATCAGGTGTTTGGCTTGGCGGATGCATACTCCCTGGGGAAGAAACTTGGCGTGATCATGTGGATCTACTTTGGTTTGATGACAGCGCTGTACATTCACCGTCATCGGTTTTTTGGAAAATCTCTATCACGCAAAATCAATTCTTCAAATGCGGTCAAAGCCCGATCGACAGCAAGTAAAACGACACATAATTAATATGCTGCTTGGTTTATCTGTATTGGCTGCTGGTTTCTGTTGCATCCATCGCCTTCATCAACCTCAGTCCATACATCTCCCTGGCAGTTGCCATAGCAGGCGGCGCACTTCTCGGCATCCATCTCACCCACCAATATCGAGAAAGCACAAGGAAATTAGCTCATAGCACATAGAATCAACAGAGCTTGGGACAGTAGCGACGTATCGACCTTCATAGCCACCAACGTCACCAACTACCAGCCATCAGTCTTTCTCCTCATTACTCTAATTACTTCAATAGATACCAAATTCACCCGAGGAAAAAACAATGACAAACATCTTATGCATCGGTGCAGGTTATGTCGGTGGCCCAACCATGGCCGTGATCGCCCAGCATTGTCCACAGCACCGCATCACACTTTACGATATCAACGAAGAACGCATCAAAGCCTGGAAATCTGACAACCTGCCAATTTATGAACCAGGATTGAAAGAGGTTGTTGAGCACTCTCGCGGAAAGAATTTATTCTTCACATCTGAAGGTATCGGAGAGCTGATTGACCAGGCAGAGATCATCTTTGTGAGTGTCAACACACCTACAAAGACCTTCGGGCAGGGTGCTGGTCGAGCGGCAGACCTTCAGTTCTGGGAGAAAACTGCTCGCATGATCCTAAAACACTCTCACGGTTCAAAGATCATAGTGGAAAAGAGCACACTTCCCGTGAGAACTGCCCAGGCAATGGCGAATATCCTCAACACGAATTCAAGCGGCATGCATTTCGATGTCCTATCCAATCCCGAATTCCTGGCAGAAGGCAGTGCCATCAAAGATCTGCAGCAGCCCGATCGTGTCTTGATCGGTGGGCATGATACCCCCAGCGGACAGAAAGCCGTGCAAGCGCTTGTTGAACTTTATGCCAACTGGGTGCCCCGTGAAAAGATCATCACTACCAACCTGTGGTCCAGCGAGCTTTCAAAACTGGTTGCGAATGCCTTTTTAGCCCAGCGCATATCATCAATCAATGCCATATCTGCCCTGTGCGAGAAGACAGAAGCTGATGTGGAAGAAGTCGCTTATGCAATTGGCACGGACAGGCGGATTGGTCCCCATTTCTTACGAGCCAGTGTAGGCTTTGGCGGATCCTGCTTCAGGAAGGACATCCTCAACCTGGTTTACCTGTGTGAGCAGCAAGGTCTATACGAAGTGGCTGAATATTGGCAGCAGGTGCTTAACATGAATGACTACCAGGAGGCTCGCTTTGTCGCCAACATGGTAGACAGCATGTTCAATACCCTGGCTGGAAAACGAATTGCCCTTTTTGGTGCCGCCTTCAAAGCCAACACCAGTGACACCCGAGAAAGCCCAGCGCTGGTCGTTTGCAGGGAACTGCTGGAAGAACATGCAGATGTTGTCCTTTGCGACCCCCATGCGCTTGAAAATGCAAAAGCTGATCTGGGTGAGCTGGCAGAAAAGGTCACCTTCGAGGTTGATCCATACAAGGCAGCGGAGGCGCACATGCCGTTGCCATCCTCACCGAATGGACCCAGTTTGCTGAACTGGATTATCAGCAGATCTATGATGCCATGTCCCACCCCGCTTTTATATTTGACGGCAGGAACATCCTGGACCATCAAGCCCTTTTCGAAATTGGCTTCAACGTCCACGCAATTGGTAAAGCACCACGGCAGCATTTTACTTAGCTCGTAGTTGGTAGCTCGTGGCCGGTAGTTTCTTCCTACTAACTACCAACTATCAGCTACTAACTTATCCCTTTCACCTATGAACTTTTTCCTATCCCCTACAAAGTCCTTAAAGCGAAGCGGAATGGGATCATCTATCACCTATGAGCTATCAAGCTATCCATCGTCATCCGAGCCTACAACGAAGCCGAAAACATCGGCAAGCTTCTCTTTGGCATCACCCAGCAAACCCGGAAAGATGTCGAAACCATCCTGGTCGATTCCGGTTCCACCGATGGCACAGTTGAGGTTGCATCTCAGTATCCAGTCAAAATCGAACACATCACACCAGAAGAGTTCACCTTTGGCCGATCACTCAATCGCGGTATCGCAGCTTCCTCAGGTGAGATCATCGTCATCACCAGCGCACACTGCTACCCGGTCTTCCCTGACTGGTTGGAGCAGCTTACAAAACCCTTTGAGGATCCATCCGTCGCCCTCAGCTATGGCAAGCAGCGCAGTGGTGACACAAATCATTACTCAGAAGGCCAATTCTTCAGGAAATACTTCCCCGAACATTCCGTCCTCAAACAGGCACAGCCCTATTCCCACAATGCCAATGCAGCCATCAGGCGGGAATTATGGGAGCAGCACCCCTACAGCGAGAAACTGACTGGACTGGAAGACCTGGCATGGAGCAGTTGGGCAATGGATGAAGGATACACCATCGCATATGTAGCTGAAGCAGAGGTGATCCATAAACACGATGAAACCTATCCTCAGGTTTATAAACGCTACAAGCGGGAAGCCATCGCCCTCAAACAGATCCTGCCGGATAGCAGGTTCTCACTGCTGGATTTTATCCGTTCATACCTCAGGGATTCCCTCTCAGATTTGAACCAGGCACGACATGAACACGTGCTGTTCAAGCAGTTCCTGCCTATCCTTCGTTTCCGCCTTATGCAGGCTTGGGGAACCTATCAAGGCTATCATTTCTCAGGAAACATCAACGCCCAGCTTCATCGTGCTTTCTATTATCCTTCTTACATCCTAAATGAGAAAAAACCTCAACCAAGACCTGTCACTCCTATCGAATATGAAGAAGAGAACTAGCCATCGAAATGAATAACCACATTCAGCACACCAGTGATTACCCGGGAACAGCTGGCAAAGGCAAGCCTTCCATCAAGAAGAATTTCAATACCAAAATGCTCAAAAAAGGCTGGAATGCACTTCGTAAAGGGCAATTCTCCCGCCTTGTCCACAAAGCCCAGGCGATGCTCATCAATGCATATCACTTCACACTGCGACGCAACAAGAAAACCGTCGAATGCCCATGCTGCGGCTGGCAGGGACCAGCTTTTCTGGCAGCTTCACCTGGCAGAAGATTGATGGTTAATGCGAAATGTCCAAATTGCGACTCACACTCCCGTCACCGGGGTCTTGGCAATCCTGCTGCCAGAATTATTGAAGGATAAAACAGGAAACCTGCTGGTTTTTGCACCTGAACAGGTTATCCTGAACATCCTGGACAAAACCGACATGACATACCAGACCACAGATCTGAACAGCGTCGATGTGGACATTCCCGGTGAGGATATACAGGACCTCTCATTTGCGGATAATACCTTTGATGGGCTGCTGAACAACCATGTGTTGGAGCATATTCCAGATGATTTGAAAGCTGCTCAGGAATGCTTCCGTGTGATCAAACCCGGTGGTTTCGCTCTCTTCACCCTGGCTGGGGACTTCACCAGGAAGGAAACGAAACACCTCCCCAAACCTGATTGGATGGGCCACTACCGATACTACGGTCTTGAAGTTCGTGCACTTTTCAAAGAAGCTGGATTTGATGTCGAGCTAATCGATTTAAGCAAGATCACAGAAGAAAAACATGGCGTCCGCATAGCCGAAATGGCATTTCTATGTACAAAACCAGAATAATAATCTCTCACCTTCAATCCCTGTTACTTCCTACCAGCGACTAATTACGAATTACTATTTTTTCTATCACCTATTAGCTATCCCCTATAAGCTAATTTCCTTTCAGCTTCGAAGTCCTTGAAGCAGAGCGAAACCCTCAAAACGAAGTGGATGTGGGCAGATGCGAAGCAGAACGGGATGACCGTTCAACTTTGAGCTACTTCCTACCACCTACCAGTAAATAGCTACAAACCAGTTCTCATCCATCTTCCGACTATACCATTCCTAGATTTTCTAAAATAAATTATATAATTATGTCAAACACTGTCATCTCCATAGAAAACCTAACTAAACGCTATGACCTCGGGGTTATTGGAACGCACTTTTCTCGTGCTATTTAACCGTTTGTGGGCACGTTTACGTGGCAAACCTGATCCTTATACACGCATCGGGCAGCGGGATCACTTTGAACTCCTTGAAGATTTAATTTTTGCCCTTGACGATGTTTCCTTTACTGCGACAGGGAGAAGCACTTGGCATCATCGGAAAGAACGGTGCTGGTAAAAGCACGCTGTTAAAAATTTTATCCCGTGTTACCGCCCCAACCAGTGGTGTGGTCAAGGTGAAAGGACGGATAGGTAGCTTACTTGAGGTAGGCACAGGCTTCCACCCGGAGTTGACCGGGAAAGAAAACATTTCTGTAATGGTGCAAATATTGGGGATGAATAAATCAGAAGTGCAGAAGAAGTTTGATGAAATCGTAGATTTTTCTGGTGTTGAGAAATTTATCGACACACCTGTTAAACGCTATTCAAGCGGCATGTATGTGAGATTGGCTTTCGCCGTGGCGGCCCATCTGGATCCCGAGATCCTGGTGGTGGATGAGGTGTTAGCTGTGGGCGATGCTGAGTTCCAGAAGAAATGCCTGGGGAAAATGGGGATGTCGCTGGAGAAGGGCGAACAGTATTATTTGTAAGCCATAATATGACAGCTATAACTAATTTATGTGAAAAAGCTATTCTCCTTGATCAAGGAAAATTGTGTTTCTCTGGGGAATGTGAAAAAGTTGTTTCAAAGTATTTTGATAATATTATTAACAAAAATAGAAAAGTAGTAACAAAAAGGAAAGATAGAACTGGAAACGGAGAAGCGAAATTCACTTCATTTTCTATTACTCATAACTTTGGCGAATTACCGTCTGATCACTTTGAAACTGGAGAACAGTTAATCATATCAGTGGAATCAATTCAAACAAAAATATGAAAGCTTTTATTGCAATTCATATGAAAGATCCTTCTGGGAAAAAAATATCCTGCTTCAACTCAAGAGAAGGTGAAGTTAGCTGAACTTGAATATTGGTAAGACTAAAATTGATATGTTAGTTCCTTGGCTTTCTATTTTAGAAGGCGAATATTTTTTTGATTGCGCAATTGTGGTATTCCTCGAATTTTTCACTCTGCGATAAAATACTTGATGTCACTTCAATACTAGTAACACCAAAGGATATTTATGAAGCTGGTGTTGCATTCCGAGCTTATCATGGTGTAACAATAGTTCCTCATATATGGTTGACTGTATAAAGGGGAAAAAGTAGAAGTCCTTCCTATTAATAATAGGAAAATTAAGAATAATTATGAGTTTTTCTCCATTAGTCTCCATTTGTTGTGTCACATATAATCATGAGAAGTATATCGAGAAAACAATTAAAAGCTTTCATGAACAGAATAAGGGTTTCAATTTTAAATATTAAATCTATGATGATGCATCGACAGACATACACAAAAAATAATCAAAATGATTATCAATCCGAATACCCAGATTTAATATTTCCAACATTTCAGATAAAGAATTAATATTCCAAGGGTATAAAAGTAAGTTCAATATTATTGGCAAAAAGCAGACGGAAAATATATTGCTTGGTGTGAAGGAGATGATTATTTGGACGAGATCCATATAAATTCAAAAACAAGTTACATTTTTCAAGAAAAACCCAAAATATGTACTTATGTTTGCATAATATACAATGGGTATGGGATAGATGGGAAGCAAGAGCCGGAGATCCGAGAAAAGAAACCCAAAGATACTATATACAATAGAAAACCATATAATCTAACCAGATGAGAAGGCAACAATTGGGCATACAAGTACAGCGGTGTTTAGAAGAAAGTTGTGAGAATTTACCAAGTATGGTTCATAATTCTATTTATGAAGATGTCCCATTATTTGCATATATTGGTGGTTTTGGATTAACAAAATATATTAATGAGGTAATGGCAGAACATCATATCCACAGGGGAAGCTTATCGGATCGAGAAAGGATTTAAGTTTTTACCTAAGAATAAATTGGAAATATATAAGCAATAGATAGATTCTTATAAGTGGAAATATCATAACTTATTAAGAAATAAAATTGTCAATTATTATAAGAGAATTTTTTCGAATTATTACGACTTATAAATTACCGGGTTTCTTAGCGTAAATATACAATAGGTCATAATTAATAATCCTGGCATTATCCCAAACAAATAATCTCAATGGATTACGAACAAAGTATCAAGAAACCTAAAAATCATAAATAACAATATTTTCAGATATTCCTCATAATGTTCTAATGAAAAAAGAATATAATAAAAAAGCCGTGAAATTTTCTCTATATCCTGGTATTTATCTCAAACTGCTTCATCGTTCATTATCGGCAATTATAATTCACAAAATTGCTCCTTATACATGGTTAGATGATAAATTTTTCATTGAATATAAGTTCTTTAATCCATTAATAACAAAATTCATTTGTAAAACCCGATAACATTCAATGAAAAGTTGCAATGGATCAAAAACTAAATAATAGAGATCCAGTTTATTCATTTCACTGGTGGATAAATTCAATGTGCGGGATTATGTATCTGAAAGAGTCGGTAATTAATATTTAAATGATTTATTAGGCTGTTTATGATTATCGCTCAGGATATTAAAATGGCGATCATCTTCCCCAATCAATTTATCTCTTACAAAAGCTAATCATGGGTGCGGGTACAATATTATCTCACATGAAAAGAATAAATTCGACCGAAAAAGAGCACATCAGAGATTATATTTCTGGCAAGAATAAAAACTAATTATTATTACAAATCAAGGGAGTGGCCATATAAAAATCTCAAACCTAAGAATTCATTTGTGAGAAGATATATACCCTGGGACCCAAAATTAGGATTGGTAGATTATAAGATTTATTGCTTTCGGTGGGAACCCAACTTTTATTGATGTTCATTACGGGCGTTATACGGAACATAAATCAATATTTTACGATACTGAGTGGGTTCGGCAGCCTTTGGAATTGATTCCAAAGAAAACAGAATTCGATTTTATTAAAACCGAAAAAACTGAAGAAATGATAAAAAATCGCCACGATACTTTTTCGGAAAATATCCCCTTCTGCAGCGTAACCTTTATTATGTTGAAGAAAAAATCTATTTTGGCGAAATTACTTTTTTTCCCCGGGTGGTTTTTTGCCTTTTCAACCCCTGAAATACAACAATATCATTGGTTCTATGATTTAACTTCCTAAAAAAAGAATTCGATAATTCAAACAAATACTATTAAGTTTGCTACTGAATTATGTATCCAGTTATCCTCAGGCATAGAAATGAACGGACATTACCGTTAATACAAAAAATCCTAAATCAATCTGGTTATCTAAAAATCCATGAAATAACCAGTAATTCTTTTCCACAAACACTCCAGAAATCATTTGAGGTCGCTCTATCATTTCCAGACCAGTGGATCATCATGCTGGATGGTGATGTGATCCCAAATCCATAATACCCTTAAATTTCTCATTCATCAGGCAGGAAAAACAGATAATAAACCTTTTGTTGTGATGCCGATGTTTTCGATAAATCATTTCTAATGACCCGGAAAGCAGGAATTCATATCTACAACCAGTCTTATCTTGATTTATTAATTAATCCTAATCGAAAATATTCAAATGACGATAGACCTGAAACCAAGATAAATTTACAGATGAAAAAGGAGGGTCATCCCATTTTGTTTTCTAATATCGTAGCAGGATTGCATGATTTTGAGCAATACTATAAAGACCTTTGGTTAAAAGGCTATGTTTTTTCCGGAAAGAGCCAGTATTGGGTAAATAAATGCATTGCCCGTTGGCGGGAAAAGTCCAAGACAGATTTAGATTATTTAGCCTTATTAGCCGGTTACAATTCTGGATTAACAAATGAATTCTCTTTCAGTTTAAGTTGGAATGCTTATCATTATGGCTTAGAAAGATTCCATTAATCAATTAAAACTACAGGAAAAAGAAGCCTTATCTAATAAACCTCAAAAATTATTGACCTGCGAATTAAGAATATTATTTCGGACTTAAATAAGAAAAGCATAAAAGAAATCTTATATGGTGTGAGCCACAACGAAAATATGTTATTTTAAATCAGGACGAGGAAATTTTGGGGATGATCTAAACCCCTGGTGATGGCCTAGACTTTAATAAAGATCTCTTTACGAAAGATGATGGCATTCTTTTTATTGGTATTGGTTCTGTTCTTTCAAATGGATTTCGCAAATTAACGCAAAAAGACTTTGATCATCATCCAAAAAAAGTAGTTTTTGGAGCGGGAATTAGGGATATCGAAGAGGATTTAGAATTTATCAAACCTTATGATATTGCTTTTGTACGTGGCCCCATTTCATCCAAGAAAATGTTTGGGAATCAAGAAAATTATATTAGTGATCCTGCTTATTGCATTCGATTTTTAGAGCAGTATCAACAAATTAACCGATTGAAAAATTACAAAATCTCTATTATGCCATATTATCGCACAATGCGTGTGTTTCCATGGGAAAGGTTTTGTGAAAAACATGGATACAATCTCATTACTCCTTTTCGAGATGAAGATATTGAAACAAAAATCGAAAAAATTTCTCAAAGCGAGTGTTTGATATCAGAAGCTATGCATGGTGCTATTGCGGCAGATGCTCTACGTGTACCTTGGGTTCGGTTACAAATTTTATTCCAATTTTGAGAAAGGAAATGTGAGTTCATTAAAATGGAAAGATTGGATGCTATCCATGTCATTAGATCCAAAATCGGTACGATGTTTTTACCAAAAATAATTATTATTATAAATTTGGTAGGCGAAGAATGATTTTGAACTCCAGTTGTCAGCAGAATGCTGAATAAATCTATTCAACAAGTCACAAGCAATCCTGATTACCTGCAAATTTCCACCAGGGAAGTCTTAACCTAAAAGTTACAGATGTTCAAGAGTAAAGTTGGAATATTAAGGAAAAATACTATTGAAAATTGATTGGGTTCTCATATCAAGGGTATTTTCCTCTCATGCAAAGAAATCAGGTTACCATCAACTTGCGAACTGGATGCCAAATGCAATTGTCCGTTGTAACCGGCTTGATTATACGGATCATGTCTTTTCGTACCGTTTGGATAAAGCATACTCTTATATATTATCGAGAGCAGTAGGGAAAAATCCGTCCTATGACTTAGATAATTATTCAGAAAAGAATGGGGGGCCAGAAAGCAATTATATAATGCTGATCTTTTACATTACCTATACGCTGAAGCTGATGTTGGTTTTCTACCCAATATACTTCCCAATCAAAAATTTGTAGGCACATTCCATCATGTTCCGGATAAATTAGTAGAGATCCTTAAGAAGAAAACAGTCCTGAAAAAGCTGGATGGTGCCATCGCAGTAGGAAGCAATCAGTCGCCTTTGTTAAAGAGCACAGGGATAAAAAATGTGAATTCTATATTCCTCATGGGGTTGACACAGATTTCTGGCGACCTGTAAAGGGAGACAAGAGATTCAATACAGCCATTTCGGTAGGGTCCTATTTTCGAGATTTCGATCTCATGGTGGAAATCGCAGATGCCATAAAGAGAATGAATGAGAATTTTATATTAGAAATTGTGTTACCGAAAAGTAAAATTAGTCAGGTACGCCATTCCAATAGCATAAAATTCCTTTCAAATATCTCAGATGAAGAGTTGAGATACCGATATTCTACAAGTGCATTTCATCTGTTGACCATGCGAGATGCCACTGCAAATAATGCGTTATTAGAATTGATGGCGTGTGGGTGCCCGATCATCGCATCAGATTTGCCCTCTATCGTTTCGTATCTCGATCCATCATTTTCGTTTGCTTGTTCTCCAACATCACAAAAGGATTGGCTTGATGCTGCAATATCTCTTCTGACAACAAGGAAAGATATTTTCCGTTCATATGCGAGGCAGCATGCAAAGAATTTTGATTGGAGAGTTGTCGCTGAACAAGAGTGATGTTATTTTATCGTTCAGTGATTGGTTAGTTTTACTTTGACGAACAACACCAAAGTGTTAATTTTACTTGCTTCTAAACACAGCTCGACAATTGACTGCAGTGGCATTTCATGGTTGCTTCATGGTGCGCTATCTTTGATGGAAAGCTTTGATATCACGACCATTTCCCCATATAAAGGATCTTCAACTGTAACCCAACCGGGAAATTACAAATCGAGTTACGTGACATTCCAAGATTATGTCAATAAGATCCTCGTATGGATTATTAAAAGTCATCCCGAAGCGATTTTGTCAGAAATGGTTTTTCAGTTCCAATCCCCAAAAAATCTTACGTTGCATAAAAGTAGCTTGGAAAGCCAGGAAATATGACGCAGATATCATTATCTCTCATATCTATCCAACATTATTTCGGCTGTCCAAGATATTAACCAATAAAGATAGTAAGCAAATCTTTTATTACCATGGCAGTCGGTTACAGGAACTCCCCAAGAGGCAATTAGCATATTTGTCAGAACATTGTGATGACCGGTCACCATCAATGATTATTCTCTACGAACCTCACCGATATCATCTCGTTTTTTTACATTTCCGATCCGTAAGATCCTTAACGCAGTTCAGGCAACACTTAAAAAATCCACCCCAGAAATCACCGGGTTGGTTTCAAAATTTGGTTTGGATGAAGAACATTTTTCGATCATTTACGCAGGCAGCCTTTTGCCCAACAAAGGTGTGGAAGTTTTTAATTCATGCTGTTACTAACCTGGACAGTGTGTTAC
>CAVYEQ010000010.1:0-129262 GCA_963767675.1 uncultured Chloroflexia bacterium
TTACATCGCATAGGGTCAGGGTACTCTATGCGATCATTTCTTCCAATCACGAAGGTGTCCACACCGAAGCCTCCTGAATGGACCGAAGCAAAACCCTCACTTCCGATCGCGAAGGTGTCTCACCTGAGCAAAAACCTCCTATAAAAACCTAAACCAACCCTCCTGCAGGGGACAAGCATAATGGAGACCTTCGGTCAATCTCTCCACAGGGTCAGGAGACCCTATGCGATCATATTATTGATATTATCGCGATTTCGGTATGCTTTTAAGTTTCATCTAGATACCTATTGACAACTTTTTTCAATGATATAATCCAAGAAAATTAGGAAAGTTTAATTTCTTATCATCAGAAAATCATCAAGAAGAGGGATTTCACCTTGAACAAACTCAGTTTCAGGAAATTCATGAGCAAGCACCAGTGGAAGCTGATCCTGGTGCTGTTCATTCTCTGTTTCATCCTCGGATACATTGGCTTCAAAAAATATACTCACAGCTTAGATGGTGATTACTCTGTCACCGATCTGGTTTACCTGACCCTGCAGCTGGCAACTATGGAATCAGGCAGCGTCTCACGTCCGGTAAGTTGGGAATTGGAAGTGGCAAGGTTTGTTACACCACTGCTAGCGGCATACACAGCAGTTGTTGCTGCGCAGCCATCTTTCGCAAGCAGCTTGACCTGCTCCGAATTCGCATGCTGCGCAGACATACGATCATCTGCGGCCTGGGGGAAAAAGGTTGGCTTCTGGCATCTGAACTCAAGAAATCCGGAGAGGCTGTTGTGGTAATTGAAAGCGACCCCACCAACATCCGCATAGGCCTGTGCCGTGAGATGGGCATCATCGTGTTGGAGCGAGATGCTGAAAGGCGAGAATTTAATTCTTGCATCGATAAAATCAGCCAATCACCTGGTGGCTGTCTGTGGGGATGAAAGCACAAATGCAGAAATCGCTGTTACAGCTCGAAAACTGACATCAGAAAGACCCCATGGTGTGCTTACCTGTGTCATCCATATCACCAACCCACAGCTTTGTGACCTCTTACGGGAGCTTGAATTTGGCGTCGAACCTTTTCCAAATTTCCGCCTTGAAATTTTCAATATCATTGATCGAGGGGCTCGTTACCTGGTGTCTGAATATACCCAACTCAATCATGATACAGAAAAGACGCCTGAGCATGAGCATATCCTGATCGTTAGCTGCAGCCGGCTTGGTGAAAGCCTGGTTCTGCACATTGCTCGAACCTGGTTTGAAACCTGGAAAAAAGTTGGTATCAAACTGGACCTCACAGTTGTGGATCAAAATGCTGAAGGCAGGATCGCCAGGTTGAAAGCGATGTATCCGGACCTCTCAGAATGCTGCCGCTTATCCACGCTGAACTTCAATGTGCAAGATCCCGGGTTCCAAAAAGCTAAATTCCTTTTCAACGCTTCTGGAAAGTGTGATTACAGCGCCATCTTCATCTGCCTGGATGACACAAACGAAGGCCTTGTGGCTGCGCTCAATCTGCGTCAGCGGCTGGGCAGCAGACAACCTCCCATCATCCTTTACCTGCCTGAGGACAGCGGGATCGCAAAGCTTCTCACGGATGATAAGCAATCCAACAAGCAGGATCGAAATATTCTGCCTTTCCAACTGATCCAAAGCACCTGCACGCCGGACCTGGTCATCAACGGAACACATGAGATCCTGGCCCGTTCAGTCCATGAAGATTATCTTCGCCAGAGGATTGCAGAAGGGCTTAAGATGGGAGAGAAACGGTCAATGGCTCCCTGGGAGGACTTACCCGAAGATTTGCGCGAATCCAACCGCCGCCAGATCGACCATATGCAGCTCAAACTCCAACAAATCGGCTATGGGATCGAACCGCTGAAAGACTGGGATGCAGCAGATTTTCAGTTTTTGCCTGAGGAAGTGGAACAGATGGCAAAGATGGAACACGAACACTGGTCGGAAGAACGCTTGAGTGCAGGGTGGACTTATGCACCAGCACCTGAAGATCCCGACAACAGAACACATCCGGATATAAGACCCTGGGACAGGTTAGAAGAAACTGCCAGGGAAAAGGATCGACAAACAGTCTATACCCTGCCAAGAACAATTGCTCGTGCGGGTTTCCAGGTTCATAAACGGAACGGAAATTGATCATTACAAGGGGATAAAACCGCTGCAGACACAATCACTACCGTCTTTGAGAAAAATATCATCGGATTCTTGTCAGCATACAAGGTCTTCAAACCTGAAAGTGTACGTAAGAAAGCAGTCACCGAATGCAAAAAAAGGATTATGATATAATCCAAATTAGTCAATCGAAATTATCCATTAAAGGGTGGGATTATTCACGTGAATGACCTGCGCAATCCTTACATCGCTGGGGCACCCGTCGTCGAGACGAGTATGTTCTTCGGTCGTGAGGACGTCTTCCGTTGGATTGAAAACAGCCTGACAGGGAAATTCGTCAATCACATCCTCGTCCTCCATGGACAGCGCCGGGTCGGCAAGACCACCGTCCTTAAGCAGATCCCCAACTTCCTCCCCAAACAGTATATCCAGGTCTTTTTTGACCTTCAGGGCCGCACCAACTCCACCCTGGATCGCTTCCTTTGGTGGATGGCTTCTGAAATTATTCGGACATTGAACAAACAGCTAAATACTGATTTTGCCCGTCCAAATAGGGATCAATTCGCCGATCACGACACCTTCATCACCGAGTTCATCCCTAGCCTGGATCTAGTTCCACAAGAACAAACCCTCCTCCTGACCTTTGACGAGTTTGACACCCTGTCCCGCTCTGACATCCAGGACAGCCTGGCCCGTCCCTTGATTAATTTTCTACGACGCTTATTTGATATTGAGGGTTTGAATTTCATCTTTTCCATCGGCTCCTCCGGCAACAAGCTGGAGAACATGCAGGCTTCCTACACGAATTTTTTCAAAACCGCCCTGTATCGCAAGATCAGTTTCCTATCCAAAAACGAGTGCCGGGGGTTGATCACCAAACCTGTCCAGGGCGTGATCACCTACCAATCTAAAGCGGTCCAGCGCATTACAGAGATCACCTCTGGGCACCCTTACTTCACCCAGTTGATGTGTCACGAGCTTTTTTCCCGCTGCCAGACGACCGGTTCACGTGAGATCACCCCCGAAGATGTGGACGACATTCTGGATGATGTGATCGAACGCGGCACCGTCAACCTGAAATTCGTCTGGGATGAAGCCACTGATTTAGAAAAATGGGTTCTGGCTGCATTGGGAGAAAAAGAAGGTGTCTCGCAAAAGGAAATCAGCACTACCCTCAAGACACAGGGGGTTCGTTTCGTTGATTCAGACCTCAATTCTGCTATCCTCCACCTGCGTGACAAAGATGTCCTGACGAAGGACAACCACCTGGTGATCCACCTGATGAAATTGTGGTTGGAGATCAACCGTCCGATGGACCGGGTGCGCGAAGAACTGGTGCAGACCAACCCAATCGCGGACCGTTACATCGAGATTGGCGACGAATACCGCGACCGTGGGCAATGGGAACAAGCCATCAGCAGCTACCAACAGGCCCTATCCATACAGGGGAACAACCTCACCGCACTGGTTATCATCGGGGGTATTCAACTTGAACAATCAGATTATCAATGGGCTGCAGCCAACTTTGAAAAAGCGCTCCAGGTCGACAGTGAGCACATCGCCGCTCGGCAAGGCTACTGCCAGGCGCAGTTAGCCCTGGGAGACGATGCTCGTCAGGCAGGTAATGAAGACGATGCCATCGCAGCCTACCAGGCCATCCTCAACCTCACACCGGTGCACCGCCAGGCTCGACAAAACCTGGCAGCGATCTACCGGGGTCAGGCAGAAAAGTATCTCTCCGCCGGGGATGGCCAGCAAGCCCTTGAGCATCTGCGCCTGGCGATGGAAATGACGCCGGAAGATGAAGAGCTTGCTGCCCGTCATCAACAAATCGTCGATGAAAAGAAAGCCGTTCTGGTCAAGTCCTGGATGGACAAAGCGGAGCGAGCCCTCAGGCGCAAGCGCTGGGATGATGCCGTGAAAATGGCGCAGGAAGCCCTCAAGGTGGACCCTGATGACCAGGTCATGCAGAAGCGCCTGGCTGCGATCACCGACGCCCCCCGCCAGGAGAAGCTCAAAGCTTACCGCAAGGAAGCGGAGACCGCTATCGCCAAAGGCGACTATCCCAAAGCCATCTCATCCCTTGAGACAGCCACCCTTTTAGCACCGGAAGATGCTGCTCTGAAGACGTGGTTGGCATCCACCCGGTCAGATCAGCAGCACGCCCAACTCAGGCTGTATCAAAAGCGGTCAGAAAGTGCCCAGGCTTCAGGCGATTGGGACGCCGCCATCGCCGCCAGGCAAGCCGCCATCAAGCTGGACCCGGACGATGAAACACTCATTCAAGCTCTGGCTCAGACAAAGGCAGACCAGAAGAACGCGCAGCTCAAGACCTATCAGACCCAGGCGGAAAAAGCCCAAGAGTCTGGAGATTGGGAAGCCGCCATCGCCGCCAGGCAGGCCGCCATCAAGCTGACCCTGAGAATGAGACTCTCACCCAAGCGCTGGCCAAGACAAAGGCTGACTCAGAAGAACGCTCAACTCAGGATGTATCAGACCCAGGCAGAGAAATCCCAGGCAGCCGGCGACTGGGACGCTGCATTCACCGCCAGGCAGGCTGCCATCAAGCTGGATCCGGAAAACGAAGCACTTGCTGAAGCACTCGAAAAAACAAAGGTTGACCAGAAGACCGCCCAGCTCAGGACCTTCCAGACCCGGGCAGAGGAAGCTCAGGCATCAGGCGACTGGGACGCTGCGATCACCGCCAGGCAGGCTGCCCTGAATATTGACCCGGAGAATAAAACCCTTGCCCAAGCCCTGTCTGAAACGCAGGCTGCACAGCGCAAGGCAAAATTAGACGGGCTGTTGGCAAAAGCCGATGGTGCATTCAAGGTGGAAAACTGGTCTGAAGCCGTCAATGCCTGGGAAGCTTATCTTGAAGAGGAACCTGAAGAGGTTGATAAATTTGATGAGCGCCTGCCCCATGCCAGGAAATATGCCCGGATCAGTGCTGATTATGCGGAAGCCCAGGAACACCTCCATAAAAAGCAGTTCGGCCGGGCGATCAGCAAGCTCCAGGGCATCATCGCCCAGGACCCCTCCTACAAAGCCACCTCCCGTCTGCTGGTAGAAGCGGTTGAAGCCAACCAGCAGCGCAAACCCATCTGGAAAAAAGGCTGGCTGTATGGGGTTGTAGCAATTATTCTTATAGTCGTTGCTGGTGTGCTGTTCAACCAGCAGATCCTATCCTTCATTAAATCCAAACCCTGGGAAGGTTTATTTACGACGACTGAGGGGCAGGAAAGTGATGCCACTCCAATCCAGGAGAGTAGTATCACTGAATCCCGTAGGAGAAGCGTTATTACGAGAGTCACTTGCCCAGTCTTCGGTCAGCATCACATCGCTGCCCATTGCTGAAACTTACCAGCCTATTCTGGAATATATTGCGGCTCAACCACCCATTTTTGAAGATAACTTCCTCTTCCCAGATCAAAATTGGGGGAGAACATCAGAAAACGACCGCATAAAATTTAGTCATACGAAAACCAATTGGTCATCGTTGATAATATTTAGGATCAGGTGAATGGTCTGACAATTATTCGCCAGGCGTTGTCATTTTCAATCCCAAAATTGAATACAGCCAAAGATTTCGCCCTGTCATTTGATTTCGCGTGGCAACGAGAAGATGAAGTCGATCAATCTTGCGATTTCGGTGTCATCTTTAACCATGGATACCGGATACCAGATTGCGATTAAACCAAATCACTGGGAACTCAGTCAGCTCTCTGATGGCATCATCATTGAACAAGGGAACTTATCAACCAGCCCTGCAGATCGCTCAACCAACCATCTCTTATTGATAGTCAAAGATAGCTATGCAATTTTGTATATCAATGATGAATTCGTCTTCGAGCAAAGCGACCTGGAAAGAGACCGCATACCTGAAGCAAATCGAGGTCATCGCCCGTGCAGCAAGTATTGGGGGATTCGCCTGCTTTGATAATTTTCAGGTTTGGGATCTGGAAAGCGTTGAGTACCTTACTTCGGAGGAACCTGAACCAGAACCAGAACAAGTAATACCGACGGCCTGCACCTGGCGAGCAGTTGACATCAATAAAAAAGAGATCTCGCAGAGATGGTCTACGTCCCAGCAGGAGAGTTCCTGATGGGCAGTGGAGACGGGGACAGTGATGAAGCCCCTGAACATACCGTCTACCTGGATGCATATTGGATCTATAAATTCGAAGTAACCAATGCGCAGTATCGGCAGTGCATTGAAGCAGGTGCCTGCAGCCTTAATTTAATCAATTTCCCTGAAGATAATTATCCAGCAACCTTTAAAATGAATTGGGACGATGCCGATAATTATTGCAATTGGGCAGGGGGGCGGCTGCCCGACAGAGGCGGAATGGGAAAAAGCTGCCCGGGGGGAGGATAGTCAGGACTTACCCCTGGGGTGAAGAACAGCCGAATTGCAGTCTGGCAAATTTCGAGGGTTGCAAAGGTTGGTTGACGCAAGTAGGCAGCTATCCTGCTGGTGCCAGCCCCTATGGTGCACTCGATATGGCAGGGAATGTGTCGGAGTGGGTATCGGATTACTACGATGAGGATTATTATTCTTCTTCTCCTTATTCAAACCCCACTGGACCTGGATTCGGTACCTATCATATTCTCCGCGGGGGTTCCTGGGCTGATGTCGATTATCTTGCGTACTTCAAGGATGGGTGAGAGGCGTTGCTTGGCACAGTTACTATCTAGGTTTTCGATGTATCATCAGAGGGGATGAGCACGACTACGTGGTTGAAGCTGAACCTGAGACAGAACAAGCCATCCAGAAGCACCCACACGTGGCGCAGATGATACCAACGAGGTGGATGGCGCAGAGATGGTCTATGTCCCGGCAGGGGAATTCCTGATGGGCAGCGAGGATGGAGACAATGATGAAGCCCCCGAACACACCGTATTCCTGGATGCCTTCTGGATCCACAAACACGAGGTGACCAATGCTCAATATCGGTCTTGTATCGAAGTAGGTGAATTGTACAGGGAGCTTAGAGGAATATCCAGAGAACAATTATCCGGCAGTATATATCGATT
Source organism: uncultured Chloroflexia bacterium (assembly GCA_963767675.1). Taxonomy (GTDB): domain Bacteria; phylum Chloroflexota; class Anaerolineae; order Anaerolineales; family Anaerolineaceae; genus Brevifilum. The sequence goes on from CAVYEQ010000010.1 coordinate 7,155, forward strand.
GGCATGAAGCAGATGCCTACTGCGCATGGGCGGGGGGGCGGTTGCCGACAGAGGCGGAATGGGAGAAAGCCGCGGGGGGAAGATAGCCAGACCTACCCATGGGGAGAAGATAACCCGAGCTGCGCCTGGCAAATTAGCGGAAATGCTAAGGTGAGACTGTGCCAGTTGGCAGTTACCCTGATGGCGCCAGCCCCTACGGCGCGTTGGATATGGCGGGAAACGTGTGGGAGTGGGTGGCGGACTGGTATGATTCAGATTATTATACTTCATCACCTGGTAGAAACCCCACAGGACCAGGAAGCGGAACGTCATCGTGTCCTCCGAGGTGGTTCCTGGTACGGTAGTGAGCCGAAAGAACTTGCGTGCCTCAGGCTCGCGAAACAGTGAGCAGTCCGGACTCCTCGAGCCAACTCTATCGGTTTTCGATGTATCATCGAAGGGGATGAGCACGACGACCAGGCAGATTGAACCTGAGCCACGAACAATCCAGCCCCTCAGTCAGCTGGGTGACGGAAGTCATCGAACCGATTTTAGAATTTATTGATCAACGAAATCCTTGGTATCAGGATGATTTCTCCTCTTATGACCCAATCGATATATGGATCTACAGATAATCCCGATATGAGGGTTTATGATGGAAAGTGGATATGGACAGGGTATGGTGGCAGATATATTATGGTTGATTATGGTACACCTATGAGGGGAACAGATTTTGCGGTTGAATTTGATCTAGAATTCATAAGTTCTGTCAGCCCAAATGACTGCGTAGGATATCAATTCCGGTCAACTTCTAGAGATATAAATGGTTTAAGAGATTATTATGATTTTTGTTATTATCCTATTAGTCAACAATGGCATATCACAAAAAATAATAATGTTGCTACTAAAGGATACAAGATTAAATCTGGCGAATTTGATAAAGATGATATGACCTTGCGGCTGATTGCATATGGTGATTATTTTGCCATTTACTTCGATACCGAATTAATTGCTACCTTTCAGGACAGTGAAATTAAAGGCGAAAATAACTTTATCCTTTTTTACAGCACAAATGATTTTAGAATGCATATAGATAATTTAAAATTTTGGAATCTTGATGGTAGAGACTTCTAAATAATCAGCAGTTAAAGATAATATTGATGATATCTAACCCCTTCTCCTTCGGCAACCCCATACGCAGCGCCAATCGTTTTATCGGTCGCCAATCCGACCTGCAGCAAATTGTCAACCGCCTGCGGTCCAGCGCCCACGAGAGCACATCCATCGTCGGCGAACGCCGCATAGGAAAGACCTCGCTGTTAAAGTATCTTGCAGATCAAGCAGTGCGGCTGAAGAACTTGGGCTTCCTCCGGAGGAATTTTGCCTGATCTACATGGATTTCCAGGGTTTGATGGACATCACCCCGCAGCGGTTCTGGCAGCGGGTGCTGCAGAAGATCAGCCGAACCATCTGCCTGCCGGAGCTGCGGGACCTGGCTGCTGAAGTGCGCGGTCTGGAAACATTGGATTTGTTTGACCTGGTGGACCTGTTTACCGAAATTGCCGATGCCGGCTTGACGGTCGTCCTCCTGTTGGACGAATTTGAATATGTGACCCAAAACACCAATTTCACCTCGAATTTCTTTGGTGGCTTGCGTGCCCTGGCGATCCACCACAACCTGCCCCTGGTCACTGCGACCCGTCGTGAGCTGGTGGACCTGTGCCACTCCGATGAGATCAAGGGCTCCCCTTTCTTCAACATATTTGCCAACCTGGTCCTGCGTCCCTTCGACCCACAGGAGGTGCGCGAGCTCGTCGCCACTTACCTCGAAGGCACCGATGTGCAATTCACCGACTCAGACGTCGACCTGGTGCTCTCGCTGGGTGGCGGATACCCCTTCTTCACCCAGATCGCTGCTCACTACCTTTTTACTGCCAGAACCCAGGGATTGACTGGTGATGCGCTGGTTCAGCAGGTCTCAATGACTTTGATGACCAGGGAGAATCCCACTACCAGTACATGTGGTCACGTGCTAACGATAGTCAAAAGATCACCATGCTGAGTGCCATGACCCTGAATGCGTCGGACCCTACGTCACACCACGGCACCAACATGGAAAACCTGGCCAACCTGCACTCTCGTGCCCATTTGGATGTTCCTGAACTGGTCAAGCGGGCATGCTGATTGAAGATAAATCCACCGGTACCTACCGGCCCCTCTCAAGTAGCCTGGAACGGTGGATCAAGCAGGAAGTCCAAATCTATATGAAACACAGGCGCCTAATTCAACCCTCAAGGCATGGCTTGAGGGGCGTGGAAGCAGTCAGTCAGGAACGCTTGAACTGGCTCCAATCAAATCAGATTACTGGTCCAGGCTATTTGATCAGCCACAAGAGATGACCCGAAGGCAACCCCTTTCTGATGATAAAACGACAACCATAAAGAAAGCAGGAAACCAGCCTGCAGGGATCCGCTTTCATCTGCTACAGCCGCAATGATAAGCGGTTTGCAGATAAGCTGGTCGCTGACCTGAACGCAAAAGGTGTCCAAACATGGCGGGATGTCGATAACATCGCAGGCTCGCGCCAATCCAACCTGAGGGGATGGCGGTCAGCCATCGAGAACGCCCTCGACAACTGCGGTGCCATGCTGATCCTGCTCTCACCCGGTGCGGTGGACAGCTCATGAAGTTGAGGCGGAATGGAACCATTTCGCCAGCAAAAAACGCCCCATTTTCCCGGTCGTTGCCAGAACCTGTAAGGTCCCATTCTATTTGAAGATCTACCAGATCTGGGACCTGAGCGAGGACTACACGAAACAAATTGACCGTCTTGGGGAAATGCTGAACAAAACCCTAACCAGACCATGATTATGCTGGTGTCCGCGCCATTAACGATTGAGCAGGTGTCCTCCTAGTGCGAAGCCTCCTGTAAGGACCTACACAACTTACCCATCATGTTTGCGAAGGTGTCCTCACCTGAGCAAAACCTACCGATCAAGCAGATGTCCTCACTGCAAAGCGTCCTGTAAGGACCAGCCTAACCTACCCATCCCGTTCACGAAGGTGTCCCCAGTGCGAAGCCTCCTGTAAGGACCTGCAACTTCCGATTGAGCTGGTGTCTCACGTCAGCGTAAAGCCTCCTGTAAGGACCTGCGATTGGGAGATCTCGGTCATCTCCCCACGCAGGGTCAGGAGACCCTGTGTGATTTTTGCGATCGCGAAGGTGTCCTTTGTGCATGCTTCCTGTAAGGATCTGCGAAAAAACCTTACTTCCGATCGCGAAGGTGTCCCCACCTGAGCAATAACCTCCTATAAGGACCTGAGCCAAACCCTCTTGCAAAAACCAGCATAATGGAGACCTACGGTCATCTCCCCACACAGGGTCAGGAGACCCTGTGTGATCATTTTGTCCGATCGCGAAGGTGTCCCAAGTGCGAAGCCTCCTGTAAGAACCTGAGTGCCCATTCTTTAACCCCATATGGTCAGGAGACCATGTGCGATCAATTATTTTGTATCTGAACGGATATTGCATTTATAATTTCATCATGAGTTCTTACAAATTTCACGAAGGCATCTTCCATTATTTTGTAACCTTCACGGTTAAAGACTGGCTTCCAATCTTCATCAATCCTGAACCGGTACAAATCCTCATATCGAGTTTAACTTATTGTGTCAACAAGAAGCACTTAAAATCAATGCCTATGTCATCATGCCCAATCACATTCATATGATCGTGTTTGATCAGTCATTAGATAACCAGCGATTGAAACAAACCCTAACTGATTTTCGTAAATTCACCGGACATAAGTTAGCAGATCATATCGATAATCAACTTCCAGACAAAATTTCAGCAGTGATTCATCAAGAAAACCTTAATGATAGGCGAAGACAGGTTTGGCAACCAGGATGGCACGCAGAGGGTATTGTTAATGAGGTCTTTTGGGAACAGAAAGTCAATTATATTCACATGAACCCGGTTAAGAAGGGTTATGTAAAACTGCCGGAACACTGGCTTCATTCCTCATCAGGATTTTGGATTAATGGAGAAGAAGGGGATTTGCCCGTGACGGATTTATTTGATCCAATTAAATAATTTTGTGGGTAAATACAAATAATAAATCAGGGAGACCTGCGGTCATTTCCACACACAGGGTCAGGAGACCCTGTGTGATCTACAACACTAACCGATCGCAAAGGTGTCTCACCGACTTTCTTTTGATTGAGCTGGTGTCTCACCAGCGTAAAGCCTCCTCACCTGCGAATAACCTCTTGTAAGGACCTGCGGAAAGAGTTTGGTATCAATTCCTCCTTAATTTGGAGACCTTCGGTCATTTCATCACATTTGGTTTACAGGAGGCATATGCGCATTCAGATCGTATTTTTGACTCAAAGGTGTCCTCACTGAATGATTGGAAATCTAAGCTATCCATTCTTGACCCGCTTCACGATCTTTGCATAGGTGGACAACAAATGCACAAAAACAGGTGAAAGCCTTGTTTCATACTGCGCAGCCCTTAAGGCAGACTTGAAACCTTCAGCATCGTCAAAATCTGCCATTTTCATGGTTGCTTGTCCCACTTCCTATAAAGTGTGCGCATCAGACCCAACTGTCTCCAAAAGATTATGCTGCCTGGCAAAGGCTGCTGCCTTGATAGTTGGGAGTTTGACATGTGCAGCGTGCATTAAAGATTTCGATCCGCATCAACCAGCGGTGCAATCTGATCCAAATCTTTTTCCTCCAAGTTTTACTGCGAACCACATCAAAAGGATGCGGCACACTAATCACTGCCCCCTGTGCGCGTAAACGCTCAATCGTTTCAATTGGATCCAATCCGGGCGGTACCCTTTCCGACACGAAGTACCCGATCAATTCCCCTTCTGATGTTTCGATCTCCTCCCCAACAATGACAAGCTCTGGTGCGATCACTTTCGCTTCCAGCGCAGCATCAATCGCGTTGTGGTCAGTGATTGCCACTCGATCAATCCCAAGTTTTTTGCACCTGTTGAGTAGCTTATTTATTGGCACCAAGCTGTCGAAGGAGGTAATTGTGTGAACGTGCAGTTCCACACGGAGGAATTTCTCCCCTGTGCCTTTCATGACCCCATATATAGCCTGGGCAACCGGTCTGCCAGGCCGCAAATAACTTCGTAATTAATAGTTCCCCATTTTGCTGCCAGGTCATCAGCTGTGATCGCTTGTTCACCCTGTTTCCCAAGCAAAACCACTTCATCACCCACCTCTGCATCCGGTACAGAATCTAGCTGCAGCATACATTGATCCATGCACACCCGACCAACCACATCCACAATCTGTCCTCTGATAAGTACTTGCTGTCCATCTTCACGTCTGAAGCCATCGCCATATCCAACTGGTATCACGCCGATGCGCTCATGTTTCGATGTCACATAGATGGATCCATAGCTGATACCCTGTCCAGGCGGATATTCGCGCAAAGAGACGATCTTAGCTTTCCAGGTTATTGCTGGTTTGAAGGAGTCAGGCAGAACCGTTTCTGGAGATGGATTCATACCGAATATGGCAATACCAGGCCGAACCAGGTCAAAATGGGCTTCAGGATAGTTGATCACGGCCGCGGAATTGGCAGCATGAACGGTTGCAGGACATAATCCCTTTTCTCGAAGTTGTTTCAATAAAGAATTGAATATTTCCAGCTGCTGATTGGCAGACTCGGCCTGGGTTTCATCAGCACGGGCAAAATGCGTGAAGATACCATCAATCTCTATCTCATGATTTGATTGAAATGCAGTCAGAAAATCTTCAACCTGGTTCAGCGGCATACCCAATCGGCCCATCCCTGTTTCGACCTTGAGATGTGCTTGTAATTTTCCAGATGTTTTTTTCACCTGCTCGGCATATCGATAGGCCCTTTTCTCATCATAAATTGCGACATGAATATCATTCTGGATCGCTTCAGGGATCGAGCGTACCGGGCTGTATCCAAGAACCATCACTTTTGCCTTGACACCAGACTTGCGTAAATTGAGAGCTTCTTCCATCCTGGCTACACCAAGCCAGATCGCCCCAGCATCAACGACTGCATTCGCGACCTGAAGCACGCCGTGACCGTAGCCATTGGCCTTGATCACAGCCATGACCTCTGTGTTGGTCAATTTGATGATTTCCTTAACATTATTCTTGATTGCCCCCAGATCAATCTCGAGCCAGGTTGAATAAGTTTCGTTTTCCATGAACAGAAGTATATCCCCGCTTGAGGTTCAATTCAAGGTCTGTTTGATTGAGCTGGTGTCTCACCAGCGAAATGGAGACCTTCGGTCTTTCCTACACACAGGGGCAGGAGACCCTGTGTGATCTTAACTGGATTGATCGCGAAGGTGTCCTCACCGCGAAGCGTCCTGAAAGGAATGCATAGCCTCCTGTAAGGACCTGAGTGCCCTTGATCCATTCAAAGACCAATTAAACCTTGGAGACCTGCGGTCATTTCATCACACAGGGTCAGGAGACCCTATGTGATCTTTGTGGACGATCGCGAAGGTGTCCTCAGTGTGAAGCCTCCTGTCTGTGAAGCATCCTGTAAGGAAAGGACCAGCGAGATGGAGACCTTCGGCCATTTCACCGCATATGGTCAGGAGACCATATGCGATCAAAGTAAATTAGGTGATCGCGAAGGTGTCTCCGTGCGTAGCCTCCTGTAAGGACCAGCGAAAGGTATAATCAACAACGGTAAACGAAATCAAAATCCATCATATTATGTCAACCACACCTTTCAAATTTGATCTCATCGCACAAGACGGAAATGCCCGGGCAGGGGTTTTTCATACGCCTCATGGTGATATCCCTACTCCCATCTTCGCCCCTGTTGGTACGCAGGCGACAGTCAAATCCCTTACGCAACAGCACCTCAAAGAATTGGATACCAAACTGGTCCTGTCAAATACCTATCATCTGTACCTGCGACCAGGTGATGACCTGATCGCAGAGATGGGTGGCTTACACCAATTCATGAGCTGGGATGGCCCGATCCTGACTGATTCTGGCGGGTTCCAGGTCTATTCCCTTTCAAACACCCGGAAAGTGGATGAGGATGGCGTCACCTTCAAGAGCCATATCGACGGCTCCACTCACCGTTTCACACCAGAAAGATCAGTTGAGATCCAGGAGAACCTCGGTGCAGATATCATCATGGCATTTGATGAGTGTGCAGAGCCTTATGATCGAACTTACAGTGAAGCAGCCATGCATCGCACCCATCGGTGGGCAGAACGCTGCCTGAATGTAAAGAAACGATCAGACTTGGCATTATTTGGCATCGTCCAGGGCGGTGTTTTCCCCGATCTCCGGGAAGCATCAGCAGAATATATCGCTGGATTGGACTTCCCCGGAAATGCCATTGGCGGCCTTTCTGTGGGTGAAACCAAGAAGGAAATGCATGACATGCTTGAGGTCGTCAACGGCATCCTCCCAAAGGATAAACCACGCTATTTAATGGGTGTAGGCACACCGCAAGACCTGGTGAACTGCATCAAGCGGGGTGTTGATATATTCGACTGCGTCCTGCCCACCAGGCTTGCACGTCATCATGCGGCCATGACGGATATCGGCCGCATGAATATGATGAATGCTCAATACGCACGCGATGAAAGACCGATCAGCGAAACTTGCACCTGCTACACCTGCCAGCATTATTCCAGAGCTTATATCCGACACCTGATCCAGGCCAAAGAAATGCTTTCTGGCACGCTGCTGTCCATCCACAATATTCATACCTTATTGGATTTATCTCGCAGGCTGCGTAAGGCTATTCTCGATAAACAATTTGATGAATTTGCAGATCAATACCTGACCAATCTTAAGAAAAAATAGACTAAGGAATTCTCCATGACCATCCTCCAGGCGATCTTTTTAGGTATTTTACAGGGACTCACTGAATTTCTTCCCGTCTCCAGTTCAGGGCACCTGGTCCTTCTGCCTTTCTTCCTCAACTGGCAGCTTCCAGAAAAAGAGATGTTTATTTTCAATGTCCTGGTCCAGGTTGGCACGATGGTCGCCGTGATCATTTTCTATTGGAAAGACCTGATCGCAATCATCAGTGATTTTTTCAAGCAATTATTTCAAGGCACCCCCTTTGCGACGACCAATGCTCGATTGGGCTGGCTGCTGATCATTGCGACCATCCCTGCTGGATTGGCTGGCTTACTCCTGCAGGACCTCGTTGAAGCGACCTTCACCTCCCCACTTTTTGCTGGAATTGCATTGATCATAACTGCCCTGCTGATGTTCCTGGGAGAGAAGATCAGCCAGCGAACAGGCGGTATTGAGGACATTACCATCCTGGAAGCGCTCTTTATGGGATTAATGCAATCCCTGGCGCTCTTCCCAGGTATATCCCGTTCCGGTGCAACGATTTCAGGGGGTATGATGCGCCATATTCGCCGTGAAGCCGCAGGGAAATTCTCATTCCTAATGGCCATCCCGATCATGCTGGCTGCCGGGGGGCTTTCAACATATCAAATGGTTACTGAAGTGCCTGACCTGGTGAGTTTCCTTCCTATAATGGCAATTGGATTTTTCACTGCTTTGATCGTTGGTTATGTCGCCATACGCTGGATGCTTCATTTCTTAGTCAAGCATTCCCTGGTCTACTTCTCAATCTACTGCTTCCTGCTGGGTATCACAGCAATCATGGTCTCAGTTTTCAAATAATTACTTTTCTGTTACTTTTCGTTCACACCCTTTCCTCAGGCTTTCATTTTCATAACCTAACAACTAATTGATCATATTTGCAGATTTCAGAATTTCCATTTATGATATAGCTTAGGGTTCTATATTGGGAGGTTGAAGTATGAAAGGTCAGGATAATCGTGGTAGGATCACAGCCATAACCTGTGCGGGGATAGCAGGCGGTGTAATCATTATCGTTGCAGCAATAGCATCCATCTGGTTCTTTACCCCCATCGGTAAACCAATTCCCACAGTGCAGATTGTTCAACCTGCAGATGACCTTTCTATAGAATCCGGAGATGCTATTCAGCTCTGGGTAAGCGGCGAGTCCCGCAATGGGTTTGAAGCGTTTTATCTTTCAGTCGATGACCAACTTGCTGAAGTCCAACAACTGATTGATCCGGGGGAACGCAATCCAGTCGTCCGCTTCACATGGTTCAGCAGTCAACCTGGGATTCACAAAATCAGCGTGATTGGACTGAATAATTCTGAAAGACCCAGTGAACCAGCCACCATGCTTGTGGCTGTTTCCCCAAGAGACCTGTACTTAGCATCTCAGGATTTGGATGGGGAGGAGTTGAAGAAAGCATAGATGACCCTGCACATCAAGCTGAAGAAGACACAGATGTGCTTGATCCTGGTACTCAAGCAGACGAAGAAAGTGCTGAGGTGGTTGTCGAGGATGAGATCGATCCGTCTATCGGTTTGAGTAACGACCAAGCACAGGATAATTTTGATGCTTTCCTTGGCAACATCGATTTAAATGGTGAATTTCCTTTAGATTGGCCGGATCAACCAGTTGATAATATACCCATCATCGATCAGTTTGAAGTCCAATCCCATCCGGGAGGTGCTGATTTTGCAGAATACAGTGTATCAGCATCGGATGATTTGGGTATTGCACTGATAATCTTTTACCTATCTGACCTTGCAGATCCTTTCTCGCCTGAGATTACACAATTTCCCTGCGGAAACCAGGTCAATTGTCATGTAGAAGATAGTGTTCAATTAAGCCAGGGCAGTTGGGGATTATCCGTACAAGCAGTGGATACATCAGGTCAAGTCTCAGAATTGCTAAGCCGTCAAGTTCATATCCTTGAAGGTGAAGATCCTCAAGCTGTAGCGATCGGTTTCCTCCAGAATACTTTATCAAGTTGGATGCTCCATATCAATCCAGCCCTCCAGGATGTTCACATCAACCTGATCAACACATTTGATGACATCTCTTCACCTGAAATTACGAGATATGAATGTTCAGGCAATTCTGTAATCTTGAGGTTGCATTACTTATATATATCCGATCATGGTGACGCTGTTTATGTTGGAGCAAACGCCAAAAAAGGGGATGAGGTAATCGCATCAGGCCATTCTCAGATAGGGCCTGGGGCTGGGTATACCGATCTCAAAATGGAATTAATTGCTCCCGAAATCGGTTACCAAACCTCTGAACAACTTAAATTGTTTTTACGTGTTGGTCAAAATAATTTCTATGAAAAGATTGTTGATTTTGACGTAAATTGGCCAAAACCATTACCCGATCTAATAATAACCGGATCTATGCAAGCAGGAGAATTAGCTTCGGTCGACATAAGAAATGATGGCTGTGCAATTGCTGATTTAATTCCTTTGCGGTTCACCTTCCCTGATGGTCAAATGATAAGAACTGTGATCTATACACCTATTAATCCAGGTAATGAATACGTTTGGACGGATTCTGTCGATCCGAATTTATTCTCCTTGGGATATGAAGTCACCGTTGATGCATATGGTGTTATTGAAGAAATCAATGAAACCAATAATTCTTACATAATAGATCCAATATCCATAAAATATGTTGAATTCTATAAGCTCATTATTCACGATACGAAGGAGGGAGTTTGGAGAGGTCCTGCAGGAGAATTTATTATTAGTGGAAGAATTGATGATTTCCATTTTAGAAGACCATCTAACACAAACAGTGTTTGGAAATTGAATGGTGGTGAATATGATCTCACAGGATTTCTCGAACCTTTGGTTTTTTACCCCGAACCAACCTCAAACGATTATGTATATATATTCGTCAGGGCAGAGGAAGATGATGATTGGCGGACTGAATGGATGGGCGACATTCAATTCTCTCATTCTGCTGACTTTTATCATGAAACCTCATGGAAAAGAGGAGGAAACTTTACCGCCACAAGCAGCGAGGAAGACTTCACCATGTTCTGGCGGATTGTGCTTAATGAACGATAATTACTGTTTTTCATATCCAATGTTGTGATAGTAAAGGATTGAACTTGATCAAGAAAGCGCAATTCCAAAAAACACTGATCATAATGTCGACATTTATTCAATTCAGTTTTTCACTGTAGTGTTGAGTGAAAGACAATCGACTTATTATTACCTTTTTTTCATTTGTGTTAATTAATGGATAGGGAAGGTTGCGATGAGTAAAAATATTTTTAAGAGAAAAAAAGTATTAATAATTACAATTTTAATACTGATCGTTTTTCTAAATGCTTGCGAATTTGGCAATAATAGACTGGTTGAAGAACTGGGGCATAAACGCAATGTTACAATCATTGAGCCAGAAGACAACTCTGAATGGGCAATTGGAACCCCAATAACAATCCAATCCCGTGTTTCGGCCCCAGAAGTCATTATTGGGTTGACGCTTTTTATTAATGGTCAACAGGATAGACCTGAAGATCTTTTTGCACATCCAACGTTTACTCGGGGAACCATCCAGCAATTATGGACTCCCGATCAAGCAGGGGTTTACGAATTACAAACCCTCCTGCGTGACGGTGGTGGTATTGCCAGATCAAATATTGTGACCGTTAATATTATCAACTCTTCTCAAACAAAAATTACCCCCTCCCAGAGAATCTCCATTTACAGGTGAAATCACATTGCATGTGACACCAACACAGACAGAAACACTGATACCTACAATAACATTAACACCAGACTCTCACCCACACCCCAGAATCCGATAAACACGAAGCCACTGCCAACCAAAATCTGAACTGCCGGCGTGGACCAGGCACCGTATATAAATCACTCTGGTACTTCATGCAGGGTCAAACCGCTGTCATAGAAGGCCGGAACAGTGATTCTTCCTGGCTGGTTATCTCGCGGTCTGATGGCGGCGGCCAATGCTGGGTCTCCAGTTATTATGTTCAGACAGAGGGTGATATTTCTACCCTGCCTATCATAACCCCACCACCATTACCCCCTACAGATACCCCAACCGTTACGCCGACAAACACAGCAACTCTGACTGAAATACCTTATACAAGCTGTGCAGATTATCCAGACTTTTCGACCTGCAACGCTGACCCGATGGGGTTCGGTGGGTGTTCCTGGTCTACAGGCTTGAACGTCTGCGAGGGACCTTAATAAATCCCCTCCATCTTACACACATTCCTGTCCTTTAGCTTTCTTGACTTCACGATTTAGAAGTAATATATTTATCTGGCGTCTTTTATTTGGAACAAAGGCGCTAGAAAATTTATTTCCAAGAAAGATGGAGTGTAAGCATGACAGAACGTTATATAGGAACCGTTAAATGGTTCAGCGCCCCCAAGGGTTATGGTTTCATTGGCAGAGAAGATGGTGAAGAAGATGTCTTTGTCCACTTTTCCGCTGTCCAGATGGAAGGTTACAAGCGCCTTCGAGAAGGTCAATTAGTGGAATTCTCGATTGAAGATGGCACAAAAGGCCTGCAGGCAGTCAATGTTATCCTGGCAACAGGTCCTGAAGCACAGGAAGCAGAACCTGTAGAATCATTCGAAGAACTACCTGAAGAAATCGCAGAGGAAGATGCCCCTGTCGAATCAGACGAAATGGAAGCTGAAGAAATCGCAGAGGACAATGCCCCTGTCGAATCAGACGAAATGGAAGCTGAAGAAATCGCAGAGGAAGATGCCCCTGTCGAATATCAGTCGATAATGGAAGCTGAAGAAATCGCGGAGGAAACCGCACCTGTTGAACCAGTCGAAGAAGCCCCCGAAGAAAAATCTGAGGAATCCCTTTAAGAAAAAGAAGAACGCTAGTCTTCAAAAAACTAACCGGGTCGCAAAACGACCCGGTTTTTTTATTCTGCACCAACGAATAAGTAGTTAATTAGCTTTACTATCTCAAGGAAAACAAACTGCCATCCTTCTTTATGGAAAAACCAGGATGACGACCTGAACCAGTGACCGGCAACAGGTCGCACTAAAATACCAACGTCCATCGGCTCCAATTCCCGGCGAAAGATAAAGCGAGTTCGAAAGCTGTGATACGGGTCGGTGACAATCATCAACCTCTCCCATCCCTGGGTGAGAGTGAGATCTCTGACGGCAAGTGCTTCTTCATAGGTGCTGTCCACATGCGCTTCGGTGATAAAGATATTCAGCCTGTCAAATCCTTCATCGATCGCGTCCTCCCTAAGCCTGGCGTTGGCACCTCGATCAGCATCTGTGATAACCAGGTTTTTTGTCAACTCCTTTTCAAGCATCTCGATCGCCACGGACAACCGGTCCCCTTCTCCACCGCTGAGTATGACCACAGCATCGACAGCTTCAATTGGATCTGCAACGATCAAGAATCCCCCAACCGCCACCAGGATAAAATAGAGTACCACCGGTCCAACGATCAACCCGATCAAACCAGTGATCTGCAGGACATTCTCTTTCCCAGCCACCGTCCAAATCGGCTGGTAAATGGACCTTGTTTATCCTCTGTCAAAAATCACCTTCTCTCAGACAGTGCAGACCCCATCTGTGTCAGTCCTTGCGCCAGCAATCCCCTTGGACATCCAAAATTCAACCGAACAAAATCCTCCCCTGCCTCTCCAAAATCCCTGCCATCATTTAGCCCTACTTTTGCCTTTTCAAGGAAAAAGGCTTGAGGAGAGGTATCCAGATCCAATTCGCTGCAATCAAGCCACCCCAGGTATGTGCCTTCCGGTGTCCACATTTTCACACCCGGCAGATCTCTTTGGATAAAATCAACAAGATAATCCCTGTTCGCTTCTAAATACAACATGACCTTATCCAGCCAATCCCCCCCATACTGGTATGCGGCCAATGCTGCATTCAATCCCAGAATATTTGGATGTCCCAGCAGCATCCGCATTTTTTTCGATAGGGTCTCCCGTAGTTCTGAATTTTGGGCAATAAACACCGAGGAGGATAATCCTGCCAGATTAAACGTTTTGCTGGGTGCGAAATACGTCACGGTTTGTTTTGACACGTCTGGCGACAGGCTGGCGATTGGGATATGGTGTGCTTCGGAGAACACCAGGTCAGCATGGATCTCATCTGAACAGATCAAAATATCATACTTCAGGCAAATCTCAGCCATCGCGGTCAGTTCATCTTCTAAAAACACTCTCCCTGTGGGATTCTGAGGATTGCACAAGATGAATAGTCTCACACCGGAAGAAGCTTTCTCTTCAAAATCATCAAAATCAACAATATATCGCCCATCCTCTTCCCTGACCAGTTCATTGATCACAAGCTCTCGACCTGCTTCTTTTGCCGATACCAGAAATGGTGGATAAGCCGGTGTCTGGATCATCACCTTGTCACCAGGCTGTGTCAGGCAATAGATGGCGTGAGTGAACCCGGTTACAACCCCCGAAACAAACCGGATATCAGTATCTGACACATTCCAGCTTTGCCGCTTTAGAAGGTGCGCCTGTATGGCTTCAAGCAATCCTTTTGGTGCGCCACCATAACCAAACACGCCATGGTCTACTCTCCGATGCAGTGCTTCTATCACCGGTTCGGGGGAACGAAAATCCATATCCGCTACCCACATGGGCAGCACATCCGAACCATACCAATTCCATTTAATGCTCTCAGTGGATCTGCGATCAATGATCTGGTCAAAATTCATATACAACCCTTTCGAATGATTTCATTGAATTATAACGGATAGGACATTGAGATCGGAAAAGTTTGGCAGAAATTAAAATGGTATACTCAAAAACGCGTAAAGTTTCAGGAATGCGGAGTTCTCGATTGAAAAAAACCCTTCAGGGCCTGGTAAAACTCGCTCACTTTAATGACTATTTCTATTCGGTATCCATCGCAACATTGCTTGGAATTACGGCTGCAAAGGGCTATTTAGACTGGCGGTTCCTTATCCTCTTTCCTGCTAATTGGTTAGCAGTAGGTTTCTCATATATGGTCAATGATATTGAGAGTGCCCCGCATGATGCCTTTCATCCTTCCAGGATCACACCTAATCCTGTCGCCCTTGGCTTACTTTCACCCAGGACAGCGCGGATTGCAGCGATCCTGGTTGCGATTGTTGTGGTGGCTTTATTTAGCCTGCTTGGATTGTGGCCATTAGTTGCTGGATCGTTCAGCCTCTTACTCGGATTCCTGTATTCCTACCGGGGTACTCGATTAAAAAGCATTCACCTGTTTGATCTCATCGTTCATTGTTTAGCCTTCGCCGGTCTGCAGTATTTAACGGGTTATCTTACATACTCATCCCGTCTACAACAAAACTGGTTCTGGCCGTTTTCGTTTGTCATATCCCTGAGCATAATCAGCGTATTGAATCAGCAATTTCTGAATATTGATAAGGATAAAACACAGCGCCAGAACACCTCTAAGTTCCTGGGGAAGAGAACCTCACAAATCCTGAAGATCATCATGCTGGTGTTATGTTCCTTTTCAGCCGTTGTTTCTCTGATCATCAATGACATCATCCCATTATGGGCGTTCATTTTAGGAATCATACTTTCAAGTCTAGTGGCATTATTCCATTTATCAAAGAACCGGAAAAACAAAATGATATTGCGGGCTCAAGAGGTCATCCTTAATTCAATGGAACAGGCATTCACACTGGCCTTGTTTCTCCAATTCATCATCCCCTGGATGAATCGATTTATCAATCTCAAGTTATTCTAAGCGAGTCAAAATGAAAAACAGAACCCAATCCGAAAAAACTCAACTTCCGCAGATCAAGCTCCATCCTGCTAATTCCTGGGACGAATACGAACTCCTGGATTCAGGTGACGGGCAGACATTGGAGCGCTTTGGTCCCTATACACTCATCCGACCTGAACCACAAGCGATCTGGTCACCTGGTTTGCGGGAAGAAGATTGGGACAATGCTGATGTGGTCATGGTTCCTACCAGTGGAGAACATGGTGGTTACTGGCGCTATAATAAACAAATAGACCAACCCTGGGTGATCAAGTATCATGGGTTAAAATGCGAGATACGTCTTTCCAAATCCCGCCATATTGGTGTGTTCCCGGAACAGGCCAGCCAGTGGGATTGGATCAGGGAGCAAATCCAGGGATCCGACAATCCCCTTAGAGTACTCAATCTATTTGGATACACAGGTATGGCAACTGCTGCTGCTGCCATAGCAGGTGCGCAAGTCACACATGTGGATGCATCCAAACATGCTGTTTCCTGGGCAAGCCGAAACCTTAAGCTCTCCGGCTTGGATAGCGCTCCCGTCCGATGGTTGGTGGAGGATGCCCGAAAGTATCTAAAACGTGAGGCAAAACGGAAATCATTCTATGATGGGATCATCCTTGATCCGCCAAAGTTCGGACGGGGTCCTGCCGGGAAAGTCTGGTCTTACTTAAAGGATATCGCTGAGCTCCTGGACCTTTGCCGTAAAGTACTCAAGCCAAATCCAAGATTCATATGCCTCACATCATATGCCATCCAGGCATCTGCACTCATCCCCCACCAGGCCATGCAGGAAATGGTCAAGGGGATTGGCGGCGTCATCAACAGCGGCGAATTGGTCACGGTTGATAGCAGCCAGGGGCACATTCTTTCACACTCACTCTTTACACACTGGTCAGCCAGTTAGAATCTGGAGAACACATGGAAAGCTATCAGAATTTAACAATCATAGGCCCAGGGGTTATGGGGGAAGCACTCATCATCGGCTTGCTGTCAAATCAGGTGATCGAGTCAGATCACATTCTTGCCGCAGGACCCGATCAGGAGCGGTTGGATGAACTGCAGGAACGTTATCAAATTCAAGCCAATAAGGATAATGCAGCGGCTGTTCAGAATGCAGATGTTGTGATCCTGTGCGTTAAACCTCAGAAGCTAAGTCAGGTTTTCCAGGATTTACATGATGAGATACCCAAAGATGCTCTCGTCATATCGATCATCGCAGGCGCAACCATCACATCGCTGATTACTGGGCTCAATCACCCTCTGGTCGTACGCTCCATGCCAAACACACCTGCTCAGGTCGGTGAAGGGATGACAGTCTGGACAAAAAGCGAACAAACAACCGCCCATCAGCATGAGCTTGCTGAAAAAATCCTCGGGGCTTTGGGAAATGCGATCTTTGTTGAAGACGAGAGGTACATCGACATGGCAACAGCTGTTTCCGGGACAGGTCCAGCGTATGTTTTCCTGTTCCTCGAATCGATGATCGATGCCGGTGTTCATCTCGGCTTGCCCCGCCGGATTGCTGAGCAGATGGTAATCCAGACCATTAAAGGGTCCGTTGAGTACTATACTCAAAACAGCTCACATCCTGCCCGGCTGCGAAACCAGGTCACTTCTCCCGGTGGAACTTCAGCAACAGCCCTGTATTATCTGGAGAAAATGGGATTCCGGACAGCGATCTCACGTGCCATCTGGGCAGCTTTCACCCGCTCGCAGGAGCTTGGTAAGGGACAGATGCACCAGGATCCAGAGAAGATATAAGAGAAACCTATGGACGAGATTTTACGGCAGCTTTCAAAACAAATGGGCGCGATACTAACGGAAAATAGCCTGACCATTTCCACTGCTGAATCGTGCACAGGAGGACTACTTGCACATGTCCTGACTGGTGTTTCCGGTTCCTCCAATTATTTCATGGGGGGTATCGTGGCTTACAGCAACCAGATCAAAGAACATTTTCTTGGCGTTCAACAGGACACACTTGTACAACATGGTGCTGTCAGTTCACAGACCGCACAGGAAATGGCTGCAGGGATAAGAAAAAAATTCGGGACAGATATTGGCCTGTCAACGACCGGGATCGCAGGTCCAACGGGCGGTACACCTGCTAAACCAGTCGGATTGGTTTGGATTGGCATAAGTTTTCAGGGAAAAACGACCACGATCCGTTGTCAATTTGATGGCGATAGGGAACAGGTCAAAAACAGCAGTGTACAGAATATCCTGCAAGTCCTTCTCAATGACCTAGCTGGATCCTGAATCAAGCAGAATTTCGGATGAAGTATCGCGTATAGTAACACGAACAAGATTTATGTTTACCTGCTAACCAGGCGCTAAATCAATTAAAGGTCTATTCCTGCTTAGATATCGCGTTTATTTCTTCTTCAACCAGTGAGACAAGAACCCTATCCACCCTGCGTCTATCCATATCCACAACTTCAAAATCATAGTTATCGTATCTGAATTTCGCCCCGGTTTTTGGTATCCGCCCAAGCTGGCTCATCACAAACCCGCTTAAAGTCTGGTAAGCAGCTTTATCCTCACCTGGCATATCATCCAGATCCAGGATCTCTTTTAGCTGGTCAATGACAATTAACCCATCAAACAACCACGAGCCATCCTCACGCTGAACTGCCAGTGCATCAGTATCTTCACCATCTTCAGGGATTTCCCCAACGATTGCTTCAAGGATGTCATAATCTGTCACCATCCCTGTTATGCCGCCGAATTCATCGACGACCATTGCCAGGTGAACACCACTGGTCTGGATATTATCCAGTGCTTTCAACGCTGCCATGTTTTCTGGTAGATAAATTGGCTCTCTGATATATTCCCTCAGGTTGAAGTTCGCTTCTTCTGGCATCCGTCCCAACAAGCTTCGTATCTGCACATAACCGAGGACTTTATCCAGGTCGCCATCTGCAACAGGGATACGGGAGTGAGGCGTTTCCAGGATTTGCTTCCATATCTCATCTATCGGCGCGTTGATATCGATCCACGCCATCTCAAGACGCGGGGTCATCAGGGCTTCAACACGACGATCACCCAACCTGAATATGCCAGAAACCATGTCCCGCTCTGCTTCCTCGATCACGCCGATATTCCTCCCCTCATCGATATAGCTTCTAATTTCCTCTTCTGTGATCGATGGCCCTTTATCTGTGTTGATTCGCAGAATTTTGAGACCAAAGTTAGTTGAGGCACTCAAGAATTTCGTTAAAGGTCTGAACACTCTCGTCATGACACGGATGGTTGGGGATAATCTTGTTACGACATTTTCTGGCTGGCTGACAGCCAACCGCTTGGGGATCAACTCACCTATAACGATAGAGAAGTAAGTGATCACAACAACGACCAGGACCAGCGCAATGGTTCCCGCATAATCAGCCAGGAAGGGAATTTTCTGAAGCTGTACTGCTAAAGGCCCTGATAAACTGGCACCACCGATACCACCAGCCAGCGTATCGATCATTGTGATCATGATTTGGACTGTGGAGAGATACTGTTGGTTTGGATCACTCAATAATTCAAGCGCATCTGCTGCGCCCCGGCTGCCCTCATCCACCCGTTGTTCCAACCTGGTCTTCCTCGCTGCCACCATGGCGATCTCATACATCGCAAAAATAGCATTGAAGAAGAAAAGGACCAGGATGATGAGTATGTTGATCAGTATCGACATTGAATAATAATCTTCCTTAAATTCGTGAATAAATTAAACAGAGATGCTTCTCTTCAACCATTATACAGGACATTGGATATTTTTATTTGATCCTCACTACCTGACCTTTGCTGATCATTTTAAGATCAGCAGGGGTCATCCCGATTAAGGTTGTTTGAGAACCCGCAGCACCCCAAACATAATCGTAAGCCATTAAATCTTCATCAATCAGGGTTTGAAATTTCCCTTCCACACCAAAGGGCGGCACAGCACCAACCTCAAAACCTGTCATCTCAAAGACTACTTTCGGATCAGCCAGCTTCACTTTCGTACCAACCAACCTGGCAATCGTCTCAAAATCCAGCTTGTTTTTTCCAGAAACCAAAACGATCAAGAAGAAATCTCTATCAGGATGGATGAGGACCAGTGATTTTACCACTGCGCCTATCGGACAATTCACTAATCCAGCTGCCTGATTGGCATGATGCGCAGGTTTTTCAAATTTCTTCAGCTGAAAAGGAAGACATTCTTTATCCAGGATGTTAAGAAGACGATCAATTCTTTCATTCATAATTTTCTTCAGATATGAATATCTTTGACCATTCTCTGATATCCTGGTCCCATAAAAGGCACTCTTTTATTTGATTCTAGCTGTACGGCGATAATCTTAAAACCATTTCTTTCGTAGAAACGGCGTGCAGACTTATTCTCGATGGCTACCATCAGGGAGACTTTTGCAAATCCAGCCTGCCTGGCTTTCTCTTCAATCTTCGTAATTACGTGCGTCCCGAGACCTTTCCCCCGAAAGGATCCTCTGATGACCAGGTTGCTCAGGAAATATTCATCCCTGGCTGTCTCTTTCATAAAAACCAGCGGCCAGCCGCGCTGGATCACCGCCAGTTTTCCTCGCAAGCGGTATTGTTTCAGGATCGAACGGTCAAGCCTGCGATCCAGTTTTCCCAGCATACGGCCTGGAAAACTTGTGAATAAACCAACAACCTGCCCTTTTTGGAGGACCATGTTGGTAAATTCATAGCTCAAGCGATGCCCTGGCATCTTGAACATATGGGTCAGGATCTTGATTGCCCTATTCTTATCCCCCAATCCAATGATAAACGTCGCTTTCTTTTCGAAAGTCTGAAACAAAAAGCGTCCAGCTCTTTTCGCGTCTGAGGGTTTTGCCGGCCTGATAGAGATTGAATTCATGAACGATACATCCTCACCTTTATTGATTTCACAATTATCAGGTGATCAGGTGATCAGGTAAATGATCAACTTTGTTCATATAAATCAAAGTCGTATGACCATTATGATCAAGATCCACACGGCTGATTGCACAGTTGTTCATCAGGAACCAGTATTTTTCGATCTGAACGTTGAAATACGACACCAGAATCCGGGCAAAAATACCTCCATGCATGACAATACCAACCCGATGGTCTTTCCCATAATGCTCTTCTTGCAGGCGGTTGATAATACCTTTTGCCCTGATCAAATAATGCTCGCGTGGTTCTACTTCCCTGTTCCACCAGCCATCTTCGGGAAGATCCT
Organism: uncultured Chloroflexia bacterium; assembly: GCA_963767675.1. GTDB lineage: Bacteria > Chloroflexota > Anaerolineae > Anaerolineales > Anaerolineaceae > Brevifilum. Next base: position 27,958 of record CAVYEQ010000010.1, read on the forward strand.
CCGGCAGAACCAATTCCGGAAATTTGGATTCAAAATACGATCGTCCTCGACCTGGGCGTCCCAGAAAAATCGGTTCTCCTTCTTCCATTTCAACATCGAACATGCCGCCAGTTTCGTGAACTTCTGGCCATGCCACAAGCGGAAGCCCGGTTTTCCTGGCAATGGGGGTCCCTGTTTTTATCGATCGGATCATCAGGCTGCAATAAAGATGCGTAAGCCCAAAGCCATACCGGTTTTGGGGATTGAACACGTCAGGCGTATACGGACGTGCGATATATTCTGCAGCCAATTTTGCCTGCTCAATGCCAGCAGGTGTCAGATCTGCGTCCATTTTTCTGGCAAGAAGATAGGCATTCCTGTCAGTTTCTCCCCAAAACAGATTGTTCGTTGATTGTCCATGTCTGATAAAGTAAACTTGTAGCAAATTAATACTCCTGTAATTGATGTATCCGCTGAATTTCCTGAATTAAGGGCTCTATCTCAGGCTTTACATCTTGACCTGCGCCATAATGGTCAGGGTAATCTGTATGCCCACTCATCGCAGCGATGCAAGCTTGAATATTGTCTTTCAGGGCTGTTGGATCGTATCCACCTTCCAGGGTGAACATGATCCGTCCATGACAAAAGGCATCCGCCATGCTCATTAATTCCTGAGCAAGTTGATAATAACCGAAGGTATCCAATGAAAGTGTGGTTAGTGGATCAGAAAAATGTGCGTCAAAACCTGCAGAGACAAGCAGTAAGTCCGGTTGAAATTCCGACAGCCACGGACGGATGATGCGCCTGGATATCTGGTTAAATCCTGCATTACCACAAAAGGCAGGAAGGGGAATATTTATGATCCGTCCTGCAGCATGAGGTGCATCATCAATCCCCCCGGAACCCGGAAAAATATGTCCCTCATGGGTTGAAAGGTATCCGACCTCTGGTGTATCCCAAAATATCGATTGTGTGCCGTTCCCATGGTGGGCATCAAAATCAACGATGGCAACCTTTTCCAGCCCACTCGCCACGGCATCCGCAGCCGCTATCGCAATATTATTCAACAGACAAAAGCCCATGGCATGGGTCCTATCAGCATGATGCCCGGGCGGCCGAATTATCGCAAATCCCCTGCCTGTCTCATTTGAGATGATCTCCCGGCTGACCGTCAATACTGCCCCAGCTGCACCGAGCGCAGCGTCAAAGCTGTCTTTGGTTACGTAAGAAGGAGAAGGTTCAAATTCATGGGTGCCTTCCGTGCATTCTTCCTTTAGAAATTCCAATAAGGAATGGTCATGAACCAGCGATATCTCCGCTTCACTTGCGGGTTCAAAATCAAGCCATTGGGTTTCAGGATAAGGGGGTTCCTTTATCCAGGAATTGATAGCCTGGATCCGTCTTGGCGCTTCGGGATGTCCAAAAAAATTATGTGCTGGGGCATCCTGGAATGTACAGAAAACGATTTTGTTTTTTTCTTCCATAATTTTTGCAGGTGTAGTATACCGCAATAAGGTACGCTACGCGCAGAGTGTATATGGTGGGCAAATTCACATTTGCAGGTGGTATAATCCCTACGCAAAATTTGATTGACCTTATGAGAATGAAGCGATTATGTTAGAAAAATTACAGGGCATCCTTGACCGATTCAACGATATTGACGAACAGCTGGCAGCTGTCGGAGATGATTACACAACTGCTATTGAGCTGTCCAAGGAGCGCGCAGAATTAGAACCTATTGTTATCAAAGCTCGTGCTTATAAGGAAACCTTGGAAAAAATCAATTCCACCAAAGAACTGCTCACTGCAGATGATGAGGAAATGCGCACGCTTGCAGAAATGGAATTGGCAGCTCTGCAGGAAGAACAAACTCAGCTTGAGGATAAGCTAAAAAGTATGCTGGTTCCTAAGGACCCTCGTGATCAACGCAATGTCATCATGGAGATCCGGGCTGGCACCGGTGGCGATGAAGCTGGTTTATTCGCAGCCGACCTTTTCCGCATGTATTCCCACTACGCAGAACGTCAAAACTGGACCATCGAGATCCTCTCCATGCATGAAACCGGTATTGGTGGCGTGAAAGAGGTCAGCTTCAACATCAAGGGGAAAGGCGCTTTTTCCCGGTTGAAATATGAGTCTGGCGTTCACAGGGTACAGCGTGTTCCGACCACAGAAAGCCAGGGGCGAATTCATACATCAACCATTACTGTGGCTGTGTTAGCTGAGGTCGATGATGTGGAAATCAATATCCCTGATTCCGATATCAAAATTGATGTGTATAAGTCTGCTGGTGCCGGGGGACAAAACGTGCAAAAGAATTCCACAGCAATTCGGATTACTTACCTGCCCACCGGGATGGTTGTTGCCTGTCAGGATGAACGTTCCCAACTTCAGAACAAAACGCGAGCTATGAGCATCCTGAAAGCCCGCCTCTATGAACAGGAAGAGCGCAAAAAACAGGAAAAAGAAGCCGCGACTCGACGCTCACAAGTCGGTACAGGCGAAAGGTCGGAGAAAATCCGAACCTATAACTTCCCTCAGAATAGGGTGACAGATCACCGCATCAATTACTCATCTTATAATCTCAATGGCATTCTCGATGGGGACATCGATGAATTCATTGATGAATTAACCCTGGTTGATGAAGCAGAAAAATTGGCTTTGGTTGAGGAGAAGACCAATTAATCTTCAAGATATGCAGGCATACCTGCATGAAACATTAAGTAAACACAAAGTTGACGGGCCATCCAGCACAAGCCTCATCTTACTCAGCCATTTGTTAAATAAGCCAAAAAGCTGGATACTTTCTCACACCGGGTATGAGCTGCACGGAACTGAAATAAACACACTTCAAGGACAACTAAAAGAAATCATTTCCGGAGTACCCCTGCCATACATCCTTGGCACCTGGGCGTTTTTTGGGAAATCCTTCAATGTCACGCCGGATGTCCTCATTCCCAGACCCGAAACTGAATTCCTTGTTGAAAAGGCGATCGATCATATCCAACAACTTGGATTAACGAAAGTTTTGGACGTAGGAACGGGGTCAGGTGTAATTGCCATCAGCCTTGCGGATGCATGTCCTTCAGTAGAAGTGCTTGCCCTTGACCTGTCATATCCTGCACTTCAGGTGGCGAGAGAAAATGCAGTGATACATCATCAGACACACATCCAGTTTCTTCAGTCTGACCTGTTAACGCCTCTTAATTGCAAATTAGATCTTATTGCAGCGAACTTACCCTATATTCCAAAAGGCAAACTTGATAAGCTTGAGGTTTCCAGGTGGGAACCGCACCTGGCACTGGATGGTGGGGAAACAGGATTGGAAGCCATTCGTCAGCTTCTCGTCCAGGCCCGAGACAAACTTGCTTTTCCCGGTGTGATCCTGCTGGAAATCGAGTCCAGCATGGGGTCAGAAATCACTGAATGCTGCCAGAGCGGCTTTTCCCCAGGCACGCTGTCAACTTTATAAAGATTTGGCAGGTCATGATCGGGTCATTGAAATTCTACAGCGTTAATCAATTTTCCAGATACAATAAATAATAAGAAAGCTTGAGTGGAAAGAAGTGGTTTACCAGTGCCAACAATCCTATCTATTAAAAATCCTGTAGCGATACCTACGGCAAAACGTATCATCCAGAACCACGGTGTGATCGTGTTCCCTACCGACACAATCTACGGGATCGCATCGAATGCGTTTAGTTCAATTGGAATCAGAAAATCTTTCAGATAAAGCAGCGTCCAAGAGACAAAGCCCTTCCGGTGTTGATTGGCGATTATTCGCAGCTTGAGTCGCTCACAGGTCCTGTAAATGAGAAAGTTCAGCAAATCATGAAAGCCTTCTGGCCAGGACCGCTGACGATCATACTACCAAAAAGTTCAGCACTCCCTTCAGAATTATCGCCCTACCCAACTATTGGCGTCCGGATGCCAAACCTGGATTTTACAGTTGAGTTGCTGCAGGGAATCGGACCTTTGGCTACCACTTCTGCAAATTTGTCCGGGGGGCCAAATCCCATCTGCGTACAGGATGTCATTAATCAACTTGGAGACCAAATTGACCTGGTCCTTGACGGCGGATCAACACCAGGCCCAGTAGCCTCGACAGTAGTTGATGCGACCAGTACTGAAATAGTTTATCTCCGCGAGGGGCCGATAAAACTTAAAGCCCTTGAAGCTTTATGGAAAGGTGACTGAGTATGCGATTTTCTGTCGGAGATCTCTATCTTGACATCAATCAAGAAGCTGGCACGATTGAGTGTCAATCCACAACTTTTGAAGAGGCAGGCATCGTCAGCCAGATCGCGGTCCAATGTCAATCCAACAGCGAACAGATCGATTTGATCTCACAACCCTGGTCCATTAATCAAGTTAATATGGATCAACCTTCAACACCTGTTGGCAACCTGGTTGGTGCCACAATCGAATTGAATACAAATTTGCAGGGTGTTGTTGTGATCCTCCGTGTTGGATTGTCCCAGGACATCGCCATGGCTTTCATTCAGCTCGAGGTCAGAAACGGCACTGATCTACCTTTGTCTGTTGAGAATCTGACCCTGCTTGAGGTTCAATCAGGCAAGATTCGTCTCGGGGGGCAGAGAGTTTCAAACCCTGCATTTTTCAGTAATGGCTGGCAGTCATGGTCAACGACAGGCACTTACCGTAAAGGTGATCAGCAGCGCTCGTCCATCCTGGGTCCATTTCAAAATATCATGGTGACCAACGCAGGCACGCCCACCACAAAAGGACAGGACCATTTCACATCGGATATGTTTACAGTGATAGGGGATCGTTCCAACCAGGTTGGACTGCTGGCAGGTTTTCTCTCGCAAAAAGAGCAATTTGGCAGCCTGGAAACCCGGTTTGGTCCCGAACCATCATTGAAGATGTGGGCAAACGGCGATCACACTTGCCTGATGCCAGGTTGCACAATGAAAACAGATTGGGGTGTGATTCAATTTATTGACCTAAATCACACTGAACCAATGAACATGTACTTTCAAACTGTTGCGCAAGCCCATAAATTCCTCCTCTTTCAGGATCACCCATCGGATGGTGTTCCTGGTATCACTTTTATGAAGATATAAGTGAGCACGTCATCCTGTCAAATCTTGACGCAGTTGCTGCTCAATCTGAAAGCCTTCCGCTAACCCTGTTTCAGATTGATGATGGTTTTGAGACCCGGGTTGGTGACTGGTTTAGCTTCAAACCCTGTTTTCCAGATGGACTGAAACCTATTGTCGATCAAATCAAATCCCACAAATTGACCCCTGGCATCTGGCTCGCTCCTTTCATCCTGCACAGAAAAGCCGCTCTGGTCAAAGATCATCCTGATTGGTTATTAAGAAACAGCCGTGGGAAACCTGTCAACGCTGGTTATGTCTGGAACACCTTCACCTACGCCCTCGATCTAACCAATCCTGAAGCACTCGAGTATACATGTGACGTGATCCAAGCAGCTGTTGAAAAGTGGGGATTCGAGTACCTAAAGCTGGATTTCCTATATGCTGCTGCCCTGGAAGGCGTTTATCAGGACCCAACCAAAACACGTGCACAGGTGTTGCGCATGGGATTGGAAGCTTTGCGTGACGCTGCAGGTCCAGAGGTCACACTTCTGGCATGCGGATGCCCGTTGGGTTCTGCGCTGGGTTTATTTGAAGCAATGCGTATCGGTGCAGATGTGAGTGGAAGCTGGGAACCCCATTTTCCCCCGGTCAGTCCTATCTTACGCAAAGAACCCAACATGCCATCGGCACGCAATGCTCTACAGAATATCATCACCCGAGCGCCGCTTCACCGGCACTGGTGGATCAACGACCCTGATTGCCTCCTCGTACGAGCGGACACTGATTTGAACTCTTAATGAGGTGCAGACACTGGCAACTGCTATCGGGTTAACCGGGGGATCCTTACTGCTATCCGATGACCTTCCTGCCCTATCTGAAGACAGAATTCGGCTTGCCCAGGTATTGACCCCTTTGATCGAAAAGCGCGCCATGATTTTGGATTGGTTTGAAGCAGAAACACCCTCGCTTCTCAGGATTGACATGAGCGGACCGGTGGGAGACTGGCACATTCTGGCATGCTTCAATTGGCGTGACAGCCCTGAAGCGCTGAGCTTCTCACCTCAGGAATTTAAACTAGCTCAAGGTCAAACTTGGTGGCTGCGTGAGTTTTGGACAGGCGCTGTTGGTAAGATGGATGACAATAAACCATTCATCTGCAACAATGTCCCCCCGCATGGCGTCCGGGTGATTTCTGCCAGGCAGTTTGTTGCTGATAAGCCTATGTATTTAGGGAGTGATTTTCATCTCTCCCAGGGTTTGGAGATCAACGATTGGCAAATTGATGACGACAAAGTCATGCTAAGATTCAGCCTCGGAAGGCAGGCCACCGGTAAAATCGATTTATACCTTCCCTGGCAGCCGGAGAAAACGTTGGCTCAGAAGAAATCGATCCTCTTAAAAGATAAAGATTTTGGAATTTACACAATTGACCTGGAAATCAAAAATAGTACTGAGATTCGGATCAAGCGGAACACAAAGAGCATTTGACATTGAAAAAATAATTCTATATACTTAAATCAACTTCTTAATCAAAAATTAATCTAACAAAAGAATAATACAAACAAGCAAGTGTTTTTGAAGCAGGTTTTCATATCTCTGTTTTAATAACGCTAGCTAAGTGTACATGCTATTTTAGTGGATCTGGATCCAAGTATGCAATGTCTGAAGTGTGGATATGAAATTTCTATCACAGCCATCTATTGCACGAGATGTGGCGCACAAATCCAGGTTAAATGCGTTGAATGCAGCGCTAACTCACCAATTGGAGCTTCGTTCTGCTCTCGATGCGGTTCAAAACTACCTGACGATATTCAATCTGATTTAGATACGCCCCAGGCGATTACCTCATCTGACCAGCTTACAACTCAACCTGATTTATACGAACGACGGATCGTAACGATTCTTTTTGCTGACATTGTCAGCTCTACTTCGTTCGCTGAAAATATCGATCCAGAAAATGTGTTGGATATTATGAGTGATGCTTATCCCTGCCTATTGGAGCCAATCGAAGAATTTGGCGGTTCCATTATCCAGGTGCTGGGTGACGGTGTCTATGCCCATTTTGGTGTACCGCGAAGCATGGAAGATGACCCTGAACGCGCCATTCTGGCTGGATTAGACATCATTACGCGTATTCAAATTTATGCAAAGAAACTCCAAAAGGAACAAATTTTAGATAGTTTTCATGTTAGGGTTGGCATAAACACCGGTTTGGTTGTTGTCGGTGAGATGAGCCCCAAACAAGCTGCTAAACATCTTGCATTAGGCGATTCAGTAAATCTTGCAGCTCGTCTAGAGACGTCTGCACCTTTAGATAGTGTACTCATCAGCCATACAACATACCAGCACGTAAGGGGTTTGTTTGAAGTTCAGCCTCAATCGCCTATAAGTGTCAAAGGTCGTCAGCAGGTTGAACAAACGTATTTAATTGTGAATCAAAAACCAATCCACCTCAGATCACCGGATCGTGGGCTGGAAGGTGTCATAACCCCCATGATTGGGCGTGACCATGAATTGGATGCATTGAAAAACAAGTATCAAGCATCAGTCAATAAGGGAGAAACACAACTGGTCTTAATGCATGGTGATGCAGGCATTGGCAAGACACGTTTAGCCATTGAATTCCTGGAATGGGTCACTTCACAAAGGATATCTCCGGCCATCTTTCATGGAAGAGCCACCCCAAGCACTCAAAATATGCCTTTTGGCGTATTGCGCAATCTGTTTGCCCGTAGCTTTGAGATACTCGAATCTGACACCAGTACGCAAGCATTAGATAAATTTCGTCAGGGCACAAAGAATTTTCTTGACACCGATCAAGCAGATTTGATCGGCCAGCTTGTGGGCTTTGATTTCAAAGCCAGTCCAACAGTAAAAAACCTGATCGGGAACCCTTCCTTCAGTGATATCGCATTGTTATACCTTCAAACCTACATTCAGAAGTTAGCAGAAAAACCATTGTTGCTGTTCATTGAAGACCTCCATTGGATAGACGAAAGAACCCTTGAATTAATTTCTGATCTGGTTTGTGATCTGGGGTCAGATGATAAGAATAAATTGATGGTCCTGTGTACTTCAAGACCTCAATTCTTTGAAAAGCGTCCAAATTGGGGCGACAAGATAAAAGAACTCACCAGGTTTGAACTTACCGAGCTATCAAATGCACAGAGAAGGTCCTTAGTAGATGAGCTTCTCTGTGGGATGCAAGATATCCCTGAAGCATTTTATCAGCGCATTTTAGATGAAACTGGAGGTAATCCCTTTTTCATTGAGGAAATGATCAAAATGCTGATGGATCAGGGTGTGATTGAATGTGATGATAAATCACAGATCATCAGAATGGATAAATTCTCAAAATTGAAGATTCCCACAACGCTGAGCGGGATCTTACAAGCTCGATTGGATTCTTTACCTAACGTTGAGAAACTGGTATTACAGCGTGCTGCAATCATCGGAAGAGTTTTCTGGGATGGTTTATTGCGTGAATTAACGATGAATAAGGATGAAGGAGAAAGGATCAATACTCGACTTGCTGCACTTCGAAAACGCGGGCTCATCATACAACATAAACATTCAAGCATCGCTGATAGCCAGGAATACATGTTCAAACACGCTTTATTGTGCAGCGAGGCATATGAGTCCGTTCTATTAAAACATCGCCAAAACTTCCATTATCGTGTCGCAAGCTGGATAGAGGAGAATGCTGGTGATCGACTAGAAGAACACCTTCAGTTGATTGCGACCCATTATTTGGAGGGGGGGCAGCCAAAACTTGCCGTGAAGTGGTTAATCCAGGCTGGCGAACGTGCGCTAATTCAGTGTTCAATTCAAGAGGCTAAAGCCTTATTCGAACAGGCATTAAAACTTGTTGATGAGGGTGACCTGGTGCAGGTTTGGCGCGCAACACTGGGACATGATGAAGCCGTGGGTACATTAGGCGAGGTGGAAAATCGCCACGCTGACGATATTACATTGCTAAACTTAGCTAAGAAAGCTGGGAAAGAGAATTGGTTAACCGAAGCTTATTTCAGGATCGGGAGCCAGGCAAAAAGTGAAGGGGATAACCCGGCAGCCTTGCATGCTTTCAATCAGGCATTGGAATCTGCCAAACGTATAGGCGATCTATCGATGGAAGCCTTGATTCTCCCCATGCAGGTCACAATTCTCATCGCTGAGGGAAACCTAAGTGATGCAGATAAATTGATCGATCGATCATTAAAACTGGCCAATGAAATTGGTGATGCCGACATTCTGGCACGGGCTCTTACAAATATTGCACCGTATTATCAAGCTATTGGCGATATGTCGAGAAGTGTTCAGTTAATGCATAAACAGATCGATATCAATCAGAAGCAGGGCAACCTCCTGGGGGAAGCGTATGGGTTGATAAACCTGGGATATTTTTATCTCTCACTTGGTCATATCCAAACCGGTCATGATTTGCTTGAAAAAGCTTTGCAGATTTCACACAGGTTAGGGGCGAGGAGTTGTATCGCTTACAGTCAGCTTAACCTTGGAATGGCCGAATGGCGGTTGGGCCAAACCAACTCAGCATGTCAGACCTTGGATGCCAGTTTAGAAGTATTAGAATCTCTAGGTGACCAGGGAGGATTAGCAGCGCGCCTATTCTATCTTGGCCTTGTTTATGAGTCATCAAATGATCTTGTAGAAGCTTCTAATTTCTTTTCTGATGCATTAGCTGGCTATAAATTGATCAATGCGACACCACAAATCGTTGAAGTACAAGCTGGGCTAGCCCGTGTGGCATTACAAACGGGTGATATCGCTCAAGCGGAGAAATATGCTCTGCAAATCATTCACTACCTGGATCAGGAAGGTCCGCAGGGTTTGGAGCTCCCAATCCTCGGATTCTTAACCTGTACAAGAATCTTTAGCGCTTTGGATGATACAGATCTACTCCTTCACACAGTGGAATTTGGTCGTAAAGAGATTGATGATCGGCTTGAGAAGATCAGCGATGAACAATGGAGGAAAAATTATATCGAAAATATACCTGAAAATTCTGCAATATTGAATGACTTCAACATCGATGATTAATATTGGTATGACCATATTGATTTTGATAACAATCCAAATCTAGGTTAAGAACATAAGGAGATCAATAATGAAAGAAAGACCGACGATAAAAACAGCTTATCATTTTCCCGAAGTATCAGTACTTGTTCCACAACAACTTGAACAGGCTGAAATTGTTGCAGTTGATTTGCCGATTCCAGAGGATCTTCCAGGCTTCCCAGAACCCCATACAAAAATCCGCAACATCGCAAATATTGTGCTATTCCATAAAGCTGATGACAATTTTCAAGAGCCTGTTAAGGATTTCAACCCGCCCATCGAATTTCGTGTTCACTACAAATTCGAGGATGTAAAAAAGACGGACAACTGTGATATCAATCAGCTGATATTGGCTTACTGGGATGATGAGAAACGAAAATGGGTGATCATCAGTGATCTGGAACACGAATACCAGATACTGCCCCCAAGCACTGCCCAGGTTGCCGAAGCAAAGATCTGGTCCTGGAACGGAGACCCAACTTTGGCCTGGGGCAAATAAGCTCTCACAGCAGGTTTATAATAGAGTAACAACTTTCACCTTTCAAATATGAAAGGTTTCTACAACTATCATAAATCCTTAACTCGCTGCTTTTTGGAAATGAGTTTGGGTTATTTGTGATACTGTTTGATTATATAAGTATCAGAGTATACATCAAAAACAGAGATCAAAAGAGATCTGACATCAAGGAGTATCTTCCATGAGTAACGATCCGATCCGCGAAATCCCCTTATTTGCCAAACTCCCAGATGTTGAGCTGCAGTCTTTGAAGGAATCTTCACAGGATTGTTTATTTCCAAAAGGTAAGGTTCTATTTTCTGAAGGTTCTTCATCGGAATTCTTTTATCTGGTCATGGATGGCGAAGTTGAAATCGTGAAGTCATTGAACACGTCAGATGAACGAAATTTAGCGATCAGTCAGAAATATGCCATTCTTGGCGAGATGAGTAAATTCAGCAAGAACCGCACGCACACTGCGAGTGCACGTGCATCCACGCCATGCAGGTTAATAAAGGTTCCTTTTTCCTGGTTAGATTCTGTGATAATCCGCCACCCTCAATTCGCTTTCGATTTGTTGGAGTTATACAGCCGCAGGTTGGAGAATTCAGAGAGTCTGACGATCCAGGATCTTCGAGAAAAGAACTGCCAGCTCAAACAAGCCTATGATGAGCTGAAAATCGCCCAGGCAGCAATGATCGAAAAGGAAAGACTCGATCAGGAAATGAGGTTGGCCTGCAAGATCCAGAGCAGTATCCTGCCAAAAGAAACGCCAAAAATTCCAGGAATAGACATCGGCGCTTTGATGATCCCGGCGAAGCATGTTGGCGGAGATTTTTATGATTTCATTCCGCTTAATGATCACCAGGTAGGTATTGTGATTGGTGATGTATGCGGAAAAGGTATCCCTGCAGCATTATTCATGGCATTAACCTATTCTTCGGTCCGTATTGAAGCACTCCGAAATGATGATCCAGGCAGCGCATTAAGGTCGGTAAATCAACATCTTCTTCAAATTGACTGCTCGGATATGTTTGTCACGCTTTTGTATGGTATTTTGGATATTGAAACTTGTAAATTCTCCTTTGCACGCGCAGGTCACCCTAAACCTTTATTGTTGGATAACCGAAATCAGATTATAAATATTCCTTCCAGGTTGGGACAGGCCATTGGAATATTTGAGGTTTTTGATCTTGACGAGGAACGCATTTCAATACCAGATGGTGGTATGTTACTGATCTACAGTGATGGACTGAGCGAGACAATTGAAGAACAGGAAGATTCCCCGGAATTGCCTCAAATTTGTGCCTCGATTCTGCAGGAAAACAAGCAGGATTCACAGGCGTTTTGTGATCAACTCTGGCGGAAAGTCGGCGGCTCCCTGGATGAATCGTTAATCCAGGATGACTTTACTCTGGTCGTTCTACGCTCCTGTAATAAGAATCTAGAACAGTTGTGAATAAAAATAAAAATACTGTAAATTGACTTGATATAATCTGTGCAAGAGAAATTGAAAGGATTATTAAAATGTCTCACTTATTGGTTATTGGTTCTCCATCTATCGACACTCTTCACTTCAAGAATCGAACAGAAAAATCAGCGGGGGGAGCTGGCTTGTATACGGCACTTGCAGCGCGACGCAGTGGCTGTATTGTCACAATGTACGGCCCAAGGCCAGATCAAATCCCTTTACTTTTAGAACCACTAGATAAAGAATTAGAAGCCTGGTTAGGTCCATTGGTACCGCTTAAGGATATTCCTCACTTCGAGATTTCCCATCATGGCGATAAAGCGACCTATCTTGAATTTTATGTGGGGGAAGAAGGACGGCTTGATCCATCGGTTCTTCCCCAGGACCTGTCGATCTATGATGGCGTCCACTTAACTGCGTTGGGGGTCGTGAAACAACAGCTTAGATTTCGCGGATGTTTGTCGCAAGCGTGGCGCGAAAATGATTTCTTCAGGTAGTTTCCTAGATCTGATTGAGGAGAATCCAGATTTAGTCAAAACATTGATTGAAAAAACCGATATCTTTTTCATAAATGAGGAAGAAGCAATTTCTCTTTTTGGATCCCTCGATGCCGTATTTACTGAACCGGGGAAATTATTATTTGTCACATGCGGCGCAAAAGGCGCAGTGGTTGTTCAGGGAGATTTCAGGACAGAATTACCATCAGTTCCCGCTAGAGTTCTGGATCCCACAGGGGCAGGGGATACTTTTTGTGGTGCGACGTTATCAAATTTACTTCAGGGTCTCAATCCTATACTGGCTGCCAGAAAAGCGATGGCACTGGCCTCCGAAGAGGTCGAGTACGTCGGCCCTGCTGCCCTATTTTCGGATGATAAACCTCCTGAAATTCCACTTGATGAAAGAGTTAGGGTAAAAGAAAGCCAGGTTACCCGCATATCTTCCGTGATTAAGAAAATCCCTGAAGCGAAGCCGTTTAACTTTGTCAGCAATTACTACCCTCCCATCGGTCACCCCTCCACCGTGGATTATTTCTTCGTGCAAACCTTACAGCAGTTCAGTTTCTGGGAAACAGCTCAGGGTCGTTATGATTACCCACTCATTGACACAATAGATGGAAATCACTGCAAAGGATCGACATATCTTTCCTATGGTTACATGCGTCCACTCGATATTGATCCTGATTTTTACACGCCCAAACGGCAAGCTGCCTCAACAAGAAAAGAAACCCTCGCATTATTCCGGGCTGATGATGGCTCTGATCCCATGCCAGCGCTTGATCTCCACCTGAAGAAAGCTCAGGATTATGGGAATGATATGTTGGCTTTGGGATTGACCCCTCAAACTATCATAGAAAAATCAAATCAAAGTCCACAACCACTCAAAACATTTTTATCCATACTGGACCATATTGGAGGTTATAAGGAAGATCCAATACGAAAGAAATCCAACCTGCTGGCGTTGATCCTCAGTGAAAGACCAGAAAAATTCCTCTCTTTCTCAGCAGAAGAGGAAATTCCACCGGTAGTTGATTACCATGCCATGCGTTTCAACCTGCGCACTGGCCTGGTCGATATCACTGACGAAACACTTCGAAGAAAAATCGCAAACAGAGAACTGGTATCTGTTGAAGAAGAATGGACGATCAGGTATGCCTGTTATCTTGCAGTTCAGAAACTTACGGAGGTTACAGGACTAAATGGTGGTGCAGTTGACAATATCACATTCGCCTATAATCGCAAACACTGTCCCGAAATGACTGATCCGGTTTGTTCAAATTGTGCCTTCAACCCGGTCTGCACCCATAGTAAAGATTTGTTCCAACCTGTCATACGAACAACCTTTTACTGATCTTATCTCATAGTTGTTGCTAATATCAAATATTGTCCAGACCCGAGAGGCTTATTCAGGAATCACAACAAACTTCTTTAATCCGTTCTTTTCTGGATGAATTCTGATTTATCAGTCCAAATATGAATAAACGTTGTGAGGTCATGGGATTACTGAATCTAATGGCGAAAAATTACTGGGTTCGACTGATATTTTTCACTACCAATTAGTTGTTGTCCAAAATCTGATTCAAAGGGGATTTAAAACATCCTTAAAATCGGTTACACTTGATGGAAATTCTATGGGTAGATTTGACTTGAATTTCGTGATCTCATAGCGCCTGGATCTCTTAGTTACATTGAAAGCCACAACTGCAAGAGACTAGCAGAAGTCGATTAGCAAGGAAGTAAATTGAAAAAAATCTTGATGGTGACCGATGGTTTATTCCACCCACCTCTTCCAGCACGACTCGCTTTGAGACGCACATTCGCTGCCCAGAAACGCTACACGATCTCACACATACATAGTTTGGAAAGATTGCCTGCCAACTTGAATACTTTTTCAGCTGTTGTTATTTTTCTCCATCATAAAAACATCAGCCAGGAGGCTTTAGGCAAGCTGGATAATTTTGTTGCTGCTGGGGGAGGTTTATTGGGCATTCATTCAGCCACAGCCTCATTCAAGCAAACGCCTCATTATTTTGAGCTCCTTGGAGGGCGCTTTACCGGGCATGGTCCTGTCGAAGAATTTACCATCAGGCCAGTTGGCAACTCATCCACCTTTGAAGCTATCCCAGCCTTTGACGTGTTTGATGAATTGTATCTGCATGAATGCCAGCCAGGTATTACTGTGCACTTTACGACAGTTTATGAGGCTGAAGAGGTGCCTGTAGTATGGACTCATACTTATGGCAAAGGCCGTGTTTGTTATGCATGCCCGGGACATCGAACTGGATCAATAAAAAATGAGACTTATCAAAAATTATTGCACCGAGGATTGGATTGGGTGACAGATAGATGAATAAACTGAATCTCGCAATGGTGGGGTGCGGAGAAAGTGCCAACGATTTTGCTACGGTAAGCAAATTGACCCCTCAGGTCAGACTTATTGCAGCCTGTGACCTGAACGCTGAACGTGTTCATGCTTTTTCAAAGCGCAACCGAATCCCCCATACATTCACTAAGTATTCAGATATCCTGGCTTTGGAAGAGGTGGATGCAGTTTGCCTTGCAACCCCCCACTATCTTCATTACGAAATGATCCTTTCAGCCGTAAAAGCAAAAAAGCATGTGCTTACTGAAAAACCCCCTACGCGCACTTATGATGAGTTACTGAAACTGGTGCCTCAGATTCAAGGAGTGAAAGTAGGTGTCAATTTTCAATACCGATATGATCGTGGATGCTATGCCCTTGCACGGGCAGTCCAGAAAGGGAAGCTGGGGAAAATTGTCACTGTCAGGATCAATGTCCCCTGGCATCGAACTGAATCGTATTTTGAGAAATCCCCCTGGCACAAAAACATTGCGTCCGCCGGGGGTGGAACGTTGATCACACAGGCAAGTCACTTCCTCGACCTGGTCTTATGGGCATTGCATGATCAACCTGCATCAGCCATGGGGTATGCGCAAACAAAGGTCTTCAAAGTTGAGGTAGATACAATTGCCCATGCCATCGTGGAGACTCAAAAAGGCACCCTGATATCGATCACCTCATCAATGCATGCTTCTTCTGAACAACTTGTCACAATTGAGGTTTACGGAACTATAGGAACAGCGTTCTATAAAGATTCACCATTTCCTTCTGTTCATTTTATCGATGTGCGAGTAAAGAAAGAACGCCCTCCAACCTGGGGCGTGCACGCATATCAAAGGAGCCTTGCTGGTTTTGCCAACTGGGTGCTGAAGGGAAATCCTTTCTTGATCCCTATAGAGGAAACCTTGCCAGTCATGGCAGCGATCGACGGGATCTATCGTTCAGCCCGTTCAGGTAAAAAAGAGCTAATTCTTTAGAGTTTTTATTGAAAACGAATTAGCTTTATTTCGCCGATTACTAATCCATTATTGGAGGACTGGTGTCAACCGTTCACGGAAAACCGTATTATCGCATCAAAGTCCAGGGAGAAGAACCACCTGCTTATCCCAAAGAACTACATCCGGACAGTTATTATTCCGGTCATGTCCATAATACCTATGCAGAACGGCGAGAAGCCTTCATCGCCCATGTCCTGCGAAATCCTGCGCCAGACACGACACGTACAATCTGGTATGAATTGATCCGCATGGTAGGAGGGGAAAAAGCCCATGAAGGTTTTATCTTTGGTGCTTTGGACTTCATCAACCAGCGCAAGGATTGCGCTGATTTTGTGGTCCATTCAGTGCTCCGACTGGTTTATCAATTCGATCCAAATCGAAAAACCCCAACACCCAACGGCAGAGTGCTAAAACTAAGCCATCCCCCTTCGCAGCGTTTACTGGATGAAGTCAAAGAATCCCTCCTGAACTTTAAATACTGGCCGGATGAGCCGGGTATTGATTCGATGTGTACCTGGACGGAGAATCATTACATCCTTTTCTCCTCAGCGGCATACCTGTCCGGTCAGATTTATCCAGATGAAACATTCACCAATACCGGAGAAACCGGTCTTGAAAAAATGACCCGGAACAGACCTCGCATCCTCCGCTGGCTTGACATGCGCTTCAAAACTGGTTTCAATGAATGGCTATCCCATATCTATTTTGAGGAAGACCTGGGTGCACTGCAATCTCTGCATGATTTTTGTGAGGATGAAGAGATCCGCAAAAAGGCGACCCAGATCATTGACCTGGTCCTGCTGGATATGGTGCTGAACCAGTTTAAAGGCGTCTTTGGCTCAACCCATGGCCGTTCGTATGAAAATGCAAAAAAATGGGCTGATAACGAAAGCACATCAGACACAATGAAATTGCTTTTCGGGCAAGGTATTTTTTCAAGCTTCGACAACATGACAGCACCTGGTTGTACCCTCAGCAAATATGAGGTGCCGCCTGTGCTGAACGAAATCTTCCAGGATCAGGAGGCCTCATATATCAATCGACAGAAAGTCGGGTTCCTCGTTCAGGATCAGGAGAAATGGGGTTGGGATTATGAGTCCCTGGAAGACGGCATGATCTTTTATACGAATGAGGGTTATCTTCACCCCGCCACTGCGGCGACAACGATCAGCATGTTCGATGCATTTAACTGGTGGGAGAATAAATTCTTCTTTGAGTTCAAACCTTTTAAGCTTTTCCTCAAGGTCCTTAAAGCGCTCAAGCTGACCAAACCGTTCGCCCGATTGCTCGAGAAGGATATCTGCAGGAATATGCGGGACGAAACGGACATCTACACCTACAAGACACCGGATTACATGCTTTCTACCGCACAGGATCATCGAAAGGGGTATGGTGGGGACCAGCACCACATCTGGCAGGCGACGTTAGCTCCCAATGCTGTTTGTTTCACCACCCATCCGGGCAGGATAGGCGGCGCTTCTCCAAACTACTGGGAAGGGTCAGGTCTCTTGCCCCGCTCTGTGCAGGTAAAGAACCTGAACATTACCATCTACAACATCAAGAAATTATTCCCGGCTGTTTATGTGCCCATCAAGAATTTCTATACGCATGCCTGGGTGCCAAAAGATCAATTTGATGAAGTCGTTGAAAAGCACGGCTGGATCTTCCTGAGGAAGAACCAAGGTTATATGGCGTTGTATTCACAGAACCCGTATTTCTGGAACCAGGAAAACGTTGAAATTGAAGGCCATCACTTCCGGAAGAACCCGGAAGATTTCAACCGTGAGGTGATCACCATCGGCAAACAAAATATCTGGCTGTGTCAGTTAGGACGGAAAGCTGTAGATGGCAGCTTCGCTAATTTCATACAAAACATGTTAGATGCAAAACTTAGTATTCAGGGGATGACTGTTGAATTCCATTCTCCCGGAAACGGTGTGGTGAGATTTGGCTGGGATGGGCCGCTGACTTTAAATGGGACTATTATCGAACTCAAGAATTATCCTCGCTACGATAATCCCTATGTGCATGCTGAATTTGATCCCAATGAGATTCGAGTCCGGGCAAACGATAGTGAATTATATTTGAACTGGCAAACCGGTGAACGGCTGGTCAGGAAATAGGAGAGACGATGACCGATTTGACAGACAAGAAATATGAGAGTGGTTTAACATTCGCCCAAAAGATCCAATTTTATATTGCCAGCGGTGGCAGGAGCATCATCAACGGTCTGGTTAATTCAGCTTTCATTAAGTACTACACGGATTTTATTGGGTTGGATCCCAAGTGGATGGGATATATCTATATTGTCTTTACCGTATGGGCAGCCATCAATGACCCCATATTTGGGCATTGGGCTGACAAACGTCCCTATAAAAAAGGGGTTGGGAAATACCGCCCTATATTCATAAAATCGATCCCCTTCCTAGTCGTGATCACGCTGGCTTTCCCCTGGGCAAACCCAAGCTGGTCACAACTTGGGATATCAATTTACCTGTTCATGGCTCTGACGCTTTGGGAAACTGCTTCTACCGTTTTTGGGATCTCTTATGGTGCAATAGATGTAAACCTCTTCCTGACTACCAAGGAACGCTCGCAAGTTGAGGTGATCGATAATTATGTCGGAGCTTTGGCGATCTTTGGTAGCTCTGTACCGATTATGATCCTCAGCATGGATGTGAGTAACCAGACCATGCTGCTGTTTTTTGGCATTGTAACGATCGTAAGCGGGTTGATCATAGCGATCTCAATTCCTGTTGTTCGAGAGGATGAAAGCTTTTATCAACATGAAATAGAAGAACAAGAAACTTTCTCAATGAAAGAATTCTTTGCTGAAACGGCAATACTGTTAAAGAACAAAGCTTTCTTGCTTTACTTTCTGACCTTCCTGATGTTCCAGAGAGTGGCCACGAATTACCTCATAGGGCTTTCTTACTTCTACGACAATGTCGTCCTATCAGAAGGATTCTGGACAGGATTGCCAGACATCCTGATCGGCATTATGGCCATCATCCTCTACCCGTTTATCGCAAAATGGATCCGGCAAATTGGATCGAAAAAAGTACTCTCGCGAATGATCCTGGTTTCAATGGTCGGGTATATCCTGCTTACATTTGTGCCTGGGCCCAGCGGGGATGTACTTGACATGGTGAAGGTCTTTGGAATTGATATTCCAGGCGAGGCAACCTATTGGCTGGCAACGCTGGCATATTTCGTGATCTATTTTGGATTTGCCGGCGTTTACACAGCCAACGGTCCTATCCACAAACGTCTTATTGATTACCTGGAGATTGAAACAACACGACGACGCCCTGGGACGATCAAAGGTGTGCTGGGAGTATTGATGACACCTGGCAACGCAATATACATATTCCTCTTCACTCAAATCATCTCAGCATTCGGGTATAACGGGGCCAGAAAAGTTCAGAGTCTCACCTCTCAATGGGGAATCCGGTTGGCGTCAGGGATTCTTCCTGCAGTAATGATCATTATTGGTTTGTTCTTCTTCGCAAAATATCCCATCGACAAAGAAACGGAAGACAGGGTTGAGGCGGAAACCCTGCAAACCCATCGATCCGGATAGAATTTAATGAAATCAATACGAGAAGATAATATGGAAATCGGAAAATTGAAACGTAATCAGATCAAAAAAGCTTCAGCGATTCTCGCTGCTTCCTTTTTCGACTACCCGATGTTCAGATTCTATTTTCCAGATCCAAAAAGGCGAACACGCTACCTACCCTGGTATTTCAGGAGTATTCTCAACTGTGCCTATCGTTTTGGAGAAATCTTTACAAATTCGGATGTTAGTGGTGTCATTTTTTACTTAGCACCAAATCACAACCAGCTTAGTTTATGGGAATTCGTCCAAAATGGATTCCTGCTGACGCCATTTCTACTGGGAATCCAAAATTATCGCCGTTCGATGGAATGTGAGAAATTTGTTGACGATACACGAATCAAATTAATGGGCTCCCAACCTCATTACTATCTATGGGGCCTGGCAGTGGATCCCGCAAATAAAGGAAAGGGTGTCGGTTCAGAATTAACCCAACAGGTCATCGAATTATCTGACCGGGATAATATCCCTATCTATTTGGAAACCCACGATGAGAGAAACGTAGTCTATTACCAGAAATTTGATTTTAAATTTAATCGAACAGGCTAAAATTCCAGTGCATGAATTATCGTTTTGGTGTATGAAGCGAGAACCTAAATAACGTTATTAATAAAAACCTACACTGATTGATGTTCTTCCGTTTTCCTTTGATATGAAAATAAGATATCCACGGATAGCCATAGATTTTCTCCAGGTTCAGATTAAAAATGAAAATAAGATAAAATAATTAGCAAAATTGTATTTGTTTCATGCCTATCTATTGGAGAAACTCATAGCCCACGAATTACGGAACCAAAAGAGGTGTGCATTGAAAAGCTTTATCCAAAATCTACCAAAAATCGAATTACATATACACATTGAAGGGTCTCTTGAACCTGAGTTGATGTTCAAGCTGGCAAACCGAAATCATATACAACTCCCATACAATACGATCCAGGAAATCCATGACGCTTACCGTTTCAGCAACCTGCAGTCTTTCCTGGACATCTATTATCAGGGTGCCAATGTTTTACAAAATGAACAGGATTTCTATGATTTGATGTGGGCTTATCTTGAGAAAGCAAATTCACAAAACGTCCGTCATACAGAAATCTTCTTCGATCCGCAAACCCATACGCAGCGAGGCATCCCCTTTGAAGTGTTCATGGATGGATTTTTAGCCGCAAAGGAAGATGCATATCATAAACTGGGAATGAGCTCAAAATTGATCATGTGCATACTGCGGCACCTCAGCCCAGAAGAAGCACAGAAAACACTTGACCAGGCCCGAAATTTCAAAGCAAAAATTTACGGCATTGGATTGGATTCATCCGAACGTGGCCGGCCCCCATCTCTATTCAAAAAGGTATTTGAACAGGCAAAAAAAGAGGGTTACGTCCCTGTTGCCCATGCTGGTGAAGAAGGCCCGGCGGAATACATATGGGAAGCGATCAATTTGCTCAAAGTCAAGCGAATTGACCATGGTGTCCGGTCTATCGATGATCCCAAACTGATTGCGTATTTAGCTGAAAGTCAGATCCCGCTGACCGTCTGTCCCCTTTCAAACATCAAATTATGTGTGTTTGACCATATGTCAAAACATAATATCAAGCAGCTTTTGGACCTGGGGGTATGTGTCACCATCAATTCTGATGACCCTGCATATTTTGGCGGATACATGAATGAAAACTTCCTTGCAACCCAGGAGGGATTGAATTTATCAAAAGATGACCTGTATCGGATCAGTGTGAACTCAATCAATGCTGCATTCCTTGAGAATGACCGCAAGGATGAACTCAAAGCGGAACTTGATAAATATTATTCTGCTCATCATCTTAGCTGATCAATAAACCATGATGCCATAATTCAAAATTCCCGAGATTTTCGAAAATCCCGGGAATTTGGTTATTCAACAGGCTGCTCTCAAATAAAGAAGCCTGTTTTCGATTTAGCTAATGCTTACGATTCTTGATCTTCTTCAGCCTTATCCAACTCTTTTGCCTTTTTCGCCTTCTTCTTGGCAACCTGTTTGCGGATTAGCTTCACCAGGAAGTAAACCCCAACGCCCAGCGGGATCAGGAACGGCAGGCAGTAGATACCAAGCCAGATTGCTCGCATCCACCACGAACTGACCAGTTTTGATGAGCTGCTCAATTGCTTTCTTAACTGTCCCTTTCGGTTCCCATCCTGCAATTTCGATCGGCTGCAGTGATTCCTTGGCGATGATTTCCACCGTGATGGAAGACAGGGCGACTGACTTCAGACAGGTATTTCATGCGTCCTTTGACGATCTCGATCTCTCCTCTGTAATAGGTCAGTTCATCAAAGACATCCAGCACGTCCTCTGTATCCTGAGCCTGTTCCATCAATGCCACCAGTGCTTCTTCAGCAGCTTCGAGATTGCGGAGTCGAGCTTCGAGATCCGTATATTCAGCAGTCACGTCCTGCCCAGAAACATACTCATAGATGACATCTTCAGAGGGATCAGGTGTTAGAGATTTGATCTCATCCATGATCGAATCCAACTTACCCGCAGGCACACGAATGGTCAGGTTCGCTCTCGGGAGGCTGCCGCTTTCACGATATGTGCGGGACAAATTGGAGTTGACCACAAATCCACCGGATTTTTCTGCCATCTGGATGACCGTCTCAAGCGCAAATTCCGGGTTTTCCACTGCAATCTGAAGGTCGGCATTATAGATGACCATCCGTTCAACAGGATTACTGGCATCTCCTAAGCCTGAACCTGTCTGTCCTGGGGCAGATTCAACTTCCATTTCCATGGCAGGCTCTTCTGAAACATAATCACGGCTGGACGACTCCTCAGCTTCTGGCATTGCCATCGGTGGCAAACCTTCCTGTGCAGCATTCATAGGCGCAGAGGATGCACAGGCCCCTAAAATCAAACTCAAACAAACAAATAACACAATTACTAAGATCTGTTTCTTTTTCATCATCCTTATCTCCTCGACTACTTTACTATAGTATTATTTTACACTGAATAGACGCTAGATGTCAGATGAAAGTTCCCTCAACAATCTTCCTGTTATTTTTATTAAATTTATTCTAAACGGGGGATCAAATCAGGCTACCATCCAACTTCAAGCCTATAGGCATGACGCTCCGGTAACCCCTCGGCCAGGATCCGCTCCTGAACTTCCGGGATATTATACGGTACCCGATGATGGGTCCAAAGATCTGTCTCATCATCATAGATGATGTAAGAGGCACGGGGATCATAATCTCTTGGTTGGCCAACAGAACCTGGGTTAATCATTGCTTTTTCTTTAATCGTAAATGGTTCATTGGGAATCATCTCATAATGATGCACTTCGAAATTGTCCCCCCCACCCATGAGAAAAACGCCTGGCACATGGGAATGCCCAAGCAAACAGATTTTTGTATCAAAGGCGTCCCTATTCGCCCCTGCCACCCCGACATCCATCACATATTCCCAGATGGGGTTGCGAGGGCTTCCATGCACGAAAGTGACATTCTCAATAGCATTTCGTTCAGGCAAGGATTCCAGCCAGTGCCTGTTCACCAGCAGCAGCCTGGTTTCTAACCACTCCAGGGAAGCCCTTGCATCAAAATTAAATGTGTTTGTGTTAATCTCTCCCAGTATGGCAGCATCATGGTTCCCTTTGACGCAAATTAGTTTTGGTAATGCTCGGATGCGCTCAATACACTTATTGGGATCCGGACCATAACCGATCACATCTCCAAGACACCATACACGGTCAAACGGCTGTGCATCATTGAGGACAGCGTTCAAAGCTGTAAGATTGCTGTGTATGTCAGAGATAATGAGTGTACGCATGGGTTATGGCATTCGGAAATCGAAAGTCCAGGAACCATTGTCTTCTGTTTGATTTGTGTTCGTTCCCATAATCACTACCCAGGTGTTCCCCGGTTTGAGTGGGAAAGCTGTACCATTCTGATCCAGGAACTGGATAGGCTGGTTCTTACTTGGTGTCTGCCATGTACCTTCGTAAACCTGTCCGTCACGGAAGTAAACTGCCTTCTGTCCTAGAGCGTTCCACAGGTCGATCTCATGCAGTGTTGGTGCCAGTTCTGTGTGGTTTGCATAAAGGATCACCGCATTTGAAAAGGCTAACTGCTCATCCGTTTCACGGTCAACCAGAGGGATCATCTCCAGGTCAGTTCCTGTCAGGTCCTCGATCCAGCGAAGATACTTACCGCTTGCTTCATCATAACGCCATTCTCCCCTGTTCAAGCTGCCGAAAAGGATCGTTGCCTGTTGCCCATCCGATCCGCCTGCAGGGGCTTGAGGATCAAAGGCCATCCCATCCAAAGTATATCGCCGTTGATCAACACCATGTTGAGCTGCAAAAGTTGTCATACCTTCGGAATTGGCAAAGACACTGATCACGATATTACGACCATCATCGCAAATCGCAGGACATGTACCCCTGCCGCTGATGACCCGGTCTCCCAAAATCTCCAGGATATGGTCATAGACAGTGACATAGGCACTCTCCATACCGAGGACGCCTTCATAGAGGCTCACGATTTGGGGGTCAACCAATCTGCCTGACCGAACCGGTCCAATTTCATCTGTTTCCTGTCCGTAAAACAATCCAACGAACCGGTTGGCACCCGCACCAATATAATATTCAAAAACCATATCCGCAAAGGATAAGCCGGCATGTGGTCTGCCATTTGCGGGATAATTGGCAACCTTGACCAGGACTGGACGACGGTCCAGAATAGCCGGGTCAGTAACAGACATCCCGGTTAATGGGTTGATATTTTCTGGGAAATTGGAAGGGCCGACAGGTCCAGTTGTGGGTGTTGGCTCAGCAGTGCTTTCCATTTCTGTCGCTGTAGGCGTTGGCTCCTGTTTTTCTGTGCTGACAGGTTCAGGATCTTCGGTCCCAACGGAGAGAGCCGTCTGCGTCTGTGCTGCATACGTCCCTGCCATCGTCAGATCCGGCGGGTTGGCCTGTGAACATGCAACCAGGACCGATGCGGATAGTATCAAGATAATGTTTCTGATCTTCAATGTATTCATTTTCATCAAATTTTCCTCTGGCGGTAATTGTACTGCAATCCTGGCATCAGGAAGCAATCCTCGATTACAAGAACGGGTTGTCTATTTATGCCAAAATGACCGTATTATCCTGGCTTCGTCTCATTTATGACTTCAGCAACCATATCAAAACGGTTGAATGCTGGCATAAAATAGACACCCTGGAAATCTCTTTGCAAGTCCTGGACCAATTCCCTGGCAATTCGGACCCCCTCCTGTGCAGATTTTTCCCCCGAAAGATTTCATCCTTTCCTGGATTGTCTCAGGAATGGATATCCCGGGAACTTCATTATGAAGAAATCGAGCATGCCGGTCTGTGACGAGAGGCAGCACACCCACTAGAATAGGTACATCTATGTTGCCATGTTTTTCCTCATATGCCTTGATAAATTGCCGTGCTTTCTTAAGATCAAAAACAGGTTGTGTGAGGAAAAAATCCGCTCCTGCCCTGATCTTCTTTTTCATGATGTGCATTTCACGCTCTGGTTTACTTGGGCATAGACTTAATGCAGCACCCACAAAGAAGGATGTAGGCTGACCGATCTGCCCACCTGAATGGTCCACACCAATATTGAAACCTTCCTTGATCAAACGGATCAATCCTGTCGGTACCAGATCATATGAATCACTGGCGTCCGGATAATCCCCTATCGCAGTGGGGTCACCCATGACCACAAAAACATTGCGTATCTTTAGAGCATGAGCTGCCAGCAGGTCCCCCTGGACTCTCAATAGATTCCGTCCCCGGGTTGGGAAGTGCAGGGTTGTTTCAATATCAAATTCTGATTGGATCAACTGACAAACTGCCCAGGGACTCATCCGCATCCGTGCCATTGGGCTGTCTGCCACGTCAATCACATCTGCCCCAGCATCTGCTAAAAGGGAAGCGCCAGCCAACCGTTTATGCGTGGATAGCCCCCGCGGTGGGTCCATTTCAACAGCAATGATAAACTTACCAGCATCGAGTTTTTCAGCTAATTGTGACCGTTCTGATGCAGGTTCGTGACCAAGTTCTCGAGCCACTACCAGGCTGGGTCCAATATTGATCAGAAAATCTTTAGGTGTGGTTTCAATCGTTTCTGCGATCACAGCAATGTGGGCAGGTGTCGTCCCACAGCAACCTCCGATCATATTCGCGCCTTCACGCCAGAAAGCCAACGCATAATCATGGAAATACTCAGGCCCTGCTGGATACATGATCCGTCCGCCAATCTTTTCTGGAAAGCCGGCATTAGGCATCACAGAAAACCGTCCGTTCGGTACAGCCGATTTCATCTGATGTAAGATCCTCAGTAGCTGGGCAGGTCCTCCTGAACAATTCACCCCGATGACATCAACATTCAGGTCGCTGATCCGCAGGGCAACTTCCTGAGGTGTGTCGCCAAGGAGTGTGCGCCTGTCCCTTGTGAATGTCATTGAAGCGAGCACAGGCATATTCGCGTCAACCTGGCGAACAGCCTCAACAGCAGCCCTGACTGCATACACATCCACCATGGTCTCGATCAAAATAAGATCCACACCTGCATTGATCAATGCCTGGACCTGCTCCAGGTAGATCTCAACCGCTTCATCAGGCTGGACATGACCAAAAGGTGCCATTGGGATCCCTAATGGACCAACATCTCCGGCAACCAAAACATCCTTAAATGAAGCCGAAACCACTCTTTGCGCAAGATTAACAGCGGCAGCATTGATTTCCGCAACTCGATCTTCCAAACCATGGCGATCAAGTTTTGTGCGATTGGCACCGAATGTGTTGGTTTTGATCAACTGCGCGCCTGCCTGGATATATTCCTGATGAATTTCTGCAACAACAGACGGCTGTGTGATATTAAGTTCATCAAAACATTCATCAATATCAATACCACGTTCATGCAGCAAGGTCCCCATCGCACCATCCGTCACGATTGGACGTGAATTTTCGGATATACGGTCACGAAATCTTCCTGGTTTCTGAGTCATGTTTTCTTTTTCCGATCTTTGCTATTCAGGAGCTGCTGCCCACATTAAAATACTTCGCTTCAGGATGGTGAACAATAATCGCTGCCGTTGATTGTTCTGGGACAAGCTGGTAAGCCGAGGTCAATTGCATACCTAAAGCTGATTCAGCAGGCAGTAAGTCAAATACCTTCTGGTGATCCTCAAGATCAGGGATGGCAGGATACCCCCAGGAATACCGTTTTCCCCGATCGGGTGAAAGCCCCATTTCCCGGCGGATGTGTGCATGGAGATAATCGGCGGTTGCTTCTGCCATCTGGACTGCCAGTCCATGCAGGTAGTATGCTTCTGCATACTCACCCCTCTCCTGCAGTGCATCAAACCGTTCCGTTGCCCCTGCGCCGACAGTTGCAATCTGGAAAGCCACAACATCCATCCTTCCTGAAGAATTTGAAACAAAATAATCCGCCAGGCAGTATCCAGCGTCGGAACCCTGCCGGGGAAATTCAAACCTTTTCAGAACCTTTTGGGTTTTACTTTCGATGGTTGATGGATCGTATACGAGAAGTACATCCCCATCTGATTGACACGGCCAATAGCCATAAACAGCCTGTGGTCTGAGCCAACCATCCCTCTCTGCTGCTTTGCGCATCCTGGCTAACCGGTCATCAAATTCATTCTTCAGTCTATCCCAATCATTGCCATGGGTATTTTTCGCCCCCCAGGATAACCGATACAATTCCTTGATGGATAGATGCTCTCCCACCATTGCCAGGGGGAGTTCTTCCACAACCCTGGGACCCCAGTCAGGGGGTGAAGGAAGCTCTTCTAATGCTGTTATTCCCCTGGATTCTTTCCGTCCAACTTTCCTTCGAGACTGAGAAGCGTCCCTCCCAAGTTCAAAATCCGATGCCTTCCGGATCTTTTCAATCAGATCGGCGCGTTTCTCAGGGTTCATCAATGCGTCCATTGTGGACAGTCCCTCAAAAGCATCCTTGCAGTAAAAAACACCAGGTTGATAATACCGATCCTGCTCAGTGAACAGGATGCGTCTTCCAAAGCGGGGATTAATGGCCGCGCCACCAACCAGCACCGGGATTTCGATATTCCTGCGATCGAGTTCATTGATGATCAGCGGCATCTGTTTACTGGTGCTCACCAGCAAAGCACTCAACCCAATTGCATCTGCCTTTTCCGCCACTGCCCTGGAAATGATCGTTTCTGCAGGGACCTGCTTCCCCAGATCCACAACAGAATAACCGTTATTTGAAAGGATGGTCTTAGCCAGGTTCTTCCCAATATCATGCACATCACCATAGACTGTTGCCAGGACGATTTTTCCCTTCGACGTCCCAGTTTTTTTATCCAGGAAGTTTTCCAGGTAGCCAACTGCCACCTTCATCACTTCGGCACTTTGAAGGACAAAAGGAAGGATCAGTTCACCTGTACCAAATTTATCGCCCACTTCTTTCATCGCAGGCAGCAATACGACATTGAGAAATCTTGACAGCGGTTTCAGATTGGGTGGGTTCAGTACCACCTTCAAGCAGCTCATCAATATCCTCTGTCACACCGGTCTTTTGCCTATGCAGGATCCGCCAATGTAAACGTTTTTCAGGCTTTAGGGAAGATAAGTCAGTCTGGTTTTGTCCATCGGTTTCACCCGAATCTTCAACATCTTTAAAATAAGCTATGAGTTTCGTCAACGCATCCTCTGACCGGTTGAAGATCAGGTTCTCCGCAAGCTGACGTTCATTTTCTGGAATTTCAGCATATGGTTTAATATGAGCCGGATTGACAATTGCCATATCCAGCCCAGCATCAACAGCATGGTAAAGCATTACGCTGTTAATCACGGCACGGGCAGGACGTGTGAGTCCGAATGAGACATTGCTTACACCCAGCGAAGTTAACACACCCGGCAGGTCTGATTTGATTCTCTTTATTCCTTCAATCGTCTGGATTGCGGAATCCCGCAGGTCGGGATCTCCGGTTGCCAGGGTGAATGTCAGGGTATCAAACACCAGATCCCCCGGCTTCAACCCCATTTCACCCACAGCCAGGTCATAGATTCTTTTTGCTACTTGCAGCTTTTGTTCAACCGTCTTTGCCATGCCGGTTTCATCAATGGTCAGGACGATAACCGCCGCATTGAACTGTTTTGCCAGTGAGAAAACCTGTTTGGCTTTCTCGGGACCAGATTCAAAATGGGTTGAGTTGATCAGGCATCTCCCGGGGTTCGCTTTTAGAGCTGCTTCCATCACATCAACTTCCGTTGTGTCAATCACCAAAGGAACAGGGACTGCATTTGCCAGTTTTTTAACCACCGACCGCATCAGTGTTTTTTCATTTGCGCTTTCTGTCAGTGCGACACAAATGTCAAGTCCATGTGCACCTTTTACCACTTGAGACCGGGCCAATTCGATGATCGCATCGTAATCTTCTGCCAGGACCAGCCGCTTGAAGCGTCTCGACCCCTGAGTATTGAGCCTTTCACCGATCAAAAACGGCGGCGGGGATTGCACCATTGAAACGGCTTGAACCGGGGATGCCAGCATTGGCACCTGTTCCACTCCTGACGGCTTGGGTCGGTTTCGATCCAACCGTTGGTTGATCAATCGGATATGATCTTCACGGGTGCCACAGCACCCCCCCACAACCCTTACGCCATACTCGTTGACAAATTCCAATAACAGGTCAGCAAATGGCTCTGGTTCCATGGGATAAACTGCTTCACCATCAACATTCAACGGCAAGCCGGCATTTGGGATGCAAGAAACAGGGATGTTGGCATGTTCTGTCAGATAGCGGATTGGTTCACGCATGTAATCCGGCCCGGTTGAACAATTCAACCCAATTACATCAATGCCCAGATCCTCAAGGATCACCTGTACTGCGGAAATATCTGTCCCCAGCAGCATTCTGCCGATTGTGTCCAATGTCACCTGGGCCTGGATGGGCAGTACTTCCCCTGTCTGCTCAAACGCAGCCCAGATGCCGTGAATGACTGCCTTCACCTCCATAATATCCTGAGAAGTTTCGATCAGCAGGAGGTCCACTCCGCCTTCGATCAAACCAACCGCTTGCTCTCTGAAGACATCAGCCAATTCATCAAAACTGATATCTGACATTTCAGGGTCTTCAGCGGAGATCAACTTCCCACTTGGCCCCATCGAACCTGCCACGAAGCGCGGCTTTTCTGTTGTTGAGTAAGAATCTGCGATTTTACGCGCAAGCCTGGCTGCTTTGTGGTTGATCACATAGGTATGGTCAGCCAAACCGTATTCAGCCAGCGTAATGCGATTTGCACGGAAGGTGTCTGTTTCGATCACATCTGCGCCAGCCTCCAGGAATGATCGGTGTACTATTTCCACGGAAATGGGATAGGAAATCACCAGGTAATCAATACACCCCTTAGTTCCCTCCCCTCCGAAATGCTCTGCCGTGAGGTTCTGACGATCCAGATTTGTCCCCATGGCGCCATCAAACAACAGCACACGATCATTGAGAGCATCTAAGTAACGCCGATTTGTGAACTTCCTGTCATGAATAATCATTCTCATCTTCAATCAGTATTAGGGAATACAAGTTTACATAATAATAAAGCCTCTCACTGGTGAGAGGCTTTGCATACCTGTTGGTAACATCACCTCATCTTCCAGAACGCCCCAATTTCAGGGTCTGCCGGAGTTGGCACCTGCGATCAGAGATCGTGGTTGCCGAGGTATCTTCGGGCCGGTCCCTCCACCTCTCTGGATGAGTTTTTATTGTGACAAATCGTATCACATTTGATAGGTAATGTCAATTTCACCTCATTTATGAATTAATCGTCATTTTTATATCGAGTGTGCGAAAATTTTGGGAAATTCACGTAAGAAACCTGATTATCTGGGTCGAATTGAGGAAAAGCTTTGGTAAAATAGGTAAGGCAATTTACACCATTCAATACAGAAACCTCATAATCAGGAGAAAATAATGGCAAACTTCGAACCAAAACCCGAACATAAATTTACATTCGGACTGTGGACGGTGGGGAATCAGGGAAGAGATCCGTTTGGGAGTGAGACACGTCCTCAAAAAACACCTGCTGAACTGGTTTACCTTTTAGGTGAAACCGGGGTGTATGGTGTCAACTTCCATGATAATGACCTCATCCCCATTGATGCAACGCCTTCTGAAGCAGATGCGATTAAAAAAGATTTCAGAAAAGCACTGTCAGATACCGGGTCTGGTTGTGCCAATGGCCACCACAAACCTGTTTGGAAATCCAGTCTTCAAAGATGGCGCATTTACTTCCAATGATCCAGAAGTCCGGGCATATGCACTCCAGAAGACAATGCAAGCCATTGATCTGGGTGTCGAATTTGGCGCAAAAATTTACGTATTTTGGGGAGGTAGAGAGGGAACCGAATTTGACTCATCAAAGAATCCTGTCGATGCCATCAAACGCAATCGGGAGGCGATGAACTTTTTATGCAACTATGTTAAGGATCAAGGCTATGACCTGAAATTTGCATTGGAAGCAAAGCCAAACGAACCACGTGGCGATATGTATAATCCGACAACCGGACATATGCTGGCATTCATTGAGACTCTTGAATATCCTGAGATGGTCGGTGTAAATCCTGAGGTAGCACACGAACATATGTCAGGCATCAATTTCATGCATGGCGTAGCCCAGGCTTGGGAAGCTGGAAAATTATTTCATATCGACCTGAACGACCAGTATCCCGGCCGATATGACCAGGACCTCAGGTTTGGTAGCAGGGATATCAAAGCAGCTTTCTACCTGGTGAAATTCCTTGAAGATGTGAATTATGCTGGTTCCAGACACTTCGATGCCCATGCCTATCGCACTGAAGATTATGAAGGTGTAAAGGATTTCGTCCGGGGCTGCATGCGCTCGTACCTGATCTTGAAAGAAAAAGCGGCTCAATTCAACCAGGACAAGGAAATTCAGGACCTGCTGGCAGAGATCAACCACGACGATGGGACATTGGCACCCTTCACAGGTGCATACTCAAGAGAAAAAGCAGAAGGCTTGAAAGCATACGCATTTGATCGAGATGCGATCAGCAAGCGCGGCCTTAAATATGAAAAGCTTGACCAGTTGACCATAGACCTGCTACTTGGCGCAAGATAGTAATAATTACGAGAAAAGTATCAAGAAAACGCAGGGATTTGGTTGCCCACCCCTCTAGATATCAGGTTGAGACCTGTGATTTATGCAAGAGGTCTGTTAATCATATCCCTGCATTATTTTGGACTGAAAGCAAGAGAAGGCATTTCCCTGGAGGTACAAGATGACTTATTTTATAGGAATTGATGCATCCACAACAGCAACAAAAGCACTGTTAATTGATCAGGAGGGGAAAGTAGCCGGCGTTGCCTTCCAGGAATATCCCTATGAAACACCAAAACCACTCTGGAGCGAGCAGTCTGCTACTTTGTGGTGGGATGCTGCGAAAACGAGTATTCGTCAGGTGATTCAGGAAAGCGGCGTTAAAGGGGACGAAATTGCAGGTATCGGTTTGACGGGACAGATGCACGGTTTGGTACTCCTTGATAAGGATGGCGAAGTGCTACGACCGGCGATATTATGGAATGACCAGCGGACAGGTCCTCAATGTGATGCGATCCGAGAGCAAATGGGGAAAGAGAATTTCATCAGGATTTCAGGGAATAATCCTGTAACCAGCTTTACGCTGCCGAAAATTCTCTGGGTACAGGAAAACGAACCTGAGATTTGGAAAAAAACACGCCAGATCCTATTACCTAAAGATTACGTCCGATATAAACTCACCGGTGAGTATGCCATGGACCGTGGGGGCGGTTCTGGAACGATTTTGTTCAATGTCAGCAAACGTAATTGGTCCAATCAATTACTGGAAACCTTCAGTATTCCCCCTGAATACCTACCGAAAACCTATGAAGGGACGGAGCAAACCAGCCTTGTATCAGACCAGATAGCTGATGAACTTGGTGTTAGACCAGGTGTCCCAGTATTTGGTGGCGGAGGGGATCAACAAGCAAGTGCTGTAGGCACCGGAGCAGTTCGGGAAGGGATCGTTTCAATCAGCTTGGGAACTTCAGGCGTGATCTTTGCCACAACTGACAAACCCTTTATCGATATTGAAGGACGAATGGATACTTTTTGTCACTCAGTGCCGAATAAATGGAACTTGATGGGCGTGATGCTGTCAGCAGGCGGCAGCCTGAGGTGGTACAGGGACACTTATTTCAAAGATGCCAGCTATGAAGATCTCCTGCAGGGAATTGATAACATTACACCCGGATGCGAGGGTGTGTATTTCCTGCCGTACCTGACAGGTGAACGAACACCCTATGCCGACCCCAACGCCCGGGGAGCATTCATCGGGCTGACCGTGCGTCACAATGAAAAACATCTCACGCGTGCTGTCATTGAAGGCATTTCCTTTGGACTGCGTGATTGTTTTGAATTGATCAAGCATGCAGGTGTAAAGCAAATTGACCAGGTTCGAGTGACCGGTGGAGGGGCAAAGAGCCCAATCTGGCGTCAAATCCTGGCAGATATCCTTAATTCTGAAATTGTCACCGTCAATACAACCGAGGGTGCTGCGTACGGGGCAGCTTTGTGTGCTTTGGTGGGTTCAGGTGAGTTTGGCAGCCTTGAAGAAGCATGCGGTCTGGCGGTGCAGGTGGTTGAACTCGACAACCCCTGGTGGTAATGTCCCTGCATATGATCATGTTTATGACATATTTCATGTCTTATATCCCACGTTGAAAAATACCTTCACAAGAATTGCAGAAGCATAAGGAATGTCCTTCAGAAAACATTACCTGTAATCCCTTGATTGATAAATAGGTTGCCTCATAAGGCAACCTATTTTGACTCTCTCATCCTTCACGTCGTACCTCCTCAGGGCAGACCATTACCATTTCAGCATGCCACTTCTTCTCAGGACAAGTCGTTTAATTAGAAATGCTTTTCTCCCATTCAGGAATATTATTAAGTACAGGACACGCTAATTCTTTATGTTACAATTATCTCGATTAAACTCACTATTACGACACTTGTCTAACAGGATTGAAGCATTCAAGGAGGAACAAATCTAAAAACCATCAAATAACAAACAAACTCATATCAAACCATCAAACTTGACCAAGGAGAGATTTATGACTGTGATCCAGGATGTGATCGCCAAAGTAAAACAGAAAGACCCCGCACAACCGGAATTCCACCAGGCTGTTGAGGAGGTTCTACATACACTAAGTCCAACAGTAGAAAAACACCCGGAATTTGTAAAAGCCAAGATTTATGAACGGATCGTTGAACCAGATCGAGTAATTATGTTTCGGGTTCCCTGGGTAGATGACAATGGTGAAGTTCAGGTTAACCGAGGTTTCCGTGTTCAAATTTAATAATGCCATTGGTCCTTATAAAGGAGGTCTCCGCTTCCACCCTTCGGTAAACCTTGGGATCATTAAATTCCTCGGATTTGAGCAGATTTTCAAGAACTCACTGACAACACTCCCGATGGGAGGCGGAAAAGGCGGTTCTGACTTCGACCCCAAAGGCAAATCAGACAACGAGGTAATGAAATTCTGCTATGCTTTTATGCGTGAGCTTTACCGCCATATCGGGCAGTATGTTGACGTACCTGCAGGGGATATTGGTGTTGGTGCTCGGGAAATCGGTTTCCTTTACGGATTGTATAAGAAGATCGTAAATGACCACACCAGCACCCTGACTGGAAAAGGTCGGGAATATGGTGGAAGCTTGATCCGCCCGGAAGCAACCGGGTATGGCGCAGTTTATTTTGCTGCCGAAATGATGGCTGCGAATAATATGACCCTCGATGGAAAAACAGCCATCGTCAGTGCTTCAGGCAATGTCGCCCAATACACCGTTGAAAAACTGCTTGACCTGGGTGCCAAACCCATTACATTATCAGACTCGAGCGGTACGATCGTGGATGAGGCTGGCGTTGATCGTGAAAAGCTAAGCTACCTTCTCGATTTGAAGAATGTCCGCCGTGGACGGATAAAGGAATACGCTGAGGAGTACAAAGTTCCTTATTATGAGGGAAAGAGTGTTTGGGATGTTGCCCGGGAAAATGGCATTAAAGCACAACTGGCATTCCCTTCCGCCACAGAAAATGAGATTCAGAAGGGAAACGCACAGGCTTTGGTTGACAATGGATGCATCTGTGTTTCAGAAGGTGCCAATATGCCTTCTACACTTGAAGCAATCCGGGTCTATCAGGCGAACAACATCCTGTACGGTCCGGCGAAGGCTGCAAACGCAGGTGGGGTAGCAACTTCAGGCCTGGAAATGTCACAGAACAGAATGGGATTATCCTGGTCTCGCGAAGAAGTTGACCAACGATTACAAATGATCATGAAAGACATCCATAAAGCCAGTCTGGAAGCATCAGAGGCATATGGACACCCTGGAAACTATCTACTCGGTGCAAATATCGCAGGTTTTGTGAAGGTCGCCAAAGCAATGCTGGCCTACGGTATCGTCTGAGTTCAGCACGTGGCATTTGAATCAGGGCAAAGAACCAGATCCCTGATACGAACTGTCTGACTTAGTTTAGCCAGTAGACAATAATGAATAGAAACTAAGTGTGGCTCTTGAAGTCACCTTAGTTTCTTTTTTTTCATAATTTATTTGAAAACGTGGAAACTGGATTTTCGGATTATTTCTTTGCAGTCCGTAAAACCTGCAGCACCCCCATTGCTGTTCCAAATCCAGGGTTTTCGGGAATAATGAACTCCCGTCCATAAAATTCCCCCACTAAATCAATCTCTCTGCGGATCAATTCAAGATCCATCAGGTGCCCTACCAGAATAATCGCATCCTGATCTGATGCCTTTGCTGCATTGATGGCAATCACTGCGATCACCTGCGCGACAAGCCGCACAAGTCCTGCTGCCAGATTTTCCCGGGAAAAACCGTTCTCACGATCTAATTTCCCCAAATTGACTGCGTTCGCATTCGAAGGCAGAAGCCCAACCTTGCCGCCCACTGCTTCTGACAGCATAATATCCACGGCTGACGCATCCCCTGCAGACGCAAGCACATCAATTTCTTGAACGTCAGTCGTACCGAGGATCAATTTAGAAAGTCCAAGCAGCGTTCCTCCACCCACAGCGGAACCCGTCACATGGCTGATATCTGTCTCACTCGCTGAAACCATGGCTACACCGGTGCCCCCACTGACCACCAGCCCAGATTCCAATCCGCTTAGCGCCAATCCACCTAATCCAAGCGCTTGTATCTCATCCACCTTGTTTATCTGGAAATCATAAACCTGATCCGGAAGGTTACGATATCTTCCCCCTGTAACACCTATAGCGACACCCGGTGATAAATGAACTCTGACGACATCCAGAGCTTGCTTGAGTTGATCGACAGCATGTTGATGCTGGTTTGGCAGCATCTGCATGGTGAGCTCACCTTCAGTTTCCAGGATGATATCAATATTGGTCATCCCAATGTCTACGGCAAGCATGGATCCCATCATTTCTAACTCCTAATTTTCTAACACTCGGGATGATTTTACCGCAACAAATGACTTCGCAGTATTCTGGTTAGTTACACCCGTATCCCTGGGAATATCCGCTGTAGGCTAAATGCGTTACAATTAGACATTAAGGACATCATCATGAATAAATCATCACCAAAATTTCTTCGCACGTTCTTACCCCTTTCTGTCGTACTGACAACCCTTGGATTGGGTGGCCTATTCCTGGTCATTCTGGGAACCCTGCCCACAATTGGTCCTCGCTGGCTCTTCTTTTTCCTGGGTGTGGTTGGGTTGACCGGACTTTCCCTGCCTTTGGTATTCTATCTCAACAAACGCTTTCCCAGCAACCCACCCGTTGAGGGAATGGTTATTCTTCGTCAAGCCCTATGGGTGGGTGTGTTTGGCAGCACAGTAGCCTGGCTGCAACTCGGACGTGTTCTGACCGGCGGGCTTGCCTTGATCCTGGCAGGTGTATTTGTATTGATCGAATTCCTGCTCAGGTTATTTGAACGCAGTCGCTGGAATCCTGACAAAGAATAATAATTAATCTTCTTCGACAAACCTCATGGTTAATGTACGCGAATTACCGTCCATCCATAAACTCCTTGAAAACCCAATGATGGTTTCCATCATCAAAGATTTTGGTCGACCCTTGAGTCTTGCGGCTTCACGGTCAGTCCTCGATCAAATTCGCAAAACAACCAGCGAGGCAGCACCTTCCCTTCCTGAAGATGAAGCCATCATTGACCGAATACGTGAAGAACTGAATGGTTGGTTAGAACCGACTTTAAATCCGGTGATCAATGCGTCTGGTGTAATTTTACATACGAATTTAGGGCGAGCGCCTCTCTCCAAAGCCACGATATCAGCAATGGAAAGTGTGGTCAGCGGCTATTCCAATCTTGAATTCAATTTAGATACAGGCAAACGCGGAAAAAGAGCTGTCCACGCCAGCCGGATGCTGACCCAGATTACTGGCTGTGAAAGCGGCTACGTTGTCAATAATAATGCTGGTGCAGTGCTGCTAATTCTGGCAGCGCTCGCCAGGGGAAAAAATGTCCTTGTCTCAAGAACCCAATTGGTGGAAATAGGCGGCGGTTTTCGTATCCCCGATGTGATGCGTCAATCAGGTGCAAACCTTGTTGAGGTAGGCACGACGAACCGCTTGCACTTATATGATTTTGAAAATGCGCTCCAAAATGGCGATATCACCCTGATCCTGGTTGCCCATCATTCCAATTTCAAGCTGATCGGTTTTCACAGCGAACCGTCTCTCAAGGAAATCGTCACATTAGCCCATCAGCATAAGGTCCCGGTCGTACACGACCTGGGTTCTGGGGCTTTATTGAATACCGAAGGTTTCGGACTGGCGCATGAACCGACGGTCCAGGAGTCAATTGATGCTGGCTGTGATCTGATCTGTTTCTCTGGGGATAAGCTGCTCGGGGGTCCGCAAGCCGGGATTATTATCGGTAAGGAATCCCTTCTAAAGACTATTCGCACGCACCCACTTGCAAGAGCCCTACGAGCTGATAAACTGACACTTGCCGGTGTGACAGCGAACCTGACCCATTACCTGAAGGATGAAGCCACGACACAGGTGCCTATCTGGCAGATGATCAGCCGTTCGCTTAAATCAATTAAAACAAGTGCTGAAAATTGGCGTGAATACATTGGGACGGGTAGTGTCACACCTGGTTTTTCAACCGTGGGCGGAGGAAGCCTTCCCACAGAAGAAATGCCCACTTTCCACCTGGCACTCACCCCCAAAAATCCGGATTCATTCCTGCGAATCTTACGCGAATGTGTCCCTCCGATCATCGCACGCATTGTGGATGATAAGGTGCTTTTAGATCCGCGAACCGTATTGAAGGATCAGGAAGCCCCCCTGCTGCGAAATCTCCTGAAAGCACTCGGGCAAACTGAGTGAATTAATCATCCCACTGAGACATCGACAATAAAGGCAGTAATAATGAAATCTGATATCGACAACTTGTTGAAAGAAAACCAGGCAGATGCAATTTGGGTCACCGGTCCTGCACAGCATAATCCCGCTATGGTGTACTTAACTGGTGGTGGCCACATCACCCATGCGGATGCGATCAAACGACCTGGAAAACCAGCATTGCTGTGTCATCCTTCCATGGAGCGTGACGAAGCCCTCAAAACTGGTCTGCCAACACTCAACTACAATAAATACCCTCTAAAAGAACGTTTAGAAGAATCCAAAGGAGATCGCCTGACAGCAGGGGCTTTACTCTATAAATATATTTTCGAGGAGATTGGGCTGACTTCAGGAAAAGTGCTTGTGTACGGGCAGACGAATGCAGGAAAATTCTTATCCATTGCTAATCGTCTGAAAGAAATGCTGCCTGAAATGACCTTCGAGGGGGACCTGGATGATGCAATCCTGCTTCAGGCGATGGCAACAAAAGAACCACAGGAGATTGACCGCATCCGGAGTATGGGTAAGGTCGTCCGGTCTGTCGTTTCAAGGGTCGCTGATTTCCTGACCAATCACAAAGTTGAAAACAAAGTCCTGATAAAAACAGATGGCAGCACGCTAACGATCGGTGATGTTAAAGGTTTGATCAACCTCTGGCTGGCAGAACTTGGCGCAGAGAATCCTGAAGACACCATCTTTGCCATTGGCAGGGATGCGGGTGTCCCACACAGCAGCGGGACTCCAACAGATCCAATCAAGCTGGGTCAAACGATCGTATTTGACATCTTTCCATGTGAAAAAGGCGGCGGGTATTTTTATGATTTCACCCGGACATGGTGCCTGGGATATGCCCCAGATGCTGCCCAGCAGCTCTATGACCAGGTAAAATCGGTTTATCATCAGGTCGTCTCTGAGTTGATTGTTGGTTATAATGCTGCTCATTTTCAAGAACGCACCTGTGAGTTATTTGAAGGGTTGGGGCATAAAACCATCCGGCAGAACCCTCAAACCGAATCCGGTTATGTACACTCCCTTGGACATGGTGTGGGATTGAATATCCACGAGAAACCATGGTTCAGTCGAAAGGAAGATCCTTCAAATACCCTTGTCCCCGGCTCAGTCTTCACCATTGAGCCCGGGCTTTATTACCCTGACAAAGGATTGGGAGTTCGCCTTGAGGATACATACTATGTGACCTCCCAGGGAGAATTCGAGAAGTTTGTCGATTATCCCATGGAACTGGTCCTTGAGATGAAATGAAAGATTTTGGAGGCTGACATGTCACTCCCAACTGCAAGAATACTTGGTATTGAAACATCCTGTGATGAAACAGCAGCGGCTGTCGTAAATGCCGGCCGGGAGATCCACTCCAATGTGGTCGCCAGTCAAATAGCTCTGCATGCGCAATATGGTGGCGTTTTTCCCGAAGTCGCATCGCGCGAACATGTTAAAGCGATCTATACAATCGTAGAACAGTCGCTTGTCCAGGCTCATCTTAATATCGAAGATATTGACGCAATTGGTGTCACCCAGGGACCTGGACTGGCTGGTTCGTTGGTCGTTGGATTGAACATGGCAAAAGGATTGGCACTTGCCACTGGGAAACCTCTGATTGGAGTCAACCACCTGGAAGGGCATATCTATTCAGCCTGGCTGTATCCTGCAAACGTATCCCCACATCAACCCCCGCGTTTCCCATTATTGGCGCTACTGGTCTCTGGTGGTCACAGTGAACTTGTCCTGGTGAAAGATCATCTCGTTTATGAAAGACTTGGGGGAACATTGGATGATGCAGCAGGTGAGGCTTTTGACAAAGTTGCCCGGCTGCTTGGCCTCCCCTATCCGGGTGGCCCCTCCATCCAAAAGGCAAGCTCAAATGGCAAGGAGAATGCTTTTGCTTTTCCTCGCGCGATGATGGAGGAGACCTGGGATTTCTCCTTTAGCGGTGTTAAAACAGCCGTGCTTCGAACTGTAGAATCAATCCAATCTGATGCTCGCAGCCTACCTGTAGAAGACCTGGCAGCAAGCTTCCAGGCTGCGGTTGTGGATGTCCTGGTCGAGAAAACCTTGATGGCTGCAGATGACTTCGATGTAAAGGAGATCATTGTCGCTGGTGGGGTTTCTGCCAATAAACGATTACGTGAAAAAATGCTTTCTGAGAAGTCCAATCCCTGTCCATATTCCCCCACTCTCTTTATGCACTGATAATGCCGCTATGATCGCTGGTGCAGCGTATTTCCATTACATAAAAGACGAATTCTCCCCGATGGATATTGATGTCCTGCCAACCTGGCCTTTATCTTAGCTTCTAATCAATGATTTCAAAAATAAACAGGGATGAATTACCATTTTTTAACAAATCTAAATATCCAATAGATCAACTTCATTTATGAAAATCGAAGAACATGATCAGAAATTTATTTCGAACAACAATCAAATGAAGCAGAGTCAGATTTGTCAGTTGATTCCTAAACACAGTCTCCAGCCCGGGATGACCTGTCCACG
The DNA here is from genome assembly GCA_963767675.1 of uncultured Chloroflexia bacterium. GTDB lineage: Bacteria > Chloroflexota > Anaerolineae > Anaerolineales > Anaerolineaceae > Brevifilum. The sequence continues at coordinate 68,460 of CAVYEQ010000010.1, forward strand.
CTGCCATCAGGGCATGATTGATTATGACGGCTTGCTGCACCTCGTATGCCCAACCTGCGGCCTAACAGAAGCAGGAGCCTGCACCTGATAACAAACTGATCACCTCTGGATGAGGTAGAAAGGGAAAACAAAGATGATAAGTAAAGCTGTTTGGAAGGGCGGCCTGTCATTTACAGGCACCGCTGACGGAACCTACCTGATCCCCCTCGATGCAAGCAAAGCTGCCGGTGGACATGACCTGGGCTTTCGTCCTCTGCAACTTTTTGCGGTCGGTCTCGTTGGTTGTACCGGGATGGATGTGATATCCATTCTCCAGAAGAAGCGCCAGGATGTCAGGGAATTTGAGGTTTCAGCAGTCGTTGAACGGGCTGACCAGCATCCTAAAGTTTTCACAAAGATCGAGCTGACATACAGCGTCACAGGTAAGAATATCAGCAGGGACGCTGTTGAACGAGCAGTTGAATTATCTGAAAAACGGTACTGCGGTGCCAAGGCAATGCTGCAGGAAACAGCAGAAATCACCAATGAGATCGTGATCAACGAAATGGATTGATAAATTTTTCAATCAATTTGAACCTGATCAGAATTATCTACATCATCAAAGTCCGGGAGTTCCGTTTCAACATTTTTGATTCGATTGCTGAGCAGCCCTGCTGCGCCAACCAGGGCTACCAGTATGCCGCTCAGTGCGATCATCATTGATAAGCCTGATCCCGGTCCAATTCCGAATAAACCCCCAAAGATTCGTCCGCCCCATTCCTGTGAATTGGAGAAGGCTGGTTCAAAAACGTGATCTGCCAACCAACCTGAAATCCCCATCGATAAAGGAATGGTGATCTGGGCAATGAAGCGTCTTGTGGCAAATACGCGCCCTTGTTTCCCGGGAGGTACCTTTTTTTGCCAGATAGCCTGGTTGCTGCCATTGATCGTTGGCATAAAAAAGGCCAATAAAAATGCCGACAGCATCCATACCCAGGGAAAATCAGAAATACCCATCAAGAATTTACCCAACAAGCCATTTAGGATCCAGCCAATCAACACCCCCCAGACCAGTTTCTTCGGACCTCCAAATATCGTCAGCAGCAGCCCCCCAATCAATCCACCTACCGCAGCAAATGCTTCAACCAGGCCAAGGGTTTGAGCATCTCCCCCAGTCCGTGCCAGCACCATGGGCGAGATAACCGCCCACCCGATGACGGTCATAAAATTGGCAGCAAAGAAGATAAATTGGAGTTTGAGGAGACCTTCACGTTTACCAATAAACTTAAAACCAAATGAAACCTCCTTAAAAAACTCCTTTATTGTCATTCTGGTTTTCTTTTGATTTATTTGGGGGATAAAAACGACGAGGAGTGTCAGAATTGCCAGAATAAAGGTCAGCAGGTCGATAACTATGATGCCCTGCACGCCAATATAGCCAATTAACAGCCCGGCTAACAGAGGTGCGGCTATACTTGAGGAACTTTCTATCATGTTGATCAATCCGCTGGCTCTGCCGAAATGCTTCTTGGGCACCATCAAGGTTGCCGATGCTGAGTATGCAGGCCATTGGAATGCCTGGAATACACTGGCAAATGCTGTCGTTGCATAAATATGCCAAATCTCCAAATCCCCGTTCAATAATAAAACAAAAACGACGACCGATGAAATCGCAGCCCCAAAATCACTCAACATCATCACCAGTTTACGATTCCAGCGATCCACCAGGACGCCAACAAAAGGAGTCACAATGATCAATGGTGCATAAGTAAAGACGCCAACAAGGGCTAATGCCTGGGCTGATCCGGTCTTTTCCCATGCCCAGATCCCCAGCGCAAAACTGGTCATGAATGACCCGGTGATTGAGAAGAATTGACCAGCCCAAATCAAAAGAAACCCCCGGATATTATTCGAGGGTCTTTTTTTGTCTTTTTGATGGTTGATTTTGTTTTCCATGTATTATTGTTTTTTGGTCTCATCATGGTCTGGAACAAGCTCTTCGACTAGCCTGATCTCTCTAACACGGTATGCCACCAATCCCACACCTACTACCAGAATACCACACAGCAGTATCAGAACCGACATCCCAGCACCCGGCTCGTTGCCAAATATTGGCCCAAGTAAATTCCCCAGCCAATGTTCACTGGAATTCATGGCAGGTTCAAATACCTGGTCTGCCAAAGGACCAGCGACGGCCATCGATAAGGGGGCGGTGATCTGAGCCACGAATCGCCTGACAGAGAAAACCCTTCCCTGCACATCAGGATCGGTTTTTGCCTGCCAGATGGCCTGGTTTGACCCATTGACCATGGGCGTCATCGACATCATAAGGAAGTGTGCAACCAACCAGAAAACCACAGACCGTCCAATACCCATCAAACACAATCCAAGCAGGCCGCTCATGATCCATCCTGTTAGAACCCCGTTGATCCTCTTCTTGGGACCTCCCCAAGCTGTCAGGATCAACCCACCTACCACACCGCCAATAGCACCTGCTGATTGAACGGACCCCAAAATGGTGGTGTTGCCGTTCGTAGACGCGAGGATCATCGGTGTCAACACTGTATACGCAATGGAAAAAAAGAAATTGCCCATGAAAAACACAAGCTGTAAATAAAGCAGGCTTCGCTGCTCAAAGATATATCGAAATCCATAAGCTAATTCTTTGAAGAAATCCCCTGTGATGCCCTCAATATGTTTGCGGTCAGGCTCCGGGATAAAAACGATCAATAAGAAGACCAATGCAATGACCAGTGTGATCAAGTCGATCGCGATGACTCCGGTTACACCAATGGTGGGGACCAATAAACCCGCCAGGATGGGTGCAATGATCCCGACGCCAAACTGAGCCATTGAGATCATACCGGAAGTACGGGTGTAGTGCTCCTTTGGCACCAGCAATGTGATCGCTGCAGAATAGGCTGGCCACTGAAATGCGCCGAAAATCCCACCTACGGCACCTGTGATATAGAGATGCCAGATCTCTAGCTTGCCTGTCAGCATGAGGATAAAAATGGATAATGTGACGATCCCTGCCCCGATGTCACTGATCGCCATGACCCATTTTCTATTCCACCGGTCAACAAGCACGCCAGCGATTGGAGAGACGATGATCAGCGGCGCAAAGGAGAAGAATCCCACCAACGCTAAAGGGGTTGCCTGACCTGTCTTTTCCCAGGCCCAGATGCCCATGGCAAAATGGGTCATCTGTGAACCGATCATGGAAAAAACCTGGCCCACCCAGATAAAAATGAAACCTTTCAACCCTGATAATTTCTTAGCCACAGCTTTATCCTCCAGGATAATTACATGGTTGCTAATTTTATCATATGATTTTCTCCCCAAAACCGAACCTGTACGTTTATAGGCATTTGATGGCGGACTCTGGTAGAATCCGATGGTTGAGAAAACTGAGGCAATTATCTATGACGAAAAACTATCCCAGATTGGCGATCCTGATCCTATTGATCTTTGGTCTCCTGATTGGATGCCAATCAGCTGAGAATCCAACAATCCAAATATCACCAACCTTATCCCCTGAAATTGATCCCACCAATACAGAAATACCTCCTGAAACGATAACTACAACCCCAACGCCAACCGCCACGCCTCTTCCACTAAATGGGCAGCAAACACAGTACTTCATCGATGCAACGGTAGATTATTACAACCGGTTTGTCACTGTAGAAAGTCGTGTGGTCTATACGAATAAAACCACCGTGCCGATCAACGAGATCGAATTCATCATTTATCCAACCATTTTTCAAAACGCGATATATATCAAATCCGTCGAATTTGGAGACGGTTCTACGATATCAGATTTCTATTGGGATAGCCACCGCATGGTGATCCCCCTGCAATCCCCTCTCCTGCCAGGAGATCAAATCGAGATCACACATGAATTTGAGCTGTATATGCCTGACCGAGGCGGCGTTTTCAGCCACTCCGGGAAGCAGCTCAACCTGTCATACTGGTTTCCGTTTATCCCGCCTTATGACGAAACGGATGGCTGGTTAGTTCACGAAATACAACTGGTCAACAGCGATTTTATCGGGGAATACCTCGTGTTTGAAGCAGCGGATTTTGATGTGTCACTGCAGTTTACAGATAGAAGGGAAAACTTCAAAATAGCAGCCCCTGCCATACCCAGGGAAGATGACGGCATCATCATGTATGAAATTGATCTCATCAGGACTTTCACCCTTTCGATCAGCGACCAGTTTGAAGTCTTTGAACGCCAGGTCAACGAAACAATAATCCAGTCCTATGCTTTTTCTGAACATGCTACTGTTGGGGATGTCACTGCGGATGTTGCAGTTGAAGCCTTTTCCTTGTACTCTGAAATCTATGGCCCATATGACCGGGAGCTTCTCACTATTGTGGAATTTAATTCTGACATTGGTATGGAATTTGACGGATTGATATTCTTAAGCCCTTATTTTTATAACCTCTATCCTGGGACACCCCAATCCAATATCCACGTGTATACAGCACATGAAATCGCACACCAGTGGTTTTTCAGTATTGTCGGAAACGACCAGGCATTAGAGCCGTGGTTGGACGAGGCATTTGCGACATATTCTGAAAGGTTATTCTACGAGACCTATTATCCCGACCATCTTTCCTGGTACCTGGAAAATTATATTGATTTTCATAATCCTTCAGGGAAAATCGATATATCCATTTATTTTGGTGGAGGGCTTGGAGAATATCGAGACATCGTATACCGGAATGGTGCCTGCTTCCTGCGGGACCTGCGCGACACCATCGGCGATGAAGCGTTTTTCAGTTTCCTGAAAGCTTATGTCAAAGAAAATCGGTACGATATCGCAACAAGTGAGGACTTCTGGCGAATTTTAGAGCAGAACACAGACGCAGACCTTTCTCCCCTGCTCGAGGAATTCTTTTTATCAACCCCCTGACCTAATAATTTGACGGACTGTATCAAATTCTTTGTCTTTTTATTTCTTCATAAAGGCATCAATTTTCGCTTGACTTTCATTCCTAATATGCTATGATGCCAATGGAGTGAATATATGAATGAAACATCAAATCCGGATCAAGAAAACGAACAGGATGCGCTTAGCAGCTCCAGTAATGATGCCATTGAGACGCATAGCCCTGAAAAACCATCAAATAAAACCCCAATAGAGAAATTTTTCCATCAAAAACCAATAATTTTTCGGATTGGGATATACCTGGTTGCCTTTTGCGTTGTGGTCCTTTCCGTGTGGGGCATTGGTACCCTGATCGTTTCTGGCACCTCGGCTTCGCCAGAAATTAGCCCCACACCCACAATAAAAGCTGAAACCCTTCCAGAGGACATCCCTACCCCTGAATTTGATGCTGATGCCCAGGCTGGCGGCGTAATTCGGCAATCCGAACCGCAATTCGAGGGAGAGATTGAAGTTGAAGAGCGAGATGAAATCACAACGTACATTGTAGAATCAGGGGACACGATCTTTGGGATTGCAGACAAATTTGGTTTGATGCCGGAAACTGTTTTGTGGTCCAACCGCTATATCATCGGGGATACACCAGATGGTCTCGTAATAGGACTGGAACTTTACATTCTTCCTGTGGATGGCGTGTATCATAGATGGTCTGAAGGGGAAGGCTTGAATGGCGTCTCTTCATTTTACGGCGTTGATCCGGATGTGATCGTTAATTATCCAGGCAATGGTTTGGAGCCTGAAACAATTGGGGATTATGCCAACCCGAATATCGAACCCGGGACGATGCTGGTCGTTCCTGGCGGTGTGAGACCAACAGTTGCATGGATTGTAGCCAGGGATGAAGCTGCATCAGGGAGTACTTATTTAGGACCAGGTGCTTGCGGTGGGATCATTTACGGCAATGTTGGCACAGGCACATTTACATGGCCTACGACAGCGACATGGCTTTCTGGTTATGAATACACCCCCCCGGTCCATAATGGGCTTGATTTTGATGGTGATTTTGGCAGCCCGATCTATGCTTCCGACACGGGTGTCATCGTTTATTCTGGCTGGTCCGATCGAGGGTATGGCAACTTGATCGTGATAGACCATGATGATGGCTGGCAAACATTCTATGCTCATTTGATGGACGGTACAATGCTGCCCTGCGGCTCGAATGTCCAAAAAGGTCAGCTTATTGCATCAATGGGAAGCACAGGCAATTCCTCTGGTCCGCATTTACATTTTGAATTACGGTTGAACGGCGGCCCGATGAATCCGTGGTTGTTCTTGAATTAGTCCTGACCCTAGGCTAAAGAAACAATCACATTCATAAATCTGAAATAACTCTTCAATAGAAAAGTCTTAGTTTATCAAACTGGGGCTGTCCTAACAAGTATGGTTTTTTTTCTAATTCACGTACTCTACAATTTCATTGTCAGTAATATCAATCTCTTATCCCTCATCAGTCAGCCAGTGCCTGACAGCTTCCCCCGGGATCTTAGAATAGTAATTAATGATCCTTACGGATAAGAGGCTTCCTTATTTGTGGAGTGCACCTCATTTATTTATTCGGAGGGGATTATACTGCGGTTGTCAGGGTTGACATTGGCTATCAATTTCATATCACCTTTGATCAGCCAGCCTCCATAAGGTTCATTCCCCCTGATTGGACGCCATCCTGCAAGGTCAAAGGGAATCACATCATCAGCAATGATCCATTCCCCGTTGAATTTTCGAGCCACATGGATATGAGTCCCTGTTGAACGCCCTCCCTCGCAGGAAGGATGTCCGAGTGGATCACCCGCTTTGACCGCCGTCCCAACTGGTAATCGGCCGTCCTCGGCAATGTGAAGATAAAAGAGAATCCAACCTGTGCGCTCATCACCATCACCATCAAGGTCAAGCACCAGGATCCCATCTCCATCCCGGATGATCAAGCCATCTGCAACTGCAGTTGTGTAAAGTGGAGATTCAAAGCATCCTGTAACGCCGGAAGGGGGGGCAAAATCCAATGCAGCCCAGGGTGCCATACTTCCCCACCCTGTATGCGGACCTCCTGTATAAGCCCATGCTTCATCAGCGGGAAATGGAAGCATCATATTAGGCTGCACCAACGAACCAGGGATATGGGGTTCAATTTCCCAGGGATCTCCAAATAGCGATTGATATGTTTGAATGAATCCGTTCTTGCTGATAGCCGCATGAAACGCCTCAGCACTCAGCGCTTTTGAGAAGAAATACTGCAAAGAGACAGTTGCTGCATTCTGCCATGGATCAGGTCGGACCAAAGTGCCATCGGCCAGCTCGAACTCAAGCAAGCTCCCTTCCCGCCACCGATAATATCCGTCATTCAACAGGTTGGATGCATAAGAAAGCTGGAGGTAGACCCCTGTCCAGTAATCTGAGTCCAGCCCAAGGATATTTATTTCTTTCTCAGCATCTAATACAGGATCTGAAAGCGCACCTCCCTGGTACTCCAATAGCGCTAAAAATAATTTCGGACTGATGGAATACTGCACAGCCACATAATCAATGACCTCTGCTGCAGTACGTGTGCCGTTAAATGCCCACGTATGAAAAGCTCTCAACCACCCAGAATGAGAATCAATAAATAATGCACTGTCAAAACCAGAAACGTCCGGGCCATTGACAAATGCAGCATCCGGCAGGATTTGATAAGGGTTTCCCCATAACGGCTGGAAATAAATCGGAATTTGCATCGGCATCCCTGGCGGCATGGTGGTGGCGTCTTCAGGAATGAACCCATTGGCTTCTCGTATTTCATTAACGGTTGTGTTGAAACGTCTTGCCAACGCTGGGAGTGTATCACCAGTTTGTGCAGTATACGACACCAGATCCCCTGGATCATAGGCTGGCCGGGTTGGATAAGGGGTAAATGCAGGGATTCCATCACCCTCCTCCTCTACGGATTCGGTCGGCAGGATCATCGTGGGCTGCATAATTGGAGAACAAGCAGCAATCAGCAATATGGGGATGATAATTATGAGAATTAACAATTTTCGGAACATCTTTTTTCTTTGAATGAAATCGTTGAAAGTCAACTACTTCACGATTTTTGTATTATCATTTTCATTTGAATGAAAAACAAACATACTCGAAAGTCCGATAAATGTCCAGATGGCTTGGATTGCTCATAAAAGCTGACTCTGAATTTTTTAAACCCGGGCGCTTAAAATTTTTATTAGTAATCTCGTGTAATTTGTGTTTCATGAGTGGCAGCAGTATTGGCATAAAGGATATCATTTCCCCTGATCAGCCAACCCTTATAAGCGATCGTCCCGGCTCTTGCCTCCCACTCACTCAAAGTGAAAGGCAGGGCTCCATCTGCAGGAACCCATTCGCCATTATGACGCCTTGCCATATGAACGTGCGTTCCAGTAGATCTACCACCTTCACAAGACGGATGTCCTATTCGGTCACCTACTTCCACCCACTCCCCAACTTCGATGCGGTCTTTCGTCGCAATATGCAAATACAATAGGGTCCACCCAGTTTGTTCATACCCGTCATCATCCTGATCGATAACGACAACACCATTCCAGGAGCGTATGATCCGTCCAGACATTGCCGCCACAACCCAGGCAGATGATTCAAAACATCCTGTAACCCCGCTGGCAGGGGCAAAATCAAGCGCTGCCCAGACATCAGCGGAACTCCATGCCGCATGCGGGCCGCCTGTAAATGCCCATACTTTATTTGGTTCAAATGGCAGAATCATTTCCGGCTGCACGGTGTCCGCGGGAATTAACGGTTCCACCGATTGTGCTCGAATCCAGGGACTATTGAACATCGTATCAAAGAAGGTCAGGTAGCTGTTTTCTCCATACAGCCTGTGTGTCCAATCCTCGAAATCATACAGCTTCGTGAATGCACTCATCAACCCAACCGATCCTGCATTCAATTGCGGAGCCAATCGTAGAACCTCATCATCCTGGAAGTTGATCACAAGCTTTCGCCCCTCCCGCCAGCCATAATAACCATCCATCACCATACTGGCAAACCAGGCTGACTGGAGATACAGGTTTTTCTTCATGCTGTTTACGTAACCCATTGGATACTCAATGGATAAGGTGTCGCCATCTTCCGGGAAGCCATACACCCATCCGGATTGGTATTCAAGGAAGCTGAGCAATTGGCGTGGATTAACCGAATACTCCAGTGATACCCGGGCAATAATATCTGCGCCTGATGTCCATCCAGTCGAAGCCAGGTATTCTTCATATTCAGCAAGATATCCTCCTGCTGAATCTACAAATTCCTGAATGTCAAAATCAATCGTGGAAGGGGAAAAGGTGATTTCACTATCGGGCATGAGCTTGGTCGTGGAGCTTGTTTCTTCGAGCTTGTTTGGAATAACCAGTAACTGACCGGGAGGAAGCAATCCTTTGGGGTCCAGCGGATCAGGGGAGGTCACTTCATCAATATCCACACCAAAATGAAGACTGACAACCGGTAAGCTGTCCCCGGCAATGGTGTAGTATAAAATATGGGTGTCCTCGCTTGGAGGAATGATCTGCCCCTGGGTGGGTATTGCTATAGACGTGTTTTGTTCATCGGATCCAGCTTCTGTCGTAGTATCCTCTTCCGCTTCAACAAATACATCCGACGTCATTTCATTCTCTGAAACACTGTCATCCTGTCCCATGCCAGGTGCAATGACGGGATAAGCAAGATTTGCACATATGATCACAGCCAGGATCAAGGCGATGCTCGCTAACAAGCCCACCCGCCTCATACGGCGATTATAATATCGCTTCCTAGCGCTCAATGGCGTTGAGCGGCGAACGCCCATCCCATGCCTCCACTCGTAAATTTCCTTTTACCATCGCTCCGTTGTACTCAATCCCATAGCCTACTGCTTCCCAACCATCCATGATCAGAGGGAGATCACCATCTGCTGCAATCCATTCTCCATTATACCGTCGGGCAAAATGCAGGTGCGTGCCGGTTGAGAATCCCCCTTCACAGGACGGGTGTCCTATTCGATCACCTGTATCAACAAATTGCCCTACCTCAATACGCTCCCATGAATCAATGTGCATATACAGAATTGACCACCCTGTCTGCCAGATTCCATCACCATCAAGATCCTGGATCACAGCGCCATGATCTGAATATACGATCTCCCCTGGTGCTGATGCAACGACCCAGGCGCTGCTTGGGAAACAGCCCCATGCATCTCCTGGAGGGGCAAAATCCAGGGCAGCCCAGGCAGACCCTGTATTCCATCCTCCATGCGGACCGCTGGTTAATGACCACACAACATCCTCTTCAAACGGCAGCTGTAGTTCAGGCTGCGTCAGGTTGCTGGGGATCAACGGTTCTACGGCATCAGCAAACGGATAGTCAAAGAACTGATAATAAGTTTCAAAAACCCCGCCTTCTGAAATCGCTTTATCCCATGTCAGTCCATCGACCAGGTATCGCATCAAGTTGATCACACCGGCCGTACCAGGATTTATTGTGGGATCAACCTGGTTAACGCTGCTGTCTGACAGCGTCCAGGCAGTTATCGCATTCAGCTTCCAGAGATAATAACCTTCATTCAAAAGGTTTGCAGCCCAGCTTAACTGGGTATACAGTCCTTCATACCAGGCAGCATAATAACCCATCGGATAAATCAGAGTCTCCTCATCAGGGGATGCCTGGGTCACCCAATGGCTTTGATATTCCAAAAGAGACAATAATAATCTCGGATTGACCGAATTCTCAAGAGCAACTCGTTCTACAATATCTGCACCAGACAATGAAACACCATCCACGACTTCAGAATAGGAAACAAGGTAACCATTCCTGGCATTCACAAAACTTTCAACTTCAAAATCAGCATTTGAAGGGCTGTTTATCAACTCAGAGTCCGGGATGATCTTGAAATCAGGTGCTGTATTTTCCATAGATGGCGGTGGGATAAGAAGCGCCTGCCCAACTTCGATCAGGTTCGGATTATATAGATCATTCGCTGTGACGATTTGTTCAACTGAGACCTGGTATTTTTGTGCAATAATGCGTAAAGTATCTCCCTGCTCAACGGAATAAGTCAGGGTGTCACTGCGTGGTGTGGGTATAGTTATGGGTGTGTTTGGTGTTGGTGTTGGCAGGAGGAGCTTCGCTACAGGAATCTTGGTCACTGTTGGTTCCAGCGATTCATCTTGCTGAAGTTGTTCACTGCTGTCCTCCGAACCTGAAACCTTCCATGGTTTTGCACCCGGACCAGGCTTATAGCAGCCGCTCAGGAACAACATGACAAAAATTAATACGCACAGGATGTTTTTTCTCTTCATTGTCTCAATCCCCGCCCTGTCCCTGGCAGTATAAGTCAATAAATAATAATTCTTCCTCTTTGACCGTTTCAGCTTGTTGTTTTGCTTCTTCGCTGATACTTAACGCGTGGTTTAAGGAAACATCCAGATCAGGAGACCAGTACCGAGGCAGAACCATCAAGGGGTCATCCACTGTTAATTCGACCTCCCCCTGGGGGATCCAGTTAAATAACAGTGGTCCGCGTGAGTAAGCTGTAAAACCAATCTGATAGCCAGCATCCCGTGCAATTGCCACCGATTCCTCTGTGAAATTCCCACCAGACCAGATATGAGCCAGAGGGATCGTCCCAAAATGTTCTTCGATAATGCCCATAGGGGTATACAATTCCTCTTCCACAACATCTATAGGTGTATAGCTTTGGATGTACACAGATTCATGTCCATGGGATTGGACATCCAACCTGCCGGTATCTGCCAGCGTTTCCATGCGGTCCCAGATGTAATCAGAGGTCTTAGTCGTGGTCAGCCAGGCGAGTGTCAAAGTCCAATCATAGGACTTCAGGTAGGGCATGAAATACTCTTCCGTCACCCCTGGACGCCTGTCGTCAAGGATTAACAGCAAGGCATATTCCGGGATCTTCTCGTTTGAGTCCAGAAATCCAATTAATTCTTCCGTAGTAATCGTTGAAAAACCCATCGATTTCGCTTTTGTCATTAAAATAATCAAAACCCGCCAGCGACATGTCCGAATAATTTGTTATCGTACGCCCTGGCTTGACGACTGAATGGAACATAATCGGTACAACTATCGTGCCAGGTGGGCTCTTCCCCTCCCCCCAGCGGTTTTCCAGGTAGCTGCAGGTATCCTCAATATATTGAACTGGAACAACCCCTTTTCGCAAGGCGTCTGACTCAAAACTGGTGATTGCAAACGGCGTCGGCGTGATCGTGGGAGGGACTTGTGTCGCTGTTGGTGATGATGTAGGTGTAATCGTGGGTGTTTCACTTGGTTCAATGGTTGCAGATGCTGTATATGTAATTTCAGAATCCATCTCCCCGTTCTCTTGTTCAGATATCCGAGTGATAAGATGCTGAACAGGCAGAAAAAAGTAGAAAGCAAATCAGAATACCTGTTCGGGCAATTTTCATATCATTAATTATGCTGGGCATCTATCATAAATCAGAGACCAAGTAATACACAAGTCTCGGATGGTATCGAAATTATTCAAGTGTCACATTTTAGATAAGACCCGCCTGTATTGCACCAAACAATAAGGCAAGAATTAAACAAAGAACAACAGTGCCAATCACAAACATCCGCTTTATGACAAACTGATTATCCATGCATTACCTCCATTACGCCATTTCATATTGTTCGATGAACACATTTTTCGGGGGAATATCAAGGTCTTTAAAGCATTTTCTCAAGGCTTTGATCATTGGTAAAGGACCACATATAAAGAAGACGGCATCCTTATAGCCATTATTCATGTGCCTTTGCATCACATCTGTGGAAATGAATCCCAACTCCCCTTCCCAGCTTTCATGAGGCGCTTCTATCACGTTTACAACCTGCAGATTGAGTTTCTTTTCCATCTCTACAAGTTCTTCACGAAAGATAACTGTATCCCAAGTTGGGTTGCCGTAGAAAAAGACCATATCCTTTTGAGAATTACGGGCAGCCAGTGTTCGCAGCATACTCATCACAGGCGCTGAGCCAATCCCACCAGCAATAAACACCATATCTTTATTCTCAAAATCATCCATGTTGAAGTTACCGTATGGGCCGTCCACATAGATCGTCTGTCCTGGCTGCAGGTCTTTGATTGTCTTGGTGAAATCGCCTAATTCCTTGATGGTAAACCCAAACGTTTTTCCATCATCATCGGCATTCGTCGTAAATGAAAATGGATTCTCCCTGAAAATGAAAGGGGATTCAGTCGTGATCCAGGCAAACTGACTTGCAGTAAAATCAAATCCATTGTGTCCGTCGGGTTCAAGGAACAGCGACCAGCACTGTCCTCGCTCTTCAACCAACTTTACAACTTTATAAGGTCGTTTGAGCATCCTGATTGGTCGGACAACCCGGATATAAAGGATGATCAGCAGCCAGATGCCTGTCAAAGTCAGCCAGATCACTTTCTGATAGGTCAGGGACATATAGTAATTTACTTTGAACATATGGAAAATCGCCAAACCGATCGCGATGAATGACAGGGCATCATGGACCCAGCGCCAGACATCATACTTGATCTTCAGTTTTTCCCGCCAAACCGATGTGGCGACAAGGACAAGCAAGACAACCATAGAAGTCACAGCAGCCTTTGCCCGCCAGGGTGCCAGGAAGATATTCAATAACGCCAGGGTCTTGGGATTGTTAATGAATATCAGGATGGGATGGATAACTGTGATCAGGAGGGTGAATATCGAAAGGTTGTGGTGGATTTTGTAAAGGGTGTCCATGGGGAAGACTGAGGTGAAGAATTTCAACCTCGATGTTGGTATGGTTTGCAATCCCAGCAAAGCCATCGCCAAAAATCCCAAAGCAACCGAAAATTCTCTCAAAAACTCCCGTCCTTCAGGTCGGGGGAGGATCATCAATAGGATTAAAGGTAAGAACACCATCAGAAAATAAAACGCAAGCCACAGGATGGTTTGTATTCTTTTCTTCAAAATTTTCTCCTTTTAGTTTCTTGAAAATTCAGTAATTATCAAGCGCCAACGATTTATTGCTCAATTTTACCAGCAAGTCTGAAAACCTCTCATTTTCGATAAAAGATTGGATGAAGTCAGGTTGACAAAATCATTTTTTTGAATAGAATAAGAACCACTGCCGAAGTGGCGGAATTGGCAGACGCGCTACGTTCAGGGCGTAGTGAGCCTTGGGCTCATGAGGGTTCAACTCCCTCCTTCGGCACATAGAGGTTGTCTTTTGACAAGCTCTTACCTGTTGGGGAACCTTTGTCTAAATAAGGATACAATACTCATACTTTTTGGAATCCAAGCTTCCTATCACTCAAGATGAGTAATGATTAATGGTACAATTACTTTATCAAGAAAGTTCGTTAGTGATTCTTCATAAACAATGAAAAAGATACTCAAAGATAAACGTTTTATCGTTATTGTGATTGCCATCATCCTGGTTTTCATATTGATGAACTTCAACCAGCGTATGGTGTTGATGACCAGGCTGCGCCAGCAGGAAAAGGTTCTTATCCAGAAATATGCCGGTCTGGAATCAACCCGTGATGTCCTTCAAACGCAAATCGCATTTGCAAATTCAGATGAGGCTGTGGAAAAATGGGCACGTGAAGAAGGCGGTATGATCCAGGAAGGGGATATACCCATCGTACTCCTCCCCCAATCCGCACCAGCTGCCACACCAACGAAAGGTTCTGAAGTCGTTATTGACAAAGTTGATATGTGGGAAATCTGGCAGGAACTCTTTTTTGGTGATTAGAAACTGAGCTGAATGCCACCCAACTTGAATAATAATGATTTTCTCACACTTCCAAATTCGTTCATTGCTAACTGACAATCTATCTGAAAAGCGATCAGTATCCCCCGATCTTAACCGCTCTGTTATTCAGATCAATCAAACAGATGGTGGATGGCGATTCTCATCCGGTGAAGTGCTGACAGAATCCCATGTAAAAACCATAAACGAGGATGAGAATAGCTGCTTCGTCTTCCAGGAAGGGCAGCTCATCAAAGCAGCCTTTTATTCAGAGCGCACAAACCGTTACTACAGCCTGATGCCTACGAGAAAAGCGCCCACAATGCTCATTTCAGGGATCCCGATGCACAGGATCAAGGGTATCACACCAGTTGAGGATACGGCGAATAAAATCATAGCTTTGGGAAAACCCTATGGCATTATTCTGGACACCTCCTCCGGGTTGGGTTATACGGCAATCCAAGCTGCCAGGACTGCCAGCAGGGTTATCACGGTTGAATTCGACCCCACTGTGTTGACTTTATGTAAAATGAATCCCTGGTCAACGGAACTGTTCACTGATCCAAAGATTAGCCAGCTCGTTGGAGATAGCTGGGAAATCGTGAATATGTTCCCCGATGGCTATCTTGATGCGATCATCCATGACCCACCAACTTTTAGCCTGGCAGGGCATCTCTACTCTCAAACAATATACAATAATTTTTTCAGGATTCTGAAAGGTAGCGGCCGGTTATTCCACTACATCGGAAACCCTGACAGCCGGTCAGGCGCGTCCGTTGGGAGAGGTGTTATAAAACGACTTGAAAAAGCCGGCTTCAGGGTCAATCCCAAACCTCTTGCATTTGGAGTGCTGGCACGGAAATGACACCTCATAATTTTTCATCTGAAATAATGCTGAATAGTTAATCTCAGTGTTATCATGTATAATTCTGACGTGATGAATATCAAAGATCTCACGCAAGCAATGCACCTGTTTGTCAGGGAAAAGGGTTGGTATGAACCAGACAGCCTGCGCCCACAAACACCGAAAAACCTGGCTGCCTCCCTGAGCATAGAAGCTGCAGAAGTTCTGGAATGCTTTCAATGGTCTGAAGAAACACCCGATCAAAGCGTATTAGCTGGTGAATTGGCAGATGTCATGCTGTACCTGCTTCAGATTGCCAGTATCAGCGAGATCGATCTAGAGAGCGCTGTCATGCAGAAACTCCAGCTCAACTACCAGAGGAGCTGGGATGAGGATCAACAGGAAGAAAAGGAAGATAAATGACCAGAAGAATTTGTGTCTTTGGTGGATCCAATCCTGAACCAGGATCAGAAGCCTATCAACAAGCCTTCACACTTGGAAAGCTGCTTGGTGAAGCAGGTTGGGATGTCATCACTGGTGGGTATATGGGTACAATGGCAGGAACGTCTCAGGGGGTCAAGGAATCTGAGGGCCATGTGATTGGGGCAACCTGCAAGGAAATTGAACACTGGCGTGCTATAGGACCCAACCAATGGGTGGATGAAGAGTGGGAATGTCAAACATTGATAGAACGACTCGACAGGATGATCAGCAACTGTGACGCGGCCATCGCACTCCCAGGCGGCGTTGGCACTTTACTCGAAGTCTGCCTGACCTGGAACCTTTTATCGATTAAGGCGATAGACCCCAAACCTGTGATCCTGATTGGTGAGGGATGGCATGCCGTTATGAGGCAGTTTTTCACCTCATTAGGCAGCTATGTCCCCATACGAAACAGAGAATTCCTTATTTTCGCTCCTGATCCTGAAACTGCGTTAGAACTGCTGGGCCACTTCTCCGCGTAATCATCATATAAAACCAATAGAAAAGAAGAAAAATAATGGATGAAAAAAAACTAACCCCAAGGTCTGAAAACTATTCTGAATGGTACAACCAGCTTGTACTGCGTGCAGAATTAGCTGATTATGCACCAGTTCGTGGTTGTATGGTTGTCCGTCCCTATGGATGGGCATTATGGGAAAATATTCAAGATGCACTCGACCGTCGGTTTAAAGCCACCGGACATGTCAATGCTGCGTTCCCACTTTTCATTCCGATGTCATTTCTTGAAAAGGAAAAGGCGCATGTGGAGGGATTCTCACCTGAGCTGGCTGTCGTGACTATCGGAGGTGGGTCAGAATTAGAAGAACCCCTGATCGTTCGTCCAACCTCTGAAACGATCATCGGGCATATGTATTCAAAATGGATCCAATCCTATCGTGACCTGCCGGTCTTGATCAACCAGTGGGGGAATGTGGTTCGCTGGGAAATGCGGACAAAACTTTTCCTGCGCACACTTGAATTTTTCTGGCAGGAAGGGCACACAGCCCACGCAACAGCAGATGAAGCTGAACAGGAAACAATTCAAATGCTGAACATCTATACAGATTTTGCACTTAATGAAGCAGCCGTGCCGGTTGTACCAGGACGAAAGAGTGAAACAGAAAAATTTGCTGGTGCCGTCCGATCTTACACCATAGAAGGCATGATGGGTGATGGGAAAGCCCTCCAGTCAGGTACCAGCCATAACCTTGGTCAGAACTTCGCAAAAGCATTCGATATCCAGTATTTGGATGTGAATAATACGCTTCAGTACTGCTGGACAACTTCCTGGGGACTCTCCACACGCTTTATTGGTGCCATCATCATGACACATGGTGATGATCAGGGACTGGTTTTACCCCCACGATTGGCCCCAGTTCAGGTGGTCATCGTTCCGATATTCCGAAAAGAAGAAGAAAAAGCACTGGTCATGTCAGCCGTGGAAAGGGTGAAAAAGGAACTCAGTGAATTTCGCTTGGAAGTGGATGACCGCACAGAGGTCACGCCTGGATTTAAATTCAACCACTGGGAGATGCGCGGTGTTCCCCTGAGGTTGGAAATCGGGCCAAAAGACGTGGCGAAGAAAAGTGTTGCCCTGGCTCGAAGAGATATCCTAGGACGTGAAGGCAAATCCTTTGTCCCGCAAGAAGGCATTGGTCAAACCGTTCGCGAAATGCTGGATCAGATCCAGACGAACCTGCTTGATAAAGCCAGGAAATTTCGTGATGATCGCATTTTCGAACCTAAGGATTTTAATGAATTTAAAGAGATTATCGATAATAACGGCTGGTGTTCTGTGTGGTGGAAACCAAGTCCTGAAAATGAAGCGCTGGTGAAGGAACAAACCAAAGCCACCCTCCGCTGCTACCCAATGGACCAGCCGGACGGGAATGGTGCTTGCATTTTCAGCGGAGAAGAAACATCACAGAAGGCACTTTTTGCAAAAGCATATTGATCACACTAGGTTTTCATTGCAATATTAATTATCTGCAAACGGTGATCTCAACACACAAAGATTTGCTATTTTCATAGAATCAAATGTAGGGACAACCCTGCCTAAGCCCCCCGTAGGAGGTAGTGGTTGCCTACTTGAAGAGCGCTTTGCGAGGGCAGACACTGCCCGTACCATTCATGTGTCAAACAAACTCCATATAATGAGGATTAATGTCAGCAGTTGACCCAGGACGCCTAAAAACGCAAATCGATCATCTGATCAGTTTACTTGATGCCCCAAAATTATTTCATAGAGAGCTGCAGCGCATCTTTGAATTCTATGCAAACCGCACCCTACGTATGGGTGATTACATTTCTACTCAACCATTGATCCCCATCTACCACCTGCCGGACCCTGTAACCCGTCAGGTGGAATTGCGCATAAAACAACACCTTCAGAAAGAACCGCTATCGGGATTCGCTCTTGCAGATGAACTCTGGACCGATGATTTTTTTGAGATCCGTCACTTAGCAGGTTTCACACTTGGGAGAATAACCTCCCAGGACCCAGAACCTGTTTGCACACGATTGGAAAGATGGCTGACACCAGATCTGGATCAGGCACTCACCACAGATTTATTATTTTGGGGTACACATACCCTTCGACACAATTTTCCTCAAGTGTGGGAAGGATTAATCAAATCTTACCTCTTTCAAAAAGATCCCTTGATGGTTGGTTTGGGACTCCAGGGGCTGCGGGTGAGTCTGCAGCACCATTCAGACACACTGCTTCCTTCAATATTCAGGATGATAAGCCCTCTTATCATTGATGTCGATCAGAACCTTTCAAGAGAACTGGAACACTTAATAAAGGCAATGTCCCAGGTTGCTCCCACAGAAACAGCTTTTTATGTTAAACAAGCTTTATCAATCAGCGAATCCAAGGGACTATATCTCCTTGTCAAGCAAACCCTGCCTTTCTTCAACGATGAGTTACAGAAAGAGATCAAAAGCGCGTTATTGTGAAAAGCAGGCAGGTTCAGATCGTTGATGGATTCATCTGACCGCCAGGTGTGACCACGACAGGTTGTTTCGTCGAAGGACTCATCCAGACAGTATGTCCATCTTCCCACAATTCCAGCAGCAGATGTGACCCTGCATCAACCTTGACCAGTTTTTTTGCTGCATTCATTGTTGTCCTGAATACTGCTTCATCTGGAAGGGCAAGATGATAAATAAACCAGGCAGAACACCCAATCAATTCATCAACGCTCTGTCCTGCACCAAAATCCCTGTTCATCGATTCCACCAGTCTTTCATGCATCCTTCAATAAGCTATGAGAATAGCATGGTTTGATACATACTTATGTTATTATATCCTTTGAAGCTCATGGCGATATGAAACCATTTTCTTCCATCACAAAACACCATCCATCGGAGTAAATTCTTATTGTGAACGAAATTAATGCATCCCACGAAATCCAGATGATACTTAGGGAAATGCTCTCATCGGCTTTAGAATTGACACCTGCGCAAACAGGTTTGATCGGGCTAATCGATGAGGATTTCAAGAATATATCAAGTGTTTGGTTCTCCCAGCCGCGCTCCTCAGAAATTGAGCCAATAGATAAGATTGACCTGGATCTTATCCCAGAGGTTCGCAAAGATACGTTAGCACCCCTGATCATTGAAGATTCCACTCTTTCCAGCACTTTACATTTACCTGAGAATTATGTTTGGCATTTCATTAGATTAACTGAAGTGGCACAGGAACACTATGTACTATTATTGCTTCACCTGAAATCTCCCCAGGAGTTTTCTGACAAGGATATCCAAACGCTCTCCAAACTGAACGACCAAAATCTGGATAAACTAGATCAGGCTTTCCTATATGAAGACCTGCAGGATGCTATCCAGGCAAAGAATGAGTTTATCTCGTTCATCTCACATGAACTGAAAAATCCTCTATCAGTGATCAATTCCTATGCAGATATGATGCGCAAGGGAATGACAGGAAATGTCACAACCCAACAAAAGGAATACCTGGCAACGATCATCCAAAATGTGAAACGTATGGACAAGTTCATTGAAGATCTTTCAGATCAATCACATATCGAGACGCAAACACTCCAGCTGGTCTTTGAGTCCACATCGGCAAAACAAGTAATCCTGGAAGTTCTCCAATCTTACAAAGCCCAGATCACTGACAAGGCAGTTATCCTTGTTAAAAGGATCGCCGATGACATGCCGGATATGTGGTGTGACCGAATACGGGTCATTCAAATCCTGTCCAATTTATTATCCAATGCCATCAAATACACACCCAAAGATGGCTCTGTGGAAATTGGAGCAAAGCACTCACAGAACAAATGGGATCAGTATGGTCCTGCAGAAGTGATCCATTTTTGGGTCAAAGACACAGGCTATGGAATTTCGGTAAATGAGCAATCGAGAATTTTTGATCGGTTTTTTAGAGCTTCCGACGAAAGGATCCAAAAAGCAGCTGGGGTTGGATTGGGTTTGCTTATCGCAAAAAGCCTTTCGGAAATGATGGGGGGAAAAATGTGGTTTGAAAGTGCACTCAATAAGGGCTCAACATTTCATTTTACTGTTCCGATTTTAAGATCAATCAAAAACTCTTTTATAAAAAGAACCCCCGTTCTACTTATCAGGTTTTATGTAAAATCCCCAGAATTTTCTAAGCCTTCCCCTCGGGGAAGGTGACACGCTGGACGCGTGACGGATGAGGGTCTTGAGTTAAATTTCGCAAATGATCCCTCATCAGTCAGCCAGAGGCTGACAGCTTCCCCCAAGGGAAGCCTTAAAAGGTACAGAGATGAATATCACACAAAATCGCTAATAATACATAAAGGCATCTGGTCTAATCACTCCATAAAAGTTAAAATCCCCGGGATTTCGAAAATCCCGGGGATCTGAAAGTAATAAGATAAACTGGTTAGAAAAGACTGAATGCGGCAATAACAGGAGCAAACAGAGAAGAAACCAACGACATCACTGTGATCAATGTGTTCAGTGATGGACCTGCCGTATCCTTGAAGGGATCACCGACTGTGTCACCAACCACACCTGCCTTATGCGCATCGGAACCTGGGCCACCAAACTGTCCTGTTTCAATAAACTTCTTGGCATTATCCCACAACCCACCAGCATTTGCCATTAATAAGGCAAAGATCACGCCTGTGAAAATGCTGCCTCCCAGGAAATCCTCCCAGGGCGTTCGGCCCCAGGACAAAACCGATCAACAGCGGCAATCCAACAGCCAGAAAAGCAGGTAGGACCAAGGACGAAAGTGCACCCTGGGATGCCAAACCAACACAGGTTGCATAGTCAGGTGTTTCAGTACCTGCAAGGATGCCCGGTTTCTCACGGAACTGCCTACGGATTTCTTCGATCATGTCAAAGGCATTGTGCGTGACAGAAAGCATGGTCAATGCGCTGAACAGCGGTGGTGTCATTGCACCAAGGAAAACACCTGCAACGACAATGGGATCACGCAGGCTCATTTCAACCTCAATCCCAGCAGCCGTGACGACTTCTGCATATGCTGCGAATAAAGCCAGAACGGTCAGCGCAGCAGCGCTGATACTGAAACCTTTGGTGATCGCTTTCGCCGTATTCCCAGCAGAATCAAGTGTATCCGTTGTGACAATCACATTATGGTCCATCCCGGACATCTCTGCGATACCCCGAGCATTATCCACAATCGGACCATATGCATCCGCGCTAACGATCATACCGCTGATCGAAAGCATGCCTACCGCACTGATACCTATACCGTAAATCCCTGGTAATCCTGTTAATTCAGAGAGGTAATATGATAAGAGTGTCGCAACTGCAATACCGATCACAGATGGGACGATGCTTATCAAGCCATAACTAAATCCAGTGATGATATTGATTGCTGCACCCGAACCAGAAACACGAGCTGTTTCGTATACAGGCTTTCTGTCCTCTGAAGTGAAGTAATCTGATGTAAACCCAACGACCACCCCGGTTATCAAACCAGTCAACGTCGACCACAACACGCCAATATTGATGTCACTCAACAGGACAAGTGCTAGAACCATCACACCAAAGAATACCGTTGTAATGATCGTACCGAAATTCAAAGCTGGTCCTGGTTTACCATTCTTCCCGACACGGACAAATTGAATGCCCAATATAGATGCGAAGATACCCAGCGTACACAGTACAAGCGGGAGAATCACATAATCTACCGAAAGGGATCCAGCAGAGACGGAAGAAGCACCTAAAAGCATAACTGCCACAGCAGCGGCAACATAGCTGTCGAAAATATCCGCTCCCATTCCAGCCACATCGCCAACATTATCACCGACATTATCAGCAACAACCGCTGGATTCCGTGGGTCATCTTCCGGGATGCCAACCTCAACCTTCCCTACCAGGTCCGCAGCAATATCAGCCGTCTTGGTATAAATTCCACCACCAGCCTTTGCAAGCAGAGCCAAGGCAGATGCTCCAAAGCTGAAACCCAATATTACTTCCGCATCACCCGTTAGCAAATAAATGATCGTCATGCCCAACACCGCTAATCCGACCATCGCTAAACCCATCACGGATCCAGCATAGAAAGATAATCGGAAAGCCTTGTTGAGGGATTCATTAGCCGCTGTGGCTGTTCGTACATTCGCTTCAACAGCAATTGCCATGCCCATATACCCGGCGATTGCAGAACACACTGAACCTGCAATGAACGCAACTGCCATACGGATGCCATTGATCGGTGTAATGCTCGCCTGGCCAGCCGCAATTTCGGTGAGGTCAAAGCTGAACACAACTGCAATAATGAACCCAAGGATCAACGCCACGATCGTGAGTGCGATATACAATCGTTTTAAGTACGTCTGTGCACCTTCCCGGATCCACGAAGCAACTTCTTTCGCTTTCTCCGTGCCAGGATCCTGCTTTTTTACCCAGAAAAATAAATAGAGCGCCACACCAATTGAGACCACACTGGCACCCAGACCTATATAAAGCCATACATTCATTTCTTTTACTCCTATTAATTCAATTATCAGCAGATGAGGATTTTCTCACCGCTGGATATTTTACATATTTGCTGAACGCCACCATCGATAGTTCGTTTCTTTTAATTCTTCGCTTGATGGCAGTGGATAGTAAACCATGGAGGATTCATTCCCCACAAAGATGCCGTTCTTTACAGTCCGGTAAGCAAACGTTGCCGAGCTGGCACGATCAACCATTTTTGTTGCCACTGGCTTGGTTTTCAGATCTTTGAGAACTTCACGTAGGTGGTCCAAATTTGAGTATGGCAAGTCGCCAACCTGACCCATTTCTGGATTTTTTGCCAGTTCATCCAGGCGAAGCTCTGCAAAAGCAATAGCCGGTAACGTGACCAGCGATGTCGGATTCTTAACGATCAAATCAAAGAAATCCAACGGGTTCAACCTGCTGGCAACCAACGGTGAAACAGGGATAATTTCCTTATACAGATGCAGTCCATCATCCGGTTCAGGTGTATCCGAGCTGGCGTCCAACCCAAGCGTGCGGCCGTCTTTCGTAACCAGATACAGCTTCCTAAGGGCAGATGTGTCAATATGTTCCAATACACGGTAAACGCCGATATATATGGATGATTTCGGTGTTCCATCCTCATGGGGAACGCATCGGGAAACACCTTCATCAATCCTGAAATACTTGCTGCGAAAATCCGGGTCAACTTCCAGGAAAATCGCTTGACCACTCGATTTCTTTTTAGTGCCCACAGCATAATAGCTACCAAATTCTTCAGGTTCAAGCATGGAAGCAATCAATGCCTCAGGGACAAGTGATAGATATAAATGTACAGCCACTTAACCTCCTTAGAATTATTCTGGATCGTTGCATCACAACCATCCTGAGAAAAAACGCGAAAATCAATCCATTATACCATCATGTTAAACCCCCTCGGGATTTTTTTGGAATCCGGGGAGTAATTTTTAAACGTCCCCTCCAGTGAAATTGAAGGGGACTTTCGGAGAGAAAAACAATCTTAACGTTTCATGAAATTAAAGGTTGACCTCTGGCAGGTTTGCCCTGATATCTTCAGGAGTGATCTTAAGCGTATCATCCACTACATCACCTTGATTATAAGAATCATACGCCGCAAGGTCTAGCAGGCCATGACCGGATAAATTGAACAGGATCACCCGTTCCTCGCCTTTTTCTTTGGCGTCCAGGGCTTCATCAATGGCTGCTCGGATCGCATGTGCGGATTCTGGCGCTGGGATGATCCCTTCTGTCTGTGCAAATTGGATAGCCGCAGCGAAAGTGGCTAGCTGCGGCACCGCGACCGCTTCCAAATAACCTGCATCATACAGCATACATATCTGGGGCGCCATCCCGTGATAGCGCAGGCCACCTGCATGGATTGGTGCAGGGATAAAATCATGGCCTAATGTGTACATCTTGAGAATTGGTGCCATCATCGCTGTATCCCCATAATCAAAAGCATAAAGGCCTTTTGTCAGGGTGGGTGTTGCGTTTGGTTCAACCGCAACAAGCCTGGTTTGCTTTCCTTCTGTTAGGTTCTTATGCAGGAAGGGGAATGCACATCCAGAGAAATTCGACCCCCCACCTACACACCCGATCACCACATCTGGGTACTCATCGGCCATTTCCATCTGCTTCAGGCATTCCTGGCCAATGACTGTCTGATGAAGGAGCACATGGTTCAGCACTGATCCCAGGCTGTATTTCTTCTTCCCCTCAGATTTGACTGCGGCCTCAACCGCTTCTGAAATCGCGATCCCCAGTGATCCAGGGCTGTTGGGATGTTCCCTAAGGTACTGCCGACCGTAATTTGTATGTTCTGAAGGACTGGGATGGACTTCTGCGTCATAACTTTGCATGATGATCCTGCGGTATGGCTTCTGTTCATATGAGGCTTTGACCATAAAAACTTCCAGATCCATATCAAAGAAATTACACGCCATCGAAAGCGCTGATCCCCATTGACCGGCGCCTGTCTCAGTGGTTAAGGACTTAGTGCCATCAATTTTGTTGTAGTATGCCTGGGCAACTGCCGTGTTGCATTTATGACTCCCGGAAATAGAAGCGCCTTCGTTCTTATAATAAATATGGGCTGGTGTACCCAGGGCTTTCTCAAGCCGCCTTGCCCGAATCAAAGGGGTTGGACGCCAGAGCTTATAGATCTCTCGCACTTCTTCCGGAATATCAATATATCGTTCGGTACTGATCTCCTGTTCGATCAGCGGCATCGGAAACAGCACATTCAGGAATTCTGGCGTGACCGGTTCCTTCGTTTGCGGGTTCAATACGGGGGTTGGCCCCATGGGCATGTCCGCGCTGACGTTGTACCATTGCTTTGGAATATCATGCTCACTCAACAGGAATTTATATTGTTCTTTAGACATTTTGCTACCTCCAATTTCTTGATTAATGGACATTTGGCCAGAGTAACGGATGGAATGAAACAAAAAACGTCCATCCCATCATGGGACGAACGTTAAGTCCGTGGTGCCACCCAGCTTAGGCTATTCTTTAATCAAAAAACCTGTTGATGATGCAACAGGGAAAGGCCAGCCTCACTCATTACTCAGGTACAGCAGATACTTGCTTATACCTTTCACCCTGATAACGGCGGTGTGTCCGTCCAAGGCTAATCGGATTCTTTCGCCTTGGAGACTCCGAGGACCATTCGACACCAGCGTGTGTGCAGCTTCTCACCTGACACTGCTCTCTGTGACACCGTGTTGATGCTTACTCTTCCTCTTCAACGTCTGTCTTTATTTAATTATGATCCAATTATAAACAGGTCGGGTTATTTGTCAAGGGTTATTCCCGTCAGTACCTATATTCTTCAATGCCACCCCAGTACCCGGTTCATAAACTGCTAAATCGGTTTGCAGTGAAAGGCGACCTCTTCTGCGAATCCATAATATTGTCAATCCACTGCCAAGTAAGATCGCAATCAAACCAAGCAAGCCTCCTTCTGGCCCAAAAGCGCCACCTGTTAGCCATTCCGGACCGGAGGATTCAATAACAATAATGGAGGCCGCTGTGTTCATCCCGCTGACTGGGAAACCAAATACGACCCCCTGGAAAAAATTCCAGGAAATATGTAAACCAATTGGAATAGCAAGGTTTCCAGACAGGAACATCCCCAATCCAAGAAAAATGCCTGCCATCATAATGTTTGTTGTACTTATCCAGGTGGCATTTGGATTATCCATGTGGAACAAACCAAAAATCAGCGAGGTGAGTGCGATTGAAATGATCAAAGCCCACGTCTTCCCAATGAATTTACTGCTCAAGCCTTCAGCAAGGTTGATCAAAAGGTATCCGCGAAAAACGATCTCTTCATACACACCCACAAAAATCAAAAATCAGCAAAGATTGTAGAATGACAATAATAAATGCTTGATCAGGCACATAATTATTAAAGAATCCACGGACGGTGACCATCCCCGTGATCCAGCTAATAAGAAAAATCAAACCCATCAAAATTGCCCCCAACATAATACCAAATATAAAATCCAGCCACCAGATTCTGGAAAATTTGAACCCAAACTCGGTCAACCTCCTATGATCGAGCCACTTTCCAAACAAGAAAGTAACCACTACGGCACCCAAACATGTCAAACCGGAAATGACCATAAAACCAACCAAAGGGTTAGCCATAATCTGCAGCGGCTGCACGCCTGCAAGAAAAGGTTGATGATCCACGCCAAATGGAGCTGCGATCATCCCTGAAATGAATAAAACGAATAGAATAAACCCTTCGGTGAAAATAAAATACCCCCCGATATACAAGCTCAGCCGCCAAAATGATCGCAGGCGTCGTTCAGAAGTATTCCAAAATAGTCCTTTAATCCTGCTGAGTGAGATTTTCACTTATCCCTAAATGATAACGTCGAAAATTTTTGTGCGCTAATACTTTCGGGGGTTTCATCGTCCGGCACATCCAGGTAAGTGCCCAACAGTGGATAAATCCGCTTAATCACCCGGGCGATTTGTTGTGCAACCCGGCGGATGGAGAAATGGGCAGTGGAAGCTGCTCTGAGCCGGCAGAAATGAAACGCTTGCCGTAAATTCAGCGTGAATAAAACCCGCCGGTTGAAACCGTTTGGCACGATATAGCTGGCAACATCCGGATTCCAGGATGCAAGCTGGTGATATAAATCCGCAGCACCTCTCATCACTTGGATATATTTGTC
Source organism: uncultured Chloroflexia bacterium (assembly GCA_963767675.1). GTDB lineage: Bacteria > Chloroflexota > Anaerolineae > Anaerolineales > Anaerolineaceae > Brevifilum. The sequence goes on from CAVYEQ010000010.1 coordinate 95,597, forward strand.
TTCACATCCTGCTCCAACAAAACCTTTTGGTATTGCAAATCCAAGATTTCCTGTTAGCAGGTTGGGCGGTTTGGGTCATCATTCGGTGACGTTTAAATTCAAAATACGCACCCTGATCCATTACAATATCGAATGTCATCTGAGCATACTCAAATTCGCGCGGTGGTTGATCAAATTTCCCCTTATCCGACATGATATTCTGAACCAACTTTTTAAGATCTGGAGGAGAAAGCCCCACCACATATTCCAGGGAGGATTGATAATCTATTGTGGGATCGAACCTGAATAGAAGCGCAGCGATGATTTTCTCCTGGCCATTCTTATCATAATCAATCAGTGAAAAACCATCTTCTGATTCCTTTTGAGGTTGAATAATCGAAGGATCAATCAGCTTATGCCGTAAATTGACCATGTATGGATTGCAGCCGGCATACTTGATAAGGGTGGGTGTTTCTTGTTGACCAACCACTCGTAATCGCTCCCCAATCGCTCGCACTTCATCCAGGGGCGAACTGAGCATTTTGCAGATTGCATATTCAAGCGCACGAGCATTGATGGTCACGCCAACATTGGCCAACGACGCTGCTGGCAGGAGGAAACGGCAGATATCTACTGCTGAAGATTGGATCCGCCGCTTAAACGACCGTTCAGATTCAGCTTCTTCTCTAGGAGATGATTTGCGCAGCCCATCTTTGACCTTTGGCAGACATTCCGCATAAGTTCTGAATAAAGCCTTGCAGGTGTTGACATATTGATCTTCCAAAGGATGGTTCTCAAGTTCCTGCGGGATATAGAAAGCATTCTCTTCCCAAAGCTGATAGCGCGTGGATTTCTCAGTATAGGATGCTAAACGATTGCTTTCAATCGTCTCGATTGCCAGACGGGAAACGTTTTCAAGCGCCAGGTGCAGGACCGCATGCTCTGCAACAGATGAATGGCCATATCCAACCACCCATTTTTCATGGAATTTGGCAGACGTTTCATCCGACAGTTCAGCAGCAATTTCATCAAAAGCCTGTGGTGAACGTGATGTCTTTGCGAATGTAACCGCAATCGTTTCAGGATTTAGATTCTTGGGGCTTAGAAGGTAAATTCGGCGGGTTTTCGGCATGAATGAATATCTCTCGGGCAGCATTTTTATCCTGCTCTATCTGAGCAAGAAATGCATTTACGCTTTCGAATTTTTGCTCGTTTCTGATCTTGTCAATAAAAGCCAAATTAAAGCTCTCGCCATAGATGTTACCATCAAAATCAAGGATATGAGTCTCAATATCAGGAACAGTTTGTACCTCAAAGGTGGGGCGGTAACCTACATTGGTAATCGCCTGGTAGGCCACATCATTCAGTGTCACATGAGTAGCATAAACCCCCACTGCAGGTCTTTTTTTTCCTGGCCAATAAGAAATATTGGCAGTTGGTAATCCTATTCTTGATCCCCTGTCCGAGCCATGCACCACTGTGCCGGTGATGGTATAGTAGCGACCTAACAACCTTGCTGCATATTCAACATTCCCCTCATCCAGAAATCGCCTAATCCGGGTGGATGAAACATCCAGGTCTTCGAATAATACAGGATGAATAGCTTTGATAGAGTACATCTGATCATGTGCTATTTCATCCAGGAACGACCTGCTCCCCTGCCGGTCTTTGCCCATCGCGAAATCAGGCCCAACTACCAGAACACTCAGGTTGAGTTTATCAATCAATCCCGTTAAAAAAGCTTCAGGTGCAAGGCTGGCAAAATCGTGATCGAATTTAAAGGTGACGACATCATCCACACCTAGATCGCGCAGCATCTTCTCCTTCTCACCAGGTGTGGAAAGATATTCACTTTCTGATCTATGCTTGAAAAAGACTGAAGGATTGGGATAAAACGTGATAACAATCAGGGGATTGCCTTCTTGTTTTGCCTCATGGACCATTCGTAAAATGATCGCCTGGTGGCCAAGATGAACCCCGTCGAAATTGCCTATTGTCAGAAAGGTATCAATATATGGCTTTGGATTAAAGTCAACAAATCTGACGATTTCTGAAAAACCCTCTAGATTCTTTTCTGACATTTTTTATCATCCTGAGACTTAGAAATGATTACATTCACAAGATCGAATGTTCAGGATGATCGATCAGGTAAAGAAAACTTTCCTGGGCTGCCATTCTTTATCCTCAGGAAGATATTGGAGTAATGCTACCAATTCACCTTGCTGGCTGATTGCCCGAACCCATTGTTCCGGATCCTCCGGTTCGTCTATAACTGGAACACGATGTCCATGCCGAACGAGATCAACTTCCTCGAAGCTCAATTCCCGGGATGGCCAATCTCCTAAAGCTTCTGCTGCAGGGATCAGGTATTTATACCAATCACCGTTCTCAAAAGCTTCTTTCAATTTGCGAAGCTGGATGGCATCCCTAAGAGCAAACTCACCACTCTTCGTTCTTCGTAAGCCAACCAGATACCCCCCGCAACCAAGGACATCGCCCAGATCGTTTGCCAATGCCCTTACATAGGTGCCTGACGAACAATACACATCAATGATCGCTTCAGGTGTGTCCCACTCAAGCAGCTCAAGGTGATAAACATCAATTTCTTTTGGTTCCAACTCGAATTCTTCACCCTTTCGAGCCATTTCATAAGCCCTCCTACCATTCACCTTCTTGGCAGAATAGGCAGGTGGAACCTGTTCAACTGTTCCTTCAAACTGCTTCAATGCTTCAACGATCTGCTCTTCTGTGATCTCCACAGGTGACCGTTGGGTAACAACACCTTCACTATCATAAGTGTCTGTTCTAATACCAAGGCGAACGATCGCCTGGTAACGCTTATCAGAAGCTGAGACATACTCGCTCAATCTCACTGCTGGACCGACAAGCACAACCAGCACACCTGATGCACGTGGATCCAATGTGCCCGTGTGTCCAGCGCGTTTAATTCCTGTGCCACGTCTCACAACCTGGACGACATCGTGGGATGTCATGCCAACAGGTTTATCAACAACCAATACCCCTGAGACAGCATTCTTTACATCAAAATTTTGTTCACTCATTTTTTCATCACTCCCAGATATGGTGAAGGACTGATCCTCTATTCACTTTTTCTTTCTAATAATTTCTTGGTTTCCAGAATGACATGCTTTTGTACATCTTCCAAAGAACCTATAACATCAGCACCAGCCGCAGCTGCATGCCCCCCACCCCCAAAATCTGAAGCAATTCCTGAGACGTCAATACCAGGACGTGCTCTCCAACTTATTTTAACATCTTTTTGTGATTGTTCAACAAAAATCACGGCAATTTCTGCTTCTCTGACTGCAGATAAAATATTGACAAGATCCGCATCATCATTTCCAGGATAACCAATCAATTCCCTGTCTGATAATTTCAAACTTGTCCACACAATACCATCATCTCGCTGCAATCGGCTGAGACCCGATCCCCAATATCGAACAGCCGTAAATGATTGTAACACTAATTCTTCACGATAAATCTGTGTCAAATCCGCACCGAGGTCCATCAATGCCGCAGCATTTCGCAGGGCAACAGCATTGACATTGGATGTTCTGAAATCCTATTGTGTCTCCAACGATCCCCGCCAACAAACAGGTCGCCACCTTCTGATCAATTGTCAAGCCCCATCTTGGCATATGCTCAAAGAGGATTCCTGCAGTTGCCACCTGGTCAGGTTCAACGACATTATATGTGCCAAAATTGAGGTTCGTCTTATGATGATCAACAACCAAATCAGGTTTTCCATATCCATTGAGGGCTTGTCCCACCCTGTATGGATCAGAGCAATCCACCACGATTACAAAATCCAAATCCCCTTCAGGCTCTCTTTTGATTAGGTCAATATATGGAAGATATTCAAACCCTGCGACCCCATCCTCAAGGACCATTTGGACAGATTTACCTGAATTTCTCAACGCCAGGCCCAGTCCCAACACAGAACCAACAGCATCCGCATCCGGTCGTACGTGGGAAACAACTAAAATGCGCTGACATTGAACCAACTTTTCAGCAAGCTGTTGATCAATGCTGTTCATTAATTCTATCCTCTGAATTTGCGTTAACTTCATCTGGGAGATCCTGTTTTCGATTTTCACGTTCCTCACGGATTTCTTCCAGGAGAATTTCGATCCGGTCTGCACGTTCCGGGGTGTCATCCCAATAAAAACGCAGCTTAGGCATAACTCGAAGCTTAATTTCCTGACTGAGGCTGTAGCGGAGAAAGCCACTGGCTTTCTGTAATCCCTGTAAAATCTCTCCTGCTTGTTCTGCGCCACTTAGAGCAGACACATATACGTTTGCAAAATCCAATTCACGGTCCACTGAAATATCGGTGATATAAACACCCTGGATCCGGGGATCATTCACTTTTGATTCAATAATCTCAGTTAAAACGCGTCTGAATCTGATCCTGAATGCGTTTTAACCTAAGTTCTGATGGCATTCTTCCTGCTTTCTTTCCTTATTTATCTTGGCTTCTCTTCAATGACGTAACCCTCAAGTTCATCCCCCTCTTAAACTCGTGGAATTGTTTCATGCTGATTCCACACTCAAATCCCTCGCGGACTTCTCGAACATCATCCTTTTCACGCTTGAGAGAACCTATCTCACCATCAAAGATGACCCTTTCATTCCGGATCACCCTGATCTTCCCATTACGCTTGATTTCCCCATCGATCACACGGCAGCCTGCAGCAACTTTATATTTTGAGACTTTGAATGTTGCCAATACGCGTGCCCTTCCGATCACCTTTTCAACCATTTCTGGCTCAAGCATACCGACTAACGCCTTTTCAATATCTTCTAACAGACGATAGATAATAGTATAGATTCGAATCGAGATACCTTCTGTATCGGCCAATCGTTCAGCGGCATTATCTGCATCAACTGAAAAACCGATCACGATGGCATCAGAAGCTGTAGCCAGCATCACATCACTTTCAGTGATATTGCCGGTTTCCTGGTGAAGGATCTCAATGGAGACCTCAGGCTGCTTGTCGCCTAATTCTTTCAACGAGTTAACAATTGGCTCTAATGAACCCTGTACATCAGCCTTGACGATCAATCGAAGCTCCTGCTCTTCTCCAGCTTGAAGGCGTTCAAACAAATCTTCAAGTGTCGCTCTTTGGATGACATTTTTTGAACTTTCTTCGACCTCCAACTCATCAACGATCGCTCGTGCTTCCTTGTCAGACCCAACAACCCGGAATACGTCACCAGCACGTGGCACATCGTTAAGACCCATCACAACAAAAGGCGTAGATGGACCAGCTTCTTTGATCCGGTTCCCGCGGAAATCGAACATCGCTTTAATCCGCCCATGGGCTTTTCCGGCCAGAATCGTATCACCCGATTTAATCGTGCCGTTCTGCAAAAGTAAAGTCGCCATAACACCGCGGGATCGATCCAGTTCGGCTTCAACAACAGTACCAAGTGGTTCTCCAACGGGATTAGCCTGGATCTTATTATTATCTGCCACCAGAAGGATTGCTTCCATCAAGTCATCAAGTCCTTCCATCGCAACTGCAGATACGGGTACAACAATTGTGTCACCATCCCATTCATCTGACATCAGGTCAATTTCCATAAGCTGCTTCTTTACAAGCTCAGGATTGGCTGAGGGCAAATCCATTTTATTCAACGCCACAACGATTGGTACTCGGGCAGCTTTCGCATGATTGGTTGCTTCCCTGGTTTGAGGCATGACACCATCGTCCGCTGCAACAACCAGGATAACGATATCCGCACCTTGTGCGCCTCGTGCTCTCATGGATGTAAACGCGGCATGGCCGGGCGTGTCCAGGAATGTTATCTTTCGTCCCTCATGCACAACCTGATAGGCACCAATTCCCTGTGTGATCCCACCCTCTTCTCCACCAGCAATGTTCGCATCACGAATGGCATCAAGAAGTGAGGTCTTGCCGTGGTCCACATGGCCTAACATTGTGACCACAGGGGGACGCTCAACAAGATCTTCTTCTGCTTCGTCTTCAATCACCCGCCGCCATAATGGAACCTCACCTTTTTCTTCAGGTGTTTCCTCTTCAATTGTCTCCAATTCGGGTTCAAATCCAAGTTCACTGGCAACAACAGCAGCAGTATCAAAATCAACACTCTGGTTAATACTGGCCATCACACCATTCGCCATCAAAACCTTGATGACGTCGATGGGACTGGCTTCCATTTTTTCAGCTAATTGTCGTACGCTGATACTGTAAGGCAGGATGATTACTTTATTCTCTTTTTCGCTCACACAACACCTCCAGGGTCATTCCCCTATCCAAAGGCAATTAATGTTTGCCAAGGATGCTTTATTGATTATTTCTGCGGAGGAGCGATCAGATGATTTTAATTCATCCTGATAAATCCTCTGCCCCCTCAGTTGCCTTGCTTTCTTCAGGAATATGAGCTTCCATATATTGCGTCAAGCTCTCCTTTTCCTGATCTGTCAGGCTGGTTTTCAAAGCGTGGTCAAGAGCACTTTTGATCCCGCTCAGCCAGCATTCTCGCCTGTCATGCAAATACGCCCCCCTCCCATGGGTCTTCCCGCTCAGGTCTACGATCACCCCTTCAGGGCTGTTGACAACTCTGGTCAACGTTCGCTTTGGGTGAACTTCCCTGCAGCCCACGCATGTTCGTTGTGGTATATGCTTTCTGCGACGTTTAGACCTCTTGACCATCTAATCGCTGCTCATTGATTTACTTATTCCAATCTTCCCATTCATCAACTTCACCTTCTGCTGGGCGGTGCTTCTTACGTTTTTTCTTCTTGCTGGGTTTGGCTACTTCTTCCTGAGCTGGAGGTTTAGGTTTCTCCGATTTATAGTACCCAAATTTTCTGGCATCATATGAGAAGAGTTTGTCAAACTCGCTTTCTTCTTCCTTCGTCTCCTTAGGAGCTGGTTTTGCTGCTGCTTTTTCAACTGGTTTTTCGACGACTTCAGCAGGACCCTGGCTTTCTTCTACTTCCTCCTCAGGAGCAGCTGCTTCTTCTTCATCCTCAACTTCAACAGTCTCTTCAGTGACAGGCACCGGTTCTTCCTCTGCTGCTTCTGCTGCAGCTTCCGCCTCGGCTCTTGCCGCCAGCTTCTTCCGGTGTCACTCTTAGACCATCTGTCAGTTCAGAGATCTGAGCAAAAGATTTTGGACCAATACCGTTCAATGCCATGATACTATCAGGATCCAAACGCATTTGCATGACCAGGTCACCTAACGTATCCAGACCGCCTTCCTGGAGGATAAACAAGATATGTTCGGGGAGATCAACATCCAGGATATCAATCTCGAATGTCAATTCAGGTACGGTTGCCAGCGCTTCTTCACGACGGCGTTTGTCTTCAAGGTCTTCCTCCCGGCGCTGTTCTTCAACCTGTTTCTCAACCCGGTTGATGAATTTCGCCATGAAATCATAATCCTCGGGTGGAAGCGGACGACCTTCAGCTTTCTTCTCAAGCATCACTCTGACTTTATCCATCGCTTCAGCTTCACGCTCTGCCATATCCTGATGAGCAGGATCCGCAAGTAATTTTTCAACCGATTCGCCAGCTGCTTCAACCTGGCTTTTGATATCAATCCGCCATCCTGTCAATTTTGCCGCCAGGCGAGCATTTTGACCATCTCTGCCGATCGCCAGTGAAAGCTGGTCTTCAGGAACAACAACTGTCGCCGTGTTACCTTCTTCTTCAGATTCTGTCAGATAAACACCAACCACCCTCGCAGGACTGAGTGCTTTTGCAATAAAGGACGATGCGTCCTTACTCCATGCAATCACGTCAATTTTCTCATCGCTGAGTTCTCGAACAATCGCTTGAATACGGACACCTCGCACACCCACACATGCACCTACCGGATCAATACCCTGCTGGGTTGCAGATACCGCTACCTTTGCCCTCTGCCCGGGTTCACGGGCAATGGATCGAATCTCAACGACGCCATGATAAATTTCAGGGACTTCATTTTCCAATAAACGCCGGAGGAATTTACGATGCCCTCTGGATAGGTATATTTGCGGTCCCCGATTACTATCTTTAACTTCGTAGAGCAGACATCGAATCCGGTCGTGTACGTGCAGACGTTCCCTGGGGATCATGTCTTTCCGCAGCATCAAACCTTCAGCTTTTTTATCCAAACCGATGGATGCACCACGGCCGCTGATCGCCTGGACAACACCACTTACAATTTCACCAACTTGTTTTTCAAAATAATCAAATTGAATCGCTCGTTCAGCCTCTCGGATCCGTTGTTGGATGACCTGCCGCGCAGTTTGAGCAGCCACACGACCAAAATTCTCAGGTGTGGTCTCTACGACGACCATATCACCAAGTTCAGCTTCAGGTTCTACTTCCTGAGCCTTACTGAGCAATACTTCAGTTAATTCATTTTGAACGTCTTCAACAACTTCTTTTTCGGCAAAGATCTCCACCTCTCCGGTGTCCATATCAACCTTTGCCTGAACAAGCTGAGCATTTGAAGCATTCACTGCCCGACGATAGGCGGAAATCATTGCAGATTCAAGCGCTTCCAATATGATATCCCTGGATAGCTGTTTTTCCTCAACGACCTCATTGAATGCCAGCGCAAATTCACTTTTCATGGTGCCACTTACTCCCTGTAACTAATCCTACTTTAGACAAAGAAAAGTGGGGGAAAGCCCACTTTTCAACGACGTAAAGGGTATGGAATAATAAGCCTAAGCTTATCAACTCAACCGTGATTCTAGCACATATTAAAATGACACGCAAGTAACCACACTATGGAAACTCATGAAATATTGATAGATTACAAGCGCTCTTTTTAACCATTCCAACAACCACTATAAAGTATCAAGAAAAAGCCAATATAAGATGGATAAATCCACTATAATTTACTCATACTTCAATATTGACAATTACATAGGGTAAACGATGAAAAATGATTATTTATGGTGGCGTGACGGCATCATCTATCAGATATATCCCAGGTCTTTTGCTGATTCCAATAATGATGGGATAGGCGATCTTCAGGGGATCATCGGAAAGCTGGATTACATTCAATCATTGGGTGTCGATGCTATTTGGCTATCTCCGATCTATCCTTCACCGGATGTTGATTTTGGTTACGATGTCGCAAACTACACTGACATTGACCCGAAATTTGGTTCGATGAAGGATTTCGAACAACTGGTTAAGGAAGCCAAAAAACGGGATATCCATATCATCCTCGACCTTGTTCTCAACCACACATCTGATCAACATCCCTGGTTTCTCGAATCAAAGAAATCAAGAGACAATCCCTATCACGATTGGTACCTCTGGCAGGACCCCACGCCAAATGGTGATCCACCCAACCAGTGGCAGGCGGTTTTTGGTGGACCGGCCTGGGAGTTTGATGCAAAGCTGGGGAAGTATTACTACCACATGTTCTATAAGGAGCAACCTGATATCAACTGGTGGAACCCTGCAGTACGGGCAGAGATGCTTGATGTATTCCGCTTCTGGTTAAGAAAGGTGTGGATGGGTTCCGGTTGGATGTGTTCAATGCGTATTTTAAAGACCAGCATCTTCGAGAAAACCCGAAGAAATTTGGCATCCGCCCCTTTGACCAGCAGCAGCATGTATATGATTGCTCACAGCCAGAGATGTTTCCTCTTCTGAATGAGATCCGGGGCATCCTGGATCAACATAAACAGGCTTATGCTGTTGGTGAAAGCTTCCTGGCAACGACTGAACAATCAGCCAGTTATTGTGGTGACAACAAACTGCATGCTGCTTTTAATTTTGAGTTTGCACATAACCACTGGCATCCCACTCGCTTCTTAATATCCGCTCAAAAATGGTACAGCGCATTATCCGAAGATGCCTGGCCGAATAATTTTCTCAGCAATCACGACATCAAGCGAGCTGCAACAAGGTATTGTTTCGGAGAGGACGACAGGCGTGCGAAAGTTGCTGCTGCCATGCTGCTGACCTTGAAAGGAACACCTTTTATTTACTACGGCGAGGAAATCGGGTTGCGCGATATCCCCATTTTCAAAAAATCGGATGTAAAGGATCCCATTGGTAGAAGGTATTGGCCTTTGCACAAAGGCCGTGATGGATGTCGGGCACCCATGCAGTGGAGCAGTGAACTCAATGCAGGTTTTTCACAAAGCGATCCATGGCTCCCCGTTCACCCGAATTATCCTGTACGAAACATCAGACAGCAGTCATCAGATCCTGGATCACTGCTGAATTTTTATAAAAGAATAATTAACATACGAAAATCAGAACCTGCCCTGAAAAGAGGAACCTTTGTACCGTTGGGTAAAGACCCAAAACATATTCTGGCTTTTCAACGTCAATACAAAGAAGATATTATCTCGGTTCTGTTAAGTTTCTCTGGCCAAAGCCGAAATTTCAACCTTCCTGAAGGTCAGTGGGTTTCGCTTCTTGAAAAGGATCTTGTCCTGTCAGATACCATCGAATTATCCCCCTATCAGGTTTTGATTCTGAAGATGATAAAATAAACCATACAAACCACTGATTAATTCATAGATTCATCATTCTGTCTTCAACTGCAAGGTAAAAGGAAGCGCTCGATGAATACCCCATATATACCTGGATCTGCTCCACCGCCGGAATTACCGCTCGGCCGGTTCCTCCCGCCCATTCCTGCAGGGATGGTGACGAAGTGGTGCCTTGAGAACCTTTCACCTGGTGATTGGGTTCTGGACCCATTTGGTTTCAGTCCTTTGCTGCCTATCGAAGCAGCGGCTGCCGGGAACCCAATATTGGTCACCGTGAACAATCCTATCCATGCTTTTGTGTTAAAGGTCCTGGCCAGTGCCCCAAAAGAAGATGAATTAATCGCTGCATTGCAGGATCTGGCAGTTGCGTCGAAAGGGGATGAAAGGATAGAGCCATACATCCGCAGCTTATATCATGTGAACTGCGCTGATTGCCAGCACCGAATCGAAGCAGATGCATTCCTTTGGGAAAAAGGGTCAGAACATCCATTTGCTGTGCAGGTAGAATGTCCGAACTGCGGTGCCTCAGGGGAACAGATGTTGACAGAAGAAACCCTGATCAGCCTCCCGGAATTGCCACCAAAACGTTTGCACCTTGCACGTGCATTAAACCGAATTGTAGATCGGGAGGATCCACTCCATGATCAGGTTGAAAACCTGCTTAATTCATATCCCAGCCGTCCTCTTATTGTGCTGCAAACAATCATCAACAAACTGGACAGTCTGGAGCAGACCCCAGGGCGCAGAGAACTCCTGATTGCAATGATCCTTTCCGCAGCAGACCGGGGAAATTCATTATGGGCACATCCCACTCCCCGTAACAGACCTCGCCAGCTTGTTATTCCGTCTGAATATAAAGAACGAAACCTATGGAAGGTCTTGGAAGAGTCGGTTAAAACCTGGCAGGTCTTAGAAACACCCCTGCCGGTTTATGATTGGGATGGTGAGCCGCCTTATCGTAAAGGGATATATCTCTTTCAGGGACGGTTTAAATCATTGGGCTTGCAAACTGGCAAGCCACCCATCAAAGCAATCCTCACTGCGATACCCAGGCCAAACCAGGCATTCTGGACGCTATCTGCTTTGTGGACTGGTTGGATCTGGGGGCAGGATGCTGTCTCTCCCATCCGACCGGTGCTCTCCCGCCAGCGATATGACTGGAACTGGCATGAAAATGCATTATTCAGCATCTTCAAATCAATCCACGAACTTAACCTGCCTGAAGCAAAATTACTCGGATTAATCGCTGAGAATGAACCTATGCTTCTGCTGGCCGCACTATTGGCAGCGGATGCCGCCGATTTTAAACTGGCAGCATATGCCCAGTCCACTGATGATCAACTCGCTCAATGTGCATGGGAGCGTTTATCAGGTGCATCCAGGAATGAGGAATCTGATCGAGCTTTTAATACCGCCAGGGATGAGGTTTCAAACTACCTGCATGAAAAAGGAGAGCCGGCTTCCTATCAACAGGTTCACGCTGCCGCTGTCTCAGGATTGGCAAAGAAAAACAAGCTGGCATTGGATGAATTTCTTGACAGCCCCAACCAGGCATCTTCAGAGACACAAAAATGGGTTGAATCCATTTTTCAAATTAAGAATTTTCTCTCCCATATCGCCGGAGAAAAGGCTTCCATTGAATCAGGCAATTGGTGGCTGCTGAACCCCGCAAACCCACAAATCCCCCTCTTGGACCGTGTTGAGGACTGTATCAGGCTTCATCTTTTCGAGCACCAAACCACAACGGCAAACAACGTAAAAGAGATCGTGTACAAATCCTTTCCGGGTATCTTCACCCCCAGAGATATCCTGCTTCTACACTGCCTTGAGTCATACGCGGACCTGATAGACCAGGAAGCAAATAAATGGCAATTGCGTGAATCGGAAAAACCGGAAGCCCGACAATGGGATATCCAGAAGGTGCATGAATCCCTTGTTAAAATCGGCCGGCGTTTGAATTATTATGTCGAAAATCAAAGGCCCTTATTATGGTTTGATGATCTGAAAGCACCTCCGCGATTTCAGGTTTCATATCACCGCATCAGCGGTTGTAACCAGTATTCTTCGGGAACCTCAGCACAAAGATATGACCAGTATATTGGTCTTACCAGGCAGCCGCGCCAATTTGCTTGCTTTCAAGAAAGAACGCAATCCAGAATTTAAAAAGAATCTCGATCAGCACTTCCTGGTCGTCAAATTCCGCTTGATTCGGGACCTTGAAGCGAACCCGCTCCTATCACGTGAACTTTTTATGGAGCAAATGGCTGCTGATCCGCCTGAATACCGTTCATCACAACTTGTTCTATTCTGATCGAAAGTTATGGGGGCGTTGGGGTTGTTGTAAGCGTTCCCGTTGGTGCTAATTCCAATGTATTTGTTGATGTTGGTGTAACAGTCAATGACTCTGTAGGTTCTACAGTCGAAGTCTGCGTAGGCAAAGCCGTCTCTGTGGGAGTAAATGTGGGGGTTGGTGTCCTCGTTAGTGTTGCAGTGCTTGTGGGTGTTGGCGTTGGAAGTTGAATATCCAATACAATCAACTTCTCTGCATAGGTGTCCTCTGTACTGTGAACGTAGAACCTCAATGTGACAATTCCTGAACCAACCTCTTCAAGATCCCATTCATGAAGTGTCCCGGGAGTTGCTTGTGGTGATTCAACCTTATCAACCAGAACTTCCCATTTTAGCGGCTGCGAACCTTTACCCCAATCAATGCGATAATAATCAAATTTCTCTGAAGCAGTGATCATCCCCTGAATTTTTATAGTGCTCGCTTTTATCGTTTGTCCATCTGAAAGGCCAGTGATGTTAATCACCGGACGCGGGTCATCCGAGCGACAAGCACGAGAGGGCACAAAGAATAAAGGATTGGAATATCCCATCTCCTCAGCCCAGGCTTTCCCCTTGTCGTCCTTCTCCAGCCAGCGCACTGCCCATTGATCAACCACATTGATGACAAATTTTTCATCCGTGTAATCATCACAGGCACTTGAAACGGCCAATCCTGTCCATGTATCGATGGTCACTTTTTTCCACAAATCTTCTGCCGCTGATTCGGGTGGCTGGTCTGCTGCAAACATCTCGCTGCGCTGCTCAGGACACCACTTGGAAGGTTCTGTGCCTGAGATTGCGCAAATAACCCGGTCAATCACACCTGCTGGCCTTTGAAATGCTGACGGCCTGCCCCCTTTGAGCGCATCGATACCATAGGTCATGAACTCTGCCCAAATCGGGCCAGCTCCTGATAATCCGGTGGTCTTATTCATTGGTGAATAATCGGTATTGCCAACCCAAACACCCACGACCAGGTCTGGAGTATAACCGATCGTCCAATTGTCACGAAAATCATTGGTTGTGCCGGTTTTTACTGCAGATTTAAAATCCAAATTAATCACCGGGTTGGTCCCAAACATGTCTTCACGGGCGACTTTATCAGACAAAATAGAAGAGATCAGATAGGCATGTTCCGCTCTGACCACCTGCTCCCCACCTGGCGGCTCATATTCATAGACAATATGTCCTGTGCGATCCACAATTTTCGATATTGCTGCTGATGAGATTTTTCGACCTTCGTTAGCAAAAACCGCATAGGCGGACGTCATTTCCAGCAAACTGATTTCCCCGCCTCCCAGGGTTAGCGAAAGGCCATAATCACTGCGGGTCAGGCTTTCGATTCCCAACCGCCTGGAAAACGCAACCAACCCTTCCTCAGTGGGAGTATCCGGATCATCATAAATCCCCACATATTCCAGGGCTTTCACTGCTGGAATATTATATGAATTTGCCAGGGCAGAACGAACTGTGACAGGCCCGTGAAATTTCTCGTCGTAGTTTTCTGGTACATACGGAGGGTTCGTATCAAATGGATCAGACGACGGTGGGAATTCGGATGGCACATCCCAAATCAGCGTGGATGGCGTCCAACCTTTTTCAAAAGCTGCCACATAAGTAAGCGGTTTGATGGTTGAACCAGGCTGGCGTGTTTGCGTTAAGGTCATATTGACCTGTCCATCAATCGCTTCTTCATAAAAATCAGCCGAGCCAACCATCGCCAGAATTTCACCGCTGTTTGGATCCATCGCTAGCAGCGCTGCATTTGAGGCATTGTTTTCCGTTAATGCTGCCACCTGCTCCGCAACGATATCCTCTGCCTGATCCTGTAGGTCCGGATCAAGTGTTGTGTAAACAGTAAAGCCACTGCGGTAAATTGTTTGGGGGTCAAACTGCTCTTCAAGCAATGAGCGTACATAAACAACCCAATGCGGATAGTCCATATTAAATGACAGTTTTGGAAAATCGTAATTCGCCAGGTCAATCCCAGCCTGGGTCGCATCTTCATAGGAAACACACACATCTGGTCGGCCTGTCCCAACCTCAATACAACCACGTTCCTGGCTCAATTCATACATCAAGACCAGCACGGAACGCTGCCGGTACAGCGTTGCATCCCGGTTGTTGTAGATATCATAGATCGCTGGACCCTGCGGGAATCCCGCAAGGAAAGAACCCTGCCATAAATTTAGCGAGTCTGCAGATGAGTTGAAATAAGTTTCCGAGGCAGCTTCCACACCATATGCCATATTGGAGTAGTAGCTTTCATTTAAATAAAGCTCGAGGATCTCTTCTTTGGAGTACTGTCTTGTGATCTCGTAGGCAAGAACGATTTCCCTGGCTTTTCGCTCATAGGTTTGTTCAAATCGTTCAGTACGGGTCCAACAAGAGGGCGCGGGCTAACTGCTGGGTGATGGTAGATGCACCTGACCGTATTTCACCAGCCGTATAGTTCTGATAAAAAGCACGCATAACGCCCCAGATATCAAAACCAGGGTTGGAATAGAAATCCTTGTCCTCTGTTGCGATGGTTGCGGCAATCAAATAGGGCGACATCTCCTCCAGGGGGATATAGGTTCGACGTCCAGCATTGGGATCCAGGATCTCATACAGCACGTTGCCTTCACGATCCAGGATCCGTGTTGTCTCAAACTTGGAAGCATTTTCCCGCAGTTCAGCAACATCCGGAAGGGAGGAAGAAATCCGGAAATATTGATAAATAGCGATCGATCCAACGACCAATACGGCTAATATCAACAGGAAAATAAAAACAATTGTGATTCTCAATACTAAACCTTTTCTTCTCTTGCGGGGCTTCTTTTTCTTGGGGCGAGGCGTTTCTGACGGCGTGCGTCCTCCTTTTTGGAGGTGTCTCCTGTGATGGTGCAGACTCTGACTCGTCCTTCACCTCTCGTTTTGCGCCATGATATGCGGCAGGCGTAACTGTTGTCGCTTGTTTATCAATCTGGCTGACCGATCTTGGCAGGTTCGGGTTTTGAGGAGTTGCATCAGGAGGGATATTCGGAGGAGGGATAGTTGGGATGTCGTCTGATGACACGGTTCCATCCACCTCTCCTTCGTATTCAGTTTCACCTTCCGGTTCCTGCGGTATCGTCTCCTCAGGTGAAATTCGTGTATCCTCTTCAGGTTCAGGAGGTGCAGATGAAATTTCAGCGATCGTCTCCTCATCCTGGTTGAGCTCGGTTAAACCATCATCTGCTTGCTGAAGGTAAATGGGCTGTGTTTCCTCGTCATCCAGGGACTCAAGCGGTGTAAATGGTTCACCTGCCCACCATCCTGGCGTTGATTCCTGGCCCTCGGAAGGTGGCAATCCCAGGGTTTCACCATCATCGCCTGCTTCAGGTTCTGAACGCCCCTCTTCCAGGGGTTCACTAACCTCCTCTGGTAATCCTTCAGGGGAAATCTTCACTTCCTGAGTATCTTCCTGGTCGTCAGAAAACGGTGTTGAGATGCTCTTTTCTGCGGCATCTTCTGCTTGACCTGCAGCAGATTCTTCATCATGCAATTGGTCATCCATCATGGCATTATTCTAGCATAAATCCTTTTCCTTCCATAGACGATGCAAAAGGGCTCTTTGTTCCCTCATCTATAAACTCAACCCTTTTCATTGGTAAAATGAAGCTATGGAACCGCTTTCTTTCGACCAGTCTGGACCCAAAGCATTCATCCTTGCCAGGGATGGCTTGTTCACAACCACTGATTCAACACCGGATCACGTCTGGTCATTTTCGTTTAGCTAACTCCGATACACATCCCTTCCACCTGGAAACGACCTATGGTTTGCGCGCCAGGTCAATGCGTGTTTTTCCTAATATCCTCCTGAACAACAAACCCCTGACCGAAGAAACAGATCATGTTAATCGACCCAGGATCACACGATATACACCTGGCCACCTTCGGATCCAGTTCAGTATTATTGATGATGTTAGCATCCAGCTTGATTTTCACATCCCGGAAAACAATGCCCTTGTTGGGGGTTTTGATATCGTCAATCGGGCATCCCAACCCATCAGCATGACACTCGAATTAGCCGCTTCTCTGCTGCCTATGGATATCGGCAGCCCGATGCATCCTTTAAAAGTAGGTATCAACCATATCCTGGAGGGACAATCAGGAGACCTTTGGCCCGTGCTGTTCATGACGGGTGGCCCGATGGCTGTCAGCAATCCCTACCCGGCCCTATCACTGCCTGTTCAAATTAGCCCTTCTGAATCAAGAAGGCTGACCTGGTCACTGGTAACGAAAAACGACCAATCGGATTCGTTTGAATCAGCACGCAGGATTACGGCAGCACCCTGGCGAGATCAAACTCAGGAACATTTCATGGCGCATGAAAAACAGACCATTCACATAAGAACGGGAGTTGCTGATTGGGATGCTGCGTTGTACCTTTCTCAAATGAATGCCATGACTCATATCAAGACAACGCAGCCTGACAACGCCACACAATTCATCCGCATGCGCCTGCCAGACCAGGCACGATCTGAAGGGTTTTCCAAAGAAATTGAAGATAAAATCACAATTCTTGAATTGCGCCATCTGTCCCAGGTCATCTTGCCCTCTCACCACAAGACACTCAAATCTCACATAGAATTCATCCTGAACCAGCTTGATGAATCTGAACTACAGAAACCAGCGCCGGGGGATATCAGCGCACTGAAATCTTTCAGAGATTGCCCACTCTTGACCCAAATCTGTTTGGAAATTTATGAAATAGACCAGGATAAGGAATTCCTGCAAACTCACTTCCCTGTCCTGAACAAATTATTCAATTCCTGGATACGTCATAATGAAGACGCTGATAAACGCTTACCTCTGACATGGGATAATCCGGATCAGTTAGGCATTGATTCGGGGTTGTTCATGTTTGATAAATGGGCGGCGTCCGGGCAGGGTTTGAATATCCGATGTGCTGACAGTCCGGCTTTGACTGCCATGCTGCTCAGGGAAGCAAAGGCACTCCAAAAAATCTCAGGTATCCTGGCAAATGAACCACAGAGACAAACCTACAATAAAATCGAAAGCTTATTGCAGGAAAAGGTCCAGGCATTCTGGCAAGATGATCGTCTTACCTGGTCATATCAGGATTATCAGTCCCATCTCTCCCCCAAACGTGAGATCTATTATCCTGGACCTGCTCCCGAAAGCCTTGAAATCCATAAAACCTTTACCGTGCCTCAACGACTGCTATGCCATCTTTATGCCGGTGATGACCAGACCAGGGTCAGCCATATCATCATATATGGAGTGAATTCAGATGGCGAAGAGGTTTCTGAAGATTACCCACCCTCGGAAGTCCAATGGTTCGCAGGCACAGCACATATCACCACAGCTAATCTATACCGCGTTCTGCATGCCATTTCCTTGCAGGGGTTGAATCCGAATGACCGTTTCCTGGTCGAGACAGCCAACTTTTTTCAAAGCGACATCACCTGTCTGGCACCTGTTTGGGCGGGTGCAGCTCGTAATGGGCAGCTTGAAGCGCTGCTCAATAAGGAGCTGAATTGGCAGGATATAAATTTGGAATACGGCATACCTGAAACATGGCAGTGTCTTCAGGCTCTGCCGGATGAACTCCCTATCCGCGTCAATGTGCTATGGAACAGCATGATCATTAAAGGGCTGCTTGAAGGAGGCTATCCTGAACCAGCCATGCACCTTTTCAATAACATGATGATGACGATCGTAGAGGGATTAAAGCAGCATAATGGGTTCTTCCCCTTCTATGACTCTGATACTGGCCTGCCTGCCGGTCAGCGCAATGCTGTCTCAGGGTTGATCCCTCTTCGCCTGTTCCTGCAGATAGCCGGGATAAGATTGATCACACCCGACAAGGTTGCTGTTTGGGGAAGGTCACCGCTTCCCTGGCCTATCAATATTTCTTGGCAGGGGTTATCCATTCACCGGGAAGGTAGCACCACAGAGATCATCTTCCCCGATGGTAAGACCTATCAAAGTGAATCCGAACAGCCTGTTCTGCTAACCTCTAATAATTCAGGTTATGAATGAAAAAGAATTACTAAACGATAAATGCAAAATCAATCTAAACAGAAAATGGAAAAAGCAATGAACCAGAATGAAATGAAAATCGCAAGCGGCATACTTCTCACTGATCAATACCAGTTAACCATGGCACAGCTCTACTTCCGGATGGGTCTGCATGAAACGGATGCTCAATTTGATCACTTCTTTCGCAGCTACCCGGATTACGGGATTCACAATGCCGGCTTCTGTGTCAATGCCGGACTGGATTCTCTGTTGGATTGGTTGGAATCATCTCATTTTGGGGATGAAGAGATCAATCACCTTAAAAGTCAAAAGACATCTCAGGGAAACAGGCTGTTTCAGGACGACTTTCTGAATTGGTTGAAGAACGAATTCTCAGCAACGGCGATAAAATTATTCGCCATCCCTGAAGGGCGAGTGATCCACCCCAATGTACCAATAAACGTCATTGAAGGGCCTTTAGCCATCGGTCAGATCATTGAAACTGGCTTGCTTAACATCATCAACTATCAGATATTGGTGGCCACAAAGGCTGCACGAATAAAGCAAAGCAGCCGGGGTCGCCTCCTCCTGGAATTTGGTTTACGGCGCGCCCAGGGTTTTGGCGCAATTCAGGGTGCCAGGGCCGCGTTGATCGGCGGGTCTGATTTCTCTTCCAACGTCGGTGCATCTCATCTGTTTGGCTTCCCTCCAAAAGGGACCCATGCCCACAGCATGGTGCAGGTCTTCATGGGATTGGGTGAAGGCGAGCTGGCTGCCTTCCAGGCTTATGCTGACGTCTACCCGGATGATTGCCTCTTGCTGGTTGACACGATCGACACACTCGAATCAGGCGTGCCAAACGCCATCCGTGTTTTTGAAAAATTGAAACGAAAAGGTCACAAACCGGTAGGGATCCGGCTTGATTCTGGCGACCTGGCCCATTTGAGCGTCAAAGCCGCAAAAATGCTCAATGATGCCGGCTTCCCGGATGTATCCATTGTCCTCTCAAACGACCTGGATGAGTTGGTTATCTGGCAGATCATCACGCAGATCCAGGATGAAGCTGAACGATATGGTGTGGATGCAGATAAGTTGATCAAGCGACTGGCCTATGGTGTTGGAACGAAGCTGATCACATCTGCTGGCGATGCCGCTTTGGATGGTGTATATAAGCTTGTTGCGATCAAAGGGGATGACGATTGGATCCCAACACTGAAGATTTCAGAGAACGTGGATAAGATCCTCAATCCGGGACAAAAACGCGTCTGGCGTGTTTACGACAGTCGGGGTAAGGCAACTGCAGATTTGATCGGTTTATATGGAGAGGAAATCGATGCCGTTTCCCCACTGGAGCTGCGCCACCCAACAATGAGACGCAAGCGCCGTATTCTGCAACCTGACCAGATAGATCATGTTGAGAAACTTCTGATTCAAGTGATCAAGAAAGGGAAAATTCAACGGCAGCCAGATATCGAGGAGATGCGCAGGTTGCGAAATTCGGATATCAAAGCGCTTGATCCTGGCGTTCTCCGGATCATGAATCCCCACATCTACCATGTTTCTCTTTCACGGAAATTATACGACCTGAAACAGTCCATGGTCAGGCAAACACATCAAGAGGAAGACCGTTAGTAAAACTAATGGGTTTTCTAAAAGATGACTTACAGATCGGGCTTTGTAAAAGTCCTCGTTCTTTGGCTTCAACGAGGATTTCCGCCATCTATTTGGAACGGCTGAGATTGAGAACAGTGCTCTCTCAGGGGTGAAATCGAGGGTTTATAAAGGAAGAGCAATGCTGAAAAACATGATGGAGGATCGCTGCCAGATAGTACTCAATCATAACAACCAGCTTGTCTAATACATTCAACGAGGCTAAGCTCGTAAATGTTGTTAGAATGTTGTTACGTCCTTTTGGTGAAACTCCGTCTAAAGAGATGGACAAAAATGCTTCAGTTTAGGAGATAAAATGAGAGAGTTGACAAGCGACAATGTTCATGAACAGGGGAATTCCTTTTGCAGTGATGCCGACAAAGAACCCAATTACTCATCATGTTGTTCAAGTGAGGGAAATGCGAATAAAGTATTTCCTGGCTTATGCTGCGGACCTTCAGTGAACACACTTGAAGTCACGCAATTGGAGACAAACGCGAAAGTTATAATTGATGGTCAAGAAATCCAGGTGACTGGTGGTGACAAGAATATTGTTGATGTTGCTGACAGAGCAAAGATCGGGATTCCTGCTCCCTGCTATCGCACAAATAGACAAAACGGTTGCTGCCAAGCTTGCTTAGTTGAGATAAATGGAGAACAGAAGTATGCTTGCACAACAATACCTGAAAATGGGATGTCCATTATCATAAATCGGGCGGATCTCAAAACGATCAGGAAGCAACGGCTTCTTGAATATAGAGAAGGCAAAAAGAGTAGTGCTTCATGCGGATGCTCCACTTCAAGTTCTAATAATTGTTGTTGCTGATATTTTTTCCCTAAAACTACCCTTTAAACTATGAAATTTGTTTCAATTAAAATTTTCGAAAAAATAGTACTTGCGTTTTCTGGATAAAGAATGGCTATCTCCTTCTAATGAATCTACTTTAAATGTTAAATATCATTGTATCCAGATCTTGTGGTTTGGGATAATCTGAATTTCCTTGGTTTATGAATAACATGGTTTTACTCCCAATTCTCCCCGTAAAGTAATTTAATATAGACAAGTACCGATGCCTTGATAAAACTTACACAAGGAGCCTTTCGGTTCCTATTGGTATTCATTTTGAGAGTGACATTATTCTTGAATTTCTGATAGCAAGGTTAAAGTTGCTTGGATAATCTGCTGATGTTGATCAATCCTGCTTATAGTAGCAAGATGGTCTTCAGGTTTGATCTGATATGACCCAAATTGGTGATGATCCCCTCCTTCAATACGAATATAGAGGGTATCTTCAGGAAGCAGGTGTGCTCGTTCACCAACACTAGCCTCAGTCACAGTCACTTCCCGACTACCATAAATTGAGACAACGGGAATATCCATGTCCGAGATATCGGTGCTATTCGCCGGATATGAAGCCCAAATTGCCAATCCTTCAATCGTTTCAGGGTTTTTATCGGTGTATTGTGCAGCCATTGTGCCACCAACAGAGTGACCGGCTATTGCCCAATGTTCAATGTTTGAGTAAAAGGCGATGATCTTATTCGCAACATTAGGCGCAAAAACAGCCATATTAATCGGCATTTCAGGAATAACGACCAGATAGCCCTCTGATGCAATCGCTCGCGCTAAAGCAGCATAAGCCCTTGGATCCACCCTTCCTCCTGGATAAAAAACGAGACCGACCGTCGAGGGAACATTAACTGGCGAAAAAGTAAGCCAGGGCTCTAGTGTGATTGTTACCAGATCATCACTTTCCAATGCTGCAATAGCTTCGGGTAAAGGTGGTCTGGCATAAGTAGCCCATTGGATGCCCCATATTACAGCAACAGTAATTGATCCAATAAGGATTCCAATAAATATTTTTCTTACTTGGTGAGAGACATTAGTTTTTTTCATAAATGGTGTCACAGTTTTTAACGAAACCTAAAAGATTGTTCTTTTCCCCCAATTATTTTTTCAGCCTGGGCAAAATGACCTGGTGAAGCAATAAAATCAATCCCGTCAAGGCAAAGGCAGCAACGAAAACAAGCAGGGCATTCTTTAGGCTGTTCATAATGGATGGATCAATCAACATGACCGCAGCCAGTGACAGCATGAGTATTCCGCCTAACAGCTTAAGCATGCGCCCGTGCTTTTCTTCCATTTTCGCCTGCCGCAGAGAGAAGACAGACACCAGGAAGATACCCAGTTCATCAATCTGGTAAACAAGCATGTATACCAGAAGAAATCCAATGAAAGCCATGCCGCTGACCCCCTGAGCATTGAGCATATTCGTCCACAGCACAGGGAACCCAGCGGTACAGGAGAACTCAATAAGGGAAACACCTGCGGCCAGGATAGCAGTTCCTGCGATCATCCCCCAGATGGATTCGCTGGCATTAACCACACGCCGAATGCCCTTATAAATTCCCGGTTTCTTCTCATCACTGATCGTCAGGGAGACGCCTTTCTTGAACCAAAAATAATCTTTGATGTTGATCAGGCCAAAGACCAGTGCGACGAGTGCGACAACCACCTGGATCCAGCCGAGGAAATCGAACAACCTTTAACACCGTAAACAACCCGGCAATGAACAGCGCATAGATCAAACCCGTGACAAAGATGAACACAAACCCTATGATCAATACTTTCTTTCGTGAACGGGTATTGAGTGTGATCGCCAGCAGCATCGAAAGCACCCAGATGGAACAGGGGTTGAAACCATCCACAAAGGATATGATCAAAGTGCTGAATAGGATCGACTGGTTGGATAGATCGATCGTGCCAATAAACGGCAGGGTGATTGTGTCGCTGTTCTGATCTCCCGATGGAAGTTCTCATCATTATCTGATATGGTGGTTTGCGTTGAAGTTGGCGTGACATCAACTACAGGTGTCGCTTCCTCCGTAACAATGACAGTTTCTTGAGGCGTCACCGTCACCGAAGGATGCAAAGCTTCCAATAGGGGCTTCCCAGGATCACCACATCCGTTTTCCAGACAAAAATCAATGTAGCTTTCAATCTCAGCTTTTATATTCTCTGAATAGCCAATCCAGTATTGTTCTCCGATGAACATGGTTGGAACGCCCTGTGGGGAGACGCCGTAGGCTTCAGACATTTCAAAGAATAATGCCAGGTTCTCCTCGTTTTCATATACTTCAAAATCATAATACCCAATGCGGTCATCAGCAGCTGCGATCTCTTCCAGCACTGGTTTGGCTTCCGCGCAGTGAGGGCATCCTTCTCCCCAAAAGATATAGATATTGACATCTGTATCATTGGTGGACGCTTGCACTACCTCAGTATTAATGAATGCACATAAGAAAAGGAGAATTATTACAATAGCGATCCAGTTGAGATTGTTTTTCGTTGATATCATAAAGAATTTTTTCAATTTATTCCACTACTTATAAACCTGATTGAATAATGAGATAACTCTTGATTAGTATTTTCAACACTTCCAACATATTATCGGTTGGGTATTCGTTTGTCAATGTGACAAAAGTCTTAATCAAGCCAGTATCAAAATGCGAAGTATCAGGGTCATTTGTTTGTAAAACCAGGATCAGCCTAAGTGACCTTTCTTTGGCCATGCCGGTATTGGTCAAGCATTTCACGATTTGGCATCATGATCGCCTCTGGATCGCAAGCACTCTTACAGAAGCAGCAGCCGACGATGCACAGAAATGGCTCAACCACAGAGACTTTCCCATCTTCATCCTGCAAGAAAACATCCTTTGGGCAAACTTCAATGCACTTTCCACATCCATTACAAAGATCCTCAGATACAGCAGGAAACCAGGGTATCTGCTCTCGTGGATAGCCTTCCCACTGCCCGTAATCCCTGGCTTTAACAGTCCTGCCGCTCATCCTGGTTCGAAAATACTGAGAATATTCCCGTAGTAACACTTCCCTGTAATCCTCAAGTGCTGGACTGGGAATGAAATTATGTTTTCTGACACCAAGGATAAGTTTCTCAGCGGTTTTGGTGCCCTCAGGTGTACAACCAGATTCAAGTAAATTACCAAAAAGTTCGTCCAAACCCAATATCCCGGCAGGAACATTCCCAATCATGATCATTCGATAGCTTAGATCTGACATTTTCTAACTCCCCCGTTCGAAATCCACTGATGCTGATTTTAATCTTGCACGTTGATGCAAATATGCGAGCATTGCCATTAACCCATTATTGCGCTCTGAAGGAAGTTTCCAGATGTCAAGCTGGTCAATGAAGTCCATTGAAATTTCTAATATCTCTTCTGCAGTTCGACCTTCTACTAATCTCACCAGGAGGGATGCAATGCCTTTGATGACCATCGAATCACTATCTGCTGAGAGTGTAAAACGACCAGAATACTCGATGAGTGAAAACCATAGTTTGGATTGACACCCTTCAACCAGATTGGATTGATTCTTTAGACCCACTGACATCTCAGGCAGTTCATTTCCCAATTGGAACAGATAGGTGTACTTTTCATCAACACTCTCAAAACGGCCAAAAGCTTCGACGATCTCTCTTTCCAATTCCGGAATGGTTGTAAACTTATTCTTCACTTTGAACAATTCTTTCTTTGCCTGATTTTGTGGCAGGTTCTCAATTTAGGCGGTTATATTATACTTAGTAGCTGATAATTGGACAGGTTTCCCATACCAAAACAAATAGATTATCGGGAGAGACAATTTCCACTATCACAACGAATGGGTCCGATAAGGTGTCATCTGTAAGTAGAATTAACAACTAGTAGACAACGCGGTTTTGGATATCAAGGCAATTATGAGCACAATCGATTTACACATCCATTCAGATGCAAGTACCGACGGTGATTTAACGCCTGCTGCAATCGTACGCATGGCTAAAGATAGAAATCTTCAAGCGATTGCCATCACGGATCACAACAGCGTCAGAGGGGTACGCCCGGGAATTAAAGCTGCTGAATCCGAAGGAATAATCTTGATTCCCGGGATTGAAATCGACTGCCTGTTCGGTGATTTGAACTTGCATATCCTTGGTTACAACATTGATATTGAAGATCCGGCTTTTGAGGAGATTGAAAGAGGAGCGATCAAACAGGATGAGGAATATTTTCCCAGGCTTGTCCTTCGGCTGCAGGAACTCGGATTCAATGTCCGGGAAGAAGATGTGATTGAGTATGTTTCCACGCCGGTCCCATGCGAGGAAGACGTAGGCGCGTATTTGATCCAAAGTATAGAAAACCAGGGTGACCTGCGCCTGGGTGCATACAGGGAAGGGGGCATTCGAAGTGACAACCCGTATTTCAATTTCTACCTGGATTTCTGCACCTATGGGAAGCCAGCCTATAATGAACGGCAATACCCCGACCTTGGTTCAGTTGCACAACTTATCAAGGATTCAGGCGGCATCCCGATTCTCGCCCATCCTGGCGAATCCCTTCCTGATCCTGACAACCAGCTTCCATTAATCATCAATGATGGCATTCTTGGGATTGAAGTTTTCAGCAGCTACCACTCAATACAATTGACGCGATATTTTCAAAATTATGCTGACGAAAATGGTCTATTAGTTACCTGCGGAAGCGACTTTCACGGGAAGAACAAACCCGCCATTGCATTAGGCTCGGTCGAGTGTGAAGGCTACGAATCGAAAATTTTACACGGCTTACAGAGTAAAACACCTTCCGTATAATATAATGATAGATATAATGTGAACAATTAGAGGATCAATTAAGTGCAGTGGATACGGAATCAACAGTCAAGCCCTGAGCGAGTGCATGCCTATAAAACAGCAATTTTCATTACATTGACCGGGAATGTCTTGCTTGCAGTGGGTAAGGGTGTTGTTTCTCATTTTACAGGCAGTGCAGCACTCTATGCAGATACAGCTAACTCTGTATCAGATGTGATCTATTCTCTTGCCATCGTGATTGGTTTGTGGCTTGCAGTGCAGCCTCCTGATATCTCTCACCCCCAGGGTCATGCTCGCTTTGAACCCCTGGTGGGGATGGTTGTCGCGGCTATGATGGGGATTGCCGGGTATGAAGCGCTCCGAACTTCTTTCAATCGGTATCTTACGGGGGGCGCGGCGATTGAACTCAACCTGCCTTCATTGATATTGATGGCAAGCGCAGCGATTAAAGCTGTGATGTTCATTTGGGTGAGAAAGTTGGCAGCGCTGGCTGAAAGCCCATCACTGCGAATTTCTGCCAAAGACAACCTCAGTGATGTGCTGACATCAATTGCCGCATTTCTCGGCATCCTGGGATCAAACCTTCTCCATCCTTTGTTGGATCCTGTCGCAGGATTTTTGGTTTCCCTGTGGATATTTAAAGCGGCATTTGATGCTGGGAAAGAGAACATTCGCTACCTGACGGGTGCTGGCGCTGATGCAGAATTACGCCAGAAGATCATCGAGACTGCCAGCCAGGTCGAGGGGGTGCTGAAAGTCCATCACATGATGAGTGATTACGTGGGACCAAAGCTTATTGTGGATATGCACATCAACCTCCCGGGGGACTCATCACTGGAACAGGTGCACGCGATCGAAGATCGTGTTATCGCTGCTCTTGAAGCCCTGCCAGAAGTTGATCGCGCTTATGTCCATGTTGAGCCCCTTGAAGGAACCACAGCATAAAACAAAAAAGGCGAGATGTTGACCACCTCGCCCTTCAGCTTATTACTATAAGCTATCATCCATGGGCTACATCGTCCCTGATCCCCGAAGAGGGGACTTGAGCGAAGCGGAATGGGATTTGCTAACCCTACTCGCTATAGACTGAAGCGGTGTCACTCAAAGAGTGCTCTTCGAGCAACCCGCATCAGTCGTATGCCAATTTCATGAGAATTTGGCCCCCACTCACAATTCCCTGTTTTTTCATCCAAACACCACATACTGCTGCAAAAAACGCTCAATCGCTTTATAATACGCTTTCCTTGTTTCTGCTTTACGGAAACCATGTCCCTCACCGGGGTAGAGATGATACTCATGCGGAACCCCATTGGCTTTCAATGCTTTGACAATCACTTCGGATTGGCTGGGGGGCACGACCCTGTCCTCTTCGCCCTGGAAGATCGCCACAGGGTCCTGGATCTTTTCTGCATGGAACTCAGCCGACCATGCCCGGTACTTATCGGATGCTTCCGGCAGCGGACCGACCAATGAATCTAAATACCGTTCCTCAAATTTATGCGTATCCATTGCCAGTGTAAACAGGTTGGACACCCCGTAGGAACACAACCCGGCTTTGAAAAATCCGGGGAAGCGGATCAGGCTG
Organism: uncultured Chloroflexia bacterium; assembly: GCA_963767675.1. Classification (GTDB taxonomy): domain Bacteria; phylum Chloroflexota; class Anaerolineae; order Anaerolineales; family Anaerolineaceae; genus Brevifilum. The sequence goes on from CAVYEQ010000010.1 coordinate 123,297, forward strand.
TTCAACACCGTATATCCGCCCGCGCTCCCGCCTTTGATCACCAATCGGTTGGGGTCCGCAAGTTTCTGATCTATCAAGGCCTGAGCACCACCTGCTGCATCGATCACATCCAGGTCCCCCCACCGACCTCGCAAAGCTTCCCTGTACTTCCTGCCGTAAATCGTGCTGCCCCGATAGTTCACTTCCAGATAACCGTATCCCCTGCTGGTGAAGAAGGCTGCTTCCAGATCGTAACCGATCATGACGCTGCTGGTGGGTCCTCCATGGATCAGGATGATCGCAGGGGGTAAACCCTGTCCTTCAAAACGGCTTCTGGTTGGTGGAGAGTAAATGCCGAAAACCGTTTCACCATCACTCGACTGCCAGTTGATTTCATAGGGCTCTGGAAGGTCTGCGTGGGGGATTGATTCGTTGGTGCTGCGCTGATGAACAGTAATTTGGTCATCCTTCCTGCTGATGATGCGCGTCGAAATGTAAGGAGAATTCGCCTGCATTGCCAGTTGCCCATTCCAGCTAATTGAGGGTTGCCCCAGGTAAGTGTAGGGAGACATATCAATTTCCTGCACATCACCAGTTTGGATATCCACTTCACACAACTGATTCACACCGTTCAATGTTTTCGTGAAAGTGATCCGCTGGCTATCCGGTGACCAAACTTGCACAACCACACCCTGAATCCAAGCAGGTTTCAGCATCACTTTGCCTTCGATCAGCAGTGTTTGCTCACCCGTTTCAAAGTCCAGCAGGATCAGTTGGTCCCACTCCCCTTCGTTTTGGAGGATACTCAAATAGCGTCCATCCGGAGAGAAAGCCGGCTGTAAAATTGCTGTATTTTCATCACCTGCAAATTGTTGGGCAGCTTCCACCTTCGGTGGATCGCCCTTCAAAACCCCATACATCAGCCTTGTGCCGTCCCAGGGCATATTCGGATGGTCCCATTCCACCCAGGCGATCGCATCACCTGAAGGGTGCCAGGCTGGCTGCATATAGAAATCATCCCCTTCCACCAACTTGATGGGCCAATCACTCCCATCTGAATCCACCAGGCCAATCACATCTCGTCCTTCATAAGTATGCACAAAAGCGACCCATCGGTTATCTGGGGATAATGTGGGAGATGCAACACCGCCAAACGCAGGGGTGATTGCCTTAGGAAAACCTGACCCAAGGGTTCTTCGGTATAGCCGACCGTCTTTTCCGGCAAAAATAGCCAGTCCATGTTGAACCGTGAAATCCCCGCCACCGTACCCAACACCGCCTTTGACGTTGATCTCACCTGAAAGCTCGTAAGGCGCTTCACCTGCTGGCTGTGCCATCAGCACACCTCGCCCAGAGCGCTCTTCCCGCCAAAGGAGTGTTTTTCCATCCGTATCCCACATCGGGTCCCCCACCCGGATGGATGCTGCGATCAATTCAGGGGTGATTTTGCTTTTCCATAGTCCATAAGCAGCCTGCGTCTTCTTCATTTTAGCTTGTGCCATGCCCTTACCTTCCTTCAACTCACTACTCACTATAGACTGAAGCGGCGTCGTGCCGCATCAGTCGTATGCCAAATTCATGAGAATTTGGCCCACCATTCTCAATTCACTGTTATTCCATCCCATTATAATCGGTAAATGCCCGTGGCTTCTGTTGACCCTGCGAGGGTGACGTGCTAAAATAAAAATCGATTAATGGGCGTGTAGCTCAATGGTAGAGCAGTGGCCTTTTAAGCCATTGGTTGGGAGTTCGAGCCTCCCCACGCTCACTGGAAAATTCCCCTGAAAAAATTTATGGGCTTTTTTCTTACGATAATTTTAAGTAATTTTTAAATCAAAGTAGAAGTTCTTGAGGTGTCAATATTCTTTATTTTCCTCTAAAATCGTTTTGTCGACCTGACCTTGAAACCATAGTAACTAGCCCCTCTTTTACATCTTGCGGTACAGAATTCCCCACATCGATCAACTTGATGTATGGAACGCCATTAAAACCTTGTAGGCGCGATTTAGAACGCGGTCATCCCATATGGTGTCAATATTGTTTCTCAATGGTCGTTCAGCATGTATTGCTTCTCGGAAACCACCCAACCGCCGCACGACAAAACGGTTGAGGATTCCCACCATGAACTGGCGTTTATATGGATCCGGCAATCTAGATAGCTCTTTTTCATTCATATCGTGTCTATTACTTAGTAACCATGCCAGAGAAACCATATCATGAGCAACAATAGAGTCAGAGGCAATTACCAGCCCTGTCTCTGGCTTGGCAATATATCCATCGTTAGGCCCCAACGTGGTGAGAATCTGTGTCGCCGTGGATAAAACAAGCCTCTGTTTTTCAAGCAAGCATTTTACTGTGTTTGCGTCAGCTGTCTTCTCCTGAATCGTTGACACATTCTTGTGATACTCAAGGCGGCTGTCAGTTCTCCAGTAGCCCACCGTGCTTTTCATTCCCAAGCTACTTCCCAGAAGAAGATGCCGTCCACAGCGAGGCATGAGTACAATGTGGTCAATCTCCTTAAGGATATTCGGCATCATAATGCCTTTTTCCCAATATGTATTATTAATTGGATAATCCTCAAAAAATGCATTCCACCCATCCTCCTCTGGGAAATGGAGTTCTGCACCCGCTTCCAGTGCTGCCTGCGCCATCCCGCTGGTATACATAAGCTTTCTGGAACTACCTTTCAATCTCTCCGGTGTGAGTTTGACAAACTCAATGCCGGACATGTCACATACTATAACCCGACCTGCCCTCTTTTTCTTCAGGAGTTCAACCATTGCCTTTACACCTTCTGGATTAGTTGTAGCTGGATAGGGATTACTTGAGTTCAGCACTGGCTTTATCAGTACAGAATCACCACTGGTAAGCCAGCTAAAGTCTGTCGCCGCTTGGGCAGCTTCTTTTACTGCGTTAATCAAAATTTTACTCTCACAACCGTTTTTTACACCCGCAAGTGCGACAACAGCCTGAATAGTTTGGTTTTTGTTATCACTCATATTAAACACCTCCAATCGAGACAACTCGGGTGCTGGTTGGTAAAGCAAATTTGATAGATTATTCCCAGAGAATTACTATTCCCCAGATAAAAAAACCTAATTCAACAATTGTTGAAACAATCGTGATTTTATCCAATTTTCCATTTCTTAGCGCAGGTATTCTACTCAGGAAAAGCAAGCTAAAAACAACAAGTACTGCTGATATATATAATCTTTCATTCATAGTTATTTTCCTACTCTAAGATTTCCTTTATCGTTATTGCGTCCAGATTCTGTGGATACCTTGACCATTGTGCCATCATTAGCCATATATAGATTTTTAAAGATCATCCTGGCTTCTTTTTGAAAAAGTTGTGCCGCGATTCCGGAAGAAGGTATGGGGGGTAGTATATGTGTTAAAATCAAGTGAGATACTTCTGCATCCCTGGCAAGCATGGCTGCTTCTTCAGGCGAAATATGATATGTTTGAATATCTTTAGCTATCGGTGTTAAATTCGTGTCTGTTTTGCGGCCAGCATTCGCCAGCATGTCAGTATATTTTTGATTCAAGGCTTCACAGATCAATAAATCAGCCCCCCTCACATGGTCAATCAGGCTCTCCGTGAAAATTGTATCACCAGAGATCACAACACTCCTGTTCTTATAATTGACTCTATAGCCAACAGCCGGAAAGACTGGTGTGTGATCTACATTAAAAGCGATGACTTGTACATCAACAAATTCATAGACCACCTCACTTGATGTCAAATCTTTTCCCAAATCAAAAGGATGCGAATCACCACCAAAACCTGAGGCAGGTACAATTTCTTGACCATGATGGACGATGCGATATTTTTTATCAAAAGAGTAGGCATCTTCAAAGCCGTTCACGACCTTCTCCAAACCTGGCGGTCCATAGATTGGTAATGGAAAGTCCGGGCTTCCATTGGCCCAACGTTTTAACATCAATTCGCCGATATCGCCAATATGGTCCGAATGGTAATGGGTGAGAAATAAGGCGTCAACAGAACCAACGTCCAAATTCGTTAATTCGAGCATTCGAGTACTTCCAGGTCCGGCATCAAACACAAGAAGCTTTTCACCTGCCAGCACAATTGTTTGAGGACCAACTCGGTATTTATCCGGCAAAGGAGCGCCAGTGCCAGTTGTAATGACATAAAGGCCATCCTCTGCAAAGTGAACATTGTCCTGGTTTGCGGAAATCCTTTTTTGAAGAAGATTTTTCTAATAAAGAATCCGGTGGATTTCTAAGCAACCAGAACAAAGTCAAACTCAGTATCAACAAAGTTGTTAAGGCGATCCCCAATACGGTGATTGGCGGCATATTCAAACCCCACAGCAAAATCGGAACGAATAGAAGAAACAGTGCCAGTGCAATTACAATGAATTTTTTGCTCCTTTAAAAGAATGTTGCACAATCATGTTAAACCTTCTCATTCAGCAATCTAAGTAATTCCTGGGCGGTTTTGCCTGAGGAATACTGGTTTTGTCCCGTGACGATGTTGCCATCTACCGCCACATAAGTTGCCAGGAAATCCCTGAAACCAGAGCCGCTAACGTAGTTGGCCTTCTGTTTAAGTAATTCTGTTTCAGGATGAAGAGGAGTCTATCTCAATACGAAGTTCCTGGATTTGTTTATCGGAGACACCAGTCATCGTCTTACCTTCCACAAGAGGCTTGCCATCGACTTCTGTTGCCATACGAAAGCCAAGAGCACCATGACACACGGAACCAAGCAAATCCCTTCCGCATGTGCTTTCGAGATCTTATCTCCAAGCACTTCGCTGTAACCTAGATCGTAGGCTGCCCCAGCCACCAGCCATCCAGATGATGTAGTCTGCCAGAAAATCAACATCGTCGACCTTAGGCTGTTACGGGTTTTAGTCGGCACGTTTTCATCTGTCAAATAGCGTCGATCTGCATGTGAGGTCATGGGGTAGCGTGAACTTCGCGGTTCAATTGGTATTTCTCCTCCTTCAATGCTTGCGATATCGACTGTCATCCCTGAATCGATGAACTCATAATAGGCAATGGTCAATTCAGAGGCAAAGGCTCCTGTAGATTTCCCGGTGTCACCTAATTTGTCATGGCTGGTTGAGATCTAACAATGCCTTTTTACCTTGCAGATCATAATCCACCTTTTTATACTTCGGGTGATATCCCAACACTCTCAAGATCTGGGGTAAGAAATTCAAGACAATTGCAATGAAACTTACAACCCCAATTCCTACGATCAGTATTGTGTTATTCATAAGGTTATCCTTCCTTATTGCTCTAGGTTCTATAAAATTTAATGCGGGACGTTCGCCTAAGACTTGCATTATCAACTGGATTTTGTCCATTTATGTTCTCCATATATCACATATGCAGTCATAATTGTGTCAATATACTTTATGATACAATTTGTATTGTATATGGGTTGTTCAAAAATACAAAGGGAGAAGATGTCAAGGGCTGAAACTTAAAGTAACTGGGTAACTTAATGATTGTAAATCAAAACGATTTACGGGTTATAAAGACCAACACGGGGCTACGAGAAGCATTCAATCATTTTGCTGCTCAAAAAACAACTGGTGGTTTGAAGCAATATGTTAAAGATATCGCCACCGGAGCCGAAGCGGCTCGTGTCACATTTTACAGGCACTATCAGACAAAGAGGAGCTTCTTCTTGACTGTCTCAATGTTGTCTATGAAGAATTGGTAGAGCGGGTGAAGCAGGTATCCTAGGAAAAAATCCAACAAGAGTATATACCCTTGATGACTCTATGAACATATCCAAGAAAAAGAAGAACTCTATCAAATATTCTTATCAGAGTAAAGAGTGCCACATTTCTCATTCAAGTAAATGGGTTAATTGCAAGAAGACAAAGATACAGATCATAGAAAATACTCCAAAAGATCAACTGCTTGTTCCGATAGAGATAATAGCCAATCATATTGGAAGTGCAATAATTGGATTAGTAGTCTGGTGGCTTGAAAATGATAAGC
>CAVYEQ010000011.1:0-14789 GCA_963767675.1 uncultured Chloroflexia bacterium
GGTCAGCGTACCCATCCCAAGAACAATGTCATCACCATAGGTTTGCTTCAACACACTGACCACTGCTTCGGCTTGAGGTGTTGTATAGGTGATCTCTATCCCTGTTACCCCTCCCGAAACCAGAGCATCTACTATTTTGATGGTTAATTCTTTTGATGGTCCCCGGATGACAGCCAGTAAACCAACTGCCTTAATTCTTTCAAGTATTTCTTGAACGGTATCCATAACTGACTCCTAATTCTTATTTATTCACCTGGTATTCAGGATCCAAGCCCTGCAGAACCCTGAGGCATTCATTGAGAGCCATCTCACCCATCGTGTTGGTTGCCCCATCTGTCTGCGCACCTAAATGGGGTGTACAGATCACCCTATTATTCGACAGCAAGGGATTATCAGGATCTGGTGGCTCCATTTCAAACGCATCCAACGCTGCGCCGCGGATCTTTCCTGATTCGAGTCCTTTGATCAAAGCTGATTCATCCAGAACTTCCCCTCTTGAGGTGTTGATCAGGAAAGAGCCATCTTTCATCCCAGCTATAAACGCATCGTTGACCAACTTCCGGGTATTGGGAAGGACAGGAACATGCAGGCTGATGAAATCAGAGCTTGAGATGAGTGTGTCCATGTCAACCAGAGAAACTTTATTTTTCTGCACAAATACGGTGTCGGGATAAGGCTCATATGCGATGATCTTGCAGTTGAAAGCAGCAAGGCGGATGGCAAGTTGCTTACCGATCGCTCCCAGTCCAATAATGCCAACTGTTTTCATTTGGATTGAGACGCCAGGCAAGCGCGGCCATTCCCCTTTTTGAAGTGATGACTGAGCTGTGGAAACCTGACGTGCAAGCATGAGAATCAAACCAAGGGCGAGTTCAGCAACAGAAACTGCATTTGCTCCTGGCGTATTGGAAACAATAATTCCCTTTTCTTTTGCAGCCGAAAGATCTACACGATCAATCCCTACCCCATAACGAACGATTACTTTTAATAAATCAGCCGATTCTAAAGCCCGTCTATCAATAAAATCCAATCCTGCAATATAACCATCGATTTTTGGTAACAACGCAGCTACCTGTGATGACGACAGGGGTTTCCCGGTCGTGTTGTAGATCACTTCTCCTACCTGATTCTCAAGTTTTGTCTTAAGCTCAGGATTAAACTTGCCGTAGGAGGTGGGCGTCACAAGGATGCGAGATTCTTTCAGGTCCATTAAGGATTATTCCTCGTATTTTGGATTATCAATGATCTCGATCCCATGGGGGGTTTCTATGACCAGTTTTCGAAAGCCTTTTTCTTCGATTGTCCCATAGTTATGTCCGGCATTTCCTGGATAAACAAAGAAAGTAACCAGATCTTCCTGCCTGCTTGTGCAAACAGAACGGTGTGCCCACCGTGGGGGTACGTATAGGACGCGCCCAGGCGATAACGGTTCAACAGTCATGTCGCCATCTGGGTCTTCCATAACCATAAAGCCTTCACCATGTAAACAGTAATAAATCTCTGCAGTTCCCAGAACGGTATGGAAATGACCCTTGGTCATAAAAAACTCGTCTCCGACTTTCCCGGGATGAACAATGGAAATCCCTGAAAGCAGTTCTCCTTCAACCTCAGGGCGTTTAATCTCATAAACCTCATACAGAACGATATCTTCCTCTTCCAGCATCTGATTGTAAGCAGCTTGATCAGAAAACTGCCCCTTCAGGGCAGAAAGCTTCCTGACAATATGGTTATCAACCCTTGAAGGTTTAAATCCTGGAAAATGAATGGTAAAACTGAATGGTAAATCTGTCATTTTATCTCCCTTCCTGATAATTAGCCTAAGATTTCCTTGAGGTAAACAGGCCGTTCTTCCTGGAATGAACGTGTTCCTGCCAATACACCAGCAACTGCCCAGCGTCCGTCTTCCCCACCCACCCTGGGTTTCTCTCCGTTTTGGATACAGCTTACAAAATGTTCCAATTCGTAGATATAGCCCCAGGCAAACCGCTGGGGCCATGTGCGAAAAATTGGTGTAATCAATCCCTGGTCCCGATTGGTGCAGGTGATCACGCTTTGTCCCTGCATATCACCGATTTGCATGATTCCCTTATCCCCTATGATCTCCATTCGAGCATCGTATCCGTATTCACAGGGGCAGACACCTGAAAAAGTTCCCAGACCACCGCTTTCAAAACGAATAGTTGTGAGGACAGTGTCATAGAAATTGGGTGTATCAACATTGAATTTCTCACCTTTAAAATTAGCTACTTCAGTGTAAACTCGTTCATAATTCGCACTCATCAGCCATCTGACAGCATCCCAATCATGGCTGTTCACCTCAGCTAACATCCCATTTGACCGTTCTAGGTCTCTTGCCCATGCAGGTGGAAGACCAGGTCCATGGGTCAGTGATTTGACCAGCATAGGCACACCGATCTCGCCATTTTCAATCCGGTTGGCAGCTTCAACGAATTCTGGCTGAAACCGCCTCATGAATCCCAATTGGAGAAACACGTTATTTGTTTCACAGGCATCAATGATTTGATCACATTCCTCAACCGACAAAGCCATAGGCTTTTCCAGAAAAACATGTTTTCTGAAACCGGCAGCTTCACAGGCTAATGTATTATGGGTGAATGTAGGCGTGGTTATGACGACACAATCGAAATCCACGGAATTGACCGCCTGCTCAAGGTTGTCAAACCGGTTTTCGATTCCAAATTCATCCCCAGTTTTATTTCGAATATCAACCGCCGGATCCACCAAAGCGACTACGCTCCCCGAAGGAACATGCCGGGTAATAGCGCGTGTGTGGTTTTTCCCAACCCTACCTGCCCCAACCATACATATTTTAATTTCTTTACTCACTTATAACTCCTCAAATTATTTTCTTACACGAAAAAAGATTCCAGCATTTTTTCCATACTGATATATTTCTCAACCATGGGCTGATATATCTTATGGTTTTCTTGATCAGGTTTGCAGGGATTATTTAATAATTTGGCATGTTCAGACGCGAAAGCTGCAAGGTCATCAATAACCCCTGCCGCTTTGCCAGCGACCATCGCTGCACCCCACGTTCCAAACTCACTCCCTTTCAGCTGATAATATGCAACATTCAAGACATCTGCTTTGATCTGATTCCAGACAAGGCTCTTTGACCCGCCTCCCATGCCGCGAGCCTGGAAATAATCCTGTCCAGGGAGCAGTCCCCGTAATATCTTTAAATAATATGCATATTCATATGCCACGCTCTCCAGCATTGATCGTATCAAATGAGATTGATCGTGAGACCAGGACAACCCAACCCATGCGCCGCGCATATTCGGATTGGCCGGACATATCCGTCCACCAAAATGGGGTGAGAAGAACAAGCCTTCAGATCCAGGGGGCACATCTGCCGCAAGCGCTGTCATGGCATCATAACTCTGACGAAAATATCGATTTGTTTCATTCTGTATGGTTTCCTGGTAAATATTGTCTCGAAGCCAACGCAGCGCAATACCTCCCCCACCAATATATGCCAGCGGATTCCATAGACCGGGGATCACAGAGCGCATTGTAAGCAAAGCCTGATTTTCAGTATCTGCAACATACGTATCAGTACAACCAGCCAGGACTGATGCTGTTCCTGCAACATCAAAAAGGATTCCCGGTTGTACGATCCCAGCACCAAGTGCATTCGCAGCTGTATCACCTGCACCAGCTGCGATGATCGTACCAGGGGCTAATCCAAAATCTTTGGCACCTTTTACCGTGACCTCACCGACAATGTCCCAGGGTTTCACGATACGCGGCAATTTTTCAATATCCATCCCAAATTGCTGGCATAAATCCTTCGACCAGGTTCCAGATTGATTGTCTGCAAATCCGGAGAAATGAATATATGTGTAATCCATGAACGCGTGTTCAGGGGCCAGGTCAGCTAACCTACCTACGACGTAACCGGCTGGCATGAGGAATTTCTCTATTGATTTGTAGGTTTCAGGTTCTTCATTTTGCCACCAGAGCATCTTTGGACCGTGATTACAGGTTGGAGGGCACCCTGTGACCTGGGTGATCTTTTCTCCAGCAGTTTCAGACATTTGTTGGATGAATGGCTGGCAGCGCATATCAAGCCAGGAATCAAAACGAGCAGCCGGTTGATAATCTTCATTGATCGACCCCACACCTGCCATCTGCGAATCGAAGGCTATCGCAGCAATCTCTTTTGGATCAATCCCACTTTTAGTAATACAGGATTGAACCGTTTGGGCAGCAGAGGTGTAAAAATCCTCCATTTCCTGTTCGACAACACCAGGTTTTGGATAATGGAGAGGGATTTCCAGGAAGGATTCAACAATCAGGTCGCCATCAATGCTGTAAAGAGAGGTTTTTGTACCACTTGTTCCCAGATCGACACCGATGAGATATTTCTTCATCACTTATTGCTCCTGGATGATAAATTGACTGAATGAGATCATTCTGTATCCTGGACGTTTTTAGTCCAATTCATCCTCATCAAAGTGGACCAGTTCAACCTCAAACCTTGAACGATCACCACGGTGCACAGCATGATAGTATTCGATCACCTGGCCAGTTCTTGTAAAACTAACACTATCCAGCTTCACGAGTGGGTCTCCAACCTCAATTTCGAGCAGAGCAGCTTCTTCCTGATTGGCGAGCACAGCTTCGATATACCGTTTACCCCGATACAATTTGATCCCATTTTCAGTTTCTAAATACTCATAAAGGGAGCGATTTGTCAGATCAACAATAACCAGTTTTGGCGATAGATGCAATGGGATATAGGTGGTGACCAATTGGATAGGTTCATCATGAATATATCTAAGGCGTTCAATCTCCACAACTTCAGTACCCACAGAAACATCAAGGTAGTCTGCTATCTTCTTATTTGCCGGGACAATTTCCTGGAATAGTACCTTCGTTTTTGGATCTAAACCTCGCTCAACCATGTCATGATAAAAACCGGTCAATTTTTGAATGAGGCCTTCATGTATCTTTGGCTTTGCAATAAATGTCCCCTTGCCTTTCCGTTTAACAATGACATTTTCAGTACCAAGTTCTCGTAACGCCTGCCTTACAACCGTACGACTGATACCGAATTGTTCACAGAGTTCCATCTCTGATGGGATTCGATCTCCAGGCATCCAAACACCTGCTTTAATATTTTCCTTAATGATCTCGATTAATTGATAGTAATAAGGAATATGACTATCAAAAACGATGGTTTTTTCAATCATCATTGCCCTCCATTAGGGTTCTTGTAATCATGTTATTACAACCTATTATAAGATAAATTTTTACTATGTCAATACTTTTCCAATAATTCAATCCTGAGATTAAGGAATTAAAGATATTGCTCTTGAAAAAACCGTAAACCTTAATTATAATGATAGTCAACCTGTAATCACAGGATAACAATAAAGGCTCAAGGAGTATTCATATGAGTACAGTAAATGTAGCGGTAATTGGCACAAGCTTTATGGGAAAAGCGCACAGCAATGCGTGGTTATCAGTGGATAAATTCTTTGATGTAAAACTCAAGCCCGTCCTCAAAGTAGCATGTGATGTCAATCCGCAACATCTACAATCCTTTGCGGAAAATTGGGGATGGGAGGAAACTGCAGCAGACTGGAGAGAAGTCGTTACCCGGAAGGATATCGATATCATTGACATTTGTACGCCCACATTTCTTCACAAAGACATGGTGATAGCTGCCGCTGAAAATGGAAAAAAAATATTCTGTGAAAAACCAGCTGCTAGGAACTATTACGAAGCCAAGGAAATGTATGAAGCTGTTCAAAAGGCTGGTGTATTGAATTATCTTAACCATAATTACAGGCGAGTGCCTGCGGTTTCCTTTGCCAGACAGATGATTAATGCAGGCAAATTGGGTGAGATCTATCATTGGCGAGGGGCTTATCTTCAGGATTGGATCAGTGACCCATCCTTCCCGCTGACATGGCATCTGCGCGAGGATTCTGCCGGCGCAGGACCTCAAAACGATCTGAACTCTCATAGTGTGGATCTGGCACGATATCTTGTTGGAGAACTTGCCGTTGTTACTGCCATGTTAAAGACGTTCGTACACGAACGCCCAATACCTGGGACTGATGCAGGCACTTTTAAATCCGGAGCTGGATCAGCTTCAACCAAGTTAGGTAAGGTAACAGTTGAAGATGCAGCCTTTATGGTTGTTGAGTTTATCAATGGGGCGTTAGGATCCTTTGAGACCAGCCGGTTTGCAAATGGTCGCAAGAACTATAACTCATTTGAGATCTACGGGAGTAAAGGCTGCTTGTTCTTTAATATGGAACGAATGAACGAACTGGAGTACCTGAACATGGCTGACCCCGCCGGTGAACAGGGTTACCGGATAATTCAAACCACTGATCCAAGCCACCCGTACGTGTCTGCCTGGTGGCCTCCAGGTCATATCATTGGATATGAACACACTTTTATCCATGCGGTCAAAGATTTTTTGGAGGCGATTGAGAATGAAACAGACATCTCGCCCAATCTATATGACGGGATGAAGGTGATGCAGGTCCTGGAGGCTGGCATTCAGTCCTCCAAAACCAGACGTCACATCAATGTGTCGGATATATAATAAGAAACATAAACGGTTTGATAGGATGATCAAATGAAATCTTCTTTCATGATGATCAAATCAAATAGCTAACAGGAATAGATTGGAGAATGATGAAAGTTCACTTAACCCCCCTTTATTTTCGAGAAGCATCTGACCCGGATTTTTCCAACCAGGTTGCAATCATCAAAGACCTGCTTAAAGATGTCGCAGAAGTCCTGTCACCTGTAAAACTGGGCGCACCAATACCTGTTGAGGCTGACGCTGTCGTTTTTCCCCAGATGCTGGGGGATGCTTACAGGCAGTTGGATGCATTTAAGGCGATCACAAAGCCGATTCTTGTAATCACCTCCGAATTTGGCACTGTCTCAATGTGGGATTGGGAAATCAATAATTACCTTGATTCATACGGCATAAAAGTCCTTGCACCACCGAATCTCGAATCCACGATCAAAGCGTGTAAGGCAATTGCTTTGAAGAAACAATTAAAACAGTCAAAAATGCTGGCTTACCAGGATAACCCTGGTGAAGGTTTCCAACCTGATATCTTCAAGCGTTTTTATTGGTGGGAAGACGAATGCATCGAAGCTTTGCAAAACAAATTTGGCATTCAGATCGTCAGGAAAAGTTTTAAAACATTAGGCAGTCAGGCTCAAGAAATCCCCGATGATGAAGCTCGAGAAGTCTGGGGAGACTGGCAGGATAAAATCCCAACCTGTTGTATATCAGAAAAACAAATCTTGAGCGCTGTCAAAATGTACATCGCAATAAAGAAGGACCTTGACCAGGATCCTGGCATCATTGCAGCAGGGATTAACTGTTTGAATGAATCTCATTACTCTGATACAACTCCCTGCCTAGCCTGGAATATGCTGTTCGAAGAGAGAAATCTGGTTTGGGGGTGTGAAGCGGATCTGGTGGTTATGATGACAGAAATTTTAATCGGGAAAGTGCTTGAGGTCCCCTATATGATGACCAATTTATATCCCTTCCTGATGGGGATGGCGGCCCTGAAACATGAACATATCCCGAGTTTCCCAGAAGTTGATTCTGAATACGAGAATCATATCCTGACTGCACATTGCGGCTATTTAGGCGTCGTACCCCAATCTTTCTCAACGGAATGGACAATGCGCAGTAAGGTATTGGATATCGTCAACGAGAATGCACATGCATTGGACGCCCGTATGGCTGAAGGGGATATCACCCTGGTGAAGCTGATGCCTCCATTTGACAAACTCTCTGTTGTAGAAGGACAGCTCACGAAATACACACAATTTACTGATTCACATTGTTTGAATGGCGCGGTTCTAAAAGTCCCCAATGGAAAACGCATGATGAATGAACTTGTATCTCACCATTACATCCTGACGAATGGCCATAATTTAAATGAACTTGAAATGCTTGGAAAGGTCTTTGACCTCGAGTGCAAGGTGATCGATTAAGTATTCACTTTCACGAGTGGATGAGTTGGTCATTCGATTTGATAATCCAGAGTTAACTCCTCCTTTAGAGCGTTCCTCAACCAGGGACGCTCTTTTTTCTTTCAAGAAACCTAATTGAGACTCCATAATGATAAAATTAATAATAGGTTCATATTCACCAAGAGGATTTGAGAGATTTCGTTAATCCTCACAATAAGAATTGTTAACTCGCTCTTGACAGAAAACGAATCTCATATATAATAACCTGTAATGACAGGACAACAATATGACATAACCCCTTTTCTCAATTTTGTGGCAAGCATACGACCGGGTCCTGTCCGTGTGCTTTCAACCCATCCACCTTTTCCTGAAAATCAGGAACAGGAAATTCACCAATACCATTGGAGGTAGAAGATGAAGAAGTATTTGAAGATTTTTGCATTGATTTGTTTATCTGCGCTTCTTTTCGCGGCATGCACGCCACAACCAGCCGCAGAGGAACCAGAGGCAGAAGAAGAAGTAGTAGAAGAGGAAGTCGTTGAAGAGGATCAGGAAATCCTGATTGCCCACCTTCCCAAGAGCATTGGCGGTGCCTGGTTTACACGCATGTATGCAGGATTTGAACGCGCAGCCACAAAGCTTGACAATGTGACAGTTGTTCAGATTGGTGCATCTGAAGGTGACTCTGCCCTGCAAAATGCAGCCATTGAGGACTTCATTACTCAGGCACAGGGCACGTTAGCCGGTGTTGCCATCACGTACGTCTCACCAGAAGCCACAGAACAAACTCTTAAGAAAGCCATGGATGCTGGTCTTGTAGTGATCGGCAATGAAGCCCCCGCAGCAGAAAATGTTGATTATGACATCGAAGCTTTTGATATTCCATCCTGGGGTGCATCAGTTGCAGAAGATATGGCAACTGGAATGGGCGGAGAGGGTCAATACCTGATTATGGTTGGCAAACTTTCCTCAGCAGCCCATATGGCCTGGGCAGGCGCATTACAGTCAAACCTGGCTGAATCATATCCTAACATCGAACTTGTTATGGATCCCTATCCGGAAGGCAATTACGATCAGCAGGCTTCCTACGAGAAGATGTTAGAACTATTGAAGACCTATCCTGATCTCAAGGGTGTGTTCTGCACCTCAGCCACAGACTCCGCCGGTATTGCCCGTGCGATTGATGACTCTGGTGTGCAGGATGACACCTTCTTTATCACCTTCGGTACACCTGACCTGTATGTTGACTTCCTCAAGAGCGGCGCAACCGATATCGTTACCGGTTGGGACCCCTCGATGATGGGCGAAGCGATGGTTAATATGATCGTCAAGATTCACAACGGCGAAACCATCGAAGAAGGCGCAGACCTGGGTGCATTCGGTTTTGATAGCGTGATCGTTGATGGTAAGCTAGTCAAGGGTAACACCTGGCAGCGGATCACCGTTGAAAACGTCGATGATATCCTGGAACGAGACTACTAAACATTAGTAGATGTAAGAAAGCATATGAGGGTAACCATGTTACCCTCATATGTTTAATTGGGACTAATGAATTCTTTTCAAGGATTTCTCTGGATAGGCAGGTGTACAATAATTGCCTTTTTGGGTAGCTCACTTATCTTGAGGGATTTGGCAAAGATCGTGAATTTTCTTGAATAATTTTTTTTTGCACAAACATGGAATTGTCATATTTATTGATAAAGAGTTAATGATAAAATAAACAATTATGATCCAAAGAAGAGATACTTTATACGAGATTGTGGAAAACTATGGAAAAGAATGTAATTGAACTAAGGGACATTTGCAAATCATTTTATGGTGTTCAAGTATTAAAAAATATCAATTTAGATCTAAGAGAAGGCGAAGCCTTGTGTATCGCAGGGGAAAATGGTTCTGGAAAAAGCACGATGATAAAAATCATTTCTGGTGCCTACACCTTCGATTACGGTACGCTGAAAATCAATGGGAAGCATTATGAGACGATCACGCCCAGTCAATCCATTGCCGAAGGTATTCAGGTGATCTATCAGGACTTTTCTTTATTCCCAAACATGACTGTCGCTGAGAATATCGGTTTAAGTTATCACCTTCTTGAAAAGAAGAATATATATAATGAGAAACTTACCAGGGAAATAGCCAGGAAAAGTCTTGAGAGGATCCAAGTTGAATTGGATTTAGATCGTCTGGTTGAAGATATCCCTGTTGCCCAAAAACAGATTGTTGCGATCGCACGGGCGATGATGCAGAATGCCAAAGTGATCATCATGGATGAGCCGACCACAGCTCTGACACAAAAAGAGATCAATCGCTTATTCGAGATCATCAACAGGCTAAAGGCATCTGGCGTTTCAATCATCTTCGTAAGCCATAAACTGGATGAGGTCTTTGAGGTTAGCGATCGGATTTTTGTCATCAGAAATGGTGAGGAAGTCGCCAACTATCCCGTTGAACAATTTGAACGCGGGAAATTGTCGTACTATATGACCGGAAGTGAGATCAGCGAAGATCCTTTCGTCCCCTTGGACACTGGTGAAGAAAATATCTTTGAAGTTAGAAATATATCCTATAAAGAATATTTTCAAAATGTGTCTTTTTCGATAAAACGAGGTGAAATTCTCTGTATTACCGGACGGCTTGGTTCAGGTCGCACAGAATTAGCGAAAGCGCTTTTTGGTGTGTTCCCCCTAACAACCGGAGAAGTGACCCTTAAGGGGAAGAAAACCGATGTTCGCAGTGTGCCAGAAGCAATCAAGAATAACATTGCTTATATCCCAGACGATCGTCTGGCAGAAGGAATATTTTTAAATGCTTCAATACAAGACAATCTTATCGCAGTCGTTTTAGATGATCTTAAGAATGGGTTTGGATTAGTAGACGAAAAGAAGAAAGTACAGCCCGCAACTGAATGGCGGAACAAACTATCCATTCAGGCAAGGTTGATGGATTATGGGAAAAGCCTTTCGGGTGGCAACCAGCAGCGGGTCGTCCTGGCAAAATGGTTGGCATCAACACCAGATCTTTTCATCTTAAATTGTCCTACAGTTGGCGTTGATGTGAAGTCGAAGAGTGAGATCCATGAGTTGATCCGGGATATGACTCAGGAAAATATTGCCATGCTTCTTATTTCTGATGATATCGGTGAAATTCTGAACGTCTCCAGTCGGGTGATCGTCATGAATGATGGAAAAGTTTCCCATAGGGTCGACACAAAGGATTTGGATTATTACAGCCTTAGTGAGATGATCACAGAGGTCATATAACAGAACGATACAAGAAAGAATTCTTATGAACAATACACAAGAAGTAGCAAAACAAAAATCAAAATTCTCGCAAACATTGAACAGATTATTCTCGAAAAATGAGACCATTCTTGTAATATGCATCGTCGCGTTATCCATCTTTATCGGTTCAATCAACCCCGTCTTTTTCACTTTGGATACATTGTATGAAACATTACTGGCAACTGTCATCTGGGGTATCGTCGGGATTGGTGTGGCGATCGTTATGATCAATGGTGGTGTCGATCTATCCTGTATGTCCATTGCGATGTTTTCAGCCTATTCAGCCACCAAGATCATGCTGGCGATCAATCCCGATGCGCCGATCATTGTCCTTTTCCTGATAGCAATGGCTATTGGTGCAGGCTTAGGTCTTGTGAACGCTTTATTCATTGGGATATTCAAAGTCCCAATATTTATCGTAACACTGGCTATGGGTGTTATCTATAAGGCGATCATGCTTGAATTTATCGGTAACATTTATATCACACCTGCCCAGATGCCCCAATCAGCACTGGATTTTTCCAGAACCTATGTGTTCGGAGGACTACATATATCCGTTCTGATCATGTTTGCCCTGCTCATATTAGCTTTCGTTTTGTTAAGGTTCACAATCACCGGTCGTGGGGTTTATGCATTGGGGGGTGCAGCAGAATCAGCTCAAAGGATAGGATACAGCCTTCGTAAATTGAAATTTTCCATTTATATTTTTGCAGGGATCATCTATGCCATAGCAGGCGTTGTGTATGTCAGCAACAGCCGCCTGGCAGATCCGTACGATATGATCGGTAATGAGCTAACGGTCATTGCTGCAGTTGTGTTGGGGGGTGTAAGTCTGACTGGCGGAAAAGGCAGTATATGGGGCTTCCTGTTAGGCGCATTACTAAGCGTTATTATCAAGAATAACCTGATATTAATTGGTGTTTCTTCAGATTGGGCAAATTTTGTATTCGGTTCAATATTTGTCGGTGCCGTTGCACTTCAAGCGTACAACAAAGCAAGAGTCAAAAGCCAATCTACATAGCAACAAAACAGGAAAACAAATTACCACTGATCAATCTCAAGGAATCTAATTTCGGAGTTTTACACAAATGACTGATTTTATAACTAAGATTAAAGAACGCTTTGGAAATCGAAAAGCCGACCAGGAGAAGGTTACAAGAAATCCACTCAGCAATAGAAATGTTCAGTTATTAATGGCTATTGCCCTCTTTTTCTTTATGATGGTCATCTATCGACCTGATACTTTTCTTACTTCAACAAGCATCCAATCTATGTTGGTCCAGATCGCAGACCTGGGTATTTTTGCCACAGCAATGGCTATCACCATGATTGCCGGTGGGATTAATCTATCGATCATCAACTTGGCAAACCTTGTTGCGGTCGTCAATGCAACCTTGCTGAAAGCGGTAATAACAGAAACCTCATCTCCCACAACAATATGGTTGATGTTGTTTGTTTGCCTGTTGATTGCACTGGTAATTGGCTTCCTTGGTGGGTTGATAAACTCCTTCTTGATAGCCAACCTGGGCATTCCAGACATCCTTGCGACCCTGGCTACGATGAACCTGTTCTTCGGGGTTTCGAACATCATCACAGGAGGCCGCGGCATTATTGGTTTTCCACAACAGTTGCTGAATTTCGGCTCTGAAAGCTTTTTGGGAATCCCCATCCCATTCTATATATTCCTTTTAATCGCAGCGATCCTGTATATATTTCTTCATCGGACACCTTACGGTACAAAATTAAAGTTATTTGGCCTTAATCAAAAAGCTACCTTCTTTTCAGGCATCAACAATAAAAAGGTTGTTTATCAAACACATATCCTCGCCTGCATGGCTGCAGCCTTAGCAGGTTTACTGATCATGGCAAGGACCAATTCCGCAACAGTAGATTATGGCGGACAAATGATCCTGACCACACTATTGATTGGTGTGTTAAGTGGAGTCCCTGCCACAGGCGGAGCAGGAAGTATTATCAGCATTTTCCTTGCCCTCTTCCTTAACCAATTATTGAACAGCGGTCTCAATCTGTTACGTGTCAGCAGTTTTATCCGGGAAATGGTTCCTGCTGCTCTGCTGATCACAATTGTTTCACTTGAATATTATCTGCACCTGATAAGTGAAAGACGTTTGAATAGATTAGTCTTAGAACAAAACATCCAAAATGGAAAGTCCCAAGGAGAGAATGGTGACGAATAAAACATATATTGAAGACACATCAATTGAAGGCAGAAAAGCAGAAATCAACATCAAGGTAGACCGTGTTGTTAATCTGCTAAAACAGGAGAATTTGGATGCGCTGTACTTAACTCGCCAATCCAACTTTGCCTGGATCACAGCTGGCTCAAGCAACATCGTCACAATGTGCACCGAGTCAGGTGTGGCGTCCATCCTGATCACAAAGGATGGCGGTCGGTACGCTATTACGGATGCAGTTGAAGAACCACGCATGTTAGAAGAGCAAAAGCTGGCTGAACTTGGATTTAAGGTCCTATCTCAAGCCTGGTACGAAAAGAAGAATGCAGAATTTATCGAAGATATCGTTGGTAGCCTGGATAGAGTTGGCGCAGATATTCCCTTTGGGGATGCGAAAATGATCCAGGATAAAATCAATCCCCTGCGTTTTTCACTGACTGATAATGAGATTTGCCGTTATCAATACCTGGGTGATCATATGAGTAAAGCCCTTGAAACCTACCTGACAACAGTAAAACCAGGCATGACAGAGTACGAGATTGCTGGTGGTGTGGCAAAAGCCATCTGGCCAGACGGTATAGACCAGGTGCTTTTCCTGGTCGCATCTGATGAACGTATCCTGAAACACCGTCATGCAATCCCAACCGGTAAAGCTGTTGAAAAGAGCTTGATGGTTTCCTGCAATGGACGTTATAAAGGGTTAATCACAACTACAACCCGGATGGTTTACTTTGGGAAAGCACCTGAGGCATTGTTGGAACAATTCCGGGTGACTGCAGAAATCGAAAACATGATGATTGAAGCGACCAAGCCTGGTGTGGATGACCTCGTCCCCCATTTTGTTGGCAAGAAAGCTTATGAAGACTTCGGTTACGGAGAAATGTATTTCAAACATCACCAGGGTGGTGCGCAGGGGTACTATAATCGAAATTACCTGGTTTCGGAAGACGCTCACTGGGTAACCCAGATGAACCAGTGCTACTGCTACAATCCGGCAATTGACGGAACAAAATCGGAAGATGCTTTCATTGCAACGGAAAATGGCCCCCTAATGATAACCAAACCTGTCGTCTTCCCGACAATCACCTCTACAGTAAATGATGTCACCTTCGTTCGACCACATATGTTGGTGATTGAATAAAGTTAGATCCTCCTTTTCTTGTTGACTATTTTGTCATGCAAAATCTCATCGATTTGATGAGATTTTGTATATTATAGCAAATGTCAGAAGTAGATTTTTTCAAGCGGCCTAGCGCTGAAAATTCAATATTCTTTGTCGATACTTTTTCACTCATGATTTAGTTATAATTCACTCGTT
>CAVYEQ010000012.1:0-29662 GCA_963767675.1 uncultured Chloroflexia bacterium
TTCTTACTGTTATTATTTATACATATGAACATGATGAAAGGCATTAAAGATCACAAGGTCCGATCAACAGTTGATAAAAATATAGGTTTTGATTGAGAGGAAGATATAAAATGTCAGAAGAACATAAAAGCAAGGTATGCAAGAGGGCCGTTTCAGGAGCTGAGAAATTCTTTTCCCGCTCTCCTTTTTCTATCGTAACCATGGTTGCACGGATCAAAGGACGTGTTACAGAAGAAATGTTAAAAAATGCCGTTGCCAAAGTACAGCAAAGGCATTACCTTCTTCGGGGCCCGGATCCAGGAAGATGATGATCACAAGCAGTGGTTTACAACCGAAGCAGTTGGGGAGATTCCAATCGAGATTGTTCCGCGAGAAGGCGAAAACGACTGGATCAAACGCCATGCGGTTGCTTCCAGCGTTCCGTTTGAGTTTGAAACCCAGCCGGCTATCCGCTTTATCCTGATACAATCTGCGGAAGTATCCGAATTAATCATCCTCTGCCATCACATCATTTGTGATGGGATGTCGTTGGCTTACCTGGCCCGGGATTTGATGGCGCATATGGGAAACCCAAACGCTGAGGTTGAAGTGCTTCCTGAGGCAAAACCCATTACCCTGGAGAATCTACCGCAAGATATCAACATTTCCGCAATCGTCAAGTACTTCATCAATAAAATTAGGGGGCAGTGGGTGGATGAAAACACTTTCTTCGATCAGGAAGATTACAGGTCATTGACCAGAACCTATTGGGAACACTTCAATCATGAAGTTGTTTCCATCGAGTTGTCGGAGGAGGAGACTTCTGCCCTGGTCGCCCGCTGTAAAAAAGAGAAAGTCACCGTGAACTCGGCCATTACAACCGCCTTTTCCGGTGCGCAGGGTTTGGCAGAAAACGCAAAACCATATCACGCCAGGACAGCGATTGGTGTCAGCCTGCGGGACCGGCTCCCAAATTCACCTGGGGAAAGCATTGGATATTATGCAGGGGGTGTTGAATTGAATCTGAAATACAATCACCAGAAGCGCTTCTGGGAGAATCCGCGCAGTTTCCATCGAAAAATCAAGCGGAGTTACACAAACAAGAAGACTTTCGCTGAAATCCTAAAATGGCAGTTGATGGATTCAAACATCTACGAAGCAATGAATTTCAAGAAACTGGGTGGGCTTATCCCCTCGGGTTCTCCCGGGTTTGAAAAGCTGTCCGCATTCAGCAGGAAAGAAGATGTCGTTACGAAGCTTTTACAAAGGGTCAATATGGAAACATTTGAGACGAAACTTCTGGGTCCTGCCGTCACCAATCTTGGCCGCATGGATTTTCCTGCTGCCTATGGTGCGCTGGAATTGGATCGTCTGATCATGCAGCCCGGCGGTGCCTTTCCATTAGCCCATGTCAATCTGGTGGTCGGGGTTGTAACCTGCGCCGGAAAGCTGAGCCTGGTTGTGGAATATGCCCGGGAAGCCGTTGATCCAGAAACAATAGGGAAAATAAAAAAACAGGCCATAGACTACCTGCTTGGCGGCTAGTGTTCCATCACATGAATTTGATTAGCTGAGCGGGGTAAAAGCAGATCACGATAAGCTTTATCAGGAAGGCAGCGATTTCTTTCGAATTTACTAAATGAGCGTGTTGAAAAATGAGGTTAGAGGGTCTTGAGGAGCAGGATTCTTTCCTTCAGCGATGTGATGGAGTTATTTTCCAGCAGGGTTGCTGGACGAGAGACTGGTATCAGGTATTCCTCCTTTGTCGGAATGACGATAGCGATGGTTGGCTGTAGGGTGACAATTCATTTATTCAGTAAAAAATGTACAATCCCGTCATACTGAGCGGAGCGAAGAATCCCAGATGCGATATTTTACTTATACGGCTGGATTGGCAGCGTGAAGCCGCTGTGGATGCCAAACAGGCGCTCAGACAGGCGGTGGCGTCAGGGATTCCTCACATTCGTTCGGAATGACCGGATAGGGGAGTGGGGTTGAGGGGAATAGGGACAGCATGATGGATGTGTCCATGATGACGAAACCGGGCGGCATGTTTATATCAGCACCTTTTGGATGAAATCCGATTTCCTATCGAGATATTCAACGGCCTCATTTAAATCGGTCCTGACAAAGCACGGTAAATTCACATGGAACTGTGAATGAAAATTATCCGATATGCGATTTTGTTCCGTTTGCTCACGCTGCTACAACATAGCGCAGTAATGGTAACGTGCAAAGCGGATCTTGTTTGAATAGATGGGTTCTGACCGGTGTTACGCGCGGTTTTCCTCCGATCGATGGTTCAATCAGTGCTCCGCACCTTCGTGGCGGCTGAACGTTTTGATCTGGATGAAGATTGCGCTCGATACACCGTGATATCAATCCACAGATTTGCATGATCAGCAATGCAAACATTCCTGTCAGGTTTCCATACCTGACAAAATAAATCCCCATCATTTTCTTGCCTGGTTTCCTGTCGTGAAAATGATGAAAGATGACATTGGTTTTGGTTTGCACAAACGCATAATGCGGCTGCCGGGTACTCATCGTTTTCAGCAACCGGACATTTCCATCTCTCCGCCATGAATAACCCGCCGAATAACACCTTTGGGGTATGACAACAACACCCTGCACCGGGTAAGCTTTAGCTGCAAGGTAAAACCCTGCCAATAATATGCAAAGCATGAAGGAGAAACACAATGATCAGCTACAAATTAGCAAAAACACTGTCCAACGATGTCCGTCGAGAGGCCGATAAGAACCATCTTGTCAATATTATAAATCGTTCAAAGAAGAACACCATCCGCACTCGGTTGGCTGAATTGGCCTGCCGCTTTGGATTGATCTCAGCCTGAAAAATATCAACACAAGAAAAGGTCGAAATGTGAAATCCTGATAGAAAACGTACAAAACGAAATCTGATCATCTTCACGATACTGGTTCTGGGTTCAGCAGTTCTTGCCGGTTTTATTGAGCCATTCACCCTTCCTCCTGATGCTGAGCCAGGTGCATCCGGGTTTGGGCCAGTTATTATGGATACTCACACCACTGGTTGTATCGCTGCTCTTACGGACCTTTGGCGGCGCTGGTTGGAGTGACATAGGTTTGCGCCTTAACTTCAAGGGTAAAGGCTTTTGGTGGCTTATCAGTGTCTTGATCTTTCCTGTGAGCATCAGCATAACCGTACTGGTTGGCGCAATCTTAGTGCATTGAGCTGGACTTGAGGTCGTTGTCGACTGTCCCAGCCACTATAATGGCAGGTTTAGTTTGGTTTCTGATCAAGAATTTCTTTGAAGAATTTGCCTGGCGTGGTTATTTGGCACCGAAAGTGTACTCACATCAATAACGAATATATGGGTATCACACACTTTCGTTGGTTTAATTTGGGGGGATCTGGCATTTGCCGTTTATCTTTACCTTGTGGCCATATCTCACCGTGAATATGCTATGGTATTTTGTCCCGCTGCTACTACTGGGAACCATCAGCCAGAGTGTGGTTTATGGCGAAATCCGTTTGGCAACGAAGTCGGTGCTGCCAGCGTGGATTATGCACACCCTTGGAAATGTCATTGGAAACACAATCTTGCTAAGTGGATTTCTACAACTGCGCAATGGGAAGGAACTTTGGTTCTCACCAGGCATAGAAGGATTGATCAGTATTGTACTTATGTTTGTGGTTGGATATTGGCTCAATCGCCGTCGGTATAAATGCAGAATAAGATAACGCTTTTCAAGGAGGAAATGATGAATATTGAAGATATCAAAGGGTCCTTGGTAAAGCTTAAAGTATTCCATCTTCACCACACTTATCCCATCAAATCATAAGTGAAAGAACACCGAGAGAGATGATTAACGTTAATTTACCTGATGGGTGGGTTAGGATAAACGGGATGTGTCAATGGATGAAAATATCAAAACCTCACACTGGATCAACCAATGACCTATCAAATCAGTGTACCTGGTCATATTAGAGGAGAACTGGCTTAATATCACTGAGACCATGACAAATTCGCCATGGAAAAAGATTGTGATGGTCAACCTCACACGTCCCTGACCTGCACCGTTGACCAGGCAGCGTTACACAGCATACTGCGGCGGCTGTACAGCCTGGGGCTCCCGCTTATCTCTGTCCTTTGTCTAGCTGTGGACTAAACAATTCAGCTAACACAACAAAAAAAAAGATAATCATCGAGCAACGCTGGGTTGATAAACCAACATCATCTGGCAGGTACCCTGTAAATGTAAACGTATTATTCAGTGCGGATCAATCAAAAAGGAGCACAAAGAAATGAATTCACATCGAAAGACTGCAATAATCATTGGCGTATTTTTTATCACTGCGACCGTCGCGGTATACTCGGTATGATTTTTTCAGGCCCAATACAGGCATCAGATTATCTGTCAAATTGCTGAAAATACCAGCAGGTGCAGCGCAGCCCTCCTCACCATGATCATGCCACTGAAAATACCGGCATTGCTATACCCAACAATATTCGTTTGAGTAAGAATGCGGCAGATCAAGGACTGAGGCGTGGAAACAATATGTCGGTTATAGATAGTTCAAGTTGCCACCTTCAACCTTACGAGAGCTGGTGATGCTGGTCAAAATAAGCCAGGGATCTGTCAGGCAGGAGACAGACGGACACTTCACCTTTTCATATTGCCGGCGATTTGCTCAAAACTGTTGGTGCCGGGGCGGGTGACATCATCCTTCAATTCCTATCTCCGCTGGACAATCTGATATTCTATTATTTATTGTATCGATCAAACTTCGTCCACCGCTGGTTATCCGTCTGGGGTCTGATCGGCATCCATTATGGTTTGCTGCCGGGTTCCTGGCGATGTTTGATGTGGTTGTTCCATCATTCCTCATGATCCTTTCCAATCTGCCTATTGCCTTGAATGAGATGGTCACTGGCGGTATGGCTGATTGTAAAGGGGTTCAACCTGACGGCTATCACTGCCCTATCTGCAAAATCTTAATCAAAGCAGTCCATCCATTTAATGGATTTTAAGAATAAATCGGCGCGATAAAAACCTCGTTTGGGGCAGCGGATTATATGTTTAAGCCTGTGCATGGAAAGTGGAAAATATGGAAAATATGGTAAATAAGGTAATACGTTAAAAAAAATTCAATTGAGGATAATTCTTCTTGTTATCATCCGGCGGGCAGAAATTTACCGGACGCGCCGAAACAGCCGCCGGATATGCGGCTCAAAGACATGGTAAAGCTCAAGCACCCGCCAGAAAGCGACCGCTGCCATGCCATGTGCCAGCACCGAGAAAAGCGGCGGATATTGATAGGTGTAATACGTCCAGCATGCGCGTGTTGTCCCCCATCGTTCAAGAAAATAACCCAGACCTGTCCCGGCTATGAAAACCAGTACCGCCGCACGGTGGTTTTTATCGGTCAGGATCAGGAAAGCGCACAGTACCAGCGCCATCAGGGTAAGCGATTTATCAAAAGTGTACTGTACGAAATGGAGCATCAAAGCGTAGAAAACCGGGAAGATGATCCAGTACAACCAGGTGAAGATCTTATCCGGCTGATTTCTGGGTCCAATATCGCAGCATCCGGAAGAGGCGGTCAATTGATAAGCTCGCGATCGGCCAGGCAGGAATGATCCAAAGGGGTGGTCGTTCATTTGTGTAGTAAAACCACAAATTGGTCTGGGTACCCCAGCTTTCGATCACCAGACCGCCGCACAATCCAATAACAAAGATCTTCCAATCCTTCTTGATATCCGCGTTTGCCATAATCAGCAGCGACATGACCAGAAAATCAAATAGCAGCAGATAATCCATCTGCGCCCAGAAAGGATAGTCCGGGTTGTAAGAATTCACATAGGCAAGCAGCAGCGGCCACCATACGTAGCCGATCAGGAAAAGCAGCGCGATGAAAACGCTCATCAGGTAATAGCTGGATTTTGTCCAGCGAAACGTCTTGCGCAGTCTTTGCCAGAAGGTTAACACTTCAGCGGATTGAGGTTCAGGTGTTTTTTCATTTTCCATATAACTGCTCAGCTTTTCTCGGGGTCAAACCGGCTGATGATGGGAAACCCATTGGAACCGGGTCGCAGTTGGTACGACTGCTCATATTTACGCCTGATCAAGTTTATTGAAGCGTGCAGAGGGTTGATAAAAAAACAAGACAGCCTAGCAAGTAGGCTGTCTCATTTACAATTTTCTCATCCTTATCCTATAACGACAACTTCTTGTGCCTGTAGGCCTTTATCGCCTTGAGCAACGGTAAATTCTACCCGCTGGCCTTCTTCCAGCGAACGATAGCCGTCAGCGATGATGGCACTGAAATGAACAAAGATATCTCCGCCCTGGTCGCGTTCGATGAAACCATAGCCTTTGGACCCATTGAACCATTTGACGGCGCCCTGTTCTTTTTCGGACATGACTTGGAACTCCTTTCATAAAAATGATGCGCTGTTATATCCCGTTCCAAATCAAAAGAACCAGTCTTTCTATTTAGAACTTCCGATAACACTTAGCGATTTTAGCATGGGTTTTGATTTGTTGTCAATATGATTTGAGGCAGGAAAACACGCTTTTCGGTACAAATTTTAAACGCCAATCCGATACCTGCATGAACATTACCCGGCCGAGATTCAAACAGCATATCTGAAAGGTTAATCATTATCCAGAATGTGGCTTCGTTGCCGCCGATAGTATCTCCAAATCTTTGATTTGCCGTTTTCCCCTTTTTGGACAGGAAGCATGGTTTAAACCCATCAACAAGCCAGCAGAGAAGGGATTAAAGGGCTGAGTTTGATTCTAAAGACTTTTGAATAATCCCAACGGGAAATCGGATTTCTTCCAAAAAGTGTTGGTATTTGCAACGTTGGAAGGCTGTGCCAAAACCTCAACCACGGCTTGCACAAGCCCAGTCCCTACCTGATTTCGTTGTAATAAACAAGCACACCTTCAGGTACTGGCAAGGCTTGCTCAACCCTTAAACGAGCAGGCTTCGTTTTCCTGCCTCGCCAACATCATGCCCCAGGTCTTTGGTAAGGAATGGTTCTCGTGACTGAAGAAAACCCGGCGGGAAAACAGTTTCATCATTCAACACACGCTATAGAAACTTGAACAAATCAAAGGACAAACAAAACAGAAAATATCGTGATGAAAATCGTGAAGAAGGTGATGGATATAAAAACCAGCAAAGCTTTTTTTGGATATTTCTCTCCCCACAGTTTCCCCAAACCGGTAGTACGTTCAATATATAACAACCCCAGGATCAAGATGATATATCCAAAACCGTTCCCCTTGAATATGAAGAAAAGCCCAAACAACATCCACAAAACCCCATTCCCGCGTGTCATCCAAATAAAAAGATTATCCAACGATGCGCTCCTTCCTGTATGCCATCCAGGATTACAATATCAGCTCATTGCAGGAATGCCATCCCAAAACAAGATGATTGGTTGGGGGATTGTCTTTGGAAAATAGGGATCAAGAAGGGTAAAATTGAAGAGGAGGTTGAAAATGCCAAAATCCAAAAAGATAAAACCACCGCGCAGCTTAACTCGTATCCTTTTTCGTTTCCCGATTCTCTTTTACCGTATCGGGTTGGGCAGGCTGATGGGGAAGCGTTTTCTTCTGTTGAACCACACCGGGCGAAACAGTGGTCTCGCCAGGCAAAATGTACTGGAAGTGATTCGCCGTGATGAAGCACAGGATCGCTACGTGGTTGTGGCTGCCTACGGCGAGAAATCAGACTGGTATCAAGAATATCACCCATCAGCCCCTGGTCACGCTGCAGTCTGGAAGCGCAAGGTGGCAGCCGAAGCGGTTCGGCTCACTGGAGAGGAAACACTGGAAGAATTCAGGGATTATAACCAGCGGCATCCAGGACTGATCTTTTCATTTGCGATCATGGTTGGCTACAGGGTGGAGCAATCGGACAAAGGGTTAAAGAAACTTTCTCAAGCCATGCGCGCAGTCTATCTGAACCCCATTGACGATCAGCACAAGGATCATTAGGTAAACGCACAGATAGAGAAAGTAAAAAAAGCAATGGGCTTCATTACAGCCCATTGCTTTTTTACTTGATTGACGATTTACAAAAAATTTCTGACTATACTTTTCTTAATACGAGCATACCGGTTTTGGTTTCGACAACATGATAACCATCGGGAACTGCGTCCAGGGCATCATCTCTGACATCTCTTGCAAAATAGAAAAGTCGCGTTGTCCTGCCATCCTTGAGCTCTCTGACTTTGGCGTGTAAATAATAGGTTACGCCTTTTGTGTTCGTGTGTTGATAAGCCATTGTAATTCTCCTTTCTCAGACCCCCGAAAGAGTCATTG
The DNA here is from genome assembly GCA_963767675.1 of uncultured Chloroflexia bacterium. Classification (GTDB taxonomy): domain Bacteria; phylum Chloroflexota; class Anaerolineae; order Anaerolineales; family Anaerolineaceae; genus Brevifilum. Next base: position 8,302 of record CAVYEQ010000012.1, read on the forward strand.
AATAATAAAATGGGAATCCCATTCACTATGATTAGTTTATCATAATATTGCTGAATTTGTGACTAATTAGGGATGAGAAATTTTTCATTTTTTACCAAATTTTCGATCTGATTTTAACCCGGTTTTCCACCCTACGTTATAATTCTTTCTTAATGAAACGATTCTGTCTATGTTTATTTTTGCATATTGTTCGTGTTATGGGGATGCAGTGTCAGGGATTCCACCGATCCGGGGAGAAGTCCAGTGAAGATTCTTACGGATATATTGAAAATAAAGGATCGGACACAATGGTCAACCTGGCTTTGGCCTGGGCAGAACGATACCAATCTGTTGCTGCCATGTTAGCATTTCGGTCACCGGCGGTGGGTCCGGCACCGGAATCGCAGCGTTAACAAACGGCACGGTCGATATTGCCAATGCTTCCAGGCAGATCAAACCGGAAGAGATTGAGACATCATTTCCCAAGGGGACGATCCGCTGGAGTTCATTGTGGCCAGAGACGCCATCGCAGTCATTGTCAACCTGGAAAACCCAATCGACCGATTACCTTGGAGCAAGTTTCAAAATATTATAAAGGGGAGATCAAGAATTGGCAGGAACTTGGGGGGAATGACCGGCCTATTGTCCGCACATCGCGGGAGACCAATTCAGGTACCCATGTTTACTTCCTGGAAGAAGTGATCCGTCTGGGCAACAAAGAGGATGAAAAATTTTTTCAGCTGATACATTGCTTCTTCCTTCTTCAGAAGGCATAATTGCCGAGGTTCGAGATAATCCCAATGCGATAGGGTATGATGGCCTGGGGTATGTGACAGAGGATGTGAAAGTGATCGCCCTTGCAGCCTGACAGTGAAAGCCTGTATATTTTACCTTCCATCGAAACCGTAGGGGATGGCAGTTACCCGTTGCACGTAATCTTTACATGTACACACGAAATGAACCTGTTGGCGAAGTAAAAATTTACCTGGAATGGATATATTCTGCTGAAGCACAGCAGATTGTTGAAGAATTAGGTTTTGTGCCCTATCAGCCTGTAGGAAGGTAATCAGGATAAAAATGATCACACAAAGAAAAGCGCTCAGTGAAAGGATCATAAATCGCCTGATTCAGGCGGCAGGTTACCTCAGCATCCTTTTCGTCAGCTTGATATGTCTTTTCTTGTTGCGAGAAGGTCTGCCGGCTTTGTTTGAAGTGGATATTCCCACCTTGTTGGGTACCCGCTGGTATCCAATCGAAGATTTATTTGGTATCTGGCCTTTGTTGTTTGGATCTCTGATCGTCACACTTGGTGCCACCTTGATCGCGGTGCCTTTGGGTGTGGTAACAGCAGTTTTTATCTCTGAAGTGGCTCCGCCTGGGCAAAAGAAATTCTCAAACCGCTGGTTGAAATATTGGCTGGCATCCCATCTGTGGTATTAGGTTTTATGGGAATTCTGGTTCTTTCCCCATTTCTGCGGGAAAGCTTAATCTCCCTACTGGTCTTACAGCCTTAACCGGCTCATTGCTGTTGGGTTGGGCGGCTCAATCCCAACAATTGTATCCATTGCCGAGGATGCACTGAACGCTGTTCCACCTTCTTACCGAGATGCAGCACTGGCCCTGGGCGCAACCCGATGGCAGACAATCTGGGGTGTAACCTTCCCGGCTGCCCGCTCTGGTATCCTTACTGCAATCATGCTGGGCATCGGCCGCGTAATCGGGGAAACAATGACCGTAATGATGGTAACCGGCAATGCCCCCACCATGCCAGCAGGATTAGCAGCATCTATTCATCGCCTGTGCGAACCATGACGGCCACAATTGCCTCAGAAATGGGAGAAGTCGCCAGCGGCAGCTCACATTATCACGTCCTATTCCTCATCGGCATCATCCTATTCCTGTTTTCCCTGGTAATCGATATCGTTGCCTACATGCTGCAGCCACCGCCGGGTGAAACGGGAGGAAAGTCTGCTTTCATGATGCTAAAGCAGGGCATCACGATCTGAGATGGAAACGAAAAAACGATTATTGAAACCAGAGCAAGTTCAAGAAATTGGGTTTTGCCGGTCTTGTGCTGGTAGCCATCATCACAGTAGCGCCCATCATTGCCTTGCTCGTTTACATCTTCATTCAAGGCGCTTCTGCCATTTCATGGGAATTTATGACTCAAATGCCGCGCGATGGTATGCGTTCTGGCGGTATCTGGCCTGCGATTATTGGTACTTTTTACCTGACACTCGGCACAGCACTTTTCTCGGTGCCACCAGGGATTGCAGCCGCGATTTACCTGGCGGAATATGCGCCCGATAACCGTTGGACACGTATCATCCGGATCACCATGATCAATCTGGCAGGAATTCCGTCAGTCGTGTATGGTTTGTTTGGGTTGGGCTTTTCGTTGTTATTCCTCAATTTTGGCACCAGCATCCTGGCCGCCTCACTAACACTATCAATTATGACCTTGCCGGTGATCATCAGCACCACAGAAGAAGCCTTGCGTGCCGTGCCGACTTCTTTCAGCCGGTCAGCATATCGCTTGGCGGCTTCACACTGGCAGACGATCTGGAATATACAAGATCCGCAAAGTCTGCCAGGCATCCTGACCGGGGTCATCCTGGGGCTGGAACGCGCCGCAGGAGAAACAGCGCCAATTTTATTCACCGGCGCTGCATTTTTCCTGCCCCAATTACCAAACTCACCGTTCGATGCGACCATGGCGCTGCCATATCATCTGTTTGTTATTTCAACCCAGGTACCGGGAATGCCCATCCAGATCCAATATGGTACGGTGCTGGTTCTTCTGGCATTTGTTCTGGGGATGAACCTGATTGCGACTGTGATCCGCTCCCGTGCCCGGGCAGGCGGCAATGGTGAGTGCACGATGACTGAGATCAAGATTGAAAATCTGAATGTGCGCTATTCAGATGGTGCTGAGAGCCTGCGAAATATCAACCTCGAGTTGGTTGGCAACGCTGTCAACGTCTTTTTGGTCCTGCCGGAGGCGGAAAGTCGACTCTGCTGCGCACGATGAACCGTTTGAATGACCTGGCCGATGTCGACCGATATCCGGCAAAATCCTGTTAACGGCGTCAATATCCTTGGCCCGGAAATTAATGTCATCGAACTGCGCCGCCAGGTGGGCATCGTTTTCTCCAGACCTATCCCGCTGCCGCTCTCTATCTATGACAATGTCAGCTACGGGTTGAAGGTCGCTGGCGTGCGTAAAAAATCCCAATTGGATGAGGCGGTCGAATGGGGGTTGAGAACGGCTGTGCTCTGGGATGAAGTCCATGACCGGCTGAAAGCGCCTGCCAGCTCCCTCTCCGGGGGGCAAAAACAGCGTCTTTGCCTGGCCCGCAGCCTTGCGTTAAAACCAGAAGTGATCTTGTTGGACGAACCCACATCAGCCCTCGACCCGGTATCAACAGCCCGGATCGAAAGCCTGCTGATTGCACTCAAGAAGGAATTCACTATCGTGCTGGCGCCTCACAACACCCAGCAGGCCGCACGCATGGCGGATTTTGCAGCATTTTTCCTGCAAGGTGAGTTGATCGAGACCGGTGATCTGAGCATTTTTACCAATCCCGCAGGAGCAGCGCACACAGGAGTATGTTGAAGGACGTTTTGGCTAGAAACCAAACAATTACAAAATGGCAATAGGAAAACGGGTAATGAGTTCGAATTGCCACCTTCAACCTCACCCCTTTAATTCCGCTCTCTGCTGGACAACTTGTACGGGTTAGATTGTTCCAGCCTGTGCGTGAAGGGGAAAATCGGCAAATCCAGTATTCGGAACGATGTAAATGCGGCAGCCAGGGCCAGTTTGTCAGGAGTTAACTCACAAAGCCCAAAAAACATGCTGGCGCGCCGTTTCGATGCACTCATTTGATCCGACCAGGGTCAAAAACATGGCATCCATCCCCTACTTTTCAAGGCGTGTGTTCCCATGCGGGATGAGCAGCTCACCATCCCGGTTAACCGAAACCAACAGCGCATCGCCAGGCAGCACCAGATCCCGGAGTCGTTTGTTGACACAGCGATCATTGTTTATCGTGATCTCGATCACCTGCTTGTCGTCATCGGTCCGGGTTAGTAAATCATATGTCGATGGGTTGCGAGCGAGAGCGCGAGAATGGGCGCACGATCAAGCGCGCTGTTCAATGTGCGCACACCCATATTCTTAAACCGCTCGACTTCATTGGGGTCGCTGACATGTGAAACAACGGCGCGTATCCCAACCGATTTCGCCAGTTCGCAAATTCGATAATTACGTTCGATATTGGTATGGGTTACCACAAGGTTATCCGTTTTCTCCAGATACGCCGAAACTGTCTCATCCAGATCCTCAAACCTGCTCAACACGGCTTCGTAACCCATCTCCTGGGTGCGCTGATAACGATCCGCTGCATTGGTAACAATTATGAACTGCTCATGATGCGCTTGGAGCTGCTCTGCAACACGCCTGCCCAGTTCTCCCGCCCCAACGATCATAATATAGCGCTGTCCGGTTTGTTCCTTCCGCGGCATCAGGCGGGAGAAGATCAACGGCGAAACTGTCACAGTAATAACGGCGACAACGATGGTTGCTGCATTAACTGCATCGCTGATCACGCCCAGACGCGAACCGATTGCAACTGCTGCGATAATGAGCGACAACCGGGAAGAGAGCAGCAGGCCGCCTGCCAATGTCTGGCGGGTGCTAAAAGCAAAACGAAAGACCGCTGCACCGACCAGCTTCACAACAAATGCAGCCGCCAGAAGCAGTGGAACGAGCAGCATCGCTGTGGAAGAGGAAAAAAGGGCAGAGAAATTGATATCCACACCGACCATAATGAAGAAGATCGGGATGATGAACCCATAACCTATCGCTTCCAATTGGTGGATCACTGTTTCGTCTTCCTGCCTGCCAAGCAAAGTGACAATCACACCGGCCAGGAATGCGCCCAGGATCACCTCTGCACCCAGCGTTTCAGCGATGACCACAAAGAACAACATGATCGCGATGGCAATACGGAATTTGATTTGGGCGGTCGCATGACTCAGCTCCTCTATCACCCGCCGCACAGCTTTGATACGGTTGAAGAATATATTTCCCAGACGGTAGAACGCCAGGAACGCCGCAAACAACAGCATAATCAACAGGACATCCATCGTCAGGCCGCTGGAAAGAATGGCAACTTCAACCGTGATCAAAAGCATGGTGACAAAATCCGCAACAAGGGCAGCCATGAGCAGTGTCTGCCCATATTTTCCTCCGATCAATCCCTGCTCCTTGAGCACGGGAACCACCACACCCAGAGAGGTGGTTGATAGGATCAGACCCATCATAATCGGATCTTTAACCAATTCCATGGCATACAGCACCAGCCGATCCCACCTGCGATGACCAGTGTGATGATGAAAGAGAGGATGCTCAACATCACCGGGTTCTTCAAAAGGCTGGATCTTTTCGCGCTTTGCAAGATTTGATGCCCCCAGGTTGGATAGATCGATCTCCATCCCGGAGAGGAACATCAGGAAAACGAGACCGAATTCTGCCAAGAATTCGAGAATGGGCTGGTCGCTGACAGCAAGCTTGAACCCGCTGCGGCCGAGGATAATACCGGCTATAATTTCCCCTACGACGATGGGTACCGTCAGTTTCTTAAAACGTGATACGATAACCGGTACAATTGCCGCCAGGATAAGAACAATGAACAATGAAGTGAAAGGGCTTGCGTGCTCCAGCTCAGGCATAAATAATCCTCAATATGCTTCTCAGTGACAGAATGTAACAAAAACGGGGTGATATGATTAAACCTATCCGCCGCCTAATAATGCGTCTATCTTATCATATGTAGAGGCCCAACCCTATGAAGAAAAAAGGCCTGTCCTGGCTAAAACGAATTTGGTTCAATTGGGCATATCTCACAAAACCGCGCTGGGATTCGGGCATCCCTGCACCTGAACTGCAAACCTTTATTACAGATCGAAACCCAGGGAAAGCGCTCGATTTAGGCTGCGGCACTGGCACAAATGCCATCTACCTGGCCAGCCAGGGCTGGTATGTGGATGGGGTAGATTTTTCACCTTTGGCCATCCACCAGGGGAGGAAGAAACTCAGAAAACAATTCCGCGTGATGAAGTCCCAAATTAACTTCTTTGTGGGAGATGTAACACGACTGGACAGGCTCGCCCTTAACAGCCCATTTGATTTAATTTATGACATCGGCTGTCTGCATGCTTTGGGCAATGAACGTGCGGCCATGAACTACGTGAAAGGCGTTCGCCATGCCATCAAGCCAGGCGGCTTCTTTTTACTCTATGCCCATCAGCCAGAAGAGGAGCCTGCTGCGTTCCCTGAACATGGCCTGACAAAAAGATGGGTAACAGGCTGTTCACGCCGCTTTTGATATCATCGATTACCACTCAGGACTGATGGTACCGCGCGTTCAGCCTGGTATTATTTAAGGAAAATGCCTTCGACCGGCGTATCATCTAATCGATTTGATGGGACAAGCAAGGGAAGGACTGACCACTCTTAGTTTTGCCAAGAATGCAAAGATATCTTTAGCATGCATCATTTCCTCCCTGACAAAGTACTGGGCCATGATTTTCAGGTGGCAAAGGAATTGCATCTCCATAACGAATAACTCAATCAATAAACGACGTTTCCCACAAATTTCCTGAATTCATTGTGCGTTCAGTTTCGGAGGAAGATGTGCCGGCGGATCAATCCGTAGAATTTTCAGGTCAACCAAATAAAGAAATCCAATTCCAGCATGTTTTTGACAGTCTCGAACAGGCGGTTCTCATCATTGGATCAGACGAGATAGTCCGCTATGCCAATAAGAGTGCAAAGGAAGTTCTTTGATCAGAGTTTGATAACAGGCAAAAAACACCCGCTTCCAATCCCAATCAAAACTGGTTGGTTCCAGAACATGGAAGTTGAGTTTGCTGATACGCTTCGTATTCCGCTGAATATCAAAATTATGCCAACCAACTGGGCATCAGAGCGATGCATATCTGGTATGGATTGAAGATACCAGGCAGGTTGGGGTAAACAGCCGTGACCATGAAAAGAACCTTCAGTCCTTTTGGAATGCCCTGAGTGAACCGGCGTTTATCCTTGACCAGTTCGGCATTATCATCTCTGCGAACCCGGCAGCAAAACTGCTGTTAAAATACCCTGAAAGAGATTGGAAACCAGGCCACCTGACGGATCTGTTCCAAAAATCGTATCGTAAGATCCGTCGAAGCCGCTATCGATCAGGCAAAAACAGAACAAATCGTGATCCTGCCTGCCCTGCTCAAATCCAGCCTCAATGTCGAAATGCCGGTGGAGTTGATGATCAAAGTTGGGATATGGAATGGAAAAACCTGTCTGTTCAGTTTCTGTCGTGATTTAAACGAACAGGTTTTTTTGAGCAATCAGGTTGATTTGTTACAGACTCAGTTGGAGAAAGCACTCCAGTACACTTTTGCTTTCCAACTGGGTTTGGCGACTGTGGAAAAAGGGAAAGTCATGGTACAACATCTTTCCCCTTCAGCTTCCAGGGTATTGGGATACCCGGTGGACGATTTTCTGACAAAAAGACAGCATTGGCTGGACAGCATTTACGAAGAAGACCGCACTGCCATCCAGGAAAACCTGAATGGGCGCATAATCGGTCGCGAGAGCGGTATGCTCGAATACCGGATCATCAACCAGGACGGCTCACCGCGATGGGTGCAGGACGTTTTGGAATCGAGAAAGATCCTTGCCGGCAGAGTATATCTGGAATGCATGATTAAGACATTTCCGAGCGCAAACTCGCGGAAGAAGCCCAGCAGCACGCCAAAGAACAACTGCTGCAATGGGTCAATGAACTCAAACAGCGCAACAGTGAAGTCACGCTGTTAAATGAGAATGGGTGATCTGCTGCAGAGTTGTGTTAACACAGAAAATGTTTATACAGTTGTCCGAAGATTTGCTGTCGAACTCTTTCCTGAGCAATCCGGTGCACTCTATCAATTTGATCCGGCCTTGAACATGCTCGAATTTGTCGTTACCTGGGAAGAAAACCGCCCGAATTCAAGCGATTTCCTCTCGGATGACTGCTGGGGTTTGCAGCGAAACCGGATCCAGATTGGAGATGGGAACACGGAGCTGCACTGCAAACACATTCCCCCTGACAGGCAATTTTCATACCTCTGTGTGCCTATGACAGTGCAAACGGAAACGGTTGGTCTTTTCCATCTTTGCAGCGCGGATGAATACAATCTTGAACAACTCACCCAGGTATCACAAATGTTTGCGGGTAGGGTGCGCTGGCTTTATCGAACATACGCCTGAGTGAAACCATGCGCCGTCAGTCCATTCGTGACCCGTTAACCGGGCTTTATAACCGGCGTTATCTGGAAGAAATGCTGGCACGCGAACTCCGGCGCGCCTCACGTCATGACCGGCCCATTGGCATCATTATGGCCGATATCGATCATTTCAAGGAATTCAACGACCAGTTCGGACATGCCGCGGCAGATTCCGTACTAAAAGAAGTGGGTAAGTTTCTCCAAATGCAAATCCGTGGTGAAGATACCATCTGCCGGTATGGCGGCGAGGAATTTGTGGCTGTATTGGTGGAGGCGTCGCTTGACGATACGCATCGCCGAGCGGACATACTCCGGAAGGGTATTGAAGCGCTCAACGTACAGTACGGCGATATCAGCCTGGATGGTATCACGGTTTCTCTGGGCGTTTCGGCATTTCCCCAACATGGCAGAAACGCACAGACGCTGATTGAATCCGCAGACAACGCATTATATCAAGCAAAACATGCTGGCCGCAATTGTGTGAAAACGGCAGCGTTTTAAATCACAACGATTTGATTTCTTCCCTGGTTTTTCCCCTCGTAAAGCGCCTCATCTGCGGCTTCTATGAGTGCGGTTGGGTTTGCATAGTCAGGATAAGAAGCGATCCCCGCACTGAATGTCACCGTAAAATCCTGGTTTCCTCCGCGATGATGGATGCGGGAGAACCCTTCCAATAGCTCGTTGAGCAGCTTTTCTGCGGATTCAATAGGGGTTTCAGGCAGAATAATTGCAAACTCCTCTCCCCCATATCGCCCGATCACATCCGTTTTCCTCAATCTCTGCGTAAGCAGCCGGGCCAGGCTTTTCAAAACCCGGTCGCCAGCCCCATGTCCATAGGTATCGTTGACACGTTTAAATTTGTCGAGATCCAGCATGACAAAGCTCAAGGTCGATTTCAGCCGGCTGGCCCGGGATAGTTCCTGATCCAGCCTTTCTTTGATCGTGGTGTGATTGTAAAGCCCGGTCAGACTGTCTCGAACCATCAATGAGCGCAGTTGTTTAAAACGGTCTATGCGAGATTGTACGATACTTTTCAAGCGTTCTGCTCCGATCGATTTTGGGACATAATCTTCTGAATCGGAGATCAAGGCTTCCAACTGCTGTTCAAGGTCCTCCTCGGTTGAGAGATAAAGGATCGGTGTGATGACATGTTTTTCCAACTGCCGGATGACCTTTGCCAATTGAGGACCGGTGCAATACGGCATATTCACATCCAGCAGGATGATGTTCGGCTGAAAGTCTTCAAGAGGCGCCATAATTTCCAGTGGATTATGCACAATACACGTTTTCATATCAAAACGGGAAAGTTGTGCGGCTGTTCGTTCTGCCTGAACGGGAGAATCATCCACCAGCAAAACCCGGCAGGGCTCGCGCGTTTTCCTCGACCGTCAACGATCCAAGACATCTACCATAGCACCGATATCGACTGGTTTTGTGAAATATGCTTCGCCACCAGCACGCACCGCCTGCAGCCGGCTTGCCAGGCTGCCGCTTTCAGAAATGAAAATCACCGGAACCAGCATATCGATTTCTTTTTGCAGCGAAATCACAGCTTCGGGTCCGGCGGTGATCCTTCCGGAAAGATAACGTCCATCAAAATTACTTTGGGTGGATTTTCCTTGACAGCCTCCACCAGTTCAGTGAGCCCGGTGAAAACCTCGACAGCGTACCCAAAATAACTTACCTGTTCTGCGATTTCCTCGGCTTGATATGGGTCATCTTCAACCAGAAAAATTTTTGTGTCGCCCGCTCCGCGAAGGTTATATCGGTCTCGTTTCTTTCAGCATCCGGTAGTTCCGGTTTTGAATCTCCCGGAAAGCCGTTCGCAGCAGGTCGAGCTGAGTCTCAAGCCTTTCCTGTAGTTCACTCGTTGCGCCAATCGGGTTCTCCAAAATTTCGGTCAGTGTGGCCTCTACAAGCTTGGTTGCCCCATTGATTTGCCGGTACCCGTATGAAACGCTCGACCCGGCAATGCGGTGAATGATCTGCAGCAGATGATGGAGGACAAGTGAATCCCAATGGCTATCAACAACGCTATCCCAGCAAGATTCGATTTCGCCTAGTAGCTTTGGGAGCTGGGCAGCGTATCTTTCTCGAAGGCGGCTGAGTTTTTGACTGGTCTGTTTGGCTTGGCTCATTTGCTGACCTGCTGTGTATTCCTTTGCTCTCACCCTGATACGAACATATGAAATTCATTTCATATGCAAATCCGATGAAAAAATTGTATAGATCCAGCGATTGTTAAAACAAATTATAGCAGAAGAACCCTCTCAGAAATGACTGGGTAACCAGGAACATACGCTTGACTAAAACGGAAGGTGCCGGAGAGAATCAATAACTGTCCGGCACCCATATTATCCATGTGTATCAGGAATAACAAATACCAGGTTTGAAGCCTATTTTAACTTTTTCGCAGGCATTTCCTGCCCGCCTTGATGGATTACAAGACCCGTCACCTTGGATCCGTCTTTTTCAAACACAATGGTCACCGGGGCTTCCTTCAAAAAGAACTTCATTTCCGATTCAGCGTGCAGTTGGAATACCGGCTGGCCGGAGATTTGTGCCCAAAGCTTTTCATCATCGAAACTGACGGTGATTGACTGACCAGGTGCGTGCTCATATTCCCCGGTGTACTGCTCATATAGTGAGGGATCAAGATCAACTGTCTTGCGCTGGCTGGGGAGCGGTTCATTCGTTTTTACTGCATGCATTCCTGGCCCATAAAAGCCGCGCATCGTGAAAGCTGCGGCCAACCCATCTTCTCCCATCTCAAACTCGATGGTCGATACTGAAGCTTCAGAAGCAAATTTGTGCTCGGCGACCGGGATGAGCGCCTGTTTACTGCCAGTAGCCATCATGGCTACCAGTTTATCCTTCTCAACCATCACAGGCAAATCAATGCCCATCATATCAAGACGATACATGCCTTCATAACGCTTAAATTCGGCTGGATCGATATCGATTGCAACTGGCTCCTCATAGGGCTTGCCAGTCACAAGCGCACCGATACGGAATGCCAGATTAACCGGGATTTCCCTGCCCCGATTGGTCAGGATACAAACGTATACTTGCTCGTTCGGGAACCGGATTGCATCCGTGATAAACCCGGGAATACCACCACCATGCATGATCATGGCATGGTCCTGGAAGGTGGACTCGGCCCAGCCAAAGCCATACCCTGTCGAAGTGCCGTCCTTCAGTTTGTGGCCAGTCCAGGCTTCTTTCAGGGATTCCTGCTTCACCAGTTTCTCTGTATATAATGCCGCATCCCAGGCAGCCATATCATCCACATTGCTGGCCAGCGAACCGGCAGCATGGGGCAGTGTCATGCTGATATAATCCGCGTTTTCGTAGCTGTCTTCAACAGGTTTATATCCCGAGACACGACCGGGGATGATCGGGTTTGGCATGTCATAGCAGGAGTGCTTCATCCCCAATGGTTCAAAGATATTCTTCTGCAAAAATTCAGCATAGCTGATGCCAGAAACTTTTTCGATAATCGCACCCAGCATCACATAACCTGAGTTGTTGTAGTTCCAGCTTGTGTCCGGAGCAAACTCCATCGGCTCTAGTTTGAAGGAATTGATCAACTCATCCAGGGACATGTCCTTACGCATATTCTGCATGAACGCTGCGACATTGGTGTAGCTCTTGATCCCTGAGGTATGGGTGAGCAACTGCCTGACGGTAATTCTGTGTGCCTGGGTTGGATAATCGGTCAGGTACTCGGTGATTTCATCGTCCAGTTTCACCTTGCCCTGCTCAACCAGCATCAGGATACATACAGCGGTGAACTGTTTTGTGATCGAGCCCAAACGGAAAACCATATGAGGTTCGATGGGTAAATCATGTTCGACAACGGCCAGGCCGTATCCCTTGCGAAAAATCGGCTTTCCTTTCCGTGTAACAATGATCGCTGCACCGGGCTCATCAGTTTTGAAATGTTCACACACCATCTCATCGATTTTCATCCCCAGTTCATCATCGGGGAGAATATTTCTTGCTGAAGTCATTGCATTTACTCCTTATTATATTTGGTACCAAAAAAATTATATCATTCGGGTGTTGACACACGGGCAAGAATCCAGTTCGTCAGGTCGTCCAGTAAACCGGGAATAAACTCTTTTCTTAAGGCTGCATACTCACTGACACTGCCGGTTTTTGCTTCCTGGAAGATATGGTTTGCACTGGGATAGATGGTGATGGTCACATCCTCATTCCCCCCCCTTGCAAGCGCGTCTTCCATCACCTGCGCGTTGGGGTCTGGCGGAACCTGTAGATCAAGCTCGCCAAAGATACCAAAAACCGGAACGGTGACCTGTTCAAGCGTTGGGCCTGGATCGTATGTGAGAAAATACAGATACCAGGCGGATTCCAGCGCAGAGACCTGCTGTTCCAAAACAGTGTCGATATATTTGTCCAGGTCGCCGAGAGCGGATTTTTGCGCAGCCGGGAGGGCATCTACCTGTTCTGCAATGCGCTCGCGTATCATTGCTTTTTCTTCCTCCCAGCCTTCTCCGCTGAGCAAAGCAGCAAATAGTTTCTTTTGATCTTTCAGCCCCTCCTGGATCTCCTCCTCAGCCGCGCCATCTGCCCTGGCGATCAATTCGATCTGCTTGTAAATGATCTCCTCGCCCGGTACGGCGGTGCCGGCTAGCAGGATGATCATCGCAACATCATCGGTCGCCGCGGCAACCATTGGGGCGATGAGCCCACCTTCGCTGTGCCCGAGCAGGCCGATCATTTCAGAATTTATTTCTGTGCGTGTGGCCAAATACGCAACCCAGGCGCCCACATCACCGGCCAGATCAGCACTGGTTGAATTGGTCAGATTACCGGTGGAGGCACCAACACCGCGATCATCATATCGCAGCACAGCAATTCCGCTGCGGGTAAAATGATCTGCGATAATGCCGAACAGTTTGAAGCCGAATATTTCCTCGTCCCGGTTCTGCGCCCCGCTTCCGCTGATCAGCACAAATACAGGGTAGGGTCCTTCCCCTTCTGGTATGGTGAGCGTGCCGCCAAGGATGATGTCGTTATTTCGGATTTCAACTTCCTCAACCTGGTATGGTGGCGGCGGTTCATCAGAAACGACCATTTCAGCCCTTGTAAGTTCAAAACTGCCCTTATAACCCAACTGGTCAAACGAACCCTGTATCGTCCCGTCCTCTTTCAGTTCACCATCCCAGGCGGCCAATTGATTGGACTCTTCAAAACCCTCAAAATGGACATGGACACCATCAAAACTGACTTCACTCAACTGATAGCCGAAAACATTTTGTGAAGGGATTTCAAGGTTTGCCCGCAAGATGTTTTCCTCCGTACGGAAATATACGATGGTTTTTATACTGGTTCCCGAAATCGTAAGCGAACCTTCCCAGCGTCCATCAATGAAGACCGCCAGCATGTCCGGTTCCAATGTGGGAGTGGGCTGGGATTCTGTCGGGATCGTTGTTGGCGGCAGTGATGTCTCTGTCGCCGGAATTTGGGTGGGTTCTTCTTCTGCTGTTGCTGTGACTGGGATCGTTGTGGCGGTTTCTGTTGGTTCGACGGTGGGCGCCTTTACACAGGCGCTCATTCCGAGCAGCAGCAACAGTACAAAAATGTAGAGGTTCCAATTTTTCACTCGTTTCATATTCTTTTCCTTTGTTTACTACGGTGCAGCAATTATAAAGGGTAAATCCTGGTCTTATATACTGAATGACCTGCAAGCATGCTCGCACAAAGCGGTCGGCGCAGCCATTCTAATTCCCCAACGTATCCTGCTCAACTGGATTCCAAACCAGGGGAATCAATTAAAATATCCGTTCAGCCGGTGTGGATTTCTGTTAGCACATGATATGGAGGGTTCCTCTTTATCCAGCACTGTCCCCATCACCGTTATTCAGGCTGGAAAAGAAAAAAGGGGCTGAGCCATAAATCTGGGCATTTGTCGATCGACAGCAAAAAGCTGTGTGAAGGTGCTCTGGCAGCACGAAAAACCGCTCATTTTGGGGAAACGAGCGGTTTCAATATGGTTTTCAAAAATACTGTGGGGATTTTTTCTTTATCGTCCTACACAAACGCGATGGTTTTACAGCTCATCTGTGGATACCAGCATCCCTTCTGAGACCGCCTTGTCGACGACTGTCTGGGCGTACCACCACAACGATTTAGACCCGGGACGAATATTGAGAATATTTTGCTCGACCATCTCCTGACTGACATTGTTTTCCTTCCAGGAGATGCCTTTCGAATGATAGTTATGAATGAGCGGGATCAACCGGTCCATCGCTTTGGCAAAACACGCGTCAGGTGAGGTATTTTCTTCAAATTCATACCATAACACTTTCAACGCCTGGGCCTGGTCTTCCGGCAGCATATTAAACAGTTCTTCTGCTGCTGCGCTTTCCGCCACCTGCTGGTGGATGGGGTCGGCGTCGGAGAAAATATAGGTATCCCCGGCGATGATTTCCACAATATCATGGATCAGGAGCATTTTTATCACCCGAAGGATATCAACCGGGCGGTTCGCATATTCTGTAAGCAGCATCGCCTGAAGCGCAACATGCCAGGAGTGCTCTGCACTATTCTCAAGCCGCTTCCCTCGGTTAACATATGTGCGGCGGATGACTTTTTTCAGTTTATCCATCTCCAGGACAAAATCCATTTGCTGGTTCAGGCGTTCATTTGCCATCGGTTTTTCTCGCTCTTCCTTTTTATGCTTTGTTCAGCCTATCTTTTCTGCAAGATAGTTCTGAACTCCAATTTGCTCAATTTGTTCCAACTGTGCTTCGATCCAATCAATGTCTTCTTCTTTATCTGTCAGAATTGTTTCGAGCATTTCACGTGTGCCGTTATCGCCAACCTCAACGGCCAGTCTGATCGCATCGTTATAGGCTTTTACAGCCTCTTCCTCCGCAGTCCAATCATGCTTTAGCTGCTTCTCGATATCTGCGCCATTATGAATGGATTTCAGATCGCTTACGATCAGGGTGCCTTCAAGAAACAGAATACGTCCAATATGCTGTTCCGCATGACCCATTTCCTCAATTGCCCGTTTTTCGATGGCTTCGTGCAGCGCATTATACCCCCAATCGGCACACATTTCAGAATGGACCATGTATTGGTTGATGGCCGTTAACTCATCAGAAAGAAGTCAAGTTAAAAACTTCAATAATTTTTCATTGCCTTTCATAATATCTCCTTTTTTGTTACAAACCATTACTTTTACGACAGGAGTCAAGTATAGCATATTGTAAAAACCTTCGCCATATTTCGTCTTTATCCGCATAAAAACCCATTTTTGCTTCTTTGGGTTTAAACAGTAAAAATCCCCTTCCATTCACCGGATTGTTATGATTTTTATAGCTGTTTTTCTCAAACTCTCGGATGACGGCCTCTCATTCCAGACTGGTTTTTTAATTTTTCGGCATACTTCTTCCGAAATTTATTGACCTTTGGACCAATGACCATCGCGCAGTACCCCTGATGAGGGTTTTTCTTGTAATACCCCTGATGGTAAACCTCTGCGATATAGAAATTTTCCAACGCCTGTACTTCGGTTACAACTGGGGTTTTCCAAATCTCTTCCTTTTCCAGCGCGGTTAATCATTTCCCTGGCAGCTTTTCTTTGTATCTCATCATGGTAAAGGATGATCGAACGATACTGCGAGCCAACATCTGCCCCTTGCCGGTTGGGTGTTGTGGGATCATGCACACTAAAAAATACATCAAGGATCTGTTGAAGAGAGATGACCTGTGGGTTGAAGTGTACCTGCACAACCTCTGCATGCCCGGTCATACCGGTGCAGACCTGTTTATAGCTGGGGTTTGCTTTCTCTCCACCGGCATAACCAACTACGACATCAGTGACGCCTTGCAGTTCCTCAAAAACGGGCTCAAGGCACCAGAAACACCCCCCTCCAAGCGTAATCGTCTGTGAAAGGTTGGATTGTGAAGTGCTTTTATCTTTCATTTTTTTCCTTTAACTATTGAAATCATGTGTATTGATAATAACCATTATGATAATAGCTACTTATATGATACAAAACGTTTCTCAAAAATAGATTAAAATTCGGTAATAATAATGGCTATGGTGTGACAGGTTCCCAAAAACATCGATCGCTGTCTGATCACCGGGCAAATATTGTGAGCGAAATTATATGCCAAGAGTTTTACACCTCATCGATCATCCTGGTCTGGGCGGTGCACAGCGCCTGGTGAATACCATTCTGGGATGTCGGCAGGAGGATAAGGTTATCGCATTACGTTCAAAACCACCCCATCTCATAAATGCGCGCGCCGAGCAATCGCTTTATAAAACAAGACAAACCGGTGCACATAATCTGTGCGCCCATACTTTCAATTCCAGGACTGATACGGAAAAACAAAATAGAGATTGTGCACTGCCATCTCTCGGTGAGTTGGATTGTTGGTCTTTTTCTTTCGCTGATCATCTCAAAGAGAGCCGGGCTCCATTATTTATTCCATGCCCATAATTCTGAGAATATTACGCGCCCGGGTTATCGTCTGTTATCCAGGCTGGTCTGCCGGGCAGGCAAGATCATCGTGGTATCAGAATACATCCGCTCGCAGTTTTTATCCCTGGGAATTCCGGAAAACCGCTTGATTCTGATGCACAATTTCATCGATCTCGAGAAACATGGACTTGAAACAAACCGTACAATTTATCTCGATCCGGGTTGGGTTGGGGACAACAAACTCGTCGGTTATGCCGGCAGACTGACATATAACAAGGGGCTGCGTCACCTGGTTGAGGCAATCACGATCCTCCGCGATGAACCTATCAAGTTCCTGATTGCAGGGATCGGGCCCTACCAAAAGAAACTTGTCAAACTCATCCGGGTACACGGTATCGAACACAAAGTAAAACTCTTCGGTTATCTAGACAATTTATCGCACTTTTTCAATACCATCGATCTCTTTACATCCCCATCGCTGATGGAATCATTTGGGCTTGTGCATCTTGAAGCGCAGGCCTCCGGCTGCGTGGTTGTTGCCTTTGACATCGAAGCGATACGGGAAACAATTGGCGCAGAAAACGCCTTGCTTGCAAAACAAGGGGATACGAAAGATTTGGCCCGCTGCATACAGGAGGCGCTGTATGATGAGGAATTACGCCGCCATCTAGCACAGCGGGGTCTTGAAAACGCCAAAAAGTTTTCAATGTCATCCCAAATGAAAAAGACTCGATGACGTATACCAATCTCTCGATGAGTAAAACTGAACGGGTTTTCCATTGAAAAAGATCGTCATTGCAGGGGAAATTTACAGCAGCAATCTGGGGGACCGGATGATCAATGACAATCTTGTGTACTTATTTTAAGCAAATCGATCCATCTGTCCAGGTCGAATTGCTCGATATTTCGGGCCGGCAGCCCGGGGACGTTCCCAACCCGGGCGATTCAAAACGCCTGTCATGGATACGGCATGCTGAGAACCATTTTCCCGGTCTTTTCAGCCTGATGAACGCCATCATCCAGACCATGCGCACACGCAGGCGCATTCACGGACCCTGGCAGGCTGTATTAAAGAATTCCTGCGCGCTGATCATTGGTGGTGGACAGATGCTGCAGGACAACCAGTTGGGTTTTCCGGTCAAACTGTTTCATCTGGTTCGGGCTGCAAGGCGACTGGGGATTCCAACCTACATCACCGCCTGTGGTGTCGGGGAAAAAGTGGTCACACGCTGCACGCGTACTTTTCTCAAGCGTGCTGCAAAGCGCACATGCGATCACTGTTCGTGACCGGCTTTCGCACCGGCGATTGAAAAACTTTTTACCCCAACTGGCGGTTAAAACAACGTTTGACCCTGCAATATGGGCAGCTGAAAGCTATTTTCAACATAGCAGTGTAAAGACCCAAACCGTGGGATTGGGTGTAACCTGCCATCAGGATGTTAATCTTCATCTGGAGAAGAAAAACAGGTTCACCGCCGAAAGCTGGCTGCAGCTGTGGGTCGATCTGGCGCTTGCGATGGTTAAGGCTGGGATGGTGTGCGAGATATTTACCAACGGAAGTTCCCTCGACCGGAAATTTGCCGAATCACTGGCAGGTCGCATCGAAGCTGAGAGCCGGATTTGCATGCGGTTTGGCAGAACAGCCTGAAAGCGTATCAGACCTTGTCCGCACGGTTACCCGGTACAGGGCTGTTGCGGCAGTACGGCTGCATGCCAGCATTCTTGCAAACGCATTCCAAATACCTTCCATCGGTCTGGTCTGGGACCAAAAGGTGCGTTCGTATTATGATTGTTCGGGTATCCCGAACGCTGCCTGAATGTTCAGGAGGTTGACCCGCAGCAGTTGGCTGGGATGCTCGATACGGCGGTAAATGAGGGAATCGATCCGGAATCATCAATGCCTCCCGGGCGGCCGCTTTTGGAAATATTAAATAATCGTTGAAGATTTACAGAAGCTGGGGGAATAAAATTCAGGCTTCCATCTCGCGGAAAAGCACCCAGCTCCCCTTGCGCTGGCTGGCGTTTTTTGGCGCACGGTCGTAGTACAGATCAAAAACCTGCCCGTTCTCCGTGCGAACCCGAAAGAAGAAACGCCCCACCCCCCATGACCCGCGGCGGGATGCAGCCGCGGCATGAACATCGGACATATTTCGTGCCATACGGCCGCGGCGCGTGTAGTCGCGCCATTCCCCCAGCATTTCCTCGATGATAAACGTCTTCTCCTCCCCAATGAAATCGGTCAGGGCATGGTGGTGATTTCTCATACACCGGCGGCATATCAAACACGACCTCGATCGCTTCGTCAATAAAATGTATCGGTTTCCGATCCTTCATATATCGTACTCTTTCAATTGACAAATTCAATTATTTATTGTAACTTACCTGAGCTTCGGATAAGCAAAAGAATTTCGTTATGAATGAATTACGAGAATAAAACCTGCAAAATGGTGGTCATTGCGAGCGGAGCGAAGCAATCTCAAACACAAGCATTGAAATTGCTTCATCGGCCAGTTGGCCTTCTCACAATTACACTTTTATCAAATAAGACTTGATTTTAGTGTTTTTTCGTGGAAATTATGCATATTGTGGACTAATATCCTTATACGAAACTGAGGTTAAACTTGAAACCGGTGTAGGTCTGAGGCCGTTGAATATCTCGATGGGAAATCGGATTTCATCCAAAAGGTGCTGATATAAACAAGCCAACCATCAGGTAATGGCGAGGCGAGAAGACGAAACTTGCTCGTTCAAAGGTTAATGAGCCTCGCCAAAAACATGCCGCCCGGTTTCGTCATCATGGACACATCCATCATGCTGTCCCTATTCCCCTCAACCCCCACTCCCCTATCCGGTCATTCCGAACGAACGTGAGGAATCCCTGACGCCACCGCCTGTCTGTGCGCCTGTTTGGCATCCATAGCGGCTTCACGCTGCCAATCCAGCCGTATATGTAAAATATCGCATCTGGGATTCTTCGCTCCGCTCAGAATGACGGGATTGTACATTTTCTACTGAATAAATGAATCAGTCACCCTGCAGCCAACCATCGCTATCGTCATTCCGACAAAGGAGGAATACCTGATACCAGTCTCTCGTCCAGCAACCCTGCTGGAAAATAGCTCCATCACTTCCTGAAGCAAAGAATCCTGCTCCTCAAGACCCTCTATCCTCATTTTTCAACACGCTTATGTTCGAATTTCATTGCGATGGAATGGTTCATTTCCAGCAATGGTGAGGTGTACAAGGAACAGAATAAACATGTTGCACCAGCAGGATTCCATCCAAAATGAGGAAAAATCCATCAAACACGATCTCAGCCAAAATCTTCCCCAATGCAAATATGCTAAAATGTTTCTGGAAACCCATTCGCTGTATTGCGATTTTTTAAGGAGATTCCCTTGGATACGACCGAACTCATCAATCTGATTGGACAAAACGTGCTGATCGCGCTGGCGGTCGTTGTCGTTCTTGCGGTCCTCGCTTTTCTCATCACACGCTGGGTCATTGCAACCGCTTTGGTGTACATCGCCAAGCGTACCGAAACAAAAATGAGACGATATCGTCGTCAAAAACCTGCGGCCTTTCCGGGTGGCGTGGGTTGCACCGCTCCTGGTTATTTATTTCTTTTCTTATCTGCTGTCCGGATTACAGTAGTGATCATCGAAAAGTCGATGCTTTTCCTGATCCTGTGGATCCTGGTCATGACACTGACCGCCCTGCTGAATGCCCTTAATGAGATCTATGAAAGCAGGCCGGATTTCTCAGGTGTGAGCATCCAGGGATATCTGGATATTGCCAAGATCCTGGTTTACCTGATCGGCATCATCCTGTCTATCTCGCTGTTCACCGGTAAATCGCCAGTGGTGCTGTTGAGCGGCCTGGGTGCCATCACGGCTATCCTGCTGCTGATCTTCCGCGATACCATCCTTTCGCTGGTGGCGAGCATCCAGATCTCTGCCTACGACCTGATCAAGCAGGGGGATTGGATCGAAGTGCCCAGCTATGGCGCGGATGGCGACGTGATGGATATCTCTCTGCATACGATCAAGATCCAAAACTTTGACAAGACAATCACCATGATCCCGACCTACAAAATGGTCGAAGTGAGCTATAAAAACTGGCGCGGCATGCAGGAGAGCGGCGGGAGGCGTATCAAGCGTTCGATGAACCTTGATGTGGCCAGCCTCAGGTTCTGCGACCTGGAAACGCTAAAAAGGTACCGGAAAGTGGATTTGATTGATGATTTTCTGGGAGATAAGATCGAGCAAATCGAAG
The DNA here is from genome assembly GCA_963767675.1 of uncultured Chloroflexia bacterium. GTDB lineage: Bacteria > Chloroflexota > Anaerolineae > Anaerolineales > Anaerolineaceae > Brevifilum. The sequence goes on from CAVYEQ010000012.1 coordinate 29,352, forward strand.
CGTATCATCAAGAGCATAGTGATCAATCGATACCCCGCTGGATGGCCCCCAGCTCAGCAACGCGACGATATATCGCGATTATATCGATGCGTATTTGAAAAGCCGCCATGATATTTACCGATGAAATGACTTTTCTGATCCGTGAGCTTGCTCCTGGCCCGAAAGGTTTGCCGATCGAGCTGTATATTTTCACCACGACAGTGGATTGGATTGAATATGAGATGATCCAGGCCGAGATCATCGACCATCTGACTCGCTGCAGCGTCCTATTTCGACCTGCGCATCTTCCAGGAGCCGACAGGAAAAGATTT